>NZ_CP172312.1:0-2400000 GCF_047946665.1 Allohahella sp. A8
ATACGCCGTTCTCGTGTTGCTTCAAAATCGCCATGATCTGGCTGTCGGTAAAACGTGATTTCTTCATAGATCGCTCCTGATGTTCTCATCATAAAACGCTCTACTCAAAAGTCCCGTTAAAATCTGGGGGGATTACAAGATCAATCGAATCTTGATTATTCTCGTGACCTTTGCCGGTATCGGCTACGCCGCGCGCCATGGCCGCCACATCCGTATGTCAGCAGTCTATGACGTATTGCCGGCAATCGGACGAAAGATTCTGATGATCATCATCGCCTTCGTTACCGCGGCGGTGATGTTTTTCCTTTGCTACTACGCCTATGGTTATATTGAAACGCTTCATGGGCGCGGCCGGATTCTGCCCGCCCTCGGGATCCCGATCTGGACGATCTATGTTTGGGCGCCGGTCGGTTTTGCGGTCACCGGGATACAGTACTTCCTTACCGGTATCAAAAACCTCATCTCCAAAGATGTGTATCTGTCCACCGGAGTGGTCGATGGTTATGCCGACACCCAGTCCGAACTGAAGTCTAAAACCTGAACGTACAGGGATAGGGAAAAACAAAGGATAGATCGATGGGAATGACCCTGATGCTCATCATGATTGGCCTGCTTCTGCTGGGCTTCCCCATGATGATTCCCCTGACAGTCGCATCAATCGTTGGCTTCGTAATGATGTTCAACGGACTCGGTCAGATGGAAACCTTTATCCAGCAGATGATGGGCGGCCTCCGACCCGCTTCGTTGATCGCGGTACCCATGTTCATTCTGGCCGCCGACATCATGACCCGCGGCCAGTCCGCGGACCGGCTGATCAACATGGTCATGTCTTTTATTGGCCACGTGAAAGGCGGTCTGGCGATCAGCACAGCCACCTCCTGCACCCTGTTTGGCGCGGTCTCCGGGTCGACCCAGGCCACTGTGGTGGCGGTGGGTTCGCCGCTGCGACCGAAAATGCTCAAGGCGGGCTATTCCGACTCGTTTACCCTGGCGCTGATCATCAACGCCAGCGACATCGCCTTTCTCATTCCCCCCAGCATCGGCATGATCATCTACGGCATTATCTCCAAGACCTCCATTGCCGAGTTATTTATCGCAGGCATCGGCCCGGGCCTGATGATTCTGTTGATGTTCTCCCTCTACAGCCTGTTCTATGCCTACAAGCACAACGTGCCCACTGAGGCGAAAGCCACCTGGAGCGAGCGCGGTCGCTCGGTGCGGCAGGCCATCTGGCCATTGTTCTTTCCGGTCATCATCGTCGGTGGGATCTATGGCGGTATCTTCAGCCCAACCGAGGCGGCTGCGGTATGCGTGCTCTACGCGCTCTTGCTGGAGTTCGTGATCTTCAAGTCCCTGAAGATGCCGGACATCTACCGCATCGCCAAGTCCACCGGCCTGATTACCGCAGTCGTTTTCATACTGGTGGCCGTGGGCAATGGCTTCTCCTGGATCATCTCCTTCGCCCAGATCCCCCAGGCAGTTCTGGAGAGTGTCGGCATCGCTGACGCTGGCCCGGTCGGCGTGCTGGTGACGATCTGTATCGCCTTTTTCATTGCCTGCATGTTTGTCGATCCTATAGTGGTTATCCTGGTGCTGACGCCGATTTTTGCCCCAGCCATCCAGGCCACCGGTCTGGATCCGGTGCTGGTGGGCGTACTGATCACCCTGCAGGTGGCCATCGGCTCGGCAACACCGCCCTTCGGCTGCGATATCTTCACCGCTATAGCCATCTTCAAGCGGCCCTACTGGGAAGTGATTCGCGGCACGCCGCCCTTCATCTTTATGCTGGTGGCCTCAGCGGGTCTGATCATCGCGTTCCCGCAGATCGCGCTGTTCCTGCGCGATCTTGCCTTCCCGTGAGGGCTTTTGGTGAGCTCGTCACAGCGTGAACTGATTGTAGTGCCAGTCACCTTTGAACTTCCTCAAGGTTAACTTTGGGGGCGTCGTGGTAGGGCCAAAAAAAAGCTCGATCGCCAGCTGCAAGTTTTTTGACAGCGGCGATCCAGGCGCAGCTTACACATAGGTGCAGCATGAGAATAAATGTTGTCATTGACGATCAGTTGATGGCCGAAGCCCTCAAGGCCACCGGCTACGCAACCAAAGAAGAGGCCGTTGAGCAAGGCCTGAAATTGCTAGTCCAGCTGAGCAAGCAGCAGGGACTTCGAAAGTTGCGAGGCAAAATCAAGTGGGAAGGCGACCTGGATGACATGCCGAGTAATCGATGATACTGGTGGATACCAGCGTTTGAATCGACTAGTTCACGGGAGCACGAACCTACATACTGATCTGCTGGTTATCAGCCTGGTTCGAGCGCAGATGACCTCAGAAAGAACCAGCTGAAGGCTACGCCAACAGTGAATCCGGTTCTGGTTTTGACCAGCGGAGAGTCTTCGAAGCTTGCACCACTGATATTCTCAACGCGGCCGAAAATTCCGATAAGCCGCTTATCAGTCTTGGAGCGCAGCGTTAGCGTCAGCCGAGAACCTGAAAATCCGCTGTCGGCCTCATAGGCGGGTCGTTCATCGGTCGCAAACTCGGACTCAACACCATAGTAGTTGTTCTGAAAGTCGCGTGTGCCAAACTGTACGCCAACTGCCGCGGTGCCGATCCAGGCCTGATCCGACCAGGTGAATAAGCGCCTCGAATATCGGATATCGGGTGCGAATGTGAAGCCTGATTCATCGATGCCGTCGCTGCTGAAGCCAAGATTGACCCGTAGCGGCAAATTCAGGCGCCATTCACTCAGCTCCGTTTTCGCCAGCGTAATCTTTAGTGATGGACCGATCTCGAACAGCGTGTCGGTGTCGTCCATACCCTTGCGAAGATCGACATCTTCGCTGTCGATCCCCAGATTCAGGCCAAAGCTCAGGTCCAGCTCGAAGCGCTCATCATCGATGAGCTCGGCCCGAATGCCCTCGTTGTCGGATCTGAAGATCTCCCCGCGATAGATTAAAAGGGGGACCGGCACTCCGAGGGTTCGAGTCTGTCTGGTGCCTGTGTAATAGGTCTGGTGCAGTGCTGCCCCTCCAACACCAAGTTCCCAGAGGGGTTTGCGGTCGGGTGTTGTCAATCCAGTCTCTATCGCAGCAGGCACGTCGGCGGCGCTTGCCAAACTGCTTGCCAAAAAAGCCAGGCATTGGAACAGCACGATTGCTGGGCTTCTGCTGATGTAAGGTCGTCTCATGAATATCCAGTAAAGTTGTCGAGGACACGGATAGGGTTGCATAGCCAGCATGGTCTATCAGACCATATCCATAGTAGCCAAGTTGATGCGGCGGAATCCTGAAGACCACTTGATGCAAAAACGAAGATTTCAGAAGTCTTGGGCCGCTTGCTGCAGTTCTCCGAAAAACCGTCGGAACCGTTGTTCAAGCTCAACATGATGCAGCTTGATTTCGGTGATAATGCCATCGAAACGATTGGGGAAGCGGATTCGCCGTGAGATCCGGTCGAGCGCGTATCCAATGTTGTCGAGATCGCGGTACTGGCCGAACCAGTCGTGCTTGCGTATCTGCCTCGCAACCGGGAGCATTGCTGGAGGCATCAGGTGTTCGAATGCCTCCAGCTCATCATAGCGCTGGCTGATGAAGCCATTCGACCTCTGCGCGCTGTAGTGCGCCCAGTTCTTCAACAGGTAGTGATCGTAGAGCACGTCGAGTGCGATGCCGGCAAAGCGGCGCCTCTCGCTTGAAAACAGGCGCTTGCTGGCCAGGACCTCCGGATGTCTATCGGTGTAGCCATCGACTGCAAGATGATGGCGAATGCCGATCTGCATCGCAGGCGGCATGTCCTGTATCGATATACCCTTCAAAAAGTCGCCACAAACGCTGCCTATCCTGATAACGGGCTCATCAGGCGCAAGAAACAGGTGAGCAAGATGATTCACTGGTCCGTGTCTGAGGACGTCAGCAGCAAATGTGCACCGAAGCCAAGCAGAAGAGCGCCTGTCGGCTTCGATTTCTTCTTGCCACCCAATTCCACGTGATTGCGTTTGTTAGCTTCATTGATCATCTAAAACACACTTATTCTCTACACAAACCGGAAACTGTTGTGTGCAGGAGTAAGCACACCCAATGCCATTTCTCTCATATTGGGTTATAAGCTCTTTAGCTAACTCCTCTATTTCTTCCTGTTTCTCGACATTTACGGCAGCGGAACATCCCAAGGGACAACCGGCATACACAACTGCGCATTCAAGCGTATCATTACAATCATTAGAGAGTTCAACCTGCTCGTTGAACGTAGCTCGAACTTCTCCTTCAGTTGGCGGGCTACCGTCGTTATCTACACCACAAGCGCTTAGAAAAACGACAAGAGCAACTGTCACTGCCTTAAATCCGCTCATTTTTCAAAACCTCTTACTAAGTTAAGGCTCACCTCTGCGGCTGGGCTAGACAGGCGGCTTTCGTACCAACGAAGCGCTGCGGGAAAGACGACAGTTCAGCAAAATCTGTAGCAGGCGCTCGTTAAATTTTTAATGTTGCGATATGCGACAGAACGTAGGAGTTGTATCGCAGAGCGTATTCAACGGCAGCATCTAACGCCTTGCTGTGCCGTTCACTTGCTATGATACAAGAGTCTCCGAAAAATTCTTTCTCCGTCGCTTGATTGCAGATATTGATCTGCGCCGCATCCTTCACGCCCGGAAAGGAACGAGCGTAACTCCCAATGCTGTAACAATAGATGTTATCGGCTTCTATATCGCCCTTGGCATCAAGCTCAGGTGCCTCTACATTTTTCCCCATAAGTTGAAACTCAAGGACAAAATGCGGGTGCCGGTGCGCCAGATGGTACAGACCAACCGAAGCGGTAAATGACGCTACCAACACAAACAGTAGGATTAGTTTCATAAGTGACTAGTTAATTGGCGCCCGGCTCACGCGCCGGTTTAGAGCCGAAAATCGGCGGAGAATCGGTCGCTTTACAGCCGATTGTCAAATTCTATGACGTACGGTATCCTGATCATGTTCAATATCCTGTACAGGAGTAATCTTATGGATGCCATCAGCTACACAGCTGCTAGAACCAATCTAGCAAAAACCATGGAGCAGGTCTGTGAAGACCATTCCCCTGTGATCATCACTCGGAGCAAGGCGCAGTCTGTAGTCATGATCTCTCTTGAGGACTATGAAGCATTGCAAGAAACGGCCTACCTCCTGCGCGTACCAAAAAACGCACGTCGTTTGCTAGAAGCCGTTGCCGAGCTGGAGCAAGGCGGCGGTCAAGAGAAGGAGCTTCTTGAATGAAACTCATCTTCTCCGACAACGCCTGGGAAGACTATCTGTACTGGCAGAAAACCGACAAAAAAATTCTTAATCGAATCAACAAGCTGATCAAAGAGACCAGGCGAGAACCGTTTGAAGGTGTTGGCAAGCCGGAGCCACTCAAGCACAACCTCGCTGGTTACTGGTCACGGCGAATTAATGAAGAGCACCGAATAGTTTACAAGGTCACGGATGACGCTTTGCTTATCGCCCAGCTTCGCTATCACTACTGATTCCACGCCTTGATATGTTCTTGCATGAACCACACATCAGTCATCCTTAATGTCACCTGGGGCGATGAAGGGGACTGACGGCAGTTGCTCAGGATCAGGCCTCCGCCCACACCCCTAATTCTCCGTAGGAGCCAGAGCTGCCGGCTATCCTGTTTGAGCCTGACATTGCTGTCGCCTCTCACTTACGCTTTCAAGCCATTCCCTGACCTCTTGGTTCGTCTCCGTATGAACAGCCACATGAGCCAACGTTGCCGAAGCAGCAACTATCGGTAGCGACCCCTGCATATCGACGACTAGCTGAAGGGCGATGGCTGCCCTCAGCCTGAGCTCATCGTTTTTCTCTGTTAGCAACATCGCTAAGTATGGCGCAAGGGCTCTGCAGTCTTCTGCATCGATTGAGGCGCTTGCCGTGACGTATGCCGCTTCGATAACTACTTCATCGTTTTGAGACTGCAGGTCCTTTTCTAGCTGTCGTACTACCTTTGAACGTTTAGCATCCTTAACTGACAGATGCATGTCTACCAATCGATGTACGACTAACGATGCAACAGCCATCCTTACCCGTCGGTCACTATGAGTCCGGTAAGCGAGCAGCATTTTCCTTGCATCGAATAGACCCGCAGTCTGGCCCGTCTGGATTCGGAATGCATGCTGCACGAGCGCTCTTCGCGCCCCATCTCTGACTGCAGCATTCTGGTCGAAGAAGTACTTGAAAAATTCTTCTGAGCCGTCTCGAACAAGCAGGATCGTAAGTAAATATCCCGCTGATGTTCGGAGCTTTTTGTCGGCTGAACTGCGGTAGGCTAGCAGCTGCTCAGCGAACGAACTGGCGACTTTGAGGTGATAGCCCTTCACCACGATACTCGCTAGCAAAGACTCCATATAGCTAGCAACTGATACCCACAGCCCGGCTTCATTTACAGAGCGAGTATCCTGCAGTGCCAGAAGTAGAGTATCCAGGTTGAAGCGGGGCGGTATGGGTCGTTCCGACCACTTACAAATAGCGTATGCTGCCGAGCAGGCCACTGAAGCATCTTCAGATCGGAGGTATCTCTCCACGGTCGGTAAAAGCTGCTCATACTCCCAGTTAAACAGCAGGATCGTATTGCCTAGAGCCAGTAATTGAGTCCATGGTTTTTCACGATTGTCGAACGCCGATATAACCTCTGGAATTCTGTGATGAACGATATCCGAGTTGAAGTACAGCGAACTTATTCTCCGGCGATTGCCTTCACTCTCAGGCGCTTCTGGGTGAGGCAATATCAGCCGCATATCATGGCCATCAACGATTAAACCACTGAGCTTGTAATAAGCGTCCGTCCTCTGACGCGGTCCCCCTTTGAGAAGCCTCTCCACCAACTGCGAAACATCCTTGTTCTTTTGAACCATAATCATTTACTCGTTATTTAGAAAGAAAAAGCTTCTGAAATCTTGTCTGAGGCGGCTGTCAATGACAGCGGCCGTTGGGCACCCTTACTCACGAGTGAAAGTGGCTTTGACACGCTTCGATTTCAGTAGATATGGCACCCAGATGGCAGTGGTCACTAAAGTACGCAAAAACACAGTTGTCGATTCAATATCGAAGAACGCTCGGCCGGGGATGACTAGTTGATATAAATATGATTGAATCAAGATAAATAATAGAGTGAATAACTTTGTCAAAATATATAGCTTTGGAAAGCAGGATTTCCGAGAAAGAAAAGAGAATGCCAGGTATGACCAAGCTAAGAATAGAAGCATATAAGTAGATATTTCACCGACAATTATCGGCATCCACAGCGGATGGTATAGTTCAGTTCCTGGCGTCGTCCCCTGAGTCCACGACCCATCGATAAACAATTCTAAGTAGTTCGGCATAACTGTAGCGGCTATGTTGATTAAGGAAACTAAAATCCCCAACGCAATGAACACAAGCCACCCACCCAGCCCCTCAAGACTTTTTTGTTTCTCCACTAGAACAACCATCGCAGGGTGCTTACGGCATGCTGAGTAGAAAGCTCTGGAGGCGCGCTATATAAGTCTCGGCCGATGCTGGAGACCGTTTGCTTGTCGAGATACTGTCTTGACCGTGCATTAGGGCCAGAAAGCCAAAAAAGAGCCGTTATTGCGTACATGGTTATCCGTCTTATTTTTCTACTGCAAATCAAAGTAGCTTTCAGTGGTGCGATACCAGCTGCTACCACTGTTGAATACCTATCCATCAGTTGTTCCTGCTCTTGCCGCGCACTGCGGTTGTAACTGGAGGCGGAGGCGAACGCCTGTCCAGGTGACAAAAAAATCAGGCTGAATAACCAAGATCAGCCGTTGCGCCATAGTTTGACGGACAGGGCGTGCTGAAGAGTGGATGTTGCGTGAAAATTCGTGCTCAAACTGCGCCGGTAAGGAAGTCCAGTGAAGTCTGGACAATCGCTCTCACTCCCGAGGTCCTCAACGGCGTCTCCGGCCGATGTTGGACCAGACAGCTCCGCCACAATGAGCTGTGCCATCGTCTCCGGCGTCGTACACTGTGATCCCAGGTAATATTCTGATCGCCGCGCCCAGCTGCTGGCTGGGCTATTGCTTCTGGCTTGTGACTGGCTATTGGCAATCATGGATGCTGCAAGTCTCAAGAAGTTTATGTTCTTCAGCGAACGTCTTCGCGTGGCAGCGTGTCTGGTGGTAACCGTGCTGAAAAGCGGTCCGTTCTAAGCCCTTGGCTAAATTACTGGAGTCGGACACCACAGCTTGGACATTGCCGTATGCTCTGTCGATCACGGCGTTTTTTTAAAAAAGAAATACCGTGGTCGCATGCTGGACACCGCCACAGCCTTGAACCAGCAAAAACGTAGCCAGCCCCAAATACCAGTGTAATTAGCCAAGCAACAGTCATGGTGTAATCGGTATTCTTAGGCAATAGGACCATGCCTGTAACCCAGAACATTATCAGCGCGAGTGAGGCGAGCTGAAGTTTTAATTTACGGGACCGAAATTCTATTTCTACTGCAGTCACGGGCGGTCGGACAGACCCTTTGAGTAGGCTACGAGCAGAAGCCAATGCCGCGACCAGAGTCACCAAACCAAGCGCAAACCCTGTTACTGACCGCACACTGACATCTCCGTGCGCAAATGCAACCAATATTAGGAGAAGCGCTATCGCTGCAAGAACGGCAATGCAGCGCAGAATAAATGCAGCAACAAGTTTCAGTTTTTCCATATGGATTTTACGCCTTGCTGAGCCGAATACGCGCTGGAGCGGGAGTTGCGCAACAATGGCGCGAAGCGACAAGCGCAAAATTCGCGGGAGCGTATGTCGGTTGCAGCAAATTGCTGTGTGCTTTATTGGCCACTAGCCTGTTATGCGCAAAACAAGGGGCACTGAATTTTTTATCGCCAGAAATATAAAATATAGGATGAATATCGAATAAACGTGCCGAAACCAATGCGGCACTACAACATCTTCGTTTTTTCTTAATGCTTCTTTTAGCTCTCGGTTGACTTTCTGCAATGAAAACGCCATCCACGCGAAAAAGAATATTAGTCCAAGATGGATTGCCAGCTCACTCACAATTGTTACCAAACCTAAGCTTTTGCCACATAACGAATGATATGGACTCGCCTCCGCCTGTTCTACCTCATAGAAGCGACCTTCAGCATCAACGATAATTTTTTCACTATGTGATAAGTCAACCTGCTCGCCCCCGTTGCTTCCAAAACATCTTCTTTGACTCAACTAAAGCACGCACTACAACGCTCTACAAGTGCAGTTACTGTTCAAGCTCAGGAAGCTGTGTGACATCGGGGAAGGGCAAGCACCGCTCTTATATATGTGCTGCGAGCGGCTTAGCGTAATAGAGGTATACTAAAGCTAGGGCAAGGCACTCCGCCTGGCGAAGCTCCCCTGTTTGGAAATACGAGAGAAGAGCCCGCACCAGCGAGCCCCTCTAAACAACCTAAAACTCAATCGGCGACTTCAACCCCAGATTATCCCAAATCGCCAAACTAGGCGCAGACTGGTTCAGGGTATAAAAATGCAGCCCAGGCGCACCAGCCTGGATCAGCCGCTCGCACAGCTTGCTCACAACCTCTTCGCCGAATTTCACGATGCTCTCACTATCATCGCCGTAGCCCTCGAGCTTCCAGCGAATCCAGCGGGGAATCTCCGCACCACACATGTCGCTGAAACGCGCAAGTTTGGAATAGTTGGTGATCGGCATGATGCCGGGGACCACCGGAATATCGATACCCTGTTTCTCGCACTCGTCGATGAAGCTGAAGTAGGCGTCGATATTGTAGAAATACTGGGTGATAGCGCTATTGGCGCCGCACTCCACTTTCTGCTTGAAGAAATCGAAGTCCTTGCTGGCTGACGGGCCCTGAGGGTGAAACTCAGGGTAGGCCGCGACTTCGATCAAAAAATGCTGGCCGCTGTGCTCGCGGATATGGCGAACCAGATCGCTGGCATAGCGGAAGGCTCCGGAGGAGCCCATACCAGAAGGCAGATCGCCACGCAGGGCGACGATGCGCTGAATGCCTTCATTCTTGTACAGGGTGAGAAGATCGTCCATCGCCTCTTTCGTCGAGCCAATGCACGACAGGTGAGGGGCAGTGGAAATGCCCTGGCGGTGCAGCTGAAGCACAGTGTCGATGGTCCGCTCACGCGTTGAGCCACCAGCACCGTAGGTCACCGAGAAAAAGTCGGGCTTGCGCTTGGCAAGCTCATCGCGCTCTTTCTGCAACTTCTTCCAGCCCTCGTCCGTCTTCGGAGGAAAGAACTCGAAGCTGTAACGTGGCTTGAACTTCTGTTGCGACTGCATCACCAGGATCCTTCTCTGTTTAGATCGACTTTACGCGATCAATATTTGTAGTCTTGTGGCTTGAACGGTCCTTCGACCTTCACGCCAATGTAGTCTGCCTGCTGCTGGGTCAGCTTGGTGAGCACGCCACCGAAGCCCTGAACCATCGCTGCAGCCACTTCCTCGTCGAGCTTCTTCGGCAGCACCTTGACGTAGAGCTTGCCCTTCTTCTCTTCTTCCGGAAGATCACCGAAGCGCTCTGCGTACAGGTGCATCTGCGCCAGTACCTGGTTGGCAAAGCTGCCATCCATGATGCGTGAGGGGTGACCAGTTGCATTACCCAGGTTCACCAGACGGCCTTCAGACAGCAGGATGAGATAGTCGTCGTTGGCGCGGTCACGGTAGACCAGGTGAACCTGTGGCTTCACCTCATCCCATTCCCAGGTCTTGCGCATGAACGGCGTATCGATCTCGTTGTCGAAGTGACCGATATTACAGACCACGGCGCCTTTCTTCAGCGTCTTCAGGATGGCTGAGTCGCACACGTTGACGTTACCAGTGGTGGTCACCAGCAGGTCGGTGTTCTGCAGCAGTTCGCGGTTGACGTCTTCAACCTTGCCGGTCGTCTCGCCATTCTTGTAGGCAGACACGACTTCGTAGCCGTCCATACAGGCCTGCATCGCACAGATCGGATCGACCTCTGTGATCTTGACGATCATGCCTTCCTGACGCAGTGAAGCGGCTGAACCCTTGCCCACATCGCCGTAACCGATAACCAGTGCCTTCTTGCCAGACAGCAGGTGGTCGGTACCACGCTTGATGGCATCACTCAGAGAGTGCCTGCAGCCGTACTTGTTGTCGTTCTTGCTCTTGGTCACTGAGTCGTTGACGTTGATGGCCGGAACCCGCAGCGTGCCTTTCAGCAGACGCTCGAGCAGACGGTGAACACCAGTGGTCGTCTCTTCAGAGATACCGTGAACGCTGTTCAGCATCTCAGGGTATTCGTTGTGCAGCAGCTCTGTGAGGTCGCCGCCGTCGTCCAGGATCATGTTGGCATCCCATGGCTGGCCGTCCTTGAGAACGGTCTGACGTAGGCACCACTCGTACTCTTCTTCAGTCTCGCCCTTCCAGGCAAATACCGGAATGCCGGCAGCAGCAATCGCAGCAGCAGCGTGGTCCTGGGTAGAGAAGATGTTGCATGATGACCAACGTACTTCGGCGCCCAGAGCAGTCAGGGTTTCGATCAGTACAGCCGTCTGAATGGTCATGTGAATGCAGCCGAGGATCTTTGCACCCTTGAGCGGCTGTTCTGAACGATAGCGCTCACGCAGTTTGATCAGCGCTGGCATTTCACTTTCCGCAATGTTGATTTCCTTGCGGCCGTAGCCCGACAGCTTGATGTCGGCGACTTTGTAATCTGAAAAATTCGTGGGGGTCGTGATTGGCTCAACCTGTCCCATATTACTTACCTCAATGATTCGATGAATTCGTGGCTCGTCGCGAGTACTTACGCGTCTGCTTTCAGAGCTTCGGCTTTATCAGTCTTTTCCCAGGTGAAGTTGTCGCCGGTGCGGCCGAAGTGACCATAGGCGGCAGTCGGACGATAGATCGGACGCTTCAGATCCAGCATCTTGATGAGGCCAGCAGGGCGCAGGTCGAAGTGCTTGCGAACCAGCTCTGCAATGCGGTCATCAGGCACGATGCCAGTGCCGAAGGTGTTGACCGAGATAGACGTCGGCTCGACAACGCCGATGGCGTAGGACACCTGAATCTCGCAACGAGCAGCCAGGCCAGAAGCCACAATGTTCTTGGCGACATAACGACCGGCATAAGCGGCGCTACGGTCGACTTTTGATGGATCTTTACCTGAAAACGCACCACCACCGTGACGGGCCATACCGCCGTAGGTATCTACGATGATCTTGCGACCAGTCAGACCACAGTCACCAACAGGGCCGCCGATAATGAACTGGCCAGTCGGGTTGATGTGGTACAGGGTGTCCTTGTGCAGCCACTCGGCAGGAATGACCTTCTTCACGATCAGCTCCATGACGGCTTCACGAATGCTGGCCTGGCTCACTTCAGGACTGTGCTGGGTAGACAGTACAACCGCATCGACAGCGACTGGCTTGCCGTTCTCATAACGCAGGGTAATCTGGCTCTTCGCATCCGGACGCAGCCAGCTCAGTTCGCCGTTCTTGCGCAGTTCTGCCTGACGCTCGACCATGCGGTGCGCGTAGAAGATCGGCGCAGGCATGAGTATGTCGGTTTCGTCAGTAGCGTAGCCGAACATGAGGCCCTGGTCACCAGCGCCGAGTTCTTTCGCATCAGCTTCGTCAACGCCCATGGCGATGTCGCTGGACTGCTTGCCGATGGCGTTCAGAACCGCGCAAGACGCGCCGTCGAAGCCAACGTCAGAGCTGTTGTAGCCGATGTCGAGGATGACGTTACGTACGATATCTTCGAGTTCGACGTAGGTGTTGGTTCTGACTTCACCAGCAATGATGGCCATGCCGGTCTTGACCATCGTTTCGACGGCAACACGGGCGTGCGGATCATCTTTGAGGATCGCGTCGAGAACGGCGTCCGAAATCTGGTCGGCCATTTTATCCGGATGGCCTTCGGAGACTGATTCGGACGTAAAGATTGAGTATTCGCTCATTGACTGGTTCCTTGTACCTGCGTGCATTGCATTGGCTGAGTCATCACTTAAGACGAGCTGACGACGGTGTAGGGCGCAGAATTATGGTTCTGCATTGAAAGACGGTTTGTCCCTGCAAGGGCCGGCCGTCTGAATTCGTGTACCTGAACCTGGAAACCGTTGCGGACACCTATATAAAGGCATTCGCCGACTTCGAGCCCGCTGGCTTCTGCCCACTTGCGCAGTTCGGCTGCTTCGAAGCCTAGCCAGAGATCGCCACAGGCGTCCCGGGTCCAGCGCTGATCATGGTGATTGAGATCGCAGACGATCAGGCAGCCGCCGGGCTTGAGCATGGCGCTGCAGTCTTCGATCACACACTGCGGCGAGGCGACATGGTGCAGCACCATGTTCATGACGATCAGGTCGGCTTCGAGACCTGAGGCCTTGGCTTCTGCAGTATCCAGATGCCTGAAATCGATTGCCGCGGCAGCAGCCTGTTCACAGTGCTGGCGGGCTTTTTCCAGCATGGCGGCCGAGTTGTCCACGGCGGTGACCTGCTCGAAACGCTGCGCGAGCTCCACCAAAAAATGGCCTTCACCGGGGCCGACTTCTATGGCGTGCTGCCAGTCCGTATCCCTGAGCTGATCGATCAGTCGCAGAACAGGCTCGGCATACAGGCCATATTCCGCGACACGCTCCTGCAGTAACTGCATGTCATCGGCGTGCCTGGCGAAGAAGGCCTGGCTCTGTTCGGCCCGCTGAGTGCGAATCTGGATCAGATTGTGCCTCACCTCGTCGCTGATGCTCAGTTCATCCACGAGATCGAACACGCGGCCGAGCACCGACTCTTCGACACCTGCGTCTGATGGCACGAGCAGCGGGCGGCGATAGAAGATGGTGTTGCCTTCACGCTGGGATTCCACCAGACCAGCGGTGCTCAGCACCTTCAGGTGGTGGCTCATGGCCGACTGCTTGATGCCGAGCAGCGCGCTGAGTTCGAGCACACCGAAGGTGTCCTGCTGTAACAGTCGCAATACCTGAAGGCGGATCTCGTCCCCACAGGCCTTGAACAGCTGCGCACTTTCGGCGAGGCCGAGTGCGCTGCCGGACGGCTGTTCTGCTTGATGTGGAGAGGGTAGGGACATCGCTTGGCAAACTATATTGAAAATATTCGATGGAGGTTAACAGGCGCTCGCGGAGGGTTCAAGAACAATATCAAAGAAAATTGATATTGTTTGTTACGTCGATCAGATTTGCCGCCGCCCTCTGAATAGTTGAAAATACGCGCCTTCAAATTTTCAGGAGATCTGCCGCATGCCTTCACGTCGTGATCGCGCCAACGCAATTCGAGCTCTGAGCATGGATGCCGTTCAACGGGCCAACTCGGGACATCCAGGCGCGCCGATGGGCATGGCCGACATCGCCGAGGTGCTCTGGAACGACTTCCTGCAGCACAACCCAGCTGATCCAGCCTGGGTCAACCGCGACCGTTTCGTGCTTTCCAATGGCCACGGTTCGATGCTGCTGTACTCATTGCTGCACCTCAGCGGCTATGACGTCAGCATCGAAGACATCAAGAATTTCCGTCAGCTGCACTCCAAGACTCCAGGTCACCCTGAGCTGGGTTACACGCCTGGCGTCGAAACCACCACTGGTCCGCTGGGTCAGGGCCTCGCCAATGGCGTGGGTATGGCTATCGCTGAACGAACACTGGCTGCGCAGTTCAACCGCCCAGGTCACGATATCGTCAACCACCACACCTATGTGTTCATGGGTGACGGCTGTCTTATGGAGGGCATCTCGCACGAGGTCTGCTCACTGGCCGGCACGCTCAAGCTCGGCAAGCTGATCTGCTTCTACGACGACAACGGCATCTCCATCGATGGTGAAGTTGAAGGCTGGTTTACCGACGATACACCAAAGCGTTTCGAAGCCTACGGTTGGCACGTAGTGCCGGCTGTCGATGGCCATGACGGCGAGCAGATCGCATCAGCTATCAAAGCCGCACAGGCCGAAGGCGACCGCCCAAGCATCATCATCTGCAAGACCAAGATCGGTTTCGGCTCACCTAACAAGGAAGGCAAGGAATCAAGCCACGGTAGCCCACTGGGTGCCGACGAAATCGCCGCGACGCGCAAGGCACTGGGTTGGTCCGCCGATCCTTTTGTCATTCCTGATGACATCCGCAATGAGTGGGATGCGAAGAACAAGGGTCAGCGTCTGAGCGACACCTGGCAGAGCGCCTACGACAGCTATCGCTCCGCACATCCTGAGTTGGCTGAAGAGCTGCTTCGTCGCCTGCAGGGTGATCTGCCGCAGGACTTCGAAGCGCAGGCTGATGCCTACATCCAGCAGTGCCAGAGCAAGGGCGAGACCATCGCCAGCCGCAAGGCTTCACAGAATGCACTGAACGCTTACGGTGTGCTGCTGCCTGAACTGCTCGGCGGCTCCGCTGACCTGGCTGGTTCGAACAACACCATCTGGGCGAAGTATCACTCTATAGAGCAAGAGGCTGACGGCAACTACGTGCACTACGGTGTGCGCGAGTTCGGTATGTCCGCGATCATGAATGGTATTACCCTGCATGGCGGCTTCATCCCGTACGGCGCGACCTTCCTCGTGTTCATGGAATACGCGCGTAACGCGGTTCGCATGGCGGCACTGATGAAGCAGCGTGTCATTTTCGTCTATTCACATGACTCCATCGGTTTGGGTGAAGATGGCCCGACCCACCAGGGCATCGAGCAGCTGACGAACCTGCGCACAACGCCGAACCTGCACACCTGGCGTCCAGCCGATGCGGTCGAAAGTGCCGTGTGCTGGAAGCAGGCACTGGTCCGTAACACCGGCCCATCCGCGCTGATATTTACCCGTCAGAACCTGCCGCATCAGAACCGTGATGATGGTCAGCTCGCGAATATTGCAGCCGGTGCCTATGTGCTGTTCGATTCTGCGAAGCCTGGCCAGGGCATTCCTGATGTCATCATCATTGCCACGGGCTCTGAAGTTGGCATCGCCATGGAAGCTGCAAACAAGCTGGCTCATGGCGAAGGCGCTCCTTACGTGCGCGTCGTGTCCATGCCCTGTGCCGAAGCCTTCCTCGAGCAGGATCACGCCTATCAGGAAAGTGTTCTGCCGGGAGAATGTCGCAAGCGCATCGCTGTTGAAGCGGGGCACGTCGACTACTGGCACAAGTTCACTGGCCTGGATGGTCGCATCATCGGTATGCGGACCTTTGGTGAATCGGCGCCTGCCGAGCAGCTGTTCGAACATTTCGGCATCACCAGTGCTGCCATCGTCGAAGCCGCTGAGGATCTGCTGGACAGCCAGCGCTGAAAAGCGTCCGGCAGCAGTCAGCGAGCCCGCATATGCCCGTGAAGGATATTCGCCTGGCCATCAATGGTTATGGTCGCATCGGGCAATGCGTGCTGCGGGCCCTGTATGAGTCGGGGCACCGCGAGGCCATGCAGGTGGTGGCGATCAATGATCTCGCCGCCACCGAAGCCATCGCCTATCTCACCGAATACGATACCACCCACGGCCCTTTTCCCGGCGAGGTCCGTTCGACCCGCGGTGCCGATGGTCAGCCTGCGCTGATCGTCAACGGCGATTGCATCAGATTGTTCGATAGTCCTGACGTAAAGCAACTGCCCTGGGCCGATCTCGAAGTCGATCTCGTGCTCGAATGCACGGGCGTCATTCGTACCCGCGAAGGGGCTGAGCAGCATCTGCAGCAAGGCGCGGACGCGGTGCTCATATCCAATCCGGCTGAAGCCTCGGTTGATGCGACCATCGTGTATGGCGTCAACGAAAGTCAGCTCGACCGCAGTCACACTATCGTCTCCAACGCCTCCTGTACCACGAACAGTGTGGTGCCGGTCATTGCCGCGCTGGATAAGGCCTTTGGTGTACGCCGGGGCAGTGTGACCACCGTTCACGCGGCCATGAACGACCAGCCGCTCATCGATGCCTGGCAGCCCGGCGACTTACGCAAGACCCGAAGCGGCATGGCCTCTATTGTCCCGGTATCGACCGAGCTGGCCAAAGGCATTGAACGCCTGCTGCCATCGATGGCCGGACGCTTCGTCGCCAACGCCATCCGCGTACCGGTGATGAACGGGTCGCTGATAGACCTCACCGTGCAGCTGGACAGGGCAGCCGATGCAGCAGCCGTCAATCGCGTGCTCGCTGCGGCGACGCATGAGTACTGCGGTGTGGTTAGTTACACCGAGGCACCGCTGATTTCTACGGATTTCAATCATGACCCGCATAGCGCGATCATCGACGGCAGCCAGACCTGCGTAAGCGATGGATATCACTGCAAGGTCATGATCTGGTTTGATAACGAATGGGGATTTGCCAACAGGATGCTCGACGTCGCCCGCTACTGGCTGGATGACGCCTTCCGGGCGCAAATCGAAGTCAAAAAACTTGAAGAAGCTCAATCAACATCAATCAAAAAGGCTGAAGTGGAGGGCCGGGTTCAATGAATGTGATCAAAATGGAAGATCTGGATCTGAAGGGAAAGACGCTCGTCATCCGTGAAGACCTGAACGTACCCATCAAGGATGGTCAAGTGACCTCTGATGCCCGTATCCGCGCAGCCTTGCCGACAATCAAGTCTGCAGTGAGCCAGGGTGCGAAGGTCATTCTGCTGTCACACCTGGGCCGCCCGACAGAAGGTGAACCTGAAGAGCAGTACAGCCTGGGGCCGGTTGCGCGTAATCTCGGCACCGCTTTAGGCAAGCCCGTGCGTCTGCTGAAGTATTATCTTGAGAATCGCCCTGAGCTCGAAGAAGGCGAAGTCGTGCTGTGCGAAAACGTGCGCTTCAACGCTGGTGAGGGCAAGGACGATGAAGCGCTGTCACGCAAATATGCGGCGCTCGGTGACATCTTTGTCATGGATGCTTTCGGCACCGCCCACCGTGCCCAGGCCTCCACACACGGCGTAGCCAAGTACGCGCCGGTAGCCTGTGCAGGTCCTTTGCTGGCAGCAGAACTCGAAGCGCTTGAGAAGGCACTGGATCGACCTGCGCGGCCGATGGTCGCCATCGTGGCCGGCTCCAAGGTTTCCACCAAGCTCGATGTCCTGACCAAGCTTGCTGATATTTGCGATCAGCTCATCGTCGGCGGCGGTATCGCCAACACCTTCCTGGCTGCAGCTGGCCATGAAGTGGGCAAAAGCCTGTGCGAACATGAACTGCTGGATACTGCGGCCGAGATAGCTCGTAAAACCAAGGTGCCCCTGCCGAAAGACGTCGTGTGCGGAAAAGAGTTCAACGAGTCGGCCAAGGCAGAAACCAAGATCATCGAAGATGTTGCGAAGGATGACATGATCTTCGACATCGGGCCTCACACGAGATCGCAGCTCGCGAATATCATTCGTGATGCGAAGACTATACTGTGGAATGGCCCTGTCGGTGTGTTCGAGTTCGACCAGTTTGGGCAGGGTACTGCTGCAATTGCTAAGGCGATCGAAGCCTCAGAGGGTTTTTCGATTGCAGGTGGTGGCGATACACTGGCCGCAATAGACAAGTACGGCGTGGCTGATGGCGTCAGCTATATCTCGACAGGCGGCGGCGCCTTCCTCGAGTTCGTTGAAGGTAAGAAGCTGCCGGCAGTAGCTATTCTTGAAGAACGCGCGGCACAGAACGACTAATACCAGCTCGACACATTCAACAGTTCAGAAAATGGAGACAGATTATGGCGCTGATCAGCATGAGACAGCTTCTCGACCATGCCGCGGAAAACGGCTATGGCGTACCAGCTTTTAACGTCAACAACCTCGAGCAGATGCGGGCGATCATGGAGGCGGCCGATGCCACCAACAGCCCCGTTATCGTGCAGGCCTCCGCCGGTGCGCGCAAGTACGCGGGAGCGCCTTTCCTGCGTCACCTGATTCTGGCTGCGGTCGAAGAATTCCCGCACATCCCTGTCGTGATGCATCAGGATCACGGCACTTCACCGGCTATCTGCCAGCGCTCCATCCAGCTCGGCTTTTCGTCAGTGATGATGGATGGCTCGCTGAAGGAAGACGGCAAGACGCCAGCTGACTACGACTACAACGTCGATGTGACCCGTCGCGTTGTGGCCATGGCGCACGCTTGCGGCGTATCCGTCGAAGGTGAGCTCGGGTGTCTGGGCTCGCTGGAAACAGGCCAGGCTGGCGAGGAAGATGGCGTCGGTGCTGAAGGCACCTTGAGCCATGAGCAGATGCTGACCGATCCTGACGAAGCGGCCGATTTCGTCAAGCGCACGCAGGTTGATGCCCTGGCGATCGCCATCGGCACCAGCCACGGCGCCTACAAGTTCACCCGTCCGCCAACAGGTGACACGCTGGCGATTGGCCAGATCAAGGCCATTCACAAGCGCATCCCAAATACGCATCTCGTCATGCACGGCTCCTCTTCTGTGCCGCAGGAGTGGCTGAAGATCATCAACGAGCACGGCGGGAATATCAGCGAGACCTACGGTGTGCCTGTTGAAGAAATTCAGGAAGGCATCAAGCACGGCGTTCGCAAGGTCAACATCGATACCGATCTGCGGTTGGCGTCTACTGGTGCAATCCGTCGTTACTTCACCGAGCATCCGGCTGAATTCGACCCACGGAAGTATCTCGCCAAGGCAACCCTCGCGATGTCCGAAATCGTCAAGGCGCGTTATGAAGCCTTTGGTACTGCGGGTCAGGCCAGCAAGATCAAGCCAATGTCGCTGGACGCCATGGCTAGCCGATACGAGAAGGGTGAGTTGGCTGCGAAGATCAACTAGTCGTATGGCTGTTACACAGGTGGCCGGCTCATGAGTTTCGATGCGGACTACCTGCGCCACAGTCTTCAGCCGCTTACCGAGGCGGCGCAGGCGCCTACCGTTGTCGAGGGGCAGTCAGGTGGGCTGCAGGAGTACGTCGAGCACTACAAGCTCGATAGATGCCTGGCGCTCACCAATGCCTACCACTGCGGCATCCTGGAAACGACTGGCTACAGTGTGGCCGTGCAGATTTTTCAGGTGGCTTCCGCCAGGGCGACCGTCACGGTGTTGCATGGTTATTTCGACCATGTCGGTCTCTATCGCCACATCATTACCCGGCTGCTGAACTTCGGCTTCAACGTCGTGGCCTTCGATCTACCGGGTCATGGTTTGTCGAGTGGTGCACGCGCAGCTGTTCGGAGTTTCGATGAATATCGTCTTGTGTTCGACAGCGTGCTCGATCAGTGTCGACAGTTGTTTCCCGCCATGGCAGCCCTGCCGCAATTTGCCGTAGGACAGAGCACGGGCGGTGCCATAATGCTTGAACACCTCCTGACCAGCCTGTCCCGAACGCCGTTTCAGCACTGTGTGATGTTGGCGCCGCTGGTACGGCCGCGGGCCTGGGAAAAGGCAAAACTGATGTTTAGCCTGATTGGGCGGTATCGTGATTACTGGCCAAGACAGTGGAATCTCAATAGTCACGACGAGAGCTTCCACAACTTCATCAAGAACTGTGACCCCCTGCAGCCGAGGCAGGTCAACGCCCGCTGGGTGGAGGCGCTTATCGACTGGATTCCGCGTACTGAGGCAGCGCGTCCAGGCGCCATGGAGCGCTCGCGCGACAATCTTCCAGGCATCACCATTCTTCAGGGCAGCGATGACGCTACGGTGGAGTGGGAACACAATCTTCCGGTAATTGAAACGCTGTTTCCGTGGGCGAGGAGCATCGTGATTCCGGACGCACGACATCACCTCGTGAATGAGGCGGTGCTGTATAGGGACAGAGTCTTCAACCTGATGGAAGAAGCCTTCGAGAGCTCCCTCCATCAGTCAGTTTCCCGGACGGGACATTAAGGCGCAGCCGGTACGTCGATCAGCAGTACTTCGCTATCGCTTTCAGCCTTGATCGTCAGATGGCTGACCTCGCTGATGGCCAGCGCATCGCCCTTGCTGGCGGCTTGCCCATTGACGCTGACGCGACCACTGGATACCAGCAGGTAACCCAGATACTTCAGGTCGTGCTCGATACTGCTGCCTTCCGCAATTCGACCGCCTGAAATCGTGGCGTCCTGATGAATAAGCAGGGCGCCCTGTTCCAGATCGGCATCGCGGCCGGACGCCAGTGGTACCAGCTTGTGCTCAACAACTTGTTCCGGAAACACTCTGGCTTCCCAGCGTGGCGCGACGTTCCGCTTCGCGGGCTCGATCCAGATCTGGTACAGGTTGGTGGACTCATCTTCCCGGTTGTATTCCGAGTGCGCCACGCCAGTGCCAGCACTCATCACCTGAACGTCGCCGGCGCCGGTCCGGCCTTCGTTGCCCAGGCTGTCGCGGTGGGTTATCCCGCCCTTGCGGACGTAGGTGATGATTTCCATATTGTTGTGCGGATGGGTACCGAAGCCGGTGCCTGCAGCAATCACGTCGTCGTTGACCACCCGCAGGGTGCCAAACCCCATTCTTTCAGGATCGTAGTAGTTGGCGAAACTGAAGTGGTGCCTTGCATTGAGCCAGCCGTGGTTGGCATGGCCAAGGGTGTCATAGCCTATGAGCTGGATCATTGTCATTCACTCCTCTATTGGATAGGTGAATGGTATCAATAACGCTGAAGGAAATAATCGCCGGCATTTGAACTTGATAAAGTCCACTGCAGACTTAATTGAAGCTCGCGATTTTCTGGAAAACCAGGATGCGGTTGTTGGCTGGCATCTCGATTTGCTGCTGGAACCGAAGATCATTGGCCTCCGCCAGCATCTCAAGCTGCGAGATGTCGGGTATGCCCCCACAGCCCTGGGTCTTGAGCGCTGCATCGAATTCGCGGTTGCTGACGCTGTTATGCTCACCATGTTCCATAAAGGGGCCATAACAGACGAGCAGGCCCTGAGGCTTCAGCAGACTGTTGGCATTGTTGAAGAAGAAGGGTAGACGGTCGGGCAGCATGATGTGCAGGGTGTTGGCGGTAAAGACAAGATCCCAGGCATCGTGCAGCCCCGGCGTCACCATTGACTCACCGACCTCGAAGCTGATCGGCGGCAGGATGTTCTGCAGCTCGCTACGTTGGTAACGCTGCTTCAGAATGTCCAGGTTCGGCGGCTGCTCGGAGGGTTGCCACGCCCACTGAGGATGGGCAGCCGCGAAGAAGGTCGCGTGCTGCCCGGTTCCTGAGCCTATCTCGAAAATCCGCTGTGGGCGGTCCGACAGCAGTGAGGCCAGCACGTCGAGAATTGGCCGCTTGTTTCGTTCGCTCGCTTCAGAGCAGGGCAGATCATCCATGGTCAACCTTCCTAGGCGAGAAACTAGAGTCCGAACAGTTCTGGTGAGAACAGCAGCAGCATCACGACGAACATCTGAATGATGATGAACGGCATGACACCACGATAGATATCGGTCGTTCGAACCGAAGCCGGTGCAACGCCCTTGAGGTAGAACAGGGCGAAGCCAAAGGGCGGCGTGAGGAAGCTGGTCTGCAGGTTCATGGCGATCAACATGGCGAACCACACCATGCTGATGCCAAGTGCCTCGGCTACCGGCGCCAGAATGGGGACGACGATAAAGGAGATTTCGACGAAGTCGACGAAGAAACCAAGCACGAGAATGATCAGCATGCTGACGAGCAGGAAGCCCCACTTCTCGCCCGGCAGGCTGAGCATCCATTCTTCCACGATAGTGTCGCCACCTGTGTAGGTGAAGGCCATGGAAAAGGCAGTGGCGCCGAGCAGTATTGCGAAGATCATGGCGGTGATGCTCATGGTCTCCTTTGAGCTCTCCCAGATCATGCGGAAGGAAAACTGCTGGTAGACCAGCGACAGGATGATGGCACCGATGCCACCAAGCGCAGCTGATTCTGTCGGCGTCGCGATGCCAGTAAAGATGGACCCGAGCACGACGAGGATGAGGGCAAGCGGCGGCATGATGGCCATGAGCGCACTGAGATATTGCTGGGTCTTGGTCTCTGTCGAGTCAGGATCCTGAATGGCCGGTGCATGGTCAGGATTGCGCCAGCTTACGAACAGCACATACACGACGTAGCAGCCAACCAATACCACGCTCGGCCAGATGGCAGCCTGGAAGAGATCGCCCACTGGGATGCCCAGCACATCGCCAAGAATAATCAGGATGATCGATGGCGGTACGATCTGGCCCATGGTGCCTGATGCGCAGATTACGCCAGTGGCGAGCCCTTTGTCATAGCCGTACTTGAGCATGACCGGCAGTGAAATCAGGCCCATGGCGACCACACTGGCACCGACCACACCGGTCGATGCGGCCAGCAGTGCGCCAACGAGAATGGTGGCAATGGCGAGCCCGCCGCGAACGCCACCGAAGAGTTTGCCCATGGCTTCGAGCAGCTGCTCGGCCAGCTTCGTCTTCTGCAGCACCAGGCCCATGAAGATGAACAGCGGAATCGCCATGAGCAGCGTGTTCTGCATGATGCTCTGTATGCGGTAAGGCATGAAGGCGAACAGCTCAAAGCCTTCTGAAAACACACCGAAGAGCAGGGCGACACCACCAAAGGTGAACGCGACAGGAAAGCCGAGTAGCAGCAGGAACAGGGCAACGATGAACATGATCAAACCGACCATTACAGCAGCGCTCCTGACTTGGTGGACATCTTCTCGGCAGCGGGAGGCGGCGAATAGTGCGCCCGCCCGCTCATGACCAGTACAGCATGGGTAATCATACCCACGCCTGAAAGCGCCAGTAGACCTGCAGAAATCGGAATCATGCTTTTGATGATCCAGCGATGGGTCAGGCCGCCCGGATCGCCACTGGTTTCACCAATGGACCAGGCATTTTCAGTAAAGCCGACGCCGTACCAGAGTATGAGCAGGGCGAAGGGCAGCAGGAAGACAATCGAGCCGATAAGGTTGATAAGGGCCTTGGCATGCTCGCTGGCCCGCTCGTAGAACACGTCGACACGGACGTGACCGTCTGTTTGAACGGCATAGGGAATGGCGAGCAGGAAGGCTGCAGAAAACAGATGCCACTCCAGCTCCTGCATGCCTACCGAAACCGAGTCGAAGGCGTAGCGGGCACTCACGTCATAGGTTACGTTGATGAGCATCGCAATGAAGAGCACTGCGGCGAGCACGCCGCAGAAGTTGGTAATGGCCGCCAGGCCACGATCGACTTTTTCGAGCATCTGTTGTCGTGTCCTTACTGTGCGTCGGCTTCTTCCTGGCTCTTCAGGTAGGCAGAATCGGAGATTTTCGTCCAGCCTCGTGCTTTGGCCAGAAACTCAGCTTGTGATGCCTGGATTTTCTTCGCCATTGGATTGCCCTTGGCTTCTTCGTCCAGCAGTTCCTGGTTGGCCTTGCGCATGGCGTTCATGACCTCAGGCGGGAAGGTCTTGATCTTCACCTCGGGGAACTCTTCCTGAATGCTCGCCCAGCTTTCGGCGCTCTCGTAGTAGGAGTGAACGTACATGTTGTAGGCCGCCTCTCGCATCGCAATCTTGAGAATGGCCTGTAAGTCTTCCGGTAGCTTATCCATGGTCTGCTTGTTGATCAGGAACTGCAGTTCGGTCGCAGGCTCGTGCCAGCCAGTGTAATAATAAGGCGCAATTTTCTGGAAACCCATGCGGAGGTCGAGCGCAGGACCGACCCACTCGAGCGCATCTATGGTGCCGCGTTCAAGCGAGGTATACAGCTCACCGGGGGCGATGTTGGTGACGCTGACACCGAGCTTCGCCAGCACTTCACCGGCAAATCCCGGTATGCGCATCTTCAGACCCTTGAGGTCCTCGACCGTGTTGATTTCCTTCTGGAACCAGCCGCCCATCTGGTTGCTGGTGTTGCCGCCAGGGAACGAAAGCACGCCGTGTTCGTCGTAGACTTCCTGCATGAGTTTCATGCCGTCGCCGTAGTAGAACCAGGCGTACTGTTCAGGCGCGATCATGCCGAATGGCATGGTGGTGAAGTACATCGAGGTCGGAATCTTGCCTTTCCAGTAGTAGGAGGCGGAATGGCCCATATCGTACTGACCTGACTTCACCATATCGAATACGCCGAATGGTGATTTATGCTTGTTGGCCGAATCGATCTTGATGGTGAGCCGGCCACCTGACATTTTCTCAACGTTATCCGCCAGCCGCTGAGGCGTGTCACCGAAAATTGGAAAATTGGGTTGCCAGGTTTCTGCAAGCTTCAGCTCGAATTTTTCACCCGGGGCGGTCTTGGCTGCAGCGGTGTCGGAAGACGCTGATTCGGCGCTCTTGTCGTTGCAGGCCAGCAGGAAACCGAACAGCGATACGCAGGTGAGTTGTGCAACTTTGCGAGCGAGTCCACCTGGCAGTGCCGGCGCTGAGAACTGGAAATGATTCATGAGTCACGGTGCCTTATTCTTGTTGATACGACGCGGCGCTTGTGCGCATCACAACAGTATACCAGCCGCCGTGGGAGATAAAGCCTGGATTGCATAGCGCGCGAGGGCTTGCAGCCTTCTGCCAAACCCCGTTTACTGACAGCATTAATCAAACAAGGCAAGGCTGGATGAAGATAGGGATCATAGGTAGCGGCATAGCGGGCCTGAGTGCAGCGTGGTTGCTGGGACGCAGACATGAAGTGACGCTGTTCGAACGCCATGCACGACCAGGTATGGGTGCTTTCAACCTGCAATATTCCGTTGCCGGGGTGGACACCACAATCGACGTGCCGCTGCGGGCATTCAACAGCTGTTACTATCAGAACCTGATGGCGCTGTACAAAATGATCGGCGTAGAGACCAGCCATGCCGACCATTCAGCTGGCTTCGGCATGAAGGGTGCGAGGAAGGATTTCCTCAGCTATCGCTATCTTGGGTGGCGCAAGACGACCTTCCCGATGCTCGACAACCTGCGCAGTCTCAGTCTCGTCTCGTTTCTGATTGCGAAGGATATGGCTGTATTTCAGCTGACAGCACCGAGAGACCTCGCCGCTGGTCGCGCCGACAACATGACTTTGCTGGATTATCTCGAAGCTGGCGGGTATTCGAGAGCTTTTATCGATCAGGTCATGCTGCCGACATTGGCCGCAACCGGCACCTGCACTTACGAGGCCGCAGCCGGCTATCCCGCCGCACTGGTCATAGAGTTTTTCGCAAGCGGGCTCCTCTTCAATGGTATCTGGCGCGCCCGACACGGCGCTGACGATGCGATCGAGAGGTTGCTGGTGAACTGTACTGAGCTGCGCTGTAATGCGCGGGTGAATGCTGTGCGCAAGGAAGGCGAAGGGGTTCGAGTCGACTTCAGCGGCGGTTCAGCCCAGTTCGATCATGTGATTATCGCCAGCCAGGCCAATCAGGCCGTCGAACTGATCGGCACTGAGGAAGCGAAGGCCAGTGCGCTGCTGCGTACTGTACAGTATCAGTCGAGCGAGCTGGTGGTACACACCGATCCGCAGTTCGCGCCTGCGCCGGGACGCTCGTCGGCGCCGCTGCAGTTCTTGCTCGACCCTTCGGCAGACAAACCTATGGCCAGCATTCAGCTGAATCACATCTATCCGCAGCTGAAAAAGGCGCCACCGATATTTCAGACCTGGAATCCACTGGTGCAGCCCGATGACAAGCATGTACTTGGTCGCACCATATTCGAGCGGCCCGTGGTGACACTGGAGAGTCTCGCCGCGCTGCAGTCACTCGCGCGCGCGCACGAAGAGCCAGGACGTCGCATCTGGTACTGCGGGTCCTACGCGATGCCCGGTATTCCATTGCAGGAGAGCGGAGTGGAATCAGCCATGGTCATAGCCGCCAGGCTTGGTTGTCCGGCGCCTTGGCAGACGGGCGGGAATGAAGAACAGGCCGCCTGACGTGGGTTATACCGAAAGCGCCAGAACTCATAGAACTCCAAAACGATAACGGGGAGGCAAACGATGAATATAAAAGAATCTCTAAAAGACAGGACCATCATCATCACCGGCGCCAGCCGCGGCATTGGCCGTGAGATGGCCCTGCGGTTTGCTGCAGACGGCGCCAACATCGTTATCGCAGCCAAGTCTACGGAGCCGCATCCGAAACTCCCAGGCACCATCTTCACCGTGGCTGACGAAGTTCGCGAAGCCGGTGGGCAGGCCCTGGCGGTGCAGGTGGATGTGCGTGACGAGGCACAAATAAAGTCGATGGTGGATCAGGCCGTCGAGGCCTTCGGCGGTATCGATGGCCTAGTGAACAACGCCGGTGCGATCAAGCTGGCTACAGCAGAATCACTGCCACTGAAGCGCTTCGACTTGATGTACCAGATCAATACCCGCGCGGTCCTGGCCTGTGCTCAGGCTTGTCTGCCGCATCTGAAGAAGTCGCGCTGTGGTCATATCCTCAATCTGTCGCCGCCGGTAAATCTCGACCACAAGTGGTTTGAAAATTTCGGTCCCTACACCATCACCAAGTACGGTATGTCGATGCTCACGGTAAGTATGGCTGCCGAGTTCAAGCGCTATGGCATCGCCGTGAATTCGCTGTGGCCACAGACGCTGATTGCTACAGCAGCGGTGGAGTTCGAAGCAGGTGGCAAGGCTGCACTCGAGAAGGCGCGCAAGCCCGCGATCATGGCTGATGCAGCTTATGCCATCATGAGCGTCCCGCACTGCAGTCTCACCGGGCAGTGGTTGATAGACGAGACTTACCTGCGCTCTGAAGGTCGCGATAACTTCGATGACTATCGTTACGACGATAGCTATGACGGGAAGCTTATGAAGGATTTGTTCCTGGATTGAGCAAAAGCCGGCAGTGAAATTCTGCCGGCTTCTCTCGCAGCGTGTTACTCAAGACTGCTCGCTGGCGTCTCTCAGCTTCACTACAGAATTCGCGGAAATCTCCTTTTTCGAGAAGAACTCGTCATCCACCTCACCATAGACGTAGACGCGATCGCCTTGCTCAATAGGTTCGCCGTACGCTTTGTCCAGTGGATTGTACATCATCTCGGCCGTGTCGATGGTCAGGGTCTTGCCATCACTTTCGACGGTAAATTCGCGTCCGGAGACTTTCGTGACTTCGCCTCGGGTCGAGATATAGGTGCCTTCTGTCAGATCCTGGTTTTGATTCTGGCCTTGCTGCTGGTTCTGGACTTGCTGTTGATCCTGGCCCTGAGTCGATCCCTGCCTGTTGACGTCAGCCTCCACTGCGCCTACATAAGCAGGTGAGGTATCGACGACATAGTAGTAATCGCGGGTCGCGGTCAGATAAATATTGTTGGCTTCGATTTCACGATTATCGAACCATCCATCCTCGACGGTACCGCTCACGACGACTTCATCCCCGGCTTTGAGATACTGACTAACGTCAGCGCCCCAGGTCCAGCCTTCCAGTTCCACTTCGATGGTGTCGCCGCCGAAATCAAGCGTGAAGTCATCACCATCGATGCCGATGACCGTGCCGGTCAAGACAGCTGTATCACCTTCCTGGTAGCTTGACAGTGGCTTGGGATCGGCCAGGGCCTGAGTCGCGCCAAGGCCGAGCACCGCTGCAGTCATTAGAGTTTTCATGCTGTTGTACTTCATGATGTGTCCTCTCTAGTGTGAAGTTGATAATTTCCTTCTGCTGCTAAACGACGCTGCAAACATCCTGTCGCAGGACTGCTCGTGATCGTAATCAGGCAATCCTTATGCCAGGCCTGCCTGTTGCAACCTTCTCGACAAACAACGCCTGCCCGCATGAGTCACAGGTGTAAGGTTTTCAGGCGCTTTGTAAAATCTATAGTTTTGAGGCCTGCGCCCGCAGTTCTTCGCTCAGAGACCTCCGATTCGCCAAAATATTCGTACCGTGTGAAATGACAGGCTTGCCGTCAGTTGGTTAGCGGAAAACACAAAGTAGTTATCGCAGTAGGAGGCGTGCTATATGAATGACATCGACGCATTGGTCAGAGAGGTTGTGTGCCGATGGCTGATCTAATCTGTCTGGCTACAGGTGTCTTGCTGGTGCTGCTGGTCTGGTTCGACTTTATCTCTACCGCGCTTACAGCATCCGAAAGCGGACCGCTGTCGCGAAGAGTTGCTTTCGCCACCTGGCGCCTTGCGCTGACCCTGAACAAACTGGTGAAATCGCACCGGTTCCTAGGCGCGGTCGGCCCGCTGATCATTATGGTGCTGATCAACATGTGGGTATTCGCCGCCTGGCTCGGCTGGTCGCTGATCTACCTTGGTGGGGAGCCGTCAGTGCTCAACTCGATCACGAAAGTGCCCGCCGACACTTCCTCTGTCAGTTATTTCGTTGGCTTCACCCTAACGACGCTGGGAACCGGCGACTATGTCCCGGCCGATGGCTTCTGGCAGATGATGACAGTCGTTACTGCATTTAATGGACTGGCGCTGATTACGCTGTCGATTACCTACGCAATTCCTGTGGTACAGGCTGCCGCAGTCAAGCGTACCGTCGCCAGGGAAATATCGGTCATGGGTGAGACCGTAGACGAGATTGCTGCGCATTGGGCACGGCATCGCCAGTATCAGGGTGTTGAAACGTATCTGGCTACGCTGACACCACAGATTCTCGATATCGCACAGAAGCATCTCGCCTATCCGATATTGCATTACTATCACAGCCCTGAATTGCAAACGGCCTTGCCCCTCAAGCTTGCCGCACTGGATGAAGCTATCCGTGCAATTCCTGCCGAAGCATATGTGCAGAATCCCTCGCTTCGGATTGCTGAGCACAATTGTTCCAAGGCGATCGAGGTGTTTCTGTCTACCTTGAACAAGGCCTTCATCCACCCAACTGATGAGGAGCCCCCGCAGCTGCTGGCACCAGACCTCACAAAGGGTACTGCGCGTGTGGTCGGAACGCAGAGGGCGACTGAGAGCCTCGCCAAGCGCCGAAAACTGCTCAGGGCGCTTGTGCTCCAGGATGGCTGGACCTGGGATCAGATCGCGAAGGGGTAGGTGTCCGGGTAGTCAGCGATGTCCTGGGTAGCCAGCGGCGTCACCGCATGACTCTCGTCGAACCAGACATATTCATCGAACTGTTCGCCCAAGCGGGCGTTGAAATAATGGCTGGCTCGCTCGGTTCGTGGCCGGTAGATCACGCCTATGGCGCGTTCGAGCCTTTCCCGCCTGAGCAGCCGACTGAGGTTCGGAGATTTCGGTCGGCGTAGGGGCAGCACGAATCGTGGAATGCCTGTGTCGTGACACAGTCGCTCCCAGCTGTTCGCAAGTGAGGGTCGAACGGTCTTGATTTCCATCTCGTCGCCCCAGTCGTCTGCTGCTGCCACAGTGCCCGTATGAGTTCCGAAGCCGATCAGGTAGGCCTCGTTGCCGAAACGTTCGCGGCAGAGCTGGCCGACGTTGAGCTGACCACGTGCAGGCATATCTGTGCCCTTGGCATTACCGATATGAGAGTTATGTTCCCAGACCACGGCTTTGGCCTTGGGGCCGTGATGTGTCAGGAGCTCATCGAGCGTTTCGAACATGTGCGAGTCACGCAGGTTCCAGGAGTCGCTGTAGCCGCTGTACATCGTCCGGTAATAGGCTTCTGCATTGTTGATGAGACGGGCGTTCTGCACGGCATTCAGATAGAACTCCTGCTCTCTGGCTGATTCTTGGCCATGGTTCCTGAGCAGTGACAGGCGCTGTTCCAGCAGCTCCGTTAACGCTGCGGCAACCTCGTCGGCGCAATCCCTGTATCGGCTGCTGGCGGCGGCTCTGCCGTAGGCGGCAGGGTCGGGTTGCCATGGCGCCAGACAGCTGTATTGCGTCCGGGCAATCTCTGCGGCCTCGGTATCGCGGGATTCCAGGTATTCAATGACGGCATCGATCGACGTGTACAGACTATACAGATCAAGACCATAAAAGCCCGTCCGCTGCTGCTCGGTAAGTTTCTCATTGTGGTCATGCAGCCAGTCCACGAAGCTTTGTACTTCACGATTGCGCCACATCCAGGTGGGGAAGCGTGCGAAGCTCTCCCAGTCGGCCGCAGGACCATGAATGTGGCGCACATGGTTGTTGATGCGGAACGCGTCAGGCCAGTCAGCTTCTGCCGCCACGATATTGAAGCCTTTCTGGGCGATGAGAGCCTGAGTGATTCTGGCTCGCATTCGATAGAACTCGGAGGTGCCGTGGGAGGCTTCGCCAATCAGTACCACTCGGGCGTCGCCGATGCGTTCCAGTAGTGGCGCCAGATCAGCAGTGTCGATGTCGTCGAAGGGCTCGGCAGCCTCGGCGAACAGCCGCGCATCTTCAGAAAGATTGCTCGTCGTACTGCGCCGCGCCGCTGCAGCATCGCCTGCTTCAGTCCAGCCGCCTTCACCGATCAGCGGCACGAATCGTACGTCTGAGAGATGTTCTTCACGGTACTCGTCTTCAGCGACCCGGGTGACCCGCAGCAGCGCCTGATGGCCTTTGCGCTCACCTACCGGAATCACGAGCCTGCCACCAACAGCAAGCTGCTGCTTGAGGCGTTCAGGCACGACCGGGGCGCCGGCTGCCACTACGATACCGTCATAGGGGGCGTTCGACCGGCGGCCCAGTGTGCCGTCACCACAAATTACATTCACCTTGTCATATCCGGTCTGCTTCAATGTCCGGCGTGCAGCCTCCGCCAGCGAGGCATGTCTCTCGATGCTGTCCACCTCGCCGGCAATTTCTGCGAGAACAGCGGCGGCGTAACCGGATCCGGTGCCGATTTCGAGCACCCGTTCGCCCCCATTGAGCTCCAGTGCCTCGGTCATGAGCGCAACGATATAGGGTTGTGAGATGGTCTGGCCTTCTGCAATCGGCAGCGGCGCATCGTCATACGCCCGTGTCGCGAGTGAGTCGGGTATGAATTTCTCACGGGGAACCTTACGCATGGCTTCGAGAACCAGTGCTGAGCGCACACCCCTGGCGGCGATCTGTTTGTTGACCATCGATCTACGACGCTCCGCCAGTTTGGTGCTGTCCTTCGCAAAGATAACCATATGGATGCTCCTTCGTCGGGTTAGGTCAAGTTCAATCGGTGGTCAAAAGCGATGCAGAGCTCGTGCCACTGTTTTCAGTGATTTTTTTCGACTACATCGCTGCTCAGCCTCGTACGACTCCTGAGTAAACAGCGCGGCTGCACTGTGCAAGCTGGCGCGCCTTTTAACCTGAAGACATTGGAGGTCTCCATGGCCAACTTACCCAAAGACCCTGCACTGGACAGCACTCTGGCCATCCTCAAGGACGGCTATAGCTTTATCCAGAAGCGTCGCCGTCGCTTCAATAGTGATCTGTTCCAGATTCGGCTGATGTTACAGCCCACGATTTGTATCGGTGGCGAAGAAGCGGCCGAGGTCTTTTATGAGCCAGAGCGTTTCACCCGCAAGGGGGCGCTGCCAAAGCCTATACTCTGGTCGCTGCAGGACGAGGGCAGTGTGGCGGTACTCGATGCCGCTGAGCACCATCGGCGTAAGCAGATGTTCATGTCGATGATGAATCCCGCTTCAATCGCAAAGCTGGTCGATCTGTTCGAAAGCGCGTGGCGCGAGGCGCTGCCGCACTGGTGCGGCGACAAGTCAATAGCTCTGCTGGATGTCGCCAACGGCGTTCTATGTCAGGCAGTTTGCCGGTGGAGCGGCCTTGTCCTCAACAAAGAGACGCTGGATAGTCGTACTACAGAACTTGCTGCCATGATTGATGGGGCCGGAACCCCGGGTCCCCGTAACTGGCGAGGACTCTGGCTTCGTCGCCGCACAGAGAAGTGGGCGAGATCTGTCATTGCCCAGGTACGAAGAGGCGATCTGGAGGTCGCACCAGACACACCGTTAAGCATCATCGCCTTTCACGAGGATGATCAGGGCGCACGTCTTAGCGAGACGATAGCGGCTGTCGAATGGCTCAATATCCTTCGCCCCACGGTGGCCATTGGGCGCTACATCATGTTCGCTGGCCATGCGCTGCATGTGCACAAACCGGATCGGCAGCGTCTGCTGGACGACGACAACTACCTGACCTCATTCGTGCAGGAGGTGCGTCGTTACTATCCCTTTTTCCCGTTCACCGGCGGATTTGTCAGGCAGCCATTCGAATGGCGCGGGCACAAGTTTGCAAAAGGTGATCGGGTGCTGCTCGATCTTTATGGCACTAACCGTGAGGAAACCATCTGGAAGAATGCGGAGCAGTTCGAGGCTGGTCGTTTCCTGGACGCCGAAATCACGCCGTTCAATCTGATCCCGCAAGGTGGCGGCGCCTTTGATACCAACCACCGCTGCGCCGGTGAGTGGATTACCATCGAGTTGCTGAAAAAGGCAAGCCGACTATTGGTCGGCGCGATGAGCTACGAAGTGCCGGAGCAGGATCTTTCTATCGACCTCTCCAGGATGCCTGCTCAGCCCCCTGAAGGCTTCGTGATCGCTCAGGTGAGGCCTTCCACGCAGACCTCTGCACCGAAAGCTGCGACGAGACGAAAGCCGGCAACTGCTGAACGCTGAAAACAACACTCTGCCGTGGTTGAAGCGGCAGGCATAAGCCTCTAGTCTAGCTTTACTTTGTAAAGTTAACGCTGGATCTGAATATGCCGGGTAAGACAGTCAACAGTGCAATCGTGCTGCTGGTCATCGGGAATGCGCTGGCCCTGGTCAGCGACGTTGTGATCAAACTGCTGGGCCAGGATGTACCGGTGCTGCAGTTTGTATTCCTGCGCTGCCTGTGCACGGTGCTGATGTTGCTACCGTTCTATCGGATGATCGATATGAAGGCGCCGTTCGCAGGTCTTGGCTACCATGCCCTGCGTGCTCACATCGGTATCATTGGCATTGGTGCAATGGTCATGGCGCTGGCGACGCTGCCGCTGGCTACCGCCAATGCCGTGTTTTATGCAGCTCCCTTGATTGTGGTCGTGTTGTCTGTCCTGATATTCCGGGAGCGCCTGACCTGGCTGAGCGTGGCGGCCGTCGTCAGTGGCTTTGCAGGCATTCTGCTTATCCTTCGTCCGGTTGAAATCGGTTGGGGGGCGCTTGGTGCATTGGTCACAGCGTTCTCGCTGGCTTTCAATGCCTTGCTCGTTCGCAAGTTGCCAAAGAACCAGACCATGGTGCACTCGGTCGCACTGAATTATGTGCTCTGTCTGCCTGTGGCGGGTGCACTGGCACTCATTGAGGGTCGGGACTGGAGCTGGAGCCTGGTGCTCAGTGCTGGCGCCTCATCATTCTTCATTCTGGGTTACAACTTTGCCGTACTATTGGCCTATCGTCATGTCGCGGCCAATCAGGTCACCAGCGCCGAATACACCGGACTCATCTGGGCCGTCCTGATAGGCTGGATCTGGTTCAATGAGGTGCCGGACCTCTGGTTCCTGGCTGGTTCATTGATGATCGTGGTGCCGCTGCTCGCGCTTGGCTTGAAGAACAGGCAGGCGTCCGCTGGCCGCAGCATCGCCCGACGCAATGAGAGTCCCGAGCCCGAAGCAGTGGTGGAAACTCCCGCGGAATTGCGTTGACCCGCCCGATCTGATCCAGCAGTGCAATGCAGCAGTATCCGTTTTTATACCTTCATCTGACTGGACGAGGTTGCAGCAGGCGCAGGCCTGCTACACTCAGGACAGTCTTGCCGTATTTACCTGTCGGCGTAGTGTGAATAGAGGAAAAAAGAATGACGACACTGATAACCCGCTTCAACAGAACCCTGCTGGCCACCGGTCTCTCTGCAGGATTGCTCGTGACCGCAGGCTGTATGACCTACGATCCATATACGGGTGAGGAGAAGACTTCCAACGCGACCAAGGGTGCTGTGATCGGTGCTATTGGTGGCGCAGCCGTGGGCGCTGCAGCCAACAAGAAAGACCGCAAGAAAGGCGCGCTCATCGGTGCGGCTGCTGGTGGTGCCACAGGTGGCGGTATTGGCTACTACATGGATCGCCAGGAATCCGAACTGCGTCGCCAGCTCGAAGGCACCGGTGTGCGGGTAGAGCGAGTTGGTAACCTCATCACGTTGGTGATGCCCGGTAACATTACTTTTGACACCGATCGCGATGCCGTGAAGTCGTCTTTCTACGAGACACTGAAATCTGTTGCCATCGTACTCGAAGAGTTCGATGAAACGACCATACAGGTGGCAGGTCACACCGATTCCACAGGCGCTGCTGAGTACAACCAGAGCCTGAGTCAGCGCAGGGCCGACAGCGTCGGTTCCTACCTGGTCTCCCAGGGCGTGGCATCAGGTCGGGTGCAGACCAAGGGCTACGGCCAGCGTGATCCGATCGCCAGCAACGACACATCGACCGGCCGCGCGGCAAACCGTCGTGTCGAACTGAAACTGGTTCCGACTGCTGACGCAGGCTAGTCGGCCGGAGGTCATGCTCGGTCGACTGGCTAAGCCAGTCTGTCGAGCCTGAGCCGATCACGCTCATCGAACAGACGCCAGACCGTCAGTCTGGTGGCCAGCCAGGCGCCCATCGCGGCGCCTGCCACAATTAATAGAAAAATCAGTATCTGATACCGCACCGCGGTTTCCGGACCGGCGCCTGCCAGTATCTGGCCTGTCATCATGCCCGGTAGGCTCACAATCCCCGCTGCAGCCATACCGTTGATCGAAGGCATCATGCCGCTATGCATGGCCTGCCTCACTAGCGGGGCAATTGCCGCTTTTCTGCTTGCCCCCAGCATCAGTTGGGCCTCTATGGCCGTTCGCGAAAGCCGCGCAGAATCCACCAGTCTATCCATGCTTAGTGAGACACTATTCAAGGTATTGCCGAGAATCATGCCTAGCAGTGGTATGGCGTATTGCGGGGTATACCAGGGGGCCGGTTGGACCAGTGCCAGCAAGGCCAGCAGAATGAGCAGTGTAGAGGTGCTCGTCATGGCGAATATGCTGATCGATAGCGTCCAGCCCTGCGCGAGCTTCGTCTGCTGGCGGGCGGCTACTTCTCGGCCAGCAAGCAGCATCATGACAACGCTGATGAGCACCGTCGACCACAGCGAGGCATGCTCAAAAACCGTCTTCAATACAATGGCAATGAGGCTGAGCTGCAGGATGAGCCTGACCATGCCGATCACAAGGCCTTTGGCGAGATCTGGCGAGTGACGAAGATTCAACAAAGCCAGCGCCAGTACCAGTGCCGAACAGATGGCAAGATCAGTCGTACTGATCGCTTCGAGTCTCATGATGTCGAAGTCCTCATTTCGCCGCTGGACCCAATTTCCCAATGTTGAGTAAAGCCGAGGGCAGTCGGGGGTTCTGCGTGAGATACGAACAGCAGGGCACGGTCGTTCAGGCCATCGTGTGCCAGGAAGTCAACCAGCAGATCGATCACCTGAGCGGCCGAGTCGGCATCGAGATTGGCGGTGGGTTCGTCCAGCAGCACTACATCGGGTTCGAGGGCGAGCGCGCGAATGAGCGCGAGACGCTGCTTTTGACCGCTGGAGAGACGCTCGACCGGCCAGCTCAGTACATCATCCGGTAGGCCCACCCGACGCGATCTCGCTTTGACCTGATGCATGAGCGTCGCAGCATCCGCACTGGCGTGCGCAGGAATATGGTCGACAACCTTGAGCGCCCACCACATGCTTTCTGCCGGTATGTAGACGACTCTTCGGCGCCAGGCTTCTGGTCGGAAACTGCTGGCTCGCTGGCCCTGCAGTGTGCAGTAGCCAGCGTGGGGGTCAAGATCTGCGATTGCCCTGAGCAGACGGGTCTTGCCGATACCGGATGGGCCTGTGATGAGCACTCTGTCGTTGGTACTGACCTGAGCCGATATCGGCTGCAGTGGTGCAGTGGATAACTGATGCAGCGTAAGCAGGTCCGGCTGCACAGCAGTGCTCACTGAGGGGGTGGGGCGGGTTTGTCAGAATCTACAGCCACTGACGCCCGGCTTTTGTCCTGGCTCATGCCACTGTCGCCCTGGGCTCGTCGCTTGAGAACATCGGTGAACCAGGCAAAGGCCGGAGTGATAAAGGCCCACGGCAAGGCGTAGCTGACGGCGGCTGGCCACCAGCCTGAGGGCATGGTGAGCGCGCCGATTCGCTCAGCGGCCGTGATCGATAGCACGCTGCCGACGGCACCGAGCACAGCGGCAAGGCCATAGCGGCCACGCAACCAGTACAGGCAGTGGTTAAAGCTCATGGCAAAGCCGACCCACAGGCAGACGATCCAGACCGGCGGATAAATGTACGGGGGTTGTAGCGCGTAGAGCAGCAGGTCTGCGCCCATCCAGATGGGTTCGAAAGTGAACGCGACCAGTAGGCCGACAAAGGCCATGCGAAGGTCCTGCGCCAGCGAACCGCCGAAGGCCTTACTCCAGATGAACATCGCAATCAGCACGGCAACTGCCCAGGCGTTGCTGCCGTAGTAGGCACCTACGATAGCAGCTGGCCAGAGCAGTTCAAACAGGCCTGCATTGCCCCAGAACCTGAATTTCTGTTGTTTCTCGGGACTCAGAAGACCTCCTGGACTGATGGCTGTCAGATGCGGTTCGTCTAGAACAGCACCCGGCTCTTGATCGTGCCCTTGACCGACTTCAGCTTCTGCATCGCGAGGTCGGAGTAGGCCTTGTCGACATCAATGACTACGTAGCCAAGTCGCTCGTTGGTCTGCAGGTACTGCGCACAGATGTTGATATCGTTTTCGGAGAACACCGCGTTGATCTCGGACATGACGCCCGGCACGTTGTGGTGAATATGCAGCAGCCTGTGATTGTTCGGATGCGCAGGCAGTGAAACCTCGGGGAAATTGACCGAGGTGACGGTCATGCCGGTATCGCTGTAACGGGCAAGCTTCTCACCAACTTCGCGGCCGATGTTTTCCTGCGCTTCCATGGTGCTGCCGCCGACGTGCGGGGTCAGTATCACGTTGTCGAACTCACGCAGTGGCGATACGAACTCGTCGTCATTGCCACGTGGTTCGACTGGGAACACGTCGATCGCGGCGCCCAGAAGCTTGCCGCTACGCAGCACGTCAGCCAGCGCATCGATGTCTACAACTGTGCCACGCGAGGCGTTGATGAAGATGCTCTTGTCTTTCATCTGCGCGAACTGCTCCGCGGCAAACATGTTCTTGGTGGCCGCTGTTTCCGGCACATGCAGGGTGACGATGTCGCTGGTCGCCAGTAAATCTTCGAGCGACTCGACCTGGGTCGCGTTACCCAGTGACAGCTTGGTCACGATATCGTGATAGATCACTCGCATGCCCAGGTTCTCGGCCAGTATGCTGAGCTGGGTGCCGATCGAGCCGTAGCCGACGATGCCCATGGTCTTACCACGGATTTCGTAGCTATCCTTCGCTGTTTTCAGCCAGCCACCGCGATGGCAGGAGGCATTCTTCTCCGGCACGCCCCTGAGCAGCAGGATCGCTTCGGCCAGAACCAGTTCGGCCACGCTGCGCGTATTGGAGTAGGGTGCATTGAAGACTGCAATCCCGCGTTCCATTGCCGCCATCAGGTCTACCTGATTGGTACCGATGCAGAAGCAACCGATGCCGATCAGCTTGCTTGCCACTTCCAGTACTTCTTCAGTCAACTGGGTGCGTGAGCGGATGCCGACAAAGTGTGCGTCAGCGATGGCGGCCTTCAGATCGTCGTCATTCAGTGCCTTGGCGTGATGCTCGATGTTGTCATAACCCGCAGCATGCAAGGTATCGATGGCCGACTGATGGATGCCTTCGAGCAGTAAGATTTTGATTTTGCTTTTATCAAGGGACGTGCGAGTCATGGGTACAGATCCAAGCAGAAAAATAGCGGGCTATGGTAACATATATGCCCCGAATCTTTGGAAGCATAAAGAGCCAAGCTATGAGTAATGTTGTTATCGAGTGGCTCACAAGCCAGTTTGGTGAGCGCGTACTGACCGATCAGGACTCCCTCGAACACTACGGCAAAGACTGGACCAAGAAATTCATTCCTGCGCCAACCGCCATCGTATTTCCGAAAACTACCGAGGAAGTTCAGGCACTTGTGCGCTACGCCAACGAGCAGAAGCTTGCACTTGTACCTTCTGGCGGCCGGACTGGCCTCAGTGGCGGCGCTGTGGCTGCCAATGGTGAAATCGTCGTCGCCTTCGACAAAATGAATGCGATTGTGGATTTCGATGCCGGTGACCGACTGGTGCAGTGCCAGGCTGGCGTCATTACCGAGCAGCTCCAGCGCTTCGCCGAAGAGAACGATCTGTATTATCCAGTTGATTTCGCGTCTGCCGGCAGCAGTCAGATCGGCGGCAATCTCTCAACCAACGCTGGTGGCATCAAGGTCATACGCTGGGGCATGAGCCGGGACTGGGTGGCCGGACTGACCGTGGTGACAGGCAAGGGCGACATTCTCGAACTCAATCGTGGTCTGGTTAAAAACAATACCGGTTATGACCTGAGCCAGCTGTTCATAGCGGGTGAGGGCACGCTCGGCTTTATCACCGAAGCGACCATGCGGCTGACCCGTAAGCCGAAAAATCTTCAAGTCATGGTACTGGGGCTCAGCCACTTCGACAATGTCATGGATGTGCTCAAGACCTTCAGCAAGACTATCGAAATCACCGCCTTCGAGTTTTTTTCGCATCAGGCCATGAGCCATGTGCTGGCCCACGGCGGCGTCGCGGCACCTTTCGCTGAAGACGCGCCGTACTACGCCTTGCTCGAATACGAAGTGGCTAGCGAGGCGGTCGAAGAGGAGGCCATGGCGCAGTTCGAACACGCTGTCGAAGCAGGCTGGGTGGTTGATGGTGTGGTCAGCCAGAGCGAGGCGCAGGCCGCGAGCCTGTGGCGACTGCGTGAAGGTATCTCCGAAAGCATTGCGCCACATACGCCGTACAAGAACGATATTGCGGTCAGGCCCAGCAAGGTGCCAGAGTTCCTGCGACGTATCGACGAGGTGGTGAGCGCTGAGTATCCGGACTTCGAGATTATCTGGTTCGGCCACATTGGCGATGGCAATCTGCACCTGAACATTCTCAAGCCAGCCGATCTGGACAAGGCAACCTTCTTCAGCCGCTGTGAGCGCGTCAATACCATGGTGTTCGATATCGTGAAGGACTGCGGGGGTACGATTTCCGCGGAGCACGGGGTGGGGCTGCTGAAACAGCCTTATCTGCCGTACTCTCGAAGTGCAGAGGAAATTGCCTACATGCATGCCATCAAGGCGGCCTTCGATCCAAATAACGTCATGAATCCAGGGAAACTTCTGGCTGCTGGAGCGTCCTGATGTCGCAGCGCACTCACGAGGACGTTTTCACGGTTGACGGCGAAGCCTCGCCCTTGCAGACGGGCAAGATTGTCTGCGTGGGCCGCAATTACGCGGCCCACGCCGCCGAACTGAACAACCCTGTACCGGAAGAGCCGATTCTGTTCATCAAGCCGGCCAGTTCGCTGGTGCTGCCTGCTGCCGATGGGCTGACGAACTGTCCGCTTCATGATGCGGGGAGTCAGCACGATGAATCACTGCATTATGAAACGGAGATTGCGCTGCTCATAGGTAGTCGGATCGGTCCGGATCTGGCGGGCGATCATGATCGGCTCGCCTCGTGCGTGGCCGGCATCGGCCTTGCGCTTGATCTCACCAAGCGTGAGCTGCAGTCGGTTCTGAAGAAACAGGGGCACCCGTGGGAGCTGGCGAAAGCCTTCGATGGTAGCTGTCCGGTTGGCGGCTTCGTTTCACCGGCGAGTTTCCTTGGGCAGACTTCGCTGCAGCCTGACCGACTATGGACAGCGCTGGGCTTCGATATGCGCTTCAACGGTGAGCTACGTCAACAGGGCCGTGCCGGTCAGATGCTGACCGGGTGTATCGAATTGCTCAGTCACATCAGCCGCCACTTCACCTTGCACCCTGGCGATGTGGTCCTGACCGGGACGCCGGCGGGTGTGGGCGCGTTGACACCTGGTGCAGTGCTTGAGGTTACACTCGGTTTTTCCGATGATGATGCCGAGGCGAGCGCCTTAATCAATGGCGTGCTGAATCATACCTTCCGTTTTGCCGGCGCCTGACACCGCTTATCTAGTCCACGGCTGGCGCATGAGTTCGCTGCTGCAGGCCGTGATGGTGGTGTTGATGCTGGCGCTCTTGACGGCGCAGCTCAGTCCGCCCTACATAGTCCAATGGCTGCCGCTCGACGCCCTGGTGTTGCTTGGGTTGATCATTCTGCTGCCAGCGGCGGCTGCTCGGCTATTGGCCCGTATCAGTGGCGTGCTTTTCCTGCTCATGTCGGTGATTGTGCTTTCGGCGCTGGCCATGGCTTACAGTTTGAACCGGCCCTTCAATCTGCTGCTGGATGCACCGCTGCTATTGGCGGGATTCGATGTGCTGGCCGGCAGCATTGGCAGCGTCCTAGCCTGGCTGAGCTGCATAGCGGTCATCGTACTTATTGGCGTTATGGCCCACCTCGGTTCGACCACGCTCATTCGGCTGAACCACACGGCATTGATCATCGATGATCGAAACAAGCTCGTTGGCATACGCTCGCTGCGATTCAGAACTGCTTGCGCGCTGTTAGTTGGCGCTACATCGTATGGCGTCTTCGGGTTTGTTCAACACGGTAGCCTGCCGAGATCGGCAGTGCTGGATCTCGCCCTGCATCAGATGGAGACTTATCGCCAATCAGTGCAGTCAACTGCCGAGCTGCGCCGTCAGCTACAGGACGCACCCGTGCCCGCAACGGCTATGAAACGATTGGAAGACCGGCATATTCTCCTCACCTTTATCGAATCCTACGGCGTGTCGGCCGTGCTCGACGCGCCCTATAGCGCCGTGCTTGTACCCCGGCTCGAGGCTATCCAGGCCGAGCTAGCGCAGCGCGGTCTTCATATGGCGACGGGGCGGCTGCGCTCTCCGGTGCAGGGCGGCCAGTCCTGGCTCGCGCATGCGACTGTTCTGAGCGGGCTTTGGATCGGTGATCAATTTCGCTATGACGAACTGGTGCGCAGCGATGCCACCACGATGATCGACGATTTCTCGCTTACCGGGCATGACACATTAGCGGTGATGCCTGCCATCACCGCTGCATGGCCTGATGGCACGCGCCTTGGCTATGACCACGTCGCCGATAGCGCCGGGCTCGATTACGCGGGGCCAACGCTCAATTGGGTCACGATGCCTGACCAGTACACCATGTCCTGGCTGCGTGAAACCCTGAAGGCATCGGCGGATCAGCCCGTCTTCGCCGAGGTGGCCCTGATCAGCAGTCATGCGCCATGGACACCGGTCCTGCCAATACTTGAAGACTGGGATGCCATAGGGAACGGTGAGGGCTTCGAACGATTCCTTGCAGATGCCGAAGCACCGGAATCGCTTTGGCAGGACCCGCAGCGGGTGAGGACTCAATATGCCCGGGCGGTGGAGTATTCGCTCGGCGTAATCGGCAGCTATGCGGTGTCGTTTCTGGATGATTCGCTCTTGATCGTGATGGGTGATCATCAGGCTGCCCCCATCATTACTGGCGATGGCGCCTCCCGAGATGTGCCTGTGCATGTCATCAGCCGTGACAGGACACTTGTCGAGGCATTCCTCGCCAGCAGCGGCTTCAGGGCAGGCATGGCGCTACCGCCAGCGTCGGCCAGTCTTCGGATGGACAAATTCAGGGGACTGATGCATCGTCTGTTTCAGCAGACTGCGCCTGTCGTGGCCGAAGTCAGTGCAGCAGAAGTGACGCCAGCGCTGATCCCGTACGACGAGGGGTCAGCCCATTATCCTGCAACAACAAGGTAACAATCCATTATGACCAGCTTCAATCTGGCAAGACTCCCGCGGCCCCGTCACTTGCTGATGGCGCTCGCGCTCACTACGTCATTCGCCGCTCAAGCGCTCGACCCTTCAGCGGAAGCATCCGAGCGATCAGGAGTCGCTGCTGAATCCGCTGTTACTGGTCTCTTCTGGAAGGTTGAGCCACCAGCAGACGCAAAGGAAAAGTACGCCCCTGGCTATCTGATCGGCACCGTGCACATCGCTGACGAAAGCTATTATCCCTTGGCTCAGCCCATCATGCAGGCTATCGATAATACCGACGTGCTGCTGGTCGAGCTGGACGATGCACAGGGGGACCAGGCAGAGAATATGAAACTGTTTACCTCGTTTGCGTCACTCCCCAAAGGGCAGACCATTGACGATCTCTACAGCCCATCCACTGTCAAGAAACTCGAACAGGCGGTGGAAAGCGTTGGTGTACCTGCGGACAGTATTCGTAAACAGAAGCCGGTCTATACCGTGGTGACGCTAAGTGTGATGCAGGCCATGCGGCAGGGGCTGTCTCCTGAGTACGGTATCGACCTCTACCTGAGCAGGCAGGCACGCAAGCGACCGTCGCTCAAGGTCAAGGGGCTTGAGACCTTCGAGGGGCAGATGAAACTGCTCGATAAGCTGCCTTCTGATGAGAAGGCGGTACTGGGCTATCTGGAAGAATTTCAGCAGGCGCCAGAAATGTACCGTGACATGGGCGACGCCTGGAAGGCCGGTAACGGTGGAGCGCTCTATCAGGCAGCCATCGCAGAGCCAATGCGTGAGGCGCCTGAACTGAAGCCCTTCTACGAGATGCTGTTCTTCGAGCGCAATGAATCGATGACCACTGGCTTCAAACAGTGTCTGAGCGAAAATACGCGCTGCATGCTGGCGGTGGGTGCCGGCCATATGGTGGGGCCGGGTGGTATAGCGGATCTGCTCAGGAAGCAGGGCTTCAGGGTCACTCAGGTAAAATAGCGCGAGCGTAGGCTGCGCGCAGTCCGGCCACGACCGCCTTTTTCCCGGCCAGACCGGTAAGACGAGTCAACGCGGTCCAGTCAGTACCGGCGATCATCTCGCGCAATGCGCTCTGCCAGTGCGTGTCAAGCCTGTCGGGCCGGTGGCCGGTGTCGATATATAGTAAAGACAGCACGGCTTCCACGGGCCTGGCTCCCAGGCAGAACAGTTTGATGAGCTCATGCTCCCACGCCTCCAGCGGCGGCTGAGGCCAGAAAAGCAGCCCTGACTGATGGCCCTGCCTATTTGCCCCAGCCGTGTCCGTGGCCAGCGCGCGACTACGGGCCGAAAGGGCACGCTGCTGTATTCGCTCGCCCGACTCATTCCGCGGCTTCAGGACCAGCAGGGCTTCGCCACCGTGACTTCCTGACTGTCTCTGTCCCTGTCGAACCAGTGTGTAGTCCTGGCTGAGCCAGAAGCTCAGACTGACTGGATCATTGCCAAAGCTGGCCGAGTGAAGTGCGCTCGTCTCCCCGACGCTGGGTTCCAGCATTTCAAGATGTCGTAACAGCTGAGTCGCCAGGCCCCGTCTGCGATAGTCCGATGCCACAGCCACCCGCACGATGCGCACAACTTTTCGTTCGAGCGAGTCTTGTATGCCGAGCTGCTGAGCCAGCACTTGTTGCGTGAGGTGCCCACGCGGTCGCCGTCTCCCAAGCCAGATCGCCTCCCGAAGCTCGGCGTCTTCAAATGGCAGTTCGCTATCGGTCATCAGCAGCGCAACGGGGTGTCCGCCGGACTTATCAAATATGCCTGTGAGCGTGATGCCAGGGCTATCGAGCAGCACACGGGCATCGTCGGCGCTGGTCTGATAATGGCTCTCCATCAGCAGTCTCATTACAGCAGAGAGCTTGGCCGTATCAGCCGCAAGCGCTGCCTTATCGACGATTTCTGGGGCGCCAAGGAGTATCGGAAAGCTCGTTTGGTCATGTTGGGGCCGCTGGAACAACAGCGTGTTGGCCACAAAGGCTTCGACAGGATCATCCGCGTCCCAGCGTATGGCCTGTTCGAGCGTATGCCAGTGAGGCGCGCGACCTTTGGACTGCAAGTGGCCAAGCAGTCTGAGTCGAAAGCCCTGGCCGCTGCCTTCATAGCCATGGCTGGTCGAGGCCAAGACCACCTGGTCGGCGATATCGATCAGTCCCAGCAGCATGGGAAGAGGCAGGGCTGCTGCTTCATCGACAAACAACAGGTGCAGGCGTTGGCCGGACGACAAAAGGTCATCGGGTGCACGATAGCTGAGTGCACCGCCAGATTGTCGCAATGCGACGCTGCATTGCCAGGGGTGCAGAGAAGTCACGCAGATAACAGAGTCGTCAGTCACCAGCTTGCCGGCCAGGAAGCCAAGGAGCGTTGACTTGCCGCGTCCTCGCTCTGCACTGATGATATCGACGCGACCGGCGCCTGCCGTGATCTGTGCCAGTACGGTGGCCTGTTCGCGGCTCGTGCTGACGTGGGGTTCTGAGTTGGCCTGCCGCTCCTCGTCGGGATGGCTATTGGATGGGCGGATTGCGCGAATGAGTGAATCTATCGTGGCGTCGATAGCTGATGCATTCACAAATTGTGGTGCGCCAACAGACGCTTCAAGCGCGTTCATGAAATAGCGGATGAAAAGCGCCGGGCTGTCTGCGGCCGTCCATGGGTGCGCCAGGAGGCGCTCATATTCCGGATCGTCGTAGGCCAACCAGGCCGGCGGCGCCGGCGTCAGAAGCACGATTAGTCCACCACCACGAACCGTGGCTGACAGGGCGGCAAAGGCATTCGGCGAAAAGCCCGACCAGGCGGACACGACCAGGAGGTCATAAGTCTGGCCGAGATAATCATGATATTTGCTCTTGAAACGCTCATCGACAATGAGCGCCCGCAAGGGCTGAGCCTCTGGCTCCTCCAGTCGTCCATGCAGCTGGCCGAGCAATTGACCGGCGGTTTGCGCGTCGGCACACAACCAGTGCAGCTGCCGATGTCCGGCGCCAGGCGGCGCATCATCAGTCATGACTATAATGCAGACCACGGCTGGCTGCGCAGCGCCATTTTGCGCAGGCTTGAATGAAAGATGATAATCTCGGGCAATTCTGGAATCATAGGGCCGATGATACCGGGCCAGAGGCAGGCAGCACAAAGACCATGACGATAAAAGACTCCGCATTCGGACCCGCCGCAGAGCAGCTCATGCAGGCAGGCCGTTTTCTCTACGGCCAGGGCTGGTCACCAGCCACCAGCAGTAACTATTCAGTGCGCCTCGATGCCGACACCGCAGCTATTACCGCATCTGGTCGACACAAGGGCCAGCTCATGAAGGCGGATATCCTGGCGATCGATCTGCAGGGGCGACTGCTCGAGATCGAGGATGTTCCATTCGATCCGCAGGAAAAAAGCTCGGCAGAAACTGCGTTGCATACTGGCCTTTACCGCCGCGATCCTAACATAGGCGCTGTGCTGCACACGCATTCGCCTGCAGCAACCATCCTGTCCAAGTTCCTGCAGAAAGACGGCGTGCTCGTGGTGGATGACTACGAAATGCAGAAGGCGCTCGCAGGGCGGCACACTCACGAAACAGCACTTACGATCCCAATTTTTTCGAATACCCAGGATATCGATGCGCTGGCCGTGGATGTCGATAACTGGCTGAACAAGCATCCCGACTGTGTTGCCTACCTCATTGCCGGACACGGGCTGTATACCTGGGCCAGCGACATGCGCAATTGTCTGCGGCACATCGAGGCTCTGGAATTCATTTGCAGTTGCGAACTCGAACTGATGAAACTATACCGAAGACAATAGTGAGGACAGCTGAATGAGCAAACTATGGATCTTTGAGGTGCGTGACGATGAGTCCCCGGTCGCCAGCGCCTCGGTAGAGACCACTGATGGAAGTGATATTGCCAGTCATCTGGCCGACATCGGTATAGCCTTTACCCGCTGGGAAGCGCGTGAACTGCCGGAATCGGCCACGCCAGATGATGTACTGGCCATCTACGAAGATGATATCGAGCGCTTCAAGGCACAGAAGGGTTTCACGACAGCTGATGTTATCGCCCTGACGCCTGATCATCCGCAGAAGTCCGAGATGCGCAAGAAGTTTCTCGATGAGCACAAGCACAGCGAAGACGAAATTCGTTTCTTCCTGCGAGGTCACGGCCTCTTCTACATTCATCACGCCGACCGAGTGTATGCCATACTGTGCGAACGTGATGATCTCATCAGCGTGCCTCATGGCACGACACATTGGTTCGACATGGGGCCGGAGCCGGAGTTTATGGCGTTGCGCCTGTTCACCAATACCGAAGGCTGGGTGGCTGACTTCACCGGCAATCCAATCGCCACTCGTATTCCGCGTTATGAGGCCTTGATGGGATGAGCGATGCCGCGAAAATAGCCCGAGTCGCCAGACCTGCAGCCATCGTCACCGATATCGAAGGCACGACTAGCAGTATCGCTTTCGTTCACGAGACGCTGTTTCCCTTCGCCAAGGCTGCCATCGATGACTTCATCATGGCTAATATCGACGAGCCCGATGTGCTCGACCTACTGGATGAGGTGCGCATCAAGGCTGGCCTGCCGCGAAAGCAGGCTATCACCGAGCTCATCGAAGACTGTCTCGAAGCCTTGCACGGGTGGATGGATGCCGATGTGAAAATCACGCCGCTGAAGACCCTGCAGGGCCTCATCTGGAAGCAGGGCTATGAAACCGGCGAGCTGCGCGGCCATATGTATCCCGATGCGGTTGAGCTACTCAAGACCTGGCATGCCGCAGGCATCGATCTCTATGTCTACTCATCCGGCTCCATTGCGGCGCAGAAGCTGATGTTCGGGTATTCCGAAGCAGGCGACCTCAGGCCACTCTTTACTGGCTACTTCGACACCACCACTGGCGGCAAACGCGAAGCCTCGTCTTACCGCAGAATCGCTGAACAGGTAGGGCAGCCGCCCGAGCGTATTCTTTTTCTCACCGATATCATTGAAGAGGCCGAGGCTGCCGAGACGGCCGGTTTCATGGTGGTGCTGCTACGGCGTCCGGGTGACGCCCCAGCCAAAGTCGAGGCCGAACGTGACAGCTTCGGCGAATGCGACATCGACGTCGTCGAGAGCTTTCGCGCCATTGAGTTTAGCGACCCGGGCTGAGCGCCGCGTTGCCGGACCTGCAGTGAGAGCGTGCAGCCGATGGCGTGCAAGCGACGGGCTGCAGGTGGAGGCGGGCGGGTGAAACCCTGGCGGGCAGTCGGTAATGGTCTGCTGATGCCTGTGCTCACCGCGGTCATGCTACTTGGCGGCTGCTCTGCCGAGTTGTTCGGTGACCCTGAAGCTGACTTCGGTGATTATCGTCAGCGCCTGGCGCGGGTCTTCGATACCGCATTTCCCGCAGCGCCACCCCCGCCAGAAGTCCTCAGCCCACGATATCCTCAGCGCCGTGACCTACAGTTGCAGGCCAGCGAGTTCTCCCTCGGCATTCTGGATATATTCGCGCTGGACGCCTGCACGGTGGGTCAGCTGGTCGCGCAGCGGAACAGTGCGCTGGGAAAAGTCATGTCTGCCAGTGCGGTATGGCGTTATGAGCAGGCTTTCCTCGCCTCGGTGGACGACTGCGTACAAACACTTGGTGAAGACGCAGCAGAAGCTACCGCGCTGATGACTGCACTCACTGAAGTGCGTGACATCAAGCGCCGGGAATTGGGCATTGCGCAATGGAACGCCACCTTCGCCAGTGCAGAATTCCAAAGTATGTTCTCCACTGGCGACGGACTGCTGCAACGTAACTTCCGCGTGGCCCCGTCGCAGCAGTTGAGCCGGGTACTTGAAAGGTTGCTGGCTTATGTCGAGGGCGAGCCAACTGCGGCGCTCGAAGATCTTGAGACCATCAATGCCACACTGGTCGCCAACCCCTATCCCGGTAGAGTGCTGCTATCGACGCAAGCCATGACAGCGGAGCTGGAGAGCATTTCAGACACACTCGAAGCGCTAATGACTGGTGGAGACGGCAAGCCCTGCCGGCCAGCCATGCTTGATGAGGAAACATCGAAGATAGTGGTGAATGTACTGGAGCAGGTGTACGTAAAGCGTATTCAGCCCTACCTGGCTGAGTTACAGAAGGCCGGGCATGCGTGGATTGGTCCGCTTGCGAGGCTGGCTGATGCCATCAGCATCGAAGAGCAGCCGGCAGTCTTCAAAGCATTCGCCGAAAAGTACCTCGACCCGAAGGCGGGCATCTGGGCAGATTTTCAGGCGGCCAGCCGCCGCCATGCCAGCCTATGGACGCAGGTACGGCCGCCAGTAAGGCCTGGCTCGGCCGCTGCTTCGGTGACCGAGCCAGATTCTGCTGCAGGCAGCGATGTGGTTGCCGCCGTTAGCGGGCTCGCTTCAGACTGTTCTCGGTAAAATCCTGCTCGGTCAGGCCGGTCTTGAACTCGAGGTTCTGTAGTTCCAGACTCGTACTTTTGCCGGTCTGATGATTCTCCATGACACTGTTCAGGCCTCGCCAGTATTGATCGAGGTACTGCTTGAAATTACTGACGCTCAGCGTTTTCAGGAGCTTCTCCTTCCGGTCGTAGAAATCGACCTTGTGCACCCGAAATTCCGCGGTATCTATCCATGCAACCTGCTTGGTGTAGCCACTATTTTCGTCGACAGGATCACGTTCCACCACGTAACAATCAAGCGGGTCCGCACCTGGGCAGGCCTCATTCCGCAGATATTGATAGCTGAATTTCTCGACTTCCTGGCTGCTGAGATCCTCGAAGGCGAACTCGCTGCCGACGAAAGGACCAGACTTGTTGTTGGACGCAATGCGCTTGACCCGCTTCAGGGCAGGCAGATACAGCCACTGATCATCTGTATCGATCTTATGCGAGTGCGTGAGCAGGGCAGTGCCGGCGACGTCGCGCGGCGAGTCGAATATCGTCAGGCTCTTGTCGCCATCTTCAGGCACCTCCAGAGACATAACCCGAAGTTCACGGCGGCTCTCGCGCCCGCCCTTGTTCTTCAGCACCATGATCATGTCGGCTTTGGAGTCGCTCCAGCCTTCGTCTCGCCGTTCGGCTTCCTGGGCAATCGCCAGGCCCTTCTCCTCAGCGGATTTTCCTTCCAGAGACAGTGCCGCCATGGAGGACGCAGCAAAGGCCGTTGTCAGGGCTGCCAGGAGTAGCCGGGTGGATGTCTTGAGGGTCGGCATGGCCGCGGACTTCAGGTTCATTATAATTGTTCCGTGCAACAGTGAGGTTGGCTGCGGATACTAGCAAACCCCTGTCGAAGGTGTCACCCGCAGAACCTCGCCCGGTGTGGTCAAGCCTTGCGCGATCTTGTTGGCACCGCTCAGCCGCAGCGTTTTCATGCCTTCCCGCATGGCCTGCAGGCGCAGCGCATCGATATCGGTGTGATCCTTAATGTGGTTACGCACGCCCTCGCTCATTAGCATGAGTTCGTAGACGCCTGCTCGACCACGAAAGCCGGTGAAGCGACATTCGAGGCAGCCTTCGGCTTCGAATGTCGCTGTCGGCATCTCAGCTTTCCAAGGGCTCACCAGGGCTTTCCAGTCCGCTGGATCCAGTTTTGCCGGCCGCTTGCATTCAGGGCAAAGCGTACGCACCAGGCGCTGTGCCATAACGCCAAGGACAGTGGCCTTGACCAGATACGGTGCTATTCCCAGTTCGAGCAATCTGGTGATGGTGCCAGGCGCGTCGTTGGTGTGCAGGGTGGAAAGCACCAGGTGGCCCGTCAACGCGGCCTGTATAGCCATTTCGGCCGTTTCAAGGTCGCGGATCTCGCCGATCATGATGATGTCTGGATCCTGCCTGAGCAGTGCCCTCACGCCTGTCGCAAAATCGAGCTCGACCTGGGCCTGCACCTGAATCTGGTTGAAGGCCGGCTCAACCATCTCGATCGGATCTTCAATCGTGCAGACATTGACCTCCTCAGTCGCCAGCGATTTCAGCGAGGAGTAAAGGGTGGTGGTCTTGCCGCTGCCGGTAGGCCCGGTGACAAGAATGATACCATTGGGCTGCGCGATCATCTGCCGCCAGCGCTGTAGCTCATCCTGTGACAGACCCAGCTCGCTGAACGAACGCAGCAGCACGTCCGGATCGAAAATCCGCATAACCAGCTTTTCACCAAATGCGGTCGGCAGGGTGGACAGGCGAAGCTCGATTTCCTTGCCGCTGGGATTCTTGGTCTTGATGCGGCCATCCTGCGGCTTGCGCTTTTCAGCGACGTTCAGTCGGCCAAGAATTTTGAGACGGCTGACCACAGCCACATTGACCTGTATCGGCATCTCATACACCGGATGCAATACACCATCGATGCGGAAGCGCACGTGCCCCAGCTTCCGACGCGGCTCTATATGAATGTCGCTGGCGCGCTGTTCGAAGGCATACTGCAGCAGCCAGTCGACGATGCTGACGATATGCTGATCGTTGGCATCGGCCGAGGCCAGATTGCCGACTTCCAGCAGCTGCTCGAGGTTACCAGTGGATGCCGCCGCCCCCGCTTTGGTGCGGGTCTTTGAGAAGGCCTGAACTGAACTCGCCAGCTTGTAGAACTCGATCGTGAAGCGCTTGATATCAGCAGGGCTTGCCACGACGACGCGAATATCCTTGCGCAGCACATGCCGGAGATTGTCCTTCCAGTTTTCGATAAAGGGTTCATGCGTGGCAATGGTGACCTCGGTCTCACTCACCTCGACCGCCAGAATGCTGTGCCGCTGGGCAAAGGGGAAGGACATCACTTCCGAGACGTCGCCCGCATTGATCTTTAGCGGGTCGATGTGAAACAGGGGGAGGCCCGACCGCTCGGCGAGCCAGGCGGTAAGCCTGTCGAGGGTCAGCACCCGCTGCGATTTCTGGTCGACCAGTTCTGCCTGCGCCAGGCTTTCCAGTGGGTGAGGCAGTGCAGTTGCACCAGTGCTGCTGTGCGTTCGTGCGCCCCGGCTGGGCTTGGGTTGAGCGAGATAACGTTCACCTGCCTCCCGCGCCAGCAGTCCGTCATCCACCAGTGCCAGCACGAGGCTACGTTCATCGATAGGTGCAGCGGGAAACTTGAATGCAGTCATGTCGAAGCTCAGTCAGGAATATGGCCTCAGTATAGGTGATACAGAAAATGTATAAGTGCATCCATTTTTTCGATTGGCAAAATCGGAACTAAATCTTTAGCTTCGTCTTGTCGCAGGCTTGAAGAAGCTGCAGGACCAGAACTCGAAGCACGAGCAGATAACAAGAAAGTACAACCGCAGATCACACACAGGATGCTGTCATGAACAAGCCATTATCTCGAATAAACAGAGGCGGAAAGCCCACTGCCAAGCCACTTCGTCGCACCTTCCTTGCGGCGGTGACCGCGCTGACGATGGCGCTGGCAGTACCTGCTATCGCGGATGCGAAGACCCTCAAACTGGCCTGGGATGCCGATCCGGTTTCACTGGATCCTCATGAACAACTCTCCGGCGCCACGCTTCAGCTCTCCCACATGGTGTTCGATCCTCTTATCCGCTTCGACAAGAAGATGGCATTCGAGCCGCGACTGGCAGAGTCCTTCGAGCAGATCGACGACAAGACCATGCGCTTCAAGCTCAGGAAGGGCGTCAAGTTCCACTCTGGCAATCCTTTTACCGCAGAAGACGTGAAGTGGACGCTGAACCGCCTCAAGGAATCAGCCGACTTCAAAGCCATCTTCGAGCAGATCGCCGAAGCAAAAATCATCGATGAGCATACCGTGGATCTGGTGGCGAAAACTGCGTTCCCGCTGACGCTCAATACCGCGACCTATATCTTCCCCATGGATAGCAAGTTCTATTCTGGCAAGGACGAGCAGGGCCGCGACAAGGCCGCTACGGCCAAACACGGCGATGCCTATGCCGCGCGCAATGTCTCAGGCACCGGTCCTTACAAGGTCAAGTCCCGTGAGCAGGGCGTGAAGACCATCTTCGAGCGCAACAAGGACTACTGGGACACCAAGTCGCCGGGCAATATCGACACCATCGTGCTGACGCCGATTGCGGAAGATCCTATCCGTGTGGCCGCCTTGCTCTCTGGCGATGTCGATTTCATATCGCCCGTGCCACCCAATGACCTGGAGCGGATCAAGCAGAGTGATGCTGCGAAGCTCTATACCCTCAGCGGCACGCGCATCATTCTGTTCCAGCTTAACCAGGAACGTGTGAAGGCCTTCGCTGATCCCCGCGTGCGTCAAGCAGTGACCTATGCGGTGAACCAGGAAGGCATCGTCAAGAAGATCATGAAGGATTTCGCAACGCCGGCTGAACAATTGAGCCCGGCGTCCTACGATGGCCACAACGAAGCGCTCAAGCCGCGCTTTGACATCGCCAAGGCGAAGGAACTCATGAAGGAAGCCGGCTATGAGAAAGGCTTCAAGGTCTCGATGATTGCGCCTAATAATCGCTACGTGAATGACGAGAAAATTGCGCAGGCGGTGGCGACGATGCTGTCCAAGATCAACATCGACGTGGATCTCAAGACCATGCCCAAGGCGCAATACTGGCCTGCCTATGATGAACGCTCTGCGGATATCCAGATGATCGGCTGGCACGCTGACACCGAAGATTCGAATAACTTCTTCGAATTCCTCGTGGCCTGTCCTGACACCAAGACCGGATTGGGCCAGTACAACAGCGGCCAGTACTGTAACAAGAAGGTGGACGAGAAGATCATTCAGGCCAATACCATGACCGACATGGACAAGCGGGCAAAGCTCATGCAGGAAATCGAGCAGATGCTGTACGACGACGCTGCCTTCGTGCCACTGCACTGGCAGGATCTTGCCTGGGCCGCCAAGCCGAATGTCGATGCCGAGCCAATCCTGAACGTCATGGACTTTCCATACTTTGGCGACCTGAAGATCAACTAATATGCTGGCATTCCTGATCAGGCGTTTATTCCAGGGACTGGTGGTGATGTTCGTCATCAGCCTGATCAGTTTCTCGATACAGGATAACCTCGGCGATCCGCTGCGTGAGCTCGTCGGGCAGTCGGTCTCCGAGGCCGAACGGGATGCACTGCGTGAGGAACTGGGTCTTAACGATCCCTTCCTGATGCAGTACACCCGCTTCCTTGGCAAGGCGGTGCAGGGCGATCTCGGCACCTCCTACTTCTTCAAGGAACCGGCGCTTACCGTCATCCTGAAAAAACTGCCGGCGACACTGGAGCTTGTTGCCGGCGCCACCTTGTTGATCATTATTTTTTCAGTACCGCTCGGTGTGTACTCAGCGATCAAGCCCAATACGCTGCTGACGAAAATCGTCATGGGCGTGAGTATCGTTGGTATTTCGGTGCCTGTATTTCTCACGGCCATATTGCTGGTATACATTTTCGCCATCCAACTGGGGCTGATGCCATCCTACGGGCGTGGCGAACTGGTCCACGTCTTCGGCTATTGGGATACCGGCTTTCTCACGGCCGATGGTCTTTTGCATTTGGTGCTGCCATCGATCGCGCTGTCATCCATCATGATGCCGCTATTTATCCGACTTATTCGCGCTGAAATGCTCGAGGTGCTCAGTGCCGACTACGTTCGCTTTGCGCGCGCCAAGGGCCTCAGGCTCAGTCGTATCTATTTTCTTCATGCTCTCAAGAACACGATGCTGCCGGTCATTACAGTGGGTGGGGTACAGATCGGTACCATGGTCGCCTATACGATACTCACGGAGCGTGTGTTCCAGTGGCCGGGCATGGGCTTTATGTTTCTCGAAGCCGTCACACGTGTGGACACGCCGCTGATCGTGGCCTATCTCATTGTGGTCGGTCTTATATTTGTCATTACCAACACGCTGGTGGATCTGGTGTACGGCCTGGTGAACCCGACAGTGCGGCTGACACAAGGCGCCCCCGCATGACCGATACACCGAATATTGTCCCAATGGTACTGCCCGAAAAGGCCTCGAAGTTGAAGCAGTTCAGGGGGTCTCTGTTCTGGCACCGCTTCAGGCACGACAAGGTCGCCATTGTCAGCTTTAGCCTGCTGCTTCTGTTTATCGTGCTGAGCGTCGGGGCAGGTCTGTTCGCACCATATGATCCCTATGATCTGTCGCAGATCGACATTCTCGATTCTGAACTGCCACCTGTGTGGATCGAGAATGATGACAATGACGGTCGCTTTATTCTGGGTACCGATGCCCAGGGGCGTGATCTCTTCAGCACCATTCTCTACGGCATGCGTATCTCGCTCACGATTGGCCTATTTGCCGTGCTGCTGCAGGCCATCATCGGCATCGTGGTGGGATTGCTGGCCGGGTACTACGGTGGCAGGCTCGACTCCTTGCTGATGCGCTTCGCCGACGTACAGCTTTCGTTTTCCACACTGATGGTGGCAATCATAGTGCTCGCCGTGTTTCAGGCGGCCTTCGGCGCAGAGCTGTATCAGCAGCTGGCGCTCATCATGCTGGTTGTGGTGATCGGCATTGCCGAGTGGCCGCAGTATGCCCGCACCATTCGCGCCTCCGTGTTGGCAGAGAAGAACAAGGAATATGTGGAAGCCGCACAGGTGATCGGCTTGAGCAGCCGGCGGATCATGTTCCGTCACATCCTGCCGAACACGCTCTCGCCGATACTCGTCATCTCCACAGTGCAGATCGCCAATGCCATCATCGCCGAAGCCTCGTTGTCCTTTCTGGGGCTTGGCATGCCGGTCTCGCAGCCATCGCTGGGCTCCCTCATTTCAAGTGGCTTCGACTATATCTTCTCCGGCTCATGGTGGATCACCATCATTCCCGGTATTGCGCTTGTCCTGCTCGTGCTGGTGATGAACCTGCTTGGCGACTGGCTCCGCGATGTGCTTAACCCACGACTGTATAAAGGCTGAGCATGGCGTTACTCGAGGTCGACAATCTGGTTGTGAAGTTTGGCCAGCGCCATGGTGCCGTCACCGCCATCCGGGGCATCAGCTTCGCCGTGGAGCGCGGCGAGCGGCTGGGTATCGTAGGTGAATCAGGGGCCGGCAAATCAGTCGCCGCCTTTTCCATCCTCGATCTGCTCAGCGAGCCAGGCTTCGTGGCCGATGGGCAGATCCGTTTCGACGGCCAGGACCTGCGCACGCTGGATAAGGAAGCCTTGCGGCAGGTAAGGGGGCAGCGCATCAGCATGATCTTTCAGGATCCGATGATGACGCTGAATCCGGTGCTGAGTATCGGCGTGCAGATGATCGAGTGCCTACAGGCGCATCGAAAGATTTCATTCAAAGCGGCCAGGGCGATCGCTCTCGAAAAACTACGACTGGTACAGATGCCGTCGCCGGAGAAGCGCCTCGACCAGTATCCGCACGAACTCTCGGGCGGTATGAAGCAGCGCATCATCATCGCTATTGCACTGCTGCTCGATCCGGAGCTGATTATCGCGGACGAACCGACGACGGCTCTGGATGTCACTATTCAGGCTGAAATCATGCAGCTGCTGCTGGATCTCTGTTCAACACAGAACCTGGCGCTCATTCTCATTACCCATGACCTCGGCGTGGTGTCACAGATTACCGACAGGACGCTTGTCATGTACGCCGGACGCATCATAGAGCAGGGCCCGACAAAGGCCATTATCAACGATCCGCAGCATCCTTACACTCAGGGTCTTATCAAGGCGCTGCCACAGCAAACCTTGCCGGGTGAGCGGCTGAACCAGATTCCCGGCAGCATGCCTACGCTCGAACATCTGCCATCCGGCTGCGCTTTTCATCCCCGTTGTGCTTACGTGCGCGCCCGCTGCGACTCGGTCGTGCCAGGCTTTACACAGGCGGGTGAATCGCTCGCGGCCTGCCACATGGTGGAGGAGCTGGTGCGGGATCCTGGCGTTGAGCTGATTGCCCGGGAGCACAGCGAATGAAGGATCTTGTGGAGATTCGCAACGTCAGCAAGCGCTTTGCCATTCATGGCGATCTGCTTGATCAGCTGACTTTCGAGCGTGGTCGACTGCGGCGCAAGCGTGAGTATGTTCACGCTGTCAACGATGTTTCACTCACGGTCAGGAAGGGTGAAGCATTGTGCGTCGTCGGTGAATCCGGCTGCGGCAAATCGACGCTGGCCAGGCTGGTGATCGGCCTACTCAGCCCCAGTAGCGGCAAGGTGATCTATGGAGGTGAGCGCATAGATGACATGAATGCTGCTGAGCGCAAGCCGTACCACAGGCGTATGCAGATGATTTTCCAGAATCCTTACGCATCGTTGAATCCGCGGATGACGATCACCCAGACGCTGGAGGAGCCACTACGCTGGCACCAGCCCGAGCTGTCACGTCAGGACCATCTGGCAAAAATTGCCGAAGTGATGGCGTCCGTCGGTATCGATGCATCCTGGGGAAGCCGTTACCCGCATGAGTTTTCCGGAGGCCAGCGGCAGCGCATCAGTATTGCGAGGGCGCTGGTGGTGGATCCGGAATTTATCGTTGCCGACGAGCCGATTTCAGCGCTCGATGTTTCGATACAGGCACAGGTGCTCAATCTGATGTCTACAGCGCAAGCGGAGCGCTCACTGACCTATCTTTTCATCACGCACGACCTCGCTGTGGTCGAGCATTTTGCCACGCGCGTTGCAGTGATGTACCTGGGCACACTGTGCGAATTGTCGCCGGCGAGGGACCTGTTCGCCAAGCCTCAGCATCCTTACACGCGCGCCTTGCTCAGTGCGATTCCGAGGTTGCGTGATGAGCGGCCTGCATTCATAAGACTGGAGGGTGAGGTGCCTACGCCGGTCAATCTGCCCTCGGGTTGCGTGTTTCACCAGCGTTGTCCTTATGCGAACGAGCGTTGCCGTCAGGAAGTGCCAGCACTCGAGGCGGTGCCGGAGCCGGTGAGCGAGGATCAACCGCGGGGTGCACGAATCAGTGCCGAGCACCTCGTAGCCTGTCATGCGGTTCAGGAAGGGCGGATCTAGACTCTCGTGTAGCGCTGCCTGCTGCACGCGTCTCATCGAACCCCTCGCTGCTCGAAGCATTGGTGTGACCAATGAACAGAACGAGCAGGATCAGGGTCGCAATGACCCAGGAATAACGTTGTTGTGGACCACCATGGATATTCATTCGCCAATCTCCTTTTGTTACTGCAATCATCGCATTAAGACCGCTTACTGTCTGATAAGACGGACACATCCCTGATTCTTGCCAGCTATTTTCTCTCGTCACCGCATCCCACAGATGTTTGCACTCCGTCACAGTCCTTGCAGCATCATCAGTAAGTTCATGAGGCTTGCCTGCGGTCCCTATAGTGTGCGCGCGACTATAAAAAAATATTCTTAAGCGCATGACACAGGTAAGAAGAATGAGAAGGACTTCAATAGCCGGGTTGCACCGGCAATGCTCCATAGTTTTGGGGCTTGCTCTAATGGCATCATCGGGCCAACTGCTCGCCGATGGTAATGAAACCCTGGGTCCGCCAGGCATCGCAATCGCCCAGGGCACCGGTACAATCATGGCCGGTACAGGTCTCGGCGAGCAGCCAGGCGAAATCAACATCAGTATTCCCACCGGGGCCTCGGTCGAGCAGGTTCTGCTGTACTGGGAGGGTCTTGATACGGCAGCAGGCGATTCGAGTGCTGTAGTGAACGACAGGACTGTCGAGGGCATCAGGATCGGCGGACCGACCAAGTGGGGCGGCAGCAATTTCAGTACGACCTACCGCGCCGACATCACTGCGCTGGGCCTGGTTGCGCCTGGAGAAAACACCCTGATCATCGACGATCTGGCGTTCTCGAAGATTGCCAACGGCGCTGGTGTGCTCGTCATCGTCGATGATGGGGGCGTCAAGACCGACATCATGCTGCGTGACGGCAACGACGTCGCCTACAAGTACTGGTCGGGCTCGCTCAACAGCACAGTGCCTCAGACCTTCACCTTCGGCTCGGCTGCGGCCCAGCGGACAGGTAAGCTTTCGATGGCGGTGTCTTCGATTTCAGGCACGGTGTCGACTGGCGAGTTCCGCCCCAGCGCGATCGACCTCACCATCGCCGGTGGCACGCTGACCTTCAATAACATACTCGACAGCGTCGATGGTCAGGAGTGGGATACCGTAGTGCTGCCAGTCATCATACCGGCCGGCGCGACCAGCCTGACGGCGCAGTTGTTTTCTGAAGATCGGCTTGGTCTGGGCGGCAATCCGGCCTCGATGAGCTGGAGCACGGCGGTACTGACGCTCGATCCACCAACCAGGCCTCTGATCGAGCTGTGCACACTGGTCACACTGGCGCCGGATATGGTCACCGGTTTCTCTGATGCCGATGCTATCGCTGGCGATGGCTGTGATCGCTTCGCACAGGGCATACCCGTTGGTATCGCCGGCGCTGTCGATGGCACCTACCAACTCGTCGTGCGCAATACTGGCGCTGAGCGCCTTGTCGATGTCGTGATCGACTCGCCTGATTTCGATCTTGCCAATGTGGCAATCCCAGCCAGTTGCGGCTCGCTCGAGCCAGGCGAAAGCTGCGTGATTGCAGTAGACGAACCTAACGCGGCCTTTCTCGGTCTGAATCAGCCGAATGTTTGTCCTGTCCGTGGTGATGTCAGCAAGATGGCTAGCGTTCAGGGGCGCGGAGAAATCAGCGGCCTCTCTGTCAGCGATGATGATCCGGCCGTGGTTCGTTGTGTCACTGAACCTCATATCAGCATCATCAAGGAAGTCAGGCTGAATGGCGGCCAGTTCGTCGACGCCAATACACCTGCGGCAGGGCCGGTTGGTCAGTTGGGTGCCGATGCCGAATATCGCTTCACGGTCCGTAACGACGGTACTGAAACCCTCGTCAATCCACGAATCACTGACGCCGCACTCGGTCTTGCCGATGTCGATATTGGTGTGGCCAGGCTCGCGCCAGGCGAATCAGTGGTGCTCGGTCAGACGAGCAGCGGCTATTCCGCGCTTTATGCTTCGGGACGCTGCGACACGATCGGTGTGCATCTCAACACCGCCAAGGTCACCGCAAGGGGTGAATTGAGCGATACGCCAGTAGAGGCAGAGGATCCAGCCTACATCAGCTGTGAGAAACCGCAGATCGAATTGCTCAAGCAGGTGAGCATCGATGGTGTCAATTTCTTCGATGCTGACGCAGCCGGCGACGCCGACGTGCCGGTCGGTATCGTTGGGCTGACGGACGCCAGCTACCGCTTTATCGTCAAGAACATCGGGTCTGAGCTGCTTCGTTCGGTGAGAGTCCGCGATGAAACGCTTGGCATTGACGTCGTGATTGAAGATCTGGCCAGTGGCGAGACTCGCATCATCGACGCGGGCGTCTCTGGCTTCGGCGCACTGTACCAGCCTGGTCGCTGTGACGGCGAACCTGGTAATAAGGCGAATGTCGCCAGAGTCGACGCACAGGGCGCTGTGACCGGCGCGGCGGTCAGTGATGAAAATCCAGCTAACGTTCGCTGTATCACTGGACCGGCCATTCAGCTGCTGAAGCAGGTCAGCCTGGACGGCAAGCAGCAGTGGCTCGATGCTGATACTGCAGAAGCAGGACCTGTCGCCGTATTGGGTGCGGATGCCTACTACCGGTTGCTGGTACGGAACATTGGTGATGAGAATCTCACCAATCTGGTGATCAACGATCCTACGCTGCAAATTCGCGATGTCACTATCGCTGACCTGCCTGCGGGCGCCGAACTGGTGCTAACTGCAGGAGACAATCGTTTTGCCCGCCTGCACGCACAGGGTCGTTGTGATGCCGTCGGTGCCAAACTGAACGTCGCTGCGGTCAAAGGCAAGGGTGCCGTGACCGGTGTCGCAGTCAGCGATGACGATCCGGCCTATATCAACTGCGAAGCACCAGTCAGCTGCGCTTTGTCGGTGGACAAGACCTGCGTCGTCAAAACCGTAGAACCCGAAGGCAAGCTATGTACAGCTTCCATTTCGGCGACGACATTGCGCTACACAGGACCTCCGATAGCCAATGCTACTGTCAAGTTCATTGGTAAGGACGGCGGTGAAGCGGTGTATTCAGGTGTCAATCTGGAGAGCAAGGTGTCACTGCTGACGATGCCGTCGGAGAATGGCTATACAGTGGACGCCGGGGTCGGTGAAAAGCTTGGATCGAAGATGACGATCACCATCAATGGTCGCGAAGAAATCATCCACACCAGCTGCTCAGCCGTCTATTCTGCCGGCAGACCAGCGCCGCTGGACAGCGGTACGCCGTATCCTGCCAACAGCGAGAAAGGTGATCCGTCGCCGAACTGGGAAGTAATGAACTTCCGCCAGAAAGACGACATCGTCATGGTCGAGCCACTTCGAATCGACACTGCTGCAGATAGCTGTACGGTACCGCATCAGGGCGCTGACGTGGTCTTCCGGTACAAGGTGCGCAACACGGGGTCAACTTCGCTTGATCTGGCTTCCGTGCTTGATGACAAGCTGGGCCAGATGCTGCCATCGGCCACGACCCTGGCTGCAGGCGAGACCACTATCGTGAAAAGTTCACCGGTGTTCATCAATCACACAGTGACCAATACCGTAGTGGCGACTGGATCCGTGGCAGGCAATGCAGGGGCCAGCTGTGCAGCCAGTGACGCTGTGACGGTCACTCGCGAAGCAGCACCTGTGAAGTCATGTGAAGATGGCAAGCCGGTAGAGCTGGTGTTCGAGTACACCGGTCAGTCTTGTGAGGCCTCCCCTGCGAATGACCAGGACGGTAAGTTCAGTTGCTCAGGTTCACCCCACGCGAGTAAGCCGGTGCGTGTGATTGCCGAGTCCGCTACGGCGTCACCTGCTGGCGAGACAATCGGCGTAGGCGGCTTCGTGACGGTGACCGCGAACGGTAAATTCGATTCACAGACTGACTTCAGTATCGTCCAAGGCGGCAAGACCGTGCAGTCGATTTCAGTGCACCTGAGCTGCTCGAAGGCGCTGAACGTCGGCGATCGCTTTGGCAGCCTGATCCTTCGCACATTCAAGCCGGGCGAAGGTGGCAAGGGTGGCAAGGGCGGCAAGGGTGGCAAAGGCGACGACAAGCACAAGCACGATGAGAAGCACGACGACAAGAAGTCGAAGCGTGATGACAAGCCATCCAAGCACGACGACAAGCAGCACGGCGACAAGAAATCAAAGCACGAAGGCAAGGAATCGAAGCGTGACAGCAAGAAGTCGAAACATGACGACAAGCCGTCGAAGCACGATGAGAGAAAGCAAGGTCGGTAGTAAGAAGTGAAGGTCTTGGGCGGGCTGTAGGGCCCGCTTTTTTTTGCCTGCAAGAAAGCGGAGCTGCAGCGATGAGATCAATCCATGCCAAAGCGTACCGTATCGTTTTCCTCGCGCACCTCTTCAGCCCAGCGCAGAACCTCTGCCACCGGCTCGAAATACGCTGACGTGATGAAGTGCTCTATCTCGACATCGGCGAACAGGCCCCTTGCCAGCGTGATGTTCTGAACGATAGGCACGCCAGCCTGTTCGGCTGCCTGACGAATTTCCCGCGCCATATACCCCTCGCCCTTGGCAACCACGATTGGTAGATCGGTAACGTCTGGCGTGTATTGCAGCGCAACCGCAATGTGCGTTGGGTTCACCACCACGGCGCTTGACCGGCGAGTCGAGGCCAGCTGGTTCTCCTGCGACCACTCCTGATGCAGCTCGCGTCGCTGGCCCTTGATCATCGGATCGCCTTCGCTGTCCTTATGTTCCTGCTTGATGTCGCGCATACTCATCATCAAGCCCTTGATGAATTCATAGTGCTGGTAAGCGACATCCAGTATGGAGACGAACAGAAAGCACACGACGAGTGTGGAAACGATAATGAGTATCGCCGATTCGTAGAACATGAAAATGGTCAGCGGTGAGTCGGCTCTGACCAGCATGATCAGCTCAGCCAAAAAGGCTCTTACCACCATGTAGATCACCCACGCGACCACCACGGTTTTCACCATGGCCTTCAGTACTTCGACGATGTTCTTCATCGAGAACATGCGTTTGATGCCTTCGGCAGGGTTCAGCGAGTCGAGCTTCGGTACGGCCTTCTTCCACGCCAGTAGCGGACCCACCTGGATGAACTCGATGCATATGGTCGCGATGGTGCCAGTGAGCATCAGCGGCACCATTGCCAATGTCAGCCGGCTGACCACCTCCATGAGTAGAGCGTCCAGCTCCAGACTCCGAGGCTGCGCGATAGCGGCAAAAACCAGTTCGAACACCTGCGAGATCTGCCTGTACAGGAACGGCATCAATGCCGCGAGCAGGCCGAACCACACCAGCAGCGTGAGCGTCTTGCTCAGATCCTGACTCTTGCTGACCTGACCATCTTCGCGGGCGTCACGAAGACGTTTGGGGGTGGGCTTCTCGGTCTGATCCGCACCTTTATCCTGTGACATTGCTCAGGTCCTTTTCTGGCTTGCAACTGCGGCCCCGAAGGGTGCTTTTATCGGCATACTAGGGTTCGCCCTAGTAGGAAGCATCCCCGGGTTTCAGGTAGTCTTGCGCTAACAGATATTATCCGTGGAGTTAAGCATGCACATTAACCGGACGATCCTGCCCGGCAATACGCTGCAGGAACTGCTCAGACCAGCCAGCTTCTATAAGGCAGGTGCGTTCGAGCCTGGTCCTGATGCTGCGAAAGATACGCAGCTTGGGCATCCTGCGAGCTCGGCTGCAGCGCCTGGTCAAATCGACCAGCTCGAAACCGAAGCTGGTCTCGCTATTGATCCCGCCGAACGAATGCTGGCACTGAATGTATGGACGGACATTCAACGCAATCTGCGTGCAGATGGTCTGGAAATGGAAGCGCCAATACTTACTGGGCCTGGCGATTCGCCAGCGGCGCTCGCTGAATTCATTCTGCAAGGCTGGTCGTAGCCCTTGGAGCCAAGTCCTGAGCAGTGGCGTACCATGGCGGGCCGGCTCTGTCAGGCCATGCTCAGGCTCAACGGCGACGCCAGCCGCCTCGCTGTGCTCAAGGCAGTGATTGCCCGGCTGGGCCCCGACGCCTATCCCGCATTGATCAAATTGCTCACGATCGTATCCGAATCGAGCGAACAGGCCGCCAAGACCAGCCTTGCCCGAACCCTTGGCTACGCGGCGCAGCGTGGTGACCTGCCGGAGGGTCAGCTCAATGCATGGGGCCTGAGTCGATATATCAGCACGGATATCGGCGGCGATGGTGGGGCTGTCGATGCCAGCAGTTTCAGGCGCAGCCTGTGGGCAGGCTCGGCGAGCAGGGGGCTTGGCCCCATTGAGTACCTCACAGTCTGGCATAGCCAGAAAACCCAGCGTCCTTATCTCACGGACGCGGTCTACGCTGATCATCTCACCAAGCTCATTGCGCTTATCAATGCCGATGATCATGCCGCCACACGCTATCCACGAGCGATCCTGCTTGATCTCGAGACGAGAACCGAAGGCGCGTTTACCCGTCAGACACATAGTCGCCTGGAGACGATCGCGCTGAACTGGCTCGATGCCAGGGCGCCCGCTGATATTGCAGCAGCCGCGCTGGCCGTTTGATCCGGCCGAAGCAGTAATCTTGAGCCGGAAAGTGATGGGCGTGACTCCTGACATCATCGTGCCCCCAGTGCGCCCTCGAGCAAATCGAGCACATAGCGATTGTCAGCCAGCTTGAACAGGATGGCCTCCATAATGATGCCTATGCAGAGCACCATGGTCAGGGTGGCGACCCACAACTTGAGCGGCATCGAAAGCGGCAGTACGTTTAGCTGCTGAGCGAAACGGTTGACCAAGCCGAAACCGAGATCGATCAGCGACAGCAGCAGGATGGCGGGTGCTGCGAACAACAGCGCCTTGCTCATCAGGAAGTCCATCTCACTGACGAATACGCTGGCGCCAGCAAAGGTGAGCTCACTCAGTGTCGACGTCACCGGCAGCACCTGATAGCTGGTCAGTAGTACATCCAGGAAGATCAGGAACCCGCCGCTGGCCATGAATAGCCACGTGCCGAACTGTGACAGCCATACAGCAGTCGGCGTGGCCTGGTGCCCCTGCACCGGGTCCATGGCATTGGCCATGTTCACGCCACTCTGGGTGTCGATGATGCCGCCAGCGGTGCTGAGGGCCCAGAAGATCGAGCCGAACATGAAGCCGAGTCCCGCACCAATCAGCAATTCCTTGATGATGATCAAGGGATAGCTTGCCGGCGCCACCGTGGTCACGTCGATGCCGGCCAGCGCTATCGGGTAAGCCACCAGCGCCAGCCCGACATACAGCCCATTTCGCACCATCACTGGCACGTTCTCCTTCGTCATGAGCGGAAGAATCATCAGGCTGCTGGCGACACGCGGCAGGCAAAGAATGACGCTGATCACCAGGTTCTCGACGTCTGACAGGGCGAGCTCCATCGCTGGCTGCATATCGAGCGCCTATTGCCGCGCCAGGATCGGAAAATCCCGGAAGATCTGGTCGGTGAACTGCAGCAGGTTCTCGGCCATCAGACCAGCGGTGAGAAACAGTGTCGCTCCGATTACGGCCAGTTTGACCGCGAAGGCAATGGTCTGTTCCTGAAGCTGGGTAATCGACTGCAGGAATGCGACGAGCAGACCGAACACTGAAGCGGCGATGATCGAGGGTGCCGATAGCAGCAGTATGAGCCAGAGGGCTTCCTGGGTGAGGCGGATGACGTCCGGGTTCATGCGCTAAACATAGGTGAGGATCAGTCCGTGAATCAGCTGTGTCCAGCCACCCACCGCCACGAATAGCAGGAGCTTGAAGGGTAGCGAAACCATGGTGGGCGCAAGCATCATCATGCCAAGCGCAAGCAGGATGTTGGAAACGATGAGGTCTACCACGAGAAAGGGCAGGAACAACAGGAAGCCGATCTCGAAGGCGGCGGTCAGTTCGCTGACTGTGAAAGCAGGAATGAGCACCAGCAGGTCATCCGCCTGGATGGCATCTGCTTTTTCTTCGGACATCAAACGTTTCGATGTCTTGAGGAAAAAGGCCTGCTCCTCCGGGCTGGCATGCCGAGAGAGGAAGGCTTTCAAAGGCGCCTTGCCGAGCTCCGCCAGTTCCAGTACACGGTCCAGTGACAGTTTTTCATCAGGTTTCTGACGTATCTCTTCCTCAACCACGAGCTGAACCTCGGAGACGACCGGGTACATCACATAAACGGACAGAATGATGGCGAGACCGTTTATCACGACGTTAGGTGGTACCTGCTGCAGGCCCATGGCGTTGCGCAGCAGGCTCAGTACCACCACCAGCTTGGTAAATGAGGTCACCATCACAGCTACGAAGGGCGCAAGGGCTACCGCAATAACCGTGATGAGTATCGAGCCGGGGCTGAGACTCTCAAGTTCCACTTGAACCTACTTCGCTGAACTGAACTCCCAGGTGCTCGCCAACCACCACCAGCGTGCCCTTACCGATGGACTTGCCGTTAGCGAAGATCACGACGTCATTGCTTTCCGCCGGACGATCGAGCGTGAACACGTGCCCCGGCTGAATATTATTGAAATCTCCAAGTGGCAGTGTAAGGCTGCCGAGCTGAAACTCGAGCTCCACGGGTATCGCGTCGATCGCCCGTTCGCCCGGTTTGCTCTCTGGTGCTGACATACTTTCCCTCTGCTGACTTCTTGCTAGCTGCCATTCCTGGCGAATCTCGATCTGGCTCTGGTCCAGGTGCCCCTGCCACAGCCTTTTCCCTGTGAGGCGATGACGGATGAAGCACTGGCGCATGCTCGACGCACGTCCACCGATGAGCACGTCACCGACTTCAAAAGCGGCCAGGTCATTTGGTGCTATCGGCTCGGCGGCAAGGCTGACATCGAGCTCGATGGGCAAACGCAGGAGACTCTGCTCGATGTCGACGTCAGTTCGGTGCCAGCAGGGCTGGGCAATGAACGACGCAAACATCGACTCGTCGAACTGCAGCAATCCCTGGCTGGTGGCGCCCTGGCATTCAACCCGCCATAGCCATGTAGCTGGATCTGACGGACACGCCACCGGTTCTGCATCGAAGGATGTGGCATCCACCTGCCATGGCATGCCGGAGAGCTGCTGGAAGTGCTGCAGCCATTGCTCACGTGCCAATAGAAACGACAGCGGCCACTGGTCGCGGGAGAAATCCTGCCAATGGCGGCCCTCGACCTGCTCGCTCCAGCTATCGTTATCGAAGCTGACACAGACAGCGTGTTCAAGATGGCGTAGTCGCACCGGCGAAGTGATGGTTTTTCGGGCGACTTCCAGCCGCCAGTAGGCGATACGGCCTTCTACGACAGTCTGACCATAGACACCACGACTACATAGCAGATTGGTGCGCTGGGCACGCTCTACCGACCAGTGGGGAATACGATCCTTCAGACGAACAGCTTGAGCGTCCATGCAACCAATCCTTGTGCGAGAGCCAAAATATTTCAGGTATAACCAAGGGAAATCTTGATGAGTTCATGAATGTTCTTGGCGCCAAGCTTGTTCGACAGCTTGGCGCGGTGCAGTTCGACTGTCTTCACGCTGATGCCCAGCGTGTCGGCAATCGTCTTGTTGAGGCAGCCGGCACAGATGAGCGCCAGGACCTCGCTTTCTCTTGGCGACAGCTTCTCGAGTCTGGAACGAGCGTCATCAGGATTTCGCGGCCCACCGAGTGGCTGCTGAGCAACCAGGGTGACGACCTTGGCCAATACATCCAGCTCAAACGGCTTCTCGAGTACATGTGCCGCGCCTTTGGCCATGGCCTCAACAGCCAGAGGGATGTCAGCATGGCCGCTCATGAGGACGATAGGTAATGTACTCTGGATTCGCCATAGCGCATCAAGCAGTTCCATGCCACTCATATCTGGCATACGAACATCACTCACGATGCACCAGGGCATGGGTTCAATGGGCTCTTCCGACGCTGCTGCTTCGTCTCGAGGTGCTGGTCTAGCTGCGGACTCGGTCTGCAGGAAAGCGAGAAAATCAGTGGCGGAGGCGAAGCTCCGCACGGTGAATTCCAGATCCTCGAGCGACCACTGAACCGAGGTGCGGAAGGCCTCGTTGTCGTCGATCAGGTAGATGCCTGTCATCTCGCGTCCTCACTGATAGCCTGTGACGCCGTACCTGCTGCGTAGTCTGTTGGTAGCCGGCACACGAAACAGGCGCCACTGTCACCGTCCTCCTGATCGTCATCAAGGAAGAGTTGGCCGCCGTGAAATTCCACGATACTGCGACAGATGGGCAGGCCCGCGCCCATGCCATGACCTTTGGTGGTAAAGAAGGGTGTAAACAGCCTGCGTCGGTGCTCGGGGCGAACGCCAAGCCCACTGTCGCTGACTCTGATCTCGACGCGGTCGTCGCCGCTGCGACCCACCCTGATGGCAATTCGACGGCCGCCAGGCGCAAGCTGCGAGACCGCATCGATGGCATTGCGGATTAGATTTGTCAGCACCAGCTCGATCATGACCCGGTCGACCAGCAGCCGTGGCGTATCTGCTTCGATAAATGTCTCGAAGCTTACCCGGTGGTGGCGGATCTCAAGTTCAAGGAGTGCCAGAACCCGTTCGACAATGGCTTCAGCGCTGCAGGGTGATTTTCGCGGCTCACTTGATCTGACGAACTGACGGATTCGCCGAATGACTGCACTGGCCTGGGTGGCTTGACCCGCGGCCAGACTAAGTGCTTCGAGCACCCTCTCACGACGTGATGCAGGCAGAGTGTTCGTGCCGCTCGTCGTCGACACGCCGCGGCGGGCGACATCCAGATAATTGAGTATCGCTGCGAGCGGCTGATTGAGTTCGTGGGCCAGCACCGTTGCCATCTCCCCCACCGAAAGTGCACGCGAAGTTTTAACCAGAGATTCGTACAGCGTCTGCTTGCGGAACTGCACCTGGTCGCGTTCGGTCAGATCGATCATGAGTAGCAGCGTCAAGGTCTCTTCGCCCTGAACAGGGTGCGACCACTTCAGCGAGAAACTCTGCTCGAGCTCATACGCCACAAACTCGGTCGGTAGCATGCGCTGTGAAGGGTTTGAGTCTCTGCGCGCTGCCGTAGAGGGCGTGACACCGTAGGTGAGGCATTCGACGAAAGCCTGCAGGTCCAGTGAGTGGTACGAAACGTCGTCGACGAAACCCAGCTTTTCAAGCAGGCGGGTAGCCGCAGCATTCATTTCGACCAATGTGTCTGCTGACGAAAACAACAGGGCTGGAAAGCCAAGCGACTGCAGCAAATTCGATTGCTCTGGCGCCACGATACGGTCTTTGGAGGGGGCGTCAACTTCCATTTCAAAGTCATCCATGCAGTGGGAGTCACGGTGACGCGATCCTGCGTCAGGCCAAAAGCATACGGCACCGTGGTGGGAGAATAAACAAGTTTGTCCGTCTAAAAATGACGGACACGGTCAAACCTTGAACGCGTCGACAATGTGGTAACGAGTCAATAAATTGGCTTGACCATCCCCCAAAGGAGTCACTAAAGTGCATCGGCATAGCGGTCCCAGGCTCATGGTAGAGCCGGATAATGCCCAGCGTTGGCAGTCCTGAAAGAATCGTGATCATGGAGGATCTATTGGCATGACCGTGTCTTCTGTTCCGGCGCATTGGCTTAACAGGCTCACCGGAAGCCTGCGTTCGCAGAGTTACAGCGACGTCATTCTGGCCTTCGGCGTAGTCGCGATCATCGCCTTGATGATCCTGCCGCTGCCGTTGTTCGTGGTCGACATTCTGGTGGCAGTGAACATTATCATCGCTGTGGCGATGGTGCTGTTGTCCATCTACGTACCTTCGCCATTGGCGTTCTCCAGCTTCCCCAGCGTGATACTGCTGACCACGCTGTTCAGGCTGTCTCTCTCGATCGCGATCACGCGGCTCATTCTGCTCGATGCCGACGCTGGCGATATCATCGAAACCTTCGGCAATCTTGTCGTTGGCGGCAACATGGTTGTCGGCTTTGTCGTCTTCCTCATCATTACCGTGGTGCAGTTCATCGTGATTGCCAAGGGTGCCGAGCGGGTCGCTGAGGTGGCTGCACGATTTTCGCTAGATGCCATGCCTGGCAAACAGCTTTCGATAGATTCGGACCTGCGTTCGGGGCTGATCGAAAAGGAAGAGGCGAAAGCAAAACGCCGCCGTCTCGAACAGGAAAGCCAGTTGCACGGCGCGCTCGATGGCGCCATGAAGTTCGTCAAGGGCGACGCCATCGCTGGCATCGTCATACTCATCGTGAACATTCTTGGCGGTCTGACCATTGGTGTGCTGCAGCGAGGCATGCCCATAGGCGAAGCCGTTTCTACCTATAGCGTGCTGACGATAGGTGACGGTCTGGTCGCACAGATTCCGGCCCTGCTCACATCGATCGCAGCTGGCATGCTGATCACGCGCACATCTGGCGACGATTCTCGCTCCAATCTTGCTCAGGAAATCGGTTTCCAGTTTTTCGCCTTCCCACGCATTACTGTTCTGGCAGGCGTTCTGTCGCTGCTGCTTGCTATTGTCCCAGGCTTTCCGTCCCTCGTGTTTTTGCTCATGGGTGTGGCCTTGTTGACGGCAAGTGTGCTTCGCCAGCCGCCAGCATTCCTGCGCAGTCGTATTCCCAGCCTCGAAGCCCGCTACCAGCGGACCGCAGTCAGAATTAAGCCAGTGGAGCCGGATAATCTGCAGCCGCCCGCGGCCGTCGTGCTCTGGGTCCATCCCGGTCTTAACCTGCATTTCGATAACCAGACCCTGCTCATGACGGCTACTGCGGCCGTGAACGATGTTCGCGAGCGCTACGGTGTGCCGGTGCCGGTTCCAGTCATCAGGGAGGACACCAAACTGGGCGCAGGGGGATACCTGCTGGAGGCGCATGGAATGCGGATCGGTCGCGGCAGCCTGCCGACGGAAAGCCTGGCCCAGGATGTGTATTTCCTTCATGCGGCTACTGCCCCCGGTCTCACCAATGAGAGCTCCGCGCAGCCGGTCAGCGGAACAGAGCTGGTGCTCGCCCCTGATTTTTCGCCTCAAATGGCCGGCAATTGGCAGCAGGGCATCGCAGCAAGCGGTGATGCGGAGACGCTGTCGCCGGGCGAAAGGTTACAGCCTCTGGACACTCTGCGCCGCCATCTCTGTCTGGCTATGCTCAGGCAATTGCCCCTCTTCCTAGGCGTTCAGGAAACGGCAACTCTGGTCAATAACTGGTCTGGCCAATACCCCGACCTCATCAAGGAAATGCTGCGCGCCGTGCCGCCACAGCGACTAACAGAAGTGCTCAAGCGCCTATTGCAGGAAGGCGTCTCGATCAGAAATCTGCGCGATATCTTCGAAGCGGTGTCCATTGCTGGCGCTCGTGAAGCCGATGTTGGTTTATTGACCGAACAGGTCCGTCTAAGTGTAAGACGTCAGCTCGGTGATCAATACGGCGGCATGGATCGCATGCTTTATGCCTTGCTGGTCCATCCCGAGCTTGAAGACAAAGTTCATCAGGCAATTCGCAACAGTAAGGTTCAGGCATCAGCGTCGGTTTCGCCTGATCTGTATCAGAAGATATCTGGCAGTCTGCGCGAACTGTTGGTTGCTGCTCACGATAAGGTGCCAGTCGGGCAGCAGCCCGTGGTGCTGTGTTCACCAGAAGTCCGCCGATATTTCCGCGCCTTGCTGGAAGAAGAGTTTTTCAATTTGCCCGTGCTGTCCTATCAGGAACTGATAGGTGAGTTGCGCATTCAACAACTGGGTCAGATTAACGCATGAATCGCTGTATCATTCTTGTCACACTCATCGTGATGGCGCTGTCCGCTCGCGCGACTGCTGCCATCACTGCGCTCGAAGGTCGGGCAGAGACCACCTACCAGCTGGAAAACGAGCCACTCAAAGACTTCCTGCGCGACTTCCTCAGTGACCACGGCCTTCGCGCTGTGCTGAGCCCACAGCTGAACAACGAATCACGACGACTAGCCGGCACACGCAGCGGCACGCCCAACGAGATTTTCAGTAGCATCCTCGCGTCCAACGGTCTCATGGCTTACGAAGACGGGCTGTCGGTCTACATCTATCTCGCTGAGGAATCACGGCGTGAATTCGTCATGATTCCACCGGAAAAGATCGTATTGCTGCAGCGCAGCCTGCGCAGGATGACGCTCGACGATGAAGAGAGCTTCACCCGCACCGACCCCGCCACAGGTGTGGTGGAAATTGTCGGCGCCCCGCGGTACGTAGAGCAGGTGATGCGGCTGGCTAACATCGTACTGGATCGACCCGCCGATGCAGCCAGCCATGAAATGGTGTTCCACTACTTTCCGCTGAAGTATGCATGGGCAACGGACCGTAGCTTCAATGTCGGTATCCGCGAAGTCACAGTCGCAGGGGTGGCTTCTGTTCTGCAACAGGTGCTGATGGGGGGCACCGTACCCAGCAAGCAGCCAGTGCTGATGTCGAATTCAGTCAAGCGACTCAGCGATGATTCGTCGTCGAATGGACCTCTCCAGCAGTATTCGCTGGATCCTGAGACTGAGCACTCAGCAAATCCGCCTTTGCGCCGGCCAACCGAGCGATCATCTGAAGATATGGCCGCTGATGGCACGCTCGCGCTAGCTGAACAGGTTCCAGCCATCGTCGCCAGCGGTCAGCAGAACGCTGTCATCGTGCGCGACTATGCCCACCGAATTCCGCTCTATAAGGATCTTATCGCCTCGCTCGATACACCCAGCCAGATTGTCGAGATAGAGGCAACCATCATCGACGTGAACACTGACAAGCTTCGCAACCTCGGCATCGACTGGCGCTTTTCCAGCAACGAGAGTAACGGGGAGGTCATGTTTGGTCGGGATACTGTGAAACAGAATTTCGTTGAGACGCTGGCTGGCACCAATGTATCCGTCCTGGACCAAATTCCGGGCTTCCAGATCGGCGCCATCATCGGTGACGAGAATCAGTTCATTGCCCGGATCAACGCGCTACAGGAGGAGGGCGTCGTGTCGGTGGCCTCACGACCAAAGGTCGTCACCCTGAACGATCTTGAAGCAGTCATCGAAAGCAGTACGTCCTTCTATATTCCGGTGAGCGGTGCCTATGAGGTCGATCTCTTCCAGGTGCTGACCGGCACGATGTTACGGGTTACGCCACATCTCATCGAGCACGACTGGGGCAAGCAGATTCGTCTCATTGTCGGTATCGAGGATGGCTCGGTAACCGGTTTCAATGATGGTACACCGGTCACCACCCGTCATGCCGTGACCACCCAGGCGCTGGTGAACACCGGGCACAGTCTGCTGCTGGGTGGACTGGTGCGCGACGAGCAGCAGGAGTCTGAATTTAAAGTGCCCTGGCTGGGAGATATCCCCTTGCTGGGCGCGCTGTTTACGGTCGAATCGAAGAGTAATGGCCAGTCCGAAAGGCTGTTTCTGATTACACCAAGGATCGTAGCGCCAGATGGCAGCGATCAATCGGATACCGACAGGATATCTCACCGTCGGCCCAAACCTGATAAGGATTGTAAGGGAGACTGTATAGATGAGTTCAATGACGAATACGCTCTCATGTTCTGACGGGGCAGCGACTGGGCTGCTTGCCGAATATTGCTATGCCTTGACGGTGACCTCCGGTCTCCACGCCGGCGCCAGGGCCGAGGTGAGTGGTGCATCGCTCACGAGTATCGGTGCATCTGATGAGTGCGATCTCGTGCTTACCGACGAGACCGTGGCAGCCCGCCACTGCATGATCGGTCAGTTGGGACAGGCGATTTTCATTAAATCCCTGGAGGGCGTGCTCACTGTCGATGGCCGCACTCTGGCCACAGGCGAGCAGGTGGTGGTGAAGCAGGATGCCATCTTGGGCATCGGCAGTGTCGCGGTCGGCTTGAAGCTTATCCGTGTCAACAACACCGCTCGCTCTGTGTCGAAGGCTGGTCAGAACCGCTGGCTTTTGATGTATCCACTGGCACTGATGGCAGGTGTCGCGCTGCTGTGGACCACCTATACACAGGTGTATGCGAAGAGTGCGACCAATGGTCGCGAAGTAGGTCTCTTCTCAGTTGGTGCCAAAGTGGATGATGAGGCGACTTCTGTTCGAAACAAAAAGCCAGTTATCGACGCAGCTGTAGAGCAGACCTTGCCAGTTGATGAAGCTGTGGAGGACGGCGCTGATTTGTCTCGACTGGCCGGCCAGGTCGCTGAAATATTCAGGCTATCGGGCTTTCCGGTTCAGGCCGAGGCGCTTTCACCGGGCGTTATACAGGTGAGCGGGCATTTCGACGACCCAGCTGACGCCGAGCGCATCATCCGCTCGCGCGCACTGCGTGAGGTAAAGGCGCTCAAGCAGGTCAGGGTGATGAACACTGCTGGCGCCGAGCTGGTCGACGAGCCCATTGAGGCGCAGAAGATTGTGCGGCTGGCGGCTGGTGACGACCCCTACCTGGTCACCGCCGACGGCGCCCGATACTACCCAGGGGCACGCTTGAGCAATGGATTTGAAATCGCAAGTATCGATAGTCAGCAGATACGACTGGTGTCCGATACAGGTGAGGAACGCGAGCTTGGTGCCGGCGCTGTTCTGGAGTAGGAGGCATGGCCGACAAGTAATGAGTCGGCGTCTTACAGGCACAAATGGAATTGCATGAGAAACGTCAATCACGTTCAAAGAGGAACTACCCATGTATGACAACACTATCCTGAATTCTGCAGTGCAGGCCAATACTGCAGTCGTGACCGGTGGCTCCACCAAGAATCGCCAGGCTTCGACTGGAGAAGTCGGCAGCTGGTATGAAGCCATGGCCAAGGCCTGGGGCCAGACTCTTGATGGTCAGGCCAACCGCATCACCGAACTGTCCGATAAGGTGGGCACTGCTGGTCATGACAATCCACAGACCATCACCATGTTGACTGCGGCGAGCATGAAGATGCAGTTCCTCTCCAGCAATGCCAGCACCTCGACCACAAGCGTTGGCCAGGCCCTGGAAACACTCGCCCGGAAATAAGGTTGACAGTGCCTGCCATGCACTCAAGCGCAGCAGATGGCTGCTGCGCGCCTATTGTTCCATTTGAGAGGATGCATCAATGACAGATGCCATTGCAGCTATGAGTTTCGATCTTGTCATGCCGGCAGGACAGGCTGCACCCGATGCCACTGCACAGGCTTCGGTCTACGACATTAGCCGATTCGAGGCCGCATTCGAGAAAGTTGCTGACAAGCCCACGACGGCCGAGGCTGTCGAGACAGCTGGCGACAGTCCGTTCAAGGCGGCGTTCAAGGCGCTTGACTCACTGAACGGCGGGGTCGAGAGCGTAGGCCAGGAAGCCATGCGCATCCTTGGCAACAAGGCTGAAATGTCGCCAAGTGAGATGATTGGCCTGACGATGAAGGCCCACCACTTTCTGTTTCAGAGTCAGCTGACCGCGAATATCGCCAACAAGTCCTCTGAAGGACTCCAGCAGTTATTCAGGCAGCAGGGATGACCCGAGTTCGTTTGATCGCGTTGGTGCTGTCGAGCCTGCTGCTGGCTGGCTGCCAGGACCCGGAGCTCTACAGCAACCTCGATGAGCAGCAGGCCAATGAAGTCGAGGCTGCGCTGCTGAGTCGAGGTATCGAAGCCAGGAAAGTTCGTGCTGAAAAAGGCGAAGCCTTCCTCATCACGGTACCTCGCGAAGATATTCCCGACGCTATGGCAACGCTGACTAATCTTGGCCTCCCACGTCATGCCAATCCATCGATGGGCGATATCTTCAAGAAGGAAGGCTTTGTGTCGTCCCCGACGGAGGAGCGTGCGCGGTATCTGCACGCCTTGTCGCAGGAACTCGCGACAACACTGATGCAGATTGATGGCGTCGTCACGGCTCGTGTCCATGTAGCCCTGCCGGACAAGCACGTCCTCCAGGAAGATGTCGATTCCGCCTCTGTTTCTGTCGTTATTATTCAGCAGCCTGGCGCTGACCTGTCCGGCTACGAGACCGACATCAAGGCCATAATTACTGATGGTGTCGAAGGACTCAATGACGTCAATCGGGTGACTGTGCGCTTCTTTTCCCGCGAGCTCCGTCAGGCCGCGGCGGAAGCTGAAACACCCTTGGCCATGGGTGCGGTGGAGCGATGAACGCAGCATGTGTCGAGCAGCTCCTGGCTGAGTGTCATCCAGACTGGACAGGTTTTTCCGCCGAACTCATGAGTGCTGCAGTGCGGTCTTCGCTGGGGCGGCGCACGCTGTTGAACAAGCTGGCGCCTCGTTTCCGCGCCCTTCAGCGGCTCGATAAGTCGACAAAAGACGTGTCGCCAGGCGAGAACTATGCCCTCCTGTCCCGCACGAGCTGGTTGCCGGCGGGTACGCTGATGAGCAGGTTGACGACCCTCGGCGCCTGCTTCTACCTGCAACAGATCTGTGCCGAAATACGGCGCCAGCAGGTCGCGGAGTGGAAGGCCGTTCTTGGGGCGGAGCATTATCGGCTCATGATCCAGAATGTCAGATCATGTATTAGCGAGAACCTGAGCCTGCCGAATGCGCAGCTCAGCCCGGTTTCTCAAGTGGAACTGCTCAGTCACTGCGTTGAAACCCGTCAGTCCATTCTCGCCGGCTACGGTTTGTTCACAATGCTCGCAGTGGCAAAAACCCTGGCGCCGAGCGTGGAAACTTTCGACGAGTTGAGCATGCGCCTGGGTTCGTTATTTCCACCGAACAGTCTGACGCAGTGGCTCGAGACCGCCTCACCCGCTGAGGAAAAGCTATGCGAGCAGACGAGTTGCATTCTGGCGCTCTGGCGATCGGAAAACAGCGCGAGTCTGAAAGCATGAGTGCCCATTTTGCAGTGGCCGATACTCAAGCACTGACGCTGAAAATCCGTGGCCGTCGGATTACAGCAGCCGACTACTTGCAGTGGCAGCAAGCCAGCGAGGCACTTGAGACCGCTAACACCGTGTTGGCCGAAGCGAGAGCAGAAGCTGTTCGCATCCGCGAAACCGCCCAGCGTGATGGCCACCAGGCAGGCGTCGAGCTCGCATTCAAGGAACTCATGGTTCCGATACTTGATGCAAAGCGGGAGGCCCGCAAGGTCCTGGATGCGAGTGCACCCCAGCTGGTCGATCTGGCGGAGCGCATGATACGCAGAATACTCCCGCGGCTCGATCAGGACGCGGTGGTCCGTGAGCTGCTGCAGAGCGCGCTGGCAGAGCTGAACGACGAACAGCAGATTCTCGTACGCGTTCACCCAGAACATCTTGAGCAGACCACAGACATCGTAAGCGAATGGCAGCGCCAGTCCGGCTACAGCCGGGCCGCGAGTACCGAGTCAGATAAAGCTCTGCCAGCCTATCACTGCGTTATCAAGTCCGAGCTGGGCGAGGTTCATCTCGGCTTCGAACAACAGTTGTCACGGCTATCGCAGGCAGCGCTGAGTGCGGCCAATCAAACCAGGGTGGACGATGTCACTTCCCTTTGAGTCGATACTCGAGCAGATCAGCACTGCCGATCTGGCTGAGCGGAGAGGCAAGGTCGTCGAGGCCTATGGCACGCTTATCAAGGTGACTGGCATCCAGGCCCGACTCGGTGATTTGTGCGAGCTCCGCAGCAAGTCAGGCGGCGTCAGTCTCAAGGCCGAGGTGGTCGGCTTGCGTGATCGCCAGACCTGGCTCGCGCCGCTCGGTCCGCTCGAAGGTGTTTCCACCGATATGGAGGTGATCGTCAGCGATGCGCGTGCAGATATCGGCCTTGATGAGCGGATTCTCGGCAGAACGCTCGATGCTTTCCTCGAGCCCATTGACGGTGGACCCGTCTATACCTGGCGCGATCGCGTGCCCCTGTACCGTGCCACGCCAAACCCGCTGAAACGGCTGCCGGTCGACAAGGTGCTACCTTCCGGGGTGCGTGCCATCGACGGCCTCACGCCGGTCGGGCTCGGGCAGCGAGTCGGCATCTTCGCAGTGGCTGGCGGCGGCAAAAGTACACTACTGGGTATGCTGGCGAAAGGCGCCGAAGCCGATGTGAATGTTATCGTGCTGGTCGGCGAGCGGGGCCGTGAAGTTCACGAGTTCATTCACGACACGCTTGGTGAAGCAGGTCTGCGCAAGAGTGTGCTCATAGTCGCGACCTCGGATCGACCCGCGCTCGAGCGCTGCCGGGCGGCCTATGTAGGTACCGCTATCGCTGAATATTTTCGAGATCGCGGCAAGCGTGTGGTGCTGATGATGGATTCGGTGACTCGTTACGCCCGCGCGCTGCGTGACATTGGTCTTGCGCTCGGTGAGCCGCCTGCTCGGCGAGGCTACACACCATCTGTATTTGCGCAGCTGCCACGACTGTTCGAGCGTGCCGGAAACAACGAGTTTGGCTACATCACCGCGTTTTATACGGTACTGATCGAAGATGAACAGGAAGGCGACGATCCACTCGCAGAAGAAGTGCGTTCACTGCTCGACGGCCATATCTATCTCTCTCGAAAACTGGCTACCGAAGGGCAGTACCCCGCCATCGACGTGCTGGTGAGTGCAAGCCGGCTGTTCGGTCGCATCGCTACGCCGGAGCACATCGAAGCTGCCCGGGTCTTCCGCTCCTTGCTGGCCAAGTACCGCGAGATCGAATTGCTCGTAAGAGTTGGCGAATACGTCAAAGGCGCTGATCGCGAGGCCGATAGCGCGCTCGAAAAAATCGGGCGCATCAGAGACTTTCTCAAGCAGCGTTCAGACAATCTGCTGCCCTTCGATGACATCATCGGTCAGCTTCGTCAGGTGGTGTCATGAGCCAGGCGCTTGCTCAGATCAGTGATATCGAACGCCTGCGCGAGATCAAACTGACGCGTGCGGAGCAGCGTGTCGATGCCGCTCGTCAGGCCATGCTCGAGGCTCAACAAGGCCTGGAAGCGGGGTTGTCGGCAGCGCAGACCCTGCAGGAAGCCTATCGGCGCGAAGCCACACGCCTGGTCTCGCGCATAGGTCCCGCCTTCGATGGACTTGGTTTGCAACGCCAGGCAGGCGCTCTGGCACAGGCTGGCAGCGAAGTGCGCGTGCAACAGGACAAGCTTGCTGCGCTGCGTCAGCAGCTGAACGCCAGCGAGCAGTTGCTTGAGCAGGCTCGAAACCATTGTCAGCAGGTTCGAGCCCAGCTCACGGCCATACAATGGCAGAAGAAAGACATTCGCGCTCAGCTGAAGAAAGACCAGCAGCGCCGTGCTGAAGTGGCCAGTGAGGAACTCTTCGTGCAGGCTCTGGGAAGAAGATCATGACAGCACAGATTCAGACCGCCGCGGCAGCGACCGCCGCTTCGGGGCGGGTTGCTGCCAAGGGCACCACTACGGGTTCTATCGCTAACAGCATAGCCAGCGGCGCCGGCCTCATCGGTCGCGCAACGACACGGGGTGCCGACGCCGATTTGCAAAGTATCAGCGCCTGGCAGCAGGTGCTCAGATCGCAGGCCGGCCTACCCCAAGAGGCGGAAGCGGCCAGTATGCTACTGGAGGAAGATGCCTCGCTCGGATCGATCGAGCAGTCGCCGGATCAAGCTCTGTCACTCGGGCATGGCCCTCAGGTGTCACCACTGCAGCAGCATCAGGGGCACTCGGGTCATGGCGGTTCCGCCGACGCTCAAGTCAACGAGCTAGAAGCCGCAGAGTTAGCTGACGCCGATACGGTGGCGCCACAGTCTTCAGGCGGCCATACCAGTCTGCTCTCCAGTTCGGGATCGACATTGCAGGCTGTAGAAAGCGCGCCGGATTTGCCACATGTTCAGGCCCCGAAGCCAGAGCTCTTGTCCGAGAAGCAGCAGATGATGCCGCTCTCGACATCTCGTGTGGGCGATCCATCGGCGGTCACCATTCATTTTCAGAAGGACTCTCTCAGCGGCACCGCCATGCAGCTCACCCGCCACGCTGGAAGCTGGCAATTGACGGCCATGGCCGGCAATGCCGTCAGCGCAGCTCAGTTGCAGAGTCAGAGCGCCGTGCTGGTCCAGCGCTTTTCGCAACGGCTCGGGAAGCTCGAAGTCGATGTGGTGGGCCATTCAGAACGGAAACGAATACCGCGGCCGGATGAGTCTGGCCGCGACATGGAAGTCAGTGTAGATGTGGAAGATAGATGAAAGCAGTCAACGTTAGTCTTGTAGTCATACTTGTTGCCTCAGTACTCGCCGCTTGCGGCACCACCAATAGCAAGGGCGCGCGATCGGGTAAACCTAATACCCAGCCGCCAGCAATAACGCTGCAGATCGTATCGCCGGCGAAACAGAACAGCTACTGGCGAGATGCCGTGCAATATCCGTATGCAGTGCATGAAGCGAAAGCGAAGGATGCGCTCGATAGAGAGTGGAAGCTTGCGTATATCGACGAGTACGCCGGCCCCGGAGATCGTGAAGACGCGCCAGTCGTGGTGCTGCTGCATTGTCGATGCGGCAATTTGGGCTACTTCAATACGCTCATACAGCAGCTCGTACAGGACTATCGCGTCGTCGCCTTCGATCTGCCGAATTACGGCAAATCGATTCCCGGCAATCTGGACCTGCCGGTCACCCGCTCGCTGGATACCAGTCGCGACCTCGTGTATCAGGTTCTTAAGAATGAGCTGAACATCAGTCATGCCAGCCTCGTAGGTCATTCGCTCGGTGGTCAGTGGGCATTGGGGTTCGCGCTCAAATACCCCATGTTCGTCGATGCCCTGATCCTTGAGTCAAGTTATGGCCTCGAAGAATACCAGGTGAAGCCCTTCCGCTTCGACAACCGCCAGATCGATCTGTTCAACGCAGGCTATCCGCCTGAGATCAGTCTTCCCGAAGAGACCTGGCGACTGAACCCACTCTACGTGAAGGAATACTCACTTACCCAGGGCGAACTGCGTGATCGCCTACTGTTCACCGATGAGCAACGCGACGATCTCTTGCCACGATGGAATCGTCGAGCAAAGTCTGCAGCTGGTGAGCCGCCTTCAGTGACATCGCTTTTTCGAATGAGCGAATCGGACGCTCGCTTCTTTGTAGCCTCTCGAGCCCAGGCTGCCGAGGGTAATCAGCGGGAATTCGATCAGCTCGTGCGAGCCTGCGTGTGGGATCTCTACGCCAGTGCTGCTGAGCTCAGGGCTGATGATGAGCAGAGTTTGCCCGCTCGACTCGGGCAGGTGAGGGCACGCACCTTCCTCGCGTTCGGCAAGCACGATAGCTATCTGCCGAACGATTTCATGACTGGCGAATCTCTGACAGTCGATAAACTGGCTGGCGCGGCAATGACACGGATACGTGTTGGCGGCGCCGAGGTCACCGCGAAAATCTACGATGCCGCAGCACATACGCCACATCTGGATGTGCCCGTTCAGTTTGGAACGGACGTACTCAATTTTCTGAAGCGCGAGACCGTGGTGGACGCCTTTCGCTAAAGCCTCAACTTGTGACGAGGAGAGACAAATGATCAATCCGGTTCAGGCGGTAAACAGGGATAGCAGCTGGCGAGCCGCCGGCCTGGAAAACGCTCAACACGCGGATGCCCAGAATTCGGCGCGGCAGGTCAGTGTCATGCCGAACCAGCTCTACGACCTCATCAGAGCTGGCTTCGGGGCGATCGATGGTCAGCTCGACCAACGCTACCCTTCGATTGCCTCAGCGCTCCAGGCCGCGATATCAGAGGACGAACTTGCGCCGCTGATGCTGATGCTGACGCGTGCCGAACAGGGGCTGGTTTCCAGTCTGAGCATTGGTGATCAACGCGATGTATTCAGGTTACTGGTCGAGCAGGCGAGCCTGTCACAGCTGGAAAGGCTCTACCTACAGCTGCCTGAAGCGCAGCAACGCAGTCGCTTTGGCGAGGTGCTTGCGAATTTCGGCAGCTACGATACGCGACAGGCCTTTCTCGCGGAGATGGCGTCAGTGCTCACCACCGCGCCCGACACCGGTGACGGTGAAGTGCTCGATCTCCTGGCGCGATCGTTGACCCTGACCGGGTCCGGCTGACCGCAGCTGTAGATGTAAGCCGACCTATACCAGTGGCGGCAGCCGAACGAAGGACGAGCGCAGCCGGGATATCACGTGTCGGGAACCATCATGGCTGAGGTGCGCCCGGTCCGAATAGATCAGGTGTCGTTCAGGGTCCAGATTTGTACATTCCAGCTCGTGGCAAAGCGCATCGAAAGGGTCTACAAATACGAATGCGCCTGTGTCCTCCGCCAGCTTACGCAACTGTTCGTTGAAGGCGCGATTCTTCTTGAGGTCTCCCTTGTCGATGCGGGCTGTCGTAAAATCTTCGTAGTCTTCGCCACTCAGTTCACGCAGATTAGGCCTAAACAGCACATCGAACAGGTCCACGCCGTTTGTGCTGGGCACGTTCCCAATAACGACAAGTTGCGATGGAGCGATCTTCGCCTTCAGCTCGAGAATGCCCTGGAATATCGTCTCCCGATCGACTCGTCTCCCGATAGGCTTACCATCCTCACCGAGCCTGTCTGCCATCTTGAGCTGAAATAACCATGCATGCGAGACGATGACCAACGGCGGCTTTTCCGCTGATTTGATGAAGTTCATGGCCGTGCTGAATGCTGCTGGACATTGACGGTGCCAGTCCTCTCCGACAGAGTTGCGGGTAAAGCCAGGTAGGTGCAGGCAACTTGTTCCGGAGGCGATATACAGCGAGCGTCCCGTCGGCTCTGCAAGCTCGCGATAGATGCCCTCGGCGTAGTGTCGACCGTGGCTGTCCCCGATCAGCACAATATCCGCTCCCTCAGGATCCTTCTCTGCGTCGGCTACAGCGCCATAATAGGGAAAGCCATAGCCGCCATACTGTTGACGACTGAAATCGCTGCCATCGCCTTCGAACACGACCTGTGCCGGGTTGTCGACGCGCCATTGCCAGCCTTCAGTGACCTGCATGTGCGTGCCAATGGCGACGTTGAAGCCCGTGACGGCGACCGTCGCGATAACCCAGCGCGGGGCTGACAAAGCAAGTTTGCCGATTCTTGCTGGTGTCTCGACCCAGCGGTACATGGCGTAGGCCAGCGCGATCGATAGCGACACGATGCCAATCTGGTCGATCACGCTGAACTCACCAGTGATCATCAGATAGCGCCAGAAGACGGTGACCGGCCAATGCACGAGATACAGCGAATAACTGATCAGCCCGATCCAGACCATCAGCGGATTCTGTAGCAGACCCACCAGACGGCTATTGCCGCCAGAATGAATGACCAGCGCCGTACCGAGACAGGGCAGGAGAGCGTTATGGGCCGGAAACAGGATATCTTCATGAAAGGCAAAGATTGAATAGCCGATTAGTCCGAGGCCGATCAGCAGCAGAACGTCGCTCACCAGCTGGCGTCGAGGCTGAGCGTGCATGAACCAGATCGTCAGCGCGCCGATGACGAACTCGAACACCCTGAAGGGCAGGAGGTAGAAAATGGTCCCCTTGCCGTTGGCTAGATAGTCTGCAAGCCACGGGGCGTGCGTCGAAAGCAGGCTGTTATTGCCGGTAGCAAACTCGAAGTTGAGGTACAGACTGACGCCACCAGCACCGAGGAGCAGCCAGGGTATCCACCGAGTGGTCATATATCTGAGCAGTAGCAATAAGGTGAGTGGCCAGACCAGATAGAACTGCTCTTCGACACTCAGGCTCCAGGTGTGCAGCAGCGGTTTGAGTCTGGTGGCACTATCGAAATAGTCTGCTTCAGCGAGGAAGAAGAAGTTGGAGACGCTGAGGACTGCAGCGGCCAGTGAAGAGCCGAAGCGTTCGAGGTGCAATGGAGAAAGCACAAAGGTCGCCACAACGGTGGTCGCCAGCAGGGCAACCAGGAGTGCGGGGAAAAGCCGCTTGATCCGCCGAAGGTAGAAATGGCCAAAGCGGAAAGTACCGCTTCGCTCGATCTCAGCATAGATCAGCCTGGTGATCAAAAAGCCGCTGATAACGAAGAAAACATCCACCCCTACGAATCCGCCCTTGAAGATGAGGACGTCTGCGTGGAACAGAACGACAGCCAGAACAGCTATGGCTCGGAGGCCGTCGACGTGCGGGAGGTAGCCCTTCGTTAATTCGGGTGCTGGAAAGAGGTTCATCCTTGGCTTCTGAGAATAGACGTGAGGCCCTTCCTCACGGAAGCGTGGATTGTACGCGCGAACGGGGCGTGTGGCTGTTGCGGGATGTAGGTATTTGGTGGCGATACGTCGTCGCCCCGGGTGGGTGCGGGGTGCTTAACCATGTAAGCACCCACGTCCCTCAGAAGATCTAGAGCTTGCTCTTCTAGAAGAAGAAACTCGCTCCACCCAGCAAGCCGATCTCGCCGTCCATGATTTCGAGTTCGCCCAGCAGGTGAAGCTGAGGCGTTATTGCAAATCGTGCTGTGCCGGATATTGCGAAGTAATCGGCATCGCCTGTTACGAAGCGCGCGCTGGATGCCAGTTCGAGCTGCTGATTAAGCTGGTGCCGTACACCGCCTCGAATGGCGGGCGCTGTATCGTCAAAATCATAAAAACCACGGCCATAAGAGTATTCCTGGAACTCGATACTGCCGCCTGCCCAGACGCTGGTTTTCATGTCGATCGCCTGATTATAGGCTGCACCGAACCAGTAATTAGTGTAGTCGACATCGTCCGAGAGGACTCGTAGTCCGGCCAGTGCAAAAAGATTATCAGTGAAACTGAACGCCCCGCGAATCTGTGGTCCAATAAAGGTCTGCTCGTCGACGAATAGCATATCCAGCCCGCCTTCAACGTACTTGTAATTCTGAGCATCCGCACTGGCTAAAGATGGCAAAAGGACTGCTGTCAAAACGAGTTTCTTCATACCTGAAATCATACTGCTTCCTGATGTGTAGTAGTCTCCGAGGGCGTTGATGTACCCTCGGAAGTGGGTGATGATTCATTGGTGAGCTGGCTAGCCCACTATCTCCTAGACGGACGAGGCGTCGGTTTTGGCGCAGAAATTTTTTCAAGGCGGTAGACGGAGTGCCCGTCTACCGAATTGCGATGATGGTTATTGGGTCACCACGGAGAGCGTATAGGGCTGGTCGCGTCCGTTGGTATCAGTGGCCACTACTCGTAGCCCCCAGCGAGTGGCCTGGTCAAGGGCAAGCGTCCGCCGGAAGCCTTCGGGATTCGTCATTGCCTGGCCTGATGCGATAACGGGCCCACCAGGCCCTGCGGTAATGTCGAAATTGACAGATGCTCCGTTCAGATCATAGAGCATAATCAGATTGTCACCGGCAGGTAGCTCGATCTGGTAGTAATCGACAGGGTCTTCTGTGGCGTTGACCGCGCCGTTGACTTCGGTATTTGGCCTGATTTCATTCGACTGAGAGGCCTGATCGTTTGGTTCTGATTCGCTGATGCCCGAGTTGCCGCCTGAACCACCGCCACCTGAACCACCACTTTCAGACCCACCACCAGAACTACCACGCTTTTCGGCTATGAGGCGATAGTCACTCGTCTGGCCAGCAGTGTCATAGCCGCGGACGGCAAGAAAGTATTCCTTGTTCGCTGTCAGCTCAATGTCGATGACTTCATCCTGGCCAGCATCGTTCTCACCAACGGCGATGGAATCTTCGGCCAAGTCATCTGCGATCAGCAGATCAAGGTCATTACCCTCGAAGCCTGTAAGCGTGAGGCGATAGCTGCCGGTCTGGGGTACTTTGAACGAATATACATCGAGAGAGTCGTTCTGTGAGTTCACCTGACCTTTCAGGTTAGTAAGCTCACCGATGTCGGCAATAGAAGTTTCGTCGTTGTTTGGTTCCTGATCCATATTCCTGAACTCACCGGAAGGCCCCATGAACTTGTTGTCTTCCGTTGTTCCGCCGCCTGGACCCTTCGAGCCTCCACCAGTATTGCCGCCTGTTATCGGCGGCTTAGCGCTGTCTCCGTCTTCACGAGGTTTTTTGTCGCCACCAGAACCGCCACCGCATGCGCTGAGCATGATGGCACTGACCAGTAGTGTAGTGAGGAATAATGGCTTGCGAGGACACATAGGTGCTTCCCTTCGTTGATTAAACTGCTCGAACGCACGGCCCGCATATTGCTGAATAGCAGCCTTCATGCGTCCGGACTCGTCCCTGAATCGGACGGACACAATAGAGTTCTGCTGCATACTTGAATAGCTAGGGCAAACCCTAGGTCCGCACAATCACTGACCCTTCTTTGCGAGAAATTAACCCAAAAGCCAATTGCTCCTGCCAAAAGGCGTTCATAATATGTTCTGCGTAGGAGCGTGCTCCGGCGCTTACAATAAAACTCAACTCGCTCGGGAAAATTCTATGTTCGAACGTAAGCAGTGTTTAGCACTCTGCCTGGTGTTACTCGCCGGTTGTGGCAGCAATGGCAATAGCGGTGGTGGTAACAATCTGGAAGCGCCTACACTAGGCGGCAGTTCGAGCGGGGATGGCTCTGAACTTGGTGATGCCGGAGTGGCAACCGAGTTGGACGGCACATGGGTAGCGGAGTGCACTCAGGCTGACGAAGGATCAAGTCTTGAAAGGGCAATCTTCAACAAAAATCAGTTCGAGTCCCGAGTTGAGTATTTCGACGACGGCGGCTGCACCACGCCTGCAGCGACACCAACGCAGGTATTGACTGGCACCTTCGCTATCGGTGCGCCCGTAGCGACATCTTCGGGGCTCGAGGCCAAGGCTATAGACTTGAAGGTGCAGTCGGCCAACGGCACGCCGGTATCTCAAATCATCTACAACATATTTTATCTTGATCAGGCTGGCCTGTTCCTCGGAAACGAGCGAGGCGTTACGCCTGAATTACGACCCACTGCGCTCGACCTGGACACGCTGCTCACAAGGCAGGGCGGGGCTAGCGGGGAACCGGGCAGTGGCACTGACGAACCCGAGACGCCCGATGATGGCGGTGCCGGCAATCCAGGCACTCCGGGTGATGGCGGCACTGATACTGGAGGAACACCTGGCAATGGGAACGGCACCGACGGCGGCGGGACAGACGGCGGTGGTGCTGATAATGGTGGCACTGACGACAATAGCGCGCTCGCCCAGGCTCTAGTCGGACGATGGAATGCTGGTTGTGCGGCGAATCCGACGGCTGGAGGGCCTAGCCACTTCACCGCTCAGTACCGCTTTACCGCGACTGGTGTCGAGTATCGCGTCGATAACTACGAAGATCCGGATTGCACAGTGCAGCTAAGCGCAGGCGACAGTAGTACTAGGCGTGGTGATTACACACTGGGCAATACCGTCACTACAGCCGAAGGCTTGCAGGCCACAGAGATAGATTTCGTGTTCTCTGACCTCGATGGCGAAGCGTCTGGTCTCGAGCGACAGGATATTATCGCGGTCGATGGCAACACGCTGTACCTGGGCGCAGAATCCGAGAACGGGGCACGGACTAACTCCTTGAATCTGCAGGATCCGCTCTCGAAGCAGTAGACCTTGTAGTGCGCGCCAGTTGCATTGCAGCTGGCGTAAAAAAGGCCGGCGTGAGCCGGCCAAAAGGTTGGGGATTTCTCGGGGGCGCCTACTAAGCGCCTTGGATCTTCACGTCGTGGCCTTTGCCACCGCTGAGGTCATCCCGGCCTTCGCCACCAATCAGATAATCATTGCCCTTGTTGCCTTCCAGCTTGTCGTTACCTTTGCCGCCATGGATGAAGTCATGACCTCTCTGGCCTTCTAGGCGGTCATCGCCATCGCCACCGTATAGTTCGTCGCTCGATCCACCACCTTCGATAAGGTCATTACCATCTCCCCCATATAGTCGATCACGACCCTTCTCGCCGTCGATCTTGTCATCACCGGCGCCGCCGTGAATCTCATCACTGCCTTTCCAGCCCTTCAGAATGTCGTTTCCATCGCCACCGTAGATTTTGTCGTTGCCGCGATAGCCACCGATCTCGTCATTGCCAGCACCGCCGTACAGCACGTCGTGACCCTTGCCACCGTCAATCTTATCGTCACCGAGACCACCATGTACGGTGTCATTACCTTTGCCGCCTTCAATAGTATCGTTGCCAGCCATGCCGAAGATCTGGTCGTTGCCCTTGCCACCGTAGATCTTGTCATCGCCCTTGCCGCCAATGAGGACATCATTGCCCTTGTCGCCATGCATTTCGATACCGAATTCACCGCCCATGATCAGGTCGTTGCCTTTGCCGCCGTGCACTACGACGTTTGGCTGGGGACCGCAGGTTGCCTTCCCACTGAACGTGATCATGTCGTCGCCTTTACCGCCATGGATCTCAATGTTCGCGGCGAGCTCCTTTGACAAGTAGTGTTTCTGGCCATTGATGTCCAGTACCATCGAGCCATCGTCGTTGGTGTGAGCATGGATCTTGTCATTGCCGTTGCCCGCGTCAATGATGGTCTTGCCGTTGTAGTTTACGCTGCCAAACGAGTCGTTCTTGAAAGTGATCGTGGCCTCTGGTGTCTTGAACGTGTCCTGACGCGCCAGCGCTTCATTTCGAAATTGTGCCTGAATGCCACTCATGAATCCCATGATGTCTTCCTTCCTTTGAGTTGATTATTGATTGAGGTTTAAGCGCTCTTCTGGAGCACGTGGTTGAGCTGTTGCGCTCGGCTTTCGTTGTTGTGTTTGACGTCGTCGACTGTATTCAGATAGGTCTCTCCTTTGTTCAACAGCTCCGCAAGCTGTGGCGTGATGTCTTCCATGATTTCCTTGAGTAACTCTGCATAGCCTGCGTTCGGCAATTCGTCAGCAAACTCAGCAACACGTGCACTGATGTCGCCGAGTGTCGTGCCGGCCTCTCGGATCTTGCCGATGCTTTCGCGGAGCGATCCGGTATCGATGCTGCCGAGAATGTCCGCCGTCAGCGCAGCCTTCATCGATGCAGACTGCAGGCCCTGAAGGTCTGGTCCGGCTACGCCAGAGCCATTGGCTACTGAGGCGCCGGTCGAGAGCTGAAGAGCGCTGCCGAGTTGGTCAGGCTTTGCCCCCTGAGCAACCCAACTGCTGAGCGCGGCGCCGACAGCCGGATCATTCAGTTGTTCGATGCCCGCCATCATCTGAGCCTGTATCCTGTTGGTGAAGGTGTCGCCCAGCTTGCTCATGACGGTAGAAAGATCCTGAGGTTTTTGGCTATCCGCTGCGCCGCTCTGCTTTCCATCCAGTGCGGTGAGCACGTTCTGCAGCATGTCCATCGAGAACATCTCGCCACTCTTTGACGCTATACGGTTGAAGACTTCACCAGCCTTCACGTTGGCTTCATCGAAGCGAGCGAGACCCTTGGTCACATCAGCGTCCACGCCGTCTTTGACGGTATCGAAGAGCTTGCCGAGGTCATCGATCTTGGCGCCATTCTCAATCCAGGTGTTCAGCCCGTCCTGCAGCGGCGCGTAGTCGACTCTAGCGTCGATCTGTTCGAGCGCCTGCGACTTCAGTGAGGCGGCAGTCTTGCCGTACATCGCTTCCCATGAGAAGTCATCGGCTGCCTTACCGATCTCAGCTGGTGCGGATTTCATCAGATCGATCAGGCCACCGGTGTCTGCGCCAGCCTTGGCCCAACCGGTCAGCTTTTCACGCAGTGGCGCAAAACTCACATCCTTGTTAATGCGGTCGGCCGCGATCTTCGACAGTTCTTTCAGACCAGAGTCCGAAGCTTTCTCGATCATCTCAGGCAGCTTGGCGAGATCGAAACCGCTGCGCACGGAGCTCTTCATACTATTGCCGAGTGGCTGTAAGTCGGACTTGGCGGTCGATGTGAGATCGACGGCTTTCGAAGCGAGCGCCTCGGCAGAGGCCTTGCTCTTCTCGAGCAGTTTCGGCCAGTCGATATCCTTGACCGAATCACCCAGCTTGCGATCAAGCGATGAGGTGGCTGCAGTGAGCTTGTCCCAGTCCGCGCCCTGTTCAGCCCAGTTTCCGAGCTTCTCACCCAGTGAAGAGAAATCGACTTTGGATTCGACGTTCTTCAGAACATCAGTCCCGGCGATGTCAAAAATTTCAGGCTTGATGTAGCTCTGCACCTGCTCGTTAGACAACTTGTCAATGCCTGACTGAAGATTGCTGCCCAGCCCATCACTATTGTTTGACCCCTTCAGGAAGGCGCCAGCCGCTGTGCCCAACCACTCCGAACCAGTTTCCTTGGCGATTTTGCCGGCGACGAGATCGGCCACTTCGCTCTTGACATAACTTACCGCGGCGGTCTTGAGCGCGGCTGCCACACCCTGTTGCGCGGCCTGCTGGGCGATCAGCAATGGACCTGTCAGGCCGCCACCGCTAGCGAGTGTGACTGCAGCGATCGCCACACTCGAGAACACCTCGGACTCCAGCACAGACTTCAGCGCCTCCTTGCCAGACTTTTCCAGACGATCGACGGCGTCGTCTCCGTTGAGAACATAGTCCGCAGGGAAGGTCAGTAGACGAGCTTGCAACTTCACGACATCCAGTGCCGCATCACCAAAATCCTTGACCTCGTCGCGTACTTTTTTGGCGACATCAGAAACTGCGTTTTTGACTTTCTTGAAAGCCTTCGACGCCCAGCCGAACTCCACTTCAATCTGCTTGCCATCAACCTCGATGACGCCCTTGTCGCTCTCGGTACGCATCCTTTGCATATCATTTGCAGACACAGGCTGACCACTTGTCATGGCGCGCAACATTTCGCCTTCGTCGCCCTTGGCATCACCAGCACCGAAGAGGCCATCGTAGTGGTGGCCGAGTTCTTCAATGATGTAGGCGGCAGCCTTGTCGGTATCCTGAAGCAGCGCTTCATTCAGAAAGATCGTGCCGTCGCCGTAAGCCGCATGATTACCGTGCAAGGTATCTCCACTGACGACCTTTATGTCAGGAATGCTACTGAAGTCACCAGCAAGAACCTGATTTCGAAGGGCTTCTACGGTATTTGGCTGATAGCGCTCGCCGTAAATCTGTTTGAACATGGCATGGAAGCCATCGGCATCGGATGCCAGGGTGGTCAGGGTCGCCTGAACCTTCGATTCAGCTTCCTGAAGTGCTGGATCCTTAGGCTGAGCCTGAACAATGCGGTCCTGTTTGAAGGACGCGACAAAGCTTTCAAGAGAGGCTTCGCCGTTAGCGCCATTGCTAGCAGGTTCGCTAACGTTGGTTAAGGTGGCTGTGTCGCTGGACGTCGAGTTCAGGTCCTGTGCCTGGTCCAGCCGAACAGTGGCCTCTTTCAGATGCTGTTGCGGCAGATGCTGTATAGCGCTGCTTGTGGTGGCGCCTATGGTGGACATGCTGAAATTCCTGTTGTCGTGTCATTGGTGACAACGACTGTACCGTTTTTTTCAGCGGCGCAAAGCTAGGGCGAACCCCAGCTAGGGAAAACCCTAGCTAGGGTCTGCCCTAGCTGTTCAGGATGATTTCTTCGTGCAGACTAGGCCGGTCGATAACACTCACTCAAAAAGGAATTTAGCTATGACTTCCATTCAGGCAGGGTATTCCGCTCAGGCGGCGAATCTTAATTTGACTTCAAACAGCTCACAAAACTCTCCAGTGGATATGGGCAACTGGCTAGCCCGTACTGGCGGCGGAATGGCGGCTGATGCGATCAATGCGTTGCCGATTGATGCAGGCAAGAAGCGTGAGGCGATTGCTGCTTTGATGGCCCAGTGCATGCCACCTGAAGCAACACCTCCAGGCTGCGGTGGTCCAGTAATGCCAGAGCCAGGCTGCCGTATCGAGCTGCCATGCTGTGGCACACCAGCTCAAGAAGGCGAGGCCATGCGCCAGCTGGATGATTTAAAGGAAGCTTTTAACAAGTTCTTCCAAGAAGTCATGACGCTTCTTGGCAAAGGCGGTAGCGAAAACTCGGAGTCGGCTAGAAATTCGAGAGCAACTGGTGCAGCCAGTAACGGTGCAGACGCTGCAGGTGGTGCAGGTGGTGCAGGTGGTGCAGAAGGTAGCCAAAGTCATGAAGGTATTGACCCAGGCGCCGACTTTTTCACTGCATTAGCGCACGCCATTGGTGAGACGCTGCAAAGGCAGGCCGACACTGTTAAAACCTTGTCTGATAAAATGATGACAACATCTGCAGCAGAAGGAAATGGAGGAGCAGCCGGTTCAACAGCACCGACAGATGGAGCAGCTGGTTCACCAACGCCGGCAGATGGAACAGCCTATCCAACGGCACAGACAGCTCAAGCCACAAATTCTTCTACGGCGGGGGAATCTGTCGATCCAAAAAACCTTCAGACGAGTGACGATTTGATGAAAGTTCAAACGCAGCTGACAGCTGAGACGATGAAAATGCAGTTTCTGTCAACGGGTCTGCAGACGGCGTTGAAATCGGTTTCGGATTCATTGAACACGATGGCGCGCGGTTAATAAGATGTTTTTAGAGCCCCAGAAGGGGCTCTAATTATTCATTGCCTCTTGGCATGGCGTGATGATATTTTCTGCTGGGGAGAGTGCTAAATTGCTCTCGCATACAGTGCGCACTGTTCAGTAGTCAATGGAGTTGACGATGAAGATATATACCCGCAAATCTTTAATTGCTATCAGTCTGGCTTGCCTTGGGTTGGTCGCATGTGGCGGCTCCTCATCAGACAATCCAGAGGCAGTTACTCCTTCACCAGAGTCTCCTGCTGGTTCCAACTTCACAAAAGGCCTTACCGGCACTCTCTATTTCAAGCGACAGAACCGGTATTACGATGCACTGGATATTGCGACAGGCCAAATTCGTCAACTTCGCGATGGAACCTTGAGGTTTGGGGGTTATTCGACGTCGTACGACGGCACTCTGCATACCATGACGGTGGGCTTCCATCCGCCCAATGATTTTCTTAATCGCTCGTCGAGGCTTTCTGTTCTGGATGACGGCGGACGCGAAGTCTACGTTTTTAACTTCGTTGGTGAAGCTGAAACGGAAGCAGTCATCTCCCCTGATAACCAGTACATTGCTGTTGTGGTTAAGGAGCATAAAGCGCCTTTCGAAAGAGGCTTACGTATCTACAGCGTTTCTGGACAGCTCGTCCGGTTTATCCCTGATACTGAAAAATTCGTATTCATGGACATAAATTACAACCGGAATGGAGCGTTGCTCGTCAGCGCTTACCGAAACGGTCTTTATTTCATGACCGACCCTCTCGTTGATGAGCCTCAGCTACTGCGGGAAACACCAGAAGCCTCAATGGTGGACATGACAGTAAGCCCAGACGGCGAGTCTCTGGCCTATGTAAGCGCGGGCGATCGACAACTCTATATTTTAGATCCTGAGAGCTCTGAGCCCAGGCAATTAACCTATGGGGTCGATAACACCAAGCTAGTAGGCGGGTTTGACTGGTCGCCCGATGGAAAGTATCTCGCTTTCGTCTACTACTCATCACCAGACTCGTGCCTTGATAGTAATATGCTAATAATCGAGGCCTCTGCTGATATGGAGCGTTTGCCTTCAAACACCAATGAAGTCAAGGCTGGGAGCTCTTCCGAGAAAATTTTCCCTGTGGACGCTTATATTCCGCTCATTGATGGTCCTTTCCTTTCATTGTTAGGGTGTATCAGTGGCGATCCCTCCTGGCGTTAGCGCTGGACGATATCTTCATCAGCGTGTAAATCACGTCTAAGGATTGGTTCACGAGGTGGGAGCTTACTTGGGACTTCGGGGTCGACGCTCATCGGATGAGCAAAGCTTTTATAGAAGGCTGTGAGTCAAGGAAGACAGATGAAACTAGTACAACTCTGCCTTGTAGTTGTGGTCATTGCACTGACCGCTTGTGGTGGATCAGGTTCTTCGTCAAAGAACGAGGCGAAGGCCGCCCCAGCACCAGGCTCGCCCGGACCCGTTAGCGGCTCGAACTTCACTTAAAGTCTTACTGCCATTCTTTATTTCAAGCGAAAGAGCCACTTATTCGAAGCGCTGGATCGCAACGGATAAAATCGTCAGCGATAACCTTTATTTCTCCAGTCCTACGATCCTTGACAACTTTAAAGCTCTACCATTTTTCCTGCTAAATCAGAGAAGCTGTTGGCTACTTTAGCTAGGCACTCGGGATAAACACCATTTTCTTCATCAAACTCTTCGTCGTCATCATATTCGAACTCATGATCAAAGTAATACACTTTACCAAATGAGCTGTCATTTTTGAGCGAAATTAGAAAATAGTTACCACCCGGTGTGTTTGCGATAGGGACCATTAGCTCGGGTAGATCATATTTTAAAACTGAATAGCTTTTATCTATATTTTCAGAGGCCCCACCAAATCCATAGAAATAATTTATAGTAGCACCATTTATATTTAGAGCGCTGCCGTCAAAAAACACTGAGGGCTTGCTTGGAGTGCCACCATTGCATGAAATCAAAAAACTTCTATATGCAGCTGGGAATTTCACACCAATTTTATTCTCGAAATACTCCAGCTCAGCAAGGTCTAGTGCTGGTCTTTGAACTTTCACTAATTGGTTAATCATTTAACATCCTCGAAATTGATGCTCCGCCCTTGTGTTTGAAGATATCATGAATACTTGAGTCCACGAAAAACAATGTTTTCAGATCCTCGGTATGGTGCCAAGTAAGGCCCGTGACACCGGTATCCGGATAAGTGCCGACTCTATCGCCCCAAGCTCTTCGACTGACGCCATAGACTTCAGTGACATTTACGCCCTGCCTCTCCAGAGCTTCCCAAGCCTTTGAGAAATCTCCGATCTCTGGCGGTGTAATATCTGTCTCACCAACTCCTCTCATTTCTGCTATTTCTACTCGTTCGACTGAGTATCTAGAAAAATCTGGAAACCTCAAACCTGCTAATTGAGGATTAGTAGATGGCACGTACGGAACTTCAACAAACTCTGTGCCACCTCGAGATTTTTCAACTGTCATTCCATAGATGAAAGTATCCGAATCTGCGTCGTAATGAACTGTTCCGCCCCTCTCGATCCAGCCCTCAAATATAGGAGTATTCGTTCCGGCATTCTTGGCGCCGTTAAACTTACCCCGAGAGTCTAAAGTTACAGGTACGGGATTTTCGAAGTTACTTAAGATAGAAGGTCTGCGAGAGGCAACTCCCGTCACCGATACCTGATCGTCGGCGACCATTATACCATTCTGAGCAGGCTGATCACCCAACTTCGGATTGCTCTGTATAGCCTCTAGCTCACTACGATAACCTTCGAGCTTTACCTTGAGTCCTTCGATCGTGTTTCCCCACATCTCTTTCTGCTGAGGCGGGGCCTTGTCCATTCTGGCCTGAGTAACCTCAATGAGCTTTTCGTGCTTCAGCGCTTCGAGCGCCACGACTTCGCCGTGGGTGCCTGGCTTGAAAGAGATTTCTGACCCGAACGCTCGACGAACAGCCCCCTGCAGGCCGCCGTTATCGATAATCATTCGGGCTATTTCTGTATGAACCTCGATGGAATCGGAGGTGGCATCAGGACCATGCTCGATTGAGAGGTTACCGTTCTTGGCGTCGAGCTGATTGATCCTTACTGCCGAACCCATGTCCGGGTTCATGCGCGAGCCGGCGCCAGTCTCGAGCAGGGCGCTGTTCATCTGAGCTCTGAATGAAAATGCGTCAGTAACTTTGCCGCCACTGGCTTTGGCTGAGACACCTATCATGCTGCCCCAGAAGGCCATGGATAGACCGTCCTGGAGCCTTTCGCCGGGACTGAGGTTGTCCCAATTTTTGCTCAACTCGTAACCTTGATTACCGACACTTGCGGCATCGGTAATCGTTGCAGCGGCATTCAGGCCGCCGGCGCCTCGGGCCATGGTAGGTGCGGCTTGCGAGCCGGTTTTAGCCAGTACAGTTGCAGTACGTATAGCGCCTGCACCGCCCAGAGTGAGCCCTGAGGCAGCTAGATCAAGCCAGGCTGCACGGGCGTCGGGGTCACTCAAGGACAAGGTCTGACCGTGCTCACTACGGTCCACTAACGTAGCAATCTGTTCGCCACCTTGAAAAGCCGCTGAACTCAATGCCACACCCCATGCAGCTGATACGAACGGGGTCGCCATGCCAGCACTACTGGCCAGGATCACACCGGTTGCGACTACGCCGCCAACTAGCGCCGCGCCGCGAGCGACGTCACCAGCGTGTTCCCAGAAAGTGTCGCTGACGCCAGGCGTATTCTCGGTGACGAGCTTGAACTGGCCATTGTCCATGCCGCCATCTGCAGGGAAGGTCATCTTGCCGGGGGGCAACTTATTATCTTTGCGCCAGTTTTCGAAGTTGTCGTAGACGCGACCCTGATTGTCGACAAACTTCTGCTGGCCCTGCTCGCCATCAACCCGGTAAAGCTGGAGGGCAACTGGGCCGGTCTCTTCGCTGGAGAACTGGATAGGCAAGGTGGCCACCCCAATCTCTCCGCCGCCCATCTGCGCCTGGGCCTTTCGAATGCCTTCAGAGATGGTCGTGACGACCGGATCGCCTTTGTAGAGGTTGAGCTCGCCTGCGAGTGCCTTTTTGGTCACTGCAGCCAGTTCATCGTCCGTTCTCGGCATATCGGACTGCGTGGGCCACTGGAGTTCTCGGCCCAGACCGGCGCCAATCAGGTTTTCAATGTCAGAACTTGAAGCAGCTACGCCAACGCTATGGTCGCCTCGCTGAGCAAGGGGCTGAAAGGCGAGGGTGGCGTGCGCTTCCAGTACCTGTTTATTCTCCCAGGGCTTGTCACCTTCCGCTGATAACGCGGCTTTGGCAAAGTCTGGATTATTCGCCAATTCACGCGCAGCCCATAAACGGCTGGCACTGTTGACATCGTTATTCGAAAGCAGTGCTCGTCCGGCTCCACTGGCCAAGGCTTCAGTGTAAAGCGCGGTGTTTTTTGCGATGGCTTCTGCTGAGTCGCTGCCAGTTTCAGCCAGTGCCTGAGCCATCGACGCCTGCAGACCCGAGTGCAGCTCCACATGCTCCGCGGGCGTCTTTACGAATATCATCGACAGGAGCGCGTTGCGGTTATCCGAAGGCGGTAGTTCCAGAATCTTGTCGAGGCTCGCCTTGATTGAATCCGCTGAACCAGCGGCAATTTCTTCAGCAAGTGCCGGTAATTTATTGCTGTCGATAGAGGCCAGTTTGTTGCCCCCGACCGCCGTATCGCCAAGCTGGGAACTGGTCAGGATTTCCAGACTGTCAGGGAGCTGAAACGCTTCGACTTCTTGCGGTGTGAGTCGCTGCCCGAGTTCCTGTTCCACATGGCGATAGTAGTCTTCCGTGTGATAGGACAAGCCAGGCTGCGATAGGCGCTCTATGACGCCCTCGTGCAGGGCCTTGGCGCCGACAGGATCTTGCCGCGCACGATCCGCAAGCTCCCGAGCCATGCCTTTCGTGTCGAGCGGACCAAATGTACTTGAGTAGCGAGTTATAAAATCGTCGACGGCCGGGCCGTTAGTGTTCTTGGGTGCAGGTGAGTTCAGCGGCGCACTAGCCGATGTTTGGGCAATCGCAGTATTCATCGTAACGACCTTGTCACATGAGGGCGGTTTGGCTGCGATATTACAAAAGGCTGAAGAGCCGCATAACTAGGGCGGACCCTAGCTAGGGTTTACCCTAGGTGCCGGGTGAGTGATGAAGGGCGTAAGCTGTGCGGGGCGCGTTTGTGTCTTGTGGCCGTCTAACGAATGGAAGCTCTCCTGCGCGTTAGGGCAGACGGCATGAAATGGATCGAGTCTTGGAAAAGGATTTCAGCATGGACAGGGTACTTCGTCCCAAGGTTCTCTCGCGGCTGACAGTTGCTGTATTTGCCGTGGGTCTTGGCGCTTGCGGTGGAGGCGGGGGTGGAGGTTCCGGCAAGGCGGGGCAGCAAGGTGCTGCTGGTGTGCCTTCTACAAAGGGTATCGCTGGTGGCCTTCCAGGGTCGCTGTTTTACGCCGAGCAATACAAAACCCTGCGAGTGGAAGTCGATACAGGCTTCGTCGAATACGTCTCTCCGCGTCTGAAGAAGCCGTGGTTCAGTCCCGACGGCGAAAACCTGGTGTGGCATACCGACGACGATGATCAGTATGTTCTGTACGTCGGGAAATCCGACGGCCGGCTTTTGACCAGTCTCAGGCTGGGCTTCACATTATTCAGCCAGTCCAAGTTATCGCCAGACAAGCAAATGGTCGCAGTCGGCTACGAGTTCGCCAATGGCACTCGCGGCGTTGCGATTTATCGGGTCTCCGATTGGAAGCTCATAAGGAACTTTGAGGATAGTGCTGATCGTATCCATAACACGTTCGACTGGATGCCCGACGGCTCGTTCGTGTTCACCGTAAATCATGGATTTTTTAAACTTGATATCGTCGGCACCGGCGGGCTGATTAATGGACAACCCGCTCTGATTACTGATCTGGGTGGAGGAAGCCCAACCAGGCTCAGTTTGAGCCACGATGGTAGCAAGATGGCGTTTGATATGGTGGCCGATGATGGCTATCGGCACTTGTTCACGATGAGCATTGATGGCAGCGGATTATCACAACTTACCGACAGCTATCAGGACTCTGAATATGAAGCGACGTGGTCGCCGGATGGCAATGCGATCGCGTTTCGTCATGGCGATGCCTGGCTGGGATGTCAGATCGGCCTTACCAGTTCACTGTGCTATGGTGACTGCCCGGACGTACTGATAGTCCCGGCAGAGGCGGTCAAAATCAAAGTGGCCGAAGGCGTGCGCTCTAGCGATGTCATATACCCACGAGCGCTCCATGAGGACAAATTGATAGGATTGATCTGTCCAGAAGAGGCGCCAAGCTGGACACGAAACCCGTCAGTACCGGCTGCCGAATTCGGCAAAATGCGGGACTACAAGCAGTTCAATCTGGGTCTTGGCGGGAGTCTGTATTCGGTCACTCGAGAGGGACGGCCAACCGCCGTTGACCTGAAGACAGGCCAACATGCTCTTCTTCCCTGGTTTGAAGAGCAGGGCATGGCGGTTCCTTACTTTGCGAGGGAATCCGGGGAGATGTTTTCACTGCAGAGCTCGCCGCGCTATCACCAGAACGCTCATCAGGTGGTGGTCAGAAAACCCAATGGTGATGAAGTCACGTCCTTCCTCTTGCCCAAATCCGAAAATACCGGGGTGCCGATACCATCACCAGACGGCAAACGAATTGCGATAAGTAGAATGCTCCCTAACGCTGACGGGAATACTGAACAGGTCATTACTATCTTCAATCGCGACCGAATTACCGATGCCAGTCAGGAGTTCGCAGGATTCCACCGTGCTGCCTGGTTGCCGGATGGCAGGCTGTTGCTGACTAAAGCTGGAGAAGTGTTTATCAGCTTCGATCCTCTGGACGATTCGACCAGCAGTGATGATATGCAGCGAGTCACCGACCTTGGAGCCTTTATCTATGATGTGGCGGTTAGCCCTGATGGTACGAGGCTCGCTGTTTCGATGTTGAATCGCGTCTACACAGTCAACATCGATGGCTCGAAACTGACACAATTAACCGCTTCCGACGGTCCTGTTTTCAATCCCATGTGGTCTGCAGATGGTGGCTATATCCTGGTGCGGAAAACCATCCTGAGCACGCTTAATTCTGTGTTCGCTATACCTTCCGATGCAGTGCGTGCATTTGTCGGGTTCAAAACGATTGTCCCTACAAGCGCTGTTCTGTTGAAAGATCACCGGGGGCGGGTTATCGAAAGTGACTATCAGGTACAGTGGTTCGAAGCGCTGTAAGACTTTACCGAGGGAAAGGCCATTCGTCTGCAGCGAACGATTGCTCAGGCATGTTCCGGGTCACGCCAAGCTGACCACCTGGCATTCATATTGGTTGTCGGCTCCAGTTACATGAGGGCGGCAATTCCTCAATTATGCAATCAAGGAGGCCTAGTGCCAGCAAAAGAGATTTTCAGAGCTGCCGCTCTTTGCGTCCCACTCGTTGTGTCAGCATGCGGGTCGGGGTCTTCGAATAGCGGATCTCCGAGAGAAGTGGGAGCTTCGCCGGAGAAAGAGATCAACCGAGGCATCCACGGTACGATTTTCTATAAATCGGCTGCCAAGGTCAGCGCCCTGGACCTCCAGAACCAAATCCGCGAAATTTTTATAACGAACGTTTGATTCAGGGGTTGTCAGCTACTCCAGATGGCCGCATACAAGCACTCACCACTCGCGGCCCGGACAGCTTCACTGGTGCTGTACGATTGTTCACCGCCACTGGCGAGCTAGTATCGGAATTTCTGTATCCTACTTTTGCGGTGAGTGATCCGGCCATCTCACCTGATGGTCGGTTCATCGCTATCATCTTAGAGCCCCGGAATAATCAACAGGACTACGGTGTCCATATTTACTCACCGGAAGGACAGCTGCTGCGAATCATCAGAGACTCCGCGACAGAAGGTCGTTTAGCATCGAGTGTTACATGGACCGTGGATGGTAAACTCGCGATCAGCTATACCAGTCGTGGGGTATTCATAGTCGAGGATTTGTTGGCAGGTGAGCCTCGCCTCCTCGTAAATACGCCCAATTACACGATGATGAATATCAACTTCAGTCCGAGAACGGATCAGTTGGCGTTCAGGTCTTCTCTCGACTCACAACTGTATGTTTATAGCAGCGAAACAGGAAAAGTCCGCCAAGTGACCAAGCACAATGGCCCGGAAATCAACGATCCTGAGGAGAGAATTACTGGGTTCGATTGGTCGCCCGATGAACGGTTCTTTGTGGCAACGATTACTAGCTACCTTGACGATGATTGCCAGAACTCAACCGCTGTTATTATTGAAGCTGATGCCAACGCAGCACTATTGCCAGACAATACGTTCCGCAGTAGCTACACGAGCGATGACATTTTCACTGTTCAACAGTTTTTCTCCACGGTCTACATTAGCCTTACCTGTACACTCGGCTCGGTGACGTGGAGTGAATAACAATCGTTTCGACGCGGCTGTTTGATATACGCCGCCCAAAGTCCGGCTTCGATGGCGCCTGCGGTCAATAAGCCGATTCAGTTGCGCCGAAGGCTAACTTCAATTCTGGCGTTGGATGTGTGACGCCAACGATTCGACAGAACCACGCCCCGAAACCAACCCAAAAGCCGATTGCCTCTTTCCCAAGCTCTCCCTATCATGCAGCCTGCCGGGGCCTGACTCAGAGCTCACAAAATAATCAAATCACACAAGGATGTCTTATGTTCGAACGTAAACAATGTTTCGCACTCTGCTTGGTTTTGCTCGCTGGTTGTGGCAGCGATGGCAAGAGCGGTGATGATAAGGTGCAGGCGCCAGCGGTCACAGACAGTTCGAGTCAGGGCGGCTCAGAGCTTGGCGTGGCAGGTGAAGCCACGTTGCTCGAAGGCACGTGGTTGGCTGAGTGTAGCCCCGGACAGGGCGGCGAAATTGCTGAGGGCTCCAGTCGCCAGAGCAGGATATTCGACAAGAACCGCTTCGAAATGGTCGTGAATTTTTATGACGACCCAGACTGCACGACACCCTCCACGACCACGGAAGCACAACGATTGGGTGGCACCTTTGCCATCGGAACAGCCGTTGCCACTACTGATGGGCTCCAGGCCAATGCGCTCGACATGCAGATAGATCCTGTATCCGAAGATGCGCCAGCGTCCACCCAGTACGATATTTTCTATGTTGATTCGACCGGGCTCTACTTTGGCAATGAGTTTGCCGCGACACCTGAAACCCGTACCACAACGCTCGATCTGGCTAGAGTCTTCGTGCTTCAGGGTGGTGCGGATGATGTGCCAGTCAGTGGTACGGATGGGACCGATCCAGAAGTCCCTGGGGATAGCAGCGCGGTCGCTCAGGCGCTCGTTGGCCAGTGGAAGGGACAATGCGTAGAGAACTCGACGAGTCGTGGCACAACACACTATGCCGGCGCGTATAACTTTACTGAAAGCGGCGTCGAATATCTGACTTATGCGTATGACAATGCAGACTGTGTTGGAGAGCCCACCGCCATCAAGACCGCCGTTAGTGGAGAGTACACACTCGGGTCGACGGTCACTACGACAGAAGGTATGCAGGCCACTGAAATAGGTTTCGAGTTTTCGGAACTGAACGGCGAGGCATACAGTTTCGAAAGAACGGATATTCTAGCCGTTGAAGCCGGTTCCCTCTATCTGGGCGGCAAGCTCGAGAACGGTGGCCGAACCAATTCGCTAAATCTCGACCGTCCTTTTGTAAGTCAGTAGTCTTTAGGCATGCGTCGGTTGCTGCGCAACTGACGCTATCCACGGTTCGCCTGTAGGTCCCCTCCCGCGCTGATCGGCGCAGTCATCAAGCAGTACAAAAAACAGACCGGGCTCGGTGCGCCGGCTTACATTAAGTATCCTGCCTCTGCCACGGTCTTCCCCGCATTCCTCTGAAAGTGTCATCCTCATTACCGTGCATCAGCGACATTCCGGCAGAAGATGCAATCGCAAAATCGAACTTCGACTAATCGTTGACAAAGACTTTTGCCGAGCTATTAATGACTAATACTTCCCACCGGACCGAGCCAGATGCTACGTGTCGTTCGTTATTTCATAACCATTACTCTGATGGCTGCTCTCGCAGGCGCTTTTGGTGTAAGCGCTGAAATACCATCGGAGCCGGGAAGCGCTGGCCAGATCCAGGAGCGCGCCGCTTCGTCAGATAAGCCGTACCTGGTCTCCACGCAAACCCATCCAAAGGTGGCGCGTGAATTCAGAATTTCATTCGGCCCATGGGCGCCTTTTACCCATATTGAAATTAACAGCGGCGGCATCCTCGCGTCGCTCGCAGAGGCAGCATTTGCCAATCAGGGCTACGCCGTCAGTTTTTATCAGACGGACTGGCCTCATGCGTTGGAGATAACCAAATCCGGCAAGGTGGATGCCACCGTTGGCTGGCTCCATTCAGAAGAGAGGGCAAGCGAAACCCTCTATTCAGACTCGATCGCTTACACCACTAATGTCATCTTCCACCATAAAGATCTGGATATCAGCTGGGACACATTGACTGACTTTTCCGCTCTAAGAGTCGGTGTTACCGCTGGATACTCTTATGGCACAGACTTTGACGAGGCCGTTCGCAAGAAGGTCTTGAAGGTGTCTTCCGCAGCAAGCGACGCGGCAAACCTCGAGCGGCTTATCAAGGGTGAGATCGATCTGTTCCCGGTCGATGCGCTGGTGGGCGAGCATTTGCTCGAGACACTCTTCCCGTTGGATGCAGACTCCCTGGTCTATGATGAGAATCCTCTGCTGCAGGAACCAGTGCATCTGCTCGTTTCACGAGATCATCCGGAAGCACAGAAGATTATCCAGATATTCAATCGGGGATTGCGAGCAATCAAATCCTCCGGTCTGTATGAAAAGACCCTGCAGGATATGAAAATTGTTTTAGCCGTTGAGCGCATGAAGGTGTACACAGAGGAGTATGCGCCCTTTAACTATCTTGATAGTGAAGGGCAGTTGAGGGGTATGGCGGTTGATATCTTCAGCCAGCTCACAGGCATCATCGGTGCGCGCAACAAGACCAGTGTGGATAGTGTGTTCCCGTGGGCCCGTGCTTACAAAGAGGCACAACGGAGCCGCAATTCCGTGCTATTTGCGATAACCAGAACGCCCCAGCGAGAGAAGTTGTTCAAGTGGGTGGGTCCGATCGTTCGCTCGAATATCGTTTTGACTGCAAGGAAAGACCGCGGCTTTTCCGGGAGGCCCCCAGAAAATCTGGATGCCGTTCGAATATGCGTTATTCGAGACGATGTTGGCGAGCAGTTATTGCTACAGAGGGGTGTTCCAGCGGGCACCTTATTCTACGTGAATAGCCCCCGTAACTGCGCGGCCATGTTGCACGCTGGCCGTGTGGATTTATGGGCCTATGGAAAGGAGCCTGCTCGATGGTATCTCACACAGGAAGGCGCTGATCTCAACGAATTCGAAGAGACCTTCATGCTAGAGGAGTCCTCGCAATACCTGGCGTTCAATCCCAAGGTGCCGGATGCGGTCGTGGGACGATTTCAGGAAGCCCTGGACTTTTTGCGCCTGTCTGGTGGGCTGAAAGAAGTGCTGGATAATTATCGGAATGCGCGCCCGGAAAGTGTTCGAGCCCCGCTGGAGAAGTTGCAGTAGCTGCCGCAGTTGTTCGATATCCTCTCGCGATGTCAGCGGGTAGTCGCGCCGCCCTGTCTATTTCAGATAAGTAGCGCCTTCCAAAGACGCTCTTCAACCTTTATCCTGCTATTATCTTGTTTTGGATAATTGAAGATAATTGGCTCATCTCTCCGACCAGCTCGACAGAATGGATCTACAAAATGCGCAAAGATCGTGGACACTTCTATCGGCCGGAACTTGTGCAGAAGTTCGCAGATGATATTACCGGTCAGAATCCGTTCAGCGACAGCTCAAACGGATTATTTCTGAGCGGGCCAAGGCGCACAGGCAAAACGTCCTTTCTTCGTAACGAACTCATGCCAGCTCTGAGCAACTACGGTTATCTCGTGCTCTACTGTGACATGATGAATGAGCCTGGCTATGACGCCTTCAACGCCTTCAAAGTAGCCGTGTCCCGCACCGCCGACGCGATAGGCTTGAGTGGGCTCATTGGGGCTGGCGGCATGGGCTTCAACGAGATCAAAGTACCTTCGGTCGGTACTATCGATCCAAAGCTCATTGCTGCCATAGACTTTCGCACCGTTGAGACCGCTTTGAGTGACCTGCGCAGAAAAGTCAGTAAGGATATCGTTCTCGTGATAGATGAAGCCCAGCTGGCAATGACCCACCACAATGGTAACGCGTTTATGGCAGGCTTGAAGAGCGCACGGGATCAAATGCGCTCGGACGGTCAGCAGCATCTACTTCTGATCATGACCGGTTCTGATCGCGATAAGCTGATGCGACTGGTTACCAGCAAGAATGCGGCCTTTTACGGTAGCCAGGTGCAGGAGTTTCCCTTGCTCGATGAGCGCTACATCGACTTTGTCTGCAAGCTGGCTGAAGACTTCACCAAGGTTCAGATGCTCGATCGGAACAAAATGGCCCGCGCTTTCGAGCTGTTCGAGCACGAGCCACAAACCTTCAAGAGTGCTCTGTCGACCATCCTCAGCAAGCGGGCTCTCGGGTCAGAAACGGTGGTTCGAATCGAGACACAGATGGTTGATATGGCAATAGCGCAGCGTCTGGCGTTGATCGAGCGTTTTCAAAACACGGTGAAGGCCTTGCCGCCTCTGCAACAGGCTATCGTCACTCTAGTAGCTGAAAAGGGCGAAAACTTCGAACCCTACACTCAGGTTTCGCTGGATTACTACACCCGTGCCACGGGCGAAGTGGTGACGCCATCACGCGTTCAGAAAGCTCTGGACAAACTGCGCGCAGACGATTCAGCTATTCTCTGGAAGTCTCATCAAGGGCAATACGCCTTACAAGAAGGTGCCATGGCCAGGTGGATGCGCGAGGGTCGCCCAGATGAAATTTCCAGATCAGGCCGATTGAGTAAGCGAACTTGAGCTTTCGCCGAGGACAATTCTCTACTACTCCATAGACTGCAACACCTTGGCCAATAGCCGATCCAGCTGCTCGATATCCTCATCGGACACCTTCGAAATCATCTCGCGATGCTTACGGCTAATCGCGAGCATAGATTCCTCCGCCACGTTCTTCCCCTCTGGCGTGAGCTCCACGAGCTTGCTCCGCCCATCCAGCTCATTATCCACCCGCTGTACCAGACCTGCCGCTTCCAGACGATGCAGCACTTTGGTCAGTCCACCCGAACTCACCAGCATGTAGTAATACAGCTGCGTTGGTGAAAGACGATAGGGCTCGCCGCTCCGGCGCAGGGTGCTCAGCAACCTGAAGTCCGCATCCTGCAGCCCTTGCGCTTCCATCACCTGTCGAATCACCTGCTGAAAGCCTTCGTTCACCCGGATCATGCGCGGCACCGCCGTGGTCATCAGCGAGTGGGCTTCCGGCCAGTTCTCGCGCATCAGTGCGAGGAATTCGTCAAAGGGCAGGTGAGTATTGCTCATGGGCATTCGGGCTCAGTGAAAGTTCGGCAAACTACCTTGCTGGAAAGATAGATGCAAGGTATTCTCTTTCTGGAAAGATAGTTGCGTAGGCAGCTATTCCCTTGATCAGTGTACCCAAGGAACCGATGAATAATCTCAGGTTTGCTCTGCCGATTGCGATGGTCATGGCACTGGTGCCACTCGCATTGGATCTTTATTTACCGGCGATGCCGGCTATGGCATTGGATTTCAACGTTGGCGCGGATGATATCGCGACCACGATCAGTCTGTTCGTGCTGGGTGTGGCGCTCGGCCAACTGGTCGGTGGTCCGCTGTCTGATCGGCTAGGGCGGCGGACGGTTATTCTGAGCGGGCTGGTTGCGTTCTCGGCGAGCAGCCTCGTGATCATGATGGCTGATGTCCTGTGGGTCGCGCAGCTGGCGCGTTTTGCCCAGGCGATTGGTGGCGGCTTTACTGCTGTATGTATTCCAGCGCTGATTCGTGATCGTGCGGTGGGCGTAGAGGCGGCCAAGCTATTTTCGCTGGTCGGCCTCATCATGATCGCTGTGCCGGCACTTGCGCCCTCGGTGGGCGCACTGATCCTTCAGCTTTCGGACTGGCGCAGCATATTCGCGGTGTTATCGGTAGCCGCTGTACTGATGATGTTGATTATCTGGCGCGTGTTGCCGAAAAGAGGGCCTGCGGTTGATCCGGTAGCGACGCCGACGCCTGTTCTGAAGCGCTATCTGCATGTCTTGCGGCAACGCAATGCTCGTCGATATCTGGCAACCCAGGCGCTGGCGTTCAGTGTGATGGTCGTGTTCATTACCAACGCATCCTTTATCTACCAGGCGTACTTCGGCGTCTCAGAAAGAACTTTCGGTCTTCTGTTTGCTGCGAACATCGTGATGCTGGCTGTGCTGAATCGGATCAACAGTTGGCAGCTGAATGTAAGGTCGCCCGAGACAATGTTAAACCTTGCGTTGTGTATACAACTTGCAGCTGTTGCTACGCTGGTGAGCACGCTGGCTTTCGATCCACCACTGTGGCTGGTTGCCGGCTGCATCATCCTCACGGTCGGCAGTCACGGCATGATCGTGCCTAATTCTGGCGCCTTGTACATGAGTTGCTTCGACCGCCACACTGGCTCAGCCTCAGCTTTTCTCGGCGCCTCCCAGTATCTGTTGGCGGGCCTTGCCGGCGGCCTGTCGACCCTGCTGCACAACGACACGCTATGGCCCGTTGCGCTGATCATGTTGTCGCTGTCGTTCGCTGCGAACATCATTCTCGGCAAGGGTCAGCCAGCGGATGACGAGCAGCTGGAAGTGGAGGCCAGCGCGCCTTGACCGTGGAGCGCCTAAGCTACTCCGCAAGCACCTTCAATGCCTTGTGGTACTTCTTCGCCCGGGCCATGTCCCGGTTGGTGAGCTGATCAAGACGGGTGAGGTTGAGGTTGTCCTTGATATCGGCAATCTTCACCCGCCTGGCGAGGTCGTCCTGGGCGATTCTCGCAAGAAAGCTGTCGTAGCTTTCACCGCGCTGCCGTGACAGACAGTCGATCGTAGCGATGATGTCTTCAGAGAAGCCATACTTCTCAAGATCCGCAGCCGTAAGGCCGGTGTCTTCCACCACATCGTGCAGCACGGCCACGATCATTTCGTCATGGTACTCGAACTGCATCATCACCCTGAGCGCGTGCAGAATATAGGGGTTGCCGCCCTTGTCGGTTTGACCGGCGTGAGCTCGTGTGGCGATGGCGATCGCCTTGTCCAAATTGGTCATGATTGGATACGTCCGTGATATCGGCCCCTAAGATAACAGCTCCCGACCTTGGCGTGTAATAGCCCATTGGCTCAGCCGCTCACTAGGCCTGGCACCTTGCAAACTATTCTGCAATTTCGTGGTCATAGAGCCTCCCTGTAGCAAAAATGTCCCACCTAGGGTTCGCCCTAGTTACCGACGCCTGCATTTATCTTGATAATCGAGTCTACTTCACTCAGTTACGACAGGGATTGCACATGACCTCGCTCAGTTCCGTAGGCGCCGCCGGCGCTTCTTTCGCATTCAACCCTTCTGCTGCCGCGGGATTGCCTCCCAGCGCACAGCAGCTGATTCGAGACTTCACGAATCCATCGACCGGTAGCCTTGATACCCGGGGACTTGCCGACCGAATGGCGGAGCTTGCAGACGGTAATCAAGAGCTTGCGGAATCGCTGTTCGGTGACGTTGAATCGGCGCTGAAGATGGGCAGGGATTGGCAATTCCCATTGGCTCATCTTCGAGAGGATTTCGATATTGCGTTGGGGGGAGGGCAGACTGTTGAGCCGTTGTTCGGCGACCTGTTGGATGCTCACAAAGAGAAGACCGCAGAGCAGCGTGCGGCGCTTCAAACACTTTTGGAGGAGAATCCCGGGTTGGAGCAAAAGCTTGAGAAGGACCCTCACTGGCAGCTTCTCAAGCTTGAGAGTACAAATGCAGATAAGACGCTATTGGTAGGTATCGGTTCACAATCGACTGGCAGTGGCCAGGCGCTTATGACCCGACTGTTCCAGGCCATTGGCATCGGTACGAGTGGTGCATCGCCAATGGGCCTAGTGAAAATGACCGCAGGCTTGGTAGGCGATGATATCAACGGCCGGATCGGATCTGAGGCGATGGGAGAGGCTGCTGTTGATCCGTTCGATCTAATCCAGAATGGTACCGAGTTGATCAAGAGGAGCTTTGGTGAGCGAGAAGCTGCTGCGGATACCCTTCTTGAATACGCTCAGCTTCAGGCAGAATTTCCAAGTGGCGAACAACTTGACACGGCACGACTTGAGAGAGCGAAGTTCGCTGCTGAAGTGTTGGATCTTCAGAGTATGGCTGTTGATCCAGATGAACTAGTAAAATTCGCATCCGATACCGCGAACGCCGCTGGAGGCATCGATAGGGTGATCGACGAAGATTATTCTGACTTCACCTTCGATACCAGAGATCGACATTTTCACAATGGGAGTTTGGACCGAGAGAGCTACTACGACCAGGCGTCAGCGGGCATAGCGGTTTGGGAGCAGGAGGGAGGAAATTGGACTCAGTTGGCGAATGAGGCTATTAGACATTCTGAAGCAGTTGAGAGGTATATCTCGAGGTCCCCAGCTTTAAATTCGGCCCTGGTTGAGGGCAAGGTTGTGCTGGCCGAAGTTGCTGCCGCATCGGACTCCGGGGCAATAAGTCCAGAGCTATCGGAGAAGGTGTCGAAAGTGAATGAGAACCTCAGAGAGCTAATGGCGCCGTTGCAAGAGGACCTTCGGCAATTGCAAAAAATCAAAGCCATCTGTGACGCGTATCGTTAACCTGCACCGCAAACAAGGTGAAATACTTTTTTCGATAAGGTTAGTGGGATGTCAAGAAACCTGATTTTTGTTCTTTGCCTGGTGCTTTTCCCTGGCTGGTCTATCGCCTCGGCCGATGACCAAAAACAGGAGCTTGCTGAGAGACTGGTTTACGCAGTTGCTCGCATGCCACTAGCTGCGGTTGAAAGTTTTCTAGCGGACGGGGCAGATCCTAACCAGCCTAATCGAAAAGGGCTCACCCCTATGTACTACGCCGCGCTATATAATCGCCTTGACGTTGCGGAGACGCTTCTGGCGGCGGGAGCCGATGTAAATAAGGGCGCAAAGTTTGATTTCGATAGCGCCCCTCTATACGTCGCCGCAACAAGTCTCAGACGTGGTGAAATGATTCGTTTGTTGCTTGATTCTGGCGCTGATCCCAATCGCTGCGGGCAAGACGAAAAAGCCAGCTTCACAGCGTTAGGCGGCGCGATCGGACGTGCATCTCGAGCCTTTGCATCACAAAAATCTGACAGTGCTGAGGGCTATCTTGACAACATCGAAATACTGCTGAGAAATGGGGCTACCCCACAGAAGGTTGATCAATGTGAGCAGCTGCCAGCGTTTTCCAAAGCAGTGTCCGCGCCTTGCTACGAGCGACTTCTGCACCGGCTATTGGATGCAGGCGCAGAAGTTCCACCCTATGAAGTGCGTGCTCTATCGAAAGACCCTACCTGTACATCCGTTCTAGAACGTGTTTTGAAGTTGACGTCTCCTGAAGAGCTGCGTGAGGCCGAAATAGTTATCGACGATGCAGTGGAGAGCAACCCGGGTATAGTTCCGCTGCTGCTAGCCCATAAGTTCGACCCTAACGGCCGCGCGGCTCTCGTTCTCGCCGCGGGGGAGGGGAACGTGGAAATGGTTCGGCTCCTGCTGAGCGCAGGCGCGGACATTAATCAAAAATCGACCTTACAGGGAAAGCCTCACGATTCTCCACTGACCGCCGCTGTGCGCAGTGAATACGCTGAATCGGTCGTGCCTATTTTACTGTCGGCAGGTGTTGATCTCGAATGGAAGGAAGATTTCGGCGGTCATACGGCCTTGATTCTCGCTGTGAGAAGGAAGGGAGGTGCGTCAATGGCGAAGCAGCTTCTCGCTGCTGGTGCAGATGTTAATGGCCAGGATCGTTCAGGGGAGACTGCTCTGATGCACGCGCTATGGCACCAAGAGGATTATCAGTTGGTTCCTCTACTGCTAGGAGCCGGCGCTGACGCAAATAAACCAGATAACACTGGGCGAACTCCACTGATGCGAGCCATGTGCCTATCATTATCCCACCCCATGATACCCCGCCTGCTCGAAGGTGGAGCTAACCCTCACATGACCGACCAAGACGGCAATACCGCTGACATGATAGTAGAGAAGGGACTCTGTGATGTTTAAGGAGAGCCGCCAGCCACCTGTAGCCCTGGCCTCCTTCAAAATCGCTGAGAGACCCTCCTCACTATTGCAACTGCGCAGCGTAGTGGTTCTGGGGACGTAGACAAACTCCGCCCGCAGCTATTCAAAGACTATGCAAAACTTCGAGATCTACTGAAACCCATGCAGAAGGGCTGATGGAACTAATTCAGATTAAAACGGATATCGAAAGATTCTCGAACACGGCTGCACAATGAGGCTTAGTCGGAGCTCAGGAGCGAGTCGCGCCTCCCGCATTCTGCAAAAATCCGTAGTCATTGCTTTCCTAAGCGTAGACGGAGGATTTGCTTGCGCTGACAGCCCGCCAGAGTTCACCATTGCAGACAAGTTAGTGGTGGCCGCATATCGTCATCCCACCACGGAGATCAAAAGGCTCTTGGCTGAAGGTGCTGATCCAAATGACTCTAGTGAGAACGGATTATTACCGCTAAATGTAGCGGCGAAGAGAAATCGGCTGGATGTGGTAAAGCTACTTCTTGATGCCGGAGCCGACGTGAATGCAATACCACCCATGCCCGGGAGTGGCACTGTACTTAGCGATGTCCTTCCAAAATCGAACAGTGTGGAGGTGTTTAAAACCTTGCTGAAAGCGGGTGCAGAGGCAAACGAATGTGCCACTGTGGGAAAAAGGTCACACTCTTTGCTTGGAATGGCAGTCAATAAGAGCGCCAGAGCTTTTGACGCCAATAACTACGATGAAGCCGATCAATACCTTGAGAAAGTCGACGCGCTACTTGATCATGGTGCAAACGTACACAAGGTCGAAAAGTGTACTCAGTTACCGGTGATGGCGCTCGCCATCTCCACGCAGTGTCACATTGCATTAATCGACCGTCTGCAGGAGGCTGGGGCAATTATCGCCGGCCCCCAGCTGGCCACCATCTCGCAAATGCCGAGCTGCTTGCCAGTTCTGCAGCGAACGGTGAACGGATTGATGGCGGAAGATCTACAAAAAGCAGCGATTACCATCGATGGTGCAGTGAAAAGAAATCCTGAAGCGGTGCCCATACTGCTTGATGCGGGCTTGAGTCCGGACGGCGATGCGGCACTCGAGGCGGCTGTCTCCAGCAATCGCCCTGAGCTTGTGCAAATGCTGTTGAAGAGAGGTGCGGACGTAAACCGCTTTCAAAATACCCTCGGTATCGGTAGCCCTACCACGCCGTTGATGAAAGCCGTCAGTACAGATAACGCGCTTGAGCTGGTCAGCCTGCTCTTGGAAGCGGGTGCAGATCCAAATACTCCAGATGACGGTACTGCCGCCCCGCCACTCATGATTGCGATCTCCCACAAAGACGCCCCGGCTTTGGTAAGACTGCTTTTGGCGAACGGCGCAAAAGTGAATGGTGAAGACAAAAGCGGGCAAACAGCGTTGTTTCGAGCGCTGTTCACGCCATCTGCAAAAGAGCTGATTTCACTGCTCATAGAGGCTGACGCTGACGTCAACAAGCAGGACAGCCGAGGACGTACCCCCCTCATGAGGGCTATGTGCGATTCACCCGATCACCCGGCACTTCCAGTTCTTTTAGACGCGGGCGCTGATCCGTCAATCACAGACGAGGAGGGGCTGACTGCGGAAATGATTTTTGAGCAGGGCCGCTGCAGGACGAGCTGAAGAGCGTCAGCTTTTTGTAGCCCGGGCCTCCTTCAACATCGCAGAAAACCCCTTCATCACTGTCAGGTAATCATCGAGCGACGATTTCAGTACCTGAAAGCCACCCTTTTCAACGGTAGCCTTAAAGTCTTTGCAGGACATTTCTGCGATATCAGCTTTGGTGGTCTCGGCGATCTTGGCGTCGAGCAGTGGCCGCATGGCTTGCCAGTCCTTTGAATGAGTCATCAGTTTCGCTGAGGCACCCTCAAGCTTGCCGACCGAGTTGATCTCGTCCCAGGTCTTAATCGCGTCTCGGGGAACGAGATCCGGCTCCTCCGTCTGGCATCGGTCATCGACCGAGCGCACCATGTGAATCGGCACGAAGAGCTTGATATAGGCGTCGACGAATGTATCTGCGTCTGGTGCGGCCGAGTCTTTGGCAACCGCAAACGGCGTGACCAGCATGAGTGCAGTCGTGAGTAGGGTAGGGAATACGAGGCGGTGGTTCATAAAGCATCCTGGCTAATGTAAGCGCGAGTCTCTGTTCGCAGAGGCGGCAAGAATACTATCTTGTAAGCGATGAGAAAGCGTTCGTGTGGTTAGACGGACGGCTAGCCAGCAGGAGCATCAGAAGAATGAATTTCGCTTGAAACCAGGGTGCTGTTGAACAGCCTGATCGCCTTCTCCTGATAGCTGCGCCAGTTCTGCAAATCATCCTTGGGTATGCTGATGGATTGGAACTTCAAGTGCGGCGTAAGTCGCGCGCCTCTGAGATTGCAGTAAACGGCTGATTTCGAACACTCAATCATAGATGCGTCGTTGCTGCCACGAGTCTTGATCAGGATGTACTCATAAGCATGCTGTTCGTATCGTTCGGCGGTGTTGTTCCAAATCAGGCCGGTTGAATATGGTGCATCCGCAGGGTGTGACTTACTACTTGCACCCTCGAAATAAACGCCTAGAGCCAGATTGCCGGAATCTGTCGAAGGGTCCGTGAATCCTATATGAAACCAGAATTTGTTCGAGACGCGATCAGTGTCCAGCCCAGGATTGGCGTCAAGTTGCTCTTTTCGCCAGAGCGCATACGGCTTTTCGCTATCAGAGTCCCACTCCATGTCGGTGCTTGTTCTCGTTACCGAGCGATTATCTTCGTCGATGTCCTCAAAATTGTAGAGATACAGCGCGCCGAAGGGCACACGCAGGGTATAGGTGACTTCCTCTGACTTGAGATACACCGTCCAAGGGGTCTCATAGGTGTTCGGCGCCTGATCTTCACAAGCACCCAGGAGCAGCAGACCGATGAGTCCGCTGCAGCATCTGAGAAAATTATACGCCTTCAAAATCGACGGCTCTGCTGTCTCATGTGTTTTCAGAATGGATTTCGCTCGACACCAAAGTGCTGTTGAACAGCCTGATCGCCTTCTCCTGATAGCTGCGCCAGTTCTGCAGGTCGTCCTTCGGTATGCTAATGGTGTCGAAATTTAGATGGGGCGACAAACGAGCTCCACGCAAATTACAATAAACCGCTGACTTCGAGCACTCGATCATGGATGCGTCATTTCTGTCTCGAGTCTTGATCAGGATGTACTCATAACCAGGCTGTTCGTATCGTTCGGCGGTGTTGTTCCAAATTAATCCGGTTGAGTATGGTGCATTCGAAGGGCGTCCCTTACTACTCGCTCCCTCGAAGTAGACGCGTAGCGCCAGTTTGCCGGCATCCATGGATGGATCTATAAAGCCGATGTGAAACCAGAATTTGTTCGAGACGTGGTCAGTGTTCAAGCCAGGAGTGGCGTCAAGTTGTTCTTTCCGCCAGAGCGCATACGGCTTCTCGCTGTCGGAATCCCACTCCATTTCGGTGCTTGTTCGCACTACCGAGCGATTATCCTCGTCGATGTCTTCGAAATTGTAGAGATACAGTGCACCGAAGGGCACACGCAGGGTATAGCTGACTTCCTCTGACTTGAGATACACCGTCCAGGGGGTGTCATAAGTGTTCGGCGGCTGATCTTCACAAGCACCCAGGAGCAGCAGACCGATGAGTCCGCTGCAGCATTTGAGAAAATTATACGCCTTCAAAATCGACGGCTCTGCTGTCTCATGCTTGTTCGGTCGTTTGAGCTCTGAGCTCTGTGAAAAGATCGAAGCGAAGTTGTCTATGGGCGTCGTTGACAGGGTGGTACTCCATTACCGGCTCATCGGTTGCCAAGTGGGCTGCCACCTCAGCGTCCGTCAGTTTGACAACGGCTTTCGTCTCTACGAGATGCTCGAAGCTTGCTTGAAATGCGGCTGAAGAATCAAGACTTTTACCAGATACCAGCGCATCTACATCACGCCCAATACTGCCCATCTGCCAGGCATATTGGAACGCAGCAGAAAAGCTATCCTCGGTCATCTTCTCAAAATCTACCCCTGCCTGTTCGAATAGAACTTTGTCATCGACCTGATAGTATTCACCCTCGAATTCGAACACCCGATCGAGGTTTGCGGCTGGTCTGGCAAGGCTTGGGTCGAACGCCGGGAGGTCATCCACGGGCACCATGAGTCCGGCCTGCACGAAGTTCATCTTTCGTTCCCTCTCCGCAACAATTCGATCGGAGGGTAGCTCATCCTTGATCTGTTCAAGGTCGGGCGAATGCAAGCGATCAAGCGCGGAACCATGATCTGAGTCGAATGCCTTGTCGAATAGCACTTCAATGCGCTGCGTCTCTTTATTCACAACTGTGATGAAGCGGCCGTCCCTACTGGCCTTGATATCATAGCGAGGATCATTTGCATATTCGGAGGGGCGCCGCCCGAGCTCGGCCTCGTCTTGCGCCAGAATCGCGTTTTCGCTACCTTCCGATTTCGCGATATGTTCGTCGCCAGGGATTCCGATGAACTGCGCGTTTCCAGGGAAGTAGTTTCCCATCCCCTTCGATTCCCAGACCGCTCTGTCGGTATGCATGATCTGATAGGTGTTGAAAAGTTCTGGGCGGCCTTTGTCGGCGGCATTCCTGGCCAGTCCAATAACGGCCTTATCGATATCGTGCGAGAACTTATCAAGCGTAAGCGTGTACTGCTCCGGATTAGCCATCTTCGCTCTGAAATTGCCTTCCAGCGCCATGCCACCGATCGCGCCAGAATAGGTGGTGATTTGCGCCTGCATAAGCAGTTGCTCGTTTCCGGTCACTGAATAAAGCTCCAGATAAGCGCCTGCTCGATCACCCTGGTCGAGACGGGCGCTGGCCTTATCAACAGCCTGGGCCAATTCCTGGTCCGAGGGTGTTCTCGGTGCAATTGCGCCAGTGAATTCGAAGGCTTTCAGTTCAGTGGGCGTGCCGCTGCTGCTGGTGGCCGACAGGCGCGCATTACTAGCTTCGCTGATAGCGAACGAATCAAGCGAGCGAGCGGCAGTGATCGATGTCATGAGGGCTCTTCCATGATGGGTGACGACAAGTCACCTCATTGTGCCCAGATCCACCCTGTCCCGCAGCTAGGGCGAACCCTAGCTAGGGTTTACCCTAGGTCTGCTCAAACAGCCCCATCACCAGCGCCCGCATCACCCCCGCCGCAGGCGACAGCGCCCGATCCCTAGACCAGGCCAGCACACACTGTCGCCTGGGCACCGGTGCCACGATAGGCACCGCCACAAGCCCATCCACATGGCTCGCAAGCAGCGTCTGCGATGGCAGTATTGTGTAGCCAAGCCCGCGACCGACCAGATCCAGTTGCACCCGTAAAGAGTCCACCTCAAGGTCAGTCTTGAAGGCAAGATCCTCCTTGAATGCCGTTTGCTCCAAAAGCGCACGCAAGCCATGCCGTCGACCCGGCAGGATCAGTGGCAATTGGAGCACCTCCTGAAAACTGATCGAGGCCTCAAGAGCTTCGGGATGATCCCGGCGACAGATCAGATGCAGGTCTTCACTCCCCAACGATGTAGTCGCCAGGCTGGCGCTGAGCGAGCTGCTGTACAGGATCGCGATATCCAGACTGCCGTCCAGCAGGCGCTCCTGCAGATCACCGCTGAGGGTTTCGAAGATGCTCAGATGCACCTTTGGATAAGCCCGGCGATACGACTCCACGAGCTTGCCAGTCAGCCGTACGCCGATGCTTGGTGGCAGACCAAAGGCAAGGCTGCCGATAATACTTTCACTTTGCACCGTCAAGGCCTGCTCAAGCGCGGTCGCCTCATCCAGCAGCGTTCGTGCATGCCGCTGCACCAGAACCCCTGCTTCAGTAAGAACCACGCCACGACCAGTCCGTCGAAACAGCGAAACCTTCAACTCAGTTTCGAGCTGCCGGATTAGCCGGCCCAGTGACGGCTGAGACAAATCAGTAAGTCGTGCCGCACCGGCCAGGCTACCAACCTCGGCCACCTGCATGAACACTCGAAGCTGCTTGATATCCATGAGACATGCCATACGAAATATGAATAGCTGATACTCTGGCGATGCGCTTGGTGAATAGCAAGCGGAGGCGCAACATAAGGCTTCTTCGGACAGAGTCGTCGATCATCAAGGAGCATGTCGTGACACGGAAACAGGTACTTCATTCAGGCTTGATACTGGTCGCCCTGGCTACATTCGCCATGGCCTTCAAGGGCATATTTGCGCGCCTGGTATATCAGGAAGGTGTGGAGGTGAATGCGCTGCTGGTATGGCGTTTCATACTGGCGGTTCCGCTGTTCTGGTTCGGCGGAATGTTCATGCTGCGCGGGCGCGACAGGTCGCGGTTGACCCGGAAGCAGTGGTACCTGTGTGCCTTCACCGGATTTCTGTTCTTCATCAGCGCCTGGTGTGATTTCCATGCCATAGAAGCGCTCGGCGCCAGCATCTCGCGGATGGTGCTGTATCTGTTTCCAGCGATTCTGATCCTCATCGAGGCACTGGAGCTCAGGCAGATGCCGACCATCCGCCAGCTGCTGATTTTCACCGGAGCCTGGATTGGCATTGGCATGATCGTTTTGCCCGATTGGCAGGGCGGAGAGCTTGACGCTGTCGGTCTGGCCTACGGCCTCGGCGCTGCGCTGTCGTACGCGATCTTCTGGCGCATGAGTCAGCCAATCATGAATGCCATCGGCTCAGTGCGCTTCAACCAGGTGACGAACAGTTTTACCCTGGCCGCGATGGCAATCTTTCTGTTGCCGACGCTTGAACCGGCGCAGCTGGTGCTGACGCCTGTCGCCTTCGGGTGGATGTCCCTCCTGGTGATTTTCTCCACCGTGGTGCCATTCTTTATTCTTTTCGAGGGCATTAGGCGCTCGAACTCGGTGGAGGCAGGCGTAGTGGCGATGTTCGGACCAGTGGTGACGGTCGTCGTTGCGCTGGCAGTGTTCCCGGATGAGGCGCTGAGCCTCGTGCAGTGGGCTGGCATCATAGTAGTGCTGGTGAGCGTGGGCGTGTTGAAGCTGGTCAAAGCACGACCCGCTGCCGTTATCACCGGCACAGCTGGACCTGTGCGAACGTGAATAAATCGTCGCGGCCTTGCAAAGTCTCTTTGTAGACTGGCGCAAGATCGTATAAAACTACACCATCGTCCAAAATAACAAGGAAACGGAAATGGCGCTTACACATGATCTCGTCGCTGAAACCAATCTGCTGGTGCTGTTCAGTCTGTCTTCCACGCAGGAAGGCCTCAAGGTCCACAAGCACTCGGCTGCACCTGAGGCTGTAGCGGCTGCTGAGCGGCTGTATCAGAAAGGTTTGGTAACCCAGAACGACGGTGGTTATCTTACCGATCTCGGCATTGAGGCTGCAGAACATGCCCAGAGGCTCACTGCGATTCTGACCAGCTAATCTTCCGCCATGGAAGTTCGTTGGCTCAACGATTTTATCGCCCTGGCGCATACCCGGCACTTCTCCCGGGCAGCCGATCAGCAGAATGTCACACAGCCCACTTTCAGCAGGCGGATAAAGCTATTGGAGGAGGAGATGGGCGCGCTGCTGATCAACCGCAATACGCTGCCGCTTTCGCTGACGCCAGCTGGCGAAGTATTCCTGCGGTCTGCAGAGCGTATCACCGCCTTACTGGCGGACACCCGCGAGCAATGCCAGCGCATACAGGCCGACGATACCGAGCGCCTCAACTTCGCGACCTCGCAGTCGCTGTATATCAGTCTTTACCAAAGCTGGTTGAAGCCTCTCGGCGAGCGGCTCGACCTCACCTTCGACTACGATCTCAATTCTTCGAAGTGGGGCGCGCGTGAATTCGCCGATGCGCTTTTGAGTGGCAGCACTGACTTGATGCTGACCTATTGGCATCCGGACATGTCGCTATTTAGTGCCGAGCAGGCCCAACTGCTACAACACATCACAGTCAATCATGAGCAACTCTTACTTTGTAGCGCGAGTAACGCGGCTGGTGAGCCTGTGCACGCTGCCGGACGTGATCGGGGTTCGAGGGGTAGTCTGCCTTGCATCGTGTATGACGATGATGCACTACTGGGGCCTGTTGTGAAATCGACGATGGAATCGGTCGATCTTGGGGTTAGCCTCGAGGTGGTCTGTTCCGAGAAGCACTGTATTGGCGTGAAGGCACTTGTGAAAGGCGGCTTCGGCGTAGGCTGGTTGCCTGGCCGGCTCGTGCGTACAGCACTTCAGCACCGGCAGCTCGCACTCATCGATCAGGTGCAGAGTTGCATACCTCTCGAGGTACGGCTGTATCGCCTGCGCAACAATTCGCACTCGCAGTTGACCTATCTTTGGGAAAGCCTCGAAAGGCAGGGCGCTCAGCTACTCGGAGAGCAGACTGATGAGGTCGACGGACACGGAGTCTCTAAAGACCCTGCCTCCAGAGTCAGAACTTACTCGCCGTAAACCACAGTTTCGTAGTTGCCAATAATGCCGAGGATGCTGTTGGCATCCTTGTCAGCTCGGCTCAGATCGCTGCGGGCTTCTCGGCTGCTGGCTTTGCTGCAACTACTGGCCGACTCATTTTGAGGTACAAGCCAATCGCTGTGAAATGCGCTGCTGCCAGTAACGCTACAGCACTGGCGATGAGCTGATTGTAAGTCAGCCAATCGACGATCGCCGTCGCGAAATAGATACAGAGTACAAAGCAGAAGCCGACGAGCAATTTGCGCTTTACGGCAATCACCGGCCAGGCGAAAAGCAGCAAGGGCAAAATTGTCCAGAAACCGATGATCCAGGGGTTGATGGCTTCGGCAGCGGCTTGTTCGTTCAGAAGCTGAGTGTTGACGGCGTTGACTGCAAACCACTTGTCAGCGAAAACGGCTATCAGCAGGAGTAGGTAGCTCAACTGCATGGCGAGCAGCATTCGGGGGGCTTTTCCAGATACGTCAGAGGTCATGGGATCCTAACTAGGCTTGAAACAGGTTGAAACAGGTCGAAAATAGTACGATCACTTCGGCAGCTGACACCATTGGCCAGACACAAAAACTCTACGCAAGCAGGTTGCGAAATCATCGCTGAGCACCGAGAATGGGTGAGCCGCAAAGCCAAAGCGAATCTCCCCGACACCCCAAAATCAATGGTCCAACTCCCATAGCATGACACAATTCATACATCTGCGCGTGCATTCAGACTTCTCCCTGGCCAATGGACTGGCGAAGGTGAAAGCCCTGGTAGGCGCAGCTGCAAAGCAGAAGATGCCCGCGCTGGCACTCACCGACCAGACCAACCTCTGTGGTGCCATCAAGTTCTACAAGGCCTGCGAAGGCGCGGGTGTGAAGCCTATCATCGGTAGCGATCTGCGCGTGGTCGACCCGGATATGCCAGGCCAGATTTCAACGCTCTGCTTGCTGGTCTGTGATCATAAGGGCTATCGAAATCTCACCCGGCTTATCTCCAGAGCATATACAGACGAGCAGCGTCAGGGCGACCCGGTCGTCAACCGCCACTGGATTCGTGAGCACGCCGAAGGACTCATTGCCCTGTCATGCGCACAATATGGCGATGTCGGGCAGGCATTGCTGGCTGGCAAGCAGGATCTGGCGCGCACGCGCCTGGACAGCTGGCGTTCGATTTTTGGAGACCGCTTCTATCTCGAGGTCCAGCGCACCGGGCGCAACGGCGACGATCAGTGCGTGTACGAAAGCGTCATGCTCGCGCAGGAGACCGGCTGCCCGGTGGTGGCGACCAACGACGTCCACTTTCTCAGCGCGACAGACTTCGAAGCGCACGAGGCGCGAGTCTGTATCGGCCAGAGCCGCACACTGGACGATTCACGCCGCAGCCGTGATTTCAGCGACGCGCAGTACTTCAAGAGCGCCGAAGAAATGGCCGAGCTCTTCGCCGATCTCCCTGAGGCTATTGAAAACACCGTCGAGATCGCCAAGCGCTGCAGTCTGACCATCCCGCTTGGCAAGTACTTCCTGCCGAACTATCCGATTCCGGAAGGCATGACGCTCGACCAGTTCTTCGTGAAGGTAAGTGAAGACGGCTTGCAGGCGCGACTGGAGTTCCTCTATCCAGACGAAGCGGTGCGTGCGGAGCGTTATCCAACCTATCGTGACAGGCTCAAATTTGAGCTTGATATCATCACGCAAATGGGTTTCCCCGGCTACTTCCTCATCGTAATGGATTTCATCCGCTGGGCTCGGGAAAACAAGATTCCTGTCGGGCCTGGCCGAGGCTCCGGGGCGGGCTCGCTCGTCGCTTACGTGCTGGGCATTACCGATCTCGACCCGCTGGCCTACGATCTGCTGTTCGAGCGCTTCCTGAATCCAGAGCGTGTCTCGATGCCCGACTTCGACGTCGATTTCTGTATGGATGGTCGCGACGACGTCATCAACTACGTGGCGGAAACCTACGGTCGAACGGCCGTATCCCAGATCATCACTTTCGGCACCATGGCCGCCAAGGCCGTAGTTCGCGATGTGGCGCGAGTGCAGGGCAAGCCTTATTCGCTGGGCGACCGGCTCTCGAAGATGATCCCATTCGAAGTCGGCATGACGCTGTCCAAGGCATGGGAGCAGGAAGAGGCGCTTCGGGATTATATCAATAACGATGAAGAGGCCGCCGAAGTCTGGGAAATGGCGGTCAAGCTCGAAGGCGTGACGCGAAACGTGGGCAAGCACGCCGGTGGAGTCGTCATCGCGCCAACCGAGCTTACCGACTTCTCGCCGCTCTATTGTGACGAGCACGGCGGTGGTCTGGTGACCCAGTACGATAAGGACGATGTCGAGTCGGCAGGCCTCGTGAAGTTCGACTTCCTCGGTCTGCGGACCCTGACCATCGTCGACTGGGCGATCAAGATCATCAATGCCCAGCGCGAGAAAATCAATGAGCCGCCGCTCGATATCGCTCGAATCGATCTCGAAGACAAGGCGGTTTTCGACACGCTGAAACGCGCTGAAACGACTGCTGTCTTTCAGCTTGAAAGTCGCGGTATGAAGGAGTTGATCCGTCGTCTGCTCCCTGATCGCTTCGAAGACATCATCGCCCTTGTAGCCCTGTTCCGCCCGGGTCCGCTACAAAGCGGCATGGTCGATGACTTTATCAATCGAAAGCATGGCCGCGCGCCGCTGGCCTATCCCCATACCGACTTTCAGCATGAGTCTCTAAAGCCTGTACTGGAGCCAACCTACGGCATCATCCTGTACCAGGAGCAGGTCATGCAGATTGCCCAGGTCATGGCCGGCTACAGTCTAGGCGGTGCCGACCTGCTGCGTCGTGCGATGGGTAAGAAGAAACAGGAGGAGATGGACAAGCAGAAGGCCTTCTTCGTCGACGGCAGTGAGCAGAACGGCATCTCTCGGGATCTTGCGGAGAAAATCTTCGATCTTGTGGAGAAATTCGCGGGTTACGGCTTCAACAAATCGCACTCCGCTGCTTATGCCCTGGTTTCCTATCAGACTGCCTGGCTGAAAACCAACTATCCCGCGCCCTTCATGGCGGCGGTGTTGACGGCTGAAATGCAGAACATCGACAAGGTGGTCACCCTCATCGAAGAGTGTCGCCGCATGAAGCTGGTGGTGCGCCTACCGGACGTCAATGTCAGCAGCTTCACCTTCACGGTCAACGACGATGGCGACGTGGTTTATGGTCTTGGCGCCGTAAAGGGTCTGGGTGAGGGGCCCGTGCAGAGTATTACTGAAGCGCGAAAAAATGGGCCCTTCGAGGACCTGTTCGACTTCTGCCGCCGTGTGGATTTGCGCAAGGTCAACAAGCGTGCGCTGGAGGCGCTTATCAAGTCAGGCGCGCTCGATGCCCTCGGGCCAGGCCGCGCGAAGATGCTTGCAGTACTGGAGGACGCGGTCAAGCAGGCCGACCAGCACAATCGAAATGAAAGCGCTGGCATGATGGACATGTTCGGAGACGATGCAGTGGCTGTCGAGGCAGATCCATTCGCCTCTGCCGCACGCATCCGCGAATGGAGTGACAAGCAGCGACTTGCCTATGAGAAGGACACGCTGGGCCTGTATCTCAGCGGCCATCCCTTCGACGAGTACGAATCCGAGGCACGCCGTTTTGCCCGTCTGCCGATCGCCGAGCTGCAACCCGCCAAGGACAGCAGGAAAATCGCCGGTCTTGTCGTAGCCATGCGCACCATGAAAACGAAGCGCGGCCATCTCATGGGCTTCGTCACGCTGGATGATCGAACCGCACGAATAGAAGTAGCCTTCTTTGGTGAAGCACTTGAAGTGGTCCGCGATGTTCTTGCCATGGACCAGATTCTGGTTATCGAGGGCGAGGTCGAGGAGGATACCTTCTCTGGTGGACTTCGTGTGCGCGGTCACTCAGCGGTCAATATCGCTGATGCCCGCAATGCATTGGCCAGTAAGATGACTCTGGCCATTGGCAGCGAGCGCGTAGATGATTCGCTCATCGGTGAACTCAGCACGCTGCTACAGCAGTTCAAGCCCGCCAATGGGAATGGTGAGGGCAATGTACGGGTTGGCTGTCCGGTCAGCATCCGCTATCAGCATGACTTTGCCGAAGCCGAGTTGGCCATGGACGACAGCTGGCGCGTCAGCCTCTCAGATGACTTGCTGCATGGTTTGCGTTATCTTCTGGGCGATCAGAACGTCGCCATTGTTTACAATTGACGTTTTACCTTTCATGACCAGTTGAAGGATTTCCAGCTGATATGGCCAGTGCCGACAGAGCAATGAACCTGAACTATCTCGACTTCGAGCAGCCAATTGCGGAGCTCGAGGAAAAGATAGAGGAGCTGCGCCTGATAGGCTCAGAGGCGGATGTCAACATCAGCGAAGAGATCGAGCGCCTGCGGACCAAGAGTGCAAATCTGACGGAAAGCATTTTTTCCGATCTGACGCCCTGGGATATTTCACGACTCTCCCGGCATCCGCGACGGCCTTACACGCTCGACTATATCAACAGCATCTTCACCGACTTCGACGAGTTGCACGGCGATCGCTCATTTGCAGACGATGCGGCGATCGTCGGCGGCACGGCCCGTCTGGATGGTCGGCCAGTAATGGTTATCGGTCATCAGAAAGGCCGGGAGATCAAGGAGAAGGTGAAGCGGAACTTTGGCATGCCGAAGCCAGAAGGCTATCGCAAGGCGCTCAGGCTGATGGAGATGGCTGAGCGCTTTGGCCTGCCCATTTTGACCTTTATTGACACACCGGGCGCCTATCCCGGTATTGGCGCTGAAGAACGTGGCCAAAGTGAGGCGATTGCCTACAATCTTGCCGTCATGTCGCGTCTGGAAACGCCAATCATCGCAACGGTGGTGGGCGAGGGTGGTTCTGGTGGTGCACTGGCAATCGGCGTCTGCGACAGGCTGCTGATGCTGCAGTATGCCACCTATGCAGTCATTTCACCTGAGGGCTGTGCGTCCATACTCTGGAAGAGCGCCGACTATGCCCCTGATGCAGCCGATGCCATGAGTATCACTGCAGCCAAGCTCAAGGCGCTCGATCTCGTCGACGAAGTCGTACAGGAGCCGCTCGGGGGCGCGCACCGAAATCCTCGTGTGATTGCCCGACGCTTGAAGAAGTCTCTGGTGAAAGCGGTCGACAGCCTCATGAACAAGCCCACCGACGACCTGGTGAACGAGCGGTACGAGCGCCTCGTCGCCTATGACAAGTACTTCTGAGCATTCATTCATGCGCGGGGTGTTCGAGCAGCTTGATGCCCTGAACGCCCAGCCATTTACCACGCTCCTCGTTGCTTACAGTGGTGGGCTCGACTCGCATAGTCTGCTCTGTCTGACCACTCATTGGCTTGAAAGCTTGCCAGCGCATAAGCGTCCTGAGCTCCGTGCCATTCATATTGACCATGGTCTGCACGCTGCCTCTTCGGACTGGGCACAGCGCTGTGGGACTGTCTGTCGGCAGCTTTCTGTGACCCTGGACATCGTACGGGTAGAAGTGAGGGCGCGCGGTAGTTTGGAGTCCGCCGCCAGATCTGCACGTTATGAGATTTTCGAAAACCGACTCACTGCGCAGGGTGTGCTCCTGCAGGGGCACCACCTCGACGACCAGGCCGAAACGATTTTGCACCGGCTGGTACTGGGTCATGGGCTGCAAGGCTTGAGTGGTATACCAGTATCCAGGGTGCTCGGTCGGGGCAGCTTACACAGGCCTTTTCTGGCAGCTGGTCTGGGTCGTTACGATGTCGAGCAAGTCGAGAAGCGACTCGTAGCCCTTGGCATGCCAATGCATCCTGTCGAAGATCCCAGTAATACCGACACCAGCTTCGACCGCAACTATCTCCGGCATGCGGTGCTCCCAACCTTGCTTTCCCGCTGGCCAGCTGCGCGCATTCGCATGTATCAGAGCTCGCAATACCTGTCGGACGCGGCTGAGCTTTGTGAAACGCTCGCTGAGCTCGACCTGGGTCGCGCAGCCCAAGGCATCAGTCGTTTCATCGGCTCGGATTACGCAGGCCGGCTACCGCTCTCTGAACTTTATCCGTGGCCCGAATCGCGGCAGCGGAATCTGCTGAGGTACTGGCTGAAGCGTCAGTCGCTATCATTATCTGAAGGCGCCTGGGCCGAACTGCTCGATGTCGTCGAACGCTCAGCCAGTGACAGCGGTCAGCAGGCGCACTTCGAGCTGGCAGGCGACGGCAACCATGACTGTGGCGCGAACGTCGAGCCTCAGTCATGGTGCCTTTCACTTTACCAGCAAACGCTATTTGTGCATCAGGGCATCAAACAATCGCGGGAGGCTGGTGACCATGCGGGCTCGCTAGCTTGTTTCGATACGTCTGTGCCTGATGCCGGCTTATGGCCTATGTACAGCACCATAATTGCACCTCAACCGGGACAGGTGGTGAGCTGTAGGCCAAGAACAGGTGCGACGCTCGTCAAGGTGGCCGGGCGTGCCAGAACCACGACCTTGAAAAAACTGCTGTCCGAACGGCGTCTGCTGCCATGGGAGCGCGACGTACTGCCGCTGATCTGTTACGACGGCGAGCCGGTCTGCATGCCCGGCGTCTTCGTATCTGCTGCTTACGCCCCCTCAGTCGCGGACAACAGTGATGATGTTGCGAAAGCACGGACGAGGCGCCTGTTGACCGTCGCCTGGCGGTCGCATGGCTTTGCCCCGGCTCAGCACATGGTCGTAATACCGCCAGTAATCCAGTAAACTCTGCCGCCTGAAATTCAATAGCACGGCACTCAGACATAATTTTCGTCAGGATGGGAAACAAGCATGACGCAACGAGTTCAGGTTGGCGGTCTACAGGTCGCAGAAGTACTTTACAAGTTCATCAACGAGCAAGCGATTCCAGGCACGGATGTCGAGCCGGAAACGTTCTGGACAGCCCTTGAGAAGGCCGTCAATGAGCTCGGTCCCGAAAACAGGCAGCTGCTCGCCAAGCGCGATGAGATCCAGGCTCAGCTGGACGAATACAATCGCAAGCAGAACGGTCAGATCAAGGACCTCGGCGCCTACAAGCAATTCCTCAAGGACATCGGTTACATCGTTCCTGAAGGCGGCGACTTCAACATCACTACTGAAAATGTCGATCCTGAAATTGCCACCATGGCAGGTCCTCAGCTGGTCGTTCCGGTCATGAATGCACGCTTCGCGCTCAACGCGGCAAATGCGCGCTGGGGCAGCCTGTACGATGCGCTCTACGGTACCGATGTCATCTCCGAAGAAGGTGGCGCCAGCAAGGGGCCGGGTTACAACCCTGTTCGTGGCGACAAGGTCGTCGCGTATGCGAAGAAATTCCTGGATCAGGCCGCGCCCCTCGCCAAGGGCTCGCACAGCAATGCTGTAAGCTATGCCGTGGTCGACGGTCAGCTGAAGGTCAAGCTGGAGTCAGGTGACGAAACCACGCTGAAGACTGCGGACAAGTTCGCCGGCTACCAGGGTGCTGCTGGCCAGCCTGATGCAGTGCTGCTGCAGAATAACGGCCTGCGCTTCGAGATCCAGTTCGATGCTTCACATCCGGTAGGCCAGACTGACAAGGCCCACATCAAGGATGTATTGATGGAAGCCGCCCTGACCACCATTCAGGACTGCGAAGACTCTGTAGCGGCTGTCGATGCCGAAGACAAGGTCGTGGTCTACTCGAACTGGCTCGGCCTGATGAAGGGCGACCTGGTTGAGAGCTTTGCGAAAGGCGGCTCGACCGTTACCCGCAAGCTCAATGACGATCGTGAATACAGCGCACCAGACGGCAGCGCGTTCAAGTTGCCAGGCCGGAGCCTGATGTTCGTGCGTAACGTCGGCCATCTGATGTCCAACGATGCGATCATCGACAAGGACGGCAACGAGATTCAGGAAGGCATCATGGATGGTTTCGTGACCACCCTGATCGCTATCCACGACCTCAATGGCAGCAACACTGTTAGCAACAGCCGACATGGCAGCGTTTACATCGTGAAGCCGAAGATGCATGGTCCTGACGAAGTTGCGCTCACCGTCAAGCTGTTCGACCAGATCGAGCAGGGCCTGGGTCTGCCGCAGAATACCATCAAGGTCGGCATCATGGATGAAGAGCGTCGCACTACGGTCAACCTGAAGGAATGTATCCGACAGGCGAAAGATCGGGTCGTCTTCATCAATACCGGCTTCCTGGACAGAACCGGCGATGAAATCCATACCAGCATGGAACTGGCACCGGTAGTGCGTAAGGGACCAATGAAGCAGCAAGCATGGATTGGTGCCTACGAAAACTGGAACGTCGACGTAGGTCTGGAGACGGGCCTCAATGGCAAGGCACAGATCGGCAAGGGCATGTGGCCCATTCCTGATCAGATGGCGCAGATGATGGAAGCCAAGATTGGCCATCCAAAGTCTGGCGCCAACTGCGCCTGGGTGCCTTCACCAACAGCAGCAACGCTCCACGCGCTGCACTACCATCAGGTTGACGTCATGTCGCTGCAGCAGGAACTGAAGTCACGCGAGCACGCCAAGCTTGACGACATCCTGACTGTGCCGGTCCTGAAAGATCCGCAGTCACTGACCGCTGAAGACAAGAAGCAGGAACTGGACAACAACTGCCAGGGTCTGCTCGGCTACGTCGTACGCTGGGTTGAAAGTGGTGTTGGCTGTTCGAAGGTGCCGGACATCAACGATGTGGGTCTGATGGAAGACCGTGCGACGCTGCGTATTTCCAGTCAGCACATCGCCAACTGGCTGCGTCATGGTCTGTACACCAAAGAAGAAGTCATGGAAGCCATGAAGCGTATGGCCAAGATCGTTGACGAGCAGAACGCGTCTGATCCTGGCTATAAGGCCATGTCTGCCAACTTCGACTCAAGTGTTGCTTTCGAAGCAGCCTGCGATCTCGTGTTCAAGGGTACCGAGCAGCCTAACGGCTACACCGAGCCCCTGCTGCACGCCTACCGCCGCAAGGCCAAGGCTCAGGCTTCAGCCTGAATCTGAAGGCCTGACCTCGCCGGCCGGTCCCTCGGGGCTGGCCCGCCGGTATCAGCGCGCCGGCTGTCCCGCAAGCTTCGCCAGGGCTATCGCACTCAGCGCGAGCCCGAAGCTGGCGGTAACTGCCATGCTCGCACCGTAACCAGTCGCACAGTCCAGCCTCATGGACTGCTGCGCTGCGCCTCCGATCAGGTCGTCCGCGGGTATACCCTCATCAATACCTTCGACAGCACAGGCCTCAGCCTGTATTGGCAGTTTCGCCTGTTCGGCTGAAAACACCGCCGGTATGCCAAAGCGCCGCTTGGGATTCACCGAGAAGCCATACTCCTGCCGCAATAACCGACGCACCTTCGCCAGCAAGGCATCGTGATAGGTCACGCTGAGGTCACTTCGCTGTAGCTGAAAGGGATCGATCAGTCCCCCGGCAGCGCCAGCTGTCGCCACTGGAATCTTGTTCCGCGCACAATAGGCCAGCAGGGCGACCTTATGTTTCACCGAATCGATGGCATCGATGACGAAATCATAATCACGGCCAATCGTTGATTCGAGGTTGCTCTTCGTCACAAAGGTGGGGTGGGCTCGAATCACGGCGAGTGGATTGATGTCGCGGAACCGCGCCGCCAGGGCCTCACACTTCATCTGTCCAATGGTGGCATTAGTAGCATGGAGCTGCCGATTGGTGTTCGACATGCAGATATCGTCGAGATCGAAGAGGTCAATCTGCCCTATGCCTGAGCGCACCATGGATTCTGCGGCCCATGATCCCACGCCACCCAAGCCAACGACTGCCACGCGAGCCTTGATGAATCGCGAGAGTGCGTTAGGGCCATAAAGGCGACTCGTACCACCGAAGCGCGCTTGCCAACCTTTGTCCTCCGGGTCTGTTCCGGCACTGTTTGCAATATCCTGATGCATGCACTTTACTGAGTGTTAAAACAAGGCCCCTGTATAAGCCATAGCGACCAGTGAATCAATGACCACACCTGTTCTGATCTGCGATGACTCAAGCGTCGCGCGAAAACAAATGGCCAAATCGCTCCCTCAAAATTGGGACATCGAGATCTCCTTCGCAAAGCACGGCGGTGAGGCGATCGAGCTTATCAGGCAGGGCAAAGGAGACATTCTCTTCCTTGACCTGAATATGCCTGTGATGGACGGCTACGAAACGCTGTCGGTGATAGCCAAAGAGGATCTGCCTAGCATCGTCGTGGTTGTGTCGGGCGACATTCAGCCGGATGCGCGTAAACGCGTCATGCAGCTCGGTGCTGCCGACTTCATCCGTAAGCCGATTGGAACGGATGAGTTGGCCGAGATCCTCCAGCGCCTGGGTATTCTGGGTCCTGGTTCGGAGACGCCGACAGCCCAGCCCGCGCTTACGCCCACTATGCTCGAAAAGAGTGGCAAGACCAGTGAGCTGGATGCTTACCAGGAGATTGCCAACGTCGCGATGGGACAGGCCGCGGATCTGCTTGCCAGACTGCTCGACGTATTCATTCTTCTGCCGGTGCCTCAGGTCAACCTGCTAGAGCAGAGCGAGCTCCGGATGGCTCTGCAGGCCACACAGGATCAAGACAGCTACTCGGCGGTCTGTCAGGGATTCATTGGCTCTGGAATTGCTGGGGAGGCATTGTTGCTGTTTCATGATGCCAGCTTCGCGGACCTTGCCCGTCTTATGAAATATAAGGGCGAACTTGATGCACTCGGCGAATTGGAACTGTTGATGGACACGGCTTCGATCCTCATCGGCGCCTGTACCAAGGGCATAGCTGAGCAAATGGATATCTCATTCAGCCAGGGACATCCTCAGGTGCTTGGTCAACACGTCGATGTATCCCAGCTCATGGAGAATAACCAGTGGAACTGGGAGCGCATGCTTGCCATCGAAATTGCCTACAAGGTCGAGAACTACAACATTCAGTGCGATCTGCTACTGATGTTTACTGAAGATTCTCTCCCGGTCATGCGCGACAAGGTCGCGTACCTCATTGAATAAATCCCTTATGAACAGTGTTGGCGCCAGCAAAGGATATCTACGATGACTGCACCGGAAAACCTGGATGCTGGTGAATTTCACTGGCTGATGGATATGCTGCAGACCATAGACGTTGGTCTGGTGGTATTGGACAGGAGCTACCGCGTGCAGGCCTGGAACAGCTTCATGGAAAATCACAGCGGCAAGAAGCCTCATGCCGTGAGGGACAAAGTCATCTTTGACCTGTTTACCGAAATTCCGAAAGACTGGTTCTTCAGTAAGACCCAGGCGGTATTCCTGTTGCAGAATCGGACTTTCACCACCTGGACCCAGCGGCCCTACCTGTTTCGCTTCCGGAACTATCGGCCGATAACGGGCACCGAGCCTTACATGTTCCAGAACATCACGATCTCCCCGCTGATCTCGGCGTCGGGTCAGGTCGATCACATCTGCCTGATTATTTACGACGTGACGGATATCGCGACCAATTCCAAGCAACTCCAGGCCGCCAATGACAAGCTTGGGTACCTCAGCAGAACTGATGCCCTGACTGGCCTGAACAACCGGGGTGCCTGGCAGGAGTCGCTAAAAGCCGAATACTCGAGACACAAGCGTACCGGTCAGAATAGCACCCTGGTCATGTTCGACATCGATCATTTCAAGAAGGTCAATGACACCTACGGTCACCCTGCGGGGGATGAGGTCATAAAGAAAACGGCTTCAGTACTGCTCGAAACCATGCGTGAAACCGATATTTCCGGACGATACGGTGGTGAGGAATTTACCATCATTCTGGTTGATACACCTCCTGAAAACGCCATGATATTTGCCGAGCGATTGCGCAAGAAGATCGAGGCGCTCACCGTTCATCATGAGGGCACCGCCATCCGATGGACGATTTCGCTAGGTATCGCCCCGGTGGATGATTCGGTAACTGAGCCGATGCAGTGGGTAGAACATGCCGACCAGGCACTTTATAAGTCAAAGCAGGGCGGTCGCAATCGCTCGACGCATTATGCTCCCTGAAAACCACGCTTGCAGATAACTGTACAGCAATCCATATTCTATGGCTGATGGTATACATTAGACAGCTCATCCAGCCATAGATATTCAGGTGTACTCTTGACCAACGACAAGGACAGCAAGCCCGGTAAAGCCAGGGTCACGCCTGTCAGCCGTACTCGACGATTCTTCAAACTGGCTGGCATGACTGCATCGGTCGCCAGTAATTATGCCGGCCAGAAGATTCGCCGCCAGTTCACCGACGAACAGAAGCACGACGAGCAGAAAGCCGAGAGCTACGACAAGATGGCTGCCCGCATCGTCGATACCCTCGGGGAACTCAAAGGTGCGGTGATGAAAGTGGGGCAGGTGGCCTCGCAGACCCAGGACTTCCTCCCGAAAGAGTTCTCGAAAGCCTTGCAGCGCCTGCAAAAGGAAGCGCCGCCGATGGATTTCGAGGTGATTGCTAAGCAGATCGAAGAAGAGCTTGGCGCGAGCCATAACAGCCTCTTCGCCACCTTCGATGAAGAACCCTATGCCGCCGCCTCGATTGGTCAGGTACATCGTGCAACCACGCGAGAAGGGCAGGAGGTCATCGTCAAGGTGCAGTACCCAGGGGTGGGTGGATCAGTCGACTCCGATTTGAAGCAGCTGCGACTGGCACTGAAACTCGGTGGGCTACTGAAGATGCCGAAGGAGTCTGTTGACCAGCTTTTTGCTGAGATTCGCGCGCGTCTCATCGAGGAACTCGACTATGAGAACGAGGCGAGAAATGTCGAGCTCTTCCGTGGCTTTCACAAGGACGAGCCGAAGGTCCTGATACCCGCTGTGCTGACGGGGTTGAGCTCACGTCGCGTGCTGACAATGGAATATGTCGCTGGGGATCATGTCAGTGAAGTGACTACTGAACGCTACGACCAAGCCACCATCAATGAAATCGGTGAGCGTCTTTTCCGAACGATGGCAGATCAGCTGTTCAAATTTAAAGCCATTCATGGCGACCCCCACGCGGGCAACTTCGCCTTCCGCCCTGATGGCACCCTTATCATCTATGATTTTGGCTGCGTCAAAAAGCTCAAGCCGGAGATCGTGGTGGCCTACCGAAAGGCGGTCAATGCTGCTCTAGCGGAAGACTACGCCGCTCTTGATCGATTCATGATCGACCTCGGGGTCAGGGTTGAAGAGATGCCAGCCGTTGATGAGGCGTATTATGCTTTGTGGCGCGACATTATCATCCAACCCTTCAGCGAAGACAGCTACGACTTCAGGTCGGGTGATGTGCATTTGAAAGTTGCAGCCAAAGCCAATACTGTATTCCAGCATCTGGCGTCGTTCAAACCGCCGGTGGAAACGCTCTTCATCGACAGAATGATTGCTGGTCATTACTGGATCATGAAGGGGCTTGGCGTACAGGCGGCTTTCAAGCCATTGCTGGACCACTATCTCAAGACGGAATCGATCTGATTCCGCTCACCCGTTTTTGGAAACTCATATGCAACTGTTGAAAGAACTCACGCTCGAGTCGCTCGAAGAAACTCGATATGAGCACCTGACGCTTAAGGTCAATGAGCATGTCGCTACGGTGACACTGTCCCGCCCGGATAAGGCCAATGCGCTCAACATGAGACTGTGGGCTGAGGTGGGGCAGGTTTTTGAAGCTATTGATCAGGTTGCGGAGATCAGGGTCGCGATTCTGGCAGGAGAGGGCAAGCATTTTTGCGGCGGCATCGACCTTGCAGAGTTCTCAGCCATTTTTACCGCTAAGCGCGATTGTGAGGGTCGTTTCCGCGAGCGACTGCGTCGTCAGATACTCGCCATGCAGAACAGCTTCACTGCTATCGAACGTTGTCGGGTACCGGTTATTGCCGCCGTGCATGGCGCCGTTATTGGTGGTGCGATCGATATGATAACCTGCTGTGATATGCGCTATGCCAGCTGCGATGCAAAATTTTCCATCCGCGAAATCGACATCGGTATGACAGCAGACGTCGGCACACTGCAGCGGCTGCCAAAAATCATTCCCGATGGCATCATGCGTGAGCTTGCCTATACGGGCCGTGAGTTTGGTGCTGAGGAAGCCAGGGGCATGGGGCTGGTCAATGCTGTGGCCGGGGACAAGTCAGCGCTGGATATGCTGGTCGGAGAAGTGGCTGCTCAGATTGCCAGCAAGGCGCCCCTGGCTATTCGTGGAACCAAGGAGATGATCCTGTTCTCACGCGACCACAGTGTCGAGGAGGGGCTGAATTACATAGCGACCTGGAATTCAGCCATGATCCTGAGCGATGACATTCAGCAGGCCATGAAGGCCAGAATGACCAGAACTGCGCCGGAATTCAAGAATTGAGCAGGCGCGAACATCCTGCTGATACCGCCCAATACAAGGCGCAAACCAGCTTCGAACATGGCCAGCGCCGCCGCACCGGCGTGCTGATAACAAACCTCGGTACCCCTGACCAGCCTGACAGGAAGGCGCTCAGACGGTACCTGAAGGAGTTCCTGAGTGATCCCAGGGTCGTCGAGGTGCCGAGGCTGCTATGGTGGTGCATTCTCAACCTCGTCATACTGAATATCCGTCCCGCGCGCTCAGCTCGCGCTTACAGGACAGTCTGGACCGACCGCGGCTCGCCGCTGCTCTTCCATACAGTAGACCAGTGCGAGGCGCTCAAGCAGCAGTTGCAGGCTGATTACGGCGATGATCTCGTGGTTGATTTTGCAATGCGTTACGGCAATCCATCAATCACCAGTAAGTTGACCCGCATGCAGGAAGCTGGTGTCGAGCAGTTGATCGTGCTGCCTCTGTATCCACAGTACTGTGCTGCCACGACCGGCTCAACCTTCGATGCCATCGCCGCCGACTTCACCCGTCGACGCTGGTTGCCTGCGCTGCAGTTCATCAACTGCTACCACGATTTTGATCCTTTCATCACGGCTTGTGCAGCTCACATCGAGGCTTATTGGGCCAGGCACGGACGAAGCGAAAAGCTTCTGCTGTCTTACCATGGCATACCCGCGCGCTATCTCTCCGCTGGCGATCCCTATCATTGTCACTGTCACAAGACCTCACGACTCATTGCAGACAAGCTAGGGATCGGTGCTGATGAGTACCTCACCACTTTTCAATCGCGTTTCGGTCGGGAGCCCTGGCTGAAGCCTTACACCGATATTACCCTCAAGTCGCTAGCTTCTGCTGGCTTGAGGTCGGTACAGGTCTTCTGCCCCGGCTTCGCTGCTGACTGTCTCGAAACGATCGAGGAAATTGGCGAAGAGAACCGTGAGTACTTCATACAGGCCGGTGGCAGGGAATATGGCTTCATACCCTGCCTGAATGCGGAGGACGGCCATATCGCGGCGCTTTCTCAGCTCGTAGGCAATCATTTGAATGCCTGGAAGGATGGCGGTGCTCGGGCACCCGACACGGCCTCCACGCGTGAACTCCAGAAATCTTTGGCCAGAGCGCTTCCAGACCCTCAGTAGTCTTAATCCCTCCGCCTTATCTTTGTAAATTTCGGCATCTTTTCCTGGGCGCTTGTAATTGCAGCTGCAATTAGAGCGCTCATTCGCCTTTCCGCGAGCCTAAAAAAACCCTACGTTTTTTCAAGCTACTGTTTTTACAGAACTTATAAGATGCTGGCTCGTAGCTCGCTATGTAACTGCGTATTGAACGGGGTGTGGTAGAGGCTGAGCAGGAGCACAGCTTGCATTCGCCACACCATGGAACGAACCAGCAGGCTCTACATAATGAACGCGCACAGATTCAAAAGATTCTCCGGTGCCCGGATGGCGAAACATACAGTTTTTCCCGTCGGCGCACTCCTCATTCTAGTTCTAGGTCACAGTAACGGCCTGGAGAGCATGAGTTCGGGAGCTTCGATCAAACTAAATGGCGATGTTTTTGGCAAGCAAGCCGAAGCATCACAGCGCGAACAATATGTTGAGTTGATAGGTTCTATCGATAGCGTTCTTTCCGGCCTGGGTAGTAAGGCGAAGCACCTCGCAGATGACACGCTTGATTACCTCGAGTCAGGTCAGGCGTCCGATTCGTGATTCTGGCGGCGAATGCCGTCCAGCGACCGTGGCACTAGCTCGATTATTCCTGAGCTCAATTTTGGATAGACTGGAGATTTGGTATGACAACAACGACCCGAGACACCGAAAATAAGTCCCGACCAAACAGCAACGATACCCTGAACGCTGGAGCGGCGGCCGGCAAAGCCGGTGGTGCGCAGAATTCCACGGCCAATCAGGCAGGGGCCAACCAGAGCGGCAACACTCAGAACAGTGGAAGCCAGAATGCCCGTAACCAGGGTGGCGGTCAGGCCGATGTGAAGCAGGAAGGCAACCGAATTATTGAAGAAGGTAAGCATGCAATCGCTGACATGGCTGCACAAAAGAAGAACGAAGCCGCTGGCCGTGTTCAGGGTTTCTCTTCAGCGCTTGATCGTGCCGCTGACGAATTGGCAGAAGAAAATGAAGTCGTAGCTGGCTACATGAGCGACGCCGCGCGGCAGCTGTCCGGTGTCGGCGAGCGCATCAAGAACACCGAACCGGCCGATATGCTGCGACAGCTCGAAGACGCAACGAGACGCTATCCCGGTGTGGTGATTGGTTGCGCCGCAGCTGCAGCTTTTCTGTTTGCACGCTTCGCCCAGAGCTCAAGCCAGCACGCTGCCCAGACATCCCAGCAGCCGCGTTCACGTCACTGAGCTGATCATCGGGCTGCCACCGCGTGCAGCCCGTCAAGATATCTGACTGAAAAAGGAGTTCAATAATGGCTATTCAGGACAAACATCAACAGTCAAAGTCGGCATCGCAGACGCCGAATTCAGAATTACTTCGCAAGAATGCCCGCGGCATCGATGAAAAGACGACATCCGCTAATCGGGATCAGCTGTCCAACCTGGATATGAATAATCCTGGTGGTAACGCCCAGCCCCGGTGGGAAACTCCGACCTCAGGGTCTCCGCTGGCCACGCCATCAGCGGCCTCATCCGGCTATCACGGTGGTGATCGAGGTGAGCGCCATGATGGACGTGCGGCCGATATAAATGGTTGGACAGGCGAAGATCCGTCGCAGCGGACAGATCAATTGCCAGATCGTGGCAATCAAAAGGTACAGCTTGATACCAGTGGGTCGGTAAGCGGCTCATCTGGGTCAAAATCCGATTCAGGCCTCCGCTCGTCTATGGGCGACGCGGCGGATAGTGTCAAGGATAAGGCTGGTGAACTCAAGAACAAGGCAGGTGAACTGATGAGCAATTCAAATACAACTTCCAACTCGGGTTCCGCTGGTATGAAGAGCAAAGCCGAAGATCTCAGAAACAAGGCCGAACACACAGCCGAGGATTTCAGAGACAAGGCCGGCAACCTGGCTCACGATGCCAGAGAGTCTGCAAACAGAGCAGGGCATGCGGTTCACGAGCAGTACAGAACCGGCACGAGAAAGGCCAAGCAGCAGGTCAGCCGTGCTCGGTCAAGAATCTCTGAAACCATTGACCAGAACCCACTGGCACTCGTGGCCATTGGCGTAGGCATAGGTGCTGCCCTCGGCCTGCTCCTGCCATCGACCAGGCGCGAGGATAGAATCATGGGTGCTCAGCGCGATCGGCTGAAAAACCAGTTGATGGATGCCAGCGCACAGCAGTTGCGTCAGGCTCGACAGCATTTGGAAGAGACTCACTGAGCTTTGTGAGGTCTTTATCAGAAGGACGTTCCGTAAGGACGTCCTTTATCTGTTTAATGGAGCTTTTCTGCAAAGACGGGTACACTCGGAACCAGTCTAAACTGTGGAAGCTCCGTTTTGTTGAATATATTGCTTGTTGACGATGATCACGCCTTTTCCGAGGCTTTCAGTGAGATGATTGAGATGCTGGGACACCACGCAACGCTCGCTCACAGTGTTGCTGAAGCCAAGCAGGCACTTGCTGTCGAACAATTCGATCTCGGCCTTCTGGATTTGATGTTGCCGGATGGTAGCGGACTCGAACTGCTCGACGAGATGTCGAAGGGCCAGCGCGCGACTCATCTTGCCATTATCACTGGCCACCCGGTTGTGAAAGCACAAGTGCGCACGCTGTGTGGTCCGCATATTTCATATCTCACCAAACCTATTTCTCTCGATCAGATCAAGAGTCTACTCGCCAAGGCTGGTGACAAGGCGCAATCTGATGATGGCCTGCATTTCGACTGCCTCGTCGGTGAGTCTGAGGTGATGAAGAAGCTCTATAAGACGATAGAGCGAGTAGCCGACAGCGGGGCGAACGTCATGCTGTTGGGCGAGAGTGGAGTAGGCAAGGAGCTTGTGGCCAGAGCGATTCACAACTGTGCTACACCGAGCGGTGCCTTTGTCGCTGCCAACTGTGGGGCCTTCTCACGAGAGTTGATTGGTAGCGAGCTCTTTGGTCACGAGAAAGGCTCATTTACGGGTGCAATCGCTCGTAAAGGTGGTCTCTTCGAGCGTGCAGACCAGGGCACACTCTTCCTCGATGAAGTGACTGAAATGCCTCTGGATCTGCAGCCAACCCTGTTGCGAACACTCGAAACCGGCATGGTTTTGCGGGTCGGCGGCACAAAGGAGCTGCCGGTACAATGCCGCGTCATTTCGGCAACTAATCGTTCGCCTCAGGAAATTGCCGAAAAAAATTGTCTTCGAGAAGACATTTACTATCGTCTGGCCGTATTCCCTATCACGATTCCGCCGCTTAGGGAACGCAGAGGTGATATTCCCCTGCTGGCGAGGCATTTCCTGAAGGAGCTCAATGAGCGTGGCGGCACTTCACTGCAGTTGCCAGAGCGGGATATGGCTAAGTTGCAGGCTTACGATTGGCCTGGCAACGTGCGTGAACTAAGGCACACCATTCATCGCGCCTACATTATGTCTGATCCGGACTCTAACGAGATAGAGTTCCCTGAGCAGCTTGCGTCGCCATTTTCCAGTGAAGAGATTGCGCCGACTGGACTACGGGTTGGTACGACGATAGAAGACACAGAGCGACAGTTGATTCTTATGACTGTTGAAGAGCTCGGTGGAGACAAGCGAAAGGCGGCCGAGATGCTCGGTGTGAGTCTGAAAACTTTGTACAACCGTTTGAATCAATACGAGAGAGTAAAGGAATGAGCAGTGACGATTCGCTCGACAAGTCCCTGGTGGACCAGTGCCGAAGTGATGCCAATCAGTTGCATGAGCTTCGAAATATTGTCAATGCGATATCGATGAACACCGAAGTGGCTAAACTCAAGATCGAAAACTCGCAGTCCAGTCAGGAGGTATTCGAAAACCTCAACCGGATTCTGAACGAGTGCAAGAAGTTCAGCTCTATCGTGTCACTGCTCAGGCAGCAGGTCGATATCTCTGACAAGACCAATCAGAATTCTCGCTAATCGCTTCGTTGCTCGCCGATTGCCTTGTCGACGAGAAGTCTGCATTTGCCGCAGTCGTCGGCCACTGATTGCAAATCCGCCAATACATGCTTCAGATCTTCGGCCGTACTAATTTTGGTTCTGGCCGCTTCTGTCGCTAGGTATATTCTTCGAATCTGCTCTTCCAATTTCGCGAGCGTATAGCTGCGGATATCGGCAATACGAGATGGACTAATTGGCTGGTGGGGATCGGGGTAGTATGAGTTCCGGTTATTTTTTTTCTTGATGGCAACCATAACTTCTCCGCGAAGCTGTGTATGGAGCGTCCGAAATTTTACTGTACTGATACTACGCCGACTCAACTGGCAGGGTTATAATATAGTTTAATTAATTTGTAGTACGATCGATGCTGTCCTGTGCGGTTGCGTGCTCGCTAGGCAGCCAGGAGATATCGAGGTTGTAATATCGATCCTTGAACTCGCTCATCTTTAGCAGAGCGGGCTTGTCGTGAATCACAACCCGTCGCGACCGAAATGAGAGCAAGCCTTGTTCGCGGAAATTGCTCAGTATCCGATTGACGTACACGGGCGTCAGGCCCACTGCATCAGCCATGATTTCCTGGGAGATCGGCGCATCGAACTCAAGTGTCTCATGGTCAGAGAACAGGTTGAGCCGAGCATGGATCTGTAATATCAGGAGCGCGAGGCGATTTTCCGCAGACATCCGTCCGATGGCCCGGAGGCGATCGATTAGAACCGTGTTGTCGAGCATGCCAAAGGCATAGATGAGCGATGTAAGCCTTGCGGACTGCGAAAACAGTTCACTGAATCCTGATTTCGGGAAAGGGCAGAGTACACTGTCGGACACGGCCATGAGGCTATAGGGTGTTTCCCCGAGCCCGAGTGTCATGGCATTGACGAGGTCGCCGGGAAAATGGAAGTTAAGCACAATTCGCCCGCCGTCGCTGTGCTCGCAATAGGAAATAGCCAGACCTTCCTTGATGACATACAGGTTTTCGACTGATCGGTCCTGACTGAAGATCACTTCCCGCTTCCGGTACGTACACTCTTCTTTCTCAAGATGCTTGAGTGTTTCGCGCTCCTCGGCGGTAAGTTCTATAAAGTGCGAAAACTTTTCAACGATGCAGCTCATGATTTCCGTGCAGAATTGTTTGGGTGGAGAGGTAGCCGTGTTGCGGGCAGATGGGAACTGACGCTATAAATAGCATTCTTTTACGGAAAGGTCACGATTGGGCAATAAAAAGGCCTCACGAGGAGGCCTATTTTAAACTAGTTTATACCGTTATAAGCGCCGGCCTTTTGCGAAGTGCATAATGACGGAAATAACCAGTGCTACCAGGAATACGAAGAACAGGATCTGAGCGATACTGGACGAAGCGCCCGCAACACCGCCGAAACCCATTGCACCTGCGATAATTGCTACGATGAAAAATACCAGGGCCCAATACAACATAATACACTCCTTGCGTTGCTTTTTTTGATATTGAGTTGCTCCTCAATACTTTCTTCTATGCGATTAGAGTGCCTGATTTAGAAAAATATATGAAAAACAATTCATTAACATATTTCTTGGCACCGGAATCCGCAGCTGGCTCGTATCTACTTTTGTCATTAGTTCTCTCAAATGCTTTTTCCATGTAAGAAGTACATACGGAGCGCCAGAACCATTTTCTTTATCATGCTCAGCAGTCCCAGATAGAAGGTATGTGAGTGTCAGTGTCTGAACAGTCGTTTGCCGGTGCTCCGGAAGTTTTCCCTGTTATCGCCATTGGCGCATCAGCGGGGGGGCTGGAGCCACTTGAAAAGTTCTTTGCGGCGGTGCCGGAGCACTCGGGCGCTGCATACATCGTTATCCAGCATCTTTCGCCAGACTTCAAAAGCCAGATGGAGCAGTTGCTCTCGCGCCGAACGAAACTGCATGTCCAGCCTGCGAGCGACAACATGCGAGTCGTTCCGAACGAGGTCTACCTTCTGCCGCCGGGCAAGTCGATGACGATCAGCATGGGGAAGTTGCAGCTGCTCGAAAGGGACCCTTCGGAACAACCGGCTCTACCAGTGGACACTTTTTTCCACTCAATGGCCAAGGATTGTGGGAGGCGTTCGATTGCAATAGTGCTCTCCGGCACTGGATCGGATGGTTCGAAAGGTGTTGTCGAGGTTGCTGGTGCTGGTGGACTGGTCATTTCCCAATCTGAGGAAACCGCTGCCTTCGATGGCATGCCTTTGAGTGCCGTCGCCACGGGCGTGGTGTCCCTCTCGCTCGCCCCCGAGCTCATGCCTGACGCGATCCTGCGTTACGTGCGTAGCGGTTTGTCTCCAGATCGCTTTGCTTCTTCTCAAAGTGAGCGGTCACTGGAAGAGTTCCGGCCTGTCTTCACACTTCTGCAGGATGCCTTCGGTATCGACTTCGGGCTCTATAAAACCGGGACTGTCGGGCGTCGCATCGAGCGGCGCATGCTGCTGACAGGTCTGCGCGACAGTACGGCTTATGTCGATCACGTCAGGGGCCATCCTGAGGAGATTGAACTGCTGTATAAGGATCTACTCGTCGGCGTAACCAGGTTCTTTCGTGACAGTGTCGCCTTTCAGGTGCTTGAGAAGCAGATCATTCCAAAACTAGTTTCGCAATTTCTGGCACGCAACACGGAGGCCTCTACCGAGCTCAGGCTTTGGTGTGCCGGCTGCGCAACCGGTGAGGAGGCATACTCCCTTGGTATGCTGCTGTACGAGCAATTCGAACGTCTCAATCATCAGCCGAGGTTCAAGATTTTCGCCTCTGATGTCCATCAGTCCTCAGTCCGTTTTGCGTCGGCTGGCTTGTACGGAGCCGAAAGCGTCGGAGAATTGAGTGAATCGCGGCGACGATATTTCTTTGCCGAGGAAAACGGCAAGTTTCGCGTGATCGCCGAACTGCGCAAGCTGGTCTCCTTTGCAGCGCATGATGTGATTCGCGATGCGCCCTTCACTAATCTCGACTTCATAAGTTGCCGTAACCTGCTGATCTATTTCCTGCCGGAAGTGCAGCGTAAAGTCATATCACTGTTTCACTTCGGTCTGAAGCCTCAGGGTGTGCTCATGCTGGGTTCCAGCGAGTCTCTCGGAGAGCTGGCAGACGAATTCGAGGTGATCGATAAGCGCGCCAGACTGTTTCGCAAGCGTCGGGATGTTCGTTTGCGTATTCCTGATCGGGGAAGTTTACGTGCGAGAACTGAAGTATTTCACAGCGGCAGTCCTGTGAGCGCCCAGCGCAGCCATCGTGATATCGAACGAGCGCAGACGGCCTTGTTCGAAAGCTTGTTGCAGACGCACATGCCGCCTTCTTTCGTTATCGATGATCATGGCGAATTGGTGCATATTTTCGGCGGCGGAGAGCGCTTCCTCATTATTTCTTCCGGCCGTATGCCGCGTCGCCTTGTCGATATGCTTGATACTGCCTCCCGATCGACCGTCGCCACGGCGATCAACAGCGCACGAGAACTGAACAAGGACGTACGCTACAAGGGCTTCAGGACTAACGATAACCAGGGAAAAGCTCACCAGTTTGAACTTATGGTTCGTCCCTGTGGTGAGGTGGCGGAACGTCCCGGCCTTTTGGCTGTCTCATTCCAACCATCAGCGGTCGGGCAGCTCGAGGCGCTGGATGATGTGGCGGTCGATATCGACGAAATGGCGAGACAGCATATTGTTCGACTCGAGGCCGAGCTACAGGCGTCGCAGGAGGATCTGCAATCCACTATCGAAGAGCTTGAGACCACAAACGAGGAGTTGCAGGCGTCCAATGAAGAGCTTGTCTCTTCGAATGAGGAATTGCAAAGCACTAACGAAGAGCTGCAGTCGGTTAATCAGGAGCTGTACACGGTCAATACCGAGTATCAGAGCAAGATTCATGAGCTGACTGAAGCCAACGATGACATGTACAACCTGATGGCCAATACCCGTATCGGCGTGTTGTTCATCGGCGAAGATCTTTGCCTGCGCCGCTATACCCCTGAAGCTTCTCATTTTTTCGACCTGAGCCCACAGGATCTGGGACGAAGCTTCGAGGCATTGGCCAGGCCGCTTGAGCGTGAAAACCTTGCAAGCGAGATTCGTGAAGTCATTGAGAGCGCGAGAGACATTGATCTCGGGATTCACACCCACCGGGATAGGAGCTATCTACTCCGGCTGCTGCCGTATCGCGAGCAACGGTCCCAGCGGATTACCGGCGCGGTACTGACGCTGATTGATATCAGCTCGTTGCGCGAGGCGCAGTTCGAGGCTGGCAAGTTCAAGCAGCTCAGTGACCGTTCACCTCACGCCACGATTCTTCTGGACCTCAATGGCTGTATCGCTTACGCCAACAGGACCCTGATGGAGTTCGCAGGAACTGATGCGGGCAGCTTGCTCAATACCCATCTTCGAGAAACGCTGGCCAGCTTCAAGGGCAGTCAGCCTGTCGCCGCCTTCGAACAGGCTGTATCAGAAGGGGCGGCCACCTGTGAGGCGCTCGTGCTGAATCGTGCTGGAGATGCCTCGATCCCGGTCGAGATCTCCATGTCGCGGATACGGTTCGACGATGGTGAGCAAAATATACTCGTGCTCGCAACCGACCTGCGCAGCAGACTCAATGCAAATTTCGAGCTGTTCCTGCGAGAGCGGGCACTGGAAGTGTCGCAGGCAGGCATTGTCATCACTGATGCTGGGTCCGAACTCATAACCTATGTGAATGCCGGATTCCACGATACGACCGGCTACACACGTGAGGAAGCCATCGGCCGTAACTGTCGATTTCTTCAGGGTGATGACACTGATCCCGTTTCGGTGCAGAAGATACGTCAGGCAATCGAAGCCAGGCGGTCGATCCGGGTGACCTTGAAGAACTACAAGAAAGACGGGACGGAATTCTGGAACGATTTATCCATTACACCGGTCAAAAACGAGCTGGGTGAGGTGACTCATTTCATCGGCTGCCAGTTCGATGTCTCTGATAGCAGAGAACGTGAGCAGAAGGCGAGTGCCACCGCCCGTCGGATTCGCCTGCTGCTCGATAGCACGGCGGAGGGCATCATCGGTGTGGACGCGAATGGCCACTGTACGTTCTGCAACCAGAGTGCGGTCAGACTGCTTGGTTACACTTCACCTGATTTGTTGGTGGGCCGCAGTGTCCACGCGACCATTCAGCACTCCGCTGCAAATGGCCAGGCCGTTTCCGAGTCTGAGAGCCTCATCATGCAAAGCCTCAGCAGCGGCAATATGGTCGACTCCGATGCCGAGGTGCTGTGGCGCCGTGATGGGCAAGCTGTGCCGGTAGAGCTGTGGTGCCATCCGCAGACTGATGACAAAGGCAAGGTCGTTGGTGCCGTGATTACCTTCGTGGACATCACCGAGCGTAAACATCATCAGCAGCAACTTGAGGCGATCACTGCCGAGGCGCGGGCTGCCAATCAGGCCAAATCGGAATTTCTGGCCAGGATCAGCCATGAGCTGCGAACCCCGCTGACCGCTATTGCCGGCTTTGCAGAACTGCTCCGTCTTGAAGTCTCCGACCCGCGGGCACTCGAGCAGATCAACGTCATCCGGCGCAACGGCACCTATCTCGAAGAGTTGCTCAATGACCTGCTGGACTTGTCAAAAGTAGAAGCGGGGAAGCTGGTGATCGAGCCTGAGGAGTTCGAGCTGATGGATCTCATCATGGATATCCTTGCCGTGGCATCGCCACGCAGCGATGAGAAGAACCTTGCGCTCCGCTTCGACATTCTCGACAAGGTTCCTGCCCGCATCAAGGCAGATACCACCCGTCTGAAGCAGATTCTCGACAACCTGATCAGCAATGCCATCAAGTTCACAAGCGCTGGGAGTATAACAGTCACAATTGGCGCCAGCAGAGTACAGACCATACCACCGGGCATGGGCGAGGTTTTCGGCGAGGCAGAGCATTTCACCTCGTCTGCCGTACGCCTACTTGAGATTACCGTCAAGGATACCGGTATCGGTATACCAACCGAATTCCATGATCAGCTGTTCATGCCGTTCTCGCGAGCTAGCAATGACGAAGTGAAAAAGGCAAAGGGCACGGGGCTTGGCTTGAGCATCAGCAAGGATCTCGCTGAAAGAATGGCTGGCGATATCCGATTCGAAAGTACGCCTGGTCTCGGAAGCCTGTTCACCCTACGTTTGCCGGTGCTTGTACCGCCTGGTTATAAGTCGCTCAGGAGCGGCATGCTTGATGCCGTTTCAGTTACCATGGAGGCTGACGCCCAGCGCCCGGTATTACCAGTCAGAGCGCTTATTGCCGACGATAATGATGACATTCGCAGCTATCTGGCCAGTGCCATTGAAAGCTGTGGTGGTACAGTGGTGCAGGCGGCAGACGGAAAAGAGGCAGTGGCAGCCTTTCAGGCGGCAGAGAATGGTGAGCCTTCTATCGATATCATTCTGATGGACATGCAGATGCCCAGGATGGACGGCAGGGAAGCAGTGCAAGCCTTGAGACGTCTCGGATGTGAGCAGCCGATCATTGCCATCACCGCTGCGGCCATGAAAGGCGACCGGGAGATGATCATCGGCCTGGGAGTTGATGACTACCTCGCCAAGCCGATTAATATTTCTGCCTTGCTCAGACGAATTGAGCAGTTCATGCAGAGCAGAGACGGTCCGGCATGGCAGGCACGACTTGAGCAGGTGCAGACAGCAGACAGTGCCGTAAGCAGTGGTCAATCCGGCCAGCAGCGGCGGAAGATACTAGTCGTAGACGATCATCTCGATGTCACCACGGCGATGCAGGCATTGCTGACTGCGCATGGTTTTGAAGTGCTTGCGGCGAATACGGGTGCCGACGCCATTGAAACGCTCAGACGTTTCAATCCGGATGCCTTGCTGCTGGATATTTCGCTGCCCGACATGGATGGCTTCGAGGTCATGGCTGCTCTGAATCACGAAGGACTACGAACAGAGGATCTTTTCTGCGTAGCGACTACGGGACACACGCAGGCTGAAATGAAGTCACGGGCTCTCAAATCCGGATTTGACGCCTATGTCGAGAAACCCATCACTATAAGGTCTTTGCTCAATCTGCTGGAGAAACGCTTCGCAAAAAAAAGCCCCTGAACAATCAGGGGCTCCTACTGAACGAGAGCGCAGTTACATATTGCGTTCGAAGTCGTTCAGCTGCTTCTCGGCTTCATCTTTCGAGATGCCGTATTTCTGCTGAATCTTGCCAAGCAACTCTTCCTTGTGGCCTTTCGCGATATCAAGATCGTCATCTGTGAGCTTGCCCCACTTCTGTTGAACCTTGCCTTTGAGCTGCTTCCAGTTACCTTCTACTTGGTCCCAATTCATATCAACTCCTTGTTGCTCTGATAGGTGTCTGATGACACTCATCGAATCAATTAGCGAGAAGCGTGCCAAGCAGCCAGACTTTACCTTCATGGCCCCGCCAGCAGTTGCTCGACCCCGTCATAGGTGCGGTTTGAGAGATTTAAAGCAAAAATGGCTATTGCCGAGACTCTCAACGTAAACTAGCTTTTAAGGGTCACAACTGTGGAAGCATATACAAGCAGTTTGTAATTTTAAGATAATTGAAAGTGTCTGAAAGATTGTCCGACGGAATGATTAACAGAGCCTATCAATAAATGATTAAGGTAAACTCGGGTCTATTACGTGGATAGCTCGCAGCCGGCTCGGGTTTTGCATACGTCGTTTCTGCAGAACCCAACACTGAAGCAGGGTAAAGATACCGTTTTGATGATTTGCCAGATTGACAGTACAGAGCAGTTTCAATTCCGGCGCCTATGGAGCAAGGCACAGGTAGACTCGGCCCATATGCAGATCAGCGATTTTGCCGACTTGGGTAAGGCGCTGGCACATATCGAGGCGCAGAAGCAGGATCTCATCCTCGTTTACCTACCTGAGTCGACTGCGCCGGATCCGATTCCCGATGCCCATGCCGACAAGAATGAGCGTGTTACTGAAGTGCGGGCGACTTCCTATGAATCTCTCCTCGAGCGCGTGCGTCATCTTGTACGGCAGTGTCGTCAGACCACGCTGAATGCGCTCACTCCGGTTATCGTCGTAGTCGATCGCCTCGAAGAGGCTACGCTCCACGCCCTCCTCGTGGCAGGAGCTACCGATGTTATCAAGTCCGGAGATTCTGCATCGCTTGACAGGCTGGTCTCCGATTTCCAGATGGCAGCCGTGGTACCGGATAAGCCGCTGCATATGCTTTATGTCGAAGATAGTCCATCCATCTTCGCGGTATTCATCGAGTACTTCAGTGCCAAGGGATTTCAGGTCAGCCATTTCACCAGCGCAAGACAGGCCCTTAAATCCACCTTGAAAGAATCGTATGACCTCGTCGTTGCCGATGTCATGGTGGAGGGCACGCTTACGGGCCTTTCTCTGGTGCGAAGCATCAAGGGTAGTGCACAGGGGCGCTTACTGCCCTGTTTCATTGTCTCGGGGCTTCAGGACCAGGCTCAGAAGATGCAGATGCTGGCTGCCGGTGCTGATGATGTGCTTATCAAGCCAGTCTCACTGGAGGAACTGCATAGTCGCATTCTGGGGGTCTGGGCAGATTATCAGGAGCGTCGCAGCATCGAGGAAGAGCAGGCGCGACTGCAGACCATGGCGCTCACCGATCAGCTAACGGGACTGCTTAACAGACATGCGCTCGAGAGCATCGCCCAGCGTGTTCATGCCAATGCACTGCGCCATGAAGGCGACTACAGCGTACTCATGTGTGATATCGATCACTTCAAGCATGTGAACGATACTTTTGGCCATCAGGCGGGCGACGATATCCTGCAGGCGGTGGCAAAGCTAATGGGGCAGCACACACGGACTGAAGATTACGCGTTCAGGATCGGTGGTGAAGAGCTCGTATTGCTGTTGCCAAACTGCTCCCTGGTAGACGCCGTACACAAGGCGGATCGATTTCGCTGGGCCGTTCAGACGAGCCGCCCGCTCGGCATCGATATCACCGTGAGCATCGGTGTCGCCTGTTTGAGCCAGCTACAGGGCCTGCAGCTCGATGTCGCAGACTCTGGCCTCGTGCCGGAGGATCACGGTTTTTCCAACATACTGGCGGCAGCGGACGCAGCGCTTTACCGAGCAAAAGCCAACGGAAGGAACCAGGTTGAAAGCGCCTACAATACCGATTTGTCCCAGTCACCTGACGTATGTTGATGACACTACGCCGGGCTTTACCCGACGCCGCTGCGGCCGGGGATTTACCTATTTCGATGACGCAGGCCACAAGCTAAGCGATCCGGAACAGCTGCAGCGCATCAAATCGCTGGTCATTCCGCCCAACTGGCAGCGGGTATGGATATGTAGCCAGCCCGATGGTCATCTTCAGGCTACCGGCTACGACGAGCGGAACCGCAAGCAGTATCGCTATCACGAAGAATGGAGCAAGCACCGTCAGGCCAGCAAGTTTTCCGGCCTCGCTGATTTCGCCAGAGCATTGCCAGCAGTGCGGCAGCGGCTCGAGAGCGACCTTCGTAGACGTCACTGGCCACGGGAGAAGGTGCTCGCGCTGGTGGTTCGTCTGCTCGATACCTACCACCTGCGAATAGGCAATCAGGCTTACACAAACAGCAATCATACGTACGGTGCGACCACCCTGAGGCGGAAGCATGTGCAGTTGGAGAACGGCCATCTTGCACTGCAGTACCGGGCAAAGAGTGGAAAGTACCGCTCTATTCAAATTGCGGACAGGAAGCTGGAAAAGCTGCTGAGAGCAGTCAGTGAGTTGCCCGGCTATGAACTCTTCCGATATTACGATCGTGACCAGAAAGCTTTCAGAGCTATCGACAGTCATGATGTGAATCAGTACATTCAGGCAGTCAGTGGATTACCGTACACTGCCAAAGCCTTCCGCACCTGGGGCGGGACTGTAGAGGCCGCGCGGCAGTTTACTTCGGCGGTCAAGCTGGTTCGCGAGCACCCCCAACGCAAGTTCGAGACTCAGTTGGTCAAGCTTGTGGCGGCCAAGCTTGGTAACACGATCACCATTTGCCGGGAGTATTATATTCACCCCACAGTCCTCTGCACGCTTGTGCAGCAGCACGATGATGACGCCTTGTTCGATCGACTCGAGCGTGCGAAAGCAGCGGAGGCCACCGGCGGACTGGACGCGTTTGAAAACTATACCCTCGAGGTGCTGAGCGAGCCAGTCAAGCCTCCACAGGCGTCTTAATGAATCAGCTTGGGCGGACAAGATGAGAAAACTGAAGAACTCGCTTTTCCGATTCGTGCAGCGGGTCTACCACAGCATCGCGTTCGTGCCTACGCTGATAGCCATTGCGATGTTCCTGTTCTACTTCCTTATCATCTATCTCGAATACAAGCCGCCTGTGCAAAGCTTCAAGGACAGCTGGCCTGTGTTGTTCGTTGACGACGCCGAGAATGCGCGCACCATACTCGGCACGCTTGTGGGCGGGATCATCTCGCTCACCGTCTTCAGCTTTTCTATGGTGATGGTGGTGCTTACACGCGCCTCCGCCACGCTGTCGCCGCGGATCATACCCGGCCTGATTACCAGGCCCCAGCATCAGAGAACACTTGGCGTCTACATCGGAACCATCATTTTTTCTCTGGTCCTGCTGACGAATATCAACAGCGTGGAAAACGGATTCGAGGTGCCTGGGCTCGGCATATTTTTTGCCATGCTCTTCGGCGTTCTCTCACTGGCCCTCTTCGTCTATTTCATCCACTCCATCACTCGGTCCATTCAGGTCGATTTCGTCATGGACTCTATCTTTGAACGAACTCGTGAGGAGATAGCAGATCGGCTGAAGCAGTTGAAGGATTCCAAGGACGACGAGACGATACCGAACACCAGTGAGTGGGTCCGGATTCCCAATGACCATACCGGCTATTTCAAGAAGTCCAACATCTCCGAGTTGATGCGGATACTGACCAAGAATGAGCTCAGCCTAGTGACTCAGGTGCACCTGGGAGAATTTGTCGCGAAAGGGCGGCCTCTCGTGCGCATCGACACAGATGTTGATGACGACGTGAAGAAGGCTATCCTCGACTGTTTCACCTTCTATATCGAAGAGATCGCAGACGACCATTACACCTTTGGCTTCAACCAGCTTTCGGAAATTGCAGTCAAGGCCCTGAGCCCCGGCATCAATGACCCAGGTACAGCTGTTCGTGCGCTGGACATGCTCTCGATACTGTTTGCCGATTTCGCAAGTCACCCCGGATTCGACGTGGAATGCGACGACGAAGGCAAGCCCCGGATGTTCTATATGGCCCAGGACTTTCTCGATTTGCTATACACCACGCTCGGGCCGATCAGGGAGTATGGCCGCAAGGATGCGATCGTCGTGGCGAAGCTGGTGGAATGCTGCATAAATATTGCGTACGCGGAGCTCGATAACGATCAGCGAGCAGGGCTGATCGATTTTGTCGATGATATCGTTCGCGTCAGTGATCCCACGATCGAAAGCACCATGGACAGACGCTTTATCAACAGGAAGGTAAGGCTGCTCAACAAGGCCCTGAGCGGTGATCGCCAGGTCGAGGCGCTATCAGAGGCCTAACCTGACGATTAAGCGGCTCAATGGCGCTCAGAAGTGATCTGAGTGCCATCTAGCAGCAGGTTCACGGCACTCAGGCGTGCGCAACCACCCGCTTCGGCAACTTGAATACCGCATCGACTACTGCCTGTGCGGTTGCGTGGGCTGAAGCCGGGTTCTGTCCAGTCACCAGACGGTCACTGACCTGAACACTGACCTCAAAGTCGGGCGCAGTATGAACATTTGCGCCTCTTTCGCGCAGGCGGGTCTCGAGCAGGAAGGGCACGATGTCATCCTTCTCTACCGCCGCTTCTTCAGAATCCGTAAAGCAGGTGACATCCTTGCCAGCAACAAGATAGCTACCGTCACTAAGGGTGGCATTGACCAGTGCCGCAGGGCCATGACAAACCGCTGCTACGACGTTTCCGGCCTCGTAGGCTGACTGAATCAGCTTGCGTAAACCCGCGTGGTCCGGAAAGTCCCACATGGTGCCGTGGCCACCGGCGAAGAAGATCGCCTTGTAAGCACTTGCATCCAGCTCCTCTGGTTTAAAGGTGCTGGCCAGTGATTCCATATCGGCCTTGCTGTCCAACAACTTGCTATTGAGCGGATCGCTGCGATCAAGCGAGCCTGGATCTGGTTTCGTGGCGCCACCCTGTGGACTGCAGAAGGTAACGTTGAACCCAGCCTCGCGGAAGACTTCCAGAGGATGGCTGACCTCGCTGCAGAACCAGCCGGTAGGCTCACCGGAACTACCTAGTGTCTGATGTCCGCTGACAACAATGAGAATATGGTCCGCCATGGCAGAAACTCCTGTAATGAATTGGTGTTTGATGTCCAATTGGTTACGGGGGGCTTGCGCAGGCAGACCTCAGTTTCTCGCCGCTAGCGCAGATCTGTAGACATCCAGGGTCGACTCGCTCTGGGCAGCCAGCGTATAGGGCGCGCCAAAATCAATGACCGGGCGGGATTGCGGGCTCTCGCACAAGGCCCGAACAAGTCGGGCGAGTAGCCCGATATCCCCGGTCTTCACCAACCCGGCTGGATAGAGGTCTTCAAGGACTTCTGCCGGTCCACCCTGATCATACGCAATGACAGGGGTGCCCGTGGCAAGTGCCTCGATCACAGTGCGGCCGAATGGTTCTGGTTGAGTGGAGAGGTTGAAGACGGCAGCAGCTGCGGCATACCACTCCGTCATATCGCTGCGGTGACCGGCGAATGCAACATCCTGGCTTATTCCCAGCGTCTCTGCCGATTGCGTCAGTTCTTCAAGATAAGCTGTCTTGCCTTGGTCGGGCTCACCAACAATGACGCCAAAATATCGACCGGGCGCTTCGTGCCTGAGGCTGGCAATCAGCTTGAGAAAGTCCAGCTGCCCCTTCCACCGCGTAAGTCGCCCTGGCATCAGCAGCAGAAAGCGGTCCTGTGCTTGCGGGAACTCGCCCCGAAAACGCTCGGTCCACTCGTGCGATGGCGCATCCCGATGGGGAAAAAGCGCGACATCAACGCCTCTGGGAATGACCTTGATGGCCGCTGCGTCCAGCTTGTAGTTCGCGACGATGTAATCGCGCACACACCTTGAAATGGCTATAACTGAATTCGCACGGCTCATGATGGCGCTGTAGCGGTTCACGGAGTACAGGCCATGAAAGGTGCTGACAACCACCGGCCGTTCTTTCGGCGATAACTTGCGCATGGCGAGCCATGTCAGCCAGGCTGGCATTCGCGAGCGCACATGCACGATATCCGGGTTCAGCGCGAACAGTGCCTGTCGCAAGGGCGCGACGTACCGTAGCGAGGTCGGACTCTTGCGATGGATGGGGATGGAAATATGATGGCCACCCTCAGCCTCGAGTTGTCTTACCAAACGGCCGCCGTTGGAGATCACGGTTGAGCGGTGGCCGTGCGTCACCAGATAGCGGGAGAACTCAATCGTGCCACGCTCTACCCCGCCTGACTGAAGTTCTGGCAAGACCTGGACGATGTGGAGCGGTCTGCTGTTCCGATCACTGGTATACAGGCCGGGGTGGGTCGCGGTCGAACCATGGCCTTCGTGAGGAGGGTTGGCGGGTCTGTCGTGAGCGCTATTCGGTTTTTGCACCTGTTATTCTCTGAAGTTGTTATGGGTGTGTATCGTGTGCTGCGGTCGCAGTGCCTCAGGAACTACAGATCAAGTAAGGTCAGGAGCGATTGCGCACAGACTATATTTGGATTTTCACGCTGTTCGCAGGCGGTATCGGCTGTTGCACTATAGGTTTCTGAATGACACCGCTCCAGTGTCGCCAGGCGCCCATCTGCTATGAGCACACTGGTGCCTCGACGCAGTTTGTTGGTCCTCTGGCTACTGGCAAGCTTGATCAGGCCCACGTAGGCTAGTGTATTCATCGCCTCGGCCAGCATGGATGCGGAGTCTTCGGTTACCCAGATGTGTCCAGCTGTTGGCAGCGTCTGCTGTAGCCAATCTGTTGGCAGGTCTGACCAATCCAGCAGTTCGATCGATGAGGGCAGTCTGGCTCGAGTGCCTGCGAAGTTCTCGGGCGTCCGGCGGGAAGTCGTTGCCTGCCAGTGTACTGCTGGATAGCGTTCGGCCAAAGCACACATCTGCTGCAGAACATCAGCATTCTGCCACTGAAAATGCCGACTTTCGCCGCCAAGCAGTATGAGGCCTTTCTGGTAATCGGGCGCCGCGGAGATATCAGGCACTGGCGCTAGCGACAACGGCGTTACCAGGCGGTTACCGCCAGCCTTGAAGCCGTCGTGAAGAGGCGTGATCACAGCATCGAAAAGCTTTGCAGGCAGGCTTGGGTTCATGATGACAGCACTGCGTGCGCCGAGCTGTCGTTGTAGAGCCAGAACCGTAGGGTGCGTGCCGTGGCCGACGCCAATTACCAGGCCGGGATGCTGCGTGAAACCGCTGCCATTCGGTCGTAGCAGTGCCGAAAGTGCTTTCCGTAGGGGCCAGGCGGGCAAAACCGACAGCTCGACATGGCGGAGCGCTCCCAGCGCTGCTATGAGCGCTGTGGCCTGCTTGACATGTCCGGGCTTGCCGTCACTGACCTGCCAGACCTTCAGGTGGCCTTGTTGCACGATTTGTTACCAAGCATGATCATGAACTCTTCGAAAGGTAGAGCTTTCGAATAGTACCAGCCCTGCATCCGTGTAGCGCCCATTTTCATGCACAGCTTGATGTGCTCTTCAGTTTCTACACCTTCTGCGGTCGTGGTCAGCTGTAGCGAGTTGAGCATGGCCAGCAAGCCTTTGAGCAAGGCCAGCGTATGCAGATAGCCGCCGGAGTTGCTTAACATGGCTGCTCCAGGCTCGCTGGCCAGGCCGGTCTGCGAAGGGTCGGGCATCAGACAGCGGTCGATCTTCACCGTTGATATCGGGAAACGCTGCAGATGCTGGATCGAAGAGTAGCCGGTGCCGAAATCATCCAGGGCAATCCGGCACCCGAGAGCTGCAATGGCATTGATGCTCTTTTCGATCATACCGGCGTCTTCCACAAAGGCCGTCTCGGTGAGTTCGAGCTCCAGACTCTGTGGCGGTAGATTGTACTCTGCAATCATTTCCTCAATAGCCGTCACCACGCTGCCGTCGGTCAGTTGCGTTGGTGAAACGTTTATCGACATACAAAATTCGTCGCGCTGCTGCTCATCCAGGGCTGCACGAATATCGGCTAGCCGCGCACAGGCTTCGCGAATGACCCATTCACCAATTGCGCCCATGAGCCCTGTTTCTTCGGCAACCTTGAGAAACTTGTCTGGCATTCGCATTGATGTGCCATCTTCGCACCAGCGTAAGAGGGCTTCGGCACCGATTATGCTCTGGTCACTGTCCTGGCCACATTTGACGATGGGCTGGTAGTGGAGAACGAACTGGTTACGCTCAATCGACTGCCGCAGCTTCAGTTCGGTCGTTTGCTGCTGGTGATAGTGATGCTGCATGTCATCGGAAAAGAAGCAGAATGTATTACGACCGCTCTTCTTGGCCCGATACATGGCGATATCAGCATTCTTGAGCAGATCTTCAGAACTCAGACCATTTTCCGGCGACACCACAATACCAATACTGGTAGTCACTGGCAGCACATGCCGCTCGATCTCGAAAGGATCTGATAGCGAGCGCAGAATACGGTTGGCGATGTTGCTGACAGGCTTGTCACTGCGCAAATTGGTCACCAGCAGCGCGAATTCGTCTCCACCCAGGCGCGCGAACATTTCATCAGGGCGCAGCAGGGTGGACATCCTCGCTGAAAACTGTTGCAGGAGCCGGTCACCAACTACGTGTCCGTAGGAATCGTTGATAAATTTGAAACGATCCAGGTCGAACAGGAACAAGGCCAGCTTGGTTGACTTGCCGCGATTGTTGGTCAGACAGACCTTTAGCGTCTCATCGAAGAGATATCGGTTAGCCAGACCGGTCAGTGCGTCGCGCTCAGAAAGATTCTGCGCGTTGGCAAGACTCTGCTGCAGTTTACGGTCGAGACTGGAATGAAGCTGTGATTTGAGAATCGAGCGTGTAAGCCGCTCGACGCTCAGCTCGGCACGAGGAATGAAATCCTGGGCGCCGGCTTCGAGGCTGGCCAGACCTGCTTCGAGATCATCGGCCTCGCTGACAATGATGACAATCTGCTCAGCCGAAATCTCGCGAATTTGTTGCAGGAGCGCCAGGCCCTTACCTTCCGCCAGATGCTGGTCGACAAGCACGGCCTGGTAGGGTTGCCCCTTGCTGATTTTGGCAAGTGCTTCGCTAAAGCCATGCGCGGTTTCCAGCGTGACCTGCACCGAAGCTGAGTGCAGTTGCGTCTGCAGTTGCCTAAGATCTGCGGAACTACTGATCGCGAGTATATTAAGGTGAGTCGGTTTGGACGAAAGCTTCAAGTCTCGATTCCTATCGGGTCAGGCCAGTTTGCAACGCGTGGGCAGCCCTTACGCGGGCACCCGGATTCAAGTATAGGTCAGGAGAAAGGAGCTTGCCGCAATGAGTCCGGATCGGGTGGAGTATTCAGATACTTCAATCGGTTGCATTCGGTCGCTCGTAAGCATTGAGGACAGAAGAGTGGGGGGGTGATGATGAACGATGGCTATGCGCACTACTGGCGTTTTGCCGCCATGGTAGCTACGGCGACAGTCATCATGTACGGCCTGATGTACCTGAATACTTATGAGATCAGCCATGTCAGGTTTAGTGAAACCCGACTGTACATGGCCATTCTCATGGGGGCCACCCTGTCGGTCGTGATGCTGCTGTTCATGCTGCATATGTACGAAAATCGTCTGATCAATACCGTGCTCATCATCGGCAGCAGTATCACCTTCCTCATCGCCCTATGGCTGGTGCGCTCGCAGAAGACCGTGGAAGATGATCTCTACATGAAGGCCATGATCCCGCACCATTCGATTGCCCTGCTGACCAGTGAGCGAGCCGGCCTGGAGGATGTTCGTGTGCGGGCCCTGGCTGAAAGGATCATTCGAAACCAGCGAAAGGAGATTGGCGAGATGGAGTGGCTGATCAAGGACATCGACAGTAATGGCGTAGCAGCGACGCAGGCAAAAGCCAATAGTCGGCCATTGCCGAATTTTTCAGGGGAACTTTGAGCTTGCGGGTTCTTGAACAGACAGAGCGAATGGTTCGAATGAACCGGGTAGTAATGGTGCCCAGGAGAGGACTTGAACCTCCACCCCCTTGCGAGGACCAGCACCTGAAGCTGGCGTGTCTACCAATTTCACCACCTGGGCAGATGGTTCAGTCCGGAGCATGGCGCTGGAAGCGCGCTACTGCCTGACTGGAAGCAGGGCGGCAGATTAATAAGGAACAGCTTTAATGTCAATCGCCTGACGTAAATATTTTCGGCCTAGCTGCGCGGTAAATTTTACGTATTACCAACCCGTAGTTCCGCTGCATCTGAGTGCCACGGGCTGTTGACGTTGCTCAGAGCGCTTAACTGCGTAACAATGACACACATTTTTTTCGGTAACGATGCTTATGCCAAAAATGCCAGACGATCCACATGCAGGACGTGAGGCGGCAAACTATGAAAATCCGGTGGCCAGCCGCGAATTCATCCTGAGTCTGATCGAGGAACAGGAACGGCCACTGACGATGGAGGCAATCGCCGACATTCTCAAATACGAGGACGAAGACGCGCTCGAAGGTCTCCGGCGGCGTCTTATCGCCATGGTGCGCGATGGTCAGCTGCTGCAGAACAGGCGCGGCACCTTCGGGCTGCCGGCGAAGATGAGTCTCGTCAAAGGTCGGGTCTCCGGACACCGTGATGGCTTTGGCTTCTTTATCCCTGAAGATGGTAGCGACGATCTGTTCCTCAACGCCCGTCAGATGAAGCAGGTCTTTGACGGCGACATCGTTCTTGCCAGGGAAGAGGGCAGAGGCTTCAAGGGCAAGAAGGAAGGCGTGATCGTCCAGATCGTCGAACGCAAGACCAGTCATATTGTTGGACGTCTGCATCGCGACCAGGGTTCGGCATTCGTCGTGCCTGAGAGCATCCGCATCACGCAGGATATTCTTGTACCGGAACATGCGCTGCTCGGGGCCAAGGACGGTCAATACGTTTCCGTCGAAATCAAGCGTCAGCCTGAGTTCAAGTCGGCACCTATGGGACACGTAGTCGAGATTCTGGGCGATCACATGGCCCCCGGGATGGAGGTCGAGGTCGCTCTGCGCTCACACAATATTCCATTTCAGTGGCCGGCAGATGTGCTGCAGACGGCAGATGCCCTCGACAAGCCGCTGACTGAGGACGATTTAGCGGGTCGAATCGATCTTCGCAAGGTGCCATTGGTTACAATCGACGGTGAAGATGCCCGCGATTTCGATGATGCCGTGTACTGCGAGCGCAAGAAAGGCGGTGGCTGGCGCCTCTACGTGGCCATTGCGGATGTCTCTCACTACGTGCGGCCAGGTACACCGCTCGACAAGGAGGCCGTAAATCGCGGTACCTCAGTATATTTCCCGAGTCGCGTGGTGCCGATGCTTCCGGAAGTCCTGTCGAATGGCCTTTGTTCGCTGAATCCGGATGTGGACCGCCTGTGCATGGTCTGTGAGATGACTGTGAGTCAACAGGGGCGCTTGAGCGGGTATCGCTTCTACGAAGCAGTGATGCGGTCACAGGCGAGGCTGACCTATAACAAAGTGGCAGCCTATATCGAAGCGCCCGAGTCGCCCGCGGGCGAAGCGTTTGTCGAGCGTTACTCGAGCATTCTGCCGAACATCGATAACCTCTATGAATTATATCAGGCCCTCTCGGCAGCGCGTCGGGCCCGGGGTGCGATAGATTTCCAGACGACCGAAACGCGGATCGTCTTCAATGCCGATCGCAAAATCGACACGATCGTACCGGTGGAGCGGAATGACGCCCACAAGCTGATCGAGGAATGCATGCTCTGTGCAAACGTCGCCACAGCTCGGTTCCTGGACAAGTACAAGATTCCAGCACTGTTCCGGGTGCATGAAGGGCCGAAGGCTGAACGCCTCGTCAATGCCCGCTCGTTCTTCGGGGAACTCGGTCTCAATCTGGGCGGCGGTCTGAAGCCGGCGCCTGCAGACTATCAGGCCTTCCTTAACGAGATCGGTGAGCGGCCAGACTTCAATGTGCTGCAGACCGTGCTACTCAGGTCCATGAGTCAGGCCATCTATCATCCTGAAAACCATGGCCACTTTGGTCTTGGCTTCGAGGCCTACACGCACTTCACCTCGCCAATCCGACGATACCCGGATCTGCTGGTTCACCGTGCCATCCGCGATGCTATCCGCAGTGGCAAGCCGAACCAGAACGTCATTCGCACCGAAGCAACTAAAGCGGTAAGTGACAACGAGCGCTATCAGCATGACATGGCAAGCCTGCTGGTGCTGGGTGAGCACTGCAGTATGACTGAGCGCAGGGCAGACGATGCCACACGAGACGTCATGGCATGGCTGAAGTGTGAGTATCTGCTCGATCACGTCGGCGAAGAGTTCGAAGGGTCCATAAGCGCCGTGACTGCGTTCGGTGTGTTCGTGGAGCTGAAGGACCTGTATGTCGAAGGACTCATTCATGTGTCCTCGCTCGACTCGGACTACTACAAGTTCGAGCCTGCCAAGCAGCGCCTGGTTGGTGAGCGGACTGGCAGCTCCTTCACGCTTGGCGATCAGCTCCTTGTTCAGGTCGCGCAGGTGAATCTGGATGAGCGCAAGGTCGATCTTATACTGAAGGGTCGAGCCAAGACGGGTCGCAAGAGTTCGAGAAGCAAGGCTGGCAAGGCCAAAGCGGCTGATGCGGCGGGTGCGCCGGTCAAGTCCGGCGGGAAGCGCAAGGAAATCCTTGCCCAGTGGGAGCAGGAGTACAAGAGCGATCCCGACGCCGGGGCCAAGAAAACGCCAGGCAAGGGCGGGCGCAAGCGCAAGCCGAAGTCGGCTTCAACAGTAGCAGGCGGCGGTGACGCCGCCGCAAAGAAAGGAAGTGCTCGTGGCAAGACAGCAGCGAAACCGGCCTCGCCAGGCAGAAAACGAAGCAGGTCAGGCGGACGCAAGTCGTCAGGGGCCGCGGGGCCGAAAGCGGCAGGCCGGAGCGACCAAGGCTGATACGGGCGGAGACTCTGCGGCTTACGTCTATGGCATTCATGCCGTAGCCAGTCTGCTGACGCATCGCCCGGATGCCATTCTCAAGCTTTGTGTGCGTAACGACAAGCCATCGCCCAAGCTGGCAGAGCTTCTGGGGCAGGTTGATGACGCGGTCGCTGCGTCACATGGACAGTTGCAGCTTGCACGAGTGGACGCGGCTGTGCTGGATGACATGGTGGCTGGCGTTCATCAGGGTGTCGTTGCTGTGGTCAGGCCCTTGCAGGAGCAGGGAGAAAGCGCCCTCGATGAACTGCTCGACAAGTGGAATGATTCCGCCAAAGCACTGAGACTCCTGGTGCTTGACGGAGTAACCGACCCCCACAACCTGGGGGCCTGCTTGCGAAGTGCATGCGCCGCTGATGTGGCCGCGGTCATCATTCCCAAGGACAGGTCCGCCTCACTCACTGCTGTGGCACGAAAAGTGGCGGTTGGTGCTGCCGAGCTGGTGCCGGTCATCCGTGTTACCAATCTGGCGCGGACGCTGAGCCTGCTTCAGCAATATGGCATCTGGATCGCTGGTGCAGACGGCGAGGCCGATGCGTCAATCTTCCAGCTCCAGCTGCCAGACCGCATCGCGTTCGTGCTCGGGTCGGAGGGGCGCGGCATGCGACGACTGACCCGCGAAAGCTGCGACCAGCTTTTCAGCATCCCGATGCCAGGCGCCATCGAGAGCCTCAACGTCTCGGTCGCCTGCGGCGTTGCCCTGTTTGAGAGCGTCAGGCAGAGCTTGCCAAACAAGGCCTGAGCAAGTATCATCTCGCGCCTCCCGAACCTGCATGTTCTGAGTAGTTCAGTCCCTGGCAGGTTCGATCTCCTTGCTTCCGGTCCGTATTGGCCAAGGCCATCAACTGGAAGCTGCTAACCCGTAAGGAGCATTTATGCGTCACTACGAAATTGTGATCATGGTTCACCCTGATCAGAGCGAACAGGTTCCCGCCATGGTCGAGCGGTATACCACTATGGTTACCAGTAGCGGTGGAAGTATCCATCGTCATGAAGACTGGGGCCGTCGCCAGCTGGCTTACCCGATCGAAAAGATTCACAAGGCCCATTACATTCTTCTGAACATCGAATGTTCCGAAGAAGTGCTGAATGAGCTTGCTCATAACTTCCGCTTCAACGATGCGATCATTCGTGACCTCGTCCTGCGTCGCAAGGAAGCTGTTACCGAGATGTCACCAATCAAGGCTGGTGAGTCACGGGATAGCCGTCCGCCACGTCGTGACACTGGCCGTTCCGACGCTTCAGAAGGTTCGCGTGGCCGCTCTGACAACGACAACGACAGCGACTCCGATTCGGACGACGACAATCAGGGCGATGACGAGTAGTTCATAGCTGCTCAACACGAACAGGTTTAGAAGAGGATAAGCACCATGGCTCGTTTTTTCAGAAGAAGAAAGTATTGCCGCTTCACTGCGGAAGGCATCAAACAGATCGACTACAAGGATCTTGAGCTGCTGAAAGGCTATGTCACTGAAACCGGCAAGATCGTACCAAGCCGGATCACTGGCACCAAGGCAAAGTACCAGCGTCAGCTGTCAACTGCGATCAAGCATGCGCGTTTCATCGCACTGCTGCCTTACACCGACAGCCACGATCTGTGAGAACTGGCCGGCTTAACGGCTAATAGAGGATTCTTCAATGGAAGTCATATTGTTAGAGAAGGTTGCCAATCTGGGCAATCTCGGCGACAAGGTTAAAGTCAAGTCTGGTTACGGACGAAATTTCCTTGTGCCTTACGGTAAAGCGGTTCCAGCGACCGGTTCAAATATCGAAGCTTTCGAAAAGCGTCGTGCGGAACTCGAGAAGCAGGCAGAAGAGCGTCAGTCAGAAGCTGAAAGCCGAAAGCAGAAGCTCGATGGCCAGACAGTGACTATTGCTGCCAAGTCCGGTGATGAAGGCAAGCTGTTTGGTTCGGTGAGCACGCGTGAAATTGCGGATGCGCTGGTTGAACTCGATTCGAACATTTCGCGTACTGAGGTCAAGCTGCCTGAGGGAGCCATTCGCAACCTGGGTCAGTACGAAATTGATGTTCAACTGCATTCTGATGTTATGGCCACTGTAACGGTCAACGTCGTCGCGCAGTAAGCGTCTAGTCAAGAAGGGGAGCGCCTGGCGCCGGACCTGAGCCGGCTCTGTCTCCAAGCGGTTGCTTGAGTGACAGTGCTCAGCGTATCCCCCACGAACCGGGTCTGATCATTCATTTGTTCAGCCCGGTTTTTTTTATTCCTCGTATTTTTCACTTCATCCGTTAAGATTGTTGCCTACGGGCCAGTCCTCAGTGGCGGGACATATAAGTGATCCTCCCACTACATTCATTGATGAGAGCATCGAAGAGTATCCATGACGGAACCCAAGTCCAGCCAACTGCCGAGTTCCCAGGCTGAAGAAAAGCTGAGAGCACTTGCTGCAGGCGCCAGCCTTCGTGGTGGCGATGCCGTGCTCGAAAATCTGCGCAAGCCGCCGTTCTCGCTCGAAGCCGAACGCGCCGTTATTGGCGGGCTCATGCTCGACAATTCGGGCTGGGAGAAAATGGCGGGCCTGTTGAGTGACGCTGACTTCTATCGCGCCGAGCATCGCGCCATCTTTCGCGCCATTAGTAATCTGGCAGACCAGAACGAACCTTTCGACCCGGTGACCCTTTCAGAGCGTATAGACGCCGCTCGTGGTCAGGATCATGACGACTCTGCGGGAAGCCTTGCGTACCTGAGTGAACTGGTCAGGAATACGCCAAGTGCGGCCAACATCAGGGCGTATGCCACCATTGTTCGCGAGCGGGCGGTTCTGCGGAACCTCATCGGCGTGAGTACCGATATCGCCGATATGGCGTATCAGCCTGAAGGTAGGGCTTCTGACGAAATTCTTGATGAAGCTGAACGACGCATCTTCCAGATTGCTGAGGACCGTCCGAACCAGACCGGTCCGGTGGGTATCAAGCCGGTCATTGCGCGAACGCTCAAGAAGATCGAGGCGCTGGTCGAAGCAGACAACGCCATTACCGGTATTACCACTGGCTTTGACAACCTGGACAAGCGGACGGCCGGTCTGCAGAACTCCGATCTGATTATCGTGGCGGGCCGGCCCTCGATGGGCAAGACCACCTTTGCCATGAACCTGGTGGAGAACGCGCTGATGAGCTCGGACCTCCCCATGGTAGTGTTTTCCATGGAAATGCCTGCCGACGCGCTGGTCATGCGTATGCTGTCATCGCTCGGCAGTATCGATCAGAGCCGCATACGGACTGGGCAGCTAGATAGCGATGATTGGCCGCGGGTCACTTCCGCCATCAACATGCTGCGTGACAAGCCGCTGTATATCGATGATACCCCGGCGCTAAGTCCCACAGAAGTGCGGGCCCGTGCGAGACGAATAGCGCGCGAGCATAATGGCAAGATGGGCCTGATCATGGTCGACTACCTTCAGCTGATGCGAGTGGCTGGCGCAACCGAAGGACGTACGGCAGAAATCTCGGAAATCTCGCGCGGTCTCAAAGCGCTGGCGAAGGAGCTCGACTGCCCGGTAATCGCGCTTTCTCAGCTTAATCGAAGTCTCGAGCAGCGGCCCAACAAGCGACCGGTTAACTCGGATCTGCGTGAATCCGGGGCCATCGAGCAGGATGCCGACCTTATCATCTTCATCTATCGTGATGAAGTTTATAACGAAGAGAGTCCCGATAAAGGCACTGCTGAAATCATCATCGGTAAACAGCGTAATGGGCCCATCGGTACCGTGCGTCTCGCGTTCATCGGACGATATACCAAGTTCGAGAACCTGGCGCCGGGATACGACACCAGTTATGACGACGAGTAAGCCAGTGCGCGACTCAGGTCGGCCGCTCGAAGCGTTGATCGATATCGCCGCCCTCAGGCGGAATTACGATATTCTCAATGCAAGAGGCGGGTCGGCCGTCTGCGTTGCCGTAGTGAAATCTGACGGCTACGGTCATGGTCTGCAGGGGGTGGTCGAGGCCTTGCCGGCCGCCAGACAGTTCGCGCTGGCTACGGCGAATGAGTTGGACAGATTAAGGCCGGAGACGCTCTCCGGCCGCTCTGTTCTCATACTCGAAGGCTTATTCGATGTTGGCGAGCCCGAGCGCGTCAGTCGACTCGGCTTCGCCGTGGAATGGGTCATTCACAGCCAATGGCAGCTCGATATGCTGGAGTCGGCGGATATGCGCTCTACCGTCCCGATCAGGGTCTGGGTGAAGATCAATACCGGTATGAATCGGCTTGGGTTCAAGCCGGCTGACATCCTGCCGGTCTTTCGTCGGCTCGGTCAGTTGAAGTCCTCGGTGCTGCTTCTTGGTATCGCGTCGCATCTTGCTTGCGCAGACACACCAGAGGCGGTGCTGAATCAGCAACAGTTCGACTGCTTTGATCAAACCTATGACAGCCTGGTCCGAGCCGGACTGGACCGGATCTGCGAGGAAGGCAGGCTGCGTCGAAGCCTGCTGAACTCCGCTGGCCTGCTGCAGTTTCCTGAAAGGACCCATGATCAAGTGCGACCTGGCATCGCGATGTATGGTGCACTCGATTCCACACTTCATCAGGCTCATGGTCTCACGCCGGTGATGACCCTGCAGACAAAGTTGATTGCCATTCAACATGTCCGGGCAGGCGACAGAGTCGGTTACGGTGGTGACTATGTGGCCACCAGCGATCAATGTATTGGTATCGTTGCGGCCGGCTATGGCGATGGTTATCCTCGTCAGGTGTCTACCCGTGGAGAGGTAGGCGGCCAGCCTCCTTACGTGCTGGTGGATGGGGAGCCGTGTGCACTCGTCGGCCGTTGCTCAATGGACATGTTGACGGTAGACCTCGGGTCGTCTGCGACTTGCCGGTTCAGTGCCGGCGATCACGTGGAGCTATGGGGTCAGCGCCTGCCAGTCGATCTCGTAGCCAGTTGGGCCTCCACAATCAGCTATCATCTGCTCACGGGGGTGACTCAACGGGTGCCAAGACGCTATATTGATCATATACATAAAGTGAATCAGGGCGCGGACGAATGCTGAAGCGCATGGTATGGGAACACGATTGACTACAGTCTATGTTATTGGCAGTGAGAGTCCCCAGGGCAAATCTCTACTTTCGCTCCTTAAAAATCAAGTGGGTATCCAGTCTATTGGTATAGAAGGCGGGATGTTCACCCGATCTTCCGAGGCTTCGGAGGAGCGTCTACGTCAATTCAGACAGCCGGACCTGATCATTCACTGTCACGATCTGCACCACCTCGATCAGACCGAGTCGAATCCGGCAGCAGCTTGGCGACATAATGTCGACTCGATTTCGGCTGTCAGCAAGTACGCTGAATCCTTCGGCATACCAGTCATCCTGTCTTCCAGCAATCTGGTGTTCGATGGGCGGCGGGAGAAGCCCTATCAGCCTTCCAACCCAACCAAGCCAGTCACTGAGTTTGGCAAGACAAAGTGGGCTTCCGAGGAGCTCCTGCGCGAGCGGATGCCGAAACATATCATCCTGCGTACAGGCTGGCTGCTGGAAAACGATCCTGCAGGATGGCTGCAGGGTATCGTAACGCGGGCCTTGGAAGGCCAGCCGATCCTGGTCTCGGACCAAGTGCAACTTGCGCCGACGGCCATCGACGATATCAGCCGGGTCATGCTGGCCGTCTTAAAACAGCTGACTTGCGGCATCGACGTGTGGGGCGTTTATCATTACAGTGGCCTGGATGCGGTGACCTACGCCGAGCTGGTCGATACGATTCTCGATATACTGGGCGGATATCAGCAGGTGAATCCTGTCATCCAGCAAGCCAGCGAGTCTCAGCTTGTGCGGGCCACCTTGCTGCCGATGAATGGCACCCTCAACTGTCTTAAGCTCCGCAATACATTTGGCATCAAACAACTTTCATGGAAGCGATTTCTACCCGGACTCGTCGAAGACTGTTATGACAACTGGGTGGAATCGAACGCTGATATCGGTCGATCTGCCTGCCCAACCGGGTGAAACCGAAAAACTGGATCAGGCATGACTAATACCACCGATAAACCCTCTGCTTTTTCAACGCGCGAAAGCCTCGCACTGGTGCGAGGACTGATATTTTACGTTGGGTATGGCAGCACGATGGCTCTGTCCGGCCTGGCGGTTCTGATTGCCTCACCGGTGTGCCGTTTTCCCATGCGCTATCGTGTACTGTCGCAGTTCAGCATTGCGATCATTTACTGGGCGCGCCTCGTCTGTGGTATGCGCTTCATCTGTGAAGGCAGGGAACACATACCCGCGACGCCCTGCGTAGTGGTTTCCAACCACGAGAGCGCCTGGGAAACCTTCTTTCTAGGCTGGACCTTCCGGCCTCAGGCGACGGTGCTGAAAAAAGAGCTCCTGAATATACCGCTCTTCGGTTGGGGTCTTCGCATGCTCAGGCCCATCCCTCTGGATCGTGACAAGCCAACTGCAGCGCTCAAACTGGTCTTGCGTGAGGGTACCGCTGCTATCAGCGAAGGCTGCTGGGTGGTCATCTATCCAGAGGGTACACGCGTTCGTCCCATGATGACTGGTCGTTTCAACAAGGGGGGTGCGATGCTGGCCATTCGAAGTGGAGTGCCGATACTGCCCATTGCCCACAACGCCGGCAGCTGCTGGCCCGCGGGCCTGGTGCGCAAGTATCCAGGTCTTATCCGGGTGAGAATAGGCCGGCCAATCGAGACAGCCGGCCGAACAGTCGATGAGGTGCATGGTGAGCTCGAATCGGCTATCCGGCAGGTCATGCAGGAGCTTAGAGTAGGCCAGGCCGTGTAGGCCACTCGAGAACGCGTCAACTCGCCAATAGCTCAGATAGCCATTGCTTCAGGTTACCTTCACGTTACAATAGCGCCTCGTGTGACTCAGTCGTCTGTAGTTTATGGACGGCAGCTTTGGTCTCACGCTGTCAACGTTATCTCTAGCTCTACAAGCCAATCAAGCTGATTCCATCGTTTACTCAGCTCACAGCAAAGGTATTCAACACTTATGAAAAATACAGGCTCATCCAATCTATTGCCTATCCTGATCTATGCTCTTGTGGCGCCTCTCGTATGTCTGGCTTTCCTCGCACTGTCCGGTGTATCGATCATCAGCCTTGTGGCTGACGATGGTCCCACCATTACCGCTTCGCCAGTATCGCCATTCATCTTCCTCATCAGTGCCAAAGGCTTCATGTTCTATCTGCTGATGGCAGTTCTGTTTTTCGTAGCCGGTTACCTGTCGTCACTCGTTCATCTGTTCGGCAAGAAGGACTCGACGCCCGCCGCCAGACCAACGCCAGCCTCACCTCGCACTAACTCCGCACCACGTGCGGCGACGGCAGCACAAACCAGAAGTCAGCCGGCACCGCGACAGCAGGATGCAGCGACGGCACCCGCGCAAGATTATGCCGACGATGACGGTGTACTTGGCGAAGAATACGGAACGGTGAAGTGGTTCAACGTGAAGAAGGGATTTGGTTTTATAACTCTGGACGACGGTGAGGAAATATTTGTTCATTTCCGTTCCATCAAAGGCGCTGGTCACCGGCACCTGAAGCCGGGGCAGGAAGTCCGCTTTAACATTGTGGAAGGCGAAAAAGGTCCTCAAGCTGAAGATGTATCGGTCGTGAGCGAAGGCTGACTCCAGTCAGCTTTCAGCCTAGCCGCAGTATGATCAGTGCGATATAGGCTGCCAGCGCAATGACCAGTGCTGGCACTAACATGGTCAGTGCCAGCAGGATAAGCAGCTCGTCGAACGCAGTGGCGAGCTGTCCCTTGATCAGAAATACAGTGCCAAGACACGACAGGGCTGTAATCACAGCAGCCAGAAAACTCGTGAAGCAGATCCGCTGATCGACACCTTTCTTCTCGAGCCAGCCTTTTCCCCTGCTTAAAGGTCCGCGCGGTGCCATCGACGTCTAGCGCTGATCAGTGACCAGCAGACGTTCCATGATGCGCTCATAAATTTTGGACAGTGTTATTAAATCTTCGGCGCTCACCTGCTCATCAATGCGGTGGATGGTAGCGTTCAGTGGCCCCAATTCGATTACCTGCGCGCCTGTAGGTGCGATAAAGCGCCCATCAGACGTGCCACCTGAGGTCGAGAGCTCAGACGGATAGCCACAGATGTCCTGGACGGCAGCCTGTGCAGCCGCAACGAGGTCACCGGCTTCTGTCAGAAAGGGGAGGCCATTTATCGTCCACTCGATGTCATAATCCAGCTCATGCTTGGCGAGTATGGCCGCAACCCTCAGCTGGATCGTTTCTACATCGAGCTCTGTGGAAAAACGCAGATTGAACACCGCCTCCAGGCTGCCAGGTATGACATTTGTAGCACCAGTACCTGAGTTGATGTTTGAGATTTGCAGCGTTGTGGGTGGAAAGCTGTCATTGCCCCCATCCCACTCCTGATGCGACAACTCATGAAGCGCTGCCATCGACAGGTGGATAGGGTTTCTCGCGAGGTGTGGGTAGGCGACATGCCCCTGAATACCCTTGACTGTCAGCACCGCGCCCAGCGATCCACGGCGACCATTCTTTATGATGTCGCCTACCTTTCTGGTGCTGCTGGGTTCGCCAACCAGGCAGTAGCGGAATTTCTGACCAGCCGCTTCCAGATGCTCGATGACTTTGACTGTTCCGTGAACAGCCTTGCCTTCCTCATCACTGGTGATCAAGAGGCCTAGCGAGCCCTGCAGCTCAGGATGGCGGCCGAGCAAGCGTTCGCAGGCGGTAATAAAGGCCGCAATGCTGCCTTTCATGTCTGCCGCACCTCGTCCGTGGAGCATGCCATCCCTGATAAGACCTTCGAATGGCGGATGCGTCCATTGCGTGGCCGGTCCCGTGGGGACTACATCGGTATGGCCGGCGAATACGAAGCGCGGAGCTGTATCTCCCCGCGTGGCCCACAGGTTCTCGACATCGCCAAAGGGCAGTCGCTGACAGTTGAAGCCGAGCGGTTCCAGCCGGGACGCAAGCAGGTCCTGACACCCAACATCGAGGGGAGTGACCGACGCCCGACGTATCAATGCCTGTGCCAGTGCGAGTGTAGGGTCTGAGGCGTAGTCATGGCTGGTCATGAGGTCTTCCGTTCAATCGTTCTTGTGAAGCATGCTGTTGAGTTCTACAACAGTCCTGTTACTGACTGCCTCGATCCGTCCGTTCAGCGAGTTGCGACGGAACTGTAAATCGCTCTCACCCGCCAGCTCGCGAGCTTTTACAGCCTTCAGGGCCTGGCCCTCATTATCGATCAGCGTAACTTTCGCACCAGCTGTAAGATAAAGACCAGCTTCGACAATGCAGCGATCGCCAAGCGGTATGCCGATGCCCGCATTGGCACCTATCAGGCACTGCTTGCCAACCGAAATAATCATCTTTCCACCGCCGGACAATGTACCCATGGTGGAGCAGCCACCGCCGAGGTCCGAGCCCTCGCCAACCATGACGCCAGCTGAGATACGCCCCTCGATCATAGATGTGCCTTCAGTACCGGCATTAAAGTTGACGAAGCCTTCGTGCATGATCGTGGTGCCTTCCCCGATGTAGGCGCCAAGCCGAACCCGCGCCGTGTCAGCAATTCGAACGCCAGCAGGAACAACGTAATCTGTCATGGGCGGAAACTTGTCGACTGATTTGACCGACAGCCACTGACCCTTGCTTCGGGCTGCCAGCCGTCTCGCCGGTAGCTCACGGAGATCGATTGGCCCTTCGCTGGTCCAGGCCACATTGGGGAGCTGGCCGAACACTGACTCGAGGCTGATGGTGTGCGGCTTCGACAACCTGTGAGAAAGCACCTGCAGCCTCAGATAGGCGTCCGGTGTGCTGGCCACGGCTTTTGAGGCATCAACAAGTGTCGCGACAACAATGCTGTTTGTCGGTGCGCTTTCTCTCAATGCCTCGGCTGCCGCACTCACCGCATTGGCCTCGCCTGAATGCGATTGCTGCAGCGCTTCAGCGAAAGCGTCTGCCTGCGCCAATGTGATTTCGCGATAGCTCAGCTCTGGCGTCAATTTGAAATGCTTCGTGGCCAGTGTGGCGACATCGCTTTCAAGTGAAGCGTCAAAGGTCAGGGGCAGGGGATACAGGGTATCGAGAAGATCGCCAGAATTATTACGAGCAGCGATACCGATTCCGAATAGAAGCATGAGAGGTCCTGTTGAGTGGTTAAAAACTGTACATGTCTTGAGGTAAAACTTACTGCCGCCTGTTCAGGCAGCATTCTCGTTGGCTCGATCAAGCACTTCGCAGAGCATTTGCTGCAGCTCGGTGCAGCGCTCAGGGTTGGACAGTGGCGAGTCATCCGGTTCGCAGATTTCGAAACTATCCTCGACCCGCTCACCAAGCGTGGCGATTCGTGCTCTCAATATCTGCACATTCATCGTGACGAACACCGAAGCGATTCGGGCGAGGACGCCAGAGCGATCCGGGGTCACGACCGAGAGTATGGTGCGCATGGTATCAGCATTATTGCTCAGTACCACCTCTGTGGGGAAACTGAAGTACTGTAGCTGACGTGAGGTGCGTCGGTTCTGTCTTGGCGGCGGCAGAGGTCTATTATTCTGAATGGCGTCGAGCACCTCCATCAGATTCTTCAGAATATCCTGCCGGGGAATGAGCATATCGCGACTGTCGGTCTCGCTGACGATGAACAGGCTCAGGCTCAGGCCACCTTCGACCTGAAATATACGTGCCTCTAGAACCCCGAGGTCCAGTTTGTCAAAAGTAGAGGCGATGCCCGCAAACAGCCTCTCCTTGTCCTCCATGTACACCAGCACCTCCAGATAGCCGGCGGCCGTCCCACCACGCGCCTGCTCGATACTCACAAGCGGTGCTGTACTGTCGCCATGACGCAGAATGGTCGCCGTCTGGCTGGCAATGTCGCGGGTCGAGTCCTGCTGGAAATATTCATCGTCGAGCTGGTTCCAGAGCGCTGAGAGCTGTGCTTCGGTAAATTCCTCATCCTCCAGCAGAATTTCCAGAACCTCTGAGCGGGTGCTGGCAATCCACTCCTCTCGGTTGATGGCCTTGCCCTTACCGCGCGCCAGGGCCGCTCGTGTTTCGGTGTAGAGGTTTTGCAGAAGCACCGCGCGCCAGGAGTTCCACAGGTTCGGGCTCGTGGCGGCGATATCGCACACGGTCATGGCGTAGAGATAATCGAGGTGTATATTGCTGTCGAAGCGCTGGGCAAACTCGTGAATGACCACGGGATCGCTGATATCACGCCGCTGGGCGGTCGTGGACATCATAAGGTGGTTTTCCACCAGCCAGGCCAGTAGAGAGGTATCACGTTGACTCAGTTGATGACGCCTGGCAAATTCCCGGACTTCCTCTGCGCCGAGTTCCGAGTGATCGCCCCCGCGACCCTTGGCGATATCATGGAACAGGCCGGCGATGTACAGCAGCTCGCGCTTGGGTAGCTTGGCAGCGAGATCATGCGCATTCGGGAAGCGCGTCTTGCCGCTCTCCTGAAAAAGGCTGTCGATGTTCTCGATGAAATGCAGCGTATGGACGTCGACGGTATAGACATGAAAAAGGTCGTGCTGCATCTGGCCTTCGATACGGCCAAAGGCCGGGAGATACCGGCCAAGAACGCCATAGCGCTTCATCGCACCCAGCGTCTTGTATAGCTCGTGGGGTGTCTTGAGAATTTCCATGAAGAGCGAAGTGTTGATCAGATCCCTGGAAAAGCGCTCCGTGATGAGGTGCAGATTTTCGCGAATGGCGCGAATGGTATCCGCACTAATGCCAAGCACATTTTCGTACTGCGCCAGCAAGAGAAAAACCTCAATCAGCGCGAAGGGCTGCTGCTGGAAGATGTCTGGAGACACAGCTTCGATGTAAAGATTGCGCACCTGGAATCGCCGGTTCAGGGCTCTGATGTTTTCACTACCGGTCTCGTGGAAATTACGGTGCACCTCATCGAAGTGCTGCAGCATCACATCGTTGAGTACCTGGATACTCTGGCTGTGCAGGTAGAACTCTCGCATCATGGCCTCTACCGCCTCGACCGCAATTGTCTCGGAGTCCTGAGTCATCAGCGCAAGCGTGCGTTGATGATCGAACAGCAGCCTGTTTTCGCTGCGTCTACAGATCCTGTGCAAGCCGAATCTCAGCCACCAGAGCACATTCTCCGCCTCTTTGAGTGCGCGGAACTCACTGCTGTTCAGGAAGCTGTAGTGCCCTATGTCGGCTGAGTCCTGCATGGTGCCCGCGACGTTATCCGGCATTTCGCCTTCGTGGATCTCATTGTCGAAGCTGAGCCCGGTAACAGGTTCGTCCTGGCTCCGGTCAGGACTCGAGCCGCCAATGCCACCATAGTATCGCTTGCTGATCCATCCGATGGTCTGCACATCACGCAAACCGCCGGGCGAGGTCTTCAGGTTTGGTTCGAGGTTGTATTCTGTGTCTTCGTACTTCTTGTGTCGCTGTGCCTGCTCCGAACGCTTGGCGATATAGAAATCCCGGCTGGTCCAGCTTTCATCACTGAATGCTCTGATCACCAGACTGGAATAGAGATCAGAGCTGCCGGCGAGCAGACGTGTTTCCAGGAGGTTCGTTGCTATGGTGATGTCAGCTGAGGCCTGTTCGATGCACTCGTCTGGTGTGCGTACGCTGTGGCCGATATCGAGTCCGAGATCCCAGAAAGACGCGACCAACTGGCTCAGACTCTGCTCAAGAACTGACTCCTGAAGATCCGTTGCGTCGGGCTCAGGCAGGAGGATCAGCAGATCGACGTCGGAATAAGGGAAGAGTTCGCCACGACCGTAGCCGCCCACCGCTATGAGGCAAAGCTGCGAGCCTACTTCTGACAGCAGGGTCTTCCATACCGTCTGCAGGGCCGAGTCCACCAGCACACTCCTTGCAGCCACGAGCGCGCGCACATCGAGCCCCGAGTCGAACGAGCTGAACAGCAGCTCATTGCCGTTTTGCAACTGCTTCCGCAGCTCTGGAATGGCGCTGGCGTCTGGAAGGGTCGTACGAAGCTGCTCTATGACAGCCTCGATACTGGTAGGCAGCACAAAGGTCGTAGTCAGATCCGGCGCATTGGGCAGCGAGTTGCCCTGCAGGGACAGTGTGACCGTGTCGTGCGCGCTCGGCATGAGGTTGGCAGCGCTAGCGCTGAGTGCGCTCTTCGTCACGCAGCGTCAGTATTTCATAGCCGTCGCTGGTAACCAGTATGGTGTGTTCGAACTGAGCCGATAACTTGCGGTCCTTGGTGACGACGGTCCACTTGTCCGGCAGCAGTTTTGTCTCCCGTCGGCCCTGGTTGATCATTGGCTCGATGGTGAAGGTCATGCCTTCTACCAGGGCCATGCCGGTGCCAGGTCGGCCGTAATGCATGACCTGTGGCTCCTCATGGAAAACCCTGCCAATGCCGTGCCCACAATACTCCCTGACGACTGAATAGTGGTGACTCTCGGCGTGGGTCTGGATGACATGACCAATGTCACCGAGTCGAACACCGGGCCTGACCATTTCTATGCCCTTGAACATGCACTCATGCGTAACCTGGATGAGCCGTTCCGTAGAGGGTTCGGGCGGGCCGATGATAAACATCTTGCTGGTGTCGCCATGGAAGCCATTCTTGATCACGGTGACATCGATATTGATGATGTCTCCGTTTTTCAGAACCTTCTTGTCGCTCGGTATGCCGTGGCAAACCACATGATTCACGGAGGTGCAAATCGACTTCGGGAAGCCCTTGTAGTTTAGAGGTGCCGGAATGGCTTTCTGAACATTGACGATATAGTCGTGACAGATCCGGTCGAGGTCTTCAGTGGTCGCGCCTGCCACCACGTGCTCACCGATCATCTCGAGCACTTCTCCTGCGAGCCTGCCGGCAACGCGCATGGCTTCAATCTCTTCCTGATTCTTGATAGTGACCTTCATGTTGACTGCTGGACCCGCCTCGACTCTGTAATGTGGCTATGTTAGCTGGTTCCGGCCGTCAGTTCCATGTGCTTCAGGCGCTACAGCAAGCTTCAAATGGCTGGGGTCGCTGGGAGAGCAGAGCCAGTGGCAGTGTGGCAAGATGCCGTTACGCTGGCGTATCGCTTCGTACTATGGTATAAAACGCGCCCTAAAATTCCCGTCTTGGTGTCGGGTCCTGAGTTCTTGCTCTGGGCCGTCTCGCCGGGAAAATACGCACATGCTTCGACACGAACATTGGGTGCCGTCAATAGAAGATGGTTGATGTCCGGGAAGCATGGAAGTTCCAAACCCGAACTAGAGAGTACAATTGTTATGGCTGCTGTTTCAATGCGAGACCTGCTTAAGGCAGGTGCACACTTCGGTCACCAGACCCGTTTCTGGAACCCGAAAATGCGTCACTATATCTTTGGTGCACGCAACAAGATTCATATCATCAACCTTGAGCAGACCGTCCCTGCGCTGAACGAAGCACTCCAGTTCGTTCACAACCTGGCAGAGCGCAAGAACAAGATCCTGTTCGTCGGCACCAAGCGCGCCGCCAGCAAGATCGTCAAGGAGCAGGCTGAACGCTGCAACATGCCTTACGTCAACCACCGCTGGCTCGGCGGCATGCTGACCAACTACAAGACTATCCGTCAGTCAATCAAACGACTGCGTGAGCTTGAAGGCCAGCAGACCGATGGCACTTTCGAGAAGCTGACCAAGAAAGAAGCGCTCATGCTGACCCGCGAGAGAGAGAAACTCGAGCGCAGCATCGGTGGTATCAAGGAAATGGGCAGTCTGCCAGATGCGCTGTTCGTGATCGACGTCGATCATGAGCGTATTGCCATCAAGGAAGCCAACAAGCTCGGCATTCCAGTAGTCGGTATAGTTGATACCAACAGCGATCCAGACGGTGTCGACTTTGTCATCCCTGGTAACGATGATGCGATTCGTGCGCTGCAGATCTACATCGGTGCCATCGCTGATGCCTGTCTCGAAGCTCAGGCTGAAGGTGCTGGTAGTGCAGATGAGTTCATCGAAGTCAATGACGCCATGGAAGCAGGTAAGACTGCTGACGCAGCTGGCGATCAGGCTGCTTCCGAAGGCGCCTGAGCCTTTGTCGGTACGGCCAGGTGAGCGTTGCACGACGCCGCACCTGGCACTTATTTCAGAGATGGTTGCGACGTTGCACACCATCTGTCTTATTTTTCGATTAGTCTACGAGGAACTTATAGATGGCTGCGATATCCGCATCTATGGTCAAAGAGCTGAGAGAGCGCACCAGTCTCGGCATGATGGAGTGCAAGAAGGCACTCGTTGAAGCTGATGGTGACATCGAGCTCGCAATAGAAAATCTCCGCAAGAGCAGCGGCCTGAAAGCCGCCAAGAAAGCCGGTCGCGTTTCAGCGGATGGCGTTGTCGTCGCCCGCGTAGCGGACAACGGTGGTTTTGGCCTGATCATCGAGATCAATAGCGAAACCGATTTCGTTGCTCGTGATGACAACTTCCTCAATTTCTGCAACGAAGTTGCTGACAAGGCCTTTGCCGATCGGCAGACCGACGTAGCTGCAGTTATGCAGGGCGATCTGGAGAGCAAGCGTGAAGCGCTGGTTCAAAAGATTGGCGAGAATATCAACGTTCGCAGAATCGTGACCGTGGAAGCTGAAGTCGTCGGTGCCTACGTTCACAGCAACAACCGTATCGCGACGCTTATCGGTCTGAAGGGTGGCAATGCCGAGCTGGCGAAGGACATCGCCATGCATGTAGCTGCCGTCAACCCCCTGGTTATCAGCAAGGAAGACGTTAGCGAAGAGCTGATCAACCAGGAGCGTGAAATCTACTCTGCCCAGGCAGAGCAGAGCGGCAAGCCTGCTGAAATCATCGCAAAGATGGTTGAAGGTCGTATCAGCAAATACCTGGCCGAGATCAGCCTGCTCGAGCAGGCGTTCGTCAAGGATCCTGACATCAAGGTCGGCGCATTGGCCAAGAAGCAGGGCGCGTCAGTGACCTCAATGGCGCGTGTTGAAGTTGGCGAAGGCATAGAGAAAGAAGAAGTCGATTTTGCTGCAGAAGTGGCAGCACAGCTTAAAGGCTGAGGAATCGCTTCAGAAAATCGGCGGGCGCAGCTATTCTGTGACCGCCTTTTTTTTGTGTAGTGCCCAGGCAGGCGACGACACAGTTTTTATTTTTCCCAGTCCAAGGATCCATCTGTATGCCGCAAGAGAGTCTTACTCAGTCAAAATACCGCAGGGTTCTGCTCAAACTTTCCGGTGAGGCGCTCATGGGTGACGGCAATTTCGGCATCGACCCGAAAGTGCTCAACCGCATGGCCCTCGAGATCGGGCAGCTGGTCGGCATCGGCGTTCAAGTTGGCCTCGTGGTCGGTGGTGGGAATCTGTTCCGGGGCGCGTCACTGCAAGCCGCCGGAATGGATCGCGTCACTGGAGATCACATGGGTATGCTGGCGACCGTGATGAACTCACTCGCGATGCGTGACGCCCTGGAGCGCTCGAACATTACCACGCGAATCATGTCTGCGATTCCGATGAGTGGCATCGTTGAGCATTATGATCGGCGGCGGGCAATCAGAGACTTACGTGAAGGTGACGTTGTCATTTTCTGCGCCGGCACAGGTAATCCATTCTTCACAACAGACTCCGCTGCTTGCTTGCGTGGCATCGAAGTCGACGCGGATTGCGTACTCAAGGCCACTAAAGTGGATGGCGTATTTTCCGCGGATCCAATGCAGTATCCAGATGCGAAGAAATACGACAGACTGACCTACGACGAAGTGCTCGACAAGAAACTCGGCGTCATGGATCTTACAGCGATTTGTTTGTGTCGCGACCATGGAATGCCGGTTCGAGTATTCAACATGAACAAAGCGGGTGCACTGACTAAAATCGTGCTCGGAGAGGACGAAGGAACGCTGATAGAGCGAGGAGCGAGCAATGCTAAATGATATCAAGAAGAGTGCTGAAGCCAGCATGCAGAAGGCCATAGAAGCGCTGGGCCATGCTTTCGGCCGTATCCGGACCGGTCGCGCCAGTCCTAATATCCTGTCATCAGTGATGGTGAACTACTATGGTAGCAACACGCCGCTGCCGCAGATGGCTAACGTCTCTGTCGAAGACGCCCGCACTCTTATGGTTACACCTTGGGAGAAGAACATGGTCCCCGAGGTCGAGAAGGCTATAATGAAGTCGGATCTGGGCCTGAATCCTTCGACGTCCGGGGGCGTTATCCGCGTACCTATGCCGGCGCTCACGGAAGAAACCAGAAGAAATTATGTAAAGCAGGCAAAGGCCGAGGCAGAAAATGCCAGAGTCTCGGTACGTAACGCACGTCGCGACGCTAACTCCGAAATCAAGGAAGCGCTGAAGGAAAAGATGATCAGCGAAGATGAGGAGAAGAAGGCGCTTGATGAGGTTCAGAAAATGACGGACAAATATGTCGCGCGCGTTGACGAACTTCTTGCCGATAAAGAAAAGGATTTGATGGAAGTCTAACTCCGTCCGCTCCGGAGTACGCTCTGGGCGCAATAACTTATTCCGGTCCTGGTGCCCGCAATTTCTTGCGGCGCGTACGCTCGGGCCCCGACTGAAGTGATTTATGGGATCAGCTGGAATACCCCTCAGCTCTGGTGGGCCGCCAGAGCACGTTGCAATCATTATGGATGGCAACAATCGTTGGGCCAAAGCGCGGAAATTGCCTGGGATCGCTGGTCACAAAGCTGGCGTGGAAGCTGTTCGCGCCTGCGTTCAGACCTGTGCGCAAGCTGGCGTTCGGTATCTCACACTGTTTGCTTTCAGTAGCGAAAACTGGCGAAGACCTGAAGATGAGGTCAATGCTTTGATGCGGCTGTTTCTGATTGCCTTGAAGCGTGAGGTGCGAAAGCTGCATCGGAACAATATCAGGCTACGCATCATGGGTGACCGCTCGGCCTTCTCCAAGGGGCTGCAGATGAGTATGGCTGAAGCTGAAGCGCTCACGGTCGGCAACACCGCAATGACGCTGATCATAGCAGCCAACTATGGTGGCCGGGCGGACATCACTCACAGTGTTCGCCAAATTGCGCAACAGGTCAGAGATGGGCGCCTGGAGCCCGGCGATATCACCGAAGATCTGATCCAGCAGCATCTCTATCTTGGCGATCTGCCGCCACCGGACCTGTGCATCAGAACCGCGAATGAGCAGAGAATAAGCAATTTCATGTTGTGGCAAATGGCGTACTCGGAGTTCTATTTCAGTACTGTCTACTGGCCAGACTTCAAGACCGAGCAGATGAGAGACGCATTGGCAGCTTACAGTCAGCGTATCCGCCGTTTTGGACAAACCGACGATCAAATAGCGCAGCGGATCGATTTATAGGCCGCCTGCAGGGAGCATTGCGATGTTGAAACAGCGGGTCATCACCGCCTTGGTGCTGGTGGCCGTCTTCGGTCTCGGCCTTTTTGCGACTTCACCGGACCAGTTTGCGCTGTTTCTGGCGTTCATTTTTGCGCTTGGCGCCTGGGAACTAGGGGCTATGTCGGGTCTGCACAGTGCGCCGCAGAAGGGGCTCTATGTCGCAATGGTGCTGGCGCTTATCTACCTGCTTCAATTCTTTCCGGTCTCACCGGTCCTCACCATAGGCTTGCTCTGGTGGCTGCTCTGTACAGTTCTGGTGAAGATCTACCCCTCGGGTATGGCGTTATGGAACAAGCCCGGTCTGCGCATGCTGGCAGGTGTCCTTGTGCTGGTGCCTGCTTGGGCGGCCCTTATGCAGGCACGAGTCAGCATGATCGATGGTATGCCAGGGTTGTCTGGCGCGTGGTTGATTTTTTATATCTTTGTAATCGTGTGGCTGGCTGATATCGGCGCTTACTTTTCCGGGAAGCGTTTTGGTAAGCGAAAGCTGGCTCCTCGCGTCAGCCCCGGTAAGTCAATCGAAGGCCTGGTAGGCGGATTGATCGCGGTACTGGTGCTGCCAGTTGGCGTGGCATTGGCCACCGGAGTGGAGCTTCAGGGGCTGGTCATGCTGACTATTGTCACATTGTTCGCTGCCGCTTTGTCGGTTGTCGGTGATCTGACCGAAAGTCTCATGAAGCGGGTGGCCGGTGTGAAAGACAGTGGCAAGCTGCTGCCTGGGCACGGCGGAATTATGGACCGTATCGATAGCGTCACCGCCGCAGCGCCTGTGTTCATGTGCATGATGATGTTAAGCGGCTGGCTGGCGGGGCAGTGATGAGCGGGAATATTCGATGAGCCGACGCGAGCGGGTTGCTGTTCTTGGGACGAGCGGGTCGATAGGTTTTAGCACCCTTGATGTCATCCGCGAGAATCCTGAATCATTTGAGCTTTTTGCAGTAACCGCCCACAACAATGTCCGGGCGCTCACCGATATTGTACGCGAGTTCAGGCCGCGCATCGCCGTCCTCAGTGGGGCTGACGACCGTGCGGTTGTCGCCGACTCGTTCGAAGAACTCCAGCGCGTATGTGCCGAGACTGACACTGAAATACTCCGCGGTGCCAATGCGCTTGAGCAGGTTGCGTCGATGCCGGAGGTCGATGTTGTCGTCGCGGGCATAGTTGGTGCCGCCGGGCTGGCCTCGGTCTTCACGGCTGCCCGTCATGGCAAGCGTATCCTTCTCGCGAACAAGGAAGCCCTTGTCATGAGCGGCGCAGTGCTCATGGATATGGTGTTGAAGCACGGCGCGACGCTACTGCCAATCGACAGCGAGCACAACGCCATCTTTCAGTGTCTGCCGGATCAGTTACAACAGGCGGTAGCCTGTAAATCTACCGCCCAAGCCGTGCCTGGTGCGGGCGAGCAAATTGCTACGATTTGGAACGGCATTTCCCGCATCCACCTCACTGCCTCTGGCGGTCCGTTCCGTGGCCAGAGGCGTGCGAGTCTCGCGCAGGTGACGCTTGCACAGGCCTGCAAGCACCCAAACTGGCAAATGGGACAAAAGATCTCGATTGATTCGGCCACTCTCATGAACAAGGGCCTGGAGCTGATAGAGGCTTGCTGGCTCTTTGATCTCACGCCGGCGCAGATCAACGTCGTCATTCATCCCGAATCAATTATCCACTCCATGGTCGAATTTATTGATGGGTCAGTGCTCGCCCAGCTCGGCGCGCCAGACATGAAGACCCCCATTGCTTCGGCGCTGGGGTGGCCAAGAAGGATCGGGAGCAGGTCGGCGCGACTTGATTTGTTCGCGTTGAACGGCCTTCATTTCGAAGCGCCTGATCATGAGGCGTTTCCATGTTTGGGTCTTGCTGGAAGAGCTTTTGAGGCTGGCGGTGCTGCACCGGCTGTTCTCAATGCAGCCAACGAGATTGCTGTTCAAGCCTTTATCGACCAGCGAATCGGCTTTCTGGATATCTCAAAAGTAATACAGGCGAGTCTTGATTCATGTATCATCCATGAAGCTTCGACTCTGGAGGCTATCGTCGAGGCCGACGCCAGGAGTCGTGTCTGCGCGGAAGAGCTCGTGCGTAGATTCTCTTAGCAAGCAGCATTCAGGTTCTTCAGGTATGTCCTTCATTCAGAACGCCCTTGCACTGATCGTCACCCTGGGCATCCTTGTGACCATCCACGAGTTCGGCCACTTCTGGGTGGCCCGGCGCTGCGGCGTCAAGGTGCTCCGATTTTCAGTAGGCTTCGGCCGGCCCATCTGGAAACGCATCGGCGCTACGGGGACGGAGTATGTCATCGCAGCGATCCCGCTTGGTGGTTACGTCAAGATGCTCGATGAGCGAGAGGGGCCTGTCGAGGATGCCGAGCTCGAGCAAAGCTTCAATCAAAAGCCTGTGCAGCAGCGGATAGCTATAGCTGCGGCCGGACCCCTGGCCAATTTCCTCTTTGCCATTCTCGTTTACTGGGTCGTCTTTGTAGTCGGTGTTCAGGCCGTGAAGCCTCTGACCGGCCAGATTGAAAAGGACTCGGTTGCTGACAGGCGTGGTCTCACTCCGGAGCTCACCATCGTCGCTGTCGATGGAAAGCCTACTAACGACTGGTCTGAAGTCAATCTGCAGCTCATTGATCGCCTTGGCGACAGTGGCAGTATCCGGTTGGCCACCCAAGATACTGACGGCGCCTCACGTGAGTTCAGTTTGCCTGTGTCTGATTGGTTGAGCGGGGAGCGTGATCCCAATCCTCTTCAGGCGCTGGGTATCTCACCATGGCGCCCGGCGATCACGCCACGAATAGAAACTGTGGTAGAGGGTGGGCGAGCTGAGCAGGCGGGCCTGGCCCCGGGCGACCTGATCACCTCTGTCAATGGTATCCAGGTCGAAACCTGGGATGCACTGGTGCAATTCATACAGGCCTCGCCGGAAAAACCTCTTGATATCGAGTACCGCCAGCTTGAAAGTGGGGATACCAAGCAGACGATGCTCGTACCCGAGTCACGCATCGTGAACGGCGACAGCCAGGGATTTATCGGAGCTAGTGTGGATGTGCCAGAATGGCCCGCTGATAAGCTGATTGAAATCAGTTATGGGCCTGTCGACGCACTGTGGGAGGCCGTAGCGAAGACAGCGGATATGGCTGCCATGATCCTGACTTCTCTCAAGAAATTGGTGGTCGGAGCCATTTCGCCTGATAATCTCGGCGGGCCAATCACAATTGCGAAAGCAGCCGGGCAGTCGGCTGGTTTTGGCTCTGAAGCCTTCATCAGTTTCCTGGCTCACCTGAGCATAATGCTCGGCGTACTGAATTTACTGCCGGTACCGGTACTTGATGGCGGGCACCTGTTGTATTATTTTGCAGAACTCGTTCGTGGGAAACCACTGCCGGAAAGTGTCCAGATGGCGGGCATCCGCCTCGGCATGATGCTGCTCGGTGGCGTTATGCTGCTGGCAATATTCAATGACTTCGCCCGTCTATGATTGCTTGTTAAAACGATTGATAGACGCTCAAGCGACTGATCCGCAGGACGGCTATCGACCTGCGTTGAGAATCTGTCCCGACCCTCAAAACAAAGTAAGCCTCTATTCATGAGATTTTTTCGTTTTCTGTCTTTTCTAGCGCTGATTCTTACGGCGACCTCTGTGGCGGCTATCGAAACATTCGTAGTCAAGGATGTCCGGGTCGAGGGGCTGCAGCGGGTCTCCGCCGGTAGTGTCTTCAGTGCTTTTCCGCTTCAGGTGGGCCGCGAGTTCACGCCAGAGGAACTCGCTGATGCTACCCGAAGCTTGTTTGCTACTGGCCTGTTCACAGACATCAAGGTGTTTCGTGACACCGATGTGCTGGTTCTCAAGGTCGATGAGCGGCCATCGATCAGTAAAATTGAGATCGAAGGAAACAAGAATCTGCCGTCGGAGGACTTGCTAGAGGGCCTGAAATCGAATGGGTTGGCCGAGGGCGAAGTGCTTCAGCGCTCCACCCTTGAGCGGATAGAGCTTGAGATCCTGCAGAGCTACATCGCACAGGGACGATATAACGCCTCTGTCGACGCTGGCATTACGGAACAGGAGCGCAACCGGGTTCGCATAGACATCAAGATCAAGGAAGGACCAGTTTCATCTATCGCCCATATCAATTTCGTCGGCAACAAGACCTACGATGACGAAACGCTGCGGGAACTGATGGAGCTTGAAACAACCGGCTTCTGGGCCTCTATTTTCGGTAGTGACAAGTACAGCAAGCAGAAGCTCAACGGCGATATAGAAAAGATCACGTCGTATTATCTTGATCGTGGCTTCATCAAGTTCAGCATAGAAAGCACGCAGGTCTCGGTTTCCCGGGATCGGGAAAACGTCTATATCACGGTCAATGTCGACGAAGGTGAGCGCTTCACCATCAGGGATATTGCTTTGCGGGGCGACCTGAAGATCGACGAGGCAGAGCTGCGCAAGCTGATTGTGATCAAGGAAGGCGATGTCTTTTCGCGACAGTTGTTAACGTACACGTCAGACATCATCGCCAAGAGACTGGGCAATGATGGTTACACCTTTGCCGATGTCAATGCGATACCTGAGCCTCATGATGACAACACGGCTTCAGTGACCTTTTTTGTCGAGCCCGGCCGAAGAACCTATGTCAGGCGGATCAATTTCCGTGGCAATATCACTACGAGCGATGAAGTGTTGCGTCAGGAAATGATGCAGATGGAAGCCGCTGCCGCGTCAACCGACCTCATCGAATCTTCGAAGGCGCGGCTGGAGCGGCTTGGCTTCTTCAAGACTGTCACTGTTGAAACGCCTCTGGTACCTGGCACCGACGATCAGATCGACGTCAATTATGCGGTCGAAGAGCAATCCACTGGCAGTCTTTCGGCCAGTCTTGGTTACAGCACCAGTGGTCTGGTACTGGGTGCCAGTGTATCGGAGAACAACTTCCTGGGTACTGGCCGTCAGGTGTCATTCGGGGTAAATCGCAGCGATACAGTTCGTAGTGCAAACTTCAACTACACCAACCCCTACTACACGGTCGATGGGGTTAGCCGGGGTTTCAACCTCTTCTACAGAGAAACCGATCTGAGCGATAGCAACACCGAGTTGACCTCGTATATAGAAGACAGTGTTGGTGGCGGGGTCAACTTTGGTTACCCGATAGATCGCTATTCCAGGCTGAATTTTGGCGTTGGTTATACCCATACAAAGATTCAGGTTGATCGTCCGGTCGTGGAAATAGAGAGCTTCCTTGAGGAGTACGGCGATAGCTATGACTTTTTCGACGTTACGGCGCAATGGCGACGGTCGACGCTCAACCGCGGACTCTTCCCGACATCGGGTACCTCACAGCGCGTAAGTCTCAGGGTAATCCTTCCCGAAGTAAGTGATTTCACGTTCTACAAGACTGGCTATGGTGCCAACGTCTACTTCCCGCTCAGCGATGATCATGAGTGGGTTTTCAGAACGCGTGGCGATATCCGCTATGGCGCGGGCTTCGGTAACGTTGACGACCTGCCTTTCTTCGAGCACTACTACAGTGGCGGCATCGGTTCCGTGCGCGGTTATCGGCCGAATTCGCTAGGTGCGAAAAGCACGCCTCCAGAGGGCTCCATTGATCGCCCCGATCCATTCGGCGGCAATCTACAAATCGAAGGGTCGCTTGAGCTCATAGTGCCGTTCATCTTCCTGGAAGACCGGTCCCAGGTCAGATCAACCGTATTTATCGACGGCGGAAACGTATTCGATACAGATCGAAGTTTCGATCCGGAACTGGACGAGCTGCGGTTTGCGGCGGGACTATCGCTTTCCTGGATCACCCCTATCGGCCCTCTGAGTTTCAGTGTGGCGCGTGCCTTCAACGACAAGGATGGCGACCGCCCTCAGTTCTTCCAGTTTCTGCTTGGCCAGACGCTATGAGTCTGATTTCACAGGACATAGCCCCACGCCCGGGAAAGGGGTACACTTTCTGGAATTGCCAGTCAGTGACAACTTCATATTCAACGAAGGTAGCTGTATGTTTTTGAAAAGACTTGTACTCACCTGCTCACTTCTGTCTGTGGCGGGAATGGCCGCTGCGGAAACCAAGATCGGCATCATCGACCTCCGTGCCGCTCTTCTTGGTTCGGAATCGGCCAAATCATTTTCCACCCAGATGGAAAAAGACTTCGCTGATGACGACGCGCGCATCCGGAAGGTAGGGGAAGAGGCGCAGAAACTGCAGCAGCGTCTGCAGAAAGATGGCGCCATCATGAGCGAGAGCGAAAAGGAAAAGGCACAGGCGGAACTCGAAGAGAAAGTGCAGGAATTCAACTTTCTGAAGAACAAGTTCCAGAACTCGGTCGCGAAGCGTGAAGAACTTTTCGTAAACCAGTCAAAGCCCAAGGTCGATGCTGCTATCAAGAAACTTGCAGCCGACAATGACCTCGATCTTGTCCTGCCCAAAACCGTTGCTGTTTTCTCGGCGCCAGCGCTAGACATCACTGACAAGCTGATCGAAGAGCTCAACAAGCAGTAGGTTCATATGCACCCGCAGGCTCGCGCCTGTCAGACTGACTAGCGGTTTTTTGTGTATGACGATTACCCTGTCTGATGTTGCTGATCATCTTGATCTCCCTCTTACTCCTGCGCCGGTATCAGGCGCGGGGCACGCCCGTGCGCTGCTGTCGAGTCCTGTGATGGGGCTGGCCACTCTTGTTAAGGCTGGGGAGCAGCACATCGCCTTTCTGGCCAGCGATCAGTATCTTTCGCAACTGAAGACGACTGGCGCGCTTGCGGTCATCCTGAAACCGCAGCACGCTGAAGAAAGTCCAGTGCCTTGCTTTGTGACTTCCGATCCTTACGCCGCCTATGCAAAACTGACCCACCTGTTCAGTCACGATAAAACGATCCTGTTATTCGGCGATCAAGCTGGTGTTTCGAATCCGGATTCGCCCAGTATCCATCCGAGTGCCCGCATTGCCGATGATGCGACGCTGGGGCAGGGCGTCTGTATCGGACCAAACGTCGTGATTGGGAGTGGCGTGGAGATAGGTGACGGTGCACGTATAGCCGCCGGAACGACGGTTGGCTCGCGCAGTCGTATCGGCAGAGATGTGCTGATCTATCCGCAGGCAAGCATCTATCACGATGTGACTATCGGCGATAGAAGTATCATACATAGTCACTGCACGGTCGGCTCGGATGGCTTTGGGTTTGCGCCGCATAAGGGCAGTTTCATCAAGATCGAACAGCTCGGTGGCGTCAGAATCGGATCCGACGTCGAAATAGGCGCCGGTACCACCATCGACCGGGGCGCACTTGATGACACCGTGATCGGTGATGGGGTCAAACTGGACAATCAGATACAGATCGCGCATAACGTCGAGATCGGTGATCACACCGTGTTGGCAGCCTGTGTTGGCATAGCAGGCAGTACGAAAGTAGGCAAAATGTGCATGATCGGTGGTGGTGTCGGCATAGCCGGTCACCTCACGATCTGCGATCAGGTGAACATTACCGGCATGACGCTGGTAACCAAGGACATCAGTAGCCCTGGCGTTTATTCGTCGGGCACTGCAGTCGAGCCGAATTCCAACTGGCGCCGGAATGTGGCTCGCTTCCGACAATTGGACGGGTACATTCGAACGCTAATTAATCTTGAGAAAGAGGTCCGTGAGCTTCGTGAGCGCATTGAGCAACGATAGCGGATCGTGACGAAAAAGGCAGAGTAACTGACATGGAAAACGTTGATATTCGCGAGTATCTTCCGCATCGCTATCCCTTCCTGCTGGTAGACAGGGTAACGAGCTATGAGCTTGGGAAAACAATCTCGGGGCTCAAGAACGTCACCCATAATGAGCCCTACTTTCAGGGACACTTCCCTGATTACGCAATTATGCCTGGTGTTCTTATTGTTGAGGCCATGGCGCAGGTGGCAGGTATTCTCGGCTTTCTCACCACAGATCAGAAACCGGCGGATGGTGTCACTTACTATCTGGCTGGTACGGACAAGGTGCGCTTCAAGAAGCCTGTAGTACCCGGCGACCAGCTGAACCTGCACGCCAGTTATGTTACCGACCGTCGGGGTATCTGGAAGTTCTACTGCACATCGGATGTAGGCGGTGTTCTTGTCTGCAGCGCCGAAATTCTCACAGCGGAGAGAAAACTGGCATGACAATCCACGAGCAGGCAATTGTCAGCCCTTCAGCCCGGATTCATCCGAGCGTCAGTATCGGGCCGTTCACCGTGATCGGGCCCGAAGTTGAAATCGGTGCTGGAACGGTCGTTGCCTCTCATGTCGTCATAGGCGGCCCGACCGTCATTGGCCGCAACAACCATATCTATCAATTTGCCAGTGTTGGCGAAGACTGTCAGGACAAGAAGTACAACGGTGAGCCAACACGGCTCATCATGGGTGACGACAACATAATTCGTGAGTACTGCAGTATCCATCGTGGAACTGTGCAGGATCGCGGAGAGACCACTATTGGCAATGGCAACCTGTTCATGGCCTCCTCTCATGTCGCTCATGACTGTGTGGTAGGCAACGGTACCATCCTTGCCAACCTGGCCACCATCGCTGGGCACGTTCGGGTCGACGACTTCGCGATACTCGGCGGCGGCACCCTGGTTCACCAGTTTTGCCACATCGGCACGCAGAGCATGTGTGCTGGTGGCAGTATAGTGCTGAAGGACGTGCCCGCTTATGTCATGGCTGGAGGGCAGTCCGCCACGGCGCACGGGCTCAATACCGAAGGATTGCGCCGGCGCGATGTCAGCAGTGAATCGGTAGCAATCCTGCGCAAGGCTTACAAGACGCTCTACCGTGGCGGTCTGACTTTCGAGCAGGCCATTGTGGAACTCGATAAGCTCGATGCCGACAATGAGTCGGCCGAATTGAAAGTGTTCATTGCCAGTCTCAAGCGCGCCACTCGCGGAATCGTACGTTAAGCAAATTTATCGAGCATGAAGGGGGCTTCTTGAGAATCGCCATTGTTGCAGGTGAGGCCTCCGGTGATTTACTCGGCGCGGGTCTCATTCATGCCTTGCGGGCGCAATATCCAGATGCCGAATTTGGCGGCATGGGTGGGCCGCTTATGCAGGGCGCTGGCTGCGAATCACTGTTCCCGATGGAACACCTGTCAATTATGGGGCTGGTTGAGGTGCTGGATAGCCTGCCACAGCTCTTCGAGCTCAGAGCGAGGTTGCTTGCTTATTTTGTCGGCTGGAAAGCTGACATCTTCATCGGTATCGATGCACCAGATTTCAATCTTCGGCTTGCCAACAAGATCAAACGAGCGGGTATTCCTACCGTGCATTACGTAAGTCCGTCTGTTTGGGCCTGGCGTCAGGGGCGGATTCATGGCATCAAGCGCTCGGTGGATCTCATGCTGACCTTGCTGCCTTTTGAAGCAGCCTTCTACGAGCGATGGCAAGTGCCAGTGGCATTTGTCGGTCACCCACTGGCGGATGAGATCGCACTTGGACTCGAGCCGGCGCCTGCGCGTGCGCAGCTCGGCCTCAGTAGCGACACTTCGGGACCCGTTTATGCCATCCTTCCGGGTTCCAGGGGCAGTGAAGTGAGCCGTCTCGGCACTGTGTTTCTACAAGCTGCGCGCGTACTCAAGCGAAAGAATCCCGCCGCTGTTTTTCTGATTCCTGCAGCGAATGCAATTCGGGAATCGCAATTGCACTACCTACTGAAGGCGTTCCCCGATCTAACAGCTGATCAGTCCGTACGTGTGCTACAGGGCCAGGCCAGGATAGCCTTGCAGGCTGCTGATGGCGTCATCCTCGCATCTGGCACGGCGAGTCTCGAAGCCATGCTGGTTGGGCGTCCAATGGTTGTGGCCTATCGTTTGGCCAGACCGACTTACTGGATCATGAAGCGCCTGATGAAATCAAAATACATAGCCTTGCCAAACCTGCTGGCGGATGAAGCGCTCGTGCCCGAGCTCATCCAGGATGAGGTCACCCCGGAGCGGATCGCGGAAGCATTGCTGAGAGAGACTGAAGCCTCCAGGGCTGCCATGCTGAAGCAGCGATTTCGTTCGCTGCACAAACAGATTCACTGCAATGCCAGCGAGCGTGCTGCGAAAGCGATTAAAACCGAAATACTGGACAAGACAAGGAAGGCCTGAGCCGATGGGTAGACTGATAGTTGGACTCGATGAAGTTGGTCGCGGCCCATTGGCGGGGTCGGTGGTTGCGGCCGCTGTGGTGATGTACGAGTCACAGCAGATTGTAGGTGTACGTGATTCGAAGAAGCTGAGCGCGAAGAACCGAGTTCTGCTCTGCAGTGAGATTCGCACCACGGCTATAGGATTCGCCATTGGGGAAGCCGATATTGAGGAGATAGACCGGATCAATATTCTTCATGCCAGTATGCTGGCCATGGAGCGCGCATTAGCAGCCTTGCCTCAAGATCTGTTGATCCGTCTCGAGCACGCCTTTGTTGACGGCAACCGACTGCCAAATCTGTCTATACCAGCGACGGCAGTCGTTGGCGGAGACGACAGTATTCAATCGATCGGGGCAGCCTCGATACTAGCTAAAGTGCACAGGGACGATCAGATGTGTAAGGCTGCCGTAGAGTACCCGCAGTATGGCTTTGAGCGGCATATGGGGTATCCCACAGCACAGCACCTGGATGCGCTGAAACAGCATGGCATCTGCCCCTTGCATCGACGATCCTTTGCGCCCATCAGGAAGCTGCTTCAGGTTGCCGCAGTGGCTTGAGGCACTTACGCCTTATTCACATCCACTACCAGACGGCCGCGGATTTCTCCGTTCAGCAGACGCGCCGCGTCATTGATTGCCTTGTCGAGCGTGGTGATGCTCGTCACCGACTTCAGTAAATCAGGCTTCCATTCGGTAGCAAGCGCTGCCCAGGCTTTTTCACGAATCGGCGCGGGGCACTGGACGCTGTCGATACCAATCAGCTTGACGCCCCTCAAGATGAAAGGTGCGACAGATGCTGGAAAGTCCATGCCCTGGGCAAGGCCGCAACAGGTCACGGTGCCTAGATATTTCGTTGAGGCGCACACGTTGGCGAGGGTGTGACTGCCGGCGACATCAACCGCGCCAGCCCACCGCTCGCGTGCGAGTGGGCGACCTTTCTCGGAGAACTCTGAGCGATCCATGACCTCACTTGCGCCGAGCGAACGAAGATAGTCGGCCTCCTGCATGCGCCCGGTCAGTGCAACAACGCGATAGCCACGATTGGCCAGCAGAAAAACGGCCACACTGCCAACCCCGCCGGATGCGCCAGTGACGACGATTTCGCCATCCTCAGGTTTGACACCCTGTGCCTCGAGTGCCTGAACGCAAAGCATTGCGGTATAGCCAGCTGTACCACATGCCATGGCGTCAAAAGTGCTCAAGGCCTCGGGCAACGAGACAAGCCAGTCCGCCTTCACACGCGCCTTTTGGGACAGACCACCCCAGTGAGACTCGCCCACACCCCAGCCGTTCAGAATGACCTTGTCACCTGCTTTGAAGCGGGAGGAGTTGCTTGCAGTCACAGTGCCGGCAAAGTCGATACCGGCCACCATTGGGAAATTCCTGACCACAGGCGCTTTGCCTGTAATGGCCAGCGCATCCTTGTAGTTCAGAGTGGAATAGTCGATGTCTACGCTAACTTCGCCATCCGGCAAATCAGCCTCGTCGACTGACTCGACAGCGGCGGCGCTTGTATCGTTATTCTTGTTGATGACTATGGCTCTGAACATGTGTGTGTCCTCTAACGTTCCAGTAGTGGCGTCTTGTTTGGCTTGCCGTCCCATTCTTCAGCATCTGGCAGCGGATCTTTCTTCTCGGTGATGTTGTCCCACTTCGAAGCCAGCTCGGCGTTTATCTCGATAAACTCCTTCTGATCATCCGGCAGTTCATCTTCAGAGAAGATGGCATTGGCGGGGCACTCTGGCTCACACAATGCGCAGTCGATGCACTCGTCGGGATCGATGACAAGGAAGTTCGGACCTTCATAAAAACAGTCTACTGGGCAGACTTCAACGCAATCGGTATATTTACATTTGATGCAGTTTTCGGTCACTACAAATGTCATTGGCAGATCCCTCAGTCAAGAGACGTAAGTTGTTAAAGTTAAGATGCGGCTATTGTAGATGATTTGAACGCTCAAGGCAGTCGCTCTTGAGGTTTTTCATGGTGTAGAGCAAGGCCAGCGCTTCTTTCGGCGATAGTTCATCAGGATCTGTGGCGTCCAGCAGTGCCTCAAGTTCGGCCAGTCGGGGATCGGCCGGAGCTGATGGCTCCAAACGGTCGCGCCCTATCTCGGCAGATGCTGAGCCGCTACTGCCGGTGGCCGGGAAGAGTTCGTGCTGCCATACGTCCGCACCGCCACTCGCATCATGACGACCCTGTTCCTCGAGGGCTTTCAGCCGGGTTCTCGCAAATGCGAGAACGGCGGGTGGTACGCCGGCGAGCTTTGCGACCTGAATACCGTAGCTTCGACTAGCCGGACCCTCGAGCACCTTATGTTGAAATACGATGTCTTCCCGGTACTCAACGGCAGCCAGATGCAGGTTATGAATGCCCTTATGCGCTGCATCCAGTTTGGTGAGCTCGAAATAGTGGGTGGCGAATAAGGTGAGGCAGCCCACCTTGTCGTGGAGGTGTTCAATTACCGCCCAGGCCAACGCCAGGCCATCGTAGGTGCTGGTACCGCGACCGATTTCATCGAGCAGCACAAGACTTTGACTGGTCGCGGTGTTGAGAATATTGGCGGTTTCAGTCATTTCAACCATGAAGGTCGATCGACCTGACGCGGTATCGTCTGAAGCGCCCATGCGGGTGAAGATGCGGTCTATCGGCCCAAGTACAGCAGCACGCGCTGGGACGAAACAGCCGCAGCATGCGAGCAGGACAACCAGCGCCGTCTGACGCATGAAGGTTGACTTACCCCCCATGTTCGGCCCGGTAATGATGCACATCGAGCGCTCGGAATCGAGCTTGATGCCGTTAGGCACGAATGCCTCGGACGACACCGCCTCAACAACCAGATGCCTGCCCGCATCGATGCAGATTTGCTGCGTCTCGGTGAACTCGGGTCGAACCAGGTTCAGCTGGTGCGCGCGCTCGGCGAAGCAGGCCAGCACATCGATCATGGCAATCGCAGCAGCACATGACTGTAACTGTTGCAGTTGGGTGGCGATATCCGCAATCAGCGCTTCGTACAGCATCTTTTCGCGACTGAGCGCCTTGCTCTTCGCGCCAAGCGCTTTGTCTTCAAACAGCTTGAGCTCGGGCGTGATGAAGCGTTCGGTGTTCTTCAGGGTCTGACGGCGAACATAATCAGCTGGAGCCTGGTCGGCTTGCGATCGGCTCATTTCAATGTAATACCCGTGAACACGGTTATAGCCGACCTTGAGGCTGGAAAGCTTCGTTCTCTCCCGCTCGCGGGTCTCGATGGCCAGGAGCTGGTCACTGGCATTGTTGCCGAGGGCACGCAGTTCGGCTAGCTCTTCATCGAAGCTGTCACGAAGCACACCGCCATCGCGAATGACAACCGGCGGGTTGTCCTCAATCGCCGCTTCGAGCACTGCGCATAGCTCTGGCAGTGGTTGTGCGGCCCGCATCAGGCCGTTCAGCAGAGAGGGCATTTCACCTTCATCTGCGGTATTCCAATGCAGCGTGCTGTGAAGGGCAGGAATCCTGCCCAATGCATCACGCAGGCGTACGAGGTCCCTCGGGCGGGCGGATCCGAGCGCGATCCGTGTCAGGACCCGCTCCATGTCCCCGATGCCTTTGAGTACTTCACGCACGTCTTCAAAACGCTGTCGCACCAACAAAGCTGCCACCGCATCATGGCGCTCTCCGATAGCTACAGGATCACGCAAAGGCCGGTTCAGAAGCCGCTTCAGTAATCTGGCGCCCATCACGCCCGAGGTCGTGTCGAGTGCCCAGCACAGGGAGTGGCGGAATTCGCCACTGCTTGTCTGGTCTATCTCAAGATTTCGTCGCGTAGCAGCATCGATGAGAATGGCGTCATCGTGGCGCTCGGTTACCAGTGTGCAGATATGTGGCAGGGCATTCTGCTGGGTCTCCCTAACGTAGTGAAGTAGCGCCCCAGCTGCCGAGATGGCCGCAGGTTTGTCACTGCAGCCATACCCGTCCAGATGCAGAACGCCCAGTTGTTCGCAAAGCATTCGTTCGCAGGTCGTCTCATCGAAGTGCCATTCGGGTAGTTTCCGCACAGTGGTCCGGAGTATTTGCTGGCGCAGCAGACTGCCGCCCGCTTCAGCGAGGGCACCACTTTCGTTGAGCAGAAGTTCCGATGGCCGCAATCGGCCGAGCTCATCAGCCACAGCCACGAGTGAGTCGACTTCCTGCAGACTGAAACGGGCAGTGCTCACGTCCAGCATCGCAATGCCATAGATCAGACTTCTTTCACTGCCAGAAGCTTTCGCTGCGGGCCGGGCGTGAACCGAGACAATGATGTTGTCGCTGCGCTCATCGAGAAAAGCATCGTCCGTCAGGGTGCCAGGCGTCACGGTGCGCGCAACCTTCCGCTCAACAGGACCTTTCCCTTCGCCTGGCTGGCCTACCTGCTCACAGATGACTACGCTGTGCCCGAGTTTCACAAGCTTTGCGAGGTAAGCTTCGGCAGCGTGATAGGGGACGCCAGCCATAGGAATGGGCTTGCCAGCCGACTGTCCGCGATGCGTCAGGGTAATGTCCAGGATGGCCGAGACCTGTAGAGCATCGTCGAAAAACAGCTCGTAGAAATCACCCATCCGGTAAAACAGGAACTGATCGGGGTGCTCTGCTTTTATACGCAGAAACTGCTGCATCATCGGGGTATGCTGCGATAGTGCCGCTGCATGTGCTGTGGGGTTCGAAGCGCTGATCGATGAGCCATCTGACTCGCGGTGAGAGGCTGTCTGAGTGGTCGTTGTCATTGATTTCCGGGATAAAGCTGAGCGATTTTTGACCGGCGTTGGTGCCGAAGGCAGAATGTCCAAGAGTGGCAGATGCGCCACTGAACTTCTCTGAAGGACTGCATATTATGGAGAACGAATCTTATGATGCTGCCCAGCGGCTCAGTATAAAGCTTCCCGAACTTGAGTTACTAGCGTCGATCGGCACCATGTTGCAAAAGCTGCAATGGCAAGTGACTGTCGCGGAGTCGTGCACTGCAGGTGGTATCGGCTATGCATTGACAAGCGTGGCTGGCAGCTCCGCCTGGTTCGAGCAGGGTTTCATCGTGTACAGCAACTCCGCGAAGACCGCTATGCTCGATGTTGCGCCGCAGCTGCTGAGAGATAACGGAGCAGTGAGTGAGCCTGTCGCTGCCGCCATGGCGGAGGGTGCCGCACGACGCGCGGGCGCGGAAGTGGCGCTATCGGTGAGTGGTATCGCAGGACCTGGTGGCGGAACAGCAGAGAAGCCAGTTGGAACGGTCTGCTTCGGGTGGTGCCTGCCCAAGGGAACCGTGACCGAACGCCAGGTCTTCAGCGGCGACCGGTCAGCTGTGCGCGAACAGACCATTGTGTACAGCCTGGCAAAGTTGCACAGACTGCTGCAGAATTTATAGGCAGTACAGCAACAGGACACGAAGGCCTGAATTATCGGCAAATCAATTCGGGCAGGCTTGCGTGGCTGAATTGTCCTGTGACATACTGCTGTTGTTTTATACAGTATTGCTCTGGCGACATACTGCATGGACGCAGAATGGTCGGCGTACCGGCTGGCTACTGTCTGGCCAATAGAGGGCACTGAACCCCCGCTGTTGGCTAACCTCAATTAAACAAAGGTGAAATCAAGAATGGATGATAATCGCAAGAAGGCGCTTACCGCAGCGCTGAGTCAGATCGAACGACAGTATGGTAAAGGCGCGGTCATGCGCATGGGTGAAAAGCCCAGGGAGGCTATGCCTTCAGTCTCTACCGGCTCTCTCGGACTCGATATTGCACTCGGTATAGGCGGGCTGCCTTATGGACGTATAGTCGAAATCTACGGTCCGGAAAGTTCCGGTAAGACGACGCTAACGCTCCAGGTGATTGCGGAGGCGCAGAAAAAAGGGAAGACCTGCGCCTTTATCGATGCCGAACACGCGCTCGACCCGGTGTATGCGGAGAAGCTTGGCGTTAATATTGATGATCTGCTGGTCTCGCAGCCGGATACCGGCGAGCAAGCACTTGAGATCGCCGATATGCTGGTGCGATCTGGTGCGGTCGACGTCATCGTCATCGACTCCGTCGCAGCACTCACTCCCAAGGCCGAGATCGAAGGCGAGATGGGCGATTCACACGTGGGCCTGCAAGCTCGACTGATGTCTCAGGCACTCAGAAAGCTGACCGGTAACGTCAAGCAGGCCAATGTTCTGATGGTATTCATCAACCAGATCAGAATGAAGATTGGTGTCATGTTCGGTTCGCCTGAAACCACTACCGGTGGTAACGCCTTGAAGTTTTATGCCTCAGTTCGACTGGATATTCGTCGCATCGGTGCAGTGAAGGAAGGCGACGAGGTTGTCGGTAATGAAACCCGTGTGAAGGTTGTCAAGAACAAGGTCAGTCCGCCGTTCCGTCAGACTGAGTTCCAGATTCTCTACGGTCGTGGCATCTATCGCACAGGTGAGGTAGTAGACCTTGGTGTGAAGGAAGGCTTGGTCGACAAAGCTGGTGCTTGGTATAGCTATAACGGTGACAAGATTGGTCAGGGCAAGGCCAATGCGGCCAAGTTCCTTGAGGAAAACCCTGAAATGCTGGCCGAAATCGAAGGCAAGATTCGGGACAAGCTCCTCCCCAAGCCTACAGGTCCAAAAGCAGTGCCTGAAGCCGAAGCCGAAGCCGCTGTCTGATGAGGTAGTCCGTGCATATCCACGTAGAGGTTGGTCCTGCACCCATTGATAGCGCTACCTCGGGCTCGTCCTTCAGGGCGGGTTTGAAGCGGGACTCAGCCTCTCTCGGTGCGATATGCAGCTTCGAAGGTCTGGTGCGGGATTATGGTGACGGCAGTGATGTTGTGGCCCTCGATCTGGAGCACTATCCCGGGATGACGGAGCGCTCGCTCCGTCAGATAGCTGGAACCGCAGCCGACCGTTGGCCACTGCTGGCCATTTCAATTCTTCATCGTGTTGGAAGAATCGAGCTTGGTGAGGTGGTGGTCATAGTCTCTGTAGCCTCGTCTCATCGCCAAGCGGCATTCGACGCCTGTGCTTACATCATGGATCTACTCAAGACCGAGGCGCCGTTCTGGAAGAAGGAAATTGGCACCCGTGGCGAGCGTTGGGTGGCATCCAAGGAAAGTGACGATCTTGCCGCCAAGCGTTGGGCTCCGACCAAGTAGCCTGGTCTAGTCTGACCCGCTAGCTTTCAGCCTTGGTGGTCTGCTGATTACTTTCACTAAAGATGCGTTCGATTCGCGCAAGAGCGTTATCGACGGCGCGATCATAGTTCTTTTCCGAAGCCCAGCAGTCGAACGTAATGCCTACACGCGTGACACCGGGCGTCGTGACGGCCTCACCATCAACATTCGCGACTCTGCCAGTAATCGCTTTTTCGTTGACGTACTTTGCTGTGAAGCTAAAGCTGAGACGATCGCCGACCTTCAGTTTCCCGGGGAATCCTATTGCCATACCGTAACGATTGAAGTCAAAACAGTCGACTTCGCGAGCCTGCTTGGTGAATCCGAAAAACCCTTTCGGAGCAGCAATAACCCTGAGTTCGTCTGTATCGTGACGTCGTTTGATGCGTCGTTCGAGCTGCTGCCTGAAATTGAATTCGTGCATTATGTAAGTTTGAAGCCGCCCCAGCGTCTGCCTTGAAGATGGATGGAGTTTACAAAAAAATACAAAGGAATGCGAAGGTTCCCGACTGGCTGCGTGCAATTTATACAGTGACGTCAATTTTCGCGCCACGGCGATCGTTCAGGCGCTCAGGACGACCATAGCGAGCGTCGAGTAGTTCCGGGCGCCGCCGGTCAACCTTTCGCCGTCGCTCTTTGCCTTCATAACGCCTTGTATTGAAGCGACGTTCAGGTCGCCGGCGGCGTTCCTCTTCGGCAGGCTCATTGGTGTCGACAGGTATTACTTCCTGTGGCTGTTTGATTCGGTTCGATCTGTAGGCGTCTGGTGTCGGCGCCGGCGCCGCAGAGGGCTTGTTACGTGAGTCGATTGGAAACATGTCTACCCTCCATTGCTTGATATGTGTATGCAGTCGCTGCTGTTGTTCAGCACAGACGATGGTCTTCTAATTCATATATCGGCGGGAAAACAGAATACTTTAGCGGTGCCTGGTTGTGGCTCCGTCTGATGGCTGCTATTTTCCTCTCAATCCAACAGGCCCCTGCCCAGCCTGCCTCTACGCTCTCATTCTGGCGGTACATCTGATAGCTATGCATACCAAATCCCTCGATCCAGCTGATCTGTACAAGCCCTGCGATCCAAAGTCGCTACGCTTCAAAACCACGGCCTCTCTTTCAAGTCTGAACGGTATACTTGGCCAGAATAGAGCGAAGGACGCACTTTCGTTCGCTATTGCCATGGCTGAATCTGGCTATAACATCTTTGCCGTCGGTAGTAGTGGTCTTGGGAAGCGCACGATGATCGAACGCTACCTCGCCGAACATTCACCCGGGTCGGGGAAGCTGAGTGACTGGTGTTATGTCAACAGCTTCGAAGACCCAAGAGTGCCGCGTGTACTGCGATTGCCTGTCGGAATGGGGCAAAAACTGAAGAGCGATGTTGAGCAACTGCTGAATCGTCTTTACAAGAACATTCCCCAGGCCTTCGAGAACGAGTCGTATTTCGAGCGTTCGGAGAAGCTCAAGAATGAGCTAGCGCAGCGTCAGGAAAAGGCACTGTCTACAATCGGACGCTCAGCCCGGCGCCAGGGTGTTTCGCTCACGATTGCCACACCAGGTGGTTACCGTCTGGTCGCCGCGGATGGCGATGAGCCGATGTCGGCGGAAGTATTTTCAGCGCTGTCTGATGAGGAGCAGCTGGCCATTGAGGCCAAGATCGTCAAGCTGGAGAAGCGACTTCGCAAGACTCTGCGGCAGCTTGCTTCTCGCGAGCAGGATTATGCCGAGCGTCAGCAGCAACTGAACGAAGAGGTCGCGCTCAACGTGAGTCAGCATCTCATCGATAGCGTGAAGCAGACATATCGCGAGCATAAGGAGGTTGTGGATCATCTGGACGCGATTCAGCAGGACATTCTGAAGAATATCGATCTTTTCCTCGACGATTCGGAAGAAGCCAATGCACTGGCTGCCGCCACTATGGATAACAAGCTGCCGAGGCGTTATCAGATCAACGCGTTTGTTCATCACGACAAAAATGAAAGTGTGCCCATACTTGTTGAAGACAATCCCAACTACCACAACCTGTTTGGCGCCGTCGAAAACATAACCTTCAAGGGTACAGTCTTTACTGACTTTACGCTGATCAGACCAGGCTCTGTGCACCGTGCCAACGGTGGTTATCTTCTTATCGACGCGGTAAAGCTTCTCGAACAGCCCTTTGTGTGGGAAGCACTGAAGCGCCTGATGCGTTCCGGGAAAATCGGCATCCACGCGCTGGAGAAGGAGATTTCGATTTCAGGCACTATCTCACTTGAGCCTGAGACCATACCTGCGGATCTCAAGATCATTCTGTTCGGCGATAGGGACACCTACCTGTTGCTGCAGCGTTACGATCCAGATTTCATCGAGCTCTTCAAAGTGGTCGCCGACTTTGAAACCGAGATCGATCGTACCGAGGAAACACAACTTCAGTATGCGCGCTTCATCGCGGGGCTGATCAAGGAAAAAGGCCTGCTCAACTGCGATCGGGCCGCTGTGATGAAGATCATCGAACAGAGTGCTCGGGAAGCGGCGCATCAGAACAAACTGAGCCTGCATGCGGCGGATGTGGCCAATTTGCTGCGTGAAGCGAACTACTGCGCGCAACGGGCTGAACACAACATCATAGGTCTTGACGACGTCAAACAGGCGCTCAGCAATGCGAGATATCGTGCCGGACGCATTCGTGACCAGGTGTTCGAGGGTATCCGTGATGGCGCTACGATGCTGAGCACGCGCGGCGCCACTGTTGGGCAGGTGAACGCGCTCTCGGTGTTGACCACTGGCGATCAGGAATTCGGCGTGACGTCACGACTGACGGCCACCACATATTTTGGCGATGGCAGCATCGTCGATATCGAGCGGGATGTGAAGCTCGCTGGGGCCATTCACTCGAAAGGTATGATGATTCTCAAGGCCTATCTATCGACCCTGTTCGCCCAGGACGGGCCGATACCACTGTCGACGAGCCTCACTTTCGAGCAGTCCTATCATGAAGTTGATGGCGACAGCGCCTCAATGGCCGAGTTCTGTGCGCTCATCAGCGCCATGTCGGGCATGCCGGTCAGGCAGGATCTCGCTATTACCGGATCAATGAACCAGTTTGGCGATGCTCAGCCTATCGGTGGTGTGAATGAAAAAATCGAAGGCTTCTTCGACACTTGTCGCCTGCAAGGTCTTACCGGCACACAAGGTGTAATCATTCCGCGGCAGAATGCACGAAATCTGATGCTCGCGGATGAAGTGCTCGCAGCCTGCAGGGCCGGCAAGTTTCACATATACGCCGTCGACCGGGTCGAGCATGTACTCGAATTGTTGCTGAGCGATACCTCGGTGCCTGGCTATGAAGAAGTCTATGAGCGTGTGCGCAACAGAATTGCGCGTATGCGTGAGATCGAGAAGGCTCACGTAGAGCCTGCATCTGCCTCGCCAATATAGCGAAAGGTGAGATTGATGCGGGCTGTGTCGACTCTGCGGGATTTCGATATCCTGTGCTGCCAATTCTGCTGAGTTGCGCCCCGCATGATCAGCAGTGAGTTGTGCGGCAGGTCCAGTCGAATGCGATGGTCTGCCGGAAGCAGCTCAGACGATTGCCCTGCACGTGAGATTGGCTTCATGTGAAAGCGTCGAATAGCGCCAAACGACCAGGACGCGATAGCGGGCTCCGTGCCGAGCTCTGGCTCGTTGTCGGCATGCCAACCCATGCTGTCTTCACCGTCGCGATAAAGATTGCAAAGCACGCAGTTGAAGGCCGCACCACTGATTCTCGCACTCAGGGAGGCCAGCCCTTGCAATAAAGGCGGCATAGGTTTTGGTGCCAGTGTCGTGCCCGAGTAGGTATAGATGCAGTGTGGTTCACCGTACCAGGCCTGCAGCCTTGGTATGCTGAGCACACGACCGTGAATCATGATCTGATCCTGTCGCCACGCGAGCTCGTTCATGAGCTGCGTGAAAACCGTGTCAGCATCGGCCGCCGCCAGCACAGCCGTGCGGAGTTGAACATCACCGCCGGACAATGCAATATGCTGTAGCTCGTTTCGTCCCAACAGCAATTCTCTTTCCAAAGCCATTATGCCTATGTCTCTCAATTTGATTTCGGCCCGGACTTCATTCTTCGCAACAGCTTTGCTCGTCATGGTCATGGCTGCGATCGCTCCGGGGCAGGCCATGGCAGACGAGCGTGCTGTCACGACACCCCAAGCGGACATACGGGCCGTTTTTGGTCTCCGCGATCAGATGCTGCAGGGTGCTCTGGTTCGTGGCAAGGTCAGCCCCGATGCGAAAGTCAGCCTGAATGGTGAAGCACTCGAAATCAGCAAGTCTGGTGAATTCGTTTTCGGATTCGATCGCGATGCCCCAGGCAAACATACATTGACCTTCACTAGCGCCGATGGCAAGACGTCAACGCACAGCTTCGTTCTTCCGGAGCGAACTTATGCAGAACAGCGCGTCGAAGGTATCGAACACAAATACGTGGCGCCGGCACCGGAAGTGCTGAAGCGTATACGTCAGGAGGTCACGCTTGTCGCCAACGCGCGGCTCAAGAGTGTCGCTCACGATGCCGTCTTCGATGAATTCGTATGGCCGGTCCTGGGGCCGATAAGTGGCGTTTACGGTAGTCAGCGCTGGTATAATGGCAATCCCAGCAGGCCCCATTTTGGCGTCGATGTGGCCGTGCCAACGGGGACGGTTGTCAAGGCGCCAGCTGCCGGCATCGTGGTGTTGGCCAGCCCGGATCTCTATTATTCTGGTGGCACCGTTATCATGAATCACGGCTACGAGGTGACCTCGAGTTTCCTGCATCTGAGCAAGGTGCTGGTGAAGACGGGGCAGCGGGTCGAGCAGGGGGAGCCCATCGCCGAGGTCGGTGCGACCGGGCGAGTCACCGGACCGCACCTCGATTGGCGAATGAACTGGAAAAAAGCGCGGGTAGATCCACAGTTGCTGGTGCCCGATATGCAGACCTTACTGGAGAGTAAATGACATGACCACAAATGCACAGGAAAGTGTAAATGGATCGCGTCCGGATGGATTGCGCCCGAACGGCCCGGGCCTCAGCGGAGAGCCAGTCAGGGTCTATGTGGTCGAAGATGACGATGCCGTACGGGACTCGCTGGTTCTCCTGCTTCGCGCTGAAGGCTACGAAGCCGATTCTTATGCGAGCCCCAGTGATTTCCTGAAGCTCAAGGTAGAACAGCTGCGTGGCTGTGCCATCCTTGATATCAGGATGCCCGGCATGACGGGCATGGAGTTACATGGCGAGCTGATCAAGCGTCAGTGCCGGCTACCGGTCATATTCGTCACCGGCCATGGCGACGTACCCCTCGCCGTCGAAGCTATCAAGTCAGGTGCACTGGATTTCATCCAGAAGCCATACCAGGAAGAGGAGTTGCTCAGCAAAGTCCGCGAAGCGATTCGACTCGAGCAGGCCGGGCATGGGAAGAACGAAGAGAAGACGCTGCTGCAGAAGAAGATTGCATCGCTCACTCCGCGTGAAACCGAAATCATGGATCTGATGATTGCGGGGAATGCGAACAAGGTCATTGCCATCGACCTTAATATCAGTCAGCGCACCGTGGAGATTCATCGTTCGCGCGTCATGCAGAAGATGGGCACACATTCACTGGCGCAGCTCGTGCAGATGGTCATGACTGCACGTGAAGACTGACACCACAAGAGGCCTGGTCTTACTGGTCGACGACAATCCGGCCAACCTGAAAATCCTGTATGAAACCCTGAACGGCAGAGGCTACAAATTGCTTGTGGCCGATTCAGGTGCGAAAGCACTGAGTATTGCGCAGAAGATGCAGCCGGAACTCATCCTGCTGGATATCATGATGCCGGGCATGGATGGTTATGAAGTCTGTCGTCGTCTCCAGCAGAATGGCCTTACCGAGTCTGTTTCGGTCGTATTTCTTTCAGCCCTCGACGATACCGATGCCAAGGTGCTCGGTTTCGAACTAGGCGGCGTCGACTATATTTCCAAGCCCTTCCAGGTGAAGGAGGTTATTGCCCGGGTCGATACCCATCTTCGTCTGCGCTTGCTCGAAAAGGCCCTTGGTCAACAGAACAAGGAGCTGTTGATCGATAACAGCTCGATTCTGCGAGCAATGGGTGAAGGTATCTACGGTCTCGATAAAAGTGGCCAGATCATTTTCGCCAATCCGGCCGCCTGTCGAGCCAATCAGTGCGAAGTGGATACACTGCTAGGTCAGCGATTCGTGGAGCTCCAGTTTTCAGGGCGTGGTGCGGTGCCAGGCCAGAGTAGTGGCGCCGCTACTGAATTCGATCATGAGCGAATGATTCGGCATGTAGAAAAGGCCATGGCCGATGATGAGTCGATTCGTGTCGAACAGGCCCTCTTCTTTCGACCTGCGGGCGGCTTCTTTCCAGCCTCCTTCCAACTGACAATCGTGCCGGACTCGGCCAGTTCTACTCACGCGGTCGTGGTGTTCAGGGATATTTCTGACAAACTGGCGCAGGACCGCGAACTCGAACAGGCTCGCCTCAAGCTCGAGGCTCAGCGTGCTCAGCTCACGCATGTCTCCCGACTGAGTACGATGGGCGAGATGGCCGCTGGTATTGCCCACGAAGTCAATCAGCCACTAACGGCAATCGTGAACTACGCGCGGCTGGCCAGTCGCCAGCTTGTGTCGCTGAAGAATCGGGTCACAGCCACCCGGGAGTTGGAGGCCGCTGCTGAGACACTGGAGAAAATAGAGCAGCAAAGTCTGAGGGCCAGTGATGTCATCCAGCATATCAGGGATTTTGTTCGCAAGCCTACCGAAGGCAAGGCCCGCCTCTCTGCCACAGAACTGGCGGATGCCATCATCCAGCTTACTGGCATCGAAGCCAAACAGCACGCGATGACCCTGAAGGTCGATATTGATCCAAGCTTGCCTGAGCTACGGGTCGAAGCAATTCAGATACAGCAGGTCGCGCTGAACCTGCTACGCAATGCCATGGAGGCCAGCCTGAGTACAGCGTCCAATACCGTGCACTTCAGGGTTTATCACGATAAAGCTGGCGATAATCATGTGCACTTCGAGATAGAGGATCGGGGCTCAGGCGTAACAGAGGAGAATCAACCCTTTCTGTTCAATCCGTTTTTCACGACGAAGAAAACGGGCATGGGCATAGGACTCACATTGTGTCAGAACATCGTGCAGGCACATGGCGGGCGTATCGGTTATCAGCCTGCGAAACAAAACGATCCGGCTGTCGAATCTGGCAGTCTGTTCTGGTTCAGTCTGCCTGTGCTAGCTGAGTAGCTGAGCCGGCAGGCACGACGACCAAGCCGGCGCGATGACCTATTTCCACCTTCGGATTGGGAAAGAGGATTCTTGCCTCAGCATGGTCGATTGCATAGCTGGCGCCCGCAGCGCTGTAAAGCCGAAAACCCTGCGGTAAAGCATGAAAGTTCGCGACATCATCGGACACGTGTAATTCAAAGCCTTCGCTTGTCCTCACGATTTCATGATGGACAACGAATCTCGTCATGTCATGGCCTTTGGCGAAGTGCTCGATCGCCTGAGGCACTGTTCTGTTCTGCCTGGCTTCAGCACTGCAGCACGCTCGCAGAGTCTGCTTCAGTTCATTCAGCAATGTCAGGTCATTCGCGCCGAATGCCTTGACCTGGCCCAACTCGAGTGTTGCCGAAATTGCGCCAAACTCCCTGGCTGTCCACCCGCTGAATGTAGTGCCTGATTCCTGATGTCTCACGCAAGCCTGCATGCCGGCTGCTTGCAGAAGCAGGTTCAGGAGCTTCGTAGTCGAACTGGCGGGCGTCTGCTCGACCGGTGGCAGGATGGCGAATTTGCTGATCTCTGAGCGGCGAATTGCTGTATGAAGGTCCAGATGTACCATCGTGCTGCTGGAGAACCGTGATTGAAAGCAGCGAACGGCGAGTTGCAGAATTCTGGCGCGCTGCTGCTCCAGCGCTTCCGCGGTATTGCCGCCAACAACGGCTTCAGCTTCACTGCCGGGCCCAAACAGGCGGTTTAAATTGGTGCCAAGAAAGCGCTGCTGAACCTGCATCGCCTCGATATTGCCGAGTAGAAACAGGCAGGGTGCAGCAGCACCGGCCGGGGACTGCCGGAACTCCTCCACGAGCTGGTCGAGGAGTTCGACAGGTGCTGTCTCGTTGCCGTGAATGCCCGCGCTGATCACAAAGATTTCGTTCGGCGAGGTCTGCGGCTCGGACGGCATCCATTCCAGTATGCCGTGACCGATCCAGCGAAAATCGTTCGCGAACGGTGTTAGAGCTGCTCTCAGGAATTGCCCCATTGTCAGGTCTCCGTTCGCGGCCGCAGATGAGCCAGCATCCTGAACTCGATCTTGCGGAAAATCATTATGATCGTAAAGGTGAGGCAGAGGTAAATACAGGCCACGAAGATGAAGGCTGAAAATGGTGTGTAGAACCGAGAGTATATGAGATACGCCGCGCCCGTGAGATCGAGAATAGTGACCGTAAAGGCCACGGCACTGGCGTGTAGCATGAAGATGACTTCGTTGGTATAAGCGGGGAGGGCACGTCGAAAGGCGCTCGGTAAGACGACACAGCGCGTCCTTGTCCAGTAACTCATCCCATACGCCTTGGCGGCTTCCAGCTCGCCGGCTGGTGTTGCAACGATGGCACCGCGAATAATTTCAGTGGTGTAGGCCGCAGTGTTCAGCGTGAAAGCCAGCAGCGCTGGAATGAAAGCGTCCTTGAAAATGAACCAGAGCGGCGTATCGATCAGAACGAAGCTGGAGCCGTAATAAATGATGTACAGCTGTACGAGCAGAGGTGTGCCGCGGAAAACATAGGTAAAGACCTGTACTGGTTGACTGATCCAGAAGCGCTTGGAAGCTCGCATCAGTGCCAGTGGCAAAGCCATCACCAGCCCGAGCAGGACCGCTAGAACAACCAGCTGCAGCGTGTTGACCAGGCCAGTCCCGTACTCGGACAGTGTACGGAGCGTAAATATATCGTTGCCTGCAAGCAGGCCTTCGAGCCATTCCATCAGAGTGCCTCTCTCACACCGACGCTGTAACGTCGCGACAGATATTTGAGGAAGAGTTCAGATATCAGTGTCATGAGGAGATAGAACAGCACCACGGGAATAAAAAACTTGAACGGCAGATGTAACGATTTCGATGCTTCACTGGCAACTCGGACAATGTCTGTCAGCCCGATGATCGATACCAGTGCAGTCGTTTTCAACATGACGAGCCAGTTGTTGCCAACACCGGGAATGGCATGACGGATCATCTGAGGCACCATGATGCGCCAGAACACCTGCCACTCGCTCATGCCGTAAGCCCTGCCGGCCTCAAGCTGTCCATCCGGTACCGCCAGGAAAGCACCTCGAAAGGTCTCCGCCATATAAGCGCCGAATATGAAGCCGATCGAGAGGACGCCAGCAATGAACTGATCGACATTTATGAAAAAGTCGACTTCCCACTGATTGTAAACATAGTCAGAAAGCATGTTGAGCAGCGCCTGACCGCCGTAGAAGATCAGCATCATCATGACGAGGTCGGGTACGCCCCGAATCAGCGTGGTGTAGGTCAAGGCAATGCCTCGCGCAGCTCTGCTCGACGATAGCTTGGCAGCTGCTCCGGCCAGTCCCAGAATCAGCGCTAGCAGCAGAGAAAGTCCTGCCAGCTGCGCAGTGAGAAAGGCGCCCCGCAGCAACTCAGGGCCGTAGCCCTTGAAGTCAAAAAGATATTCGAACATGACGCTCGCTTCAGGTGGGTGCCGGCCGGCAACAAGGTATCACCGGCCGGAGCTACTTACATCTTGATATCGTATTCGAAGTATTTCTTCATGATCTCGTCGTAAGTGCCATTTTCCTTCAACTTGGCAAGCGACTTGTTAAAGGCCTCTGCAAGGTCCTTGTCACGCTTTCTCAATGCAACACCGATCCCGTCACCAAGCTTAACTTGCTCGCCGATCTGAGCGTAGTTCTTATCGGTCGTCACTGTTTCATCACCCACAGGGTAGTCGAGGAACACGAGATCGAGGCGACCGCCCTTGAGATCCAGCACAAGGTCGTCTGCTGTGCTATAGCGCTTGATTTCAGCGACGTCACCGAACTCCTTGGTGATATAGTCGTCCTGAATCGTGCCACGCTGAGCGCCTATGGTCTTGCCCTTGAGCGCATCCTTGGACGTTACGTCGATTTTGCTATTGGAATTCTTGCCGAACCACGCGCTTGGCGTGTTGTAGTAGGGCTCACTGAAAGCAACCTGCTTGGCACGCTCCTCAGTTATGGACATCGACGACATGATGGCGTCGAACTTGCGAGTCATCAGGCCGGGAATCATGCCATCCCAGGCCTGGATAACCCACTCGCACTTCCATTTCTGGTCTTCGCATACGGCATTGCCAAGATCGACCTCAAACCCGGTGAGCGTGCCATCCGGTTTCTTGAATTCGAAAGGTTCATATGGCACGTCAACTGCAATTCGTACTTCCTTCCACTCTTTGGCCATGACTGGTCCAGTCACGAGAGACGTCGCCAAAAGGGCGCCTGCGAGGAATTTTATTCTTTTCATATATGTTTCCTTTAATCTAGCGGTTGAGGATCGCAAGCCTTCAAAAATACGCTCATCGGTACAGCATTGTAAATAATTGCTGTCCGATTGTTCGGCTGTGCCAGGGTTCTGCCGACATGCCTGCGACTTAATAGGTACGGCTCAGAAAATTCTTTACCCGTTCAGATTCCGGGTTGACCAGCACCTTGGATGGATGGCCTTCTTCTTCGATAAGACCTTCATGCAGAAAGAGAACCTTGTTCGAGACATCTCTGGCGAACGCCATCTCGTGAGTGACCACAATCATGGTCCGCCCTTCTTCGGCGAGGTTCCGCATCACCTTCAGAACTTCGCCAACCAGCTCTGGATCCAGGGCTGATGTCGGCTCATCAAACAGCATGACCTCGGGCTCCATGGCGAGCGCACGCGCTATGGCTGCGCGCTGCTGCTGCCCACCACTCATATGGTTAGGGTAGTAATCTTTTCGCTCCCAGATGCCTACCTGTTGCAGGTAGTGTTCAGCCCGCGCCTGTGCCTCCTTCTTCGAAAGGCCGAGCACATGCACTGGGGCGGCACAAATGTTTTCCATCACTGTCATATGAGACCAGAGATTGAATGACTGAAAGACCATGGAGAGCTTCGCGCGAAGCCGAGTCACCTGCTTGCTGTCTTTCGGCGTGCGCTCGGTGTTATCAGAAGCGGGCGTGAATTTCACCTGCTCACCACTCAGATACAGTTCGCCCGAGGTCGGAATCTCTAGCAGATTGATGCAGCGCAGGAAAGTGCTCTTGCCGGAGCCCGATGAGCCTATCATCGAGATTACGTCACCGCTGCTGGCGGTGAGAGAGATACCTTTGAGTACCTCAAGATTACCAAAGCGCTTATGGACATCGCGTACGTCGAGCTTCAAAGAGGAATCACTGGTCAATTGGCTTGCCTCCAGGCTGTGGCCTGCTCTTTTTTATAGTCACGGAAAATGGTGCGCGTCCCGGAAATTCGCTCGTGCCAGGTCAGTTGCTCCCGGTCGAACAACATCCAGAAATATCCCAGGCCGAAGGCCGCGAATGAGATCGCTGCACCAGCAAGACGAATGAGCGACTGACCAAGTGTCGGCAGCTTGTCTTCCCGCGTAAGAATCTGAACTTTCCAGGCCTGCATGCCGAGGGTCTGACCGGTTCTGGTCCAGAAGTAACAGAAAAAAAACGTGATGACCAGCAGCAGCAGGATAGTGAGCACCGGACCCTGGCTGATAGTGCCGGCTGCCACCTGCGCCTCGAGCGCCTGGGAGCCGATCCACCAGCCTTTGATGGCTACGTAGAGGGCCGTTGTACCAAGGGCCAGGGCCAGGCAGAGCAAAAAGTCATAGAACATCGCCGCGAAACGACGCAGGAGTGGCGCCTTGCGCTTCGCTTCAATAATGGGTGCGGGCATGATGCAGGAATTTCACCTTGAGTCAGTGTCGCCAGCAGTGCTCAGACAGCCTTGGGTCAGCCTGTTCCGTTCTGCCGATCGCGTATTGCAGCATGTTAACAATGTTTCGGGGCGATTCGCTAAAGTTTTGAGAGGAACCGCCGATAGCTTCACTAATACCTATCATCGGCACGGTGCTACACCGTTGTCCGCATCACTCAGGATGGCTCGGCAGATGAACAACCAGCTCTTCAACTCGTCGTATGATCGTCTGTTCTCCGATGGACTGCGGCAGATGCCCAGTGTGAGAGTCAATGGACAAAGCAGTGCTGCCAATCCTCCTGCGGCCGCTTCATCGCGCTCAGGCCAGGAATTGACGGCAGCGCTGGAAAAAGGCTACGCAGCATTGAGTGAAGGCCGGCGACCGGGCGGATTTGCAGCTGAGCTGATCGTGCGGCGGGTTGACAGAGCAATGGGTGGAGCCTCAGCGACCGAGCCGTCACTGCAGCGGATGGGTGCCACCGTGAGTCCGGGCGCTTATGGCAAGGCCGCTGATGGGGACGGTATCCCTTCGCCCGATAAGGTTGCTAGCACAATCCTCGGCTTCGTGGAAAAACGGATCGCACTGGCCAAAGCTGACGGCGCCGCGCCTGAGCGTCTTGATGCTATGCTGCAGCAGGCGAGGGCGGGCGTCGAACAAGGCTACGCCGAGGCTCGCGACGAATTGAAAGCCCGTGGTTTCCTGCCCAGCGATGACGGTCAGCTTGAGAAAGATATCGATGCCGGTTATTCCGCAGTGCAGAAAGGTTTCGGGCGGATCGCCGACACTATCGCGGGCCGAGTGCCCGGCAAAGGTGAGGCGACTACACCAGCCCCTATCGCTTCGTCACCAGCTGCTTCCGGTACTGTTGCAGCGCGCTCGGAATATCTCCGGGCAGAAAGCTCTGTTATTCAGCTCAAAACCCGGGATGGGGACACCGTGCGTCTGTCGCTGAGCCAGGTCGCAGCGGCTTCTGCAGAAATACAGGCCAATGGGGGCAGCATGCAGGAAGTGCTGCAGGGTATTGCAGGGAACCAGTTTATGCTTGATGTACAAGGCCAACTCGATGACGGAGAGCTCGAGGCGATTGGCGGATTTCTCAAGCAGATCGATTCAGTAGCCAATGACTTTTTCGCCGGCGACATGCAGGCGGCCTTCGAGAAGGCGCTGTCGCTGGACGTGGATATGGGTGAGATCGCATCGTTTGCCGTCAATCTCTCCTCAGTCTCGTATTCATCGATCAGCCAGGCGTATGAAAGTGGCGCCAGCGCGCCAGCTGCTGGCAGGCAGTCGGAGGCGCAGTCAGCCTTGCCGGCGAATGATTTCTCCCCTCTGGCCCGTTTCATCGAAAACCTGCGGGCTGCGCTGGAGTCAGCACAGGCACTTTCGGATGGCGCCGGTCTGTTGGACTTTGCTGAGTCATCGGCAAGGGCACTCTATGAACAGGGCGCCATCGCCTTGCCTGCGGCTGCCGCTTCGCCTGAAGGGGCAGCCGCAGCTCAGGTGCCAGCGCCCGAAGCCTTCGCTGACTTCCTCAGTTTCATGCGTGAGACCGGTGAGAAGCTTTCCGCCAGCCAGGGTTGATATGCCGTCCGATTAGTGAACGATGTCGCCAGACGGAGCACTAGTGACGCAGGTTTGACTATGCTACATTAATTGGCTGCCCGGCCTGTGCGTCGGGCACTTTCATATGCGAGCATTTCAACCAAAGACCTGGCCATGAAAACTACCGAACTCCGTCAGTCGTTCCTCGATTATTTTGCTGCGAGGCAACATGAAGTCGTCAGCAGCAGCTCTCTGGTTCCAGCAGAGGATCCAACTCTGCTGTTCACCAACGCCGGCATGAACCAGTTCAAGGATCTATTCCTTGGCCGAGAGAAGCGGTCGTATAACCGTGCGGCCAGCGCGCAGAAATGCGTGAGGGCCGGTGGCAAACATAATGACCTGGACAATGTCGGTTATACCGCGCGCCACCACACCTTTTTTGAAATGCTCGGCAATTTCAGTTTCGGCGACTACTTCAAGGAAGACGCCATCGCCTTTGCCTGGGAGTTTCTGACCTCCAGGGAGTGGCTGGGTCTGCCCCCAGATCGCCTGACGGTCACGGTATACTCTGAAGATGACGAATCTTTCGCAATATGGCGCGACAAGATAGGTGTGCCGGAGACACGGATCATTCGCATTGGCGACAAGGGTGGGCGATACGAGTCGGATAACTTCTGGCAAATGGGCGATACCGGCCCATGTGGCCCCTGTACTGAAGTTTTTTATGATCATGGTGCCGACATACCCGGTGGTCCGCCAGGCAGTCCGGATGAAGATGGCGACCGCTTCATAGAAATATGGAACGTCGTTTTCATGCAGTTCAACCGACAAGCCGACGGCACGATGGAGCCGCTGCCGAAGCCCTCGGTCGATACCGGTATGGGGCTCGAGCGGGTCGCGGCGGTGCTTCAGCACGTGCATTCGAATTACGAGATCGACCTCTTTGTTAACCTGCTCACGGCGGCTGCCCGGCTGCTGAAGCAGGAAAATAATGGCATCACCAGTACGGTGGAAGAGCTGATTGGTGTCGCGTCAATGCGTGTCATCGCCGACCACATTCGCTCCTGTGCGTTTTTGATCGCCGATGGCATCACGCCCTCCAATGAAAATCGTGGTTTCGTCCTGCGTCGCATCATTCGCCGCGCCGTCAGGCACGGACATAAACTTGGCTTCTCCGAAGGCTTCTTCTCTCGTCTGGTGAAACCGCTGGTGCTCGAGATGGGTGCCGCTTACCCGGAGCTGCAGCGTGGCGAAGAAATGATCAGTCGAATACTCGCCAACGAAGAGGCTCAGTTCAGCCGCACGCTGGACAAGGGCCTGCGTCTGCTCGAAGGCGAGATAGAGCGCCTGGAATCCAAGGTCATCCCGGGCAAGACAGTCTTTACGCTTTACGACACCTACGGCTTTCCGTTTGATCTGACGAATGATATCGCCAGAGAGAGGGGACTTGAGCTGGACAAGGCTGGCTTCGAAGAAGAAATGGAAGTGCAGCGGCAGCGAGCGCGGGCTGCAAGCTCGTTCAACACCGACTACTCAGCAGCCGTTGAGGGTGAGGCGACGAGCTTCGTCGGCTATGAATCGCTGCAGTCGCAGGCCAGCATCAAGGCAATCATCTGTGATGGCGAACGCATCAGCGTTGCAGATGCAGATACCGACTGCGAGCTTCAGGTCGTTCTCGATCAGACACCGTTCTATAGCGAATCGGGCGGCCAGATCGGTGACTGCGGCTTCATTGAAAGCAGTGACGGTTCGCTGTTCGAGGTTCGAGACACCCGCAAGCTGCAGGATAGCGTGCTGCACCTGGGTGTCGTTCTGAAAGGTGCGTTTCGTGTCGACTCGGTCATTAACGCCCGCGTCGATGGAAGTCTGCGAAGCGCCACAGCAGCGAATCACTCGGCTACCCATCTTCTTCATGCTGCCCTGCGCAAAGTGCTAGGTGAGCATGTTCAGCAGAAGGGTTCGCTGGTCAACTCCGAGCGCCTGCGTTTCGACTTCACTCACTTCGAGTCGATCAGTGAAGAAGAGCTGGCCGCAGTGAGTCACCTGGTCAATAACCAGATTCGTGCCAATACGCCGGTTCATACTGAGGAAATGTCCATCGCAGCTGCTCGAAGCAGAGGCGCCATGGCGCTCTTCGGTGAAAAGTATGGTGAACAAGTGCGTGTGTTGGAAATGGGTGAAACCGATGAACACGGCGCACCTTTCAGTATCGAGCTCTGCGGCGGGACGCACGTCCGTCGAACAGGCGATATTGGCCACTTGATCATCACCAGCGAGTCGGCGATTGCCTCCGGTGTGAGACGAGTCGAAGCCGTGACTGGCGCAGGGGCCGATCGTTATGCCGCGGAAGCGCTAGCAGGTCTCAAGACTGCTGCAGGTCTTCTGAAAACGACGCCGGACAAGGTCAGTGAGCAACTCGCGAGTTACATTGAACGTCAGAAGGCACTGGAAAAACAGCTCAGCCAGCTGAAGTCTCAAGCCGCCTCGCAAGCCGGTGATGATCTGTTGTCTCAGGCAAAGAAGCTTGGCGACATCAGTTATCTCATGGCTTCCATAGACGGAGCCGATCGCAAGACGCTCATGGAAACTGCCGATCAACTCAAGAACAAGTTGGGGCAGGGCGTGGTAGTCCTCGCCGCTGAAGACGACGGTGCTATCGCACTTGTTGCCGGTGTGACCAAGTCGCTCAGCGCGACTATAAAAGCCGGTGACATCATCAAGCAGATGACGGCAGTGATGGGTGGCAAGGGCGGCGGTCGGCCAGACATGGCCCAGGGCGGCGGCGGCGAAATTTCGAAACTGAACGAAGCGTACGGGGCAGTCGAAGCCTGGCTGAAACAGCAATTGCCTGAATAAATATTGGCAAGGCTCGCAGCTTCGATCTACTTTCATTCACTATCAGCTCAGGTAACTATCAGCAATGGGTTTATATGTACATAAATACGGTGGGACTTCGGTCGGCACCGTAGAGCGGATTGCCAAAGTCGCCGAAAAAATACAGCGGTGCCGACAGGAGGGTCATGATCTCGTCGTCGTCGTCTCGGCAATGTCGGGCGAGACCAACCGGCTTATCGGCCTGGCGCAGGAGCTCAACGAACGGCCTTCGGAGCGTGAGCTCGACGTGCTGCTCTCCACGGGTGAGCAGGTGACGATAGCCTTGCTCGCTATGGCGCTGCAAAAGATAGGCGTTAACGCGCGCTCCTATACCGGTTCCCAGGTAAGAATCCTCACTGATAACGCTTATAGCAAAGCCCGCATTCTTTCGATCGACGATGCAGCCATTCGTGCTGATCTCGCGCGCGGCAATGTGGTCATCGTCGCTGGTTTCCAGGGTGTGGATGAGCAGGGCAATATCACTACGCTTGGCCGTGGTGGTAGCGATACAACCGGCGTAGCATTGGCAGCGGCGCTCGATGCGGATGAGTGCCACATCTATACTGATGTGGATGGTGTTTACACAACCGATCCAAGAGTCGTCGATTCGGCAAGACGTCTGAACAGCATCACCTTCGAGGAAATGCTGGAGATGGCGAGTCTCGGCTCCAAGGTGCTGCAGATTCGTGCAGTCGAGTTTGCCGGGAAGTACAATGTGCCGCTCAGAGTGCTGTCGAGCTTTGAAGAAGGTCCGGGTACCCTGATCACCACTGATGGCCCTGTAGAAAAGAAAATACGAAAAGATGGAGAAAGCATGGAACAGCCAGTCGTATCAGGCATAGCATTCAACCGCGACGAAGCAAAGCTGACGCTGACAGGAGTGCCCGATATTCCTGGCGTAGCCGCGAGAATCCTGACGCCGATCAGTGAAGCCAATGTCGAAGTCGACATGATCGTCCAGAACGTCGGCGACGATCAGAAGACTGACTTCACCTTTACAGTACATCGCAACGACTATGAGAAGGCGCTGGGCATTCTTGAGGGCCTGAAGGGCTCGCTTGAAGCCAAGGCAGTTCGTGGTAACAAGAAGATCGCAAAGGTTTCAATTGTCGGTGTTGGCATGCGTTCGCATGCGGGTGTAGCCAGCAAGATGTTCGATGCGCTCTACAAGGAAGGGATCAACATCCAGATGATTTCCACATCCGAAATCAAGGTGTCGGTCGTAGTGGATGAAAAGTATCTCGAACTGGCTGTTCGTGCGTTGCACAGTGCCTTCGAGCTGTCAGAGGCTCGTTGACAGGTTCGCCCACGCATGCTGTATTAAAGTAGTATTAGGTTGGGAAAGTCGTTAGAGGCGATTTCGCCGTAAGTTAGCATTCGTGTGCAGTAAAAACCGCCATTGCAATCCGTAACGTGGTTTTTAAAACAAGCATAAAAAATGAAGGCGCTCGGTAGCGCTGGAACTATGGATCGTAAGAGACGGATATAAGGAGAGTATGTATGCTTATTTTGACCCGGAGAGTGGGCGAAACTTTAATGGTAGGTGATGAGGTCACGGTGACAGTGCTCGGGGTCAAGGGTAACCAGGTCCGGATCGGCGTCAATGCGCCCAAGGAAGTGGCTGTGCACCGAGAAGAGATCTACCAGCGGATCCAGCAGGAGAAATCAGCTTCGGACGACGCACCGGAATTTGGCAACTCCTGAGCAGCGTGAGGCGTGTCTAGCGGACGCTTTAAGTGTCTGCATCGGTCTCGCTTCACTTTCTCCTACTCTTTTGTAAATTCTTGGCCGATTTGCCCTAGCCTTTTCAATTCATTGTGGTAACATACGCGCCTTCTGGAGAGGTGGCCGAGTGGCTGAAGGCGCGCCCCTGCTAAGGGCGTATAGGGGAAACCTTATCGAGGGTTCGAATCCCTCCCTCTCCGCCATTGTGACGTCAGTTCTGGTGGTGTTGTAGAGCCTGGTTGAATAGCCAGGTGGTTAGTAAGGAACTGAGTCAATTTTTATGCGCGCTCGTAGCTCAGCTGGATAGAGTACCTGGCTACGAACCAGGCGGTCGGAGGTTCGAATCCTCCCGAGCGCGCCACTTCTTCTTTGATCTTTTGCTGCGATCACTCGGTCTGCAGCGGTCATTCTTAATATCGATCCTGCCTGCGCTGGCCTCAGCGTATTCGAGCTCATACATCCGGAACGAATGGAGAGTCTTGTGGGTAGGGAACATAACGCTGGATTGCACCCCATCCCATTTTTGGGTACATTGACGCGATTTTTTTCGCCGGGTTTTGCGTGGGCGATGCTTTTGCATCCTGCATGCCTGCCAGGCCATCAGCACATCGAAATCTGCTAAAGCCTTAAGGACGCCAAGCTATGATGGATCTATTTTTTCAGGCCTTGAACCTCATGTTCATAGGCATGGGCTTTGTGTTCGCATTCCTTGCCTTGCTCGTGGTGCTAACAAGCCTCATGTCCAAGATCATCATGCATTATCAGCCGCCAGTGGTAGCCACCGCCCCGAAACTTTCGTCGGTCCAACAGGCCAACGCCCCGGCTCAGGATAGCGACCCTCAACTGAAGGCCGCAATATCTGCCGCAATAAAACAGCACAGGGCCCGGCGTCGGTCTTGATGCGAAACTGGTTCATGCACAGTGGATCAATAAGGGACTCACCAGCTCAACACAATTTGAAATGGAAACGCAGGACTCAACCATGGCTCAAACCAAGAAACCCCTGGGGATAACCGATGTCGTACTTCGCGACGCCCACCAGTCACTGCTGGCTACGCGAATGCGGCTTGACGACATGTTGCCCATTGCCAGCAAGCTCGATCAAGTTGGCTTCTGGTCACTAGAATCCTGGGGCGGCGCAACCTTCGACAGTTGCATTCGCTATCTTGGCGAGGACCCATGGCACCGTATCCGTGAGCTGAAGAAAGCGATGCCGAAAACGCCTCAGCAAATGCTCTTACGTGGCCAGAACCTGCTCGGCTACAGACATTATGCAGATGATGTGGTTCGCAAGTTCGTCGAAAGGGCCGCCGTAAATGGTATAGATGTTTTCCGCATCTTCGACGCCATGAATGATCCCCGCAATCTTGAAACCGCCATCAAAGCCGTGCTCGAAGTGGGCAAGCATGCCCAAGGTACCATCTCTTATACTGTGAGCCCGGTTCATACGATCGATATGTGGGTCGACCTGGCAAAGACCATCGAGTCCATGGGCGCTGATTCCATCGCGATCAAAGATATGGCTGGCTTGCTCAAGCCTTATGACGCCTTTGAACTGGTCACCAAACTGAAGAACACACTCAAGGTGCCCATTCACATGCAGTGTCACGCCACCACCGGCATGTCCACTGCAACAGCGCTCAAGGCCGCCGAGGCAGGCATAGACAATGTCGATACCGCTATCTCGTCCATGAGCATGACCTATGGACACTCGCCGACAGAAGCAGTGGTTGCCATTCTTGAGGGGACCGATCGCGACACCGGACTTGATATCCATCTGCTTGAAGAGATTGCTGCCTACTTCCGCGAGGTTCGAAAGAAATACGCCAAGTTCGAAGGCTCTCTGCGCGGGGTGGATTCCAGGATTCTCGTGGCCCAGGTTCCTGGTGGCATGCTGACCAACATGGAAGGCCAGCTCAAAGAGCAGGGCGCCCTCGACAGGTTCGATGAAGTGCTCGCCGAGATCCCTCGGGTGCGAGAGGACCTTGGTTTCATACCGCTGGTTACACCGACTTCGCAGATCGTTGGCACACAGGCGGTTCTGAACATCATGACGGGCGAGCGATACAAGTCGATTTCCAAGGAAACGGCCGGTGTACTCAAGGGCGAATATGGTGCTGCACCAGCACCGTTCAATGCCGAGTTACAACAGCGGGTTCTTGAGGGTGCACAGCCGATTACCTGTCGTCCTGCCGACAACATCGAGGACGAAATGGACAAGCTGACGCAGGAGCTCAGCAAGCTTGCGTCCGAGAAGAATATCAAACTGGCCGATGATAAGATCGACGATGTCTTGACCTATGCACTGTTTCCTCAGGTCGGGCTGAAGTTCCTCGAGAATCGAGGTGATGCGAGTGCTTTTGAGCCGGTGCCAGATGGTACTGAAACAACGGCAGCATCAGAGCCGTCCAACGCTTCCAACGTTTACACCGTCGAAGTGAATGGCCAGTCATATGTCGTGCAGGTCAATGACGGTGGCGATATCGAAAAGCTGGCGTCTCTTGGCGGTCAGTCTTCAGGTCAGTCTTCAGGTCAGTCTTCGGGTCAAGCAGCCGCACCCGCACCTGCCCCAGTCAGTGGCGGCGAGCCGATTGGATCGCCGCTCGGTGGAACGATTGTGCGTTTGATTGCGAAACCAGGTGAGCAGGTCCAGGAAGGCGATCTGCTGCTGATACTCGAAGCCATGAAGATGGAAACCGAGGTCAGGGCGTTCAAAGCCGGTACGGTTGTGAACTTCGAAGTCAAACCAGGCGATGCTGTCGTCGTTGGTCAGACTCTTCTGAACCTGGCCTAGGAGCACGCTTTAAATGGACGGTCTTTCTAAACTCTTCTACGGAAGCGGATTTTATAATCTGGAATTTGGGCAGATAGTAATGATTGGCATCTGCCTGTTATTACTGTTCCTTGCGATCAGAAAAGGCTTTGAGCCCTTATTGCTCGTTCCAATCGGCTTCGGCGGATTGATGGCGAACATCCCTGAGGCAGGGCTCGCTATGTCCGCAGTAGAAAACGCGATACATCTGGGCTCGTTGGTGCAGCTGGAACAGATTGCCAATGTTCTGGGCATCAATTTGCTGCTTCTCGCCGACGGTGCCAGTGTGCCGGTGGATGCGGTTCGCGATGCCCTCTATGAGGGCTATAAGACTGCAGATGCAGAAACCTACAGAGCGCTGACGATACTTGCATCGGACCTCGGGTATACCAGTGGAATTCTGAACCTGTTCTTCAAGGTCGCTATCGAAACCGGTGTTGCGCCTCTGCTCATATTCATGGGCGTTGGTGCAATGACCGACTTTGGCCCGCTGCTCGCCAATCCAAAGACTCTGCTGCTCGGCGCCGCTGCACAGTTTGGTATATTTGGTACGGTATTGGGCGCTGTCGCTCTGACGATGTCTGGCGCCATGGACTTCTCGATGAAGGAGGCCGCTGCAATAGGCATCATCGGTGGTGCCGACGGTCCAACATCCATCTATGTTGCGACGATGCTCGCACCACACCTGCTGGGTGCCATTGCCGTTGCAGCATATTCCTATATGGCGCTGGTGCCGCTAATCCAGCCGCCCATTATGAAATGGTTGACGACACCTGAAGAGCGCAAGATCAAAATGGATCAGCTGCGTCCGGTCTCACAGCAGGAGAAGATCGTCTTCCCGATTCTGTTGCTGGTTCTGGTCGCGCTCTTCCTGCCCGATGCAGCCCCGCTGCTCGGTATGTTCTGTCTCGGCAACCTGTTCCGCGAGTGTGGCGTGGTAGAACGTCTGAACGATACGGCGCAGAATGCGCTTATCAATATCGTGACGATCGTTCTGGGTCTTGCGGTAGGCAGCAAGCTCTCTGCCGACAAGTTTCTCGATCTGCAAACCCTCGGTATCATGATATTGGGTATGGCTGCGTTCTGCGTCGGCACTGCATCTGGCGTGCTGATGGCAAAAGCGCTCAACCGCTTCACCAAGGACCCCATCAATCCGTTGATCGGCTCGGCTGGTGTTTCGGCGGTACCAATGGCAGCGAGGGTGTCCAATAAGGTCGGCCTTGAAGCCAACCCGCAGAACTTCCTGCTCATGCATGCCATGGGGCCTAACGTTGCGGGCGTAATTGGTTCGGCCGTTGCGGCCGGTATCATGATCAAGTTCCTGGGATGAAATGATGATGTCGAACTTTGAGTCAGCTATTCAAGATCTGTCGAAACAGTTCCTGGCACTGGCTCAGAGAATCGACGTGATTTTGGAGACGATGGTCCGGAGTCAGGGGCTTGGCGTCGACAAGGCCACGAATGGCCAGGGCGAAGATGATCAGCTTACGGCTGTTGTCGGGGATCTTGATGAAGCGATCAACACGGTAGTGGCTCGATTCGCTGCCGTGGTTGCGGTCCAGGAGGCTCACGAGTCCGCTGTTGAGGTGCGCAATTCTGAGGCTTATCAAGCAGCTTATAAGTCGCTATCGACACTGGCCGAGCAGTTTTCGCTGCTCCTGGCCGCCATCCAATCGCGACAACAGGACGCCGCCAAGTCAGCAGATACCGCAAGGAAGCGCCATAACGCTGCCCAGCGATATCTCGATTCCTCTGGTTATCACTGAGCAGCGGAGCCTACGTAGACATACGGCATCTGAACCGACTGCGCGACTGCTCTAGTCCCACTTGGGTGCAAACTCTGGGTCTATGAGTCGTCCGCTTCGCTTGCCAAGACTGTCTATAGCTGCCATCTCATCTTTATCAAGCTCGAAATCGAAAATATCCATATTGTCCTTGATATGCTTCGCACTGGAACCCTTCGGAATGGCCACGATACCATTCTGATTCAACCATCGCAGCGACACCTGAGCAGCTGACTTGCCGTGCTTCCGCGCAATCCCGGCGATAGTCTCGTCCTCTAATACCTTTCCTCGAGCGAGCGGTGAATAGGCGGTGATGACCACGTCCTTGGCTTTGCATTCCTTGATCAAGGCGGACTGATCAAGGAAGGGGTGCAGCTCGATCTGGTTGTTGGCTATAGGTGCTTCAATCGCCTTGAGTGCATCGCCTAGCCATGCCTTCGTGAAGTTGCTGACCCCGATGTGTTTGGCGAGCCCCTCACGATGGGCGTCATTCAAAGCCTTGAACGTCAGTTCCATATCTGCATCTTCGTTGGGCCAATGCAGCAATAACAAATCAACGTAGTCAGTTTGTAATTTTTCCAAGCTCTTCTGCAGTGATTCATGGAAGCTGGAAGGGCCGAAGTTGTCGATCCAGATTTTCGTTGTCAGGAAAATACTGGATCTCTCGACACCGGATTTCGCGAGCGCCGTGCCAACCTGCTTCTCGTTTCCGTAGATCTGCGCGGTGTCGATATGGGTATAACCAGCCTCCAGCGCGGTTGCCACAGCCTTCTCAGCATCGGAGCCCTCTAGCTGCCAAGTGCCAAAGCCAATTGCCGGTATGTTCAGGTGCCGGCTCGTTATCAGGTTTTCTTGCCTTTCCAGGGCCACTGTTTCGCTCACTTGCTTCTCCGTTTCGATGAACTGTCCAGACGCGACATTCGCGTCAGTCATGGTGCGAGCTCATTTACAAGCAATTCCCGTGCGAGCACCTTCGTGTTTGCAAGCCTATGTGGGGCCCCTCGTTATTTGGCAGGGAGGCTCGGTCGAATCGCTGGCTCATATTATGCAGGGCTAAACAACTGTAGAGGCGACGTGATCGTCAGCCTCTACGATATTCAGCATAATAAGGAGACCGCTCATGGTGACGAAAACTGTGAAACAGGATTTCATCAAGTCAAACAATCAACAGACCAAGCAGCAGCAGGGTAAGAATTTCACCAGTGAATTCACTGCGAGGGAACAGCCGTCGACACAGGCGCCAGGAAAGGGCGGGTATGCTAAGCCTGAACTTGAGAGCTGGACCGACGAAGAACTGCAGTCACACGCAGATTCCCTCAATATTCAGGTATCTGGCAACGACAGGGATGCCTTGATTGAGGCGATTATCAGTAATGGCAGGAGAAGCTGAAGTCTCTCTAGCCCCCCAGCCATACTCGTGGGCAGGTTGCCAGAGCCGCTTTAAACGGATTTCTGGCGTCTGTTCGCGCTGCTCATTCCGGCGTCATTAATTTGACCAGCTCGCCAAACACTACTTTAATTGCTCCCATCTTTAGCAACGACAAAGCAGTTATGACGGATGCAGGTTCCATCATTGTAGTCAGTAACGATAGGCAGCTTGCAGAAGTTCTGTCGGTTGTCCTCACGTTTCTGAATGAGTCCTTTAGCTTGGTCGAGATGCCGCAGGCGAAGGCGTCCAGTCATAGTGGCGACAATGGCAGTCTGACCCTCAGCCCATGGAGACAGGCGCTCGGAGAGCGGTATCCAGTGACTGCTGATATCCAGGCTGCATTGGTTCAGGCGGAGCTTGTCACAGACGAGTTCCTGCGGGAACTTCACGCCTTTGATCCAGGTCTGCCCGTGCTGACGCTCGGGCGCTCCAGCTTTGACAAGCTCGACGAGGATTTGCGCAAGAAGGTCATTGTGAGCTTTGACCTCCCGTTACGATATAACGATTTGATGGACAACCTGTATCGCGCCCAGGTCTATCGCGAGCAGTTTGCGGCTTCGGCAGGACGTGGGCAGCAGCGTGACGTTCAGCTATTTCGAAGTCTGGTGGGTACCAGTCGCAAGATCCAGCAGGTTAGGGAGCTGATGGGGCAGGTGGCCGACAAGGAGGTGAGTGTGCTCATTACCGGTGAATCCGGTACCGGCAAGGAAGTCGTCGCGCGCAATCTCCACTACAACAGCCATCGACGTACCGGCCCATTCGTCCCGGTCAACTGTGGGGCAATCCCAGGTGAGCTGCTCGAGAGCGAACTTTTCGGTCACGAGAAAGGTGCATTTACAGGTGCCATCACCACGCGAGTAGGTCGATTCGAACTTGCTCAGGGCGGAACGCTTTTTCTCGACGAAATCGGCGACATGCCCCTGAGCATGCAGGTAAAGATTCTTCGCGTGCTGCAGGAGAAGACTTATGAACGCGTTGGTAGCAACAAGACAAATCAGGCTGATGTTCGCGTAATCGCTGCCACTCATAAGAACCTTGAGACCATGATCGAGCAGGGCGAGTTCCGAGAGGACCTGTATTATCGCCTTAACGTCTTTCCCATTGAGATGCCGCCCTTGCGCGAGCGCTCGGAAGATGTGCCGCTACTCATCAATGAACTGATATCGAGGATGGAGAAGGAAAAGCGCGGTTCACTCCGCTTCAATTCGGCGGCCATCCTGAGCCTTTGCCGTCACGAGTGGGCGGGCAACGTGCGCGAACTTGCGAACCTGGTAGAACGTATCGCCATCATGCATCCCTATGGGGTGATCGGCGTTCACGAGCTTCCGCCCAAGTTCCGTCATGTCGATGATACGGAGGAACGCTTTGTCGAGCCAGGTGAGGAAATGCCATCAGGTGGCATGATGGACTCCCCCGCCATACTTCCGACCAATGGTCTCGATCTCAAGGAGTATCTCGCTACTATCGAGCGTAACCTCATCAAGCAGGCGCTGGACGACACGGACGGCGTCGTCGCTCGTGCCGCCGAGAAACTGCAGGTTCGTCGCACCACGCTTGTCGAGAAGATGCGCAAGTACGAGCTTAGCGCCAACGAATAGTCCCCCACCTCTGCAGGTGTAGAGGCGTCAAAAAATAGTTGCTCCGCGATACCCCTCCTAATGCAAATGGCTGATTTTTGTTCGGAATCGCCAATCAGGCCCTCTCTGTGCAGTACCTCCCGTATCCGGCAGCTAGCGTCAATTTTCGCTGACTGCCACAACACGGACTTCGGTATTAACGTTCAGTGGAGCGGCAAATGGCACTTCAACTCGCAGCAAGACAGGCAGGCGCAGAATCAGCACCACACTTTCAGCAGCATGCCAGCTTTTCGGCCTTGCTTGAAATCCTGCCTGCTGGTGTGGTCATCCTGGATTCACGAGGCATCATCCAGGAAGCCAACCCGGTAGCCATCGAGTTTCTCGGTGAGCCACTGGTGGGTCAGCGCTGGAGCAGCATCATCGACAGAAGCTTTGCGCCACGTGCCGACGATGGCCATGAAGTGTCTCTGCGTGATGGCCGCCGTGTAAGTGTAGAGACGCGTTCGCTGTCACAGCAGGTCGGTCAGTTGATTCTGCTGACCGACATGACCGAAACGCGTCGCCTGCAAGCGACGATCTCGCGTGATGAGCGTCTGGCCTCCATGGGCCGTATGGTCGCCGCTCTGGCGCATCAGATCCGGACGCCACTTACGGCGGCCATGCTCTATGCCGGCCATCTGCAGCGTCCTGAACTGAATGATGAGTTACGCATCTCCTGTGCCGGCAAGCTCGCTGACAGACTGAACTCGCTGGAGCAGCAGGTGCGGGACATGCTGGTTTTTGCTCGCGGCGATCGCCCTGCAGCGGAGCGCATCAGCGCAGATCGCTTCAGCGACGAGCTGGTCAATGGCATTGCTTCACTGCCAGCGCTGATTCAGCGGCCGGGCAATAACAAGACGCCAGTACGAGTCGAATTCGATAACCAGGTCGAAGACTCAGCCTTGCTCGTGTGCAACAAGGACACGCTGCTGGGTGCTATCTACAACCTGGTCAATAACGCGGTTGAAGCCTGTCACAAGGTTGCAGAACCGCTCGTGAGCGTGACGCTTCGGGTAAGTGAAGTGGCCGTCGCTGGCAAGGCTGGCAAGAGCCGTCGGCTGGAGGTGCTGATCGTGGACAACGGCCAGGGCTTTTCGGCCGCACGCGGCGAAAGCATTCAGGAAGCCTTCGTGAGCACCAAGTCTCACGGCACGGGCCTCGGTCTTGCGGTCGTTCGTCAGGTGATACAGGCCCACAGTGGCCAGTTCGCGCTAGCCTCGGCCGGTGTCAATCAAGGGGCATCTGCCTTCATCGCGCTGCCGCTCAATCCTGCGCCAGTAGGTCAGCTGAGTCAGGAAGTCGACACTGTCACTGCCGATACCAATATTCGTCTGTTCAGAGGTACCTCTTCATGAAAGCTAAAATCTGTCTGGTAGAAGACGATCTTGATTTGCTCGAAGCGTTGACTGCGACCTTGGACGTGGAAGGTATCGATTACATTGCGTTCGACAGCGCTGCCGAAGCACTTACCATGCTTCAGCGAGTGCCGGTTGACTTGGTCGTTAGCGACATCAATATGCCCAACATGGATGGCTTTCAGTTCCTGGCAGCGGTGCGCAAGCAGCATCCGGGTCTGCCAGTCATGCTGATGACGGCCTATGGCCAGATTAGTCAGGCGGTTTCAGCGCTGCAGAATGGCGCAGCTGACTATCTGGTGAAGCCTTTCAACGCGACACACTTCATCGAAGCCATTGGCCGCTATATCAACAAATCTGCGCCTGCAGTCGTGAATGGCCCAATCGCCGCAGATGCTGCCAGCAAGCGCACCTTTGAGCTGGCTGCACGCGTTGCGAAGACAGACTCCACTGTACTGATCTCTGGCGAAAGTGGTACTGGCAAGGAAGTACTGGCGCGATATGTTCACGAACAGTCGCCCCGCAAGTCTGGTCCTTTCGTGGCCATCAACTGCGCAGCCATTCCTGAGAACATGCTTGAAGCCATTCTGTTCGGTTACGAAAAGGGTGCGTTTACCGGCGCCATGAACAGCATGCCTGGCAAATTCGAGCAGGCTGAAGGCGGCACACTGCTGCTGGACGAAATCACTGAAATGGACCTGGGCCTGCAGTCGAAACTGCTGCGCGTACTGCAGGAGCGTGAAGTAGAGCGCCTCGGCAGCCGCAAGACCATCAAGCTAGATGTTCGCGTTATCGCGACGACCAACCGCGATCTGCGAAAGTCAGTGGCTGCAGGCAGCTTCCGCGAAGACCTCTTCTACCGGCTTTCCGTGTTCCCCGTGCATTGGCTGCCATTGCGTGAGCGCCGTGGCGATATTCTGCCACTCGCCAAGCACCTGCTCAGCACGCACAGCAGCAAGATGAAGCTCAATGGCGTGCAGTTCAGCGAAGCCGCCCGCAGTGCGCTCCAGGCGTACAACTGGCCAGGAAATATCCGTGAGATGGACAACGTTATTCAGCGTGCGCTCATTATGCAGCAGAACGGCCTGATCAGCTCGGCGGACCTGTGTCTGGACAGTATGACCAGCAGCTTTCAAGGCGACGACTACAGTGTTGCCGATCAGAAGGTCGTTATAACCGATGAAGACCAAACTGACGAGATGAACGGCGAAGGTCCGGATCTTGGCCAGGAAGTCCGTCAGCGTGAGTATCAGGTCATCCTCGAAACACTGCGCACCGAATCTGGACGTCGTAACCGAGTGGCAGAAAAGCTGGGTATTTCACCGCGCACACTGCGCTACAAGATCGCCAAGATGCGCGAGTCAGGTATCGATATCGACGCCTGTCTGGCAGCTGGTTAAGACGATCCAAAAGCAATGCATAAGCAATTGAGTTCTGGTGGGCGAATCTATGAATAATCGAATCGATGTGAGCAACGTGTTAGCCGATATTCGGAATCTGCGTGCGCAGATGCAGAATCCTGCAACGATGCAAGCCAACCAGATTCGCGAGATTCGTCCTGATACGACTACCGTCAATCCGACTGGCAAGGCTGAGGCAGCTGGTTTCGGCCAGATGTTCAAGCAGGCCATCGATGGCGTCAATGACATGCAGCAGACCAGCGCGTCGATGCAGACACGTTGGCAGCAGGGTGATCCCAATGTGGATCTGACTGAGGTCATGATCGCTTCACAAAAAGCATCAGTCGGTTTTCAGGCACTGACACAGGTCCGCAACCGTGTGGTCCAGGCCTACGAAGACATCATGAACATGCCGGTCTAAGGCTAGCGCAGTAACAGAGCCAGGAAACAGATATGTCTACAGTACCCGCCGAACTGCCACGTGGCCGCAATGATGATGACTCGATGATTGAAGAGAAGAACGATACGCTGCTCGGACTCAACCGTCTGTCGGTCATCCGCCAGCTTATTCTCATGGTTGGTGTGGCAGCGAGTATCGCACTTGGTATTGCCATCATCATGTGGGCGAGCGAGCCAAGCTACCGCCCCTTGTTCAATGACATGAGCAGTTATGATCCCACCGAGGTTGCGGCAGTTCTGCAACAGGACAACGTCGCCTACAAGATCGAACCTAACAGTGGTGCGCTGCTTATTGCCGCCGAAGATATTCACCGTGCTCGTCTCAAGCTCGCCTCCATGGGCATCACCCAGGACAAGACTATCGGCTTCGAGCTGTTGGATCAGGAATCAGGGCTGGGCACCAGTCAGTTCATGGAAACCACCCGCTATCGGCGTGGCCTGGAAGGTGAGCTGGTTCGAACCATCACCAGTATTCGCAACGTCAAGGGTGCGCGTGTGCACCTGGCGATCCCCAAGCAAAGTGTGTTTATCCGCGATCCGCGCAAGCCTTCTGCTTCAGTGTTTTTGGAGCTGACTGGTTCCGGCAACCTGAACCAGGCCCAGGTCGAAGCTATCGTCAACCTCGTGGCGAGCAGCGTGCCTGAGCTGGAAAGCAGTGGTGTAACCGTTGTGGACCAGAAGGGCAATCTGCTGTCTCAGAACAATCTGAGTGACGAGGACAAGCGCACGTCACGTGAGTTCGCTTACGCCCGCAAGCTGGAAGAAGTCCTCTCGCGTCGCATTTACAGCATCCTTGAGCCAGTGCTCGGCGCTGAGAAGTTCCGTGCTGAGGTGTCAGCGGACGTGGATTTCAGTACCAGCGAGCAGGCGGCGGAAACCTACAATCCTGATCTGTCTGCCTTGCGCAGCGAGCAGCAGTCTGGTGAGCGGCGTATCGCCGGCACCGTCGATGGCGTCCCGGGTGCGCTGGCCAACCAGCCTCCAGGCGCAGGTATCGCTCCTGAAGTCGCAACAGCGGGTAATGGCGCTGCCGGCGAAGCTGATGTTGCCACTGACGTCCGTACCCAGAGCGTTCGTAATTACGAAGTAGACAGAACCGTTAGCTACACCCGCTCACAGCTGGGCCGTCTGGAGCGTCTGTCGGTTGCCGTGGTCGTCGATGATATTCGGCGGGTCGGCGCAGATGGCACGCCAAGCTTTGAAGCCTGGCCAGCGGCAGACCTCGAACGCCTTACATTGCTCGTCCGCGACGCGGTCGGCTATTCGGCCTCGCGAGGCGACAGCGTCAATGTGATCAATACACCCTTCATGGCAGAGCAGGAAGTTTTCGAAGCCATCGAAATCCCCTTATGGGAGCAGGACTGGTTCGGTAACGCTATCAAATGGCTCGCAGCATTACTTATCGTGTTGGTACTGGTTTTCTTCGTGGTCCGGCCTACTATTAAAGGGCTGGCCAGCGGGGGTTCCGACGCCAAGAGTCTGGCATTGGCTGGCGATGATGATGGTCTGGCCGAACTCGAACGCCTTGGCGACATGCCAGATTCCCAGTCATCCGTTGGCTTGAGTGCCTCGGGAGATTTCCTGTTGCCCGGTGCCTCCGACAGTTACGAAAAACAGGTCAATGCCCTGAAGGGTCTGATTGCTGAAGACCCCGGCCGGGTTGCACAGGTTGTAAGAACATGGGTTCTAGCGGATGAGTGATGACAAGGCCAGAGCGGGCGCCAAAGTTTCCCGTCTCGAAAAGGCGGCTATTCTGCTGATGTCTCTTGGTGAGGCGGATGCAGCACAGATACTAAAACATATGGGCCCCAAAGAGGTACAGCGCGTCGGGGCGGCTATGGCGAGCCTTCAGAATGTCACACAGGAAATTGTGGAAGACGCGACAAGCGAGTTCCTCGAAGCTGTTGGTGGTCAAACTGGTCTTGGTATCGGGGCCGATGAGTATATCCGTTCGATGCTGACGCAGGCGCTTGGCGCTGACAAGGCGGCGAGCCTGGTAGACCGTATCCTGATTGGTGGCAATACCACGGGCCTTGATACGCTCAAGTGGATGGAGCCGCGGGCGGTATCCGATATCGTTCGTTTCGAGCATCCACAGATACAGGCCATCGTGCTGTCATATCTCGATCCCGACCAGGCCGCAGAAGTGCTGGCCAATTTCGACGAAAACGTGCGCCTCGAGATCATGATGCGCGTCGCGTCGCTGGAGACTATACAGCCGCAGGCCTTGCAGGAACTCAATGCGATACTCGAAAAGCAATTTTCTGGTGGTGCTCAGGGCCAGACCAGCAAGATCGGTGGTGTCAAACGCGCTGCCGATATCATGAACTTCATGGAAAGCTCCATCGAAGCCGTGCTCATGGAGAAAATCAAGAATTCGGATAACGATCTCGGTACCCAGATCGAAGATCTCATGTTTGTATTCGACAACCTCAAAGACGTCGATGACAAGGGCATTCAGGCTCTGTTGCGAGAAGTCGCCAGCGACACGCTCATACTTGCACTCAAGGGCGCCGATAACGAACTGCAGGACAAGATTTTCGGCAATATGTCGAAGCGGGCCGGTGAACTGCTGAAGGATGACCTGGAGGCCAGGGGCCCCGTGCGCCTCAGCGAAGTCGAAACGGCACAAAAGGAAATTCTGACCATTGCACGCCGCATGGCCGATGCAGGAGAAATCATGCTCGGTGGTAGCGGTGAAGAAATGCTTTAAAAATGAGCAACCGACCGCACAAACCCGCAGCCACAGCCAGCCATGAGTCACGCGACTCAGCGGGTGAGCGCATGCCGGTGGAGCGCATTCCAGCAGAAAGCCTCACGGCTTATGAGCGCTGGGAAATGCCTGCGATCAGTGAAGCAGGCCAGATGGCCAAGCGCCGGGAGCCTCCCGCACCAATCAAACCTCCCACGGCAGCCGATCTTGAGGCCATCCGCGAAGCAGCCTATCAGGATGGGCTGGCGGAAGGTCTCGACGAGGGGCGCAAGAAAGGCTACGAGTCAGGCTTCAAGAGCGGCTATGAAAAGGGCAAACAGCAGGGTCGTACCGATGGCATGGCCAGTGGTCGTACCGAGATCATGACTGAACTGCGCAACCAGATCGATAGCGGGATTGCACGGCTTGATCAGGTCGTGCAGGTGCTTGCAGGACCAGTGGAGGCCCTGAGTGATGAGCTCGAGGCGGCCAGTCTGTCGCTCGTGATCGGGATAAGCCGAAGCGTTGTTGCGAGGGAGCTGGCGCTGGATTCCAGTCATATCGCTGAAATCGTTCGCTACGCCCTCACTCAGCTGCCGGAATCGGACAAACCATTAAAGATTTTCGTCAATCCTGACGATCTGGCATTTCTTCAGGAGCATGCAAGGCCCCAGCCCGAGTGGTTGTCTCAGTGTGTGGCCGATCCAGCGCTTGCGCCTGGAGGTTGCAGGCTAGACAACCGCACCACGCTGGTAGACTTCAGCACTGACAAGCGCTTTGCCCAGGTCGTATCGGACATGCTCAATCGCAGTCCTGCTGCAGATTCTGCAGATAGTGAAGACGACGCTGATGAGGCCTCTGATAAGAGCCAGTCGCAGCCAGTGCCGCCGCCTTCCGGTGAGGGTGATGAATAAACCGGCGGCATTCGAAACCTTCAATGCCTTGCCGGGCAGGCTGAGAGCCTACCGCAAGTTTCTGCCTGGCCAGGTTCAACCCCAGGTTTGTGGTCGTCTTACCCGCGTTGTCGGGCTCACGCTCGAAGCGGCTGGTTGCCCTATGACGCTTGGCTCACGCTGCGTGATCGAGCTGCCTAACGGACGAACCGCTGAGGCTGAAGTCGTTGGGTTCGATGATCGTGTCACCTTCCTCATGCCGATCAATACAGTTGAAGGATTACAGCCTGGCGCCATAGTCCGGCCCATGACAGCCTCGCAGGGGATCCGTGTGGGGCCCGGATTACTCGGACGTGTGCTCAACGGCGCCGGCGTCCCGCTCGATGGCAAGGGTCCCCTTGATTGCGCAAAACTTATTCCCTTCCAGGGCGAAACCATCAACCCGCTTGCAAGGGCACCTATTCGAGCCAAGCAGGATGTCGGCATAGCCGCCATTAATTCGCTACTGACAGTGGGCGTGGGTCAGCGGCTCGGTCTATTTGCCGGCAGTGGCGTTGGTAAATCAATGCTGCTTGGCATGATGACCCGTTTCACAACGGCGGACGTCGTGGTTGTTGGGCTCATTGGAGAGCGGGGCAGGGAGGTGAAGGAGTTTATTGAAGATATTCTCGGACACGAAGGACTCAAACGCGCGGTCGTCGTCGCATCTCCCGCCGATGATTCCCCGCTTATGCGCTTGCGTGCAGCGGAACTGACCACCAGGCTGGCTGAATACTTCAGGGATACTGGTCAGCAGGTTCTGATGCTGATGGACAGTCTCACTCGCTATGCCCAGGCACAGCGGGAAATTGCACTTTCGATTGGCGAGCCGCCGGCAACAAAAGGCTATCCGCCGTCAGTCTTCTCAAAATTACCAGCGCTGGTCGAGCGTACCGGTAACGGCCCGGTAGGTGGCGGTTCAATCACAGCCTTTTACACTGTGCTCACCGAAGGAGATGATCAGCAGGACCCTATTGCCGATGCTTCGCGGGCCATACTCGACGGCCATATCGTGCTCAATCGCCGGCTGGCTGAGGAGGGCCACTATCCGGCCATCGACATCGAGCAGTCGATCAGCCGTGTCATGCCGCATGTCGTCAGTAAGGAACATCTCAAGAGTGCGCAGCTGTTCAAGCAGCTGTACGCGCGCTATCAGCAGACGCGTGACCTTATTGCTGTTGGTGCCTACAAGCCAGGTTCGGACCCTGGTATCGATCTTGCGATCGCGAAATACCCTCAACTCATCCAATTCCTGCAACAGTCCCTCGACGAAGGCAGACCGGTTGAAGAATGCGTGAGTGATTTACTCAAGCTGGTGCCACCCGACCTGTTGACAGCGGGTGTACAAGCCAAGCCGCCTGCCCGCAAGCCGGCCACCATGCCGAAGCCGCGCTGAGGCTAAGCGATGCAGCGTTCAACGCGGATGCAGCCAGTGCTGGATCAGACTCAGCGGGAAGAGGCCGCGGCTCGTGAAGCCCTGGCCCAGGCTCAGCAGGCGCTCACTGAAGCTATTCAGCAGGTTAACGATCTCGAAGCATATGAACAGGACTATATGTCCCAGATGCGTAATCATAGCCAGTCCATTCGGACCGCCAGCACTTATCACAGCTATCACACCTTTCTCACGAAACTCGCGCTAGCGATACGCCAGCAGGTCGGCCTTGTGGAGTTGCGGGAAAAGCAGCAAGCAAAATGCCTGCTTGACTGGCAGGCGAGCAAATCCCGGCTCAACAACATGGAAAGCTTTATCCAGCGTATCCGGGCCGAAGAGGACGCTGCGGCAGACAAGAAACTGCAGCAGCAGCTTGACGAAATGAGTCTGCAGCGTTTCATCGCTCGCCAACGCAAGCCAGGGCGCAGTTCGTAGCAAGGCTCGCCATAAAAGCTAGCGTGCATTCTGGCCCACATTCTGCAATACCCTCCTCATCAAGCGACAAGCGGCAATTTTCAGCAGCAGTCGACAGGCATCTGCCGGGCTTATAGCTCGCAACAGCAGCAGCTGTCGTGTCGGAACAAACGGTAAAAACTGTTAAAAAGCAGGTCATTATGAGTATCGAAACAGGGTTCAAGGGTCTTCAGCTGCAGGCGAAAGCCTTGTCGCAGTCTGCCGAGAAGGGGTGGCAAACCGGTGGCATGGCTTTGCCGTTCTCGCTCGGCGAAAACGCTGCCGGCTCCAAGGGCAGTAGCTTCGCAGCAATGCTGCAGTCCTCTCGGCAACCTGAACGTGTGCCTGCCACACCGTCCGCACCCGCCAGACCGGCGCCGCGTGAGGACAGACCGGCCTCCTCCAATACCGCGCAGCGTCAGGATGCAAGTCGGCGTGCAGATCCTGAAGCAGGCAGGGAACGCACGGGTACAAGGCCTACCGAGGCTAACGCCGGCAAGCGTGCGGAAGAAAATGACAGGACCGGCAAATCGGCAGATTCGGTGGATAACGACGCTGAGGTCTCTGAGAACGCTGTGGGAAGCCTTGAAACAGACAGTAGCGGCCCCTTCAGCAAGGAGCTCAATGCCTTGGTAGATAATCTGCCTGCTGACGAACTGGTTACAGCTTTCGAGGGTTTGTCCGCGCTGGCTGATGACGCTGATGGTCTGACGCTCGATGAACTCAAGGGCTGGCTGGAGGAGAACAGTGAACTGCTGCAGCAAACCGTTGACCTTTTCAGTCATGTGCCGACCGAAGACCTACAGGCCATGTTGGACGACGCGGGTGTAGCCCCGGAATCACAGAGTATGCTGCAGGCCATACTGGCCTTCAGTGAGCTGGAGTCTACTCCAGCGCTCGAAGCCGCCGGTGTAACAGAGGCGGATCTGGCTGATCTGCTTGGTTTTGAGGGCGATCTCGCCGCTGGTATCAAGGACGTCTCGGCTGGCATACAACAACTGGCGACCCACATCGCGGTGGTCGCTGACGACAATACAGTGGCAATGGATGAGGCGTCGGCTTTCCCGGCAGGCCTCATGGATGCCACTGATGACGAAGCATCGTTCACTAACGGTACACCAGCCGCGGAGACTTCAGAAGATGGTGGCATTACCGCTGAGGGACAACCCCTGGCCGCTGGCGCCGCGACCAAACCCACAGAAGGCGTGGCCACGAATGAGCGTTTGATGTTTGCACAGATGCTTGCCAACAGAGAGGGCGCTGCGGCTGACGAAAGTGTCAATATTCGGCAGACAGCTGGTCAACTGACGCCACTGGCCGCCGCAGTGGCTGGTCCGGTGCAGTCAAGCGTTGCTACTGACCAGGCTGGAAAGCCCCTGCTGCCGTTCCAGACCAGCCTGCAAGCCTCCATCAACGACGGCATCGAATGGAAGGAGCAGTTCGAGCAGAAACTCAGCTGGTTTCTTAAAGAGGGCATCCGTTCTGCTCGCCTGCAACTGAACCCCACTGATATGGGCCCCATTGACGTGAGGATCCAGGTACAGAAGGATCAGGCTCAGATTCATGTGTTCGCACAAAATCAGCAGGTCCGTGAAATGCTCGAAGGTACCTCACATAAGCTTCGCGACATGCTTGCCAGTCAGAATATCGACCTCAGCGGTTTCGACGTCAGCAGTCAGGGTAGAGACGGCCAGACCGGCCAGCGCAGCGGCGAGCAGGGTACTGGCGGCTATGGTGGAAACGCTGGTTCAACTGCCGCAGAACTTGAAGTCGAGGCGGCAGAAGTCCTGGTCGGTAGCCAGAATATCAGGCTGGTTGATCAGTACGTATAGCGTAAAGTGTACTAAGCTATGCTCATGAAGGTGCAGGCCTCTACAGACTGCATGAAACTCGCACTACAGAACAGAATGAGCGTGGAAAAGCATGGCTGAAGCCGAAGCAGCAGAAACAGGCGCGAAGTCGAAGAAGAAACTGTTTGTGATCATCGGCATCGTCGTTCTGGCGTTGCTCATCGGTGGCGGGGCGGCGTTTTTCCTCCTTGGGGGAGAGCCCTCTGAGGAGGAGCCCGCCGAGGCGGTAAAATTGCCAGCGCTGTATCAGCCGCTCGGCGAGCCGATCATCACGACTTATAGTTACAAGAATCGTGACCGATTCATGCAGGTGACCTTCAGTGTCATGGCAAGAAGTCAGTCAGTACTCGATGCAGTCACCTTGCACATGCCTACGATCCGCAACCGTCTTATTAGTGAACTTGGCAAAATGGATTTCGAACAGATGCAAACCGACAGTGGCCGATTGGCCATACTGTCTACGTCCAAAGAGGTCATCAACACTGTGCTGAAAAACGAGGCCGTGGAAGGTGAAGTGGAGCAGGTGCTGTTCATGAACCTGGTGCTGCAGTAAGCCATGCAGGATTTATTATCCCAGGATGAAATCGATGCGCTGCTTCACGGGGTGGACGATGGCGACATCGATACCGAAGACGATACCACCACCGATGGCATTCGCAGTTATGATCTGACCAGCCAGGATCGAATCGTCCGTGGGCGGATGCCGACGCTCGAAATGATCAACGAACGTTTTGCGCGCTACACCCGTATCAGCCTGTTCAATTTTCTCAGGCGCGCTGCTGATGTGTCATCAGGCGGTGTGCAGATCATGAAGTTCGGCGAGTATGTCCACACGCTCTACGTACCCACCAGTCTCAATCTGGTCAAGATAAGACCCTTGCGTGGTACTTCGCTGTTCATTCTCGATGCCAAGCTCGTATTCAAGCTGGTCGACAACTTTTTCGGTGGCGACGGCCGACATGCCAAGATCGAGGGCCGCGAATTCACGCCAACTGAAATTCGTATCGTACAGATGGTGCTGCAACAGGTTTTCATCGATATGAAGGAAGCCTGGAATGCCGTGATGAAGGTCGATTTCGACTACATCGGCTCCGAGGTCAACCCGGCAATGGCCAATATCGTGAGCCCGAGCGAAGTCGTCGTGGTCAGTACCTTTCATATCGAGCTCGATGGTGGTGGCGGTACGCTCAATGTGGCGATGCCCTATGCGATGATCGAACCGCTGCGGGAAGTGCTCGATGCTGGCATGCAGAGCGATATCGATGACGTGGATGATCGCTGGATCAATTCGCTGCAGACGGACATTCTGGATGCGAAGATCCCGATCAATGCCACCATCGTTAAAAAGAAAATTTCACTTCGGGCCCTGAAGAGCCTGAAGAAGGGCGATGTCATTCCCATAGAACTGGAAGAAGACATCACCATACAGGCAAATGGCATCCCCATTTACAAGGCAAGACTCGGACAGATGAACGGCAACCTGGCCTATAAGCTGACCGGACGCGTCAACCGCGAATCCAATAATCGTGGCAAGGAGCAAGAGTGGCAGACAAAGACAAGCCCAAAAACGACGTAGACGGCGAGAAGGTCGATGATCAGGCGATGGCCGATGAATGGGCCGCCGCCATGGAGCAGCAATCTGAGGGCGAGGGTAGCGTAGAAGACGAGTGGGCGGCTGCCATGGCCGAGGCTGAGAAGGCTGACGTGGGCAAAGGTAAATCCAAGGATGGCATCAAGAACAGTGCCGAGCTCGGCAATATTCAGACCGCCTCATTCGAAAGCTTCGAGACCAGTGCACCACCGTCGACCGGCACACCGGATCTGGAAGTCATTCTCGATATTCCGGTCACCATCTCGATGGAAGTCGGCAGCACCGAAATTGCCATCCGCAATCTTTTGCAGCTGAACCAGGGTTCGGTTATCGAGCTCGATCGCCTGGCCGGTGAGCCACTCAACGTGCTGGTCAACGGCACACTCATCGCCCATGGCGAAGTGGTGATGGTGAATGAGAAGTTCGGCATCCGTCTGACCGACGTTATCAGCCCCTCCGAACGCATCAAGAAGCTGAAATAGAGCCGTATGGAAACGCCTGCCTCACAATCACTGGAAATCATCTTTTCGCTCGCGCTGATCATCGTGCTGATCGTGGCGGTGGGCTGGATGATGCGTCGGTTTTCCGGCGGTCCTGGTATGCAGAATCGGCAGTTGAAGATTGTCGCGGCGATTTCGCTTGGTTCACGTGAGCGGATCGCGGTGGTGCAGGTGGGGGAGCGTCAAATACTTGTCGGCATTACGGCGCAGCAGATAAATAAGCTGCTGGAGCTTGAGCAACCCATTGATGTGTCAGTTGAAAATAGTGAGTTTGCCAGGAAATTGCAGAGTTTGCTGAAGAAGCCAACTCAAGAGAAAAGCATTGCCGATGCGAAGCGCCACGACAACGACACGCAAGCTGCCGACGAGCAGCAGGACGACCCGGAAGCCCTATCAGGCCGCCACCCAGGAAGCTCCAGCAAGAGCTGACCGCTTATGGAACGGTCCCCTGACAATCGTGCTGATCATTCTCGCACTGATTGCCGGTACCTGGAGCTCGGTTGGTCATGCTGCCATCGACGGACTGCCCGCCGTCAATCTCACTACCAATCCTGACGGTACCCAGAGTTACTCTGTAACCCTGCAAATCCTGCTGGTGATGACGGCGCTGACCTTCATCCCTGCCTTTGTCATGATGATGACCTCGTTCACCCGCATCATCATCGTATTTTCCATTCTCAGGCAGGCGCTTGGTCTGCAGCAGACACCATCGAACCAGATCATTGTCGGCCTCACGCTTTTTCTTACCTTCTTCATCATGACGCCCGTTTTCAATGTAGCCAACGAGAAGGCGCTGCAACCATATCTCAACGAAGAACTGAGTATTCAGGATGCCTTTGTCGAAGGTGTAAAACCATTCAAGACCTTCATGCTGGCGCAGACCCGGGAGAGTGATCTCGATCTCTTCATCCGCCTGGCACGTGAAGATCAGACTTTCGATAACCCCGACGACGTGCCGCTGAACATCCTGCTACCGGCCTTCGTGACCAGCGAGCTAAAGACCGCATTCCAGATGGGCTTCATGATCTTCATACCTTTCCTCATAATCGACATGGTCGTAGCCAGCGTGCTGATGGCGATGGGTATGATGATGCTCAGCCCGCTCATCATCAGTTTGCCCTTCAAGATCATGCTCTTTGTGCTGGTCGACGGCTGGGCGCTTATCATGGGCACACTTGCAGCGAGTTACGGCATATGATGACACCAGAGGTAGTGCTCGATATCTACGGCGAGGCCTTGTGGCTCATCGTCAAGATGGTCACGATCATCGTGGTCCCCAGTCTTGTCGTTGGTTTGATTGTGAGTACCTTCCAGGCCGCGACGCAGATCAACGAGCAGACGCTCAGCTTCCTGCCGCGTCTGATCATTACGCTGCTGGTCATCATCTGGGCGGGTCCCTCTCTGCTGGGACAGTTGATGGACTACTCGACCACCCTGATTACCAGCTTACCGACGCTGATCGGCTAGCATGTTTACCTTCTCCGAAGCTGAAATCGGGCAGATGATTGGCCAGTATCTCTGGCCGTTATTCCGTATCGCCAGCTTTCTGATGATCGTGCCGATATTCGGTGCCAACTTTGTCAACGCCCGCGTGCGCCTCAGCCTGGCGCTCGCCATTACAGTAGCGGTCGTGCCGACCTTGCCCGAGGCTCCGGCGCTTGATCCGACTTCGATGCAGGCCATGCTGCTGGTCATGTACCAGGTCATTATCGGCATGGCGATGGGCTATGCGGTTACGGTGTTGTTCCAGGTCTTCGTAGTCGCAGGTCAGGTCATGGCCATGCAGATGGGCCTCGGCTTCGCCGCCATGGTCGATCCGGCCAACGGCATCACGGTAGCCGCTGTGAGCCAGTTCTACCTGATGATGGTCACGCTGTTGTTTTTGGCGATGAACGGCCACCTCGTACTGTTTGAGGCGCTGGTCCACAGCTTTACTGTCATGCCGATTGAAGCAGGCAGCCTGAGTGGCTCAGCCTTCTGGTTGCTCGCCAGCAGGGTAAGCTGGATGTTTTCTGCCGCAATGATGATTGCGCTGCCTTCGGTGACGGCTTTGCTGCTGGTGAACCTGTCATTTGGTGTGATGACCAGAGCCGCGCCTCAGATGAATATCTTTTCCATCGGCTTTCCGATGACGGTGCTGTTCGGCCTCGTTGCCATCTGGGCAACCTTCGGCGAAGTGCTGCCGCAGTTCCAACTGTTGAGCGAACAGACATTCGAATTCATGAACGAGTTCATCCAGGCCAAATGATGAGCGCTGATTTGACGACGAGAGCCTTCGCGCATGTCTGAAAATGACAGCAGTCAGGAAAAAACCGAGGAACCCACCCAACGGAAGATAGAGAAGGCCCGGGAGGAGGGTCAGCTTCCGCGTTCCCGCGAATTGGCAACTTTTGCTGTGCTGTTCGCGGGCTGCGGTGGCATCCTCATGTTCGGCAGCTTCCTCATTACAACCATGGTGCAGGCTTTCACCGAGTCATTCACGCTCGACCGTGAAATGCTGTTCGACACCAGTGCCATGTTCAGTCTGCTCGGCCTGCAGGCTGAACGCGCGGCAGTAGCTACGGCGCCGCTTCTCGGCGTGTTATTGATAGCAGCCATCGCAGGTCCAATAGCCCTCGGCGGCTGGATGTTTTCGGTGAAGGCACTGGCGTTCAAGGGTAGCCGGATCAATCCGATCTCCGGTATCAAGCGCATGTTTTCCATGAAGTCATTGATGGAGCTGGTAAAGGCGCTTGCCAAGTCGGCCACTATCGGTACCGTGGGCTGGCTGATCATCAGTAACTCGATTGACGCGCTCGTCCTGTTGGGGCGGGAGGATCCTGTTGCAGGCATGAAGGATGCACTCGAAATCGTCGCCTGGGCCTTCTTCGCGCTTGGCTGCTCCACCATCCTGATTGCGATTGTCGATGTTCCGTTCCAGCTATACGACAACAACAAGAATCTCAAGATGACCATGCAGGAGGTCAAGGACGAGTATAAGGACACTGAGGGTAAGCCCGAGGTAAAGCGCCGCATTCGCGAAGCGCAAATGGAAGCTGCCAGCAGACGCATGATGCAGGACGTGCCGAAGGCCGACGTTATCATTACCAACCCAACGCACTTTGCGGTGGCCTTGAAATACGATAGTAATGGCGACAACGCGCCAATACTGCTGGCCAAAGGCGGAGATTTTGCGGCGGCTCGAATTCGAGAGATAGCTGCACAGCACAAGATAGAAATTGTCTCGAGCCCCCCACTGGCGCGTTCCATCTACTATCATACCGAGGTGGGCAAGGAGATACCCAGCGGTCTCTACCTCGCAGTTGCCCAAGTGCTGGCTTATGTATTCCAGTTGCGCGAATTCAGAAAGGGTCGCGGTGACAAACCCTGGAAAGTTCGTGACTTCAAGATACCGAAGGATCTGCAAAAGTAGATGCGGCTGCAGGCCTGCACGTTCATGCGTGAGCCTTTGTTAATTATCAGTTAGACTGGGTCTATCGTGTTGATAAGCAGCGCGAACTCAGCAGCCAGTCCCTGGAGCCCAGCATGCGAGTAGCCCGATTTCCAACCAAGCTTGCCTTACGCGCAGCCATCGTTGCCGCTATGGGCCTTGGAATCGTGGCCTGCGGTGGCGGTAGTGACATTCAGGGCTCTGGAAGCATCGGCAACCGTGATGGGGCCGAGATCTATAGAGCTTATGCTTGTGACGCGGAACGCTACGCCTCAGTACGTGACCTACGGATGTACCAGGTTGTTCTTGAGGCTTTCGTTGATGGCGATACGACCGCCAATTACAACACTGGTTTGGGCAGCAGTGACCATCGGGGTGATCTACAGGGCGTAATCGATTCGCTGGACTACATCGAGTCGCTAGGCGTCAACGCGATTTCGCTCTCGCCAGTCTTCGAGTCAGTTGCCATGCCCGGTCAGAGCTTTTTCGTCGATCGTCGCGATGCGACTGGCTATTTCGCCAGCAACTATTTCAATGTCGACCCGAACTTCGGTTCGCCCGATCAGCTGCGTCAGCTCGTCGATGCTGCGCACGAGCGCGGTATTTATATTTTCCTCGACGGCGCGTTCGGCCACTTCAAGAATAATGCGGCAGCTTATCCGAGCCCGGGGGGACTGAGTGTGTCCACAACCGGTGCGGTCGAAGGCGAATTCAGCCGCAGGGCGGTTTACCCGCAGGATCTCGAATTCTTCCAGGCGGTTGCCAGCTACTGGATTACAGAGTTCGGCATCGATGGCTGGCGCCTGGACAGAGCTGATCAGATTCCCGTTGGGGCACTCGGCGAGATTCGCCGGGCTGTCGAAGTCGCCGCCGACCGCACCGATTACGAATTTGCAGGTACGCCGGCCAAGTCTCTTGGCTTTGTCGTCGGGGACGTCTATGAAGCCAATCGAGCATCGCTGAGCGCGGCCTTGTACGGTGATGCTGATCAGCCTGGTCTGTGCTCAGCCTTTGATATCCCGCTGCGTAATGCGCTGGTGCAAAGTTTTGCGATCGATGAGTCCGGGCTGGGCGCACCCAACGCAGAGAACCTGCGGATTGGCTTCGGCATTGAAGAGGGTAGCTTTCAGTACCCGGACTTCGCTGTGCCCACTAATTTCCTCACCAACCACGAACGCGTTCGACTGGGGGACCTGCTACAACGCGGTAACCTCTCCGAGCCGGTAGACGCGGAATACTGGCAGCGAATCGGGGCTGCATTCGAAACGCAGGCTGCCTACAGTGGCCCCAGCAGCCTGTACTACAACGAGGAGTTAGGCGCTGAACTCGACGGTTTTGACACGCGTGTGGATTGCGGGCTCGACGGCGGTATCGGTCTCAACGAAGGCACCTGTGATGACTTCGTCAGCCGGACACAGGCTCGTGTAGACGGGGTGAATATCGATTTGTCCGATTCTCAATACGCTGAAGCGCTCGCATTGAAGGGGGCCGTCGGGGAGTTGAACATTCTTCGAAGTCAGGAGCCGGCTCTCTATCGGGGAACGGCTACAGCGCTGACCGTTGATGACACCACTTTATCAGGTGGCCGGGTGTTTGCAGTGTTGAAGAGCGACGGTTCAGACAGGATTGCCTATCTGGTAAACCTGTCCGGCTCGGTCAAGAACGTAAGTTTTTCTGCTGGTGCACTGCTGACATCCACCCCGGCAACACAGCTGTTAGACCTGCAGAGCGGTCGTGAAGAGCCTGCCTCCAATGGCAACTTCAGCGTCGCACTTGACCCCTATGAAGGGCGCTTCCTGAAGGCCGTCGCGCCGTAACAGCGTGGCGGCTTCCAATAGATCTCCTGTCGCGAAATTCTACCCTTGAGCAAGGCCCAGCAGCGACGCCAGCAGCCCGAGCAGGGCGCTTATCGCAATCAGTCTTATCGTACCCACCTGGAAACGAACCAAGGCTACCAGTGCTGCGGCTGCAATGGTAATCGCCAACCAGTCCAGTGAGATCCATTCGCCATTCGGGCTGAACACATGCTGCCCAAAGAATACCGCCAAACTTGCGATCACGCCAACGACCGCTGCCGAAATTGCAGTGAGCGGGGCAGTGAGTTTGATGTTGTCGCGCGTCGATTCCACGAGCGGCCCACCAGCGAGAATGAATAAAAATGAGGGGAGAAAGGTGAAGAAGGTTGCCACACCAGCGCCTGCCATCGCACCAAGCATGAGGCTCTCGCTGCCAAAGATCTCCTTTGTCCAGCCGCCGACGAAGCCTACAAAGGCCACGATCATGATCAGTGGACCGGGTGTAGTTTCACCCAGTGCCAGCCCGTCGATCATTTGCGGCGCCGTGACCCAGGCGTAGGACTCGACTGCCCCCTGGTACACATAGGGCAGCACAGCATATGCCCCACCGAAGGTCAGCAAGGCTGCCTTGGTGAAGAACCAGCCCATTATCACCAGCGTCTGGTCCTTACCGAGAATGGCTGCCAGCGCACCGAGTATGAGAACGCCGAGCAGCACACCGACGCCGCTGATTATCATCAAGCGGCGCCAGGAGAAGATGGCATGCGGTGGTGTAGGCGTGTGGTCATCAATCAACGCGGGACCATAACTTGTCTTTGCGCTGCCGCCGTGTGTCATGCCAAGCCGGAAGCGCCCGGGGAGTAGCCGCCCGCCAATCAGACCAAGCACTGCTGCGAGCGCTACGATGGCCGGGAATGGAACAGATAGCACCGTAATTGCCAGGAAAGCCGCCACTGCAATAGCAATGAGCCAGCCGTTCTTGAGCGTTCGCGAGCCAATCCGCCAGGCCGCCGCAAGCACGATAGCCACCACAGCGGGCTTGATGCCATACAAAATGCCGCTGATCACTGGCGCGTCGCCATACACCAGGTACACCCAGGCCAACAGGCAGAGCAACAGGAGCGATGGCAGCACGAACAGCACCCCGGCCAGGATGCCGCCCCAGGTGCGATGCAGCAGCCAGCCGATATAAATCGCCAATTGTGTCGCCTCCGGACCGGGCAGCAGCATGCAGTAGTTCAGCGCGTGCAGAAAACGCTGTTCTGAAATCCACCGTCGCTTTTCCACGAGGTCGGTATGCATGATGGCGATCTGACCGGCTGGCCCGCCAAAGCTGATGAAGCCGAGCTTCAACCAGTACCAGAAGGCCTCCTTGAGGCCAACAGGCGAAGGCACCGGCAGTGGAGGTGATGACATTGTGTACGTCCTGCTGATTGATGGGGCCAAATGCGCCATCGTGGAAGAACGCAGTATCCTGTGCGGATGCGACGGGAACAAGTCGGCAATTGGCTTACTCCATACAGGTGTGCAAGCATCATCCTTCACGCACTCGATGGCGTTGCGCACGGGCTCTCCCTTCCGGTAGCAGCAAGCCGAGTGGTCGCTATAGAGGCGCTCCGGGCGGATTTCTCTGCTGTCCGGTTTGAGCTTCGGGGATTGTAGGGGGCGGAACCGCAGCTATGCCATTCCATCCAGAAGAGAGCATCCGTACGACAACTTTGCGCTGCTCTGCAGCCGACGCACTGTCAGGCGAGGCATCTCCATACGCGGCAGTTAGCAGACATTCCTCGGGGACCCCGGCTGCCAGCAAGGCGGCTTGCACACTAGCCAGGCGGCGTTCAGATAAAGCACGATTGGCTGCTCGGGAGCCGGTTGAGTCGCTATGCCCCTCGAGAAGGATCGGCCGATTTCTACTGCAAGATCGCAGCGACTCTATTTGCTCCGCTAAGGCATGCGTCCGACTTGTCGGAAAGCGGTCTTCTCCATGCTTGAAATAGACTGAAAATGGTTTAGAGGCAAAGGCCAAAGGATCCAGATTGCCGTTCTCCTGAATTTGATACTGATTGACATTGGGCTTGTGGTGGCTCACAGCCAGCCGAACGCAACAACCTAGGCGTGTGGCGTATATCTCGAATATATCTGATACGAATTGCTGCTCGCCGGTGCTGGACGCTGAAATCGCTAAACGATGATAAGCCTGCTGCTCATTCGAGCCTGATCCATATAATTTGAATCGCTCACTCCAGCGCTGGGTATCACCGCATGCAGCGTCGGAACATGACGCCGTGACAGTCGCGCCACGCGCCGTAATTTCAGAAAGCGCACCAGCAAGCACTTCATGAATACCCGTCTCTTCAGCCGCATCGAACAAAACGGTTACGCTGTCGAAAAGCCGCGCCTCAGAGTCACTTTGCCGCTCACTTGTTGCAACTTCATTCGAGGCCACATCCTGAATTGGTGGTTCTACAAACGGTGCCATAGGAAAGGTGAGTGGCGAAGCGACCTTGCGCGACTGTTCAAAGATGGTCAGGCCAGCGGCTTTCGACGAATTGCTATCCAACCTGAGCTGTGGCGAGAGCAGGTCGTAAAAGAATGGTGTGGTTGAGCCTGCCCCCTCCGCAGCACCAGCTGCACCAATGAGCAGAGCGATTAGTGCCTGCGACCATCGGATGCCCACTGGTGCGCTTGTGCTGGATCTACGGGTAATACCGGAAGCGCTCGCGGTACTGAAATCGAACTTGAACATCAGGAACTCCTTTTCAACTGATGGTGATGGAAACTATTGGTCGAGGAATCGACCCATTACTGGCGTCTGCATGTGCACAATCGCATCAGCGGTCAATACAACGAAGCGCCGCTGGAAGGGCGCAGCGGGATTCATTGTGCCGCCGCCGTTAGTGCAAGCCGTAAGGAAAACCCGCCGCTCCGCCCCAAAGAACGAATCTGGGATGAGACGCTGAGCAAGCTCGATGGCGCGGTCCAGCACCGGCGTTACAAGCTCATGGCAATATCTGAGCTTGATCTTGAGCAGATTTGCATCCTGAATACTGACGTGTCGGCCATCGATAACTTTTGTGGCACTCGTCCTGAAGCGGAGGTTGTCATTGGGAATAACCGTATTCAACTTCATCGGTTTCAGGCTTTTATCGCCGCAATCACCAATCTGCCCAGCACTGAGCATGAGATCCTGTTTAAACGCATCGAAGATCTTTAGCGTCGGGCTGATAATATCAAGCTGGGTGGCGATATTGATTCTGTTCACCAGGTCGGGCGTAAGCGCGTTGACGCTGAGCTGCAGCGGGGACCGATCTGCATCCATGAATAACGGTACCATCGACAGTATAATTTGCCGGTCCATCGCAGGCTTGCATGCATTGGTGATGCTGCCAGTCCGGGCCACAGCCATCGCTGCATGATTAAGTGTCGACTTGGCTCGATACGCGTAGCTGAACTCAATAATGCCTAGTATGAAGACTAACAACACAGGCAGAACGAATAGCGTTTCCACCATTGAGACGCCGTGTTGAAAATGTCTGCTTAAAGCTGGTCGAATGGAAGCCTTCACAACTGACCCGCCGCATCGATCTGGGCTATCAGTTGTATGAGCTGCGAGTTGTCAGCCTGTGGATTTCGTTGAAGCGCCGCCTGGGCACGCTGTTTCGCTAGCTGCAGGTGCGCAAGGGACAGGTTATACCAGTAGCGCTGATCGTTACCGTCGAGACTGATTGCTCGTTCATAACAGGCGACCGACAAATCGGCGTGGCCCGTCTTTATACTGGTATTGCCCAGCTTGAACCAAGCGTAACTGAACGAAGGGTAATCGCGGGTTATGTCTAGATAGGCCTCATGTGCCTCGCTATAGTGTCCGCGACTGTAAAGCCTGTCAGCTTCATCGATACGCTCGCTGCTGCTCATGTCTGCACTGGCGCCCGAACTCGTCTGCAAATGTGTGCAGGCACTTGTAACGCTCAGCATGAGCAGCACTAGAACTATGTGCGCACACGAAGCCGATGCATGGCCGCTAAGCCTTACCGATCTCAAGAAGTAGCAACTCATATCGCGAATTCCTTTTCACAATGAATTTTTTCGTCAGTGCTCTTCTGGTGCAGCTTCAGAGCGTCCCCCACCGTCCAGCGCAGTAACTGACCTTGGCCGGCCGCCAGCTCAAGCGTATGGGTAGCTGCTTTACAGCGTCGGAAACTGAAGCCTGCAACCGCGCTGTGTATCTCAACGATACGAAAATCGGCACTCAGAAAAATGATGTCTATCGCAAACCGCATGCCGATGGTGTGCACCGAATTGCACTCCTCGAGGAGCAGCCCCTGAAACTCACCGAGGCTCTTTCGGCCGAGGAGTCCACGTAAGCGCTGAAAAAATGACGCTGCGATGAACGTCTCGATCTCCCGTCTCTCGGGCTTGCCAACTTTCGGGAACCGCAAGCCGATAGTCTTAGAGTTCATACATGAATTTCATGACGATGGGGAAGCCCAACAAGATGAATGTAATGGGGAAAATGAAGGCAACAAGCGGAAAAACGAGCTTCACCGGAGCCTGAAGTGCCAGTTTTTCAGCACGCTGAAATCGTTCGCTGCGCCGCTGTTCCGCCTGAATACTCAGAGTGCCGGAAAGGCTCGAGCCACTTTGCTCAGCCTGCACGATTGCGTTCACGAGAAGGTTGAGCTCCTTTACCTGGTTTCGTGATGCCAGTTCCCGCAGAGCTTCTGCCTTACTTTTGCCAGCCCGTATATCCCGAAGTACACGCGCAAATTCATTCCTCAAGGGGCCATCAGGTCCCTTGGCTACGGCCTGCTGTAAGGCGCCTGAGAAATTCAGACCAGCTTCAAGTGTCATGACGAGATAGTCGACGAGCACAGGCAAAGCTCTTATCAGCGCTTTTTCACGCTTCAGGCGCATATCTCGAACGCTCAGCTGCGGGAACACCAGACCCACAATCAACAGGAGTAGAATGCTTGACGCCGAGGTGTCGTAGCCTACGGTTGCAAGACAGACCCAGCCAATGCCAGTGCTAAGCAGGGCCGAAACCACGTGCAGACTTATATATTCTGCCGAGGTGAGTAGGAAGCTCATGCCAGAGGCCAGCAGCTGCTGCTCGAGACGCTGATGCAGACGTTGTGGTATGAATAAATCAGCCAAGGGCTCTAGCGCGGCGACTAAGGGCCAGATCAGCCGCAGCAGTCGCGGCAGTGGGTCCATGTAGTCCCTGTGCTGGGCTCTCATCCAGGTTGCGAGGCGCCAGAGGCCCCAGGCCAGCAGACAGGCGCTGAGCACAAAAAGACTGATGATGAAGCTGGTGCTTAACATTGAAGAATCTTCCATGAAAATGTTCGGGTTTAGATATCGATCATCACAATCTTGCGGATGATCATGCCGCCCATCGCAAGCAGTATGGTGGCGACGCCGAGCACCAACCATCCCCACGGGTCGGTCCATAGCCTGGACATAGCCTGCGGCTCGAGATGGTAGACAGCAAATGCAATCAGGAATGGCAGTCCCGCCATCACCCAACCCTGCATTCGCCCTTGTGAGGTCAAGGCCTTGATCTTGCCTTCCATCTCGCGTTTCCGCCGGAGTGTCTCCGCAAGGTTGCCCAACATGATGCCGAGATTTCCCCCGACCTCCTTGTTGATTAGAATGCCGGTTGAAAGCAGCGTTACGGCTTCGCAAGCATTGCGCTTTTCGAAGTCGCAAATCGCCTGTTCGAGCGGGATGCCCATCCGCAAATCGCCTAGAAGTCTGGAAAACTCTTCTCTCGAAGGCTGCATGCTTTCCTTACAGCAGAGTTCAAGGGCGGTCATGAGACTGGAGCCCGAGGCGAGCACACTCGAAACGCCCAGAATCACGTCCGGCAGCTGTGCCTGCAGTGCTTGCATGCGCTTGATACGGGCGTGGGCCTTTATGGCAACTGGGAGGACAAGCACGGCAACACCAGCCAAAATGGCTAAAGGCACTGGGAAATCGACTGTGAGCAAGATAAGGATGAGCATGAATCCGACCACTGCCCGGACAGCCGGTTCCAACCAAAGCGACTGCACGATCGAGCCCGGCGTGCCAGATTCTGCGCCAAGTTTCCGCGTTCTGCTGTGAAGCATGGTTATGGCAAACTGGATCTTGTTGCCGAGTGCTAAAGTCAGCAGAAGTGCACTCGCAGAAAATAACGCCACGATAAGTGTAAGCATCATGCCGCGACGCCACTGTTGTCGAACCAGCCCATGTCAACGCTGACGCCACGGCGTCTCAGCTGATCACATATTTCGGGAATGATTCCAGTCGCTACGAAGTGGCCCTGAACCCTGCCATCCGCGTCATAGCCCGTCGGTTGAAAGCGGAAAATCTCCGCGAGCTGAACGACGCCCTGCTCAATACCGCAAACCTCACTAATCGAGGTAACCTTGCGGCTACCACAGGCGTACCGAGTTTGCTGAACGATGTAGCTGACGGCAGAGCAAATCTGCTCCCTGATCGCCTGAATGGGCATGCCCATGTCTGCCATCATCACCATGACCTCCATTCTGGAGAGGCAATCTCGCGGCGTATTGGCATGAGCAGTTGTCAACGAGCCGTCGTGTCCAGTGTTCATCGCCTGAAGCATGTCCAGGGCTTCACCACCTCGACATTCTCCGACGACTATCCGATCTGGCCGCATGCGCAGACAATTGCGCACCAGATCACGTATGGTGACAGCACCTTTGCCTTCCTGATTGGAGGGTCGCGCTTCAAGCGATACGAGATTTGGCTGAGTCAGTCTGAGTTCCGCCGCATCCTCTACTGTCACGATTCTTTCTCTGGACGGAATCGCTGCTGACAGCACATTGAGCAGCGTTGTTTTTCCAGAGCCGGTGCCGCCAGATATCACCACATTCTGTTTTTCTCTGACAATCAGATTCAGGAAATCAGCCATGGCCTGATTCATACTGCCAAACTCACAAAGCTGCGCTGCAGTCAGATTGTGTTCCGGGAACTTCCTGATCGTGATGCACGGACCTTTGAGGGCTAGGGGTGGTATAACAGCATTCACCCGGGAGCCATCTTTCAGCCTGGCGTCGACCATCGGCGAGGACTCATCGATCCTGCGCCCCAGAGGCGCAACGATGCGCTCGATAGCCGAGATAACTGCCTGCTTGTCAGAGAACTCGACTGTCGACCGATGAAGTCGACCGGACTTTTCAAAAAAGATCTGATCGTGTGCATTCACCATAATTTCCGTGACCGCACTGTCTTTCAGCAGGATCTCTAGCGGGCCAAGCCCGAGCGCTTCATCAAGCACTCTCTTTTCCAGAGCGTGTCGATCGATCGAGGTTGGTAGCGCATCCATCTTATTGATGACTTCTGCGATCCACTCCGGCGCTTGCCGCCACAGGTCTTCTTCGGGCAGCGTATTGACGTCGATTCTTCGGCGCTCCAGATATCGGATCAGGTCGTGGTGGACCTGAATCTGAAGACGACGCATCTCTGCTGTATTGCTGTTCTCGGCAAGCTCTGGCGCCGAATTCAACGGCAGTGCTGACATAACCGGGCTCGTCGTTTCGGCAGTGTGCAAGTAGTCGGCACTGGCTGTATCGCCCTCAGTGGCGGCGCAAGTAGCGTCAGTCTCGACAAGCCAATCGACGGAGAGACAATGCTGGGCAATCTGTATGACGTCTTCGCGATTCACAGGCTGCACAGCGTCGATACGCCGTCCATTCAATCGAACTACCGACTGATTAACCGGCGCAACCTGAGCGCCTGTGCCGACGACTTCGATCACACAGTGTTCCTTCTGTACCGACCAGCCTTTCAGCACAAGCGAGTTGGATGTGCTCTTGCCGACGCTGCATCGCATGGACGCACAACTGCTTCTTTCAATGAATCCGCCGTTGCGGTCACGCACAACAATTGTAATCATCAGTCCTGAATCCTTCTGGAAACCCAGTCCATATCGGCGGTCTTTTCACTCACTCGCTCACCCAATTTCTCGAGCTCGGTAATCGGTGTCTCCGAAGAGGCGCCTTCACCGCTGTAGTCGAGAAATTTGATTCTTGGCGTAAGGAATATCGCCAGTTCACGGCCTTCGTTCTCAGTGTTGGTCGTTCTGAATAGCGCGCCTATCAAGGGCAGGTCGCCCAGGAGCGGTACTTTACTGATGCTCTCGGCCTCTGTGTTTGCCAGAAGCCCGGACATCACGATTGTCTCGCCGTCCATTGCATTGATGGTGGATGAAACCGACTTGGAGATTAGGCCTGGCACCCCGTTGATGTTTATCGAGCTATCTATGGAACTGACTTCGGCATTGACCTCAACCATGATCTTGCCTTCGTAGCTCAGCTGTGGCAGCACGTTGAGTTTTACGCCGTAACTTCGAAAGCTTACAGCGATTTTGCCGGTGTCTGGGTCAACGATCGGGTAGGGGAGTTCACCGCCAGAGTGGAACGTTGCCACGGCACCGTCTCTTGCGCTGAGCATGGGTCTGGCCAGCATTCTGGCTTCGCCAGCTTCTTCCATCAGGTCTATTCTTGAGCCCACATTGGTCAGCAGTCCTACTGAACTATGGAAGTTCGTGTCATCGACCGGGATTGCGGCGGCGATCTGGGCGGCACCATTGGAGTCCACTGCAGATCTGAAAAACGGATTCACGGTACCAGTGGCAGCAATTGCAGCAGAAGGACCGGCAATGGAGCTGTCCCAGCGAACACCGAGCTGCTCAAGATTCCGCTTGCGCAGCTCCAGAATTTTCACGTCGATTAGGATCATCGACTTCATCTTGGCCAGATCGATCTGAGCCAGATTGATCACCTGGGGGTAGCGCTGGAGAACGGTCTCGAGCGTGTTCTTGAACTCAGGTGCGTATGACCCAGTCAGCCGTATGCCATCGTCGGAAGATTCGACGTGCAGTGTCGTGATGTGCTTGAGCGCTGATCGGACGACCGCCACACTGTCCACATCCAGCTGCAGTACGACCTGTTGCATCAGTTCCTTGCCGAGCAGCGTCTGGATACGCTCAAGGTCCTTGGCGCTCTTTAGCTGCCCGGTAACGAATACGAGACTTTCCCTGACGCTTACCTTAAGAGCGGGGAAAGGCGTTAGACGTGCTCGAACCTGACGCGCAAGCTTGTCAGGATTTTCGGCGCGAACCTGTATGCGAACCAGCTGTTTTCGATTACCTGTTTGCCAAATAACGATTTCAGTGTCTCCAGCCTTTTGCGGGATGATCAGAAGCTCGTCATTTTCGAGGAGACTGGTAGAAACTATGTCGTCATTCCCCACCGCAACGCGTTCGATATCCTTGATTCGAAGCGTCTCAACCTTGCCGAGATGCAAACTGACAGCATCGGTGCGATGGATGGGAAACCGATCAGCCGCAGCTGCAGGAACGCTCAAAAGCGTCAGCAGGGTAGACAGCGTGATGATCAGTGCAAATGCAACTGATTTTCTTTCAGAACTGGGGTAAAACGCCGGCGCAGGAACACCTGCAGGCGTATCGTGAAGGTAAATCGCCATAGTACATCCTTTAATATGACGTCAATCGTGTGCGGCGGAATCCATTCCGCCGGGTTTGCCGAGATTAATTGCTTCGTGCTTAGAGCTGGTTTAGGTTCAATGTGCTGACAGTGAGACATTCTTTCCGGTAAGAGAGCCTGAAGCCGTCCCGCTCTTGGTATACACGGTGATCGATCTGCTCTTACCATAGCTACCAAGCTGATTGGCCAGTGAGCTATTGTCCCCTCTGTTTCGCAGTAAGGTGATGAGACTTTCGTCCTTTTGCGCGAACATGATTTCTGAAGCTTTCGCTACTTCGAGGAGAACTGTGATCGTAGAGTAGTGTTGTCGATCATCTGTTCCTGCCACCTGACCTTTCGAGGCGTCCTTCGAGGCGCTGCGCATTGCGCCGGTTGCAACAACTTCGATGTTTTCCGCAACAAGTCGCAGCTGAGTGCCTTCAGACTCTGATGGGGCTTTGAGAAGATCTACCCGATCACCAACTTCTATCATCCGCTCGTTCGAGGAGTTCTCATCGACTCTGATAGTCACGGGTCGGAAACCGACCGGAATAAGCTCGGAAAACGTGTAGGCAATTTCGCTGCCGAGATAGCTTCTGAGCAAGGGTTTGCCGGCGGGAATCGCCTGCATGATCTCCAGCGCTTTAACTGACTCGAATTCGGCCGGTGTGAGTATGTCGGCCGGCAGAAACTCTGGATCTGCGGAAGCCACTGCCAGATTACCAGCGGATGCGAAAGCACCGGCCTCGATATCCTGTGACGCTACCAGGATTTCGACCGTTGTTGCGAACTGCGCTTTCAGGCGGGCAGTGAGCGACTCTTCCTTGGCATCCAGATAGCTGGCTGAAAGATAGACCGCCAGACCACCGACGATGAGGGCGACGATAATCATCACCCATGATTTCAGAACACCTTTCATGAAATTCACCTCCATGTGAAATTTCGATTGTTTAACGCCGAATCAATTAACGGCTATTGCGCATCGGGCATCGACATCGCATACACCCAGGCATTGTGATTCGCTCTGATGCTCTCCACGAGCCGTTCCCCGACCGTTTTGCCGCCTGGTGAAGGGAGTCCGTTATCACCAAGTGGCGTGAACAGGATGGCTACCAGCATGAGGAGGCAGACCAGGTACTCGACACCAATAGAACCGCGTAGCTGACGAAAAATCAGGGAGCTCGTCATTGTCCGCCCTCCGTTTCAATGACTACAACGACACCACTCCGTGTGTTATCAATTGCCTGAACCGATACCAGTATCCGCTCGTGCCTCAGCACAGCCACCAGCTCCCTCCCCATGTGTCCAGAACCTGGTAAACCTCCTAGGCGTTCCACTCGCCAATCGTTCCTGAGCAAGGCGCCTGAGAGACTCTCTACCACGAAGTCCGGCTGGCCGCGGGTCTCGATCGCCAAGGTAGTCGCCTGCTTGATGCCGAAGTTGCTGTATTCATAGCTCATTATCTTTCCGCCGGTGTAAGACTGCAGGGCTTTCACCGTGGGCGAAGCAGGGCGTTGCACTGCACGAGCAGGCGCACTTATCGAGATCAAGGCCGACTCTTGCAAGCCGCTTGAAAACTGACCAACCACGATATGATCATCGATTACGCAGCTCAGAACATTTGCCTTCTTTGCTGAGTCAGCCTCGAGAGCGTTCAAGGTCTTTAACGGTTCTGAATCCGACAAGCAGTGGCTTCCAGTTTTCAGCCACTCGGCTGCGAACCACTCGAAAATCCTCTTGTCCTTTCTACTGCCAGTTACCTGATAGATCCGCATCGGCAACATACCTGTCACCCAGCTTTCCTCGGCAATCAATTCAACCTTTGCCTCAGGCGGGAATTCGATCTCTGGCCACATATCGTCAGCCAGTGCTGATCCGCTTCCAATCAACCATCCCATGAGACATAGCCACTGGATTTTGAGACTTTTCTTCATTTAGTCACCGCGTAAGGTTTCAACAGGTTCACTGGCAGTGCGTTAATGTTGGAGTGACCGAGCTTCAGCTCCCTGAACTCCTCCGTCCAGGGTGTCCAGGATGCGACTTCGAGTAGCTTGGGAACAAAGTCACTGTCGCCAAGCTTGCCAGTCGGATTGAGGTGCGCAAGCTGTCGGCCCTGTTCCGTTGGGCCGGCGGCTTGCCACCCGTTCGTCAACATGCCAAGGCTGCCTGTGTAAATCAGTCCTGCCTCTGGAAGACCTGCTGAATCCATGCCCTTGTACCAGGGAAGCGGGCGAAGATTCACCTGCGTCTGGTACTTCACGTATCCATTGGTGTCGAGTTTGAAACTGGTCCTTTCGAAAATGTCTCCAATAAGATCAGTCGCTGCGCTGCCTATGCCACCCAATGAGCCGCCCACACGCGTCAGACTCTGTAGCTGCCGTTCCTCCTGCGCGCCGCCTGGCAGCAAAATCGACACCTGCCCGCTCGATGCTTCCGCCACACCCGCTTGAGCCGAGAATTGTGTAGCGGGGATGAATTGCATGAAGCTTCTGGATTCTTCACCGGGGCCCTTCGATTCTGAGCTGTTACCCTCAGGCGCGATAACACCGACCGGTGCCCGCTCATGCGCGAACACGAGTCGATCGGTGCGATCGAGCAGTTGCGCATCGGAGCGAACGGCAGTGTTCTGCGCATAGGCTGAGTTCGTCTCGCTCCACACGGTACGCTCCCAGACCGCGTGCCGTGCGGCCTGCTCGACCTTATGGCGGCTATCGAGATATTTCGCGAGTAAGGGCAGTGCGAACATCATGGGTACAAATACCAGACTACTGACGATGAGTATCTCGGTTAGTGCCTGACCCGGAGCTGATGGTTTCAATAAGATCTTCATTATTTTTCCACCGAATCAAGTGCCATGATTCCAGCCGCCAAGGCAGTCTTGCCGTCGAATTCCGCCAGACGTGGATACCAGAAGGGGTTGTACAAATTTGCGAGTTCGTAGCGATTGTCCGCTCTTCGCCAAAGATCCCCCGAGCGTTCATAAACTGCTCTCGCGGCAGCGGTTGCGTGCATATTTCCCAGTGCAGCAGTTCTGGCGTCGGCCGTGCGTAGGGCGAGCTTCCCGTCCTGACGTACGAGCGTATCGTTTCGACTGCTGTCACTGATCGCAATCAGCGGTTTCTGAATGAGTACTCTGAAAACAGGGCTCCCGCTGATGCCGGTCTGGGACTCTTCCTCGGTAGGCTTACGAAGTTGATGGAAGTTCCTCAGACCCTCGACGTTTGCGCCATTGGTTACGCCGGGAGCGGGCATGCCAAAGCCATTGTTACGGCCTTCGCCGACTTTGTAGTGCGCGATGTGTTCTGGTGTGTTGCGCTTCCCTTCGAGGAAATTTTCTCCCGCTGCATCGCGTACCCGATTCGCTTCCCAGGCATAGGCGTTGGTTCTGGCAGCCTTGTTCCATCCATTTGAACTAACCGAACTCCACTTGAATGCCGTCTCATGATGGGTCGCCTGTCTGCCCCAGGCGACTGGCAGCGCCTCACTCCAATCATCGTCGAAGATGTCGTCCAGGTCTCGCGTATGAACGCTCAAGGTATCGACTGCAGACCAGCTGTAGTAAGGGTTCGTCTTGCCCGGCACTTTGCCAAACTCAGTACCACCACGCTGAACCATCTCGATGAGAGGCGCGTTAAAAAAGGTGTTCGATCGCTTCTTGACGAATTCATCGCGGCTGGCGAGGACCAGATTCCTGAAGCTGTCGAATTGTCTTTTCGCTTCAGCTCGATCCTTGGGTGATGCTGATCCGATTTCAGTATCTTCGACGTCCCAGCGGCGTGTGAAATTATTGAAGGCGACCAGATCCTTTGCCATATAGAAAGCACTGGCTACATTGATTTCTGCAGCGGGATCGTTGTCCTTTACCAAAGTAGGAATCGATTCGGCCAGCTGTACAGTGGTCGATGCATGCCAGGCTAAAGATGCCTTGCTGAATAGCCCGATAAGGGTGTCGAGCAGAAAGGTCGTCGAAGACGCCGCTATCTGAGTGCCCATATTGATGGTGCCAAGCCCGATTTCGGCAGCCTTGAAAAAGGGCCCGATCACCGGAAGCTTATCAAGCACGAGATTTGCATTTCTTTGGCTCTGCTGAGCGACTTGCATGTACGAGCTGATAGCCACCATCTGCCCGATGGCCGCTTGGTTAACCACCATCGCCCGGTTCATGTAGCTGTGAAAATTGAGCTCACGAGCCTGCAACACAGCCGCACTATAGGCTGCTGAGTCAGCAATATTCTGTAGTCTCGTCTTTTCGAGACTGATCTTGCCGGTATCGTAGATCTGTAAAAAAGCCAGGCAGACGGCTGCCATGAATAGTGTCGAGAAAAAGAGCACATTCCCTTGCTGCGTACTGCTGTCTGAAATCCTTTTCAAACGTCGCATCTTCGAATTCCTTAACTAAGGTAGTTCGACTACCTGGCTGAAAACCTAACGTGAGGATCGGGCTGAAACCTACTTGATGGCTGAGGTCGCACCCTTGTCGTAGTTCGACAGGTTGGCTCGATCGTTGTCGGAAGAGATTGTGAGAGCATCCTTGCCTGCCTGATTGGCCCGACCAGTCGCAGGGTTGCCTGACTGACCGCCAATCTCAGCTGCCATACCAGCAACCTGATTTCGAACCGCAGAGCCGAACATGCCATAGACGCCGATGGCGGACACAGCGATAAGTGCAACGATGATGATGTACTCCGTCATGCCCTGACCGAGTGACTTTTTTCGAGAAACGAATGAAGTGAAACTGAACGCGCGCATGCGTCCTCCTTGAGCGATTATGTCCATCCTGGACGGGAGTGCTGGAGGAAGACTTGGCTGGAGGCTATGTGATCCACATCCTGTGGAACAGTTCATTCGCCGGGCTGCGCTGTCTCCCTGACAGCGACGCGAATAGTAATTTCGAGGAGGTCAAAAATCAAGCGCTTTGTTTGTTATTTAACCTGATTGGTGATGCCCTCGCTTACCGCAACGTCACCGGCAAATCGTACTTATTCAATCTTAACCAGCTCTCATCCACCACCCACTGCACGGCATCAATGTCTTCGTGCTCGATCATGATCTGTTGCGCGCGGGCCTGCATGCTCGCGAACTGCTTTTGAGCTTCGATCATCTCGGGCGAATCTTCCTTGACGTCCTGCAACGCGGGAAATACAGTTCGGAGGCCCTGAGTCAGCGACACCGTTTCGCCGTGGAGGGTGCTCATGGTCACGACTCCGTCATGCTCTTCCAGCACCCTGAATGGGTAGGGGTAGGCCTGGAGTGTCTTGTCCTCGAGCAAGCGCTCGTTGAGTGCCGTCGAATGAATACTGTCGCTGAGTATCCAGGCAATAAACATGGCGGCCAGTAGCATCACGATGGCAAACTGCTTTTTATCAGACATGGCTTCTCCGGAGCGGGCCTCATTCGGCGTGATGGGTGTGCTTGTGTCGGTCATGACCTGATTCCTGGCGGCATTAGCAAGAAAATTAGCTAATAAATGAAAACCTTAGGCGTATCAGTGATTGCATACAATGGCTGAAAACCGAGAGCCTGGGCTGACTTGCTCCAGGAGGTACGTTGCGCGAAACGGCTTGGCACACCAGGACAAGGATTAAATGATAGCATCTACACGGTTCGACATCGTACTTTTTGGCGCAACGGGATTCACTGGTCAGCTCACTGCCGAGTACCTCGCTCGCGCAAGCTTCTCCGCCAATTTTCGCTTCGCGATCGCCGGACGCAGCAGGCAGAAGCTGAAGCGCCTGCAACGGCGCCTGGTCTCTATCAATCCCGCCCTGAGTGATCAGATCGGCATGATCAAAGCAGATGCCAAAAAGCCAGGTGAGCTGGCGGAAATGGCATCTGCGGCCAGAGTGCTGCTGAGCACGGCAGGGCCTTTCGTGCATCATGGAGAGCTGCTGGTAAAGGCCTGCATCGAAGCCGGTGCGCATTATGCAGACATTACCGGAGAGCCGGAGTTCGTCGATGGACTCCGTATTCGATGCGATGAGGCGGCCAAAGCGCAAAAAGTCAAGATCATAAACTGCTGTGGTTTCGACTCCATTCCGCATGATTTTGGTGTCTTCTATACGGTGCAACAACTCACCCGTGGGCTCTCAGATGAAGCGATCAAGACCAGTAATGTAGCCGTTGAAGGTTTTGTCAGTGCCAGTGGTAGGCTCTCCGGCGGTACGCTGGCTTCGGCCATACATGCGTTCTCCCGTGTGAAATCTTACCTACTGCAGCGTAGTGACCTTGATCAGCCCAATGCCGCCCGGGCGATAAGGCCAATGCTGCCAAAGCTATCAAAGCGGGATGTGCTAAAGGCCTGGGCCTGTCCATTTCCGACCATAGATCCACAAATCGTCTTGCGATCGGCAGCTAACGATCCGCGCTATGGGGGTCGGTTCACTTACGGACACTACGTGAAGGTGGAAAGCCTGCTGAGAATAGTCGGCGGCGCTGCCTTCCTCGGTGGCGTATTCACACTTGCGCAGTTCAAGACGACACGCGAATGGTTGCTCTCAAAGGCCGGTCACGATGGCCCCTCGGATTATCGCCGCGCGAAATCATGGTTTGAAGTCGTCTTCAAGGGCGAGTTGAACCTCGAAGGGAAGGCGGCCGAAGCGCGTGAGGTACTCACCAGCGTATCCGGCAGGGACCCGGGTTATGACGAGACGGCCAAGATGCTCGCTGAAACCGGCCTCTGCCTTGTACAGGATGCTCGACGTCTGCCAAAGGTCTATGGGGTGGTGACACCGGTCATGGCTTTGGGGGAGCCGATGCTGAACCGGCTGCAGGCCAGTGGTATTCAGTTTCGGCTGCTGGAAGAATACCGATAGGGATAGCCATCAGCACTGGCTCTTTCGTGCCAAGGCGAAGACTAGAATCGTCAGACTCGGTTCGACTGCCTTAAGTGCTCGCGCACATTCATCAGCCGTGGCTCCAGTAGTCATAACGTCATCGATCAGAACGAGGGTGGTCACTGCTTTTATCGAGCGAAGGTCTCGAAGCCGTTGCGCATCCACGATGAATGCTTCGCGCATATTTTCTCGACGGCTCTCAGGTGCAAGGGCGGCCTGCGGACGGGTCGCTCTGGCTCGAAGCAACAGACGGTGCTCCACCCGTAGACGTTTGGGCACGGCAAGTGCGCGCGCGATAGCAGCCGCCTGGTTGAACCCACGGTGACAAGCTTTGCTGCGATGAAGTGGGACAGGGATGAGTCGCACCTGCTCTGACTGACAGCCGTCGAGCAGTATGTCGAGTTCGCTTGACACGCTGCATGTGAGTGGTGGTATCCAGTGGAGAGCGGCGCGGTACTTGATGCTACGGATGAGCTCATCAGCCGGGAATTCGTATTCTAGTCCGCAGCGCGCCTTGTCATAAACCGGCGGGACCCGAATACATTGGCCACAAATGAGCGCAGGTGAAACTGCTGACGTCAGGTCGGGGTGCAGGAGGCGTGCACTGCCAACGTTGCCACCACAGATCGAGCAGGGTGAGCGCACCCTGGGGAGATCATCGAAGCACCCTGTACACAAGGCTTGATCACCGGCTTCTCCAGACCCGCATAGTAGACAGCGGCGCAATGGTCGGTTGAATCCTGCCTCAAACTGGCCGACACATTCGTCGAGCCATTTGGCCACCCTGTAAACCTGAGGGCGCAGAAAAGTTGACAGCTTTTGCTGGAACATGAACACTTCACTCCTTGAATGTTCAATGATCGTGATTGATCAATCCTTAATCGACGCTGCTTATACCGGAAACGCTTATGTCTGTCACATCTGTATCGCAATGGTCCCCCGAAAATTCATCTGCCGCCGGAGATTCTGCTGCGTTTGAGCTCGGTGCCGTTCGGCACGATTGGACAGTGGCCCAGGTCAACAAGCTCTTCGCCATGCCGTTCAACGACCTGTTGTTCGAAGCGCAGCGTGTGCACAGGCAGCACTTCAATCCGAATGCCGTTCAGGTCAGCACACTGCTGTCGATCAAGACTGGTGCCTGTCCTGAGGACTGCAAATATTGCCCGCAGAGTGGCCACTACAACACAGGCCTGGAAAAAGAGAAGCTGCTGGAGATCGAGAAAGTCGTGGCTGCTGCTGAGCGCGCCAAGGCAGCTGGCTCAGGCCGTTTCTGCATGGGCGCTGCATGGCGTAACCCACGCGAGAAGGATATGCCGTACGTAGTGGAGATGGTTCGCCGTGTAAAGGCCTTGGGTCTCGAAACCTGTATGACGCTGGGTATGCTCGAAGAGAAGCAGGCGGCGGACCTGGCTGAAGCCGGCCTGGATTACTACAACCATAACCTGGATACCTCGCCCGAATACTACGATCAGATTATCACCACCCGTACCTATAGCGATCGATTGGATACGCTGGCGCATGTCCGCGATGCGGGCATGAAAGTGTGTAGCGGTGGTATCGTCGGCATGGGCGAAAGCGCGAATGACCGTTCTGGCCTGCTCAAGCAGCTGGCGAATCTGCCACATCATCCTGAAAGTGTGCCGATCAACATGCTGGTAGCCGTGAAAGGTACGCCGCTGGAAGATCAGGCACCGCTGGAACCCTTTGAATTTGTTCGGACAATCGCGGTAGCGCGAATCATGATGCCGAAGTCCTATGTGCGGCTGTCCGCCGGTCGCGAAAGCATGAATGAGCAGATGCAGGCGATGTGTTTTTTCGCTGGCGCAAACTCGCTGTTCTACGGTGAGAAGTTGCTGACTACGGCGAATCCGGACGCGAATACCGATATGGCACTGTTCGGCAAGCTCGGCATTCAACCTGAACATCTGGCTGTACAGCAGGCGCAACCTGAGCTGGCCGCTGTACCGGCGAGCCAGGCTGATCGAGGTCAATTCTACAATGCTGCCGGGTAACCATGCCCTTACCAGCCAGCTGGGGGCTCGAAAAGGCTCTCGCTGAAATTGCAGCGATTGGGCAGTTTCGCCGGCCTCGACTGCTCGAAAGCGGGCAGGGCGCGCGCGTTACAATCGACGGCCGGACGCTGCTCAATTTCTCCAGTAACGACTACCTGGGTCTGGCTGCTCATCCTGCTGTCGGCAGGGCTCTGAAGGCTGCCGTCGACACCTACGGCGTCGGCTCCGGCGCCAGTCATCTTGTCTGCGGTCACACGTCCGCTCATGAGGCGCTTGAACAGGCCTTGGCCCGACTGACTGGCCGCTCGCGTGTGCTGCTGTATTCAACAGGCTATATGGCGAATCTTGGCGTCGCTTCGGGCTTGCTGGGCCGGCAGGACGTTCTGCTGCAGGACAAGCTGAACCATGCCTCACTATTGGATGCAGCCTCTATCAGTGGTGCGAAGCTCGTGAGATATCGCCATGGCGACGTCCGGCATCTGCACGAGCGGCTTGCCGCGCTGCAGCCGTCATCGCAGCGAGTACTGGTGAGCTCTGACAGTGTGTTCAGCATGGATGGCGATGTGCCGGATCTTCGAATGATAGCGGCCTGTACAGCGCAGGCTGGCGCGGCGCTGCAGCTCGACGATGCCCATGGTCTTGGCGTACTAGGGGCAAAGGGCGGTGGTGCCTGTGAGGCCCATGCGCTGGATGAAGACGCTGTTCCAGTGCTCATGGGCACCTTCGGTAAAGCCCTGGGTACGGCGGGCGCTTTCGTAGCTGGCAGTGAAGCACTCATCGAAACGCTGACTCAGAAAAGCCGCACCTTCATATACACGACAGCCATGCCACCGGCGGTGGCGGCCGCTACCTGTCGTAGCATCGAGCTGCTGACTGAAGAATCCTGGCGGCGAACGCACCTGCAGCAACTCATCAGCAGGTTCAAGTCGAAGGTTGCGGAGATCGGCCTTAAGCTGATGCCCTCTGATACGGCCATACAGCCCTTGCTGGTCGGTGATTCCTCAGCGGCCGTCGATCTCAGCAATGCGCTACTCGCCAGGGGCTTCCTGGTGGTGGCGATACGTCCACCAACTGTTCCCGCAGGGGAGGCCAGGCTGCGAATAACCCTCTCGGCTGCACATGATGAAAATGATATCGACCAACTTGTCCATGCGCTGGCGGCCCTGGTGACGCAGTGAGGCACTTGGAGATCGTTATAATTGGTGGTTGGGCGCAGAGTGCCGAAACTTATGCGGTACTTGCGAAAGCCCTGGAGCGAGTGTTCGCGCATATAGCCTCGAACGACCTGTTCTCAGGGGTGGCGATACAAATATGCCCTCTGGACAGGGGAAAATCGAAGCTTCATGAGCAGCTCGACTTATTGGACCACCACTTCCGCGCGGCCGACTCGTCAGTGCTGTGGATCGGCTGCTCCCTTGGAGGTTTGCACCTGCTCCAATGGCTCGACAGTAGACTGTCCTCGGGCAGACCTGCCTCAACGCGGGATCAGTTCCCCATGAATGAGTATGTGGCGCTAGTCGGCACCAGCCCTCACTTCTGTGAGTTGCCTGATACTTCCTGGCCTGGCATGCCCACGTCTGCTCTGGATACCATGCTGACTGATCTCAGAATTGATCCATCGCGGACCGTGCGGGCTTTCAATGTTCTGCAGTGCAAACGCCTACCGGGCGGTCGACGCAAGGCTGCCGTCAAAGCCTTGAATAGCATGCCATCGCAAGCAGCTGAAGAAGTGCTACTGGAGGGGCTGGCTCTACTGCGAGACGTGGACCTCAGGCCTGCGTTTATCTCATGCCCACTGCCTCTGCTGGCGATCTTCGGTGAGCTGGATTCATTAACGGGAAAAGCTGTGGCGATCGCGTCGGATACCCTGATGAAGCAGGCCACACACCCTCAGCGACTACCCCGCATTGTCAAAGTGTTGGAGAACGCCGGACACTATCCTGATGCTATGACAAGCCGTTTGATCGCTGAGCACTGCCGAGCCTTCCTGCAGCTTGTCGGCTGTGATACGCGGAGGCTCCCGGCGCATGGATAAACGTCACGTCGACCGTTCTTTCAGTCTGGCTGCGACCAGTTACGATGAACATGCGGGCATACAGCGCAGAATAGGTGAGGCGCTTATCCAGGGCCTTTCCGAACGTCTGATGCTGCAGCCTCCGGTTCAGGAAAAGTGCCGGCTCGTGGATGCTGGCTGTGGCACTGGCTATTTCACAAACTCGCTGATCAGTCTGCTACAGCACGGGCATGTGCAGGGTTCGGCAATTGAATCAGGACGCGGCCAGCAGAATGAGATCCTGTTCATCGCCCTCGACAGATCTGCGGGCATGCTGGACGTTCTGAAGCGAAAACACGGCGGCACCCGAACTACGGGGGGCGACCTCGCGCCGCTTCAGGCCGATCTTGAAAATCTGCCGTTAGCCACGGGATCATCTGATGTCATTTTCAGCAATCTCGCCATGCAGTGGCTGGAGCAGCCGTCCAACTGGCTTGACGAAGCGGTTAGGGTACTTCGGCCCGGGGGCTGGTTAGCGTGTTCAACCCTTTTGCCAGGCTCTCTCATCGAGATCCAGGCCGCATGGGCCGGACTCGATAGTGCTCAGCATGTCAATGCATTCACAGCGTTCGATAATCTTAGGGCGGCCGCTCCGGTGAATGCTTCGCTGCATCAGCGGCGCTTCACCGAACTCTTTCCCTCAGCGCTCGATGCGATGCGATCCGTGAAAGGCGTCGGTGCGCATACTGTACTGCACGGTGCCCGACAGCAGCTCACCACCCCTGGTCGGTTGAAAGCTGTGTTAGCTGCGTATGAGCAGCAAAGGCAAGCTGAGGGCGTTCCCCTCAGCTATGAAGCCGGCTTCATCTACTATCAGAAGCCGCATTAATCCTTCCATTTCAACGAGGCCGCAATGACCTATCGCTTTTTCCTGACTGGAACCGACACGGATGTCGGCAAAACCTTCGTCGGCTGTGCACTGCTGGCTCACGCAGCAGACAGGGGGTTCACAACGCTCGGACTCAAACCTGTTGCAGCGGGCTGCCATCAAAGCTCCGCGGGATTACGCAACGATGATGCGCTCAGGTTGCAAGCAGCCTCGTCTATCATGGCAGACTATAGGGAAATCAATCCTGTTCAGCTTGAGGCCGCAATTGCACCGCACATTGCAGCTGAGAAAGAAGGCCAGGCTGAGCACCTTCAGGTGGAAAAGTTGCGGGCTCACGTTGAGCGGGTGCTCACCGACCGACAGCCAGAGTTTGCCATAGTGGAAGGCGCGGGGGGCTGGCTGGTGCCACTGAGCAGCACCGCTGATCGCACGGAGACTTTCGCCGATCTGGCTGTTTCGCTGGGATATCCGGTCATTCTCGTAGTTGCCATGAGGCTCGGCTGTATCAATCACGCGCTCCTCAGCTGCGAAGCCATCCAGGCGCGAGGTTTAAAGCTGGCGGGTTGGGTTGCCAACCGACCTACTGCCGAAGTCATGGCAGCAGAGGCTGAGAATCTGGCTACATTAAAGCGACTCGTTCCGGCGCCACTCATTGGCACGATAGGATACCTGGCCGATAACGAGCGTATTGACGCAAAGGCCGCTGCTGCCGAGCAAATTTCTGGTTTGGTAGAACCGGTGGCATCACGAGAATGAAAGCCGAGTCACGCATTTGAGCAGTGGGATTACAGCGACTACGAAGCCTCACCATTCTTTACATCAAGCTGTTTGAAAATTGATCAGCCGATTGGTAGCGTAGATACTGCGGGTGGAGCCCTGTTCCTCGAGCAGTGAGCCCGCCCAGATCGCATCAGTTTTCCTGATGCGGTCAGTCAACGAAGCAGGCAGGTGGCTTATGATCAGTGGAGCAATGAACGCCGGATTCCAAGGTATACAGACGGGTATGAGAGGCATGCAGGCCTCTGCAGAACGTATCACCCAGGCGACAACCACCAATGTCACTCAACCTCAGGCGGTCCAGCAAGGGCTCAGCCAGGCTGGCGGACTCGACGACATCACCAGTGCGGTAGTGGACCTCAAGCTCTACGAGGTTCAGGCTTCAGCTTCAGCCAAAGTTGTAAAGACGGCCGATAACGTACTCGGTACCTTACTCGACACCATGGCCTAAGCATGTTTTCCGCGATTGGTAGCGTCAACAGTGCTTTTCAGGGGCAACAGGCTAGTGCTGCCAATTCACGCGCACTGACTACGGCTCCGACCAGCGCGGTAGGTCCAACGGCTGCCTCGGCCTCCGTCCAGGATGCCTTCGCGCTAAAGACCGGCAACGAGGGTCGTTCGCTGGTAGCGACCGATCTTCAGCCAGTTCAGCGCGTCGATGACAAGACCGCTGCAGATGCGCCAGGTGCCTCCAGAGCAGTCAATTCCGATAGAGACCCCGCCTTTAGTGCACGTCAGTCCAAGACGAGCAATGATGGTGAGCGGCTGGCAGGTCAGGAGGCGGATGCCCCTGACAAAGCCGGACTCGAAGCCAAGCTCGACGAAACGGAGCTTCGCCTGATCCAGGACCTCGCCAGTCGTGATCGCGAAGTCCGGACGCATGAGCAGGCGCATGCCAGCGTTGGTGGGGCCTACGCCGGTGCACCGTCCTACACCTACACCAGGGGCCCTGACGGCAAGCAATATGCCACCGGTGGCGAGGTATCAATTGATACCGGTGCCATCGAAGGTGATCCTCAGGCGACGCTGGACAAGATGCAGCAGGTCATTCGCGCTGCACTGGCACCCGCAGAGCCTTCACCGCAGGATCGAAAAGTTGCCGCTGCGGCGAGTCAGACCATCAATGCAGCACGCGCTGAACTCGCCGCCATGGAGAAGGCCGCTGCGGAGGCTCAGGCGCCAGAGAAGACTGAAGCGGGCTCTGAAACTGTTGCTTCCGAGGATGTGAGTGAAACCGCCCGACAATCTGCCGAAAAAGGCAGCAAACCTGCGTCATCACTGGCTTCCGAGCCATCTCTTCCTGCCGAGAAAGCGCCTGTTCAGCCCCGGGAATTGCAGCGTGCAATCGCCACATATCAGCAAATATTTACCGCTGCTTAACCCGATCCATCTTGACAATTGCCCGAAGCAAACGTATGTTTCAAACACCTGTTTGATACTGGTTATTTCCAGAGTTGTTCGTGGTGTCCGGTGTTCATGCCGTAGCGGCGGGTCTGGAAATTCAACAATACCCTCTCCCGATACCGGGAGGGCAATAAAGCCTTCGGGGCACATGGGTCGCAGTCCTGCTACTGGTTAGCCGACGCGAATCTGATGGTCACCTGGCAGTGAAGAGGTAAAGTCATGGTCGAATACAAAGCTCCACTTCGTGACATCAGTTTCGTCATGAACGAACTGCTGCATGTTGAAAATCATTACAGCGAACTGCCAAGTGCAGAAATGACGTCACCGGATGTGGTTGAAGCCATCATCCAGGAAGGTGCCAAGTTCTGCGAAGGTGTGCTTTCGCCCCTTAACGCTGTTGGTGACAGCGAAGGCTGTACCTGGTCTGAAGATGGCGTCAAGACGCCAACCGGATTCAAGGAAGCCTACAAGCAGTTTGTTGAAGGCGGCTGGCCTTCCATGACTGGCCCAGAAGAGTTCGGCGGTCAGGGCATGCCAGAGTCACTCGGTCTCGTAATGAGCGAGATGGTCGGCACTGCGAACTGGAGCTGGGGCATGTACCCTGGCCTGAGCCATGGCGCATTCAACACCATCGAGCAGCACGGTACAGCTGAGCAGAAAGCTGCTTATCTGCCGAAGCTGGTCAGCGGTGAGTGGACTGGTACCATGTGTCTGACTGAACCACATTGCGGTTCGGATCTCGGTACCCTGCGTTGCAAGGCTGAGCCTACTGCAGATGGCGCTTACGCCATTACCGGCACCAAGATATTTATCTCTTCCGGTGAGCATGACATGGCCGAGAATATCGTCCATATCTGTCTCGCGCGACTGCCTGGTGCGCCACAGGGTACCAAGGGCATCTCTCTTTTCATCGTGCCAAAGTTCAACGTGGACGCGGATGGCAACATAGGCGATCGCAATGCCGTAAAGTGTGGCTCTATCGAGCACAAGATGGGCATTCACGGTAACTCGACCTGCGTCATGAACTTCGACGGCGCCAAGGGCTTCCTGATCGGACCTGAGAACAAGGGTCTGAACTGCATGTTCACCTTCATGAACGTGGCTCGTCTGGGTACTGCGATCCAGGGTCTTGGCGCTGCCGAGCTGTCCTTCCAGGGTGCACTGACTTACGCAAAGGACCGTCTGGCCATGCGTTCACTGTCAGGCACGAAGAATCCTGACGGCATCGCTGATCCGATCATCGTTCACCCGGACGTTCGTCGCATGCTGCTGACGCAAAAAGCCTTTGCTGAAGGCGCACGTGCAATGATCTACTTCGCCGCAATGAAAGGCGATCTGGTCAAGGACAGCGCTTCAGAAGAGATCCGTCGGGAAGCTGACGAAATGCTTGGCTTCCTGACACCAATCGCCAAAGCCTTCCTGACTGAAGTTGGCTACGAAGCGTCCAACCTTGGTATGCAAGTATACGGCGGCCACGGTTTCATCTCCGAGTGGGGCATGGAGCAGATCGTTCGTGATACCCGTATCGCGCTCATGTACGAAGGCACGACTGGTATTCAGGCACTTGACCTGCTGGGCCGTAAGGTTCTCATGACCCAGGGTGAGTCTCTGAAGCGCTTTACCAAGCTGATCCACACCTTCTGCAAGGAAAACGAAGGTAACGAGCTGGCGAAAGAATACGTCGAGCCGCTGGCCAAGCTGAACAAGGAGTGGGGCGAGCTCACTACCAAGATCGGCATGGCAGCGATGAAGAACCGCGATGAAGTTGGTGCGGCTTCGGTCGACTACCTGATGTACAGCGGTTATGCATCAATGGCTTATTTCTGGGCTCGTATGGGGCTGCTGGCCAAGCAGAAGCTTGAAGCTGGTACTGAAGAAAAAGCCTTCTACACAGCCAAGGTTCAGACGTCGCAGTTCTACTTCAAGCGCCTTCTGCCAAGGACCCAGGCTCATGCCACTGCTGCAGTAGCAGGCGCGGAGTCCCTGATGGATATGGATGCAGAGCACTTCGCGCTCTAAGTTCTAAAAGTTTCCAAGCCCGCTCTGCGGGCTTTTTTTGCTGATTGATACCTATAAAAGAGGATTACCCATGCCTGCGTACAATGCACCTCTCCAGGATATGCGCTTTCTGCTGAATGAAGTGTTTGATCTCAAAGGAATGCTGAGCAGTCTCGATGGTCTCAAGGATCATGTCGATATCGACACGGCGGACGCAATTCTCGAAGAAGCAGCCAAGATTTCGAGCACTCTCCTCGCACCGATCAACCGGTCTGGTGACGAAGAAGGGTGCCATTGGAACGATGGCGTAGTGACCACGCCTGCCGGTTTCAAGGAAGCCTACAAGACCTTCATCGAAGGGGGCTGGTGTGGACTCGGTGGCAATCCTGAGTTCGGCGGTATGGGTATGCCGAAGATTCTGGGTGCGCTCGTCGAAGAAATGATTCAGTCGGCCAACATTTCTTTTGGTCTGTACCCCATGTTGACAGCTGGTGCGTGTCTCGCACTCGACGCACACGCTTCAGAAGAGCTCAAGAACAAGTACCTGCCAAACATGTACAGCGGTGAGTGGAGCGGTTCCATGTGTCTGACCGAGCCACATTGTGGTACCGATCTAGGCATCATTCGCACGAAGGCGATACCTCAGTCTGACGGCTCCTACACCGTATCGGGCACCAAGATCTTTATTACCGGTGGCGAGCATGACCTGAGCGAAAACATCATTCATCTGGTGCTGGCGAAGCTGCCTGATGCACCAGCGGGATCACGTGGTATCTCACTGTTCCTCGTGCCAAAGCTGCTGGTCGACGACAACGGCGTATCTGGCGAGCGCAACAACGTCAACTGCGGTTCCATCGAGCATAAGATGGGTATCAAGGCGTCTGCGACATGCGTCATGAACTTTGACGGTGCCAAGGGTTGGCTGGTAGGCGAGGTCAATAAAGGCCTGGCTGCCATGTTTACCATGATGAACTATGAGCGTCTCGGTGTGGGTGTCCAGGGTCTGGCGGCTGCTGAACAGAGCTACCAGAATGCTGTTGCCTATGCACTAGACCGTACTCAGGGGCGTGCACCACAAGGTGCGCAGAATCCTGACAAGGCCGCGGATCCTATCTTTGTGCATCCAGACGTGCGCCGCATGCTCATGAACATGAAGGCCATGAACGAAGGCAGCCGTGCGTTCTCGGTCTATTCAGCTCGTTTCCTGGACCTGGCCAAATACTCACAGAACGAAAGTGAGCGCCAGCATGCTGAGGCCATGGTTGCGCTGTTGACGCCGGTCTGTAAGGCATTTCTGACCGATCGTGGACTTGAGTCCACCGTCTCTGGTCAGCAGGTCTTTGGTGGTCACGGCTATGTGCGGGAGTGGGGTCAGGAGCAACTGGTGCGTGACGTCCGTATCGCGCAGATTTACGAAGGCACTAATGGCATTCAGGCGCTCGATCTCATGGGGCGGAAGATCGTCTCCAATGATGGTCGTTTCTTCGAACTGTTTGCGAACGAAGTTGCAGACTTTGTCGAAGGTCATCGTCAGGATGCGTCGCTGCAGGAGTTCATGGAGCCGCTGTCAGCTGCCCTGGCCCGTCTGTGCGATGTGACTGAGTATGTCATAAAGGCTGCCAAGGACGATCCGAGCGCCATCGGTGCGGCGAGCGTTGAGTATCTGGATCTGTTCGGCTACACAGCATTCGCCTATGTACTGGCTCGCAGTGCAATTGCCGCGCAGGCGCACAAGGGTGATGACAGTAACGGCTTCTATGATGGTAAGCTCAAGACCGTACGGTACTTCTACAACCGCCTGCTGCCAAGGACGCTGTCATTGGCCGAGGCAGTTCGTTCAGGTAGTGCTGACATGATGGCGATCACTGCAGAGCAGCTGTAAGTCCTGTTGCTTCCAGAGTGAAGCTTGTGTTCAGCAAAAGCCGGCCTCAGAGCCGGCTTTTCTGTGTATGGAGAAGGATATGAGCAATCCGCAGCAGGATCATCGATCTTCGGCATCGTCGTTCTTGAAGAACAGCCTCGAGTTGCTGCAAACCTCCCTGCGCGATCAAGGTCGGCGGGAAGCGCGCTTTGTGTCGCTGGCCACACTTGTTGGCGGTGAAGGTTCTGAGCGTCATCCGGCCGTGCGTACGGTCGTGATGCGTCAGTGGGAGAGTTCGCCACCATTGTGGCGCTTCCATACTGATAGACGGGCAGCCAAAGCGGGCGAATTTGCGCAGAACGAACGTGTGAGTGCCGTGTTCTGGGATACTGTGAATCAGTTACAGATCAGGCTCGATGGCATAGCCGGGGAGTGTGGTGATGCAGCCTGTATTGCGGAAACCTGGCATTCACTCGGTGACCGCGCCCAGCAAAGTTTCTCGCGTCTTGAGGCACCAGGGGAGGCTCTCGACCGACCGGACGCGCTGAGCTTTGAAAAGCCCTCTGCGAGTGAGTCGCTGACAAAGGGGCAGCTTGTGAGCTCGAATTTCATGCTTGTTGAGGTCAGGGTGACTAGCATCGATTGTCTATCGCTTGCCGACGACCCCCATCATCGGGTGAAGGGTGAGTGGGTTGGGGGGCAATGGATATCGAAGTGGGTTGGCCCCTGAGCCCTATAAACGCTCCGGACTAAGTGCTTGAGCGAGTGGAACTAGCGAGGGCTACCGCATCTGATCCGCACGCGAGGGGTTATCAATAAACAAATTCCTGTTGCCCTGAAGTTTTTCGATCTGTTTGTTACGGGCTTTTTCGGTCTCGTCGGGCGGAAATCGTTTACACCAGTCGATCAACGTTTCGATAGAGGTAGGCGCCGGCAGTTTGTAGGCTTCCATCATATATAGGGTGGCTCGCGCCACGACGCCTTTGGCTTCATCCTGAGGCTCTATCACGCCATAAGCCTTACGTGTTTCGCATTCTCCAGTTTGTCCGTCGTCGCCAATTGCTGCGAAGTGTGAGTAGCCTCGGGCCAGCTCAAAGCTCATCGTGGACGGGTAGATGTTATGCATGTCGGAAATCATGCGCCTGTAATCCGGCACATTGGTTCTGCATTTGCTGCTTGTCCCGCATTCGAGCTGTTCACGTATCCACGCCGTGTCGTAGATATAGCTCTCCTTAATGGTGATCGATTTTTTTTCGAAGCTCTGGCTGCAGAAGAGCGTGGTGCCGCCGCTCGCATAGAGATCTCCCCAGAACAGATCTTTCAGGGTCTTCTCGGGATCGGTGTGACGTGTCTGCGCATCAGCCACTCCAGTGTAGCCGGCCAATAACGAGAGCAACAGAAGCAATGTCAGTAAACCGGGCCGACTGCTAGCAACCGGCTGGGCTGGCGTGAGGGGATAAGTTCTGGAAAAACAGCTGAAAAATAGGTCCATCGTCTTATAACCGCATTTGCTGGAAGCAGACTAACGAACAATTAAACCACATATTCAGTAGCTACTGAATATACCTTTTGTACGCCCCCTTCTTCCGGTCAAACCGGCGCGCAGACCTTGGGCGGATGTCCGCTCAAGACATAGGCGAGGTCGCACAGAAGCTGCTCGATAGGCAATGGATTAGCTTTTTTCACTGCGGCGTCACAGAGGCAAGCCAACTGATGAGCCTGTTTTAGCCTGGCTGGACGAAGTCGCGTCACGTGCTGCTTGTAAGCCTGCTGCCGAAAACGTGCAACTCCCGCCTGCTGGCATGCATCCTGGAAACTGCTACCCGCCGCCTGCGCCCGAACGATCTTGGCCAGCACCCTGAGTTCTCTGCTGAGTGACCAAAGCAATATCGGGTCGGCCACATTTTCGCTGCGCAGATGCAGAACAATGGAAATGGCTTTTTCACCTTTGCCTTCAAGGCAGGCGTCGGTCAGATCGAAGACCGTATAGCGACTACTGTCGCTGATCGCATCGGCGATGTGGCGTTCGTCGATCTGGTTCTTGCCGTGCAGCAGGCTCAGCTTCCTGAGCTCCTGGTCTGCGGCCAAAAGGTTACCGTCGATATACTGCTGCAACAGGGTCAATGCCGGAGCCGTCAGGTGCAGACCAGCCTGATTCGCCCGCCGCGCCAGCCAGCTGGCCAAGCCATCTGACTTCATTGGCCAGATCGGCACATGTGCCTGGGACTGTTCGAACTGCTTGAACCATTTGGTATTGAGGGTCTTGGCTTCGATTCGATCCGAGAGGATTAGAACGAAGGTATCCGCTGGGGGCCGCTCTAGCCAGCTCAGCAGCACTTTTCTGCCAGCATCGCTCGGCAGAGCGATCAAGTGAAGCTGCAGGATGCTCTGTTCAGCGAACAGGGAGGCCGTTTCGAACTGTTGGGCCAGTCCGTTCCAATCGAAATCTGCGCCGATCTGAAAGACCTGGCGTTGATTAAACCCAAGCTCTCGGCATTGAGCACGAACTTCATCGGCTGCTTCATTCCGAAAGAGGGGCTCATCGCTGCTGATCCAGACCGCCCACAGCGAACTGTCCGCCAGACCGTGGCCCTGGCGGAACTGCTTGTCGAAATGTGCCTTTATCCCTTCCGGTTTCAGACGCATGAGGCGTTATCCGTGATCAGGGTGCGAATATCTGCAGAATGGCATTCCGATCACTGTAGAGTGAAAGCCGTAGCATCAGCTCTGCCGAAAGTTGCTGATCCAGATCCTCGATAATCTGTTCTTCCTCTTTTTCCTTACCCAGCACACTGAGTTCGTCATATCGATAGACTTGCGACTGCACAAGCTGCGTCGGCGGAATGAGTGTGGCGCCCAGATCGGTAAGAGAGAACTCCACAAGACGCGCAACCTGGAATTCAGCGGCAATAGCGTTATTGGAAATACTCACCGCGCGGCGGTCGGTCCGCACTTCACCAATGATGAGGGTCGGCAGTCGATCCGAGTCGGTTGCAATCGTGACTCCGGCTTCGGTGAGCTGTCGATCGACGACGTCACAGAAGTTGGAGTCTATCGCCTGTGCGCAAACCAGATTCATGGCCCGCAGACCATCGGGGAGCACGATATTGCCCCTTGGTCTGAAACCACAGCCCGTAGCCACGATCACGCTGACGACGAGCAAGAGGACTCCAAGAGGCTTAAGTGTCCCCTGTAAAGCCTCTTTTGCAGGACTAGCGAACGACAATGTTGACCAGCCTCTGTGGCACGACGATGGTCTTCACGATTGACTTGCCTTCAATAAACTTCTGCACATTTTCGTTAGCGAGCGCCGTGGCGATGATCGCTTCGTTATCGGCGCTTGCAGCACAGTCCATTTCGCCTCGTCGCTTGCCGTTGACCTGAATAGCCAACGTAAACACATCCCGCACCAGCGCCTTCGGGTCCGCTTTCGGCCAGGCGGCGTCCAGGATCCTGTCCTCATGCCCAAGTGCCTGCCAGAGAACATGACAGATATGGGGCGTAATTGGCGCAAGTGCCAACACTGCTGTTTCAAGCGCTACCCTGAGCACAGCCTGAGCCTGCTCAGTATCGGCAGCCAGCTTGTTAGCTTCGTTCAGAAGCTCCATGACCGCAGCGATGGCTGTGTTGAAGGTGAGCCGGCGGCCGAAGTCGTCGGACACTTTTTCAATCGTCTCATGTGTCTTGCGATAGAGGTTACGTTCAGCTTCGGCCAAGGCGTTGACATCGATGGCGACGGCCTTATCGCTGCCAGTGGCCTCGGTAAAGCTGCGAACCTGCTTCCAGAGTCTGCGCAGGAAGCGGTGAGCGCCTTCGACACCGGTATCGGACCATTCGAGCGACTGCTCTGGCGGCGCTGCGAACATGGTGAACAGACGTACCGTATCTGCGCCGTACTGATCGATGAGGGTCTGTGGGTCGACACCGTTGTTCTTCGACTTGGCCATTTTCTCACGGCCGCCGTGTTCTACCGGCTGACCGTCTGACATCAGCACATAGCCGCTCACCCTGCCATCGTCGGTCAATACTGGCTGAACTTCAGTCGGGTTGAAAAAGACCTTCTTGCCGTCGTCCATCGTGCGATAGAAAACATCGGCGATGACCATGCCCTGGCAGAGCAGACGCGAGAAGGGTTCATCTGAATTGACCAAGCCCTCATCCCGCAAAAGTTTATGGAAGAAGCGGGCATACAGCAGGTGCAGAATGGCGTGTTCGATGCCACCGATGTACTGGTCGACCGGTAGCCAGTAGTTGGCCGCTTCGGGCTCGAGCATGGCAGTCTCGGACTTCGGTGAGCAGTAGCGCGCGAAGTACCAGGACGACTCCATGAAGGTATCGAAAGTATCTGTCTCACGTAACGCAGGCTCTCCGCCGCTGACCGTTTTCGCCCACTCGGGATCGGCCTTGATCGGACTCTTGACGCCACTCATGGTCACATCTTCAGGCAATACGACTGGCAGCTCGTCGAGCGGAACGATGCGTTCCTCACCAGACTCTGTGGTCACCATGGGGATGGGTGCACCCCAGTAACGCTGGCGGGAGACGCCCCAGTCGCGCAGTCGGTAGTTGACTCGTTTCCGGCCTTTGCCCTGCGCTTCCAGCGCCTTCGCGACAGCTTCGAAAGCTTCGGCTGTCGTAAGACCAGTGAACTCGCCCGAGTTGATGGTGATGCCATGCGAGGTATAGGCATTCAGCTGGATGTCGATTTCAGCGGAATCGTTCTCCAGCGGCGCGATGACCTGGGTGATGGGTAGACCATACTTGCGGGCGAACTCATGATCGCGCTCGTCATGGGCAGGCACCGACATGACTGCACCCGAGCCGTAATCCATGAGCACGAAATTGGCGACCCATACGGGGACCAACTCACCGGTGAATGGATGGATTGCTTTGATATCAGTTTCGACACCAAGCTTTTCCATCGTGGCCAGCTCGGCTTCGGCAGTCTTGGTATTAATGCAGGACTGAATGAAGTCGCTGACGCGAGTGCAGGTCTCGGCAGCTTCCTGAGCGAGCGGATGCTGTGCAGCAATGGCAATGTAGGTTGCACCCATGATGGTGTCTGGACGCGTGGTGTAGACCTCAATTTCTTCGTCGCGGTCTTTCAGGCTGAATCTGAACTCAACACCCTCAGAGCGGCCTATCCAGTTCCGCTGCATGGTGCGAACCTGGTCGGGCCAGTGCTCGAGCTTGTCGAGGTCGTTCAGTAGCTCTTCAGCGTAGGCTGTTATTTTGATGAACCACTGCGGGATCTCACGGCGTTCGACCAGGGCGCCAGACCGCCAGCCGCGACCGTCGATGACCTGTTCGTTGGCGAGTACCGTGCCATCGACTGGATCCCAGTTCACTGTGGACATTTTTTTGTACACCAGGCCCTTTTCATACAGGCGGGTAAAGAACCACTGCTCCCACTTGTAATAATCAGGCTTGCAGGTGGCGACTTCGCGCGACCAGTCATAGCCGAAGCCAAGTGCCTGCAGCTGACCCTTCATATAGGCGATGTTTTCGTAGGTCCAGCGTGCTGGCGGCACGTTGTTTTTCAGTGCGGCATTCTCGGCGGGCAGACCGAATGCGTCCCAGCCCATGGGCTGAAGGACATTCTTGCCGAGCATCCGCTGGTAGCGGGAAATCACGTCGCCGATGGTGTAATTGCGGACGTGGCCCATATGCAGCTTGCCGCTGGGGTAGGGGAACATCGAAAGGCAGTAATACTTTTCTTTGGTCTTGTCCTCATTGACCTGAAAACAGGCTTCCTTCTCCCAGATTGTCTGTACGTCCTGTTCGACCGCCTGGGGATGATAGTGTTCTGGTATCAGTTCTGGCATGGCTGGCATGTGCTCTGCTTGATCCGCGTGGCCGGCTATTCTACCTGTATTGATCGGCTTGTCACCAGCCGTTGGCAATCACTGGCGTCTGGCGCGCAGACTTGAGCCGACAATGAGCAGGGCGCTTAGGAACAGAATCGGTAGTGACCCGGATCTGGCAAAGGGCGTAGCACCCTGTCGAGGCTGGACCTCGCCTCTGAGTACACCAGTTTCGAATTGCGCCAAGCGGTCCTGGATAATGCCGTCTGCGCCGATGATGGCTGTGACGCCGTTGTTGGTGCCACGCAGAAATGGCTTCTGCTGTTCCAGCGCACGCATGCGGGCGATCTGAAGGTGCTGTAAAGGCCCGATGGAACGTCCGAACCATGTATCGTTACTGACCGTGATCATCAGGTCAGTATCGGCGGCCTGATTGGCGACAAAATCAGGGTAAACTACTTCGTAGCAGATGAGGGCTGCGACGGAGTAGGGCTGGCCGCCAGCACTGAGCTGCATCGTCAATGGAGACTGATCAGGACGTCCTGGCCGCATATCGGACATGGGCAGATTGAAAAAGTCGATGAGACCTCGCAGCAACGACTGCATCGGCACATACTCTCCGAATGGGACCAGCCTTTGCTTGTCATAGCGCCCCTGCGCCTTCCCAAGGCCGATAAAACTGTTGTGAACCTGTATTTCACCCTCGTCACCTTCGCTGACGGTCAGGATGCCGGTAAAGAACGCGGTATTCTCTGAATCTGCTCGTCTCGCGAGTTGATCCAGGAGAGAGACGGCCTGATGTTCGTACAAGGGCAGCGCGGTTTCGGGCCAGAGTATGATGTCGGCATCCCAGAGTGGCGCGGTCATATCGAGATATGTCCGGACGATATTGTCACGTTCTGAAGATTTCCACTTCAGCGCCTGAGCAATATTGGGCTGAACGAGTGCAGCCGTCAGTGCCGGCCCGTTCGCTGTCGTCCACTGCACGGTGCTGAGTCCATAGCCACTCAGTACCAGGGCAAGTACGATTCCGGTAAAAGCGTAGGCAGGCCATCTGGCGCTGCGGATCTGAGGCTGATGGTCCGCCATGTCCGGCTTTTTTTTCGTTCGCTCGAGAAGCTCTTGAACTATAAGCGCCAGCACCAGGGCCATCAGCAAAATGAGCAGCGAACAGGCATAAACACCAGCAACAGGTGCCCAGCCGGCCATCCAGCCGCCTGTACTGGCTGAGGGCAGCGCCTCCCCGAGTAGAAGCCAGGGAAAGCCGCTCAACAGCCATGCCCTTACCCATTCAAAAAGTACCCAGACTGCGGCGAATATCAATCCGCCGAGTAATACCTGGCGCGTGGGCAAGATACGATCGAGCCTGGCATATCTGAAAGATAATCCAAGCAGGAGGAACTGCAGCACGAAAAACAGGGCGAGGAGGGCGGTAAACAGCAGTGTTAGCCCACCAGCCAGCGTGGGCGAGGCATTCCCGTAGTCATGAATGCTGAAATAGACCCAGGACACGCCCACGGTAAAAAAGCCGAAACCGAGGCACCAGCCTGCCAGTGCGAACTGTTTCAAGCTGCGGGTCGCCAGCGAAGGCAGCATGCAGAATGCCAGGGCGAACAGCGGGTAGGGCAGCCAAACCAGGTCGAAGGGCGCAAATGTGAAAGGCAAGAACCCGCCGACTAGTAGCCAGGGGAGGTAGTGGCGGACAAAGTGAGCGAGCATTAGGCGTTTCAACTTGTGGCTATGGCGCGGTACCGACTCAGCTCATCTCGGCCTGACGGGTAAATTGCATGAGACGAATCTGACGATTATCCGAGTTCAGGATCTTCACCATAAAGTCACCGAACGCGATACTCTCGCCGCGCTTGGGCAATCGGCCGAAGCGATGGACAACGAGGCCCCCGATAGTATCGTACTCATCTTCGTCGAGTTCGAGCCCGAAGTATTCATTGAAGTCTTCGATCGGCGTGAGTGCCTTGACCACGAACTGACTGTCGTCACGACGCTTGATGAAGCCTTCCTCGTCGAAATCATGTTCGTCTTCGATGTCACCGACGATCTGCTCGAGAACGTCTTCAATGGTGACGAGACCGGCAACACCGCCATATTCATCAACTACAATGGCCATGTGGTTGCGGTTGGTCTTGAAGTCCTTGAGCAATTGATTCAGTCGCTTGCTCTCAGGTACAAAAGAAACCGGTCTGAGCTGATTGATGACCTGAGCACGGGTAAGCTCACCTTTGAGGGCTAATGGAAGTAGATCCTTGGCCAGCAGGATGCCCACCACATCGTCCCTTGACTCCCCGATGACCGGATAACGGCTGTGCGCTGCATCGAGTATCTCCTCAAGATAGTCCTCTGGCGAGGCCGAGGCCTTGATCACGATCATCTGTGCTCTGGGCACCATGACTTCTCGGACCTGCATGTCTGTGACCTGCATGGCGCCTTCGATGAGGCCCAGTGACTCGGTATCGATGATCTGTCTTGATTCTGCAGCGCGAAGGATTTCGAGCAGCTCTGACTTATCCTGGGGTTCTGCTGAAAAAGCAGCTGAAAGCTTGCTTATCCAGCTTCTTGCGGGGCTGTCCATGTGCGACTTTGACTGTTCCGGCTCGGGATCCGTCATAAAATTTCGGTCAACTCTCTCTTATGTGACTGGTACGTACCGCATTGGTAAAACTACCGATACGGGATCAGAATAATCAAAAATGCGGGCGAGGAACAGATTATTCTTCTGGCCTTGGCTTTACCTGAGCGTCAGCATCTACGTCCTGGTAGGGGTCGGCAATGCCTAACGCTGCCAGCAGCTCGACCTCAATGGCCTCCATTACCTCAGCCTCATCAGCCTCAATATGGTCGTGGCCGAGTAAATGCAAGAGGCCATGGATGACGATATGCATCCAGTGGTGTTCCAGCAACTTCTGCTGCTCCAAGGCCTCCTGCTCGAGGACTTCAGGACAGATGAAAATGTCACCGAGCTCGGCCTGTGCGGCAGCCAGTGCTTCTGGAGGTAGGCCTTGAGGCGGGTCGAAAGGGAAAGACAGGACGTTGGTGGGCTTATCCTTGCCTCTGTACTGGCTGTTGTAAGCCTGCATGTCTTCTGAGTTCAACAACTGAATTGACAGCGACCACTCGTGAGCGGTCTCGCCAGCTGAATGATTGCCGGCCAGCACGGCTGCGACGATCGGGCGCAGCCCATCGGCACTGACAAACTCCGGTAAGGCGGTTGCGGTCGAACCTGCGCGCAGATCCTCAAAGCCCAGATCGATGGTGGTCATCAATGTGGCTGACCATCCGAGGACGGGGTTTTCGGCCTTGGCCGTGCTGGAGGCTGCGGGCCACTGCGCTTGAAGCGGCTGGGACGCTGTAGCTCGCTGCTCGGGTCCTTGGGTGCGGCTGACTCGCCGAGCTTGTCGAACTTGTCGTAGGCATCAACAATGCGTTGAACGAGCGGATGGCGTACGACGTCACGACTGGCAAAGCGGGTGACGGCAATGCCGTCCACTTCGCTCAGGACATCCAGGCTATGCACGAGGCCAGAGGGCGTGTTCCTCGGCAGATCCACCTGGGTCAAATCGCCGGTGATGACTGCCGTTGAACCGAAGCCGATGCGTGTCAGGAACATTTTCATCTGCTCGCGCGTCGTGTTCTGACTCTCGTCAAGTATGACGAAGGCATTATTGAGTGTACGACCCCGCATGAAAGCCAAGGGTGCGACTTCAATGAGCCCCTTCTCCATCAGGCGGGCCACCTGCTCGAAACCCATCATGTCATAGAGCGCGTCGTAAAGAGGGCGCAGATAAGGATCCACCTTCTGAGCCAGGTCGCCCGGCAGGAAGCCGAGCTTCTCACCGGCCTCGACCGCCGGCCGGACCAGCATGATCCTGCGCACCTGCTCACTGGTGAAGGCTTCAACGGCGCAGGCGACCGCGAGATAGGTCTTGCCCGTACCTGCTGGCCCTACACCAAAGTTGATGTCACAACTTCGAATCGACTTGACGTAGCTGCTTTGATTCGAGCCTCTCGGCTTTACGTGCAACTTTGGGGTTCGAATGGCAGCAGCAAGCTCGCGGTCCTGGGTATCGTCATCATCGGGTGACGAGTCCAGGCGATGGCGGTCGCGGACCTCCTGTATCAACAGATGCACCTCTTCGCCGCCGAGTTCGAAACGCGAGCTGGTCTGCTTGTAGAGTCGCTTCAGCAGCTCTTCAGCTGCTTTGACCCGGGCACGCTCACCACGAATGGCGAACTGGTTGCCCCGATGGCTGATCGATACCCGCAGCCGGTTCTCGATATGACGAATATGTTCATCGAACTGGCCGCAGAAGTTTCGCAGCTTTGCGACATTGTCAGGCTCGAGCGAGATGGTGACAACGATGTCTTTTGCTTCTGAGCCGGTTACAACGGCTGAATCAGGCCTGGTAATAGGCAGTCTCCGTGGTGGGTTGAACGCTGCTCGTCGATGCGATGTCTGCCGAAGGCGCAGCAGGGCGTAAGCCTTCAGGTAGACCAACCAGAACCCCGCGCAGCGAATTTGGACGCGCTTCAGTGATGCGCAGGTCGACGAAGCGACTGATCAGACGCTCACTGTCTGCATGGCTCATCATTTCGTTGCTGCTGGCTTCAGTCATGTCCGCCGCCTCAAGCTGGGGGAAGAAATTGACGACCCGGTTGTTTTCTGTACGCGCCTGCAGTTGCGCAGGATCTTTCTTCGAGCGGCCCGTTACCAGCACACGTTCAGTCGTGCCTACCATTTGGCGGCTGATCTGCTGGGCGTGCTGGTTGATCGCATGCTGCAGACGCGCCAGGCGAGCCTTCTTGACATCCATAGGCACGCTGTCAGGCAAGTCGGCAGCCGGCGTGCCAGGACGGGCAGAGTAGATGAAGCTGAAAGAGACATCGAAGCCGAGTTCGTCGATGAGCCGCATGGTGTCTTCGAAGTCCTCATCGCTCTCATCGGGAAAACCGATGATAAAATCGGAGGACAGGCTCAGGTTGGGCCTTATTTCCCGCAGGCGCCGGATTTTATCGACGTACTCTGCCGCCGTATGCCCGCGTTTCATCCTCATGAGAATGTTGTCGCTGCCGCTCTGTATTGGCAGGTGCAGATGGCTGACAAGCTCAGGTACTTCGGCATAGACATCGATGAGTGAGTCGCTGAACTCGACCGGGTGTGAGGTGGTAAATCGGATGCGGTCGATACCATCGATAGCTGCGACGTAGGTGATGAGTTCGGCGAGGTCCACCGGCGCTTCGTCCTCATCCTCCAGCATGCCGAGATAGGCATTGACGTTCTGACCAAGAAGATTGACTTCGCGTACACCGGAGCCGGCCAGATGTTCGATTTCCGCAAGCACGTCGGCCACCGGACGGCTGACTTCTTCGCCACGGGTGTAGGGTACGATGCAGAATGAACAATATTTACTGCAGCCTTCCATAATCGAAACGAAGGCACTGGCGCCGTCCGCGGTCGGCATCGGCAGATGATCGAACTTTTCGATTTCGGGGAAGGTCACATCCATCATGGGAATCTGACTCTTCACGCGTTGATCGACCATTGCCGGCAGCCGGTGCAGGGTCTGAGGTCCGAAAACGAGATCGACGAAAGGCGCTCTGGCGCGGATGGCCTCGCCTTCCTGGCTGGCGACGCAGCCGCCAACGCCGATAAGCAGATCAGGGTTCTTTTTCTTCAGGGATTTCCAGCGACCCAGCTGATGGAACACTTTTTCCTGCGCCTTTTCCCTGATCGAACAGGTATTGAGCAGTATCACATCGGCGTCTTCTGCCGAGTCGGTCAGCTCGAGCTGATGGCTCTCGCCCAGCAGGTCTGCCATGCGGGACGAGTCATACTCATTCATCTGACAGCCATGCGTTTTTATAAAAAGCTTCTTGGTCGCCACTGGTCACCCTTGCTCAAAATTTGAGCATTTAACAAATTGGGCGGCTATTATAGGGTTGAAGTGATAAAATCTCGACCCCATTTCTTAGTCTCATCGTTCACGGTACTCAAATACATGGCAAGTTCTACGACAAGCAAGACGGTCTATAAGGTTATCTACTTCAATCACGACGAGATTTTCGAAGTCTACGCGGCTAATGTCTATGCCAGCGAGTTGTATGGTTTTGTGGAGATAGAAACCTGGCTGTTCGGCGAGCGCTCGCAGCTGCTGGTCGATCCGGCTGAAGAAAAGCTGAAGAACGAGTTTGCCGGCGTGACTCGTTCCTATATTCCAATGACTGCGATCATTCGGATCGATGAAGTCGAGCAGCAGGGGCAGGCAAAGGTTTCAACAGCCAAGATGGCTACAGTTTCTGCGTTTCCGCGGCCACCGGCCAAAACCGACAAATAGATGTTCTGCTATCAGAGAGATGGCGGCCATATGGCCGCCATCTCTCATATCATCGCTTAGTATTTGTGAGCAAGCCCCAGACGTTCCAGCACAGAGTCCACAACCTCAGCGATATCGTCATCGGTATCAGCGTGAATGCACAGCAAGTCCGGGGTCGCATCGTTTCCAGTCTCGAAAGCTTCCCGACTCTGGGTAATCACAATCATGTGCGCCTTCCGGGCCAGTCTTGCTGCTGAGACTGTCAGTTCTTCATCGATGGCGACGGCCATCAGGCCATGCTCAAAGAGAACCCGCTCGACAGTACAAGCCAGCTTGGCGGCGACAGGACCCTGAACCTCGATCAATAGGGATGCATGTCCCCGGCGCGCTTCGCGCTCGCTTGCAGCCACCGGCACGTCTGAAAGCCGCTCCGAGTCTGCCACTGCACTATCCACCATGCCCGCCCCGACGGTGACGTTCGTAAGCCGGTCGATGATGATGAACGCACCCATCAGGTGATTGCGCTGGTAGGGGTCGAATACAATCGGTTTGGTCAGTGCAAGTTCGCACAGCCCAATTTCATTCAGGCCGAGTTGCGAAGCATTGCTCTGCTGCAGCGTGTTGACGTCGATCTGGTGGAGTACTCGGGTAACTGAACCAAAGGTTGTAGTAGTGCCGAGTTTGATCGCGTACTGCTTGCCGGGCACGAGCGGGCTATCCGTCATCCACACGATATTCGCGTTGAGTCGGCTGCCGACGGTTGGGACATGATCCTTCTTGACCAGAACGTCACCGCGACTCACATCGATTTCGTCAGTGAGGGTAAGGGTAACCGCCTGGTTCTGGAAGGCCTCCTCGAGGTCGCCATCGTAGGTTACGATCGATTTTACACGGCTGCTTCTGCGTGATGGCAAGGCCATGATTTCATCACCAGCCCGTACGACGCCGGAGGCGATCGTGCCTGCGAAACCACGAAAATCGAGGTTTGGACGATTCACATACTGGACTGGCATGCGGAATTCGGCCAGCTGACGATCATCCGAAATGGCAACGTTCTCCAGGATGTGCATGAGCGGCTCTGCCCCAGGCAAGTCCTTGTACCAAGGCATGTTCTCAGAGAAGTCCACGACGTTGTCGCCATCCAGCGCTGAGAGCGGGATGAAGCGCAGGTCGGGAATCCGCAGCGCCCGCGAGAACGCCAGATAATCTTCGCGGATCTCGTCATAGCGCGCCTGGCTGTAGTCGACAAGATCCATTTTGTTGATGGCGACGACGACGTGGCGAATGCCGAGCAGGGACGCAATGAATGTGTGACGCCTGGTCTGGGTGAGCACACCATAGCGCGCATCGACCAGAATGATGGCCAGCTGCGCAGTCGAGGCGCCCGTGGCCATGTTGCGCGTGTACTGCTCATGCCCAGGGGTGTCGGCTATGATGAACTTGCGCTTGGCAGTCGAAAAGAAGCGATAGGCGACATCGATGGTAATACCCTGTTCGCGCTCGGCCTGCAGGCCATCCACCAGCAGCGAGAGATCAAGCTTGCCACCGGCATTCCCACTTTTGGCACTATCTTTCTTGATCGCTTCGAGCTGATCTTCATAAATCATCTTCGAATCGTGCAGAAGTCGCCCGATCAGGGTGCTCTTGCCGTCGTCAACACTACCGCAGGTCAACAGACGCAGCAGCTCCTTCTGTTCGTGCTGCTTGAGATACTCAAGAATGTCTTCGCTGATGAGTTCGGACTGGTGTGACATGCTAGAAATATCCCTCGCGCTTCTTCTGTTCCATCGAGCCGGCCGAATCGTGGTCGATCATGCGGCCTTGTCGCTCGCTGCTGGTCGTCAGCAGCATTTCCTGAATGATGTCGGTTAATGTATCTGCCTCGGACTCGACAGCACCGGTGAGCGGATAGCAGCCGAGTGTTCTGAAGCGGACCGAACGCATTTCCGGCGTCTCGCCTTCACGCAAGGGCATACGTTCATCATCGACCATGATGAGGGTGCCGTCTCGCTCGACCACAGGACGCTTCTTGGAGAAATACAGGGGGACTATCTCGATCTGCTCCAGATGGATGTACTGCCAGATGTCGAGCTCTGTCCAGTTGGAGAGCGGGAATACACGGATGCTCTCACCCTTGTTGATCTTCCCGTTGTAGAGATTCCAGAGCTCGGGACGCTGATTTTTCGGATCCCAGCTGTGGTTTTCATCCCTGAACGAGTACACCCGCTCCTTGGCACGCGACTTCTCCTCGTCACGTCGCGCGCCGCCAAAGGCTGCGTCGAACTTGTATTTGTTCAGGGCCTGCTTGAGTGCCTGAGTCTTCATGATATCCGTATGCTTCGAGCTGCCGTGCGTAAACGGCCCCACGCCCTGTGCAACACCCTCCTGATTGATGTGGACGATCAGGTCAAGGCTATGCTCTTTCGCCATCCGATCACGGAATTCAATCATTTCCCTGAATTTCCAGGTGGTATCCACGTGCAGTAGGGGAAACGGCAGCTTGCCCGGGAAAAAGGCCTTGCGGGCGAGATGCAACATCACGGAAGAATCCTTCCCGATGGAGTACATCATCACGGGTCGCTCGAATTCGGCAGCGACCTCGCGAATGATGTGTATGCTCTCAGCCTCAAGTTGCTTGAGGTGAGTCAGAGTGTGTTCAGACATGTAGTGCGCGTCTCCCCGGAAAGAATTTCGCCAGTTTGGAATGCGCGTACTATAGGAAATCAGGAAATTATAAGAAAGCTCTATTCTATACCGCTTTGTTATAGTCTTATGGTCTGCGCCCCTTCTTTGCCTCTATGAACTCGTCAAGGAGGTCCTGTTGCTCCGTGGTCAGGCGCAGGTAGCTGAGACCAACGTGGTATTCGTCGCGCGACTGTCGGCATGTATGCGCCACTACAGCTGCAATGCGGAATGCCGCTTCGGCACTGTCTGGGGGTACAAACGTGCTGCCACGCGCCAGTTCCCGTAGATCGAATTCGATCTCCAGTGTGGTCGGTTCATGGCGGATCATCGTTTTCTGGTCGGCCGATAACAGGTCTGCCAGCTCGCGTTCGCAGGACACCATGACTCCGGCCCGGGAAATATTTCTGATCTGGACTTTCGCAGGTGTTTCGAGCCTAAGCACGGCTGGGCAGGCGGCAGGGACACGCAGGTGGTGGCGCAGGTTCTGCCTTGATGTTGTGGTCGACATAAAACGGTCTCTTATAAATTTTTGTACAGCCTGTGGTGGCCCGTCACTCTTCCGGTTCTTTCTGTTTCTCGCCTTCTTTTTCGTCATCGCCCACATCATCGAGCGAAACGCTGCCTTCGAGTGAGGACTCGTAGGTTTCGATAAAGGCATTCTTGATGATGCCAATGACTGCGGTGACGACGCCGACGTCAGGGTTATCGATCCGGCCCTCAATAGGCACGCGGGTCGCGATACGATCTTTGCGCCCCTCTTCAAAGATAGCTGAAAATAAGCCAGTGATGGATTCGCCGACTACCGTCAGGAGTCCATCATCGTCACGTTTGACATCCTCCCGCCACTTGAAGACCTCGGCTTCCTTGAGCGCAGGGGTGATGTAACCCGCAATTTCGCCGTCTTCCGCCGCGAGTTCGCTAGTGAGGCTGAAGCGTCCACCCTCCAGGTCGAAAGGCGCATAGGCCTTGATGAGATCATCCAGTTTGGTGACTGATAGCTCGTCCATCTTGAGGTTCAGGTCGAACAGCGGCTGCTCGGCGTAAGGGTTCATCTTCAGCTTCAGATCGACAGGTGCATCAGCCATGAAGAGTGCCTTGGCGTCCAGATTAGCCACCAGGCTTGAAGAAAGATCCTCCGAATTCGTCAAGTTGGTCGCGATCATGTTGATTTCGTTGAGATAAACGTCTACTGGCGGCTCGCTGTTGAAATTCCTGAAGTGCACTTCACCATTCACGACTTCGAGCTGTTCGATGTTGAACGGCGTGATGGATTCGAGGACCTCTGTCCAGGATTGGTCTTCGCCGGTCTGTCCCTCTGCCTTCTCCCCGCCATCGACGATATTGATTTCCGGGTTGAGAAAGTACACTTCGCTCACCAGTGAACCGCGGAAAAGTGCACCCCACAGAATTGACACATCAACCTCATCAGCACTGAAAAGCGGTGTAGGCACCTCACCATCCGTTTTGACGATGTCGATGCCCTGGATCATGAAGGCGCCGCGGTATAGCGAAAGGTCCAGGTCATCGATATGGCCACTGAAGCCCTCTATTCCATCAAGCGTCTTGTTGACATACCGCAGGATGGCATAGGGCATCGCAAGTCGAATGATGACAAGCAGAATGATGAGCGCAGGTAGCCAGCGAGTCAGCAGATGGCTTTTATTCATATGAACTATCTCCAGTTTCAGTCTATTAGCCCATCAAGGCCAGCCGCAGCAGCTGGATTGAAAGTGATAACAATTACAAAGCGTGGCTCTGCAATTGGCCGATTTACAAAAATTCAGGGCCGTCAATACACGCTTCCAGCCACTTGTCTGGCCTGTGAAAATAGGCCTGGAAGCTTCGAGCCCTGCAGAATCGCCGCTTCGCGGATTGTTAAGGCTGATTCACGGCAGGTTGGCCCGAATTATGCGACCCGAGACAGACCGATACGCAGAAAAAGGAAAAGACGACGATGACTTACAAAGAAACAATGAACGACGTCAAAGAGAAGATCAGTGATGTGACTCATCAGTTATCCGAGGAATACGAGGAGCGGGCACCTGAGCTCAGGGAAAGAGGGCGTGAACTGGTCGGTCGTACGCGAGAGTTTGTTCAGGCGCCGCCTACAGCGCTTGTGATTGGTGGTGCAGTTGCCGGCGCGGCAGCAGCGATGCTGGTCTGGGCAGTGATGCACCGTGATAGCAGCAGCCGCAACAGCAGCCGATACGGCACCATGCGAAGCAGCAGTCTGAGAGGCAATACGACGACACAGCGCACGCCACGTCAGTATGCGGGCACCAGTTCTTCGGCCGATCCACGGAATGAGACCCGTGCTGCAGGCACTGCCAGCAAGTTGACGCCCACAACCTACAGGCCGTCTGACGAGCGCAGTTCCGGTTCCTATAATGCGACCAGAACAGAAGCTGACATATAGGTTGCCATAGCCACTCCCGGGCTGACCGGGAGTGTGGCTTTGATCCGCCGGAAAAAAGGACATTCACTGGAGACACTACGTGCTTTGGTGAATGTCTTTTCGTGTTTCAGCAGGGCGGGCATCCAGGTGTCACTTCGGTCATACGACCAACAAGCGATTGTTAAAGCTGTATAGCGCCTTTATGCTGATAATTTCCAGCGCCATTTCTGTGATCCCTTAATGACTAATAATTTCCGGAACGACGATAGCAGCACCGCTCGACAGCATCAGAATGAAGCGCTGGAAACATCCGAGTCCGATACGATTGTCCAAGCCTCTCCCGAGCCGACGGAGAGCGGAGCGTATGGGCCGCCAATCGTTGGCATAGGCGCTTCTGCGGGTGGGCTGGCGGCGCTGAAAATCCTGCTGGGTACCATTCCACTCGATAGCGGTGTTGCTTTTGTGGTCGTCGTCCATCTATCGCCAGACTACGAGAGTCATTTGTCCTCGCTCCTCCAGGTCAAGGCGGAGATCCCGGTACAGCAGGTGCAGGGTGAGGTCAAGGTGGAGCCAAACACTGTCTACGTCATTCCACCCGGCCAGAATCTCAGCAGTATCGATAGCCATCTGCGTTTGACCAAACTCGAATCCGAGCGGCGGGCACGGGCGCCTGTCGACCACTTTTTTCGAACGCTGTCCAAGTCGCATGATGGAAATTCGGCGGCCATTATCCTGACGGGCACCGGGTCTGATGGCACGCTGGGTATCCAGGAGGTCAAGCAGAAAGGCGGTCTCACCATCGTCCAGGATCCTGTGGAAGCCGAGTTCGACGGCATGCCCCGCAGCGCCATCAATACGGGCATCATCGATATCGTGCTGCCACTTGACGAGATGGTGGCGTACGTTCTGCGCTTTCTCAAGACGAGTCCAAGGTTGCCGGCGGCCGAAGATGAGCCTGACTCAGCCCGGCCCCTGCTGAAGACGATCCTGTCGGTTGTCCGGGCCCGGGAGGGCAGGGACTTTTCCCGGTACAAGCAGTCGACCATCATGCGCCGCATCCGCCGCCGCATGCAGCTGGCTCATCTTGAAGAGCTGAGCGACTATCTCGAGCTTCTACAGACGACTCCGGAAGAGGTGGTCGAGCTGGTAAATGACTTCTCCATCACCGTGACCAGTTTCTTCAGAGACCCTGAGGTCTTCGACGAGCTGGCACAGAAAGTCATTCCCAGGCTGTTCGCAAACGCCTTCGAGGACGAGTCGATTAGGATATGGTCGATAGGGTGTTCGACCGGCGAGGAAGCCTATACGCTGGCGATGCTGATGCTGGAGCATGCCGAGGATACCCAGTCCGACAGGGCGATTCAGATTTTTGCCTCGGATATGCACGAACATTCTCTCAAGCGCGCCCGCGAAGGCCTGTATCCCGGCGATATCGAGACTGATGTGAGCCAAGAACGGCTGGAGCGATTCTTCAGGAAGGAAAACGGCGCCTATCGTGTAAAGAAGGAAGTTCGTGATCTGGTCGTTTTCTCACCGCATAATTTCCTGTCAGATCCGCCGTTCTCACGCATGAATCTGATTGTCTGCCGCAATGTGTTGATCTATCTCCAGCGCACCCTTCAACCTGACATCATCGAGCTGTTCCACTACTCGTTGAAAGCCCCGGGTTATCTGCTCCTCGGCACTGCGGAGACCGTTACTCAATCTCACCTGTTCGTGCCGGAAAACAAGACGAATGGTTTGTATGCCAGACGCAATGTACCCGTCTCGGAGCCGCGCCTGCCCGTGTTTCCATTTACCAGAACGCGGCACAAGGACGATGATCAGCCGAAGGCGCCAGCTCCTGTGCCATCCTACGGCGCCCTGCACCACCGTATGGTAGAGCGATACGCGCCGCCGAGCGTCCTGGTCAATTCCGACAACCGGATGGTTCATCTATCCCGGCGCGCCGGCCGGTACATGATGCATCCGGGGGGTGTGCCGACCACAAATATCTTCAAGCTGGTTCGCGAAGAGCTACAGGTCGAACTCAATGCCGCGCTGCAGGGGGCCCTGGGGGGAGAAGAGCCCTGCGTCTCCAGACCCGTGCCGCTGAGAATAGATGGAGAGCTGCGCGAGGTGACAGTGTATGCGCGTCGTGGCAGCGGTGACGAGGATGACGACTATGTCCTCATTGTCTTTGACGAACGCGACCCGGCGCTGCTTCAGGTTGACGCCGAGGCGCAGGATGGCACCTCCGCGGCGGCAAGCCGGGAACTCGAGCTCGAGCTGGAGCTTACCAAGCGTCGCCTCCAGGCAGCAATCGATGAATACGAAACCGGTCAGGAGGAAATGCGGGCTTCAAACGAGGAGCTGCAGTCTGCCAATGAGGAGCTGAGGTCGACGCTTGAAGAGCTGGAGACCTCCAAAGAGGAGCTGCAGTCGATCAATGAAGAGCTGCAAACGGCAAATCAGGAGAACAGACACCGGGTAGCGGAACTGAGTCAGCTGTCTGATGACCTGCAGCACCTTATGGCTGCCACCCATATTGCCACGCTGTTTCTCGACCGGAAGTTGCGCATCTTGCGGTTTACACCCCAGATAGGAGAACTGTTCAACCTGCGGACGGTCGACAAGGGACGCCCGCTATCCGACCTTACACATCGACTGAACTATGATCGACTGATGCAGGACGCCGAGGGCGTGCTCAAGGATCTCATTCCCAGCGAGCGAGAGGTCCGCGACAGCCAGGACAACTGGTACCTGGCACGCATGCGACCCTACCGTACTGCTGATGATCGTATCGAGGGCGTCGTGCTGACCTTCTTCGACATCAGTGACCACAAGCAAGCGGAGCTGGCCCTGCGCAAGAGCGAAGAGCGCTACAGAACCTTGTTCGAATCGATGGACGAAGCGTTCTGCGTGGTCGAGAAAGCAGATGAGAATGATCCGGCCCTGACCATCGTCGCTGCGAACTCTGCCTTCCACCGGCTTACCAATTCCACAGTGCTCGTGGGGCGCCGTATCCATGAGGCGACGCCCAAGCTACTGCCTTTCTGGCAGAATGTGTTCGATCGGCTTGGCAGTAGCCAGGAAGCCGCGAGATACCAATGCCCGCGTTCCGTATTCGGCCGCGCTGTCGAAGCACACGCGTTCCGTCTGCCGAGCAGTCATGATGACGCTCATGTGGCTGTTCTGCTCGCTGATATTGACGATCATAAGCGGGTCGAGGAGGCGCTTCGAGAGGCTGGCCTGCGAGACGCTTTCCGGGTCGAACTGGCGGATGCGCTTCGGGTGTCGAGCGAAATCGAGATCACGAGCTGTCGTTTGCTGAGAGAGTACTTGCAGGTCGACAGAGTGCTTTTCGAGAGCGTGGTGCCAAACGAGTCCGTCGAGAAGTATGAGTGCAGCACGGAGGGGCATACCATTGCCGATGACTTCCGGCCGTGGGGCAGGACTGCAGATCTTCCTGAGTGTTTTGAAGCTGGCAGAATCATCAGTGTCGATGATCTGTCATCGACGGAGACGCTATCCAGCGAACAACAGTCAGAATGCCGGAAGGCCGGTGTACAGTCGTTTGTGACAGCCTTCGTACACGTTGACAGTAATATTCCAGCAGCTCTGACGGTGCTGAGTGCGACGGCGAGAAACTGGAGCAGTGCCGAGCGTGCTCTGGTGAAGGAAGTTGCCGAACGGACCCGCGATGCCATCGAGAGAATGCTGGCTGAGGAAGCCGTGTACGAACGTGAGCAGCAACTGCAGGGTGTGGATGAACGGAAAAATGAATTTCTCGCGGTGCTGTCTCACGAGTTGAGAAATCCGCTGGCGCCGATTCAGAACGCTGTTCAGATCATTGAAAATTCGAAAACTGACAGTAGCGCTGCCAGGGATGCGCTGGCAATTCTGAAGCGTCAGGCGGGGCAAATGGCCCGTCTGATCGACGATCTGCTCGATCTGACCCGTATTGCCCGCGGCAAGATCCAGATCAATAAACAGAAGCTCGAACTGAACGAACTCGCTGTCTCCACAGTCAGAGATCATCAGAGTCTGTTCGAGGATAAGAAGATTCACCTGGAGTTCTCTCCTGCAGATGTCGAGCTCTGGATCACGGGTGATGACAATCGGCTGTCTCAGGGTATCGGGAATCTGTTGCAGAATTGCGTCAAGTTCACGCCTGTCGGTGGCGTCACCACGGTATCGCTACGGAAAGATGGCTCGGAAGCTGTGCTGACCGTAACGGATTCTGGCATCGGCATGAGCCCCGATTTGCTCAACCGTCTGTTCCAGCCATTCTCACAGGGGCCGGCCGCGCTGGATCGCTCCAATGGGGGGCTCGGGCTGGGATTAGCGCTCAGCCGGCGGTTCATCGACCTGCACAGCGGCAGTATTACCGCCAGCAGCAAGGGTCCTGGCGAGGGTGCCGAGTTCATCATAAGGTTGGCTTTAGTGGACGCGCCAGCGGTGAAGGTTCCTAAACCAGAGAAGGCAGCGGTATCGAAAGTTCGTCGAATCCTGATCATTGAAGACAATGTCGATTCGGGATGCACCATGCGCGACTTGCTGCAGCTGAGCGGCCATGAGGTCGAAATCGTTCATGAAGGCCAGCAGGGCCTGGAAAAGGCCAAAGACACTCATCCGGACGTTATTCTATGTGATATTGGTTTACCTGGCATGGACGGTTATGAGGTGGCGCGCCAGGTGAGATCGGACGAGAGCCTGAATGATACGGTGCTCATCGCGCTTAGTGGCTACGCCATGCCCGAGGACCTGGAGCGCGCCTTTGCAGCGGGCTTCGATCATCATCTGGCGAAGCCAGCCAACCTGCAGAAGCTCAGCAGCATCCTCGATATCGACTAACTCATAGCGCCTCATTGCCGTTCAGCGTAAGGACGAGCCTGCGGCTGCTACCATGGTCACGGTGCTCGCAGAGATAGACGCCTTGCCAGGTGCCAAGCCTGAGCTGCCCATCCGAAACGGGGAGCAGAACGCTACTGCCCAGCAAGCTCGATTTCAGATGTGCAGGCATGTCGTCGGGTCCTTCGTCCCGATGCTGATAATAGGGCTCGTTCTCCGGAACCGCACGGTTGAAGAAGCGTTCGAAGTCGCCACGTACACTGGCATCGGCATTCTCATTCACCGTGAGTGACGCAGACGTATGCAGGATAAAGACATGCAGGAGGCCGGTTACTACATCCTGCATTTCTGGCAGGCCTCGCTCTATCTCATCCGTAATGAGATGAAAGCCTCGCGACCGTGGCTTGAGTGACAGCTCTTTCTGTATCCACATGGGTGGCCTCTCCGTAAACCATGGAAAATGGATCTGCCCGGACATCACGTGTGTCGCCTGGCCACGGCTTCAAGCAAGGCGGGCAGAACAGTGCCGGCCTTGCCACGTAGGCTGATGGTGGCTCGATCGTCCAGCGCAGTGACTTCGGGGTTGACCTGTATGACCCGCCCTCCAGCATCGAGCACGATGCCCGGCAAGTGCGCCGCTGGATAGACCAGTGAGGATGTGCCTACGCACAGCAGCACGTCGCACTGCCTTGCTGCAGTCTCGGCGGCTTCCCATGCCTTAGCTGGCAATAGTTCACCAAACCACACAACCGAGGGCCGAACGTACGCGCCGCAATGCTGGCAGCAGGGTGGGAGCTCGTCCTTTGCAGGCTGCTCGTGTCTGGGGACATCAGCAGCTGGCTCTGGCGCTGAAATGTACGGCGCCTCGCATTCGAAGCAGTGCGAAGCGTCGAGCTTACCATGCAGGTGGATGACATCCGTGCTGCCTGCGCGCTCGTGCAGGTCATCCACGTTCTGCGTCACTATGGCAAAATTGCCAAGCCTGCACGCCAGTTCGACCAGCGCCAGATGGCCCGCATTGGGGGCAACCTTGCGCAGATCGCGGCGACGCTGCTGGTACCATTGCCAGACCAGGCCTGGATTGCGCTCAAACGCTTCAGGTGTGGCCAGCTCCTCGGGTTTGAACTTTGCCCATAGACCAGCCTGAACGTCACGAAAAGTTGGTATCCCGCTCTCGGCTGAGATGCCCGCACCAGTCAGCACAAACAATCGACTGCCAAGGAGCATGTCCGCTGCCCCTTCGAGAGCAGAGTGCCTGGACTGAGCGTCGTCAGAGTGATTTCCAGCGTCCATCATGTTCCATACGTGTCTGATTTGGCTTAAGATGATCAATCATATTCGATGCCGGCGCTGATATCGTTAGTCTGTACAGCAGTTCGATGGAACCCTTCTTCAGGATTGCTCGCCGTGAACGCTATCAGCTATGCCGCGCTGCTCGAAGCGCAGCAGTCAGTCATCGAAAAAATCGCGCTCGGCAACGACCTTCCCAGCTGTCTCGATTTCATCTGCCGCCGAATCGAATCGATCATTGACTCGCCGCTAGTCAGAAGTTCCATCATGATATTGCATGGGGACACACTCTCCCATGCTGCCGCACCCTCCTTGCCTGATAGCTACTGTAGCGCTGTGGACGGATTGTCCATCGGCCCTGGCATGGGCTCATGTGGCACGGCTGCCTATACCGGCGATCAGATCATAGTGAGTGACATCGCTCAGGATCCGCTCTGGAAAGATTTTCGTGACCTTGCGATGGGGCATGGCCTTCATGCGTGCTGGTCTACGCCGATTCGAGCATCGGATGATACGGTCATCGGCAGCTTTGGTATCTATTATCTCACACCCAAGCTGCCGGATCCTTTTCATCTCGAACTCATTGATCGCTTCAGCCGTCTTTCGAGTCTCGCCATAGAAACTGATAGAGCCAGGCAGCGTGAAGCGCAACTGAGTCATCGTCTTGCGCAGGCCAAGGGGAAGCTTGAGGCCTTTATCGAAGTCATGCCTGATATTGCCCTTATCATTGATGAGGCCGGCGTCTGTGTCGACATATACGGCGCGGATACACACCTCCTGGTCAAATCGCCTTCTGAAATGAAGGGGCATACGATGCAGAGTCTGTTGCCGGCGGAGCATGCAGAGTGCTTCATGAAGGTAGTGAAGACTGCGCTGTCCTCACCGGGTGTGCAGCTCCACGAATATACGCTGACTGTCCAGGGTGGGCTCAGAGTATTCGAAGCCAGGGTAGTGCGCCTGGAGGGTTATCTGGAAGAAAAGCCAGAGGCTCCACACGTGCTTTGGCTGGCACGAGATATAACGGCCAGGAAGAGGGCTGATGAACAGATTGAGCAGCTCGCCTTTTATGACCCGCTGACGTCTCTGCCGAACCGCCGCCTGCTGAAAGATCGATTGCAGTCGGCCCTCGATCGCGCCGGACGTCACCACGAGTACAGCGCCCTCCTGTTCCTGGATCTCGACGGCTTCAAGCGCATCAACGACGCCCTTGGTCATGCTGTGGGGGACCAACTGCTGTGTGCTGTCGTGACGCGACTGAAATCCTTGCTGAGGGAGGCCGACACGCTTTCCCGTCTTGGCGGTGACGAGTTCATCATTCTGCCGGATCTGTCGGACAGGGACGCTGGTGAAGTTGCTGATGAGGTCGCAAGCCTGGCATCAAAGATTCTCCGGGCCTTCGACGAGACCTTTCAGCTCGAGGGCAATATGTATCATATTGGGGTGAGCATAGGGATCAGTCTCATTGATGACGCCCACCGTACGGCCGACCGGATCATACAGCACGCTGACACGGCCATGTATCAGGCCAAGAAGCTCGGTGGCTCATGTATGGTGTTTTTTGAACCTGAGCTACAAACGGCAGCCGATGAGCGAATACAACTCGAGAGAGAACTCGGCTCAGGCATCGCCAATGGACAGTTTCAGGCTTACTTCCAGCCCCAGTTCAACCTTACGGGTTCGCACATAGGGGCCGAGGCGCTTATTCGCTGGCAGCACCCGACTCGGGGCCTGGTGCTGCCGGATGAGTTCATTCCATTTGCAGTCCAGTCTGACTTCATCCATAAGCTGCATACCCTCATGCTGAAACAGGTTTGTGAAGTGCTGGTGCAGTTGGAGAGGCTTCATGTCCTGCCGGCAGGGTTTACCATTGCGGTAAATATTTGCCCACGCCAGTTCCGTGATCATCGGCTGCAGGATGAGCTCGCGAAAACGCTCGAGATCTACGGCGTGCCGCCAGCACAGATTAAACTCGAAATCACTGAAAGCCTGATGGTGGATGCGCTGCAGGACGCCGCCGATCAGTTAAGTCGTCTGCGGGCGATGGGCTGCAAGGTCTCGCTGGATGATTTTGGAACAGGGTACTCGTCGCTTAGCTATCTTCAGCATTTTCCGCTCGACGAGCTCAAGATCGACAAGAGTTTTGTGCACGCCATGCATGGCGGCGTCGGCGGAACCGCCATAGTGGATGCTGTAATCGCGTTAGCTAACCAGTTCGGTTTTTCCGTGATTGCAGAAGGCGTCGAAAGCGTGGAGCAAGTCCAGCTCTTGAACCAAAAGCCTATTAATGGCCTCCAGGGCTTCCAGACCTGTCGTCCACTGCCGGCTGATGCCTTCATCGCCACGGTAGTGAAGGGCAACGAGCATAAGGCCACACTGCTGTGATCCTGTGCCGTGCACTACCGTATTCTCCTCAGGTATGAGAATCATTTCAGGAGGCGTGACATTGGGTATTTTGAGGCAGGCATGGGCGTTGATCAGGCGACAGGAGCTTTCAATGCTGCTGACCTTGTTCGTACTGGCGGGGATAGCCTGGACATTTATCTGGGTCACCGGTGAGGTTGTCGGTGGTGACAGTCATGCCCTGGATGAGCAGCTGCTGATGTCGATGCGGACGGCATCAGATCCATCGGATCCAGTTGGACCACACTGGGTTGAAGAGCTCATGCGGGACATTACCGGACTTGGTGGGGTGGGCGTGCTGACATTCCTCACGCTGGTCGTGGCCGGTTTTCTCGTGCTTCAGAGAAAAGGCAAGGTGGCGCTGGTAGTGCTCGTGACCATCGGTAGTGGCATCGCACTGAGTCTGTTGATGAAAATGGGCTTCGACCGGCCGAGGCCAGAGTTGGTGCCCCATGAGAGCTACGTTTACACCACGAGTTTCCCCAGCGGGCACTCGATGATGTCGGCCGTGGTGTACCTGTCGCTGGCCAGTCTGCTGGCGCGGGTGCAACAGAACCGCAAGGTCAAAATCTATCTGCTCGCTGTTGCGATGGTGCTGACCATGATGATTGGTATAAGTCGGGTATATATGGGCGTACATTGGCCCACCGATGTGCTGGCGGGCTGGATGGCTGGTGCCTTCTGGGCGCTGCTGTGCTACATGGTCACGAGACACCTGCAGCACAGCGGGGCAGTCGAGCCGGAGGGGCTCGACGAAGACCCGGACGCCGTGAAAACGTCGCTTACTGGCCGCTGATATTGGCGCTTGTACAGCTCTTCCACTTGCCGATACAGATCGAACCGGCATTGTCGAGTGTGCTATTGGTGATGCGCGCCGTGGAAACAGGGCTGTCGGTTCTGAAGATACCTTCCTTCAGGTTCGAGATGCTGCAGTTGTCGACCGTGATGGAAATCGGGAACGTGGTGCCGCCGTTCTGACGAATGAACTTGCCCATGCTGTCAACCTTGCAGGCGCTCACGCTGATCGTGCTGGCCGCGTTGGCCTGCAGGAACTTGTCACTGCCGTCGTAGGCTTCGATGTTCCTCAGCACGACCTTACCCCCGCTCGATTTGATGGTCAGCGCGTCTTCACCGACGTTGGTCCAGCGCACGTTTTCGACTGTGGCGCCGTTGTAGACGTGAATACCATCGGCGCCATTGTTGCCAATGATAACGTTCTTCAACGTGGCGCCATTTTCCAGCCGGAACACCGGCTTCTGGCTTTCATTCTGGCTGCCATCGCCCAGGGCTGAAGTCGGGTTGAAGGTTTTGCACTTGCCGTCGAAAACGCCACCGTTCACACGAATAGTCTCCGCAACAGTCTGGCTGCCAGTCGACTTGCAGTTGGAACCGCGGTTCGGCAAGGTCGTCGGTGGCTGTCCTGTGCTGCCGTCTGTGGTCACAGGGCGGAAGTACCACTTCTGGTTGTCTCCGCCAAGAAGCGGCCATTGACGCACATCAGCGCCTGCTGTCTTGTTCCAGCCCCAGACATCGAGCGCCATGCCGCTGTGACGCGAAACTACGGTGTAGTAGCCATCGCCAGCTGCCCTGATCTGCCACTGCTGATTGTAGTTGCCGGTGGAAGACCACTGACGGATATCACCGCCCGCAGCTGTGCTGAACTCGAATACGTCGAGGGACTTGCCACTGTGCACGGCATGAATGGTGTAATAGCCATTACCAAGGTTCTCGACCTTGAAGTGCTGGTTTCTGGCACCCCTGTAATCCCACTGGATGGCATCAGCGCCGTCAGCCGAGCTGGCGCCAGCAACGTCCAGTGCGAGATTGCTGTGTTTGGCGATAAGGGCGTATTGACCGGTAGCAACTTCTGCAGTTGCGAATGGGGTGAGCGTAGCGAAGGTAAGGGCAATAGTTATTTTTTTATATGACATTTCGAGGTCCTGACTTTTTCTGGTTACACGGGCTTCAAGCCCCAACGGGGCTTCCGAGCGTCCAAAGTAAAGTTCAGTCGAGGCCTTGTCATCGTCGGATTGAGGCGGTTTGCTGCATCTGAGACATGCTTCACGATCGGTTAGAGAACCAGTAGGTCACTCCGATCCTTACTATCTTCATCGGCTTTTGCCTGCCGGTACAAGGCGCCGAGCCTGGCCTTCTGCTCAGACGATAGCATGAGCTGACCAACCGGAAAGAGTTCATTCTCCTCTTCGTCAAGATGCCGATTCACCAGAGTCTGCAGTTGCTGGAACGTGCCGGCCCAGTCAGTAGGCGCTTCGCCTTTCCCGCCCAATACCTTGATCAGGTCGACAATGGCATCATGTTCGGCAATGTGCTCGCTCTCATCGTGTGAAGGACTTTCGCCAAGCATGGAGTCGTATAGCGAGCGCTCTTCAGCCTTGGCATGCGCAATGAGCGCCTTGCCGAGGGCTATGAAAGCTGGCGAGCGGCGGTGGTTATCGTGTTTACATTCGTCCACGGCGGTCATCAAGGCTCTGATCGCTGCGTGGTCCCTGATCACGGCCTGAAAAATGTCGTCTGCCATGTCGCAAAATCCTCTGTTGCTGACCGGGTCGCTCTGTAAGCAGTCGCGGTTGTTCAAGCTAAGGATAGATCACGTGGACGCAGGCGTTGGTCATTGCTACCTTAGCCACTTCAGGATTGATCTGTTAAAGGACATGATATGCGCGAAACACAGTACGCCGGCTTCTGGATTCGTGCAGGTGCCGCACTGATAGACTCCGTCCTGGTCCTGATCATCATAGCCCCACTGCTTACTTTCATCTACGGCAGAGGCTATTGGCGAGGTGAGGCCTTCATCTATGGCCCTGCAGACGTGCTCATATCCTACGTCGCGCCAGCCATACTGGTCATCCTGTTCTGGATCTACAAATCGGCAACGCCGGGCAAGCTCTGGTTGAACATCGAAATCGTCGATGCTGAAACCGGTGGCCGTCCAAGTAAGTGGCAATTGATCAAGCGGTACCTGGCCTACTACGTTTCGTTGCTGCCGTTCTGCCTGGGCTTCTTCGCCGTCGGCAGCGATCGGCGCAAACAGGGCTGGCACGACAAGCTGGCTGGCACGCTTGTCGTCCGCAGGGGAAAAGGCGAAACCTCAGGGCAGGAAGTCTGATCGATCCTTCTTGTCTTCAACCGCTTTTTCCTTCTCGTACAGCGCGCCGAGTTCGTTCTGTTTGCTGGTCGACAGCACGTCCCGGGCAGCCTGGAAGATCTCCTGTTCTTCTTCTTTCACATGGTGTTCGACCAGTTCCTTGAGTTCGCGGAATTTCGGTAGCCACTGTGAAGAAGACATCTCCGTAGCCGACACCTCTTTCATGGCGTCTTCCATATCCTTATGTTCGCTTATGCTGTGCGTGGCTTCATCCTGACTTTCGGCTGAGCCCAGCATGGCGTGATAGAGCGTACGCTCTTCAGCCTTGGCGTGTGCGAGCAACTCCTTCACCAGCTTGACATAATTTTCTTGCCGCTCCTTCGAGGCGCCTTCGGTGCTTTCCAGCACCTTCATGATGTCCTTGGCGACTTTGTGATCATTCTTCAGTGCTTCGAAGATATCTGCCATTAGCCTACTCCTTGTTGTTTTTACCACCTGCGTTCAGGTGCACATCTTCGCTAGGTACGCCGTAGACGGAAAAATCGCTCAGCGAGGCTGTCATGCGGAAAGCGACGGCCGTATGATGAGACTTCTGGTCATGCCCGGGAGCACTGATGATGCGCGTTGCTTTCTTCAGCACACAGACTTACGACCGCAGCTTCTTCGACAAGCTGAATGCTGCCCACGGACATGAGCTGGTGTGGTTTGAAACACATCTGAATCAGAAAACGGCTGCACTCGCTGCCGGTGCGGAAGCGGTGTGCGTGTTCGTGAACGACACGCTCGATCCAGCAACCCTCGAAGTCCTCTCAACGCTCGGCGTGCGTTTCGTGGCCCTGCGCTGCGCCGGTTTCAACAATGTCGACCTGCCAACGGCCAAGAACTTGGACATGAAGGTCGTGCGTGTGCCTGAGTACTCGCCTTTTGCTGTCGCGGAGCACGCGGTCGCGCTGATACTGGCCCTGAACCGGAGAATTCCGCGAGCCTATAATCGGGTAAGGGACGGCAACTTCAAGCTAGACGGGCTCATGGGGTTCGATCTTCATGGGAAGACGGTGGGGGTGGTGGGTACCGGCAAGATCGGAGCCATCTTTGCGAGAATCATGCTTGGTTTTGGCTGTCGTGTGCTGGCGGTCGATCCGTATCCCGATTTGGTCTTGCAGCATGAGCTGGAAAGCAAGGGCAGTGGCTATGCCAGCATTGAGGAAGTCTTTGCCCAAAGCGATATCCTGAGCCTGCATTGCCCGCTCAATCAGCACACCAGTCATCTCATCGACGCCGATACCTTCCGGATGACCAAATCGACCCTCATGCTGGTCAACACCAGCCGTGGCGCACTGGTTGATACCACCGCTCTGATACAGGCGCTCAAGCAGGGACGCATCGGCAGTGTTGCGCTGGACGTTTATGAGGAAGAGGCCGAACTCTTTTTTGCAGATCATTCGGCCACGCTGATCCAGGACGATGAGTTCATGCGTCTGCTGACCTTTCCCAACGTTCTGATCACGGCCCATCAGGCGTTCTTTACCGAAGAAGCCATGAGCAGTATTGCCGCCATCACCTTGCAGAATCTTGCAGACCTTCAGCGCGGAGAAGGCTGTGCGAATGAAGTGCAGGCGTAGGCAATCTTCTTCGCTCAGCATTCAAGAAACTGTCACAAATAGTCAACCCGACTGTAAAGGTCCGCCTTCACCATTGCGTTCTGTAATGTAACTCGCGACAGAATTGCAAAAGGTGATGTGATGACGAGCAACAGATCTTCCGAGGCCATGCTGCATGTGCATGATCTCGGCGTGACTTATCCAGGCGATGTGGTGGCCCTGCGAGCCACACAGCTGTCCATGCATCGAGGCGAATTCACGGTTCTGCTTGGTTTATCCGGCGCTGGAAAATCGACACTTCTGCGCTGCATCAATCACCTGGTCGTGCCGACGACCGGTCGAATCGAGTCGGCGCGGCATGGCAACCTTGACAAGGCCAGCATCTTGCGGGCTCACCGTCGATCCACTGCCATGGTTTTTCAGCATCACCAGTTAATCGAGCGGCACTCCGCAATGCAGAATGTCCTGATGGGCCGCATGGCTTACCACGGCTTCTGGCGCAGTCTGCTGCCGCTGCCGCAGGAAGATATCGGTATAGCTGTGCAGTCACTGGAGCGGGTGGGCCTTGGCGACAAGCTGTTCACCAGGGTCGATCAACTTTCCGGTGGTCAGCGTCAGCGGGTCGGTATTGCACGTGCACTGGCACAGCAGCCCGAGATGATACTGGCCGACGAGCCTGTCGCAAGCCTCGACCCCGAGACGTCTGAAAAGGTCCTGACTCTGCTCCAGACCGTGTGCCGCGAAGACGGCATCACCGCCGTGGTATCGCTTCACCAGCTTGAATATGCCCGCCGTTTCGCAGACCGCATTATTGGCCTCGCCAACGCCTCTGTGGTCTTCGATGGTGCCCCAAATGAGATGACGGAGCAGGCGCTCGAGCGGATCTACCGCAACGTCAAGCACTGCCCCAAACCAAAACCCAGAAATCCTGAACCCGAAAAATCCCTTAACACACCGACGGAGATGGTCGTATGAAAACCCTGATTTCCCGCCTGATGCTCATTGTTTCGGCCTGCCTGCTACTCGCAGCCGGCCTTGTTCACGCTGCCGATGCTGATCCAGATCCTGACACACTGAAGGTGGCGTTACTACCTGATGAAAACGCATCGGAACTGATCAAGAGAAACAAGCCGCTGAAGGACTATCTGGAAAAGGCGCTTGGCAAGGACGTCGAACTCATTGTAACCACCGACTACTCCTCCATGATCGAAGCCATGCGCTTCGGACGCATTGATCTGGCCTACTTCGGGCCGCTCTCGTACGTTCTGGCCAAGAGCAAGAGTGACATTGAGCCTTTTGCTGCCATGGTAATGGACGGCAAGGCCACCTATCGCTCAGTCGTGATTGCCAATGCTGAAAGTGGCATCGATAGCCTGGAAGATATCAAAGGCAGGAAAATGGCCTATGGCGACCGGGTCTCTACTTCGAGCCATCTCATCCCCAAGACCATGCTTGCTGAAAAAAACCTTGTGGCAGGTGAAGACTACGAAGCGCACTTCGTCGGCTCCCACGATGCTGTCGCCGTATCAGTGGCGAACGGCAACGCAGATGCTGGTGGCCTGAGTGAAAATATATGGGGCTATCTGCTCGATCGCGGGCTTGTCGACGCTTCCAAAGTGAAGGTGCTTGGATACAGCAAGGAATACCCACAGTTCCCGTGGACCATGCGCTCCAATCTCAAGCCTGAGCTGAAGCAGAAGATCACTGGTGCCTTTTTGAACCTGAAAGATCCAGATGTGCTCAAAGGCTTCAAGGCTGAGGGTTTTACGGCCATCTCCGATCAGGAATATGATGTGATTCGCGAAATGGGCAGCATTCTGAAGCTCGACTTCGCCAAACTCTGAGGTCGGTGATGAATCAGCTCCTGACTGACACAACGATACAGGCGGAGGCTGCTTCCGCAGCCTATCGCCGCCATTGGCAGCGGGCCAGCCTGCAGGTCGCCGGCGTCCTGCTCGTCATCCTGATAGCCGCCTGGCATGTGAATCTTCTGGACGGCGAACTGCTGGTCGATGGCATCCCGGCCATTCTCACGCTCATGGCAGAATCGTTTCCGCCGCAGTTCACCAATGCAGCCGATTGGGTAGCACCGCTGATCGATACCCTGGCAATGAGCATAGCGGGGACTGCACTAGCTGTGATGTTTTCATTTCCGCTGGCCTTTCTCGCAGCCAGAAACACGTCACCTCATCCGGTGATCTACCACCTCGCAAGAACAACGCTTAACGCCTTGCGATCCATACCTGAACTCATCATGGGCATCATTTTTGTTGCCGCAGTCGGCTTCGGTGCGCTCCCGGGTGTGCTCGCCCTTGGTCTGCACTCAATCGGTATGGTAGGCAAGTTTTTTGCCGAAGCAATCGAGCACGTCGATGAAGCGCCGGTAGAGGCAGCAAGGGCTTCGGGCGCAAGCGAAATGCAGGTGCTCTGGCATGCCGTCCTGCCTCAGGTCATGCCGCAGTTCGCCGACGTTTCGATCTATCGCTGGGAATACAACTTCAGGGCCTCCACTGTCATGGGCATGGTTGGCGCCGGTGGTATCGGCTTCGAACTCATGGGCTCATTGAGAATCATGCAGTACCAGGAAGTCAGTGCAATCCTGCTAGTGATTCTGTTCATGGTCACGCTGGTCGATGGCCTGAGCGGCTACCTGCGCAAAAAATTCAAGTAACAGGATCGTGTCAGATGGAAGATAAAAGAATCAGGCCGGTGGTGGTTGTTACGCACCGCTTGCACGACGAAGTTCTGGCAGGGCTGCAGAGCCACTGCGATGTGGTGGCCAATCAGACATCACAGACCTTGCCTCGCGACGAGATCATTCGGCGGTGTAAGTCCGCTGATGCACTGATGGCCTTCATGCCGGATCGTGTCGACGAAGCATTTCTACAGGCTTGCCCGCAGCTGCGGGTCATTGGCGCTGCCCTGAAGGGCTATGACAACTTCGATGTGGAAGCTTGCGCCAGGCACGAGGTGTGTCTCACCTTCGTTCCTGATTTGTTGACCGTGCCAACCGCAGAGCTGGCCATAGGGTTGACCATCGGTCTGACCCGGCAGATTCGCGATGCGGACAAATTCGTTCGCAGTGGCGAGTTCAAAGGCTGGACGCCCGAGTTCTTCGGTCTCGGCATAGAGGGCTCGACCATAGGTTTACTGGGTTTCGGCGCAATAGGGCAGGCAATCGCCGAACGCTTGTCTGGCTGGCACTGTCACTTGATCTATAGCGATCAGCAGGTACAACCGGAGATCATGCAGCGCCGGTTCAAGATCTTGCCGGTCAGTTCGCAACAGCTGTTCGAGGTCAGCGACGTCGTCATTCTCGGCTTGCCGCTGCAGAAAGACACGATCCACGTGGTGAACCGCTCGGCTCTTCGCTGGATGAAAAAGGGCGCCTTTCTGGTCAATCCATGTCGTGGGTCGGTGGTCGACGAGCAGGCCATTATCGAGGCGCTCGAATCGGGACGACTCGGTGGCTATGCGGCCGATGTCTTTGAAATGGAAGACTGGGCGCGGGAAGATCGACCGATGGCAATTGACCCGGCCTTGCTCAATCATCCGCGAACGCTCTTTACAGCTCACATCGGATCGGCGGTCGATAAGGTGCGATGCGCGATTGAGCAGCGTGCCGCCGATAACATATTGCAGGCACTGAGAGGTGAGGTGCCACAGGATGCTATCCAGACCATGGCGAGGCCGGATCGACTGCATGGAGATCATTAATCTCAACCTGTTGAAAACCTTTCTGGCGTTGATTCGCTCACGGAGCTTTCAGGGCGCCGCCGGGAGCCTTGCCATTGCCCAGCCGACAGTTTCGCTACATATCCAGAAGCTCGAGGAGCAGCTCGGTGTGCCGCTTTTCCGCCGTCTGCGAGGTGGCTGCGTACCTACCAGTGAGGCCTGGGCACTTTTGCCATATGCCGAGAATCTGCTTGGCCTCAACGAGCGTGCGTTGGCCGCAGTGCGAGGCCGCCATGTCCGGGTGGGTGCCAGCTCCAACATCGGCATCTATCTGCTGCAGCCTTATCTCCAGAGCTTTTTCAGATCCAACGAGTCGAAAAGCTTCGACATTGTGCTGGATCGAAATCCCGCAGTAGCCGAAAAACTGGAAACTGGCGAGCTGGATATAGGCTTGATGGAATGGTGGGACAAGCGACCCGGCCTCGTGGCGAGGCCATGGCGCCGCGAAGCCCTCGTTGTCATCGTGCCCCCGGAACATGAATGGTCAGATGCTGCTTTCGTCACCCGCAAGATGCTGCAGTCGGTATCGCTGATTGGCGGTGAATCAGGGACCGGAACAGGGCGGCAGCTTGTGAAATATTTCGGTTCGGCAGCAGCCGTGCCTCGGGTATCGAGGCAGCTGGGTTCGACCGAGGCGGTAAAAAGTGCGGTGAAAGCCGGTCTGGGCGTGTCGATGGTGCTCGAGTCTGCTGTTTCGGAAGAAGTAGCATGCGGTTCATTGGTTGCCCTGCCACTTGAAGGGCGTGATCTCTTCAAGGACCTCTGGCTGATCTGGCGGAGCGCTGCCTGTGCCGAGCGCGGCTCCATGCCTCCCTTCGTGGAACATCTCCTTGGCACCGGCTAATACCTTTGCCGGGGACTTCGAGCCAAGCTTTTAATATACGTTATTGCGTATATCCATATATGCAGATATCATCTGCCAATATACTCGCTTCTTTAGCTGATTCCAACGAAGGGCACTATGAACCTATCCCCGCCGGAACTGTTCAAATGTCTCGCCGACGAAACCCGCGTTCGAATCGTCCTGCTCGTGGCTCGCGAAGCCGAGCTCTGCGTCTGCGAACTGACTGAGGCACTCGAGGTTTCACAGCCCAAGATTTCACGTCATCTGGCACAGCTTCGTGCCTGTCAGCTACTGGAGGATCGAAGGCAGGGTCAGTGGGTCTACTATCGTCTCCATCCACAATTGCCAGACTGGGCGCGAGAGGTGGTGAAAGTCACCGGACAGGCTAACACTGACTGGCTGATGGAGACCGCAGGCCGGCTCGCTCAGATGGGCGATCGACCCACACGTGCGGCCCGCTGTGGACCGCTGACATGAAGGCACTCGGTATGGCTGGCACAAACAAGATACGCGTAGGCATAAACGGCATGGGTCGCATCGGACGACTGGCAGTTCGTGCACTCTGGGAAATGCAGGAAGTTAAGATCGTTCAGGTCAACGATCCGGCAGCCGATGCGGCGACCTTCGCCCACCTGATCAATTTCGACTCGGTGCACGGTCGCTGGAAGCACGAAGCCTCTGCCGAGGGTGACACGCTCGTTATAGCGGACAGGCGCATAGCCGTGTCAGCGAACAAGGCCATTGAAGACACCGACTGGTCTGACTGTGATGTCGTCATCGAAGCCAGTGGCAAGATGAAGACTACGGCTGTCCTGCAGGCCTATCTGGACCAGGGCGTAAAGCGGGTAGTGGTGAGTGCACCGGTGAAGGAGCCGAGTGTCCTCAACGTGGTGATGGGGGTGAACGATCATCTTTACGATCCCGCCAGGCACTCGATCGTCACGGCAGCTTCCTGTACAACCAACTGTCTTGCGCCAGTCGTGAAGGTGATCCATGGGGCGCTGGGTATCCGCCATGGTTCGATCACGACCATTCATGACCTGACCAATACCCAGAGCATTCTCGATCAGCCCCACAAGGATCTGAGACGGGCGCGTGCCAGTGGCATGAGCCTGATCCCAACCACTACTGGCTCCGCCACGGCAATCACCGAAATCTTTCCGGAGCTGAAGGGACGCCTCAACGGACATGCCGTTCGCGTGCCGCTCGCCAACGCCTCGCTCACCGACTGCGTGTTTGAGGTCGAACGCCAAACGACTGTCGCCGAGGTCAATGACCTGCTCAAGGCCGCTGCCGAAGGTGAGCTGAAAGGTATTCTTGGCTACGAAGCCCGTCCGCTGGTATCAATCGACTACCGCACCGATCCGCGCTCATCGATCATCGATGCGCTCTCCACAATGGTGATCAACGGGACCCAGGTCAAGATTTATGCCTGGTACGACAACGAGTGGGGTTATACCTGCCGGACCGCAGAGCTGGCACGGCTCGTCGGACTCGCAGACCGGAAGTAAGCCACAGGAAGTCCCGTTATGAAGCGCTTGTCTGGGCTATCCCACGAAGTTCGTCAATATGCAATAGTCACCGGCAACTACTGGGCCTTTACACTGACCGATGGCGCGCTGCGCATGCTGGTCGTGCTGCACTTTCACAGCCATGGGTATTCGCCACTACAGATCGCCTCGCTCTTTCTGTTCTACGAATTTTTCGGCATTGTCACCAACCTGGTGGGCGGCTATCTCGGCGCCAGACTAGGTCTCAACCGCACGATGAATATCGGTCTGGTTCTCCAGGTGGTCGCGCTTTTGATGCTCGTCGTGCCCTCAGACTGGCTGACGGTGGTCTGGGTCATGGCTGCCCAGGCGCTTTCGGGTATCGCCAAGGACCTGAACAAGATGAGTGCGAAGAGCGCCATCAAACAGCTGATTTCAGGGGATCAGCAGGGGGCGCTGTACCGTTGGATCGCACTGCTGACCGGTTCGAAAAATGCGCTGAAAGGTGTGGGTTTCTTCATGGGCGGCGCGCTCCTGGCGTGGCTGGGATTCCGCTACGCCGTGCTGGCCATGGCTATTGCACTCAGCCTGGTCTGGATCGGCAGTCTGGTATGGCTGAAAAAGGATCTAGGTCGGGCCAAGGGGAAACCCAAGTTTCATGAAATGCTTTCCAAGAGCCGCGGCGTCAACGTCCTGTCTGCTGCCAGACTGTTCCTGTTTGCCGCCCGCGACGTCTGGTTCGTGGTCGCGCTGCCTGTTTATCTCAGCAGTGAACTGAACTGGGATTTCTGGCAGGTCGGCGGCTTTCTGGCGCTCTGGGTTATTGCATACGGAATCGTACAATCACAGGCGCCGATGATCACCGGTTCGCGGGCGGGGCGAATTCCCGATGGCCGGTCAGCGCTTCGTTGGGCGCTAGCGCTGACAGCCTTCCCAGCATTGATTGCTCTTACCCTATCCAGCGGATTTCCTGTCGAGACTGTGCTGCTGGTCGGACTGCTGGCCTTCGGCGCGTTGTTCGCCGTTAATTCCTCGCTTCATAGCTATCTCATCGTCTCTTATGCAAGAGAGGAAGGCGCATCGCTCGATGTAGGCTTCTACTACATGTCCAACGCTGGCGGTCGGCTGCTGGGTACGCTTCTGTCTGGCTGGATGTACCAGGCACACGGTCTTGCCGCTTGCCTCTGGATCTCCACCGCTTTTCTGGCGCTGGCCGCCATCATTTCAGTCGCGTTGCCGCGTCATCAGAAGCCGACTGTCCACCCGATATGAGCCTTACGGCGATCAGGGCCAATTACCTGCTGATCGCACTTGGTCTGGTCCTGGTCCTCAGCTGGGGCAGCCTCTATTACAGCCTGGCTGTGCTGGCAAAACCACTGCAGGCAGCGCTGGGCTTCAGCGAATTCGTGGTGTTTGGCGCCTTCACGCTCAGTGTTCTGGTTTCGGGCCTGATGGCCCCGATGGTAGGTCGCTGGATCGATAGGGTAGGCGGCCGTCTTCCTCTGGCGCTCGGCTCGGCGCTGGCGGCCCTGGCCTTCGTGATACTGGCGTCCACAGACCGCCTCGCGTTATATGTTCTTGGGTGGCTGGTCGCTGGTGTCGCCATGTCGCTTTGCCTCTATGACCCCGTCTTCGTAGTCATCCATCAGGTACTGCCAACCCGGTTTCGCCGTTCAGTCACTGCCCTGACGCTATTCGGCGGTTTTGCCAGTACGGTTTTCTGGCCATTCAGTCACTGGCTGATAGAACTCGGTGGCTGGCGGGAAGCGTTGCTGGTTTTCGCCGCGCTCCATCTGTTCATAGGCGTCCCGGTGCATCTGCTGATGGTGCCAAAGAAGCTGGATTCGAGCGCAGAGCATTCCGCCTCCTCAGGGCCTACTGCTGCCTCAGCTGAAGCTCATCTGCCGAGGCAGATACAGGCGGCAGAGCGTCAGCTGGCCTGGTTAGCGGTGTCCTTCGCTTCGGCGATGGCAGTATTTGGAGCACTTTCACTATTCCTCATCGAGGCGCTGGCCAGCCGCGGCTTCGCTCGCGCGGATGCCGTCTGGTTGGCAGCGGCCATTGGCCCGATGCAGGTCCTTGGTCGCCTCGTGGAATGGCGCTTTGCCAACACCAGTAGAGCAGTCACCGTTGGCGCCGTTTCTTTATTGCTGCTGCTCGTCAGTGTGCTGCTGTTGAACCTGATGTCGCCCATCTGGACCCTAGGGCTACTGTTTGCGGCGTTCTATGGTGTCGCCAACGGGCTGCTGACGGTGGTCCGCAGCACTGTTCCTGTCGAACTCTTTGGCGCAAGCAATGTCGGCGCCACACTGGGTCGCCTGGCTCGCCCGACCTTTATCGTCAAGGCGCTGATGCCAGCTGTTTTCGCAGGTCTGCTCGCTCTCGGAATCAGTCTTTCGACCGCGTTGTGGTCTCTGGTCGGATTTGCAGTTATTGCCGCAATTGCTTACGGGTGGCTCCTGTCACAGGATCGGCGACGGTCTGTTCACGGATAGCGACATTGCATTCATGGCGATCATCGCGAGACCTGTGCAAGGCTGCCTCCACTACTGCTCCGGCCAATGCAGCGGCCAGGGGGCCGGTGTACATGAGGATTGACCAGGCTGTCGCCTCAGCCGCGCCGACGCCATATGGCGCCAGTAGCAGAATCATGCTCGCCTCCCGGACGCCAAAGTTGGCGAACGATATTGGCAACATGGCGAGCAGAAAGACTACGCCAAAGATCCACGTCACCGTGGAGAACGCTGGCGTCAGCTCCAGCGCAAGACCAAAACAGAACATGCCCGCCACCGCTATGAGGTGTGCAGTACAGCCCGCCAGAATGAGCGAGAAGATCTGCCACCAGCCAAGGTTTCTGACCAACTGCAGCTGTGACAGGGCTGCCAGTATCGCCTGGACAACGCGACCCTTACTGCTGGCAAAACGACGCTGCAGTCGTGGCGCAAGACCGAAAGCGCTGACGGTTAATCTGAGCAGGCTGGGGAGCAGCAGCAGGACAAGCAGCGCGAGTGCTATCAGGGCGAGTCGAGGCAAAGTCAGGTTGCCATCGCTTGCTGGCAACAGATCGATCAGCCATGCCGTACATATGAGCAGCCCGATTGTCAGAGCCGCCACCGCCTTGTTGACGAACAGGTTGGTCAGCGCAGCGGCGCCGCTCGCCCCAAACTGCCGATATTTCACAAAGGTCACTGCGCCGCCTGCGATGCCACCAGGCAGGAACAGCCCGTAAAATGCCGTGGCCAGCACGATCTTCAGCATGATCCAGAAGCCTATGCGGAGCTGCTGGAAATGGGCGAGCAGTTGCATTCTGGCGGCGGTGACGAGACGCAGCAGAACCTGCAGCAGCAAAGCGGCAATAACCCAAGGCCACTGCGCGCCGGCCAGTTGTCGAGCGATGTCACCCAGGGGCGCGAGCTGGAGCACCAGCGCGACCGCCGCTATCGTCAGGATGATACGCAGCACCAGGCGCCGGCCGCGCCTGGGTTTCATGGCGCTATTGGCGGGCGAAACGGTCGGTAGCTCGGATCAGCTGGTCGAGAATTCCAGGCTCGGAATAGGCGTGGCCAGCGCCTTCAATGAGGTGGAAGTCAGCCTCGGGCCAGGCCTCATGCATGGCATAGGCATAGCGAGCCGGGCAGGGCATGTCGTAACGGCCATGCACGAGCACAGCAGGAATATTCCGCAGCTTATGAAGATCCCGCATCAGCTGGTTGTCCTCCAGCCACGCGCCATGACTGAAGTAGTGATTCTCGATGCGGGCGAAGGCGAGCGCGAACCGGCCATCACTGAAGGCCGAGGTCATACCTTCATCTGGCAGCAGAGTAATGGTTTCGCCCTCCCAGATCGTCCAGGCTTTAGCAGCCTCCAGCTGCGCGTCTCGGTCATCACCGGTCAGTATACGGCGATAGGCTGCGATCATGTCGCCGCGCTCACTTTCGGGGACGGGCGCCTGGAAACGTGCCCACTTGTCCGGGAACAGTTCAGAAGCACCAAACTGGTAATACCAGTCCAGTTCGGGCTGCGTGAGGGTGTAGATGCCGCGAAGTATCAGCTCACTGACACGTTCAGGGTGTTTCTCCGCATAGGCCAAAGCCAGTGTCGAGCCCCACGAGCCGCCAAAGACCAGCCACTGCTCTGCACCGGCCAGTTTGCGCAGACGCTCAATGTCGTCCACCAGATGCCAGGTCGTGTTGGCCTCGAGCTCGGCATGCGGTGTTGAGCGTCCACAGCCGCGCTGGTCGAAGAGCAGTACATCATAGTGTTCAGGGTCGAACAGTCTGCGATGCTCGGCATTACAACCGCCACCGGGTCCACCGTGGAGGAAGACAGCGGGCTTGCCACCCCGCCGGCCGCAGCGCTCGTAATAGATGCTGTGACCGTCGCCGACATCCATCATGCCGGTCTCGTAAGGCTCGATGGGTGGATAGGGTGTGCGAAGCTGCGACATAGTAATCCTGATATAAGATAGGTGGGCTCAGCCGTCGATGGCGTCTGCGATAGTCTGCGGAATTGCGCAGGATGTATTCTTGTTATAATCGTAGTAAACGACCACACCACTGCCTTTCGCCACAACTTTCTGCTGCGCATGACTGAATATTTCATAGCTCATTGTGAAGCGTTTTTCAGCACGGTCGGTGATGCTGGTGCCGATGGTAATAACATCGGGATAAGTCAGCGGTGCCAGAAATTTGCACTCGGTCGAGCCGAGAATCGGGCCGATCTGTGACTGCTTCATCAAGTCGTTGACCCCGGTGTGGTCGAAGTAACGGATACGGATGTTTTCGAAATAACGGAAGTAGATCGTGTTGTTGACATGGCGAAATGCGTCCATATCACCCCACTGGATTTCCTGGGTCATCGTCAGCGCCATACGCGCCTTGAACGCGCTTAGTGCCTCGTCTGTCATCTGATTTCTTCCTGTGCTGGTTGATTGTTGAAAGCGGCAATGGTCGCCAGAAAATCCGTAGCATAGCGCTGAAGTTTTGCTTCGCCGACGCCGGATATCTCGCCGAGCGCTGCCTCACTCGCAGGCTTGAGCTCAAGCATCTGCATAAGCGTAGCGTCATGGAAGACCACGTAGGGCGGCACGTTCTGCTCACTGGCCAGTCGAGAGCGGCAAGCCCTCAGTGCTTCCCACAGGTCCATTTCTTCTTCCGGTACGTTCACGCCGCGCTTGCCACCGGAGCTGGTGGTCTTGGCGGTTCTGGTCGGTGCGGGCGGATCTTCGCGAACACTCAGTGTGATGTCTCCACGAAGTAGTGCACGCGATTTCTCCTGAAGCCGGAGCGCACCGAAACGTTCCGAGTCCGAGTAGACGTAGCCCTGCACGATGAGCTGTCTCAGCAGGGACTGCCACTGCGCAGCAGTGCGCTCCTTTCCAATGCCGAAGACGCTGAGCTGGTGATGCTCGCTCTGGAACACCTTGTCGCTCTCCTTGCCACGAAGAACATCGATTACATGGCCTGCACCGAAGCGCTGACCTGTTCGATAGATGGTTGATAGCAGCTTCTGCGCGGCCTCTGTGCCATCCAGCGTTTTCGGCGGACTCAGGCAGACATCGCAATTTCCGCAGGCTTCTGGTGAGGCTTCATCGAAATAATTGAGCAGTGCATGACGTCGGCAAGTGGTTGCTTCACACCAGCCCAGCAGCTGGTTCAGCTTATTGCGTTCGAAGCGTTTGTGCTCTGGTGACAACGATGAATTGTCCACCATCTGGCCGAGTCTCACGACGTCCTGCAGGCCGTAGACCAGCCACGCTTCGGCTGGCTCGCCATCACGCCCGGCTCGGCCAGTCTCCTGGTAATAGGACTCGATGGTCTTGGGCAGATCAAGATGGACCACAAAGCGGACATCCGGCTTGTCGATCCCCATGCCGAAGGCAATGGTCGCCACGATGATGACAGCCTCTTCTCTCAGGAAGCGTTGCTGATGAGTTGTCTTCAGGGCCGCGGGCAGTCCGGCATGGTAGGGGAGGGCTGTATAGCCGAGTCCGCTTAGCCAGGAGGCCGTCTCCTCGGTCTTCTTGCGCGACATGCAATAGATGACACCAGCCTCGCCCTCATGCTGACTCAAAAACTGCTTGAGCTGACGGCGCGCATCCTGCTTCGGGGCCACCGTGTATCGGATGTTGGGGCGATCGAAACCGCCGATGAGCCGTTCTGGCGAGTGCAGGTGCAGATTTTCGATGATGTCTTCGCGGGTGCGCGCATCAGCGGTCGCGGTCAGAGCGATCACAGGCACCTGCGCAAAGCGCTGCTTGAGTTGACCCAGACCCAGGTAATCCTGACGGAAGTCGTGACCCCATTGCGAAACGCAGTGCGCTTCGTCCACGGCGAACAGGCTGATGTCGATGCTGCTCAGCATGTCGAGGCTGTATGGCAGCAACAGGCGCTCCGGCGCCATGTATAACAACTTGATCTCCCCCTTGCGCAGGCGGGTTTCAATAGCTTGTTGTTGTTGCCGGTCTACGGAAGAATTCAACACTTCCGCTTCGATGCCGAGCAGCTTCAACGCCGCGACCTGATCTTCCATCAAGGCGATAAGCGGCGAAACGATAACAGCCGTACCAGTCAGGACCAGCGCCGGAATCTGATAGCAGACGGACTTTCCGCCACCGGTAGGCATGATGACCAGGGCATCACGCCCTTTGAGCACGGCCTGAATGGCGGCAGCCTGCTCACCTCGAAAATCGTCATATCCATATGTGTCGCGCAGAACTGCACGGGCTTGATCCATCATGCGCCGTTACTCCTGTGGATGAAAAAACGCCGAGTATATCACTGAAGCTGCTTCGTCACCCACCGTGGCCACGACAGGGGCAGAGGGATCGACGTGACAGATGAGCGAACTTGCCGCTCATTTGATATACTACGCCCCGAAATTTTCCTTCCTCTAATTTTGAGAGCATTTCATGGCCGTTGAAATTCATACGCCTCAGGCTAGCACAGGCGCAGCGCCGAAGATCGGCATGATTAGTCTGGGCTGCCCGAAAGCCCTGGTCGACTCCGAGCGGATACTGACCCAGCTGCGGCTTGAAGGCTATGAAGTCTCTCCGAGCTACGAGGGTGCGGACGTTGTCGTGGTCAATACCTGCGGCTTCATCGACAGTGCGGTGGCCGAATCTTTCGATGCGATTGGCGAGGCGATGCGCTCGAATGGCAAGGTCATTGTGACCGGTTGTCTGGGTGCAAAGTCGGGAGACGTGCTAGAGCGCTATCCTGACGTTCTGGCCGTTTCAGGTCCGCAGGCCTATGAATCTGTAGTCGACGCCGTACACCAGCACGTGCCAGCACCGATGAACCACGACCCGTTCACCTCGCTGGTGCCGCCGCAGGGTATCAAGCTCACGCCACGTCATTACGCCTATCTGAAGATTTCCGAAGGTTGTAATCACAAGTGCACGTTTTGCATCATTCCATCCATGCGCGGCAAGCTCGTCAGTCGCCCGATCGGTGAAGTGCTCGACGAGGCGCAGCGGCTGGTTGACTCGGGGGTCAAGGAACTGCTGGTAATCTCTCAGGATACCAGCGCCTATGGCGTTGACCTGAAGTACAAGATGGCGTTCTGGCAGGGTCGTCCGGTGAAGGGCAACATGCTGGAGCTGTGTCGGCAGCTCGGTCAGCTCCGTGCGAAAGACGGCAGCAAAGCATGGGTGCGCCTGCACTATGTTTACCCCTATCCCCATGTCGATGATGTCATTCCATTGATGGCAGAAGGACTGGTGGTACCTTACCTTGATATTCCCTTCCAGCATGCGAGCCAAAAAGTCCTCAGGGCCATGAAGCGGCCCGCGTACGCAGAAAACACGCTGGCAAGAATTAAACTGTGGCGCTCGATCTGCCCCGAGCTGATCATTCGTTCGACCTTCATCGTCGGCTTTCCTGGTGAGACTGAAGAAGACTTCCAGATTCTGCTGAATTTCCTGGATGAGGCGCAGCTTGACCGGGTTGGATGTTTTGCTTACTCGCCGGTGGAAGGGGCAACTGCAAATGAGCTGGCTGATCCGGTGCCCGAAGACGTGAAGCAGGAGCGGCTGGCTCGATTCATGGCCAAGCAGGCTGTCATCAGCGAAGCACGGTTGAAGAATCGTATCGGCGAAGAAATCGACGTGCTGATCGATGAAGTGGTCGAAGAAGGCATAGTCGGTCGATCAAAGGCTGACGCGCCGGAAATCGATGGTCAGGTATTCGTTGACCATAGAAGTACCAAGGACCGGCTCGAACTCAAGCCCGGACAAGTCATTCGTGTTCGGGTCATTGATTCAGACGAGCACGATCTGTGGGGCGAGCATCTGGCCTAGCGCCTGCCAGGCGCCGCTAGAGCGCGCTGCCCAGAAAACCCAGACCAGCTATTGCGATAAGCCCGCCGCCTGTGCGGGTGAGTACGGTGGCCATTGGCGCCATGACGCCCACGTCCCGCGGCTACACCGGCTAACTGCAAGCACCCGCTCATCAGGAGGAAACCGGCGTTGTAAAGCGGCCTGCCGAAATCATCGGACGATAGCTTTTTACGGCTCTGTGCTTATACTCGTTGGTGACACTCCCCTGGCAGTTCAATGACTGAGCTGCCTGCTGAGTGGCTTGATACACATGAGCATACCTAAATAGGACACATTACAATGAAAAAGATCTTTGTGGGTTTTGCACTGGCGGCGCTGTCCGCCTCATCATTTGCTGCCAACACACATGGCCCGGCAGGTTGTGGTCTCGGTACAGAAGTCGTTTTCAGAGATGCGAACGAATGGCATGAGCATGTTCTGGCGGCGACTACCAATGGCACATCCGGTAACCAGACTTTTGGTATTACTTCAGGCACTTTGGGTTGTCAGGATGCCGGTGGCCCCTTGGCTGCTGACGTCAACAGCTTCATTGATGCCAATCTCGAGCAGATCGCGGCTGACACCGCACGTGGTGATGGCGAGACTCTGCAGGCTCTGGCCGACGTGATCGGTATCGAACAGGCAGATCAGCCACACTTCAAGGCACAGATGCAGGCAAACTTTGATACGCTGTTCCCAGGCGAGCAGACAACTTCTGGTCAAACCTACAACGGTGTCGTCACCGTGATGGCTAAAGACGCTGCACTTTCGAAGTATCTTGGTTAATACGATCCAGGCTGGTGCCATTGGCTCCAGCCTTTCCTTCTGACCGGTTCTCCATGGTCATTGCCTTGCAACACAGCTTTGTGAGTCATTGTATTTCCAGTTTATCCATAATTCTCGCGCTCATCCCAGCGATGCTATGCCTGGCTACAACTTCTGCTGCCGAAATAGCGAATCCATCTAATCGAGACGGGATCACGCCTGCACTGCTCCAACAGGTAGCGACTGAATCGACCTGGCTGCACCTGCTGCACTACCATCGCGCTGGGCTGCTGGCGAGCTACGAAAGCCAGGTTGACGATGACGAATTCTTCTTCAGCCCGGAGGGGGTGACTGATCCTGAAGCCGAACTGAAAGCTACGATAGCTGCCTTCGAGCGAGATGCTGAGGCTGGCGCAACCGATGCTGCCGCCCAATGCCGCTTTCCAGCGCGATTTCACTGGCTGAGCCAGCGCATCGACGCTTTGAAGTCACTGAAGGTGGACTGCGCGGAGTTCCAGGCATGGTCCGACAAGATTGGCGGAAGGGGCTTGAGCCTGATCTTCCCGGCCGCTTTCATCAACAGCCCATCATCCATGTTCGGCCATACCTTGATCAGGGTGGATCGAGGTGAGGACAGCAATCCACTGCTGGATTACGCGGTGAACTATGCGGCTAATGCGAATGCCGAAGAGGATCCGCTGCTGTTCTCAATAAAGGGGCTTGCAGGTGGCTACCCCGGTATCGTAAGCATCGTGCCGTATTACGAGAAGGTGAAGGAATATCACTTTCTGGAAAGTCGAAACGTCTGGGAATACGAGCTTAAAGTGACTCAGCCGGAGGTCGACCAGTTCGTCCGTCATGTCTGGGAAATGCGCCATGTAGAGATGGACTACTACTTCTTCACCGAAAACTGTTCCTATCAACTCCTGGCCCTTCTGGACGCGAGCAGCGATCGCTTCGATTTTACCGATGAGTTTCTTGTACGAGCCATTCCGGGAGACACCGTGCGCATTCTGGTGGAAGCTGGCAGGATCGGCGAGACGGAATTCCGAGCCTCTGCCTCGGCTGAGCTCGAAGAAGTGAGCGGCCAGCTCAACCGCGATCAGATTGCAGCAGTTCGACATTATATTGAGGGTCCGCCGCAGGATCCTGAAGCCTGGCTGGCCCGGTTGCGCGAGGACGGACTGAATGCTGACGATGAGGCCAGTCGAGCACTACTGGATACAGCCTATCGTTATGCCCGATTCCTGGCTGCCAGAAAGAAAGTGAGCGAACCCGGGCTGGGTCGGAAGACTATTCAACTATTATCGTCGCGCAGCAAGCTGGGTACGGCAGCCGTCCGTTCGAAAAGTCGGCCAGCTGTTCGTGACGATGAGGGCCATGAGACTTTGCGCCTGGAATCGAGTGCCGGTTTTGCTGCAGACGAGCCCTATCTGGAGTTCGGTGTTCGCCCGGCTTTTCACGATCTGCTCGATCCGGTTAGCGGCTATCCGCCAGGCGCCTCGCTTGAGATGTTCAGACTCCGTTTACGTCAGGCGCTCTCTGAAGATGCCGCATTGCGAATTCACGATTTGACCTTTATCGATATCGACTCTCGATCACCAGTCAGTGCGCTCGACAGGCCACTGTCGTGGGGCATTGCCTTTGGGCTCATCAGGGAGTCGACCTACGAGCCGCTTGCGCCATACATCCAACCGTCAGCTGGCATCACCTATGCGCTCGATGGCGCCACGCCTGACCCTGCTTCGAGGGGACTTACCCGAGGCTGGTTACTGACCGCGAGGATCAACGGCAGCCTTAGAGCCCATCGGGATATCGCATCAGGCTTTGCGCTTGCAGCCGGGCCTGAGCTGGGGCTCCTGCGGCAGTCCGATCAAGTGTCAATATTGTTGGAGGCCGCCCAGCACTTCAGACTGGCGGGGCGCGAATCCGACCCCTCATCGGCAGGTCTTCATGTCGCCTGGCACTTCAATAAATCACTTCAGCTGCGCGTTTCGGCTGAGTATCAGGATGATACGGCTGCACGGGGCTGGGGCGGGAGCACAGGCTTCTATGTCGCGTTCTAGCTCAGGGGCTGCCGTGCTCATTTTCGCGTTTGTACTGCTGACAGCAGGTTGCGAGAGCCTCACCGGTTTTCTCTTTTATCCGCAGACACAGTATCTCCAGACCCCTCAGCGTTACGGGCTGGAATGGCAGGACGTGGAGCTGGTGGCGAAGGATGGTACCCGGTTGAGAAACTGGTATCTGCCAGCGCGTGGAGAGCAGAGGGGGCGTATTCTGTTCCTACACGGGAATGGTGAGAATATTTCGACCCATCTCAATGCCGTCGCCTGGTTGCCTGATGAGGGCTACGCGGTTTTTCTGCTGGACTACCGTGGCTACGGACAGTCCGACGGCGCGCCGCTACTGCCATCGGTATTTCAGGATATACAGGCTGCGCATCACTGGTTACAGCAGGAGTCCTCGGCTACGCCGCTCACATTGCTGGGGCAGAGCATTGGCGGTGCGCTGGGGCTGACCTACGCCGCTCGCTGGCGGGGCGAGCTCCCGCAGTTCGATACCATCGTCATAGAATCAGCACCGGCTTCGTTGCCGCAGGTCGCAAGAGAGGCCATGGCTGCAAACTGGCTGACGTGGCTACTTCAGGCGCCGACTTTACTTTTACCGTCTGCCTATGATCCGGAGAAGACTGTTGGTGATCTCGATTCCGGACGCGTTTTGCTCATGCACGGCAGCAAGGATCGCATCGTGGACGTCGGTCACCTGCAGCAACTCGAACAGGTCTTGCCCAATGCTGAAGTCTATCAATATGAGGAGGGGCATATCCGTGGCTTCGCCGATGCTGACGTTCGCGAAGCGGTGCTCAGATTCATTCAGACGAAAGGGCCAGCCCCGATAGCTGGCCCATAGCGTCTTGAAGGGCAGCGCTGCTATCAGATAGCGGCGAGAGCGGCCTCGTAGTCTGGCTCATTGGCAATTTCAGCTACCTGCTCGCTGTGCAGCACCCGACCGTCTTCACCGATGACAACGATTGCGCGTGACAGAATGCCTTTCAGAGGGCCATCGGTCATGAGTACACCGTAGTCTCTGCCGAAATTGCCGTTTCTGAAGATCGAGGCGACGACCACATTACTGATACCTTCAGCGCCGCAGAAGCGACCAATGGCAAAGGGCAGGTCGGCGGAGATACAGATGACTGTCGTGTCGCTCTTCTGGGCAGCCTTCTCATTGAACTTGCGCACCGAGGTCGCACAAGTCGGTGTGTCGACGCTCGGGAATATGTTGAGCACGACATTACGGCCTTTATAGTCAGACAACGAAATTTCGGACATATCTGCTTTTACCGCGGTAAAATCAGGCGCTTCATCGCCTTTGGCGGGAAGGTCACCGTAAGTCGTTACCTTAGATCCTTTCAGTGTTGGCTGAGCCATCGTTCATTCCTTATAGTGAAGTGCTGAGTGGTAGTACCTGACACTGCCGTAGCGTCACCTTATGGTCAGTCTGGCAGCTTTTGCTTCAGTATGCTGTTCACCTGCTGTGGGTTGGCCTTGCCCTTGCTCGCCTGCATCACCTGACCGACAAAGAAGCCTATCATCTTGCCGCGCTTTGCTGGCTCTGCAGCCTGGTACTGCTCGACCTGAGCGGGATTTGCAGCGATAACCTGATCGACGATACCTTCGATGGCACTGCTGTCGGTAACCTGCTTGAGCCCCTTCTTCTCGATGATCTCGTCAGCGCTGCCGCCTTCGGCCCACATGGTGTCGAACACGGTTTTGGCAATCTTTCCAGAAATCGTGTTATCGCAGATTCTGGCGATCAGGCCGCCGAGCTGCTCGGGGGTGATTGGTGCGGCATCGATCGTGATGCTGTCCTGATTCAGTCGCTTGCTGACTTCACCCATCAGCCAGTTGGCACTCAGCTTGGCATCGCCAGATGTCCTGGCGGTTGCTTCGAAGAAGTCCGCCAGCTGACGCGAGGCCGTCAGCAGACTCGCATCATACTCAGAGAGTCCGTGTTCCGACTGGAAGCGGGCAGCTTTCGCCTCGGGTAGCTCGGGCAGGCTCTCTCGTATGGCCTGAATGTAGGCGTCGTCGATTACCACCGGTAGCAGATCCGGGTCAGGGAAATAGCGATAGTCGTTGGCGAACTCCTTGCTGCGCATAGGACGCGTTTCGTCCTTATCAGCGTCGTAGAGCCGCGTTTCCTGATCAATCGTCCCGCCATCTTCGAGAATATCGATCTGCCGCTCAATCTCGCCGTTGATGGCTTTTTCGACGAACTTGAACGAATTGACGTTTTTGGTTTCGGTACGTGTGCCGAGTTCGGTGCTGCCAGCTTTCCTGACCGAGACGTTGCAGTCACAGCGCATGGAACCCTGAGACATATCACCGTCGGAGATGCCGAGATAGGTAATGATAGTGTGCAACTTGCGAAGATAGGCTACTGCCTCTTTCGCCGACCGGAGTTCTGGTTCCGAAACAATCTCCAGCAGCGGTGTGCCAGCGCGATTGAGATCGATACCGGTCATGCCATGGAAATCTTCGTGCAGGCTTTTGCCAGCATCCTCTTCCAGATGCGCACGAGTCAGGTTGATCGTCCGTTGCTGACCTTCGTCACCGCTGTCTATCGAAAGCGTGCCGCCGAGCACGATGGGTGCCTCGAGCTGGCTGATTTGATAGCCCTTCGGCAGATCAGGATAGAAGTAGTTCTTGCGATCAAAGACAGACTCGTGATTGATATGGGCGCCAATGGCAAGACCAAAGCGCACTGCCATCTCAAGCGCCTTCTCATTGAATACCGGTAGCGTGCCCGGCAGCGCAAGATCGACAGGGCAGGCCTGGGTGTTGGGTTCGGCACCGAAGGCCGTACTGCTGCCTGAGAATATCTTGGAGTCTGTTGCCAGCTGGACGTGAACTTCCAGTCCTATTACGGCCTCCCAGCTCATCGTGGTGTCCTCGCAATCGTGCTCATTTCATCTCTCGTGCGGATGAAGGTGGTGTTCTGCTGTGCCAGTCGGTCAATTGCTGCCACTGGTGGGCAACGTTGAGCAGCCTGGCTTCATCAAAGTAATTCCCGATCAGCTGCATGCCGAGTGGCAGATCCGTGCCAGAGGCGTCTGCCATACCACAAGGTACCGAGATGGCAGGCAGTCCAGCGAGACTGACCGGTATGGTAAAGAGGTCTTCCTTGTACATGCTGACCGGATCATCGGTTTTTTCTCCCAGTCGGAAGGCAGCGCCGAGCGTGACAGGTGCCAGGAGCAGATCGACCTGCCCGAGCGCATCGACGAAGTCGTTCTTGACCAGCCTGCGTACACGTTGCGCCTGCTTATAGAAGGCATCCTGATAGCCGGCCGAGAGCGCAAAGGTGCCAATCAGGATGCGGCGCTGGACTTCGGCGCCAAAACCCTCGCTTCGCGAGCGGGCATAGAGGTCGGCAAGGTCGCGGGCGCCGTTGCACCGATGACCAAACCGCACGCCATCGAAGCGCGACAGGTTGGTGGAGGCTTCTGCCGGAGCGATGATGTAATACGCCGACAGGGCCAGGTTGCTGTGAGGCAGAGAGACATCAACGAAGCTGACACCCTGCTGTTCCAGCGTTTTCTTGGCCTCCATGATGGCATTGAGTACAGGACCTTCGCCGAGCGCTTCGAAATATTCTTTTGGCAAGCCAACCCGCAGGCCCTGTAAAGGCTTATTGATGTCCTTGAGATAGTCGGCAACCGGTTCCGCGCTCGAAGTGGAGTCGCGATCATCGGGACCAGCAATGGCGGAAAGCAGTAAAGCGGCGTCGTAAGCAGTACGCGTCATTGGCCCAGCCTGGTCCAGGCTCGATGCATAGGCCACCATGCCGTAGCGGGAAGTCCGGCCATAAGTCGGCTTCAGACCGGTGATGCCGCAGTAGGCTGCAGGCTGTCGTATCGAGCCGCCTGTATCAGTACCCAGTGCGCCAAGACACAGGCCCGCTGCAACTGCTGCAGCAGAGCCGCCACTAGAGCCGCCGGGGACGTGCTCTACATGCCAGGGATTTCGCACCGGTCCGAAGAAGCTGTTTTCGTTCGACGAGCCCATGGCGAATTCATCCATGTTGGTCTTGCCGACGAAGACGGCGCCCGTTTGCAAAAGGCGCGAGCTGGCAGTGGATTCAAATGGTGAAACGTAGTCCTCGAGCATCTTGGAGCCGCAGGTTGTCGGCATCAGCTCGGTACAGAAGAGATCCTTGATCGCAAGAGGAATGCCCGCCAGATCGAGTGGCGCGTCTTTCAGGGCCAGGTCGCGAGCGTAGCTGGTCTGTTGTTCCAGCTGGTCTTCGGTGGCAATGGTGATGTAGGCGTTGAGCTCAGGCTGTGCATTGCGGGCGCGAGTAGCGAATTCCGTGACAAGCTCTGCGATAGAGAACTCGCCGTTTCTCAGTCCCTCCAGGGCGGACTGTATGGTTTCTGGGAACATGATTGGCTTGTATTCCGCTATGATTGGCGTGCATGGTTGGCAAGGTGTGGCCGAATGTTGCTGTATTTCAGGTGACAATACAACTCGGTAAGCCGCAGCTTATTCGACGACTCTCGGCACCAGGAACAGGCCGCCTTCAGTGAGCGGTGCGCATTTCTGATAGCGCTCACGATCATCAGGCTCTGTTACGACATCGGGGCGCAGCCGCTGGGTCATCTCCAGCGGATTGAGTAGCGGAGCTGTCTGGCTGGTATCCACCGACTGCAGCTGCTCGACGAAATGGAGGATGCGATCGACGTCATTCCGCAGGCTCGTGTCCGAGGCGCAGTCCAGTCTTGCGAGCACGGCAAGTTGTGCAAGCTGTTCATCTGAAATGTTCATTCAGGGCGTTCCTGTTCTGGAGGCTTTGCTCCGTCTGCGTTGGTAGGCATTGCAGTCTACTATCGACGGGCCGTGCTGTGAACAGCAGGTGGCAGTTTCCAACTAGCTTGTGCTGCGGGTGTACCCTTGCTAAAGTTGCCTGCAGTTCAGCCTGTGCGCCAGAGCACAGATGATTGGTCCATTCTTACTCAGCATTCAAACCAGCTCTGTGCATTCTCAAGGAACTAGCATCTAACAATGTTCAAACGTCTCCGTGGCCTATTTTCCAGTGATCTGTCCATCGATCTTGGAACGGCTAACACGCTTATTTATGTCCGCGGTCGCGGGATCGTTCTGGACGAACCTTCAGTGGTAGCTATTCGTCGTCAGGGCGCAACCAAGTCCGTCGCCGCCGTTGGCGCTGAAGCCAAGCGCATGCTTGGCCGAACACCCGGCAATATCACGGCAATCCGTCCTCTGAAGGATGGCGTCATTGCCGACTTCCAGGTTACCGAAAAGATGCTCCAGCACTTTATTCATAAGGTGCACGAAAATAGTTTCATCACACCGAGCCCTCGCGTGCTGGTGTGTATTCCCAGCCGATCGACCGAAGTCGAACGCAAGGCAATCCGTGAATCCGCAATGGGCGCTGGCGCCCGTGAAGTCTTCCTGATTGAAGAGCCCATGGCTGCGGCCATTGGTGCCGGTCTGCCTGTTGAAGATGCCAATGGTTCAATGGTGGTTGATATCGGTGGTGGGACTACCGAGATCGCTATCATTTCATTGAATGGCATCGTGTTTGCCAATTCAGTACGTGTAGGCGGAGATCGCTTCGATGAAGCCATCGTTGCATACGTCCGGCGGAATTACGGTGCGCTGATCGGCGATGCAACTGCCGAGCGCATCAAGCTCGAGATTGGTTGTGCCTACGAAGGTCTTGAACTGCGTGAGATCGATGTGCGTGGGCGGAATCTTGCCGAAGGGGTGCCGCGGAGCTTTGCACTGAATAGTGAAGAGATCCTGGAAGCGCTTCAGGATGATCTGGCGACTATCGTCCAGGCCTGTAAAGGCGCACTTGAAGAGTCACCGCCCGAGCTGGCTTCCGATATCGCCGAGCGTGGCATCGTTCTCACCGGCGGCGGCGCACTCCTGCGCGGCCTCGACCGTCTGATTTCCGAAGAAACCGGGCTGCCAGTCATCGTCGCCGATGATCCTCTTACCTGCGTCGCCCGTGGTGGTGGACGTGCCCTCGAAGTAATGGATCAGCGCGGAGCCGGTCTCTTCTTTATGGATTAAGTAATGCGCCTGCAAAAGCAGTTCGCATACGCTAGTCTGTAAACAGAAAGAACATCGGAGAGCGTTTCATCAAGACTATCTTCGCAAGAGGCCCCTTGCTGGGGTTCCGCATCCTACTGGTTGGCGTTTTATCGCTAGCCATAGGTGTGGCTGATCTGAAGCTGGACTGGCTGGACTCCCTCAAGGAAAACATGTCCGTGCTGCTGGTTCCGGTGCAGTGGAGCGTGCAACTGCCTGGACGTATCAGTGATTTCGGTGAATCCATCACAGAGTCCCGCTCCAGCCTCCTGGAAAAAAATGCCTCGCTGGAGAACCGGCTCCGCATCCTGCAGGTGAAAGCCCTCAAGACTGCTTCACTAACGGCGGAAGTCAATCGCCTTCGCGCGCTGCTTAACGCTGCAGCGTTCGTCGATGAGTCTGTTCTCGTAGCTGAAATCATCGGAATCAACCCGGATCCATACATGCACGAGGTCATGATCAACAAGGGCTCGAACGATGGTGTCTTCGAAGGTCAGCCGTTGCTGGATTCGACCGGGCTGATGGGGCAGGTGACCGCTGTCACGCCTTACAGCGCAAGGGTCTTGCTCATAGCGGACAGTGCCCATGCCATTCCCATCGAAGTCAATCGTAATGGTTCCCGCGGAATACTGGTCGGAACCGGGGTGCTCGATCGTCTTGAACTCGTCAACATTCCTGATACAGCCGATATCAAGGCCGGCGATATGCTCGTGAGCTCTGGTCTCGGTGGGCGCTTCCCCAAAGGCTATCCTGTCGCTCGGGTGGAGTCGGTGACGCATGATCCGGGCTTGCCGTTCGCACAGGTCTACGCACGACCACTGGCAGAGCTGAACAGAAGCAAGCATGTTCTGCTGGTCTTCAAGAGACCCGGTGATGATCGTGCGTTACCCAGTGTTCTGGAGCAGCAGACCGAACCGGCTTCCTAGCCCGGCAGGCCGCAGAACGCATGGCATCTTCTTCAATGAGTTATGGCGTCTTTGCAGCCTCACTGTTTCTGGCTGCCTGTCTCACGATCATTCCGATGGAGGGCGTAGCTGCAATACTGCGTCCCGAGTGGATTGCCCTTGTCATGGTTTACTGGACACTGTATCGAGATCAGAGCGTCGGTATCATGGCAAATTGGATGGTCGGTCTGTTCTGGGACGTGCTCGTGGGCACCACTTTAGGTCTGCATGCCGGTAGTCTGGCCTTGCAGGCCTATTTGCTGCTGACCATGTCACAGCGTCTCCTGCTGTTTCCTGTTTTACAGCAGAGCGTGATCGTATTTGCGGTAATCGGCATCAATCTCATGCTGTTTCGCTGGATAGATGGCTTCATATCGAACCCAGCGATCGACATGGGCTTTCTCATTCCGGCAGTAACATCCGCGCTGCTCTGGCCATTGCTCAGATTTATCTTGCACCGCCTGGACAATTAAGGCATCAGGGATTGATATGTCACAGCCCAACACGCTCATACTGGCTTCGGCCTCGCCCCGTCGCGCTGAACTGCTACGTCAGATTGGCGTAGATTTTATCTGTCAACCAGCTGATGTGGACGAAACGCCCCGGCCAGATGAAGCCAATGATCTTTACGTTGATCGGATGGCGCTCAGCAAGGCTCGGGCTGTATTCAAGGCGGTCTCGTCCGATCGTGAAGCGGTGCTCGTGCTCGGATCCGACACCGCTGGCGTGCTTGATCACACCGGCGAACTCCTGTTGAAGCCGCTGGATGCGGCAGATGCCACGCAGATGTTGCAGCGGCTTTCCGGCACAGTGCATACCATATACACCTCAGTGGCCTTCGTTGCCGCAGAGAGCGAACATCTTGTGCAGGTCGTGTCCAAAGTGTGGTTCAGGACCTTGCGCAGAGAAGAAATCGATCATTACGTCGCGAGTGGAGAGCCACTCGACAAGGCTGGCGCCTATGGCATCCAGGGCGCAGCCGCTGCCTTTGTGAAACGTATCGAAGGCAGCTACAGCGCGATCGTCGGCCTCCCGCTATGTGAGGTCAGTGATTATCTGGCCGCCAAGGGGCTCTGCGCTGGACGACGCTGAAGGACTCACAATAAAAACGGACAGTATCATGACAGAAGAAATACTGGTGAACGTCACTCCGGTAGAGACTCGGGTCGCAGTGGTCGAGAACGGCATGCTGCAGGAAGTCTATATCGAACGGAGTCGCCGGCGCGGCATTGTAGGCAATATCTACAAGGGCGTCGTGGTGCGGGTGCTTCCGGGAATGGAGGCGGCCTTCGTGGATATCGGGCTCGAACGGGCTGCATTCATCCACGTGTCTGAACTCAGTGGTAACGGAAACGGGAGTGGCAACGGCAACGGCTCAGGGAATGGCGAAGGCAATGGGCGTGCCGTGGAAATTGGCGGTCTGCTGCGAGAAGGCCAGGAACTCGTGGTGCAGGTCACCAAGGACCCTATCGGCACCAAAGGCGCCAGGCTAACGACGCACCTCTCCATTCCATCGCGCTATCTGGTCTACATGCCCGGCACCGATCATATCGGTATTTCTCAGCGCATTGAAAACGAAGTGGAGCGTGAGCGGCTCAAGTTGCTCATTCAAACCTGTGTCGACGACGGTTTACTGGCTGAAAATGAAACAAAAGATGCTGCCACAGCCTCGTCTGGCTTCATTATCAGAACAGCAGCCGAAGGCGTCGGATCAGAGGAGTTCACTGGCGATATCATGTATCTCCGCCGCCTTTGGCGTGCCGTGCACCGGAAGATCCAGAGCGTCAGGCCCCCGGCAGTAGTCTATGAAGATCTCAGCCTGTATGCCCGGACTCTGCGGGACCTGGTACGACCGGAAACCGAAAAGATCCGCATCGATTCCAAGGAGGGTTATCAGCGAGCCATCGAGTTTACCGATCAATTCGTCTCCGAGATCAAGGACAAGATCGAGTACTATCCTGGTGAGCGGCCAATTTTTGATCTATACGGCGTCGAGGACGAAATCCAGAAGGCGCTTGGCAGAAAGGTACAGCTGAAATCCGGCGGCTATCTCATCATCGACCAAACCGAGGCCATGACGACAATCGACGTCAATACCGGCGGCTTCGTCGGCCACAAGAACCTCGAGGAAACGATTTTCAAGACCAATCTCGAGGCGACCAGGGCCATAGCCCGGCAACTGCGACTGCGCAACCTTGGCGGTATCATCATACTCGATCTGATCGATATGACGGACCCCGAGCATAACCGCCAGGTCTTGCGCATGCTGGAGAAGATGCTCGAGCGCGACCACGCAAAGACCAAGATCAGTTGCGTGAGCGAGCTAGGCCTTGTCGAAATGACCAGAAAGCGCACTACCGAAAGTCTTGGTCAAATGCTTTCAGAAGCCTGTCCCGCCTGCGAAGGTCGCGGTACGGTGAAAACGCCAGAAACGCTGTGTTATGAAATTTTCAGGGAAATTTTACGTATCAACAGGAATTACGATGCCCAAAGCTATCTTGTCATGGCGTCGCAGCAGGTGGTCGATCTCTTGCTCGACGATCAGTCGGATAACGTGGCTGACCTCGAGGAGTTCATTGGCAAGAGCATCCGTTTTCAGGTCGAAGTCATCTATACACAGGAGCAGTTCGACGTTGTTCTTCAATGATTCCAAGGCGGGTTCTAGTTGACGGAAACTGTTGCTAGAAAAAGCCAGTCAGGCAGGCAATTGAGCCTCAGTTCCGTCGCATTCGTGGCCATAGCGGTATTTCTGGCGGTAGCGGCCGTCACCATGTCCGCAGCGCGCGTTGCACTTCATTACGCAGATGTACTTCGCCCTGACATCGTATCGCTGATCGAGCGCGAAACATCGATGCAGATTGCCATCAGCGAATTGCGTGGCGGCTGGTGGGGTCGAAACCCTTCGCTCAGGCTCAGTGGGCTGCGCATTATTCCAAGTGGTCGTTCTGAAGATGCCCTGAATCTGGGGGAGGTTGATCTTGAACTGGACCTGCTCGAGTCGATACGGAACTGGTCTTTTGTGCCTGCGGCTTTGTCGGTGGAGAACCTGGTCGTCCGACTTGCTGAGCAAGAGGATGGCAGCTGGCAACCAACGGTAGCTATCGCTGGCCAATCTATTGAAGACCTCACCGACGCCCTCGATCAAAGTATGCGTGAAAAGGTGGAGTCGGCGCTTGCGCTCATTGGTGACGGCAGCTATCGCCTTGGCAACATTGACCTGGTCTGGCGATATATGAGCGGCCGTAGCGTGCAATGGCGTCTGCCCTCGGTGTTTTTAAAGAAACGCCGTGAAACACTGGAGCTGTCGACGCGGGTTCTGCAGGGCCAGGAGGAGATTCTGGCCTTTGAGGTTTTCGTTGATCGGAAGGCGGGGGCGAGTCCGGCGGCCAGGGCTTACGTGCGATGGCGCGACGACGAAGTGCTACAGCCTTTCAGAAGAATGATTCCCGAAGATGTGCCAGTGAGCCTGGCGAGTCTGACAGGGCAGGGTGAGTTCTGGTTGCAATACGACGCCGGGACCGCCGAAGTTGATGCCACACTGGCACTCGATCTGCCAGAGCTGAGACTTGAACTGCCGGAAGTCGACACCCTGGACCCGCCTGTCGGGCGCGAAACCTTGCTCGTCAGGACACTTGGCGGGCAGTTCCACTTGAGCGGAAGGCTTGGTATCGGTCCAGGGCATCGCCTGGAGGAGCTCGTTGATTTCCCGATCGGGTTCGAGCAGTGGCAGCTTAGGGCTACCGCGCTTGATGGTCGCTGGAATGATATGCCACTAGTCACTAGGCAGGTGATGGCTGCGGGTGGCGAAGAGTTCAGCATGGCTGTCGATGCGGTCAATCTTGAGCTGCTGTCGAAGGCTGCAATAGCCAGCCGACAGATCGGGGCAGAGGGTGTCGGAGATCTGCTTGCATACGCTGCCGAAGGGCAGCTTAACAATCTTCATGTGAGGCAGTCAGCGGACGACGGTGTGTTAGTGCAGGCCATGCTGAGTAATGCGACGGTTCAGGCTGCTTTCGGCGCGCCCATGATCGCTCGATTGGACGGCTATCTGGAGGTGGCCGGCAGCCGTGGTCATGTCATCTTCGCTGATAAGGACGTGGGTCTGCAATTTCCCGATCTGTACGAGGAGGGTTGGCAGCTCCCTTACGTCGAAGGACGGGTGGACTGGTCTTCTTACAATGGTCTGACCCAGGTCTGGGGTACACGTCTCACACTGGATCGCCCGAACGATGTGCAGGGTAGACTGCAGGCCGAGTTCGATCTGCTCAATCCTGATGCCGAGGATCTGCCCGAAAGTCTTCAGCTTGCCATCAATATGCAAGAGGCCGATGCATCGCTCGTCGCTGCTTTTGTCCCCACTCGTATACTCGACCAGGACCTGAACGAATGGGTGCTCGGCGCGGTGCAGGGTGGCCTGATCAGGCGTGGCAGCTATTTCTATTCTGGAGTGGTTGGCGAGGCTGCAGACGAAACCAACTCCAGTTCGCAGATGGCTTTCGATATCCAGGATGGAACACTGAAATTCGCCGAAGACTGGCCAGCGCTCACCGAGCTCGTTACTCAGCTGAAAATCACTGATGACCGCGTGAGCGCGGATATTGCCTCCGCTCGAATCAACGGTCTCCCGGTTTATGATGGCCGTGTTGAGCTGAGGGATGTGGCGGGTCAGTCTCTGCTCGATGCCAGTTTCAGCAGCCGGCCTCAAGCGGCTGACTGGAATTACTGGCTCCGCTCTTCGCCAATAGCGGAAACAACTCGTCCGATTGCAGGTGACTGGCAGCTTTCCGGCGCCTCAGTGGTTAATGCTGCGCTCACCGTCAATCTGGATACAAGCTCGGCGGAAGCCCTGCGCATTCGCATCGATGCTAACGATATGGCAGTCCGTTCGAAAGAACATGACCTGAGTGCAGAGCAGATCGGTGGTCGCTTCGAATATAGCCTGGCTAACGGCGTGAGCGGGAAGAGCGAACATCTCAGGTTGCAGGGTGAGAAAGCGACGCTGACTGTGCAGTCGCCGGAGTGGAGCGAGGCGTCCAAAAAGGTCCAGGTCAGAGCCAACACCCGTTTGTCACTGGCTGCCTTACAGAAGCGGGTCACGCTGCCGGAAATCGTTCGGCTTTCAGGTGGGACCGAGATCAACAGTATTTTTGCCTGGAGCGGTACACCGACCAGCGATCGTTATTCATTGACCGTCCGCTCAGATTTGCGTGGCATTGCCTTCGATTACCCACAGCCCTTTGGCAAGGGTGCTGACGAACGCCGTAATCTCGAGCTCGAGGTACGATGGGCCGAAAATGCGCGAGCCAAGGAGTATCGGTTTCAGCTCGGTGAGCTCGTGGGTGGTGATATTTCGGTCGTAACGACTGGTGCAGGCAAGCAGACCGAGCTTGAGGATCTTCAAGGTAGAATCCGCTTTGGTGGCACCAGCGCCGACAATCGGGTGCGCATGAATTTCGATCGGCTTGGTAAAGCTGCAGAGCCGGCGCCCGCTCAGGGGCTGGCAGGCCGGCGCGGGCTAGACGTCGTCGGCTACTTGCCGCGTCTGGATGTGGGCGAGTGGCAACGCTTCATCGCCAGGGAGTACGGCAAAAAGGAAGACGGCGAGATCGAGGTACTTGTCGATGAACCGGTGCTGAATCAGCGGGCGCGTCAGCTCGTCGCCAACTGGCCAGACTGGCTTACAGGCGTGGATCTTACAGTCGCGGAGTTGAAGCTCGACGACAAGCTCTATCGCGAATTTGCTGTTCTCGCCTCGCGTAACACTAATAATTCGGTAGATATTGCGGTGGATGTGCCCGAGCTCATGAAGGGTGCAGTGCGTGTACCTGGCGGTGCAAAGGACTACCCAACGGCGAGACTCGCCTACCTGAAGATACCTGAAGCCAAGGCTGAAAGTGAGGGCTCTGGCGAGAAAAGCAGCTTCACCCCTACTGATGTGCCGCTGGGTGACGTGTCAATTGACGAGCTTTTTTACGGCGCCAAGTCTCTTGGAAGCTGGCGCTGGATAGCAGAAAAGCGTGATGAAGGCGTCGTGTTCCGCGAGCTTCGAGCAGCGGTGGAAGGGTCCCGGCTCGAAGGGCGTCTGAGTTGGCTGCGCGAGCCGATTACACAGCAGCAGACGACCATCCTGACCGGGGAACTCAGCGGTGAGCGCTTCGAAAAAATCTACAGCCATTTTCAGGGGCCCGCACCAATGACTGCCGCCAAATACCGGTTCAAGACCGGGGTGGTGTGGACCGGAACGCCCTTCGACTTCAGCTGGGAGAATCTTTCGGGTCAGATTTCGATGCGACTGCGGGACGGTCGATTCACCGAGACCTCGCGCTCTGCCGACCTCTTCAAGGTTTTCAGCGTGTTGAATATGGATACATTGACCAGGCGTCTCAAACTCGACTTCAGTGATATCTATGAAGCGGGTATCTCGTACGATGATATTGAGGGCAGCGCCAAGATCAAGGAAGGCGTAGTGGATTTCGAGTCTCCGCTCGCCATTCAGGCGACTTCAAGTGCGTTCCAGCTGACCGGCACCATGAGCATGGTTACAGACGCTCTGGACATGGAGCTGCTCGTGGTACTGCCACTTACCAAGAATCTGCCGCTGGCCGCTCTTCTTGTCGGGGCGCCGCAGATAGGTGGAGCGCTCTTCCTTATTGACAAGTTGATGGGGGACGCGCTGAGCAAACTGACCAGCGCAACCTATGAACTGACCGGAACGCTCGAAGATCCGGAGGTCAATCTGAAGCAGTCGTTTGGTGACCGAGATAGCTGAGACAACACAGGAGAGAGCATGACCGACAGCAGACCTGAGAGCGCACAAGCGGCCTGCATTGCAGCTGTTGTGCAGATGGTGAGCGGGCAGAACGTCCTCGATAACCTGGAGGCCGCCGAAGCGCAGATTCGCAATGCAGCGGCACAAGGCGCCAAACTGGTGGTCCTGCCTGAAAACTTTCTGGTCTTCGACAGCGAAGCAGCCATAGCGCTGGCACAGAGCGAGCTAGCCAATGGGGAACCCATCCGACATCGGCTAACAGAACTGAGTAGGCAGCTGGAAGTCTACCTTGTGGCCGGGTCGCTGCCTGTTGCCCAGTCCAGTTCCGGCCAGGGCTCAAATGACCGGCGGGCGCTCTCGGCCAGCCTGGTATGCGGTCCCGATGGGGATGTGCTCGCTGAGTACCACAAACTCCATCTCTTTGATGTTGAAGTCAGCGGTGACAGTCAGCGTTACATGGAGTCGGATTATTTCTGTCAGGGCGAGGCGCCGCGCACGGTGGATCTGCCTTGGGGCAGGATGGGCCTGAGTATCTGCTACGACCTTCGTTTCCCTGAGCTGTACCGCGAATATGCGCGTTCAGGCTGTACGATGCTGACCGTTCCCTCCGCGTTCACTGCAAAGACGGGGGAGGCGCATTGGGATGTGCTCTTGAGAGCCCGCGCGATAGAAAATCAATGTTTCGTGTTGGCCCCCAACCAGGGTGGCGAGCATGAGAACGGTCGGCACACCTTCGGACATAGTCAGATTGTCGATCCGTGGGGGCGGGTGTTGGATATGATAGAGACCGGACCCGGTATCGCGATTGCCGAGCTGGACTTCAAGGAACTTTCCCAGATTCGTCGACGAATGCCTGTAGAGCAGCATCGCCGACTCTGAGTCGGGCTTGATTCAGAGCGCTCAGACCTCGCGAGCCAGACCGTCCCTGATCAACTGGTAGAGCTTACGGGTATTGCCCCGGTTGCGTTTCAACTGCAGGTCCTTTACGGCATTGCGTAGGGTCTGTCTGAGCGCCTGAACCTCGGTCGCTGGATTGGCGCTGACGAACTCTGTAATCAGATCATTCATGGCCTGTTGCTCTTCAGACCTGTGGCCAGCCGCGAGCAGCCGTTCACGCCACCTCTCGGCTTCATGGTGCAGATTCTTCTGGTAGTCCGACCCACTATCCCGCAGTTCTATTGCCGCCAGAACGGCATCATGATCGATAGTGCGCATTTGCTTGCCGATAAACTGCAGATGCCGTCGTTTCGCCTCCCTCGACGGAATGGCGTTGAAATCGGACAGCGCCTTGAGCAGGCGATCGGGCAGGTCAAGCTCCGGCCAGATATCCGGCATGCCAGCGAGGCGTTCACCCAGCGTCTGCAAGCTGTGCATATGGCGCTTCATCTCGGACTTGCTGACGATCTCGACATCGTCACTCAACAGGTCCTGTTCAGACGCGTCATCAACGTTCTCAGCGTCGTGCTGAAATCTTTCCTTGGCCATGGTCTTTGTTCGCGATGCTATCGGGGCGGGAATTATACCTGCTTTTTTAGTCGAGAACCTCCCGCAGGCGCTCGATCCATTCCTCGAGGCGCTCACCCGCCTGTTCTCGTTGAGCTTTGCGCAGCGTAGGAAAGAGAGCCTGCAGCGAGGCTACGATCTGATCCCGCTCCTGTGCTCGCCATTGAACATAGGCTGCTGTCTGAAAATCGGAAGGCCGCTTGAACATGGCTTCCAGTGCGGCAAGGTCATCGTCCAAGGCATGCCGGAGAAAACGCTCTCTACGGTGCCTACTGTTGTCAACACGGATCTGCAGCTCGTTCGCCTCTAGTTTGGTGAGCTGACGAATGAGCCTGCTTTGCTTACGGTCCAGCTCACCGAACCAGTTTTCGAATCGTTCGACGCGATCATCGACCTTGGCCTCAAGAGATGCTGACTCGTCGAACCACTCTTCCATCTTGTCTTCGCTGTACGCTCTATAAGCTTCCGCGTTGGAGGGCGTCATTTGGACGAGAAGGGGCTTTACGGCTGGCCAGCTGGCCTCGAGAAAGCGGTCGATGATCGCGCTGGCCTCATTCTCGAATGCAGTCAGAGCGGCCTCTGACTCACCCGATACCCACAGTTCCATGACATTCCCAAGGCGGGGTATGAGGTCAGGGAAGCCATCGTCCCTGAGCCACTCGCGAATTTCGAGTATAACCGGTTCGACTGCCTTCTTTTGGCTATCGGTGAGATCAAGCATGTCGTCCAGACGCCACATGACCAGGGTGTCCATGCGTTCGAACCAGAAGGCGAAGCCAAAGCAGCCAGCTAACGAGAGGCAGAGCAGGATGACAGAAACGAGCTTTGCTGCTGAGTGTTGGACGGAAAGCTGTGTCATAGTTCGCTATTGTCTGATAATACGTGGTGCAGGGTGCCCTGCCTGAACAACTGATACGAGGAGCTGACGAAGGTCGCCCATGACGCTGGCATTGATCGATATTTTCTGGATTACCCTCACACTCTCTGCCGTGGGGATCTGGTGGCAGGGGCTGCGCATTCGCGAGCGCGCGCTGGCCCTGGTAAGACAGCGCTGCGAACAGTTGGACCTGCAGCTGCTGGATCAGAGTATTGCTTTCAGGCGCTTATCGCTGAGACGACACGGTGGCCTCGGCTTCGGCTTGCAGCGGGTCTACGGTTTCGAATTCTCGTCGACCGGGCTTGAACGCTACAATGGCGAAATCACCATGCTGGGTCAGCGTCAGGTCGACATCAGAATGGATGCCCACCGAGTGAGTTGAATGCAGCGTCAGAACCCGTAGACGATGGTCGCCAGGCCGAGAAAGGATAGGAAGCCAACCACATCCGTAATCGTTGTGAGTATGACGCCTCCAGCCAGCGCTGGATCAATCTTCATTGACTGCAATACCATTGGCAGAATTGTTCCGGCCAGACCTGCGACCGCCATGTTGATGATGAGTGCTGCGCCAATGACGGCCCCAAGCTGCAGGTCTTCAAACCACACAATGGCAGCGGAAGCGACGACCACGGCCCAGATACAGCCATTGAACAGCCCGACGAGGAACTCGCGATTTGTCAGCCAGCTGATATTGCCGCGACTGACCTTTCCTGTAGCCATACCTCGGATGACCAGGGTCAGGGCCTGTGAGCCTGCAATACCGCCCATGCTTGCGACTATCGGCATCAGAACCGCCAGTGCCACAACCTTGTCGATAGTGCCTTCGAACATGCCGATGACTGCCGAGGCGAGAAAGGCAGTGACAAGATTGATGCCCAACCACACCGCCCGACTCTTGGCGGTCTTGAAAAACGGCGCCAGCATGTCTTCATCTTCGTCCAGACCAGCACGACCGAGGATTTCGTGGTTCGCTCGTTCGCGTATGACGTCTACGACGTCGTCGATCGTGATTCGCCCGAGGAGTCGCCCGCTGTCAGCCACAACTGGCGCCGAAATCAAATCCTGGCGCTCGAACAGGTGGGCCACATCATTCTCCGACATAGTCGGCGGAATCTGATCCACATCGGTCTGCATGATTTCGCGCACGGTGGCATTCAGATTGGAAACGAGCAGTGTCGATATGGGCAGAACACCGACGAACTGATCACGTCGGTTAACTACGAGCAGGTTGTCGGTAGAGGCAGGTAGGGCCTTGTGCTTCCGTAAGTAGCGTAGAACGACTTCAACGCTGATGTCAGGCCGCACGGTAATCATGTCGGTCGTCATCAGACCACCGGCAGAGTCCTCTGGAAACGCCAGGACTTCTTCGATCCGAACCCTGTCCTGAGTATCCATCGACTCGAGGACTTCTGCGATCAGTGCTTCGGGCAACTGCTGCAGGAGATCGGCAAAATCGTCCGTTTCGAAATCTTCGGCAATCGACAGAACGGCCTGAGCGTCCATGTCGCGAAGGAACTCGGAGCGGATGTCGTCGCTCAGGTATGAGAGCACCTCGCCTTCGAGGTCGTCATCGAGCAGCTCCCAGAGCACCAGACGCTGCTTGGGTGGCGAAGACTCCAAAAGGTGAGCAATATCACCCGGGGCCAGACCATTGTTAAGCGTATATGTCGCCTGGTGCAGTGAGCCGCTATCCAGCCCCTCTACAATGGAGCGAAATCTCGCTTTGGTCACACTGCGCGACGAGTTGTCTTCGTACTGTTCGGCTGCGTTCTGCACGTTGAGCTACCGTTTGAATCATGAAGCTGGCTAGCCAGAACCTGGACCGCGTTTGAAGCTATTCGCCCTCGCCGAAATAGTCTTCGATGAGCGCTACAATTTCAGCCATGGCTTCGGTTTCATCTTCGCCGTCTATACAGAGCTCGAGCATCGTGCCCTTGCTTGCCGCCAGCATCATCACTGCCATGATGCTCTTGCCATCGACCCACTGTTGGCCTTTGCCTACCCGGACCGAGCTGGTGTGCCGGTTGGCGGCAGCGACAAATTTTGCTGCTGCGCGTGCATGTAGGCCAAGTTTATTGATTATGGTAACAGTTCTGGTCAGCATCTGTGCTCACAAGAGTAGTTAAGCTGCTAGCTTATGCAATTGGGAATTAACGCAAACTGTGCAAAGGAGAACTGCACCTGACTGCTATCCAGCCAGTTCCTTGTGCCGTATCTGTACGTTGTCGTAGAAATCTCTGAACTCGCGTCCCAACTGCTCACAGAGATAGACCGAACGGTGCTGCCCACCGGTGCAACCGATGCTGATCGTGAGATAGGTGCGATTACTTTTCTTGAACTCAGGTAGCCATCGCTTCAGGAATCGGGAGATATCCTCCTTCATCTGCTGGACTTCCGGCGCATTGTCGAGAAATTCGATAACCGGATCTTCAGTGCCCCGGAAGCGCCGCAGAGCAGGGTCCCAGTAGGGGTTTGGCAGGCATCGGACATCAAAGACATAATCACTGTCTGATGGGACACCATGTTTGTAGCCAAAGCTCTGGAACAGCAGGGCGAGCTCCTGCGTGCTGTGCCCACTCACCCGCAGCTTGACCTGATCCCTGAGCTGGTAAATCGACAGGTTGCTGGTGTTAATATACAGACTGGACATTGTGCTGATCGGCTCGAGCAGCTTGGTCTCGTGGCTGATGGCTTCCTTCAGCGACATCGTTCTGGTGCTCAGCGGATGCTTTCTGCGCGTAGCGTTGAAGCGCTGCAGCAGGGTCTGGTCATCCGCGTCCAGGAAGATGATTTCACATTCGACCTGTTTCGATTTCAGCTCGGCGAACATCTCGGGGAAGCTCGCAAAATCCTTGTTGAGATTGCGCGCGTCGATACTGACCGCGATATTCTGCGCTGGTTTGTTATCCTCGCTCAAGGCTTCTTCGACCAGAGGCTTGAGCAGGCCCACAGGCAGATTATCGATGCAGTAGAAGCTCAGGTCTTCGAGCACGTGAAGGGCAGTACTCTTGCCTGAACCGGAGCGCCCGCTAACGATAATCAGTTTCAAGGAGTCACCTCAGTCTTGCGAGTCGGTTTTGCTTCCCTCTCGAGTAATTAGCTCGAAAAGCTGGGCACTGCTGTCAGCGGTTCTGACTTCCTCACAGAAATCTTCATCATTGAACTTTTGCGCGAGCTGCCCCAGAAGGTCGAGGTGCTCTGAGGTGGCCTCCTGCGGGACGACCAGAACGAAAAGCAGATCGACAGGTTCGTTATCGATGGCATCGAATTCGACCGGACTGCGAAGTGTAAGGAACGCGCCGATGACCCTGTCACAGTTTTCGAGTCGACAGTGCGGGATGGCAATACCCTTGCCGATGCCCGTGCTGCCGAGTCTTTCCCTGTTGTTGAGGTTGGATAGCAGGGCTGTTTCATTCAGAAACGAGTAATGCCCTGCAACCAGGTGAGCGATGTGTTCCAGTACTTTTTTCTTGCTGGAGGCACTCACCCGGTGCTGGGTGAGTGCCGGTGCCAGAATTTCCGAAAGTTTCATAATTTACGTGGGTCTATGTGGCTGGCCGACCGCTATCTGGCATGTACGCCGTGATTCCGCTCCACCTGTTTTTCCTTCTGCTTGAGGACCTGTCTGTCGAGCTTGTCGGCCAATTGATCGATAGCAGTATACATGTCCACATCCTCAGCGTTTGCATGAACGTCACTTCCGCTCATGTGGAGCGTAGCCTCCGCCATCTGGCGCTGTTTTTCAACTGCGAGTGTCACCTGTACATTACTGATCGAGTCAACGTGACGCTGAAGCTTGTTAAATTTGGCTTCAACATGGCTTTTGAGCGCATCGGTCAAATCGATATTTTGTCCGGTAATGTTCAACTGCATACACTGTGCCTCTTAGGTAGGTCAGGATTCGCAGGCGGCTCAGATGAGTCGCTTACGTTCATTTGAGGGAGGTATAGACATGGCCTCCCGGTACTTTGCTATCGTTCTACGTGCAACATTGATGCCCTGATCCGCAAGTATGGACGCGATCTTGCTGTCACTCAGCGGTTTCTTTAGCGATTCGGCCGCAACCAGCTTCTTGATGATAGCCCTGATGGCAGTCGAGGAACACTCACCACCGCTTTCGGTGCCAACGTGACTCGAGAAGAAATACTTCAATTCGAATACACCTCTGGGGGTGTGCATGTATTTCTGCGTGGTCACCCGCGAAATGGTCGACTCGTGCATCTCCACGGCTTCTGCAATGTCGTGCAGAACCAGCGGCTTCATGGCTTCCTCTCCGTAGTCCAGAAAGCCCTGCTGATGCTCGACGATCTTCGTGGCGACCTTCAGCAGGGTTTCGTTCCTGCTCTGAAGACTCTTCAGGAACCACTTCGCTTCCTGCAGCTGATCCTTGAGATAGGTGTTGTCCGCGCTCGAATCAGCACGCTTGACCATACCGGCATATGTCGAATTCACCCGAATCCGTGGTGCAATCTCAGGATTGAGCTCCACCGTCCATCTGTCCTTGAGCTTCTTGACGATCACGTCCGGGACGACGTATTCAGTGTCAGTCGTCTGCACGCCTTCACCGGGGCGCGGATTCAAGGACTGGATAAGCCGCATGACCTCCTTGAGGTCACTTTCCTTTATCCGACTTCGGCGCATCAGCTGCGCGTAATCGCGCGATCCGAGCAGGTTGATGTAATGGCTGATCACCAGCTTGGCCTGATTCAGCCAGGGTGTCGAGGGCGGCAGCTGCAAGAGCTGGATCAGCAGGCACTCCTGAAGATCGCGCGCCGCAACACCTGGCGGGTCAAACTGCTGAATACGCTTCAGTACGGCTTGAACCTCATCGAGTTCGATGACCTCATCATCGCCCAGCGCGATCTCTTCACGATCCGCCATCCGTTGCTGCATGTCCACCAGGCCCTCGTGGATTTCGGCGAGGGTCTGGGTGAGATAGCCGTCATCATTGACTGCATCGACTATCGAGTGAGCTATCAGGCGGTCCGTATCGCTCATCGGGCAGAGGTTGAGCTGCCAGAGCAGGTGATCCTGCAGACTTTCCGCACGCGAGTTCCGGCTTTCGAAGTCGAAATCGTCATCGCCGCCTGAGCCTGAGCCTGAGCTGCTACTCGTGTTGCTCTGGTAGACGTCCTCCCATGCGGTGTCGACCGGGAGGTCTTCAGGAATGGTGTCCAGGGAATCCTGACGCTCGGTGGCCTCCATGGTTTCGCTTGCATCACTGCGAATTTCGGAGTCGCGCTCGGCATTCCTGTCGGACTCGAGGCGCTCCGGTCCGCGATCGTGGTCGTCCTCCTCCAGCTCCAGCATAGGATTAGAGTCGAGCGCCTGCTGTATTTCCTGCTGAAGGTCCAGGGTAGATAGCTGCAGGAGCTTGATGGCTTGCTGCAGCTGCGGGGTCATCGTGAGATGCTGCCCCATCTTGAGCTGTAAAGAGGTCTTCATCACCATTAGCGCTGGGGCCTTCTGAAGAGGCGGCCGCTAACGTTGCCCGTTAGATTGGCTGAGTACGGGCTATAGGTCTGCAGAGTACTTATTCTCATAATTTGAATCGGTCCCCCAAATAGACGTCTCGAACTGTCTGGTTCGCCAGAATGCTGTCGGGCGTGCCACTGGCGATGATATAGCCGTCGCTTACGATATAGGCTCTCTCGCAGATATCCAGTGTCTCCCTCACGTTATGATCGGTGATCAGCACCCCGATACTACGTTTCTGAAGATGCTGTACGATCTGCTTGATATCATTGACTGAAATCGGATCAACACCGGCAAAGGGCTCGTCCAGCAGAATGAAATCCGGTTCCGTAGCCAGTGCACGCGCAATCTCGACTCTACGGCGTTCGCCGCCGGAAAGACTCATCCCTAGGCTGTCACGGATATGCGTGATATGAAACTCCCGGAGCAGTTCCTCACACTTCGCCCGCTGCTGCTTGACGTTCAGATCGCCGCGGGTCTGCAGTATGGCAAGTATATTGTTCTGTACGCTGAGCTTGCGGAAGACCGATGCCTCCTGCGGTAGATACCCTATGCCGCGCCTCGCGCGGCCATGCATCGACAGGCTGGTGATATCCTGGTTATCGATGCTGACGATGCCGCTGTCACTGGCGACCAGCCCGACCACCATATAGAAACAGGTGGTCTTGCCGGCGCCGTTCGGGCCCAGCAGACCGACGATCTCACCTGAAAATACCTCGAGTGAGACATCCTTCACGACCGGACGCTTCTTGTATGCCTTGGACAGATTATCTGCCGCGAGTCTTTTCATGATATGCCGCCGCCCGCCTAATTCTGACCGGCGTTTTCTGGAGTCTCGCTGGTTTCATCCGGGTTCTCCGGGAAGTAGACCATCTCGACCCGCTGCTTCTTTTCCTTGTCATCGGACGACCGCGCATTGACGATCTGGCTTACGGTATCGTACAGAATCTCTTCCCCCTGAAATATGCTTGAATTCTGTTCCAGTCGGGCGCTACCACGTAGCGCGACCTGATTCTGGTCGCGCCTGTAATCAATACGCTTGGCGTAGGCATTGGTTTCCGTCTGGTCTTCTTCACTGTACTGCTTCAGGTGGGCAGGTGTGCCAACCGCGTCGAGTCGGCTGATTCCCCGGCCACCCGAGGTGTACACGGTGATACGACTCGCTTCGATAAGCGACTGACCCTGGCTGATCACGACATCGCCCTTGTAGGTGGCGACGCCCTTGAGCTCATCGAGCTCCGCGGTGTCAGCCTGTATCCTGATCGGCTCGCGACTCTGCAAGGTCATATCAAACGCTGCAACGAGGCCGCTGGCACTCGATAACGCGAGTGCCAGGCTTAACTGTAGGGCCCCGTAGATTCCGCGTATGAACTTACTCATAAGCCGGTCTTGCCTGATAGATTGCGCGTACATCCTGCTTCAATTCTACTGCCCTTTTTTGCATATCAAGTTCCATGCCAGTGCCTTGAATCCTATCAGAACCAGAGATCACCTCAACAGCATTATTTGTTTTCACATGCTCGTCGCCCATGGTGTAGACGAGGCCAGACGTGAGGATGCGTATTGGCTGGTTCTCCAGCGTGCTGCCGAGGATCTCCACGTTCTGGTCGAGTGTGAGTACCGAATAGCGGGCATCATAAGTGCCCCTGTCTGCGCTCATATGCCAGAAGTTCCGTTCGCCTGCTTCCTCATAGATGTCCAGCCGCGGCAGCGACAGAATGCCGATGTCGGTATCGACGAATTGTTCGGCCCGCACGCTTTCCAGCCGGCTTTCAAGCATGCCAGCCAGGTTGTAGGTACGATAGCTCGCCTGAATAATGAAGGCGTCCGGCTCAGCGTCGTCCGCCAGCCGCACGACTTCGACGGCTTCATCGTTGAAGGCCTGATACCAGAGAGCGGCCGTGACTGCGATGAGCACCACTGCAAAAAGCAGGCGCTTCGACCTGGCCGCATTGGCAGCCATCTCCCGTAAAGTCATTCGAAGGCCCTCTCGTTCCTGCTGCTTCGCTCAGGTGAGCAGATAGCTCTGTTGCACTGAGTCGAGGAGGCCCATACGTTCGAGCAGAAGGTCACAGACTTCTCGTACGGCGCCCTCGCCACCATGAGCGATCGTGACATAGTCGGCGTGCTGCCGCACGAAGGCATGGGCATTTGCCACTGCGACACCAAATCCGCACGCCTGTATGGCGCTGAGGTCAGGCAGGTCGTCGCCCACGTACGCAACTTCGGATATGTCGATCTGTTGTTCTTCACAGATTTCCAGCAGCGCCTCTCGCTTGTCGACCCGACCCTGTAATAGCAGAACGATATCCAGATCCTTGGCACGACGTTCTGTGGCAGCGGCACGGCGACCAGTCACGATCGCTACGGCTATGCCTGCACGCTGCAAATGCCGAATGCCCTGGCCATCGAGCGTGCAGAAGCGTTTGAGCTCCTCACCCTCGGGCGTGAACAGCAATTTGCCGTCGGTGAGAACGCCATCCACATCCAGGGCGAGCAGGCGGATAGGTCGAGACTCTTTATTTGTCATAGCTTCATTCACCGGAAGACGGGTATTCAAACGACGCCTGCGCGAAGCAGGTCGTGCATGTTCAGGGCGCCGATGAGTTTGCGATCATCGGCAACGACAGGAAGGGCATTGATCTTCTTTTCATCCATGATGGCAAGTGCTTTCGCAGCCAGCATATCAGCCGCAATCGTGGTGCACTTCACCGTCATGATATCTGCGAGGTGAGCCTTGTGTATATCGACCCTGCTCTCGAGCGCGCGTCGAAGGTCGCCATCGGTAAAGATGCCCAGCAGTCTGAACTCCGAATCGACGATGCAGGCCATGCCGAGACCTTGCCGGGTCATTTCAAGCAGACAGTCCGACATGCTTGCAGATTCGCTGACGGCCGGAATTCGGGGGCCATCATGCATGATGTCGGCAACCTTCAGCAGTAGGCGCCGGCCCAGCGCACCGCCAGGATGCGAAAAGGCGAAATCCTCTTCACTGAAGCCCTTGGCTTCCAGCAATGCAACGGCCAGCGCATCGCCCAGCACCAAAGTGACGGTAGTGCTCGAAGTTGGTGCCAGCCCAAGGGGACAGGCTTCCTTGCTGACACTGGTGTCGAGATTGACGTCGGCCAGCGCCGCCATTTGTGAGCGGGCGTTGCCGGTGAGGGTGATCAGCGGGATGCTCATGCGTTTGATGAGTGGCAATATGCTGATGATTTCGGCCGTGTTGCCGGAGTTCGAAATGGCAATCACGACATCGTCTTTGGTGATCATGCCGAGGTCGCCATGACTCGCTTCGCCAGGGTGCACGAAGAAGCTTGGGGTGCCAGTAGATGCGAGGGTGGCTGCTATCTTGTTGCCAATATGGCCTGACTTGCCCATGCCGGTGACCACGACTCGGCCACGGCATGCCAGCATCAACTCACAGGCTGTCGTGAAGCCTTCGCGTTGTTGTTTCTGGCGCAGGATAAGTTCGGCGATTGCGTCACGCTCGGTCTCCATCGTACGGATGCCGGCTGCGAGGAAATCAAAGCCCGCAGCAATCGACTCTTGTGTCGGGGTCGTATGTGCCATAGAGTTTCCAACGGTAATGACTGGCGGCAGCTGACAGGGTTGTCGCTGCAGGGAAATTTTCGCGGCCGTATCGGCTCTGGCGATAGTGTATCAGAATCAGAAAATATATCTTCCCGCCTCGATTTAACCAGGAGTGACCGTTCTGTCAGAAGAGCATCTCGTCAGTATCGAGAACATGAGCTTTCGCCGTGGTGATCGGCTGATTTTCGATAACATCAGTCTGTACGCGCCGCGAGGCAAGATCACTGGCATCATGGGTCCCAGCGGCACAGGCAAGACGACACTACTGAAGTTGATCGGCGGCCAGATCAAACCCGAAAGCGGGAAAGTGATCTTCGATGGCATCACTGTTAACGAGATGTCCAGAGCGAAGCTTTACGATATGCGGACGCGGATGGGCATGCTGTTCCAGTCGGGTGCGCTATTCAGTGATCTTACCGTATTCGAAAACGTCGCCTTCCCACTGCGTGCCCATACCGCTCTCAATAACGATATGATCCGGGACATCGTCCTGATGAAGCTCAACGCGGTGGGCCTGCGGGGCGCACGGGATCTGATGCCAAGCGAGCTCTCGGGCGGCATGGCGCGGCGTGCCGCACTGGCGCGCAGCATCGCGCTCGACCCGGATATCATCATGTACGACGAGCCCTTCACCGGCCAGGACCCCATTGCGATGGGCGTGATCGTCAAGCTTATTCGGCTACTCAACGATGCGGTTGGTCTCACGACGATTCTGGTGTCCCATGATATTCAGGAAACCATGAGTATTGCAGATCATCTGTGCATCATCGCCGATGGCAAGTTGATGGGGCAGGGTGCGCCTCAGTATCTGAAGAGAGAAGGTAACGAGTTCGTGAAGCAGTTTCTCAACGGGCTGCCTGACGGACCGGTATCTTTCCATTACCCTGCGCCGGACTACAAGGCTGATTTGCTGTCTGCCGGTGCTCGGAATGCTTAGTCAGCTTATCGGAAGGATTCAGAAGCTCGGCCATTCCGGTCTCACATCCTTGTCCTCATTTGGCCGATCCGGTGTGTTTCTGATCCAGACGCTGTGGAACTGGCCATCGATGAAAGGCATGCCGTTGCTGGCCAGACAGATCTGGCAGGCTGGTGTGCTATCGCTGCTCATCATTATCGTCAGCGGACTCTTCATCGGCATGGTGCTCGGGCTTCAGGGTTATACCATCCTGGTCGACTACGGCTCGGAACAGGCCATTGGTCAGATGATCGCGCTGACGCTCGTGCGGGAGCTGGGGCCGGTGGTGACTGCGCTGCTGTTCGCAGGCAGGGCGGGTAGTGCATTGACTGCTGAAATAGGGCTCATGAAAACGACTGAACAGCTCAGCAGCCTCGAAATGATGGGCGTGGATCCGCTGCGCTACGTGATTGCACCGCGTCTCATCGGCGGCTTCATCAGCATGCCCATACTGGCCGCAATTTTCAGCGTCGTTGGCGTCTGGGGCGGCATGATGGTCGGTGTGGACTGGCTGGGCGTATATGAAGGGTCGTTCTGGAGTAATATGCAGGCTTCGGTGGACTTCAGGGAAGATGTGCTCAACGGCGTGATCAAGAGCCTTGTATTCGGATTCGTGTGCAGCTGGATTGCTGTCTATCAAGGCTACGACTCCGTCCCGACCTCGGAGGGTATCAGTGCGGCAACTACCCGTACGGTGGTGTACTCTTCGCTCAGTGTGCTCGCGCTGGATTTTATTCTGACCGCCGTCATGTTTGGAGATCTGTAAATGCAAATGCGAACTGTCGAAATTGGCGTAGGCCTTTTCATGCTGCTCGGCATAGGCGCATTATTTCTGCTGGCGGTACGCATCAGTGGCCTGAGTCTCAGTCCAGCTGATTCGACCTACACCATTTATGCGGAATTCAACGATATCGGTGGCCTGCGTGAACGTGGCAAGGTTTCGATGGCAGGCGTGACCATAGGCCAGATCACTGAAATCAAGCTGGATCCGAAATCGGTAAAAGCACGAGTAGCCATGGAGCTCGATGCCGACGTAGATTATATATCACGCGATAGTGTGGCCGTTGTGAGCACCGCTGGGCTACTTGGTGAGAAGTACCTGAACATCGCCATTGGCGGTGATCCTGATACCCTCGCTGAGGGTGATTATATCGAGAACACGCAAAGTGCCCTCAACCTCGAAAAGCTGATCGGCAATTTTGCCACCAGCAACCTCTGAAATTGCAGCCCGAACTACGGAAGGATATTGGCAGATGACCCGAATTGTTACCGCTTTGCATCCGATCGATAAGAGTCTGTTTCCCCCACGGTCCGCCCTGGCAGCCATGGGGCTCGCAGTCCTGCTGATGTTCTGTGCCCTGTTCTCGGCTCAAGCCGAGGCTGGTGTGGAAGACGAGATCATGGCCAAGGTCCGAAAGGATACCAACCGTCTGGTCGAGAAGCTGCGAAACCAGCGCCAGACTTACTACGAGGACAAGACCAAATTCTACAATATCATGCACGAAGCACTTGTAGAGTCGATCGATTTTCAGCGAATTTCTGCACGCATCATGGGCCGGTACCGTCGCGAAGCCAGTGATGAGCAACAGAAGCGCTTTGTGGAAGTCTTCAAGAAGAGTCTCTTCAATGCCTATGGCAAGACGCTTGTCGAGTCGGATCAGTTCAATATCAACGTGCTGTCGGCGGAACTGAATCCGCGGGCCAAGGACCGTGCTTCAGTTAATCTCGAGGTCGTTTCGCAATCCGGCAACAAGTATCCCGTGACTTATTCGATGTACGACAGCGAAAAGAAGGGCTGGCTGCTCGAAAACGTTATCGTGAACGGCGTGAACCTTGGCCTTGCCTTCCGGGACAAGTTTGAGCAGTTGATGAGTCAGCACAAGGGCAATATCGACAAGGTCATCGATAACTGGACCTCCACTGTCGAGGAAGATCGCATACAGGAGAAGAAATAAGTTAGTGGCTTCTCCAAGCGCAGGACTCAGCGTTCAGGATAGAGCCGCTGGCGGCGCCTATGCAGAGATTACGGGCGACATCGATAACGATACGGCCGTGTCTCTGCTGAAAGAAGGCAAGGCCTTTCTCGCCGGCGCGACGAGCACCCAGGTCATCATTGACTTCAGCCAGGTGAAAAGTGTGCAGAGCGTGGCACTGTCTCTAATGATCCGTTGGCTTGACACGGCTGCGAAGCACAACAGAACGCTGCAGTTTGCGGGGCTGTCCGGGAAGCTGCACGACCTGGCGAAGGTGAGCGGATTGGATGAGGTGCTGCCGCTGGTCTGATTGGCCGCGTTTGCACTGCCGCTCTTCCTGGCATCTGATATACTCCCCGCTTTTCAACATCAGCACATTGATCTGTTCTGCCTTCCGCGCAGCACATACCTCCAGGACGGGAGCCTCAACTATGCAGCCTCAAGAACTTGAAACCTATCTCCAGCCGCGCCTGAGCGACTGTGAAGTCAAAGTCGGCGGTGATGACTATCATTTCCTGGTCACGGTCATTGGTGATGTCTTCGAAGACCTCAATGCGGTCAAGAAGCAGCAGTACGTCTACAAGCAGCTCAATGAGCTTATCGCTGACGGGACCGTGCATGCCGTAACCATCAAAACTTACACGCCGACTGAATGGTCAGCCCTGAATTCCTGAAATCAGAACCAGGCTCATATGGACAAATTAAGAATCAGGGGCGGTATTCCGCTGAGTGGTACAGTAACCATTTCCGGTGCGAAAAACGCTGCACTGCCGATATTGACCTCCGCGCTACTGTCTTCCGGGCCGGTGCAATTAAGCAATCTTCCTCAGCTCAACGACATCAGGACAATGACCCGCCTGCTGCAGCAGATGGGCGTGGTCACGGAAGAGCAGGGCGAGGGGCGCATGCAGCTCGATAGCTCGAAGGTCAATAACTACACGGCCGCCTACGATCTGGTCAGGACCATGCGAGCCAGCATCCTCGTGCTGGGCCCCCTGCTTGCCCGGTTTGGATACGCTGAAGTCTCTCTACCGGGCGGGTGCGCTATTGGCAGCCGGCCGGTAGATTTGCACATACGCGGCCTACAGGCGATGGGTGCGACGATTGAAGTCGACAACGGCTATATCAAGGCGAGCCGCCAGGGTCGACTTCGCGGCGCCCATATCTATTTCGACACCGTTACCGTCACCGGCACCGAAAACCTGATGATGGCGGCCTGTCTGGCTGAAGGGCGAACGGTGCTTGAAAATGCGGCCCGCGAGCCAGAGGTCGTCGATCTCGCGCGTTGCCTACTCGCCATGGGCGCCGATATCAAGGGGCATGGCACTGCCACCATCGAGATCAACGGCGTGACCGAGCTCACTGGCTGTCATCACGCCATTCAGGCTGACCGAATCGAAACTGGCACTTTCCTGTGTGCGGCTGCTGCAACACGCGGGCAGGTCACGGTCGAGGGCGCTGATGAGGGCTGCCTTGAAGCCGTCTTGCTGAAGCTGGAGGAGGCCGGGGCCAATCTCTCGGTCGCCGGATCCAGCATCACCCTGGACATGAAAGGCAACCGACCTCGCGCCGTCAGCATCAGGACGGCGCCGTTTCCTGCCTTTCCAACCGACATGCAGGCGCAGTTCATGGCGATGAACTGCGTAGCTGAAGGCAGCAGCAACATCGTCGAGACCATATTCGAAAATCGCTTCATGCATGTGCAGGAACTGCAACGGCTTGGTGCAAAGATCAGCGTCGAAGGCCATACGGCAATCGTGACCGGGCTGGCCGGCCTCACTGGTGCGCCAGTGATGGCCACTGATCTGCGCGCTTCTGCCAGCCTCATCATCGCGGGACTGGTTGCCGAGGGCGAAACCTGCATCGACCGCATCTATCATCTGGATCGGGGTTATCAGCGCATTGAGCAAAAACTGCAGGGGCTGAATGCTCGAATCGAGCGGGTGGATGTATGTTGAACGGTGAACAGATCACGATAGCGCTGAGCAAGGGCCGCATACTTGATGACACGCTGCCATTGCTGGAGTTTGCAGGGATCACTCCGGCCGAAGATATTTCGAAAAGCCGGAAGCTGATTTTTGAAACCAATCACGACCATGTCAGACTGGTCGTGCTGAGGGCGAGTGACGTGCCGACCTACGTCCGCTTTGGTGCGGCCGATATGGGCGTGGCCGGTAAGGATGTCTTGCTCGAAAATGGTAGCGAAGGTCTGTATGAGCCACTGGACCTCGATATCGCCCGCTGCCGTTTGATGACTGCTGCGAAAGTCGGGGCGCCGCGTTCTGCTGGCGGCCGCGTGCGCGTGGCCACCAAATTCGTGAGCCTCGCCAAACAGTTCTATGCAAGCCGTGGTATTCAGGCCGATATCATCAAGCTGTACGGCGGCATGGAACTGGCGCCATTGCTGAACCTCGCGGATGAAATTGTCGACATTGTCGACACCGGCAATACGCTCAAGGCAAATGGCCTGGAGGCCAGGGAACTGATCTGTCACGTAAGCTCCCGGCTTATTGCCAACAGCGCGGCAATGAAGATGAAGCAGGCTGCCATGCAGGCGCTCATCGCCCGCCTGGGTGAAGCCGTTCAGAACAGACAGCAGACAGCATGACTTCTAAATGATGAGACTCTCCGCATGAAAATGTTAGCGCGCAGTGATGCAAATTTCGCTGCTGATCTCGACCAGCTCCTTAATGTATCGGCTGCAGACACATCGGCAGTCGAGCATACAGTAGCCGATATCATCGCCGACGTGCGTTTGCGTGGTGATGCCGCCGTGCTCGACTACACCAGTCGTTTCGACCGACTGGACTTCAGCGACGCCGCACAGCTGCGCATTTCTGCGGAACAGCTGGCTCATCATGCCGCGCAGGTTGATCCCGCAGTGCGTGAAGCGCTCGAAGCTGCTGCTGCCCGCATACGCGCCTATCACGAGCGACAGGCCGCGCCCTCATGGCAGTATTCGGAGCCGGATGGCACCGTGCTGGGCCAGCAGATTACGCCACTGGATTCAGTTGGTATCTATGTGCCTGGCGGCAAGGCTGCCTACCCGTCTTCGGTGCTGATGAACGCCATTCCTGCCAAGGTGGCAGGTGTGAAGCGCATCGTGATGACTGTGCCTACACCTGATGGCGTGATCAATGACGCAGTGCTAACGGCAGCGTTAGTGGCGGGCGTCGATGAGATCTTTACAGTGGGTGGTGCACAGGCTGTAGCTGCGTTGGCCTACGGTACGGCGACGATCCGCCCGGTCGACAAGATCACCGGCCCTGGCAATATTTACGTAGCCACTGCCAAGAAACAGGTGTTCGGCAAAGTTGGAATCGACATGATTGCCGGACCATCGGAGATTTGTGTCGTTGCCGATGCGGCGACGGATCCGGACTGGCTGGCGATGGATCTGTTTTCGCAGGCCGAGCACGATGAAGATGCTCAGTCGATCCTGATCAGCGACAGTCAGGCACTGCTCGATCGCGTCACGGCGGCAATTGAGCGACTGCTGCCAGAGATGGAGCGAGCAGACATCATTCGCAAGTCACTGGATGCACGCGGTGGCATGATCCTCTGTGCCAATCTGGATGAGGCCATCGAAGTCGTGAACCTGATTGCACCCGAGCACCTCGAGCTCTGTGTCGATCATCCTGAGCGGCTACTAGGTAATATTCGACATGCTGGCGCCATTTTCATGGGACGTTACACCCCTGAGGCACTGGGAGACTACTGCGCGGGCCCCAACCACGTGCTGCCAACCTCCGGGACGGCAAGGTTTTCAAGCCCACTTGGTGTGTACGATTTCCAGAAACGCTCTTCCATTATCAACTTCTCAGCACAAGGCGCTGCGAAGCAGGGTCGAGTCGCGAGCGTGCTGGCCAGGGCAGAGGGGCTGACTGCCCATGCCCGCTCGGCTGAATATCGTGTGGAAGGCTATGCGGGCGAGAGTTCAGGGCAGGGCGGCAATCGTGAGTGACAGCAGAACTGCCGCAGATCAGGGACTACGTTCGAGCCTGATCGAGGCCTTGATTCCTGAAAGCCTCAGAGCGGTAGGGGCCTATCATGTGCAGAACGCCAAGGGCCTGCTGAAGCTGGACGCAATGGAGAACAGCTTTCCCTTGCCATCGACAGTGGAGGCGGCCTTTCGTAGCCGATTAGCCTCCCTTGAAATCAATCGGTATCCATCACCGCACCCGCAGCGGATTGAACAGCAGATTCGTCAGCTCTATGGGATTGCCGATGAGTCAGCCATGATCTTCGGCAATGGTTCAGACGAGCTTATTCAGCTTCTCATCACCGTCATCGCGCCGCAGAATCGGGTTGTTCTGGCGCCTGTCCCGAGCTTCGTGATGTATGCCAATCTGGCCAAGCTGCTGGACTGCCAGTTCGTAGGCGTGCCTCTGCAGGCCGATTTCAGCCTTGATCTTGCTGCGATGGAAGAAGCTATCCGGACACAGCGGCCGGGGCTTGTCTTTCTCGCACAGCCAAACAACCCCACAGGGGTAGCCTACTCGCAGGCGACGATACTCGAGCTGGCTGAGCAATGCAGACAAAGCGGAAGTCTACTGGTCATCGACGAAGCTTACGAGGCCTTCACGGATTACAGCGCCATAGGGCTGGAGCAGCAATTCGAGAACGTCCTGATTCTGCGAACACTCTCGAAGCTGGGTATGGCCGGCGCGCGGTTTGGCATGCTATTCGGGCACGCGGCCTGGATCAGCGAATTTGATAAAGCCAGATTGCCGTACAATATCAATGTGTTCACCCAGCTGTTTATAGAAGTCGCGCTGGACCACTACGACGAGTTCATGGCCCAGACCGAGGCGCTCAGAGCCTCTCGCTCGGTCCTTGAGTCGCAGCTGAAGGCGCTGCCCTGGCTGGACGTATTCGAAAGTGAAGCCAACTTCGTCCTGGTACGTGTGTTGCCGAAGCGCGATAGCGACGCGGCGGACGGTACGGCTACGGACGCACTCGCTGTGCGCCTGCACAAGGGGATGAGGCAGCAGGGGGTGCTGGTCAAGTGCCTGCATGGCGGACATCCGCTGGTCGAAAACTGCCTGCGACTCACTGTAGGGCAGTCTCATGAAAATGAACAGATGATGGCGGCACTCATCGATGCGCATAAACATCTGGAGGATGGTGAAGGTGGCATTGGTTGAACGCACTGCGATAGAAAAGTGGCTAAACGTGGTTCTCGAGCCGGAGCAGGTGAAGGATTATTGCCCGAATGGCTTGCAGGTCGAGGGGCGCACTCAGATCGCCAAAGTATTGCTCGGGGTGACTGCCTCACAGGCACTGGTCGACGAAGCAGCACGGTGGGGAGCCGACATGATTCTCGTTCACCATGGCTGGTTCTGGAAAAATGAGCCGCTGACAGTGACAGGCCAGAAGTACCGCCGCATGAAAGCGCTCATGCAGCACGATATCAATCTCTTCGCCTACCATCTGCCTCTCGATATTCACGCCGAATACGGCAATAACGCTACCCTTGCCGAAACACTGGGCCTGCAGGTTGAGGCCAGACAGACTTTGATGGGGGTGAAAGATCTGCTGTGGTATGGACGGGTAGCAGAGCCCTGCCAGGCAGATGTCTTCGCGAGGCATATCGAGAAGCGACTTCAGCGTAAGCCGTTGTTGCTGGGCGATTCACAGAAGATGGTTCGCTCGGTTGCCTGGTGTACCGGCGGTGCGCAAAGCGCCATCGATGACGCGATAGAACTTGGTGTGGATGCATTCATAAGCGGGGAAGCCTCAGAACAGACTTACCACGCCGCGATGGAAAACGACATCGTGTACTACGCTGCAGGCCATGACTCGACAGAGCGGTACGGGGTGCAGGCACTTGGCGCCGCGCTAGCTGCAGAATTCGGCCTTGAAGCCAGGTTTTTCGACCTGGGCAACCCGGTCTGAACCCAACTATGATCAGTGCCGCAGGTCGCGCTCGCTCTCTTCGCGGCTGAGGTTGTAGCCTTCGGTTAGCGTGCCGTTTTCGTCCGGACCGCGTCTGGGTGCATAGTCCCGTGGTGCTTCGACATAGCCATCAACGTGCAGCTCGTCGTAATCGACGGTTTGGACGTGTTGTCGGGAAACTTTAGCGCCCTGTATCGAACTCTTGGTGCCTCCAGGGACCTGGAGAGGCTCAGCCTTCGGATTGCTGCCAGTGGCAGGAGCTGGCGACTTTTTCCTGCTCGCGGAGCGATCTGGTGAAGCTGAAGCTGAAGCTGAAGCGCCAACCCGACTATGAGCCGCTTCAAGTCCAAGACCTTCATAGCCCTCTATCGCAAGGTCAGGCGGTAGCCTCAGACGCTCACGAAGGTTGGCATTATCGGTATAATCAAACTCGGAACTCGTACCTGAGCTGTCATTTCGAAATTGCCCCAGCAGTTCGCTGCTATTGAAGTCCGCCTCGCCAGCAAGCTTGTCTGCGCCTTGTGCCAGGTGGGTGATCACACTTTGGTAATCCTTGTTCAGGCGCCTGATCAGCTTGGCCGATTCGCTAAAATGCTGAGTGACATCAGCTTGATAGCGCACGTATTCGTCACGCATCTGATCCATCTGGCCTTCGAGCCGTCGACGCTTGGTGCTGCCGGGGCTCGCGGTCTTGTGCAGTACGATGCCGACAAGCAGGCCAATGGCGAAGCTGAGGGCAACGCTGACCGCTATCCAGAAAGGCGTCATAGAGGGTCCTTTAAATGCTCAAAGATGGATTCAAAGTAGGGTATTATAGGCCGCTCACGCTTGTCGACCGACACTTTGGCCGCGGCGTTGAAAACCGCACATCACACCAGCAAACGGGTACTCCAAAGCAATGTCCAGCCGTACATTAGCACCACTGCAGAAATACCGCCAGGATCTGGAGTCGGGAGGCTTCAGCCATGATGCGTCTCAGGAAAATGCCATTATTCACCTGCAGAATCTGTATGAACGCCTCGTTGCGGCAGAGGCGCGCGATCGGGCCGAAAAGTCGGAGAAGACATCGCTTCTGGGTCGCCTGAAAAAGCGTTTCGGCCATAAGCCTGAGCAGATTGAGCCGGAGCGTGGTCTCTACTTCTGGGGTGGTGTGGGGCGCGGTAAAACCTATCTCATGGATACATTCTATGAAAGCCTGCCTTTCGATCGAAAGCTTAGGGTCCACTTTCACCGTTTCATGCAGCGGGTACACAAGGATCTGGCAGAGCTGAAGAGCACTGAAAACCCGCTTGAGATCGTCGCCGACAACTTCGCCCGAGACGCCAGGGTGATCTGCTTCGACGAGTTCTTCGTCAGCGATATCGGCGATGCGATGATCCTGGCGACCCTGCTCAAGGCCCTGTTCAGTCGCGGCGTCACACTCGTGTGTACATCCAATATCGTACCTGATGGTCTATACAAGGATGGTCTGCAGCGGGCGCGATTCCTGCCAGCGATCGCACTCGTGAACCAGCACACCCTGGTTGTCAATGTCGACGGCGGTGTGGATTACAGACTTCGAACACTCGAGCAGGCCGAGCTTTACCATTCGCCGCTGGATGCCGAGGCGGAAACTTCCTTGGCAGCCAGCTACAAGGCGCTGGCAATGGACTGCGGAACCCATGGTGTTTCGTTGAGCGTGAACGGGCGGCATCTGCAGGCGCGGATGCGTTGCGATGATGTGGTGTGGTTCGAGTTCAAGGAACTCTGTGATGGTCCGCGGAGTCAGAACGATTACATTGAGCTGGCGCGAGAGTTTCACGCCATTCTCATCAGCAACGTACCTGTATTCAATATCGCGATTGAAGATCAGGCACGCCGCTTTATCAATCTGGTGGACGAGTTCTATGACCGGCGGGTGAAGCTGATACTGTCAGCAGCCGCGCCAATTTATGAGCTCTATCAGGGGCAGCGGCTGCGCTTCGAGTTCGATCGAACCGAAAGCCGGCTGTTGGAGATGCAATCGAAAGACTATCTCTCCGCTGAGCACAAGGCGTGACAGGCGCTCTGGCCCGTCACCCCCTGTCCAGGACGCGAGGATAGGGCCTAGAGCAGCTCTATCGCAACCGCAGTGGCTTCACCGCCACCGATGCACAGGCTGGCAATGCCACGCTTCTTGCCAAGGCGCTTCAGGCCGTGCATCAGTGTAACCAGGAGGCGCGAGCCAGTTGAACCCACTGGATGCCCCTGGGCGCATGCACCACCGCTGATATTGACCTTTGACGAATCAAGGCCGAGCTCCTGAATGGCCAACATGGTGACCATGGCGAAGGCTTCGTTGATCTCATAAAGATCGACGTCCTCGGCGCTCCAGCCGGTCTTCTCGAACAGCTTTTTCATGGCCCCGATAGGTGCAATGGTGAATTCGCCGGGCGCCTGCGAATGTGTGGTATGCGCTACGATTCTGGCCATTGGTTTCAAGCCATGCTTCGTCACTGCATCCTGGCTTGCCAGCAGCAGGGAGGACGCACCGTCTGAAATCGAACTCGCATTTGCCGCAGTTATGGTGCCATCCTTGCTGAAGGCAGGGCGGAGGCCTGGTATTTTCTCTGGACGCGCAGTGAGTGGTTGCTCATCCGACGTTACGGTTTCTTCGCCAGTGCGTGTCTGCACCATGACAGGCACGATCTCCGCGTCGAGGTCGCCCGATTTCATTGCCGCATTGGCACGCTTCAGCGACTCGATGGCGTAGTTGTCCATTGCTTCACGGCTGAGCCCATACTGGTCAGCGACTTCCTGCGCAAAAGAACCCATCAGCCGGCCGGTTTCGGCGTCTTCCAGTCCGTCCAGAAACATATGGTCCATGACCTTGCCATGACCCATTCGCATGCCCGATCTTGCTTTTTCCAGAAGATACGGCGCATTGCTCATGCTTTCCATCCCGCCGGCAATGACGAGCGAGCTGGACCCGGCCACGATGGCGTCGTGGCCCTGCATCACGGCTTTCATGCCTGAGCCGCAGAGCTTGTTGATGGTGGTCGCACCAGTGGAATTCGGCAGGCCAGCCTGCAGCATCGCCTGACGCGCGGGGCCCTGCTTGAGGCCGGCAGGGAGAACGCAGCCCATAATGACTTCGTCTACTGAGGCCGGATCGACCTGTGCACGCCGCACGGTTTCGCGTATGGCGTCGGCACCCAGTTTCGTCGCAGAACAGCCGGACAGAACGCCCTGGAAACCGCCCATGGCGGTACGGCAACCTGCCACTATCAATACTTCACTCATTCAATGTGTCTCCAGCTCGGATTTGTCTTGAAAATGCTGTTATCTGAAGCGTCGCTGCTGTGACGCAGTTTGCAGGCCTGAGCAGAAGCTCGCTTTCAGACAGCAAGTCTGCAGGCCGGATTCAAAGCTTATTGTACACGCGACGACGGCCAACGTGCAGTAGTGTAGGGAGTCTCAGCCTCATACCATACAATGCGGCGCCAAGTCCTTGTATTTTTGAGCTGAGAAATTTTTTTTCTTGGCTTGGAGAAAAACTGCGTTACGGTCTATATTGGAATTACGATCCAGCAAAAAAAAGTATAATGGAGTAGCGTTCGATGATAAAACATTCCCAGCGTCGGTTCGGATGGACTGCGCTATCGGCTGCTATTGCTGCAGCTTCTTCCCTCTCAATGCCGGCTCAGGCGTTCCAGTTCTATCTCGGTGATATCGAAGGCTCTCTCGACACAACGCTGACAGCAGGTGCCAGCTGGCGTGTGGAAAAGCGCGATAAGGACTATCTCGCCCAGGGCAGTCTGCCTAATTACGGCAAGGGCAGTACTACTGGCTCATCGACCAACAATACCGACGATGGCGATTGGAACTACGATCGCGGCAAGACCTTCTCTAAGGTGGTCAAGGGTACTACCGACCTGCTCATGAGCTATGAGAACTTCGGTGGGTTTACTCGCTTACGCTACTTCTACGATCGCGAGCTCATGGACGAAAGCAGGGCTGCTGACCCACTCGGTCAGATTCGTCCGCTGAACGACGACACACTCGATCAGGCTGGTTCGGACGTGCGTTTCCTCGACGCCTATGTGTGGGGCGATTTTTACGCAGGCGAAGTCCCCATCAACGTTCGCGTGGGTCGCCAGGTACTGAGCTGGGGTGAAAGTACCTTTATCCTGGGTGGTATCAACTCGATCAACCCGCTCGACTTCTCTGCTGCTCGTTCACCTGGTGCCGAGGTCAAGGACGTTCTGCTCCCGGTCAACATGCTATACACATCCATTGGCGTCACAGCCGATGTGACAGTTGAAGCGTTCTACCAGTTCGAGTGGGAAAAGACCCAGGTCGATCCTTGCGGAACCTTCTACTCGACCAACGACACCGTCGCTGATGGTTGCGGTCCGATCCTGATCGCCGGCGAAGTGCCAGAAACACTCGTCCTGCAGCAGGGGCTTTACAACAAGCGGCTCGGTGATGATGAGCCGGATAATGACGGTATGTTCGGCGCGGCCGTTCGCTGGTACGCGGCGGCACTTGGCGATACCGAACTCGGTTTCTTTTACTATCGCACCAACAGCACGCTGCCTTACGTGAACTTCGTAGGCAATAATCCAGCGGCGGGACAGCCATTTGGCGCCTATCAGGTCACTTTCCCTGAAGCGATCGATCTGTTTGGTATCAGTTTCAGCACGAGTACAGAAGGTGGCTGGTCTATCGGTGGTGAAATCAGCCACAGACCTGATATGCCAGTTCAGAAAAACGGCTTCGAGCTTACCCTGGCCAGCCTCAACGGGCGTGACCCCATTACTGGTGCGCCTTTGAGTGCTTTCGGTGATGAGTATTCACCTGGTGGAAAAATACAGGGTTACGAAGAGTTCGGCATGACTCAGGCCCAGGTTACCTTCATCAAGTTCTTCGACCAGGTGCTCGGTGCAAGTCGACTCAGCTTCGCGACAGAGCTGGGTGCCACCTATCTGCATGGCTTCCCGGATGATGACGAGTCGCGTTTTGGTAGAGACAGTACCTTTGGTGTTGGTCCTCAGCAGAATGCAGGCGTCGTCGTGCCATGTGAAGGCGGCACCAACAATAATCCGAAGTTCTGTGAAAACGAAGGCTTTACGACTTCGCTTTCAGCGGGTTACCGCATGCGTGCATCTCTGGACTACAACGACGCCTTCGCCGGCGTGAACCTGTCGCCGATATTTTCATGGGCACATGATGTCTATGGTTACGGTCCGATCCTCTTCCGTGAAGGTCAGGTTACTACCAGTCTGGATTTGAGAGCGGTGTATCTGAACAAGTATACAGCGCAGGTAGGTTACACTGCCCGCTTCGGTGGGGAACCCTACAGCGGCGTAGGTGACCGTGATTCCATCGATGCCTCTGTATCAGTTTCATTCTGATACGTGCGGCAGTCACTAGTCCGGGAATCAACATAACAAGCATAATAGACGAGCGGGACCGGATTGTTCCGCTGATCGAGGAAAATTGAATGAGACTTAGAGAGTTAACAAAAACCGGCCTGACCGCAGGCATGCTCTGTTTCTCACTGGCGGCTTTCAACGCCAGTGCGGCAGTGTCTGAAGCGGAAGCTGCGAAACTTGGCGATACACTTACACGCATCGGTGCCGAAAAAGCAGGTAACGGTGGGGCAATTCCTGCGTGGACCGGGGAGAAGACCCCGGCTCCAGCCGGATTCAAAGGTGACAACTACATCAACCCTTTCGCTGATGAAAAGCCCACCTTGACCATCACCAATCAGAATGCCGATCAGCACAAGGCTCAGCTCTCAGCTGGCCAGTTGGCGATGCTCAAGAAGTACCCGGGTAGCTACATTATTAACGTCTACCCGACCCACAGAAATGCGGTGTTCGAGGAGCGCGTATACAAGGCTGCCGTCAAGAACGCTACTCAGGTGTCACTGACAGAGAGCCGCAACGGTGTGACGAACTACGACACCTCCGCGCCTTTCCCCATCCTGCATGGCAGTGATTCCGACAAGGCGATACAGGTGATTTTCAACCACATCACCCGCTGGCGCGCCGGGTCAATGTCACGACGTATCACCCAGATGACGCCTCTGTCCAACGGCAGCTTTACACCAGTCGAGTTCGTTGAAGACCTGTCGTATATGACTGAGCTCACTGACTACGACCCCAAGACGTTCGACCCGAACATCCTGTTCTACTTCAAGCAGGAAATCACGTCCCCATCGCGTCTCGCTGGTAACGTGCTACTCGTTCACGAAACGCTCGATCAGGTTTCTGAACCCCGTCGTGCATGGATCTATAACGAAGGTCAGCGTCGTGTGCGTCGTGCCCCTCAGGTGGCCTACGATGGACCGGGTACAGCATCCGATGGTCTGCGAACCACTGACAACTTCGACATGTTCAGCGGCGCGCCGGATCGATATGAATGGAAGTACATGGGCAAGAAGGAGATGTATATTCCATACAACTCCTACGGGCTGATGGACAAGAGCAAGAGCTATAGCGACATCATCAAGGCAGGCCACATCAATCAGGACCTGGCCCGCTATGAGCTGCACAGGGTTCATGTCATAGAAGGTAATGTGAAGCCAGGCGCCAGACATATCTATGCCAAGCGCGTGATGTATGTCGATGAGGATACCTGGCAAATCGCGCTGGTCGACCAGTATGATGGCCGTGGCGATTTGTGGCGATCGTCAGAAGGCCACATGAATTACTACTATGACGTAATGGTGCCCTGGTACGCAGCTGAGGTCATATACGATCTCATCTCTGGCCGTTATCTGGTGCTGGGTCTGAACAACGAGATTTCGAACGCCTATCAGTGGAGTAACAAGCAGAGTTCGAATGAGTTCACCCCTTCCGCACTGAGACGCTCTGGCCGCAGATAGAATCTGCGAACCTGAGTCTAGTGACACTAAAAAGGAGCCGCGAGGCTCCTTTTTTTTCCCTTCCCGGGCTGGTGGGTTATTCAGCCCTTTTTCATCGCTTCCAGTCTGTCGTCCTTTTCTTCCCAGATGTGCGCTACCCAGGCCTGAAACTCTGCCTTGAATGCGGCATCATTCTGATAGTCCTTGTCCTTGAACGCCTGCGGTATCTTGATCTCCTGTATATCGACCACCACATGGTCGAGCCGACCGGTGAGTAAATCCCAGAAACTGATGTGATCGCCAGGATAGTGCAGCGAGATATCTAGCAGCGTGTCCAATTGATCAGCCATCGCGCCAATTACAAATGCGATCCCGCCAGCCTTTGGCTTGAGCAAGTGCCGGTATGGCGATTGCTGACGAGCGTGCTTCTCAGGCGTATTTCTAGTGCCCTCGAGAAAGTTGAAAATCGCTGTTGGCGTGTCGGCGAAATGCTCGCAGGCCTTGCGGGTAGTCTCGAGATCCTTGCCGGCAAGCTCAGGATTTTTGGCTATTTGCTCGCGGGTATAACGCTTCATGAAAGGGAAATCCAGGGCCCACCAGGCGATTCCGATCACAGGCACCCAGATAAGTTCCTTCTTCAGGAAGAATTTCAGGAAGGGCGCTTTCCCGGCCAGCACGGTCTGCAAGACCATGATGTCACTCCAGGACTGGTGATTGCTGGTAACGAGATAATATGACGTGGGATTCAGCGAAGCGTGATTTCGAACATCCCACTTGATGTTGTGAAAAGAGTTCAACAGCAGCTTGTTTACCCGCACCCAATAGCGCGCGATCGCCATGGCTGACTTGGTCAGCGCGATGCGGAACTTGCCTGGGGGAGAGACCAGTTTGATGACGCCCATGACGGACATCGGGATTACGCAGAGCGTCGTGTTGACAGCAATGGTCGAAAAAATGATCGCGCCTTTGATATGGCCGATAAGACGTGGCATGCCTGGGATGTCCTCGTGAATTTGACTAGGATTGTCTGGATTTATCGAGCCCTGGAACTCTCGCATTCTCAGGCTCTGTGGTCGGAGACGGCGTGATATCCTGAGGTAGCAACTTGATGGCCTGTTGCCTGGCTTTCGCGCGAATTTCGGGAGTCACATGTGTCGCCAGCATCGCAACAGCCGACAACATGACGCCCACGTCATCGGTGTAACCCAAGACAGGCGTCAAGTCGGGTATCGCATCTACGAGTGAGATGAAATAGCCAAGGGCGCCGTAGATCGCAGTCTTGCACCAGATGGGTGTCTCAGGTGCCCGAGCCGTGTAATAGAGTGTAAGCGCGAGTTCGATGGTCTGAAACCCCGCCTTGCGGCCGGAACTGATGATCTTTCGCCAGAGTCGCGAAGGATCGAAGCGTTTGGCGTAGGCCTCATTCTCTGCATCACTGAGCAGTGGACTGGCGTCGGATCTTGTACCTTCGGCTGGAACACTGTCGCTTTTCTTCCAGAACTTCAGTTTTTGCTTCATTGACTCTGAACTCCGTTGGCCTTCTTCAGTCTCGCCGTCAGCTGTCGGGTCAGTGCTCTGATCTGACTGGCGCCACGCTCCTGGGTATGAACGTATCGAGAGAGCTTGTTATTGACGATCAGTGTTCTGATGTCGTCGACGTAGACCTGACCACGTTGCGAGTATGATACCAGTCCGCCCGCAAGCATAGCACCATCTGGCTGCTTGCCAGCCTCGATGGTAGAGAGCCGTATTGCACGAAGATCGGCGTACGCCGGATGTCCATTCAGATTCAAGAGATAGGCTACCACTGAGTCGTACACCGATTCGAAGTTGGCTACCTCATGGGCGGCATCTGCAGGTCGCGCTCGCGGAACAAGCCCGCAGCCCTGTTGAAAGCACCACTGCCCAAAAAGGTTGTTACCCACCCGGGCAAATCTGGATGTGCCCCAAGCAGACTCTATAGCGGCCTGTGCGAGCGGCAGGGAAGCCGGCACCGGGAGCAGCCGCTGCTCAATGTCCTCTAGCCGTTCATGCAATAACGGTAAAGCAACGGGGTTAGCCAGCGGCTCGGCCGCACCACGCAGGTAGCGTTGAGTGAGCATATCAATGAAGCTGAGGGCGTCGGCAGCAAGTTCGACGGTTTGGCCGGTGTCGCCGGTGACTGCAGGCAGTTTGGTTTGTATCAGCGACAGCTTGCGCGCCTGGAAAGCGAGAACATTGTTCGCCGTCTGGACCAAGGGCGCGAGGAAGTCGAAGAATAACTGCTTGCGAGCCTGAGTGTCTTCAATGGAGCGGAAGTCTGGGAGTGGCTGCTGCCGCGCCAGAGCCTCCAGCCTTGCCAGCTGCCGCTCATACACATCGATGGCCGCGCCTTGTTCGAAGCGTCTGTGTTCCACCAGGTAGAGCGTGGCGCCTGCGAACAGTACAAGCAGGCTGAGGAGCCAGGTCCTGTAGCGCATGATCAGCGCCATTGCTGGCACAGGTTCAGCAATAGTCAATCACCAGCGCCGCATTGAAGCGATTATTGACATCAGTTGACCGGAAGTACACGTTCAAGAAAGCCATAAACAAGACCTATTCGATCGCCATAGCGCATACGCAGGATGAGCAGCGTCTCGTCAGCGCTCACAAAGCCTTCCAGTTTAACCGGCTCTGCACCACCAGTAGGATCAGGAAATGTCATGGCGACAGCGTTGCCCACCGGTCCTGCGGCCAGAGGAGAGGCTGTCGCAGTCACTGTGCCGAGTGTGCGACCCGAGAAGGGCCGTACTTCCACCGTGCCTGCAACCTGCTCGGCGAATCGCTCTACGAGTGTCAGCGTCGGTGTGAGGTCTGCGCTAAAGCTCAGGATACTGTCGTCAAACGAGCTCAAGCGATTGACGGCTGGCAGGAATCCCAATGTGTGACCGGCAAGCCGGTAGCGCTTATTGGCTAGCTCAGGCTGCTCTGTAGTTAATCTCACCGCGTGCCCGATGCCACGGCCACGCACCGGAAATGGGCCTGTGCCGATATCGCCGCCGAACTCTGCGGTCGCCTGATCATCCATCGAGAAGGTCAGTATGTTTCCGGCGGCGTCACTGAAACCACGTAGATTGCCGACACGCAGGCGGCCACGAGGAATATCTTCCTGTCGTTGCACATTGTCCAGGCCTGTCACCAGCTGCCTGTTAAAAAGCAACGCAGCATCGAGGGTGGCGGGCGACTCGCCAATGATGGCGGGCGGCACAGGTGTGTCGCCAGAGAGCAGCGCTGATCGCAGGGTGTAGAAGATCGGATGTCCGCCAAGATTGTCCGCTGCACTGGCATCAGGTCGCGAAACCGATACGCTGTTGCCTGCAGCATTGAAACGCCATAGCTCGATTGAACTAAACAGGCTTACGGCTGGGTCGACCCCAAACAGCTCACTGATCGAGACAAAACCGAAACGCGCCTCGGCGACCCGCTCAAGACTGAAGTCCCTTCGCTCGACATTTTCATTGCCGAAGGTGGTGCGCTTGGAGTGGAAATTCCATGTCACGGCATGCACATTCTCGAGCGTCTGTGCCCGCTGCAGTCCCGAGCCGCTCTGATCCACAAGCTCAACAAACTCGGCGTTCTGGAAGAAGGCCGAAGCTAGTGAGTCGCTGAAGCTTTCGCCACGCTCGTCACCCCCACTCGTATTACCTCGAAGTGAATACAGCAGGGCTGAGTACGGCTCCGACACGTAGCCGGTCGGTGCGGCGGACTGCTCGCCGACCACATCCTGCACTTCGAGTTGTGTGAGCTCGAAGTTCGCGTCACGTCGCAGTACGGTTGGAATACCGCGCGCCAGGAAGTTGATTTCACTCTGTGATTCCGGGTCAACCGGTAGCGTGTATTGGCCGTCGGCTCGACGGGTATTGCTCAGGCGACTAAATGGTATGGTCTCAGTAATCCGGCTCACGATGGCCGGTGTATAGGTCAGCTGTGGATAAGCCAGTTGAGCTTCGGCTGTTGTGCTGCTTACAGCGACGATCGTATCGAGCGTGTTGGCGAACACTGCAGAGGGGCTTGCGGTTCCCGGCATTCCCTGGCCCAGACTCATGGTAAAGCTGGCCGAATGATAGGTACCCGCCCGGTCGAGTAACTTTTGGTTGGTATCTTCAGCTGAGCTTGGGTTAGGTACCTTGTCAGCGATGATGGTCGTGACCAGCTGATCGACTGTATTGCTGAACACCGGCTGCTGACCCAGTGCAGCGAGCGAAGCTTCAAGGCCGAGGCTGGCCGACAAGCCCAGGTCAAACTCCTCGGTCGTAGCGAATAGCGCTCGCCAGTAGCGCAGAATAGTGTCGTCCTGAATCTGGCAGTTGTCGTCGCGAGTAGGACACGGGATCAGAGCGTTCAGACGTGTGCTGTTTCCGTTGATGGCGGCGAGGAAATCGCGCATTGCATATTCAGTTTTTGGCGAGATTTCGACGTTGCGATCTGAGCTGGGCAGGCCACGGCGTAGCACCGTGCCATCACTCAATGTGGCTTCGAACCAGAGGTCCAGGCGAGTTGGGATGGCCTTTTCAAAGGCCACGGTGTAGCGGCCATTGTCACCGAGGGCAACCTGATAGTCCGATTCGGCCACGGCAAAACCGTCGAATGATTCGCCGCTCGCCATGAACTGCCGCACCTTGATGTCTGCGCTCAGCAGATTGCCTTCATTGTCGATCACGCTGACGAAGATGTTTTCGGCCCTCGCTGGCTGGTCAGGGCAGGGTACCTGCTCGAAATCCTCAGTGCAGCTTGGCGGTGGCAGCTGACCCTGATCCCGAATTCTGTCCGTTGACGTCGTGCCATCGCAGGCAGCCAGTATGAACATCGTCATAACTGGAACAAGGCCCGCCCTGGATCGTTGGATCAGAGCGGAGAGGGTCGAGGCGATGCTGGAGGGCGCAAAGGTCTGGGTCATGGTTCTGTCTACGTTGTAAGCGGTGCAATCGGGTTTCGGCAGTGTGCCACAAGCGCCGGCGCGATACCGGATTCAGCCCTCAAAACTGCAGTCTGAACCCCAGATGGAAACTTTCTTCCAGTGATACATCAGAGCCTTCCTCAGCTTTGGCGTGCAAGTGCCTATAGCCGAGATAAACGTCGGCCGCCCGGATGATGCGGTAGGTGACCTTGGTATCGAAGCGCCAGAAGCGCTTGGCATCGCCAAAAGCGGTGATCGAAGGCGCGACGAAAGCCGCTGCGGTGTACCCGAGGCCCGGAACCTGGGGAATGTTGAACTGAAGAAAGCCACCAATCGGCAAGGCGCTACCTTCGAGGCCATCACCGTCAAAGATATTCGCCTGGCCGCCTATTCCGACCGTAGTCGGCAGATTACCAATGGCTGTCTGTCCGAGGGCCAGTAGTTCGAGATCGAAGACCCGGGAGCCACCTTCGCGGTAGACGAAGCCGGCAGCGCTTCGAAGGCTGCGATCGCCATTGAGATAACGAAGGTCAACGGCTGCGGAATCCTCACTCAGCGCAATATCGAGCTCGGAGGCCGTAGCCGTAGTAGTCAGGCCCGCTACTAGCACCGAGGAAATGGCTGCCAGGGCAAAGCGCCCCTTTGAAGCGTGGCGGTGGTCCTGAAATTCGGTATTCTTCAACATAAGCCTGCTGTCTCTTTCGTGTCGTGTCGTGTTGTGTCGTGAATAGCTCAAGCGTCAGCGCCAGACCATAGCAGACTGACGAAGACGACGAAGTCAGGTGATATACGGGTTCTCAAGTCTTCTACGAAGCCTGCCTGCAGGGCCAACTGCCTGCTGAGATAGCCGGTGCCTGAGACTGAGAACTGTGTGGCACTGGCATAGAGTGGCTCGAGCTCACTGCGAAACTGTTTGCTGTGGTAGTCGAGTTGTGCCTGGACTTTCCATTCGCCTGGCTGTCCGTAGAGCACGCCGGCCCGCAGATTACCTACCCAATGTAGCTGATCGATAATCTTGCCCGATTCGGCTCCAAAGCGGTTGAGTCCGATGTAATTCAGTCCGCCGCCATAGTACACGGCTGCGTGCCCGCTACCGACCTTTGTGCCAGCGCTGCTCGACACGCCAAGTCCTACATCAATCTCATCGTTGCCAGTGAAGCTGTCAGCATCGCCAGTCGGCAGTTCAACCTGCATCTGTACGGCCAATGGCCATGCCTCACTACCAAGCTCGTAACGCGCACCAATTCTTAGATCGCCAATGCCTGAATCAGGGCTGGTGTTGTCTATGAGTAGTTGATTATCCCTGGCGTACTGATAGCGGAAGGCATCGCTGTTGCGGTCTGAACGGCCGCCTTCAGGCAGGCCAAACCAATCGTGCCAATTTACGATGAAGTCGTCCATTACGCCTTCGCCATGATGGTAGTAACCAATACTACCAAACAGTTCGGCCTGTCCTGGCAGGGCCGTCGCCAAGGGATAGCGGATGGCGAGTCTTGTCAGGTTCAGTTCGCCGTCGAATACGACGCCTTCGGTGGCCTTGCGGTCAAACACATACTGATTCGAAAGGCTGTGCTGAACCGATGCCGAGACTTCATTCACCACATGAGGTTGCAGCTCCACAAGACCAAAGCCGAGCGCCTGCGGCGACAGATTGTCGATATCAAGCGCTGTCACAAGCCGCTCATCTGCATGTGTGGTATGGCAGAGGGTGAGCAGGGTAAACAGGCTCAGCATCTTGCAAGGGGGCTGCATCAGGCTTCCGCGTCCAGCAGGGTAATGATGATGTGGCCTGGCTTGGGTTGCAGCGAACGCTTGCTGCTCGCCAGGACGAGTTCCCGCTGTTCGGTGATGACGCACAGCAGCAGAGGGTCACGGCTCTCGTTCTGGGCTTTGAACTGCTCATACGTGAAATCGTTTGATAACTGCGTGCGTTTGACGATAGCGCCACCGTTCATTCGAGTCATGAGGTAGTTGTAGGTGGCGTTGCTGCGAAACAGCGGAATACCTGAAAGATCGTCCGGGACGCTTTGTTGCGGCTTCTCCTTGTCTTCGAGTTCGCCCAGCTGATAGACCTCGGCAATGCCGAACACGTCTGAAAACCGTATGCAGGCCAGCGAGTTGAGCTCAAGGTTCGGTGTCAGGGCCATGAAGCGTCCGATGCCGGTATAGCTGACGCTGTCGGTCGCGTGCTCCGAAAGCACGTTGCCCAGATAGGTGGGGATACCTTCCATGCGGGCTTCCTTGATGTTCGCCCAGCGAGCGTCGATGAGCAGTACGCCGAAATTGTCTTTCTGCAGTGTCTTCGCAAAGGCCCGTGAGAAGGTGTTGGAACCGAGGATGATAGCGCCCTGAGGCTCATCGTCGCCCAGGTCCAGCTTTTTGGCCAGCGGACGGGCTGCCAGGCCGTAGATCAGTATCGAGCCGATGATGATGAAGAACATGTTTGGTGCCAGAGCATCCGCACCAGGGTAATCCATGGCCTGGAGTCGCACAGCAAACAGTGAGGCCACGGCCGCGGCCACAATCCCCCTAGGTGCCATGGCCGCGATAAACACGCGCTCGCCGAGGGTAAGGGGGCTGCCTATGGTCGACAGGGCTACAGCAACAGGGCGGACCACGAGAATCAGCAGGCCGAGGAAGATGAAGCTGCCGATGTGAATCTGTTGCAGATCAGCGACTTGAAGCCTGGCGGCCAATATGATGAATAGCGCAGAGAGCAGAAGGACTCTGAGATCTTCCTTGAAACCAACCAGGTTGCGGATCGACACCAGCTTCTGGTTGCCAAGGTAGATACCCATGATGGTCACGCTGAACAGCCCGCTCTCATGCTGGATCAGGTTCGATACGGTAAACAGCACCAGCACCGCAGTCAGCGTGAAGGTATTCGATAGGAACTCCGGAACCCAGTGATGCCGCAGGGCCAGCGTCATCAGCATGCCCATGCCCAGGCCAAGTAGGCCGCCAACCACCAGTGTAAGACCGAAGCCCTGAAGGAAAACGGTAGTCGCTGAACCAAGATTCGCCGTAATCACTACTTCAAAGACCAGTACCGCGAGCAGGGCACCCACGGGGTCATTGAGAATGCCTTCCCATTTCAGCACTGAATTGACATGCCCCTTGGGGCGAACCAGCATCAACAGCGGCAAGACCACGGTGGGGCCAGTGACAGTGAGAATGGAGCCTAACAGGGCGGCCAGCATCCAGGGCAGGTCGAGCGCATATTTCGCGAATACAGTGCTCAGCACCCAGGTGGCCAGTATGCCAACGCTGATCAGGCGCTGGACTACCACTGAGGTGGCTTTCAGTTCGCGAATCTTGAGGCTGAGACCGCCTTCGAAAAGGATGATGGCCACGGCGAAAGAGACTGCCGGAAAGAGCGCGTCACCAAACAGTGCATCAGGATCGAGTAAGCCTGTGACCGGACCGAGTGCAATACCGCTTAGCAGCAGTAAAAGAATGGACGGGAGCTTGAGCTTCCAGGCCAGAAACTGTGAGCCGACCCCGAAGAAGAGAATCGCGGCCAGCGAAATAACAACAGATTCATTCAAAAAAGCAGTCTCCATAACTTGCGTGCAGGCAGTTCGAGGATCTACCTTTACTGGTAGAGCTTCGCATGCAATAACAAGAGTTTAAACAACAGCATCACAACAGCCGAGGAAGCAGCCGTGGCAGTCCTTGAAAGCAGAAACACTACACATAAAGATGCATTGAGGCAATTTATCCGCCATCCAACGGACATACCGATCGAACTCGAGCGCAGTCAGGGCAATATGGCCCTTTCGAGCCACCATCATGCCCCCACCTTACCCATGAACAATGTGAGCCGGGGTGGCGTCAGTTGCATCACAACCCAGAGCTATACGCCAAATGATATCGTGCAGGTGAGAATTCCCTTCGTGATTCCGGAATTCAGCTGTTCGGCGCAGGTCGTCTGGTGCCGACAGTTCACGGCAGACCTCTATGAAGTAGGGCTCTCGTTCCTGAAGAGTGAAGATGCCTTTGCCGCTAGAATGGTGGAGCAGATCTGTCACATCGAGCAGTACAAGCGGCAGACCTATGCGAAAGAGGGCCGCCTGCTCACTGGCGAGGAAGCCGCCTCGGAGTGGATCGACAGCTATGCAGGCTCATTTCCGCCTGTGGAGGGTTTTCACTCCTGATCCTGGGTTAACTGGCGCACTGAATGTATCAATACGCTGCCGTCGGCCTCCACGGCCCAGCTGACGTCGTAGTCGCCAAACCGAATTGTATAATACCTGCCAGAATGTCCTTCTGTGGCCCGCTCGGCGTGATAGGCCGGCCTGGGGTCCAGCTCAAGTACCACTTTCACCTGATTCAGATACTCTGGATGTCCTTGTTCGATCTTCTCGAATTCCTTGCTCAGACCTGCCGCCAGCTTCACGACCAGTCGCTGCGGTGAAGCATCGGCCCAGCTCAACTCGGCTTCAGGAATAGCGTCGGCGTAGGGCAGGTAGGGTTTGATATCGAATACAGGGCTGCCATTTACCAGATCGAGTCCTTCCACTGTCAGACGCATGCGACCCGCCTCGCTGTGGATGCCCAGCAGCTTGACCGCGGATAGCGAAAGACCGTTCGGCCGGAACGAAGAGCGTGTCGCAAACACACCCATCTTTCTATTCCCGCCCAGGCGTGGCGGACGTACCGACAATGAGGGCTTGCCATCTGCCGCCGAGGCAAGATGAAAGCGCCCTATAATCCAGAGGTGGCTGGCTTCCTCCAGGCCAACGAAGGCCTCCGGTCGAGAGAACGCCGGTTCGAATACGATGTCGACTGGTACGGCCGCGAGTCCGGCCTGCCGCGGCACACCGAACTTCTGTGACAGCGGTGAATGGACCCAGGCAATAGGCGTAAGTTCAAACACAGCTATTCCGAAAACAACATTTCGAAACCAATGGTCAAGCTGGGTGTCGGCTTGAAATCAGTGTCTTCCGACACGGTGATGACACGGTAGTTCTCTGGCGAGGTCACCAACGAACCCTGACCGGTATCAGTGCGAATTGGCACCAGATACTCTTTCACCTCGGCCCGGGAGAAGGTGAGTGCAGGCGTGACCTCGAGGAACAGCCAATCCGAGTACACCGATTTTCGATAGGTCGTACTGATAAAATATTCGGTAGTCCTCGGCTGCGGCTGGTTTTCACCGACCCAGCCGACCTGATAGCGCGTGGCGCTCCTGAAATCCAGCTGGTGGAACAGCGTGGCAGACTGCGAGAAGTCCCAGGTGTCGTCGTCCTGCTCGAATCGTGCCTGAGTAAGAAATCTCAGAAAAACCACCTCAGAGAGATCGCGCTCGAAGAAGAACTGCGTTCGGTGTCCCCAGCCCTTCGAGTGGAAGTAGTAGTAGGCCTGCTCGAAACGGAAAAACCACTCCCGCTTCAGTGGCCATTCGCGTTCGACTTCGAATCGTACAAAAGGATCGAGCGGCACCCTGAAGCGGATACCGATGTCTGTGTTGAACTGCCAATGCTCCGGCGCCGAAATGAAACGAAGGAAGCCGGAACTGCTTTCGCGCTCGCGGCTTTGCCGCGCCTGTCTATTACGGCGGTTTTCGAGTTCGAGGAATTCATCCGTTTGTGATTCAAGAACCAGCTTGAAACGCTCTTTGGTGGAAGGCAGATCGAGCCGGAACTTGAAGTCTGGATCCAGCTCAGGCGCTTCGCCGGCTTCAAAAATGGAGAACAGGCCGATTCTCAGGAAGCTGTCATTGCTGCGGTCGGCTGCTTCCCGGCCACCGAAGAAGCCATCCACCTTGCGGCCAATCGTGCCGATACGGGACGACCAGTTGTTTCGCTGGTTGATGAGCCAGTCCAGCGGCTGTTCCATCATTTCTGGCTCGAGGTCCCTGTCCCTGAAATACGGCTTCAGTTCCTCATACATCGCTTCGCCAGCGTCTTCTGCCTGAAGCTTGCCGCTACCGAGGACACCGGCGAACGTGATGAACAAACAAAGGCTATAGACCAGCCAATGACGAGCCAAGAAGTTGTGCCTGTTCATCAAGTCGCTTGCGACGTGCTTTCGCAATGAAGAGCCCTGGCGCGTGAAGAAAGAGATGGCCGGTTACCTTGAGTAGATCCCGCTTGTACCTGGGGATAATGTGTATATGCAGGTGCGGAAGATGCTGCTGGGCAACCGTGCCGTTGTTGTTGAGAATATTATAGCCGTCAGGTCGCTGCTTCGCCTTTAATTGAGTCAGCATTACGGCTGCAGAAAGCTTATGGGTCATACGCGAGAGCGCGTCGAGTTCCTCGAGGGTGAGTTCATCGAAGCGTTCAACGTGCCTGGTGGGTACGATCAGGAGATGGCCTGGGCTGATTGGAAAGAGATCCATCATCGCCAGACAGTCCTTGTCCTGGTGAATCACACTGGCGGTTTCAGTGCCTTTGACGAGTCCGCAGAACCGACAGTCACTCACTGCCAGCGATAGCCAATGGATTGCTGCTTACCATCTTCACTTCCACTCTGCTCGTCGAGTTCATCCATGATGTGCTCCAAGTCTTCGGCCGTAGGCGTCACGGGTATCTTGTAGCTTTCTTCAGCCCAGGCGCCGAGATCGATCATCTGGCAGCGCTCACTGCAAAACGGTCTGTACTCGTTCTCAGGGACATAGTCGACCGGCTTCTGACAGGTCGGGCAATTGACAGTAATTTTCTTCATAGCTTCATGTACGCATCGTGCTGTGACTGGACTTTGTGACGCAGGCTGGTGAGATCGCCATCATTGAGAATGATATCGTCGGCGAGTGCTCTTTTCTCGTGCCTGGCCATCTGGGTCGCCATGATAGCCTGTGCCTCATGCTCGGTGGAACCATCACGCGCCATCGTTCGCTGGATCTGTACTTCGGGTGGTACGTCGATAAGCAGCACACGGTCTACGGTGTGGTGCTGACGGCGCTCCAGCATCAGCGGTGAGACCAGAATGCCGTAGTGGCTGCTGATATTGGCTCGCCAGTCTTTCAGTCGCTGGTACACGAGGGGATGGGTGAGGGCCTCTAGCCAGCGGAGTTGGTCGGGGTCTGAGAACACCAGCTTTCGCAGGGCAGGGCGATTGAGATCACCGCTTTCCAGGAGGATCTCAGGTCCGAACTGTTCAGCGATTTGCCTGAGTGCAGGCTCGCCTTTGGCAACGACGGCTTTGGCGACGCCATCAGCATCGATACAGTCGACGCCGAGCGCCGCAAAGATGGCGGCCGCAGATGACTTGCCACTGGCTATCCCGCCAGTGAGACCCACTACAGGCTTCATTGATAAGCCTGTAGCGCCGTAGCTGGCTGGTTAGAGCGTCGAGAGATATGAGGAAATAATCGCATTGCCCCAGAGTAAAGCGATGAAGCCTGCGATGGCAAGATAGGGACCAAAGGGAATCGGAATATTTCTGTCTCGTCCGCGGATCACGATGAGGCCAATACCGATAATTGCGCCGACTAAGGAAGACAGCAGGATGATGAGCGGCAGCACCTGCCAGCCCAGCCAGGCGCCCAGCGCCGCCAGGAGCTTGAAGTCGCCATAGCCCATGCCTTCCTTGCCTGTGAGCAGGCGAAAGCCGTGGAAGACCAGCCAGAGGCTCATGTAGCCGCCAATGGCACCCCATATCGCAGACTCAAGGTCCGTGAAAAGCCCGAAGCTGTTGGCGATAAGCCCTGCCCAGAGTAGCGGCATGGTGATGCTGTCTGGCAGGAGCTTGGTATCGAAGTCGATCATCGACAGGGTGAGCAGTGTCCAGCTGAGGGCAACGGCGGCCAGACCGGCCATGTTGACACCGATGAACTTGAGGCAGATAACGCCGAGTAGGGCGGTGACGAGCTCGATAACAGGGTAGCGCAGGCTGATGGTGGCCTTGCACGACGAGCAGCGGCCTCGCAGGGCGAGGTAGCTGAGTACGGGAATGTTCTCCCAGGCGCGGATCTTGTGGCCGCAGTGCGGGCAGGTCGAGTCTGGCTTGGAGAGGGTCATCACCGGCGTGGTTTCCGCCTGTTCGGCGGGTGCGTCGGCTTCGTGGGTGAGGTCTGGGGCGACGGTGTTGTGGTTTGTGGGGCCAGCGGCTGCCTCAGCCTTCCGCTGCTGGTGATCTGCCAGGAACTGTTCGCACTGCTGGAGCCAGCCGGCTTCCATCATGCGAGGAAGGCGGTAGATCACCACGTTCAGGAAGCTGCCGATTAGTAGGCCGAACACAGCGATGAAAAAAAAAGCAGCATTGGGATGCTGCTGTAGGTATTGGAAGAACTCTGTCACGTGTTAGACCACCTGGCCCATTTGGAATATTGGGAGGTACATGGCAGTGATCAGACCACCGATCAGTACGCCGAGTACGGACATTATCATAGGCTCCATCAGGGCGGTCAGGTTGTCGACGGCATCATCGACTTCTGATTCGTAGTGATCCGCGACTTTCTCGAGCATGGCGTCTAGGGCGCCGGATTCTTCGCCGATAGATGTCAGCTGGACCGCCATGACGGGGAACACACCGCTTTCCTTCATGCTGTACTGCAATTGAGTACCTGCAGAAACATCTTCCTTTATCTTCAAAACCGCGTTCTTGAAGACCACGTTGCCGGAGGCGCCCGCTACTGAGTCCAGCGCGTCGACTAATGGAACACCGGCAGCAAACGTGGTAGAGAGTACACGTCCGAAGCGGGCTACGGCTGACTTGTAGAGAATGTCGCCGACTACAGGCAGCTTGAGGACCAAGCGGTCCATTTGATTTCTAGCCGCCTCAGATCGCCGCATTATCTCTTTGAACACGAAGATGATCGCGATTATTGCCACGATTATGTAGTACCAAGTTGCCTGCGCCCATCTCGACAGATCGACAACCATGCGAGTAAATGCGGGAAGGTCAGCCCCGAAACTCTGAAACATTTCTTCAAACATTGGCACGACGTAGACAAGGAGAATACCCGTAACGACTAGCGCAACTACCAGAACGGCAATGGGGTAGGTCATTGCTTTCTTGATCTTCTTCTTCAGCGCCTCGGTTTTTTCCATGTAGGTCGCGACACGGCCCAGCATCGTCTCAAGCGCACCGGCTTTCTCGCCACTTTCGACCAGATTGCAGAACAGGTCATCGAAATACTTTGGGTGCTTCATCAACGAAGACGCAAAACTGTTACCCGCTGCGACGTCATTTTTCACATCGAGAACAAGTTTGCGCAGTGACGGGTTTTCAAGACCATCCGCAACAATATCGAAAGATTGCACCAGTGGGACGCCCGCTTTCATCATTGTTGCCATTTGACGCACGAAGATCGCAATATCGAACGGCGAAATTTTCTGCGTTTTTTCTCCGAATATGCTCTTGGGCTTTTTCCGTACTTTCGTAGGAACTATCCCTTGTTTGCGGAGGTGAGCTTTGACAATGGCGCTATTGGTGCCAACAGTCTCGCCCTTGGTCTTGTTACCTTTCCTGTCCCTGCCTTCCCAGAGGAAGGGGACTGTTTTTTCAATTGCCTGCGCCATAGTCTCTCTACCCACAAGTGTTCGGCCATTGGCACGAACTCAAATCGTCTCGTAATCCTGTTTCTAGTCTTTCGTCACGCGGTTCGCATCTTCAAGGCTGGTCATGCCTTCAATCACCTTGCGCAGAGCGGACTGTCGTAGGTTACGAAATCCCAGTTTCTGCGCCGTCCTGGCAATCTCAAGCGAGCTGGCGTCATTCATGATCAGTTCCTGAAGCTCGGGCGTGACCCTAACTACTTCATAAACGCCCACACGACCGCGATATCCGCCCTTACATTTTGGACAGCCCTTGGGATGATACAAGGTAAACCCTGTAGCAATTTGTTCGTCTGTGAAGCCTTCCTCTTTTAATACCTCTGGCGGGACTTTCAATTCCTCCTTGCATTCGCTACAGAGCCGCCGAGCAAGACGCTGCGCAATAATCAGGCTTACCGAGGTCGCGATATTGAAAGAAGGGACACCCATATTGCGCAGCCGGGTGAGCGTTTCTGGGGCGCTATTTGTGTGAAGAGTAGATAAAACGAGGTGTCCGGTCTGAGCGGCCTTAACTGCGATAGAGGCGGTGTCAAGGTCTCGAATCTCGCCCACCATCACCACATCTGGATCCTGACGAAGGAAGGCTTTGAGGGCAGCAGAGAAGTCGAGGCCGACTCGAGTACTGACATTCACCTGGTTGACGCCTTCGAGGTTAATCTCAACAGGGTCTTCGGCGGTCGAAATGTTCCGCTCTGGAGTGTTAAGGATATTCAAGCCGGTATAGAGCGAAACCGTTTTGCCACTACCAGTAGGACCTGTGACAAGTATCATGCCTTGTGGCTGCGCCAGCGCATCCATATACATCTGCTTCTGGTCCGGGTCGTAACCCAGCGCATCGATGCCCATTTTGGCGCTACTGGCGTCCAGAATTCGAAGAACGATTTTTTCGCCCCACAGTGTGGGTAGCGTGTTGACTCGGAAGTCGATCGACTTGGTCTTGGACAGTTTCATCTTGATCCGGCCGTCTTGGGGGACACGACGTTCGGAGATGTCGAGCTGGGCCATAACTTTCAAGCGGGCCGAGAATTTCGCAGCCAATTTGACCGATGGTCGAGAGACCTCGTGAAGAATACCGTCAGTTCTGAAGCGGATGCGATAGGCATGCTCGTAGGGCTCGAAATGAACGTCGGAAGAGCCCCCCTTGATAGCGTCCAATAGCATCTTGTTCACATATTTGACGATTGGCGCGTCGTCTTCACCTGAATCCTGATTGGCCTCCGGCTTGTTGTCGCCAGTATCGATGTCGATATCTTCAAGGTCGCCGTCGAGATCCATTCCGCCGAGAGGTTGTTCTTGGCTATCGAGATATACATCGATTGCTCGAGTGAGCTTATCCTGTTCGACCAACACCGGTTCTGCATTGAGTCCTGTCGCGAACTTTATTTCGTCCATCGCAGCAATATTGGTGGGATCCGCCACTGCTAGAAATAGCCTGTTTCCCCGTTTAAAGAGAGGCAAAACCTGGTGCTTGCGGACCAGCTTTTCGCCGATTGCTTTCTCAGGCATGACCGCAAGATTGAGTGCGTCAAGATCGAAAAGTGGTACGCCAAACTCGAGTGACGATGCTTGGGCAATCTGGGGCGCCTTGGCGAGACCATTGTTTACTATATAAGCAACAAGCGGGATATTCGCGCGCTTGGCCTCATTGCTGGCATTCCGAGCGGTTTCTTCATCGATTATCCCGTCGAACACAAAGCGACGGGCAAGGCCTGTAAGGGGTGCGCTCATGTACTGTATCTGACTCTATATAGGGTAAAGAAAACCGCTTCGGTTTAAGTTCAGGCGGAAATCGAGGTATTTGAGGAGTTTAGAAGCGAATGGAGGAGTTCGCAAAAATCCGTCCGAAAAACCCAAATCGTATAGCTATGCTTCCACGTTTCCCTGAGACGAAGTCAAAAGTGTGGGTAAGGATGTGACGCGGCACGTCACCTTCTGCCGTGAGTCAGCAACAAAGCGCGCTTGTCCGGTACAATTTGAACTGGTAGACCTTTCGTCCGATAGCGGTGGTTATGGGCTTAAGTGGCTGATAGGAAAAGGGCGATACGAAAGAATTTGATTTTGGCACACCCTCTGCTTTACTTCTCTCAAGGATGCGAAGCACAGGCGACGCCCGAAGCAAAACGTCATAGAACACTGAGGACTACCCAAATGCAAAATTTCAAACCAGTAATGAGTAAGGTACAGCAAGGCTTCACACTGATCGAACTTATGATTGTTGTGGCCATCATCGGTATCCTTGCTGCAGTCGCGATTCCTGCGTACCAGGACTATACAGTACGAGCGAAAGTGACCGAGGTGCTTGGTATTGCAGCTTCTGCTAAAACTTCAATTTCAGAATACTACTCGTCAGTAGGCGTGATGCCTACCAACGCGGCAGTAGCTGGAATCAATACAACCTCTGCGCAAAGTCAGTATCTGAGCAAAGTTGAATACAATGATACAAACACTAGTGTCGGCGTCGCTACTTATACTCTGACAAATCTTAATTCAGAAATAAACGGAAAGACTATAAAGTTCGAAGGTACTGGTGATACTACTGGTGTCAAGTGGACTTGTAGCAAAGGCAATGCTCCTGGAAAGTTCCTCCCTGCAAACTGCAGATAATTGTTAGCCTGAGTAAAAAGGAGAGCGTCGCTCTCCTTTTTTGTTATCTGAAGATATATCTGTGTAGTGTATACCGCCTATGACTAAAAGCGCTCAACACAATTTTCTAGTGCTTGTATCTCTGATTGTCACCGGGTTTGTTGTAATCTCGCTACTGTGGCCTGGCGTTTCAGGACCATTCCTGTTCGATGACTTTAGTAACCTAAATGCATTGGGGTGGGACGGGTCTGTTGACAATCCGACAGCAGTCTCACACTTTATTTTGGATAACCATTCTGGCCCATTCGGTAGACCGCTATCGATGCTTTCATTCCTAGCGGATGGTCACACATGGCCTACTTCACCTCGTCCGTTTAAAATAACTAATATTTTTCTCCATCTGATGACTGGACTCGCAGTTATGCTGATGGTTTCTCGTTTCTTATATCAAGAGTGTGGTTACAGCAGACGAAGGGCTGATTGGATAGCGCTGAGTGTTGCTTGCATATGGGTAGTTCACCCACTTCATCTAACTACCGTTCTTTATATAGTACAGCGAATGGCTATCTTGGCGGCTCTATTCTCTGTATTGGCAGTTTACACATATCTTATTCTAAGGAAGTCAGTAAAAGAGAAAAAAATAGTGAAGTCGCTCGCAGCAGCAGCAATTTTCATAGCGGCGTTTGGCGCGGGGATTCTATCTAAAGAAAATACCATTTTGGTTCTATTCGTCATTGCTGTGCTAGAGCTATTTGTACTAAATTCGGTTTTCCATGATAAAGTTATTTATAGATTAAGGGTCGCGTTTTTTTTCAGCTTGGGGGCGCTATTAACTACAGTTGTTGTAACGAAAAACATCTGGGGTGACGGGTTCGCTATGAGGACTTTCAGCCTAGACGATCGTATTTTGCTGCAGCTTCCGATTCTAGGGGACTACATATCAAAAATTGTTCTACCATTTGCTAGCAGTTTAAACCTATTTGAGGAGTCTTTTAGCGAAAATAGTTCGATTTATGACAGTAATATTTTCCTCGGACTGACTGTGCTATCGATAGCAGCTGCTATATGCAGCCGGGCAATACTAAAAAGAAATGTCATTGTGATGGCCGCTGCCGTCTGGTTTTTTGGGTTTCATCTTCTTGAGTCAACTATTCTTCCTCTCGAACTTTACTTTGAGCATAGGAACTATCTGCCAAGTATTGGCGTAATTGCTATTATAGTTTGGGGCGTTGTATTCTTATCAGATAAGAACGACTCAAAAATACTGGCCCCAATTATTCTAGTAAGCTATGGTCTGTTTCTCTCACTGACAACTTATATTCTCTCAAATACGTGGGGGAACGAAACCATGCTTTACGCAAAATTTGAGCAGGACTCGCCAGAATCGATAAGAGCGCATATTGCTTATTCGCAGCATCTCGAGGCTAAAGGCTTGCCAGAATTGTCCCTCGGCCTCATCCAAGATGCGGTCGAACTGGATCCTCTGTTGTTTGACAGCGTTTTTACCGAAGCTCGCCTCCGGTGCATATTTTATGGGGAGGATATTTCAAGTATCGACTGGAACCGTAACTACAGGGTCGGGTTTGGCATTATCGGACAGATCCAGCTTCTTGATCAGCTCGAAAAATCGTATGGAGTTACTTGCAAAGATGGCTCGAGGCCGTTGCTAGATTCTCTTCGAATTGAAGTGCCGAAGATGAGGCTCTTCAATGAGTCAAAGAATCTGCAAGGCCCCTTTTGGGACACTTTGTCTGACTACTATGCTGAGAGACTAAATTTTGAATATGCTGCCACATCGCTCGAGAATTCGGTCGCCGTTACTAACAGCGCGCGGGGCTACTACAAATTGGCTGTTCTTTACGCATCTGCAGGGCTGTATGACAGCGCTTTGATTAATGCTAGAAAAGCAATCGAAGAAGATACTAGACGGGGCCGGTTCTCCTCGTCGATAGGTGGCGATGTATATAGATTTATTGAGCAGATAGAAAAAATCCATCGTCGGGGAATAAATTATGATTGATTGCAAATGTTCCATAGTTATTCCAGCGAAGAACGAGGCTAGTTCCATAAAGGCGCTTGTAGAGGATTTGTTCGAGCTTGTGAAGCCCTTAGAGGTCATCGTCGTCGACGACGGCTCCACCGACAATACTGGCGAGCTGGCCGCGGCCGCGGGTGCCAAGGTGTGCCGTCACGTCTACTCCAAAGGCAACGGTGCCGCGATAAAGACCGGTGCGCGGGCAGCGACCTCCGAGGTACTGATTTTCATGGATGGCGACGGACAGCATTCAGCACGCGATGTGCTGCACCTTCTCGGGAAATATAATGAAGGATACGACCTGGTGGTCGGTGCGCGGGAAAAAGTCTCGCAGGCTAATTACTGGAGAGGCTTTGCCAACGGCGTCTACAACCGACTTGCTAGTTATATGACCGGCTATCATGTAGCCGATTTGACCTCAGGTTTCCGCGTAGCCAATGCCGCCAAATTTCGCGAGTTCCTGTACCTGCTTCCCAACGGCTTTAGCTACCCGACCACAAGCACAATGGCCTTCTTTAGAGCAGGCTATTCAGTTAAATTCGAAACAATTGAAGTCAAAAAGCGGGAAGGGAAGAGTCATATAAAGCTTTTCCGAGACGGTATTCGGTTCTTTCTGGTGATTTTCAAAATAGGAACGCTTTACTCGCCGCTAAAGATCTTCTTTCCGGTCAGCTGTGGGTTCTTCGCCGCGGGGCTGAGCTATTACCTGTTCACATTCATCACAGCCAGTCGCTTCACCAATATGTCGATGCTACTGATGAGTTCGGCGGTCATTATTTTTCTTATCGGTCTTATCTCAGAGCAGATCACGAACCTCATGTACAAGGGGGAGTAGGCGCGTTATTCCGTTAACGCTGATCAAAAAGTTTTAGAAATTTTTCGTTTGAAGCTCTGGAGGAAAGATGCTCGGTGAAAAAGGCCCTTGCGCACTCACCGATGGAGTGAATTTGCGCAGGATCTGCGTAAAGCGTTTGGATGGTTCGCGCCAGCTGGGACGGGTTGGCAGGTGAGACCATAGCAAATGGATGGCCTTGTGTATTTTCCTGAAGTCTCTTCGCTACTTTGGTGTCGCTTGTAATTAGCGTTTTGCCACAAGCCATGTACAAGTAATTTTTTAGTGGCCACACTCGGTTTGTTTTCGCCTGGTCCCCAAAGATGCCCAAACAGAGATCAGCTGATTGAATCAACGCCGCAAGTGAGTCAGAGTCCTGCCATTTTCGCTCCCACTGATACTGTAGTTCGAAACGCTCGGGCGCGTTCAAAAAAAAGTTCTCTAGAATTGCTGAGTCTTGCCCATCGCCGACGAAAAGAAAATCGATCGGCAAACTAGAATCAACCTTCGCTATTGCCTCACATATCGTTCTGATTCCTTGAAGTGGGACCATGGTTCCAGCAAACAAAACTTTGAAGCGATTGCCTTTCTTCTTGTCAGGTGAAGGTTTGAAAACTGCTTCGTTAATCGATAGAGGAATAGCTGTGAAAGATTCAGCTGGAATGTCGAACAATTTTGAATAGTACTCGGAGTTTTCAGGTGTGTCTGTGACGAGGCAATGGGCGACTAAATAGGCGCGGCGCTCCATGTATAGAAGTATTTTCGCAAAAATACCGCTGGCGCTGAATAGACGTCGATCGACCACTGCTGTGTCATACAACGATATAAAAACATCCGCGATGATTGATTTGGGGCGAGCTGACTTTGGTAAAAGACTCAAAGTGAACAACAAAAGCGGTGAAGGGTAGGGGACGTACAACACGTCCTTATTGCGGAACCTGAGCACGGAAAAGCTTGCTGCTAAAGTGGCAGCTGTCAGCTTAAGAGCGGCAAAGAGAAGGCTAATTATTCTGCCTGCCTGAGAATCGTAGCTCAGCTTATTGCTGCTGGGAAAATTACGCTCAGTCACAGTTAGATATGCCTGTTTCTGAAGAAGACTCAAGCGATATTTCGTATTGGGATAGGCATCCGTAGCGCTATAAGTACCAGCGACCAGCACGGTCCGGGGTTCTGCTGGGCTCACTGAGATCATTTCTTTCGGCATGTGAAGATCAGCCCGTCGCCCAGGCGGGAAAGGCCAGGTAAGCGCTGGAGCGAGCTGGCAATCTTGACGATCGCGTACACAAGCGTTGTATTAAGCCCCCGCACGGTTCTCCTTGATATTCCACTTTTAGCTGTCATTTCAGCTTTATCAGTCGAAGTACGCTTGTTGACTTTCTTGCCGTAGGCTAATTGCCGGAACGGAAACATTATATTCGTGAGAGGGAAGCCATAAATGTACACAGAAATGTCGGTGAAGCCGGCGTTTGATAATTTTTCATATAGCTCGGACGGCTCATAGCGTCTGAAGTGTCCCGCCAACTCATCAATGGCTTGCCATTTTCTCATATAAGCGGGGACAGAGCCGATGAACCAGCCCTCCTGCTTCAAAGAAGCAAATATGGATGTCAGGAAGGCTTCATCGTTCTCGATATGCTCTATCACTTCAAAGCAAAGTACAATCTGATATCTATTGTCATCCTGCGAAAATTCATTGCGGACCGAGATATTACCGTTACCGCGGAACCGCTTTTCCAGAATTTCGCGTGCCTGGGCGGATCCTTCGAAGAGGTTCATCTGAGTGACGTCATTAGCGGCTGTGAAAAAACTACTCACATCTCCGAGGCCTGGACCAATCTCACATGCCTCCTCAAACGATCTGCGGACAAGGGAATGTTGTTTGAGTAGCTGCTTCAGGAAAAAATAACGAAGCAGAAATCTCGGAGCTGGTGCCGTTATATGTTGTTTCATGATGACAATGATAGCCTGTATCGGAAGGTGGCAATTCCTACAGTTATGACGCCGAAGCAGAGATCGAACAGGGTAAACAACATCCTATGCAACGTTATCCAGAACACGGCTTCTTGCCATGTGAGCCATGCGGGGGCCAGTAGAACAAAACTCGCTTCTCGAATGCCAATTCCGCCAGGTGCGAACACTGCGATCCATCCAGCTATCATCGCGCACGTAAAGGCCGCCATAAGAGCAGCTGCTTCCGAAAGGTTTAGTGTATGAGAGGAGCCGATGAGAATAATCAACGGTAACGATGTGAGCAGCCAAAGCCCGATATAGCCATTGGCCAGAATCAGGCGATTGGTCATGCTGATGAACGTTGCTGGAAGTCGAAACTTATTTGAAATGTCAAGAATCCACACACCGAGCCTTTGCATCAGTACACAAAGAGCCAGTACGCTGATGACCACAATCGATGCGAGAGCGCCTCCGATATCAGGTAAAGAAATCAGGGCCAAAGCAGTTCCTACTAGAACGCCTACTCCTAGGCAATAGATCTGCTCTGCTGTCGAAACCAATACGTTGGTTCGAGTTATCGTTATTTTATCAGCGCCATCGCAAGCACCCCTCGCGAAGATGCCCCATATCTTCCCCGGGAAGTATTTACCTACCGCAAACAAGCCCATATCGATGAAGGCAATACCCAGATCTTTCCGAATACCGAATTGGCGAGCAAAGAAACGCCAGAGCACTATAGAGAAAACGTAAATAAACGCAGTGGACAAGAAGAACTGAACATATACCCAAATTGCCAGATCGAGGTCACTTATTTTCGGCTGACCTTCCACTCGGTTGAGTGCAATATAGCTCGCGCCTACGATTACTAGACAGCCTGCCAAGCCGATCAGGTAGCGATTCGTCAATCGGACTCTAACGTTCAAAGTGTGAGGTGATCCAAAGAGACTCCCGGACTGTTCGGCTTCGCGCTAACTGCATATTGGGCGGAGCTCCCTACAACCAAGGCAAAACCCGCTCCTCCAACCTAAACCGCCGCATCCCATAATCAAATTCACAGCGCTCCAACTTGGTTTCATTCCTGGTATCTCCTACACAAATCCGATTGAACGAATTCGGCATCTTGTTTCGAATTCTGGTCGAGAACGTCGTGCCGCACTGAGCTGTCCAAGCATCATGGGCTAAGCCAGAATACCGGCTACTCAAGGGCTGCATAAACGGAAAGTGAATATGCCCGCCCAGGTACAGATCCATCCCATCAGCCGCCCACTGCCGAATAGCAGCTTCGGCATTTTGCATGATGTTCTTCTCGTCCCTATCCAGAATAGCGTCCACCGGCTGATGCGCAAATACGATCTTCAGTTTATGCGCCTCGGCCGCCCGCAGACGCTCGCTTGTCAGCTCGATATGCTCATCAGTCAACAGGCCATCCTTGTACCGCGCCGGGTTAGTCGTATCCAGCCCCGTAATCGACACTCGGTCCGAATCAAAAACAGGCATATGGTTCTGCCCAAGCGAAAAATTCGCCAGATACTCGTCATACCGCCCATACGGCGAACTAAAGCGCTGCAGCACGTTGTACAGCGGGATATCATGATTGCCGGGTACGATCATCACCGGACCGTCCGGCAGGCGTCGCAGAAAGGCGGCGGCGGCCTTGAGCTCGCTCACACGCGCCCGCTGAGTAATATCGCCAGAGTAAATGACCAGCTGACTGGGGAATTCTTCCAGGTGTTCGAGCAGGGCCTCAATAGTGCTCTGTATTTCAGTACCAAAGTGGGTATCTGAAATGTGCAGTATATTCACTCATCTTCCCGACTCTTTGCAGGGACGATGACCTGGGCCGCTTCGTGCTCGACCCGGAAGATCAGCGGGTTCTGCAGCCGGCGGATTTCGCCATCGACCGCAACCTCTATGGTTTTCCGGCGGCGGATGCGCGGATAGGTGATCTGTAGCTTCTGAACGGGTTCGTAACTGATCTCTTCAACATTGCGAATACCGCCGAACGCGCTTTTGAGCAATGCAAACAGCATACGAATACTGGTGCGCCCTCGCATGGCGAATAGAATCATGAAGCCTTTGTCCAGATGACTTGCTTCAGGCATGTCGAAGGTCTCGATCTGGGTCTGGCTGCAGGTCACCACCACCAGCGGCGTTTTCATCTGTCGTACCTGGGTGCCGTGCTCGATCGAGATCAGTGAACGCTTCTGATTCGTCAGGAACACCCAGATGCTGGTGAGCACCGCTGCGAGCCGGGATCGCCCGGTTTTCGCCAGAATGCGCTCGCGTGCCTTCATGATCTTTGGGTAGACGCCGAGGCTCGCACTCACACAGAAGGGCTCACGGTTCACCCAGCATAGCGGCACCGGCTGTGCCACCCCTTCGAGGGCGTTGATTATTGCTTCATTGGCTTCAGTAGGAATGCCGTGGTCCCGGGCAAAGTAGTTAAATGTACCCCTTGGGATGATAGCGAGCGTTGTTTTGCCTACTGTAGAATTCAGCACCGACATACGGCCCAGGAAGGTGTTGACGGTTCCGTCGCCACCTGCGATGAGCAGTACCGCTTTTTCGGCTGCGGCGTCTCGGATGGCGCGATCAACGTCCTGCTCGAAGTCGGGCCCCGGATGCACCTGATCGGTTTTCAGCAGTGATTCGGTCGGAATGTGCCTGCTGATACATTCCAGCAGGTGTTCATTCTTCTGGTTCCCAGCGGCAGCGTTAATGACGATTATGAACCGGCGGCGGTCTGACACAGTTTTCCTTGGGTAATAGATGAAAGTTGTATACGAAGCTTCGAATACTATAGAAGCATACCTGCTCAAGTCACGTCTGGAGCACGAAGAGGTGCTGGCGTGGGTGACAGGGGAGTTTCTCCAGGGCGGGGTGGGCGAGTTGGCAGCACACGGTCATGTGCGTGTTATGGTTGCTGATGACGATGTCGAGCGGGCGCGAGTCGTCATCAGGCAATATGAAAAGGAGGTCTACAAGCAGATGAAACCTATAGAGTTCATCGGGATCGGCGTTACCAAGGGTGGTAGTTCCTGGCTGGCGGACATACTGGCTGCGCATCCGCAAATCTGTCTCTCAGAGCCCAAGGAAGTCCGCTACTTCAACTCGCTCGCATCGCCCGGGAACGAAGGCGCCAATCCTCAGCGGCAGCAAAGCTTGCACTGGTACCACCAGCATTTTTCGCACTGCCGCGCCGATGCCATACGCGGAGAGTACACGCCGCTGTACATCGCCGATCCCGACGCGATCGACAACATCCTGGATTACAACCCGGAGATCAAGTTGCTGATTTGCCTCAGAGATCCGCTGGAGCGGCTCGTCTCCCACTACCGCATGAACCATGACTACATTGGTATCGCGAAGGGGTCGATCGAGGAGGAGATCCGCAGCGACGGTCGCTATCTGGAGCAGGGGCTGTATGGCGAGCAGATCGAGCGGCTCTACAAGCGCTGCGACCGAAGCCAGGTGCTGCTGTTTTTCATGGACGACATCCGCAAAGACAGAGCCGGCACGGTGGCCCGGATGTATGAGTTTCTCGGCGTCGACGCCAGATTCGTTCCAGCAGGGCTCGAGAGGAAGTCAAACGCAGCGAAAAAAGCGAGATTCCCCTGGGTTGGGCGTTTTCTGTTCCTATTACCCCGTGCGCTTGTGGCCATGAAGATGAACTGGCTACTGGTCGCCTTGCGTAAGATTAACCTGCATAAGGTGCTGCTTGGCTTACTCACAAAGGAGTCGGCAAAGCTGGAACTTTCAGCGGACTTCAAAGCCAGGATCAGAGACTACTACCGTGAGGATGTCATCAAACTTGAAAATCTAACAGGGCGGGACCTTTCCCGATGGTATGAAGAGGAAAACCAGGTGCTCTCGAAAGCGGGCTAAGGTCAACCATAAGTTTTGCTAACGACCAACCAGGTCTCTGCTAGAGTCCCGGCCATAGCCTGTAAGTTCTTTACAGGGCTGGGTCGCACTCGCCTACATGGAAGAGGAATTCACTTGCTTACGAAAGTATTGGCCCGCGTACTCCAGTCGCTGCCGAAGACACGCACCGGTGACTATATCTTTTCTTATCTGCTGTTTCTCCGTGCCCATAGGCGCAAGCCAGGCTCGGGAATGCTCCTGAATGACTACCTGTTCCGACTCAAGACCTCTAAGGAGATGCTGAGCCCCTTGCGTCAGTTCACTTCGGACAAGGCGCTCGTGAAGCACTTCGTTGCGGCAACCGTGGGCGACAAGTACAACATCGAATCCATAGCCGTTCTGGAGTCGAAAGCCGAAATCGACGCTTTTGACTTCCCCGCAAGCTGCTGTATCAAGCCCACCCATGGCAGTGGTCGAGTCATTCTCCGGCGCGACGGAGAGCCCATCGACAAAGCAGAAATCAAAGCCTGGTTCGACTTGAATTACTATCTCTACAAGCGCGAAGTGAATTACCGCTATGCAGAGCCAAAGGTCATCATCGAGCCGATTCTGTTTGGTGGTACCAAGGGTGAGGACTACAAATTCTTTTGCTTCAACGGCAAGGTGAAGCTGCTACAGGTCGATATTGGTCGTCATCACGTTCACACCAGAAAATACTACGATGGTGCGATGAACGAGCAGGACTTTTCGATGAAGCGGCCCCGTGAATTGGGGCCCTATGAGCTCCCGAAGAACATGCCGGAAATGAAAGCGGTGGCCGAAAAGCTCAGCAGCTACTTCGGCTTCGTGAGAATCGATCTGTATAGCGATGGCGACGCCATCTATGTCGGCGAAATCACCCACTGTCCCGAGAATGCCTGCGCCCGCTTCATTCCACTCGAGGCCGAGCAGACTGCGTCAGATCTCATTTTCAATTAGGCGTCAAATCTCTTCGAACAACCTGAGCCGTTTTCTCATGTACCAGCTGAACAGGCCTGCAAGCGATGCATAGGCAATCGTGGTTGCGACTGCTGCGCCCATGATGCCGTAGCTTGGTACAAGGGCAAAGTCGAGCCCGAGATTAATGCCGAGCGCAATGAAAGTAGCGATCTGAACGAAGGCAAAGCGTGACATCCCCACGATAATCGAGAGTTGCAGCATCTGATACAGCGCAAAGAACGAGGCGATCAACAGGCAATACATAATTGGCAAAGAGGGGTCGTACTTGGCCCCATATACCAGCGTTAGTCCCGGCTCCAGCAACACGGCGGTCACGATCAGACCCAGGGTGCCAAGCCCCATGATCTGCAGTCGTGTGGTTTTCATGAAGTGCCGAAGCTTGGTCTTGTCTTCGAGCAGGAGATGAATGTCTGGCAAGTAGAACATCTGGATGGTCGTGAAGCAGATCAACATGCCCTTGAAAATCTGATAGCCGAAGTTGTACTGACCGATGCTTTCGAAGTCGGTATAGAGTCTTAAGACCAGATTGTCGCCCCAGTTCATCAAGTAGACAGCGACGGCGCCGATTACATACCAGAGGCTGTTACGAAACTGCTCCTTTACGATGTGCGCATCGAAACTGAACGGCAGCATCAAGCGCCAGGGCAGCACTGGCAATATCAGCACGGCCGCGATGGCGTGGCCGAGAAAGAGTGTCCACAGCGCGTCTCGGAGATCAAAGCTGCCTTGCAGGTAGAAGATAATAAGCACGGCGAAGAGGCTGACGCCAATCGCGAGTTCGAACAGCGGCCCCCACATCTTGCGTTGCGTGGATGTAAAGGTAGAGGTGTGAATGAACCGCATACTGACCACATAGAAGCCAGCAATGACCAACACATAGTTCTCGTGGCTAAGTCCTGTAAATGTCAGGAATGCGTCCTGGAACACGACAGCGATGCCTAGCGAAATCAGGTACCAGCTGCCAACGCTGATTGCCCGCGCTGTGGTCGCACGCCTCACATTACCGTTGCGGGTGAACTCACGGCTAGCCTGCACGACATAGGGCGACTGTGAGGACTGGATGCCTATGGCTGTGAAGACGTATAAAAGCATGAGCGCCAGCGAAAAACGACCAAACTCATCAGGTGTGATGAAGGCTGCCACCAGCAGGGGAAACACGAACAACGTTGCCTGAGCGAGCAGTCTGACCAGTGCAAAGCTCAGAAAAGACTTCAGTGAAAGGCTCATTGTGTCAACCGCTTGGCAATCTCGACGATGCGCTGCGCACGCGAGTCCCAGCTATAGGCCTCCACGGCCTGCAAGTTCCGCTGACCCATCGAGCGCCTCAATTCCTCGTCCTGCAAGAGTCGGTCGAGCTGCGTCGCCAGGTGCGACGGATTCGATGGCTCGAAAAACAGCGCGTGCTCATTTTCAGCCAGGATCTCCCGCATCGACTCGAGGTCAGACGCCAAAATAGGTAAACCATTCGCCATATACTCGAATAGCTTGAGGGGAGACGTGTAGTGCGCCCCGATGGCCGTTCGGTTGTTCGGCAATACACCGATATGGGCGCTCTTGGCGATAGGCATGAGTTCATCCTGAGACATGCGTGAGCGCAGTATCACGCGATCCTGCAGGTCCAATGACGCCACCAGCTGTTCGATACGCTCGAAATCCTTACCCACCCCGCCAAGCGCCAGAAATACCACGTTCGGTGTGCGCACAAATGGAATGGCCTCGATAAAGATCTCAACACCTTTCCAGTCGATAAAGCTACCTGAATACAGTACCTGCAGCTGATCGCGGGCCAGGGACTGCGCCTGCACATTGGCAATCACATCGACGCGAACGCCGTCAGGTAGCACTGTGATGCGCCCGGGATCTACGCCCAAAATGCCTTCGAGATCTCGCGCGATGCCGTGTGATATCGGAATGAAATAATCGGCCAACTTCAGTGATGCGTGTTCGAGTTCGAAACTTACTTTCTCCGAGGTCTTGTGATACAGCGTATGCGGCTCATAGATTACTGGCACATTGGGCCGCGCCCAGCTCGGCAGCATCTTGAGGAAGACCAGCAGTGTGATGTCCCGGGTATAGATGACATCAAAACTGCCTGCTTTCAGAGCCATCAGCACCTGAATGCAGTAGAGCAGGCGGGTAACCTTCTCGATCAGCAAGGAGCCCGTCAGCAGCTTCACGGGCAAGCGCTGGGTAGCGAAATTCTGCTTGATCGAAAAGAACTGGCACAGGGACGCGAAAGCTGATTTCGACATCCAGCCGGTAAAGAGCGTCACCTCACTGTGCTTGCCCAGGGCTTCGCACATGCTCAGCATCTGGTTGATGTTGGCGTCGCGTGTTTCGAGCTGACTCAGGTAGATGTAGGCAATCTTCACTGCTGTTGTTTCCGCTCGTTAGCCTCGATGAGCGGTCGCATGCTGTCTTCGAACTGCTGGGTAACTGCTTTCCAGCTGAAATTATCTTCCAACCGCTTACGGCCGTCTTGACCGAGCTGCCGACGGAAACCGGCGTCATCGATCAGGCGCTTCAGCTGCGTTGCGATGGCCTCCGGATTCTGCGGCGGCACGAGTAGCGCACAGTCGCCGACAACTTCCTTGCCACCGCTGGAGTCCGTGGTGATGATCGCGTTGCCAGCGCAGAGCGCTTCGAGCAGGTTGACCGGAAAGTTTTCCTGATCAGAGGTGAAGGCGAAAATGGCATTATTCTCGTAAATCGCCTTCAGCTCGGGCGAATCGTTGTCGACCCAGCCATGGAAGGTGATGTCGATATCTTTCCCAGCGGCCTGGTCGCGAAGATTCTGCAGGTAAGGGCCTTCACCGAGTATATGCAGCGGAATACGGTACTTGGGGTCTTCTTTGGCAATACGGACAGCGGCATCAATGATGTACTGCACGCCCTTGCGCTGAAACATCCGCGTGCACACGACGATGCCTGGCTGTTTTTCAGTATTCGGATCGAAGCGTGCTGGATCATAGCCGTTCGGGATGACCGTGACCTTCGCCGAAGGTCGTGACTTCAGTATTAACTTGCGAAGGTGCTCGCTTGGGCTGGTAATCAGATCGATGGCCCGAACGGTATAGTGCCAGACGGGCTTGAGCAGAACATGCTGGAACTGAAAGCGGTCAGGATTGTAGCCAGGAACGTCCGACCCGTGGGCTGTACAGATCAGCGGAATTCGCAGGCGTTTCGCCAGGAATGATCCCGTGAAGGCATCCGGGAAAATGAAGTGGGCGTGAATGATATCGAAGCGTCTGGTCTTGGCAAGTTTCAGCACGTAGAACAGCACAGAGGCTTCATGCGGAACCATCTCACCGATATGACAGCTCTCGGGCTTGGCGCGCAAGCTCTTGAGTCGATGCACCCTCACGCCATTCTGAACAGTCTCACCGACCTGAGTCTTGAAGCCCATGGTGACCACATCAACCGAGTGGCCATTGGCCACGAGACCTTCTGCAAGGCCAAGAGCCACCTTGCCACCGCCACCACCCAGAGGAGGATATTCATAGGTGAGTACAAGAATATTCATGCGGGTATCCCAGAAGAAAGGTCGCGATTGTAGGCGCTATTGAGGGCTGGCGATATCAGGTATTACTGGTATGTGGCCGACGAAAGCGCCGCTCCACCGCCAGTTTAGACTAGACTTTGAACAACAACGATAACCAGGAGAAAACGATGAAGAAACTGACCAGCTTTGCCATTGCAACGGCGCTTGTCACGCAGCTTGCTGCTTGTGGCACGATACTCCACCCGGAACGGAAAGGTCAGCGCGGTGGTAACATCGACCCCGCCATCGCTATCCTCGACGGCATAGGTTTGCTCTTCTTTCTCATTCCAGGACTCATCGCTTTTGCGATAGATTTTTCCAATGGCACGATCTATTTGCCCGGCGGTAGCGCTCAATTGACACCAGCAGAAATGGACGCGCTGGTTGTGGACAACACCATTGACCGCAACGAAGTGGCTAAAGTGATTGCTGCCCGCAGTGGACAGACCATTGACGAGGCCGCAAGCCAGACCATGGAGATTCGCCGGCTGTAGATCCATTGGTAAAAACTATTGCTTGTATTCCTCTAATTGATTTTTATTATAGCGACTCCTGGATTACAGTTGATTCTAAGCAACTGCTAACACTTTCGGGAGAGGGCGCTATGAAAAAGACTTTGAGTTTCGCGGTACTGCATTTTTCCGTCGCGTTCACCGTGGCCTACCTTTTAACAGGCAGCATGATCATAGGGGGCACACTGGCGCTTATTGAACCTGCCGTTAATACCGTCGGGTTCTACTTTCACGAGAAGGTATGGTCATGGGTGGAGCGTCGGAAAGTCGGCGCTTCCAACCGAAGCGTTGTCGATCCCGCGTTCTGTCAACTGCAGACAATATAGGAAGGCTATTGAGCCGAACGTAGTCCAGACTCTGCGCAGGTGTGCGCACGGATAACCGGGGGAGGAGGGGCTAAGCCCCACAAGAAAAAAATGGTAGCAAGAGCGAGATTCGAACTCGCGACCCCAGCATTATGAGTGCTGTGCTCTAACCAACTGAGCTACCTTGCCACATTCTGAACAAAGGGTTTCACCCGAAGTTCAGGCCGCGTATTCTCTGAGCTTTTGGCCGACATGTCAATGCCATTTGGCTACTCAGATGCGGATTACCGCCTATACGTTAAAGCGGTAATGGATAACGTCGCCATCCTTGATAATGTAATCCTTACCTTCAAGCCGCCATTTTCCGGCATCCTTCGCGCCAGCTTCACCCTTGCAGGCAATAAAGTCCTCGTACGCAATGACTTCGGCCCGGATGAAACCGCGCTCGAAGTCGGTATGGATAACGCCAGCGCCCTGTGGAGCGGTTGCGCCAACTCTAACGGTCCATGCGCGTACTTCCTTCACGCCTGCCGTGAAATAGGTCTGCAGGCCGAGGAGGCCGTAACCGGCCCGTATTACACGGTCGAGACCCGGCTCTTCCATGCCCAGATCGGCCAAAAACTCCGCCTTCTCATCGCTTTCCAGTTCGGCGATTTCGGACTCAAGCTTGTTACAGATCGGCACTACCACCGCGCCTTCTTCTGCAGCAATGGCTTCAACCACGGCCAGATGCGGGTTATCGGTGAAACCGTCCTCAGCGACGTTCGCGATATACATGGTCGGCTTCATGGTCAACAGGCACAGCTCGCGAATGTGCAGGTGCTCGTCCGGCGTCAGCGCAAGGCTGCGTGCTGGCTTGCCCTGGTCCAGGTGAGGCTGCACACGCTCCAGAATAGCCAGTTTCGTCTTGGCATCCTTGTCGCCACTTTTGGCCACCCGAGAAAGTCTGTAGACGGCTTTCTCGACGGTATCGAGATCGGCGAGCGCAAGCTCTGTATTAATCACCTCGATATCGGCCGCTGGATCGATCTTGTTTTCAACGTGAACAACATTCTCGTCTTCAAAGCAGCGGACAACGTGGGCAATCGCGTCAGTCTGACGAATGTTGGCCAGAAACTGGTTGCCGAGTCCTTCACCCTTCGAGGCGCCTTTAACCAGGCCAGCTATATCGACGAACTCCATTGTGGTCGGCAATATTTTCTGCGGCTTTACAATTGCAGCCAATGCGTCCAGCCGTCGGTCGGGCATCGGCACGATGCCCGAATTGGGTTCGATGGTGCAGAATGGAAAGTTCTCGGCATCGATGCCGGCTTGAGTCAGCGCATTGAACAGCGTTGATTTGCCGACGTTGGGCAAGCCGACGATGCCACAGTTAAAACCCATATCACACCTGCTCTGAATTCAGTTGTTATCTATTCGAAACGACAGCTCGATCATTCGACCTGTCGATGAAGTTCATTCATGGCAGCAGCCAGGTTGCCCTTCAGGAGTGAGGGCAGGTGGGCTTCCACCCGATCAAAACACTGCTCCAGCAACTCACGCTCATTTGCCGGCGCCCGACCCAGCACGTAGCCAGTCACACGGTCCTTGTGACCGGGATGTCCGATGCCGAGGCGAAGACGGTGGAAATCGTTCTGTCCACCAAAGGTCTGAATGATATCGCGTATGCCGTTGTGGCCGCCATGGCCGCCAGATGCTTTCAGGCGGATCGTCCCGGGCGGCAGGTCCAGCTCATCATAGGCCACCAGAAGTTCCACTGGCTCAAGCTTATAGAAGCGTGCCATCGCACCGACAGCCTGGCCACTGCGATTCATGAAGGTGGCCGGAATCAGCAGGTGTACTTCACCAGCGCTGGTCATCGCTTTGCCATAGTGGCCAAAAAACTTGCTATCGGCTTTTAATGTGCAGCCAAGGTGGGTGGCCAGCCTCTCAACGAACATCGCCCCCGCGTTGTGGCGTGTCTGCGCATATTCATTGCCGGGATTGCCCAGGCCGATAATGGCGCGAATAGGTGTGGTCGCAGCATCGGTCATGGAGATTGTTCCATCAGTTTAAAACTGCATAAAAAAACGGGCTATTCGCCCGTTCTTCGTGAACGTTGCCGATTACTCAGCGCCGCCCTCGGTAGTCTCGCCATCAGTATCGGTATCAGCTTTCACAACGCGCGGCATGTGAATGTTGGCTACTGGCTGGTCGTGGCCTTCGCCCTTCTCGAGTTCCGCAAGCTTCACGCCCTTAGGCAGGGTGATATCGCTCATGTGAACGATCTGGTCAACTGCAACTTCTGCCATGTCGACTTCAATGAACTCAGGCAGATCCTTCGGCAGACAGACAACTTCGACTTCGATCATCTGGTGAGAGATGATGCCGCCGCCCTGACGTACGCCCACGGCCTTGTCTTCATTGATGAAGTGCAGTGGCACGTGGACGTGAATAGCCTGGCCCTTCACGATGCGCTGGAAATCCGCGTGCTGAAGTGTCGGCTTGTACGGGTGACGCTGCAGATCCTTGAGGATGACCTGTTCGGTCTTGCCGTCGATATCCAGCGTGAGAATGTGTGAATAGAACGCTTCATTCTCAAGCGCATGCATGAATTCATTATGCTTGATCATGATATTTGCTGGCTGGCTCTTTCCGCCATAAACGACGGCTGGCACCATGCCCTGCTCGCGACGTAGGCGGCGGCTCGCACCTTTCCCCTGAACATCGCGGCTGGTTGCGGCAATTGTAAAATCGATAGCCATAATCTTTTTCCTGGCAGTCGCCAAAGCGGCTGCATAATCTTCATAAATGAATGTCAGCGATCGCGACCAATCGCCGACTCTTGTATCAGGCGTTTAAACTAATGCTTTCAAAGCCTTAGTTGAACATTGCGCTGATGGACTCTTCATTGCAGACCCGGCGGATTGACTCCGCAAGCAGGCCAGACAAAGAAAGCTGGCGGATTCTATCACAATTACGGGCTTTGTCACTGAGCGGAATCGTGTCGGAAACGACGAGCTCATCAAGTTGCGACGCCTCGATATTCTCGATGGCAGGTCCGGACAGTACCGGATGCGTGATATAGGCCAGAACCTTGCTCGCCCCTTGTTTCTTGAGGGCATTGGCAGCCTGACAAAGTGTGCCGGCGGTGTCGACGATGTCGTCGATGAGAATGCAGGTCTTGTCCTGAACATCACCGATGATGTGCATGACTTCAGTGACGTTGGCTTTCGGGCGACGCTTGTCAATGATCGCCAGATCAGCATCGTTCAGCCGCTTGGCGAAGGCTCTGGCACGAACAACGCCGCCTACGTCGGGACTGACGACGATGTAATCCTTGAGGCCACGTCGCTCTACATCATCCAGCATGACTGGCGTAGCATAGGCATTGTCGACCGGGATGTGGAAAAAGCCCTGGATCTGGTCGGCATGCAGGTCAACCGTCAGTACCCGGTCGATACCTACACCGTCAAGAATGTCCGCCACAACCTTTGCGCTGATTGGCACGCGGCTCGATCGTGGCCGGCGGTCCTGGCGTGCATAGCCGTAGTAGGGAATGACTGCAGTGATTCGGCCAGCAGATGCGCGACGCAGCGCGTCAGCCATGACCACCAGTTCCATGAGGTTGTCATTGGTCGGTGCACATGTCGGTTGGATGATGAAGACATCGCGCCCACGGACATTTTCATTGATTTCGACTGTGATTTCGCCATCACTGAAGTTACTGACGACCGCATTGCCAAGTGGAATATGCAGCGCGTCGGTCACCTTTCTCGCAAGCTCGGGATTAGCCCTGCCGGAAAAGATCATGAGTTTGGACACAGTGGGACCCTTTTCAGATGGTTCATTAGATGGTTTCGAGGATACAGTCATGTCTTGCGTCGTGAGGCGGCGGATGTGAAGTCCGAACCCGCAGGCCGGCCTGGAAATGCAAATGACATTGCTGAAGGCTGCCGGCTGTACTTGAACTTGCAACGACACCCGTGGGCGACAAGGCGTCGCGCCACGGAAAAGATGGCTGGGGTGGCTGGATTCGAACCAACGCGTGGCGGGATCAAAACCCGCTGCCTTACCACTTGGCTACACCCCAATAATTCATGTAATGAACGACCTCGAAGGGACAAGAGCGTCTTCATTCAAGGCTTTAACGAGATTCCTATTCTAGCACCGTTCCCACTTTGTGAGAACCCGCTGTCAGCCCAATTACAGCCTGGCCAACATAAGCTGACGGTAAACGCTGCACTAGCCGGTTCGCCAATTCTGCGGATTCCGGACTAGCCACTGGACCACATGGAATAAACACTGTGGAGCCGGTTCCCGTCAAACGGCAGGTCTGTGATTCAGTAGCTGCCCAGTCAAAGATGTAATCGACTTCAGGGTACTGAATTCGGACGACAGATTCGCAGTCGTTGCCGAAGACCTTGCTGTTCCAGAGCGGACTTAGTGAAGCAGTCAGCTCATCTCGTAAAGCGGGCGCAATTTTGCGTTTTGGTGTGTCTCTTGTCAAGGCTTGATGACCGAAAATTGCTGGAGTCGAAATATGACAGGCCGGATGAATCAGCAGAAAGCGCTCCGAAGCGAGTTGAAGCGGCATGAGTTCTTCACCCACGCCATCGGCCAGACAGGGCGACTGGTAGAGAAAGAACGGAACGTCCGCGCCCAGCTGCAAGCCTAGCGGCAGCAGGGTTTTCAATGGAAGAGCGAGTCGCCACAGCTGATTGAGGGTAAGCAGCGTAGACGCGGCATCTGAGCTCCCGCCGCCGAGTCCCGCTCCCACTGGGATGACTTTCGTCAGCGTGATATGCAGAGTTTTGTCCGCCAGCGGATCTACACCGGTCGTCCTGATCTGCCACTGTCGCAGTAGCTCAGCTGCGCGAAAAACCAGGTTATCGGTGTTGGCTTGTTCCGACGACTCAGTGGACAAGCGAATCGGCGACAGGGGGTCGATGGCCATCTGAATGGCCTGATGCTCTCGCCGGTCATCGGTTCTGGCTGTATGGATGAAGCTCAAGCCGTCGTAGAGGTCCACAGCCTGAAACAGGCTCTGTAGCTCATGGTAACCATCTTCACGCCGACCGTTGATGTGAAGAAACAGATTCAGCTTTGCTGGTGCGTGTACTGTGGTGGCAGGGGGTAGGGCCGAAGGCGATAACGTAGCCATTACCTGATTGCCGCCCAGTTGGAGATGGCCATTTTTATTGTCACCTGCGCGTCCTGACCGTTGGCCGGCTCGCGACTGAGCTGAACGAAATGTGGAAGCAGCAGTGGCTGGTAACCGCCGAGCATGACAGGCTGGTGTTTGCGCAGGCTGATCGTCCAACCGTCCTGCTCGATCGCAACGACCTCGCCAGCGGCACCAAAGGTCAGCTTGGGTGCGGGGCCATCTGTCACCACTGCCGGCAGTCCCTTGATCCAGCTGCTGATCTGCCGCACTGGCAGTGGCCAACCGAAAGCACCGTAGAAAGCTGCCTCGGGGTCCTGGAGCAGCGTGACGGCCTCCTCCCCAGTCTGGTGGATGGTTACCGTAGAGTCATCTCCCTTCACACGCGTAGCGCCCAGACCGAGGATTACTGACGCCAGCTCGATATCATAGTTGGCGTCCCGCTGTTGCCAGCTGCGGATCTGGCCAGTATCGATACGGTCATCACGGCGTACGCTGATTTTGCCTTCGATAGTCCAGTGGTCTAAATCGCGCAGGCGCGCAGCTGTCTTGGCCCAGTCCGGTGGCTGAACGCCATAGATGACCGGCTCTCTGGGTGCACTGAGTTCGCAGCCCGTGAACAGCAGTAGTGCCAGCAGGAGCAGGCATCCTTTTCGAAATGATTGTAAATTCAATGGTATCGAGCCTGTAAGCGTCACTCGTTGATCAGTTGCGCTGAGCTCAGGCCGTAGCGCTGAATAGTTTCCAGCAGGAGCTTGTGAGTATCGTCCTGGGTAAGGCCTTCACGCCAAACCGTTTTCGCACGAGCCTCTTCACCTGTCTCCCAGAGCACCTCGCCAAGATGCGCTGCAACCTCGGGATCGGGGAATGCCATGTAAGCCTTCTCCAGGTATGGCAAAGCCTCTGCAACCATGCCCTTGCGATACAGCAGCCAGCCGAGACTATCCATGATCGCTGGATTGGCGGGGTCGATCTCGAGAGCGCGTCGGATGAGGGATTCGGCCTCTTCGAGGCGATCGGTCCGATCTGCGAGGGTGTAACCCAAGGCGTTGAGTGCGATGGCGTTATCGGGATCCTGCTCCAGTATTTCCCGAAGCTCGCGCTCCAGTACGTCAATCTTGCCGGCCCTGTCGGCTGTCATCGCATAGCTGTATTTCAGATCAAGGCTGTCGGGGTGTTCCTCAACTGCTCGCTCAGCAACCTCGAGCGCCTCCTGATGATCGTCGGTCTCGTTGTACAAACTGATTTCCACCTGCCAGATGGCCTCACTCTGCTCCGGATAGAGGCTGCGCGCGTGGGCGAACATCGCCGAAGCTTCCTCGTCGCGGTCGGCGTTGCGCAAGAGGAAGGCGCTTCGTGCCAGTGCGGTCACGAAATTGCCGCCTGACGTGACCTGAGAGTAGTGATGTATGGCGGTATCGATTTCGTCAGCCTGATCGGCGATTCTGCCAAGATAGTAGTGCGCATCATTCGTCAGCTTGTCTTCGGCCACGAGCGACTGAAGCGCCTGTCTTGCGGCCTCCACGTTATCATTCTGCAGCGCGATGATGGCATATGAACGTTTGAGGGTCGGCACTTTCGGAAACTGTGCGGCCAGTTCGGCATACACCTTCTCTGCGGCTTCGAACTGCTCCTCATCAAGAAGGGCCTGTGCCAGCAGGACGCCGATCTGCATGCTCTTCGGCAGTCTCTTGCGCTGCTTCTTCAGGTAGGCCAGTGCTGCGTCTGCGCCTTCCAGCTTGTGCATCAACTTGCTGTGCAGCGCCACGTAATTGGCTTCGTCCGGGTGCTGGCGCACCAGATCGCCGCTCTCGGCATAAGCCTCTTCGAACTGCTGCCTCTGCGCGAGCAGATTGGCGTGACCAAAACGGAGCGAGGCCTCTTCAGGGTGTCGCTCGATGAGTTCCGCGTAGAGGTCGAGCAGGCTGTCCTGGGTTTGCGGATCGAGCGTGGCCGCATGAACCGCGAGACGGTCGAACGTGCTCTGTCCCCCAAGCTCCATGACCCGCTCCATGTGCCGGAGGGCGGATGAGAAATCACCCGCCTTAAGCTGATAGACCGCCGCATGCTGATGCGCCTCGAGGGCGTCTGGTGCCACATCTGTCCAGAGTGTTGCCAGTGCGAGGGCCGCAGGGTCGTCCTTCATGTACTGCGCTGCCTCAAAGGCGCGCTGAATAACAGCACTGTCCTTGGTTTCGAGCGCCACAGCCGTATAGTCGCTCAGCAGTCGTTTGAGATCCCCTCGGTGACCAGAGATTTCCGCCTCGACGAGCAGTCTGATCGTGTTCTCTGACATGCCGTCAACTGACGTATCCTTGTAGTCTTCGGCGGGTGTGATCCTGATTGGCTGAAGCGTTATGGGATCGCGGACATGACCCTTGGGGATCGTCTGTCGGGACTGGAACTGCGCTTCGCTCATGCCCTGGTGGTCACTGCCGGTGGAGGCGCAACCTGCGAGGGCAACGACAGCCAACAAGGCAGTCAGCGGGGGTAGCGAAGTCTTTCGGGTCATGAAGGTTTTTCCTGTTCCGGGATCCGGTCTGTGCCTGGGTGACCGTCAGAGTGTGCATTCAGGCGTGCTGATTCGCAACTGTTGGTGGCCGATAGCGCTGCCTGTAGTCTTACAGCTTGTTCAGGAATTCAGATGACCGCGATGATGTGGGCGAATGTCTGGTGAGGGAAGCCTATCGAGTGGATGGCTGCAAGTCGCGGAGGCGCATGCTAATATGGCGCATTATTCGGCGTATTTATCCGCGATTCGCGGGCGCTCGGATCTCCTTAGCGACGGATACCCATGACGATCAAGGTTTTCGGTCTCAGTCATAAAACCACTGGCGTGAGCCTGCGCGAGCGCGTGGCCTTTCAGGCTGACGAAGTGCCGGTCGTGCTCAAGCTCGTGGCTGATGAGCTTGGGGTGAGTGAGGTCACCATCCTTTCCACCTGCAACCGCACTGAGCTGTATCTGAGCTGTCCCGATATCGATGCCGCTCGGCTTTGTGACTGGTTTTGTGATTATCATGAGATTGGCCATGAAGTGGGTCGGGCAGAGCTCGAGCCCGCGCTGTATTTTCTCGAGGGAAAGGCCGCCGTGCGCCATCTCATGCGAGTCGCCTCTGGGCTGGACTCGCAGATGCTGGGCGAGCCGCAGATCTTTGGGCAGATCAAGGATGCCTTCACGGTAGCCCGGTCCAGCGGTACAGTAGGGACAGTGCTCGATCGGCTGTTTCGGCAGGCCTTCACCGTGGCGAAACGGGTGAGAACCCAAACGGCCATCGGCAACAATCCGGTTTCGGTAGCCTATGCTGCGGTTTCACTCGCGGGTCGTATCTTTCCAGAGATCCACAAGTGCACCGCCCTGCTGATCGGTGCGGGCGAAACCATAGAGCTTGTGGCAAAGCACCTGCTGCAGCGGAACATCGAACATCTGATTATCGCCAACCGCACACTCAGTCGGGCTGAGAGTCTTGCGCTGAAAACCGGCGGCGCTGCCATTCAGCTCAGTGACCTGCCGGATCATCTCGCCAAGGCCGATATCGTTATAGCGTCCACTGGTGCGCCACTGCCTGTACTTGGCAAAGGCGCTGTGGAAACCGCACTCCGCAAGCGTCGGCACAAGCCCATGTTTATCGCCGATATTGCCGTGCCGCGCGATGTCGAAGCCGAAGTGGCCGATATCGAAGATGCCTATCTCTACGGTATTGACGACCTCGAGGCCGTCATCGAGGGTAATGTTCGGGCGCGTGAGGAGGCGGCCAAGGAAGCGGAGCATCTCATCCGCGAAGGCGTCGACGATTTCATGTACAAGCTTCGCTCGCTCGAGACGGTAGACGTGCTCAAATCCTTACGTGAGCGGGCGGAAGAAGTACGTGATCTGGAGCTCGCGCGTGCTCTCCGGCTGGCGGATTCCGGACAGAGCGTGGAAGCGGTCATGCGGCAGCTTGCCCATGCACTTACGAACAAGTTGATCCATCACCCGACCGTGCAGGTTCGTCGTGCCCATGCAGAAGGCCGTAAGGAAGCGAGTAATTGGCTTCGTGACCTGTTCCAGTTGCCAGTCAATCCGGCAGCGGCGCCTGATAGCACCGTCGATGAGACAATGCGGGCAAGGGGGGCAAGGCCAAGCTCAGAATCTTCCGAAAAAGGGCTCGACAGGCACCCCCGTCCTGAGTCCTAGCGTCACATAAGCTGCATTGCCGAAATACCCTTTCTTCATTTTTAACAGGTTTCCGAACAGGCCCAATGAAAGATTCCATACGTCGCAAGCTCGAGCATCTACAGGATCGCCACGAAGAGGTATCGGCCATGCTGAGCGATGCCGATATCATCCATAATCAGACGCGGTTCCGAGAGCTGTCACAGGAGTTTTCCGAGCTCGAACCCCTTGTCACCCGTTTTGCTGCTTTTCGTAAAACAGAAGCGGGTCTGGCGGCAGCGAAGGAAATGCTCGCTGAAGATGATCCTGATATGAAGGCAATGGCCGCCGATGAGATTGACGAGCTCGATGCTGAGCTCGAGGCTCACGAAGCCGAGCTTCAATTACTGCTTCTGCCTAAGGATCCCCGGGACACAGCCAACGTCTTTCTTGAGGTCCGGGCTGGCACAGGTGGCGATGAAGCGGCCATTTTCGCAGGTGACCTGTTCAGAATGTATAGCCGCTATGCGGAGCAGCGTGGATGGCAGGTCGAGATTCTGTCAGAGAGTCTTGGTGAACACGGCGGCTATAAGGAGGTCATTTCCAGACTTTCCGGCAACAATGTCTACGGTACGCTGAAGTTCGAATCTGGCGCGCATCGAGTGCAGCGTGTACCAGCGACTGAGTCGCAGGGAAGAATCCACACATCAGCCTGTACAGTGGCTGTCATGCCTGAAGTCGAGGCTGTTGCAGCCATTGACATCAATCCAAGCGATCTGCGTGTCGATACCTTCCGTGCAAGTGGCGCCGGTGGTCAGCACGTTAACAAGACCGACTCGGCGATCCGTATTACGCACCTGCCTACGGGTACTGTGGTCGAGTGTCAGGATGAGCGATCGCAGCACAAGAACCGTGCCCGGGCGATGTCCCTGTTGCAGGCGAGGCTGTTCGATACTGCGCAAGCCAAACAAGCCAGTGAACAGGCGCAGAAGCGCAAGTTGCTGGTTGGCAGCGGTGACCGATCAGAGCGAATCCGAACTTATAACTTTCCGCAGGGGCGCTTGACCGATCACCGAATCAACCTGACCCTGTACAAGCTGGATGAGGTTGTCCAGGGCGATCTGGACCCTGTCATCACACCACTGTTGCAGGAGTATCAGGCCGAGATGCTGGCCACTCTGAACGATACCGATGGCTGATAACGACATCGACAGTGGCGCCCCTCACCGTATGGCGGCTGAAGGTGGCACCACTATCAGACAAATTCTGCGAACTGCCGGCCTCGCGCTAAAATCTCGAGGAGCCGGTGCTGATGAGGCTCGCCTGGAATCAGAACTGCTCCTGCTCGAAATCGTGGGCAAGTCCAGAGCCTGGCTCAGAGCTTTTGATGACACGATGCTGGGCTCAGAGATGCAGGCACGCTTTCATGACCTGCTCGACCGCCGCCTTGCCGGTGAACCTCTGGCTTACATTCTCGGCAGGAAGGACTTCTGGAGTCTCGAGCTCCAGGTCAGCGATGCCGTGCTGATTCCGCGAGAGGATACCGAGGTGTTGGTCGTCGAGGCCTTGCGGCTTGGTCGTCAGCTCATCATCGAAAGCGGTCAGGCGGTGCTGGATGTCCTGGAATTGGGAACGGGAAGTGGTGCTATCATTTGCGCCCTGGCGTCCGAGGAAACTGACTGGCAGTACACCGCAACCGATGTGTCGACCGAGGCGCTGGCGGTCGCTACTACAAATATCACGGGACACGGCTTCGCCGGGCAGACGACACTGCTAACCGGAAGCTGGTTTGAGGCGCTGTCATCCGAGCTCGGGCGATTGCCGGCGCAGGCGAAGTTCGATCTCATAGTCAGCAACCCGCCCTACATCGCCCTGCAAGACCCTCATCTTGATGCGCCGGCTCTGCGTCACGAGCCAACGCTTGCGCTGAGTTCCGGGCCAGATGGCCTCGATAGCATCAGGTGCATTGTGGCAGATGCAGCACCTTGGCTTCAGCCGAAGGGATGGCTGCTACTCGAACATGGATATGACCAGGGGCCTGCAGTCAGAGACTTGATGCGAGCAGCTGGTTTCGGAGAAATCGCCACGGTTCTCGATCTGGCCGGGCAGCCACGAGTGACGATGGGTCGGAACTCGTTGACCGCTCTTCAAACGGCGGGAGTCCAGCTGTGAGCACTGTGGATGCCGATACCGATGATCTAAGCGATGAAGAGCTTCTTCGCTATAGCCGCCATATTCTTCATCCAGATATCGATTTCGAGGGACAGCTGATTCTCAAGCAGGCACGGGTGGCTGTAGTCGGCGCTGGCGGTCTCGGCTGTCCTGCCGCGATGTATCTTGCGGCCAGCGGTGTCGGAACTATGATCATCTTCGATGACGACGTCATCGAATCGAGTAATTTGCAGCGACAGATTGCGTTTACCACTGCCGATATCGGCCAATCGAAAGCTGAGACCCTCTGTCGCCGTCTCCAAGAACTCAATCCGCATGTCTCTGCGAAGCCTGTGCGGAAGCGGTTCGAAGGCAAGGAGGCTGTGCTGGAAGGCATCGATCTCGTACTTGATTGCAGTGATAACTTCGCCACCCGGTCAGGCGTGAACAGGTTCTGCGTGGATAATCGAGTTCCGCTGGTTTCGGGCGCAGCAATTCGTAGCGAAGGACAACTTTGCGTCTTTGATAGCCGTGCAACAGGCTCGGCATGCTATCACTGTCTTTACGGGGACATGGACGAAGCCACGGGCGCAGCAAACTGTGCCGAGAGTGGCGTGCTTTCGCCGCTGGTTGGGGTTATTGGTGCGCTTCAGGCTGTGGAGGCAGTCAAGGTGCTGCTGAACCAACATCAGCAGAGTCTTGGCAGATTGCTGCTGTACGATGCCAATGGCGCGCTGTTCAGAATGCTGCGCTTCAGGCAGGACCCGGCATGCACCGTCTGCGCTCACTGACCTCCTGGCTCCGGCGCGTTAGCCCAGATTCTTGAAACGCTCGATCGCCAAGGCCCGCGTAGTCTTGAGATCCACTATTGCCTCGGGATAGTCACAGGCCTTGCGTTGCGCTTTCCCAGGGTCATGAATGCTCTTGTTATCGAGGTCCGCCAACTCGGGAACAAAACGGCGAATGAATTCGCCATCAGGATCATGACTACGGCTCTGGCTTACAGGATTGAACACCCGGAAGTAGGGCGCAGCATCAGTGCCTGTCGACGCACTCCACTGCCAGCCGCCGTTGTTCGATGGTAGGTAGCCATCAACAAGATTGCGCATGAAATAACGCTCACCGAGGCGCCAATCGAGAAACAGGTTCTTGGTGAAGAACATGGCGGTTACCATGCGTAGACGGTTATGCATCCATCCCGTCTGCTTGAGCTGCCGCATGGCTGCATCTACGAGGGGAATACCAGTGCGTCCCTCGCACCAGGCTTCAAATCCTGACGAATCTTCGTTCCACTGCAGTTGGTCGGTGTCCGCCTTGAAGGGCTGATGCATAGACAGGCGTGGGTTATCTGTCATCAGATGAATGTAGAAGTCTCGCCAGATGAGTTCACTGATCCAGGTCGTGAAACCTTTCGTTGCGTGCTCCGAGGCGCCTTCGGCCTTGAGGCGTCGTCGAGCTTCGGTCGCAACGACATAACATTGTCGACCTGAAAGTGTGCCATTCGCGAGAAATCGAGATATCTGGCTGGTGCCGTTCACTGCAGGCTTGTCCCGCAGGGTGTCATAGTCTTCGGCCCGAGAGTCGATGAAGGCCTCGAGCTCATCGTGTGCTGCATCCTCACCTGCGGCCCAGGCTGTGGAGTCGGTCAACTCGAGTGCGGCGAAAACCTCAGCGATCGCTTTAGCTGTATCGGCTCGAGTGGCCGCGCGATTTGCCGCTGCCACAAGTGGCTTGTCGGGTGTCACTGTCTGCGGAGGTTTTGGCCAAAGCGATATGGGAGACCCGTCAGTGTGCTCCAGCCAGCTGCGTTTGTAGGGGGTGAAGACTTTATAGGGTTCTCCGGCCTGGGTTCGAATCGACTTCACCGGCAGTATGCTCTGGTCGCGATAGCTGTGCAGAGATCTCATAACCGGCAAGAGTCGGCCCGCTACCGCCTGGTCACGACGATGCTCGTTGACCCAGTACTCCTCGTTGAAGAACAGGGCCTGCGCATCAATGGCTTTGACGAAAGTCTCCAGTACGTCGGGTACTTCTGAGAAGGTATTGGCCGTAAGCAGAAAGAGATAGTTACCGCGTTCTTCCAGAGCTTTTCCCAGCTCCCACAATGTGCGTCGCAAAAAATCCAGTTTGATCGGCGCCTCATCGTGCTGCTTCCACTGCTCCGGACAGATGATGAAGCAGCAGAGCAGCGGCAGCGCCTCGTCGGCAGCCCTGGTTGCTGCGGCCGTCAGCGCCGGATTATCCGCTAGCCGCAGGTCATTGCGAAACCAGTGCAGCACGCAGGCTTTCTGATCGCTCAACTCACAGCCTCACTCAGAGATTGGCCTCGGCGAACTGTGCCAATATCGATCTTGGAACGCCCTGCAGATGAATGTGTCCACCATGTTCGAAATTTCGGAAGCGCTCGGTGAGATAGGTGAGGCCCGAACTCGGCGCACTCAGATATGCCGTGTCGATCTGGGCCAGGTTGCCAAGGCAGATGACCTTGGAGCCGGTGCCTGCTCGAGTGATGATCGTCTTGACCTGGTGTGGCGTGAGGTTCTGGCACTCGTCTATGATAATGAGACTGTACTGGAAGCTCCTGCCGCGGATGTAGTTTAACGATTTGAACTGAATCGGCACCTTCTGCAGAATGTACTCGACACTCGCGGTCATGTTCTCGTCGTCCTGATGGAGGGCTTCGAGGTTATCGGTAATCGCGCCCAGCCAAGGCTCCATCTTTTCAGCTTCAGTGCCCGGCAGGAAGCCGATATCCTTGTCCAGCCCCTGAGTACTTCGAGTCACGATGATGCGCTTGTAGCCCTTGCTGGCGACCGTCATTTCTATCGCCGCAGCGAGGGCCAGAATGGTCTTGCCGCTACCTGCTGCACCAGTCAGGTTCACCAGATGGATGTCGGGATCCATGAGTAGATCCAGCGCCATGGCCTGATAGATGTCTCTCGGCATGAGGCCCCAGGCTTCTCTGTCCATGAGGTGGTGATGCGTCAGGTCCAGGATGTGCACGGTGTTGTCGCCAAAGCCGCAGACCTTGCCGATGAAGTCCTGTTTGTCGAGGACGAAATCATTGATCGACATGCCTTTGAGCGCATCTGAAACTGGCAGTATATGAATCGTTCGCCCGCCATCCTGCTTGGTCTCTACCTTGTCGATGTTGTCCCAGAAGGAGCCTGCAAATTCACGATAGCCTTTCGAGAGCAAGTCGATGTCGTCAATCAGCTGGTCTGTATGATAGTCCTCGGCTTCGACCCCGCAGGCGCGAGCTTTCAGGCGCATATTGATGTCTTTGCTCACGAGTACGGCGATACTCGGTAGCTGATCGTCGGTGTTCTTCGGATCGCGCTTGCCACTGCGCAGTGTCTGGTTCAGCTTGCGCTGTCTTTCCTGCAAGGCCAGCAGACCATTGATGATCTTGTTGTCGTTCAGAGAGTCGGAAAGTTGTTCGCTGCCGGAGTGATCCATCAGGATCGAAATGCAGCCCGAGTAGTCGTTCGTCGTTTCACGAAAGATGGGCACGCCGCTTTCAATGAGCTCAGGCGATGCGTCGCCAAGCAGCCGGTCGATCAGGCGGATAGCCTGCCTGCAGTCGGCCGCGATGGAGGCATTGCCATTCTTCAGCTTGTCGAGCTCTTCCAACACGATGAGGGGGATGACGACATTGTGCTCTTCAAAATTGAGCACGGAGTTCGGGTCGTGAATCAATACATTGGTATCGAGGACATAGGTTTTTTTATTGCTCTGGCTTGGCGCCATCTATACCACCTGTCTTTGCGTCTGTTGTTTGATTACCTGACGATACATCGGCAGACGATGCACCGACAGATGCTCTGTCATCGAATTATCCTGTCAACCAGCCCTGACGAGCAGCGCGCCCTGCCAGAGCTGCCGGAGCGCCTGGCGAATTCCTGAGTCAAAGTCGGGAATCAGGGCAGCAAGACCCCGACTCCTGAGTATGCAGTTCACTTCCGCTGGAAGATGCTGCATCTGCCAGAGACCAAGTAGCATGGCGTGGGTCTGAATAAGAAGTTGTACGCAATCCGCCCCTGTCAGGCCTGCTATTCGACGACAAATCGCTTCGCTGACCTGGCCCATGTCGGTTAGTAGACGGGATTTAAACTCGACAATTACCTCTTCATCGACTTTTCGCTCCAGCACAGCAGCGCTTTGACAGGCCAGTGGCATGAAATCCGGATTCAGGCGTACGAAGTCCGCGATCAGGCCGACGGCTTCATCGATGGGATTGGCAGATTGTCTGTCGTTTCTGAAGAAGCTATCGAGTGACGCCAGTAATGTGCAGTAGTGCCTGGCGAGAATGGAGAAGTAGATGGCTTCCTTGGTCTCGAAGTACAGATACAGAGTACCTTTGGCCAGGCCGGCAGCCTTGGCAATATCACTAACCGAGGGAAGGGCGTCGATATCCTGTTTCAGCAGCTCTGCGGCAGCACGCTCGATATCACTACGTCGTTTGACCTTGTCTTCGATATCGATCGCGCGGCTGCGCCGGGGCTGTGCACTCAAGGCTGTTTTTCGACTCCTGTGATCACGCCGTCTTCGCTGTACTGAACCTCATAGCCCTGATACTTGTCCGAATTGGCGAGCTTTTCAAGCGCCTTGAGTGATTTATATGGAATATCGACGATCAGGGCGTTCACCAGCCAGCTCGGAATGGCACCAGCTGGTTCAGTGTGCTGCAGCCAGACGATTTCCGTCTGCTCATCACCGAGCGGGGTAATGTGATAATGCGTTTCCTGCTTGTTCACCCGGACGTAGTTCTTGTTCGGCGCTACTTTGTGATCCACCGCGTAGAGGTCCATGACGATGGTGTCCGAGTCTGGCGCCTTGCTTGTGTTGATCTCGAGAACATAGTCCCTGTCCATCACAGGCCAGGGTAGATCATTGACGCTATAGGCATAACGCTTTGCAAACTGCTTGTCGTCAAAGCCCCACGATTCCACACAGTTCAGAACCCACTCTGTGCAGGAGGCCGGGTCCGACATAACCGCCATAATGTCTTCAATTGACGCATCAAGCGTGTAGACCGCTTTGAAGGCCTGAAAATCACTGGCAGGAAAGCGACGGGTATAGACGACGACACCGTCTTTCTCGTAATCGCGTTTCCATTGTTCATCTTCGATCTTCAGCTCGGCCCGACCTGCGGCAGAGGTGAGCAAAAGACAGATGCTCAGAAGAAATACCGCCGGAGCGCCTGGCGCAATGCGTGGCAGAGCCGGTTTGGGCACAATGCTGAGCACTCGTGCTGCAGCCTCAAGTTTCGGTGGGGTCATAGATGCCGTTTCATTGGAAAATTCTGTTCAGCTGACTGGCTAGCACAGCACGCGCGGCGAATGGTAACACGGGCAACTGTGGCAAACTGAGACGCTTTCGACCCCTTGCGGACGAAAGCCGGTGAACGAAAGCGTCGGTAGGCTAGACGGCCGCTAGTCCGGCAGGGTGATATTCAGCTCAAGTACGGCGCAATCATCGTTCTGATCCAGCTGAACCTGGACGTCCTCTCGATTGATCTTGACATATTTGCCAATAACCTCGAGGAGTTCCTGTTCAAGCTTGTCCAGATAATCCGGGCGGCCACGACGGTTTCGCTCGTGAGCCACGATGATCTGCAAACGCTCCTTTGCCATGTTGGCAGTAGCGGTTTTTTTTGTTCTGAAGTAGTCAAAGAAACTCATGCTCAAGCTCCAAACATTCGCTGGAAGAAGCCTTTACGAGACTGCTCGATGAAACGATGTGGCAGTTCCTCTCCAAGTAGTCGGGCGACTGCATCGCGATAGGCATGGCCTGCGTCGCTCTCTTCTTCATGTATTACCGGAACGCCCTGGTTGGATGCCGTCAGCACTGACTGCGACTCTGGGATGACGCCAAGCAGAGGAATCGACAGGATTTCTTCGACGTCCTTGACGCTGAGCATTTCACCCTTGGCCACACGAACCGGATTGTAGCGGGTCAGAATGAGGTGTTCCTTGACTGGCTCGAGGCCCTGCTCAGCTCGCTTGGACTTGCTGTTGAGGATGCCGAGGATCCTGTCAGAGTCACGTACCGAGGAGACTTCAGGGTTGGTGACCACGATGGCTTCATCTGCGAAATAGAGCGCCATGAGCGCACCGTGCTCGATGCCAGCCGGCGAATCGCAGACGATGAACTCGAAATTCGTAGCCAGTTCGTCGAGAACCTTGCCGACGCCTTCCTTGGTCAGCGCATCCTTGTCGCGGGTCTGGGACGCGGGCAGGATGAATAGCTTGTCGGAGTGCTTATCCTTGATGAGCGCCTGGTTCAGCGTCGACTCACCATTGATGACGTTGACGAAGTCGTACACGACCCGTCGCTCACAGTTCATGATCAGGTCAAGATTTCGCAGACCCACGTCGAAGTCGATTACTACGGTTTTATGACCTTTCAGGGCGAGTCCAGTCGCGATTGAGGCGCTCGTAGTGGTTTTACCCACACCACCTTTTCCCGAGGTAACAACGATGATTTTACTCAATTGACAAATCCTGATTGAAGCTGGTTGGTTTTAGTTGAGTGCCTGAATTTTCATCTTGCCGTCTGCAAGATAGATTTGACAGCTTTTCTGCCACTCAGTCTTCTGCAGATCTTCACTGATTCTATACTGCCCGGCAATGGAGACCAGTTCAGCCTCGAGGCTGTGACAGAAAATTCGTGCTGACTGATTGCCCTTCACACCGGCGAGCGCACGACCGCGCAAAGCACCATAGACATGAATGTTGCCGTCCGCGAGTAGTTCCGCTCCGGCGCTGACCGGCGCAGTGACGATGAGATCGCCACCTTTGGCATAGATTTGTTGGCCCGAGCGTACCGGCGTCGTGACGATCCGGTTGGTTGGTACGGCAACTTCGGCCGGTTCGGCCTTCGGCTCTGCCGGTTCGACGGCAGTCTCACGATCTTCTGTTTCTGGCGCCAGTTGAGGTGCGACAATCGATTCGTTGGTCTGCGGCCGAAAAACCGGCTGCAAGCGCTTGTCTTCGTTCTCGGTGTCGGCTTCTGGCGCTGGAATACGGGTCGCCTCTGCCAGCGAACGCTGGGAGGTCATGACCGCGAGACCTGCAGCCTTGGCATTTTTTGCAACGACGCCTCTAGCACCGCGTACCGCCACGAGCTGTAAACGAAGCCCGGCACATTGACGCTTGATGAGCCCGAAATCCAGACTGTCGAGCGCTGCCGCTTCACTCACGGGCAATGCCTCGTCCTCCGGACCATTACCTTCGAACTTCTCCAGGCTGAGCACTATTGGCAAATTCTCGAAGAGCTTCGGCGCCTGAGCTATCTTTTCCTCCACGGCTTCGAGGAATCTCGCCTCGTCGTAATAGTAGAGCTCGAAGGTGGTGAGCGGTGTGAGCGCGCCCCTTATCTGAAGACAGGTTGCGTCGAGAAGGTCGGCATTAGCCTGAGACATCTTTTGTATTCCCTTTGCATGCGGTGTGTTCATTATTGTGGTAATACCTTTGACAGCTAAGGGATTTACCTGCTGCGGACACCGACGTAATCAGCATTCTACGAGGAAAGTGTGTGAAGAGAAAGACCCCCGCCAAGATGAGTACTGAAGCGCCTGATAGCGCTGTTGCGCATCCACCGAAATTTGCCCGTCGACTGCTCTTGAGTGCCCTGCACCTCATCGAGCGGCGACTGTTTTCGGAAAACTTCATTGTGGCCAATCTCACGCCCTACGAGGAGATCTACCGCGACGGCATCATGTCGGTGCGGCACTACCTGCCGCTTGAAGAGGACGCCATTCAGATCGGCGACGACATCATCGAGGTCAAGCGTGACCGATTGCCGGTGCCACTGGTATTCGTACCCCCGCTGGCGGCCACGTCGATGATTTTTGACCTGCTGCCGAACCGAAGCCTCATTCGATATTTTCTTGCGCTCGGTTTTGACGTCTACCTGCTCGACTGGGGCGAGGTCACCGAAGAACACTATGAACTGTCCCTTGAAACCTATGTGCTGTCGTGGATGCCAGCCGCCATGAAAGCTGTGCGTGAAGATAGCGGGCAGACTGAAGTGTCCTGTTTCTGCTATTGCATGGGCGGGCTGCTGACACTCATGTACGCAGCAACGGCAGACGACACCGGCCTGCGCAATGTAGTGACGGTCGCCAGCCCGATCGATATGCACCAGAGTGGCGTGGCAGGCCGCATTCTCACAGCCGTCTATCGGCCTGCACAAATCGTTTCCCGCCTCCTCAACTTTTCACTCATGGATTTGCCTGCCCGCTACCTGCATGTGCCCGGCTGGCTCAATTCGCTGGTTTTCAAACTAACCAATCCCCTCGGCAGCGTCATCAACTACTGGGAGTTGCTGGTGAACCTCTGGGACCGGGAATTTGTTATCAGCCACACGACTGTCAGCCGCTGGTTCGATGATATGGTCGACTACCCCGGTCAGACGATCAAGGAAATGACCGTAAGCATGATGATCAACAATGAGATGGCCGGTGGACGGCTCCGAATGGGAGATCAGCGAGCGGAGTTCGACAACATCAAATGCGCCATCCTGGCATTTGCTGGGGCTGACGATCGTCTGGTCAGCCCGAAATCAGCTCACCGGCTGCTGGAAATCGTGGCGTCAAAAGACAAGGAATTTTGTGTCGTGCCAGGTGGCCACGCCGGGGTTTTTGCAGGTAGTCAGGCGCCTGCATTGACATGGGCGGTCGCGGCGGAGTGGTTGTTGGCTCGCTCGCTTTAAGCGGGTGCTTACACTGCGGTGACACTCTGTTGACAAAACATTACGACTTTCAAGGCCAGAAAGCCGACGTGCAGGGAGTTCGTCACAGTTTTTCAAAGCGCACGTGGCTATTATTTGCTCAATGACAAATTAATGGCAGGAAAGCAGATGAAATCACCACTGGTTTTTGCTGTCCGTCCTCGAGCGCCGAGAACGTCAATGATACTGTACAGATTATTCGCCATTCTGCTGTGCCTGAACCTGATTGCGCAGAGCCAGCAGACTCGCGCCGAAGGCTTCGGTTCGCAGCAATATCACCCGGCAAAATACCGGCCCCACCATGCCTTCCAGCCGCAGCATCAGCGTCTGAACGCGCATCGCGGATTCACCATCGAGCTGTCTGAACTTGGCAACCTCGTTGGATTTTCTGAAGTCCGACCCCGGCTGAGTAGCACGCACAGCTCGGAAGAAGTCAGCAAGGATGATCGTCTGAGCGAGTTGGCAGATCGAATTCTTCCGCGGTGGATGGGCGATGCGATAGAAGAGTCCGCTGAAGTCATCTTCAGTGCCGGAGACCGAAACCGCGGTTTTATGCCGCGCTGCAAATACGATTCTGCACCTGCATTCTTCAAGGATGCGCTGCAGCAGGCTCATTATCAGATCAACCTATACGGTAATACCTCTACTTTTGTTGTGGGTTGGTTGTTTTAATAGGAATTCAACTGGCACACTGACGGCTCTTCCAGATCTGGGCCGGAAATGAAATGTCAAATGCAACAGACGCTTACGCCGGAGCTGCGGCTCATACCGATGTCGAATCACTCATCGATGAGCTTATTGCCAGAGTCGGCAAACGTATCGTCATTGGCTTGCCGCTCGGAATAGGGAAGGCTGCGACAGTCATCAATGCCTTGTATCGACGCGCGAAAGCCGATCCCTCACTATCGCTGAAGATCGTCACCGCACTCTCGCTTTCGGCGCCAGCGCCTAAATCTGGGCTTGAAGCGCGCTTCCTCAAAGCTTTTCTAAAGCGAAATTATGCTGATGTTGCGACCCTCGATTACGACAGGGCTGTGAGGTCGGGTGAGCTGCCTGCGAACGTCGAAGTGACGGAGTTCTTTCTTCAGGCTGCGGGTTATCTGGGAAACAACTACGCTCAACAGCACTACATCTCGAGCAATTACACACACGTAGTGCGGGATCTCCTTCTGCAAGGTATCAACGTGATTGCCCAGTATGTAGCGCCAGACCCGGAGACCGCGGCGGGTCTGGCGCCGAGATGTTTTTCGCTGAGCTGCAATCCCGATCTCACACTTGATCTCAACGTCGAACTCAATCGATTGAAAGCCGCTGGCAAGCCTGTCTGTCGAATTGCTGAGATCAACGATAATCTGCCTTTCATGCCGAATGATGCGGTGGTCGGCGTTGACGATTTCGAATTGATATTCGACCCGCCAAAGCCGCATTCACCGCTGTTTGCAGTGCCTTCTATGGCGGTTGGTCCTGCGGAGCACATGATTGGGTTCTATGCGAGTTCACTGTTGCGCGATGCCGGAACACTGCAGATCGGCATCGGCTCTCTCGGAACTGCCCTGGTGCACAGCACCATACTTCGGCAGCACGAGAACGAGCGATATACCCAATTCGCTGACCTGATCAAATTACAGGAACGTTTTCCGGTTGTTGCCGATATCGGCGGTGTTGAGCCTTTCACGACCGGCCTTTATGGGTGCAGCGAGATGCTGACCGACGGCTTCGTACAATTGATGCGTCGAAAAATCCTGACCAGGCCCGTGTATAAGGATCTGGCCTTGCAGCAGGCGCTGCACGCCCTGGCTGACTCGGCGACGGTCGAGCCGATGCTGAACCGGAAGGCTTCGTTACCGTTGATAGATGCGCTGGTGGCCAGTGGTGCTATCGACAGGGTGCTCTGCGACGCGGATCTTGCCTACCTCAAGGCGATAGGTGTCATGAAGTCGGGGGTGGAGTTACGGGAAGGGAAGCTCTACTTCGACGCCTACGAGTGTACTGCCGATACCACCGATACCGAAACGAGAACGGCGCTAGAAGATGCCTTGTTCGCCGATGAACTTCTCTATGGCATCCTGGCGCACGGCGGATTCTTCCTCGGGCCAAAAGAGTTTTACGACGCCTTGCGGAACATGGAGGCGACTGAGCGCTCTGCGATCTGCATGACCAGCGTGCGCTACATCAACTCGTTGTATGATCACCGTCTTGGTACGGAGCAACTGAAGATAGCGCAGCGCGCCCAGGCCCGCCTCATGAATTCCGCCATGATGGTAACTGCCGGAGGTGCCGCCGTGTCGGACGGTCTTGACGACGGCCGGGTGGTGAGCGGTGTAGGTGGTCAGTTCAACTTCGTCGAAATGGCGCATCAGCTGCCTGGTGCGCGTTCGGTACTCATGCTGAAATCCACGCGTGAGGCGGGCGGAGAGACGCGCTCGAATATCGTCTTCAACTATGCGCACCAGACCATACCACGTCATCTCCGCGACATATTCATTACCGAATATGGCATAGCGGATACCCGAGGAAAACAGGACGCGGAGGTCTATGCTGCCATCATCAGTATTGCCGACAGCCGCTTTCAGCCTGCGCTGATCGAGCAGGCAAAGCAGGCGGGTAAACTACCGAAGGACTTCCGCCTCGATGCGGCGCACACCAATAACTTTCCCAGCACTTACCAGCATGCGATGCAACAGCTCGACACATCCTTTACCGCCGAGACCCCAGCCTTCCCGCCGTTTCCATTCGACTGCGCTTTCACTGACACCGAGCTGAGGGTGGGCAAGGCGCTAAAATGGCTGAAGACTGCCACTGCCTCACGTGCAGGGATGGCCGAGACGGTGGCGAAGGCATGGCTCCTCAAGACGGAAGCCTATGAAGTAGACGCCAAAGCACTCGAGTTGATGGGTTATGAGGGTAAATGGAATACAGCCGAAGGCTGGCGGGCCGGTCTCAAGGCGGAGACCGAGTTCAGGCTCTTTCTGCTGGCCATGCGGCAGACCGCCGACGATGCAGAGGCTTGATGCACCTCTGACTAGTCACTGAAAGCGGCCAAGCTTGCCCTTGATTGGCGGTGGTGGTGGCCCAGGCGGCTTTTCCAGTGCGGCCAGGAGTCGAGCATGGCCTGCATTCACAGCTGCCGACGCCAGTCGTGTGATTTCCGCAGTCGACGAATCTGGTGAGGTGGGTATTGCCGGATGCGCCATCAGATGAACACTTCCGCCAGGGTTGCGAAGGTAGCGCTTGAGGTGCGAGAGCATATCATCATCGCCTACGAAGGGTGCTGCATAGTTCAGCGTCCCATCGCACTCATAAAGAATTGTCATGGGCTGTAAAGGCACGCCGGCCTGAATCGCAGCGGCAAACAGCTTGCTATGAAAGCGCCTCACGGTGAGTCCCTGTGTGGTCGTGCCTTCGGGAAACATCAGTATGCTCTTATCGGCTTGCAGAAAACCGCGCAGGTCATCGATGACACTGCCAGCGTTATTGCCGCCCCGTTTTATGAAGAGCGTTCCGGCAACTTCGGCTAGCCATCCGACGAGCGGCCACTGCCTTACCTCGATTTTGGACAGGAAGTGGACCTTTGTCGTTGCCGCAAAGACGGCAATATCGATCCACGACACGTGATTGCTCACCATCATGCAAGTGGCCGTGGTGGGTTCCCCGTAGCGATGGATACGAAGGCCCATGACCTTGCAAAAGCCCTTGGCCCAGAGGTGGGTAACGCCAGACGGTGAATAGCGTCCACCTGAGAGTGCCCGTCTGGCAATGAAGTAAAGCGCAAAGAGTGCGCCACTAAGAAAATAGATGATGACTGCGCCGACACGAAGGCCGAGTCTGATGTTCTGGAACAGACTGTGCTTATTCTGGGACTGCAATTCCTGTGGTTTCCTTGTCTTTCAGAAAATGACGGGCGTATCTCGCCTCCAGTGCGCTGACTTCAAGCAAAATGAAGAGATCAGCGCAGCGGAAGTGGGGATCCCAGCAAGGGTCGCCGCCGATGCGGGCCCCGAGTCTCAGATACGCTCGGATCAGTGGCGGGATCATAACCTTTTGTTTGCGCCCGTACATGCTTTTCACATTTTCGGCCTGGCGAGGCAGCGCGTTCCGAGGCTCGACCCGAAGCTCGGGGTCGATAAGATGACTGTTGTGGATCTGCCGGGTTATGGACCAGGCCTCATCAAATCCCTCGGAGACACTTATCGATCCGCAGCCCATCAGGTAGTCATAGTCGTGATCGAGCACGTATCTGGCGATACCCGACCACAGGAGGGCCAAGGTGGCGCCATTACGAAATGCCGGGGCCACGCAGGTTCTGCCGATTTCGAGTTTGCGACCAGATAGTGCTGTGATGGCAGCGAGATCGAACTCACTTTCTGAATAGAATCCGCCACAGTTCTCTGCCTGACGGTCATCAAGCAGACGGGTCGTGGCAACGACCCTGCCGCTCACATTGTCAACCACCAACAGATGATCACAGTGTTGATCGTAGTGATCTATATCGAGTCCCGCAGTCGGGGTTTGAAGCTCCGCGCCGTACTCTTCGGTAAAGACCATGAAGCGTAGCCGCTGAGCTGCGCTGAGCTCCTCGGCCGTTCGAGCTACCTTCACGAAAAGCTCCGCACGTTTGGGCGCAGGTGATGTCTTGATGGCGAGGGCAGCGTTATTTACTGTGAGCAATGCGTCCATGGAAACCTCTGAGCAAGCGCGCGCCTCTGCAGTTTCAGGCGCTGGATTGACAAACCAGTCCATAGTAGAGCCCGAGTGTGACATGACGGTGACAGTAACAAAAAGTTGCTTAACACAGCTTCTTGGCTATCTTTTTGTACAAGAATCAAAAAAATGGCTCAGAGTCATGTTCCAACTTACGAAGTGAGATCAGACATCGTGGATAACAGCGAAGCTTGGCGGATATTAATTGTCGAAGATGACGAACGGTTGGCTGAATTGACCAAGGAGTATCTTGAGTCCAACGGTCTGATCGTCAGCGTCGAAGAAAATGGCACCAGAGCGATTGAGCGCATTCAGACTGAACAGCCTGACCTCGTTGTACTCGATCTCATGCTTCCCGGCGAAGATGGCCTTTCGATCTGTCGTAAGGTACGACCGAGTTACACAGGTCCGATTCTGATGCTGACAGCGCGCACTGATGATCTCGATCAGGTGCTGGGGCTGGAGATGGGCGCCGATGACTACATGTGCAAGCCAGTCAGGCCGCGCGTGTTGCTCGCCAGGGTAAGAGCGCTGCTTCGTCGTATCAATGAGTCCGGAACCAATGTCAAGGAGCCTGTAGATGCAGCTCGCTCCGGCGACGAGCCTTCCAGGCTACAGTTCAACAATCTTGTGATCGATCGATCCATGCGTGAAGCCTGGCTGGATGACGCGAGTATCGATCTGACCAGTGCGGAATTCGACCTGCTCTGGCTGCTGGCCAGTAACGCGGGCAGAGTGCTCAGCCGCGAGGAAATCTTCACTGCGCTCAGAGGCATCGAATACGACGGGCAGGACCGTTCGATCGATGTCAGGGTCTCGCGAATCAGACCCAAGATTGGTGACGATCCAGTTCATCCGAGACGAATCAAGACGGTTCGCAGTAAGGGGTATCTCTTCGTCAGGGAAATCTAATGACATCCGGATGTTCCTGGCATCCTGCCAGGTCGGCCATCAGGCAGATGATCAGTTCGGCAAGGCAGAACAGCGCCAGCTGGAAGCGTTGGGCTGGTATGGACGATCTCCCGATAGCCGATAACGTTTTCCTGCGGGTTTTTTTTGGCGTGGCTGGCGCGCTGCTGATCTATGCCGTCTTTGCTATCGCAATCTTTCACTTCCTCAACACCACCCGCTACAGCGACTATCGAGAGCAGCGAGTCACGCCGTTGATAACCTGGTTGGCGGAAGATATACGACCGCGGCTAGACCTGCTGAGCGCCATCACCGGGAGCAGCGAAATATATGCGCTCCGTGAGCTGCACGAGTTACCGCTGACCGGCATTCAGCGCGAGCGTCTGCTCGCCGGGCAAAGCGTCGTCGTCCCCTATCACGGCGGCACTCAGGCCTTCGGCATGCTTGCGACAGGGGAGGTCCTGTCTATTCTGTTTTCAGACCTGGAGCTCGAGACGGCGCTCTGGAGCTCCAGACTCGTTTCTATTCTCAGCAGGCAGAGTGATGAGGCTTTGCAGACAGCGACGGTGAAATCGCTGGCCAGGCGTCTCAACCTTCCGCTGGTGCTGCAGCCGCTCGACAATATGGCGCTGTGGCAATTAAGCCTCAGGCAGCGATTCGCCCAGGAAGGCTGGACGGTCTTTCCCATCAATGCTCAACCGGACGCTGGTGTGGAGCAGCGGGCGCTGGCCGTGGCACTCGATGACAGACAGTTTCTTCAGTTATCTCCCTTGCCTCGGTTCAGGGTCTGGGCCTGGCCGGTTCTCGGAACACTCGTCGCGCTGGCGCTGGTTTGCGTCGGCGTGACCTTGCATCTGCTCCTGCAACAGATCGAGGGACGGCTGCGTAAGATAGAAACTGCTGCCAATCGAATTTCGCGAGGCGACATGGATGCACGAGTGGTAGATCAGCATGTCGACGCGGTCGGACGCCTTGGCAGCGTTTTCAACAGTATGGCGGACCATATCCAGCGGCTGGTTGACGTGCAGCGGGAGATGATTCACGCCGTTTCGCACGAGCTTAGAACGCCTGTAGCCCGAATTCGATTCGGCATCCAGATGATCGAGGATTTCGTCGACGACAAGGTCGTCACCAAGCAGCTTAAAGGTATTGATTCCGACATTCAGGAGCTCAATGAGCTGATCGATGAGATATTGACCTATGCTCGGCTGGAGCAGGGCGGACCCATCCTCGACTTCCAGACGACGAACGTGAAAGACATCGTGCAGCAGATCGTCAGTGAACAGACTCGAATCCATCAGCGCATAGCCATTCAGGCCAACATCCAGGTGGCTGATCCAAGATCGGTCGTTTCAGAGGTCGAGCCCCGATATATCCATCGCTCCATGCAGAACCTCGTCGGTAATGCCGCCCGCTATGCGAAATCACAGGTACAGATCAACGCCAGCTTCGGCGACGAAACCATCAGAATAGACGTCGAAGATGATGGACCGGGTGTGCCGGAGGAAGACTGGGAACGTATCTTCACACCTTTCGCCCGTCTGGACGACAGTCGCACCAGAAGCAGTGGCGGCTATGGGCTGGGCCTTTCCATCGTTCGTCGCATCCTGTATTGGCATGGGGGCCAGGCTTTTGTCGGGCGGAGTGCGTTGGGGGGCGCGAAGTTCAGCCTGGTCTGGCCACGGAAACAACTCAGCTCGTAACGAACGGTAACAAAATCAGACAGTTCAGCAACATACGGTATATTTGTGCTGAACTACACTTTAATCAGTGTTAAGGATGACGCTTTGAGGTTGTAGTTCTATCGAACTTTCCTTGTTTCATGTATTCGGGGCCATTTTTGGCCCTGTTTTTTTGCCTGTAGAAAAGTAGCCCGCCTTCGATCAGCTTCAGACTGTTTCATGTCGTTCGAACGCAATCAGATGATCCGCCTGTACCCGGATAGGGAGAGATTCGTTCAGCTCGTAGTCATGATGGCTTGGACAGAGGATCTCTATACGTTTGCCAGACTTGAGCTCCAGCCTGTACAGGGTGGATGAGCCGGCGAAAACCTTACCAACGATTCTGGCGCTCAGGGAGCTTCTGCGGTCTTCAACGACGTCATCAGGCCTCAGGAGTACATCGACAGGATGGCCCTCCGGCCAGCGGTAGGCCCGATTGCCGATCAATAGCCCCAGTTCAGTCTCTATCGCCTCACCGCTGCGCATAACGCCTTCCAGCAGCGTTCCCCTGCCGATGAAATTGGCCACGAAGCGATTGGCCGGCTCGTGATAGAGATTGAATGGCGAGTCCCACTGCTGAAGTACGCCATCTTTCAGAATGCCCACCTGATCCGCCATTGCGAAAGCTTCCTGCTGGTCATGCGTCACCATGAGCGCGGTCGCGTTGCGTTGTTTGAGAATGTCGCGAATATCAAGACTCAGGCGCCCCCGCAGTTCGGCATCGAGGCTGGAAAACGGTTCGTCCAGCAGCAGTAGCGAAGGTTCGGGCGCTAAAGCACGGGCGAGGGCGACCCGCTGCTGCTGACCACCACTCAGTTCATGAGGATACTGTTCGCCAAAGCCATGGAGGCCGACGAGATCGAGCAACTGGGCTACTGTCTGTTTGCGCTTCTGTCTGCCGAGTCGGTCGAGTCCAAACGCAATGTTCTCGTTTACCGAAAAGTGGGGGAAGAGGGCAAAATCCTGAAACACCATGCCGATGGCTCGATGCTCAGGCGAAACATTCACTGTAGTCGATGATAATAGGCGCCCACCAATTGTCACCTGACCAGCGGAGACTGTGTTGAACCCCGCGAGGGTCTTGAGCAGGGTGGTCTTGCCACAGCCACTAGGTCCAAGTAGGCAAGCTATCTCGCCTGGCTTCAGAACGAACGACACCCCATGCAGAACGTCCTGGCCCTCGTAGCCAGCGGAGAGTCCTTCTATCTCAAGCGCATAGCGCTGATCAGTCGACACGACCATTGAGCAGGAACTCCATCAGCGCCTTCTGTGCGTGAAGCCTGTTTTCAGCTTCATCCCAGACGACTGAACTTGGGTGATCGAGCATGGTCTCAGATATTTCCTCGCCCCGATGCGCGGGCAGGCAATGCATGAACAGCGCATCTGGCGCTGCATGCCGCATCAGCTCGGGAGAGACCTGATAGGGCTTGAAAGCAGCTGCGCGTATTTTCGCCTCTTCTTCCTGTCCCATCGATGCCCACACGTCGGTGGCGACAAGGTCCGCCCCGGATACGGCATCCTCTGGACTTTCAGTGATGTAAATGCGGTCTGCATGAGCTTCACACAAGGCTTCGAGAGGCTCGTATCCCTTGGGACAAGCCACTCGTAGCTTGAAGTCGTAGCTGCAGGCGGCATTGATATAGCTATTGCACATGTTGTTGCCGTCGCCGATCCAGGCCACTGTGCGGCCGCGGATACTGCCGCGATGCTCGTAGTAGGTCTGCATATCGGCTAGCAACTGACAGGGGTGATAGTCGTCCGTGAGCGCATTGATGACAGGTACATCGGAGAACTCGGCGAATCGTTCTATCGTTTCATGACTGAAAGTCCTGATCATGATGATATCGACCATTCTCGATAACACGCGCGCACTATCCTCGACCGGTTCGCCTCGACCGAGTTGTGTATCCCGGGACGAGAGAAAAAGGGCCTGACCACCCAGTTGAGCCATGCCGGATTCGAAAGAGACTCTGGTACGGGTCGACGATTTTTCGAAGATCATGGCGAGCACCTTGGCTCGCAGAGGTTCGAAGATTTCGCCATTGGCCTGCTTGGTCTTCAGTGCAATACCGCGCTGAATAATGTAGTCCAGCTCTGCAGGGGTGAAGTCCTGAAGAGTCAGAAAGTGTCTAATAGTCAAAGGTTTTGCCTAGTGTGACTACACTGGTGATGCCGAAACCAGTGAAGGTTGCTTGTCTCACTGAGCCGCGTTCAGGGGCTACATCTGGGGATGCAACCCGGCGCTCAGTGTCGAGGGGTCTTGCGATCATCTCCGGCATAGAGCTTGATCAGGTTGACCATGCTGTCGAGCAGAAATGACTGATCTTCTGATTGCATGATCAACGGCGGGCTCAGTTGTATCACTTTCTCACGATAGACTTCAATCAGAAGCCCAGAATTTAGCGCCAGCGGGATGATGGCCTCGCATGGTTCAGCCATTTCGATCGCAATCAGCAAACCGCGACCACGAATATCCTTGATGTAATGTGCGCCGGCAAAGGCAGCTTTCAGGGCGTGGAGCAACTCTTCGCCTCGGGCGATAGCCAGTTCGCTCAAATGATCCTGCTTGATAACCGCACATTGCGCACTGATCACCGCGCTGCTCAGCAGCCCACCACCGAGCGATGTGCCTCGGGCACCGTCATGGAGCAGATCAGCTGCAGCATCACGTGCCATACATGCGCCCGAAGGCAGCCCGTTGGCAAGTGCCTCCCCGCAGGTCACGACATCAGGACTGATGCCATGCTCCTGGAAGGAGAAAAAGGTGCCGGTTCGAGCAGCCGTGGTCTGGATCTCATCAAGTATCAGCAGCCAGTCGAACTCATCGCAGATCTGTCGGAGGCCATGAAGAAACTCTGTGCTGGCAAAACGGATACCGGCTTCGATCTGAACCGACTCCACCATGACAGCGGTGATATTACTGTTGGCTTCCGCGATCTGGCGCAGCCTGGAAAGATCGTTGAACGGCGCACGCACGAAACCTTTGACTAGTGGTTCGTAACGGGCGTGCGCCTTTCGGTAGTCGCTTGCGCTCATGGTGGCCAGTGAGAGTCCGTGGAAACTGCCCTCGAAGGTGAGGATGGCCGGAACGGCTATCTTCTTTCGTCGGCCCTGGAATCTGGCGAGCTTGATGGCAAGCTCGTTTGCTTCGGCCCCTGAGTCGCACAGAATTGCCGAATGCATGGTCGCAATCTGACAGAGGTCACTGCCAGCTCGCTGCTGAACGGGCAACTGGAGTGCCGGTGACGCGCTCAACAGACGATCAGCCTGGGTCTTCACGGCCGCAACGAGCTCAGGATGTTGATGGCCCAGGTTGCACTGATTGTGTGAGGAAATCGCATCGAACAAGGGGCTTTCATTTTCCCGCTGTAACCAGCATCCATCGCCACCTGAGATGAGTAGTGGCAGGCGACCGAATTTGTTGGAGTACAGTGCAGGCATGTATGCGCGACCTCGTTTGTATAATGTGCCGATCGCCTTGAAACTGCCTCAAGACCTCCAGCTAAACTAGTGATAGACTATTCGATCATCAGATATTCGGGCCGCGAACAGACCGAATCAGATGCTGCCTTGAAGGCGGAGGGTTCCTGGGACTGTACCCGGCTAACGAACCGGCGCCGTCCTGAGCGCAGTACGGATCCCTTCCGAACATATGCGGAGCAGTATAGTAGAGTTTACCTGCTGAACGTGTTCGCGGCAGTATTTATGAAACACATGAGGTAAATTTATGGATGTCGCCAAGACAATCGAAGAACAATTGAGCAATAACCGCATCATTCTGTATATGAAGGGTTCGCCAAACGCGCCGCAGTGCGGGTTTTCCGCCAAGACTGTTCAGGCGCTCATGGCTTGCGGCGAAAAATTCGCCTACGTCAACATTCTGGACCACCCTGAACTGCGGGAGGCGCTGAAAGCTCATTCGAACTGGCCCACTTACCCGCAGCTTTATGTTGATGGTGAGCTCGTTGGCGGATGCGATATCGTGCTGGACATGTACGAGAAGGGCAAACTGCAGAGTCTGGTGAAGTCAGACGCTGCATGATCAGCCGGGCGGGGCGCTCGGCATGTACTTCAGCTTGATCCTGTAAGTGTAGCCGTACTGCCTGTCTTCGGGCGGTGGCGGCGTATACGGCGCTGCAGCGTAGCTCGCACGAATAGCGGCGGCGTCGAGATCCTCAAGTCCGCTGCTACGGGCGATCCTGGCAGCTCTCACGATACCGTTAGGATAGAATTCAAGATCCACTGCCAGCGTTCGCTGGCGCTTGAGTGAGCGGAAATTGAACTGTTGATGATGCCATCTCGGCTGCGCGAGTCGTTGCATCAGATAGTTCCAGTACGGGGATTCCGTCGTCGGAATCTCCGCCAGCCGCTCGGCCACTTCCCGCTCGTCTTCTCCCACCAGACGCTTGATTATTGCAGCCGTCTCATTCGCCGCAGCTGCGCTAGCCGGATCAGTCGCTTCAGGCGGGCGCTTGTTGTCCGCTGTACCTGCAAACACGGATGGAGCAGACGCTGGTTTGGCCGCGGCCGTTTTTTTCTGTTGTGGCGGCTGTGTGGCCGAGCCAAGGTTCAATCCGTTGCTGCTCGCGATGACAGGCCGAGATGCCCTCTCACCAGATGCGGGATTTGTCGTGGCCTGGAGCGATTCTACCAGTCTGGAGGGTTCCAGGGGCGTCGTGCCGGGCTCTTCGCCGGCTTCCATCACCGGCGGTAGTGCTGGTGTAGGCAGAAGTGGTGCCTCTGAGGGAGCGGCCGCAGTGGGCATTGTGGGGGCAGGCAAGCTACGCACGATTCGCACTTCCATGCCGCCTGCGTCAGACATCGCTGCCTGCTCCGGCGCGAATACAATAAACAGTGCGTGGAGCGTCAACGATATGGCTCCCCAGAAAATCACTGTATACAAACGATCGTTCAACAACACCAATGAACCGTAGTGAGGACTCAGCTTTTGACTGCTAGGCAGCTTTACCGGAAATCTTTCTCAGGTTGCTCATGACAGCGTCCATCGCCCTGTCTACCAGCATGCCATCCTGAAGAAATTTTACACGGCCGCGTCGCAACTCGTGAGCAACTTCAGCGCGACTTTTCTCGACGACCTTCAGGCCCAGACGATTGACAAAGATCATGGTGCCGGTTTCCTCGATCGTGGTCGAAAGCTTGCATCGGAACTGGCTGCCATTCACGAGCGAATACTCCACCCAGGCGCCCGGGCGGAGCTGATCTACCCGATTGAGATACTCGATAAGTGCAGCATCTTCAATCTCGGTCTGCCGTTCTATGGCATTTTTTGCCGCTTCGATATCGGCCGTCAACACCGATGACCTCGGCGCACCGACAACGTCGTCCTGGTCGCCGGGTTGTGTCGAAGCGGAGGCCAGCTTGAAGTGAGCTGTCAGATCCCGCTTCAGCTCGATGATCAATTGCTCGGTTTCTGCCGGATCGTAGGACACATCCTGCAGGCCCGATTTCAGATTCTTCAGTAGCTGCGGAACTATCTTCACCCAACGTTCACGGCCGGCTCGATTTATCCTCGACTGCAGACACCAGGTCAACTCATCAACCACGCGTACCGTCTGGTTGAAACGATGCTCCGATTCCTCTTTGAGGAAGGCCAGGAACATGACCTGGCTCCAGCCATTGCGCAGCAGGCGAATGGCCGAGTCAGGCAGATCGCCGCCCTCCATCTTGGCCTGAAGCAAGCGTTCTACAACGCGGTGGGCGCGCTGCGCCCTGACTCGACCCACTTCCGACTCACGCGTGCGCTGTTCAACCAGTGAGGCCTTTCGGTCTTCCCGCGCCAGGAACGTGTCAAATTCGTCGTTCAGTGACTGAAAGAGCGAGAGGTCGCCGTCATAGTCATTGAGTATGCGTTCGACGATTGAATGGATCTCGCCGTAGAGCTTGTCACGTCGGCGCTCGCTGAAGTCGCTCCAGCCAATACCTGCCTTTGCTACCGAGTTCAGAAGCTTCCTGGCCGGGTGAGACGGTTTGCTGAAGAACGCCTTGTCTTTTATGGCGACCTTCAGGATCGGGATCTGGAGACGACTGATCAGGACCTGCACAGGCGCTGAGAGGTTGTAGTCCTGAAGTATGAATTCAAATAGCATGGACACCAGGTTGATAAGATCTTCATCAGCCTGTGAAAGCGCAGGTGGCGGCCCATCAGTGTGATGCTTAGCCAGGAAACGATCCAGCGACGCACGCATATCCACAGCCAACACCTCGGTATCATCGAGCGCCTGCTCGCTGATCTGCTCCTGTATATTGGCTAGCGCGCCGTACAGCTGACGGTCAGCGATATAATGTACATTGTCAGGCGGCGCGGTGCGGCCTCCAGTTTCGGCGACCGGTCCCTTCTTGCTGCGTATGCTCGCCATAAGCGACTGCAACTGCGAGAACAGCGCTTCGCCCTGCTGCTGGGCTGCCACCCTGTCTGCACTAGTTATTGCACTATCTGAGGAGGTATCTGTAGGCGTATCGATATTTCGCGCGGTCGCACTCGTCTTGGTCGCCTGTAGTGAAGAGTCCGACGCAGACCCCGGTGACTTCTGAATGCCGAGTTTCAGGTTCGGAAGGATGCCGGAGGCGACAAGTAGACGATTGCCATCTTCGAGCACGCCGCCCAGGTGAGAGAGAACTTCCCGGTCGAACTGTTTCAGTAGAATCAGTCGCTCTCGAATCTCCATGGCAAGGTCGCTGCGATGGCAGACTTCAAGGAAGGTGCGAGCCACAAAATCCGGATCTAGCGGGTTAACCGGGTTTTGGGAGCTCGCATGGACATAGAGACTGCTGACGCGTGCCTGAAAGCTGAGTAACTCGCCCGCAAAATTAGCGCGTGCCTTGGTTACCATCGAGGTAATTGCGACCGATTCCTCCAGGGCATCGTTCTGCACCAGACTGAGTGAGTCCATATCGACTTCCTCGGCCGCGGCACGGATGTCTTGCTGCTGATGCCCAGGTGCATTGAACTCGGCTTCGAGATCTGCAAGGAAGTCGGCCTCGATTACACGGCGCCTGATCCGAATTTCCCGCATGGCTTCGAAAAAACGGTTCTGTTCGTTATTGGTATGGGCATGATTGGCTAGCTCGAAAAACGAGTCGTCCGTGCCATCAAACATTCGAGCAAGCAGGGCAGAGAACCTGTCACGAGCGAGGTCGAGCAGGCTGGCATGTACGCCCGTGTATTGATCACGAAAGAGCGCCTGAGCCGGGGTTTCTGAGGGAGACATGTCGGGACCGGTAATCATATTCTGACACCGCCATCAGCCTGCCGTAATGAGTCGCAATGCGATTCTGGAGAGAGAACAGTTAGAAAAAGTGACATAGATCCCCTGTTATGGTTGTCCGCAGTCATGCGGTCATCGGCCTGATGGCGGATGAACAAGGGTATTGGTCGTGGCGGCGACTCTAGATTTAGTTATAAGTAGATTTATATTTTTGTGATACAGATTGTACTACAGTTTCCTGAAATAGCCAGTCTCGGCTGATTATATTGCGATCAACACAACTATGGTGGGGATTTGTAAGGCATTGGCTTGGCGGGAGAGGGCAGGGCTTAGCCCATGGTCCGGCTTTGTCACGAACCATGGGCGAAAGAGCTAAGGTTGATCAGCCTCGGGAAGTATATTCGGGACCAACACCAAGCCCCCAGATGACCACACTGGCAGCGATGAGTGCGACCAGCATGACAAGGCCCACAGTCAGAATGCTGCTGGCGAACATGAAGCCCCGCTCGGGTGGGATTTTCATGAGAATTGGCAATCCTTCATACAGCAGGTAAACCGAGTAGGCGACTGCGAGAAGGCCGACTGTCATGACAATCCAGACATTCGGATATACCGCCACAGCACCCGCCAGGAACATTGGTGTTGCGGCATAGGCCGCCAGTTCCACACCTCGGTGAGCCTCTTGATCTACCCCGTACGTCACCGCCATGAAATCTATGAAGCGTCCCAGAATATAAACCCCCGACAGCATCGCGAAGTAGAACAGCACGCACAGGCTGAGTCCACTGGCTGTGGTAAGACGAACAGCACTGGCGCTACCGATGGTCCAGCCGGTCTGGGTTACGCCAATGTAGGCGGCAACCGCTGGAATGAGCGCCAGCAGAAGTGTGTGCTGAAAGTACAGTCGACCGGGGGTCTCGGTCTTCGCCCGTATCAACGCCCACTCCTTGTCGGGATGGGTGAATAAGCCGAGCGTGTGTTCCAGGATCATAGAGTTCAACTCCTTTATTGTTAGTCGGACTATTTGAGCTGCTAGGTCAGCGCCCAAAGTGCCGTTTCGAGGCAGACTTTGCCCTTACCATCGTTCTAAAGAAATGCCGGGAGCGAGTCAACGTCGGCTTTATACTTTAATGATCTAAACGAATGATATTTAGATGTTCCTGGCATTACTGATCGAGCGCAAGCGCTTATTGGTTGCGAAGTGCAAGCACTGATTTGATTGCGTTATCTTTTATTTGCTTTATCTCGAGCCGGTAACCGTGTAACACCAGACACACAGGGTTGTCCGGAATGTTTTCCAGCGCCTCCAGAATAAGTCCGTTGAGCGTCTTGGGGCCGTTGGTAGGCAGCTTCCAGCCCAGCAATTTGTTGATCTTGCGAACCGTCGCCGAGGCGTCAAGAAGTACCCGCTCGTCATCAAAGAGGCTGATTTCAGGGCTTGTATTGGCAATGTCCGTGGTGAATTCCCCCACGATCTCCTCAAGTATGTCCTCAAGTGTTGCGAGCCCAAGCACATCGCCATACTCATCGACAACGATGCCGATCCGACGCTGTTCTTTCTGAAAGTTCAAAAGCTGGGTGTTGAGCGAGGTCTTATGGGGAATGAAGTACGCGTCCCTGCTGTGCTGCAGGAGCATCGCCTTGTTGGAGAACTCGTGAGTCAGAAAACGCCCAAGATTTCTGAGGTGGAGAATGCCGAGTATATTGTTGATATCACCCTTATAGACCGGCAGGCGGGTATGTTGAGAGGTCTTGAGCTGCTCGACGATTTCATCGAGATCGTCTTCGAGGTCAATGCCGTTGATCTCGCTCCGGGGCACCATGATGTCTTCAACGCTGACCTTTTCCAGGTCCAGTATGCTGAGAAGCATTTGTCGGTGCTGCTTGGGAATTCGTGTGCCCGCCTCATGCACCAGGGTTCTCAGCTCTTCTCTCGAGAGATGATCGCTGCCTATGGCGCTGGCGTCTATGCGAAGCAATTTGATCAAGCCGTTCGACAGCAGGTTGACGGCCCACACCAACGGATACATGAGTACCAGTAAGGGGCGCAGGATCAGCGTCGCAGGGAAGGCGATGCGCTCAGGATAGAGCGCCGCTATGGTTTTCGGCGTGACTTCGGCAAAAATCAGAATGACCAGTGTGAGCAGGCCAGTGGCGATTGCAATGCCGGCGTCTCCCCAGATTCTGATAGCTATGATCGTAGCCACTGAGGAGGCCAGGATGTTTACAAAATTATTGCCGATCAGAATAATGCCGATCAGGCGATCGGGGCGCTCGAGCAGTCGCTGTGCGCGCTGCGCGGCCTTGTGGTTCTGCTGTGCCAGATGGCGGAGGCGATAGCGGTTCAGTGTCATCATGCCGGTTTCGGAGCTCGAGAAGAACGCCGAAAAAAGGATGAGAATAAACAGAAGGATGAATAGCGACTGGACGGACATGTCGTTCAATTCAGTGGCTTCCAGAAAGCATGGATGGTTCCCGCTCAGTAATCCGTGAGTGGGCGGGCTGTGTTCTTGTCACCGGATCAATACTACGCGAGCATATATTGCAGTACCAGCTTGGTGCCTAGAAAGCCCAGCATCAGCAAGCCAAGGGCTGTGACTGTATACAAGGCTGCTGTCTTGGCACGCCAGCCCCAGAAAAATCTTCCCAGCAGCAGGGTTATGCAGACTGCCCAGGCGGCGAGCGTGAATACGGACTTGTGTATCAGCTTCTGGGCAAAGAAATTATCAGCGAATATGAAGCCGGTTATGATCGCAAGTGTGAGAAATATGGCTGCACCTACCACCATCTGGATCAATAAACGTTCCATCAGCAACAGAGGCGGTAACGCTCTGATCAGCCGATTATTGGTCTTGGTCTTGAGCTGAGCGTGCTGAACATAGACCAGCGAGCCCTGCAGTGCCGCCACGGTCATCAGTGCATAGCCGACTACTGCAAAACCGACATGCCAGGTCACAGCGGTGCCAAGGTGAACGCCTGGCGTGGCAGAGTCTGTCGGGAAGAGCAGTACGATTACTGTTACTGCACTCACCGGATAGATCAATATCTTGAGATTGTGAACCGGCCTGACCAGTGCGATGACCACAACGAGTAATGACGATACGAAGGCAATTGCCGAAATCGAGTCGACAAGGGCTATGGTACGTTCAGTGGGGCTATAGCTCAGTGCCACCCAGATACATGCGCCATGAAGGATAGTGGCTCCCAGACCGATCAGACCGGAAGCAAAGCGATTCTGGGAAATTTTTCCTGACAGCACTGCCAGCTGCATAGCGAGGCCGAGTGCATAGAATGTAGTAGATATGGCACCAAAGGCCGGTAGCCAGCTATAAAGAGTGGTTGTCGGCACTAATTCGGGACTCTATTCGGAATTCTGAAACAGTCGGCGCAATACTTGAGCGATGACCCGCCCTGCAGAGGACCAGCCACTGATCTTTATGCGATCAAGCGTGAAGTATGCGTGAGCCTTCGTTATAATCCAAGCCCTTTTGGCACAGCCTCGCTCACTCAGTCTGGAACCAGTACATGTTTGAAAACCTGACCGAACGATTATCCTCGAGCCTCCGGAAAGTGACCGGTCAGGCGAAACTGACCGAAGACAACATCAAGGATACGCTCCGTGAAGTAAGGATGGCGCTGCTCGAGGCCGACGTTGCCCTTCCAGTCGTCAAGGCCTTCGTCGAGCAGGTGAAGCAGGGCGCGGTTGGGGCCGAGGTCTCCCGTGCGCTCTCTCCCGGCCAGGCTTTTGTCAAGCTGGTGCAGCAGGAGCTGATAGCCGTCATGGGTGGTGGCAATCAGGATATCAATCTGGCAACGCAGCCGCCGGCGATTATTCTCATGGCCGGCCTTCAGGGTGCTGGCAAGACGACTTCTGCCGCGAAGCTTGCTCGCTATCTTAAGCAGGAGAAAAAGAAGTCGGTCATGCTGGTCAGTGCCGACGTCTATCGTCCTGCAGCTATCAAACAGCTCGAAACCCTGGCGAAGGACGTCAAGGCTGAGTTCTTTCAGAGCGACCTGACGCAGTCGCCGGTCGACATTGCAAAAGCTGCGATGGCCGAGGCCAGGCGTCGGGTGAAGGATGTCCTTATTGTCGACACTGCCGGACGCTTGGCCATCGACGAAGCGATGATGGATGAAATCAAAGCCATGCACGCGGCGCTCAATCCAATCGAGACGCTGTTCGTGGTCGATGCCATGACGGGTCAGGATGCTGCGAACACTGCGCAGGCCTTCAACGAAGCCTTGCCCCTGACTGGGGTCATACTGTCCAAGGCCGACGGTGATGCTCGCGGTGGTGCAGCCCTTTCGGTGCGGCATATAACTGGCAAGCCGATCAAGTTCATAGGTGTTGGCGAGAAAACCGATGCGCTGGAGCGCTTCCATCCCGACCGGATAGCTTCAAGGATCCTTGGCATGGGCGACGTGATGTCGCTCATCGAGGATGCCGAGCGTAAGCTTGATCGAGGCAAGGCCGAAAAGTTTGCCTCCAAGGTCTCCAAAGGCAAGGGCTTCAATCTCGAAGACTTCCGCGATCAGCTGCAGCAGATGAAGCGAATGGGCGGTATGGCTGGCATGCTCGACAAGCTGCCTGGGATGGGCCAGCTCTCGCAGGCAGCTCAGCAGCAGGTGAACGACAAGTCACTCGGTCGCATGGAGGCAATCATTTGTTCCATGACGCCGAAGGAGCGTCAGTATCCGGATATCATCAATCCCTCGAGAAAAAAGCGCATTGCCGAGGGCTGCGGACAACCCCTGCAAGACGTCAACAAGCTTCTGAAGCAGCACAAACAGATGCAGAAAATGATGAAACGCTTCAGTAAAAAGGGCGGCATGATGAATATGATGCGCGGTATGGGGGGCATGATGCCGCCCGGCGGTGGCGGTGGGATGCCCCCCTTTGGAAAATTCTGAACATCGGTGCGCTTCCAACCTCGCCAAGTATGAGGTACAATGCGCGCCCTCAAAAGAGGCTGCTTGAGTATGTCTGGCTGACTGCCATTCCAGCTGCCTTTGACCAGACATCGAGTACATAACAGAGAGAAAGCATTCATGGTAACTATCCGACTTTCGCGCGGCGGATCGAAGAAGCGTCCGTTCTATCACATTCACGTTACAGATAGCCGGAACGCCAGAGATGGCCGCTTCATCGAGCGTATCGGGTTCTTCAATCCGACTGCACGCGGTCAGGAAGAGTCAGTACGTGTGGACACTGAGCGCCTGACCTACTGGCGTAATGTTGGCGCGCAGATGTCAGAGCGAGTTGCTTCGATCGTCAAGACTTTGCCAGCTGCTGAACAGGCTGCCTGATCCAGCGCCCGCAGCTGCTGTGCCCTTGAATAAGCTCGAAGTGCCTCAGCGACTCCTGGTGGGTCGCCTTGGCGCGTCCTACGGGGTTCAGGGCTGGATGAAGCTTCAGTCGTTCACGGACGATCCTGATGCGATTTTTGACTATCGTCCCTGGATGCTGCAGCTCCGGGATGCACTTGCTTCTGATGAGCTCGTGAGCGTGCCCAAAGTGGAAACGCGCCAGCACGGCGGTTCATGGTTAATTCGTCTGCCAGGGTGTCAGAGCAAGGAAGAGGCAACTGTTTACGCCGGATCCAGCATTTTCGTGGACCGCGAGAACTTGCCGCCTCTTGGAGAGGAAGGTTTCTATTGGCATCAGCTGGTAGGACTCAGAGTTCGTAATCGCGCTGGGGAAGATCTCGGGCGTGTGAAGAAATTGATCGAAACCGGCGCCAACGATGTGTTGGTGCTGACTGTAGACAAAAATGCAGTGCCCTATGCTGATGGCGGTGAACGATTGATCCCGCTGTTATTCGATTCGGTGGTGATGAATGTCGATCTGGACCAGGCGCTCATCAAAGTTGAGTGGGGTTCGGACTACTAGTGCGATTCGGTGTGGTAACGCTGTTTCCGGAAATGTTTGCTGCGGTAACCGATTTCGGTGTCAGTGGCAGGGCCTTTAGAGAGGGGCTCGCTTTCCTGGAAACGGTTTCCCCGAGGGACTTCACCTCGGATCGTCATAGGACGGTCGATGATCGCCCCTACGGTGGCGGCCAAGGCATGCTGATGCTGGCCGATCCCTTGCTGCAGGCTACAAGACAGCTGCAGGAGAGGGAAGAGTTTACAGTAGGAGGTCGAAGGCCGAAAACTGTATACTTTTCGCCACGCGGTCGGCGCATGACGCATCACCTTATCGCCGAGAATGCTACAGCTGGCTCTCTGGTGATGGTTTGCGGGCGCTATGAAGGGGTCGATCAGCGTTTTATCGATCTCGCGGTCGATGAAGAGTGGTCGATGGGCGATTTCGTAGTCAGTGGTGGTGAATACGCCGCACTGGCGGCTATCGATGCGATCACGAGACTATTGCCCGGAGCGCTGGGGCATCAGAATTCTGCTGTTGACGACTCGTTTGTCAATGGCTTGTTAGAGGGGCCGCAGTATACGCGCCCTGAGGTTTTTGAAGGTGTACAGGTTCCGGAAGTGCTGTTGAGCGGTGATCATGCTCGAATTCTAGCCTGGCGGAAAGCGAAGTCGCTCGAGCTTACTCGGCGGCTGAGACCAGATTTGCTTGATTGATAAACTTTAGGTTCAGACCTTATAATTTCAGTATCAGCCTCTGCTGTTGAGAGCACAGGCGCGAAAGGAGACGGAAAGATGACCACACGTAACCCGATTATCAGCCAGATCGAATCGGAACAGATGTCGAAAGAAGTGCCTGTTTTCAGTACCGGTGATACGGTTGTGGTCAGCGTCAAGGTCAAGGAAGGTGCTCGTGAGCGTCTTCAGGCTTTCGAAGGCGTTGTCATTGGCAAGCGTAACCGTGGTATGAATAGTGCGTTTACAGTGCGTAAGGTCAGCTACGGCGTGGGCGTCGAGCGGACTTTCCAGACCTTCAGTTCAGTCGTTGACAGCATCACCCTCAAGCGTCGCGGTGACGTACGTAAAGCCAAGCTTTATTATATCCGTGATCTCAGTGGTAAGGCTGCACGAATCAAGGAAAAGCTCGGCAAGTAAGCCGGTTTCTCGTAAGGGCGAGCGAGCGCTTCAGCCGCCTCGCCCTTGCATGCTACCTAGCACATCCCTCCAGCATGCTTCTCAGGCTTATTCGCCTGACATTATCACTTGGTCCTGTCCCTGTGCCCGCCTCGGCCCTTGCGGTTTTCGGTATTGCCGCGCCTGGTTCTGCGCCTGTAATTCCAACTTCGTTCTGAATAAATAGTAATGCGTTCTGTGCGTTGTCAGCTGGAATTTACATGGCTTGTAGCGTTAGCTTAGTGACCTGATCTTTCTAAGTGGAACTGAACGATGCCAACGCTGTACCCAATGTCTACGTCTTCTTCTGTCAACCAGGCGCGATTCACCTTCCGCCTTGCCTATCTTGGTATCGCGCTCGCGGGCCTTTACGCGGGTGCCGCTGCGGCAGAAGAGCAGGCGCCTCTTGAGAACCAGGCCTTGGAGAGCGCCGCACCCAAACAGGTAGATGAAGGGTCGGATGAAGAAGCTGCCATCCGCACGCGGCTCATGAACGCTGTTCCAGGCCTCGAAGTTGCAAGGATCAGCCCCAGTCCTATTCCGAACGTTTACGAAATAGAAACAGCTAATCAGCAGTTACTGTACGTGAGTGCCAGTGGCGACTACTTCATCGCTGGCGACATCTTCAAGCTTGAAGAAGGCCGCATCGTGAATCTGGCTGAAGAACGACGTGAGTCTGCACGCGCCAAAGCCATCGCGAGCATTCCACAAAGCGAGAAGGTGGTATTCAAGCCAGAGGGCGAACCGAAGGCGGTGGTCAACGTTTTCACCGACGTCGATTGTGGCTATTGCAGGAAGCTGCATCAGGAAGTTCCTGCGCTTCTCAAACATGGCATACAGGTTAATTACCTCGCATTTCCTCGAGCCGGTGTCGGGTCATCCAGTTATGACAAGCTCGTGTCGGTCTGGTGCGCAGACGATCGTCTCGAAGCCATGAATAAGGCGAAGGCTGGCAAATCTCTTCCCGCCAAACAGTGCTCCAATGGTGTCGCTGCTCAATTCGAGCTTGGCGGGCAGATCGGTATTTCTGGAACGCCGGCCATCGTTCTTGACGATGGCCGACTGATTCCGGGGTATCTGCCAGCTGATATGCTTGCGCAGAATCTGGGACTCAGTCGCCGCTGAGCGGGTGAGTTGGATTGACTTGGCGCGGGTCAAGCGGTATCTTCTGGCGCCCGCTGGCGGAGTCCGGCTCCCGCGTCGCTTGCCGGTAAGGGGGCTCTGCCAGGTCATCGATCCAGACCATCACCAAGAGCAGCAGCCAGAGCATGCAAAGCAATCCTCCAAGCACAGGGTCCGAACCGCGCCAGGTTTCCTTCGTCAGTAGTTTTCGCAAAGACGACCCCTTGAAAATCGGCATTTGCGGCCTCGGCACGGTTGGCAAGGCTGTCATCAACGTGCTGCAGCGAAATGCAGACCTCATTGCCCATCGAGCCGGCCGACCGATCAAGATCGTCAATTGCTCGTCACGTCGCTATTACGAAACCGATGGATTGGATCCTGATATTTTCAGCGGAGATGTATTGGCTTCGGCCGATCGTGAGGACGTCGATGTCATCGTTGAGTTGATCGGCGGTACTACGACTGCTTATGAGCTTGTCCGCAGAGCGGTCAGTAGCGGCAAGCACGTGGTAACCGCGAACAAGGCCCTGCTGGCAGAGCACGGCAATGAACTCTTCGATCTCGCTCGCGAACACGGTGTAGTCATCGCATTCGAAGCCGCTGTGGCAGGCGGCGTACCCATCATCAAGGCACTCCGTGAAGGTCTGGCAGGTAACAGGATCGATGCTGTCGCCGGCATCATCAACGGAACCGGCAATTTCATACTGACCGAAATGCAGCGTGAGGGTAGCGATTTCTTCGATGTATTAGCGGAGGCGCAGGCTAGAGGGTATGCCGAAGCCGATCCGACCTTCGATGTTGAAGGCATTGACGCCGCTCACAAGCTGGCATTGATGGCTTCAATAGCATTCGGTATGCCTTTGGCCTTCGAAAAGACCTATACGGAAGGCATCAGTAAGCTTACACCGTTTGATATCCAGCATGCGGCGCAATTGGGGTACATCATCAAACATCTCGGCATTGCACGCCGACATGAGCGTGGTGTGGAGCTCAGGGTGCATCCGACCCTCGTGCCTGAGTGGCACTTGCTTGCGCGCATAGATGGCGTGATTAACGCGGTAGTCGTGCATTCCGATGCCGTCGGCCAGACGCTCTATTGCGGTGCAGGCGCTGGTGGTGAGGCTACGGCATCTGCCGTAATCGCTGACCTCGTCGATCTGGCTCGTCACGATGGTACATCGACGCCCATGCTCGGGACACTTCTGAGTAAGTTGACGGAGCAGCATTGTCTGGACATCAATGACGTGGAGTCGGCGTTCTATATCCGCCTCTTTGCGCGAGATGAGCCGGGCGTATTGGCATCCGTCGCCACGATCCTGAGTTCTGAGGGGATCAATATCGAGTCCATCATGCAAAAGGAAAGCGACGAACAGAATGGGCTCATTCCCATTGTGCTGCTGACACATCGAGTGTTGGAAAGCCGCATGAACAAGGCGCTTGCCAGTATGGCCGCCCTTGATCAGATCATCGGAGAGCCGGTGCGCATACGGGTTGCCGATCTCTTACTTGATCACAGAAACTAGGATTCAACGTGAAATACATCAGCACCAGAGGGCAGGCTCCTGCGCTCAATTTTGAAGAAGTCGTTCTGACTGGACTCGCGCCAGATGGCGGCCTGTACGTGCCAACACATCTCCCGGAATTCAGTGTCGAAAAGCTTCAGGCGCTCCGGTCAGCTTCTTATCAGGAGCTGGCGGTGGAGGTCATGCTGCCCTTCATCGGCGATAGTATCGATCGTGAGACCTTTACCGAAATGGTGCACGACACCTATGCAGCCTTCAATCACGATGCCATCGCACCCCTGAAGCAGCTTGAAGGTGATGTCTGGTTGCTCGAACTGTTTCACGGTCCAACGCTGGCGTTCAAGGATTTTGCTCTGCAGCTGCTGGGTCGACTGTTCGACTACTTCCTGGCGAAGCGACAGCAGAAAGTGGTGATTATGGGCGCGACCTCAGGCGACACCGGCTCCGCAGCCATCGATGGGTGTAAGCGATCAGCCTGGGTGGATATGTTCATTCTTCATCCTCATGGGCGGGTGTCGGAGGTGCAGAGGCGCCAGATGACCTCGATACTCGAGCCCAATGTGTTCAATATCGCAGTTGAAGGCAATTTCGATGACTGCCAGCGCATGGTCAAGGCCAGCTTCGCTGATCAGGGTTTCCTGAAAGGGCGTCAGCTCGTGGCAGTTAATTCGATTAACTGGGCGAGAATCATGGCCCAGATCGTTTATTACTTCTACGCTGCGCTGCGTCTTGGTGCGCCGTCACGATCGGTAGCGTTCTCCGTGCCGACCGGTAATTTCGGCGATATTTTTGCTGGGTATCTTGCCAAGCAAATGGGGCTGCCAATCACCCAGCTGGTCGTAGCCACCAACAGGAACGATATTCTGCATCGCTTTCTGGCCAGCAATCGTTATGAGCAAGCACCTCTCGAGCACACCTTGTCTCCGAGCATGGATATTGTCGTGAGCTCGAATTTCGAGCGACTGCTGTTCGACCTGCATCATCGTGACGGCGAGGCACTGGCCGATCTCATGAAGCGAATGAACAAGGAGACTGTCAGTATCGCGGATGTTGCGTGGCAAAAGGCGCGCGCGCTCTTCGATTCAGCGGCTGTGAGCGACGAAGATACAACGCGTGTAATTGGCGAACGCTGGAAGCGCAGCAACGAGCTTCTGGATCCTCACACAGCGATTGGTTACAAGGCCGCAGTCGACTGTCGGCGCGATCCTGCTGTGCCTATGGTCGTGCTCGGAACGGCTCATCCGGCGAAGTTTGCTGAAGCTGTTCGCAAGTCGGGCGCCGCCGTCGAGCCCGTGTTGCCCCCATTCCTGGCCGACCTCATGGACAGGGAAGAGCGGTTCGAAGTTCTTCCAAATGATCTGGCGGCAGTGCAGTCAGCCATGGTGTCAGCACTTAAACTCTGAGCGGGGGCCAGTCATGATGGCGACGGACAAAGAAAGCCATGCTTCGTCATCGAGCGATGAGGCATTGCAGCTGTCCGTCACTCTTCGACGTAGAGCCATGCCGACGCAGGCCGCTGCAACCGGTCCGACCGACGGCTTGCTCGAGCGGATCTTCAGAGGGCGCAATCTTGCAGCCGATCAGGTCTTGAATTATAGCCTGAACAGCTTGCTGCCGCCTGACAGTCTCCTGGGTGTGCAGGCCGCTGCAAGCCATCTGGCAGATGCTGTACAGCAACAGCAACGCATTCTCATAGTAGGCGACTTCGACTGTGATGGCGCTACAAGCACGGCAGTTGCTGTGCGAGCCTTGCGCCTGTTCGGCAGCAGGGAGGTCGATTTCCTGGTACCAAACCGGTTCTCGGATGGCTACGGGCTGTCTCCGACTATCGTCGAGAAAATCGCTGCAATGCCGCTGCGACCACAGCTTATTATTACGGTCGATAATGGCATATCCAGCGTTGACGGTGTTGCGCTGGCTGCCCAGCATGGTATGGAGGTCATCATCACGGATCATCACCTTGCTGGGGCAGTTCTGCCCGCTGCGAAGGTGATCGTGAATCCGAATCAACCGGGCTGTAGCTTCCCATCGAAAGCGACTGCAGGCGTTGCGGTGATTTTCTACGTCATGCTGGCCACGCGGCGTGAATTGCATTCCCGCGGCCATTTCAGGGCTGATGAGCTGCCGAATCTGGGCAATCTTCTGGATCTTGTGGCCCTGGGTACCGTAGCCGATGTTGTGCCGCTGGATCAGAACAATCGAACGTTGGTGTCACAGGGTTTGTCCAGAATCCGCAATGGACGCTGCTGTGCTGGTATCGCTGCCTTGATACGGGTGGCCGAGCGGACCCCAAGCAGGCTTTCGGCGAAGGATCTGGGCTATGCGATTGCCCCAAGACTGAATGCAGTGGGCCGCATGGATGACATGCGACTGGGTATTCAGTGTCTGCTCTGCGATGATCCGCTCGAAGCAAGCCAGATAGCTGGGCGTCTCGACCGCTTCAATACTGAACGGAAGCAGGTTGAAGCGACAATGCGTTCGCAGGCAGATGACATACTGGCTGGAATTGATGCTGGAGATGCTGACAGGTCGGTGACTGTCTGTTTATACGACGAAAGTTGGCACCAGGGTGTCATAGGAATTCTGGCGGGGCGTTTGAAAGATCGACTGCACAAGCCCACAGTCATTTTTGCGCCTGCTGGTCCGAGTGGGGCTGGGTCGGATGTCGATCTGATCAAGGGCTCTGCCAGATCGATAGCCGGTCTGCATATTCGCGATGCTTTCGAAGCAATCGCCTGCGCTGAACCTGATCTGATACTCGCTTTCGGCGGCCACGCCATGGCGGCCGGTCTGACGATACGTCGACAGGATTTTGACCGATTCAAGACGCGTCTGGAGCAGGTTATTCACACCGCCGCGGGTGAGGGTGCGTTCGAACAGGTCGTGCATACTGATGGCGACCTTGCGGCGCAGGAGCTGTGCCTGGCGAGCGCGGAAGCTATAGACTCAGCTGGCCCCTGGGGGCAGGCATTTCCTGAACCAGTGTTCGACGGGCTGTTCCAGGTTATCGATATTCGGGTCATGGCGCAGAAGCATCTGAAGTTCATGGTTCGGCCCGCCGAGGTGGCGGCAGCCGACTATCCGCCGCTGCAGGCGCTGCTGTTCAACGCGCCGGAATGCTGGCTTGGCTGGGCCACTACGGCTCCATCGGGGGCAGCGAGACGGCTGAGAATGGTCTACCGGCTGGACATCAATGAATTTCGCGGACGTCGTGACCTGCAGTTGATCGTCGATCACTGTGGTCTCGAGTCCTGAAGCTGACCACGCGTCTGCTGATCCAAAGTGTCATACCTGTTTTCGCACTGACCATAATTCATAAAGAGACGATAACTATGTTGGAAGTCAATCAGGACCTGCTTCAAATCAAGGATCTTCAGGAGCGAGTTCATTCGCTCAGGGGGTATCTTTGACTTCGATCAGAAGCAGGAGCGTCTGGTAGAAGTTACGCGGGAACTCGAGGTGCCTTCTGTGTGGGACGATGCACCACGAGCGCAGGCCCTTGGCAAGGAGCGGGCTGAGCTTGTCCAGATCGTTGATACGGTGCTGGATGTCGAAACCCGTCTTAGCGATGCAGCAGACCTCGTCGAAATGGCGGCATCCGAAGATGATGAAGATACCCTGGAGGCCGTACGTAAGGACATTGCATCGTCACGCAGTGAGGTCGAGGCGCTTGAGTTCAGGCGCATGTTCGACGGCAAGATGGACGACAGCAACGCCTTCCTCGATATCCAGGCCGGTTCTGGCGGCACGGAGGCTCAGGACTGGGCCGAAATGCTGTTACGGATGTTTCTGCGCTGGGGCGAACGCCGAGGCTTCAAGACTGAGTTGATAGAAGCTTCGGAAGGCGAGGTCGCTGGTATCAAGAGCGCCACGATTTACTTCCAGGGCGAGTTCGCCTATGGCTGGCTCCGCACCGAAACCGGCGTGCATCGTCTGGTTCGAAAGAGTCCCTTCGACTCAGGCAACCGCCGGCACACGTCTTTTGCTTCTGTGTTCGTGTCGCCCGAAGTCGATGATGACATCGAAATCGACATCAATCCTGCAGATCTGCGCATTGACGTCTACCGTGCCAGCGGCGCTGGCGGTCAGCACGTTAACCGGACCGAGTCGGCCGTGCGAATTACTCACCTGCCAACCAATACCGTGGTGCAGTGCCAGAACGACCGCTCTCAGCACAAGAACAAGGATCAGGCCATGAAGCAGCTCAAGGCCAAACTTTATGAGCTTGAGCTGCAGAAGCGGAACGCTGAGGCTCAGAAGGTGGAGGATAGCAAATCGGACATCGGCTGGGGCAGCCAGATCCGTTCATATGTGCTTGATCAGTCGCGTATCAAGGACCTGCGAACGGGCGTGGAGACCTCCAACTGTCAGGCTGTGCTGGACGGCGACATCGACGATTTCATCGAGGCCAGCCTCAAGAGCAACCTGTAGGCACGGATGCAGCGGCCTGCGTGGTTTGATTTTGGCAGGCTGCTCTATATAATCCTTCACCCCACTTTTTCAAGGCTACCGACCGATTATGACAGATCAGGGCTCGAACGATATCCGCGGCAATTCGCAAGAAATGGGCGAGGTTGCCACGCCTGGCGAGGACGATAACCGCTTGATCGCTGAACGTCGTCAGAAGCTGACGGCCGCTCGGTCGGGGCCCGGCAATGGCTTCAGCAATACTTTCCGGCGGAGTCACCTCTGCAAGCAATTGCAGACGGAATATGGCGACAAGGACAAGCCCGAGCTGGAATCGCTCGCGATTCCTGTAACGGTGGCCGGTCGCCTGATGCGGAATCGAGGGGCTTTTCTGGTTATTCAGGACGTGTCCGGACAGATCCAGCTCTATATCAACCGCAAGAGCTTGAGTGCGGAGCAGCTGGAGCTGATCAAGGGCTTTGACCTCGGCGACATTATCGGCGCCAGCGGTCAGCTGCAGAAATCCAACAAGGGCGATCTCTTCGTCGATATCGCGAAAACCGAACTCATTACCAAAGCGCTGCGTCCATTACCGGACAAGTTCAAGGGTCTGGCTGATACCGAAACCCGGTATCGGAGACGCTATCTCGATCTGCTCGTCAACGAGCATTCCAGAAGGACCTTCGAAATTCGCTCGAAAGTAGTCAACGGCATTCGCAATTATCTTACTGAGCGGGCCTTCGTTGAGGTCGAGACGCCAATGCTGCAGGTGATACCTGGCGGCGCGACGGCTCGACCCTTCAAGACCCATCATAACGCGCTCGATATCGATATGTACCTGCGTATAGCGCCAGAACTCTACCTCAAGCGCCTTATCGTGGGTGGCATGGAGCGGGTATTCGAGATCAACAGGAATTTCCGCAACGAAGGCCTCAGTACCAGGCATAACCCGGAATTCACCATGATCGAATTCTATCAGGCCTTCGCCGATTACCGCGACCTGATGGATCTGACTGAGGACATGTTGCGACAGGTGGCAACGTCCGTGCTGGGCAGCCCCGTCTTCACGAATACGATCAGGGATGCTGATGGCGAAGTGACAGAAACGATCGAATATGACTTCTCCCAGCCCTTCGAGCGCTTGTCAGTCGTTCAGGCGATTCTGCGGTACGCCGAAGATATCACTGAGAACGACATCGCCGACGAAGCATCTGCGCGAGCTGTTTGTGAGCGGTTGAAGGTGAAGACCATGCCAGGTTGGGGGCTCGGCAAACTGCAGGTGGAGATTTTCGACGCTGTGGCTGAGCATCGGCTTATCCAACCAACTTTCATCACGGAGTATCCAACAGAGGTCTCCCCACTAGCGCGACGGAATGATGACAACCCCTTCATCACCGATCGCTTTGAGTTCTTCGTTGGCGGCAGAGAGCTGGCGAATGGATTCTCTGAGCTGAATGATCCAGAGGATCAGGCTGAGCGATTCAAGGCGCAGGTTGCCGAAAAGGAAGCCGGCGACGACGAAGCCATGTTCTATGATGATGAGTATATTCGAGCGCTGGAGCACGGCATGCCGCCTACGGCTGGTGAGGGTATTGGCATAGACCGCCTCATCATGCTGTTCGCAGATGTGCCGTCTATACGTGACGTGATTCTGTTCCCTCACATGCGTCCTGCCGCTCAGTAAGCGAATGGGGGCCAGGGAGGGTCGTACATGGGTTTTCTGCATGATGCTGTCAGCGAACAGGCACCGGGGTATGAGCCGCATCTCCGGCAGGTGCTGAGTCAGGATTCGACCCGCGCGCTCGAAGCCTTCCTGATCGCTGAAGAACAGCAGGGCAGGGTAATTTATCCTGCCTTTGCGAATTGTTTCGCTGCGATGCGGTGCAGCGCCTTTGATGAAACCCGCGTCGTTATACTGGGGCAGGATCCTTACCATGGGCCGGGTCAGGCGCATGGTTTGAGTTTTTCAGTGCTGCCTGGGATAGCAGTCCCGCCTTCATTACGCAATATCTATAAGGAACTACACAGCGACCTTGGCCTTCAGCCTGATCCCGGCTTTGGTTGTCTGCAATCATGGGCTGACCAGGGCGTCCTGCTACTGAATTCAGTGCTGACCGTGGAGGGCGGGCGCGCGGCTGCGCATGCCGGCAAGGGATGGGAGCCTGTAACCGATGCCGTAATAGCAGCATTGAACCAGCATCGGAGCGGCTTGGTCTTTCTGTTGTGGGGGAGTTATGCGCAGAAGAAGGCGGCATCTGTGGATACCAGGCGACATCTGGTGCTGAAGGCACCCCATCCATCCCCCCTATCAGCGCATCGTGGCTTCCTGGGCTGCGGCCACTTTTCGGCAGCCAACAGGTACCTTGAAGCTCAGGGCGGCCAACCCGTAGACTGGCTGCCGCGCCCGATGGGCGGGCAGCCCGGCTGCTAGCTGTTCAGAAGCGCCATGGCAGCAGCCATCTCGGCGCTCAGATCCTCTGACTCACCCATGTCGACCTGGGGATCCAGACCCAGCCGCTCGAACGCGGTAACGGTCGTCCAGTCCAGAGAGGTATCCATCTGATCTGTGCCCATCGTGCTCTGCAGTTTTGCGACCATCACCAGGTCTGCATAGTCGGCTGTCGGCACGTTCCGGGTATAGTTCGAGTGTTCTTTCGGTACCATCCGTAGCTCTGGGGCGAAATCCCACTTGCGCAGAATATAGCCGCCAATAGGCGGGTGCAGATTGTCTATGAGATTATCCAGCTGTACCGCGTTGATCCTGATTTCATGTTCTTCGATGAAGGTCAGAATTGGCAAGGCGCCAATCTTGTGAATAAGTCCTGCGAGCGTCGCCTGATCCGGTTTCAGCTTCGTGAAGTGATTGGCCAGAACATGGCAGATGCCGGCAATTTCCGTGCTGGTGCGCCAGATTTCACGCATCCGCACATCGATCATTTCTGTTGTCGCCTGGAACATCTGCTCCATGGCCAGTGCTGTCGCCAGGTTGGCCGTATATTGCATACCTAGGCGACTGACGGCCATATTAAGGTTGCTGATTTCGCGTGAGCCTCTCAGCAGGGGGCTGTTACAGACCTTGATGATTCGTGCCGTGATCGCAGCATCATTTCCAAGGACGGCGACAATATGCGCAATGGTAGATTCGGGGTCCTCAGCGACAGACCGTACCTTCAGAGCAACCTCTGGCAGCGTAGGCAGGACAAGCTTGTCCTGATCGATAGCTGTAATGATCTGCTGTTTGATTTGACGTTCGAGGTCAGACATTCATTCGTTCCAGAGCAGTGAATCAGAGGGTGGTGAAACTTCAGGCGCAGCGATTGCCGCGCCAGACTCCACTATTAGGTATAGCAGAAATTCGCTCGCCCTGTGGTCGAAAGGTGCACCGGGACTATATTTTTTCGGGGTCGAGTACGGCCAGGCAGATACGCTTGAACGGCGAGAAAAGAGAGCGAACCGACGGGTCGGACTGTTTGGTCGATGAGTCGGCTATAACCTGAGGCATATCGATACATTCAAGCACCTTCGCGTTGTGCTCAGTCAGGAAAGTATCCAGCTCGCTTCCGTCCAGAAACAATCGGTCATTACCGGTCTCCGAGTGACTTCTGAACGTCTCCTCGACTACGGCCAGCCCTACCGGATACTTCTTGGCACTACCAAGGTAATGGGTGCGTGCGACGATTTCCTGACCGGTGAAGCAGCCTTTGCTGAAGCTGATGGCGCCGAGTGAATGAAGTCCTAACGCATGAGCTGTGAAACTCTCGCTGTTGTCCGCGTCTAGCCGAGGGATGCCGAGCGCAAGCATTGCGGCCTGCCACAGGTAATCGTCATCCTTCGTTGAGGCGAAGCGGCTGCGGAGTGCTCCGAGCGTGGCATGGCCACGGTTGTCTTTGTTCGCGCCGTCGACAGTCCCGCTGCTAACGACCAACTCACTCCAGTAGAGTTGATCCTCAGGCAGGCTCTGAGAAAGCCTGCGCCGGTTGGCCTGCTTGACATCCTGCAGTACCTGATTGTGTGAGCCCAGTATTGCCCAGCCAGGATAGAGATTGAGCTCGGCACGAATGTCAGCATGCCTTGAAAGGGTCCCGACGCACTCTAGTTCAGGCTCAATTCGGAGTTCACATTTGAAAAACACCTTGTATTTTGCCAAATGCGTCAGCAGCCGCTGGCCGGCATCCTCCGACCAGCACAGGAGCAGAAAGTCTTCCGTCTGCTGCTTGTACAGCTTGAAGACGTCGATCACGCGGCCCTTGGGTGAGCAGGCAGCAGCCCAGGTCCACTGACCTGTTTCCAGTCGCGCTACATCGCAGGTCAGCTGACCCTGCAGAAATTTCGAGCTGTCGACGCCGGTGAGGCGGATGACAGTCGACGTATTGACTGAGCTGAGGTACACGGTTTTATGCTCCTGTCGAGGAATCGAAATTGATCATGATGATTTAGCTTACGTCCTTGTGAGCTACTCTGGCTTTCGCGACGCTACCGTATCGGACGGTGCAGCAAACTTGTCCTGAGCCGTCGGAACGCGGTGGGATCACAGTTATCCGGGCACAGCAGAACGCATTTGGGTAACCAGTGCTTCGGACGCCAGGCGTTCTTGAGCGGCCGCAATGCCAGAACGGTGAGCTGTGGATGAACAAAAGTGCTGGACTGCAGCCGGTAGTGCACCGCCTCCTTGTTTCTATAGGTGACGAGAATTCTGTCAGCATGACTGGCGTCATAGTTCAGACGAAGCGGACTGCTGGGACTCTGCAAAAACGCGTGAACCCGCAGGACCTGCCAGCTGTATACGACCAGCGCCAAGAGAATTACGAACTTGATCTTGAATCCTACAGCGGCAATACCGATACATACCGCCAGCAATGCGGCAATGGCGAAGCTGAAATAGAACAGCCGCAGAGATGGGCCGAGCTTCAGGTCAATGCTGTCGGGCACGGTCGGTGTTGTAACGAAGGATACTATCGACCATGTCGGCGAGCAACGGGTCGTCCGGTCGCTCTGTCGTGAGAAACCACTGGAACAGCTCAGTGTCCTCGTGCGCCAGCAGACGCTCGTATGTGTCAAGCGCGGCGGGCTCGAGCGTAGCCACTACCTCCTGCACGAAAGGGACCAGCAGCAGGTCCAGTTCCAGCATGCCTCTTCGGCTGTGCCAGAAAAGCCTGTTCAGCTCAGCTTGTTCGATCATGCAAACTCCTAGAAATACTCGGCGAAGGGGTTGAGGGACGGTGGCTGCAGGATCGTATCATAGGTTCTGATGCTTCGCTTTGGATAATCCAGCGTGTAATGCAGGCCGCGTGATTCTCTGCGGAAGAGGGCAGAGTGCACGATGAGTTCAGCTACCGTGGCCAGATTTCGGAGTTCGAGCAGGTCGCTACTGATCCTGTACTGGCTGTAGTACTCATGGATTTCCTGCTGCAGCAGTGCAATTCGGTGCTGGGCGCGCTGAAGGCGCTTGTCCGTCCGGACGATGCCGACATAGTTCCACATGGTGCGGCGTAGCTCGTCCCAGTTATGAGCAATCACGACATCTTCATCTGAATCAGTCACCTGACTTTCGTCCCAGGGAATGACCTGGATGCCGCTGACATCAGGCGCCTGGCCGGCGGCTATTGTTGCCCCGATATGATCGGCACAGGCTGAACCAAAGACGAAACACTCGAGGAGCGAATTGCTGGCCATCCGGTTGGCCCCATGCAGACCAGTGGAGGCGACTTCGCCGGCTGCATACAGCCCGTCGACCGTGGTTCTGGCGTGTTCGTCGGTGACAAGACCGCCACAGGTATAGTGTGCGGCTGGTACCACCGGTATGGGCGACTTCGTCATATCGATGCCGAAGCTCAGGCAGCGCTGATAGACAGTAGGGAAGTGCTCCTTGATAAATGCGGTCGGCTTGTGACTGATATCGAGAAACATGCAGTCTGCACCCAGACGCTTCATCTCGTGGTCTATGGCCCTGGCAACGATGTCCCTTGGCGCAAGCTCGGCAAGTTCATGGTGCTGCGGCATGAAGCGGCTGCCGTCAGGTCTGAGCAATAGGCCACCTTCACCCCGAACGGCTTCGGTGATCAGGAAGGACTTGGCATCGGGATGGTACAGACAGGTCGGATGAAACTGGTTGAACTCCATGTTGGCCACGCGTGCCCCGCTGCGCCAACCGATTGCTACGCCGTCGCCAGTGGAGCCATCAGGATTCGATGTGTAGAGGTAGACCTTGCTGGCGCCGCCGCTGGCCAGTAGCGTAAAGCGCGCCAGACAGGTTTCTACCCTGTGCGAGGGCATGTCGTACAGGTACATACCGTTGCAGCGCTGGATTCGTTTATGCGGTCGTCCCCGATTATCAGCTGTACGAAGGACGTCTACAGCGATCTTGTTGGTGAGTATGGTGATGTTCGGTCTGGCGTTCACCGCGGCGGCCAGGGCGCTACCAACGGCCTGGCCAGTGGCATCGGCAGCATGCAGAATGCGTCGGTGGCTGTGCCCGCCTTCCTGCGTAAGATGGAAGGATTTCACGGCCGCTTCGAGTTCATGATCAAACTTGACGCCCTGACTCACAAGCCAGCTGATCATTTCCGGCGCCTGCTGAACGACCTGTGCTACACGCTCCGGTTTACACAGTCCTGCGCCGGCTTGCATGGTGTCATCTATATGCTTCTCGAAGGAGTCGCTGGCTTCCGTGACGGCGGCAACGCCACCCTGGGCCCAGGGCGTCGAGCCGCTCATCAGTTCGGTCTTGCTCACAACGGCGACCGAGAGGTTTTGAGGCAGTCTCAGCGCTGCAGTCAGTCCTGCGGCGCCGCTGCCGATTATGAGCACGTCGTAGACGTGGTGGTGTTCCTTTATCGTCATCTGAAGGTCTTTTTATACGTCGGTGGCTGCAACTGTGCCACAGTATCCATGCTGGCATAAGGTCGTGTACAGCGAACCCGACTTCAAGTGAGGTAAGATTGAGTTGAATGTTCCAGAACAGCATTGCTTGCCGAGTGAAGGCATGGTGAATGCGCTGGTGCGTGTTTCGGCCATCAGCGATACGCAGATCGAGCTCGAAGCAGTCGCAGCAGGCAGCGCCGGCGTGTGCGCCCGATGCGACGAAGGCCGCGGCTGTGGACAGTCGCTATTGGTGCGCCTGCGTCGAAAATCAGATAAACCATTCACGCTCAAGGTGGAGCAACTGGCTAATGGCGACGACTGGCGGGGCAAAGCGGCTATCGGCACCGTCTGCAGGCTTGAAATTGGCAGTGGCTCTTTGCTAAAAATGACAGTCCTGCTTTACGGGCTGCCGCTCATCGGGCTTATAGTCGGTACTGTGGTTTCGTACGCAGCTGTCACCAGCTTCAACACGGATGTCAGTGCGCTCCAGCAGGACCTGCTGGCTGCAGGTTCAGGGATGCTCGGCATGATCCTCGGTACACGCTTGGTTAAGAATCTGTCACCACTGAGCTATTGTGAGGTAAGGCTGCATCCCCAAGTATAGGTTTTCTCTGCCATGCCGGTTGGTCAACCGGTTCGACTCATATATGGAGATTATTAATGCCTCAAGTCATGCGAAGTGGACAGACCGAAGGTCCGCAACGAGCGCTGATATTCAGTTTCCTGGTCTGGTGCCTGATGCTGACCGGTGCCGCCAGGGCGGCAAGTCTGCCCGATTTTACGGAACTTGTCGAAGAGGCCTCGCCTGGCGTGGTCAATATCAGCACGAGTAGGGCTTCACCCAGTCCTGCTGGTTATGGCGGCCATCCCGATCTGCAGCAGATTCCCGAATTCTTCCGCCATTTCTTCGGTGATCAATTACCAGGCCCTGGCGGCAACGGGCAGATGCCTCGGCAAATGCAATCGACCGGCTCCGGCTTTATCGTTTCTGCTGACGGCATCGTGTTGACCAACAATCACGTTGTAGAAGGCGCCGATGAAATCATTGTTCGCCTGGCTGATCGGCGTGAGCTTGTTGCCGAGCTGGTTGGTACCGATCCGGACACTGATCTTGCGGTACTCAGGGTGAAGGCGGATGACCTGCCTGTGTTGAAGCTCGGCAAGTCTTCGAAACTGAAAGTCGGTGAATGGGTATTGGCCATAGGCTCGCCCTTCGGTTTCGATTACACAGTGACTGCCGGCATCGTCAGCGCGTTGGCCAGAAGCCTGCCGAGTGAGAACTACGTGCCGTTTATCCAGACTGACGTCGCGATTAATCCGGGTAACTCCGGTGGTCCGCTATTCAACCTGGACGGTGAAGTGGTTGGTATCAATTCCCAGATCTATACCCGCTCTGGCGGATTCATGGGCGTGTCTTTCGCCATTCCTATCGATGTCGCAATGAACGCTGTAGAACAGATTCGGGAGACGGGGCAGGTGAGTCGCGGCTGGCTGGGTGTGCTCATTCAGGAAGTGAATCGTGACCTGGCGGAATCGTTCGGTCTGAAAAAGCCTCATGGTGCCCTTGTTGCACAGGTCATGCCTGAATCGCCAGCCGCCAAGGCGGGTCTGAGGCCGGGTGATGTCATCCTGTCGTTCGAGGATGACGAAATCGACCTCTCTTCCGAACTGCCTCATCTCGTTGGTCGAGTCAAGCCGGGCACCGAGGCTGAACTTGAAATCATCCGCGCAGGCGAGCGGCAGACACTTGACATCATCGTCGGTCAGGTTCCAGGAAGTGATGAAGTTACTGCGACGACAGGCAAGAGACCGTCGACCGATGCCAGTACCCTGAATCTGGAAGTTCGCGATCTGACTGCCGAGGAAAAGGCGCAACTGCAGATCAGCGGCGGTGTAGTGGTTACGAATGTGATGGCAGGACCAGCAGCGGCTGCCGGCATCAGGGCAGGGGACGTCATCAGCACGGTGAACAATGAGCGGGTCAATTCGGTAGGCGATCTGCGAACGATTGTCGGCAAATTGCCGAACGACAAGTCGATCCCCGTATTGATCATCCGCAACGGCAATCCGGCCTTCGTGGTGATGCGCATCGAGGACTGAGCGAAGCGTCTCTATTGAATGCTGTCTAGAAGCCCGTAGTCTTGTTATGATTACGGGCTTTTTTTTCAGGACCGGCAATGTGAAGAAACTCGATTCCATCAGAAATTTTTCAATCATCGCACACATCGATCACGGCAAGTCCACCATTGCAGACCGCTTCATACAGCACTGCGGCGGCCTTGAGGCGCGCGAAATGCAGGCCCAGGTGCTTGATTCGATGGACATCGAACGTGAGCGCGGTATCACCATCAAGGCGCAGAGTGTCACGCTGCACTACACATCCCGTAGCGGGAAGGTGTATCAGCTGAACTTTATCGACACGCCCGGTCACGTCGACTTCAGCTATGAAGTTTCGCGGTCACTGGCCGCGTGCGAAGGCGCCTTGCTTGTGGTGGATGCCGCCCAGGGTGTCGAGGCTCAGTCTGTGGCGAATTGCTATACCGCTATCGAAATGGGTCTCGAGGTCCTGCCGGTCCTCAACAAGATGGACCTGCCACAGGCCGAGCCTGACAGGGTTCGCAAGGAAATCGAGGAAATCATCGGTATCGATGCGACTGATGCGGTTGAATGCAGCGCCAAGGCCGGTATCGGTATCGAAGATATTCTCGAGGAGTTGGTGGCCCGCATTCCACCGCCTGAAACTGAAGAAGACTGGCCCTTGCAGGCCCTCATCATCGACTCCTGGTTCGACCCGTATCTCGGAGTGGTTTCGCTTGTTCGCGTCAAACATGGCACGCTCAAAAAGGGCGACAAGATCAAGATCATGTCGAATGGCGTGGTGGAGCTCGTGACTTCGCTGGGTGTGTTTACACCGAAGCGGACGGAGCAGCCGCAGCTGGGGCCGGGCGAAGTGGGCTTTGTCGTAGCCGGTATCAAGAATATCCATGGGGCGCCGGTCGGCGATACCATCACGCATGCATCGAATGGCAGTACGAAGTCGCTACCGGGTTTCAAGCGGGTTCAGCCTCAAGTGTATGCGGGGCTGTTCCCGGTGTCTTCGGATGACTACGAAGATTTCCGGACCGCGCTAGACAAGCTGACGCTCAACGATGCTTCGCTCTTTTTCGAGCCCGAGAGCTCCGATGCGCTGGGCTTCGGCTTCCGCTGCGGCTTTCTAGGCATGCTGCACATGGAAATCATTCAGGAACGGCTCGAGCGGGAGTACGATCTCGACCTCATCACCACCGCCCCGACAGTTATCTACGAGGTGCTGACCAAGCAGAACGAAGTGGTCTCGGTGGACAATCCATCGCGACTACCGGATCTGGGCAGCATAGAGGAGATGCGTGAGCCGATCGTCGAAGCGAATATTCTCGTGCCACAGGACTACCTCGGCAATGTTATCAGCCTCTGTGTCGAGAAGCGCGGAGTGCAGAAAAGCATGCAGTTCCTCGGTTCTCAAGTCTCGCTGAGCTATGAAATGCCAATGGCAGAGGTCGTGCTCGATTTCTTCGACAAACTCAAATCCGCCAGTCGCGGTTATGCATCGCTCGACTATCACTTCGTTCGCTTCCAGGCTGCCAACCTGGTGCGCCTGGATGTGCTGATCAACGCTGAAAAGGTTGATGCGCTGGCACTGATCATTCATCGCGACAATGCGGCCTACAAGGGACGGCAGTTGACAGAGAAGATGAAGGAGCTGATACCGCGGCAGATGTTCGACGTCGCGATACAGGCCGCACTCGGTGGGCAGGTTATTGCCCGTACGACGGTCAAGGCCCTGCGAAAGAACGTGACCGCCAAGTGCTATGGTGGCGACGTGTCCCGGAAGAAGAAACTGTTGCAGAAGCAGAAAGAGGGCAAGAAGCGGATGAAGCAGGTCGGCAGCGTGGAAATCCCTCAGGATGCCTTCCTTGCAGTCTTGAAGATCGACAGTTAAAGTTGCGCCAGCCAACCCAGCCCACATGGTAACGGCGACCTTGGAAACGGATACTCGTACATGATGGATTTCGACTTCTCGCTCATTCTGGTAGCGCTGACATTAATTACCGGCGCTGTGTGGCTTGTCGACGCGCTGGTTTTTGCGAAAAAGCGTCAACCAGCACCGCAGCAGACCAGCGCGCCGGCGCCGGCAGTTGGCGAGACCCGAATCAGCCAGGGCTGGACAGTAGATGGTGCGACCCAAGGCGATACGCGTACGAGCCAGCCGGTTGAGCCACTCATTGTCGAGTATTGTCGATCATTCTTTCCCATTCTCTTCATTGTGCTGATCCTGCGCTCTTTTATCGTCGAGCCCTTTCAGATCCCTTCACAATCCATGCTGCCGACGCTCGAGGTCGGCGACTTCATCCTCGTCAACAAGTTTACCTATGGGCTACGCTTGCCTGTTCTAGGGACAGAAATCGTGGATCTGGGTGAGCCAGAGCGTGGTGACGTGATGGTGTTCCGAAATCCTGAAGACAATCGGACCAATTATATCAAGCGCGTGATCGGGCTTCCCGGCGACACTGTCACGCTTCTTGGCAAGGCGCTGTACGTCAATGGTGAGCCGGTTGAAGAGCGGCTGCTCGCAGCGCTTCCACCGGATAATCCCAAGGAGCTCATTTACGAAGAGTCGCTTGGCGGCGCCACCTATAGAATTCAGAAAGAGAGCGGCCCCTCAGGGCTGCGGGCAGAATGGAAGGTGCCGGCGGGCAATTTCTTCCTGCTGGGCGACAACCGGGATCGAAGTCGTGATAGCCGTTATATCGGTATGGTGCCGGAGAACAATATCGTTGGGCGCGCTTTCGCAATCTGGATGCATTGGGAGAGCTTCTTCTCAATTCCTTCGTTTTCAAGAACAGGGCTTATCGAATAGCAGGCGCTGCCTGTCCCGGTCAGTCGCAAGTTCTACGATCCAGCTATACTGAGACTACGTTTACTTATCAGGACTATGCGTATGTGTCAGACTGTCTCCAGGTCGTCCTTGGGATCGATTGCCCTGCCAAAGCAGCAGACAGGTGCATCAATGATGCAGTACCTGTTCTATTTGCTCGTGCTGGTATCGTTTATTACTGTGGCCATCAAGCTGATTCCGGTCTACATCGAGGATAGTTCGGTTTCGGGATCGCTTGAAAGTCTGTCGAAGAAAGAAAACTTTGCTGATATGACGAACAAGGAAATACAGTCCAGTCTGGACAGCCTCCTTACTATCAACAACATTCGCAGTCTGCCGCCAGAAGCCATCAAGATCGAACGCAAGGATGATACGACTACGGTGATCATCGATTACGAGGTTCGCAAGAATATTGTAGCCAACATAGATGCGGTGCTCAGTTTCCACCATCAACAGGAAAGCAAGAAGAAGTAGTGTTACGAACCGATCAGGCGCTCGACAAACTGCAGGCACAGCTAGGCTATCGTTTCAAGGACGAAGGTCTGCTCGAGCTCGCCTTGTCTCACCGGAGCTACGGCAAATCTAACAACGAGCGTCTCGAGTTTCTCGGCGACTCCATCGTCAACTTCGTCATTGCCGAGGCGCTCTATGCGCGCTTTACAGATGCTAGAGAAGGGCAGCTCAGTCGCATGCGCGCCAGTCTCGTCAAGGGCGTGACACTTGCTGAAGTGGCCCGGGATCTGAGCCTTGGTGACGCCATGAGGTTGGGTTCCGGCGAACTCAAGAGTGGTGGCTTTCGCCGCGAGTCGATTCTGGCCGATGGGTTGGAAGCAGTAATTGGTGCAGTATTTCTGGATAGCGGCTTCGAAACCGTCCAGACGCTTCTGCGTGGACTCTTTGCCTCTCGACTCGATGCACTGAAGCCGGAAGATACCCGCAAGGATTCAAAGACCCGCCTACAGGAGCTTTTACAAAGCCGCCAGGCGGAGCTCCCGGTATACGAAATTCTTGAAGTGCTGGGCGAGGCGCATGCGCAGACCTTCGTGGTCAAATGCACGGTCAATGGCCTGGAAGATGTATTTTCCGGACGAGGTCCCAGCCGCCGCCTCGCTGAACAGAAAGCGGCGGCCAAGGCACTCAAAAACCTCGAAGGTACCCAAAAGTCATGAGCTCTAATGAGATGGCGTCTGATGAAACAGGCCCTGAACAACCCGCAAATGGGCAGAAGTGTGGCTATGTCGCCATTGTGGGTCGACCAAATGTTGGAAAGTCAACGCTACTGAATAAGCTGCTCGGTCAGAAAATCAGTATTACCTCGAAGAAGGCGCAAACGACACGGCATCAGATCCTCGGCGTCAAGACGATCGATGAGGTGCAGTACATCTACGTCGACACCCCGGGTATCCACAAGAATGAACGTAACTCGCTCAACGCGGTCATGAACAAGGCGGCTCTGAGTGCGTTGAACGATGCGGATCTCATTATTGTGATGATCGACAGGACCCGCATTACCGAAGAGGATCGCATGGTGCTCGAGGCCGCTACGGCCAGTAAGCGCCCAGTGATGCTGTTGATCAACAAGATTGATGAACTTGAAGACAAGACATCGCTGCTGCCGTTCATCGACGAGTTACGCAAGAGTTTCAGTTTCGAAGGCTTTGTGCCGATTTCTGCCATGAAAGGCTGGCAGCTCGACGAACTTGAAAAAGAGATTGCGGCTTATTTGCCGGCTGGCGTGCACCTCTTTCCCGACGATCAGGTGACTGATCGCAGCATTCGCTTTCTTTGTGCCGAAATTCTCCGCGAGAAGATCATGCGTCAGCTCGGGGATGAAGTGCCCTACGGCGTGGCGGTTGAAATCGAGCAGTGGGGGCAGGAAGGCAAGACCCTGCATATCGGCATGATCGTCTGGGTTGAACGTGAAGGGCAGCGCAAGATTCTCATCGGTAGCAAGGGCGAAAAGCTTAAGCGGATTGGCACCGATGCGCGTCGCGATATCGAACATCTCACCGGCTCGACCGTCATGCTCAAGACCTGGGTGAAAGTAAAGTCAGGCTGGAGTAACAGTGCCAGGGCGCTGAAAACACTCGGCTACGATGAGCGGTGACAGGCCGGGGCGGCGGCAGTTCTGCTGTAGCCCAGCAAGGCTGGCTGCTGCACGGCAGACCTTACCGGGAGAATAGCATCATTGCCACCATGCTGACGGCATCGAGTGGCAAGGTCAGCGGCGTGATTCATGGCAGTCGCGGCAAGCACCGCTCTGCTGCTGATAGCCTACAGGCGTTCCAGCCATACATCTTTTCCCAGTACGGTCGCAGTGAGCTCAAGACATTTTCGTCGCTGGATTTTGCCGGGCGCGGCTTCAGTCTCAAGGGACGTGCGGCTCTTGTAGGGCTCTATTTCAACGAGCTACTCTACCTGCTCCTGCCAGTCGAGGAGCAAGTGCCTGAGATTCATACTTTATATACAAGTAGTCTGAAACGTCTCAACTCGTGTGCCGAAGACTCTGCTCGAGAGATACCTGCGCCGACGGCTTTTTCTGCCCAGGATCCTCTGCTGTGGCTGATGCGTGAGTTCGAGCTGGCGCTGACCACGGCGCTCGGGCTGCATCCAGGCTTCAGCGCTGACGCAGCTGGTAACCCGATTTCGCCTGATACCAGGTACATTTTTGTCAGCACATCCGGCTGGCTTGAAGAAGCCGAAGCAAAGGAGCAACCGGCCCACCTTCGGGTTGTCAGTGCTTCGGGCCGGCTTTTACTGGCTGTCGGTGAGGCCAATTGGCAGGTGGGAGGCGCGCTTGGCCTTGCCCGCGAGTTGACTTCCCTCGTGATCGACCGAAGCCTCGATGGGCGAATGCTCAACACCCGTCAGCTTATACAGGCTGCTGCCCGGCTGGGTGCAGTACGACCAGAACAAGCCGAACCGATAACAGAGGATCCCGGAAATCATGACGACTAAACGCAGAGTTCTGCTCGGTGTAAATATCGACCACATCGCAACGCTTCGCCAGGCTCGCGGTACCCTCTATCCTGATCCGGTGCTGGCTGCTGCGATTGCCGAGCAGGCGGGGGCAGACAGCATCACTATTCATCCGCGCGAAGATGGTCGGCATATCCAGCCACGTGATGTCCGTCTGCTGGCCCAGACGCTTCAGACCTCCATGAACCTGGAGATGGCTGCAACCGATCCGATGCTGGCATTGGCGCTCGAGGTGAACCCGCGTGACTGTTGTCTGGTGCCTGAAAAGCGGGAGGAACTGACGACTGAAGGTGGCCTGGATGTCTGTAGCAGAGAGGCGATGCTGAAAGACTATGTGAGTAGACTAACCGATAGCGGAATTCGGGTTTCGCTGTTCATCGACCCTGATCCGCGCCAGATCGAGGCCGCTGTCCGGGTGGGCGCCCAGGCAGTTGAGCTGCATACCGGAGATTACGCCGAAGCCAGCGGTGGTGAAGTCGAGCTACGGCTTGAGGCGCTGCGGGAAGCAGCGGTATTCGCGCATCAGGCCGGTTTGCTGGTCAATGCCGGTCATGGCCTGCACTACCATAATACTCGGCCAATTGCCGCGCTGGACCACGTTAGGGAGCTGAATATCGGCCATGCGATCATTGCGAGAGCCGTAATCACAGGCCTGGATTCAGCTGTGCGAGAAATGAGAGCGCTGCTGGACAGTGCTGTTTAATACGGTCTATCCGGCAGAACTGCGACTGAGACCATCGGGTGCCCCGAGCATGAGCGGTTGCCAGTCGGTCTGATCGGCCCAGTAGAGCAGCCGGTCAATCTCGGCGTAGGTCTGTTTCAGGTGCTCGGTCCAGGGCTGCTTCTGTTTCAGCATAGTCTCGAGCGAAGCCACCGCCGCCCGTAACAGAGGCACGCCACAGTATCGTGTGCCGCCATGCAACTTGTGTGCGGCCTCTTCCAGTCCTTTGACATCATTCGCACGTTCCAGTTTGCGGAAACGTTCCTCATCCTCAGGGAGGTTTTCCAACAGCATCGAGAGCAACTCGACAGCGAGATCTCGCTTGCCTGCGGCCAGGCGGATCGACGATTCGATGTCGACACAGGGCTCTGGCGCTGCTTTTTGCGAGGGCCGCACCGTGCCCGAAAAGTTGCTGTAGACCTGATGAACTTCGTCGGCAGCCTTGGGCGGTTGGGCGAACTGCAGGTATCGACTGAGGAGGTCGAGCAGTTGCGACTCCGAAATTGGCTTGGTCACATATTCGTTGAAGCCATTGTTCAGCAGCTCCTCACGCTCTTCATTCAGCGCATGTGCCGTCAACGCAAGAATCGGAACATGAGCGACCGGACCAGACAGGCTTCTGATCAGGCGGGTGGTTTCCATACCATCCATGCCAGGCATCTGTACGTCCATGAATACCAGATCACAGCTGGTCTCCTTCAACAGCCGGAGCGCCTCATAGCCGCTGGTTACTGCCACTGGCTCGACGCCGATGTCCGTCAGCAGTGCTTCGATAAGACGAAGATTGGCGGCATTGTCATCAACCGCCATCACTCTGGGTTTTGGCCTGAACAAGCGGGCAGATTGTGGTTGCCGCAGTGGTGAAATGCCTTCGTGCTGTTTGGTTAGCAGGAGCATCATCATTGCGGCTAGCTTTCGCTGTGGTATCGGCTTCAGCGCATAGGCGGTGCAGGCATTCAGGATGGCCGCGTGTTCTCTCACACTATCGATCGTAGGCGTCAACAGTACAACACGGCAGTCGAGCTGTTTTTCGATTCGTTCGACGGCAGCGAGATGCACAGCACTGCTGAGCTGGTAGGAGGTAATGCCAAGAATGGCTGCCGAAAAGCCGCGGCCCGCCTTCTGCGCCTTTACGATGGAGTCACAGAGATCATCGAGGGTTTCGGCAATGACCACTTCTGCCGACCAGTGCTGCAGGATCTGCTGTGTGACCATGGCCGTTCGCTGCTGGTATTCGAGATAGATCAGGCGTTCACCGGAAAGATCCGGCGGCGCTTCGTAATGGCGGCTGTTTTCGTAATCTCCGGGCGTGAGGCTATCGTCCGCCTCTCTGGTGAGGTGCCTGAGTCCAGTCGCCTGGCCGAGACTTTCAAGCCGTAGCAGCACCGAGAAGGTTGAGCCCTCGCCAAGGGTGCTTTCAACGCTGATACTGCCACCCATCTGCTCCGCCAGTTTCCTGGAAATGACCAGGCCGAGGCCCGAGCCACCGAAACGGCGTGCGGTGGAGGCGTCGCCTTGCGAAAAGGCATGAAACAGCGCGCGTTGCTGGGTTTTCGACATGCCGACGCCGGTGTCAGATACCGAGATCCGAATCGTCACGTGATGGCCGTTGGTTTCCTGTTCCTCCAGCATCACGCGCAGTACGATCTCGCCGTGGCGGGTAAACTTGACCGCATTGCCTATGAGATTGAGGATGATCTGCTTCACACGTAGCGGGTCACCAACAAGTATGGCAGGCACATCGAGATAGACCATGGCCGCCAGATCGAGGTTCTTTTCGTGAGCCGCCGGGGCGAGCAGGGTCATCGCGTCGTCTATTGTGTCACGAACGTTGAACTCACTGTGGTCGAGCAGGAGCTTGCCTGCTTCTATCCGGGAAAAGTCGAGAATATCGTTGATAACGCTCAGCAGGGTTTCGGATGACTTCACGATAGTGGTCGCGTGGTCTTTCTGCTGCTGGGTCAGTGGCGATTTCAGCAAAATTCTCGCGAAGCCGATGATGCCATTGAGCGGGGTCCGAATCTCGTGCGACATGTTCGCGAGAAACTCGGACTTTATCTTGCTGGCCTGCAAGGCCTCCTTTCGTGCGATGTTCAGCTCGATGTTCTGGATTTCGATGGTTTCCAGGGTCTCGCGCAAGTCTTCAGTGGCCTGATCGATGTTCTGCTGCAGCTCGCTATGGGCGTGCTCAAGTGTATCAGCCATGCTGTTGATACCATCACGCAACAGTTCGATCTCTCGACTGCCTTCGATGTCCAGGCGGGCGCCACTATCGCCGCGCTTGATGCGAGAGACGACGTCGACGGTATGGGCGAGCGGGCGGGTCAGCTGTCGTGACAGTCGCGAGGCGAGTACGGCGCTGAGAAACACGGTTAGCAAAATGCCGAGCACAGTGAGCAGGATGGCACGCGATTGTGCCAGCTGAGTCGGCGTGTATGCGAACTCGACGGCAACCCAGCCGATTGGCATGGCGCGTCCTGCTGTGCTCTCGGCCGCTTGGGCGGTAGGCCACACGGGCTCGACCAACTGCAGATAGTCACCGATCCGACGACGACTGCCCTGAGCATTCAGCAGATTGCGTTGGCTTGCTCTCGCCGCCGGCATGGCTCCGGCATGTGCGGTGATCTCGCCGCGCTGATTGTAAATCACCACCGAGCGTACACCCTCTTTCTGAATGGTGCCGCCAGCAATGAGCTCCAGGGTGGTCGGGTCAGCCCGGCTTAGGAGAACGGCGCTCATGTTCACCAGCTGGTCAGTCGTTTCCTGCGATCGTGTGGTGACGATATGTTCGAGTTCCATCATCCGGGCGGTAATGAACACGCTGCCGATGACAATCGCGAAAAGTGCCGCGGGAATCATCACGTAGGTGAAGATCTTTCTGCGCAGGCTCCAATGCTTTCCGGCAGCGCCGAAATGGCTGAGAAAGTTCTGCTCCCCGGAAGTGTCAATCATATTTAACGTGGTTCTGTGCTGGATGATTTTGTATTCTAGCAACCCTTTCGCATCATAGAGCGACTTTATGTCCCCCGTCTTCCCTTCGGATCATGCCCCCGATACGGCATCAGCATCACTGGACTGGCCTACGGTAGCTTCGCTCGTAGGTAATACACCACTCGTGCGCCTGCAGCGCCTGCCGAGGGATTCTGCGGTCTCTGGTAATGTCGTGCTCGGCAAGCTGGAGGGCACCAATCCGGCCGGTTCGGTCAAGGACAGGGCTGCTTTGAGCATGATCAGCGAGGCCGAAGCCAGGGGCAGGATCAGGCAGGGCGACTGTCTCATTGAGGCGACAAGCGGCAATACGGGCATTGCGCTGGCCATGGTGGCCGCAATGAAAGGCTACCGTCTCAAACTGATCATGCCGGCCCACATGAGCGAAGAGCGCCGTGCCGCGATGAGCGCCTATGGTGCCGAACTCATCTCGGTAACGAGAGAAGAGGGGATGGAGGGTGCGCGTGATCTGGCGAAGAAGATGGAGGCAGCAGGCGAGGGTATAGTGCTCGATCAGTTCGCCAACAGCGATAATCCACTGGCGCATTACAAGACCACTGGCCCGGAGATCTGGCAGCAGACGGGTGGTCGCATTACTCATTTCGTGAGCTCCATGGGCACGACTGGCACAATTATGGGCGTTTCGCGCTATCTGAAAGAGCAGAACCCGCATATTCAGATTATCGGGCTGCAACCTGCGTCTGGCGCCTCCATTCCAGGCATTCGACGCTGGCCTGAAGCCTATATGCCTTCAATTTTTGAAAAATCACGGGTGGACCGAATCATAGATATCGAACAGAACGCGGCCGAAGTGGCCATGCGAAGGCTTGCGACAGAGGAAGGCATTTTCGCTGGTGTTTCGTCCGGAGGCGCCGTAGTCGGCGCGCTGCAGATCGACGCTGAAGTCGAAAACGCAGTCATTGTGGCCATCATTTGTGACCGTGGGGACCGCTATCTGTCCACAGGCGTGTTCAAATGAGCAAGCGACGCGTTTCGAAGCGCAAGCCAGACCCCGCGCCGGTGCAATTGACTATAGAATCACTGAGTCATGAAGGCCGCGGTGTGGCCAGGCTCGATGGCAAGACCCAGTTCGTCGACGGGGCATTGCCGGGCGAAGTGGTCATGGCTCGGCGAATGCGGGCGCACCGCACGTTTGATGATTGTGCCACTATCGAAGTACTGGAGCCCAGTCCCGATAGAATCGAGCCCTTCTGTCCGCATGCGAAACTCTGTGGCGGCTGTTCTCTGCAATACATGCCACAGAGCCTCCAACTCGAGCATAAGCAGGCCGTGGTGCTGGAGCTATTCAAGCATGCAGGCGCCGAGGCGCCCAAGGTCGTGGCGCCACCGCTGAGATCAGCGCCATCCGGCTATCGATCGAAGGCGCGTATGGGTGCGCGCTATGTGTTCAAGAAGGAAGAAACACTGGTCGGCTTCCGTGAGCAGTTCTCCAGCTTCCTCGCTGACATTACTCAGTGCCCGATACTCGTTCCTGCTGTCGGGGAGCGCATCACGGAGCTCCGTGCCTGCCTGAGCCAGCTTTCGGTTCGCCAGGCTGTACCCCAGGTAGAGGTCGCGGCTGGTGAGAATGCGGTGATCCTGATCATCAGACACCTCGAGCCGCTGACGAACGCTGACATCGAGCTGCTCGAACAGTTCGGCCGTGATCACGACTTCCTGATGTATGGTCAGGCCAAAGGGCCCGACACCGTCAAGCCGCTGGCCAGTTATCTTGATCCTGGGAAAGGTGCTGACCCCGCAGGCGAGTTGTTTTACGAATTGCCCGCCTTTGATTTGACCATGCAGTTCCGGCCGACCGATTTCACCCAGGTCAATATGCCTTTGAACCGCGAGATGCTGTCACAGGCGATGGCCTGGCTGCAGCCTCAGGCGGAAGACAGTGTGCTTGACCTGTTCTGTGGACTGGGCAACTTTACGCTGCCGCTGGCCCGACTTTCGGCTCAGGTAACCGGTGTCGAAGGCAGTCTGGCCATGACGGCACAGGCAGAGCATAACGCCAGAAAGAACGGTATCGACAATGTCTCCTTCGCTGCGGGAGATCTTTTTGATATCGCAGCCCTGCGCAATGCTGATGGCGGTGCGCAATGGATACGTCATTATGACAAAGTGTTACTTGACCCCCCCAGAGCTGGCGCCGAAGATGTGGTACGTTCCATGGGCCTGTTTTCGCCATCTGCGATACTGTATGTATCGTGTAATCCGGCGACACTGGCTCGGGACGCAGCCATCCTGAACGCTCAGGGCTATCGGCTGCGTACACTGGGAATAATGGATATGTTCCCGCAAACAGCGCATGTCGAGTCGATGGCGCTTTTCGAGAAGGCAGGACGGAGTCGATAACACCGTGGTCAAGGTACGCGAAGACTATCCGGTCGGTAGTAACGGCCGTGTAGATATTCCCAGCTGGCTGGAGCAACTCGGGCGTTTTACGCCTGTAAAAGACTCAGCAGCTATTCTGGAAGCCTGTGAAGTGGCTCAGTCGCTTGCTGAACAGGCTGAAGTAGAGGGCAGCCGCTGGAGTGCCGAGAGTAATAGTTTTCTAACGGGCTTGGAGATGGCGGTGATCCTCGCCGAACTCCACCTCGACAGCGAAAGCATCATTGCCGCCATTCTGTATCGCTCGGTTCGTGAGAAGCGAATAACCCTTCAGGCAGTCGGTAAGCGCTTCGGCAGCTCGTGTGAGCATCTCATAGAAGGTGTCTTGCAGATGGCCGCAATCTCGAGCCTGCGCCATCCACTGCAGGGCAGTGTGCTGGGTCAGACCCAGAACCAGGTCGACAATCTGAGGCGAATGCTGGTCACCATGATCGACGATGTTCGCGTCGCACTGATCAAGCTGGCCGAACGCACCTGTGCCATCCGTGCTGTAAAGGATGCTGAGCCTGACAAACGGCATCGCGTCGCCCGTGAAGTCTTCGATATCTATGCGCCGCTCGCGCATCGGCTCGGCATCGGTCAGCTGAAATGGGAGCTGGAGGATCTATCCTTCCGCTATCTCCACGAATCGGCCTACAAGAAAATTGCCAAGCAGTTGGACGAGCGGCGGATTGACCGGCAGCACTATATTACTGAAGTGATCGAAGCCTTGTCGAAGGAGCTCAAGGAGCAGGGCGTGCAGGCCGACGTCGATGGGCGCGTGAAGCATATTTATAGTATCTGGCGGAAGATGCATCGCAAGGGCATCGACTTTTCCCAGGTCTATGATATCCGTGCGATTCGCGTGCTGGTGCCAACTATCCGGGACTGCTACTCCGTGCTCGGTGCAGTACATTCGCTGTGGCGACATATTCCCCACGAGTTCGACGATTACATCGCCAACCCGAAATCCAACGGTTATCAATCCTTGCATACCGCCGTTGCTGGGCCTGGCAACAAGGTTATGGAAGTACAGATCCGCACCCATGCGATGCACCAGGATGCCGAGCTCGGTGTTTGTGCACATTGGTTGTACAAGGGCACGGATCTCGACCAGAAGTCGCAAAGCTACGAAGACAAGATCGCCTGGCTGCGTCAGGTACTCGAATGGCAGGAGGACCTCGGCGACCAGACCGGAGAGGCAACACACGATCTGGTCGAGCAGTGGCAGAACAACTTTGTTTCAGACCGCATCTATCTGTTTACGCCTGAAGGTCATGTGGTCGATCTGCCGGCCAATTCGACGCCTATCGATTTCGCCTACAAAGTGCATACCGAAATCGGGCACTGTTGCCGTGGCGCCAAGGTCAACGGTCGTATCGTACCGCTGAATTACAAACTGAAGACCGGCGAACAGGTACAGGTGCTGACTTCCAGCCAGCCCAAGCCAAGCCGTGACTGGCTCAACCCTGACCTTGGTTATACCCAGACCTCGAAGGCTCGCGCGAAGATAGCGCACTGGTTCAGGATGCAGAACCGTGAGCAGCATGTCGAGTCCGGTGCGCAACTGCTGCACGAGATGCTCAAGCGCTTTTCCGTCGATAGTGTCAGTGGTGAGCTACTCGCCAAGGCGTTGCATTTTACCACCGTGGAAGATCTGCATGCCGCGATAGGTGCTGGTGATCTGAAGCCCATGCAGGTCGTGCAGGAGGCACAGTCACTGCTCGAGGCTCGCTCGCCAGAACTGGATTTCGAGGGTCGTGTGCCGCCGAAGCCGGGCCAGCAGACTCGGAAGGCTTCGCTGTTGCGTGCGCTCGAGCAGGCCGGTGACGCTCACCGCAAGCGTAGCAAGCCGGCCCGTCTGGAGGATCATACCCAGTCCATAAAGATTCTTGGCGTAGGCAATCTCCTCACGCATCGAGCCAGCTGCTGCAAGCCGGTACCGGGAGATGACATCATCGGCTTCATAACGCTTGGACGAGGGGTCAGCATCCACAAGCAGGACTGCCTGAATGTACTGCAGCTCGAAGCACAGGAGCCGAACAAGATCATCGAGGTGAGTTGGGGTAGTGCGCAGGAAACCTATCCCATTGATATTGAAGTGGAAGCCTACGACAGGCCTGGTCTGCTTAGGGATATCTCCAATGTGCTGGGGAATGATCGCGTCAACGTGCTCGCGGTATCGACGCGTAGCGACAAGGAGAACAGCACGGCCACAATGCGCCTCACCGTCGAGATCGAAAGCCTGGGTATGCTGAATAAGATTTTTGATCGGCTGCGGCAGGTGCCGAATGTGATTGATACGCGGCGTCTCAAGGAGGCGTGATCAAGCTATTTAGTGCGCAAAAACATGATTTTCATCAGCAATTTGCGAAACTGTGTCCCATTTCTCTCCCCCAAAAGGGGGGCGTACGCCCTTTGGTCGATTCTAATCGTTCTACAATAAGTAAGCATGCCGCTCCTGCTTTAGCTTGAGTAGCTCGAGATGAACAAGATTATTCTCCTGACGACCTGTGTTTTGGTCGCCGTAGGTGCTGTACTTTTCCTACAGGTCGACAACAAGCCAGCTTCCGTTCCTGCAGTCGCCGACGAGCCTGCAAGCCTGACCGACAGCGCCGCGGCGCGGCGCCCACTAGTCGACCGCCCTTTCAACGAGGCCGATGAGGCCAATGAGGCTGACGCCGATTCGGCTGGCCAGCCGCCTGCCACGACTGCTGCGGATTCTGCGAACGATGACGACACAGCTCCGGATCAGTCGACGTACGCCGAACTCTCTGCCTGGTCGGTCGCCGACGAAACGCCCATAGACGTCGATGGTGTCGAAGGACTCGCTATCCAGACAGATCCCGCTGCACTGCGATCAATGAAGGTCGGACAGAAAATCTCGCTGCCAATTCCGGATCTGCAGCCAATGCCCGAAGCCACCATTGAGTCGACTCACAGTCCGTTGGATGGCATCGACGTCTTCAAAGGCGCGCTGAACGACGGCCAACCCAATGATAACGTCATCGTAACGCGTGGCGAAATCGACACTATCTTCGTGGTATCGACGTCGACCGGCGTCTACACCGCAATCGTCAACAATCGCACCGGCCAGGGTAGTCTCGTCAATGAGGCTGACGTCAATGCACGCGCAGTCCCCATAGCCGATGGTATTGAGGTAGCACCAGTGGAAATGCCGCTACCTGAACGGGGCCAGGGTTCCTGACCCCATATTTCGAGCACTACCCCCAACACAAGAAAGATAAGCTTCACAGGAGCAGATATGACCTTTGCAAAAAAAGTGCAGTCCGCAATAGTGGCTGCCGTTGCTGGCGCTGCCATGGCATCGACGGCGCAAGCCGCGCCTGAAACCATCGACGTGCTGGTGCTCTACCAGCCCGAAGTCAGCCAGACCACCAATGGTCGCGATATCAATGCCAGAATCGTGTCTTATATTGAGTACAACAACCAGGCGTATATCAACAGCGGCGTCAATTTGCGCTTGCGTCTGGTGGCGGCGAAGCCGATCAGTAAGGGCTGGACCTACGTCAACAGCGAGAATCTCGATGCGCTACGCAGAAACGGTGAAGTTGCGGCAATGCGTGAGCAGTATGGCGCTGACGTCGTCAGCGTGCTGAACCTGCGCCAGCCTATGCAGGGTGGCTACGTCTGCGGTATCGGCTATGTGCCTTCCGGAACTAGCAATGGTCAGCTCTACAGTAACGCTGAATCACTGGCCTTCAACCTGGTGGGTGTAGATTGCGGCTATAGCACCTTCGCCCACGAAATCGGTCACAACCTGGCACTGGGTCATTCCGCTGCGCAGAACACGGGCGGCGGTATCTGGAACTGGGCTCGCGGCCACGGTGTGTATGGCTCCTTTAGCACGATCATGGCCTATCCGCAGTCTTACGGTACCAGCAATCAGCTGCAGCGTTTTTCGAACCCCAATATTCGTACCTGCGAAAACCAGCCTTGTGGCGTCAGCAGGAACCAGTCGAATGGTGCCGATGCTGTTGGTAACCTGAACGCACTGGCTACTCAACTGGCTGCGTTCCGTCCAACGAAGACCACTGGTGGTACCGACGGTGGCGGAAGCGATGGCGGCGGCACTCCGACGACACCAACGCCACCAGCAACTGGTTATACCGCCACATTTGAGCAGACCACTGATGGCTGGCAGACCTACATGGGTGGCAACGTCGCTCGCGTGCAGACGGCATACGCTGGCAGTTACTCCTTGCGCTCGTCGAGCCGCACCGCCTGGTATTCAGGCCCGGGGCTGAACGTACGTGGCGTCTTGAAAACCGATCAGGACTACACCTTCAAGGCGCAGGTTGGTCTCACTGGCTATGGTAGTTCTACCAACAGTGAACTATGGGCTTACATTGTTGACGATCGAGGCGCCCGTTGGGAGAAGCTGATCAGCAAGGCTGCGAATGCGGGCTACTGGAATGCGCTCGAGGGTAACTTCAAGCTCAATACCACAGGCAACGTCACCCAGCTGCGACTGCATGTATTTGGCCCATCCCCAAGCTACACGATGTATCTTGATGCGGTAAGCATTACGCCGGTCAACTGAGTCCATCTGTATATGGGAGAGGGTTCTCCGGAACCCTCTTTTGTCCCATAGCGCGCTGATACCACAATTTACGGCGCTTGAATAACCATGCTCACACGACGGTTTTTCGCCCTGTTTTCTTCAGTATCGTTTCCAGCCACCGGCTTGGTTGCGCCGTAGCTGATCGCTCTCAAGCGCGATCCCTCTATACCATTCTCCGCGAGGAACTGAAGTACCTCTGTCGCCCTACTGGCGGCCAAATCCCAGTTGGAGCTGAAACGCGCAGTCTGAATCGGGTTTGAATCAGTGTGGCCCTCGATGAGAATCGCTCCGGAACTTTTCTGCAAAATCGGCACGAGTGCACGCAGTACATCTTCGCCCGACGTCAGCAGAACGGCATCACCAGAGTCGAACAGAACGTTGCTGCCGATTTCAAGCTCTGCAAATCCGTCCTGAAAGCTCGGCGTCAGGAAGCCCTCGAGCTGTTGCTCGACGACGGCCTCCTGAAAGCTCAGATACCAGGCATTTTGATCGCGGCTGCCAGTTATTGGTGCTGGTGTCACTGGTTGAATCGGTTCGAGCTCGCTCAGCAACGGCTCTCCGGTAGTCGGCGTGATATTCTTTTCGATCGTTTCGGTAATTGGCTGCGCCTGAATGGCGAGCATGAGCGCAAACACCGCCGTTATCAGTACAAACACGTCGAGATAGCTCGTGAGCCAGGCATCCCCCTCGTTGTCCTGCACCGTCAGGTCGTCGAGTGCTCCGAGATGTGAGTTGGCAAGAATCTGGGCAGACTGCTCATTACCTCCGCCAGAATGTTGGAAGCGATCAAGCTGTCCAGACCGCGAGAAATCAGGGGAGCGTGGCATGAGCGGACTCGCTGTCAATGGCGGGCTTGGCTGCGTGTCGCGCACCCAGTTCATCGTCGAAATGGGTCACGAAGGAATACAGGCTCTCGCGGATGAAGGCTGGGCTACGGCCGAGGCCAATGAGGGTGATGCCTTCGAGTATGAGGCTCATATGTAACAGCCGCTTTTCGGTCCGACGCTCAAGTTTTGTAGCTACCGGTTTGAAGAAGAGGTTCGAAAGCAGCAAACCGTAGAAAGTCGTGACCAGTGCGATGGCCAGGTGGCCTCCCATGAGGTCGAGACTCTTGGCATCCAGCACTAGCATCATGTTCACCAGGCCGAGGAGGGTGCCGACCATGCCGAAGGCGGGCGCGTACGCGGATAGCGAGTGGAAGATTCTTGCCTCTGCCTGCTCTCGCGCTTTCAGCCGCTTGATACGCCAGGCCATTGTTCCGGCTACGTCAGCGACCGGCAGCTTGGCAATAATCATCTGCATGCCCATGGCGAGAAAAGGATTGATGTGCTGGTGTAGGCGAGCCTCAATCTTGCGGATATCGTTGCGGCTATAGTCACGCGCAAATTGGACCAGCTCATCAATCTGCTGCACATCGTTGAGATGATCGGGATGCCCCAGTGTCTTGACTGCCCGGAAGGCTGCCTTGATCTCCTTGCCCGGGAAACCGGCAAACAGAGCAGCAAAACAACCGCCCGCAACCAGAATAAGGCCGGGTATGTTGAAAAATATCATCGGGTTATCGGTCGACAGCACGACCGCAAGCACAATGAAGAATATGCCTGACAGGCTGCCCAGTACCAGCGTGAGTATCATTCGCTTGCAGCTCCAGATAAGGAAACAGTAACGCTCGCCCATCAAGTGGTGGGCAGCGGCAAAAAGTTGACGCACGGACGCGTATATCCCAGCTGATGCCAGATTTGTGCCAGAACTTTGGCATGGGCTGGAGGGCGCGCTCGAGGTGTGGCGATTTGCTGTCCCTCATCGGTTGATGGACTGACCAGCGATCTGGTATTCTGGCGCGCCATCGAAGCACGCAAATGGCATTCACTGTGAAATCAGCCTGAAGCCGTTTCGCCTCTCCTATCTCAAGTAGCCTGGAATCTGTATGACGCGCTATATATTCGTCACCGGTGGTGTCGTTTCTTCTCTGGGCAAAGGTATTGCATCAGCCTCATTGGCAGCGATACTCGAAGCGCGAAATCTCAAGGTTACGATTCTCAAGCTCGACCCCTATATCAACGTCGATCCCGGCACCATGTCGCCGTTTCAGCACGGTGAAGTCTTCGTGACCGAAGATGGCGCCGAGACCGATCTCGACCTCGGTCACTACGAGCGCTTTATCCGCACACGCATGACCAGGAAGAACAACTTCACCACGGGTCGGGTGTACGAGACCGTACTCCGCAAGGAACGTCGCGGCGACTACCTGGGCGGCACCGTACAGGTCATCCCGCACGTAACCGACGAGATCAAGCGTCGCATCGTCGAGGGTGCCGGCAACGCAGATGTGGCGATCGTCGAAGTTGGCGGCACAGTCGGTGACATCGAGTCCCTGCCGTTTCTTGAAGCGACCCGTCAGCTGAAGCTGGAAGTTGGCAGCGACCGGGCGATGCTCATGCACCTCACGCTGGTGCCATACATTGCCACTGCCGGTGAAGTGAAGACGAAGCCGACACAGCACTCCGTGAAGGAACTGCGGTCCATCGGTCTGCAGCCTGACATCCTCATCTGCCGCTCCGAGCAGCCGATCGATCAATCGGCCAGAAGAAAGATCGCGCTGTTCACCAACGTTGAACAGCGAGCCGTCATCTCACTGGAAGATGCGAAGACCATCTACAACATTCCGAAGATGCTGCACGCGCAGGGTCTTGATGAATTCATCGTCGAGCGCATGAGACTGAAGTGTGAACCGGCCGATCTGTCAGAATGGCAAGCGGTGGTGGACGCGCAGACCTTCCCGCAGCACGAAGTCACCATCGCGATGGTCGGCAAGTACATGGAACTGCTGGACGCCTACAAGTCGCTGAATGAAGCACTCATGCACGCCGGCATTCAGACGCGGACCCGGGTCAATATCAATTACATCGACTCCGAATCGATTCAGCAACAAGGTACTGAAGCACTTGAAGGGGCCGATGCCATCCTGGTGCCTGGGGGGTTTGGCGAGCGTGGAATAGAGGGTAAGCTGCAGGCGGTACGCTTTGCACGGGAGAACAAGGTGCCGTATCTCGGCATCTGTCTCGGTATGCAGGTGGCGGTTATTGAATATGCTCGCAACGTTGCTGGTATGCCGACCGCCAACAGCACCGAATTCAACCATGACACCGAGTATCCGGTTGTTGGACTTATTGCTGAATGGGTAGATGCCTCCGGCAAGACCGAGATTCGCAATGTCGATTCCGACCTGGGCGGTACCATGCGTCTCGGTACGCAGGACTGCAGTCTTGTCGAGGGTACGCACGTTCGGAACTGCTATGGCTCGGCTACGATACGTGAACGGCATCGACATCGTTACGAGGTGAACAACAACCTCCTGCCTGACCTGGAGAAGGCCGGTCTGACGGTTGCCGGATATTCCTCGAATACGGACTCTAATGGCAAGGCGCTGGTGGAAGTCATCGAAGTGCGGGATCATCCCTGGTTCGTGGCATGTCAGTTCCACCCTGAGTTCAATTCGACGCCGCGCGATGGTCATCCATTGTTCCAGGCCTTTGTCGAAGCCGCACTCGCGTATCATGAGGCGAAAGAATGACAGATTTGCAGCAACGGACCATTAAGGTCGGGTCAGACCAGACCACCATCGTCGAGTTTGGGAACCAGCGTCCCTTTGCCCTGATGGGCGGCATGAACGTGCTGGAGTCGAGAGATCTGGCCATGCAGATTGCCGAGCACTACGTCACCGTGTGCGCCGAGCTCGGAATTCCTTACATATTCAAGGGCTCCTTTGACAAGGCCAACCGCTCCTCGATCAACTCCTATCGCGGTCCCGGCATGGAAGAGGGTCTGCGTATCTTCGAGGAGATCCGTAAGACCTTCAAGGTGCCCGTTATAACTGATGTTCACGAGCCCCATCAGGCGGCACCAGTTGCCGAGGTCGTTGACATTATTCAGCTGCCGGCCTTCCTTTCTCGCCAGACCGACCTTGTGACGGCCATGGCGCAAACCGGCAAGCCCATCAACATCAAGAAGGCGCAGTTCCTGGCGCCGCGAGAGATGTCGCATATCGCGAAAAAGTGCCAGGAAGCAGGTAATTCAGAAATCATCCTCTGTGAGCGCGGTTCGAGTTTCGGTTACAACAATCTCGTCGTCGATATGCTGGGCATGGACATCATGAAATCAACAGGGTTCCCTGTCGTGTTCGATGTGACGCATGCCTTGCAGAAGCCTGGCGGACTGGCTGAAGCGGCTGGTGGGCGCCGCGAGCAGATCGTAACGCTCGCGAGGGCGGGCATGGCCGTTGGACTTGCCGGTCTGTTTCTCGAAGCCCACCCGGATCCTGAGCAAGCAAAGTGTGATGGCCCATGTGCGTTGCGCCTGTCCCAGTTGAAGCCTTTTCTACAGCAGGTCAAGGCTCTGGATGAGCTCGTAAAGTCCTTTGCTCAGCTTGATACCGCCTGAGCACTGTAATTGACCCTTATTGTTCCTTGAGATGACAAACGGAGATTTGAGAATGGCAGAAATTGCTGGGATACGTGGACGCGAAGTGATGGATTCACGAGGCAATCCCACCGTCGAAGCTGAAGTGACCCTGACGTCTGGTGTGATGGGCCGTGCTTGTGCACCATCGGGTGCCTCAACCGGTTCACGAGAAGCGCTCGAGCTGCGCGATCAGGATGCCAGCCGCTATATGGGCAAAGGTGTTCTCAAGGCTGTTGATGCCATCAACAGCAGCATAGCACCAGCATTACTGGGCAAGAGCGCGACTGATCAGGAAGGCCTGGATCGCATCATGCTCGAACTCGATGGCACCGAGAACAAGGCCAAACTTGGTGCTAACGCCATTCTCGCCGTCTCACTGGCTGTTGCAAAGGCAGCGGCGACCGAGAAGGGTATTCCTTTATATGAGCACATCGCTGAAATAAACGGCACACCCGGCCGCTATTCCATGCCAGTGCCGATGATGAATATCCTCAACGGCGGCGAGCACGCCGACAACAACGTCGATATCCAGGAATTTATGATTCAGCCAGTGAAGGCCAAGACCTTTGCTGAAGCTCTGCGAATCGGCGCCGAGATTTTCCACAACCTTAAGAAGGTTCTGCAGAGCCGTGGCCTGAGCACAGCAGTAGGCGACGAAGGTGGATTCGCACCTGATCTGCCATCGAATGAAGCGGCGCTGGAAGTTATTCAAGTGGCTGTAGAGCAGGCGGGCTACAAGCTCGGCGATGACGTCACGCTGGCGCTCGACTGTGCAGCGTCTGAATTCTATAAGGATGGCAAGTACAATTTGTCCGGCGAGGGCAAGTCCTTCGATTCTGAAGGCTTTGCAGATTATCTTGCTGGCCTCTGCGACCGTTATCCTATTGTTTCCATAGAAGACGGTATGGATGAAAGCGACTGGAACGGTTGGGCGATTCTCACGAAGAAGCTCGGCGATCGTGTGCAGCTCGTGGGCGACGACCTCTTCGTCACCAATACCAAAATTCTCAAGCGTGGTATTAACGAGAAAATCGCCAATTCCATCCTGATCAAGTTCAATCAGATCGGTAGCCTTACCGAAACTCTTGAAGCAATTCGGATGGCGCAGGATGCCGGTTATACTGCCGTTATCTCGCATCGCTCAGGTGAAACTGAAGACACTACTATTGCTGATCTCGCAGTAGCGACGGCCGCCGGCCAGATCAAGACGGGTTCACTGTGTCGTTCTGATCGAGTGGCCAAGTACAACCAATTGCTGCGTATCGAAGAGCAACTCGGCACTCGGGCAGCCTATCGTGGGATGGCCGAAATCAAAGCTGCCAAGCAGACCGGAAGCTAGCGTCAGGAAGAGTGGCGGGTGCTGGTCATCCGCCGCTTACTACGGGTACTGGACATCCGTACACTACAGAATTTTTCGCTATACCTGCTAAGCTAGTTCGCATCAGGGTCTCGTCATTTATGAGGCTCCCCTTGAAGCGAGAAGTCAGCGAATGTCGGTGATGCAGCCCACAGGCCGCAGTGAATTTTCAGATGAGCAATCGCGCAGCCCGATGGTGCACGTTCCCTATGTGCAGATCGTACTGTGGGGCTTGCTGTCGATCAGTGTATTGTACCTCCAGTATCGCCTTTGGTTTGCACACGGATCGCTCAATTCGCTCAGCGAGATCAGATACGCCATCGGCATTCAAGCCGAACGCAACAACAAGCTTCTCATGCGAAACGAGCAGCTGAGGGCTGAGGTCGAGGAGCTCAAGCACGTCGACGAAGTCATCGCCGAGCGTGCGCGCGAACAGCTTGGCCTTATTGGTCATAATGAGACCTTCTACATCGTCACTGACTGATGAATTTCGTTAGCCACCGTTTTCCAGAATTTTATCTTTCCCGCACGGTTCTCCATGTCTGAAGCCACGCCTGTCTGGGTCGTATTGCCAGCTGCCGGCGCCGGGCGGCGTATGCGCGCGGCGGAACCAAAGCAGTATCTTCGTCTCATCGATACCAAAACGGTTATGCAGTGCACGCTTGAACGTCTGCTCGGGCTTGGATTGGAGCGGCTTATCGTAGCAGTTGCGCCAGGTGATACCCGCGCAGCCAGTGTCCTTGAGCTGCTCGAGCCGGAGCAGAAGGAGCGTGTGGAAATTTTGGCGACAGGTGGAAATGAACGCGCTGACACCGTACTCAACACCCTGCAGGCCCTGGATGGACGTGCAGCAGACGAGGATCTGGTGCTCGTCCATGACCTCGCCAGGCCCTGTCTCTGCCGATCTGACCTCGATGCAGTAGTGACAACAGCGGTCGCCAGTCGTTTCGGCGCCATTCTTGGCATACCTGTCAGCGATACACTCAAACGCTGTGTGCCCCTGGCCCGTCGTGACACCGAGCTGCCGATTACAGAGACCGTCCCGCGAGCACTGCTATGGCGGGCAATGACGCCACAGGTCATTCGTTATGCGGCCTTACGTGAGTCTCTCGAGCAGGCGGAGCGCAAGTGGATCACCGACGAAGCCAGTGCCCTCGAGCAAAGTGGCAAGGAGGTGCTGATGGTGGCCGGCCGGAGTGATAACATCAAGATCACACAGCCCGAGGATCTTGCTCTCGCGGCTTTTCTGTATCGTCAGCAGCTCGAGAATGGTCTGGCCTTCGCCAGCGAACAGCGATCCTCGTGATGCCGACCTAAACGATTCCAGGTGAAGTCTCATGAGAATTGGCCACGGCTACGACGTTCACGCCTTCGAAACTGATGCCGAACAGGCCCCTCCGCAGACCGGCATCCCGGCGACCGGCGTCCCGGCGAGCGGAGTCCCGGCGAGCGGCATCCCGGTGAGCGGCATCCCGCCGAGCGACGCCGCTGCAAGTATAGTGATTGGTGGTGTGCACATCCCCGCACGAAGCCGTCTGTTGGCTCACTCCGATGGCGACGTCCTCATTCATGCCATATGCGACGCGCTTCTGGGCGCCGCTGGCTTGGGTGATATCGGCAGACACTTTCCGGATACTGATCCGGCCTACAAGAATGCCGACAGCCGACAACTGTTGCGAACGGTCGTCGCGCGACTGCGGGATATCGGCTTCAGTATCGGCAACATCGATTCGACGATAGTGGCGCAGGCGCCAAGAATGGCTGAGCACATCTCACAAATGCAGCGAAACATAGCTGAAGATTGTGAGGTCAGCCCTTCATCGGTAAATGTAAAGGCGACCACCACCGAAAAACTCGGTTTCGTGGGGCGGCAGGAAGGTATCGCCTGTCACGCTGTCGCACTCATCGAGTCGCTTGCCTGATGGTAAAACCAGAAAGACTGGCGTCGGATCTAGAGCGTATCGATAGCTTTCTTTGCCCCCCCAAGTACACGTCTCCCCATGTCGAAGCTCGCTGGAAAGTGATGCCAGAGGACTTCGTGGTCGATGAATGCTGGCGGCCGGAGACTGAAGAGGGCGAGCACCATCTACTGAGAATCCGCAAACGGCTACAAAACACCCAGTGGGTGGCGGACAGTCTTGCCACTTTTTCGGGTGTGAGGCAGGTCGACATCGGTTTCTTTGGGCTGAAGGACAGGCAGGCCGTTACCACTCAGTGGTTCTCAGTCTATCTGGGCAAGCGCGAAGCACCCGACTGGCGAACATGGGAACTCGATGGCTGCGAAGTTCTGCACATCGGCCGCTATCCCAGAAAACTGCGCCGGGGTGACCACGTTGGCAACGATTTTCGCATTACGCTGCGTGATATACCAAAAAGCGCGCCTGTCGAAGAAGCTGTCGAAGTGGCACTCGATCAGGTGCGTCTTGAAGGCTTCCCCAACTATTTCGGAGCTCAGCGCTTTGGTTTCGACCATGGCAACCTCACACAGTTCGAATTGATCTACTGCCAGTCTCCAGAGCGTTCAGGCGGGGATGCTCGCGACGACCCCGCACGCACCGGTAAGCGAGGCAGGGCGCGCGGTGGCAAGGGTAAAGGGCGGCGTGTCAATCCAATGTATGTCAGCGCCGCAAGAGCTCATCTCTTCAATTGTCTGCTGGCTTCAAGGCAGCAGGCGGGGGTGGCTCGCACCGTCATCGACGGCGATGACCCGCTGCTCGCAGAGGACAATGCGCACGGGCCAATAGGCATTTTGCCCGGCGGCCCTGTTCGCTCCGAAGCGTCCAGCCAGCTGTCCGCCAGCGATATTCTTCGTCAGGAAGCCTGGGGCGACTATACTGGCTGGCTTGAAGCACTTCATTCGCTGGGTGAGCGGGATACGCCGCGCGCACTGTGGATGACACCTACAGACATGAGCTGGCACTGGCATGATGGCTCACTGGTGGTATGCTTCGGACTGCCCCCTGGCGCGTATGCGTCTGTTGCGCTTTCCCAGGTCGCTCACTTGATACAGGATGCTCGCCCTCGCAATGAAACTACTTCTATCCAATGATGATGGCGTTTACGCCGCTGGCCTCGCGGCGATGGCCGAAGCGCTCGAAGACCTCGGCGAAATTCGTGTTATTGCACCGGAGCGTGATCATAGCGGTGCCAGTAACTCGCTCACGCTGAATCGCCCTCTGATGCTGCAACAGGCAGCCAACGGGTTCATGTGGGTAGATGGCACACCTACCGACTGCGTGCATCTAGGACTGAGTGCTCGCTTCGGCTTCGAAGCCGACAGAGTGGTTTCCGGTATCAACACGCATGCGAACCTTGGTGATGATGTGCTGTATTCCGGCACGGTTGCGGCTGCCATGGAAGGCCGCTTTCTGACCTATCCGGCAATTGCGATTTCCCTGGTCAATGCAGGGAACAATCATTTCGACACCGCCGCGCGAGTGGTTCGTCAGTTGCTCGAGAGCCCGAAGAGTCTCTCGGTGCCGCCACGAACTGTGCTCAATATTAACGTCCCCGACGTTCCCTTTCACGACCTGAGAGGGATTCGTATCACCAGGCTAGGTCACCGGGCAAAGGGTGGAGAGCCACAGGAGATCGTCGATCCGCGTGGCCGCAAACGTTACTGGCTAGCGCTTGCGGGTGCTGGAGACGATGCAGGCGAAGGCACTGACTTTGCGGCAATCGAGGCCGGCTATGTGTCCGTCACACCCATACATGCGGACATGACACGGCATGACGCCTTTGAATCCCTTCAGAACTGGATAAGCAGCGTTGATCATGACTGAGCCTACAAAGCGCGGCCCCGCGAAGACTGCGCGGGAAAACTTCAATGGCATCGGGATGACGTCTCTGAGAACCCGCCAGCGTTTGATTGGACGACTCAGAGACAAGGGTATAGCCGACCCAGTCGTTCTTGCAGCGATGGCAGAAGTGCCTCGCCATATTTTCGTTGATGAGGCGCTGTCTCATCGTGCCTATGAGGATGCCTCGCTACCGATAGGCTACAACCAGACCCTGAGTCAGCCTTACATTGTTGCGAGAATGACACAGCTCGTAGTCAGCGCAATTCGTGAAACCGCAGCGAGCGAAGTCTCTGACACGGTATCACCGCGTCGCCGCAAGGTGCTGGAGATAGGCACTGGCTCAGGCTATCAGACCGCTGTGCTGGCGCAATGCTGCGAGACCGTCTACAGCGTCGAACGTATCTCGGGGCTACTTGCGCAGGCGCAGGATCGCTTCAGAAGACTGGAGCTGAAAAACATTCACTGCCAGCTCGCCGATGGAATGCTCGGTTGGCCGGATCGTAGACAGCGCTTTGATGTGATCATTGCCACTGCAGCGCCAGGCGCCGTACCCCAGCCCCTGCTGGACCAGTTAATCGAGGGTGGCACGCTCATCCTGCCAGTAGGTGAAGAGCGTCAGCATCTGACGACAATTCGTCGACAGGATGGAGAGTTCGTGACGACCAGAATAGAAGAAGTTCGATTTGTACCTTTATTGAGTGGCTTGGTGGGAAGTTGATGATAGTGACGTTTCTGAAAGGAATGGCAATGGGTGCCGCAGATGTCATACCGGGCGTATCCGGAGGGACAATTGCTTTTATTACAGGGATTTACCAGAGACTTCTCATTGCGCTCAGCAGCATAGGCCCCGCGCTGTGGCCGCTGTTTCGTACAGAGGGATTTGTCGCGGTGTGGCGGCGCATGGATGGCGCCTTTTTGCTTGCACTTTTCAGCGGTGTGTTAACCAGTATCGTGCTGCTCGCCAGTCTGATTTCACATCTGCTGGCGACCTATCCCCACCTCCTTTGGGGATTCTTTTTCGGCCTCATCCTGGGTTCCGCCATCTTCATTTTGCGAGTGGCCGGAACCATTAAACCGGTCCACTGGGTGGTTCTGCTGGCTTCTGCGGTGATCGCCTGGCTCATCACAGACCTGACCCCCGTCAGCATTGAGCCGAATGTTCTCAATTTGTTCGTAGGCGGTGTCGTAGCCATATCGGCGATGATTCTACCGGGGCTGTCAGGCAGCTTTCTGCTGCTGATGTTTGGTCTTTATCCCCCAATCATGGACGCCATAAAGACTTTTGATTTTGAAATTCTCGGCGTATTTGCGGCGGGCTGCGTAGTGGGCCTTCTGCTATTTTCGCGAGTCTTGAGCTATCTCATGGCGCGCTACTACACCATGCTCATGGTAGCGCTGACTGGTCTTATGCTCGGCGCGCTCAACAAGGTCTGGCCGTGGAAAGAGACCGTGAGTTATCGCACTAACAGCCATGGCGAGGAGACCCCGCTGGTGCAAATCAACGTAGGTCCCGCCGAATTTGCCGAAACAAGCGGACTTGATCCGCAAATATTAGCGGTGCTTCTACTATCTCTGGCTGGGGTTGTGCTCATCGTCGTACTGAACAGGTTCAAGGCGCCTGACCAACTAAATTAGCCGCTTATCGGCTATTCTTTGAAGATTGTGTCAACTGAGCGGGGCCTAGTGTTACCGCTCCTCTCAGCAGCGTTACTGGCGGTAGCAATGAAATCAGGTTGCAAAGCGTTTGTACGACTAGAACAATTCAGAATATGTCGGCTTATTAGTTACTTAGAGCCGCGTTCTATAGATTCTTTACGCTATTTAGCTATATAAAAGGTGTTTTCGGCTCCATTTTAGTTATCAAAAGCTGCGGTTGAACTATCAAAAACCACTTTTTTCTGGCTTCTTTGTAACTGTGTGTATAGGAGAACTGGCATGAAGTGTGCTAACTGGTTTGTGACTTCGGAGGGTGCTGTCCGCGGTACAGCCGCAGTAGGTATAGATGTCTAGGCCGCTACGCCTTGTTCTATGCGTTCTCGGGCTTGCGCTGCTTTCCTGTACCTCGCCTGATATCTATCAGGATCCGAGCTTCAACCCGCCGGTCCGTTGGGGTTCCCACCGTGTTCAGCCCGGTGAATCCTTGCACTCAATTGCCTGGCGCTATGGTCGAGATTTTCGCGAACTCGCAGCAGAAAACGATATTGCGCCACCTTACCGGGTCTATCCCAATCAACTCATAACGCTCGAAGATACCGGCGCATGGCGTCCAGCTTCTGCACCGCCCGCCAGACCCCGCGCTCAACCGCCTGTTAAAAAGGCTCCGCAAGGTCCTGTTTCCACTGCCAGTAACAAAAAGACACAAACCGCCAAAGCACCGATTACCAAACATACTGGTAAAGCACCCTCTGTGTGGAGGTGGCCTCACGCTGGCCCAATTATTGAAGGTTTCAGCAATGCAGGCTATGGCAGCAAAGGTATCGACATAGCAGGCAAGGAAGGCGATCCGATAGTCGCCGCTGCAGCGGGCGAAGTGGTCTACGCAGGCAGCGGGTTACTAGGCTACGGGCGGCTCGTGATCATAACGCACAATGAAGAGTTTCTGAGTGCCTACGCTCATAACAGCAAGATACTGGTTGCTGAGGGTGGCACAGTGAAGGCAGGCGATCCCATCGCTGAGATGGGGTCATCCGGAACCAACCGCGTCAAGCTGCACTTTGAAGTACGCAAGCGAGGCGTCCCGGTTGACCCGAAGGGTTATCTGCCGAAACGTTGAACAGGTGATCCCTGTGAGACATCAGAGAACGATCCTTGTGCGCGAAGACTGAATGATTTGAAAAAAATGAGTGTGTACGCGATAGGCGACAAAGAGCGCCCAGCAGCACATCAACAGCAGCGCAAGCCGGTGGCGGTTCCTGATTCGGGACGCCGGGGCAGACAGAAAAGGTTGGAATGACAATGGCAGCTAACGCAAAAGCATATGCAGAAGACAATGCGTTCGATTATGAAACTGCTGAGAAGCAGGACGACATGGATGCAGGATATGATGCGCAGGATAGCCTTGACGACGATAGCGACGACGATTCTTTTGATGAACTGAAGAACTCTGGCCGTTTCAAGCTGGCCGATGGACAATCCTATCGGAACCTGGATGCAACTCAGATCTATCTCAATGAGATTGGTTTCTCTCCACTACTAACGCCCGAAGAAGAAGTGCATTTCGCCCGTCTGGCCCGCAAGGGTGATGAGCGCGGTCGTAAGCGGATGATAGAAAGCAACCTCCGTCTGGTGGTGAAGATCGCGCGGCGTTATGTTAACCGCGGCCTGACCCTGCTGGACCTCATCGAGGAAGGTAATCTTGGTCTGATCCGTGCGGTCGAGAAGTTCGATCCAGAGCGCGGCTTCCGTTTCTCTACCTACGCGACCTGGTGGATTCGTCAGACCATCGAGCGCGCCATCATGAACCAGACCCGCACCATCCGTCTGCCGATTCATGTTGTGAAAGAACTCAATGTCTATCTCAGAGCCGCAAGAGAGCTGACTCAGAAGCTGGATCATGAGCCCACGGCTGAAGACATCGCCGAGCTGCTCGAACGCCCTGTGAAGGACGTCAAGCGCATGCTGGGTTTGAATGAGCGTGTCACTTCCGTTGACTCGCCATTGGCGGGCAATGCAGATAAATCGTTGCTCGACACCGTTGCTGATGAAGGCAGTGCAGACCCTGCGCAGGTGCTCCAGGACAACGACATGAATTCCTGCCTGGACCGCTGGCTCGACGAGCTGACCGACAAGCAGCAGGAAGTCATCTCTCGTCGCTTCGGTCTCAGAGGCTATCCGATGAGCACACTGGAAGAAGTTGGTCAGGAAATTGGCCTGACCCGTGAGCGCGTTCGTCAGATCCAGGTTGAGGCATTGAAGAGAATGCGTGAACTCATGGAGAAGGAAGGTCTGTCCGGCGAGACGCTGTTCGGCTAAATTTCAGCACTATCTCTCGAGGCGCTTCTCAGGCGCCAGCAAAAAGCCCGGCAAGTTGCCGGGCTTTTTTATGACTGCGGTTCTTTCGATGATCCGACGGATCAGGTGTTTTCGACACCTTGCGAGGGATCTTCATCGTTGCTACTGCTTCGAAGGGCCAACGGATCCTTGAAGGTGAGTGTGCGGTAAGGAAACGGAATCTCAATGCCCGCTTCGTCAAGCGCAGTCTTGACAGCCTCTACCACCTTGTCCTTCGAACGGCGTATTTCCACAGGCCTTGAGCCTGTCCACCAAGTCACTTCAAAATCTATGCTGCTGGAATTGAACGCCTGGGCGAAAATTTCGACAGGCCGCTGCTGATCAACCGTATCCAGGTCTTTTAATGCAGCTTCAATGACACGGCGACCTTCGGCAACATCTTCATCGTAAGCGATACCTACGATGATGGTGACCCGTTTTCGGTCCCAATCGGTATGGACGGAGACCGCGTTCTTGTACAGCACGGAATTTGGCAGAAGTATCAAATCACCGTCGACCTGACGCAGATAGGTATCGCGTAGCGTGATCTTCTTGACTTCACCACTGATCCCTTCCACCTCGATATAGTCACCGATTCGCATTGGCTCCCGCAGTAATATGAGTATGCCTGCCAGAAAGTTCTCGAAGATATCTTTGAAGGCCAGACCGATCGCTATCGATCCAAGGCCGAGACCGGCAAGCAGCTTTGTCGGCGTTAGTCCGGGCATGGCTATAGTCGCGGCTATCAGGAGGCCAAAGGTCCATACCGCCACGCTTACGAGCGACTGCAGGGCAGCCTTCAGAGATGAGCGCATGTGGGTGCGGGCGAGCACACGGCTGTAGATTGAACCGATCAGCTTGTTGGCAAGCCAGACCACAACGAGAAATAGAACGGCGGCGAGAAGATTGGGAAGTACGGCGATAAAACTGGTAGTGAAGGCTTCGATCTGCTCTCTGATGATCTTCAGGGGGGCGATGTTGATGTTCATGAGGGGCCTAACTTTGACTGTGCCTGGCCTGGCACGCGAGAAGCGGCGTGAGGTCCACGAGGACGCTCACGCCAGCGAAATCAGCAGTCTGTATCGTCTGCGCCCGCACCTTCCTTGACGTTCTCACAGGCATCTTCGATCGCATTGCCTGTATCAGTGGCTGCATTATCCATGCTCTCGCCGGCATTTTCTGCAGGGCCGTCTGTATCACAGGCGCTAAGGCCGACTGTGAAGACTGCAGCAGTCAAAAGCGTCATGAACCTGGCCATTACCTTAGAGATTTCCATGCTTGTATGCTCCATTACTATAATTTGATTACAACTTGAGAACTCTCCGCCGGCGCATGCAGTGTGCTGAATCCGGTGTGTCTCCCGGGTATCTTACGCCACATCCACAGCAGTAGATCGATAAGAATCGACTTTTCTATCGCCACCGACCATGGCGGGAGTGAGAACTGCTCTGCATTTCACCGCATAACATCTTGTTACACTGCGGAGCGCGCCGCAGACTGGCCGGGACCTGAATTCAGTCAGAGAACTGGAGAGGGTCGCCCATCATTGGTCGGTTGAACAATGCGGAAGCTGGGAAGAAAGCTACTCAGACACGAGCAGGCTCAACTCTAATAAATATTCATCACGAAGGGATCAAAGAATGAACGCCATCAAAAATCTTATCGCAGGTGCTGCAATTGCACTGTCCGTCAGCACCATTTCACAAGCTGCAACTGTAGCCAATGTTGAAATTCCGGATACCATGGAAGCCGCTGGAACCGATCTTCGCCTGAACGGTGCGGGCATCCGTGAAAAGTGGTTCTTCAACGTGTACGTTGGTGGTCTCTACCTGCCTGAGTCAATGAACGACGGCGCTGCCATCGTCGCCGCCGACAAGCCTATGGCTGTCAAGCTGCACATGGTTTCAGGCATGGTGACCAGTGAAAAAATGAAAGATGCCACCATGGAAGGTTTCGAGAGTTCTACAGGCGGCGACATGGCGCCACTGCAGAAGGAAATCGATCAGTTCATGAGCGCGTTCGACGAAGAGATCCAGGAAAATGACGTATTTGACCTGGTTTATGTACCTGGTACCGGTATCGAAATCTACAAGAACGAAGAACTCATCCAGACTGTAAAGTCTGACAAGAAGTTCAAGGAAGCCGTCTTCGGTATCTGGCTCTCAGACAAGCCAGCTCAGGAAGATCTCAAAATGGCGATGCTCGGCAAGAAATAAGACGCCCTGCAATTCCGAACCGGACCTGGCGCAGCGGCGCCGGCCCGGTTCACTCCACTGTTGCGGGCTCGTTGTCCGACCGCTGGTCTTCTTTGTCAGACCTTTTCTGAATTTCACTGGCTATAGCCTCAGCGAGTTCATCTTTTAGCGAAGCATGCTGCGGCGCGAGATAGTGAAACAGAATCACCTCATATAGCGCGTTTTCGTTCAATCGTCTGATCCGTTTCGATGCCGGTCTGACTGTCTTTGCCAGTTCAGCGGCCATCTGCTTCTCAAGCCCCACCACGTAATACACGCGCTTCTGCTCAAGCAGCCCAAGCAACTGCGCAGCAGAATTTACCCAAACAATCTGCTCTTGAGGCAGATATCGCTTGATCGTATCAAAACCCCGAATAGCCGCGATTGTGTTGGTGCCAAGATCTGCCCAGCTATCGATGCGCCGATCTGTATCGAAGCCATAGATGTGATAGCGACTATCAAAGACCGGTACCGGCACGCGTACCAGATTGGTATAACGCGGCTCGATCTGCTCAGCCACGCCTGCAAGTGCGGCGTCAGCGGAACCCTGGTCTGCCATGATGTACATCCTCGCAAGCGGCACGTCGACAGCAAGCACTGCTATGTCCAACGATGCATAGGCTGCGCTGACGAGCTGCCAGACATACTCCGTCGACTTCTGATCGGCGTTGGTTGGTCTCGTAACCCGCAATACATCGGGTCGGGCCGCAGTACGGTCAGCTCCAGATATTCGAACGTCATCGGATGCGCCGGCAAAAGCAGATCCGAACAGCCAGCCTGACGCCATTAGAACAAGCAGTGAGCGAGATGGTATGGTGATCTTGAAATCCTCTGGACTCGCCTGAACGAGGCTGATCTATTATTGGTCGATATCTGGGTATTCTAGAAACAAGCTGTATGCCTGTCGAATGAGGCTCAGGCAGATTCCCGACACAGATCGATCCACGCGGTCATGGCTGCGCTTAGAAATTTCTTCTTGTGCCAGACGAGGAAGAGCTGACGGCTGAAATTACGGTTCGCCGCTTTCAGTTCGATGAGGCGACCACTGTCCAGCATCTCCTGCACGGATAATCGTGAAAGGCAGGAGATACCAAGCCCCGCCGCCACGGCCTGTTTGATCGCTTCGATATGCTGAAGCTCCATACGCACATGCAGCTGCGGCAACAGGCCAGCCATTGCGCGGTCGAATGTCTGTCTGGTGCCAGAGCCTTGTTCTCGAAGAATCCATTGTTCGTCTCTCAGCTCATCGTCCGACAGAATCGGTGGCAAGTCTCCCCGCTGGTGTAGCCCTGCATCGGCCAGCAGGTGGTCAGCACCACACACCAATATGAGCTCATCGTCCTGCCAGGGCTCGATGATCAGTTCGGAGTGATTTATTTCGCCCTCTATCAGCCCGACATCAAGCTCAAAGTTAATCAGTTTTTCGGAGATCCGTTTGGTATTGGCGATTTCGAGGGTTGGCGAGATCTCTGGATAAAGATCGGCGAACCTCGCCAGGTAGGGTATCGCGTTGTAGTTGCCGATCGACATGGTTGCGCCAAGATTGAGACCGCCAGCGTCCTGGTGATGCTGCAAGTCGAGCTCGAGATCGATGGCCCGATCCAGCAAGGCCTGAGCCTTGGGCCTCAGGACAGTGCCGAGGTCGTTGAGCCTCAGCTTCTTGCCGGTGCGGTCGAACAACTGGATATCAAATTGTTGTTCGAGTGTCTTCAGTGATTCACTTGCAGCAGATTGGGAGAGCGAGAGGGCTTCTGCTGCCTGGCTGAGATTACCAAGGCGGGCTGTAGCGAGAAAGACTTCGAGCTGCCGGAGCGTAAAGCGCATTGGCGCTCTCCTTGTATCGGTCCTTGTATCGGAATATCCGATTTAGTATATCCGAATAATTGGTTTTCCAGTAGTGTCTGCTTTCGGTACCATTCCCTGCATCAGGTTTAGCAATCATTTTCCACTTTTTCGGGGTCTCTGAAATGGCAAATCTTAGAACGGAAACAGTCACGAGCGTACATCACTGGAACGATACCCTCTTCAGTTTCAAGACCAGTAGAGACCCCAGCTTCCGCTTCAAAAATGGTCACTTCATCATGATTGGTCTGGAGCAGGAAGGTGCAGCGCGGCCATTGATGCGAGCGTACAGCATCGCCAGCGCAAACTACGAGGAGGAACTGGAATTCTTCAGCATCAAGGTGCAGGACGGCCCGTTGACTTCGAAGCTGCAGAAGATCAAGGTCGGCGACCCGATCATCATGAGCAACAAGCCTACTGGCACGCTGTTGATCGATCATCTCCTACCTGGCAGAAATCTTTATCTGGTCAGCACCGGCACTGGGCTGGCGCCGTTCATGAGCATCATCAAGGATCCTGAAACCTACGAAAAGTTTGACAAGGTCATCCTGACCCATGGCGTCCGCTTCGTTTCAGAGCTGGCTTATCAGGACATGATTCAGAACGAACTGCCGCAAAATGAGTTCTTCGGTGATCTGATCAAGAATCAGCTGATCTACTACCCGACAGTGACACGCGAGCCCTACCACAACAAGGGACGTCTGACTGATCTGATGGAAAGCGGTCAGCTATTCCAGGATATCGGCCTGCCGACATTCGATCTCGAGAGTGATCGCTTCATGGTGTGTGGCAGTCCCAGCATGCTGAAGGATACCTGCAAGATTCTGGACGAGCGGGGCTTCGTTGAAGCCAGACAGGGAGACTTTGGTCACTACGTCATCGAGCGAGCCTTCGTCGAGAGCTGATCTGAGCAGCTTGTTAGCTGGGTGACTACAGGTTCTTATGCTTGTAGTCACACACCTCACTTACCGCGCAGGCCATACAGCGCGGCTTACGAGCGATACAGATATAGCGCCCGTGCAGGATGAGCCAGTGATGCGCATCGTGCAGGAATTCTTTCGGTACGTTTTTCAATAGTTTCTTCTCGACCTCCAGGACCGTCTTGCCCGGCGCCAGGCCCGTGCGATTGCTCACCCTGAAAATATGGGTGTCCACGGCCATGGTAGGCTGGCCAAAGGCTGTATTCAGCACCACATTCGCCGTCTTTCTGCCGACACCAGGCAAGGCTTCCAGCGCTGCACGATCCGCTGGAACCTTGCCGTCATGCTGCTCGACAAGCAGACGGCAGGTTTTCATTACGTTCTCTGCCTTTGTATTGAAAAGCCCAATCGTCTTTATGTGTGATTTGAGCCCGTCGAGTCCCAGATCGAGCATCGCCTGTGGCGTCGGCGCGACCGGAAACAGGTGCCTGGTGGCCTTATTCACCCCAACATCAGTGGCCTGAGCCGAGAGTATGACGGCTATGAGTAACTGGAACTCATCTGCGTATTCCAGCTCTGTTCTGGGCTCTGGATTCTGCTCACGGAAAATCTCGAACATTTCCCGCCGCGTCTCTCTGTTCATGACCGTCTTATGCTCCTGACGAGGGCCACCATGAGCCCCAGGATAATGAACGCTCCCGGCGGCAGCGCCACCACCAGTACCTGTAATGTTACGCCCAGCCATTCCCGTATTGAGCCGAGCACAAGTATGACGAGTAGAAAGCCGAGACCCATTGCAGCTGCGTCCGCAACGGCCAGCGTGACCGGCTGCCGGCTTGCGAATGCTTCGGCTCGTGCGAGGATGAGACAGTTGGTCACGATCAGTGGAATGAATATCCCGAGGTTGCGATAGAGCGAAATTGAGTAGGCCTGCATCAGCAGATCGATGCAGGTCACTGCCGAAGCGATAACGAGCACGAATGCAGGCAGACGGACTTCAGCGGCAATATGATGCCTTAATAGTGAGATCAGGGTACTCGATAGCACCAGCACGAACAGTGTCGCCAGCCCCAGTCCCAGCGCATTGTCCACGGTGTTACTCACAGCCAGCAAGGGGCAGAGTCCCAGTAGCTGGATGGTTGCAGCATTGTTGGTCCAGATTCCCTGCCTGAAAAGCTTGCCTAGATCATGCCCGGTGTCTGCTGAAGGTGAAGCATGAGACTGGGGCGTGGCGGGTGAAGTTATCGTCATGGGGCGGAATGACTTTTAAGGGTTGCCTGGTTGGCACGGGCAAAGCGCAGTGCGTCGTCTATCGCAGATTTTACAGCCGAGGCACTTATTGTCGCGCCACTGAGCGCATCCGCACCGGCTACGGTGTGCTGCCCGCGAAACTGTGCAAGCCATTGACTTTTGTCAGCTTCGATCCGGTCGCCAATCCCCGGAGTTTCCCGATGGCGGGTGATTTCAACGGACACAATCGTTGGTTCCTGCTGTTCACCCACCAGCTGCACTCCGGTAATAACCTCGATACGGCCATTGTAGCCACGGCTACTGCTGCTGGGTATGGCAAAGACTGCTGAAGCGCTTTTCTGGGCTGCCATGTAAATCGCCTGATCAGCCTGGACGAGCTCAGCGTCTGACCAACACGCCGGACACTCAGAGGGTGCCGGTAATTCGATGATGGCCTCTGAAGCCACCAGCGCAGTGGCGGACCCCGGTGGCTGCAACACCGCCGAGAGTCTGTGCTGAAACCAGCGCGCTTCGGCCGCTTCTATCGGTGCTCGTGTAAGAAGGTAGACGGCTGTGACCAGTGCGGCTGAAACGGCCGCAAACAGGCCGAGTGTGTGGGCAGGAGACTGCTGAAACTGGATGCTCACGCCTTGATGCCCCTATTGGCCTTTTGATGGCCATACACCCTCGGGCGGGTGTAGTAGTCCAGTAGAGGCACACACAGATTCATGAATAATACGGCAAAAGCCACGCCTTCCGGCCAGGCACTGTAATTGCGTATAAGCGCAAGCAGAACGCCGATGCCTGCACCGAACACCAGCTGACCCTGCCGGCTGGTAGCAGCAGTCACTGGATCAGTCGCGATGAAGAAGGCGCCGAGCATTATCGCGCCGGAGCTCAGCTGAAACAGGAGAAAGGTCAGCCTGGAACCACTCTCTGAGCCGGCAAGTAGCGTGCACAGGCTGAAAGTGGCCAGCATACCAAGCGGAATCTGCCATCGAATGATTCTTCGCGCCAGTAGAATCAGGCCACCAAACAGAAAGCCAAGATTGATCATTTGCCAGGCAAAAGCCCCTGGTTCGACAAGTCGGGTTGTCCCAGCGGACGCCGCTATCACCAGCGCCTGTCTGTACTGATCGAGAGGCGTCGCAGAAGATATGGCATCGATAAGCACTTGCCCATGTTCGCCAACAAGCGTGACAGTCGCATCCGTCGCCGCATCCGGCCAACCCTGAGTCAGTTGCAATGGGAATGAGACGAGGACCAGAGCGTATCCGGTCATGGCGGGATTGAAAATATTCTGCCCGAGCCCGCCATAGACGTGCTTGCCGAGTCCGAGCCCCAGAATGCCCGCCAGGGCTGCCAGCCACCATGGCGCCAGCGGCGGAAAACACAAACCGATGAGCCAGCCAGCCAGCAGGGCAGAGCCATCCTGTAGATGACGCCAGACAGATCTTCCCCTGAGCGCTGCCGCCATGCTTTCTGCGGCAATCGCACCAAAGCTGGCTGCACCGATCTGCAGTAGCACGCCCGCACCAAAAAACCAGAGCATCGCCGTAAGGCCAGGCAGGGTGCAGATCAGTACGGTCAACATGACCATCCGTGCACTGGCAGGTCGTGCAGGCACAGCTGTGGATCTGCCGATAGACAGTAAGCGGCGGATCCAGTTCAGGCTTGAAGGTTGCTTTTGGCTCATCGCCGCAAGGCTATTTTATCGGCTGGACCAGTACAAGGTGCATCGCCGTTCCAGCGAAGATTTTATCCAGCATTGTGGTCAGGTCATCGATATGGCTGCTGGTAATTCGAAAGCGGAAGCGGGTACCCCGGCTGGTGATTGCATTGATTCGATACATACGCAGATCCTCGACAGACAATGGAACCGGAGTCGTCCTCAAGTTGGACATTTCCGATCGACGAGCCTAGTCTAGGCGATAGAAACGACAAATAATGTCGTCAACTGGATGAACTTACAGTATGCAGACCTTTGTAAGGCGTTTGGCCATTCTCGACTATCTGCGCAGAACTACGGTACCGCGCTCTACGGAAGCGATACTCGCTCATCTGCAGGATCAGGGTTATCTGGAAGAGTCGGATGAGCAGCGGCGAAACAGCCAGCTTCGAGTAGTACAGCGCGACTTGAAATTCCTGCTGGGCGACGACCCCGGTTTTTTCGATGCTGACCCTGCTGAAGCCGACGATGAGCTTGAGGAGCCGCTCAATCCCTTTGGCCTGCGAAGTGTTCCGGCTGCGGGCAAGGGCAGGGCCTGGATGCTCGACCCGCTAGACCGACAGCGTTTTGATTTCGAGAAAATGCCGGGCTATCTGGCTGTTGCATTTGCAATGACGGCTAAACACCTGTCAAACCTCCTGCCTCAGAGCACACTGAACGAAATGACCGCCTTTTTCGCTGAAGCAGAGCGTGTGTTGCAGCGTTCAGAGCGAAAGTTGGCGCCGCAGCACTACCTTCGACTGCGTGATTCGATCGAGTTCTACCAGCGGGGCCAGTCATTGGAGTCACCCGATTTCGACATGCGCTGGCTGGATACCATCTATCAGGCGATCATCAGAGCTCAGCAGATCGAGCTCGTGTACAGCGTCTCAGCTTCAAATGGCAGCACCACGAAAACTTATCGTCTCAGCCCCTTGGGGGTCGTGCTCATGCTGCCGAAGCTGTATCTTGTATCGTTGAACGAAGCTGGTGAGTTCCGTCACTTTCTACTTCACAGGATCCGGCGCGTCGAGCTGCTTCGAGAGAATTTTGCGGATGAGGATTTCTCCCTGCAGGCATACCTCGATGCGGGACACATGGATGTTTTCATCGATGACAGCGATAGGGGTGACTACGACCTGGTTTTGGCCATAAAACGCCAGCAGGGTGACAAGCTGATCGAGGACCTGAGCGACTATCCCTTGAACGCAACACAATCAGTTACGCTTGAGTCTGCATCGGAAGCAATCGTTCGTGTACGAGTTCGTCGTACTATCCAGCTCAGAAACTGGATTCTCTCCCTCGGAAGCCGCGCTACAGTCTTGCAGCCTGAGATCATCAGGCAGGATATTCGGTCAGTGCTGACTGCGAGTCTTCAGAATTATAACTAACGGTATCTATGCATCATTATCCTGCGTTATCCGCATTTTTTCTGCTCGCGCTGCTCAGTGGTGCTGCTACAGCGATCGATTTGCCGTTCTTCGGCGACAAGCATCCTGATTTCAAGATCAGGAGTGAGACACAACAGGATCTGGCTGACACCATTGCTGAGGATCTGGAGACCTATCGCAAGCAGAACCCGGCTTACGAATTCTACGAAACGCCGCAGCAGTACATGGATGCCGAGCGCGAGTTCATTCTCAAGTATCTGCGATCGCAGGGGTACTACGAAGGCAGCGTCGAGCCGGAACTCGAGAACCCCGATGGCGACGATCGACGACTGATGTATGAGGTAGAGCCCGGCCCCTTGTATCGCATTCGCAAGCTTGAGCTGAAGTCACCTGACAGTATCGACGTACCATCCCTTGCCGATCTCAAGCTGAAAAAGGGTGATGGTCTCGTGGCCGATCGCATACTCGATGCGAAGCGGAAGATAGAAGACTTCGTCTCCAGCAAGAACTGCCTCTATGAGGTGGACGTTGAGTACAAGGCCAGTATCTACCCGCCAGATCAGTTGGCCTTCATTACCTTCAAGGTGAAAAAAAGCCCGCAGGTGAAGGTGGGTGAGATCCGGCTGCAAGGGCTTGAGGAGGTCGATCCGGCATTTCTCGAGCAGGATCTCCCACTGGCTAGCGGCGAATGTTTCAACCGCTCCAAGCTCAACGAAGCTCGCCTGGAGCTCCTGCGAACGAATCTGATTGCGCGGGTGGATCAGCAGCTGACACTGAATAGAGAGGCTGGCACGGTAGACATTACGCTGGATTTGCAGGAGCGTAGCCACCGCACCATCAAGGCCGGTGGTGGCTACACCAGTGATGAGGGCGTCGGCGTCTCACTCGGCTGGGAGCACAGGAACTTCTTCGGCGCCGGTCAGCTATTCCAGACGGAATTGACGGTTACAGAAGTCACGCAGGCGCTGACCTCGAAACTGACCCTGCCGAAGTTCTACCGAAAAGATCAGAAGCTCGAAATCTCCGCGAGCGCCAGCCAGCGCGATCTCGAGGCTTTTCGGTCGAAATCGGTGGAGACCTCGGCCATTGTCACCCGGCAGATTAGCGAGAACAGGGCAGCAAGTGCAGGCCCCCGCTTCAGGCTCAGTGAAATCGATGATGAAGGTGAAACCGAGCAGTACGTACTGTTTTCCTTTCCGATGAGCCTGCGCCTCGACACCACCAGCGAAATTCTCGACCCGCGTGATGGTGCAACTTTGAACCTCGGTGTAGAGCCCTTCGTGGATCTGAAGGACACGGACACCCGTTTCATCAAGTCGAATGTCTCCGCCACGACCTATTTTACTGCGGAGACCTGGTCATTGAAGCCAACGCTGGCCTTGAAAGCCGGTGTCGGTTCCATCACAGGTGCCGGCATAGAATCAGTGCCTGCCGACGAGCGCTACTACGTCGGTGGAGGTGGGTCGGTCCGGGGTTATAAGTTTCAGTCCCTGGGGGAGCTCGACGAAGATGGTGATCCGGTCGGTGGGCTGTCTTTCATTGAAATGGCTACTGAAGGTCGCTTTCACATAGGGGAGAACCTTGGTTTCGTACTCTTTGTCGACGGCGGCCTGGCAATGCCGGACTCTGCCCCACGTTTCGATCAGAACCTCAAATATGGCGCTGGTTTTGGTTTGCGTTATTACACGTCCTTTGCACCCTTTCGAGTCGACTTCGGTTTCCCACTGAGCCGTCGAGACGGCATCGATGACAGCTTTCAGCTGTATATCAGCATTGGGGAGGCGTACTGATGTCAGCGTTGTCCCGAACCGGCAGCATACTGCTGCGCATTGGCCGATGGGTGCTGGGTGGGATTCTTGCCCTGCTCACCTTTGTCATCATCCTGCTGCTGGCCCTGGCGCTGGCGCTATCGCAGCCGGATAGTCGCGTCTGGTTGGCAGAAAGAGGCGCCGCGCTTGCGAATGATTATACAGACTGGCAGATCGAGTTAAGTGAAGTAGAGAGTCCCGGCTTGACCCATTGGATCATTGGCGATCTCAAAGTCAGTCGTGTAGATACTGGTGATGCTGACCAGGAAACGGCTGCCGCTGTTGCAGGGGATCCCACGGAGTACCAGCTTTTGACAGCCAGCAATTTCGAGCTCAACTTCCTCTGGAGCGAAGCGCTGGACGAGAAATATATTCTGGATGCGCTCGGCGCCAGCTCAGTCTGGGTAAACAGCAATGCTAAAGCGTGGGGCTCTCAGCCAGCCGAGGAGGCGGTGGTTGATGAAGAAGAGTCACCGGCCGATCTCGAAGTCCAGGTCAATCAGCTGATCGATCAGTTGTTCGAAGTCGATAGCGCTGGATTGCCCCACGTCGTGGTCAACAGACTTGCGATAGACCGCATTGAGTTCACGGATGATTTTCTGCAAGGTGGCGCGCTGAGTCCTGAGCAGCAGGCCGAAATTCCGCTGGTCTGGAAAATTACGGGCGAAGCCAGTTTACAGGAGGCTCGAGCCAAGCTCACAGTGCAGGCGCTTGGCGATGCCGACGAAGCTGAGTCAGCTGCAAGCGATGATCAAACCGGCTTGCCAGCACTCAGCGCAAAGCTCGAGGCAATTCCACAGGATTCGGGTCCGGCCATGAAGCAGCTGAGCCTGCAAACTTCGCAGATTCCACCGGCCTTGCTGAACCAGTGGCTGCCAGTGACGCTCACGCGTCAGCCTGAATTGCGACTCATCGCGAAGACTGCTGGGACTGATTATGAATCGCAGCGGATCGAGATCGAACCGCTTGAACTTAGAGTCGAGGACGGCGTCGTCGCCGCTTCAGGCATCGTGGGGCGGGAAAAGCTCACCTTCGATGCCGCCATCGAAGCGCTGCCACTTCAGCTTGTCCAACCCCTCCTCGACAAGCAGGCTACAGCTAGTTTGCCGCTTGATGAGCTGCATCCGCGACAGGTCACCGCCAATCTTGAAGGCAGTATGCCCTGGAGCGAACCGGCAGCTATCACCGCAGCAGGCGGGCTGAGCGTAGAAGCCACCTTCTTTAAGGCGTCGCTCGACCTGTCGAGTGAGCTGGGAATAGCAGGCGAGGCACTGAGCTTTTCCGAAACCAAACTCGACTGGGCTGATATTTCGCTGCGTACGGCAGGCAGGATCGACGCTGAAAAATTGGCGGTGCAGGTGGAGGCGCTGACGGTGCCCTTGAACAGCGCACTGGCACTGGCCGATGCGCTCGAGTTGGATCTTCCCCAAATCAATGCGCTCATCGCCGAGCCCGAAATCCTGCGATGTAGCCAGAACCAGACAGCGACAGCCGCGGCCGGCGGCGCCGAGGCTGGATCCATTCAGGCACGGCGGGCGCGACTTGGTAATCTTGGCCGGCTTTCGGTCAAGCAACTGACTGCCGAAGGCCCCTTTGCCACGCCCGTGGTCGCGGGTGACCTGGCGCTCAGCGTTTGTCCAGAGGGACGTCCAGCTGAGCTCACGGCGAGCGTCAAGGCGAATCTCAGTGAGGCACAGCGGATTGAGATAGTGAAAAGTCAACTGACTTATCGTGGGTCTGAGTCCGCTGTTTCAGGGTGGGTTGGGCTTCGTGACGGCACGCTCAAACTCAAGGCCAGCGTCAATGACTTCGAGCTCGACATAGTCAGGCCTTTCCTGCCTGAAGCTACCGCGGATCAGCTTGCCAGCCTCTCTGCCACAGTCGACCTCGATGCCGAAGCCAGTGGCCGGATGACTGACCCGGCCTTCGACGTCGATCTTGACGTTGTAGGCTTGTATGACGCCTTGACTTACAGCATTGCGCTTGATGCGAGGCGTCGTGACGACCTCGTGACGATATCGGGTCTTACGCTGAAGGCGAGCCCGGGACTTGGCGCCGCGAGCCGGCTTGAGGATGATGAGGACGATACGGACGAAGCTGCCGAAGGGCCCCAGGTGCTGCCGGCGATGCCCACCGAAGCGGTCGTAGCCCTGCGGGGGAGCCTGCAGGCCGATCTTGATGCATTGAGAGAGCGCGGGCAGATTCAGGGGCTGAAGACCGATCTCAAGCTCGATGTCAGCGATATCGATCTACGCCTGCTTACATTGGCAGGCCTGGAGCTGCCACCGGAGGCCAGTGGCATACTTGACGGCGGCCTGACTCTGGACCTGCAACCGGACCTGCTGCAGACCGGCGGCCGTTTCACCTTTGTCCAGCCCGCCCCGGAACTTGATGTGCTGCTTGAGGCGCGCAAAAAGCTCCGGACCAATCGTAACGCCGATCTTGCGCTGGCTGAGCCGGCGAAGGCGCAGATTGAAGCGGTTTGGACTACAACCAAAGAGCGCCTGAAGCTCGAGCTTGATTTCATATCCGAAGCACTGCAGAAGCTGCAGCAGGCCGATGCAAGAACCGATATCAAAAAGCCCCTTGAGCTCACTGTTGCGGCTGATCTGTCGCCTTATCGCAAGCGCCTGTACAAGATCCTGTCTTCCAGTGCTGGGTCCGCACCGTCCGCACCGTGGCCAATCGATGCGACCATCAAGGGTACGAGCCAGCTCGACTTCGTGAATGTATTTCTGAACGATCCGCTGCAAACGATTCGCGGCGATCTTCAGCTGGACCTTGATGTGCAGGGGAACACGGATGACCCTCGTGCCAAGGGCTTCCTGGCATTGAAGGATGGCTTTTACGAAAACAAGACTCTGGGAACGGAGCTCAGCAAGATCGACACTCGACTTGGGCTCGACGGGAGCCGCCTCAGCATCGAAGAAGGCACCATTGAAGTAGCAGAAGATGGCCGTATCCAGCTCGACGGTCAGGCAGACTGGGCTGCGATGACGCTCGACGTCAAGGCGGATCTTAAAGACGCTAATCTGCTACGCCAGCCAGGTCTGAGCGCTACGATTTCCGGTGATCTGTCGGCCAAGGGCGATGCGGAAGAGGTGGCCGTCACCGGCCGACTTGAAGCAAAGCCCATGAAGATACTGCTGGATAACGCACTCAAGTCGTCCATACCGACCATCGACGTGACGGTGGTGGACAATCTGCCATCGAAGCGCCAGGCCGGTAAGCCGTCGTCAGGTGGTATCGCAGGCACAACACAGCCTCCTGTCGAGGAGTCGGAGGCCGGTGCCATGCCTGTCATTCCGCTGGATGTCATCATCAATGCACCGCAACAGGTCTTCCTCAAGGGACGCGGTCTCGATGCCGAGCTGCAGGGCAAGATCAGGGTCGTCGGTACGGCCAGTAATCCCATTTACTCCGGTGAGCTGGGCATCAAGCGTGGACACATGGACCTGTTCAACAAGCGGTTCGAGCTGGCTCGCGGGCAGGTCTCTTTCGCCAACGATGCCGTCGCGCTGGTCATCACGGGTGAGTATTCCGACGATACCTATACCTATCAGGCACAGGTTTCAGGAACCACTGCGGACCTCAAGATTGAACTGAGCTCGGTGCCAACGTTGCCTCAGGATGAAATCATTTCGCGCATACTTTTCGGTAAGTCGATACAGAGTATTACCCCAATTCAGGCGGTGCAGCTGGCTTCGGCGGTCAGGTCACTGCAGGGCGGCGGCGGTGGCTTCGATCCGCTCGGCAGCGCGCAGCAGCTGCTCGGGGTGGATTCACTGACGGTGGGCACGCAGGAGACTGACGAAGGCAAAGGTGTAAATGTCGGCGTGGGCAAGTACATCAGTGATAAAGTGTACCTTGAACTGGAGCGCACGCCAGAGGTCAATCAGCCTTGGAAGGGCAGCGTTGAAATCGAACTCAGACCCAACATCAGCCTTGAGACCTCTACTGGCAAGACTGGCTTCGGCGGCGTTGAGCTGAAATGGAAAAAGGATTACTGAAGTTGCAGGTACGTTTTTTAGGGTCACAGGCTACAACGCTTACTACGACAGACGATCTCTCGCCACCCTCGGCGGCTATTCTGAAGCGCGAGGATCTGCTGAAGGCGGATTGTGTGCTGGTCTGGCCCCCGGCCGATGGTATGGCTGGCCTGCTGGAGGCTCAGCAGCGTCTAGCCGTCGTCGAGACAGCGGCTGCAGCCGATCGGTTCCTGAAGCACTGGCCGGCAGGCGCAACCAGGGTAGCCAGCCCAGTCGAGGGCATTGGTCGCATCAGTTTCAACGAACTGCCGCCGGAGCCACAGTTGCTTGTTTTCATGCCCAAGGCCAAGCAGGCGCTGTACAGCCTGCTGCAAACGCTTGTTCAAAGCTCTGCCGCATCGCATGAGGTGTTGCTTGTCGGCGAGAAGCGCAGTGGTGTTGACGGTATTGGTAAATCCCTCGTGAAGGCGGGCATTGACGCCGGCAAGGTGGATTCACTGCGCCACTGCCAGATCTGGCGCGTCACCGTACAGCGCGATGATGGGGCGCTCTTGCAGTGGCTTACAGCAGCACTTGCTGCAGACAGAGCACAGTTCGAGTTCACTAATCCGCTTACAGGCAAGCCGCTCTCTTTGAGCTCGGGTGCGGGCGTCTTCAGTTATGGACAGCTTGACGAGGGTACCGAGCTACTGCTCTCTACGCTGTGTGAGTGGCTGAACGACTGTCCTGGCGATTCCGTGGCTGCTGGGAAGGATGGCAGGCAGAGTGGCGTACTGAAGGGCCGCGTGCTCGATTTTGGTTGCGGCAACGGCGTAATCTCCGCTGCACTGGCGCAATTTGACGGCAGGCTGGATATCGTGGCCGTTGATACCAGCGCCTCTGCCTGTGAGTCGACTGCGTTCAACCTCAGCCAGTTGGCGCCCGAGGCACAGGTCATCATGGCAGATGGCGTAAGGCCGTTGATCGACACCGGTGAACATGGCGCGTTCGATTGGATCATCAGTAATCCGCCATTCCACGAGGGCCTGAGAAAATCGCTGGAGCCGACACTTGTTTTCTTCGAATCGCTAGCAAGCCTGCTCAAGCCCGGGGGTAGGGTTCTGCTGGTGGCCAACAGCTTTCTGCCGTATCAGCAGTTCCTGCAGAAGCACAAATTCGAAGTCACTGTGTTGCAGGAGGATGCCCGCTTTACGGTCATGATGGTAAAGCGGGTACTGAAGCGCCAGACAGGGCACTAGCCTTCAGGTCAGCCGTAGCAGTAGCCATGAGAAGCCTAGGATCAGACCGAGCGCGAGGCCCGGCACGATCAGCGCCTTCCAGCCCCGTCTGGGCTCCGGTGGCGGCTTGAGCTGCGCCTCCAGGTAGTCGGTCAACAGGCGCATGTTCCGGTTATTCGCCTTATATACCAGATCGAAGGCGTCGCCTACGATGGGTAGGGCGCCGCCTGCTACTTCGATTATGAGATTGCGAAGCATCTTGCGTATGATTTCGCCGGACGCGCCGATCTGCACCGCTCGGGCAATCAGATAGAGCGACAGGCCTGCGCCAGCGATGTCGCCGACAACGGGGACCACACCTATGATTGAGTCCCAGCCGAAGCGAAGGCCGACGCCAGGCACGCGAAACTGGCTGTCTAGCTTGTCGGCAACGCGGTTGAGATGGTTGAGCAACTCGCGCTGAGCCGCTTCGTCGTTTCGAAAGCGGCCGTTTATCCGGCTCTGGTTGATAATGCGGGTGACTACACCGGGGTTTGCGTTCGGGCTGTCGTCCCTGGCCTCGAAGACTTCCGGAGCACGTTCGTCTGATCTCATGAATGTTCCCTTGCTGACATGGAAGGCTGTTGCCTATGACTACTGAAGCTTACGCCAGGACCCACCAGAGCTCCACCAGCACGTCCGAGGTCGTCCGATGTAGCTGGTGTGGCAGTGATCCGCTATACCAGGCTTACCACGATTATCACTGGGGGCGGCCTGAAGCCTCCAGTCAACGCCTGTTTGCCAAACTTTGCCTCGACGGGCAACAGGCCGGTTTGTCCTGGATAACCATCTTGCGGAAGCAGGCTGGTTATGAGGCGGCCTTCTACGACTTCGATCCGCTACGCATTGCAGGCATGAGCGAGGCTGATGTGGACCGCCTCATGCAAAATCCTGCCATTGTGCGAAATCGGCTCAAGATCAAGTCCGTCATCAAGAATGCTCGTGCTTTTCTCGAGCTGGAGCAGAAGCAGGGGCCTTTCAATCAGTTTCTATGGCAGTACGTCAACGGACGGCCAATACAGAACCACTGGCGCTCGATGACTGAAGTACCGGCGACAACGCCGCTGTCAGATCAGCTGGCAAAAGACCTGAAGAAGCTTGGTTTCTCGTTCGTAGGCTCTACCATTGTGTACGCATTCATGCAGGCAACGGGCCTCGTGAATGATCATCTGTTGGCTTGCATCGCCCGTGAAGCCTGTGAAGCTGAAGGTGCTGCATTCGCGCTGGAGTAAAGCGCTAGCCACAATCCCGTAAAATGCCATTTGGTTGTGAAGGCTCAGGCCGTAGTATTGGTCTCTTTCCCGGCAGGTGGGTTACAGATGAGTACCATAGACAGGCAAACGGTGTACGACGCTATTGTCGTGGGCGCAGGCTTTGGCGGCATTGGTATGGCCATCACGCTGCGCCGGCAGGGCATCGAAGGTGTGCTGGTGCTCGAACGCGGTGACCAGATCGGGGGCTGCTGGGCAGTGAACACCTATCCCGGTGCAGCCTGTGATGTCCCGTCGCACCTGTACTCCTACTCTTTCGCAGCCAGGGCGGGGTGGTCGCGGAAGTTTGCACCGCAGACAGAAATACTGGCCTACATACAGGACTGTGCAAAACGCTTCGACGTGGAGCGGCAGGTGCGTCTGCGACAGGCTGTTGTCAGCGCTAGCTTCGACGAGGCGGAGGGGCTCTGGGCGATTAGTACGGCTCAGGGCGCAGTCTACCTGACGAAAGTATTCATACCGGCTACTGGCCAGCTGAGCGAGCCCTTGTGGCCGCGACTCGAAGGCGAACCGTTCGAAGGCATTGTCATACATTCCGCCCAGTGGGACCATCGGCTTGATTTGCAGGGGAGGCGGGTGGCGGTTATCGGCACGGGTGCCAGTGCAGTTCAGTTCGTGCCCAGAATTGCCGAGCAGGTCAGCGAACTGCATGTGATTCAGCGTAGCGCGCCTTACGTCATCGATAAGCCCGATGCCGAATATAGTGGCCTTCAGCGCGCGTTGTTTGCCAGGGTGCCTGGCCTTCTGAAAGCCCATAGACTCGCCCTCTTCCTCCAGCACGAAGCCCGATTCCTGGCCTTCGCCCGACCTGGTGGCCTCATGACGCTCTTCGAAAGAAAGGCCCGACAGAAACGCGTGAAAGAGCTGAAGGCCGATATTGTCGGTTCAATGACCCCCGATTATCCCATGGGCTGCAAGCGGATACTGATTTCGAATGAGTATTATGAGACCTTCAATCGCACCAACGTCCACCTGCATCATGGCGTGCGTGTGCGAACGCATGCTCAAGGCCTGGAGTTACTGGATGAACACGGGAGCCGTCAGCTCGAGGTCGACACACTCATATTCGGTACCGGATTCGCAGCAACGGATTTCCTGTCGACCATCGATATCTCGGGCACAGGCGGCCTTGATCTGAAAGCCGCCTGGAGGGACTCGCCGAACGCCTATCTTGGTATAAGCGTCACCGGTTTTCCGAACATGTTCATCGTCTATGGCCCAAACACCAACCTTGGACATAACAGCATAATCAGCATGCTGGAGGCGCAGTTCGGGTACATAGCGCAGGCTATCAGCCACATAGTAGAGGGCCGCGCCCAACAGCTCGACCTGAAGCCGGACGTTCAATCGACCTTTGATAATGAACTTCAGGCCAGGTTGCAGAAGACCGTGTGGGGTAGCGGTTGTGACAGCTGGTACAAGACCGCCTCCGGGCGAATAAGTACGAACTGGTACGGCATGGTCAGTAGTTATCAACGTCTGACCAGGCATTTTGACCTGGGGAACTATCGTCAGTCCTGACAGTCGTCACTTACTGTCGGCAACGGAATGGCAGTACCCACTTTTCACGCTCCTTCCTTTTGTGGCATCGTGACGAACTTGCAGGGAGGACAGAATCACAGTGAAGAATGCCATAACAAGAACCGCCCTTCGGCAGACGATCCGGCGCATGGTCAAACCGGTGCTTTCGCCCTCGGTGAGTATCCGTCTGCAACGCAGATGGGTCGCAATGATGACGCAGGTCAATGTGATGGCCAGTCGGGTGAGCATCGAAAATGATGTCATTACAGGCCTACCGGTCGAGATACTGTCGCTGAAGAGGGTCGAGGGCCTGGGCGATACCTTGATCTCTCTTGCAGACCAGGGCCTCCACACGCTCGGCCTGGGCAAGCAGAGAAAAGCAGCTGCGCACCCGCTCGTGGCAAAACAGTGTGACAATCGGGCGGTAATCTATCTTCACGGTGGCGCTTACTGTATCGGCAATGCCAGGAGCTACCGGGGCCTCACCTCGAGATTGGCGCGCGACAGCGGTGCGGAGGTCTTTGTGCCCGATTACCGGCTGGCGCCTGAGTTCGTCTTTCCCGCGGCCCAGGATGATGTTATCAAACTGTACCGGTGGCTGATGGATCAAGGCTATCGTGCCGATGCCATTACTTTCGCTGGTGATTCTGCCGGCGCGGGTCTCGCGCTCTCAAGCTGCCAGCGTCTGATTAGGGAAGGTCTGCCTTTGCCATCAGGGCTGATACTGCTGTCGCCCTGGGTTGATCTATCCCTGCAGAATGCAAAATATCTCGATGACAGTACCGATGTCCTGCTGTCATGGGGCTGGATTGGTCGCTGTGCGCGCTTTTACAGAGGCAAGCGCTCGGCCACCAATCCTGATATTTCCCCGTTGTTCGGTAAGTTCGAAGGTCTGCCGCCCGTATGCATTCAAGCTGGGACAGATGAAATCCTGCTTCCGGAGATTGAAGATCTCGTTGAGCGCATGCGGGCTGCGAAACAGGAGGTTTCGTTCCGCGTGTTCGAGAACATGTGGCATGTGTTCCAGATGCACGCCGGCCTGCTTGACGAGGCCGACGTGGCAGTGGCTGAGCTGGTCAGCTTCCTGCAGCGGACTGCGCCGACACCCGGTCGAAACGCTTGATGGTGTCATGCACGAAACGAAGCTTGTCCTGAATCGGCTTGTGTAGCACGAAGGGGTAGGGGTCGGGCAAGCCCATGCTTCGGTTCAGGCTGTTCAGCACAATCGAAGCGTCGATCCACAAATCCATGATGGCATCGAAGTCACTGGCGGCAGTGTTGTCACGGCTGCCCACGGCGAATGGCAGCCCCACCTGCCGTACGCTGTCCGACAACACTTCCGAAGTCCGACTGAAGCTCTGCTGTGTCTCGAGCGTGTCGATGATATGCAGGTAGTGAGCCCAGGTTTCGGCCCAGTCCTCCCACGGATGCATTGTGGCATAGGTGCTTACGAAATCGTTTTGCCAGTCGCTGGGTGGCCCCTGTTCATAGTGGCGGTCCAGCGCCTCCTGATAACTGGCCGTTTCATCGCCGAACACGGCACGGAACGCATCGACGAATTCGTTGTCGACGACCTTGAAGACATCCCAATAGTAGTGTCCACACTCATGACGGAAATGCCCAAGTAGCGTTCGGTATCGCTCCTGCATGGCTACCCTGGTCTGAACACGGGCAATGTCGTCGGCTTCGGCCAGATTGATGGTAATAACGCCATCGGCATGACCGGTCAGCACTGGTTCTTCACCCTTCAGGGGGCGCTGGAAGTGCGTAGTGGCATCCTTGTCTGACATGAAGCGAAAGGAAAGCGGGGGCGGTGTGCTCTCATCTTCAGGGTCATGGTTCGAGGCTACCGGTAGCCTCAGCTCGAGCAATGTAAACAGACAGCGTCGTTTAGCTTTCTCCAGCGCGTGCCAGAGTGGCACGTTTGCCGCTACGCTCAGGTCCGGTATGATCTCGTTGAGACGGCAGGCTGGGCAGAGTCCATCCGGATCAGTGCTGAAATGGTACACGGCCTGATCGTTATCAGCGGGCGAGAGCGGCAACATCCAATTGCACACCTGATGCTGAGTCCAGTTCGCACACTGAATGTATTTTCGCCCCTCATCATCCTGCCACACCGGGGAAGCATTTGATCCGGCCTGTCCGGCTCCCTGAGACTCGGCGTTTTCCTCGCTCTCGACAGGTGTAAAGGGTCGTAATTCAAGATAGTCCGGGCAAAAGCCGGTTAGGCGGCCGCAACTGCCGCACTGGACATTTTCGAAGTATAAGATGGGACTGGTTTCACAGCTGCAGCGGAATAGTTTCATGGTCGTGTCGCACGCTAAAGCCCTTCATGGGCAGTTGATCGAGGTCGGGAGCCGACCTCGTGAGTCGGCTCCTGTTCAACCTGATACTACGCGAAAACCAGCGTGAAAGAGGGTCCTAAGACTTTGGCGCTGAAATAAAATTTCTTAATCAGCCCATTGTCTCTGTTGCGAGCCGGTATCGCCGGATCAATTGTTCGCGCCTGGATGGCAGGAAATTGATCTTGCCGGGATCGGCGTTCACCGCCTGGAGCAGGCGCGGATTCATGAAATGGAACCATACCGGCGGTATCCAGGCCAGGAGATACATGCCGGTATAGCCACTTGGCAGCTCCGGCAGCTTGTCGAAGTGCCGGAGTGACTGAAAGCGACGAGTCGGATTGGCATGATGGTCGGAGTGCCGCTGCAGATGGAAGAGGGCCCAGTTCGAAAACACGTGATTGCTGTTCCAGGAGTGGTGGGGCTGACAGCGTTCGTAGCGACCATCGGGTAGACGCTGACGTAGCAGGCCGTAATGCTCGATATAGTTGGCGGAGGTGAGTTGAAACGCACCCCAGAAGATGGTGATCGCCAGGAAGGGCAGCATGATCCAGCCGAAGATCAATACGAGCGAGGCGTACAGCACGACACTTAGCGCAAGGGGCTGAAGGATTTCATTGTGCCGGGACCAGACAGCGAGATTTCGACTACGCAGCCGCTCAGCCTCCAGACGCCAGGCGCGCAGGAATGCACCGGGTAACTCCCTCAGGGCGAACCTGTAGATGTTTTCGCCCATTCGGCTCGAGGCGCAGTCTTCGGGTGTGGCGACAGCCTTGTGATGACCCTTGTTATGCTCGATATAAAAATGCCCGTAAGCGCCGAGGCTGAGCACCATCCTGGCTAGCCACTGCTCACCCTTGGACTTCTTGTGGCCCAGTTCGTGCCCGAGGTTGAGCCCGAAACCACAGATCTGTCCACACAACAGTGCGACAGCGACTACGCCGTGCCACGGCAGATTCTGCGTTCCCACAAACCATGCTGAAAAGAGAAAGCTGCCCCAAAGGATTGGTACCAACGCATAGGTGCAGTAGCGGTAGTAATGATCTGCTTCGAGCAGGGGCACGACGGATTCTGGTGGATTACTGCGATCCTCACCTAGCAGGCGGTCGAGCAGCGGGATGATGGTGTAATAGAAGAACAGCGGAGTCCACAGCGCAAGCTCTACACCGGTTTGCAGGTAGAGCAGGGGGCCCACGACGACCGTGGCCGGTATCAATAATGACAGGACCCAGGCATAACGCTTTCGATCGACGTAGCGTTCGCCGGTTTCACTCACGAAAACTTGTGCTGACATAAAATCTCTCCCCGTCCATGACCTACAAGACCGGAACCTACCGGTGCTGGGGTGGTCATTGTTCGATTGTTGTTTTGTAGGACAATAATGGCAGATAGTTTTGTGCTTGTCAGCGTTTATTTAAGATCGTGTTGGCTTAGCGACGTCTCTGGCGGCCGCCTTCGCGGATTTTCGCCTGACAGGCGAGTACCAGCGCCCAGAACTCGGAGAAATCGTTCACCACGACATCCGGCTTGTCTGGAAACTGCTCACTGCCGGGAAAGATCCGGATCAACCAGTTCTGGTCCCATTGCGCGCCGTTGAAGAATACGCCGGTTACACCGGCTTTCGCGGCGGCCCGTATATCGGTGGTACTGTCGCCGACGTACCAGACATCGCGCCCCGGAGCACGCTTGAGATTGTCGAGTGCCTTGAGGATCTGATGCGGATGCGGCTTGCGGAGCTGGGTATCGTCACCGCAGATATCGGTATCAAAGAGCGAGACCCAGCTGCCGTCTTCAACAATAGCCAGCTCCTGTTCAAAGAACTCGCGGTCTCTGTTGGTAATGATGCCGGTTACGATACCGAGTTCATGCAGACCTTCGAGCATGGGGCGAATGCCCGGTTCGAATGGCAACACTGTGCCAAAGTGAGCGCGGTAGTGATGGGTGAAGGCAGCGTGGGCGCGATTCTTCGCGTCCTGATCGTCACCGAACAGCACTTCGAAAATGTCAGTTCGTGAGATCTTCCGGTCTGCCCGCACCTTAGGGTGAAGCTGGCGATAATGTCTGACATGTTCGACCAGTCGCGCGTCTTCCAGTGTACGGCTCTGCGACGGCGACATAAGGTGGCTCGTCAGTGCGAGCGAGTCCAGCTGTAACAGCATATCGTCGACGGCGTGATACATGGCGTCGAGTGTGTCGACGAGGGTAGCATGCCAGTCGAAGAGGATGACCCGCGGTTCGCTCAGCCGTGCCACGGCCGGGTGCCAGTCTGGTTCTATTCGTGAGGGCGGCGGCTGCCGCGCGTCGTAAGCGGGAAACTCCGGGTCTGTCAGTGCGATACTTGCGATGTCGGGCCCATCGTCAGCGCCGCTGAAGCAATTCGCCAGCAGCGTTCTCAGCTGGCCGAAACTGGCGCAGGCGGCCGCCGGTACCAGCGACGGCTCCCGTTTCTCCGCAGGCTCGGCCAACAGGGCATCCATCCAACTGGTATCCCAGTGCGCCGCGTTGAAATAAACGCCGCGGATCTGATCCGCGGCGGCTGTGCTTGTCAGATGCTGGCGGGCACGCCAGGCCGTGAGCATATCAGTCGGGCTGTCGCCGAAATACCAGGCCTTCACGGGCGCACCGGTGGATACAGAGGCCCGCTTCAGGACCTCGAGCAAGATCTCGGGTCGGGGTTTATAGCTGTCGACCTCGTCAGCACAGACTGTCACGCTAAAATAGCGCCCCCAGTCTCCCAGCGAGCTGAATTCAGCTTCAAGAAACTCACGGCTGCGATTGGTGGCTACTGCGAGCCGGATGCCAGCGGCCGCGAAATTGGCAAGATAGTCTTCAATGCCGTTCTGAAATGGCCTGACCTGGCCGTAGTTCTGCCGGTACTGTTCGTTGTAAGCCGCATGGGCTATCGATTTTGCCTGCTCGTTATCGCCGAAGATGATGTTGAACAATTCAGTGCGGGAGTGTTTTTTCTCTGCCAGGATCGACGGATGGAGTTTACGGTAGATCCTGATGTAACGAACGAGGCGTGCTTCAGCTTCAGTACGTGTGTCCGCCTCGTCGACGAGGTCCTTTAGCAGGTCGAGCGATTCCAGCTGCAGCAAAACCTCCTGCATCGAGGCATACACCGCATCCAGCGTGTCGACCAGTGTCCCGTGCCAGTCGAAGATGATGAGATCCGGCCGGTAGAGTGGCTCGAGAACCAGAGGGCCATTGGCGAAGGGGCTGCCAGCAAACGACTTGTTCCTGGAGGGGCCATCGGCCCTTACTGCTGACTGATCCGCCCCCGAGTTCATGCCTGCCGCATCATCATAGGGAGAATGCGTCAAACTGGCTCTTGACCGTGTCGCCTGCGGCGATGAGCTGCTCAAGGCCTTGTTGACTCAGTCCGAGCGCCTGAATACTTTCGAGCTTCACCAGTTCGGCTGCATCGAGGAAATCGACCATGCCATGGCTGGCCAGGTCCACCGCAGCGGCGAGGAAGCGACTCTGTTGCTGCTCTGCTTCATCGACCTGGCCCGCTGCCTCCGTTGCCAACTGAAGACTGTTATCGGTATCACGCGATCCCAGATAGTTGCCGATGATGGCATTGATAGTCGCTGGTAACTTCCAGCTCTTCAAAGCCAGAGCGGTTGCCTGAGGCGTCAGTTCGTAGGCTATATCTATGACGAATTCGAGCTGCTCGGTGAGGTCCTGCATGCCAGTGGACTCAGCGACGTCCACGACTTCCTGCATCATGATCGGCAAGCCGACGGAGTGAAGCAGACCGCAAAGAAAGGCGGTATCGGCGTCACCGTGCAGGTGCTGGGCTATACGGCGGCTCCACAGCGCAGTCATGAGAGCATGTTCGCAGGCATTCTGCACATGGCCCTCAAGACCCGGTGCGTCGAACAGGCGCGCGTTCAGTGAGCTGGCGAGGGCGATATCACGGATGATGTTCATGCCCAGACGGCCAATGGCCTGCTGTATCGAGGTGATGCCGCTGGCTGAAGCATACGCTGCACTGTTGGCGGTGCTCATGATCTTGCCGACAATAGCCTGGTTGGTCTGTACGACCTTGAGCAGGTCCTGTGCATCCGAATCCGGATCCTGTGTCACCCTGATGACCTGCAGGGCGGTGTCAGGCAGCATGGGAATATCGATGTCTCCCTTGTCCACCCGTCGCTCGACCGTGTCCACGAAACTGTTTGCTGTTCTATCGCTGATGACTGTCATATAGGCCTGCCTGAGGAACGTGCTTGCTTGGTTCGGCGTTTGGAACTACGTCTCCTAAGTCTAATCGGCCTTGGTATTTTAACCAGCGAATCGGCCGTAGTTGAGAAGCCGGCCACGAATCAGGCCGGCGAGGCGCTGCCTTCAGGCCGTGAGTCGTCGGACCATCGGGGCAATCCACGCCTTCGGTAAAATGCGCGGAGACTGCACGATCAACTTGTTCAGCAGACCATGGACCTTCACCGGTTCACCCTTCAACATGGCGTGGTAGGCTTCTCGAGCCACTGCTTCAGCACTCATGATAGGCGTATGTTTCAAAGCCTTGACCTCGGTCGAGCCTGAGCGTGCAAAAAATTCAGATTCAGTCGGTCCGGGGCAGGACGCCGTTACGCTGACGCCAGTGCCTTTCAATTCGGTAGCGATGGCTTCACTGAAAGACAGAACAAAGGCCTTGGTGGCGTGGTAGACGGCGAGATTGGGGCCGGGTACGAAGCCCGCGATCGAGGCGATGTTCAGTATGTAGCCGAGCTCGCGTTTTACCATGTCTTTGGCATACAGGTGCGAAAGACTGGTCAATGCCACTACGTTGAGCGCGATAGTGTCCTCGTTGAAATCCGGATCCTGCTCTATCCAGTCGCCAAAGGTGCCCCTGCCTGCGTTGTTGACCAGGCAATCTACCACGATATTGCGCGACTTCGTTTCGTCGAATAACACGCGCGCAGCCTTGTCGCGGCTAAGATCACAGGCGATGACCTGCACCTTGCAGTGATGATCGCGCTCGAGCTCGGCCGCCAGTTCCTCGAGGGCCTGCTCACGGCGTGCCACAAGGACGAGGTTCCAGTCATCCTTCGCGAATTCGATCGCCAGTGCCTTTCCGATGCCCGAAGATGCGCCGGTAATCAGTGCAGTTTTACTATCCATGTGTCTTTCCTTGTGGAGCGCGATCCCTGGATCCTCGTCATTCGGGGGCCCGGGAAGCTGAGTTGAAACGTATACGTCAGAGGCCGATCGCTGGGGCTTCAGATGCTTGCGCGATTCAGGCTGTATTGGAAATACGAAGTTGTTAAGCTAACCCACTTACTCCGAAGTTGGCAATATGACTCTATGAGCGGCAATAAGAAGACGGTGCCAGCTGAACGTAACGCTGGAGTGACCGCCAAATCGAATGACATAAACCCCGCCGAGAGCGACTCCGTTCGCGACCGGAAGCTGGTGGAGATCAATCTGCCAGTGCTGAGGCAGCAGACTGATCGTGCACTGCGTAGTGCAGGACGGTTTGCGCTCAGCACCATTCGCCTGCCCAAGGCCTTTCTGCCGGTGGTGCAGCTTGTCGTCCGTGAGGACACCATGTCACGCGAGGAACTTTCCGTCGCGCTCGACGAACTCTTCACTGCGCTGTACACCCATCCGATGGCGGATACTTCGCGCGCTTTTACCGGTTATCTGCGCCGTTATCGGCTTATTCCGAATGAGGAAACCACTGAGAACCTGATTCACTATCTTGTGAGGCAGGTCACTAGCCGCAGCCCGGTCGAGATTCCGGAGCAGGTTATCAACGAGTTCTGGGACTTCTTTCAGGAGCTGATCAGTGCGCCTGAACTCAAGGGCGTGCTCGAGCTCAATCTTGATATCACTCGTTCCGTATTGCGGACCTACGAGCCACTTCTCGTCGATTTGCTGAACCGAACCAAGCATATCCGCCGCTTCAATCAATCGGCCATGAGTGAGATGGTGCAGAAGTCGCGGGTACTGAGGAGTGATCTGCTCATCCTGCGACGGCAGATCAAGGCGATTCGCTACATCAAGCCTTTCCTGCAGACCGATCCCAAGGACTTCAAGACCCAGGCGCAGATCGTGGCGAAGATGGTCAGCGAGTTTGGACCGCTGTTTATCAAGATGGCCCAGGTGGCCGCCGCGAACGCTGACTTTCTGCCTGAGGAAATCGCACGGGAGCTGAAGGTTTTCCAACAGGATGTCGAGCCCATGTCGGCGGAAGACGTCAGGCAAGCCTTCATGGAGAGCTTCGGCAAGGAGCCGCATGAAGTCTATTTCAGCCTCGACATCAGTCGCCCGCTGCGCTCGGGCTCGATTGGGTCGGTGTATCTGGCGAAGCGTCCAACCATTCAGAATGGCGTCGAGGTGCTGATACCTGTCATCGTGAAAGTGAGCCGGCACAATCTGGAGCGGGAGTTTCAGATGAGCTCACTGGCGCTTGAGCTGATGCTGATCTCCAGCCAGTATTGGGCGCCCCACAGCAAGCTCCGGCCCTTCCTGGCATCGATGTCGAAGCAGGTGTCAGAGTTTACACGCGGATTTGAGCAGGAGCTGGATTTCCAGTCCGAGGCTCAGATTCAGACCCGTTTCCATGAGCGCTCGCTTGATAGCGGATTCTGGTCGGTGCCCAGGTTGTTCAATAACCGCGGCCGAGTTATCGAGATGGAGTATCTGGACACGGCACGCTCGGTCGAGCAGTTACTGAAAGAGCTGCCCGAACGGGAGCGGACCCGGCTCCAGCGCAGCATCGGCCGCGACTTCGTCCATGCTGTTCTGCAGCACGTGCTGTGGTACCAGGAATTTCATGGCGATTTGCACCCGGGCAACATTATGGTGGATGCAGACGGCCAGCTCTTCCTGATCGACTGGGGCAAGACTGTCGATATGGAAGGCAAGTGGGCGCAGGTCGGGCAGTATCTCCGCGGCGCGCTAACGGGCGACGTCGATGCGCTTGCGGACTCGCTCATTGCCATGAGCACTCAGCCAGAGGAGAACCAGCAACGGCGAGCTGCGATTCGTGCCGCACTGGCTGAAACCCTCGACAAGAAGCACGTCGATCGTCTGAGAGGGGTGCCATGGAAGCCGCGGTTCTGGCTGCAGCTGAAAGGTGAGGGCCTGTCTGGCCTACAGCGACGGCTCCAGGCGGTGATGCATCTGCTGTCGAATACCTATCAATTGGGCATTATCGTACAGAGCGATTATCTGCACCTGAGCCGATCACTCAGTGCGATGGTGGCGACGTACCTGCATATCCAGCAGAAGCGCTCGGGGCTCAAGATCACTGGGGGCCTGCTTCTGGATCTGGGCCTTTTCGCACCCCGGATGACGTATCTGGGCGCCCGAAAACGGACCTCGCGAGCGATAGGGAGAGTGTTTAAAAAATAGACAATTCTTGCAAATCTTTACGCAACTTTACATACTGTTACATGGGCGCAGGCTGTTGCCTGCGGTAGCTGTTTCCGACGGCGAGCAAGCCGTACGGTATGTGAAAAGGAGCGTTAAACATGGATTTGCCACACTTCAAGATTCTCGAGCGCATGGCAAAAGAAGATCCCGAAGCGCTTGAACAGCTGCGATTGGCGCACGTCGAAGCCATCATCGCCGAAGCAGGTGAGTCCAACGAGCGCCGACTTCGTGGTCTGCAGTTCAGAATCGATGCCATTCGACGAGGCTCGTCAAACCCGATGGCCGCATGCCTGCGAATCAGTAAATTAATGCATGATTCCCTGATCGACCTCAACAGCGTGCTGCAGTCAGACCTGAGCCCGCCGCCGGCCAGACTGGCTTACCGCAGCGGAACGTCCGCTGTAGCCGAAAGTGAACTGAATACCTGCCAGGTCTACCAGCTCGAAAAATTCCGCGCGGCAAGAGCCTGAGTTTCAAACAATTGTCACAGTAAGGCCGACCGTTCAGGATCGGCCTTTTTTGTCCCGCACGAACAGCTTGTTCGCTGACGCTTGAAAAGCCGGCCGTCATCCCCACATTACAAACCACACAGGCTACACACTCGCCCGCGCGCGTCGCAGGGCCGCTGTAGCACCTTTAGCCTTGAACAAACAGTCAGAACAGGACACCGATATGAGCAATACGGTCAAAGAGACCTTAGGCTTCCAGGCCGAAGTGAAGCAGCTGCTTCACCTGATGATTCACTCCCTTTACAGTAACAAGGAGATATTTCTCCGCGAGCTCGTCTCCAACGCCTCCGATGCTCTGGATAAGCTGCGTTTCAAGGCGCTGGCTGATGACACCCTTTACGAAGGTGATGAAAGTCTGCGCATCCGCATCGATTACGACAAGGAAGCAGGAACGGTCACAGTTTCTGATAACGGCATCGGCATGGACCGCCAGGAAGTTATCACCAATCTCGGTACCATAGCGAAATCCGGCACTGCCGAATTTCTGGCAAACCTGTCTGGCGATCAGAAAAAGGACGCTGGCCTGATTGGGCAGTTCGGTGTCGGTTTTTACAGTGGCTTCATCGTAGCCGATCGCGTCACCGTACTTACCCGCAAGGCTGGTGCGCCAGCTGATGCTGGTGTGAAGTGGGAATCAGCCGGTGATGGCGAGTTCACGCTCGAGCAGCAAACTCAGGAGACCCGCGGCACGTCTATCATCCTGCACCTCAAAGCTGAAGAAAAAGAGTTTGCCGACGCCTGGCGCCTGAAGAGCCTGGTCAAGAAGTACTCCGACCATATTGCTTTCCCAGTGGAAATGCCGGTTGAAAAGGGGCCTGCAGACGATGAAGAAGACAAGGCGGAAGCGAGCGATGAAGCGGTCGCCTATGAAAGCGTAAACGCCGCCACTGCGCTCTGGACCCTGCCGAAGTCCGAGATTTCTGACGACGAGTACAAGAGCTTCTACAAGCACATCTCTCACGATTTCAGCGACCCGCTGACCTGGTCCCACAACAAGGTCGAGGGCAAGCTCGAATATACCAGCCTGCTGTATCTGCCTACGCGGGCTCCGTTCGACCTTTACAACCGTGAAGCACCACGCGGCCTCAAACTGTACGTCCAGCGCGTTTTCATCATGGACGACGCAGAACAGTTCCTGCCGCTGTATCTGCGCTTTGCCAAGGGCGTGGTCGATTCAAATGACCTGTCTCTGAACGTTTCGCGTGAGTTGTTGCAAAACGACAAGGCCGTGGAGAGTATGCGTGGTGGCCTGACCAAGCGAATTCTCGACATGCTGACCAAGCTGGCGAAGGACAACAAGGACGAGGAATACAGCAAGTTCTGGAAGGAATTCGGTCGGGTGTTGAAGGAAGGCCCTGCGGAAGACTGGGCCAACCGTGAAAAAATCGCGAAGCTTTTACGTTTCTCATCGACGCACGATGAAACCGGTGCTGAAAGCGTCACGCTGGACGACTACATCGAGCGCGCTCGCTCAGAGCAGAAGAAGATCTACTATGTAACGGCTGAAAGCTATAAGGCCGGTCTCCATAGCCCCCACATCGAGATCTTCCGCAAGAAAGGCATCGAAGTGCTCATCATGCACGACCGCATCGACGAGTGGATGATGTCTCACCTCAACGAGTATGCCGAGCACAGCTTCCAGGATGTCGCCAAAGGTAAGCTGGATCTGGGTGACGTCGAGAGCGAAGAGGACAAGAAGAAGCAGGAAGAGGTCGAGAAGCAGGTCGAGCCGCTACTGGGTCGCATCAAGGAAGTGCTGAAGGACGACGTCGAGGCTGTTCGTGTCACGCATCGCCTCACGGATTCACCAGCCTGCCTGGTTGTCGCCGAGCACGATATGGGTGTGCAGATGCGCAAGATCATGGAAGCTGCTGGTCAGGCCATGCCTGAGTCCAAGCCAACGCTTGAGATCAACCCTGAGCATCCGCTGTTGAAGCGACTTGAAGAGCAGTCGGGCGAGCGTTTCGAGGACCTCACCAGAATACTGCTGGATCAGGCTACTCTGGCTGGTGGCGATCAACTGAAGGACCCTGGCGATTATGTCAGTCGTCTGAACAGGCTGATCGTTGAACTGGCCGGCTAGGTGACTGACCCGCTTCTGTAAGTGCAGAAACAAGAAAGCCGCTCAATCGAGCGGCTTTTTTATTATCAAGCCCTGCAATAGGGCCGGTCAGAACCTGCGATCAGCGCTTGGCATCACGACGTACGGCTGAAGTCGAGAAGTCCTGTTCCTTCAGGCGCGGTGCAAAATCACGCGGCCGCTCCCTGTTATCCAGTCCTTCAACGAAGTACCTGCCGCTTTCCATGTCATAGGTTACTTCTGTAGTGGTCCATGGAACCGGTACAGTGTAGTAATTGATCATGTGGCCCTCGGCGAAGCGTGTCAGCTTGCCGTCTTCGTTATAGCCTTCCTCCAGTACAACCTGCCAGGAGTCTTCGTCGACATACAGTGTGCGCTTCGCAAACGCGTGCTGAATGCCTGTGCGGCGCTCGCCTTCCACAACCCAGACACGATGCAGCTCATATCGGGTGAGGTCCTGGTTAATGTGGCCTTTCTTGATGATGTCTGTTTCGCCAACCTTGCCTGAATGAAGTTTGTAAGCATTGTAGGGAATCAGGATTTCCTTCTTGCCAGCCATGGTCCATTCGTACTGGTCTGGGGCGCCGTTGTACATGTCGATCTGGTCGATAAACTTCAGGCCCTGACTGTTCGGGAATTCGGCATCGTAAGCCAGATAGGGCGAGCGGCGTAGACGGCGCTCACCAGCGACATAGCGCCAAGCCTTGCGCGGCGAAGCGACAAGGTCGACCGATTCATGAATGAGGTTGATGGTACCGGCAAGTTTTGCAGGCGCCAGTACTTCCGTTTTCAGCATGAAGAGGTTGTTGTCTATTTCGCGAATAGTCGCCCCTTCCTTGCTGTAATTGAAGAGGTATTCCTGTGAATACAGTATGGTGTTGGCTGTTCCATCTGGCGCTACTGCCGAGAAGCCAGTCCGCATGGCAACCTCTTCTCCACGGAAGCGCAACACGTGGTTCCAGACGATTTCCACAGCTTCCTGCGGGATAGGGAAGGGCGAAGTGGTTATCGCTTTTCGGACACCTGTGCCTCGCGGCATCAGTTCTGCGGTCGTGGCGTTCTTCTTGAGTGCTTTGTAAACGAACTCTGGATAGCTGGCCGAGCGATGCGTGGGGTAGACCGGCATGGTATATCCCGGGTGCTTTTCGAACATGGCCTTGTGCCCTTCAGAGAGCACAGAGGCATGCTTGTCCAGGTTTTCCTTGGTGACAACGAAACGGGTGCCGTCTTGCGAGAACGGATCGGCTTCGTGCTCACCTTCTACATAATTTGCAGGCGGACTGGTAATTCCGCCCGTCCATGGTGGAATGACGCCGTCCGGCGTGCCGTTCATCTCGGCACCGACTGGTGTCAGCGAAGTGCCCAGCTTCTTGGCTTGATCAGCGGGTACCTTCGCCTGAACGCCGACACTCGACAGGCACAATGCCGTGGCGGACAGCATAGCCAGGACAGCACCTTTTCGTAACAGCAGCTTTGGTGCTCGTGCACCGGCTTTCAAAGCGATCAAACTCATAGCATGTCCTTCCAGATTCATAGACTCACCTGCGAGAGGTGTGGTGACCTACCAGACAGTATAGGCAAAGAAAATCATCTTGCTATGCACGGCCCAGGTGAACATTTTGATATGATGGGCGCTAAGGGCAGGCGGGCCCGCAGCCCCTACAGCAAGAGGACGTTTCGATGGCAGTACCAACCCTTTCAGAATGGCAGTCCTTCATCAGTGCCAATATTTTCGGTGCAGAGCAGATGCTGGCCTTGCAGCAGAAAGAACCTGCCAGGGCGCTGCAGGAAATACACGCGCGCGCTGCATTGCTATTCCTGCAAGCGGCGTGGACCGGGCTATTGCAATCGCTTGCTCGGCAGCAGGGCATACAGCTTGAGCAGCCTTCGCTAGACAGTCTTGAACAAGGAATCGGTCATGCCACCGCCGAGACTGGTATGTTGCGCAACCTCCTCGCCGCGCCCGACTCCTGGTTGGCCGCCATGCTCAGCTCGATTCATGAAATCACCAGTGCTCAATCGGGACGAGGCGCCCACGAGGAAAATGGCGTATCATCTGATAATCAGGATGCCGATGGATTAATCGCCATCGTCGATCTCGACGGGCCGGCTCGTGATCTGGCCCGCTGGTCTGGAAGTCTGCGCGCTCTCGTATATCAACTAGAGAGTTCCAGCCTTGAATGCTGATAATCAGCCCTCATAATGTGTTTACACATGTAGGAGATGACTATGCCTTCAGCACTTTTTGAAATTGTTCAGCTGTCGAATGGTAGCTACGCACTCCAACAGATCGGTTCAACCAGTGAACCGCTGCTGAAAATCGAATTCAGCAATGAGGCCAAGGCATTTCTGGAGAATCAGGATGTCCAGGTCGCGCGTGCCATGATTGGTGCCGCAATTCGGACAGTAGGACAGATGCGCAGCTATGAAGTTACCGAAGAAACGCTGTCTGCGGAAGAGCTTGCTGCCAGTCTCGGCGACGGGTCTGAGATAGATCCTGAAGACGAGTCTGCAGTTCGACGTGAAGCCTTCCGAAGAAAGCTGGCTAGTCAGAAGAGTGTTAGCCGGAAAGATGGCAAGTCGGATTACCGCCAGGTGAAACCAGAATCTCACTGGCTGCACTAGTGTCCCGTCTAGCTGCCACCCCGGCGTCGTAAATGAGTACCGGGGTTGGCTGTTAAGCAGACGGTCGTGCTTAAACTGTAGTCCTCAGCACGCCGATGACTTCACCTTCGATTTCTGCTGAGCGGCTGCTCAAATCAATCCGCATCGTTTCGAAATCGCTATTGGCTGGCTCGAGATAGAGGATGTTGTTCTCCTGTCGGATCGTCTTGACGGTCACTTCATCATCGATTCTGACCACACTGATTGAGCCATTGCGAATGTCTGAGGTTTTCTTGATGGCCAGCAGGTCACCTTCAAGAATACCAGCGTCCTTCATGCTTAGTCCGCGAACCCTCAACAGGAAGTCAGGCAGCTGTGAAAACAGGCCCTTGTGTATGTCGATGCGTTGTTCAATGTTTTCAGTAGCCAGTATGGGAAAGCCTGCTGCAACTGAACCGACTACCGGCACGCCTGGCTCGGGTTCATCCAGCAGACGAATGCCCCTGGAGGCCCCGGGGATCATTTCTATGGCGCCCTTGCGAGCCAGCGCCTTCAGGTGTTCTTCAGCAGCATTGGCGGACTTGAACCCGATGATGCCGGAAATTTCGGCGCGAGTCGGGGGGCGGCCTTCCTCATGAATATAGGTGCGGATCAGTTCAAGAATCTGTGCCTGTCTTCTGGTCAATCCTGTCATGAGAGATGTCCGTATACTGGTTATATAATCAATACTGTTAATGTATACACAAGTCGCATGCATGTAAATACCTGAATATTCACCGGAAGCGCATTCATATCTCCAGTTGGCGTGCTCCCCGCTGCACTATTCTTCCCATTCGTTATGGACATCCAATGACCTTTCAGCAATTTGAATCCCTTAGCCTCTACGTCCTAGTGGGCGGTCTCATCATCTTCATGGGCTTTATCGTCTGGGATCTGGCGAAAAAGTCGAAGGCCGGGCGCTTCGGCACGGCCATCCTCTTCATCGCACTGTTTCTTGGCGTGGCCGGTTTCGTGGTGAAAACGGTCCTGGTGGAACTCTTCGAGATGGGCGGCGGCTGAAATCAGCCGCCTGCCGCTAATGACGCTCTTTCCGCGATTTGGCTCGCTCCGGATAAAGCGAAGTGGCAGAAACAGTCTGTTCACTGTCAGGGCCGCTTGGCTGAGAAAGCCATTCGCCGGTGAGGCCGATAATGGCAGCCTGCAATTTGTCTGGCGAATCGCCACCAGCGCTTGCTGCGTTGCCAAAACAGCTTTGCTGCAGCGAAGACAGCTTGCTGTGAATGCTGTCCAGGGCGCTAGCATTCAGGGGCGCTTCCGGTCGGCTAGACTGTTTCTGCAGCCAGATCGAATAGGCACTGGCGAAGCGACTGGGTGTCATGGCTTCGAAGACTGCCCGGTCGTGTCGCGTCCATTGTTGGCGCGGAGACTGCTGCAGATTTCGACGTGGAGCGATGCGACCAGGCGAGCGCACCGACAACTGGCGGTAGTGCCAGGCAGCCCAGCCCAGCAACAGGCACAATAGCGCGAGAACGAGGCTAAGCAGGGGCCAGAACCAGCCGGAATCTGCTTCTACAGAGGCCTGGTCTGTCACATTTTCGGCAGGCGCGGTAACCGGCTCAGCCTTGATGCTGAGGTCTTCGCTTCCCGGTGCCTGGCGTGGAGTCGGCGAACTGTTGTCCGCAGCGCTGCCTACAACCTGCATTACGCGCTCGGGTAGTATGGCGACACGTTGCTCGTTGTTCATGACATCCCACCAGGCAATTCTGATCTCCGGCAGCACGAATCGTCCTGGACTCGTTGCGATCAATGCGTATTCCTGCGATCTCACCCCGGTGATGCCTGCAGCATGCACCTCCTCACTAGTTTCGGATTGCCCCGGATAGACCCGTACCCCATCAGGTGTCTCGATGGTGACCGGCGGTAGTGTGGCACTTTCAAGCCCGAGGCCCTGAAGCGTGATAGTCCGGGTAACCGATTCGCCCACTTTCAGCTTCGCCAGGTCAGGTTCGTATTTCTCGGAAATACTAAAGCCCATGGCCGGCAGCCAGGTCCTGCCATCGAAAGCAGCTGGCGGATCCTTGATTTCGACGGAAATCGCCTGGCTCGCAACCGTCTCATAACGGCCTCGACCGAAGCGGCGATTGACGAAGCGCCCGGAAAATTTGACGGCAGGTATTTCAAGCTGACCATTGTCTTCGGCGAATACGGCATATTGACGCTCGACAACTTCAAAACGCTTACCGGCCCGTGTCTGGCTATACTCCTTCTGCTTCTCGAGTTGTCGGAATAGAGCACCTTTCGCATCAGGGTGTGCGAGTTGACCGTCGACAAGCTCATTACTGTAGAGCAGCTTGACAGTCAGCAACATCTGCTCGCCGACGTAGGCTGTCTGCTTGTCTATCGTCATCTCCACCATCAGGTCGCTATCTGCCGGGTTCTTCGGGGCGTCAGTGACCGCCACCTGAATGGGATCGGTCGATTCATCTTCTAGGCTCAGTGAGGGAATCGTCAGTGTCCCCGGCCGCTTTGGACTCAGCGTATAAGTCCAGGCCACGAGGGAGTTATTGACGTTGTTCTCGAATTGAACGCGGTAGTTCTGCTGGCGATCAAGAATCTCGAAATCCTTTTCAAGTGCAGTCACGTCCGGCGAGTCGATGTCCAGGGTGTTCAGGTTGAAGAGACTGATGCCGAGCGACGCATCGAGTTTGCTTGAAATGGTAAGCTGCAGCGTCTCGCCGACTGCAAGCTCTTCGCGGTCAACGGAGGCAGACAGGCTCTCAGCCGACGCCTCACCGCCAAGCAGCACTAGACAAACGAACCAGAGTGCCTGCAGAGGCTTGCGAAGACCATTGATGACCTTGTTTGATATGTCGTGGCTACGTCTGCTGCTATGTCTATCCTGCATTCTCTTTCTTCCCGACTTGATACTGTTGCCTGCTACCATGGGTTGCTGCTGGCGGTGCCTGGAGATGTGCGATCACTCGCCGATCCAGTTTCATTCTGGTCCGGCCTCGTTGCTCTGGGGTCATACCGGCTGTCCGGATTTCGATACTGATACAAAAATTTTCTCTGTAGCAGTTCACCAGGGTCGTCCGGTATGCGCCGCAACCACTGTTCCTGCTGTTGCTCGCTCAGATCGTAGTTCCGGGCCTCTCCCGGCATAGTGGCGCTGGCAGCGTCATCTTCGGCTGCACCAGTCGTTTGTTCGGCTTCAGCTTGCTGTTCTGCATCTCCAGGCTGCTCGTCACTTTCAGGCTGCTGCTGAGCTGCCGAGGCTTGCTGTTCGGCGTCCTGTCCCTGGTCGCTCTGCTGGTCGGCCTGGCTCTGGTCGCCTTGCTCGGGGTCCGTCCGCTGGGGCTGGCCCTGGCCATTATCGTCCTGGGGTTCACCGGATTGCGGCTGCTCATCCTGTTGCTGCCCATTCTTTCCGGCCTCACTATTCGGTTCACCCTGACCGTCATCCTGCTCAGGACTCTGTTCACCGTTTTCCTTGTCCTGCTGTTGCTTCTGCTTCTGTTGCTGTTGCTCCTGTTGCTGTTTGAGGAGCGCCTCGATCATGGCCTTGTTTTCCTTCGCCACCGTCATGGTCGGATCCAACTCCAGTGCAGCATCATAGGCGGTAAGGGCTGGTTCGAGCTCGCCAGCATAAGCATGAGCATTGCCCATGTTGAAGAGGGTGACAGGATCAGGTTCCGCACGGCTGAACGATTCGACGGCGCTCTTGTAGTCCTCAGCCCGGTATAGCGCCGCACCCCTCGGGGCTGGCGCCTCGTAAAGCTCGGCCGCAGTGGTATAGTCGCCGCGCTCGTAGGCGTCCTGCGCCAGTTGATCATCGCGCTGCCACAGGCGATCCCAGAGCGAGGGCGCCTCGGGCGCAGTCGGTTTCTGCACTGGTGTGCTTTCCGTAGCGGGCGCTTGTGCTGCGGCCTCCGACGACGACAGTGCCAGTAACGCAGGGGTTAGGAACAGACTACCAAGTGCCACGAGCACGGGGCCTACCGCTGCCAATAGCGTGCCTCGACGATGAAGCATCAGCCCAAGCACAGCCAGGAGTGGTAATAGCCAGAACCCCTGATCGATTCGCTGTTCAATCATCTGCTCGCCTTCAGCGGCTTCAGTGGCGCCGGAAATCGCTGCCGTCTCCGGCACGAGGCGGCGCAGGTCGCTGTCATCAAAGCGCGCCTCTGCGATGCGGTCGGATGTACGCGCAGAAGCGAAATCCTTCGCCGCTGCAAGGTCGGTGCGCGCAATAATCACCTCGCCCCCGCGTTTCAGGAAGCCCCGGTCAGGCAGTGAAATCGGACCGCCTGACGCCGTGCCCAAGGTCAGCACGGATACGTCCACACCCGGCTGAAGGCCAGCGCGGAGCGCATTCAGCGCCTCCAGATTGGAAGCTTCTATGCTGTCTGTCAGGAGCAGAATTCTGCCGCTATCGAGTCCGGCCTGCCGGATGAGATGACTGGCTTCGAGTAATCCGAGGCCTGGGTTTGCGCCCGGCTCAGGCATGATCGATGGGTCCAGCGCAGGCAACATCGCCCTCAAGGTTTCCCGGTCGTCCGTCAGCGGCGCCACCACATGCGCCGAGCCAGCGAACACCACCAGTCCAGTCAGACCATCCTGTCGCAGGGCGAGCAGGTCATGTATCTTCTGCTTTGCCCGGGCGAGCCGGCTCGGTGCCTGATCTTCAGCGTACATCGACAGCGAGAGGTCGAGCACGATCACAACCGCATCCTTTTTCTGAACGACAGGCACCGCCTGCTTGACGAAACTCGGACCGGCGAGTGCGACGATGGTGAGCATTAATAGCAGCTGGGTCGGCCACCACGACCTCGATACAGCGTTCGCTGTAGCCGGCCCCTGCAGCAGACGCTCGATAACCGCCGCTGGCAGGTAGCGATGCCACTGTGAGGCATCGAGACGTTGCCGACGCAGGAGAGGCAGAAGCAGGATTGGCAGTAGACACCATAACCAGTCCGGTCGAAGAAAGACGAAGTCGACGCTCGTTTCCATCATGCCTGAACCTTCTGTCGATCACGGATCCGCACGAGCACTGTGCGCAGTCGTCTAGGAACAGGTAACAGCGCGACGATCAGCAGAAGCAACGCGCCAATAAGAGGAACCCAGAAATACTCGGTAACCGGGCGAAAAATGCGGCCATCCTGCCGGACGGGTTCAAGCTGGTTGATGGCCTCGTAAACAAGCTCCAGTTCGGATGTCGATCGCGCACGATAGAATTCGCCACCAGTGGTCTGAGCGATATGGCGTAGCAAGTTCTCATCGAGATCAGCTGAGGGATTATAACGCTGCCGCCCAAAAAGCCCTGCACGGTAAGCCTCATCAGCGCCTAGGCCTATGGTGTAGATCCGCAGGCCGGCCTCCCTGGCAAGCTCAGCCGCCTTGATGGGATCCACTTCGCTACCCAGTTCAGCGCCATCGGTCAGCAGTACCATGACTCTTGCGTCGGCAGGACGCTCCCGCAGTCGTTTGATACCCAGGCCAATGGCATCTCCGATTGCCGTCGCATTGCCGGCAAGACCAATCTGCGATTCGTACAGCAGCTGTTCGACCGTGGCAAGATCGAAAGTCAGGGGCGCCTGAATGTAGGGTTTCGCGCCAAATAGAATCAGGCCGACTCTGTCGCCGTCACGCTGCTTCAAAAAATCGCTCACTACCTGTTTCAGTGCGGTCAACCTGTCGGTCTGATAGCCCTTGAGCACCATATCCGGCTCCTGCATGCTTGGAGATATGTCTACCGTCAGCAGTAAGTCCCTCGCGCTGGTATCCAGCGGCACCGGCTCGCCATGCCATTGTGGGCGGGTGAGCGAGACGCATAGGAATATCCAGCTCGCGGTCAACATCCACAGCCGCCATGACGGCGGCTTGTGACGAGCCTGACCGAAGCCCCGTGATTCCATCACCTGCCTCACGGCCGAAAACTGTGGCATGAGTAAGGCCGGCGCGGCCGAAACATCGGAGCTGCCTTGACTGTTGATGCTTGGCTTGCCACGTGACAGTAGATGAAGAAGCGCGGGTAGCGGCAGCAGAAGCAGAGCTAATGGCCAGGCAAACTGCAGTGCTTCCACCATCGTGGCAACGCTATCCATTTGGCTCACCTCCAGCTTCGGTCGTTTCATTTCGAACAGGCGCGAGCCGTCGGGTCAACAGCAATACAGTCTTGTTGAACGAGCGGTCGTCGCTTGTACTATCACCAGCTGAGGGTGGGCGATAACTGGCTTCACCCAGTGGCGCCAGCGCACTGGCTTCCCTGGGCTGAAGTTGGGCTGTACGTACCAGATATTCCAGCCATGCGCTGCCGGTAAGCGTCTTGCAGCGATGGTGCCCCAGCTTCAGTAGATGAGCTTTGAGAATCATGTTGATTGAAGTCGCAGCCGCCGGGCCGGGATTCCGCAGATGCGGTTGCAGCGCCTCACGAACCCGCTTTCTCTGTTGCTTCAGTTGCAGCGCCGGCTGAAGATAACGCTTATAGCCGATGAACCACAGCAGTAGACCGCTTACGATCAATATCAGCAGTAAGAGCCACCAGCCAATCGCGGGCGGCCACCACGATACCGGTGCAGGATCGATGAGGGGATTGAGCGGCAGCTGCTTCACGGCTTCGACGAGCTGTTGATTCATATTCTATCGCGCACCGCTGCGATTGCTGATGCTACGCAATACCTCGGCCGGCGCCTCAGTTGTAGCAATCGGCACCACGATGCATTTGAGCGCTTCGAGTTTGCGAATCTTGGCTTCATGACGTTCCTGTAGTGCGAGATTGATTTCATCCAGCGCTGCCTGCCTCTCAGGGAGGGCCAGCCGCTCACCCGAGCCGTTACAGAGCTCTAGCGAAGGTCCCGGCAGCGCCAGTTCGAGCGGGTCGTAAACGAGAAAAGCAAAGATCTGGTTATGACGCCGCAACCTGAAGAGAATCTGTTCGCTACTCAAGGCGGGCGCGCGCGAGCCTGCTGAATCGCTGGCCGAGTTGGCCTTGGGCAGCTCATCGAGCAAACCCTCAAAGTCAGAAACAAGCAGGCACAATGTGCCAGGGCGGGAAAGTCGGGTGATTTCATCGAGGGCGCTATTGAGACTCGATGCCGCTGAAGTTCGCGCTGAGCCGCGCTGTTGGCAGAGCTTGCCGTTGAACTTGTCGATGACATCGAAGAGGCGTACGGTCTGCCGCTTGTGCTGCGCCGGCTTCACATGCTGGTGGCTGATATCATCGAACACCAGGCCGCCTACTCTGTCGTTATTTGCCAGTCCGGCCCAGGTCAATAGCGCTGCAAGTTCAGCAGCGAGCACAGATTTGAACTTGTCCCCGCTGCCGAAATACATCGTACTTCGCTGATCGACCAGTAGTTCTACCGGCTGCTGCGTTTCTTCCTGAAATACCTTGCTGTAGGTGTGCTGACTTCTTGCGCTTACGCGCCAGTCGATGTGGCGAATGTCGTCGCCAGCCTGATAAGGACGATGTTCGGCAAAGGTCATTCCGCGGCCGAGTAGGTGACTGCGATGGCTACCTGTCAGTCCCGGGACTTTTCGTGGATCGAGCTTCAGCGTCAGGCTACGCGCGTCGGGCTGCAGGCCAAGCATGGTGACAAGATCGATCCGGTCACGAAGCGGACTGCTCAAGGCACCGGTACCACATCGAGCAGACGGGCCAGAATGGCATCGCGACTCATGCCTTCTGCTTCCGCCCGGAAACTTGGAATGATGCGATGGCGCAATACGTCATGCGCAACCTTGCGAACGTCGTCGGGCGAAACATAGTCATTACCGGCGAGCCAGGCGGCAGCGCGGGCGCAGCGGTCTATCGCGATGGTGGCTCGCGGGCTGGCGCCATAGTCCAGCCAACCTGCGATGGTCTGGTCATAGAGGCCGGGGTCGCGCGTAGCCTGAATGATCCTGACAATATAGTGCTCGACGTTCTCGTTCATGAAAACGTCGAGAACGGCCAGACGGGCCGTAAAGATATCTTCATGGGTCAGTTGAACCTCACCCTTGGCAGAGTCGGAGGCCTCAGGTTGCGATGGTTCTGGCTGCAGCACCCTGGCGCCGGCCGGTGCGGTGTCGAGCTGCCGCCGCGCTTCATCCCGCGTCAGTCGCAGAATCTGTTGCTCGGACGCGACGTCAGGATAATCGACGACGACATGCAACAGGAAGCGGTCGAGTTGCGCTTCAGGCAGGGGATAGGTGCCTTCCTGTTCGATAGGGTTCTGCGTAGCCATGACCAGAAAGACGCCGGGCAGGGGGTAGGTTTTGTTGCCCACCGTAACCTGCCGTTCAGCCATCGCCTCGAGCAGGGCACTCTGTACTTTCGCAGGGGCGCGATTGATTTCGTCCGCCAGAATGAGGCTGTGGAAAATAGGCCCCGGCTGAAAATCGAAACTCTGGGTTTCAGGACGAAAGATGTCCGAGCCGGTTATATCGGCGGGTAGGAGATCCGGAGTGAACTGTATGCGTTGAAAGCTGCCGCTGATGCAGTTCGATAGCGCCTTGATGGCACGGGTCTTTGCCAGACCAGGCGCACCCTCGACGAGCATGTGGCCGTCCGCCAGAAGGGCGACGAGCATCTGTTCGACCAGAGCTGGCTGACCGATGATTTGAGTGCGCAGGTATTCCGAAACGTTCTGGAAATGTTGCAGAGAGCTCATTGTTGTCGGTTCTTTTGTAGGTTCGAAGATCGGACAGCGACTGCAGCCACTATGAACGTGACCGTGCCTGATTGGCCCTGTAGTGTCCATGCTTATGCGTATATAAGGCGTTGTCGCTCACAATTGACTGGCAAGTTTGCTATAAATTGTCTGGGGAGCCAATTACGGAAGCGTAAGCCCGACTTGACGCACAGAACAGCCCGGCCAGATTGACTCATTAACCTACTAAAACAATACAAAGGCGAGCGATGAAGCAGGTCAACGTGGACAATAAATCTCAGTTTCTCGACATGCTCGATGAAGCATTCAATCAGAAGCTGAGCGACCAGCAAGCCAGGCGACTCAGTGAGTTTGCTAGACTCTATCTTGAAAATCTACCACTCGAGGAAGTCAATGGGCGTCGGCTCAGTGATATCTATGGCGCTGTCATCTCGAGCTGGCATTTCGTGCAGCAGCGAGCGAAAGACGAGTGCAAGGTAGCTGTTTTCAACCCTGAGCTCGAAGCCCACGGCTGGCAGTCCACGCATACCGTCCTCGGCGTCCTTCACAAGAACATACCATTCATCATGGATTCGATCCGGATGTGTCTCAACCGGCTGAACTTCGATATCCACTCTATTCAGCACGCGGTGCTATATATCAGGCGTGACAAGAACGGCCGGTTCAAGGAACTGCTGCAACGATCCGGTCAGCCAGATCGTTCACTGGCAGAATCGACTGTCTATATCGAAATAGATCGTCACAACGACCCACAGGTGCTCGCGACCATCCGGGACGAAATCATCAGTGTGCTGCGCGATGTGGACACCGCCGTGTCCGATTATGAGCCCATGAAGCAGCATGCTCAGTCACTCGCTGAAAGTCTGCGCCAGGGCCGGCCGGGACAGACCGCCGAAGCGACCAATGAAGCTGCCGATTTCATGGACTGGCTTATCGATGATCATTTTACCTTCCTGGGCTACGACGAGTATGAATTCGATCGCTCCAAAAAGGAGATCATGGTGAGGCAGGTGTCAGGTTCGCCCCTTGGCATCATGAAGCAGTATGACGAGCGGCCGACCAATACGCCGTTCAAGAAGCTTCCGCTGAAAACCCGGCAACACCTGCTTAAGCCCGAGTTGATGGTGTTCGCCCGATCGTCCAGACGTAGCCGAATTCATCGGCCGGCTTACCCAGACTATATCGCCGTGCAGAGATTCAATGAGCAGGGTGACGTGGTTGGTGAGCAGCGCTTTCTCGGGCTTTTCACGTCTGCCGTCTATGGCGACCGGCCGCAGGAAATTCCGGTAGTTCGGAAGAAGGTCGAGTATGTCATGGAGCGCTCTGGCTTCTACGCCCGCGACTACGCCGGCAAGGAGCTTGATCAGATTCTTTCGGTCTACCCACGCGGAGAAATGCTACAGGTGGACAAGGAAGTGTTGTTCCACAATGCGATGTCCATCCTGTACATTCAGGAGCGCCGCAAAATTCGTCTTTTTATTCGGGAGGGCGTTTACGGCCAGTTTGTAACAGCGCTGGTATACGTGCCTCGTGATGTGTACAACACCAACCTCCGCATGCAGATGTCGGACATTCTCGTAGCTGCAACCAATGCTGAGGATGTGGAGTTCATTACCTATTTCTCCGAATCGGTCCTTGCGCGCGTGCAGTTCATACTCAGGGTATCTCCCCTGGAGGTGCGGCATCTGGACTGTGAAGAGCTCGAAGCCAAGATCATTGCTGCCGCCCAATCATGGCAGGACGGCCTGGCCGAGTCGCTGATCGAAAGTAACGGCGAGGAGCGTGGCAATAGCCTGTATCATCGCTATGCAGATGGCTTCAACGCAGCTTATCAGGAGGCGTTTTCTCCGCGCCGTGCCGTTCCAGACATTGAGCACATGGAAAGCATCAGTAAGGACCGGCCGATTGCAATGAGCTTCTACCGTGCCATTGAAGAGCCCGAGAACACAGTCCACTTCAAGCTCTTTCATGCCGACAATCAGGTGCCGCTGTCTGATGTGCTGCCGATGTTCGAAAACCTGGGGCTCAAGGTGCTTGGCGAGCATCCGTTCGAAGTGACCACCCGGGACGGTGATGATTACTGGGTGCACGATTTTGCGCTGCAGAATCCGCTTGGCGATCCCATTAATATTCAAAAGATCCGCAGCAACTTTGAAACCCTCTTTCTGCGCATCTGGAACAATGAGGCAGAGAACGATCTGTTCAACAGACTGGCGCTGGTTGCCCTGCTGGACTGGCGCCAGATCGCAATGTTCCGCTCATATTCACGTTATATGCGGCAAATTCGCTTCGGTTATAGCCAGAATTTCATCGCCAGCACCCTGGTCAACCACACCAGTATCACATCCTTGATCTGGGACCTGTTCGCCACCCGCTTCGACCCGTTCAGCGAGCAAAGTGATGTGCAGCGCCGTGCTTCTGAAGAACGTATCGTGATCGACGTCAATCAGGCCCTGGAAGCCGTCGAAAATCTGACCGAAGACCGTGTGCTTCGCCGCTTTGTCGAACTCATCCAGGCGACCGTGCGAACCAACTATTACCAGACTGAGAACGGCGAGCTCAAACAGTACATCTCCTTCAAGATGTCGCCCGCGGCCATTTCGGAAATGCCGTTGCCACTGCCGATGTTCGAAATTTTCGTATACAGCCCTCGTGTGGAAGGTGTGCATCTTCGTGGCGGCAAGGTAGCCCGCGGTGGCTTGCGCTGGTCGGATCGCTTCGAAGACTACCGGACCGAAGTGCTCGGCCTCGTAAAAGCGCAGCAGGTCAAGAACTCGGTCATCGTGCCAGTCGGGGCCAAGGGCGGCTTCGTGGCCAAGAGGATGCCTGATGGTGACCGCGAAGCCATGCAGAAGGAGGGGATCGCCTGCTATAGAACCTTCATTCGTGGACTACTCGACCTGACCGACAACCTGGTCGATGGCAACATGATTCCACCACCAGATTTGGTGAGGCACGACCCTGAAGATCACTATCTCGTTGTGGCGGCAGACAAGGGTACAGCCACATTTTCGGATATCGCCAACGCTATAGCTGCAGAGTACAACTTCTGGCTGGGTGATGCCTTTGCCTCTGGCGGGAGTCAGGGCTACGACCACAAGAAGATGGGTATAACCGCGAAAGGGGCCTGGGTATCGGTCGAGCGGCACTTCAGGGAGCTTGGACTCAATACCGCAACCGAAGACTTCAGCGTGATCGGTATAGGGGACATGTCTGGAGATGTATTCGGCAATGGCATGCTGCTCTCGAAGCACATCCGCCTGCTGGCCGCGTTCAATCATTTGCACATCTTTGTCGACCCGGATCCGGATCCTGCAGCAAGTTTCGAGGAGCGCAGCCGACTGTTCAACCTGCCGCGGTCCAACTGGACCGACTATGACAGCAAGCTCCTGAGCAAGGGCGGAGGTGTCTTTCTGCGGTCGGCCAAGTCGATTCCGATCAGCGAAGAGATGAAGCGGGTCTTCGAGATCAAACAAGATCGCCTGCCGCCGAACATGTTGATCAGCTACCTGCTCAAGGCGAAAGCTGATCTGCTCTGGATCGGCGGTATTGGCACCTATGTCAAGAGTTCTACCGAAGCGCATATCGATGTGGGTGACAAGGCCAATGATGGGCTGCGTATTGACGGTCGAGAACTGCGGGTGCGTGTCATCGGTGAAGGCGGCAACCTCGGCATGACGCATCTCGGTCGGGTGCAGTACGCTGCAACTGGCGGAAAATGTAATACCGATTTTATCGACAATGCCGGTGGGGTCGACTGCTCCGACCACGAGGTCAATATCAAGATTCTGCTCAATGGCATCGTCCAGGCCGGCGACATGACGCCGAAGCAGCGTAACGTGCTGCTCGCCCAGATGACCGACGAAGTTGCCGCTTTGGTGCTCATGAACAATTATCGCCAGACTCAGGCGCTATCAATCGCCACCTACGAGGCGGCCGCCCGCGTGGAAGAGTACCGACGACTGATGAACTATCTCGAGTCGATCGGCAAGCTTAATCGTCAGATCGAATTCATGCCGGACGATGAAGCCATCAGAGAGCGAAAGTCGGAGAACAGGGGGCTGTACAGGCCGGAGCTGTGCACACTCATTTCCTACGTGAAAGGTCATCTCAAAGAGGTGCTTTCGGCGTCCGATATGCTCAATGACGTGTACTATGTAGGCGAATTACAGTCCGAATTTCCGGCAAGTCTGGTGAGAAAGTTCGAGGATCATCTCTGGAACCATCGTCTGCGGAAGGAGATTATCGCCACCCAGGTCGCCAACGATATGGTGAATCTGATGGGAATCACCTTTGTTGACCGTCTCCGTCAGTCTACGGGTGCTACGATCCCAGCTATAGCCCAGGCCTACGTCATATCGCGCGATGTCTTCGGACTGAAAAACTACTGGCGAGCGATCGAGAATCTGGACAACAAAGTGCCCGCAGATACGCAGATCAATATGATGTTGGAATTGATACGGCTCATTCGGCGTTCCAGCCGATGGTTCCTGCGCAACCGTCGTGCAGAGCTCAAGGTGCTGGACAATATGGAGCGCTTCTCGACAGGTATCGCTACCATCAGCGCGGCTTTCGACAAGCTGCTGGTCGATCAGCAGCACAAGTCATTCACCCGCGGCAAGTCAGCCTATGAAGCTGTGGGTGTGCCCGCAGACCTGGCGGCAATCGCCGCCGGCGCAAGTCACCTGTACTCCTGTCTTGGCATCATAGAAGCCCAGTCGATTACCGATGAGCCCCTGGAGACTGTGGCCCGGATGTTCTTCTCGATCGGCTCGTCGCTCGATCTGATCTGGTTCAACCGGCAAATCAATGAGGCAAAACCAGCAACGCACTGGCAGGCGCTGGCACGCGAAAGCTTCCGGGAAGACCTGGACTGGCAGCAGCGCTCACTGACCGTCGGTATTCTCAAGACTACTGATCTAGACCTGACAACCGAGCAGCGAATTCAGCAGTGGGCAGAGAAAGAGGCAGACATGGTCGAACGGTGGAGGGTGATGCTGACGGAACTGAAGGCGACCAAGGATCCGGAGTTTCCAATGTATTCGGTGGCCCTGCGTGAGTTACTCGATCTCGCGCAGACGACTACCCACAAGATCATGCCACAGGAATGCCAACTCTAGTCCTCGACCTGTCGATCACGCCAGATGAATTTCTGCGCGTGTATCAGGGGCAGGCGAAAGCGGTTTCGGCGATATCCGTCGACGGTCGGCGGGTGCAGTTTCCCGCCGCCGTACTCAGGCCATACCTCTTGCATGAAGGTATACAGGGGCGATTCGAAATCGAGTTCGACAGCGAACACAAGTTCGCTGGTATCAGGCGCCTGACCTGAGACTGCCCGTGCTCGGATCAGGTGAGTACAATCCTCAGAACTTGAGGGACTCTGCTGCGCGGATCATTTGCGCTGCATAGCCCCACTCGTTGTCATACCAGATCATTACCTTAACCAGGTCATCGGCGACAACCTTTGTCTGCGCAAGGTCGACTATGCTTGCGTGCGTGTCCTGAACAATGTCCGAAGACACAATCGGGTCATCGGTAACGGTAACGATTGCCCGGTAGCGCTCACTGTCCTGTTCTTCCCGCAATATGGCATTTACCTCATCGACTGAAGTCTTGCGCCTCGCCACAAAGGTCAGGTCGGCAATGGAGCCGACTAGTATCGGCACGCGAACAGCCAGACCGTCGAACCGATCCTTCAGTCCTGGCAGTATCTGCGTAGCGGCTTTTGCGGCACCAGTGCTGGTGGGCACCATGTTTACAGCGCCGGCGCGGCCTCGTTCAGGCTTCTTCGCCGGCGCATCGACCATGGACTGTGAGCTGGTGTAGGCATGGATGGTGTTGAGGAGAGCCTTGGAAATACCAATGCGTCGATCGAGAATTTCCATGACTGGCGCGATGCAGTTGGTTGTGCAGCTTGCAGCTGAAAACACGTCGGCATCGCTGGCATTGAGGCCGGGTACGACCATGTCGAGTGCCGGCTCATTGTCCCCCTTGGGTGGCGCCGACATGATGGCGCGTTTGGCGCCGGCCTTCAGGTGCTGTTCGATACCTGCACGGCTGTTGAACGCGCCCGTGCACTCGAACACGAGGTCGATCTTCAGATCACCCCATGGCAGCTGCTGTGGTTCTTCTTCCTGAAAAGTCTTGATGCGCTGCTGTTCTATCACGAGCTGCCCTTCCTCTACGGTGACTGGCTTCGGGTAGCGACCATAGGCGGTGTCGTACTGCAGGAGGTAGCGCAGGTCTTCCGGCTGTTGGAGATCGTTGATCGCGACGATCTCCAGCTCCGGATGGTCCAGTGCCTGCTTCAGCACGGCCCGACCAATGCGACCAAGCCCGTTGATTGCGATTCGAATCATCACTTCTTCTCCTTGAATGGCATTAGTTGCCTCTTCAAGGTGTACGAAGGCTGTCTGCTGATTCTGTCAATCGCGTGTGCTTTACAGTGCCCCTATTTACAACACTGTGGTAAGCCGTTCTCTCTACGGCGACATCTGAATGCCTGCAGTTTACGGCTAACCCTGGCACAGGCTGGTTTAACGCATTTGTAGGCGGCCGGCACAGGATTTGCAGAATTTCATACCTAGTCAGCAACTCCACGAGGCACAGCGACTCATGCTCGAGAATAAAATCACATCCGCCGCACTGACCCTTATTCTTTTGGCTTCGCCATCAGCTTTTGCAGAACAGAACCCGGGCTCGCAAGCTGATCAAACGAGCCAACCGCCGGCAAGTGCCCAGCAGGAGAGTCCTGTACCGAGCCTGCCGGACCTGCAGGGTCATCCTAGCCTGCAGAGCGGTACCAGCAAAGTGACCACGCAGGAGATTTTTCAGCGCCTCGATACAGATGGGGATGGTGACCTGACCGAGGCAGAGCTCAGTGTGTATGGCAGCCCGGCTTCAGGGAAGAGCGCCGCGGAGAAGGACCCCGCCATAGCAAAAGAGTTGATGCAAACCTACGACACCAATCAGGATGGTCGTGTCATTTATCAGGAGGTCGAAGAGGTGCATGAGACCTTCGAGCAGCAGAGAACCAGTCAGTAAAGCTGGCGCTCATAAAAAAAGCCGCCAATCTGTCAGGACAGAGGCGGCTCTTATGAGGGGGCTTACATCAGCCGCACTTGCTGTCACCGCAATTGAGGCAGGTCATGCAGCCATCAAGGAGAACCACTGACTTCTGCATGCACTTCTTGCAGCTAATGGCGCTGGGGGGAAAGCTGCCCTCGGCGCCGCTGGACTCACCATGGGCTGCCTCGTAGGCTGCGCGCTTTTCTTCCACCAGCTTGCGTTGCTCAGGGCTCAGCTTGTCTGACTTGATGATCCCGAGGAACATCAAGTGCTTTTCGATGACTGACCCAATTTCAGCGACGAGTGAGGGGACGAATATACCGCCCTTCTTGTAGTACCCGCCATTCGGATCGTAAACGGACAGCAGTTCCTCAAGCAGAAAGGTAATATCGCCGCCTTTTCTGAAGACCGCAGAAATAACCCGCGTCAGCGCAATGACCCACTGGAAATGTTCCATCGACTTCGAGTTGATGAAAATCTCATAGGGCTGCCTGCTCTCATGGTCGGTGCCTTCGTTCAACAGGATATCGTTGATCGTGATGTAGAAGGCGTGCTCCGACACTGGTGGCTTGATCTTGTAGGTACTGCCAAGCAGGAACTCGGGCCGCTCAATAGTCTCGTTCATCTCGATCGGCTGCTTTGCCGCATGAGCGGCCGCTTCAGCAGCTACCTCGCTCTCAGGCCGGGGCTTGTGCACCGCGTAGCTTACGATCTTCTTTTCTATCTTCACCGGCTTCATTGGCTTCGTAGACATGTTCACGTCCTCCTGCGGTTTAATACTTTCCATAGGTGCCTTCCTTTAGCGCATCGAACAGATTCGCCGCCGTGTGCACTTCGCCGTCATATTCGACCTGTTCATTCCCTTTCAGCGTCATCTTGGTGCCGTCGTCGAGCATGAACTCATACAGGGTCTTTTCGAGATCCGACTCTTTGACGAGTACGCCCTGGAACGCTTCAGGGTTGAAACGGAATGTCGTGCATCCCTTCAGTCCCTTATCGTAGGCATACATGTAAATGTCCTTGAAGCTGTCGTAAGCAAAGTCGGTCGGAACGTTCGCCGTTTTGGATATCGAGGAATCCACCCACTTCTGCGCTGCGGCCTGAATATCCACGTGCTGGGTCGGCGTGACTTCATCGCTCACGGTGAAATAATCCGGCAGAGCAGCTTCCGGATCATCCACGTACGGCATGGCCTTTGGATTGACCAGATGCCGATAGGCAAGCAGCTCATAAGAGAAGACATCGACTTTCTCCTTGGTCTTCTTGCCTTCGCGAATGATGTTCCGCGAGTAGTGGTGCGCGAAGCTCGGCTCGATACCGTTACTGGCGTTGTTGGCCAGCGACAGCGATATGGTGCCGGTTGGTGCTATGGACGTGTGATGCGTGAATCGAGCGCCTTCCTGCGCCAGAGCTTCTACCAGCTCGGCATCGACTTCGGCCACGCGCTGCATGTAGCGGCTGTACTTCGCCAGCAGCACCTTGCCTGCGACCTTGTCGCCAACCTTGAAGCCGTCTTTTTTCATTTCCGGACGACGCAGGAGCATTTCCTTGGTGACCTTGAAGGTCTGGTTCATGATCGGTGCCGGGCCTTTTTCACGAGCGAGCTCCAGACCCTGGCGCCAGCCTTCGAGGGCCATTTCGCGGTTGACGACTTCAGTGAACTCGACCGACTCGGGTGACCCGTAAGGCATTCTCAACATGGCGAGGGTAGAGCCAAGGCCGAGGATACCCATGCCATGGCGGCGCTTAGAAGTGATTTCGTCACGCTGACCTTCGAGTGGCAAGCCATTGATCTCAACGACGTTGTCCAGCATGCGGGTAAATACACCGACCACCTTGCGATACTTCTCGAAGTTGAAGCGGGCGCTTTCGGTAAATGGCAGTTCGACGAACTGCGTCAGATTGACCGAGCCCAGCAGACAGCTGCCGTAAGGCGGCAAGGGCTGCTCCCCACACGGATTCGTTGCTCTGATGTTCTCGCAGAACCAGTTATTGTTCATCTCATTGACCTTGTCGATCAGGATGAAACCTGGTTCAGCGAAATCATAGGTGGACGACATGATGGCATCCCAGATAGCCCGTGCCTTGACGGTCTGGTAGATGCGGCAGGCCACGCGACCTGTTTCATCAGCGATGAACCCTTCCTTGATCGGAAAGCTGCGATAGAGGAACTTTTCCGTGTCGCCAAGATCGAGATTGTCGGCTTCGGCCTCCTTGAGTGTGACGGGAAAGGAGAGTTTCCAGTCGGTATCGTTCTTCACCGCCAAAATGAAGTCTTCAGTGACCAGCAGCGACAGGTTGAACTGGCGCAGGCGACCATCCTCACGCTTGGCACGAATGAATTCGAACACGTCCGGGTGATGCACATCGAAGGTGGCCATTTGCGCACCACGGCGCCCACCGGCCGAGGAGACCGTGAAGCACATCTTGTCGAAGATATCCATGAAAGACAGCGGCCCGGATGTCTTGGCACCGGCACCCGCGACGTAGGCGCCACGTGGTCGAAGGGTCGAGAACTCGTAACCGATACCGCAGCCAGCTTTGAGAGTGAGGCCGGCCTCATGGTTCTTCAGCAGGATATCGTCCATGGAGTCATGGATGGAGCCGGAGACGGTGCAGTTGATAGTTGATGTCGCGGGCTTGTGTGCCTCCGCACCAGCGTTGGAGATAATGCGTCCGGCCGGGATGGCGCCGTTCTGCAGGGCCCAAACGAAGCTCTTGAACACCTCGGGACGAATCTTGGCATCTTCCACGCTCGCGAGCGACTGCGCCACGCGCTGATAGGTGTCCTGGATAGTCACATCGACAGGCTCACCGGCTTTGGTCCTGAGCTGGTATTTCGTGCTCCAGATGTCTGCGGAAGCGGCTTGCATTTCTATAGGAGAAACGAGTTGCTGAACTTTGGCGTTCATTGATACCCCTCAGGCTGATCTTATTGGTATGTCCGCCAAGGTCAGGGAACTGATCCGACAATGGCGGTGCAAACAATGTGTTGGTGACGACTCGAAAAGGCAGGCAAAAGCATGCCGAAGCCGGTGCTCGTAGTGAAGAGCTTGCCGGCTTACAAACTACATATGGGTCGTTGGTGGGAAGTATAACACTATATAATGTGATGAAAAGCGATTTCAGGCGTTTTTTTCAGCGCCTATCGCGGACGCCGGCAGTTCATTGTTTCGACTACGAAAACCCTCCGCAACCCGCTGTCTTACCTTGTCCTGCGCAATGAGCCATGCGATGCAGTCCTGCAGAACCTGCTTCGCAGGCCGAGGCTGGAAATCGAAGGTCGTGTAGGTCCGGCTTGTGTCGTACCAGGCGTAACGCTCGACAACCTCGTGCACCAGATCCTGGGTGAAAGGCGGCGTAAGATGCAGCAAGCGACAGATCATTTCAATAGCCCTGGCAGCGACAAGTGTCAACTTCCGGCCAGTAGGCAAATGCAAGGGTCTATTTCCAGTGAGCGTCTTCAGCATGCGCCCGAGTTCGATAACCTCGATATTCTCACCACCAACGATGTACCGGCTGCCGGGCTCGCCCTTGCTCAGCGCCTCTACGTGGGCACGCGCCACATCTCGAACATCAACGATGTTCATGCCGCCTCTATAGGTCTGACCACGGCCATTCAGCAAGTCCATCACCAGGCCATTCGATGGTGTGATTCTGTAGTCTCCAGGGCCAAGCACGATCGCAGGGCAGAGCACAATCAACTCCACACCACTTTCCGCGGCCATTTTCTGCGCCTGTCGCTCACTCTGGGTCTTGGCGAGGTAGTAAGGATTCTGCGCGTCGTCATTCCAGTCTTCTGCAGTTCGCATTTCGTCTCGGTTGTATGAAAACCCGATCGAAGCAACCGAACTGGTATAGACGACGCGTTTAATGCCGAGTTCGGCAGCCACTTCGAGTACGTTTCTAGCGCCACTCACGGCGGGTTCGACAATTTCTTCCGCTGTCTTGGCGATGGTCTTGTACACCGCCGCGAGATGAATGATGGCCTCGCAGCCTTCCGCAGCTTTCTTTACGGCTGATCTGTCCTTGATATCGCCGTTGATGATTTCGATCTCACTGGCACGAACCCCGCGGAGGTCGGAACTCTTCCTGGCAAGTGCGCGAACACTGTGGTTCCTGTTCAACAACTGATCCACCACATGTCCGCCAATATGACCACTGGCGCCGGTTACAAGTACTTTCATATCGGTCGGAGCTCCCTGACCCAAGAAATTTGAATGCGCAATCATACGGGCTTACGTGCGCTATCAAAAGCAGGGTTTTGATCTAGACTAGGTGGAGAGATACCCGAAATCCGGTCAAGAATTACAAATGGTAGCCTTTTATGTCCAGCATCCTTGATTCAGTCGATCAGCGAACCAAACTGGTCGGGGAAAACCGCCTGGAGCTCCTGCTCTTCAAGCTTGGCGCGAACCAGGTCTTTGCGCTGAACGTGTTCAAGGTTCAGGAAGTGCAGAAGCTGCCAAACCTGACGCAAATGCCCAAGCGTCATCCCTCGGTGATTGGTGTCAGTACCATTCGCAAGCAGACTGTGCCGGTCATCGATCTGTCGCTTGCAATCGGCTTGGGGCCGACACATCGCTCGAAGGATGCCACCATCATTGTCACTGAGTACAACCGATCGGTTCAGGCCTTCCTGGTGGCGAGCGTTGATCGCATCGTCAACATGACCTGGGAGGAGATCATGTCGCCGCCCAGGAACGCCGGCAACTCGCATTACGTTACCGCCATAACCAAACACGACGACAAGCTCGTTGAGATTATTGATGTCGAACGTGTTCTGGCAGATATCCTCCCCTATGATACAGAGATCAAGGACCAGCAGTTGACCTCCGAGGTCAAGGCCCAGGCTGGGGGCAGGGAAGTGCTGCTCGTGGATGACTCGCCAGTCGCCATTGCGCAGGCAAAATCGACGCTGTCCCAGGTGGGACTGACTGTGCATACGGCGGTCAATGGCCTGCTCGCCCTGCAGAAACTTCAGGCCTGGGCAGACGAAGGCATCGACCTGTATGAAAAACTGCTCATGGTTATCACCGACGCTGAAATGCCAGCCATGGACGGTTACCGGCTGACGACAGAAATACGCAATGACAGCCGCATGAAGGATCTTTATATTGTGCTGCATACGTCGCTTAGCGGTAACTTCAACAAGGCCATGGTAGCCAAGGTTGGATGTAACGCATTTCTGAGTAAATTTCAGCCGGACGAGCTGGCCCGGGCGGTCAAGGCCAGGCTGGATTCCGAGGCGCAATGATGGCCAGGAGGTCTCTAGCATTCAATGCCTACCATTCAGTCTTTACACTGGTACCCCGTCAAATCCTGTGGCGGACTCGAAGTAGAAAAGCTTCACTTCAATAAGTCAGGTCCCTGTCACGACCGCAGCTGGATGCTGGTCGACGACGATGCGCACTATCTCACTGCCAGAACCCTACCTCACATGCTCAGGCTGACGCCCCTGGTCCAGAACGGTGTGCTCCTGCTGAGCGTTCCCATGGCGGATAAAGTACCGGAACTGCTTGAACTGGCCGCCGTAGATAACGCTGACGATGCAAACCCTGTGAATATGGAGCCTCTTTGTCTGAGTGATCAGCGCCTTGCGGTAGAGATCTGGGGCGACATCTGCGAGGCCTATGTCGCCAACGAAAAGGTCAATAGGGTCCTGAGCGACTTTCTCGGCCGTAGTGTCCGCCTCGTCTGCAAGGCGGCAGACAAGCCGAGGCCAGTAGAGCAGGACTACATAGACACTACCTCTCTTGCTGGCCAAACCTTCGAAGTGGGCTTTGCGGACGCCTACCAGGCGCTCATCATTGGGCAGGCGTCGCTCGACGCGCTGAACGAGAAGCTATCGCAGCCGCTGCCAATGTCCAGGTTCAGGCCGAATATTGTGGTGAGTGAGTCCGAGGCATTCGCGGAGGACAGCTGGCATCAGATAGAGTCAGATGACCTTGTCATGTATGGCGTCAAGAGGTGCAGCCGCTGCGCGATACCCACAATCGATCCTGAAGTTGGAGTCGTGAGCAAGGAGCCTCTGAAAACCCTGGCCACTTTTCGCAAAGGCGACCGTGGCGTCATGTTCGGTCAGAACCTGGTTTATCAGGCGCGTGAGGATGGCCAGGCCCAGACGCTGTCTCGAGGTGCCGAGCTGGTGGTGAAGTCGCTGTTACCTGACTCAGCTGAGGGTGTCTGAATGGAGTGGATGATCATTGCTTTCGCCTTGCTCGGGCCCATCGGTGCACTGTACTGGCTGAAGCCATCACCTGCGAGACGCATACTCGAGCGCACCCGGGTGTTGGCTCAGCAGAAGGGCTTCAAGGTGCGACTGTTACGTCAGGATGAAATTGGCAAGCGGTTCAATCTGGTGCCCGACCGGCCGATTGTGGAGTATACCTGGCGGGTTCGCGCGACGGATCCAGGCGGGGCTGACGCGAGACAGGTCAAGTCCGAGCCGGTGCTCGTCAGTTTTACGAGGCCTGCGGATGAAAACGGTCATGACGCTCTGCCGGAGATCATTTCGAAGTTCGAGGTGGAACGAGCCGTTTATGCCTTCACCCTCACGCCCACCCGAGCCGTTCTGGTCTGGACCGAGCAGGTCACTCGAGAACGGGCGGAGCCGTTCCTCGATGAGCTCATCTCGCTGGTAAAACAGTCGGCTTCAGCTGGTCTTCGATAGGTTCTGCAGCAAGCTGTTTAGCTTGTCTACGATCTTGTTCGAATACAAGTTGACGACGTATGAGACGTTGTTCTCGTTGGGATTGATGTACGAGTTCTTGATGAAGAACCAGCTGCTTTCGATCGACTTCAGCGCTTTGCTCGCGTCGGTGTTGCCACTGAGAGCAGTCTTGATCGCATTAAGTTGCCTATCGAATTCCACGGCCTGGACATCGATCGGTTCATCGCTCTGGGCACCCTGGAAGACCTGCGAGACGGTGGAGGCCGATCGCGCGGAGTATTTGGTCATCATGCTTTCCATCAGCAGTGTCGCGTCACGCAGCTGCTCGACCATGACATCAGGTTGATAACCAGACGCATCGATGGCTGTTTTCCTGGCCGTTTCGGCTGCGGTAAGCAGATTCTGGTTAACCTGAGCCATATCAGCAACGAGTCTGATGTCTGAGTACTGCCGTTCTATGAGGTCGGCAATATTGTCCTTGAGGAGCGCTGCGTACTGCTTGTGGATAGCGGGCAGTTGCGATAACTGCTCGCGCAGGGGACCTTCTTCGAGTTTGGCTGCCATCTCATTGATGAGGCCAATAGAGCCGGCGAGCTCTTCAGAGCGTTTAGTTACAACTGCACGCTCGTCCTTGTCGCCAGGTGCGATGCTGAAGTTGTAATAGCCATTCATGACCAGGTTGCCGCTGGAGCGGACCTTGAACAGCGTTGCAAGCAGGTCGGCGGCCTGCGCCTGATCGAGTGCGTATGCGGGTAGGCTTGACAGTAAGCCCGTCACCAGTGCGTAAACAAGGGTCAAGGGCAGGCGGCGCAGGGCGCGGAGCGCGCCGACCGGACGCTTGTTGGACACTTCTTTGGTAAGGCTTGAGCTCGGCATAGTCTTCACCAGCATTCGGTTACTCTCCTGTCTCTTCGTAGGGCGCTTGAATTTTAATTATTGCCAGTTTGCACGACGTCAATTCAGTATAGCTGCTTTCGCAAGCAGCACTAGGTCGACCGATGGCTCACGAAAATGCGTTCGTCCGTTCGCTGGCAGCATCGTTACGCAGGAAGGTCTGATCGTTCTGGTTAGTTTTCGAAAGGTAATTAGATTCAGGATCTTAGTCAAAGGGCTTAAGCGGAAGGTCAGGATATTCGGGACGGGCTTCGCGACTCAGAGGCACGGAGAGTTGACTTTCCAGGCGATTTTATCCATCTTAGCGCCCACCTAATTCAAACAAGCGTATGAATTAGCGCTAGGTCGGACGGCAAGTCCGGCTTGAATTAATAAAGCTGCTACGAGTCCCGTTAGCGTTATACTCGCGGGACGTATACGTACTTCGCGTAAGGTACCTTGGTCCCCCCTTTAATAAACGGATATGCAAGGGGCGCCGCTGGGCCATTAACCCGTGCTCAACAAGCTTGGAGAAGAGTTGATGATTTACGAAGGTAAAGCCATCACGGTAAAACTGATCGATGACGGAATTGCTGTCCTCACATTTGATTTACAGGGTGAATCGGTAAACAAGTTCAACCGGTTGACCATTGAAGAATTGGGCGAGGCAGCCGCCAAGCTTGGTAGCGCCAACGACGTCAAGGGCCTCATTGTCACGAGCGCCAAGGACGTGTTCATCGTCGGCGCCGATATCACCGAATTCAAGGACCTCTTCAAAGGTTCCGAAGAAGAGCTTGTTGCCAACAACCTCAAGGCCAACAGCGTATTCAGCGCGATTGAAGACCTGCCTTTCCCGACCCTGACCGTTATTAACGGTATCGCCCTCGGTGGCGGTTTCGAGATGTGTCTGGCCACCGACTACCGCATCATGTCTACCAAGGCGAAAGTCGGTCTGCCTGAAGTGAAGCTGGGTATCTTCCCTGGCTTCGGCGGTACAGTACGTCTGTCACGCGTCATCGGCGCTGACAATGCGATCGAATGGATCTGTGCTGGCGGCGAGAAGCGGCCAGAGCAGGCACTGAAGGACAAGGCTGTCGATGCAGTCGTTGCGCCTGAAGCCCTCATGGAAGCAGCCAAGACAACCATGAAGCGTCTCATCGACGGTTCACTGGACTACAAGAAGCGCCGTGAAGAAAAGACCGGCAAGCTGAAGTTGAACGCCATGGAAAGCATGATGACGTTCGAAACAGCCAAAGGCTTTGTTGCTGCACAGGCTGGCCGCAATTATCCAGCGCCGGTTGAAGCCATCAAGGTCATGCAGAAGCATGCCGGCATGAACCGCGACAAGGCCATCGAAGTCGAAGCCAAGGGCTTTGCCAAAATGGCGAAGACCCCAGTTGCAGCAGCACTGGTCGGCCTGTTCCTGAACGATCAGGAACTGAAGAAGAAAGCCAAGGCGTATGACAAGCAGGCACTGCCGGTCAAGCGTGCAGCTGTACTCGGTGCCGGTATCATGGGCGGCGGTGTTGCATTCCAGTCTGCGCTGAAAGGCACGCCAATCGTCATGAAGGACATTGCTCAGGCGGGTCTGGACCTGGGTCTTAAAGAAGCCAAAGGCCTGCTTACCAAGCGTGTTTCACGTGGCAAGATGACTGCCGAGCAGATGGCTGACGTTCTCAACAAGATCAATCCTGCGCTCGGCTATGGCGATTTCAAGAGCGTCGATCTCGTTGTCGAAGCTGTTGTTGAAAATCCAAAGGTCAAGGATGCGGTTCTGCGTGAAGTCGAAGACGTCGTTCGTGAAGACACGATCCTGACCTCTAATACTTCAACCATTTCCATCACGCGACTGGCCCAGAACCTGAAGCGCCCTGAAAACTTCTGCGGCATGCACTTCTTCAACCCTGTGCACATGATGCCACTGGTTGAGGTCATCCGCGGCGAGAAGACGAGCGAGCAGGCTATTGCGACGACAGTTGCTTACGCCAAGGCCATGGGCAAGAACCCGATCGTGGTCAACGACTGCCCGGGCTTCCTGGTCAACCGTATCCTGTTCCCGTATTTCGGCGGCTTCAACCTGCTGGTACGTGATGGCGCTGATTACAAGCAGTGCGACAAGGTTATGGAGCGTTTCGGCTGGCCAATGGGTCCTGCCTACCTGCTCGACGTTGTCGGCATGGACACTGCCAAGCACGCTGGCGATGTTATGGCCGAAGGCTTCCCGGACCGTATGCAGTACAGCGAGAAGACTGCTGTAGAGCTGATGTTCGAGAACGACCGTCTGGGTCAGAAGAACGACAAGGGCTTCTACAAGTACTCACTGGACAAGAAAGGCAAGAAGCAGAAGGCTGTCGACGAGAAAGTCGAGCAGATGCTTGGCGATGTCGTTCAGAAGAAAGGCGAGTTCACTGACGAAGAGATTATCGAGCGCATGATGGTGCCACTGTGCATCGAAACCGTTCGCTGTCTTGAAGACGGTATCGTCGAAACTGCTGCCGAGGCCGATATGGGCCTGGTGTACGGCATAGGTTTCCCTCCGTTCCGCGGCGGCGCCCTGTTCTACATCGACACCATTGGTGTTGAAGAGTTCTGCAGAATCGCTGACAAGTACAAGTCACTCGGCAAGCTTTATCATCCTACTGATGGCCTGCGTGAAATGGCTAAGTCAGGCAAGAAATTCTACGGCTGATTGCCGCAATACAGATTAGGACGGAGATAAGATATGAGTCTGAATCCAAGAGATGTCGTCGTTGTCGATTGCGTGCGGTCGCCAATGGGACGTGCCAAGAACGGCATATTCAAGCATACCCGGGCGGAAGATATTTCCGCTCGCCTGATCAATGCGCTGTTCGAGCGCAACGATGTGAATCCAGCTGAGGTCGAAGACCTGATCTGGGGTTGCGTCAACCAGACCAAGGAGCAGGGCTTCAACGTTGCCCGCCAGATCTCGCTGATGAGCGTGATTCCACACACCAGTTCAGCGCAGACCGTGAACAGACTGTGTGGTTCAGCCATGACTGCGATCCATACCGCAGCTCAGGCCATCATGACCAACAACGGCGAAGTCTTCGTGGTTGGTGGTGTCGAGCACATGGGCCACGTACCGATGACAGAGGGTTTCGATCATAACCCTGCTGCCAGTAAGTACAGCGCCAAGGCTTCGAACATGATGGGTCTCACAGCCGAAATGCTGGCAAAGATGCACGGCATCAACCGTCAGCAGCAGGATGAGTTCGCTGTTCGTTCACATCAGCGTGCTCACGAAGCTACTGTCGAAGGCCGCTTCAAGAACGAGATTGTTGTCATGGAAGGTCATGACGACAACGGCGTTCCAATGCTGTGTACCGAAGACGAGACCATCCGTCCGGAAACCACGCTTGAAAGCCTTGGTCAGCTGCGTCCGGCCTTCGATCCGAAGTCTGGTACTGTGACTGCAGGTACTTCATCACAGCTGACTGACGGCGCCGCCGCGATGCTGCTGATGTCTGCCGAGCGTGCACAAGCACTGGGCCTGAAGCCAATGGCCAAGATCCGTGCGATGGCGACTGCTGGTGTTGATGCTGCGATCATGGGCTACGGTCCTGTGCCAGCCACCAAGAAAGCACTGAAGCGTGCTGGTCTTGAGATTTCAGACATCGATTTCTGGGAGCTGAACGAAGCATTTGCTGCGCAGTCACTGCCGGTCATCAAGGATCTGAAACTGATGGACGTGATGAACGACAAGGTCAACCTGAATGGCGGCGCGATCGCACTGGGTCACCCACTGGGCTGTTCAGGTGCACGTATCTCCACTACGCTGCTGAACATCATGGAAGCCAAGGGCGGAACCTTCGGTGTATCCACGATGTGTATCGGTCTGGGACAGGGTATTTCGACTGTCTGGGAGCGTCTCTAAGGCAGCTGAGGCGGCTCAAGGCCGCCTCGACAACTGATCCAGCTGAAAAAGCCGACCTCGTGTCGGCTTTTTCGGGTATATGGGTCAGCCAATGCCAGTTCAGACGATATCAAGTTCTTCGTCATCATCCTGTCTGTTCGCTCCGCTGGAGCCGCTATTCGTGGCACTTTCGGCTGCCTTCATCATATCGGAAAGTCGACGCACAGCTTCATTCTTGACCTCAACGGGCAGGCTACTGCGTTTATAGATATCCCGTGCCTTTCGCAAATGCGCTATCGCTTCGCGTCGCTTATCCGCCTGAAGTAATTGTTCAGCGTGATACTCATGTGATTGGACCTGAACCGTGAGCTTCAGATGTTCCAGGTGGTCCAGTTGTTGCTGGTAGGTCTCGGCTGGAAGGCGGCCACGTAGCTTCAGTCGTAGCAGCTTGTTGCCGAGCGTTCTCAGGCCTTCGAGTGCGGCATTCATCTCGCCGTCGCTGCGCATCACGCGCTCGTTGGCAGGTCTGATCCGGCCCTCTTCCAGTGCCGTCAGCTGGCCCTTGAGTGTATCGAGCTGCTGCAATGCATCCGCCAGACCCAATGAGACGAGTTCCTTCTGCATCTCCATAAGGGCTCCAGTCATGACCATTGCAATATCTGCACGATCATCGATTCTGAGAAGGAGCGCTACGGCGTTTTCATAATCCTGTCTGCGCTGCAACAAGGCCTTGATTTTGGCTGCCCTATGCTGTGCAGCCTGCTGCCTGGCATACATGACAGCGCTCACGACTGCGGATATGAAAATGATGGCTAGCAAGATAACGACGAGTGTGGTCATAAGAAAGAGGCACGAAAAACAAGCAATTGAGGTAACTCAAGCTTAGTCCCGAATCCGCGGGTATGCTTGATTATTACAGGCCAACACCTTATATATGACGCCAAATCGAATTAAGAGACCAGTTTCTGAATGGCCAAATCACTCGTCATAGTAGAGTCGCCTGCAAAAGCCAAAACCATAAACAAGTACCTTGGGCCTGATTTCATCGTCAAATCCAGTGTCGGCCACGTTCGTGATTTACCGACGGGCGCGAGCAAGAGCGACAAGAAGACGACGGGCAAGAAGAAGCCTGTTGCCGCCAAGTCCCTGTCCGATTCTGAAAAGAAAGCCAAGGCCAAGCGGCAGCTCTTTGCACGGATGGGCGTGGATCCGGAGCACGATTGGGAAGCCGAGTATGAGGTCCTGCCTGGCAAGGAGAAGGTGGTCGAAGAGCTCAAGCGGCTCGCGAAGTCGGCAGACCACATTTATCTCGCAACGGATCTTGACCGCGAGGGGGAGGCGATAGCCTGGCACCTGCGGGAACTCATAGGTGGTGAGGATGAGCGCTTCAGGCGGGTTGTCTTCAATGAAATCACTAAAAATGCCATTTCCGACGCGTTCAAGGAGCCAGGTACGCTCAATATCGACCGCGTCAACGCTCAACAGGCTCGACGCTTCCTGGATCGCGTTGTCGGTTTCATGGTGTCGCCGCTGCTGTGGGCGAAAATCGCCCGCGGTCTGTCTGCGGGTCGGGTGCAGTCGGTTGCCGTCAAGCTGATCGTCGAGCGTGAGCGTGAAATCAGAGCGTTCGTTCCCGAAGAATACTGGCAGATGCACGCCGATCTCGCAGGCGAAGTTACTGATACCATGGCGGGCGAGGGCAAGCGAACTCGTGCGCAGGCCCAGTTCGAAGTCACGCGAGTAGATGGCAAGGCTTATCGCCCACGCACCCGCGCCGAATCTGAAGCCTTCCAGGCTCAGCTCGAGAGCGCTGGCTACAAGATCGCCAAGCGCGAAGACAAGCCGACCCAGTCGAAGCCTTCTGCGCCCTTCATTACCTCTACACTGCAGCAGGGCGCCAGCAATCGTCTCGGCTTCAGCGTTAGCAAGACCATGCGTCTTGCTCAGAAGCTGTATGAAGCGGGCTACATCACCTATATGCGAACGGATTCGACCAACCTGTCTGCCGATGCTGTAGCCACGGTGCGGGATTACATCATTGGCGAATACGGTAAGGCCTATTGCCCGGATGCGCCGAGAGTCTACAGCAGCAAGGAAGGCGCTCAGGAGGCGCACGAAGCGATCCGGCCGACGGACGTAAACATCCGTGGCGATCAGCTACAAAGCCTTGAGAGGGACGCTGAGCGTCTGTATACCCTGATCTGGAAGCAGTTCGTGGCCTGTCAGATGGAGAGCGCCCGTTTCCAGAGCACAACGCTCGTTGTGGAAGCCGGGCAGTTCGAGCTCAGGACTCGCGGTCGGGTCATGGAGTTCCCGGGTTTCCTCAAGGTGCTGCCGCTCGTGGTCAAGAAAGATGAGGATGCGCAGCTCCCGCCGTTCAAGCAGGGTGATGTTCTGGATCTGGAAGCGCTCAAGCCGTCTCAGCATTTTACCAAGCCTACTGCGCGCTTTACGGAAGCCACGCTGGTCAAGGAGCTCGAGAAGCAGGGCATAGGTCGCCCATCTACCTACGCCTCCATCATCTCTACCATTCAGGACCGGGGCTACGTACGTCTCGAGAATAAGCGGTTCTTCGCGGAGAAGATGGGCGATATCGTGACCGACCGCCTATCTGAATCCTTCAAGGATCTCATGAGCTATGGCTTCACCGCCAGCATGGAAGAGCGTCTTGACGCCATCGCCAGTGGCAAGCTTAGCTGGAAGACTGTTCTCGACGAGTTCTACTCCCAGTTCAGCCAGAATCTGGAGCATGCAGAATCGGCAGAATCCGGTATGCGTGCAAACGAAGCGGTGCCTACGAGTATCGCCTGTCCGACCTGCGCTCGGCCCATGCAGATAAGAACTGCAAGCACAGGTGTTTTTCTCGGTTGCTCAGGCTATAGCCTCCCGCCAAAGGAGCGCTGCAAGACGACCCTGAATCTTACACCCGGCGATGAGGCCATCGCAGCCGATGATGATGAGGCCGAAGCGCAGGCGCAGCGGGAGAAGCGTCGTTGCCCGATCTGCTCTACGGCTATGGACAACTATCTGATCGACGAGCACCGTAAGCTGCACGTGTGCGGCAACAATCCCGATTGTCCGGGCTATGAGGTCGAGGAAGGTCACTACAAGATTAAGGGCTATGAAGGGCCCAGCCTCGAATGCGATAAATGCGGTGCAGAAATGCAGCTCAAGAATGGTCGCTTCGGCAAATACTTTGGTTGTACCGCAGAAGACTGCAAGAATACCCGCAAGCTGTTACGGAACGGTGACCCTGCGCCACCGAAAATGGATCCCGTCCAAATGCCGGAGCTCAAATGTAGTAAGGTGGACGATCACTACGTGCTTCGCGACGGCGCATCGGGCCTCTTTCTTGCTGCGAGTCAGTTTCCCAAGAATCGTGAGACGCGTGCGCCCCTGGTGAGTGAGCTGCTGCCGCACAAGAACGAAATAGACCCGAAGTACGCCTACCTGATGAAAGCGCCGACCAAGGATCCAGAAGGCCGCCCGGCAGTCATTCGTTTCAGTCGAAAGACCAAGGAGCAGTACGTGATGTCGGAGAAGGATGACGGCAAACCAAGTGGCTGGGCTGCGTACTATTCGGGTAGCAAGTGGACGGTCAAAAGCTGATGCCAGAGCAGGGGCCTTGTCAGGGTCGGGCCCATTAGCCCGGCGCTGACAGCCTCAGTTTTTCTGTGGGGCAAACCTGCTGAGCAGACTTGAGGTGTCCCAGCGGCCACCACCCTGCTGCTGGACCTCAGCATAAAACTGATCGACCAGTGCAGCGACCGGCAAGCGCGCGCCGTTGCGCCGCGCCTCCTCGAGGCAGATAGCCAGATCCTTCCGCATTAGATCTACTGCAAAACCGTGGTTGTACTCACCACGAATCATGCTGTCATGGCGGTTTTCCATCTGCCAGGATTGGGCTGCACCTTTGGAAATCACATCGATTACAGCATGGGGATCCAGGCCGGCTGCCGTGGCGAAGTGAATGGATTCGGCGAGACTTTCTATCAAGCCAGCAATGGCAATCTGATTAGCCATTTTGGTCAACTGGCCAGAGCCGGCCGGGCCGAGCAGGCGGACCATCCTGGCGTAATGCCGGATAACGGTTTCCGCCTTTTCGAAATGCTGTTCGCTGCCACCGCACATCACCGTGAGCGTGCCATTAATGGCGCCTTGCTGGCCACCGGAGACAGGGGCGTCGATAAACATGATGCCGCGTGCTTCAGCAGCTGAATTCAGCTGCCGGGCAATATCGGCAGAAGCGGTTGTATGATCGATGACGAGGGCGCCAGGCGACAGATGCGCCAGCAGACCTTCGTTCCCAAGATACAGATCCGCAAGATCGCTGTCATTACCGACACAGGACACGACCGTGTTCAACTGCCTGGCTTCCAAAAGGCTGACGAAACGGTGTCCCGGGTGCTCTTTCAGCCAGTTCTCCGCTTTCGCTCGGCTGCGATTGTACACCGCAAGCTGCAGACCAGCTCGCGCCAGGTGGCCTGCCATAGGTGCGCCCATCACGCCTAGTCCTATGAAGCAGACCTGCCTGTCTTCGCTGTTCTGCAGGTCGGTGTCAGCCATTGGCGATCAGCCGGGATAGTCGCGCTTGGTAGCGCCGGTATAGAGCTGGCGTGGGCGGCCGATTCGATAGTCGGTGCTTACCATCTCGTTCCAGTGGGAGTACCAGCCAACAGTTCGCGCCATCGCAAAGATAACAGTGAACATGGAGACAGGAATGCCGATCGCGCGCAGAATAATGCCGGAGTAGAAGTCGACGTTTGGATACAGCTTGCGCTCGACGAAGTAAGGATCTTCAAGCGCGATCTGCTCGAGACGTCGGGCAATCTTGAACAGTGGGTCATCTTCGAGGCCGAGCTCCTGAAGCACCTGGTCGCAGGATTCCTTCATAACCTTGGCGCGTGGGTCGAAGTTCTTGTAGACGCGGTGACCAAAGCCCATCAGACGGAACGAATCGTCCTTATCCTTGGCGCGCTCTATGAACTCGGGAATGCGCGACTCGTCTTCAATCTCCATCAGCATGCTCAGCACGGCTTCGTTGGCACCGCCGTGGGCAGGTCCCCACAAGGCTGCAATACCTGAAGCAATACAGGCGAATACGTTGGCCCCTGATGAGCCGGCGAGGCGGACGGTAGACGTGGAGGCGTTCTGTTCATGGTCGGCGTGGAGGAGGAATATCTTGTCCATGGCCTTGGCAAGAACCGGATTGACCACGAACTCTTCGCATGGGGTTCCGAACATCATGTACAGAAAGTTTGCCGCGTAGTCCAGATCGTTCCGCGGGTACATGAAGGGCTGGCCGATCGAGTACTTGTAGCACATGGCCGCCAGCGTCGGCATCTTCGCAATCAGGCGGAATGCCGCGATTTCACGATGCTTCTCATCCGTGGAATCCATGGTGTCGTGATAGAAGGCTGAAAGCGCACCCACCACACCACACATGATCGCCATCGGATGCGCGTCACGACGGAAACCATTGAAGAAATGATTCAGCTGCTCGTGCACCATCGTATGGTTCTTGACCATGGACTTGAAGTGGCCGAGCTCTTCGCTGGAAGGCAGTTCGCCGTGGATAAGCAGGTAGCAGGTCTCAAGGTAATCTGAATGCTGCGCAAGCTGTTCTATGGGGTATCCACGATGCAGCAATACGCCGTTCGTGCCATCGATGAAGGTGATCTTCGATTCGCAGGCAGCAGTGGACACAAATCCGGGGTCGTAGGTAAACAGCCCCTGCTGAACCAGGGAGCGGACGTCGACGACATCAGGGCCGGTCGTGCCCGAATACATTGGTAAATCAATCTCTTTGCCATCAACTTTGAGTGTGGCGTGCTTATCCGTCATGGACGACTCCCGTTACTGTACATGGCCGGTCAGTCCGTCTGCCCGACGCAGTAGATTAGATGCGGATGCATCCGGCTTCACTCGGTCGTACACCCGCTCTTTGAGAGGCTAAAAACGACCGAGGCTGTGGATAGGCGCTTATACTAATGACTTGATCATCAATTGATAAGCCCTTTCTTGCATTTGTATGACCTCGCTCGATTTTGGTGCGCGGGCTGCCTTCGAGCACCGCATCGATGCATATGCTTGCATATTCAATCCTTAAGCCGAATCGGGCCGTATCTCAATTGTAATGTGATGCATGCCCCCATATACTATGCGCCCGAAACCAACCCGCTGTGTTTCGGAGTCACACGCTTCCTCGCTTCACACGGCCCCCTACAGGGCAAAGTATTCAAAGGTGCTACACACTGTGAATAGAAACAGACCGGTCAACCTCGATCTCACGAAGTTCCACTTCCCCCTTCCGGCCATCACCTCGATTCTTTTCAGAATCAGCGGTGTGATCATCTTCGTGATGCTGGGCGTTTTGCTGTACCTACTGGACTCGTCACTTGAAAGTAGCGAATCATTCGCCCGCGTCGAAGGCTGGATGGATGGCTTTTTCGTCAAGTTCGTGGTGTGGGGCATCCTTTCCGCACTGCTCTATCACCTGGTGTCCGGGATCAAGCACCTGATCCAGGATATGGGTTATATGGAGACCATGGAAGGCGCAACTATTGGAGCCAAGGTCAGCATTGCCATTTCCATCATTCTTATCGTTCTTGCTGGAGTCGTCGTATGGTAACTACTATCACCAACTTTGGTCGAAGCGGCCCGTACGACTGGATAGTCCAGCGCGTGACAGCGGTTATTCTCGGCGTCTATACCATCTTCCTCTTCGGATATGTCGTTGTTACTGGCGATATCAATTATCTCGAATGGAAAGCCTTGTTTGAAGCGACATGGATGCGCATTTTTTCACTGCTCGCCCTCATCGCCTTAGGCGCCCATGCCTGGATCGGCATGTGGACCGTTGCTACAGATTATCTTCATAACGGGTTCGTCAAATTTATTGCGCAGGCACTGGGAGGCATAGTTCTCTTCGTCTATGTGGTTTGGGGCGTACAAATTCTCTGGGGACTTTGAATATGGCAGCAGTAAGAACGCTTAAGTACGACGCAATCGTAGTGGGGGGCGGCGGTTCAGGTATGCGAGCCGCGCTTCAATTGACTCAGTCAGGCCTGAACACAGCCTGTATAACGAAGGTCTTTCCAACACGATCCCATACCGTATCCGCCCAGGGCGGCATCACCTGTGCCATTGCGAGTGCCGATCCGAATGATGATTGGCGCTGGCACATGTACGATACCGTCAAGGGTTCCGACTATATCGGTGACCAGGATGCCATTGAATACATGTGTTCAGTAGGGCCGCAGGCTGTATTCGAGCTCGAGCACATGGGGTTGCCTTTCTCACGTACTGAGCAGGGGCGTATTTATCAGCGTCCGTTCGGCGGTCAGTCAAAGGATTTCGGCAAGGGCGGTCAGGCTGCTCGAACCTGTGCTGCTGCGGACCGAACTGGTCACGCACTGTTGCACACCTTGTACCAGGGCAATCTGAAAGGTGGTACATCGTTCCTGAACGAGTGGTATGCCATCGATCTCGTCAAGAATGCGGCCGGCAAGATTACAGGCGTGACCGCGATCTGTATCGAGACGGGTGAGACTGTATTCATTCGTGCCAAGGCAACGGTCCTGGCAACAGGTGGTGCCGGCCGTATCTATGCTTCGACCACTAACGCACTCATTAATAGTGGTGACGGTACTGCAATGGCCCTGCGTGCAGGCGTGCCGGGACAGGATATGGAGATGTGGCAGTTCCATCCAACCGGTATCCACGGTGCTGGTACGCTCGTCACAGAAGGCTGTCGCGGAGAAGGTGGCTACCTTATAAACAGCGAGGGCGAGCGCTTCATGGAGCGCTACGCGCCCAACGCCAAGGATCTTGCCGGTCGCGACGTCGTCGCCCGCTCAATGATTCTGGAAATTCTGGAAGGACGTGGTTGCGGTCCTGACAAAGATCACGTCATGCTCAAGCTCGATCATCTGGGTGCAGAAACGCTCAACCTGCGTCTGCCAGGTATTGTCGAGCTTGCGAAGACCTTTGCGCATGTCGACCCTGCCAAGGACCCGATCCCGGTAGTACCGACATGTCACTACATGATGGGTGGCGTGCCAACCAACATCGGTGGTCAGGCTCTGACTCAGGATGCAAACGGTAAGGACCAGTCTATTGATGGCCTCTTTGCAGTTGGCGAAGCCGCTTGCGTATCGGTTCACGGTGCGAATCGTCTGGGCGGAAACAGTCTGCTCGACCTCGTTGTCTTCGGCCGGGCTGCTGGCCTGCACATCGAAGAGCAGCTGCGCGGTGGCTACAGTGCGGATGATCCGTCACAGTCAGATATCGATGCGGCGTTCTCCCGTTACAATCGTTTGAACGCAAGCACTGGCGGTGAGTCAGTCGCCCAGGTGAAGAAGGATCTGCAAAACTGCATGCAGTTGTATTTCGGCGTATTCCGCGATGGCGACAAGATGCAGATTGGTCTGAAGAAGCTCGATGAGATCGGTGAGCGCGTCGCCAACCTGCATCTCCAGGATAAGTCGAATGCCTTCAATACAGCTCGTATCGAGGCACTTGAGCTGGAGAACCTTTACGAGGTGGCTCTGGCTACGGCGATCCCGGCAGAGGCGCGCAAGGAAAGCCGCGGCGCGCATGCGCGGAACGACTATACCGAACGTGATGACGAGAACTGGCTTAAGCATTCGCTGTACTTCGCCGAAGATCGGTCAGTGCGCAAGCGTGATGTCAATTTTAGCCCCAAGACAATGGAGGCGTTCCCGCCTTCGGTACGAAGCTACTAGGACGCGTAGCGCAGGCCCACGAGGTTTGCGAAGACAGTAAACGTTGTCTGGCGGCTGGTTCATGACCACGCCGCTGAGTGAAAATTTGGCGAGTATCGTTTCACGAGTTGTGAGGTGAATTATGTTAGTTAGTGTGTATCGCTATAACCCTGAAATAGATCGTGAACCGTACATGCAGGACATCGAGATCGAGTTGCCGGAAGGTAAGGATCTCATGGTTCTCGACGTGCTCAATCTCCTGAAGGAGAAGGATCCTTCACTGACGTATCGTCGGTCCTGCCGCGAAGGTGTTTGCGGCTCTGATGGCATGAATATGAACGGCAAGAACGGTCTGGCCTGTGTCACACCGATTTCTGACATCATCGAGAACAATCAGGTTCGCCTCAGGCCACTGCCTGGCCTCCCGGTTATCCGTGATCTCGTCATCGACATGTCAATTTTCTACAAGCAGTACGAGAAGGTGCAGCCTTATCTGCAGAACAACACGCCCGCTCCCACCATAGAACGTCTGCAGAGCCCGGAAGACAGGGCAAAGCTTGACGGCCTCTATGAGTGCATCCTGTGTGCCTGTTGCTCCACATCGTGCCCGTCGTTCTGGTGGAATCCTGAGAAGTTCATTGGTCCCGCTGGTCTGCTGCAAGCCTATCGCTTCCTCAATGACAGCCGTGACACTGCGACCGAAGACAGACTATCGAAGCTGGACGACCCCTTCAGCGTCTTCAGATGTCGTGGCATCATGAACTGCGTGAGCGTGTGTCCAAAGGGACTCAACCCAACGCGCGCAATTGGCCATATTCGAAATATGCTGATATCCAGGGCAACCTGAGGCCCCATCACACGGTCGTCGTTGCCGCTGCTGTTCTCCTACCCGAGATTGCGGCTACCGACAGTGTGTTCGCAAGCGCTTGCCCGCTTCGCTGTATAGACTATTCTGAGCACGTTGGTCGAGAGGTCTGACGTGCTGTTTAACCTCATCTACCCGACGAGGTTGTTCGAGTGAAAGACCCACATCAGAGGCATCACTCACTAAAATAATGGCGGATATATGCAAGAAAGCAGAATGGAAGAGCTTTGGCAAAGCGCCCACCTGGCAGGCGGTAATCTGGCTTATGTCGAAGATTTGTTTGAATCCTACCTGACGAACCCGAATAGCGTTCCCGAAAAGTGGCGTGACTTCTTTGATAAATTGCCGGCACAGAACCCCGACAAACAGACAGCTGATGTGTCTCACGCTGTCGTGCGGGATCAGTTTCGAGCGCTAGCCAAACGCAGGCCAAGCGTAGGTGGCACAGGGGGGGCTGACTACCAGACCACTACCGAGCATGAGCGAAAACAGGTTCGGGTTATCAACCTCATCACGGCCTACCGACTGCTCGGTCACCAGAAGGCCAGCCTCGATCCCCTGGCTTTACAACCGAGACCCCACGTAGTCGATCTCGATCTTGCCTATCACGGCCTCAACGAGGCTGATAAAGACACTGTTTTTCAGGCAGGCACTCTGCGGTTTGGCGTAGAAACGATGACCCTTGGTGAGCTTATCAAGGGACTCGAGTTTACATATTGCGATACCGTCGGCACCGAGTACATGCATGTCAGCAACACAGAAGAGCGTCGCTGGATTCAGCAGCGGCTCGAAAGTGTTCGCTCGCATCCGGTTTTCGGTCAGGAGAAGCAGAAGCATCTGCTGGAGCGCCTGACCGCAGCTGAAGGTCTTGAGAAGTATCTCAGCTCACGATATCCAGGCACCAAGCGCTTCGGACTCGAGGGCGGCGAAGCCCTGATTCCTCTGGTTGATGAGATCATCCAACGCGCCGGCTCTTATAACGTGAAGGAAATCGTGATCGGCATGGCCCACCGTGGCCGCCTGAACGTGCTGGTCAACACACTCGGCAAGAATCCAAAGTCGCTGTTCGATGAGTTTGAAGGCAAGCATTCTATCGCCACCGACGATGGCAGTGGCGATGTAAAATATCACCAGGGCTTTTCATCCAACGTCATGACGCCAGGTGGCGAAGTCCATCTGGCGCTGGCTTTCAACCCCTCCCATCTTGAAATCGTTTCACCCGTGGTGGTGGGCTCTGTTCGTGCCCGGCAGACGCGTCGAGACGACAGGAAGGGCGATTCGGTAATGCCGGTGATCATGCATGGTGATGCTGCCTTCGCAGGTCAAGGCGTTGTCATGGAAACCTTCCAGATGAGCCAGACCCGGGGTTATGGCGTTGGTGGAACGGTCCATATCGTCATTAACAACCAGGTTGGCTTCACCACTTCCAAACGGGAAGACGCCCGTAGTACCGAGTACTGTACCGACATTGCCAAGATGGTTCAGGCACCGATATTTCACGTCAACGGCGATGATCCCGAAGCAGTACTGTTCGTGACGCAGGTTGCTGTCGACTATCGAAATACGTTCAAGAAAGACGTTGTCATCGATCTCGTCTGCTATCGTCGCCGAGGCCACAATGAGGCGGACGAGCCGGCTGCTACCCAGCCGATCATGTACCAGAAAATCCGTTCGCTAGACACGACCAGAACGCTCTATGCGCAGAAACTGCTTGAAGAGGGCGTCATCGGCGAAGATGAAGCCAAAGCAATGGAGAGCGATTATCGTGATCGTCTCGATGCCGGCAGCCATGTTGTCAGCAGTCTGGTGCTGGAGCCGAACAAGTCCTTGTTTGTTGACTGGACACCGTATCTGGGTCACAAGTGGACCGCGAAGGCGAAAACCAATATTGCCATGAAGACGCTGCAGCGGCTCGGCAGGAAGATCGACCAGCTGCCGGAAGGGTTTACAGCCCAGCGGCAGGTGTCGAAGATTCTTGAAGACAGGCAGAAAATGACTCAGGGGGCGTCCCCAATGAACTGGGGTTATGCCGAGATCATGGCCTATGCGACCCTGCTGCACGAAGGACATGCCATCCGCCTGACTGGCCAGGATGTGGGTCGCGGTACCTTCTCGCATCGTCATGCGGTGCTGCACAACCAGCAGGATGGCTCGAGTTATATCCCACTCAAACACATCTCCGCAGATCAGCCGCTGTTCGAAATCTACGATAGCTATCTGTCCGAAGAGGCGGTGCTGGCGTTTGAATACGGCTATTCCACGACCAATCCAAACCCTCTGGTCATCTGGGAAGCTCAGTTCGGCGATTTTGCCAATGGCGCCCAGGTCGTTATTGATCAGTTCATTACTAGCGGCGAGCATAAGTGGGGCCGTTTGTGCGGCCTGACTATGCTTCTGCCACACGGCTATGAAGGGCAGGGACCTGAGCACAGTTCAGCAAGACTTGAGCGCTTCTTGCAGTTGGCGGCGCAACACAACATTCAGGTCTGTGTACCCTCTACCCCTGCGCAAGTTTTTCACATGTTGCGTAGGCAGGTTAAGCGTCCATTGCGTAAGCCGCTGATTTGTATGAGTCCGAAGTCCTTGTTGCGTCATCGTGAGGCTATTTCGACGCTCGAAGAGCTGTCTGAAGGGCAGTTCCAGACCGTTATAGGCGAAACTGATAGTGTGATTGAGCCGCGTAAGGCTACCCGTCTCATCATGTGTAGCGGCAAGGTCTATTATGATCTACTTGAGAAGCGTCGGGCTGATGAGCGCAATGATGTTGTGCTGGTCAGGATCGAGCAGCTGTATCCGTTCCCGGAAGACGATTTGACGGAGGTGTTCATGCAGTACAAGAACCTCAAGTCGATTGTCTGGTGTCAGGAGGAGCCCATGAATCAGGGCGCCTGGTATAGCAGCCAGCATCACATGAGGTCTGTGATCGCTCAGACCCACGAAAAGATCTACCTGACATATGCAGGTCGGGAGGCATCTGCCTCGCCCGCTGCTGGTTATGCTCAGGTGCATGCCGAAGAACAGCAAAGACTGGTGAACACTGCTTTCGACGGCTGATTGCCTGCAGAAAGCGCTGTTTTGCAACCAAGTAGAGACGATTAAGGATTACGCATGGCCATCGAAATTAAAGCTCCGACCTTTCCAGAGTCCGTCGCCGACGGTGTAGTGGCGACCTGGCACAAGAAAGCTGGAGAGCAGGTCTCCAGAGATGAACTCATTGTCGATATCGAGACAGACAAGGTCGTGCTCGAGGTAGTCGCACCGGCAGACGGTGTGATCGAGAAAATCATCAGGGATGAAGGAGCCGTGGTCGAGAGTGCCGAGGTTCTGGCAATCTTCAAGGAAGGAGCAAGCGGCACCGCTGGCGGTGCCGATGCCGGTCAGGCGAAAACCGAGTCGAAGAATAATGATTCGGTGAAGGCTGAAAGTCAGGCTCGTCATCAGGCTGATGGTAGCGAAAAGATATCGCAGGATGGAGAGATCATCGCCAGCCCTGCTGCCAGGAAGATGCTCGAGGAGAATGGCCTCAACGCCTCCGATATCGAGGCGAGTGGTAAAGGCGGACGGCTGACTAAGGAAGACGTGGTCGGTCATCTTGAGAAAAAGAAATCAGACACTGGTTCGCGTCCGGCTACTGCTGCGGCAAGTCAGCCAAAGGCAGCAGCCGATGATATGCCCGCAGGCGACCGGACCGAGAAGCGCGTACCGATGACTCGTCTTCGAGCCAGTATCGCTCGCAGACTGCTCGAAGCGCAGCACAACGCGGCCATGCTCACGACTTTCAATGAAGTGAATATGAAGCCGGTCATGGATCTGCGTTCACAGTACAAGGCGCAGTTCGAAAAGCGTCATAACGGCACGAAGCTTGGTTTCATGTCTTTCTTCGTGAAAGCTGCCACTGAAGCCTTGAAGCGCTTCCCTGCAGCGAATGCTTCCATAGATGGCAGCGATATCGTCTACCACGGTTATCAGGATATCGGCGTCGCCGTCTCGAGCGATCGCGGTCTGGTCGTGCCGGTACTGCGTAATGCCGAGCATATGGGACTGGCTGATATTGAGCGGTCGATCGGTGAATTCGGCAAGAAGGCCAAAGACGGCAAGCTCGCAATCGAAGACATGACCGGGGGCACTTTCACCATTTCCAACGGTGGCGTATTCGGTTCACTCATGTCGACGCCTATCCTGAATCCGCCGCAGACGGCGATTCTCGGTATGCACAAAATCCAGGAGCGACCAATGGCGGTCGATGGCAACGTGGTGATCCTGCCAATGATGTATCTGGCGCTCTCGTATGATCACCGCATGATTGATGGTAAAGAGGCTGTGCAGTTCCTCGTCACCATCAAAGAGCTGCTTGAGGATCCGGCGCGCATACTGCTGGACATCTGATCCGGAGCACGCCCTTCAATCGACGCCAACTCAACCTTAGAATTCGGGAAAATGACAGATGGCAGATAAATTTGACGTAATTGTAATTGGATCAGGACCAGGCGGCTATGTTGCCGCTATCAAGGCGGCTCAGCTCGGTCTCAAGACCGCCTGCGTGGAAAAGTGGTCGAATGACGCGGGGAAGGTCGTTCTCGGTGGTACGTGCCTCAACGTCGGCTGTATACCATCAAAAGCGCTTCTGGAGTCGTCACACAAGTTTGAAGATGCCCAGCATCGCTTCGACGTGCACGGAATCAACGTGGGAGAAGTCTCTGTTGATATCGGTAAGATGATGGAGCGTAAAAATACCATTGTGAAGAATCTGACCTCTGGTATAGGCGGCCTCTTCAAATCGAATGGTGTTACTGCCATCCACGGCTTCGGTAAGCTGCTGTCGAACAAGCAGGTAGAAGTGACCGATGCCAAGGGTAATAGCACCGTCTATGAGGCGGATAACGTTATCCTGGCTGCTGGCTCCAAGCCCATAGAGATACCGCCAGCGCCGATTGGTGAGCACATCGTCGATTCGGAAGGCGCACTCAGTTTTGAAGAAGTGCCCAAGAAGCTGGGCGTAATCGGTGCCGGTGTAATCGGCCTCGAGCTCGGCAGCGTGTGGTCGCGTCTCGGATCGGAAGTGGTGGTGCTCGAAGCGCTGGATACCTTCCTCGCCGGTGTCGATCAGCAGCTCGCGAAAGATGCGCTGAAGCAGTTCACCAAGCAGGGTCTTGATATCCGACTGCGTGCTCGCGTCACGGCGACTGAAGTCAGCCGCGGCAAGGTCAAGGTCACGTACACAGATAGCAAGGGCGAGCAGGAGATCAAGGTCGACAAGCTCATCGTCGCTGTTGGTCGTGGGCCAGTCACTGAAAATCTGCTGTCGGCAGACTCAAACGTCAACCTCGACGAGCGTGGCTATATCTACGCTGACGACAACTGCATGACAAACGTGCCGGGTGTCTATGCCATCGGCGATTGCGTGCGCGGCCCCATGCTGGCACACAAGGCCTCGGAAGAGGGCATCATGGTTGCGGAGCGAATCGCTGGCCAGAAGGCTCAGGTGAACTACGACACCATCCCATGGGTCATCTACACTCACCCTGAAATTGCCTGGGTGGGAAAGACTGAAGAACAGCTTAAAGCGGCCGGTGAGCCTTACAAGGTGGGCACCTTCCCATTTGCTGCTAACGGTCGAGCAATGGCTGCAGATGCTACGATGGGTCTGGTGAAAATCATCGCTCATGAAAAGACAGACAGGATTGTCGGTGTTCACATCATCGGTCCACAAGCTTCGGAAATGATTGCTCAAGCCGTCATTGCCATGGAGTTTGGATCGAGTGCTGAAGATCTGGCGCTGACTGTATTTGCTCACCCGACCCTGTCGGAGGCGGTCCACGAGGCTGCCCTCGCTGTCGATGGGCACGCAATACATATTGCACAGAAGAAGAAGCGCCCTACCGCGTGACCACAACGTCCAGGCGGCCTGATCGTCGCCACGGAGAAGGAAGAGAGTTATGAATCTACATGAGTATCAGGGTAAGCAGCTGTTCGCCCAGTACGGCCTGCCCGTATCCAAGGGTTTTGCCTGCGAATCGGCTCAGGAAGCCATGTCCGCTGCCGATGAGATTGGCGGATCGAAATGGGTTGTGAAAGCGCAGGTTCATGCCGGTGGCCGTGGCAAGGCTGGCGGCGTCAAGCTGGTCAAGTCCAAGGAAGAGATACGCGAGTTCGCTGAGAAGTGGCTCGGCAAGAATCTCGTCACCTACCAGACGGACGAAAAGGGTCAGCCGGTCAACAAGATCCTGGTCGAAGCCTGCACCGATATTGCCCAGGAATATTATCTTGGCGCGGTGGTCGATCGTGGTTCACGACGCGTTGTGTTCATGGCCTCTACCGAAGGCGGCGTGGAAATCGAAAAGGTTGCTGAAGAGACACCTGAAAAGATTCTGAAGGCCGTTATCGATCCATTGGTTGGCGCGCAGCCTTATCAGGGCCGTGACCTGGCATTCCAGCTTGGTCTTGAAGGCGATCAGATCAAACAGTTCACCAAGATCTTCATGGGACTCTCCAAGTTGTTCCATGAGTGCGATCTGGCGCTGCTCGAAGTGAACCCGCTGGTGATTACTAACGAAGGCAACCTGCATTGTCTGGATGCCAAAGTCACTGTAGACAGCAATGCGATGTATCGTCAGGGCAAGATGCGCGACATGCACGATCCCAGTCAGGAAGATGCGCGCGAAGCGCACGCTGCCAAGTGGGAATTGAACTACGTGGCGCTCGACGGCAACATTGGCTGCATGGTCAATGGCGCTGGTCTGGCTATGGGTACGATGGATATCGTCAAGATCCACGGCGGCGCGCCAGCAAACTTCCTGGACGTGGGCGGCGGTGCCACCAAGGAGCGCGTGACTGAAGCGTTCAAGATCATTCTCTCTGACGACAAGGTCAAGGCCGTTCTGGTCAACATCTTCGGCGGCATCGTTCGCTGCGATCTTATCGCTGACGGTATTATTGGCGCGGTCGAAGAGGTCGGCGTGAAAATTCCGGTTGTCGTGCGGTTGGAAGGCAACAACGCCGAACTCGGTACCAAGCGACTGGCCGACAGCGGTCTCAACATTATTGCTGCAAAGAGCCTGACCGATGCCGCTGATTCAGTGGTCAAGGCTGCAGGAGGTCAAGCGTGAGCATACTAATCAATAAAGACACGAAGGTTATCTGCCAGGGCTTCACCGGCTCACAGGGCACGTTTCACTCAAAGCAGGCGATCGAGTACGGCACCAAGATGGTTGGCGGTGTCACGCCAGGCAAGGGTGGCCAGACCCATCTCGATCTGCCAGTGTTCAACACTGTACGTGAAGCGGTAGAGCAGACTGGTGCAGAAGCTTCAGTTATCTACGTGCCTGCGCCTTTCTGCAAGGACTCTATCCTTGAAGCGGCTAACGCGGGTATCAAGCTGATAATCTGTATCACCGAAGGCGTGCCCACACTCGACATGCTCGATGCAAAGGTCAAGTGCGATGAGCTCGGCGTCAGACTGATCGGTCCGAACTGCCCGGGTGTGATTACACCAGGCCAGTGCAAGATCGGCATCATGCCTGGTCACATCCATAAGCCAGGCAAGGTCGGTATCGTGTCACGAAGCGGCACCCTGACCTACGAAGCGGTCAAGCAGACTACAGATGCTGGCTACGGCCAGTCGACCTGTGTCGGTATTGGTGGCGATCCGATTCCGGGCAGCAACTTCATCGATATCCTCAAGCTCTTCGAACAGGATCCACAGACCGAGGCGATCGTGATGATCGGTGAAATCGGTGGCACCGCTGAAGAAGAAGCTGCCGAGTACATCAAGCACAATGTCACCAAGCCCGTGGTATCCTATATCGCTGGCGTTACTGCCCCTGCAGGTAAGCGAATGGGCCATGCCGGCGCCATCATCGCTGGCGGCAAGGGTACGGCGGCGGAGAAGTTTGCTGCGCTGGAAAGCGCAGGCGTGACTACGGTCAAGTCACTTGCCGATATCGGTAAGGGTCTGGCAAAAGCCACAGGCTGGAGCTGAAACGGCTCGGACTGCTGCTAACAGTGGTCTGAACTGAACGAAGCACACAAAAAAACGGCGTGTAAGCACAGGATGTTTGCACGCCTTTTTTTATTGTTGCAGGATATCGTCTTTCCATGATCAGACAGGTTTACAAGTGAGTTCGGTAGATTCGCAAAATCGCATCCTTTCGGGCATGCGCTCCACAGGCAAGTTGCACCTCGGTCACTATCATGGGGTTCTCAAGAACTGGGTAAAACTGCAGCACGAGTATGAATGCTTTTTCTTCGCTGCAGACTGGCATGCACTGACGACTCATTATGAATCCCCCTGGGGTATTCAGGGTGCAGTTTGGGACATGATTGTCGACTGGCTCGCTGCTGGCGTGGATCCAGGTTCGGCCACAATGTTCATCCAATCGAAAGTGCCAGAACATGCTGAATTGCATCTCCTGCTGTCGATGATCACGCCGCTTGGCTGGTTGGAACGTGTACCGACCTATAAGGATCAACAGGAAGCGCTGAAGGAAAAGGATCTGGCGACCTACGGATTCCTGGGCTATCCGCTGCTGCAAAGTGCGGACATTCTCATTTATCGTGCGGGGCAGGTGCCAGTCGGCGCCGACCAGGTCTCGCATATCGAACTGACCCGCGAGCTCGCACGTCGCTTCAATCATATCTACGGTCGTGAGCCCGATTTCGAAGCTCAGGCCGAGGCCGCCATCAAGAAGATGGGCAAGAAAACGGCCAAGCTTTACGTCAACCTGCGTAAGAAATACACAGAGCAGGGCGAGGATCTTGCGCTGGAGACAGCGCGAGCGCTGGTCCGGGATCAGCAGAATATTTCGCTGAGTGACCGCGATCGGCTGCTGGGCTATCTTGAAGGCGGCGGCAAGGTCATCCTGCCTGAGCCTCAGGCGCTTTTGACACCCGACTCGAAAATGCCCGGCCTGGACGGCCGCAAGATGTCGAAGTCCTACGGCAACTTCATCAGCCTCCGTGAAGACCCTGAAGAAGTCGCGTTGAAGATCAAGACGATGCAGACCGATCCGCAGCGGGTCAGACGCACCGATCCTGGTGATCCTGAGAAGTGTCCGGTCTGGCAGTTACACCAGGTCTATTCGCCCGATTCAACCAAGGCCTGGGTCTGGGAAGGCTGTACAACAGCTGGCATAGGCTGCATTGAATGCAAGAAGCCAGTAGCCGAAGCGGTCATCGATGAGCAGCAGCCAATGCGTGAACGGGCCAAGCGTTTCGAGAAGGATCCGCGTCTGGTTCGGAGCATTATTGCCGATGGTAACGACAGAGCACGTGATGCCGCCAAACAGACTCTGGAAGAAGTGAGGCAGGTCATGGGCCTGAGCTACGACTGAGCGATACAGCGTCGGGCCAACAGGCCCTGCCACTGGGAATCGTGGATGGAGAGCCCTATCTCGACACGCCCCAGGATCTGTATATACCGCCTGATGCGCTTGAGATTTTCCTCGACCAGTTCGAAGGTCCCCTGGATCTGCTGCTGTACCTGATTCGAAAGCAGAACGTCGATATACTGAATATAAACCTGACGCATATCACCCGTCAGTACATGCAGTATATCGAGGCCATGCAGGGGCTGCGTTTCGAGCTCGCTGCCGATTATCTTGTCATGGCGGCTATGCTGGCGGAGATCAAGAGCCGTTCGCTGCTGCCACGTCGCCAGGAGGTTGAGGCCGAAGAGGACGACCCGCGGGCCCAGTTGCTACGCCGGCTGCAGATTTATGAGCAGTTCAAGAATGCGGCTGACAATATGGATCAGCTGCCGCGTCTCGACAGGGATTTTCTGGTGGCATCTGCAGAAACGCCGGTTTTCAACCTGCATCGGCCACTGCCCGAAGTGGAGCTTGATGATCTGCTCGCGGCACTGCGCACCGTCTTGCACCGTTCGAGCCTGTTCGAGCATCATCAGATCAAGCCTGAGAAACTGTCAACACGGTCGCGCATGGCCAGCATTCTCGACCTGATCCAGACCCGTCGCGAAGCCGGAGCTAACAGCTTTATCGCCTTTTCGGAACTATTCACTCCCGAAGAGGGGCGTGCGGGTGTAATTGTGAGTTTTGTAGCCGTTCTAGAACTTGTGAAAAGCCATATGATCAAGCTTACCCAGAATGAAGCCTTTGGGCAGGTCTATGTCAGCGCCATCAGCGAGTCCGCAGCCGATGACGCTTGAATACATTGTCGAGGCCTTGCTCTTTGCGGCCGAAAAGCCGCTGTCGATTGCTCAGCTACTTGAGTTGGTCAATTCGCGCGATCTTAATGCTGACGCCCTCCAGGTGCAGTCCGCGCTGAATACCTTGAGCGAACGTTATGCGGGGCGGGGTGTCGAATTGCAGCAGCTCGCTAGTGGTTATCGCTTTCAAACCAGCGTCGCTGCAAGTCACTGGGTGGCGGCACTTTTTGACGAGCGGCCACCAAGATACTCCAGAGCGTTACTCGAGACGCTCGCGATCATTGCCTATAGGCAACCCGTAACGCGAGGTGAAATCGAAGATATTCGCGGGGTGGCGGTGAACTCCTCTATCGTGAAAACACTTCAGGAACGGGAGTGGATCAAGATTATCGGACACAAGGAAGTGCCTGGTCGTCCGGCCCTGCTTGGCACCACCAGACAGTTCCTTGATTACTTTAACCTGCAGAGCCTCGAGCAGTTGCCGACAATTGCCGATATAGGCGAAACCTCAGACGGCTTGGTTGATAGCCTGACGGATGCATTGAAACAAGACCCTGGAGTTGTCCATTGAGTTCTACCAGTTCGTCCAATACAACAGCTACCGAAAAGCTGCAGAAAGTGCTTGCAGCAGCAGGTGTTGCCTCACGTCGCCAGGCAGAAGTCCTGATTTCCGAGGGGAGAGTCAAGGTTAACCAGCAGGTGGCCGGCCTTGGCGATCGAGTTGGTCCAGATGATGTCATCCGTCTCGATGGCCACGTCGTCAACAGGGTGGCGAAAGCTGATGAAGCCAGTGTGCAGGTGCTCGTCCTGAATAAACCCGAAGGGCTCATCTGCTCGCGTAACGATCCTGAGGGTCGGCCTACGGTTTTCGATAAGTTACCGCGCCCTGCAAGCGGCCGCTGGATAGCGGTTGGTCGCCTCGATATCAACACTTCCGGTCTTTTATTGCTGACCACTGATGGTGAGCTGGCCAATCGTCTGATGCACCCCTCATACGAGATCGAGCGCGCTTATCTGGTCCGTGTGAACGGTCGGGTGAATGATGCCATGATCACCGCTTTGCAGACTGGAGTAGAGCTCGAGGATGGCCCGGCCAAATTCGACAGCATTCAGGTCAACCCCAGCGATTCGAGTAACCAATGGTTCATGGTTAGCCTCAAAGAGGGCAGGAATCGCGAGGTGAGACGTCTTTGGGAGTCGCAGGGGGTGATTGTGAGCCGTCTGAAGCGGGTCAGCTATGGCACCCTGTCACTCCCTTCCAGGCTGCGTTCAGGGCAATGGGATTTTCTGGGTCAGAAGGAAGTAAGCGCACTGTATAAGGCGGTGTCACTGGAGCCAAAACCGGTGACCGTACTCGCCCCCAAAGTGCAGGAGCGGGTGGACCGTGCGCAGAGAAAATCTGCAATCAAGGCGCCAGAAAAACGTTCGAAGACGGCGAGAGAGCGAGCGCCGAGAAAGAGCTATCGCGCCGATGACGGGCGTCACCGATAGAGCCCGTCCTGCACATCAGCCCATTTCGACCATAACCTTGTTACGGCCAGAATGCTTCGCTTTGTATAGTGCCTGATCGGCGCGCGCCAGCAGATCTGAGCGAGTGTCTTCAGGTCGATACGACGAGACCCCGAAGCTGGCGGTGCAGGGAATGACTACGCTGTTGAATGAAAAGCGGTGCGACTCGATTTTCAGACGCAGTCGTTCAGCAATAATGGAGGCCCCCTCGGCATCGGTTTTAGGCAGGATGATACCGAATTCTTCGCCGCCGAAACGGAAGGGGAAGTCAGACTCCCGACAGACCTCCTGCATGATGACAGCGGTCTGTTTGAGCACTGCATCACCTGCCATATGGCCGAAGGTATCGTTCACCATCTTGAAGAAGTCCAGATCGAGCATGATGACCGACATAGGCTCCGAGTGTCTGAAGCCCAAGGCGATCTCACGTTGAAGCTGTCCATCCATCGCCATCTTATTGGCGATTCCGGTAAGGGGGTCGCGCATGGCCAGGTCGAGAGCGGCCTGATATCTGATGGCGTTGCGGAGCGGATAGATCAAGGTTGAGAGCATGCTTTCGAAATCACTCAGCTCTTCGGTATTCATTTTGCTGGAACGGAAAATCGTGAGCTCACCAAGATGCTGGCCTTCCAGTTTCAGACCGTAACTCGCCGAATGACGTGCTTTTTCGTTGCGAGCCAGCGTAGTGTTGCGACCTTGATAACTGTATTTCATCCGGCCGACGCCGAGCCAGTCGGCAGCTTCAGTAAAGAATATATTGAGTAGTTCGCCGAGATCGAGAGAGGTCTGCAGTTTCCTGACCAGAGATTGGTTAAGACGATCGAGCTTGAGGGATCTAGGCTCGCGACTGCTTGCAAGTGTGATGATATTCTTCTCAACCATGATGGTTCTCGCGTTCTCTGGTGGCAAAACAACTTGATTCGTTGCCGATCTGCTGTACAAGAAGCGTATTTCGTGCCACTTTCAAAAAGGCTATTTAAAATAACGGCTTGACGTCTCTGTTACGAAAATTAATTGAGGAGTCAAGTAAATTCATCTGCGCTGCGTCAAAAATTTGCCGCACAGCCGGCAGTCGCTCTGTTACTGGCCAGCGGGCACTTTCAAGTGTTCGGCCTTGTGATATAGTGGCATGCAATTTTTCAATCGGAACCATCAATGAGATTTCAGGCCGCAGAAAGCCTGGCCGAGCAGATCGCCCAGTACATCGGACAACAAATCATCACCGGCGCGCTTGCGCCGAAACAGCGTGTGCAGGAACTAAAGGTCGCCGCCGAACTCAACGTCAGCCGCGGTTCCGTGCGTGAGGCGCTCCTGCTTCTTGAGCGGCGGCACCTGGTGAATATTTTTGCCCGTCGTGGTGCTGTGGTGGCTGATCTCACCGTTAGCGATGCCGAGTCCCTGTACGACATGTACGCCTCGCTGCTCGCTACCATGGCAAAGCTGGCGGCGCGAAACTGGCAGGATGGCGAGCTGGCACCAATCGAAGCTCATCTTCGTCACCTCGAGCGTCTCTCCAGCCAACCTGAAATCAATGCTGAGCAATTGGTTGAAGAAGGCTTCGGACTCATGGATCTGTGCATCCCGATTGCCGACAATCCTTTTCTGACTGAAACACTGCAGAATTTTCGCTTCGCTGTGAGTCGGATGTATTTCCTGGCCACCCAGGGAAATCCGCAGGAGTTTCGACATTCTGTGAGCTTTTTTTCCGGTGTGATTGATGCTGTGCGTCAGCGTGATTCCGAGACCATAGATAAACTCGTCAATGCCTTCGCGCAGCATCAGAAGCAACTGCTCACCTCCTTTCTAGAAACCTCAGAGTCCACTGGCAGCCGCAGCGCCTTCAGTTCTCGTCCAGTTTCATCGGTCTGATCCGACGGCATGCGGCTCAAGTCCATCAAGCTGGCTGGTTTCAAGTCATTCGTCGATCCGACTACGGTACGCTTCCCTGGCAACATGAGCGCGATCGTCGGGCCCAATGGCTGTGGCAAGTCGAACATCATTGATGCCGTTCGTTGGGTCATGGGCGAAAGCTCGGCCAAGCATCTGCGTGGTGAGTCGATGGCTGACGTCATCTTCAATGGGTCCACTGCGCGCAAGCCTGTGTCGCAAGCGTCCATAGAGCTCATCTTCGACAACTGCCTGGGCCGCGTTACAGGGGCGTTCGCACAGTATGACGAGCTCGCTGTGCGGCGCATGGTGACCAGGGATGGGGTCTCGGCCTATTACATTAACGGCCAGAAGACCCGCAAACGGGACCTCACAGATCTTTTCCTGGGTACCGGCCTTGGGCCGCGCAGTTATGCCATCATCGAGCAGGGCATGATCAGTCGCCTGGTGGAATCCAAGCCGGAAGATCTTCGCGTGTTCGTCGAAGAAGCCGCTGGTATTTCGAAGTACAAGGAGCGGCGGAAGGATACCGAAAGCCGGATTCATCGCACCCGAGAGAATCTCGAACGTCTGCAGGATGTCAGGGATGAGCTTGGTAAACAGTTGCAGTCTCTGCAACGGCAGGCTCGAAACGCAGCCCGCTATCTCGAATACAAGGCAAGTGCCAAACAGGCTGAAGCCAGACTGGCAGCCATACGTTGGCAGCAGCACCAGGCTCGAGCGGAGCAGCTATCAGCTTCAGTAGAGGCCTATAACGATAAGATCAAGGATCGACTCCTCGGCCGCCAGGCTAGCGAAGCCGGTCTGAGTGCGAGGCGTGAGCGCCTTTCTGCCTTGCACCAGGCTATCGATGCAGGGCAGGCCGCTTTCTACGGGGCGAGTGGGGAAGTCGCAGAATGTGAGCAGGCACTCAATAGCCGCACCCGCGAACGCAGCACCTTGCAAAGAGAGCGCGAAACGCTGGAGTCGGAACTGGCTGCACTTGGTGAAGAAACCGAACGCGAACACGCTCAGCTCGAACAGCTTCTCGAGGAACAGGAAGCCATAGTCGAGGCCATCGAAGTGCTTGCTGAAACAGTTCACGAGGCCAGTGCAGAGCGACAGACGCATTCCCAGTCACTCAGAAGCAGTCAATACAAACTGACGGAGCTGCAGACGAAGCGGCGCGAGTTACAGCGTGAGGCCGAATTAAAGCAGTCGCTGCAGCAGCAATCGGAACGCCTGCTCGCGCAACTGGACGATCAGCTCGAACAGGCGCGAATTGCATTGCAGCAGGACAATGACGACCAGGGTGATGAGCGGGCGCTGGTGCTGCGTGGCCAGCTGGCTGCAGCACAGGCTCGGATTGAGGAAGTCGAGCAGTCACTGGAAGACAACGAGGCGCAGATCGCGGCTCTGCGGACCCAGCTCGAAGTCGTGAGGCGCGAAGGACAGGCTCAGCAGCAGAAGCAGCAAGCCGCTGAAACCGAAATCCGCATGCTGGAACAGTTGGAGAAGGATGCGCTGCGGCGGCAGTCCGGCTCCATCCGAGACTGGATCGAAAAAGCTGAGAAAGCTGGGCTCACGCTGACACCACTGCGCCAGCTGGTCAAAGCTGACCCTGCCTGGGAGCACTGTGTGGAGGCGCTGCTGCAACAACGCCTCAGCGGCTACCAGATCGACGCGCATGACGCGCTTCAATCGATTGAGCCAGCCTTGTTCGCCAATCTGCCAGCTGGTCTTGTGCTGACGACGGCCAGAACGGCATCGCAGATTCTCGCAGATCGCCCAGCCTCAGCTTTCGAGCTCCAGGCACCCGCGGGCGTGCTCGACTGGCTGCAGGGCGCAAAGCCTGCGTCAGGTCTGAATTCAGCATTAGCGGATGCCGCCAGTCTGGGGGCGGGGGAGTACTTCTGTACCGTGGACGGGGTCACAATCGGTCGTGACTGGATCTGTGCCGATACAGTCGGCGCCGGCGCGGCCGCTGGCAGTGGCAAAGCGGCATCAGACAGCCTGCATGGTGCACTGGGGCGACAGCGCCGTCTGGCCAGTCTGCTGCTCGAAGTTGAAGCTGGGCAGATGGGGCGAGACACCGCCGAGAACGCGTTTAAGTCGCTGCAGTCGGAGCTGGACCGGCTTGAAGGTTCGCAGCGTGAACTCAATCAGGTTCTGCGTGAAACTGCCCAGGAAGAAAGCCGCCTGAAAACATCACAGGGTGCGCTCGAGGAAAGCCGCAAGAAAGCCGAGGCCGCTCGAGAACGGGCTCGTCAGCAGATTGAATCGATTCAGGAGAAGCAGGCTCGGGAAGAGGCGCATCGGCAAACCTGCAAGGTCGCCTGGAGTGACGCATTGCAGTCACTGGACACAGTCATCCCCGAGCTGGAGGCGCTGCAGGCAGAAGTGGCCACCTTGCAGCAGGCGCATGACGATGCTGCTGGCGACGTTCGCCAGCAGGAAATCCGTTTGCAGGAACTGAGACTCGCACAGGAGGGTCTCAAGGGTCGTATCGGCGGGCTACAAAGCAGTCTGGCCAAGAGTCAGCAGGCACAGGCCAGGGGGCAGGCACAGCTTGCCCAGATGACCCAGACCCTGGAAAAGGCCCTGCACAGCATCCCAGAACTCGAAGCTGCACTGCCTGGACTGCTCGATGTACGCAACAAGCAGGAGCAGGAACTGGCCAAGTTGCGGGCCACACTCAACGAACTTGAAAGCGAGATTCGTGAGGAGAATACCCGCTACGGCTCGCTGGACGAGGAACTTCAGGGTCTGCGCAGCGAGCAGGAAAAGCAGCGCCTGGAGCTGGTATCGCTTCAGCACGGCATGCAGACCCAGATCGACGTACTCGACAGGCTGGAGGAGAGTCTCGGCACTCAGCTTGAGCTGCTGGCGAACGATGAACTCGAAACCAGCGATCAGGCCGGCCTGGAGCAGTCGCTGATCGGTGAGCTGCGCCAGACCGAAGAGCGCATACAGAAGCTCGGCGCCATCAACCTGGCTGCTGTCGAGGAATATGAGACTCAGCAGCAGCGGGCGGAATACCTTCAGGCCCAGCAGGAAGATCTTGAAACCGCATTGACTACGCTGGAAGATGCCATCCGCAAGATTGATCGTGAAACCCGGCAGAAGTTCCGCGAAACCTACGACGCTATCAATGAAGGCCTGCAGCAGCTGTTCCCAAAGGTTTTTGGCGGAGGAGAGGCCTACCTAGAACTTACGGGTGATGACCTGCTGAATACCGGGATTGCTATCATGGCCAGACCACCCGGCAAGAAGAACAGCACCATCCATCTTCTGTCGGGCGGCGAGAAAGCATTGACTGCAATAGCACTCGTGTTTGCCATCTTCCGGCTCAATCCGGCACCGTTCTGCATGCTGGATGAGGTCGATGCCCCTCTGGATGATGCGAACGTGCTGAGGTACTCGAATATCGTCAAGGAAATGTCGGAACATGTTCAGTTCATCTATATATCCCATAACAAGATAGCAATGGAGCGTGCAGATCATCTGCTTGGCGTGACCATGCACGAGGCTGGTGTCTCGCGAATGGTGGCAGTAGATGTTGAAGCGGCTCTGGCGATGGTGGAAGAGGCTGGTTAAGATGCAGGTCTCTTACCATCTACATTTTCAATGCAAGACAAGTATAGAAGGCAGCTGAATGGACATAAGTCTCCGTGAATGGCTCATCATCATTGGTGTCCTCATCATCCTCGGTGTGATTATCGATGGTCTGAGGCGGATGCGCCTGGGCCGCAAGGATCAGCTCCAGATGAGTCGCCGTCTCGGCGGCGATCTCAGTGATGCCTCGCCGCTGGATGAAATTGAGAATCCCGAACTACCAACCCGGGGCTTCCGCGTGATCCGCCGTGGCGAAGACTCAGTGAAATATGCGGAAGCTGCTCGGGCTTTTGAAGAGGAGCAGGCGCGCGACCATCGTGAACGTGTGGAGCCCGGCTTTGATGAAGAGACGGTCTACGAGACCCATGATAATCGGGATGTCGACCCGCTTGGCTATAGCGAGCAGACGGCACTCGATGAGCGGGTAGACGATGATGAGCAGTCCGGTCGCGCCTATGCCAGTGAAGACTTCGAGGAAGACGACTATGGCAGCGAGCACATCGAAGATGACGATGTCACTGCTGATGACCGCTACGATGAATCGGTGGCGGATACGCATGAGCCGCTGATGAGTGAAGCGGATGATGACTATGCCGTGCCGGTCAGGCGTGATGCCGAGCAGCCTATGCATGCCGAGGACGATGATGAAGATCGCGTATCACGAGGCAGTAGCATCGGTAGCCGGTCTGGCGGGAAAGCTGGCCTGGCAGGCGCAGCCGGAAAAGCTTCGGTGCCGAAAGAGGAAAATGGCTTCAGGGAGCGATTCCTGCAGAAGATGGAACCTGTTCGTCGAATGACGGAAAAAGTCCAGTCGATCAGTCGGGCAAAGCAGCAGCCCGCGAAGCCCGCATCAAAGCTCCAGCATCTGACCGTAGTCAATGTCGTGTCCAAGGACGAACTTGGTTTCGATGGCGCGACGCTCGATCGCATTCTCAAGGCAGTGGGCATGCAGCGCACTGCCCAGGACACCTTCGTACGTCATGAGGATGATTTCGACGAAGGCGAAGTGCAGTTCACACTGGTCAATGCCGTCGAGCCTGGTACCTTTCCGAAGGACATGATCAGCTTTCGGACGCCTTGTCTGGCGCTCATCCTTGTGCTGCCTGGTCCTGACAACACCATCCAGGCCTTTGATTATATGATTGAAATCGCACAGGTCATCGTGAAGAACTGTAACGGTGAGCTTCGCGATTCAGACCACAGTGCCATGACGAGCCAGACTATCGAGCATCATCGTCAGTCCATTCGTGAGTTCGAGCGGAAGTCCAGGTCGGTAAAGGTCTGATCGCGCTGTGACCAGCTCCGCAAAAGAGGCAGAGCAGCTCAGGGCAGAGCTGCTCGAGCACAATTACCGCTATTACATTCTCGACGACCCCAGGGTCACTGACAGTGAATACGACCGGTTGTTCCGTCAGCTCAAGATGCTGGAGGACGCTGACCCCTCGCTGATCACCCCGGACTCGCCTACACAGCGGGTGGGTGCGAAGCCGAGCAGCAAGTTCGCCTCGGTCAAGCATCGCCTGCCTATGCTGTCACTCGACAATGCCTTCAGCGAAGATGAGTTCCGCAGCTTTCATCAGCGACTGGTCGGCAGGCTCAGGTCAGAAAATGTCCGTCTGGATGATGCAGATGCAACGCCGGGCCAGGAGCTGGCCTACTGCTGCGAGCCGAAACTCGATGGCCTTGCTGTCAGTCTCGTCTACGAAAAAGGCTTGCTGCAAACAGCCTTGACTCGGGGTGATGGCTACGAAGGTGAAGACATCACCGTGAACATACGCACTATTCCGACAGTGCCGGTCAAGCTGAGAGGGCATGATTTTCCTGATGTTCTGGAAGTGAGGGGTGAAGTGCTCCTGCCAAAGGCCGCTTTCGCGGAAATCAATCGAAGCGCCGAGGCGGCCGGTGAAAAAGTCTTCGCCAATCCCCGCAATGCAGCTGCTGGCAGCCTGCGTCAGCTCGATCCGAAAATTACTGCGAGCCGTCCGCTGGAGATATTCATCTACAGTACAGGCTATCTGTCTAACGAGGCGGACTGGCCAGACTCGCACTACGAGCGCCTCACGCGTTTGCGTGAGCTGGGCTTCAGGATCAATGCTGAAATTGCTCTTGTCACCGGCGTCGATGACTGCCTGGCGTACTACGACGCCTTCGCCACGAAGCGGCCGGAACTGCCATATGAAATCGACGGTATCGTGTACAAGATCGATTCGAAGGCGATACAGCAGAAGCTTGGCTTCGTCTCGCGTTCGCCGCGCTGGGCAATAGCGCGCAAATTCCCTGCTGAAGAAGTTCAGACCCGTCTGCAGAGCATTGACTTTCAGGTAGGCCGTACCGGTTCGGTAACGCCTGTAGCACGGCTAAATCCGGTACTCGTGGGCGGTGTCACAGTCAGCAACGCGACCTTGCATAACATGGACGAGATTGCACGTCTGGATGCAAGACCTGGTGATGATGTGATTCTGCGGCGGGCAGGTGATGTGATTCCACAAATTGTATCGGTCATCCCGGCGCCAGCGTCAGAGCGCGGCGAACCAGTTGCGGCGCCGACTCACTGTCCCGCATGCGGAGCCGATGTGGTGCGTGAGGAAGGTAATGCCGTGGCTCGATGTAGCGCACCTTTAAGCTGCCCGGAGCAACGCAAGTACAGTCTCACTCATTTCGCGTCTCGTCGTGCTATGGATATCGAAGGGCTTGGCGAAAAAGTTGTGGAGATGCTCCTCGATGCCAGGCTCGTCGATACAGCAGCGGACCTGTATACCCTTACCACCGAACAGCTCGAGACACTGGACCGTTTTGCTGCAAAGTCAGCTGCGAAGCTCGTCGATGCCATTGCCGCTTCGACCGGGGCACCGTTCAATCGCGTCATCTATGCGCTCGGTATCCGTGAAGTCGGCGAAACGACTGCCCGCCTGCTGGCTAAAGCTTTTCGGTCGATGGCCGCGCTGCGTAATGCCGATCAGACAGCGCTTGAAGCCATTCATGACATCGGTCCGATCGTGGCAGGCCATGTCGTCGAGTTTTTCGATCAGCCTGCGAATCTGGAAGTAATCGACCGTCTCGCTGCTGCTGGCGTCACTATGGCCGAGCCAGAAGATGCAGCAACCGGAGCCGGCGATGTTTCTCCAGGCGGCACTCAGGAGCCTGGACCATTTGCGGGTCTGCGAGTGGTGCTCACCGGTTCGCTCGAGACAATGACCCGTGACGAAGCCGAAGATCGCATGCGTGCGCTTGGTGCAATTCCCTCCTCAGCGGTCTCAGCCAAGACAGATCTATTGATAGCGGGTGCGAAGGCTGGCAGCAAATTGAAGAAAGCTCAGACGCTTGGGATTAAAGTCATCGATGAAGAAGAACTCCGCGTGATGCTGGCGCCGTTTGTATGACGGCTTACCACTCATGAACGAAATACTGGCTCCAAATGTGATGATCCGCGTGTTTTGAGCCAGGCGGACTAGAGCCCCGCCTGGAAAACCCCTAGTATTTCCCGTCAACCCGAGTCATTCAAGAACATCTGGCCTATGCCCCTTACTCGTTGTACAGCACATTCCACTCAGCCGCCTCGATTTGCCGTCGGCCTTAGTCCACGCCGGTTGAGAGTCCTGATAGGCCTCGTATTCCTGGGCCTGCTGACTGGCTGTGAAAACAAGGCGTCTGTGCCGAAGATGCAGATCTTCGGCAATCCGCCCGGTAACGCGACCATCGGTGTGGTGTACGAGTACCAGTTCGGCATCAAGGGTGGAGACGGTCTGCTCGAGTATTCTCTGACCAATGCGCCGCCCTGGCTTTCAGTGGAGTATGTCGAAAACAGACTGCTGCGCGGCATACTGATCAAGGGGACCCCTGGTATTTCCGGCAAGGGAACTACCGACTACGAGGGCACCACTGGCGAATTCGAGGGTATCGAGCTCAACGTCACCGATGGCAAATCTGTAGGACGGCTTCGTTTCTCGATGTCAGTACGACCGAATCAGGTTCGCCTGCCAAGTCGTACCTTCGTCGAAGGCGAGACGATGACCCGCCCACGTCGCCTGATCGATACCAACAGCAGTGGTACGGAAGATCCCGGCGAAGTGTACGAAGATGAACCACTGTGTCTACTCGATGAAGCTGGTCAACCGCTCCTGAACGATGCCGAGCTGGCATTTCTGGAGACTGACCTGTTCCGCAAGCTGACGCAGCGTGAACTGAACCGTCGACCAACGCTCCAGTACCTCGATCTCACCCTGTTCCAGGCTTCGGTTATCGACGTCGAAGGGAATTACCAGCTCGCTGAAAGTGAGTTTCAGGATAACTTCAGGCCGGGTGTCGACAGTGTGAGTGAAATTGTCATCCCCGCAGGGCTGACAGACAAGTCCCAGTTCGAGAATGCCAGCACGCTTGCAGAACTCGAAGCCGCGACGGGTGGTCTCAAGACTGTGCGGATCGATGCTGGCCGCTTCATTTTTCCAGCCGGTAGAACCAAATGTCATCTTCTGCTGGTTGTTGCTGACGACACCGAGGCTGAGCGCGAAGAGACAATTTCGTATCGACTGAACGGGATTGTTGGGGGCTTGCTGGAGCAGGAAAACGGCTCGGGCTCGATCAGGGTCAAGGACAATGAGCCGTCGGTGAAGTTCACCGTAGACAAGGCAAGCGTTGCTCGGGACGGTGTGACGAACGTCATCGTAGAACTCGATAAGGCGCCAGAAGTCGATGCGACAGTTCGTTTCCTTGTTGACGAAGTGGGTTCCACCGCTGAATTCGGCGCTGATGGCGATCTCACCGTCAGGCTGCGTCCCGAGGATATCGATAGCGGCACAGTCTTGAGCGATGATCTCGTGATCATCGATGGTGGCTTCGAATTGCGCTTCAATGTCAAAGACGATACCACCGATCCAATATTACGCACCGAGCGGCAGAAGCGCATTCAGCTTGTAGGGCAGCAGCCTGCTACAGGGCCAGCTGCACCCTTCCAGAGCGATCCGCTCGTGCAGTTTTCGGCCGAGCGGACGGGGACTATCAATCCTCCGCCTTCTGACACCACGTTTCAGGCCTTCATCAACGACTGGCTTACCCCCTACGTGGCGGCTATAGGCCCAGCTGGCAAAACCCAGGGCTTTGGCGCGACCGTTCTGGACGAAGCCATTCTCGCTGTGGCCAGGCCGGGTGGGGATGGACTCATGCAGTCTCAAATCACTCTCCTCGACCGGACTGGCGCTGTGAGCGAGCAGATCCTGCTGCAAAGCCCTGGACTGAATGTTGAAATAAAGGACGTTGCATACCGCTCCGCAGGCACGCTGGAGCGGGAAGATTTCGTGGAGGAAGTATTTACCCTCCTTGAAGTTGACGGTCTTTTCACCGGTCCGCTGGATCGCCTTGGTCCGGATGAGCTTGGGTCGGGCGACCTTGTCGTGCAGAAGCTGAGACGACTCAATCGGTCTGGTGGCTTCCGTGTGGTCTGGCAAAAGCAGTTTGGCACCATATTCAATGAGTATGGCGGAGCACTTGCTGTTGACCGTGATGGCGGCGTCTACGTTGCAGGCGGCACGAAGGGTGATGCCCGCAGGGAAAATCAGGGTGGCTACGACGCCTACCTGACCAGGCTTTCAGCCAACGGCGAACAATTATTCGAGCAGCAGCGCGGCGGCGAAGCTGAAGAGGTTTATAACGCGGCGGTGAGTGTCGGTGGGTCCGATGTGGCCGTGGCGGGCACACTGGACAGTACCAGCATAACGAGTGACTCCACCAACCTCCTGGATATTTTGGTCGCATCCTTCAGTGACGAAGGGACGGTGACCCGTGCCGACCAGTTTGGTACGGCTTTCGATGAAGTTGGCCTCTCCATATCCGGCGTCGACCGTGGGTTCGTAGTGGTCGGCGAGACAAATGGCGCCATCGACCTCAGCCTTGTGAAGAATGATCGCCTCACCGATGCATTTGCGCTGTACTATCCAACGCTCGCTGCACCGGAGGCTGTCATGCAGCTGGTTTCGCCGGGTGCAGACGGTGCCGCGGACTCCGACGCGCTAGAAGAGCAGACCTACTTCGGTGGCTACACCGGGGGCAAACTTTTTGAAGGTCAGACTTTCTATGGCGATATCGATGCCTGGAGCGCCCGTTACGACATTCGTGATAACGAGGAGATCAATCGTCGACGCTTCTTCAAGGTGTGGGAGCGACAGCGTGGTACTGCTGGTGCCGAGCGTCTGGTCAAGCTGGACGCCCTCGAGTCCGCGAAGATGTTCGAGGTGATCGAGTACAACGTCGGCGGTGAGAACTACGTGAGCATAGCGCCTGTCGGGACGCTGGACGGTGGAGATCTGGCCAGCTGTAACCCGGCCATCAATCCTGACTGTCCGCCTCAGCCGGTTCCACCTGTCGAAGGCGAGTAGCCTTTCAAAGCGGCCCTGCGCGCCCAGCGATCAGGGTCTATACCCTCGGCTAGATCGGGCTCCAGGGGCGTCGGTTCCGCGAGGATGGCGCAGGCCAGTTGCTCGGCCAGGAGCGGCGCCAGTGCCAGGCCCTTTGATCCGAATGCGGTCATGTACCAAAGCCGACCCTCCTGACAGAGTGTTTCGGCTAGGCTGTGGTTCTGGCTGGCACTGTTGCGACCGTGTGGAATTCGAGCGTTTCCAACCACCGGCATGTAATCTGTCGATGCACAACGAATGGCTGCGCGCTCTTCACGGCTGATGCCAGTGCTGTCAAGCTGAGCTGCCAGTTCCGGCAGAGTCCTGGCCAGCTGTCGGCTGTTGTCGCTCATTTCCTCCTCGCTGATGCCCCTATCGCTTCTATTGACGGCGTAACTTGCCCCAAAGGTCAGCCATACCGTGCTATCCGTATTCAGCAGTGGTGGCATGACGTAGCCGTCGCCGCTTAGCACCTGGTTGGGCATCTGTGCCATGCTCAGCGTGTTGTCAGCGGCGATACACACTGAGCTGATCTGCCCGCGGATCGGGCGCAGGGGCAGGTGAGTTGGCGCCAGCTCATCGCCCGCCTGAGGATGTCCCCCAGCCCACACCACCGCATCCCAATCTCCGGTCTGAACACTCTGGTGAGTGAGCACCTGAATGTCGTGGGCCGCCAGAAGATGCTCACACAGCTTCGCCGGTTCCAGGGTGCCACCCTGCGGCATCGCCGCAGCCGGACAGTCGAGATCCGCGCCTGCCAGCCGCGCGGCATCCCGGAAACTGAGTGATCGGATGAAGCGCTCCGGATAAACCGCCTGCTGATGAAGCTGGCTCATACGAGCCCGTTCACGCTCATTCTGCGCGAGATGCAGGACCCCGCAGTGCTGCCACGGCGGCCGTGGTCCTGCTTCAGAATGTGACTCTCGGCCAAATTGTCGCTGATAGAAGCGATGTGCGAATTGATAGCTGAGTACATGGAGGCGGTTCTCGCGCGACCAGGCCAGAGCAGGCTTGATATACAGCGCGCCCTGTCGGTTGCCCGAAGCACCAGTGTGCGCCAATGCGCTGCGTTCAAATACGCTCACTCGAGCACCCCTGGACGCAAGGGCATGCGCCAAATTGCAACCAGCCAGCCCACTACCGAGTATTGCGATACGAGGCGCCTTGATATCGTGGCGGCGAGTAATACGGCACCCGTCGAGCTGTTCTGGCAGCCACGGGCCGCAAGCCAGCGACGCTGAGTCTTTCGACACCAGCAGGTCGAGGACCACACGACCATCGGCCAGGACCAGGCGTTGGCTGGCGAAGAAGGGTAGGGGTAACTCTCGTTGGAAGTCCCTCATTATATGCTGCCGCGAGGACGTGGACGGCAGGAGATGGCTGAACTGCTGAGCATCCCCGAGCCACTCCAATAGCTCGCTCAAGGCTTCAGGGGCAAGGAGATGACTCACGCGTGCCCTGCAATATAACCTGGAGGTCCGTGGGGCTGTCTCAATGAACCGTGAACCCAAGGCCAGCAGGAGCAGTGGAAAAGCCATATTCAATGAGGAAAAATCGGCCTCGAAAACAGCGGCTGGCGCGGTCGATACCGCAGCTACATGATCCAGCCAGTCAGCGTCAATCGCATGGGCCAGCGTCTCGAGTCGACTTCGAAGCGCAGGACTCAGCGTCTTATCGGCCGCAAAGAATGGTGTGCTCAGTGTGCCGCCCCATTTGTGCTGCTCGCTTCGACCTGATTACCACCCGCTCGTTTGGCTTCACGCAGGTTACGGTCGGCCCCCTGAATCAGGTCTTTGATATCTGGCTGCTTGTGAGGCCAGAGCGTCATGCAACCGCAGCTAATGGTAACCACAGCATGTTGAGGTGAGCCTTCGTGGGGTAACTTCAAGGCAAGTACCGAGTCGACAATAGACCGAGCCAGTAGCAGCGCATCTGCCGGATTCATGTCCGGCGTCAGCAGTGCGAATTGCTCGCTGGAGTAGCGGCACAACAAGTCACTCTGGCGGCGGGCTTTCTGCTGAATGGTTTCTGCCACCTGAATCAGCGTGCGGTCACCGGTCGCCCGGTCGTACTGTTCGTTGTAGTGAGTAAAGGCGTCGATATCGAACAGTAGCAGCGATACCGATTGGCGGCCGCGCTTGGCCCTCAGCCATTCATGGCTGAGCTGACGGTCGAAGTGTCGTCTGTTGCCGATGCCAGTCAGATCATCAGCCAGACTCAGCTGCTCGATCTGCACCCTGGCAGCCTTGAGCTCTTCCCGCTCAGTCGCCAGCAGCAGATCCTGCAGGAACACCCGTCGGCTTTCGCGCTCGAAACGATAATTCGCCAGCAGCACGATCACTGAAAGCACGCTGTAAACCAGCATGACGTAGAGGCTCTGTTCCGCTGGTAGCCGAATCCACAGGCTCGTTGCGAAATACTGCATGTACCACATACAGATTACGATGATGAGTGTGACCTGGAAACGCAGTCGCGTTAGCAGGCAGATAAACAAGAGCAGAAGCAGGGGGCCGAGCTGGTAGGAGAAGTGAAGATGCTCGGCAGCCACGCCGGTGATAAAGAGCAGGGTGGCCTGCGAATACAGTGAAAACAGTACCAGTAGGGTCGGATAAAGCGATCCCACCGCTGGCACCATTGTTCGGACCGCCATCGCGACGACAGCAAGCGAGGCCAGTAGCAACGCACCAGCTCGCAAGAGAATAGTCAGCCAGGCCTGGTCCGGCATCGCCCAGAAATCATTCACACCCGATATCAGGATGAACAATGCACCCAGCAAAGCGAACAGGCGATTGGTCCGGGCATGTTGTTCGTCATGGGAGGCAATGAACGTCCGCTCGAGTTCAGCGGGAAAATTCAGCCGTGAGGAGGGCCTGGCCAATGCCTCGGCTGCCTTTTCTGCCAGGGCTGATGGGCTTGTTTCTGTGATCTGGTTCCGGACTGTTTGCATAGCTTCACTGCTCTTTTCAAACACACACAACTCTTAACGCCAAACGCCTACCAAGTTGGTTAACCCTGAACCAGACTGAGATCATTACAGAAGTTCCAGGAGAACGGGGTCATGTTAGCAAAATTCAACAACAAAAGTGGTGGCGACTCTACGTTGCATGACTCGCAGAAATTGGCATCGATGACTAATTCAAGGTTAGGCCAGATTCTGGTCAACCGTGGGTATGTCACACAGAAGCAGCTCGATCTGGCGCTTCGACAGCAAGCCGAGGCGGTTCGGGCTGGTCGGGGCGAAGCCCTGCGACTTGGCGAACTGCTCGTGGCTCAGTCGCTCATCAGTGAGCGTGATCTCAGGCGTGCACTCAAGCAGCAATCGCGGCTGCGCTTCGCGGCCACGGTTCTGGCCGCAATCAGTGCACCATTGCAGCCGATGCTGGCTATGGCCGCAACGACTACTGCGCCGGTTATCGTGCCTGCGCCGAAGCCGACTGAGACTGTTGCAGCCAAAGGGTACATGATCGCTGGTTTGCAGCCTATGGCGGAGTCTGAGATGGCAGGCATCACTGCTCAGGGTTTCGACGAAAGACTGGCTACGCGCCTCGATGAACAGACGCCGATAGGCTATGAAGCCGACAAACGGGACATTCGCAAAGCCTCTGCGCTGGAATCCGAACAGGGGCTCGATGGTGTGAAGGTTCTTGGCCAGCTCGGCAAGGTCCTGCTGCCAATAACCCAGGTGCTCGATTCAGATATTGAAGTCGTTGGTGTCCACATATCGGATGATCGTATCAAGCCCCTCTTTGACGACACTGGCGCAATGAACGTCATTCTGCCCAATCTCATTGAACGGGTTAGTTTCCGGGATATCAGACCGGCTGGTCAGGTCGGCGGCCCAACCTTCGGAACTATCCAGCTCGAGGGTATCCGCTTCAGCGATGAAGCCAGCATCAAAATCCGTCCGTTCTAGCGACAATCGCTCAGCAGTTGAAATACAAAAGGCGCCACCAGGGCGCCTTCTGTCTATCGTGGCTCTACAAGCGCACCTTTTATTTGCAGCCTGGATAGCATGAGCGGCAAGCGCTCATGCTATCACGCGCTTGCTATCGCCCGGCCATGGCCCGCAGCCGCTGACCTGGCCGCTGCGCCATAGAGCGAAGGCGCCGCAGTCTTGCCTCGCAAAACATCCATGATGCGCTCTACACGCTGCTGGCTTAGCTGGATAATCTTCTGATTGACCCGATTGAGACTGCTGACCGCCTTGAGAAGATCCTCTGCTTCTGTCAGCAATTCGAAAGCCTTGGGTACGCGCTCACGAGCGAGCTGACGGAATTTCTCGATGGTCAGATTATTGGCCTTGAGCCATGAGGTCTTGAGACCGGCGTTCCGCTCAATCTGCTCGAGACAGGCGATCTTTTTTTCGCCAGCCAGTTTGAACTTTTCCAGCTCACCTTGCTCGAGAAAGGTTCTTTCGAAACGCAGGAGGCGATGGAGTTGCTGAAGACTGGCGATATCGGAACGAAGGAGATCCAGAAGGGACTGAATGTTTACTGCTTGATTTGACATACTGTTGCCTGCTTCCTGACCTGTGGGACCAGTCCCACAGGTTCGTTACTACTAGAAGCTAAGCAACTTTCCTGCCACAGATCGAGAGTTGACCTGGTATTCGCCAGAATCGATGCGGGCCTTGAGATCCGCCACGCGATCGGTATCCACTTCAGGCAGATCGGAGATCTGACTTTCGAGCTTCTGCAGACTGCGGGCCTGGGCACTCAGCACTACGGAATCACCCGCAGCGGTTTTGCCTTTTTCAGGCGCAGGCGCTGCTGGCTTGGCCTGAACACTGGCCTCACGCGTTTTCGCCGCATCTTTGGAAGCAGAACTTAAGGGGTTGTCTTTCCCCGGAACGCCACTGAACCCGTTGATATTCATGATTCGATACCTGCTGTCGTACAGCTGTAACCTGAATTTGTCTGCGCCTTCCCAGCGCCCATATTCAATATATCGGCCACCGCTCGAAAAACTTTAGGACTGAATTGAAAAATTTCTCCGGCGGCAGTTTTGCGCCTATGCCTACTATAGCAGCCATGCAGAGCGCTTTCTGCAACGGCTATTTTTTGCCGCCATTGCAGAGTGACTCCGGGAGCCTAGAGGATAACCTCGACTTCTCCACGGGCGACGACTCGTCCGCGAACCACCCGTTCAGAACTCAGGTTGCGGACCGATATCTGCTGGCCCACTGTGCCATCAGACAAAGCCTCGCCCTGCATGCGAATACTGATACCTGCGGTACTCGCCACAATGATCACCCGATCGCCTCGAGCGACGGCCTTTTCCTTGACCATCATGCCTGGACTCAAGGTTTCACCAGCGCGGATGGTGCGCTTGCTGCGCCATCCCCTGAGCGACTTCCGGTCGCGAAAATAGCCCCGCTGTAACTTGCTGATGTCGGTATCGACCGCAATCAGTTCCGCGTCGGCAACGCTACCGCCGCGCGGTATTGCGTGACGCGCCTGCATGACACTCACCGTGTGAACGATTCGGACCTGGGTATAGATCGTCCATTGCTCTGGCGAATCGCAGGAAATCTTCAGCACCAGCCGACCGCCACTATGCAGCGCCTTGCTGTCATCGCGACTGTTGGACTCAGGTGCGAGCGCTTCAGGCATTTGTCGACAGGCAGGATAGTTCAGCCGAGCATCGGGTGAGTTGATCTCGTACTCGAGGCGCTCGCCTTCGGTGTCCAGATTCAGTCCCCTTACATAGGCACGCATGAAAGACTCAGTAGCCGCAAGCACCTGCTGCTGCCAGACCGGCTCTTCGCCTGGCGTTGCCGAGGCGCTAAAAGTAGCACCCATCAACAGGCACAGACGTATCATCTGTACACAGGTCCACCGCTTGGACTGAGGGATCTTGAATTGGTACATATCACTGTCCTGGCAAAATAGAAATATCCAGAATCTTGCCTATGCTTGGGGGAGGCCTGAAATGACTGTGACTGTCCCTGCGGCAGCAAGCTACTGAAGATAGCTAAAGCAAATACCAGGCCATTCAGCGTAGAGAGGAGTATTCAGGCATGGCCGGCGTTCTAGACAGTGTTAATCAGCGTACACAGCTCGTCGGCCAGAATCGACTGGAGCTACTGCTGTTCAGACTGCGCGGCAAGCAGATCTACGGTATCAATGTTTTCAAGGTCAAGGAGGTACTGCAGTGCCCCAAGTTGACCATGTTGCCACAGCGGCATCCGGTTGTGAGAGGCGTGGCTCACGTCAGGGGCGGCACGATTCCGATCATGGATATGGGCATGGCCACTGGCCAGCAGGGTATTCCGGCCGAAGAGATCCCTGAGTGCTTTGTCATCATTACCGAATACAACCGCAAGACCCAAGGCTTTCTGGTCTCGGGTGTAGAACGCATCGTCAACCTGAACTGGGGCGACATGCAGCCACCGCCGAAGGGCGCTGGACCAAACAGCTATCTCACCGCTGTGACCAGAATCGAAGATACGCTCATTGAGATCATCGATGTCGAAAAGATTCTGGCCGAAGTGGCGCCAACACGTGACACCGTAGCAGCGGAGTTCATCGACGAGGACGTCAAGGAGAGCGTCAAGGACAAGTCCGTGCTCGTGGTTGACGATTCATCTGTGGCAAGACGGCAGATCGTCCACTGTATGCAGGCTGTAGGCCTGAATGTGGTAACAAAGAACAATGGCCGGGAGGCCCTGGAGTATCTGGAAAGCCTGGTGGCAGACGGCAGTGATATCCGCGATCATCTGAGCCTGATGATTTCCGACGTCGAAATGCCCGAGATGGACGGCTACACGCTCACGACGCTGTGTAAAGGCAATCCGCAGCTGCAGAATCTGTTCATTATGCTTCACACCTCGCTCAGCGGCGTGTTCAACAAGGCGATGGTGGCCAAGGTTGGTGCCGACGACTTCATGGCGAAGTTCAGTCCCGACGAGCTTGCCCAACGAATCAATGAAATTATCAGGGATGAATCCCGCAGCGAATGACCTTTGAGGCGCACGAATACGATGTGTTCAGAAACTTTCTCGAGCGTAGCAGCGGGATTGTTCTTGGCGACAACAAACAATACCTGGTAGCAAGCAGGCTCCGGCGTATTCTGATCGAAACCGGCGTGTCCAGCTTGACGGAGTTGGTGAGGCGCATCGATGTGCGCCATCCGCTACCGCTGCGTGAAGCCGTCATCGATGCCATGACGACCAACGAGACCCTCTGGTTTCGCGACATGCATCCTTTCAACAACCTGCGTGAGCATATCCTGCCCCAGTGCTATGGCCTCGAGCCGATGGGGACCACCCGTCCTGCCCGGAGCGGGCCGAATGCAGCAGGTCTGGCCAACTTGGCCTCGCGACAGTTGAGAATCTGGTCGGCAGCCTGTTCGACTGGCCAGGAGCCGTATTCTATTGCCATGACGCTAGAGCAGTTCAGGCTGCATCAGGGTGCGGAAAGGCTCAATGCGAAAATTGTTGCAACTGATCTCTCAGCCCGCGTTCTCGATAATGCCAAAGAGGGCCGTTATGACCAGCTGGCGCTCGGCCGCGGTCTCGACCAGAGCACGCTGACACAGCACTTCATCGACCGCGGTAACGGTACCTGGGAAGTGGGGCCAAAGCTGAAGGCGATAGTGGAGTTCAAGATCCTCAACCTCCTCGACAGCTTTAGCGGACTCGGTCAGTTCGACATCATCTTCTGCCGTAACGTGTTGATCTATTTCGCCGGTCCGGTCAAGAACGATATTCTGCAGCGAATGCACGCCGCGCTGAAGCCTGGCGGCTTTCTCATGCTGGGTGCATCAGAGTCACCGGGGGCATTGTCTGATAAATTCAGGATGACCCGCTTCACTCCCGGCATTGCCTATCAGCGAATCTGACTGACGCCAGGGCCTCTGGGGTATTCACATTCTCGAACATCTGCGCGCTGTCTGAAAAGTTCACCTCTCGTATCGTCAGCTGTTTTACCCAAGCCATCATGCCCGGCTGACGCTCGCGCGGAATGGCCATGAAATTCGGCAGCTGCTGTAGAGCGCTTTTTCTTAGCAGGCTGTGCAGGGCTTGGATGCGTTCCCCGTCGCTGGCCATGAAGCCGTCCACGCCAGGCTCGGCCTCGGCCGCGGCAAGCATGCGTTTTGCGAAGCATGGGCCGAGTTGGGGTGTATCGCAGGGAACGATGAACACCCAGTCCGACTGCAGGTGTACTGAAGCCGCAGCCAGGCCGCCCAACGGCCCCCTGAAGCTTGTATCCAGATCCTGGACCACCAGACCACCGAGGCCCCCGGCGATTTCACGGTAACGATCGAGATTCCGGTTCGCCGAAATGAGTGGTCGAATTGGGGTGCCGGTAAAAGCTGCAAGCGTAGCTTCGATAAAGGTGGTGTTGCCAAGACTGACCCATCCCTTATCCTGCCCACCCATCCGTTCGCCACGGCCGCCGGCCAGAACAATGGTATCCAAATGCTGATGGGGGGAGGACATAAGAGCTCATCCGTGCGCGTTCAAGATGCAAAAGGTTGGCCTGAGGCTGCAGGTGAATGCAATACTCTCGTCTGGCCACTACTTACAGATTACAGGAGTCCTCATGGCAAAGTCTCTTCAGGAACAACTGATGCAGGCTGGCTTGGTCGATAGCAAGAAAGCTAAATCGATAAAGCAGGAAAAGCGCAAGGCAACCAAGCAGGCACCCAAGCCCAAGAAATCGGAAAAGGTCGATACCGCCGCAGAAATGGCTGCCCGACGAAGGGAAGAGCAACAGGCGCGTGATCGGGCACGGGCACAGCAGGACAGCGTACTGCGGAAGCGTCAGGAGTGTACTGCGCAGGTTCGGCAGATGGTGGAAACAAACCGCGTAAAGCACGGTCAGGAGGCTGGGCTGCGTGAAGATGCTGAAGTGCCATTCCAGTTTGTCGATCAGCGCAAGGTGAAGAAAATCCGGGTAGACAGGGCGCAACAGGGTGCACTACAGCGTGGGCAGCTCGCTATCGTGACCAGTAAAGGCCGTTACGAATTGGTCCCTGCAGAGACTGCACAACGTATTATCGATCGCGAACAGGCGCTCAATGTCCTGCTCGCAGAACTCCAGATCGACCCGATCGCAAGCTCGGTGCTGTTGTTCAACAAACAGAGTGGCCTCAGACCCGAGGACGCCAAGACAGATGCTTCGAGCGATGACAATGATGACCCTTATGCCGATTACCAGATCCCGGACGACCTCATGTGGTAGGCATGCCTGGCGTTTCGCCTGCGCTGCCGCCGCCGCATTATCGGCTGAATCTCTGCTCGCTGAAACGGAAGAGTCGGCAGACACCTCCGCAAATCAGGCCACAGCCGAGCAAGCTGCGGAAGTCAAATCGGTTGTGGGCGCGTTGGCTCTGTATCGACCTGAGTATCTCGGGGGTGAAGACTACGAGCTGACGGCCTTGCCCTTCTTGGACCTTCAGTACAATCAATATTTTCTTAATCCGATAAACGGGGCGGGTGTCGGTATCCGTCCGGTCAAGGCGCTTACCATAGGGCTTGGCCTGGGCTACGCCTTTGGCAGGGATGAGGACGATGGCGACCGCCTCGAAGGCCTCGATGATATCGACGGCGGTGCGAAGCTCAACTTCTTCGCCGACTACAAGTTCAGGGTCGAAAATCTCGGTGGGCTGCTGAACGCCGGTTATACGCTGGGCCTTTCAGTCGATCACCAAATTAGCGGGAGCAATACCGGCGTGAGTGGAGATGTCAGTTTGAGCCGAAGCGATCGCCTGGGCGAACGCTTTCTGCTCATTAATGGTGTCAGTGCCAATTTCGGCTCCGCTTCCTTTCAGGAGGCCTGGTTCGGTATCAGCGAACGGCAATCAGTAAACAGCGGTCTGCCCGCCTATGAGAGTGACGATAGCTTCCATGCCGCCGGTGTCTCCAGCCGACTGCTGTACTTCATTACGCGCGAGCTCAATCTGATAACCGCCATCAGCTACCAGCAGCTGATCGGCGATGCTGGCGACAGTCCCGTTGTCGAGAGCCAGGATCAGATCAGCTATCAGCTTGGCTTTAGCTACGCCCTGTAGCGAAATGCCCTGATATGATGCGCGGCTGATAGAGGCCGCTGCATCTTTGCAGTGCGATTTTCACCGCCTCCGCACCATTACCACTCCGTGTTCGCGCCAAAACCTTCCACTTGAATTAGCAACCGTCTGATTTTTATACATAATTCATGTGGCATGCTTTCTGCTACCACCAGTTCAGCTACACACACCACGCAAGGAACTGTGCATGAACTGGTCAACTTCATTCAAGGCAGCCGCCATCAGCTCGGCGATCTCACTGGGCGTCTCAGCAGGCAGTGCTCACGCAGAGAAACTAGGTTTCCCTGAAAAGGAGGAGCTGAGATTCGGCTTCATCAAGCTGACCGATATGGCGCCCCTCGCCATCGCCTACGAAAACCGTTACTTCGAAGATGAAGGACTGTATGTCTCGGTGGAAGCCCAGGCAAATTGGAAGGTACTGCTCGACGGCGTGATCGATGGCCAGCTCGATGGTGCCCACATGCTCGCCGGTCAACCACTCGCAGCAACCATGGGCTATGGCACCAAGGCCAACATCGTCACACCGTTCTCCATGGACCTCAACGGCAACGCCATTACAGTATCTAACGACGTGTGGGCGCAGATGAAGCCCAAGCTGCCGATGGATGCTGATGGCAAGCCGGAGCATCCCATTAAGGCCGACGCACTCAAGCCTGTCGTCGACAAGATGAAGAACGAAGGCAAGCCGTTCAAGATGGGCATGGTCTTCCCGGTGTCGACCCACAACTATGAGCTGCGATATTGGCTCGCAGCAGGAGGCATCCATCCTGGCTACTATGCGCCGCATAAGGGCGATACTTCAGGACAGCTGCAGGCCGAAGCGCTGCTGTCGGTGACCCCGCCACCGCAGATGCCAGCCACCCTCGAAGCGGGCACCATCAATGGCTATTGCGTTGGCGAACCGTGGAACCAGCAGGCAGTGTTCAAGGGCATCGGCGTCCCTGTCATCACCGATTACGAAATCTGGAAGAACAATCCTGAAAAGGTCTTCGGCATGACCGAAGCCTTCATCGAGAAGTACCCAAATACCGCAGTGCGCGTGACCAGGGCACTGATCAGAGCGGCCATGTGGCTGGATGAGAATAACAACGCCAACCGCGCCAAGGCCGTGAAGATCCTGTCGCAGCCACAATATGTGGGCGCTGATTATGACGTTATTGCCAATAGCATGATTGGTACGTTCGAGTATGAAAAGGGCGACAAGCGGCAGGTGCCCGATTTCAACGTCTTCTTCCGCTACAACGCGACCTATCCCTACTACTCTGACGCCATCTGGTACCTCACGCAGATGCGCCGCTGGGGTCAGATTGCCGAAGACAAGCCGGATGACTGGTACAAGGACCTGGCGAAGAAAGTCTATCGCACGGATATCTATACCAAGGCGGCCAAATCCCTCATCGCCGATGGGCTGGCCAAGGCTGAAGATTTTCCAGATTTCGCTTCCGAGACAGGTTTCAAGCCGGTGCAAACCGAGTTTATCGATGGCGTCAGCTATGACGGCTCCAAACCGAACGCTTATATCGACAGCTTCAAGATCGGCCTGAAATCCGGCGACAAACTCTAGGAGCACAGTCATGGAAAGCACAGCAGACACGCCACAAGCCACAGCAGGTGCGACAGCGAAATCAGCGGTCATCGCACCCGTGCCGTCCGATCGCGATATCGACCTCGGCCAGTTGTTTTCAGTCACACTGAAACCATTCATAGCACCGGTCGTGGGTATCGCGATCTTTCTCATGCTGTGGAGTTTTGCGGCGAAAAACATTGAAACCTCACTCGGCGCCTTCCCTGGGCCGGCGGCGGTCGCCGAGCAGTTCGGCAACCTCTACGACGAACATCGAGTCTCCAGTGAAAAGGAAGCCGCGTTCTATCAACGCCAGGAAGAGCGAAATACAGAACGCGTTGCGGCGGATCCCGCCTATGAGCCCCGCATTCGTGACTATACCGGCAAGGAAACATTTCTCGACCAGATCGTCACCAGCCTGTTGACGGTGATGAGCGGCTTTGCACTGGCGGCAGTGATCGCGATTCCGCTGGGTATCGCGATAGGCCTCAACAAGACCTTGAGTGCAGCGGTCAATCCGGTGATACAGATTTTCAAGCCAGTATCGCCTTTGGCCTGGCTGCCGCTGGTGACAATGGTGGTCAGTGCCGTCTATGTCACCAGCGACCCCATGTTCGCCAAGTCTTTCGTGACCTCGGTGATCACGGTCACGCTGTGCTGCCTCTGGCCAATGATGATCAATACCGCACTTGGCGTGGCGACCATCGACAAGGACCTGGTGAACGTGAGCCGCGTGCTCAGACTGCCAGCGCTGAAGCATGTTCAGAAAATCGTGCTGCCGGCTGCCGTGCCCCTCATCTTTACCGGTATGCGCATGTCATTGAGCATCGCCTGGATGGTATTGATTGCCGCTGAAATGCTCGCGCAGAACCCGGGGCTGGGCAAGTTCGTCTGGGATGAATTCCAGAACGGCAGCTCGTCCTCACTCGCCCGCATCATGGCCGCTGTCGTCGTGATCGGTCTGATCGGCTTCATGCTGGACCGCATCATGCTCACGCTGCAGCGCTACGTGTCATGGGACAAGAACACAGCCGCCAGCTGAAGCTGCGCGACGCAACAGACATTCACCTAGTGGAGAACAGCTCATGTCCATCACACTGAACATCGACCATATCGACATGGTTTTCGAGACCCCAAAAGGGCCATTCACAGCGCTGCAGAACGTGAGCCTGAAGATCAAGAAAGGCGAGTTCGTCTCGCTGATCGGTCACTCCGGCTGCGGCAAATCTACTGTGCTGAACATCGTCGCGGGCCTCTACCAGGCCAGCCGGGGTGGGGTGGTGCTAAACGGCACCGAAGTCAACGAACCAGGCCCCGAGCGTGCCGTCGTGTTCCAGAACCATTCACTGCTGCCATGGCTGACCGCCTATGAAAACGTCGAGCTGGCGGTAGACCAGGTCTTCGGCCGCAAGAAGAGCAGGGCAGAGAAGAAGGCCTGGATAGAGCACAACCTCCGGCTGGTACATATGGAGCACGCCATGCACAAGCGTCCAGGGGAGATTTCAGGCGGCATGAAGCAGCGCGTGGGCATTGCGCGGGCCCTTGCGATGGAGCCACAGGTGCTGCTGATGGATGAGCCTTTCGGTGCATTGGATGCACTGACCCGTGCCCATATGCAGGACTCGCTGATGGAGATCCAGAACGAACTCAACAACACGGTGATCATGATTACTCATGACGTGGATGAGGCTGTTTTGCTGTCCGATCGGATTGTTATGATGACCAACGGACCTGCCGCGACAATTGGTGAGATACTCGAAGTGGATCTGGAAAGACCGCGTGATCGGCTGGGGCTGGCGGAAGATCCTCAGTACACCCATCTGAGGTCTGAAGTGCTGCGCTTCCTGTATGAGAAGCAGCGGAAGGTTGAGGAGATCGGGAGTAAGCGGGCGAAAGCGAAAGCTGGCTCTGGCAATCAGGGACGATTCAACGCGGCATAGTTCCGCAATGATGGCAGTTATTCACACAAGCAGAATCGTGTCGAGCGGGCTGATGGTGCCCGCCCGCTGATTCCCCACAACGTGGGTATAGATTTCCGTCGTTCGCAGGTCGCTGTGCCCGAGTAGCTCCTGCACCGTTCTGATATCGCTGCCAGTCTCGAGCAGCCGAGTGGCAAAAGAGTGCCGGAAGGTGTGTGCCGTGACTCGCTTGCACACGCCACTCTTTGAGACAGCCGCGCGCAGTTGTCTGGCGTAGGCGCTGCTGTGAAGATGGTGGCGACAGACTGACTGGTCGTAAGGATTGACAGATTTCATGCAGGATGGAAAGAGGTACTGCCAGGGCGTCTGCCTGAGCACGCCTTTGTACTTTTTGAGTAATGCGGGCGGTAGCGAGGTGTAGCCGAAGCCTTCTGCAACATCATCTTCATGAATAGCCTTCGCTCTCTCCATCTGCTGCTCAATTCGTGCGAGCAAATTTGTTGGCAGGAGGGTGTAGCGATCCTTGTCGCCCTTACCGCCGAACACAAGGATAGACTTCCTCACCATACAGATGTCCTTCAGGCGTAGCCTTAGAACCTCATGAATGCGAAAACCACAGCCATAGAGCAGGGCAGTGATGAGCCAGTATTGACCGTCCAGATGCGCAAGAATAGCGCTCACTTCATGCGGAGCAAGCACCGTTGGCAGCCGACTGGGTTTGCGCGACAGACTGTAAGCGAGGTCTTTGACCTCGATTTGAAGAACGTGCCTATACACGAAGATGACGGCGCAGAGCGCGATGTTCTGTGTGGCCTTGCTCACCGAACGATTCACCGCCAGATGATTGAGGAAGCGCTCGATCTCAGGGGCCCCCATGGTCTCTGGGTGTCTGGTGTCATTAAATAAGATGTACTGTCTGATCCAGTACAAATAGGTCTTTTCCGTCTGTAACGCGTAATGCCGTGTGCGCAGCTCCGTGCGCACACTTTCCATGAACCTGGACTTCATCAGAGATCCTTCTCTGTCTGTATATACATACAGTGTAATGAGTTTATCGGGTTCTGGGAAGGGCGCTACTTAGTAAACCCGGGCGCGGCTGCTCGATATGGCGCTGCCGAGTTCGTCTAAGGTTCTGTCGTAAATAGAATTTTAGAATGTTAGGCGGTGCTTATGTGGCAGGAGTGTGCTCTGTTTGTGCGCGAGCTGGTTTTCTGCGGTGCCAACCTCGATGTTCCCTGGTACACCAGTTCAGAAAGCTCGCGCAGTTTCTTGTTCTAAAGGGATTTTCTGACATACTGAATGCATGAGATCAAAAAACGCGCACGAGGCTTTCGAAGCACGCATTGTAATAAGCTGTTATGTGTGTCAACTATGAAGAAGCATCATTGTGTAACGCACGAGGGCGAGCATTTCACTATCGTGCAAGATGACGAGGGGTTCTATCTATGCCCCGTTTGCGGACGCGCAGAATTCTACGAGCCGCCTTACGACCCGCAAGGGTCGCCCTCATTTCAGATGTGCTCATGCCGCTTTCAATTTGGCTTTGATGACTCACCGCTAGCTTCCAGAGACGCGGTAGAAGGTATCGTGCCAAACTGGGATAGATGGCGTCTGAAGGTAATTGAGCAGGACAGGCGCTCAGAAGCTAGCCTGGAAAGACTCCAAGCTAGTTTAAAAGCCATTGGCTTCGAACTAGCTTTCGATCTTATCCCCGTGAGGCGCGATGAAACCACATAACCAGGCACTGCAGTCGGACCTGATTCCGTTCCAGAAACGTGTGGTCGCTACGCTTTTACCACACGTTTCCTCCACTCCATCAGGCCGCTGAGTGCGGCGTTATGAGTCAATACGGGTGCTGACTTGAAATCGCTGATAATATTTTCGACGCTACTGTGCCTTGCTGGTTGTCAATTCACTACCACTAGCTATCTTCGAAATCAGTCTTCTGATCCTCTTTCAGTGTCAGTTCAAGTAGAACATGTGGAGCCGGGGTATCCTCCAATGGAGCTAAAGAGAATTGTGGTAGCACCTAATGCTACTTGTAGGATCACCTCATCTTACGGGCCAGACTCGTTTCTTTTTATTACAAGGCCAATTTCTGGGGAATCGATCAACGTCAACATGTTGGATAATGACTACACCTACGCGATATCGGTCCGCAACGACGAGCAAGTTCTCCACATCACTGAAGCTGATGAAGAGACAAAAAGTGAATCAGAGGAGTCGATGGAAAAAAATTGCGTGGAGACCCCTCTACACGGCCTACGAACTCATAACACATATGAGCCTTCTCTGGGTCAACAGGCAATAGTGGTTTTTTGGCCGCGCCAGCGGCCATCCTGAGTCCATGAGCGAGATCGCCTGCTTCGTCAGTCTCGCGGGGCTGTCAGGCACTCACAGCAAACACATATAGGGTCTCTCTTACGTGGCTTTGGGCCACAGCCTGACCAGTCGTTCCATCGGTGGGTCAGGGGCACCAGACATTCATCGGTTAACCGGTCACTGGCACTATTCAAGGGTCTGGTTGCATAGCTCCAGTTAGTTTCAGGCTCAGGACCGGTGTAAGCGCACTGGCTCATGGCATTAAGGCACGCCCACGGGGTGGCTAATCAAGCGACTGGCTTCAACGGCGGTGATAGAAGGCCGGTTCGGCATCAAGTGCCAGTCAGTGGACTGCCGGCTTTCAGGTATCATCCTGGATGATCCAGTTAGACGTCACACTCACCCCGTGGCGTGACTAACCCTTCAGGAATCGTTGTTCATCGAATACCCTCTGATGCTTGAGCATGAAGTAGGCGGCGCGGCCCAGCTTGTGGGCTAGTGCAGACAGCGCCTTGGGTTTGTTCATGCGTTTCTGCAGTTTCTGTAAATAGCGCTGGGCTTTGTCATTGCCCCGCAGGTAAAGCACGGCGGCCTCAGAGAAAGCCCACTTCAGATGGGCGTTGCCGATCTTGTTGCCCTGGGTGCCATAGACCTTGCCTGCCGACTCGGCCTTGCACTTGATCAGTCGGGCGTACGAAGCAAAATTCTGTACCGTTTCGAAACGCCGGATATCGCCGATTTCGTAGAGTATGGTCAGCGCCAGGATACGGCCGACACCGGGAATGGTGCGCAGTACACTCAGTGAGGCCGGATCATGTTGTTTGGCCTGCTGTTCTAGATGATCCTCCAGCTTGTCCAGCTCACGGTGATAACACTCAATGATGGCCAGGTCGAAGTTGATGTTCTGCAGCACATCCTGGTTGGCAAACGCCAGGCGAACCTGCTCGCGAGCACCAATGTTCTTCAGGTTCACCTTGTTCGGTGGCAGGTTGTACTGGCTGGTGGTGTTCACCACATGGGCCTTGAGCATAGCCCCGTGCTGGACGATGCGAGTCCGACGACGCAGCAGATCCCGAGTCGCCCGCATCTCTTTTGGATACACGTATGCCAGCGGAAAATTGCCGCCCTTCATGAGCATGGCGATCTTGAAGGAGTCGATGCGGTCGTTCTTGGTTTTCCCACCGTGGATAGCCTTCATGTAGAGCGCGTGGCCCAGGATGAAGTGGATGCCATGCGCTTCACACAGGTCAGCGATCCAGTACCAGCAGTGCATGCACTCGACACCTACAACCAGGTCATCACGAAAGGGGTCGAGTAGGGCGAGTAATGGTTCCGGCTGGGCTTTGATTTCCTTATGGAGCAACACCTCGCCGAACTGGTCGATAATGCAGACATACAGACTGCGGGCGTGCAAATCGATTCCACAATAATGGCGGTGGGTGCTATGGTAAAAGTTCATGAGTCTTCTCCCATGTAGTGCTTGGTCGCCTTCCAGCTTAGCGGGTAACCGCTGGGCTGGGGAGAAGGCTCAATCAGTATCAAGGGGTTGCATCGGACCTGATTCCATTCCAGAAAATCGTGGTCGCTTCGCTTATACCACAATTTTCTTCCATTCCATCAGGCCGCTGAACCCGGCGTTAAGTGCATAGATGAACTCATACATTGAAGTTTTGAACTACCTCTACTCTCTCGATCCTAACTTTGAAAAAGTGTGGAGGCGTGAAGAGAACTACAACCGAGGAGAGAAGGTTGTTCCACTATCTGTGGTGTTCTGGCTGAGTTTTCCCAGTATCTTATAGATCACGATGATGTTCTGGCGCTCCCGTTTCTGAGCCAATTGTTTGAGTTTGTAGAAGCTAACGCGGAAGCAGACACTGATTTGGGCGGCTCTATTAGAGTATGTTTTTTGGAGAACTTAGGGCACACGACGGCAGGGAAGCAACTAGAACAATATATGAGAAAGCACTCTTTCTTTTACTATGACGGAGGCTCTTTCCCATGGAACACTTAACAATTGCGTCAACGGGACCGCTTTGTTCCGCTGCCGCTCCACAAAACGGCCCGTTACGCCAGCGTTATGTGAATTGACACCTGTAACCACCCGGGTTACGATGCTGGCATGATACGTAGCTTCAAGCACAAGGGACTGGCCAAGTTTTTCAAGACCGGCAACACTGCGGGTATACAGGCAGATCATGTCAAAAGGCTGAGGCTTGTCCTCGCGACACTAAATGCCGCCAGTGCTGTTAAGGACATGGATTTGCCAGGGCTCCGTCTTCATCAGCTCGTGGGCAATCGATCAGGCGTCTGGTCTGTCACTGTAAGCGGTAACTGGCGGGTTACCTTTCGGTTCGAAGACGGCGATGCTGAAATCGTGAATTACGAGGACTACCATTGAGGCCTACCTATGATGATGCATAACCCTCCCCATCCAGGTGAAATTATTCGAGAGCTCTGCTTAGAGCCTCTTGAGCTATCTGTCACAGCAGCAGCAGAGGCGCTTGGCGTTAGCAGGAAAACCCTCAGTGCTTTGCTTAACGGTAAAGCTGGTATCAGCCCGGAGATGGCGGTGCGGCTTTCCATTGCATTTGGCACATCTGCTGAGACTTGGTTAAACCAGCAAACACAGTATGAGTTGTGGCACGCTGAGCAGCATCGGCACGAGTTGTCTGTGAAGAGGCTGGTAGCAGCGTAGTCGCATCACGTAACCAGTTGCTGCAACCGACATACGCGCTTCCACGGACTTTGCGCATGTCGCTTCGCGCCATTGTCGCGCAAAACCCGCTCCAGCGCGCATGCGGCTGAGTAAGGCGTTAGGGCTATGACTTTGCATAGGAAAGTGCTCACTTTGATCGCAGGGGTATTCTTTCTTACAAGCCTTGTATCACCGGCTGTAAGCTACTCCCATCAGTACCAGCAGAGTTTCAAGGTTTTTTTGCCGGGCTGGGATTTGTTCGTGCAAGGGCTCTTGCTGTCAATAATGGGCATCATCACTTTGGATTTTGGGGCAATCTGGCGCTGCCTGCCATGGTTCGGTAACCTGCTATTTGTTGTCGCTACAGTTCACTTCATGCGCGGGCTGGACAGGAGGGCAACGGTTTTTTCCTTTTTGGCTGCTGTTTGCATGCTTTTCTATGCGATAGAACCTTCAGCTTTCCCAACCGAGAGGGTAGGGGGAGGCTTGGCTGAGGAGGCCGTTCAAGTGCAAAGGGGCTATTTTTTCTGGCTTTCGGCACCAGCAGTAGTCTTTGTAGCCAGTGTTACGCTGCTAATTAGCAAAGCCGGGGATAGGCGGCCCTAACAAGCTGCAAGGCCTCAGTGAAATCAAAGAGTACAAGAAGGGCAATCTTGGTCTCGTACTCGTGAGCTCGCTGAACCATCTCCACCACAGGTAATCCGCACAAAGCTCAGGCTTACCCAGTCTGCGTTTGCCGGACTTATGGGGGTCAGCATTCGCACGCTACAAGACTGGGAGCAGGGGCGCCGCGAGCCTCAAGGCCCTGCTGTGGCTCTACTTCGGATAGCTGAGCAGCATCCAGAAGTATTTGGCCAGCTTTACTGATGTCGAAGCTCGATGTAACAAACGCTAGCAGCGGACAAAGCCTTGCCGTCACCTTTTGTGCCAGTGGGCAAAAAAGCCGCCATCAAGACTTCGCGCGCTGAAGCGGGCGTTACATGCAAAGAATCCACCGTCTAGCGGCTTGACTGTAGTATCAATAGTGATACTATTATGTTTATGGCTAAACTCGACGACATCCTCAAATCGATGCGAGACAACCCGAAAGGGGTTCGCTTCTCTGACTTGTGCAAAGTATGCGATCTGTATTTCGGCGAGCCGCGTCAATCTGGGTCTAGCCACCGGGTCTACAAGACGCCATGGCTTGGAGACCCTCGCGTTAACATTCAGAATGCGAAAGGCAAAGCCAAGGCATATCAAGTGAAGCAGGTGCTGCAGGCAATAGAGCGGCTGGAGGTGAAAAATGGATAGGGCAATTGATCGATATACGTATCGAGTTACCTGGTCTGAAGATGATCAAGAGCATGTAGGGCTGTGCGTTGAATTTCCGAGCTTGAGTTGGTTAGAAAAGACACCCGAAAAGGCGCTCAAAGGTATCCGGGCTTTGGTTAGAGACTGCATCAAAGATCTACAGGAGGAAAATCAGCCTGTCCCTGATCCCATAGCTACCAAGGTGTTCAGCGGTAAATTTATGGTGCGCGTTCCACCCGATATTCACCGCTCGCTCGTGATGCAAGCTGCTGAGTCTGGTGTCAGTCTGAATCGTTTGATTTCGAGTAAGCTGCATTGACCCATGTAACAAGGCCCTGTTGACGGACCTTCACTCCGTGAGCTGGATTGCGAGTGGCTGCGCCACTTTACCGCAATCCAGCTCACTACGTTCGGCCGCAAAGGGCGGCGTTAAGTATTCACCTAGGCGAGGATCTGACCATGGATTTGGAATTTGAGCCAGGCCAAAACATTGCAATGAAAATCCCTGCGCACGAGTACGAAGATACCGTACGTTTCTACCGAGAAGTTTTGCGGTTTAAAGAAATTGCTGGAAGTGGCGCGCACGACACCTCGAAATTTGAGTTTGGCGATAAAGTGCTTTGGCTAGATCGTGTGTCGAGCTTGAGTCAGTCTGAAATATGGTTAGAAGTCGTCGCTAGTGATATCGGCAAGGCTGCTGAATACCTTAAAGAGCAAGGCTGTCATCGTCGGGAAGAGATTGAGCCGCTTCCAGATGGGCTTAAGGCATTCTGGATTTCTAGCCCGTCGAATATTATTCACCTAGTTTCCAGTAATTATGATACGTAACAAGCAGCTGTTGTCGGACGCAACTACGCTAGCACTCCGGTGCGCCGCAAGGCCTGGGCATCTTCCCGACAACTATCATTGCATGGATCCGGAGCTTGTGCGGCTACTAAAGATTCGGGTGTCGAAGCACATTCGGATTTGGTGAGGCGCAGCACGTATCAAGTCGCTTGAATGCTTTCCGGCCCTTTGGTCCTCCAGCAGACAGTCAAAGCTGCGCCTGTCTCCTGTTTAGCGAAACGTTATGCGGTTAGATCATGCCTAGACTCTTCAAAGGGCTCGATGAGGTCGGCGGATATCTGCTTGCGAACGTCTTACGGGCCCTTTGCGGGACCTTTTTCTATGTCTGCTTGATAACGGTAGTATTTCAGCTTGTTCTGGCTCACCACGATGAATTTCGGCAATGGTACGCTGACTTGCTGTTCTACCAAGCCGACGCAGCGGCGGATTTCAACACTTTCGCTGGAGCTGCTGCTGGTATGTTAGGCGCGTTGCTTTACCTAATCATCCCTATACGTCATTTTGCAATCCTGTTACTCCCTTGGATCTTTTTCGTGGGAGGAGGAATCATTATTGCAGTACTCGCATAACCAGCGCCTGCAGTGCCGCTATGAACGTTGCGCGCTGAGACGTGCGTCAAGCATACAAGCATCGCGGTCATTGTTCTGAGGAGACTGAAATAAACAGTACAACTAGAACTGAATACATTCATTACGGGCAACTCGTTGCCGAGGTACGAGCCGCACCGTTAACGAGGTAGAAGAGGAACCGCTAAACGCAGCTGCCTCACGTGAGAATTGAGAGCGCTCTCGCACACTAACGGTGTCAGCCAAGAAGGTGCCCTGTCTTCACATAAATAACCGCGCCCTCCTCCATGGTGAAGGGGCGATGCTGGCTCAGGTGCGGGTTGCGTAGCCACGAACCCCTGGGGTAGCTGCCATGCTCATCATGGAACACGCCGTCCAGCACCAATATCTCCTCACCACCCCAGTGGCGGTGGGCATTGAACTGAGTGTTCGGTGCCCATTTCACCAACGCCACATGCTCAGTCTCGAACTCATGCAGCGGCATGACTGTAAGGCCTGCTACAGAGCCTTGTATCCAGGGCTGAGTGGTAGTGTCGATCACCTTCTGCTGTGTGTCGGATGGGCTGAACTGGCGCAATTTCACGAATATGGTGGCGCCCTCCTTGCCGATTTTTGGTGTGTGAGATGAGCCGATCGGATTGCGGACATAAGTGCCTCTTGCGTAGGACTGATGCTCATCAGCGAAGACACCTTCGAGAACAAGAAATTCTTCACCACCTTCGTGGGTGTGCGATGAGAATTCACTATAAGGCTCGTAGCGAACGATCGAAGTCGCTCGTGCAACTTCATCGCCGATCCTGTCCAGCATCATGCGCTCTACACCCTTCATTGGTGATTCAACCCAACGGTATTCATCGGGCCTGATCACGATGCGCTGTTCGAAGTCCGCATTGATAAATGTAGTCATGGCAAGACACCTTGATTTCGGTTGGAAACGACGGACTGGCGAGCAGTCTCGCCAGAACTGCTGCCCCCGGGTGCGCGCGTGGATGCCGGAGACTGACGAAGATCAAGCGCTATAGTCTCACCATCTTCCGGGATGATGAAGCGATCAGTCAGACTATGTTCAACTAATAGCTGTGCAAGGTCCTTACGCGTGATCCGGCAATGATCCAGCGCATCCATGTGATTGGCGATAATCTTCCCCGTACTCAGCGATGCCAGTTCGATAATCTCTTCCTCGTTCAAAAGCAGCGGCGCGCCCACGTCGAATTGTGCCTTCCCAGTCGGAGCAACGATGTAGTCGGGCTGTTGTGTGCTGACAAACTCCCGTATTACATCCGTTAGAATCGTGTCGCCCATAAGATAGAGGCTTGGCTCATTCTCCAGCTGAATGAAGTAGCCAACTCCATGCTCCATGAAGGGCGTGAGCCAGCCCGTCGTGTGCCTGGCGGGGATCTGCTCGATGGTGCCGGTGAAAAAGGTACTCACTCTGTCTTTCAGCGCCTGTGCGGGAATGCCCTTTTTTTGCAGGTAGCCTGCATCATGAGTCGTGCAAAAAGTGGTAATGCTGTGCTTGCGCAGCCAGTGCACGCCAGCTCTGTCGAGATGGTCGAAGTGCCCCTTCTGACAGTGGGTGATCAGGGCGTAGTTGACCTGCTGCTTCAAGTCATGAAAGGTCTCAGGCAGTTCGACCAGCGGATTTCGCTGATTGCTCTTGAAGTAGCGGAGCTTGGGCAGGGCGGATTGTCTGGCGAGCATGGGGTCTACCAGAATATGGAAGTCTCGGGTTTCAATGATCAGGGTGGCACTTCTGATTTGGGTGATTTTCATCGGATCTCCTCAGCGATGAAACCATGGTAAAGTATGGATTAACTCCACAGTCAATGCCTGCCGTTCACGCTGCAGAAAACCCGGAGGCGCTACAGATGAAAATTGCTGAGTTTGAGAGGGTGGCTGGGGTGTCACGTGACACCCTGCGCTATTACGAGAAGATCGGACTGCTGAGCCGCCCCGAGCGATCAGCGAACGGCTATAGACGCTATGGAAAGGCGCACATCCAGGAGTTGGCCTTCATCGAACGTGGCAAGGCCATCGGCTTCACCCTTGCTGAAATCAAAAGGGGATACGAGCAGTACAAAAAACTGGGTAAGTTGTGTCCCGAGTTCAGGCAACAGTTGAATGACAAGCGAGCGATGCTGAGCCTGCGTGTTTCCGAGGATCAGAACGCGATCAGGCAAATCGACAAGATGCTGAAGTAGTCCACAGCGCAGCGTACTGATTACAAAGCGCCCTTGCTCGCCAAGATCACACTCTGGCGGCGTTGCACATATGCCAGAGCAGAGGGGTGCACTGCACCGCTGCTGCCGGTTTCAAGCCAGCGACGCACGCGATCAGCATCGCCGATGTGCGAACGTTTGCCGAACGAGTCCAATAGCACTATAGCCAAGCGGCGTTTCTGGATTTCGGCTTGTAGTAAGAGGCAACGGCCTGCGGGGTTGGTGAAGCCAGTCTTGCTCGCATCGATGCGCCAATTCGACGCCCGAACAAGGGGGTTGGTATTGTAGAAGGCACGCACATGCCTCGGAGAGCGGAAATGGAAGTCTTTCTTTGGGGTAATGCTGAGCGCTGAAATCAAAGGATTGTTTGCGGATGCCTGTATCAGCAAAGCCAGATCACGTGGCGTGGACACGTTGCCGGCGGCTAAACCGGTTGGCTCAACGAAGTGACTGTTCCGCATGCCCAGCGCCGCGGCTTTAACATTCATGGCTTTAATAAAAGCATCGTAACCACCACTGTATCGGTGCGCCAAAGTGGCGGCCGCGCGATTTTCAGATGCCATCAGCGCCAGTAGCAGCATGTCACGGCGCTGTAATTGGCTACCGATGCGCACATGGGAAAAGACGTTCTTCATTTCTGCAGTCTGCGCGACGTCAACCGTAATCCATTCATCAAGTGAGGCCTTGTCCAGATCATCCAGTACAACCAACGCAGTCATCATCTTGGTTACCGAGGCAATGGGTACAACCGCATCGGGATTACGTGAGTACAGAATCTCATTGGTGTTCAGGTCCATGATCAATGCATTCACCGAAGCTAACTGCAGCTTCGCAGGATCCGGTGTAACAGTTTGTGCGTGAACGAAAGTGGAGGCAAACAGCGACAAGACGACCAGAACGAAAAAAGTCCGCACAAAAATATCTCGAAATATAATGGAATAAGGCGCAGCAGTTGGACTACTTTTGGTGTAACCCTTTTAGTCTAGTGTGCTTTATAGAGTAGTACTAAAAAAATATGCGACGTTCTCCGCAAGATTCTCACGTGCAACCGATGACTGATGCGTCCCTTACTGAAAATGATTCGGTTCTGGCGACGCAGCCTCAACCAAAGCCAGCCAAGCGAAGGTATTGGCGCTGGTTGTTGCTGTCCGCTGCGCTGCTGTTCGTGGCGATTGCCGGGCTCGCATGGTTTGAGGCGCGTACCTCCTGGCTGCAAGCGCGGTTGCTTCCGGACTACGCCCGTTCGCTGTCGTATGACCTTGAGGAGGGGCCGAGCCAGAGCATCCGTTTTCCGGTGCAGGGTCCCTTTGACCAGCGTTTGGGTTATGCGCACTTGCCTGCGATGCTCGACCAGTTGCAAGCCAATGGCTACTACATCGATCGTCAAGTACGTTTCTCGCCGCCACTGCTTACCTTCGTAGAAGCCGGCTTTTACCCGCCGTATCGTGAAAAAAATCAAGCGGGGTTGTCGGTGCACGATGTGGATCAACAGCTTATGTTCGAGTTTGGCTATCCCCGTCGCATCTTCGAGCGCTTCGAAGACATTCCACCCTTGATGATCGACTCGCTCCTGTTTATTGAGGATCGCCGCCTGCTTTCCGGCAATCGCCAGCACATGAACCCGACGGTGAACTGGGGTCGGTTCCTCAAGGCCGCTATATTCAAAGCTGGCGAGGCTATGAATCTGAATACGCCGTCGATGGGCGGAAGCACGCTAGCTACGCAGATCGAAAAATTTCGCCATTCAGATGATGGCGTGACTGGTTCGATCATGGAGAAGCTGAGACAGATGGTGTCGGCCAGTGTGCGGGTTTATCAGCATGGAGACGACACCATGCCAGCGCGTCGGCAACTGGTTCTGGATTACCTGAACACAGTACCCCTTGCGGCGGCACCGGGCTATGGAGAGGTCAATGGCATCGGTGACGGGCTTCGCGTCTGGTTCGCGGCGGACCCCGCGGAGGTGAATCGCTTGCTCGCACTCAAAAATCCTGAGGAAGATGACCTAAGGCTGCAAGGCTTCGCGTTGCGCCAGGTGCTGGCGCTGATGATTGCCCACCGGCGGCCATCGTATTATTTATTGCAGAATAGAACCGAGCTCGGAGAGTTGGCGGACGCTCATCTGCGTCTGCTACGTGCCGGTGGCCGGATCAGTCCGGCGCTCGCCAAGGCCGGACTCGAGCAGGAACTTGTATTTCGTAACTTCCGCGAGCAGCCAGCGGTGATACAGGGGGAAACTAACAAAGGCGTCAATATGGTGCGCAACCGCTTGAGCAACCTGCTTGATGTCTCTCTGTATCAGCTCGACCGAATGGACCTGATGGTCACCACCACGCTGGATCGGAGCCTGCAAGAGCAGGTCACCGCACATCTGCGCAGTTTGCGTGATCCCGCTGTGGCTGAATCCAACGGTCTGGTTGGGGAATATTTGCTTCGTCCCGGTCAGGCGGCAAGCCTGCGTTACAGTTTCACACTGTTCGAACGTAGCGATCTGGGTAATCAGGTACGGGTGCAAACAGATAACACCGACATTCCCTTCGACATCAATGAAGGCAGCAAGCTGGAGTTGGGGTCTACGGCCAAACTGCGAGTGCTGGCCTCCTATCTGGAGATCATTGCCGAGCTTTACGAGCGCTATGCCCCGCTGCCACGCGCAGCGCAGCCGGACGATACCGACTCGCTAACCCGCTGGGTATTGGGGCAATTTCTTGCTCAACCCGAGATCACCCTGGAGCAGATGCTGGCCGCGGCCATGGATCGGCGCTATTCCGCCAGCCCGGCTGAGTCATTTTTCACTGGCGGTGGCAAACATACCTTCAGCAACTTCCGGCGCGAGGACAACGGTCGCAATCCGACTGTACGCGAAGCACTCAATGAATCCATCAACTTGCCCTTCGTGCGGATGTTGCGGGATGTGATCAGCTATCTCACTGAGCAGCAGTGGCAAGACCTGCGCGCAGTGATGAAGAATGATGATGACCCCCGTCGTCCCACGGTATTGGCGCGCTTTGCGGATCGGGAAGGGACCCAGTTCCTGTCCCGCTTCTGGGGCAAGTACCTCAACAAAGGCCCCGACGAGCGCGTAAGTGCTTTACTCTCCGGGCTGCAGCTAACGCCGGTGCGGGCCGCGGTAATTTACCGATACCTGTATCCGTCGGCGGATCTGGACAGTTTCAGCCAGTTTGTAACGGAGCAGTTGGTTCGGGCACCAGATGCCGCTACCTTGGCGCGTTTGTATGAGCGCTACGATCCCAAGCTCTTTAATTTGCAAGATCTGGGTTACCTCGCCAAGGTGCATCCGCTGGAATTATGGTTGGTGGGTTATCTGCTGCAAAACGACAAGTCCACCTTTTCTGAGGTATTGACGGCCAGCACCAATCAGCGGCAAGAGGTCTACCGCTGGCTCAGCCGTACCCGCGCCAGCAGCGCACGCGATAGCCGCGTACGCACGATGCTGGAAGTCGAAGCCTTTGCCGAACTGCACCGGCGCTGGCGCCGCATGGGCTTTCCCTTCGACCATTTGGTACCGTCCCTCGCCACGGCACTGGGCAGTTCCGGGGATCGACCCGCAGCCTTGGCGGAGTTTATGGGCATCACGATGAACGAAGGCGCGCGTATCTCGCCCCGTCGTATCAATCGGCTAGTGTTTGCGGCCGATACTCCCTATGAAACCCACTTGAGCCAACCGCTGGCAATGGCGGATCAGGTGATGCATGTAGAGGTGGCTCGCGCCATGAAAATCGCCCTCGCCGATGTGGTCAACAAAGGCACGGGCCGTCGCCTGCTGGGAGCCTTCAAGCGAACGGATGGTAGCGACCTGAACATGGGCGGAAAAACAGGGACGGGCGATAACCGCCTGGTCTCAACCGCAGGCGGCCAGCGCGTCACCGGTCGCGCACTGAGCCGCACCGCTACGCTGGTGTTCTATCTCGGAGACAATCATTTCGGCACGCTGACTGCGTTCGTTGTCGGTGATGAGGCTGGACAATTCCGATTTACTTCAGCCCTGCCTGCCCAAGTGCTGAAAGGTATGGCGCCGATCATAGAGCCGTATATCCAACGCGCAGCGGCGATCGAGGTTCCAATTCCAGAAGCTGCCTTCCCCGTTGAAATCTGGGACGAGGAGATGTACCTGGACGAGGTTCCGGAATTGGTCGAACCTGCAATGGAATGAACGACCTGCTTTTCGAGCGATGGCTCTGAGCCGTCGCATCAAAACGTCTCGGTATGGATACGATCCGGCAAGACACCGCGCTCGCTGAGGTCGGCGACGATGCCCGCTAAAAAGTCGCCCGGGCCACACAGGTAAAAGTCGGCATCAAGTGCCGGGATAACGTCCTTGAGCAAGTCAATATCAACCCGTCCTTGGTGATCGTAATCTTCCCCTTGAACATCGCTGTCGCACGGTTGACTGTAGACGGCGCAGAACCGGACATTATTGTTGCGCACCGCTAGTGCGCGAACTTCACTGGCAAAAGGGTGATGATGGCCGTTACGGGCGCCGTGGACGAAATACACCAATCGGCGGGCTGGCTCGCGAACGAGGGCCCGCAGCATGCTGATCATGGGTGTTACGCCGATTCCCGCGCTGATCAATGCGACCGGACGATCGCCCTGGGTGAGCACGAAGTTACCCTCGGGTTTCAGTGCATTGACGACGTCGCCCACAGCGATTTCGTCGTGCAGGAATCGAGAAACGCTGCCCTGTGGTTCGCGCTTCACACTGATTCGGTATCCCGCGTCACCTGGTGTATTGGACAACGAATAGGTCCGCTTGACGGGCTGTGTAGCATTCTCGATCTGCAACTCGATAGGCAAGTATTGACCGGGTTTAAAGGCCGGGAGCGCTGCATCGTCCAAGCCTTCAAATTCAAATGATGTTACGTCATCGCTCTCCTTTGTCTTCCTGACCAGCCGGAGGGGCAGATGAGGCTCGGGCTCGCCCCATCGCAACGGCAGCCCGCCGTCGAGCTGCACAATCTGCTGGATGTCGATCAATATCAGCCGCTGCGCGCCGTGATGCCTCGCCACTTCGGCGGAATCCCAGTCAATGGTCGCCTGGCCACTGAGCTGCAGCAGGCTGCCTGATTCGAAGTCTACAAATAACAATGCCACCCGGGGGTCCGCAACAAGGTTGCCGATGGTGTTGAAGTAGTTGTTGCCTGAATAGTCCGGCAGGATCAGCCGGGAGTCGTCTTTTACTGTAACGAAGCCTGCTGCGCCACCGCGGTGGGACGCATCCATCCCGTATGCCGGATGTTGGCCCACGCCCCGGTAGCCGCTGGCGATGAACAGGGTAGTAGCCGACCCGATCCATCTCCGCATCCTCTCGGTGAGGCGCTTGTATCTGCTTGCAGACCTGTCCATAGGCCTGACTTCAATTTCACGGCAGCTCCGCGCAGTGATGTACTGCGGGCAGTTACCGAACGATTGGCCAACCCTTAGTTCGAGATTGTTTCCAGCCGCTGCGCTAATCGTGCCGTTCACACGATTTCGTCGCCTCGACTCAAGCTCGATGCCGAGCAGGCCGAGTTCTGCGCCCGCAGTCAGTGAGCCTTGTAACGCATCTCCCGGCAGTACATCGGCAGCAATCTGCAGACTCACAGGGTCCGAAGAGCTTATGAAACCGGGTTTACCAGCAAGCAGGGTCACCCATGGTCGACCGGTCGCATCTCGTGCAGCGGCAACAACAAAGGGCAACTGCCGGAAAAACGCCCGATGCTGTTCTAGTAGAAAAGGCCGGACCACCTGACGCGCCCAAGGCTCGATGACGTCACGAACACCAAGTCGCGCCTGCACTGCCTGCTCGCCAATATGGAAAGGTGATATGCCAACGAGCTTCGAGCGGGGTGCGGGAGTCAGTTCAGTCATCATCGGTTAGCCTGCGATCAATTCGAGTCGGATGTTGCCCGGTATTCGGCACATCATGTGGCGCATTTCTGAGCTACCCAGGCCCTCAGGCTCGAATTCGATCTTCACATCGTCCCGCTTTTGGAACTCCGCATACAGCTGCTCAAGATCCGAACGGTCCCGCACACGCAGCGCAAAGTGATGCAATCCAATATTGGCGCGCCGGTCGAAGGGCGTGGCACTGGCCGGGTCTTCCGCTTGCCACAGCGTGATCATGGTCGCGCCGTCGCTCAAGAAAACCGCCGGATACTCTGCGACCTCTCCGACTTGCTGAAAACCGAGCGCCTTCACAAAGAAGGTGCCAGCAGGCGCGAGGTCCGGCACTGTGAGGCCGACGTGGTGCACGCCCTGTGTTCTGGCTTGTGGTTCATTCATCGTCTTCTCCCTGATCGAATTGTTCGCTGAAGGTTCAACTGTAAGGAGAACAGGGTGGCTGATAAATGCAGCAAATCTGATATCTTTACTTCATTTAGTGGAGTAATCGATAGTGGATAAACTAAGCGCTATGCGGGTGTTCATAGAGATTGTGGATCGCGGAAGCCTGACCGCTGCGGCAGAATCGCTGGACCGCTCCCAACCCGCCGTAGTGCGGACGCTTGCCGCGCTCGAGACGCACCTCGGAGCCCGGCTGCTTCGACGTACGACACGCCGTATGTCCCTGACGCCGGAAGGCCGCGACTACCTTGAACGCTGCCGTCGCATTCTTGCCGACGTGAATGATGCCGAACTCGCGCTCGGGCAGGCAGAGGGCGAGCCGTACGGCGGGCTCCGTATCACGGCGCCTGTGCAGTTCGGACAATTACACCTGGTGCCGGCACTCTCCGACTTTCTCACGCGCTACCAACAGGTGCGCGTCGACCTGCTGCTGCTCGACCGTATCGTCGACCTTGTTGAAGAAGGCATCGATCTGGCGTTGCGCATTGGCCCGCTGGCCGACTCTACGATGATCGCGGTCCGTATCGGCGAAGTTCGTCGAATAGTGTGTGCCAGCCCGGACTTGCTTGACCGCACAGGTGTTCCTGACCATCCACGAGCACTAACTGGGCTGCCATGTATACAGTTGCGAAACGCACCCACTAGCGTCTGGCCGTTCTGGGATCGCGGGCGTGATATCACCATCAGGGTGGGGGGACGATTCAGCTGTAACCATATTGCGGCAGGCGTTACCGCTTGCACTGAAGGGCTTGGTTTCGGACAATTCCTCTCCTATCAGGTCCAGCAACTCATCAGGGAGAAGAGGCTGCGAAGAGTGCTCGAAGCATTCGAGCCGGAGCCCTTGCCGGTACACCTGGTTTATCCAGGCGGCCGTCTGATGTCGACGAGATTACAAGCGCTTGTCAACGCCCTGAAAGATTCGCTCCAACTGAATGATGGGATAGGGTGAGACACGGATGGATATGACGATTATTTCTTCGAATAAGACTGATATTTCAGTACACCAAGCTGACCTGACTGATCTCGATACTGCGGCCAGACTCTTCGATGGATACCGCCAATTCTATGGTCAGCCCAGCGATTTAGATGCGGCCGCGACCTTTTTGTCAGAACGCCTCAGACATCATGAGTCTGTTATTTTCCTGGCCCGGGTCAGTGGGCAAGCCATCGGCTTCGCACAGTTGTATCCTGCCTTTTCGTCTGTCTCCATGGCACGTACTTTTATTCTCAACGACTTGTACGTCTGTCCCGAAGCTCGTGGTCAGGGCGCGGCGAAGAGATTATTGCAAACAGTGGAGGCGTTTGCTGCTAGCGTAGGCGCAATCCGTGTCACCCTTTCGACCGCTACTAGCAACGAGCAAGCGCAAGCCTTATACGAGTCTGCTGGGTGGAAGCGGGATGAACAGTTCCACGTCTACCACCGAGCCATCCATGGTTGATCATGCGGCAATCACGATGAAATTTGCCGTTAAAATTGATACCGCAGCAGACGCTGCCGGACCGCGAGGCGGGATCAGCTTAGCGGTACCAACGACACGGCCACTACAAAGAGCAAGCCGGCCATGCCGCTATCGAACAGGCGCCAGTGAAGAGGTGATCGCAGCCAGATGCGAAGCTTTGGCGCCAGCTGGGTAAGGGCAGTGAACCAGCAGAAGGATGCCAAGCACGCGCCTGCCGCGAACCACAGCGGAGCTGCTTGTTGCGCACCGACGCTGCCGATGAGTACAACAGTATCAAGATAGACATGTGGATTGAGAAGGGTGATCGCCAGGGCGGTGGCGCCTGTCTTCCACATGCTGTCTTTTGCGCTCGTCGCATTTGCATCGGAGGCTTGCAGTGCCGATGAGCCCTTGTACGCTCGCAGTGCGGCCTTTGCTGCCAGCCAAAGTAGCAGGCCGACGCCGAGCCATGTGAGCACAGGTATCAGCGGTGGTAGCCGTGCCTGAATCTGGGCGATGCCAAAAACGCCGAGGAAGATGAGTCCGGCGTCACAGACGATGCACACGGTTGCGATAACGCCGCGATGGTTCCCTCGCATGCTCTGACTCAGTACCCACGCATTTTGTGCGCCAATCGCCACGATAAGGCCGAGTCCGACGACGAAGCCGGTCGACAACGATCCCATAACACTAATCTCCAATCGCCCTGTAAAAGTAGGCATAGCATGTCGCAGCAGATAGCATTAGGCTAACGACTAATTCTACTGATGCATTAGCCAGGCTTATGATCGATTATCGACTGCTTCAGGCGCTCAGCGCAGTGCTCGATCAAGGTGGATTCGAGCGGGCGGCACAATACCTGTTCCTCACGCAATCGGCGGTCAGCCAGCGTATCAGACAGCTGGAGGCTCAACTCGGGCAGCCGGTTCTGGTAAGGAGCACCCCGCCGCGCGCCACGGTCGTGGGCTTGCGGCTATATAACCATATGCAGCAAGTGCAGCAGCTCGAAGCGGAGCTAGGTTTGAGTGGTGCTTCGGAGGCGATGACCATTCGTATGACTGTCAATGCAGATTCACTCGCCACCTGGTTGCCGTCAGCGCTGGTGCTACCTGAGCATACCTCGCTGCGGTTCAACATCTCTGTAGACGACCAGACGGTAGGTCTGCGACAGATGAAACAGGGTGAAGTGATGGCTTGTCTTTGCGCGAGTGCCGAGCGCCTCAATGGGGCCGCGGTCGTCGCTTTGGGCAAGATGCGATATCGAGCTGTCGCCACGCCTGATTTCATCGCGCGTCATGGGCTTCGTCTACGTGAGGGCGAAGTCGCGCAGGGGAAGGGGCGCACGACTCACAGTGAGCGGCTCGCCCAGGCTCCGTGTCTGGTGTTCAACCGAGACGATCCACTACAACACTGGTTCCTGGCGGAGGTCGCGAACGCTGAGCCTCGTCGTATCCATCTGTGTCCATCGTCCGAGGGCTTTGTACAGTCAGCGCTTGCGGGTCTTGGTTACGGCATGATGCCGGAGTTGCAGATTCATCAACACCTGAGCGCCGGCCGGCTTATCGACATTGAACCAGGATACGTGCTCGACACACCCCTGTACTGGCATCACTGGCAGACTGAAAGTCAGGTGATGGTCGCGCTACGGCAGTCGATCGTGCAGGAAGCTGACCGGCACCTGTACCCCCTTCTGGATCCGACTGCTGGCGGGATACGCTCATGATAATAACCCTGCTATCGAATGAGAGGACTTGATGTGGTGGCGTAAACGGTTCCGAGACTTGTTGGTTGCCCTGCGCCGGGGGCTCCGTGTGCTCGCAGCGCCCGTCAAGGGAGACAGTGGTCGCGGTGGATTATTCATTCAGCCATACCTGGGTTATGGCTCCAGAGGCCGTGTATTCCTGATGGGACGGGTATTCCATCAGCCAGGCTTTGGTTCATCCTTGAACGAGCGCCGGCTGAAACGGGATCTGATCGACCTGCTCCGCAGGTTGCTGCGCAAGCCAATCGTAGGTGCTCGGGTCCGGGTGAAGTACAAGGATACTGCGACAGTGGTCGAAACAGATCGGCATGGTTTTTTCCGCGTGGATATGAAACTCGGAGCGATGCCTTCAGACGTCACCTGGCACTCTGTCGGCCTGTCGCTGGACGAGCCTGTCGATGAGCGTGCCACAACCACTGGACAATTCTTCACGCCAACACATACCGCTACCTACGGCGTTATTAGCGATATTGATGACACGGTTGTCTACACCGGTGTCGCCAATACGGCAAAGATGATGTGGCGTCTGTTTGCGATGGACTCGGATAGTCGGGTCATTTTTCCAGGCGTGCCCGAACTGTATCAGGGTTTCTATGGGGGGCGCAGCGGTGAGGACGGCAATCCCCTCGTGTATGTATCCCGAGCGCCCTGGAGCATCTATCAAGTGCTTGCGACCATGTTCCAGATGCATCAGATTCCGAATGGCCCCATTCTGATTTTGCGAGAGTGGGGTATGAAGCGAGGCAGCCTTCTGCCCAGGCGGGCTCGCGATCATAAGCTGGCCGCTATCCGCCATGTGCTCGATTTGTACGACACCATGCCATTCGTACTTGTGGGAGATTCCGGCCAGCATGATCCGGAAACCTATACCCGTATTGTGAAGGAGCATCCTGGGCGGATTCTTGCCATCTACATCCGCGATGTCAGCCTGGACCCCGCACGCTCAGAAGCTATTCTGAACCTGGCCCAGGAGGCGGGAATCGAGTGTGAGGTGATAAGTACTACGGATAGTGCCGAGATGGCCGAGCATGCGGCAGGGCAGGGGCTGATTTTGAAGCAGGCCCTGGAGGCTGTGCAGCGAGTTTGAAAGGCCCAATGGAGCTGGACACACCAGCCGCCAGGTGACTGCGTTATGAGCGTGCCACTGCTTCAGGCACGCTTATTCGGATGCTGAAATTTTGGAGCCTTAAAGCTCGATATTCAGTCGGTAGTTCTGGCCACTATTGTTATCCCAATAGGTCATGCCGTTGACTTCATATTGGACGGCATATTCTATGGTAACGCTTTGACCGCCGGCCCGAGTCTGGCCCGTCACGTAATTGGTCCAGCCCCCTATGTAGTATGAGTCGAGTCGCCCCAGGGGCGCGAACTCGGTTCCCCACACTTCGTAGCCGTTTGGCAGTTGGTACTTGTACTTCAGATCGGACACCTGAGAAGTCACCCAGGCGTCATCGGTCCAGAGAACACTGACTGCCTTCCGATACGCAATATTCTGAACAGTGACATCTAGCCAAAAACCTTTCTCCGCCCAGTATTCCGGGGTGGTGCCTGTCGATACATCCCAGCTGCCCTGGCCTCTGACTGCCACTTCTGCCGCAGAGCTGGTGCTGGAGAACCCAAAGAAAAGCGAGCACAGCAGTGCTGCCCCTAAAGCATTTCCTATACTGCTAGCGTCGGTCGTACGAGCCTTCATAAAATCTCCAATAATCCCAGTTGAGTGTCTAGACGCGTCCATTTGCTCTACTACTCATGTTCCAATGGAAGGCTATGTAGTTATATAACAACGTGCCTCATCGATCAATGCTTTGGTGTGGGCAAAATGCTGTCATTTTCAAAGGTTTAAGTGGGTTCTGATGTAATTATGCTACATTTCAGGCCGCTTCAAGGCAGGGGAGATCTTGCGGAGGCATTCAGTATGCAGCTTTGGCATCGTTGGCGTTTGGCACCAGGAATTCAGAACAGGTTCACAAATCGTTAGCCCGGCCCCATTCGGGGAGTAGTCTTTGCAAACCCCGCATGCCACGCTTCGAGCGTGCCTCAACCACAGCTTATCTACAAAAACAATAGATGATGGACATGCCAGCATGCTTGAAAAGACACCCTTGAAAGTTTCGATACTGACGACCTCCCTAACCTTGCTTATCACTTCCGGACTCGCCCACGCCAGCGACTTTGCGATGCTGGATGAAGCACTACCACCCAATGGCATAATCAACAACAAACAACCCGTCTTCGATTTTGATGGCGACGGTTGTTTGCCCAGCGCAGGCATTAGCCGCTGGGGTCAACAGAATCCGGGACTCAAGACCTCGGGGAGGATTACCGGTGATTGTCGTTCAGGCAACTTCCTCATCACCTCCAATACCGTGCACCGCTATGTGTGCAAGACAGCTGGTGGCAACCAGTATTGCGGCCACATCTATGCGCTGTACTTTGAAAAGGACCAGCTCTTCGACTGGTTCGGTGGCGGCCATCGGCATGACTGGGAGCACGCCGCGGTGTGGACAACCAACGGTGTGGTGACTCACGGCACGTATAGCTCGCACGGCAATCAGACGACAAAACCCGCGTCAGAACTGCCTTTCGAAAACGGTCACCTGAAGATCGTGTATCACAAGGATGGTGTTACCACGCACGCATTTCGCTTCGCGAAAAGTAACGAGTATGCAGAAAACCCTTACGGCTCATTCCTGACCCCGACCATCGTGAGTTGGTATCAGATGGTAGGGGATGGCCTGTCTAATCAGGACATGCGCTGGAGACTCAACAGCTTCGACTACGGCTCAGCGAATCTGCCGGTGAAGGACAGCAACTTTCTGAATAATATCAACAATGGAAAGCCGTCAAACTATCCCGTGTTTTCATCTGCCGATGTGAATGCCTCGAACTGACACATTTGATCAAAAGGCAGGGAAAGGGTAGCCACCGGCATTTCCGCCGGAGGCTACTGAAGTACAATTAGTGGCAGGCAACACCAAGCCTGCCACGCGCGCATGAATCTGATATTGTGAGCGGCGCACTCACAGCACTTTCAAGGAAGATCATGACCAAGCTACTGAAGATTTCGGCATTTGCACTCGTCTCCATTTTATCACTGCCCGCCTATTCGCAGGATAACACCCAGGTTTTTGCCAACTGTCTGGCTGACTCGCTTAACGGCAAGGAGCGCAAGGAGTTGGCAAAATGGATATACCTGTCAATGTCGGTTCACCCCACGCTGCAGTCATACTCCAAGTCGAGCGACGAAGACAGGGAACAGATCGATCAACGCATTGGGGAACTGGTAACCCGTCTGCTCACCGAGAATTGCCCGTCTGAGCTGCGTGCGGCCAACAAGACCGATTCACTGGCTATTCAACGCGGTTTCGAGTTTGTCGGGCAGGTGGCCATGCAGGAAATCATGACGAATAAGGCGACGGCCGAAGCCCTGGCGGGTTACGCGCGTTATATAGACCAGGAAAAGATAGCTGCGATCGCAACTGGTGAGGCGGCGAGCAAATAAGCTGCCCTATGCTGATGCACCAAATGCCGCGCCAGGGCGCGATAATTCGACTACAGGAGTTCTCATGCGATACCTGATTCTGGCGATGCGTACCGCCAAGTTTCAACAATCAGCCATTGAACCACACAAGGCCTACCTGGCTCAGCTCAAGCAGCAAGGTTTGCTGGAGCTGACCGGGCCATTCACCGACAAGTCCGGCGGCGCGTACCTCATCAGCGCAAAAGACCTCGAGTCGGCACGAGCGATTGCTTTCGAAGACCCGATTCACACGAGTGGTTCCTCTGTACTGACTGTTTATGAGTGGGATGCCGTGTAAATGCTCATTGGCGATCTCGCTAAACGGACCGGCGCCTCTCCAAAAGCTATTCGTCTCTATGAGGCTCGTGGGCTGCTTTCGCGCGTCAGCCGACAGGGCGCGTATCGCGTTTATACTGAGCAGCACTTCCAGCAGGTACGGTTGATTCGTCAAGCACAGGCTCTTGGTTTTAGCCTGTCCGAGTTTGGTTCGTTGGCCCATGAGCAAAGCGAGCCTGATTGGGAAAAGGTTCTGCAGCAGCTGGATGACAAGCGAGCGAGCATTCGTGAAGAGATGCGGTCACTGGCGCAGCTCGAAGCGCAGATTGCGCAGGTACAGATGGAGCTCCAAACCTGCCTTGTGGAAATGCCATCTCCGGATGTTGCTGCCTGCGAAGACACGAGGAGGCCAGCACTAGCAAGCCAGAGCAGACTCGCTTGACTCTGCCCCTAGGGGCAAGCCTTAGACTTCTCTGATTCTCAGAGGAGTTACGATATGAACAGCAAGCGTGTTCTGGTGGTGGCGCATCCGCCCAGCGGAAGCTTCGGCCACGCCCTGGCAGAAGCCTACGTGGCGGAAGCTGAACGAAAGGGCCACGAGGTGAGGGTGATCCGGCTGGATCAACTCATCTTCGATCCCGTCCTGCGTATGGGTTACAGGATGGTTCAGGCCCTTGAACCAGATCTGCAGTCCTCACAGACGGATATTCTTTGGGCTGAGCACCTGGTGTTTGTCTATCCCGTCTGGTGGGGCAGCATTCCCGCCTTGATGAAGGGCTTCCTTGATCGCACGTTCCTGCCAGGTTTTGCATTCAAATATATGCCGGGCAAAATGTTTCCAAAACAGTTGCTGAAGGGCCGTTCCGCCCATTTGTTGATTACCATGGATACGCCGCCGTGGTATTTTCAGTGGGCTTATCGTGCACCGGCAACACATCAGATGAAGAAGACGACGCTGGAGTTCTGTGGCGTTCGGCCGGTCCGCACGCTGGCGGTCGGGCCTGTACTCAACTCGACCGCAGCGAAGAGAGAGGCCTGGTTGAACAAGGCTCGTCGTCTCGCAGCAAGGATTTAAAAGCAAAGTGCAGCAATCGGAAATCTCAAAGCTCATTCTCGAGCAATATCAAGGCCTCGTTGCGGTAGACGCCTGGGGCGAACAATCGTTTTTCTATAACCCCGAAGGTCGTCTTCCGCGGGGCGTCTATTTCGCAACGCTCAAGAGCAAGGATGGCGATAACGACAAGGCATCTCAACTCGGACGCGTCGGTGTTTTCCGCTTCAATTTCGGTATCAGTAAGTCTGCATACGAAAAAGTGCTCGGCGCGAGACCTGCGAGACCCGCTGCTGGTGGGGTGGTGGACACAGGCCATGATTTCACTCAACTGAATACGCTCATGCCTCATCCGGTATACGGATGGATGGCCTGGGTATGCGTTCTCAATCCAGACCTGGCGATGTGGCAGCATTTACAGCCACTGCTGAACGAATCGTACGGGCTGGCTGTCGAGAAATACACAAAGCGTGTGAAGGACTGAGTAGAACACCATGGCAGTCGGCATCGCGCTTTCGCGGTGGGTGCGTTCTACGGCGTCATTGGCGCTGGTCTAGGCACCCTGGCGCCTGGTAGAACGATCCACCAATGGGTCTTTGGCTAACAAGCTCAGTAGGCCGACTCGATCTTCGAAACGTCGATCAGCAGACTGCAAATCGACAGCAACAGAAAAATAATCTCGGAGGGGGGTATAATGCCGAAACACTCTTACGGGCGCTGGACACTGCATGACTGACGACATCAACTATCAGAATAACCCGCTGCACGGCGTCAGCCTGAAAACGCTAGTGACCGAACTGGTCGACCACTATGGGTATGAGATTCTTTACGCCTACCTCGAGATCAATTCGTTCAAGAACAAGCCCAGCATTGATTCCAGCGTGAAGTTCCTCAAGAAGACCGATTGGGCGCGAGAAAAGGTGGAGGCATTCTACCTGTACCAATTCAAGAATCTGCCACGGGCGTCTGCAGAGCAATTCGAGCTGCCGCCTAGAGACCGCATCGTGCCGGAGAATCAGAAACCTGGCGAGCCAGCGCATCTGAGCCTTGAAGATGCAGAACGTCTGCGTGAAAAGCGTGCTAAAAAAGCTGCCGAACGGCGGGAAAGTGCCGGCGGCCGGCCTCGTTCCGATTCAAGAACGGGTTCAGGATCAGGCAAGACTTACGGTACTCGAAAAGGTCAGAACGAAACAGGCAGTGGTCCAAAAACGTCAATGCCTGGGAACGTCGATCCGTGGGCTCACTGGCGGGGCAAGTCAAGCTGACTTCTTCAATGGCCCAGCTGCGATAGTTAGTATGGATAGTTCTGCAGGTATATGAAAGAGCAGAAAGTATCTCGGGGAAAAAAAATCACGAAGCTTATTGTAGTGTTAGCCATTGCTTTGAGTGGGTGTGCGACTACTAAAACAGTGAGCGTGGGGAAGGACGCTGAAATCGGGAGCAGGTACTGGAACAGCGAAACACACTGCGGGTCAATACCTCGGATCTATAGCGGAATCGGACACAACGCATACTTCGGGTTGTTTGGGGGCAATATCAGAGTGGTAGAAAGCGAAAGATAGTGTCGTAACACTCAAACCTATTGAGGCAGCCTCCAAAAGTGTTTGCGCCTAACGCCGCTGCGCGAATGCTTGTGACGCCCGTGAGTGTCTCTCCAGCCCAGGTGGTTGGCGAAGAGGCACTGCCGCCTATCGGCCGATAGATGGTCGTGGATCGATGCAAGAGGCGAGATGAAGACAGCCTCACCATCGCAAAATAGGTCTACCGGACCCTGCTCCAGGGGCCCCTAGGCCAGGTAATTTGTCCCCAATCGATCAAGTCTTGAATCACAGATTCCCCCACGCCGATCTTTCTCAACTCGAGAATGACCCGGTAGGTATTGCGACCTTGATACGCCCCCAGATCAAAGGTGCAGACGCCAGAGCATGCAGAGAAATTCGTGCTGTTGCGGTCCTGTACTTTCCTGTTCTGAGTAGCGCCTGCCCAGTTCTGCGCCGTGGCGTTGTTGGCATCTTCGACGAAGTCCTCGACCATGGCTTGTGCCAGTCTACCCCAGAGCGGCTGACCCACACTGGACTGGGTTTCAGTGTTGGTCCGATTGCGCCCCGTGCCATAGTAGACATAGGGCTGCGCGGTGCGCAGATCCAATCCGGCTTCGATGCCATAGCGGCCACTGGTTTGCAGTTGCCGCTGTTTGATCATGGTCGCCCAGAAGCGGTAACCCTGGTCGATGTCTGAGTACTGCTGTAGCAGCTCGACATGACTATAGGTGTAAGCAAAATGCGAGGGCATGGTTAGACGATAGCCTGGGTTGAGGATCATGTTCAGGTGATACCACGCGTTGCTCTCCAGAATGCCCAGCATTTCGTTCTGGCTGAAATACTTCCGGCCCCCACCGACGCCGGTAAAGTGCGGCGGACGGTCGAAGAGATTGCGACCGTCGGCGACCCAGCCACGGGCTTCGCTGGCGTTGATGCAGCGACCACCTGAGCAGACTGATCTGGTCATGGTCCGGGATTCCACTTCGAGGTCATTGCTATGAATCACCTCCCACATCTTGACCGAGGCCCAGGCCGTGAGGCCGCGCTTGGCATGCTCAAGGTTCTTCAAAGAACCGGGATTGATGCTTGTGCAGTTGCTGGAAGTGACCGCAGGAGACGGCAAACGCAGAGCACTCAGCACGGCGCCGTTCAGCCCCCGCATGGGTTCGCCATTGTTCAGACCCGACGTGGAGCAGGTCAGGTCGCGACGCAACCAGCTTTTGATGTCGGCGGAGAAACCACCCAGGGTTGCGGGGTTCGGATTAGCCGTCGCATCGTCGTAGATCTTCTCGTAGTAGGGCATGCCCATATTTCTGCCATTGGCGTCGGACCGGATGGCTGACGCCGAGGTGTTGAAGGCATCATCCGGGTGGATGATTGGCAACCACTGGTTCCATTCCGGCATCGGGATGTTGATCGGCAACTCTCTCAGGTTCAGCGTGCGATAGCGGTCCACCACAGCGCGAACCGCATCGAGGGATGTTCCACGAGGAAACAGGTAGGGTGCCATATCGCTATCGCGATCAAGAACGGCATCGAGGCCGGCACCGGCCGCCCATTCGTAGGCTGGTTGGCTATCGAGCTCAAGCCCAGGCTGATAAGCAGGGTTCCAGGGACGGGCCTGATCGACGACAGGGATGTCCAGTTGACGGATATAGGACGCGACAAGTTCGCCTTCTGTTTGCGTCAGACCATGAAATTTGGATCGTTCGATGATCGACTGGTTCGAGAAGTTGAAATACTTGAGATCGCGCCCATCACTGGCGTGACAATCCGCACAAGAGGCCTGAAGCTTGCCGGTGACAGCACCCTGACCATTGCCTCGACCATCGAGGCTATCGACCCAGGGATCATAGAGTCTGTTGCGCTGCTTCCAGAGGCTGGCACCTTTTGCGATATCTCCGGAAGAACTGCGTGGAGCGCTCCAATCGGCGGGATCGTCCTGCACGAAGTCATCGTCGAGCAGGACTTTTCTGGAAAAGCTGCCATTTTCCAGCAGGTTCAGTTCCAGGATTCTGAAGCCGATGCTGGGCGCTTCGGCGTCCAGGTGTTCAAAGATCAGTGTGTTGCGGCCAGTTCTAAGCCCACTGACAGGCACCATTAAACGTACGGTGCGGAAGCCACCGCCTATGCCGCCGTAATCCGCCTCGCCACCAATGATCCTGATTTGTCCGTTACCATACACGCGCCCGTTTTCAGCAAAATGTTTCAACGGAATTGCGGATCCGCCGTTGACTCGTACTGTCGCTTTCGTCTTTGAAGTATTCCTGTCAAGAGCAATATCGTGATAACCACAGGCGTTACAACGCAGGTACAGGTGGCTGATGCTGGAAACGTCATTGAGTTCGAAGCTGACACTCTTTCTCGTTCCAGCCGGTCCCAGTACTTCGATTGGTAATCTGACCCCATCATCGCTGCCCCCGTTATCACCGCCGCCCCCGTTACTGGTCACGCTAACCGTGCGGGTCACGGTAGTAGCCGCATTGCCCGCTGCGTCTCTCACGTCATAGCGCAACGTACTGGTGCCAAGGGCGCCGGTATTGACTGTGCCGGAGACCTGTATGCGGCGACTGATATCGCCATCCAGGTCATCTGATGCCGTCGCGCCCGGATCGCTGAAGGCGCTGCCCTGATTCAGGACAATACTGGCACTACCATTGAGGCTGATGACGGGCCTGGTGGTGTCCGCAGGAGGCTGGTCTTTACCTGTTGACCAGATAGCGGTGCCCGACGTGTTTCTAAGCACCAGATTACCATCGGCCTGCATGGCCAGCCTGACGCCGCCTCTGCCATTCGTACCGCTTGACCAGACTGTGCTGCCCGCTGCATTTCTCAATACGAGATTGCCGTCGCCTTGCAGTATGAAACGGGCGGCACCCTTGCCATTGGTGCCGGTGGACCAGAGTGCCGAACCGGTACCCGCATTGCGCAATACGAGATTGCCATCGCCCTGCAGGATGAGGAAATGTGAACCATCAGATGAGGTCAGCCGTTGTTCGGCAACAAGGGTTTGGCCAGAGAGCAGGGTGTCGCCGAAGGTATCGTCAGCTCGATCGAGCAGCTCGACGTCTATGCTGTCGAGATTCGGCCCGCCTGCGCTGCTATTGGCCTGAATGCGAACGGTATTACTGCCAGCGCGCAGGTCTACCGTCATGGTATCCGTCCTCCAGCTTGTCCAGCCTCCGGTTTGGTTGAACAACAGGTTGCCGCGATTGGCGCCGTTGATGATGGCCGCCGCTTGCCGGGGGCTGCCCCCGCCGTTGGCAAAACGCAGGGTCAGCTCATATCGGCCATCAGTGGCGACCCTGATGTTGTTCCACTCCATCCACGAACCGTTGCCGCCGAAGTCGACATAGCCGGAGCCGATATAGCCGACGTGTGTGGACGCTCTGCCGATAGCGCTCGCTGCACTGTAGCCTTCAGCCTGAAAGAGCACACCCGCCTCTACGGCACCCACGCTCACACTTATGATGAGCGCAAGCGACACTCGACTAACCCAGCGCTTAAATCTCATGTACGCTTTCCTTCTTTATCTGTTGAACTGCCTCAATCATTCATTACTCAAAAAAGAAAGACATGAACGATCTGAGGATCGTTGCAACAATGTGACGGAGTTACATCTGTCTCTGCAGCGATTTGTGATCGTTGCCGTTTTGCCAGTTAGCTTGGTGGGGCTGGGGAGCCGGTGGTTATGGCGGCGTATCGGCTTCCACCGCGAGGCAACTGCGGCGCGCAATGAATCGGTAGCTGCAGTCTCCCCGACAACGGCCGATCCACCGATGGACATCCCCGCCGTCGTTGCGGCTCATTCCGGCTGGTGAGCTTGCTGCGCTGACTGATGACGAAGATCAAAGCACGAGTTTTTCGCGCGGCATTGCGAAGGCTTCGTCCAGATTCCATGGCCTAATGCGCTGGCGTCACCATTCACGCTACCAGGTGAGTGCGACTTGGGTGACTCGATCAAAACGTCCATCGGGTTCGTAGTGAGCGCAATCGAGCCGTAGCGACTGAGATCGACTCGCCAAGACCGCGCCATGTCTAGTTCCTTGCTATACAGCTCGTCCGTTCTTGTCGCAGTAAAATAATGGCTAGTGCGCGAACCATTGTTCGCAAATATTGGAATGCCGCTGCCAAGGGTGCCTATTGGCGAGATCGGCGATCATGAGGACTTACTGGCCTGAACTGGGAAAAGTTGCAGGGTCTGTAAAAGGATTGTTGCTTTGACCGGTACTTCAGGGACAATTCCGACGTTGTGACGCCTGTCACGGTTTTGGCCAGTTCCCCCATTCGGGGAGTAGCTTGAAAAGTAGCCGTTGGTCTAATTTTGATCAGGCGGAAGGTTTCGTGATCGGTTTCCCGTTTACAGACCTCCGCAGTGCACACTGAGCTAGTCTTCGAACAATAAATATAAGAAAGGATAACCCCTATGAAATACTCCGTTAGAAAATCATCCCTGCTGGCTTTACTGGCATCAGTCCTTTTTACCGGTGCTGCCCACGCAGCCTGCAATGCAAGTCCCATCGTCTTTATCCACGGCTATTCCGGCTGGAAATCCCAGTTCGACGTCATGATCAATCGCTTCAAGGACGACGGTACGCCAGCTTGTGCACTCTACAAGTTTGGCTACAACAGCCTGGGCCAGAGCAACAAGACCAGCGCCAAGGAACTCAGATCCTTCATCAATAACATCAGGCCCAATCATGGCAACCGTCAGGCCAAGATCATCGCCCATTCCAATGGCGGCCTGGTTTCGCGCTGGTACCGTGTGTTTGAAGGTGGAAGCTCAGCGACCGATCGACTCGTCACACTGGGAACGCCACACAAGGGCACCTCCTGGGCCTATGCCTGCTTCAGTCCTGCGTGCTCGGAGATGCGTTACAACTCGTCATTTCTGCAGTCACTTGCTGGACGTGGCTGTGATGTCTCCCTGTGGTCAGCCCTCGACGAAATCGTTATTCCGCAGACCAACGCCCAGTGTGGCAACAGCCGCCGGACATCAAGTGTGGGCCATCTCACGCTGATGGTCTGGAAAGACGTCTACAACGACGTTAGACGCTATCTATAAATACTGATGCGCTCTGCTCAGTGTGATGCAGGATAGGGATTCCTGGGTGAGCAAGTCAGTCAGCTGACTTGCTCATTTTCGTTTAATGTGATGAAGGTTCCTTTCCAGTCGAGACGATGAATGAAAAGTCCATTATTGATGCTGTTTTTCGCTGCCCTGGTGATGTCTGTTAATACCACCCATGCTCAGGAGGATCTTGCTCGTAGCAAAGCCGTAGAAAACGATCCGGATGTCTTCGCTACAGTAAACGGCACACCATTGGGTCTGAATCTTTACCATTTCCTCTTGGGCTCCCGAGAGCAGGAAAGTCTTGAACGACAGGCTCAGGATGAGGGATTCGATGCCGCAATGAATCGCCAGCAAACCGCAAAGGATCTGGTGATGACCGAAGTTCTGGCACAACAGGCCACCCGACTCGGTATGCATGAAACAGAACTGGTCAAAGTCGAGATGGCGATGGCTGAGAAGACTCTCCTCGCACAACTTTTCGTAAAACAGCTGATGGATTCGATCGAAATCGACGAAGCCGAGATTCGAAAATATTACGAACAACAACAGGACCAGGCCATGTATCGCTTCATGATCTGGCGCACGCCAGAAGAGGCCAAGGCTCGGACTGTCTTGAAAGCACTAAAGGCCGGTCGCGAGGTAGACCTTAGCGATGTTATAGAGACACCCTGGTTGCGAGATGTCGATATTGCACCGGAAGTGAATGCACTGGTGCGCGGGCTCGCCCCAAACGATTTTGCGGAACGACCCGTTTTCCAGGATGGCTTCTGGAAGCTTGTGCAGGTCATCGACAAGAACGTCATGGCGAAGCAAAGCTATGATGAAGAACGGGAAATCATCAAGGCCGAGTTGGCGCGGCTCAAACTGGACGAGAAGCTGGAAAGCCTTGCTGAGCAGGCATCTATCGTTTTCAATGAGCAGCACATTTCCCAACAGGTGAATTGAGCGGACGATGCCAACGAACAACCAGTCCAGGAACAAGATCCTCGGCGCTGTAGTGCTCCTGCTTGGACTGACCTTGGCTTTGTTTCTCGCCTATTATTTTTCTGCCTCGGTTGACGGCGTTGCGTTAGAGGAAAGCCCAGCCGCAGATGTGTCTCAACCTGCAGAACCAACTGGTCTCGAGAGGGCAGAGGGTGGAGAGCCGATGAAGGCGCCTGATGCACCTCTTCCCATGGCTGACCAACAAGAGAGTGACGCACTCGGGGCAGAAGCGAATGCGCCTGCGCCAGCTGATTCGCGGCTACAGAAGGCCGAGCTCGATCATCTCAACGATGTGTTTCTGAATAGTGTGTATCCTTCCTTCCAGGATGGCTTTCAGCTGGATCGTGATGGTCGTGCGGCTATCGACGTGTTCGTTGCCAGCATGCCGGACAATCTCGGGGATCAAGATCTGGATGCCATCTCTGCCATTATCAAGGCGCAGCTTCCAGCTGCTGAGGCCGAGGAGCTCGCGTTTATCATAACCCAGCTCTACAGGCTGGAGCAGGAAGAAGCTCGGCTCATGAGCGAGGAGCCGGTCGCAACCATGGCAGACCAACTGGAGGCCCAGCAGAAACTTTCACGGCTACGTGAAGAGCGATTTGGACCCGAGCTGGCTGCCTTGCTCTTTTCGCCGTCGGATGATACCGCTGAACCGCTCGTATCCAACGACTCAGGCGCCGCGGGAAAAGCACAGGCTCTGCCGGAAGCGCAGGAACAACAGCAGGCTGAACTTGCCGGTATCGAAGACGAATGGGAGGCGCGATACCAGAAATTTCTTTCTGACAAGCAGGTCATCAGCGAAGCGGGCCTGGACCAGAGTGAAAAAGACAGACAGATCGAAGACCTTTTGCGGCAGCACTACCCTCCGCAGGAAGTCGAGGCTGCAAGGGCGTATGATCAGGCGAAGAGTGAGCAGCGTTAGGCGCCGCCAACTTCCTTTTACTTGAGCTGTCCGCTACTCGGTTTTGGAGCGGGCCATCATCTCCCGGAAATGGTCGTTTCTTCCTACGAGCTCCCTGTAAGAGCCAATATCTTCCAGCTCGCCAGCGGCCATGAGTATGATCTTGTCAGACATCTTGATGGACGCGGGTCTGTGCGAAATGACAAGGATGACCAGATCCTTCTTCAGGGCGTTCAGTGTCGTCATCAGCTTGTGCTCCGACTCCATGTCCAGGGCACTGGTCGGTTCGTCCAGTACGAGCAGGTCAGTTTGCTTGTAGAGTGCTCTGGCGATGCCGATGCGTTGGCGTTGGCCGCCACTCAGCAGCTTCCCATCCTGACCGAGATCTGAGTAGATACCTTGAGGTAATTTATCCACAAATTCATCGGCATTGGCGAGCGTCAGGGCCTTTCTGACTCGCTTCATATCTATCTCGCTCTCCGGCACACCGAAGGCGACGTTATTAACCACGTTGTCGTCAAGGATGAATATGGTCTGGGCCACATAGCCGACTTTTGCGCGGAAAGACGCGAGATCTGCGTTGGTGAGCACCTCATCGTTGACGAGTAGTTTACCGGAGTGCAGTTTGAGCAGCCCGAGTATGACATCAGCAAGCGTGGACTTGCCCGAGCCGGAGTGACCAACCAGGGAGTAGATTTCGCCGCGACGCAAGGTCAGCGAGACGTCACGTATAGCAGGGGCACTCGTAGCGTTGTAGAAGAAATTGGCACCAGACAGTCCCACCTGTTCAATTCGCATCGGTTTCAGCGGTTTGGTGCTTTCAGCCGACTCGTCGGGCGTCGCATCCAGACTCTCTTTCACCACATCGGCTACTGTACCGTGTCCGCTCAGGCTTGCGATGGACTTATAGATTTGCTGCATCGTAGGGAGCAGTTTGTAGCCTGCGAGCGCATAGATGCTCAGGATTGGTACCACCGAACGAATGTCATCCTGTGTCGTAAGGAGAACGAGGGCCAGGATGAGAATTGCGCCGAATGAAATGGATTCGATAATGAACTGTGGTAATGATCCGGACAACGCGATAAAGGCTTGAGAGTTCAGACCTTTGACATTGATCGAGTTATAGCGATCGATGTAGCGGTGTTCTATGGCGTCCAGTTTGACATCTTTGATCCCGATAAAAGATTCCGACAGAATGCTTTGTACCTGTGTATTTCTCTCCGAAATTATCGAGCCGTGATGCGATAACTTCTTCCGCAAGACGATATACGTGAGCAGGTATGAGCCACCTATGAGCGATCCGGCCAGGACTGCGAGGAGGGGATTCAGAATCAACAGCCCAATAAGGATGATACTTGCTATGAAAAGCTGGCTTGTCAGAACCAGGAACGGCTGGAAAAGCATGTAGACGAGTCTGGGCACCTGTGACGAAACCACCGCAATTCTTCGGTTGTAGTTTCCGGTCTTGTGGAACAGATAATCCTGGAACAGGAAATTTCTGTAGATCTTTTGCTGAAGACTGCTGCCGAGCGCCACTGAGAATCGCAAGGTCAACCACATGGTGAGGGCTGCTACAGCGTTGGATAACAGAATCATGACGAGCGATCCGAGCGCGACCGCCATTATGAATAGAAGATCGGTCTCGAAACCCAGATACTGATAAATGGCAGAGAGAATGTCGTTACTGTGAATGATGTCCGGGTTGGATAGAATCGCGATAAATGGCCCTATACTCGCAATGCCTATAACCTGGAAAAAAGCGGCAATAAGAAAGACGAACTGTAGAGCAATACATTTTCTCTTCATTCGACTGTCGAGGACAGACAGGATGGTTTTGATAACCTTCAATATATACATCAATACACTCTAGGATAATCTGCTTTCGGTATCTCGCCCACGTGACCAGGCGGCGTGGCATGTTCAGGGCTACCTTCAGGTGCTTTTCAACTCGAGGACATACACTTCGCGCTTACCCGATTGTAGGGAAGTCACCACAACCTGACGTCCGTTCGCAGAAAGAGAGGGATGCAGATCGCATCGAAAGGGGCCTTTGGCCGGTTGATGCCCTGTAAACGTCGCAATAGTCTGGTGGCTGTTCTGGCGACGGTTCCAGACTATGAGATCAATCTGCTCCCTGTACGGAGTATCGAAAATGAATTGGTCATTATTGTCCGGAAAATGGCGCATATGCACATTAGCCTGTATCAGCTCCGGCGCGAGTTGCTCCAGGATACTACCCTTTGGGCTTGTGTCGTGCGCGAGGCGAAGCCCGTCGCGTTGCCAGAAGTACAAGTGACTGTCGTCGAGCCAGATAACGTGGGAGGTACCCTGGGCTAACAACCTGAGATCACGGCCATCGAGCTTACAGGTCAGACTCACGCCTTGTTGGTCATTCCAGGGGCCACCTATGTTTCGCCAGCGCAGCTTGACGGTAAAGCGGCTTCGGTCGGGTGAGAACTTGGCATGATTGAACCAGAAGTGGTAGCGCTTGAGCGCTCTCTTCAAACGGCTCTTGAGGGGGGTATGAGCCTGAAGAAATCTGACTGCTTCAGCGAGGCTCAGAACAAGTCGACGCTCGCCGCTGACCATATCCATAGACCAGACGCCGTCGTCGGATGGCGCCCGGACCAAACTGACAGCGCCAGCGCGGGCTGCATAGCCATACCCTGGCCGAAGCCGTTCAAGCCTGGTCATGTCGAGGGAAAGCGCCGTCTTTCCGTCTGGCGTGACGGCATAGACCTGGCCTGGCAACTGCCGACTTGTGCCAGTTACGGTGTCCATGATCTGAGCCACAATCTCTGGTGAGGCCTGGTCCGTCGCATCCCTTCTCGCGTTCCAGACGACCTGCCTGGTGGTACCGATCCACTGTGTCATTGGTCCCTGCTGCCATGACCACGCCCGACTCTCGCCGATCGGTGTCCAGTTGTCGCTGGATGCCTCGGCGTCAATATTCAGAAGCCCGATTTCCACACGGTCCTCAACGTTCGGTTGTCGGCCACTGAAAAACAGCCGGTGAGCAACGACCTGCGAACCAGATGCGTCAATGACAGGAATATCGTAGTAGGCATGACTGGTGCCGGCCGATTCAGGCGGAGAATGACTCAGACGTCGTACTGCCCAGTTTTCAGATTCTGTCTCATTGCCGGACCCGGACATCAGATAGTCACCTCTTCATCACCCAGAAAGTCGAATCGGGATCGTAGCTCCCTTACAGCCTGCTTCTGGGACTCGCTCCACTGGAGCTTCGTCCTGGTCCTGGATCTCCCCGGCGGATGCACTGCGGCGCTTGCAGCCTGCAGCCAACGCTCATTGGCTTCGAGACCGAGGAAGCTTGCTATCCTTTCCAAACCTTGCCGTGGCGAGGCCGTGAACGCGTCATAGTCGATGACCAGCCAATCGTCCTGCGGAATGGCGCGCTGCATCTCAGCGATGCCCTCACAAAGGCTACGATAGTCGTCGATCATTTCATCCGAAACTGCTGTCGGCAGTGTGCCATCCGACTGCGCCTGGGCTATGGATTCAGATGCAGATCTGCCTTCGAGGCTTGCCTGAATTCTGAGCCGGTCGTAATGACCGCCTCGTCTCAAGGTCATAGTGGCGATGTTGTCTTCGGGGGCTCTGATCACCAGCAACCAAAGCGGCTTCGGAACCCCACTCTTGAGGAAACGCTGGAGCAGGCCCGGCGTTCTTGCGCACCAGCGCACCGCCCAGTCGCCTTTTTTGTCACCGATGACCAGTGGTGGTCCAGTCTCATCCGACTCAGCTTCAGAGTCATAGTCGATGGCGTAACTATATCCGTTCCACCATCTGCCATTGGCAGCGAATGATGACGCGTTCTGATCGATGAGTCGGGCTACGGAGCGATATGACATACCCGCACGAAAGAGACCCATGGCATCGAGTTCATGAGAAATGCGAGCCGAAGGGTGGGCATCTATAAGTGCACCGACCAGTGAATGTCCGGAGCGGGGGAAGCCGAGAAATTGTGCGAACCGCCTGACTTCATTCGGTTTCACTGAACCACTTCGATGAAGCAGACTGTCCAGTTGCAACTTCCAGAGCGGGCGTGAGTGATGCCTCCGCGACGATCGACCATCAAAGATCGGCGTCGAGTGCAGATAGTTCCATTGCCGTAACATAGCTAAATTCGCCTTTGTAGAAAGTTGAGGCGTTGTTTTCTCGCGAGGAAGTATCTGAGCCGTGCCTGCAGTCGCAGCAATAGGCTCAGGGTGCGCCAATTTGCTCTGAACCCGAAGGCTTTTGAACGCACGGCGACATCCTCAGGTCGTATCCGGCCATGCGTGTCGAGATACCTCGTCAATTTGCCACCTTCTTCGAGGCCGGCCGGGCTGACCCCGGGGGTGGCCATTCGCCGCTCGTAGGTAGCCTTCCGCGTCGAGGTCCACTTGTAGTGGTCCACACGGAAGGGATAGCTGAACCTGAAAGCGGGGCTGCTCGTCTGGGGGAAAGTGGCGAGTCTGGCGCCAACGAGAAAACGTCCTGCTTCTCCATCGCGCCACGGATTATGCCCACCGCGTCCAGGGAGCACATTGTACGAATGAAGCATCAGTTTGGTTGTACTGTCGACACCATGATGTTTCCCACAGCCAATGAGCGCGAGCTGCACTTCGGCTTCGACGGGAAACTGCTGCGAGAGTTCAGGTCTGGAGTCGACCTCGATCAGTTCGCCGTTCTCCGCCAGGCGATCGACGAGCACGCCCTGGACGCTGTTAAAGTCCTTGCGCTGACAGTAGCTACAGATTTCGGTCAAGGGCGCTGGATAGTGGTGGTGTTCATCCACGTCGGCGTTCAACACCCAGTCTCCAGGGCGTACAACGTCAAGTTGCAGTGAGCGACGCTGCTGCCACATGACATCGCTGGTGTAGTCCCCAATCCACTCCCGCACATCGCTTACGCCGAACGTTGCCAGGATTTCCTTCGCGGTGGCCAGTCGAGGGGATGCAGCATCGGTCGTATTCAATAGTATATGTATATTGCCAGGCAGGATTCCGAGATCCAGATAGTGGCGAAGAAAATGTGGGAGATGGACCAGTTCGAGTTCCACACCGATGCAGGTCAGCAGCCTGATCATGGTCGGGTCCACTGAAGGGGAGGTGTCTCTGGCAGATGGCATTCGTATCGTCCTTGATGGGGGCGCAGTTTAACAACCGGGGCGCTTGGTTTCCAGCGGCTTGGCGTGCAAAGCACTAAGCGAATCAATCTGATGCAGCGGGGATGAGTGTCGGCCCCCGGCACGTGTGGCGTCAGTTCCTTGATCAGCAAATCGACAATCCGTTCTACTTGCCTGGCCTGACAGCTCGTAGCAGCCGACCATCGGGCGCATCAGTCAGTAAGTAGACGGCGCCATCGGGACCTGTTCTGACATCCCTGATGCGCTCATTCAACTCCTCGAACAGGGGTGTCTGCTCAACTGGTTGGCCATCTACAAGCTTTACGCGATGGACGCGCCTGGTCACCAGTGCCCCAACGAGCAGCGTGTCTTGCCATTCTGGAAACATCTCGCCCCGATAAAACGTCATACCAGATGGCGCGATCGACGGGGTCCAGTGAAGAACGGGCTGAACGGTGCCTGGGTATGCCTGATAGGGCGTTACGCGTGCCCATGTATAGTCCAGTCCATGTGTGGCAATGGGCCAGCCATAGTTTTCACCAGGCCGGATGAGATTGATCTCATCGCCGCCGCGGGGACCATGTTCATGGGCAAAGAGTCGGCTACCGGACTCGTCATAGATCAGACCTTGGACGTTGCGATGACCATAGCTGTATATCTCTGGCCTGATGCCGGGCTGGCCTATGAAGGGATTGTTCTCAGGCGCACTGCCATCCGGGTTGAGGCGGAAGATGCTGCCTAGGTGGTTCGCGGGATTTTGTGCCTGCTCACGATAGTCGAATCCATCGCCAAAAGTCAGGATCAAGGTGTCGTCCGGCAGCCAGGCCATTCGGCCACCAAAATGCGCTGCACCGGCTTTGGCAGGTTGAGTGCGGAAGATTTCCTCCACTTCCACCAGCTCAGTCTTTTCCGCCTGATTCCCCGACAGCCGACCTCGCGCCAGGCAGAGGTGATTCGCCTCGACATCGCCGCAGGCGTAGCTGAGAAACACGTACTGGCTTTGAGCGAAGTCCTTCGCAGCTAACACTTCCAGTAACCCGGTCTGACCTTGGGCGAATATCCGTGACGGTAGTCCTTCAACAGGTTTCGCCATGAGCTTGTCATCAGCACTGATTACCCGCAGACGCCCTGGTCGTTCGGTCACAAGTTTACGACCGTCAGGGAGAAATGCCACTGACCACGGGTGCACCAGACCTTCAGCCACGGTCTCAAGCTCATAAGTCTTCTCAGCCCGTACGTCAGCCGACAACATCAGGCTGGAGAGTGAAAACAGACCGATCAGAGGAAGAGCCGCAGAGGCATTAGAGCGCAAACGGCTTCCGGCGAGCAGTCCACTAAAAGTCCATCCCGCCAGCGCCGCGCTCGCGGCCATGGCCAACATGCCCATTGTGCTTCTAGTGGCGGCGATGAAGGTTGGCATAGGCGCCAGGGCGTCCACCAGCCGCACCGCAGCCCATAAGCCGAGGGCAGCTCCGAGCGCACACAGTAAGCTTGTCCAGCGCCTTCCGGCACGCTTTGCCAAGGCAACAGCAAATGCCTGAGATATTGCAAGGCTGACGCCGAGGATGGCGCCGTAAATGGGGCCGAAATGCACCAGGTCCTGCATTGTCACCACCAGCCGAGTGGTCGAATCAAAGTCAGCGCCAAGGCGGCTGAGCGACAGCAGATTGAGCTGCGTCTGAATGATACTGCCGAGTATTGTCCCCAGCAGTAGCGCGACCACATAGGCAAAAACAACCTTGGGCCAGCGCCTACGATGCGTCATGTGAACACCTCTTATGCAGTCGAGCAGTTGTGGAGTTGTGACGCCTTACTCCCGGACTGTCTGAACAAGATCTCAAAGCTACGCTTCTAAACCAGAAATCCAACCACCACAGCGAATCTTCGAGGCATTATTGAGCCCTGAACACAAACTCATGATATCGGAGAAGCGCTATGAAGTGCCGCATTGTACGAGTCGCCTGGCTCGCGGGATTCATGACGATCGTCGGTCAGCTGCCTGCCACCGCCTATGGCTATGGGGCTAACGCTGAAGTAACACGCAACAGCAATGGCAGCTGGCTGTCACGAGTCGATGGCGGCACGGTGTATCAGGGTGGCCGATATTTCGATGCGGTGAATGCCGCTATCAACAGCATGGGGCCAGGCACCATCAATATCCGCAACTCAGGCAACAGTGGCCCGGATGGTGGCAGAATTCATGCAATTCGCCCACAGCCTAACCAGACGCTGGACTTCCATGGGCACCAGATTCACGCCAGTGGCGGAGATCTCATTGTACCGATCTACTGTGACCGCCGCGATAACATTACCGTGAAGAACCTGCGGGTTACCGGCAGTCCGCGCTACGGTGTGTGGTTCCGAGGCTGCTCGGATGTGGTTCTCGAGAATGTCTCCATGGATCTGAGTGCCCACAGTTATGTCGGACTCGGTATTCGTGTCGACGCCTCGACTGGCCCAGCCAACAATCTGGTTATTCGTGGCCGTACGGTGATCAATGGTAGCCATGGGCATGGTATCGAGACCTATGGCGTGGATGGCTTTACCATTGGCGATGTGCAGATCAACAATTCCGGTGGGGCCGGCTTGCTTCTGAATGACTCCCGCAACGGCACGGTCGGTCGGATCGTTGGCGACCGCAATAACAGGGGCGGTGGCTATGCCACCTTCCGTGTAGCGAATACGAACGGGCCCAACGTGCATGTGCAGAGTGTCCGCTCTCGCAACTCCGGTCGCGGGTTCTTCAGTGTCAGTGGTAGCCATGGCACCACGATAGAACAGGTGGACATTGCAGATTCGACCTCCCAGGGGATCTTCCTTGAGGATGCCAGGGATACCTATGTGTTGTCAGGCTCCGTAGCCTATGGCCGACCAAACTGTCAGTTGGTTCGTACGGCATCATCCAGCGTGCAGGTAGCTGGCTGTGAGTCTCTTGGCGGAGGTCCTCCTGTTCGACCCGATCAGATTCATGGGACTTACCGAATTGCGCCAGTGCACAGCGGTATGGCACTGGACGTGGCTCAATGCGGTCGCACTAACGGCGTCAATATCCAGCAGTGGGACTGGCTCGATAACAGCTGCCAGAAATTTGAAATACAGCCTGTCGAGGGTGAATGGCATAGCATCGCCTCGGTGAACGCTGATGGGAAAGTGCTCGATGTGGCTGGTGCCTCGATGGAAGACGCGGCGAATGTCTTGCTCTGGGGCTTCACGGGCGGCGCCAATCAGCAGTTCCGTTTCCAATCAGCTGGTGCTGAGCGGTGGCGGATTGTTAGTCGACATAGTGGGCAATGTTTGGATGTCTCAGCCCGATCACGGGAGAATGGTGCCAACCTCGTACAGTGGCCTTGCACGGCAAACAGCGAAAACCAGATGTTTCGACTTATTCGCGCGGACTGAAGGCGAGCCTGCGGCAGGCCAGGGACACGCAGCCAGCTTTGGTGATGGCGCGTGTTTTGGCCGCACCAGGTGCCAGGTCATCGCCTTCAATATCTTCGTCCACTGTCAGCGGCGTCCTTCACGATCGGTTTCATTAGATACTGACTCACCCGGGTGACTGTCGGCTATCGTATGCCTGAGGTAGATGCCTGACATAAAGGACCCGCGTCCCATGACTTTCTTGCAACTCATTACGGCACTGTTGCCTGTCCTGGCGGTATTCCTGCTGCTTGTCGGCTTCGGCGCGGGCTTGAACGGGGCGGAGCTCTCGTGAAGTCATCCCGTAAGAAGGCGAGCCTCGGTATCATCTTCGTGATTCTTGCAGCGCTCATCTGGGGCCTGGCAGGCGGCATCGGCGGGATGCTGATTGACGATGGCTGGGACCCCTTCATGGTGTCTTTCTGTCGAGGGGCTATCGGGCTTCTTGTCGTTCTCGCCTGGCTCGCTATGCGTTCTGAGAACAGTGGATTGACGAGTAGCCGATTATGGCTCTGGTCATCGGTTGCCGGGCTGGGCGTGGCCGGTAATTTCAGCTTCTATTTTCTCAGCATCGCCAATGGCAGCGTCTCGGTTGCCGCGACACTCATGTACTGCGCCCCCGTATTCGTGTTCCTCGTCTCCTTCGCACTCAAACTTGAACGACCCGATTTGTTCAAGTGGTGTGCGATGGCGACTGTGATACTCGGTATCGTTCTACTGACAGGCGTCTATGAGGGTGGCGCTGGTGGCGTGACAGCCATCGGCGCCGTTGCCGGACTTTTATCCGGCTTGTGCTACGCGGTCTTCATATTCGGTTTCAAGTTTGCGGCACCACACGGGAGTCCGCAGGCCATCCTCTCCATCGCGTTATCGGTGCTCGCTGTCGTCCTTGTATGGCCTGCTGAGGCGGGGCAGGGCCTTAAAATACTAGAGACGCCGGCCTGGCCATGGTTCCTGGCACTGGGGGTGTTTGGTGCAGGCGTTTCGTTCATTCTTTATATTGTTGGTCTCAATCACACTGCGCCAGCGGTTGCTTCAATTGTGGCGATGGTTGAGCCGGTTACCGCTTCGTTATTCGGCGTCACCGTGTTGGGCGAGCACCTGGCACCCTTGCAGCTGCTGGGCATGGCGATAGTTTTGGTTACCGTGACGGCCTCGAGCGTTCGTTCAGGTAAATAGCCTTGGTCGGTCGCCAGCTCGGGACCGTTCAAGATTATCTTCGGCAGCCTCTCGCTAGCGCCAGAGAGGCTGCTTCAGCGTCTAGTTGCAGCTGCGATATACCCGCACCCAGTCTACCTCCATCTTCGCGGGGAAGATGCCCATATCAACGCCCTGCTGTCCGCCCCACATGCCACCAATAGCAACGTTAAGAATAAGGTGGAAGCGCTTGTCGAATGGCCATGTTGTCCAGCCCTGGCGGGGATTGGTGTAGGTGCCGTAGACGCGGCCGTCCATCATGAACTGGATGCGACTCTGGTTCCAGTCGACCGAATAGACGTGAAACTGATCCTGTACCGTCACGTTATTCTTCGTCGTTACCGTAAAGTTATTACCCAGCATATGGTTGCGACCGTTGGAATGGATCGAGCCATGGACGGTCCAGGGATCGAAGCCCACATTTTCCATGATGTCGATTTCGCCGCTATTCGGCCAGCCACCATATTCCGAATCACTCGGCATCATCCAGATCGCGGGCCAGGTGCCGCGGCCTTTCGGAAGCTTGGCACGGACCTCGATGCGGCCATTGAGCCAGTCACCTTTGCCATGACTCTTCAGTCTCGCCGACGAGATCTCATGACCGCCGAACCAATCGCGGCGTGCTTCAATCGTCAGGACACCATTACCGACGCGGGCATTTTCCGTGCGGTTGCCAGTGTAGTTCTGCCATTCATCGTTGACCCAGCCAGGACGCTGCACTTCGAAGCTCCACTTGCTGGGATCAGGCAGGCCGCTGTAGTTGAACTCATCTGACCACACCGTGGCCGCTGTACATGTGCCGCCACCCCCGCCTCCGGGTGTGCCAGTGACGCCCGCGACTCGCCATTTCTGGTTGGCCTGGCCCTGGTACTGATGCTGCTGAATGTTACCGCCGTCGTAAGCGGCCCAGTCAGCTACATCCACAACCTTGCCACTGTGCTTATTGCGTATCTGATACTCATTGTTGCCGACACTGATGAAGGAGAAGAGCTGGGCATCATTGCCGTTGTCACTCCACTGCTGAATGTTGGCGGTATTAGCGGTTGAAGCGCCAGCAACATCCAGCATATGACCGCTATGACGTGACTGAATTTTGTAATAGCCGTTGCCGGTATTGATCAGATTCCACTGCTGGTTCGCGCCGCCACCGTAGCCCCACTGGTGAATATTGGCGCCTGGCGATGTCGAAACATTGGCAACGTCGAGAGCCTTGCCGCTATGGACGGAGTCTATGCGCACAGTTCCCGAAAGATTGGTCGCCGCCCCGACCGGGATGATCTTCCACTTCTGATTATTGTGGTTGCCCCAGGTCCACTGATGTACGTTGGCGCCGTTGTTCTGATTCCAGGCCGCCACGTCGAGTACCTTGCCACTGGCAACACTCTCCAGACGATAGATACCCTTTTCCATTTCGACGATTCGGAACTTCTGGGCGTTGCCACCGTTATAGTTCGCCTGCTGAACATTAGCGCCGTCATGACCCGCGCCCCAGGCCACATCAAGATAGAGCCCACTGTTACGATTCTTCAGGAAGAAGACGCCGCTGCCGGCCGACTGCAGCTCCCACTGTTGATTGCCACCATTGCCGTAGGCCCACTGGTGCACGTTTGCACCTGCCGATCGAGCGTTATCGGCGACATCGAGCGCCTTGTCTGAATGGACGTTCACCAGGTAATAGCTACCGGTGAAGGTGGTGCCAGCAAGTGCGGGGAGACTGGTCGCTAAAACGAACAGGCCACCGCATACGAACTTGAAGGGGACCAGAAGTCTCTGGAACTGCATACCTTTCTCTCCTGTTTCTTATGGGCAGTGCGCAGCCTGCCGAAGGAGGTTGCCGCTGAAGCGAACTCTAGCGGACGAACTCTAGCGGACGAACTTCAGCGGCGTCATCGTCGGAACCGACGAGGAGTAGGCGCGTCGTCATTATTTCTTCGGATTGTGTGACGGGCGTCGGACTTAACTGGAGCTTGGGCGGAGACCCTTTAAATGGGCTTTATCTGAAACAAAAAGTAACAGGAGGTGTCGCAGTGTTACGACGGGTGACGCGTTCTGCGTTACCAGAAAGATCCTAAAACAATGTTAATGCTTGGGTTATGGGGCGTACATGCAGGGTTTGATTCTGGCACAATCAATGCTAGTGCTGGCCGAATGGCCTAGCGCGCCCAGAATGTCTGGTGAGCTGGCAAAACAACAATACGATTAAAAGGCAGTATCGTATGAAAATAACAAGCCTCACAGCTGCGAGCTGGCTTTGCTCCGCTTTTCTACTCTCCATCGTTCACTCTCAGGCTCACGCCGACAATGAATTTGTTGCCCAGCACAGCAACAAATGCATCGACGTCTCTGCAAACTCAAAATCAGATGGCGGTAACGTACATCAGTGGGAGTGCACTGGTCGCAGCAATCAGAAATGGCGTCTCGAGCCGACACGAGATGGCTATCACCGACTCGTAAGCGAACACAGTGGCAAGTGTCTCGACGTCAACAATCATGCAACCCACAACGGCGGTAACATCCATCAATGGAGCTGCACCGGCGCGCCCAATCAGAACTGGCATCTGGATTATGCTGGAGGTGGATTTTACCTGCTAAGATCCGAGCTAAGCGGAAAGTGCCTGGACGTTAACGGACCCTCCACCAATAACGGCGCGAACATCCATCAGTGGGATTGTCATGGTGGTCCAAATCAGCGCTTCAGAGTCAACAACTTCAATAACTATACCCAGACGCGCAACCCCATCGTGCTGGTGCACGGCGTCTCCGGCTTCAACAAGATTGGCGGATTCTTCAACTACTTCTTCACCATTCCTTATCAGCTGGAACGAAGTCACGCGACCGTTCGCATCGCCAGCGTTTCGGCATTCAACAGTTCCGAGCAGCGGGGCGAAGAGTTGTTGCAACAGATTTATGGCTGGGGCTTTCACAAGGTCAACCTGATCGGACATAGCCAGGGAGCGCCTACGGCACGATATGCAGCGGCCAAACGTCCTGATCTTGTCGCCTCTGTTACCTCCGTTAACGGGGTCAATAAAGGTTCGAGAGTCGCCGATGTGCTGCGGGGCATCATCCGACCGGGATCAAATTTCGAGGGCAACACGGCTGATTTAGTCAATCGAGTGGGCAAGATCGTCAACGTGCTGACCGGCTCTTGGCATGATCAGAATTCCCTTGCGGCGCTCATTTCCCTCTCCAGTCCCGAGATGATGAACGGCTTCAACCACAGGTATCCCAGAGGCATGAACAACTCGTCCTACTGTGCTGGTGGTGGAGAGCATGGTGCCTGGTCTCATGATCCCTGGGGTAGGGCGCACTACATCCGGTATTATTCCTGGACTGGTACGGCCCAGTCTACGCATTGGGCGGACATTACCGATCCCCTTCTGCACTTCACGGGCAAGGTCTTTGATCTACCGAACGATGGTATGGTGGATCGCTGCAGCGCAGCTTTCGGTCAAGTCATTCGCGATGACTATGACCTCAACCATGTGGATTCAATGAACCATCTGTTCGGGCTTCGAGGCTGGACTGATCCCGTAAGCGTGTACCGGCAGCATGCCAACCGTCTGAAGAATGATGGTCTGTAGCCAGTCGTCCTGATGCAAGCCAGCCCGGGAGGCTGGCTTTTTTTTCTGAACGATATCCAAGGCAGAAACATGAACAGAAAAATTGTGTACGCCGGCTTGCTGGTCGTCCTTGGTATTACCCTGTTTCTGAATACCGCCGACGATGTTGAAAGTCCGCCTGCTCCACAGCCTTCTCAGGCTTCTCAGCCTACGGTTACGCAAGTCCCTGCCGCCCCCACAACTACGCCCCCGGCTTCTTCCGGAATGCCCATTGAGGATGCTCCAGGAGAACCACAAACTGAACGCGGATATTTCGCGCCTTCGCTCACCGGTACTGATGTCGATGGCGAACTCAAAGTTGATGAGGACGGTAATCTGGTAGTAACCAGAGGTACACGCGACCTGTTCGACTACTTCCTCTCGACCTCGGGCGAACGCTCACTCGAAGCCATTCTCGAAGAAATTCGTCAGTACGCGGCTCAGCGGCTACCACCTGATGCGGCGGCCCAGGCTATCGTCCTGCTCGAGGACTATGTTGCTTACAAAGTGGCTGAACAGGACTACCTGCATCAGGACATGAGTCAGCAGGAAAATGACGAGTATGTCGACACACTGGATCGCGTTCTTGACCAGCTTATCGCTTTGCGGCAACAGCATTTCTCGCCGGAGCAGGCGCAGGCTCTCTTCGGGGTGGAGCAGGCCTATGGTGCGTACGCACTGGAGCGAATGAGAATTGCATCAGACGGTGATCTCGCTGCTGATGAAAAGGCGCGACGTCTTGCCGAACTCGACACCAATGCGCCGGTGGAGATCAGGGAGGTCAAGCATCGCACAACGGGCTTTGTCATGATGGAGCAGACGGTTGAAGAAATGCGGGTGCGTGGGGCTACAGAAACGGACATACTTCAGTATCGAGAGCAGCAGGTAGGTGCTGAGGAAGCTCAACGACTTGCTAGGATCGACGCGGAGAATGCAGACTGGGAGCGCCGCTACGCGCAGTACAGCGAGCAACGGCAGCAGATCAACCAGACCCCTGGCCTCAGCGCGATCGACAGGGAAGCCGCACTGAAGCAAACACGCGCGCAATATTTCGCAGGTCCCGAACTAGATCGTGCACGCGTATACGATCAAGTGGCGGTCCCGTCCCCTGATAACTGAACACGGGGGCTTTGCACATTCGTTTTCAAGGAAGAATCACATGCAGATAACTGACTTACCCTTCGGTCTTACTGACTGGTCGAAGGTGGCAAGGAGCGAGCACAAAGGGGAGCAGGGTAAGGCCTTCTGGCAAACTCAGTCGTTCGGTAGCCTACGCGTACGTATGGTTCAATACACACCCGGATACCTCGCAGACCACTGGTGTACCAAGGGGCATATTCTGTTGTGCCTGGAAGGTGAACTACATACGGAGCTCGCAGATGGCAGGCGTTTCGTGCTTACCCCAGGCGTTAGCTACCAGGTGGCGGACAATGCGGAGCCGCATCGGTCATCGACCGACATTGGCGCCAAATTATTTGTAGTGGACTAGGGCGCCGAATCGATGAAGCTAACAGGAAGCTGTCTCTGCGGCGGTGTGCAATACGAAATCAACGGCCCGCTTAGTGACGTGCTTAACTGCCACTGTACGATGTGCCGCAAGCTTCATGCTGCCGCATTCCGTACACGGGCGAGGGTGCGTGCGGCAGACTGGACGACGCTCGAAGGGCAAGCGTTGCTGAAATTCTACGAGTCCTCCCCGGGGGAGCACAAGGCGTTCTGCTCTAACTGTGGCTCCAGCCTATACACCAGATTCGACGCTCAGCCTGAGGTCTATGGTTTCCCATTGGGCACCCTGGATACCGACCCCGGCGTCAAGCCGCAGCGTCACATGTATGTCGGCAATAAGGCGCCGTGGTTCGACATTACAGATGATCTTCCGCAGCACTCGTAGGGGGCCGGCAGCATGGCCGCGCTAGATAAAAAGATACCACCACTAGTTTTGCTCGGGGCCGCAGCAGCTGGCATGTGGGGCTTGTCGATGGCTTTGCCCGGGTTCGCCATGCCAGATGCGCTGCGACTATTGACCGCCGTAATTCTGCTCGTTGCAGGGGCCGGTGTCTGCTTGGCAGGCGTAGTGGAGTTCAGCCGTGCCCGAACCACAGTCGATCCACGCAAGCCGGAGGCGTCTTCGTCCCTTGTGACGTCTGGCATATATTCGGTTACCAGAAATCCTATGTACGTAGGGTTCACATTGATTCTTCTTGCCTGGGCCGCCTGGCTGTCCTCTCCATGGTCGCTGCTGATCGTGGGCGCTTTTGTCGTCTACCTCGACCGGTTTCAGATCCAGCCTGAAGAGCGGGCGCTGGAAGAGATATTCGGTCAGATTTTTGCTGATTATCGTAGAAAAGTGCGGCGGTGGATTTAAACGCGTTGACCTGAATGCTTTCAGCACGGTAGCGATTGTAATCAATTGTCAAATTACTCTGCGCGCACTTCTGCATAAGTCCCTACATCTATAGAGTTTGGCGCCTTCGACCTCTGGAGCACTAAACTCATGCGCCTGTTCACGAGCCGCGCGTGCCTTATGGCCTTTCTCCTGACTGGCCAGCTGCATGCTGCCACTTCAATCACAACACCGGCCTTGTCATTGCCGCAGGCGTGCAGCTATGAAGTCGATGTGCGCGAGATGGTACTCGACAATGGGCTACGGGCACTGCTCGTCAGTGATCCTGATCTTGAAGAGTCAAGCGTGGCCATGGTGGTACAGGCAGGCAGCAAAGACGATCCCCGCTATGCGCTTGGCCTTGCTCACTTCCTCGAGCACATGCTTTTTCTGGGCTCCGACAAGTATCCGGGCGCTCATGAGTATGCCAGCTATCTCAGTCGCTACGGTGGCCGTAGCAATGCCACTACGGCATACAACATCACGAACTATTTTTTCACTGTCCGTCCTGAGGGGCTGGAAGGAGCCCTGGATCGCTTCGCATCGCAATTTGTAGCGCCACGGTTCGATGTCAAATATGTAGAGCAGGAACGTTTAGCGGTTCATGCTGAATATGAGTATCGCAAGGACCATTCCGGCTGGCGGATTTCGGATTCGCTGAACATGGCTCTGGCCGGTGATCAAGCTGATCAAGCGAAGCCTGGTGATCTTCACCCGATGTTGAGATTCTCCATCGGCAATCAGAAAACGCTCGGTCATATGTCGGCGGAAGCGCTTTCCGATCTGCTGCAAAAATGGTGGGCGCTGAAATACCATGCCAGCGGCATGCGCCTTGTGGTGCGGTCGTCACAGTCTATCGAGTCCTTACAGCGTGCAGTCGAAGATCGATTCGCCGCCATACCATCGCGCAAGGACTTCAAAAGCTATTTTCCGCCGGCACTGGATGTCAGTCCAGCGGTTCCAGGCTTCGTGCGAACCAGCGTCTCTCCCAACGCCTACGACATGAGCGTTATGTTTCCATTGAACGCCGGAGTGGACTGGCAAAGCGGATCCACCGCCCAGCTGCTTGCTCACCTGCTCACCCAGAACAGTCCTGGCACCCTCATGAACGCTTTGCGTGGCTACGAGTATGCTGACGGCCTTACTATTACCCTGGGGTTCGAAGATCCTAACTCGCCGTATCTGCTCCTGAATTTCGACATGTTCCATGCTGGCGGGCGTTCGTATTGGGAGATATTGCGCCGATTATTCGTTTACGCAGATCTGATAGCATCGAGCCCAATGGAGCAGTGGCGGAGTGACGAGTACATGCTGCTCCAGGCGCAGCGATGGTGCAGGGATGCGCAGGACATAGAGGATATTGCTGAACAATACGAACGTTCCGGTGCTGCGCTGGCGCTCAGCGAGAGCGCCGGAGTAGGCGGGTTGGATGCCGGTAAATTGAGTCAGCTGGCGAACGCGATCCGACCAGAGAATATGTTGTTGGTCTTGGCTGATCCAGATTTCAGCAGTTTTTCCTCGACGCCGTGGTTTGGTGCGCCTTATGCCTTCGAAAAGCTCGCAGACAGCGATGTAGAGCATTTCAAAGCTGATCAGGAGACCAGTGCTCGTTACTATCTCAAGTTGCCTGCTGCCAATCCTTTCGTGGCCAAGGCCTTCCACGAAGATGCTGTTTCCACGGGCGACTTCCTGCGCCGCCTGAAAGTAAGGTCTGGCATTGAGGCGTGGTACGGGAATGCCAAGGATGATCGCAGTTCACTTGCAACATTCAACATCATGCTTCGATCATCGGTGCTTGATGAGAGTAAGCGGAACGCGGCGCAGGCCAACCTTTTCGTTTCGCTGCTGAATGAACAGCTGACAGCGATGGTCGCTACGGCGTCAGATGCCGATGCAGCGCTATCGATCGATCATGTTACTAACGGCATTATGCTGGAGTTCTCCGGGTATCCCGATAGCATTGAGCGTCTTTTAACGAAGACACTTGAGCGGATTAGCGGCTTTTCAGTGAAGCCTCGTGAATTTAGAGGCTATCAACGCGGATGGGAACACTGGTATGACAGACGCGAGGATGACGGCGCCGAAGACCATGCTTCCAGGGTTCTGGCAAAACTCATGCAGAAGCCGGCCTATAGCTATGAGGATCTTATCTCCGGAATCCGTGATGCCTCCTATGCGAGGCTTCACGCCATGCTGCAGGATTGGCGTGAGACGATGTCGGTGACCACACTGGCCTTCGGCATGATTCCTGAAGCCAAAGTTCGACTCTGGAATGAAATGATCTCGAAGCACATGGATGGCGACGGCAGAAGAGCAGTGTTTAGCCCTGCAGTCACCCGTCTCAGGCCGGGCTTGCAGCGGCTGCTTCTTCAGACGCCCTATGATGACTCTTATGCGCTCTTGTATATCCAGGGTGACCAGAGTCAGCCGAGCGAGCGGGCATTTTTTGCATTGACTGAGTCGCTGGCTTCGAGCGAGTTCTTTTCTACCCTTCGCACTGAGGCTCAGCTGGGGTATGTGGTCAACACGAGCCGGCTTGATTTCGGTGGTGTGCCCGGACTCAGGCTAGCTGTGCAATCGCCTTACGTCTCCGCTGATCTGTTAGAGACACACATGCTCACATTTTTCCATAGCTTCGGGGGAAAACTGTCATCAATGGACGATGCCCGCTTCAAAAACTATGTTGATAGTCTCGTCGATCGCCTTGGCAGACCTGCCAGCTCAGCACAAACCAAGGCAGAGCGCGTCTGGTTCCCTATCCATTCCGGCGCCGTTGGCCTGGATGATCGAGAGCGCCAGGTGGAAACACTCAAGACACTGACATTGAAACAATATATCGACTGGCTACATCGTCGCTTCATCACAGAAGCTGGTATGATATCAATTCTCGTCGAAGGCCAGAAACACAGAGTCGCTCTGAATAAGTCTACTCGATCCAGCAATATCGGCTCGGTAGAAGATTTTCATGCGGCCAATCCCGCGATGAACTAGCCGCACTGCGCGCGTCGAACGGCCATTTCAGAGTTTTGATGTAGGCGTATCGCGGATTCTTTCCAAAGCGAGGTCAAGATAGCTCGTTGAACCGTCTCAATTCGAAACCGGTCTTCTGGCGCGACCCTCTCATGCCGTACATCGAGCTCCGCAAGATCGACGATGGCAGCCAAGTCGCTTACGCGCCCCACAGCCATACTCAATGGTCGCTGGGCGCCATCACCAACGGCATGAGCACGTTTCGCTGTCGAGATGCAGAACAACTGATCAAAGCTGGCGATCTCGTTCTTATAAATCCTGATTGGGTGCACGCCTGCAATCCCATTGAGGATCAGCCTTGGGCGTACGTCATGATATACGTCGATACCCTCTGGCTCACCAGGCTGCGGTTCGAAGCCGGCTTATTACCAACAAATGACTGGCAGGATCTATCGACGGCCGTTATATCCGATAGTGGATGGTATGAGAAATACTGTCAGGTTGCTGACTGCCTTCTGGACCCGGAGCATGATCTGCTGGACAAGCAATCACGGCTGGTCAAATTTTTGCTCGGTCTGATGCATGAGCTGGCGAAACAGCCTGTTGAGGCTTTGCCACAAACCCCTGAGGTCATGGTCAAGCTGGCAACATATCTGGATGGTCATGGCGAAGAGGATGTCGACCTGGAGACGCTCGCTGAGTTTTCCGGGCTTAGCCCTGGCCATCTCATTCGCGCCTTCAAGCGATATTTTGGACTGACGCCGCATGCGTATCTGGTGAATCGACGGGTGCAGTTCGGGCAATGCGCACTCAAGAGCGGTGCACCTATCGTCAATGCTGCGCTCGCTGCTGGCTTTGCAGATCAGCCTCACTTCCAGCGTACCTTCAAGCGTCTGGTGGCTGCCACGCCGAACGAATACCGTTCGGTCTCAATCAACAAGCAGATAAACGCAACTGGCCGCAAGTAGCAGCGCCATCGTGCGATTGATCGTCAACATCACGATCGGACGATGAACAAATCTTCGGAGAAAGGCGCCGGCGTAGACCCAACTACTTAGTGATAGCCAACAGATCGGGAGATAGACTGTAGCAAATACAAGGATCGGTTCCAGGTCATTCCCGCTGGTAAACGCGCCGATGCCGGAGGCGGCAGCCAACCAGGCCTTGGGGTTGAGCCACTGCATGATCACGCCGCTCATGAAGCCAGGAGCCTTTTCCGAAGACCTCTCCTCGAGGCGCCCACGATCACGAGCGAGCTGAAAGCTCAAGTAGAGCAGGAAAGCCACACCGGCCAGGGTGAGTGCCTCTTTCAACGCAGGCACCATCGATAGCAGCGAATAGAGGCCAAGGCCCACCGCCACAAACAGGGCGATGAAGCCAAATGTGGCACCCGTTACGAAGATCAATCCTTGCGCGATCGGATAGCGAGTGCCACTGCTCAGGCAGACGAGGTTCACTGGTCCTGGCGAAATCGATGCCGCCAGGGCGAATGCCGACATGGGTAGTAGCATGGAAAGTGTCATAGTCTATCTCCGAAGGGTCAGATTCGGAGTGTGCAGTGACGACATGCCACAATATTGAACAAAATTGATGTGCTGCGGTTTATGCAGCAATCAGGCGGTCATACGGCCCACGAGCCCTCGCACCCATGGCGCAACGACCGCTACCGTCGGAAAGGCGATCGGCCAGGTGATCAGACAACTTTTCAGCCACTGAGCAGGCAGACCCGGATGCACGCCCTGTGCCACGATAAGCACGAAGGCAGAGACGATACAAACCATAACGGCAGAGAGCAGGGCGCTAAAAAGTATAGGTGCAAAACGGACAGGTAAACGCATGTAAGTCTCCTAATTGAGTTTGAGCAGTAAGGGTTGGGCAAGCCACGCGGAGGCATAAAGACCGAGCCCGAAAATAGAGTGCGTTACGAGGCTTTGCAGTCGGGCAGCGGCAGGGTTGGGCATCTTTGAAGCTGCAAGGCCGGCACCCATACCAGGCTGCATGAGCAGGAATGGTGCTAACACGGTGCCGATGCCAATACTGAGGGCTGGCGCAACTGTCGGGCGCTGAATCCACTCCAGCCCCGAGAAGCCAATAAGCAGGCCTGCGAAGGCGACGCCGATAAGATAATGCGCTGTCCATCCGATGGCACACTCGCCACGCTTTCGGGTCGCGCTGGCAATGCGCTGATGACGGAAACGCCCCTGCGGCATGTGCGCCACCCATCGTCCGACGAAGCAGTAATTCGGAGGCGCGATACCAAACAGCCAACCACGTACTGCGACCCATAAATCCATCACGACGGTAGCGCCGAGTCCGACAAGGATTGCTGAAATCAGATAGTTCATTTCTTCTCTCCATAGACGCCCTTGATCTGGGCACGAACTCAGCGTACAACTTCAAGTCAACTTGAGGTCAAGGTGTATTTATGGATATCGGTAAAGTCGCTAAAAGCTCTGGTCTGCCTCCCTCGACTCTGCGCTACTATGAAGAAAAGGGGCTGATCAAGTCGGTGGGCCGGCACGGTCTGCGTCGTGTGTTCGCCGCTAGTGTTCTTGAGCGACTGGCTCTCATCTCGCTTGGCCGAGCGGTGGGATTTTCGCTCGATGAGATCTGCCTGATGCTAGGCCCTGACGGGCAACCCCGGATCGATCGACAGCGCCTTTCGGACAAGGCGGATGAGCTTGATCGAACCATTCAGAAAATGATGGCGATGCGTGATGGGCTGCGACATGCCGCCATCTGTTCTGCGCCGAGCCACATGGAGTGCCCGAAATTCTTGCGTCTCGCTGGCCTCGCTGGCACTGGGGCATTCGGACCAAGAAAAAAGTCATCGCCCAACAGGGCCGACAGAAGTGTTGCCGGTGCAGGGTAAAGGTCTGATACTGTGGACTTCCTTCGTGATTCTCACAGCAAGCTTGCCAGGAGCTGCCAATGAACAGCGCAAGACCAAAGGATGGTTTCCCTGAGACTGCCGCTTACGCAGCAGGTGTATTATGAAAAGCGCTCAAGCATTTTGGGACAAGACGGCGGCTCGCTATGCCAAGAGTCCCATTAGCGACGAAGAAACTTATCGAAAGAAGTTGAAGATCACCCAGCGCTATTTCAAGCCTGATTGGTCAGTACTGGAGTTCGGCTGTGGCACCGGGAGCACAGCACTCATTCACGCGCCCCATGTTCGAGAAATTATCGCGACCGACATTTCGGGCAAGATGCTGGAAATTGCACGCAGCAAGGCTCGCGATGCCGGTATCGAAAATGTAGAGTTTCAGCAAGGTACCCTCGACAGCCTCAAGTTCGAACCCGAACACTTCGATGCAGTGTTAGGTCTCAACATTTTGCATCTTCTGGAGGACGTGGAAGGCGCGATAGCGAGGGTGGGCCAGTTGCTCAAGCCAGGTGGGATATTCGTTTCGAGTACTGGCCTGATACCCATGATGAAGCTGCACTGGCGGCTGCTGATTCCAGTTATGCAGACGCTGGGCTTTGCGCCTTACGTTGCTCGTTTCGATAAAGTTGAGCTCATCGCCATGCTGACAGCTGCGGGCTTCACTATTGAGCATGAGTGGCAGCCAGACCAGGCCTCTGTCTTCATCATTGCCAGGAAGCGTAGGTCTTGCGTCCCTTAACTGAGATTAGGCTCAGGCCAGCCGGGCCAAACACGCAACGCCCGGCTATGTGTACACGGACGAAAAACAGGTTCAGGAATGAAACAACATTTTGAGCTAATGGCCACTTACAACCAATGGATGAATGAGAGGCTTTTTGGAGCCGCAAGCCAGCTCAACACTATTGAGCTCGTCAAAGCTCGAGGCGCTTTTTTCGGCTCTATCCTTGGCACGCTGAACCATATCGCGGTTGGGGACACCATCTGGTTGAAGCGTTTCGCGACACATCCTGGGAGTGCTGAAACATTGAGACAAGTCAGCGAATTGCGGACACCCGCTAGTCTCGACGAAATGCTGTTCGAGAATTTCAGTGAACTGCAGGCGCACCGTAGATGGTTGGACGAGCAGATCATAAGATGGGTTCGGGCGTTAGACGACCAAAGCATGGATTTCGTTCTCAGCTATCGAAACATGAAAGGTGTTGCCTCAGGCAGGCGTCTTGCCTTCCTCATCATGCATTTCTTCAATCACCAGACGCACCATCGAGGGCAGACCACAACCCTCCTGAGCCAGGCGGGGCAGGATGTTGGCGTCACGGACTTACTGACACTCATACCGCAGGAAACCGTATGACAGCGCACACTGCAAAGATAATCTGGACCCGGGACGGCGCTAAGTTCACGGACAATCGCTACAGTCGAAAGCATCAGTGGCATTTCGATGGTGGACTCATCGTGCAAGCATCGAGCTCACCTCATGTAGTCCGCGTGCCGCTATCAGATGCGAGCGCCGTCGATCCTGAGGAGGCCTTCGTCGCCTCTCTATCGAGCTGCCATATGCTCTGGTTTCTTTCAATCGTTGTCAGCAAGGGCTTCGTGGTCGACAGCTACGTCGATGAGGCTACGGGCGTGATGGCGAAGAACGCCGACGGTAAGCTCGCGATGACTGAAGTGACCCTTCGGCCTTGCGTGGTTTTCTCAGGCACGAACCAGCCAAGCCAATCGGATATCAATGCGATGCATCATCAGGCGCATACCGAATGCTTCATATCGTCATCAGTCAAGAGTGAGGTGCGCTGTGAACCAGTATTTTCGTGAGGAATTCCTGAACCCGGTATTCGACGAGTTCAAGCCGATGGATATTTATGGTTGATACTAACGGAGTGACCCCAGGCTTGCTGGTCAATCAGTTCAGATACAAGGCCTGGGCCAATGCTGAGATCCTCTCGCTCATCGATCAAATCGCCTTTGATGGTTTTCCTGAGCAATGGACGACGGCTGTCAGGCTTCTCAATCATACCTTCGTTGTCGACCAGATTTTTGCTGCGCATCTACAGGGCAGGGGGCATGCGTTCGTGAGCACCAATACCGTGGCGACACCTACGTTGAAAAATCTCCGCGCCGATATTCAAGCCTCGGACGAATGGTTCGTTGCTTACGTCGGTGATCTGCGCCAGAGTCATTGCGTGAGATATTGGCTTTCGAGTTCACAGACGGTGAGGGCGGGTCGATGAGCCGAGCAGAAATTCTGCAGCACCTGATCATCCACGGCGCCTACCATCGCGGTAACATTGGAATGCTGCTAAATGCCTGCGGGCTCACAAGACCAAACGACACCTTCACCAGGTTCCTGCACACGTACGAGCCTGATAGGCGACAGCAACGCTAGTGTTTCGGTCAGTGCACGGCAGTGCTGCGGAAGGTCACAGGAAAGGATTCGATGAAGGGCGCCACGGCGCTCACTTCGAGCGGTCGACTGAGCAGAAAGCCCTGGGTGATATCGCAGTTCATTTTCTTCAGCTCTGCCAGCTGCTGATGCGTTTCGATGCCCTCCGCAATGACTTGCAGCCCCAGACTCTTCGCAAGTGACACAATGCTTCGGCAGATAGTCTCACCACCGTTGCCGCTGCCGAGCTCTCTGACAAAGGATTGATCAACTTTCAGCGCTGCCAGCGGCAGGCGGTGGAGCTGACTGAGTGATGAGTAGCCGGTACCAAAATCATCGACATGAAACGTGAAGCCGAGATCGCAGGCCTCCTGCATATTTTCTGCCGCCTGAATGACGTCATCGACAAGGCTGCGTTCCGTAATTTCCAGTACCAGTTCAGCAGCAGTAACCCTGGTTTCGGCAAGTATCCGCTGGAGCCATAGGGTGAACTCAGGGCGAAGCAGGTCTTGTGCCGTCAGGTTCACCGCAACAGGCTGCATGGCAATGCCACAGGAGCGCCATTCCACGAGCTGTTGACATACGGCTCGAAGAACCCAGTCGGTCAGGGAAAGAATAAGTTCGGAATGCTCTGCCGCCGGGATGAATTCCGCTGGAGATACCTCGCCAAGTGCAGCATCTGTCCAACGTAGCAAGGCTTCAAAACCAGCTATTGATCCTGTCTCCAGGTTTATCTTCGGCTGATACACCAGCCGCAGGGCATCTTCCTCGATCGCACTGCGCAAGCGGTTCCCGAGCTGAAAGCTGCGCTGGAGATTTTCTCCCATCTTGAACGAATACAAGCCGAGCGCCTGGTCTGGCGACGAAATCTGGTGGGGGCGCGCAAGCTCTGCCTGTCTTAGAAGCTGGGTGATGTCGGCTTCGCCTTCCTGTGACATGCTGACGCCTACGGTTGGCAATAGGCGGTGCCGCGCATGCGCCAACGGCTCGATAAAGGCCTGATACACAGCGTGCGCAGTGACCGCGAGGGCGGTGCCATCAGGTGTCCATGGATAGAGGGCTGCGAACCGACCCTCGCCAAGTGCACCAACGAAAAACGCAGTCTGGAATATCTCGCCGATGCGCTCTGCGATATCTGTATCAAGCTTGAGCTGGTCGGCCTGCGTGAGGCTCAGGATAGCGCTGGAGTACTCGTCGAGTCCCAGAACAAGGACCACTGCCGTACCGTTTTGCGCAAGATAACCCGATGCTCGATCTATGAAGAGTCGCCGATTCGGAAGACCCGTCGCGGGATCAAACAGCGCACCACGAGCTATGATTTCTCGATGTTCGTGCAGCTGCAGATCATGATTCAACTCTCGCTCGACGACCGAAGCGAGTTGAAGGAGTAATTCGCGGTCTTTGCCCTCCAGTACTCTGGCTACTGTGTCCACAATACAAAGTGTGCCCAGTGCACGCCCCTTGCTACTGCGCAGAACGGCGCCGGCGTAAAAGCGGATTCCAGGTTCGCCAATGACAGAGGGGTTTTGACTGAATCTCGCATCGAGCAGCGCATCTTCGATGACAAGCAGCCGATCCTCGAGAATGGCATGACTACAAAACGAGACCTCTCGAGGGGTCTCCTCGACGTCAAGGCCCTGGCAGGACTTGAACCATTGTCGGTTCGCGTCGATCAGGCTGACGAGAACGAATGGCACATCGAAGATCCTCGCTGCCAGACGTGTGAGGTCGTCGAAACGTTCTTCGTGGGCCGTATCCAGGATGTTCAGTGCATACAGGTCTTCGAGCCGTTGGTCTTCGTCCACCGGTAACCTGGCTACACTAAACCGCTCACTAGAAGTCATTTCAGGAAGCGTACTTCGATTCGATGCCATTGTTCTTATACTTCGTGGACTGGTCGATCTTTGAATAATCTAGTGACCAGCACGTCGAGTTCTACATTAAAGATGTTAAGAAATGTATCGGCTCGTAGCCAGCACAGCCACAGCAGTCGGATCCGGACGGATCGAATCCGCGGTCTGTTTCGTCGGCCCTTAAGCCTTGGCATGCCGTCAATTGCCCTGTAAGTCTTTAGGCTGTCGTACTATCCAATAACATGAGAAGACCAAGGATCAGCAATGTCCAACGATATCTATACACCGCCAAAAGTCTGGGAATGGGATCAGGAAAACGGCGGCGCCTTCGCCAAGATCAATCGTCCTGTAGCCGGTCCGACACATGAGAAAGAGCTCCCGGTAGGTCAGCACCCATTACAGCTGTACTCGCTCGCCACTCCGAATGGCGTTAAAGTCACCATCATGCTGGAGGAGTTGCTGGCGCTGGGAAAGACCGGTGCTGAATACGACGCTCACCTTATCAAGATCACTGAAGGCGACCAGTTCGGCAGTGGCTTCGTCGGCGTCAATCCAAACTCGAAAATTCCTGCAATGCTGGACAACAGCACCAGCCCATCCACGCGCATATTCGAATCTGGCTCAATATTGCTGTATCTGGCAGAGAAATTTCATGCTTTCATTCCCAACGACCCTGCAAAGCGTACTGAGTGTCTGTCATGGCTGTTCTGGCAGATGGGCAGCGCGCCGATGCTCGGTGGCGGCTTTGGCCATTTTTATGCCTATGCACCAGAGAAATACGCGTATCCGATCAACCGCTATACAATGGAGGTGAAGCGACAGTTGGATGTGCTGGATCGGCAGTTGGGTGAAAACCGTTATATCGCTGGTGATGACTATAGTATCGCCGATATTGCCATCTGGCCCTGGTACGGCGCGCTGGTCACGAACAAGGTCTATGAAGCTGCTGAGTTCCTTGAGGCGCACAAGTACAAGAACGTGCTGCGCTGGACTCATGAGCTGGAGCAGAGGCCTGCTGTGAAACGCGGCCGCATGGTGAACCGGACCTGGGGTGATCCTGCCGAGCAGCTGCACGAGCGACACGACGCCAGCGACTTTGAGACCAAAACGCAGGATAAGCTCGGGGCTTCTGCGGAGCAGTGAGTCTGCCAGACTTGCAGTTAGTAGACGACCGGTCTATTATGTGTCGCATGACATCAAACGACACCCGCAATCACATCATTCAGACCGGCGCCGAACTTATCGGGCAGAAGGGCTTTGGGTCCACGGGCATCAATGCCGTGCTCACAGCCGCCGGTGTGCCAAAGGGGTCGTTCTATCACTACTTTGCCAGCAAGAATGATTTTGGGCTGGCGGTAATAGATACCTTTGCGGATGAGTACGATACGAAGCTTGAGGCGATTCTGAAAGACACGACTCGCTCTTGTGTCGAGCGTCTGCAGGCCTATTTCGATATTGGACTGGAAGCCATGGCCAGTTGTGAGCTCACTCGTGGCTGCCTTATCGGCAACCTGGGCCAGGAGCTGGCAGGGCAGAACGAGGCCTTTCGAAAGCGGCTGGATACAGTGTTTCATAGCTGGGAAAAGCGCTTCGAGCAATGTATCGAAGAGGCTCAGCAGGCTGGTGACGTAGATGCTTCAGTGAATGCGGCCGATGCTGCGAGCCTTCTGCTGTCTGGGTGGGAGGGCGCCATTCTGCGAGCCAAGGTGCTGAAATCGCCTGAGCCAATGGAGCGTTTCGTCAGAGTCTTCTTTCGTCAGTGCCTTGGCATTGGGTAAATTTTTTTCGCGACCTTTCTAGTAGACTGGTCTAATCAAAGCTGGTTTTATCAAGTGAATTCAGAAGGAGATTGTTCATGAGTGATTCAAAAGACATCCTGTTCCAGTCATATGACATCGGCTCACTAACGCTGCCAAATCGCGTCCTCATGTCACCGCTGACCCGGTCACGAGCATCGCAGCCGGGCGATGTCCCCAACGACATGAATGCCCGTTACTACGCGCAGCGCGCTGGTGCTGGCCTGATCATCAGTGAGGCCACCCAGGTTTCGCCACAGGGCAAGGGTTATGCTTTTACGCCGGGCATCCACTCCTCGGATCAGATTCAGGGCTGGCGCAAGGTTACAGACGCGGTGCACAAGGCAGGCGGTCGTATTCATCTGCAGCTCTGGCACGTGGGTAGAATCTCGCATCCGGACCTGCAGCCTGACGGTGCGCAACCGGTTGCACCCTCGGCTATCAAGCCCGAAGGTGCGAAAACTTTCGTCAGCGCGGAGTCAGGCATGGTTGAGATTCCACAGCCGAGAGCGCTGAGGACTGAGGAGATTCAGGACATCGTCGATCAGTTCCGCAAGGGCGCGCAGAATGCCAAAGAGGCCGGGTTTGATGGGGTGGAAGTTCATGGTGCCAACGGCTATCTCCTGGACCAGTTTCTCAAGAGCGGCAGCAACAAGCGCACCGATGAGTTCGGAGGCTCGCTCGAGAATCGCCTGCGCCTGCCACTGATGGTCGTGCAAGCCGTCGTCGATGTGTGGGGTAAGGACAAGGTCGGCATTCGTGTCAGCCCGACCGGTAGCTTCAACGACATGTACGACGAAAACCCGCTGGAAACCTTCGGCGAATTTGCCAAGCAGTTGAACGATATGGGTATCGCCTATATCGAGGTCGTAGAGGATTCGTTTCAGGGTAATCATGCAGACGGTCGCCCAGAGGAGGTCATCGATGCGATTAAGGCCGGCTTCAAGGGCACCTATATCGCCAACGGCGACTACAGCGCCGACGAAGCTCGCAAGCGTATCAGTGCTGGTCGCTGCGACCTCGTCACCTTCGGACGTCTCTATATCTCGAATCCGGATCTTGCAGAGCGCTTCCGTCAGAACGCACCGTTGAACGATTGGGATGGCGACACCTTCTATGGCGGCGACGAGCGCGGCTATACCGATTATCCGGCACTGGAAGAAGCTGAAGCCACTAGCTGATTCTCACGAAAACCATTCAAGGAGTATTGATATGAGCAAAGTAACAGATTCAATAAAGGGTAAAGTCGTCATCATCACTGGCGCCAGTAGCGGCCTCGGCGAAGCCACCGCCCGCCGCCTGGCCGAACGGGGTGCCAGACTGGTACTGGCAGCTCGCCGTGAAGAGCGCCTGCAGAGCCTGCAAAAAGAACTCACCGCCAAAGACGCAGAAGTCATCTATCAGGTGACCGATGTGACTGACCGCAAGCAGGTCGAATCCCTGGCGAAGGCTGCGAAAGACAAATTCGGTCGCATCGACGTTCTGGTCAATAATGCCGGGCTCATGCCCCTGGCACCGCTCGACAAGCTCAAGGTGGATGAGTGGGAGCAGATGATCGACGTCAACATCAAGGGTGTGATGTACGGCATCGCCGCTGTATTACCGACCATGCGTGAGCAGCACAGCGGTCATGTGATCAACCTGTCTTCCGTTGCCGGCCATAAGGTGTTCCAGGGCGCCGCAGTCTACTGCGCAACTAAATATGCGGTAAGGGCCTTGTCGGAAGGGCTGAGAATGGAGGCTGGCGATGAGATTCGTAGTACGAACATCTCGCCTGGCGCTGTAGCGACTGAGCTAACAAGCACCATAACTGATCCGAAGGCGGCCAAGGCAGCGGACGAGATGTACAAGGTGGCCATCGATCCGGATGCTGTTGCGCGCGCCATCGTGTTTGCCATCGAGCAGCCACATGATGTCGATATCAATGAGATCATTCTGCGGCCTACTGCGCAGGAACTCTAGGCCATCGCTGCCTGATCGGTGTCTCTGGTCAGGCAAAGCTTCTTCTGAGGCTCAAGCACGGGTAAAGTGCATCCTCTGAAACGGTCCGCATTCGACTTCAAACCAGTAAAGAGGGTATCCAGGTGACTGAGCTTGTAGATTATCAATTGAACGATGGCATCGCGACGATCACGATCAACAATGGCAAGGCCAACGCGCTCAGTCATGAGGTGTTCGAGGCGTTGAACAGCGCACTTGATCAGGCGGAACAGGATAAGGCGATCGTAATCCTGACAGGGCAGGCAGGGATCTTCTCCGGTGGATACGATCTCAAGGAAATGCAGAAGGGGCCCAAGGAAGCTGTGGCGCTGGTCACAGTCGGATCAAAACTGACGAGACGCCTGTCTGCGTTTCCACTTCCAGTGATCGGCGCCTGCACCGGCCACGCTATTGCCAAGGGCGCCTTTATTCTTTTGTCAGTTGATTACCGGATAGGTATCGAGGGCAATTTCAAGCTCGGCCTGAACGAAGTGCTGATCGGCATGACCATGCATCGCGCTGGCATCGAGATCGCACGTCACCGGCTGACACCACCACACTTTTATCGCTCCGTCATCAATGGCGAAATCTATAGTCCGGCGGGTGCGGTCGAGGCTGGTTTTCTTGATGAAGTCGTTGCAGCAGGTGTTTTGACTGAACGGGCGAACGCGGTGGCTCAGCAGTTCAAGAACCTGAATATGCGAGCGCATCAGCAGACCAAGGTGAAGGCGAAAGCTGAATATCTGGCACTGCTGGATCAGTGCATCGAGCAGGACAGCATGCATCTGGGCCTCGGCGGCTAAAGCCTGAGCAAGTAGTCCGTCGGTGGTGCATCAGTACCTGGGTGCACCAAAACGGTCCGGCTTTAACCCCATTCTCCGCACCCTCACAGTGCGCCTGGCGCACGTTCCGTTCAGGCTGCTGAGTGTTCACAAAGATTATCACAATGTTTTCAAAGGATATTTAGGAAGGCGGAATGGCTGATGCTCTTGTCTCGGTCATACCTTCCCACTAATCCGAAGAGAACGTTCCATGGCTTATATAGAACCCAATGAATTTGCGACCAAAATGGTCGACTCCGGTGAGCAGAAACTGTTCATGTCCACCAAGGATACTTTGGTCAGGGCATTCATGGCTGGCGCCATCCTCGGTCTGGCGGCTTTCTTCGCCATTACCGTAATCGTCCAGACCGGTAGTCTGCTTGTGGGGGCCATGTTGTTCCCGGTCGGCTTTATCATGCTGTACCTGATGAAATTTGATCTGCTCACCGGCGTATTTACGCTGGTGCCGCTCGCACTGCTCGATAAGCGACCAGGCTGCACACCCCGCAACGTGTTGAGAAACTGGGGCCTCGTTTTCGTCGGCAATTTTGCCGGTGCGCTCACGGTTGCCTTCTTCGCATCCTTCATCCTGACATACGGCTATAACACTGATGGTGGCGAACTGGCTGCGAAAGTCGGCTCGATTGGTGAGTCGCGGACATTAGGCTACCAGGAGCACGGTATGGCGGGCTGGTTTACCATTTTCATCCGCGGCATGCTGTGTAACTGGATGGTGTCGATGGGTGTTGTAGGTGCCATGATTTCCACCTCGGCCACTGGCAAGATTGTAGCCATGTGGATGCCGGTCATGCTCTTCTTCTTCATGGGTTTCGAGCACTCAATCGTCAATATGTTCCTGTTTCCATTCTCGATGATCATGGGTGGTGAGTTCACCATCATGGACTACCTGGTCTGGAACGAGATTCCTACCGTGCTTGGTAATCTGTTCGGTGGTCTGCTGCTGGTGGGTCTGCCAATCTACTGGACCCATGTCAGGACTAATCCAGAGCGTCGTGCGGCCAAGATCGCTACTGAAGGCCGTCTGGTATCGTAACGATCACTACGCTACCTATGAGGAATCCCCAGCCTGAAAAGGCGGGGATGAAGAAGCAGCTTTCGGTAAGTGCCGGTCAGTTCAGCAGCAAGGGCCGGAAACAGATCAATCAAGACTTTCATGGCCTGCTTGTCCCAATTGAACCCCTGCTATCGACCAAGGGCATTGCGGTGGCGATCGCTGACGGGATCAGCAGCAGTGATGTAAGTCAGGTTGCCAGCGAAACCGCGATCAAGGGCTTTCTTTCCGATTATTACTGCACCTCGGATGCCTGGTCGGTGAAAACGTCGGCGCAGCGCGTTCTGAAAGCGACAAACTCCTGGTTGTACTCGCAAACACGCAATGGCCCCTACCGCTATAACATGGATCGGGGCTATATCTGCACCTTCAGTGCGATCGTGCTCAAGTCCAACACCGCTCATCTCTTTCACAGTGGCGACTCCAGAATCTACCGGCTGGTAGACAAGCGTCTGGAGCAGCTCACGACCGACCACCGTCGCATCGTTTCCGCAGAGACCAGTTACCTGACTCGTGGTCTGGGTATTCAGGACGATCTCGAACTCGACTATCGTGCGCATGCCGTGGAAGTTGGAGACACCTTCGTTCTGGCTACAGATGGACTGTTCGAGTACCTCAGCGAAACGGTCATTGCCGAGGCAATAGTGCAGACCGCCACTGAGGACGGTGACGAGAGTCTGGACGACCTTGCGCGGCGCCTGGTGCAGGCAGCCTATGATGCAGGCAGCCTTGACAATCTCACGCTGCAGATTGTCAGAATCGAGCAGTTGCCCGAGCGGGATCTGAATGAGCTGCATCAGCAGGCGACCCTGCTGCCTCCACCGCCGTCCCTGGCTCCCAGGATGCAGTTCGATGGCTTCGAGATTCTGCGTGAAATTTACATCAGTAGCCGTAGCCACGTTTTCCTGGCCGAGGATAGCGAGTCTGGCGAGACGGTGGTTATCAAGACGCCCTCGGCAGAAATGCGCAGCAACGAAGCCTATCTCGAAAATTTCTTCATGGAAGAATGGATTGCCAAGCGGATCAATAATGCACATGTGCTGAAGGCGATCGAACCACGGCGGAAGCGGAATTACCTCTACACCGTTACGGAGTACCTGGAAGGCAAGACGTTGGCTCAGTGGATGATAGACAATCCGTCACCAGGCATCGACGAGGTTCGAGCCATCGTTGACCAGATCTCGAAGGGCTTACAGGCCTTTCATCGACAGGAAATGGTGCATCAGGACCTGCGACCTCATAACGTAATGATAGATGGCGCAGGCACGGTGAAGATCATCGACTTTGGCGCGACCAAGGTGGCCGGGATATCCGAGATTATCAGCAAGAACGAAGCCCTGGTCGGTACGGCACAATATACCGCTCCCGAATACTTTCTGGGGTACGCCGGCACGAGCCAGTCTGATGTGTTTTCACTCGGGGTGATGACCTATCAGATGCTGTCGGGTGAGTTGCCATATGGGGTTGCGGTGTCTAGAGCGAGGACCGTGCGCGAGCAGCAGCGTCTTAGCTATCGCAGTCTCACAACCATGGACAAGGCGGTGCCAGGTTGGCTCGATTTTGCGATCAGCAAGGCTGTGAGCATCGATCCTCTGAAACGCTATGGCGAGGTATCCGAATTCATCTACGAGCTCAAGCATCCCAATCCACGCTACCTCCACCAGTCTCGTCAGCCTCTCATTGACCGGAATCCGACCCTGATCTGGCAGGGAATTTCCTTCGTCCTGCTGTGTCTGTTGATCTGGCAAAGTAGCAGCTGACCGGCAGGATTCTTCGAGTTCGCTTGCCTCCATCCTTCGCGTCCGAAGTGCTTGACATCAGCGCAAGTTAGGTGGATCTTTGGCACATGCGCAAACGTTTGCTCATTTTGCCTTGTAGTTTCTCTGCATCCAATAAAAATAAGGAACAAGGTCATGAATCTTCGTACTGCAAGCTCTGGCGCGCTCGCCGCCTTCCTCTTCACATGCAATGCACACGCGCTGTCCGGCGTTGAGCCGGTAGACGCCTCATCGCTCCGGTTCTTCGTAGACACGCCCGCATGGGCAGATGTGCATTACCGCGTAGATAACGGTCATCAGTTGAACATCCGCATGCAGCAGGCTGGCGGCCGCAACACCTATTTGTTGAGTGAACTCGATGAAGGGGCGGACGTGAGTTACGCTTTCACCTATTGGGACCTCGGCTGCAATTGCGCCAGGGAAACCGGCTGGAGCAGCTACCAGCACGACGGCGGCAGCGGGCCGGGCGACGGTGGCGATCCGGGTAACGGCGGTAACCCGGACGGTGGAGATGATGCGGGTTGGTCAGTCGTTTGGGAAGATACCTTCGACCAGGCCGGCGCGCCCAATTCGGCGAACTGGAATTATCACGTCGGTAACGGATTCAATCCAGGACTTGGTGGATTTCAGGGCTGGGGCAACGGCGAGTGGGAGTGGTATCGACCAGAGAACAGTTACGTAGAAAATGGACAGCTTATCATTCGCGGCGAGTTTGATAGCGCACCAACCGAGATCAATGGTCGGTCGTGGTACCAATGGTCAGGTCGCCTGACCACCCAGGGCAAGCAGTCTTGGCAATACGGCCGCATTGAGGCGCGAATTGCGGTGCCAGGCGCCCGTGGTACCTGGCCTGCGTTCTGGATGATGGGTGACGCCTGCGATGGCAGCGTTACCACGGCATATACCGCCCCGATGAGTCGCTACGATGTCATGGCGAGTAACTGGTCCAGCTGCGGTGAAGTCGACATCATGGAACATCGCAATACCGAGCAGGCCTACACGCAGAATCTGTTCTGGGATATCCGCGCCGGCCTTCACCCCTGGGCCGGCGACACGACTGCCAATGTGCCTAATTCTGCCCCAGTGGGCGATCCTCGCCGGTTCAATCTATATACGATCGAGTGGGATGCGCAGGAAATTCGCTGGTATCTAAATCGTGAGAGTAATCCCGAGCCCGTGCACGTAATCGACATCAGCAAGCCGAACATGGAGGAATTCCACCGGCCGTATCATCTGATACTGAATCTGGCGTTAAGTGGCACGTTCACTGGACCCACGGATCCAGACATCAACGATTTTCCGCTCTACATGAAGGTGGATTACGTGCGCGTGTGGAAGCAAAACCGCTGAAGCCTCCATCTGTTCTCATCTTATGGGACGACATTTAGGCGACGATTCGAAGTAACAGCGTTACCATCGTCTGCGAGTCAATGCCCGATGCTGAGAAGAGAGGACGCCAAAGCGCCAATGACCACAATAAAGGAGATCGCAAAACTGGCAGGTGTTTCTGCCGGAACGGTATCCCGAGCGCTGAATAACCAGGGCCGGATTGAGCGACGAACGAGAGAGCGCGTCATTGCACTGGCCGCCGAACTTGGCTATCAGCCAAATTCGCTGGCTCGCTCACTCGTGACCAGGCAGGGGCACGGTATCGGCCTGCTGGTCGGTGGTTTCGATGGCGTCTATTACGGGCCACTCATGGCGGCGGTTGAAGCAGCCTTGCGTGAAGCCGGGCAGATGCTCATCGTCGCCAACGGCGAAAGCCTGCCGGAGCTCGAACGGCAAGCCAGCAGTTTTCTGAACAACCAGCAGTTACGGGCCTTGATTCTGCATCCACTGCACATGACGGATGAAGAATTGCTGGCGCTGAATCTGCCCGACCGACCTGTGGTGGTCATCAACCGCCTGGTGCCAGGTCTGGAGGCACAGTGCGTGGTGATCGATCACGAATTGGGAGGCGCGCTGGCAGCGAGACATTTGATGACGAGCGGGCACAGGAAGATCGCGACCATTACTGGGCCACAATCGCTTGCCGACGCCAGAAGCCGACACAAGGGCTTCTTGCAGGCATTGGCGGACGAAGGCCAGGCTGTGCCCGAGTCGCGGGTAGTCGAGGGCGACTATTCAGTCGAAAGCGGGCGGCGTGGTGCCACCGAGCTGCTGGCAAGCGGGCGTGACTTTACGGCGGTATTCTGCGGGAACGATGACACCGCCATCGGTGCCATGGCGGTGTTTCGCGAGCACGGGCTGCGGATACCTGATGATGTCGCGCTGATTGGCTATGACGACTCGCGTCTTGCGGAGCATCTCGTACCGCCGCTCACGACCGTCCATAGTCCTTTTACCGACATGGGCGAAGCAGCGGCTCTGCTGGTGAGACAGCTGACGGGAGAGATTGGGCTGAAACCAGAACGATTTTTGCGCCCAAGCCTGGTAGTGCGCGAGAGCGCCTGATGCGAGCGGTACTGAGCAGGTTTTAACAGATATTTTTGAGCCGATGCGCAAACGTTTGCGCACACGGTTCATGGTGAGAACAACAACAAGCGAGGAAAGGTGTTATGACAGAAAGCAATAATTGGTGGGCCCTCAGAACATGGCTCACCGGTGGTACCTTGGCGGCGAGCCTGCTGCTATCGGCGTGTAATGACTCAGACGACCGCAAGCCCGGTGTTGATGTCCCAGAAGACGATGGATCACCCTGGTCACAGCTGAACGTTTCGCCGCCGGTGCAGGACCCATCCGGACTTGAGGAGCAGATCAGCACGCAGATTGCTGCAATGACCCTCGAGGAAAAAGTGGGGCAGATGGTCATGCCTGAAATCCAGCACGTGACCCCTCAGGAAATCGCCGACTTCAATATCGGCTCCGTGCTCAATGGCGGCGGCTCTTATCCAGGCCTGAACAAGCAGGCGGGGGTTGCCGACTGGCTCAGCCTCGCTGACGCCTTGTTCAATGCCTCCCTCGCATCCACCAGCGGCATACCGCTGCTGTGGGGGACCGATGCGGTGCACGGGCACAGCAACGTCTATGGGGCGACGCTGTTTCCGCACAACATCGGGCTCGGTGCGGCGAGAGACGAGGATCTGCTGTATCGAATTGGCCTCGCAACCGGAGCCCAGCTGCGCGTGACCGGGCAGGACTGGAATTTTGCGCCCACGGTCGCTGTTGCACGTGACGACCGTTGGGGCCGAACCTATGAATCCTATTCGGAGGATCCTGAGCTCGTTCGCGCCTACGCGGATGATATGGTTCGCGGCCTCCAGGGCAACCTCGCAGAGCCTGGCAATGTCATCGCTACTGTGAAGCACTTTCTGGGTGACGGTGGCACCACTGACGGCGTGGACCAGGGCAATACCGAAGTGGACGAAGCCACGCTGGCTGAGCTCCACGGCGCTGGATTCTTTTCAGCGCTTGAGGCTGGCGCGCAGTCTGTCATGGTGTCCTTCAACAGCTGGAATGGTGAGAAACTGCACGGGCAGCGCTATCTGATTACGGATGTGCTCAAGGGCAGGCTGAAATTCGACGGCATCGTCGTCTCCGACTGGAATGGACATGGTCAGGTCACTGGCTGCACCAACAGCAATTGTGCGCAGGCAGTCAATGCAGGTATCGACGTCTTCATGGTGCCCTATGCGCCAGAGTGGAAGGATTTCATAGCGACGACAGTGCAACAGGTTCGTGATGGTGTGATCCCGGAGTCACGTATCGATGACGCGGTGAGTCGGGTGCTCCGGGTCAAACACCGCTACGGTCTGTTTCAGGCGCTACCGCCGTCACAACGGACCAACGCCGGCAACGCCGCGCAACTGGCTTCTGCGGAAACTCGCGCGCTGGCCCGTGAAGCTGTACGCAAGTCTCTGGTGCTGCTCAAGAACGCTAACGGTGTACTACCAATCGAGCGAGCTACACGCGTTCTGGTCGCTGGCAAATCCGCTAATAACCTGCAGAATCAGACCGGCGGCTGGTCGCTGACCTGGCAGGGCACGGACAATACCAATGATGACTTCCCAGTTGCGGAAAGCATCTGGAGTGGCATCAGTGCCATCGCCCCCAACGCAACACTTGATGAGACTGGCGAATCGGTGAACCCACAGTTGCATGATGTAGCGATCGTGGTCATTGGCGAGAAACCATATGCAGAGGGCATCGGCGATATTCGTGCCGCCGACACATTGGAACATGCTCGTCGGTATCCTGAAGATCGCGCCTTGATCGAGCGAATTCAGCAGGCTGGTGTGCCCGTCGTGACCGTGTTTGTGTCCGGTCGTCCAGCATATGTGAATCCGGAACTGAACATGTCCGAAGCCTTCGTCGCAGCCTGGCTGCCCGGCACCGAGGGCGGAGGGGTCGCTGACGTTCTATTTCGAGATGGCGGTAATAATGTTGCACACGATATGACTGGTCGTTTGAGCTTCAGCTGGCCAGGTGAGCCCTGCGCGACACCACTGAACCTGGGCGACGAAAACTACGCGCCACTGTTCGCCTACGGCTACGGACTTTCGTATGGCGAAGGCGATACGCTTGGAAGCAGCCTGCCCGAGCCGGAGCGCAAGCTTGGCTGTGGTCGTGATGAGACGGACGGCGGCGGCGACGGTGCCACCACGCCCTTGTCACTGTTCGACGGCCAGAACTACGCACCATGGTCTTTCATGATCGGAGATCCATCCAATTGGGGTGGCGTGAATGTAGCGACTTCTACAAGTAGCGTAACGGCCCTCGAGAATATCAGTGTCGTACCGGTAGACGGTCCCGGTGGTATCCAGTGGGCGGCCATGGAGGCGACGGTAAGCAGTACTGCCCAGGTTTACATACAGGCGGAAACTGAAACCGATCTTTCGGCATATCTCAATGGTGATGGCGCGCTCGTATTCGATCTACGTGTTCTACAGGCGCCCGAAAGCCCTGTCGCCCTGAGAGTGGACTGTGTCTATCCCTGTATCGGTGAGATCGATGCTACAGGCATCTTGAATGAACGGGCTGATGGGGAATGGCACTCGGTCACGCTGCCGCTGGATTGTTTCTCGAATGCCGGCACCGATTTCAGCATGGTCGACACCCCCTTCCTGATGTTCACCGAAGGTGCGCTACGGATGCAGCTGGCGAACATTCGCTGGGAGCCTCAGCATGATGGTGTGAATACCTGCGATGGCTAGCGACTTTGCCTCGCCGATTCGTGTATCTTTCTGATAACAATAATTAAAGAAAGGATGCACCGATGGCGTTCACAAGTCGTCTTTGCACTGCACTCCTGCTCATTATGCTCGCGTCATCGCCGATGGCCGACGAAATCCGTTTCGAAGGCTTTCCGGATTACGATAGCCTGATGGCTCGAGTGCTGCCGGCATTCGAAAGCAGGACAGGGCTTGAGGTTGATGTGCTGATGAATCAGTGGGCTGATCATCACCGCCGTATTGCCACTGTGCTGGCGACTGGTCGGGGAGCTGCTGATGTCGTGCTTGTGGACGTCAACCGAATTGGCACCTTCGTAAGCGAAGCTGCCTTCACCGACCTGACCGATCGCTATAGGGACGTAGCGGCTGACTTTCCCGCCTATGCAGTTCATCAGGGGCAGGGGGCAGACGGCAGGCAATATGCCGTTCCAGTGGATCTGGGTCCTGGTGTGACCTACTACCGCAGGGATTTCATGGAGGACGCCGGCTATCGCCTTGGCGAAGCCATGGCCTCATGGAAGGGCTATATCGACTACGGTCGATGGCTGCGCGACACTCACGGTGTGCTGCTCATAGGCAACGCCGAGTCGGTGGCTCTGACAATCATTTTTACTGAAGTCGAGCCAGGAGATGGCTTTTACTTCGACGGGGGAGGGGATTTGCTCCTCACCAGCGCACGCTTTTTCAAAGCATTCGAGATCGCCAGGCTCATTCGTCAGGAGGGACTGGACGGCCGTATCAGTGCCTGGAGTGAAGACTGGTATGAGGGTTTCAGAACCGGCAGGTTCGCTACCGAACTGGCCGGCGCCTGGTTACTGGGTCATCTGCAGAACTGGATCGCACCTGAGACTGCCGGACAATGGGGCGTTAGCCATCTCCCTTCTGGGGCTTATGGCGCATGGGGCGGTGCCTTCCTTGCGATCCCCGAGCAAAGTCAACACAAGGCAGAAGCCTGGAAGCTCGTCAGCCATATGATCAGCAGGGATACTCAACTGGCTGGCCTCAAGCACATCGCAGCCTTCCCGGCCAACATCAGCACCTATGATGATCCAGTGTTTGATGAACCTATTGCGTTTCTGCGCGGCCAGCGCGCACGACGGGTATTTGCCGACATCGCTCGCAACATCGAGCCGGTGACGCCACACAGTGGTGACCATGTGGCCGCTGATCTGGTGCTGGAGGCACTGCGGCGTGTGCTGGATCAGAATGTGGATGTCCAGGTGGCGCTCGAGGACGCCGAGCGGCAAGTCAGACGCCGCTTGCGCCTACCATGAGCCTTGGATTTGAGGGGCGGGATACGCGGCGATGGGCCCCATACGCTTTTCTCTCGCCATTCTATCTGCTATTCGCGATCTTCTGCCTGTTTCCTGTCCTGTTCATGATTTATCTGTCCTTTCATATCTGGAATCCCGCAGAAGGCCTTGGCAGCATGACCTGGGTCGGCGCCAGTAATTACAGGCTGGCCCTGAGCGATCCACAGCTATGGCAGTCGCTGTGGAATACGCTATTGATCGCGTTGATGTCGGGTATCCCCCAGCACCTCGTGGCATTACCAACAGCCTACCTGCTCGTAAAACTCGGAGCCAAGGCGCAGCGGTGGCTGAGCATCTCCTATTTCATGCCCTTCGTAAGCTCCACGCTCGCTGTATCCCTGATCTTTTACCTGATGTACTCACCGAATAGCGGCATCATCAACAAGACACTCCTTGTTCTATCAGAGATGAGCCTGACGCGCTGGGCCTTCGGTTGGGTGCCGGAAGCAATGCCCATTCGCTGGATTCAGGATAACTACCTGATTCGGTACTCGATATCATTCGTGGTGTTCTGGAAGTATGTCGGTTTCAATATTCTCATTTATACAGCGGCCCTGATGACGATTCCGAAGGATGTCTATGCAGCTGCCCGAATCGACGGCGCCAACGCCTGGCAGCAGTTTTGGTACATCGTTCTGCCCATGTTGCGACCGTTCATCTTCGTGGCGGTCACCATGACCATCATCGGCAACATGAATCTGTTCGAGGAGTCATTCGTGCTGACCAGGGGGCTGGAGCAGGCCACGCAGAGCGGCATGACGATATCCAACTATTTGTATCGAGTAGCCTGGGAGCATTTCGATATGGGCAGCGCCGCCGCGATTTCCTGGATATTGTTTGCGATCATTGCACTGATAACCTACTTGTACTTTCATCTCTTTGGTCACAGGGGGCAAGACGCTCACTGATGTTGCTGCCCATGATGCAGAGCGATCGCTACCAACGCGCGGTGAATACCGTGCTGCGGATCCTGCTATGGTTCTTCTTGTTACTAGGTGCGGTTGTCACGCTGTTCCCCTTCGTCTGGTCCATCCTGATGTCGACCCATGGCCGGCTGACCATGTTCAGCACTGAGCTGACATTGCAGATGAGTGACCAGCTTCTCACCAACTACGAGCGTCTGCTGGAGGTAATGCCATTCTGGACCGCCATGTTCAACAGCTTTCTGGTCGCCGTGCCGGGGACCGTGGTCTCGCTCCTGTTCTGCAGTATGGGTGGTTATGCACTGGCAGTGTATCGCTTCAAGGCCAGGAATCTGACTTTCCTGCTCATGGTGGGTATCATGATGGTTCCACCAGTGCTGACGCTGATTCCGTACTACCTGGTCGTCGATACGCTGGGTCTGATGAATACCCACCTTGCCGTCTGGCTGCCGGTGACCATCAATCCACTTGGCATTTTCCTCATGCGACAATTCACGATTGCCGTCGTGCCGAAAGCCTTGTTGCAAGCTGCTCGACTCGATGGCGCTGGCGAGTTCCGTACCTACTGGCGAGTCGCCTTGCCACTGCTACGGCCCGCTCTTGGCACTCTGGCCATTATCCAGTTCGTATTTCTCTGGAACAGCTTTCTGCAACCACTGGTTGTGCTCACCAGCCAGGAAACCCAGGTCGTCACACTTGCATTGCGAAGCGTGCAAAGCCTGCCCAATACCCCCTGGGGTGCCGTGATGCTCGGCACCATGATTTCGATGCTCCCGCTCATCGTGATTTATCTTGTCGCATCCCGGCAAATGATTGCTGCCATGACTGAAGCCAGGATAAACCGGCGGACGTGTGAGAGGTTTGAGTGATTATCAGAACAGCGTTGGAGCGCGACTGGCCCAGGCTCCAGATGCTGGCCACGGCACTTGGCCCATTGTTGGACGATACTGCGGAACTTGAGAAGAGTTTCACCGCGATTCTGACGGCTCGAGATCAGCGCATCTGGGTCCTGGAGGTTGATGGTACGGTGCTTGGCTGGCTACATGTAGTGGTGGCGCTTCGGATAGGCGTAGCGCCTTTCGTCGAAATTGTAGGTCTTGCGGTGGCGGATAACTATCGACGCAGAGGGGCTGGGCAGAATCTGGTTGCCGCCGCTGCAAAATGGGCTGCTTCTCGGAATCTTTCCCTCAAGGTGCGCAGCAACTCGAGAAGAACAGGCGCGCATGACTTCTACTATGCGCAGGGCTTTACACTCCAGAAGCAGCAACATGTTTTTGAGCGGCCGACAACCGCGCAGTTCCCGAGAGCGTCTGGATGACTTCAGCACTTTACGCTTATGCAGCCGATGCCATGCTGTTCGTGCACGTGCTGTTCGTTGCCTTCGTCGTGGTCGGCCTCGTCCTGATCTTCGCTGGGGGTATATGCAGATGGCGCTGGGTACGAAATTTCTGGTTCAGGCTCGCGCACCTCGCTGGCATTGGGATCGTGGTATTGCAGGCCTGGCTCGGGATGATCTGTCCGTTAACGATCTGGGAAATGCAGCTTCGGGAGCGCGCAAGAGAATTCCATTACGACGGTTCGTTCATAGCTCATTGGCTCAACGAGCTTCTGTATTATCAGGCGCCAGCGTGGGTCTTTATCGTCTGTTACACCGTCTTCGGTGCGCTGGTTGTGCTCAGCTGGTTTCTGGTGCCGCCTGGAAAACCGAATGGCGCTCGCTAAGCCACTGCTTCAGTTCTTCGACTGGCAGCGGGTGGCAGAGCCAGAAGCCCTGGAGTCGATCACAGCCCATAGACTTCAGTAGACGAGCGGTTTCCTCGTTTTCCACACCTTCGGCTACCAGGCGATAGCCCAATCCGTGCGCCATGTTGATTGCGGTTTCGACAATCACCTTCGAGCTCTCGCTGGTGCAGATATCTGTGATGAGCGATTTATCCAGCTTGATTTCGCTGGCCGGCAAGCGCTTCAGATAAGACAGGGAAGAGTAACCACTGCCGAAGTCGTCGATCGACACTTCGACCCCGAGATCCGCAATTTCCTTGAGGGCGAGCAGCCCTTTTTCAGGATCTTCCATGGCCGCTGTTTCAGTGAGCTCGACCGTGAGGCGGCGGGCGTCGATGCGTGTGAGCATCGGCTCGATCAAAGCCTTGAGGTCGCCCGACACGAGATCGCGAGCGGAGATATTGATCGAGAGCTTGAGTTGCGGAGCGTCAACGAGAACGCTGGCGAGTTCATTGATACTGTTTTCGATCATCCAGCGTGTCAGCTCCGTGATGACACCGGTTTCTTCGGCCAAAGGTATGAAGTCGACTGGAGAAACCCAGCCGCGCTCAGGATGATGCCAGCGGATGAGCGCTTCGACGCCGACAATTTTGTCCGTGATCAGACAGGCCTTGGGTTGATAATGAATAGTCGTGACGTCGTTTTGCAAAGCTTCCCTGAGATCGGTCATCAGTGTGAGCCGACTCTCACTGTAAATATCGTAGTTTCGTGAGTAAAAACCGACAGTACGCTTATCACGAGGCGCAATTTCCATCGCCACGTGTGCATTGCGTATGAGCAGTGCCGCATGATCACCATGCATCGGATAAGTCGCGGCGCCGAACTTCGGATGCAGCTCAATGGCCAGGTTGTCCAGCAACAATGCTTCGGAGAGACGTTTCAGCGCCGTTTCCAGCGCTTCGAAGTCGTCCTCGACCTTACTGGCATTCACCAGCAGACCAAAGGAGTCACTGGAGAGTTGATACACCCGCTCCACGCGCCCCATATCATCACGCACGGTGTGCACGTAGGGCAGGCCTGCTGCCAGGGTATTCATCTGTGAAGCGACGTTCTGGATAAGTTGTTCGCTCTGAGTCAATCCGAGCGTGCGATTGATTTCCTCCATGCGGGTCACTCGACCTACGCCGACCATGTAATGACCTCCTGGATCCCGCTGCAGTTGCTGATTCACGACCCACTCAAAGCGATTCCTGTTGGGCAGGCGCGTAACGGGGTCGTGCATCATCGCGTAGGTCAGTTTCATCTGCGCGTCGTGACGGGCTATCTCCATGCGCAGACGGTCGGCCTGCGCCTCGATCTTGTCTTCACGCTCCCGGTGCAGGCGGTCGGCCAGGGCCAACGTTAGTATGAACGCTTCAAGGCCAGAGCCGATCTGCATGGCATATTGAGTGAGAAAGTTCTCAGGGAAGAAGCCCATCGTACGCCCGGCTGTGGCCAGTACGCCAATGGTCAGCGGAGTCCATGCGATGGTGAAAAACATGCCTGCGCGTAAACCGGCTGCCCAGGTTATGGGCCCTGCGACGAACAGCAGTGAGAAAAAGACGAACGAGGAATAGGCAGAGAATTTCACAGCAAGATTGTAAGTGAAGAAAGAAGCCGCCAGAAGATTGAAGACTTCGAAGTAGATCATGGCCTTGATGGCGAGGTCGAGCCTGGGGCTATGTTCCCTGGTTTTCAGAAACTCCCGGCAGAAGAGCACCGAAAACAGAGCCAGAAGAGGCATCGATAAGAGTAAGGCTCGGCTGTGGAGACCCGGGAGCTGCGGATAGAGGTGCTGAAAGCCGTACCCACGCATCGACACGAAAAATACCAGATAGCCCGCTATGGCCAGCGCGTAGAAAAGGTAGAGCTTTTCCCTTAACTTCAGAAAGATCGCCATGTTGATCATGATAATAATCGTCAGGCAACCGAAGAAGAAAAAGTGAAATTTCTGCTCCCTGGCAGCTGCCTCGAAGAACTGGTTTTCCCGCCAGACTTTCAACGGCAGGATCATGGAACCGTCGGTGCGGACGCGGACATAGATGGTCTTCACTTCTTCAGCTGCGAGCGATATGCGCAGCAGCATGTTGGGGTGATCCACCTGTCTCGGTTTGAACGGTCGCGTATCGCCGGTTGCGAATTCGCTGAGCTTCTCACCGTTGGACAGTACGTGAAACACCACATCATCCAACAGGGGGTAGGCAAGCTCGGCGATCAGGTCGCGACGGTAGGCACTGTCGTTCCGCACAGCGAAGCGCAGCCAGTAAGCATCGTCAGAGATACCGAAAGTGGCGTTGTCATTTGCTACCTGCTGCCACTGGTTTTCGGGAACTTCGAGGACATCTTCGAGCGTCGCGTTGCCGCCTGTATCAACCAGATATTGATAATGCGACTCGACGGGCGTCGAAGTCGTAACTGGAATGGGGCGCAAACTCGCGTGAGCCATCTGCCATGCGCACAGCAGTGCTATCGCCAGGAGACAAGCCAGAGGAAAAGTTAAGACGCGGGATGAACTCACATAGATGCCTCGAGCCCTTGAGCAGCGACTGCGCTGACAAGGTTCACAACGGAGGTCTAAGTGTAGTCAATTCTCGTTCAAATCGTAACCAGCCTCATTCACTGCAACATATAAAATAGGAGCAAGATTGTCGGGGGGCGCCTTAAAGCCCCCACTTTTCCTCAATCGCGGAGTACATGCCCGATGTGCGGATTTTCTCAAGACCGGCGTTCAGCCTGTTCACGATCTCGTCGGGCGTCGCCAGGCTCATTGCCAGGTACAGTTCCGTATCATTGAACGAATACACCGGCACCAGTTCATCCACATCCTGTTGCGATGCGAAGTATGGACCCGCAAGCCGGTCGGCGATCCAGAGGTCGATTTGCTTCAGCGCCAAGCGCTTCGGATTGAGATCGTCGCTCTCGAGTTGGGAAACGTTAAAGCCGCGATCGAGCAGATAGTCGGTCATGACATCGCCGCGATAGCCACCGATAGTCATGGTTTTCGCGGACTCCAGATCCTTGAGCTTCAGCTTGCTGCCGGGCGGAGCAAATATTGTCCAGAGGTTTCGTGTAAGCGGGCCAACCCACTTGAATTGTGGCGCGCGTTCATCGGTATAGGTCGTGCAGAAGATGCCATGATTTTCCTTTTCCAACGCGCGGCCGTAGCCATATCCCCAGTTACGCAACTTCATCACGTAGTCCAGGCCAGTGTGTGTCATCAGCGTCTTGATCATCTCCGTGCACAGTCCGTCGATGTCATCTGCCTTGTGCTCGTAGGCGCGACCGTTGACACTCATGTTGTAAGGGGGGAAATTCTCCGTATAGAGATAGATCTTTTCAGCTGAAGCGCTGACAGCAGGCATGATTAGCGCGAGAAATAGTGAACAACGAGCGAACGACAGGCTCATGGCTTGATTCCTTTCATGTGCGGAAGGGCGCGCTCAATGCGACCAGTAGTAATGGGAAGCTTGCCTGTTCAGGGCAGATCGCTGCTGAAAAGGCGGGCGTATCCTAGCATGCTGAGTATTGCCCTACTATTGCGATCGTCTGAAATTGAGACAGCAGTCAATGCTTGAAAAATCGCTGAGCAAGTTGCCATAAAAGAGGTGCAGGAATGACGATAAGAGAAGCCACAGCAGCTGACTTCGATCAGATCTGGCCGATCTTTCATGAGGTCGCGGCCGCCGGTGAAACTTACGCCTACCCTCGCAATGTCACTCAGGTAGAAGCTCTGAAATTGTGGCTGACGACCCCGCTGAAAACCTTTGTGTTCGAAGATCAGGATCAGATCCTGGGTACCTACTACATCAAGGCCAATCAGCAGGGCCCGGGTGATCATGTGTGCAACTGCGGTTATATGGTTTCGTCTGCCGCCCGAGGGCGTGGTATCGCCGCTACAATGTGCGATCACTCGCAGCACATTGCCCTCGAGCTGGGTTTCAAGGCCATGCAATTCAACTTCGTGGCATCTACAAACGAGGGCGCAGTGAGCCTCTGGCAAAGACTGGGTTTCGACGTGGTTGGTCGACTGCCGAAGGCGTTCAAGCACCCGGTAAGCGGTTATGTCGATGCACTCGTCATGTACAAATGGCTTGATCCTGGGACTGCCGGCTAGGTCATGCAAAGCTTCAGGAACGCAGCACTGCACTTCAGTATCGATGTCCCGCCCGGGTGGGTCCTCCTGCCTGGCGCTTGGGCGAAAAAGCTGAAGATGACTGGCGCCTCAACATCAGAGGGGCTTGCGCACACACTCAGTAAGGCGAGCGAACCACTGATGTCGATGTACCTCCCGCAGGAGAATCCCATTGCGGCCGTGCCTACGGTTCAGTGCACAGTGAAGCCGACATCGATCATGTCGGCATTCGGTACGCTCGGCAGCGTCATCGAAGCGACCATCCCCCAGCTCGCTATGGCCTTCCCTGACTTCGAGCTTCTTGAACGGTTTGATACGCTGCTGTTCGCAGGGGTGAGAAGCGCCTATATGAAAAGTTCGATGAGCGTACTGAATGAGGACCATGTGCGTTACCCGTGCATGTCTGAGCTCTATATCTGCCATTCACCCCAGGCGATTTTCATGTTCGGGTTCACCGGCTCCTCGGATCCCGCATTGCGTCCGACCGACGACATGGCAGCGATCAAACGCTCGATTCGTCTTCACTGATTCACCGTGTTGGCGGTTAAACAGATTGGGGGTGATCTGTTTCACATTCCTTCACACTCCGCTCTAAAACGCTTGCATAAACCCTTGTTGCTGAACATTAATGTATTGTCATTTCCGGCGACGCCCCACAACAGGGCGTGCTGGCACTGGCTGAATAGTGCATTAAAACTTTACCTCTGACTCCGCTGATGAGAGGCCTTTCCGGGCCTATGCAGTCCATCGCATAACCCCAAAAGGGAAGGGAATACTCTTGAAAACGACCAAGACTCTTCTAGCCGGTCTTACACTGGCTGGCCTAGGAACCATTACGTCCGCATATGCCGACCAACCCGTCGCGCCACCGGGGACTGATGACGTCATCATGTACATAGTGGGCGGCACGCCTGCAGAAGATGGCCCATACCGTTTCACAGTTTCGCTGCAGCGCAACGGCAGCCACTTCTGTGGTGGGAGTTACATCGCCAATAACTGGATTCTCACGGCCGCACACTGCGTACCTACAGGTTCGACCAGCGGCCTGAGCGTGCTGATTGGACGCAACGACCTCAATGCAAGCGGTGGTGAACGCATCGCTGTTTCGCAGGTCATCGTGCATCCAAGCTATAACGACCGTACAAGCAACAACGATATCGCGCTCCTGCGGCTGCAGTCACCCGTGACGGTCTCGGCAGCGAAGGTCAGGCTGGCCAACGCCAGTGAGACATCACAGGGGGCTGGTGAGGGCGATCTGGTCACCGTTACTGGCTGGGGTGCTACCCGTGAAGGCGGCCCAGGCTCGGCTGATCTCCTGAAGGTAGATGTACCGGTTGTCAGCAACAGCAGTTGCAACTCGGCTTATGGCAACATCACCTCGAACATGCTGTGCGCGGGCTATACCTCAGGAGGGCGGGACTCATGCCAGGGCGACAGCGGTGGTCCGCTGGTATTCCAGAGCCAGGGTCAATTTTATCAGGTGGGTGTGGTGTCATTTGGCAATGGCTGTGCGAGACCTAATTATCCTGGCGTCTACACCCGGGTATCGCAGTATACAGACTGGATCGCCCAGTACACCGGCAGCACGCCACCGCCACCGCCGCCGGCTGACAATGTTCTGAAGAATGGCGAACCGCAAACGGTTTCCGGAAGCCGTAATCAGGAGAAGATCTTTAAGGTCAATGTGCCGGCTGGTGCCGATAATCTCGCCATCAAACTTTCCGGCGGTAGCGGCGATGCAGACCTATACGTTCGCTTCGGCAGTCAGCCAACAACCAGCACCTATGATTGCAGACCCTACCAGGACGGCAATAATGAGAGTTGCAGCGAAGCCGAGCTTGGTGAGACCAAGGCCGGGGTGTACTACGTGAGCGTGCGTGGCTACAGCAACTTCAGTGGTGCACAGTTGGTCGCGACCTATACCTCTGGTGGTACTGGTGGAGACACTGGTGGCGACAACGGCGGCGCTACGCTGTCCCAGCAGAACCTGTCAGGCAGCGCAGGCTACTGGCGCTACTACACCATCGATGTCGCACAGGGTAGCAGTGCGCTCGAGGTCGTAACTGGTGAAGGTTCAGGCGACGCCGACCTCTACGTTCGCTACGGCGCCAGACCAACCAGCAGTTCTTATCACTGCCGGTCCAATCAGAATGCCAATGAAGAGCAGTGTCGGTTCAGCAATCCTCCTGCTGGCACCTGGCACATCGGCATTCGTGGCTACCGCAACTACAGCGGCCTGTCTCTGGAGGCTGCAGCCAACTAGGGCGTCCCCCGCCCAACCCACCCTCGGCCAGCCGGTCGGGGGTTTTCTTATTGCGCTTCGAGTGCCCGGCGCTTGCCTACTGACTGAAAATATTGCACATCATCTTGTAGTATTAACCGATGGCGGGTGGCCGGTTCTCATCTTCGATGTCACGCGTTTCCTTGTAAGACTCCCTATGGCTGCGGGCTCGCGCCGAATCCGATGATCGACGCATAATGCCCGGCACACTCTTTGCTTTTCTCCTGTTCGGTAACTTTAAGGATAGTGTTAGCGGTAGCAACAAAGGCGAGCAGATGGAGCCGCCGACTACCGCGTTATTCATGGTAGAAAGGAGAGTATTATGAACATGAAACTCAATTCGATAGCCGCCAGTATGATTGCAATCGCGTCAGTTGGTTTCACACCAGCTGCGGTGTATGCGGCAGAAACGACCAAGGTTGAAAATCCTGCTGAGACCCGAGCGGAGTCCAAGGACACGCTGCAGGAAGCTGCCAATGTTCTTGAGAACATGAAAAAAGAGCCTGATGCAGAAAAGCTTCTCCAGGATGCCAAAGGCGTGTTCCTGGTGCCTAACTACGCTCGCGCAGCACTCGGGGTCGGTGCGGCTGGTGGTGAGGGCGTGCTTCTTACCAACCAGAATGGTGAATGGAGTGGCCCAATGTTCTATAACATGGGCGCTATCAATGCCGGGCTTGAAATCGGTATAGAGGCTGGCCAGATCGCCATGGTATTAAGAACCGATAAAGCCGTTGAAAAGTTCATGGACGAGCATAACTTTTCGTTGAATGCCGACGCAGGGCTGACCATCGTAGACTTTTCCGCGCGTGGACAGGCTTCATGGGGCAAGGGCGATATCGTACTGTGGTCCGATACTGAAGGCGCTTTTGTCGATGCGGCAGTGACGGTCGAGGATATCTTCTGGGATGAAGAAGAAAACATGGCTTTCTACGGCAAGGACGTTCAGCCATCAACTGTGGCCGAAGGCAAGGTGAAAACAAGGGAAGAAAACCCAGTTATAATTCTGCTGGGCACCCGATAACGGGTCCTTTCTGGAGGGGCTTGCCCCTCCAGGCTCTTCAGAAAGTCAATTCCACTCCAGCATAGAACGCTCTCGCCGTGGCAGGCTCGAAGTATCTGCCATTACTGGCATTTATGCGGACATTCGCGAAATAGTCCTCATCAAGAACATTCCGGATTCCCGCGAAAGCATCTAGCCGTGTAGAGGGGCCCAGTCGCCACTCGTCACCCGCTCGCAGGTCTACCAGCCAATAGTCTTCTACCTCAACATCATTGGCATCGTCCGCCACGATATTGCCGACGTATCGAGTCTCGATTGCCAAATAGCGCTCATTTGCCCCGCTCCACATAAGCTCGGTGTTCCAGAGTTGCTCTGGTAAGCCAGGCAGCCGATTGCCAACAAATACCCCGTTATCCCGCTTGTAGTCTTTGAAGGTATAGCTTGCCAGCGTCAGTGCGGAACTGAGGCGCCATGCAGGCGTGACGCGCCAAGTGACTGCAGCCTCGAATCCTTTTATAAGAGTATCGCCGGCATTGCGGTAGAAGGTACGACCATTCTGATCCTCGAGCTCGAAGGGAATGAGTTCGTCATGTACATCCACCCAGAAGAGCGTGAAATCATAATCGAAATCGTAGCCGGCTCTACCTCGTACACCAATCTCGTGATTGAGCGCATCCTGCACGTCTACATCCGGGTTGAAGCCGCCACCAACGGCAGGATTCGCGAATTCCGAGAATGTCGGTGTTTCGAACGCGCTGCTGATATTGGCGTAAACCTGGTGCAGTGGTTGGTAGCGATAGCTGAGTCCAGTAGAGCCACTCCACTCTCTGTAGACCTGCTTGCCGCTCTGATCGCCATCCGAGATGAAGTCATCGTCGATACTCAGGCGAACCCGATCGAAGCGCAGTCCGCTGGAGAGGGTTACTGACTCGCTCAGATCCACATCAGCCTGTCCGAAAACGCCGAGGGATGTGGCGGTCTGGCGCTCCCGCTCGCTCAGTGTGCCGACGTTGCCTTCGAAGCTGACCTCGCGCCGCTGACGATCATCAGCCTGCCGGCGGCCTTCCACACCGGCTGTGTAACGCAGCGGTAGCCCAGCGATAGTATGCTCAGAGTGAAAATCGATACTCGCGCCGTAGTAGTCGCGATCGTAGGCAATGAGGCTATCACCAGGGTAGGGGAGCTGTTGTTCAAAATTCCGCTGTAAATAAAAGGTCTTCAGAAAGAGCTGGCCTGATCCGACAGACAGATCTTCGAACTGCAGTCCCAATACCTGCTGATCTACGCGCTGCCCGGTATCGAATTCTTCGGTGAAACGACCGGCCTGCTGGCGGTCCTCGCTGACCTGATCTTTCGTCAGCGCGCCCGGGTCTTCGGCCTGCGGGTTGTCCAACAGGTTCACGATTGTCGTAAGGGCCCTGTCGTTAGCAAGTGAACGTCTGAACTTGCCGTTTAGCAGGTATTTATCCACTTCGCTATGATCGCGATAACCATCGCTATGTAGCGCTGATACGCCGATATGGTGCGACCAGGTATCACTGCTGCCACTATTGCTGAGGGCTAGCTTGCCAAGGCCATCGCTGCCCCCTGTGAGTTTGGCGCTGCTCTGCTCGCCGCTTAACCGGCCGTCAGCGGTCTGCACACTGATCACCCCGCCAGCGGCGTTGCCGTAGAGCACTGATGCGGGCCCGCGGATGACTTCGATGCGTTCCGCAGCGTCAAGATCAATAGCGTCGAGTTGGGCCTGCCCGTCGGGCAGGGTATAGGGGATCCCGTCGACCAGAATGGTGATACCACGCACGCCGAATGGTGCACGCGCACCGAAACCGCGAATGGAAATTCGCTCCCCCTGCGCATAGTTTTCCTGGTTCTGCAGTGCGAGACCCGGGACACCATCCAGTGCCTCCTCCAGTTTGAGTCCGGGCCGGCCTTGCTGAATCTGCTCGCGAGCAACCAGCGAGGTGGCTGCCGGTGTGTCGTACAGCGTGCGCTGCATGCGGGGCGTGGTCACCACGATAGTTGTCTCGCCAGCCTCACTGGTGTCCTGGTCGGCCAGTACGGTTGACGGGGGCGGCATGACGCCGGCCAGCAGACAGGCGCTGAGCCAGGATTTAGGCCTGGAAGTGTTTGATATGCAGTCCAATAGCGACTCCCCTTGTTGTCAGCTGATAGGTGGATTCCGATCTGATTGTTTCGGAAAACAGTACGCCGCAGGACGGCATTCGACCTACTCTCGATTGATCAGAGGCCCGAGGGAAATTTCAGTGGATTCGTCTTGGTGAAGCAGGTGGGGTGCTAGCTGATGGCTTGCGGTGGCAGACTCTGAAGGCTACCGGCCCCTGCCGTTGCAGCAGGAGTCGGTAGCGTCAGGCACTAGTGCGCGCTGAATTTGCCGCTTCTACGCGGCGACTTCGAAGCGTCCGAGATTCATGACCTTTGTCCACGCCGCGATGAAATCCTTCACGAACTTCTCCTTGTGGTCATCCTGGGCATACACCTCTGACAGCGCACGAAGTTGTGAATTATGACCGAACATCAGATCAACCCGCGTCGCGGTCCACTTCACTGTATCGCTGGCGCGATCACGGCCTTCAAACAGATTGCCGGTTTCCGAGATCTGCTTCCAGGCTGTTCCCATGTCAAGCAGGTTGACGAAGAAGTCATTGGTCAACACGCCGGCCTGCTCAGTGAAGACACCATGCGCAGAGTCATCATAATTGGCATTGAGCACACGCAAGCCGCCAATCAATACAGTCATTTCAGGGGCCGATAGCGTCAGCAGTTGAGCTCGATCTACCAGAACTTTCTCGGTAGGGATCTTTACGTCAACCTCCAGGTAGTTGCGAAAGCCATCTGCTCTGGGCTCGAGTGGTCTGAACGATTCAGCATCTGTCTGCGCCTGCGTAGCGTCGGTGCGACCGGGGGTGAATGGTACTTCGCCCTGGTAGCCGGCATCGTTGGCGGCTTTCTCTACTGCAGCGGTTCCTCCAAGCACGATAAGGTCAGCGAGTGAAACTCTTTTGCCGTCTTTCTGTTCGTTATTGAAGCTGCTTTGAATACCTTCCAGCACTTCCAGTACTCGTCGCAGCTGATCTGGCTGGTTGACCTGCCAGTCCTTCTGCGGGGCGAGCCGTATACGCGCGCCATTCGCACCGCCTCGCTTGTCCGAATTTCGATAGGTTGAAGCAGATGCCCAAGCCGTTGAAACGAGCTCAGAAGTGCTTAGACCAGCGTCTAGGATTTTATCCTTGAGCGTCTTGATGTCGCTTGCATCAACCAGGGCATGGTCCACCGGTGGAACTGGGTCCTGCCAGATCAGGTCTTCATTCGGTACCTCATCGCCGAGATAGCGAACCCGTGGCCCCATATCGCGATGCGTGAGCTTGAACCAGGCTCGGGCAAAGGCATCGGCAAAGGCCTCTGGGTCTTTATGGAAGCGTCGGGAAATGCGCTCGTAGCTCGGGTCGACTTTCAGCGCCAGATCGGTTGTCGCCATCATGGTGGGCACTTTTTTCGCCGGATTGTGGGCTGCTGGCGCAAGATCCTGGTCGGCAGGGTCCTTGGCCTTCCACTGATGGGCACCAGCGGGGCTCTTGGTCAACTCCCAATCATAGTTGAAGAGCATATCGAAATAGCTCATATCCCACTGGGTTGGGGTAGGGGTCCACGCGCCCTCCAGGCCACTTGTGATGGTATGGTCGCCATGGCCACTCTCAAACTTGCTGGTCCAGCCAAGACCCTGTTCGGCGATATCCGAGCCCTCAGGCTCGCGACCGACGTGCGAGGCTTCGCCAGCACCGTGACATTTACCGAAGGTGTGACCGCCAGCGATAAGTGCGACAGTTTCTTCGTCGTCCATTGCCATGCGGCCGAAAGTCTCGCGGATATCGTGTGCCGAGGCCGCCGGATCTGGCTTGCCATTTGGACCTTCCGGATTGACGTAAATCAGGCCCATCTGCACAGCGGCCAGAGGGTTTTCCAGCGCTCGTCCTTCACTGTAGCGCGAGTCGCCGAGCCATTCGTCTTCTGTACCCCAGTACACATCCTCACCTGGCTCCCAGGTATCTACGCGACCACCGCCGAAACCGAAGGTCTTGAAGCCCATGGATTCGAGCGCACAGTTACCCGTCAGAATCATCAGATCCGCCCAGGAAATCTTGTTGCCGTACTTTTGCTTGAGCGGCCAGAGCAAGCGGCGGGCCTTGTCGAGATTGGCGTTGTCCGGCCAGCTGTTCAGGGGTGCGAAGCGCTGCGAGCCGGTGGACGAACCACCACGGCCGTCACTCACCCGGTATGTGCCGGCGCTGTGCCAGGCCATGCGGATGAAGAAGGGACCATAGTGGCCATAGTCAGCGGGCCACCAGTCCTGTGAGTCAGTCATCAACGCGAAGAGATCCGCTTTGAGCGCTTTCAGGTCGAGCTTGGCAAACTCGCTGGCGTAGTCAAAGCTTTCTCCCAAGGGATTCGAGCGGGTGGAATGCTGGTGAAGAATATTCAGGTTGAGTTGATCGGGCCACCAGTCGTTGTTGGTACGGCCTTTCTTTGGTGCGTGCATGACGGGGCATTTGCCTTCGCTACTCATGATCTCTCCTGCTTTTGTTGATAAGTGGGCACAAGGTTTAGAAAGACATTAGCAAAATCTGAAGGCTGTGCCGGTAAAAGTTTTCTATGGCATCGATAGTGGGTGATCCCTCAACGCTGTCGGTGAGAACTGGGTTCATCAGTCGTGGAAGCTGCAGCGTTCGCCAAGCCAGAGGTATCTGGGGCTGCTCCGAGTACGGGTAGAGTGACCGCGAATTCGCTGCCCTGGCCGGAGTCATTATTTCTGGCTGCGACCTTGCCATTGTGCAGTTCGACCAGGCTTTTCACCAGCGCCAGCCCTAGGCCAAGACCGCCCTGAGATCGATCAGGAGAGCGTTCAGCCTGCGTGAAAAGCTCGAAGATATGCGGCAGAAGCTGTGGTTCCAGCCCGATCCCACTATCAATGATTCGCACCTGGACATGTTCACCTCCGCCATCGATCTGCACCTGAATCAAAATTTCGCCCTGTTCTGCCGTATAGCGGCTGGCGTTGTTCAGGATATTCGAGAAAACCTGCACGAGGCGGGTGTGGTCGCCGAGCACCTGAGCCGTAGCGTCTGAATAACGCACCGATAGCGACTGCCGCTTTCCCACAATGAGTGGGTTGATCTGTTCGACGGCATCGCGAATGACATCCGTCAGGCTTACCGGCTTCCGCTGCAGATTCACCAACCCTCGAGTAACCCTTGAAACATCCAGGAGGTCGTCGACCAGTTGCTTCATATGACTGACCTGCCTGGTAATGATCGCACTGGTTGCCTTAATCTGGCCATCTTTCAGTCCAGGCAGCTTGAGCAATTCGGCGGCAGTGCTGATGGGGGCCAGTGGGTTGCGCAACTCATGCGCCAGCATGGCGAGGAACTCATCCTTGCGCCGACTAGTCGCGCGAAGCTCCTCCTGGGCCTGCTCAAACTCGTGAATATCAGTGCTGGTGCCGAACCACTGAACCGTATTGCCGGCAGCATCAAGAAGCGGAGCTGTCTTGGTGAAAAAAGTCCGGAACTCCCCGGATGCCGATCGCAGAGCCCCTTTCATTTCAAAGGGCTCGCCGGTGGCTATAAGCGTCTTGTAGCGCTCGATGCCCGCCTGTGCGGTCTCAGGGGGGTGCACGACATGCCAGCCCCAGCCTTCGACCTCTTCCAGTGTCTTACCCGTGTAATCAAAGAACCGATCGTTGAACCAGTGTATGTAGCCATCGGGCCGCGCCATCCAGGCCAGCTGGGGGATGGTGTTGGCCAACTGACGAAGTCGCTCTTCGCTCTCCTGCAAGGCGCGGTTGACCAAAACGGCTTCGGTGACGTCGCTGCCCTCGACGAAGATACCGCTGACCTGGCCCGCGCTGTCGCGAATTGGCTGGTAGACGAAATCGGCAAATCGCTGTTCGAGATCGCCATCTTCCCTGCGACGCAGTTTTATCGGCACTGCTCGGCCGACATAGGGTGTTCCGCTGCGATAGACCTGGTCCAGCAGCTCGAAGAGACCCTGACCCTCAACTTCGGGCAAGGCCTCACGTACTGTTCTCCCAACCAGCTCCCGATTGCCGACCAGTTGATAGTACGCCTGGTTGGCCAGTTCGAATGTGTGGCTCGGGTGCCGTAAAATCGCCATGATGCCTGGCGCCTGCTGAAAGAAGTCACGCAGCCGGTCGATCTCATCTCGACGCTCCCGCTCCGCAAGCACCTGTCTGGTGGTTTCAGTACAAGTACAGTAGACGCCGCAAATAACCCCAGACTCATCAGAAACGGGAGAGTAGGAGAAGGTGAACCAGGTCTGTTCGGTGAAGCCCTTGCGTAGCATCGTCAGCGGCAGGTTTTCGAAGAATGACGCTTCGCCTGCCAGAGCCTTATTGATGATAGGTAGAATGTCATCCCAGATTTCGGACCAGATATCGGCAAAAGGACGCCCAAGGGCCTTCGGATGCTTCTGGCCGAGTATTTCCGAGTACGCATCGTTATAGAGAAAGGCCAGCTGCGGTCCCCAGGCGACGAACATTGGAAACTTCGAGTTCAGCATCAGGTTGAAGATTGTTCTGAGGGCGTGCGGCCAGGCCTCGGGGGCACCCAGGGGTAGCGCCTCCCAATCAGTTCTGCTGACGAGCTCTGCAATGTCCCCTGTACCTAGCTGCAAAATATTCACTACCTTTTTCCGACAACAGGAAGTATCTGGCACTGATAGTCGTATCAGCGATGAGCACGATACGTAAACAATCAGTATTCGGCGCTTTCGAACCCGGGTGAACAAGCCAAAAGCGATGGCTATCCTTGACTTCGTATGTAAACCTGATGAGAGCCAAAACAATGCGCAGGAGATCAGAACGACTATGACTAGCGACGAGATGACAAGCGTTCTAGAGGCAGGCTGTGAAGACCGCTATGATTACTTTCTCAGCGCGGTGGCGGAAAACCGGGACATATGGATTCTGGTAAACGGCAATCAGCAGTTTCTGAAAATCTATGATGAAGATGACGGCATAGAATATCTACCAGTGTGGCCCGACAGGACATTCGCCGCTGCCTATGGCGACGATGCCTCCGGCCTGGAACCCAAGAGCATATCGCTGCCGGAGTTCTTTAAAAAGTGGATCGACGGGCTGACACGTGATGGCCTGCAGGTCGGCGTGTTTCCAGGCTCGGATGCTACCGTCTGGATGCTGACGCCGTCAGAGCTGAAGAATGACCTACAGGAAGCCATGTCTGCACCGTGAACTAGAACTGTGCGAAGGTGATCCCGCTACTCGCCAGCTTCGCTGAGCACCTGGGGCTTTTTGAAAGCTTTCTGAAAAAGCTCCTTGTCTTCGGCGATGACCAGTGCACATTTGTCGGCAAGTTCGTCGCTCATGCCTTCGACTTTCCTCAGTAGGTATTCCCGGATCTCCTCCGACAGCTCGAGCACCTTGTCTCGGGCATCAGCTTCAGCCTTTGTGTTGAAGAGAAGTTCATCAGGTCGCTTCAACGCCATTTCCAGTCCATCCCTATCTGAGTAGTAAACTGCCTGTACTGACATGTTCCGTATACCTTTTCGGCAATAAGTGGTGACTGTATGTTTATACAGCCAATCTTCGGTTGCTGCAAGTGGACACTAGCGTTTAACCTGAACTTCAGGGCCTGCCAGATGTTGCAAGAGTGGGTTCCTGGTCCAGACCCACTTTCGCAGAGTGGCGCCAATTGCCAGGCCTACCGCGAAACCGCCGATGTGCGCCCAGTAATCCACGCCACCTTCGCCCAGGCTCATGCCGAGAAAGTTCAGGCCCAGCCAGATCGCGAAATACCACATGACCGCGAGCTTCTTCTGCCAGACCACGAACATGAAGGTCATGCTCGCCTTCGGAAACCAGAGCAGGTACATGCCAAAGAGTCCGGCTATGGCCCCGCTCGCGCCAACCGACGGAATGGTCGAGTCGAGATTCGCCAGCACGCTGACAGCGCCCGCCAGTACGCCGCAGACAAGATAGAGCGCCAGGAAGCGGCCGTGGCCGAGTGCATCTTCGAGATTGTCGCCAGTCAGCCACAGGAAGTACATGTTTCCGGCCAGGTGCAGCATGCTGCCATGGAGAAAGGTCGCAGTGATGAACGTCCATAAGCCGTTACCGCTCTGCACTGTGGCTGGCGCAATGGCGAAGTTGGCGTACACCTCATTGGCCATCTCGAAGTCGAAGCCATAGGAAATGAAGATCAACGAGTTGATGATGACCAATGCGATCGTCACCCAGGGCGTAATGCGGGCTTTGACGTTATATTCGACCGGCATGCGTAATAGTGCCTCGAATACCCAGGTCTTCCAGTTCGTGGACTGGTTCATGTCATTGATGGCGTGTTTGATGGCGGCAGATTTCACGACTTTCGAGACCGTGCCGCGTTCCACCCATGCGCCATCGCAGCCTCTGCATACGTCGATTGCGACATGGTAGTCGTTGAGCAGATGGTAAATCTGCATGGCGTGATTGCAGTCGGGACACTCGCGGCCAGAGTAGTCCAACGACGGTCCCAGGTCGGCAACATAATCGCCACTGTCAGTCCGCTGGCACTTTGCGGCGACCAGCGAATCGAGATCAGCCTTTTCAAACCAGACACCGCCACACTGACGACAGATATCGACTTCTTCGCCGTCGTAATCAGTAGCGGTCAGGTGGCTTGTTCGGCAGTGAGGGCAGAATTTTTTTCCAGGCATCAGCGTTGTTCTTCCTTGAGCAAATTGATGTCGACACCCTCGGCGTTGAGGCTTTGGCTACGCCGGCCCGACCTGGCGCCATGGCATATTCCTGAGCCGCGGGAGCATAAGGGATCAGCGCTGAGAGTTCCAGAAACAGTCCACGTATTGACGCATTGCCGGGCAGCACCCTGAGCGCTGCAGGGTGCTACACTGCGGATTCTTCCGATAGAAAACTGATGTAAGCCATGCCCGACCAGTTGAATCTCCGTCATCTACAGTACTTTTACGTGATCAGCCGCGAGGGCTCCATTGTTCGCGCCAGCGAAATCCTCGATCTTGCGCCACAGACACTGAGTGGCCAACTGGCAACATTCGAGACTGCGGTAGGTGGGCGCCTGTTTCGAAGAGAACGTCGCTCACTGGTGCTGACCGATCTCGGGCGGATGGTGTATGGCTATGCCGAGGATATCTTTGCCACGACAGCAGAACTCAATGAAGCGCTCCGGCAACCGGCGACCGAGCGACCGACGTCCCTCTCGGCGGGCGTCTCCGCCTCAATTCACAAACTCATCGCCTACCACCTGCTGCAGCCGGCTTTCACGCTCGATCGCCCTGTGAGCCTGCATTGCCAGACGGGCCGTACTGCTGATCTCCTGCTCGCTCTGAAACGACAGGAACTCGATGTGGTACTGACCGATCGAATGCCGCACCTCGACGATCAGACTCGCCTGACCGTGCATCCGATCATGCGTTCGACCATCAGTCTTTTTGCGTCGCCAGCACTGGCGGGGAGGCTTCGCGATGATTTTCCTGCTTCGCTCGAAGGCGAACCATTCCTGGCGAACGCAACAGACGCGCCGTACTACGACCAGCTGATCAACTGGTTCTCCCGGGCGGGTATTCGCATGCGTCTGGTGGCTCAGATCGACGATAGTGCGCTTATCAAGGTGTTTGGGCGCGAGGGTGTTGGTGTATTCGCAGCGCCTACGGCCATCAGTGCCGAGGTATGCAGGCAATACGAAGTGGAAGCGATCGCCAGTATCGACGCGGTAAGCGAAGATCTGTTCGCGGTCACGCGAGGCCGAACGATACTGCACGACGGCGTACGAGCCATCTGCAGGCCGGCAACCTTGTTCAACTGAGTCCCATTCATCGATAATGTCGATGAACGCGACTCGTTAAAACATGTTTTCTCGATCCTGATAATCGGCGATCATGGCGCCACATGCTGAACGCCAGGACCTCTCATGCCCGATATCATTGTCATGTTCTTTTTGCTGGGCCTCATTGCCGGCGCGCTGAAGTCCGATCTGACCATTCCGAAGGCCGCTTACGACATCCTCAGCCTCCTGTTGATGCTGACCATCGGCCTCAAAGGTGGCATGGCCTTGCATGGCAACCTGGGCTGGAACCTGCTGCCCGAAGTCCTCGGGGTCATCGCGCTGGGCTTCTGTTTGCCCTTGTTGATGATCCCGATACTCCGCCACCTGGTGGGGCTCAATGTAGCAGACTCAGCGAGCTTCGCCGCTCATTATGGCTCGGTCAGTGCAGGCACCTTTGCCGTGGCGCTGGCCTGGGTCGAGGCGCGGGGGCTTCCCATTGGTGGTCAGGTCACGCTCTACCTGGTGCTGCTTGAGCTCCCCGCTATTCTGGCGGGCCTCTGGTATTTCAGAAGTCAGCAATCTGCAGCCGCACAAAGTGCACGCGTGCCGCTTTGGCAGGAAACCCTGACCAATCGCAGCGTCGTCCTGCTTGTTGGCGGTGTAGTGATTGGTGCGCTTTATGGACCCGACCAGGGTAATGGTGTAACGAATACACTGACCGGCGCATTTTCAGCCGTACTGTCGCTCTTCCTGCTTGAGATGGGCCTTGTTGCCGCGGAAACGCTCAGAGGACTGCGACTCAAACAATGGCGAGTTGTCGCATTCGCGCTGGTCATGCCGCCGATCCTGGCAGTACCAGGTCTGCTCACCGGTGTGGCGCTAGGACTCGAAGAAGGCAGCATCGTGATTCTGGCAACCCTTACTGCAAGTGCCTCATACATCGCAGCACCGGTCGCGGTGCGGCATGCCATCCCTGAAGCCAATATCGGTCTCGCCATGCTGGCCTCGCTGGGGGTGACCTTTCCATTCAATGTGCTGGTCGGTATCGGGCTCTACCACGGCTATTTGAAATTGATGGTAAGCTGACGCGGCCTGAGAAAGCTGGCGTAATCTATTGTAAATATTCAATATATCCCTTTGACACATCTTAAAGGGAGTTAGCATGAAGGCAGGATCTGGCGTGAGGATGGCAGTCGCTGCTGCTGTTGCGTGTATCACATTGGCAATACAGGGCTGCGCAGACGACTCGAAGGCTGCTGAGACAACGGATTTCACCCGGATCAGCTCGGGTTCATACTCTGGCATTCAGACCAAGACGCTGACCATTTACGACAACCAGGCAGATTTCGAAGCGGCTTATTACGCCGATACGGATTTGACGCTGCCTGCACCGATCATCGATTTTCAGCAAACGCTGGTGATCGGTGTCTTCATGGGCGAGCAGCCAATCCTGAGTAACAGTATCAGTGTAGAGTCCGTCGTTACTGACGACGAGAAGATCGTAGTCCAGGTAAAGTCTCTGGAATTGGCCGATGGTTGCATCAGTCAGCCCGCAGTAGGTTATCCGTATGAACTGGTCAGTATCGCCAGGCCTACCGGGAAGCAGATCCTCTTCGTCGAGTCGCTCGGCAGCAAGCCCTGTACCAGTGGCTGAGCTTTCATCTGTCGGGGCTATCAGAAGGCAGTGGTAGATTGCGCTCTGCGGTTAGCGCCCTGATCAGGGCCTGCCCCTCTTGCGTTGCCCGATTCACGTAGATCGCATGCGGGAATCGATCGAGAGCGCTTTCGGAGAACTGGTAGTCTGTCCGGTCCATCTTGAGCAGGTCCATGATATACCAGCCGGTTTCCTGGATAGCGAGCACGTAGTCGATCCTGCCATGTGCGAGCATGCGGAAAGCCTGCGAAATATCATCGATGAACACGAGTTTGGCACCACTTTCGACCAGTTTGGCATTATACGCCTGCAATTTGCTCGACCTCGTCACCGCGATCTGACGGCCAGCGAGCTCTGTGAGATTCTGCCAGCGGAAGGGCGCATTTTCACGAGCTCTGAACAGCCCGTAAATAAAGTTGCCATCTTCAAGAACGAGTCTTATGGTGGTTTCGACATCACCCGCCTGAGGCACGTATGAGGCATGCCAGGCTTCCCTGTCCATGGTTTGCTGGACGCGCCCTGGCGGCAGGAAGCGCGGGGCAATTTCGATACCTGAGCCCTGCAGTCGCTCACGCAGCAATGTGAAAGACGAGCCCTGTGAGGGTTCCGATTCGGTGGTGAAGGGGGGGTACTCGATTGTGAGGACCTTGACGATAGTTGAAGCGGGCAGTGGGGCGGTCTGAGCGTGAGTCATCAAAGCCGCCGAGGACAAGGTGAACGATATGAATGTCAACAGCAGTCTATTCATGGCAGTTTTCTCACGCTTACAGAACCCTTTAGTCTTCTCATCATAGATCGCCTGCGAGCACCGGTCCATGGCGACTTTTTCGGCAGGATATGGTGAGTTGACAGCGGAGGCCGACACGCCGTATCAGTATCCTTAGCGAGCAAGGGTTACACGAGAACATGACTATTTTCAGAACGCATCTACTGATGCTGCTGGCTTGGGCGGCGACAGCGTCATATGCCGACGACTACTGTGCTTATGGCCATACAAACCAGCTGGTATGGAACGAGCACTTCGAGCGTTCGCTGAACGAATTTTTCGTCGGTAGCCGCGCAAGCCTGTTCTGGAGTAACTCGGCAATAGCTGACCAGGTGCTCACCGGTCTTGGCGGCCCACCAGAGAAGCTCAGACCGCTGAGTGAGGGATACGTGCTGGCCAGCGCTTGCCGAGCCGACAGTTGTCCCGAAAAAGCTGCAGTAGTGCTGTCCTGTCCTGACACCGTCGAGGCCGTGGCTGTTATTCACTACACCTGCCAGGAATCTGCAGAATGGCAAATCTGCACCGATAAGCCTGTGCTCACACTGTTCCGGGACAAGAACAAGGCGTCACCTGTTGCGAGCAGCGCGCTCAAGGCCTGGGCGATCAATGCGGTACCGAAGCGCCTCCTACCGTTGACCTATGACTATCGAGATCGTCATAACGATCTCATGGAGGCGCCGGTCTTTCATGGCGTTAGTGTGCTGCGGTGACCGAGTATTTTATTCAGGCTTTCGTCTATCTCGTGGCCGCCGTAATCGCTGTGCCGCTCGCCAAACGTTGGGGCCTGGGCTCTGTACTTGGTTATCTGGTGGCGGGAGTCGTCATAGGGCCGGTTACCGGACTGGTAGGGCAAGAGACTAATACCATCCAGCACTTCGCAGAATTCGGCGTCGTCATGATGCTTTTTCTCGTCGGCATGGAGCTGGATCCGAAGGCCCTGTGGGCGATGCGGGTCCGCTTGGTTGGTCTGGGGGGACTGCAGGTTGTCCTGACGGCGGGTGCAGGGATGGGCATAGCGAGCTGGCTGGGTCTGCCCTGGCAAAGCGCCATCGCCGTCGGCCTGATTTTCGCCCTGTCGTCGACTGCAATAGTTCTGCAGACCCTGAACGAAAAGGGACTTTCCAAAACCGATGGCGGACGCAGTGCATTTTCGGTGCTGCTGTTTCAGGACATCGCAGTCATTCCAATGCTCGCCCTCATACCTTTGCTGGCACTGCCAGAACTTGCGGGCGTCATCAATGATACGGGTGCCCATTCGGACAGTATCAGCCTGGTCACCCATTTGCCGGGCTGGGCGCATGCCCTAGTCGTGGTTGGCGCAATTGCCGCGGTCATCGCCGGTGGCGTCTTTCTCAGCAAGCCGCTGTTCCGCTATGTGGCGCAGTCGGGTCTTCGTGAGGTATTCACGGCAACGGCATTGATGCTCGTGATTGGCATCGCCGCCCTGATGGCATTGGTGAACCTGTCGCCCGCACTCGGCGCTTTTCTCGCTGGCGTGGTGCTGGCTAACAGCGAATTTCGCCACGAACTTGAAGCCAACCTTGAACCGTTCAAGGGTCTGTTACTGGGTCTCTTTTTCATCACGGTTGGGGCGGGTATCAACTTCGACGTCCTGCAGGCCGAATGGGACACGATTCTCGGGCTCAGCCTGGCTGTCATTGTAGTGAAGGCGCTGATCCTGCTGGGGCTAGCCCTGCTTTTCAAAATCAAGGGGAGTAACGGCTGGCTCTTTATGCTTGGTCTCGCGCAGGCTGGAGAGTTTGGTTTCGTGTTGCTCACATACAGTGTCCAGAACAGCGTCATCGCCGTTGAAACGTCGCAGATCCTGTCGGTGGTGGTGGCGTTTTCGATGTTTCTCACGCCAGCACTATTCATTCTCTACGACCGGGTCGTCCTGCCGAGATATAGAAGTGCGCAAAACGATGCGCGGGAAGCGGACACGATAGACGATCAGGCGCCCGTCATTGTGGCAGGTGTCGGCCGCTTCGGACAGATCGTCTGTCGTCTGCTGCGGGCCAATAATATTCCAATCGTCGTCCTGGATCATGAAATTGCGCAGATCGAGAACGTTCGTCAGATTAATATCAAGAGCTTCTTTGGCGATGCGAGCCGTTCGGACCTGCTTGAGACAGCAGGTATCGAACATGCACGGCTATTGGTTGTTGCGATAGACGACCGTGAGCGGGCGGTCGAGATGGTTCAGCACGTCAAACAGTTTCATCCTGGTGTGTGGATACTCGCGCGGGCATTTGACCGTGGTCATGGCTACCGGCTGCGTGTCGCTGGTGCTGATGACATTGTTAGCGAAACCTATCATTCGGCACTTGAAGCTGGCAGCCATGCCCTCACAGCGATGGGCGTGCACCCTCTGCGAGCGAAGCGGATGACCACGGCTTTCGTGAACAAGGAAAACGCGCATGAAGATGAATTGTTCCAGGCCTGGAAAGAAATGGACGGGGGTGTGGATTTCAGCCCGCGTTATGGCGAGCTGTTCATGAAACTCGAGGAAGCCTTGAGCAGTGCCATGCAGCAGGATTTCGAGACTCCAGCCCATGTCGAGGAACCGATCTGGGCGGCACCTGAATCAGAGACTGAACGCTGACCTGCGGGTACAGTCAGTCGGTAATGGAAGCCAGTGCCTCCTTGATGGTTCGGTCGTTGACCGGGCGGACCAGACGGTTGATCTCCTGACCATCCTTGAGAAACACGAGCGTTGGCCAAAGCTTTACCCGAAACGCGCGTCCCAGCGGTTTACCCTTGCCATCTTCGATCTTCAGATGTGGTACCTCGGGATGCGCTGAGAGCGCCATGTTCAGATGCGCCTGGGCGGCTTGGCAGTGTCCGCACCAGGGCGTCCCGAACTCGATCAATGCCGGTCCCTTCATGGCCTCCACGTCAGCCAGCGCTGGTTCCTCTGCCTCATAGCGGGTGCTCATCGTCATGCCGTCTCTCCTTCCTGCCTGTTCGCGGTAAGATACGAACACGGCACCGAATGGATTCACCCGAATGACGGGGACTGGCTCAGATTTTCAGGCCAAAGATCTGAATGAGACCAATGGCGATAAGGTAGATCGCGACGACGTAGTTCAGCAGCTTCGGACTGAGCAGAATGAGTATGCCGGCCAGGATTGAAAGCAGTGGGATAAGCTGTATGTGTAAAGTCATGGTGTTCTCGCTGCAGCAGATATGAGTAAAGTTGAAACGCTTCTTCATAGTAGCAGCCAAGTTGGCCACTGACAGCGTATATTGAGCCTCAAGCAACAGAGGCGGGTTGATGAGGTCGATCGGACGGCAAGGCAGGTGCCTGACTTGAAAGTGGATGTCATGAAGGCTCATTTCCTGGTGCTGCTGGCTACTCTCCTCGTTGCAGGCTCATTTATCGCTTCGGCCGCGCTGGCAAAGGTTTTGAACCCGTATTCTCTGACGCTACTGCGCTTTGTCTGCTCGGTCGTGATACTTGCGCCGTTTATTTTCCTACAACCAGTCATGCGCGCCCGGCTATGCTCGGTACTGCCGCGTGCGCTCATCATCAGCTTCTTTTTCTCGGCATTTTTTGTATGCATGTTCGAGGCGCTGAAGACAACGAGCGCGCTGAACACGGCCGCCATTTACACCCTGGTACCGCTTATTACAGCTGTTATAAGCCGGCTTGTGTTGCGTGAGCAGCTGGCCATTCCTCGCGTCGCTATCTACCTGCTGGGGGCGGCTGGCGCCTGTTGGGTCATCTTCACGGGGCAGTCAGCCGGTGTTGTTTCACTCACACTGAATCAGGGTGACCTGATCTTTCTCGGTGGCGCGGTGCTGATGGCCTGCTACGCAGTTTCGATGAAATTGCTCTACCGTAATGACGAAATGATTCTTCTGGTTTTCGCAATTCTGCTCGGCGGCTGTATCTGGATGAGCCTGGCCCTCATGTTGACCGGCAACGCGCCTCACTGGCAGCTGCTGGACGGCACCGCAATCTATCAGATGGCTTACCTCGTCCTGGGCGCCACGATTGGAACTGTTTACCTCTTTCAGCGAACCATAGTCGCGCTCGGGCCGAGCCGTGTAAACGCCTATATCTACCTCAATCCCGCCTGTGTTGCGTTGCTGGCGCTTGTCATCGATGATGAATCGATTGCGCTGACGGTGTTGCCAGGCATCATCGCCACTGTATTAGCCACTATGCTGCTGCAGAGGCGGGGGCCGGGCGCGCGCTGATTCGCCGATCGACTTCGCTCAAAGCAGTCTGCGTCCGCGTGGCCTTTCGTATAACTGACACTCGCACTTGCGACATTCGCTTCACCAGAACAGGACACACACAAATGACAGGTATTGATATCGGCATCGATAAGGATCACCGAACAGCGATAGCAGAGGGCCTCAAGCGCCTGCTGGCTGACACCTACACGCTGTATCTGCAGACGCATAATTTTCACTGGAACGTAACCGGTCCAGCCTTCCGCGAACTGCACCTGATGTTCGAAGAGCACTACACCGAACTTGCAGTGGCGGTGGATGACATTGCTGAGCGTATCAGAACGCTCGATGTCGCAGCGCCCGGCACTTACAAGGAGTTCGCAAGGCTCAGCTCCATCAAGGAGGTTGATGGTGTGCCTGGCTCGGATGAAATGGTCGACCTGTTGACCAAGGGGCATGAGCAGGTCGTACGAACCTCGCGGGAGGTGCTCAAGGTAGCACAGGAGGGCGATGATGAATCAACCGCTGCGCTGGTTTCGGATCGCATGCGGGTGCATGAGAAAACCTCGTGGATGCTCAGAGCCATCAGGAAATAGTTGACGATCTTGAGTTGACTGCGAGCCGCTTGAATATCGGTGTAATCGCCGACACCCATGGTTTGCTCCGCCCGCAGGCAGAACAGGCCCTCGCGGGCGTTGATCTAATTATTCACGCTGGTGACGTGGGCAAAGGTGATGTGCTCGAACGGCTCGGGCAAATTGCGCCAGTGGTCGGGATTCGGGGCAACATCGATACCAGTGGCCCCGCAGCTCAGCTGCCAGATACCAGGGTCCTGGAGCTGGCAGGCCATCGGGTATTTTTACTGCACGATATCAAAATGCTCGAGCAGCCGGCTGCGGCGGGCTGTGACATCATCATCGCAGGCCACTCACATAAACCTCGAAATGAGATGCTTGATGGTGTGCTGTATTTCAACCCAGGCGGGGCAGGTCGCAGGCGCTTCACACTGCCAATTACGGTGGGGCATCTGGCGCTTGCCGAAGGATCATTCGTGGGCACCATTATCGAACTGGAGCAGTCCGCCTGAGGGCGTGGTACCGCTATCGGCAGACGAATCGCCCGAAAGCTTCGCCTCGGGGCGCATAGGCAGTTTTCGCAAGGAGCATCGCGCCTGAATGTTAGCCTTCCTGATACTACACATCACAGCGCTGTTACTGTGGGTGGCTTCTTTGATGTATCTGCCGGCTTTGATTGCAAGCGGGTATGAGTGTAATGCCCAGCGTGTGGTTGGAGCAGAACGGTCTGTTGTGCTCGCCCGACTACTGTTCACAAAAATTGCTACGCCAGCTGCGCTGGTGGCCATCGTTGCGGGCACAGTAGTGTTTGTGCTCAATAGAACGGTTGACGCCTGGCTCATTATCAAGTTGACGCTGGTGACGGGTCTGGTGGTCGCTCACTGTACAACAGGTTTTCTGGTTGTTCGGAGCGAAGCGGCAAAGCCAAGGCCGGTCGTCCTTTGGTGTTGGCTCACTGCGACGTTTTCTGCGGCCTTGGCTACGGGCATCGTATGGATCGTGCTGGGCAAGCCGGATATTGAGCGTCTGCTGTGAAGCGCTATGCACTACGCCATGAGCTAACTGCCGTGTCTGCGCTCGGCCATCTTGTCGGGGGATACTGCTACCGCCTGGTCATAAACGAGGAGCCCGCCAAGCAGGCTGGCAAGTGCAATCATGAGTCCGCTGAGCAAGGACAGATACAGGCCCCACGGCGAAACGACTTCGTCATGAGGCTCGACGATCCGGAGCAGCCAGTTCAGCGTCGATATCGACAGCAGCATGACAGCCAATATCGCATGGCACCACGCCGCAATGAGATTGCGGATCTCTCTGACCAGAACGAGATCCATAAATCCGATTGCACCAGAAACCCAGCCACCTACCGTTCCCACGCCGACCAGCCAGAGGCTCGCTCGGGCCCAGAAGCTATCGGCGGTGTAGAGGTAAGCCAGATCTGCGGGTATCAGCATGAGCAAGGCAGCGACTGGAAAGTGAATGAGCATCGGATGAATCGGATGACCAAGAATCGACATCTTGCTGGGAATGGATTCTCGGGCCATGAACATCACTCTGGTGGGTCCGCGCTGCGGGACGTGGGCTTCGGTATGCGAGGTATTACGTGCGTATGAAGGACCGTAGCTCAATCCAGTTCTGCGCTGCAAGCCTCTGTGGCTTGCTCTCCGCATGCTCAGGTCCGCTGTCCTCGCTAGATCCGGCGGGCCCCCATGCGGCCACAGCAGCGCAACTCTGGTGGGGCATGTTCGCCTTCCTCACTGCCGTCTTTCTAATCGTTATAATTCTATGGCTCTATGCCATGAAGAGAAAACCCGGGCGCGTTTCTGACGAGAAGGCACAGCGTATTCAGAATCGCTGGATTCTTGGTGGCGGTCTTGCACTCCCTATCGTCAGTATCAGTCTCATTCTGCTGATCGGCATCCCGGCGGGCCGAAGTATGTTGCCGCTTCCACCGCAACAGGGCGAGGCGCTGAGGGTCGACGTTCAGGCGGCGCAATGGCAGTGGCGGGTCAGTTATCCCAATATCGATGTGACGTTGACAAACGAGCTTCACATACCTGCGGGGCAGGCGGTAGACGTTCATTTGACCACCGCCGATGTCATTCATTCCTTTTGGGTGCCGAGACTGGCCGGCAAGCTGGATACGATACCAGGGCGTACCAATGTGCTCCGTCTGGAGGCGACTTCTCCGGGGGTGTATCTGGGCCAGTGTGCAGAGTTTTGTGGTCTCGAACATGCCGCCATGAAATTCGCTGTTATCGCACATTCGCCAGCCGATTTCGAAGCCTGGCTGAAGGAGAAGCAGGACAATGACTGAAGGCATTGCAGCGCATAACGAATCGAGGCATGAGCGTCTGCACCGTGTCTGGCGCTACCAACCCGGTTTGGGTGCGCTTGCTGCAGTGAATCACACAACCATCGGGCTTCGATTTCTATTCACCGGTGTGATCTTCTTTCTGGTTGGCGGACTGCTGGCCATGCTCATACGCACACAGCTGGCGCTGCCCAACCAGGACATCGTCAGCCCGGCCATGTACAACCAGCTCTTCACAATGCACGGCACGGTGATGATGTTTCTGTTTGCCATTCCGGTGCTCGAAGGTGCTGCGATGTATCTCATTCCCAAGATGATTGGTGCGCGTGATCTCGTCTTTCCAAGGCTGAGTGCCCTGGGCTACTACTGTTACCTGTTCGGTGGGCTCATCATCATGACGAGTCTGCTGCTGGGCATCGCGCCCGATGCTGGCTGGTTCATGTACACCCCACTGAGCAGTATCGAGTATTCGCCCGGTCCCGGATCAGATTTTTGGCTGATTGGCATCACTTTCGTTGAAATATCGGCAGTTTCGGCTGGTATAGAACTGGTGGTCTCGATACTGCGCAGCCGCACCAGCGGTATGTCGCTCAACCGCATGCCGATATTCTGCTGGTACATCCTGGCCATGGCCTTCATGATCATCTTCGGCTTCCCGCCACTGATACTCGGCAGCATACTGCTCGAGCTCGAACGGGCCGCAGGCTTTATCTTTTTCGATGTGGATGGGGGTGGAGATCCGCTGTTGTGGCAGCATTTGTTCTGGCTCTTCGGTCATCCCGAGGTCTACATCATATTCTTGCCTGCAGCCGGCATCGTCTCGACGCTGATTCCCGTATTCGCACAGCGCCCGCTTGTCGGGTATCGCTGGATCGTGCTCGCCATCATCGTCATGGGCTTCATCAGCTTCGGGCTCTGGGTCCATCATATGTTCACGGTAGGAATTCCGAGCCTGGCGCTAGCCTTCTTTTCCGTGGCGAGCATGCTGGTGGCCATTCCCACCGGGATCCAGATCTTTGCCTGGCTCGCGACCCTGTGGTCGGGCAATGTGAAATACAGCCTGCCCATGTTGTGGCTAGTGGGCTTCCTCGTGGTTTTCGTCTGTGGCGGCCTGACCGGCGTCATGCTGGCCCTGGTGCCATTCAACTGGCAGGTGCACGACACGCACTTCGTTGTTGCGCATATGCACTATGTGCTCGTCGGCGGGATGATGTTCCCGCTCATCGCTGGTTTCTATTACTGGCTGCCGCACGTCTCTGGAAGGATGGCATCGGAAAAGCTGGGCCGCTGGGGTTTCTGGCTGTTCTTCATCGGGTTTAATCTCACCTTTCTCATCATGCATCTCACCGGCCTGCTCGGCATGCCGCGGCGAGTGTTCACGTATGACGCCGGTCTCGGCTGGGAGTGGTTCAACCTCGTGTCATCGATAGGTGGCTTTGTAACGGGAATTGGTGTGGCTCTGATCGTCCTGGATATCGCCCTACATTTCCGTTTTGGCAGAAAGGCGGGTACGAACCCCTGGAATGCCGATACGCTCGAGTGGGCAACGCCCATGCCGATAACAACTTACAATTTCGCCAGTCTGCCCAGGATTGAGACGCGCACACCGATGTGGGACCGTCCTGATCTCGCGGCGCGGATCGAAGCTGGAGAGTTTGGTCTTGCGGAGCCTCGACATAACCTGCGCGAGACCTGGGGTTCGGATGCGGTGACCGGTGAGCTCAAAGAAATCATTCACCTGCCGGCCAACTCCTGGCTGCCATTGATCAGCGCGGGCTTCATCGCCGTCATGTGTATCTGTCTTCTGGTCAAGAGCTATCTGCTGGCACTGCCTGCATTCATAATGGCCATCATCTACCTGCTGCAGTGGAGCTGGCATAATGGGGCACATCCCGTTGCGGCACCGTTCTATGACGATGAACCGTACGATCCCCCCTTGCATTCGCGAACCTTTGACGGGCCAGGGCGCTGGGGCATGATCGTGACAATGATGGCCAATGGCACCCTTTATGCCTCGCTGCTGTTCGGTTGGTTCTATCTCTGGACGGCGGCGCCGCTGTGGGAGACGCCTGAAGATGGGCCGCTTTCACTCGCGTTTTTGTTAGTGACTGGTGTGCTGCTGAGTGCCGTGGTTCTGCTCTACCGCCAAGCCGTGGGTCGCCTGGCTGCCGGCGACGCTAGCGGCCTCGAGGCTCGTCTATGGCTGGTGAGTGTTCTCGGGCTGCTGCATTTCGCGGGTCTGCTCTGGGTGTTGATGGACGCGGGCCTGTCGCCTCGAAGCTCGGCTCATGATTCGGTGTTGATGGTCATGCTGATCTATCTGCTGCTGCACGGCGGGCTGGCGGCCATATTGACAGGCCTACAGGCACTGCGTGTGCGAATTGGCTATGTCGGCGCGCGAGCACCCTACGAGCTTTTCGTTCTGCAGCCGTTCTGGAGCTACACAGTTGGCATCTACTGGATCAGTTTCGCAGCATTCATCCTGCTGCCGATGGGATGGGGCTGATACATGGGCGCTTTCAGCTTTGGACCAGGCCATCCCGCACATCTCGTACTTGGTCTGGTAGTCTGGAGCCTGTGGTTCGTCTTGCTCTACGGTGGCTTGTCAGTAGCTTGTGCGCTGGTTCCTCCGGAGTCATCGCAGGGCGCCTGGAACTGGCTCAACGGCACTATGCTAGTGCTTGCGCTTGTCTTCGCTGGCGGCCTGCTCATGGGCGCCTGGTCGAACTGGCGTCACGCGCCGTCCGCTGACGATGGCAAAGATCGTCAGCGCTTTCTCTGCCGGACCGCAGCCGCAGTCTATCTGTTCGCAGCGCTTGCCAGTCTCGCCATCAGCCTGCCAGCCCTGTTGCTGCCGCCATGCACCTGAGAGCCCCTGGCGCCATTCTGACGGCTGCTATTGCAGCTTCGTTCGCAGGACCCGCATGTGCCCACAGCTTATTGGTAGACGACGTGGCCGAGCAGGCAGCGGGCGTTCTCAGTGCGACGATCCTCGCTGCCTGCTGGTTGCTGTACCTGACCGGGTCGAGACGGCGACCACCGCGCCGCGTTCAGCTCGTCTGCTTTCATTCAGCCATGGTGCTTAGCGTTCTGGCTGTCCACGGGCCGCTTGACGGCTGGGCCGAGCGCAGCACCAGCTGGCACATGGTGCAGCATATGTTGTTCATGGTGGTCATTGCGCCGCTCTGGGTCCTGGCTCGTCCACTGCCGCAATTGGTGGCGACGGGTGGCCGGCGGCTGGCCAGGACGGCGGAGCCGCTGCTGAAATGTGCTCGGCATCCTATGCTGGTGGCGTATGCCCACGCATTCATCATCTGGTTCTGGCACACGCCGTACTTCTACACCCTGGCTCTCGAAAACCCCTGGTGGCACATAAGCGAGCATGGGCTCTTTCTCATATCGGCAGGTCTGCTTTGGTGGGTGGTGCTCCGCAGCAGCCGTGGGCAGTTCGGCTGGGCGCTGACCGCCCTGTTGTTTACGCTGATGAATACCGGGTTTCTGGGCGCCTTGCTCACATTTGCCAACGCACCGCTTTACGGGGATGCCCGGGGGCTGGAGGATCAGCAGCTTGCTGGCTTGATCATGTGGGTCCCGGGTGGGCTGCCCTATCTCGTGGCTTCCGCCTGGATAGGCTATCGCTGGACCTTGCAGCTGCAGCGGCGGGTCAGTGCGCGGTCCGGTCAGCCGCCGGCGGTGCGGCAGCCTCTATAAGTTCCGACTCACGGCGCCAGGAGAGCTTGATGTTCAGTGCACTTAGTTAAGTAAGATGCCGCCTTTTGCCGAATGAAGACCTGTCTGCTGGCAGTTTCTGAACCAGCGACTGAAATGCTCGGTCGCTAGGGGCTTCGCGATGAGATTTCCCTGGGCCTCGTCACAGTCCAGCCCGTTGAGGTGATGATAGCTCTCACTCGTTTCCACGCCTTCTGCCACAACCCTGTATCCCAAATCGTGAGCCATGTTGATCATCGATTTGACCAGAGTCTGACTGCGTTTCCGCTGTTCCAGATCAGTGATGAAGCTGCGGTCAATCTTCACAACATGAGCAGGAACATGCTGCAAATAGGCGAGACTGCTATAGCCAGTGCCAAAGTCGTCAATTGCCACGTGGATGTCCAGGCTGATGAGCCTTGCGAGCTGTTCGCGTGCGGCCCGGCCATTACTGAGCAGACCGCTTTCTGTAAGCTCGAGTTCGATGCAGTCAAGCGGCAGCTTTTCAGCGGCCAGATAGCCCAGAAGCCGATCGGTGAAATCATCCTCCAGCAGATTCGCCGCAGCAATATTGACCGCCACCCGAATATTCAGGCCCTGCCGACGCCACTCGGCCACCTGGGCCAATGCGTGGCGGAGTACCCAGTCCGTAAGCGGCCTACACATGGGCGACTGCTCCAGGAGTGGTATGAATTCGGTGGGATAGATCGTGCCGAGAGTGCGGTGGCGCCAGCGCAGCAGTGCCTCGGCACTTCGACACTCACCGCTCGCCATCATCACGCGCGGTTGATACACCAGGTGTAACTGGTCTGAAGAATTCACTGCATGGCGGAAGTCGGCCAACAGGTTGAAGGTGCGCTGGTGCAAGGCATCGGAAGCTGCTGAATAAACGCCTGCAACAAGGTCATGATCACGAGCATCGCGCGCAGCGCAGTGGGTCCGCCGCAAGGTCGTTGAAGGGCTCACCCGACCAAGTCGAAAGGGCACAATGCCAAAGGTGGGATTCAGCGCCAGCGGGGCTGCTTCGTCTTCGAGAGCGGTGACAAGTGCTTCGCGCAATCCGTGAGCCCGCTGCAGCACCTGAAGCTCCTCACCTCGCTCCAGGTGAGCGAGCTGGCCTGGACCAACATGGTAAAGCTTCTTGTCAGCCGGCCAGGCGGGAGAAGCCTGTAAACGGTTCCGGCCAGTACAGACAAGCTCGGACAGATAGCCCGGTCCCATGATTCGTTGCAGGGAACCGACATGGCTCAGATCCACCAGGTCGGTACTCACCGCGTGATACCGTTCTCCCGGGTGGTCCTTCGCCAGATCGTCGAGATCTTCGATAAATTGGATGTAGTTGGGCAGGCCACTGCTGAAGTCGACACGACCAACTGCATGCTGAAGATCGACCTGCGACATCACCATGCGTGAGCAGTCCTGCAAGGCTGCCAGCTCGTTATCCGAAGCCTCTCGTGGCTCGTGACCCAAAACGCACATCGAACCGAGCGTGAAGCCGTCATGGGTAATGAGCGGGGCTCCTGCATAGAAGCGAATACCGGATTTCGCGAGCGCGCTGTCGACGTAGAAGTCGGAGGCCAAAAGATCGTTGATGACCACCACATTAGAGGTCATGGTGACTTCGGCACAGCACGCTTTATAGCGGGGGATTTCCCAATGCTCTATACCCACACGCGACTTGAACCATTGGCGATCCCGGTCGGTGAGTGATATCGCTGCAATAGGCAGGTCATAGATCTGCCTTGCCATTCGCACGATGCGATCAAAACTCTCGCTAGGTGGCGTGTCCAGGAGATTGAGTTGCCGCAGAACGGCGAGACGTGCCTTTTCGAAACCGTCCATACGCTTCGATATGCTCATATGACGAATGAAAGCGGAATTCAGGTTGTCTTACAATCAGATAGGACCTGCCGCTATTATCGTTATTATTATTTCTGTTAACCTGCCTAGTATATAGTATTACGCCGTTAACTCCCTCGGAAACAGCAAAAATTTCTGCATCATGATGTCATTGGAGCCTGTGTGTCCGACCTGAAAGACCCAAGAGTCCTGTTCGCCGCGGAGCGGACCCTGCTGGCCTGGAACAGAACAAGCCTTGCGTTGATCGCCTTTGGCTTTCTTATCGAACGCTCTGCATTATTTCTGGATGCCGTTTCGCCCGGTCAGATCAAACACGGGAGCGACGTGATGACATTCTGGATAGGCCTGGCCTTTATCGCGGTTGGGGTATTCGCTGCGGTTTATTCGTCGCGGCAGTACAGCCTCGTTCTGAAGACCCTGCAAGCGGTAGAGTTCCCGGATAATTATGCGCCACGCTGGGGGCTCGGCGTCAATGGCCTTGTAGCGTTGCTGGGCAGTATGCTGATCCTGGCGTTGTTCATGGGGCTCAATTGAGCTCGAAGCGCAGGGTGATGCGCGCTGTGACCCCGGAGGAGCGTCTTCAGCGGAATAATTTTGACCTCATCCGGCTGTTGTTGGCTGCCACGGTCTGCCTGGTTCATGTCTGGGAGCTGTCAGGCTTCGCTGCCTTGGCCTGGCTCGGCGAGATCTTTTCGTCGCGGGTCGCAGTAAGTGCATTCTTCGTTATCAGTGGCTTTCTCATCTTCAGGAGTTTCGAGCGAAGCGCATCGCACAAAGCTTATGCAATCAAACGTTTTCGCCGCATTTACCCGGCGTATGCCTGTGTCATCATCTTATCAGCAGTCGGCCTGTTCTTCGTCAGCACAGTTCCCGCAAAAACCTATTTCTCGCTCGCCTGGCTGGAGTATCTTCTGGCTAACCTGGTTTTCCTGAATTTTCTACAGCCAGACCTGCCGGGTGTATTCAATGGCAACGAGCTCACTGCAGTTAACGGCGCGCTATGGACATTGAAAATCGAAGTGATGTTCTACATGGCCGTGCCGGTACTGATCTGGCTGGCAAGACGTTTCGGGCCGTTTCCTGTGCTTTTATCTGGCTATGTGCTGTCACTGCTTTACACCTACGCTTTGCAGGATCATGGCGAACAGACCGGTGCCGAGTTTTACATCCGGCTGGCCCACCAGTTGCCCGGGCAACTCTCGTATTTTCTCGCCGGTGCATTTTTCCATTATTTTCTCGAGCTGTTCGTCCGCCGCGTCACCGTGTTCGTGGTCCCGGCGGTGCTGGTACTGGTGCTCGATCAGTTTTACCTGCTGCCAACATTCGTACCATTTGCGCTTGCCACCCTCGTGATCTTCTTCGGACTCTTCTGTTATGTCGGTGACTTCGGCAAGTATGGTGACTTCTCCTATGGGGTGTACATTGTGCATTTTCCGATAATTCAGGTGCTCCTGGCTTCACAGATCTTCGCCGGCCAGCCGTGGATGCTCCTGCTCAGCGTCACTATTCTCACCGCTGTCAGCGGTATTTTACTCTGGCACCTGGTGGAGAAGCGCTTCCTGCGGCGCGATAGTCATTATATTGCCGGCTCCGGGGGTGCCGACATCCCCACTGCGAGGCCGGTATAAGCAAGGGCGTCTCTGCACCTTCCTGATCGTTTCAGCAGTCTGGCCCCTTGCGCGCCTGAACGTGGAGTAGTCTATGCTTGGCAATTGACGTTAAGAGTCAGGGTCAATTGCTTGAAAGCACATACAATGCCAACGAATAAATCATTGCTGCAGGGCCTGTCCCGATGAAGAAGGTGACACCGACCCTGGTTAGCCTGGGCTTCCTGCTGGTGCTCGTCGTCATGTCGGCAAGCGCCTGGATTCCCTACAAGAGCATGGAGACGCTCCTCGCGAGTGAAGAGCGGGTTCGTCACACCAACGAGGTCCTGCTGGCACTCGACGGCGTCCATATTGCAATTGCGGAAACAGAAGCCAGCATCCGTGGCTATCAACTTACGCACCGGGGCGATAATCTCTACCGGGCACGCTTCAGTCGCCGGGTACTGCAGGAACGCCTGCAAGAGGTGCGGGAGCTCACAGCCGACAATCCTGAGCAGCAGCTGGCGATAGTGGCGCTGGAGCAACTGATCAGCAGGAAACTGAGTGTGATGCTGCGCGCTTCGAACCTGAAAGATAACGCACTTGAGAGTGAAGACCTCGCGGATAATCTGTCTTTCGAAGTCGCTGATGCCTTGGAAGAAATGCCGGATGGCAAGCGCAAGCGCGCCCGTGTCGTTGCCATAGATCCTGCGCTTATCGAGCAGAGTACCTTTCTCATGGAGCAGATTCGTGAGCAAATTGCCAGCATGCGACATATGGAGGAGCAACTGCTGGCAGACCGCTCGCTGTTGGTGAAGGTCAACACGGAAGCTTCGTTTCGCAGTTTCTTGCTGACTATCCTGCTCAACATCCTGATCGCTTGTGCCCTGTTCTACTATGTCGTCAAGAATTTCCGCCAGCGTGAAGAGGTGGAAACGGCGGCCACGGCACAGGCGCGCATCCTTGGTTCTGTGCTTGAAAACATGTCGGATGGCGTGGCGGTCGTGGATACGCAGGGGCGTCTCACGCTGCATAATCCAGCCTTGGAACATATGCTTGGGAGCGGTATTTCGCGCATATCACCAGAGGCATGGCAGGAGCAGCTCGAAGTCACTCGGGCCGATGGAGTAACCCCGTTCGAAGCAGGTGAGTTCCCACTGCGACAGGTGCTGGACGGTGACAATCGAAGTGAGGCAGAAATGCTCCTTCGTCGCTTGGGCACTCGCCAACCCGCGACGATTCGTATCAGCGTCAGGCCGATGACATCGGCACGCGGCGATACCGATGGGGTCGTTGCGGTACTGACCGATGTGTCTGCCTCGGCCAGGGCTGCCCAGGATAATCGTCTTCTCAATCAGAAACTTACGCAAGGTCTTGAACAGCTGGAGAAGCAGAACTTCGAAGTGAGTGCCATCAACGACATGAGCAGCCTGCTGCAGTCTTGCAACTCTGTGATGGAGACCTGTCGTGTATTGCAGAAATCGTTGGCGAAGCTGTTTCCGGACATCGAAGGTGCGATCTATCTCATTAAAGCGTCCAAGGATTACCTTGAGCTGGTTGAAACCTGGAACACCGGCAACGGCACTTTGGTGGCCTCGTTCGATACCGAAAACTGTTGGTGCCTCAAGCGTGGCGTACCGCACCTGGTGAACCAGCCCGAGGCGGATATCGTCTGTAATCATCTGGAGCAGAATGGCATCGACCAGTTTTCAGCCAGCGTCTGTGTGCCTGTCATGACCAATGCCGAGATACTTGGCATGCTGCTGCTGAGAATAACCAGATCCGACACCGGAAAAGTTGGCAAATTACCGGATCCAGCGTTCCTGGCCACCATAGCCGAACAGGCCGGCCTCGCCATTTCCAACCAGCGTCTACGAGAGTCGCTGCGCATGCAGTCGAACCAGGACGTGCTGACCGGCCTGTTCAACCGGAGATTCCTCGACACTGTGCTACCCATCGAGCTCGCTCAGGCCCAGCGCCTCGAGCAGCCGATGGCGGTGATGATGTTGGATCTGGATCATTTCAAGAAACTCAATGATCAGTTTGGCCACGCCGCCGGAGACGATGTATTGGCAAAGCTCGGCGGTCTCCTGCGCAAGCTGCTGCGTTCAAGCGATCTGCCATGCCGTTACGGTGGAGAGGAGTTCGCGCTGTTGCTACCAGGCGCCAACGAGGAAATAGCCATGCATTGTGCTGAGCGCATTCTCGAGGGGGTACGTAAAATGACCGTACTCACCGGCGGACAGGCGATCATGAACCTGAGTGTCTCCATCGGCATCGCTCTGTATCCTGAACATGCGGAGCATTCAGCCGAGCTATTGAAGCGTGCAGATGCCTGCCTGTATGAGGCAAAACACAGCGGCCGAAATCGTGCCGTCATGGCAATGTCCCACGGCTCCAGTGAACCGCAGTAATAGGGATGGCCCCGACAGGAGATAGATCGGCCATGCCACGATCCAGAAGTGAAGCCCCGCATCGGCAGCCGCGTCAGAAGACCATTCTTCGACGCACGTTGAACTACTCGCAGAAGGATGCTGTTGCATCGGCCACGATGACGGCATCGAGCGATAACTTCATCAATGCCTTTGCCATTCATCTGCATGCTTCTGCAGCGCAAATGGGCGTGCTGACAGCGCTTCCCCAGTTCTTCGGTGCCTTGATGCAGATTCTCTCAATCTGGCTGGGGCAGGTCGTACCGCGGCGCAAGCTGGTTTACAACGTGGCTATCGTCCAGTGCTGCGTCGTGGGACTGCTCGCGCTTCTGGCGCTGCCGATAGTTGCGCTTGATGCGGATGCCTCGAAAGTGCCATGGTTAATCGGGCTGGTGGTGCTCTACCATAGCTGCCTGAATCTGATTCAGCCGCAGTGGCGCGCATGGATGGGGGATATCGTGCCTCGACGGCGCAGGGGTGCGTTCTTTGCTGCACGTACCCGGCTCAGTATGGTTGCGTCGCTAGCCGTCTTCCTCGGTGGCGGCGCGCTGCTCACAGGTTTCGAGAAGCTGGGTGCAATCGGTATAGGCTTTGCGGTGTTGTTTGCCATAGCCTCGACGGGCAGGGCAGCGTCCAGCTATTTTCTCTGGCGCATGCATGATCCTTCCGATCGGAAGTACCTGCGTCACAAGCCCGGTGCCACCGTCCCGATTGTGCGTTTCGGATCTCTGAGAGACTACCTGTCGGACCGGACTTTTCTGCACTACACGCTGTTCATCGCCGGCATGCAGGGCGTGGTGGCGATTTCTGCACCGTTCTTCGCTGTCTATATGCTCAAGACCCTTGAGCTGAGCTATCTGCAGTTTGCACTCAACAGTGTCGCGTCGGTGGCCACCCAATTCGCATTGCTCGGCTTCTGGGGGCGCTTTAGCGACAGGCATGGCAATAGGCTGGTCATGCTCATTACCAGCTGTCTGCTGCCCTTGTTGCCAGTGCTTTGGCTATTCTCTCCAGAGTACTCCTACCTCCTGCTGGTGCAGGTGATATCGGGCTTCGCCTGGAGCGGCTTTACCCTCAGTACGGCGAACTTTCTGTATGATATACGGCCGCACAAGACAAACTTTGCAGCGTATGCCGCTATTCAGCAGGCGCTTGGCGCTACGGCCGTCTTCTGCGGAGCACTGCTTGGTGGCCTATGCGTTACTTATGCCGATACCTTGATCGCGATGATGCCGGATGCTCTGCAGTTGGAGCATGGCGTCTTCCTGGTATTCCTGATCTCCGGTTTCCTGCGTGCGTGCATCGCGCTATGGTTCATTCCCCGCTGTAAGGAGCCGCGCATACGCAAGCGTCCAGAAATGCTGCAGATCGTTTTCAGGGTTGCCCGTTTCAATCCCATCAGCGGTGTCGTACTCGACTGGCTGACAGTTACCCGCAAGCGCAAGCTGGATGAAGAGAAGGAGTAGAGCCAGGATGACAACCGAGCTGGGTATCATAGAGGGATTTTACGGCAAGCCCTGGTCATGGGCCGCACGTACGACGCTGGTCAGTTTTCTCGCGCCGCACGGCTATGGCTTCTACCTGTATGCGCCGAAGACCGACGCATTTCTGCGGCGACGCTGGCAGGAGCCTCATGCGGATGATGCTTTTGCGGCGATGAAAGCCTTTGCCAGCCATTGCCGAACGCTGGGCGTCCGCTTCGGCGTAGGCTTGAGCCCCTACGAACTCTTTACGGATTTCTCGTCCGCAAGCCAGTCTGCGCTTGCCCGCAAGCTGGATAGTTTATTGAGCCTCGGGCTTGATGATCTGGCAATTCTCTTTGATGACATGCCCTCAACTCAAGCAGATCTGGCGGAGCGTCAGGTCGAAATCATGAACTGGGTGCAGTCGCGCGTGCCGGCTCAGCGGCTGTTATTCTGCCCCAGTTACTATTCGGATGATCCGGTGCTCGATCGGGTGTTCGGGCAGCGTCCGCAAGACTATCTCGAGGATCTGGGCCGGCTGCTCGATCCTGCCATCGAGGTATTCTGGACCGGGGAGGAGGTCTGTTCCCGTGAACTCTCTCCAGGACACCTACAGAGAGTGGCTGGCCAGCTCAGGCGCAAGCCCTTCCTCTGGGATAATTATCCCGTCAACGATGGCCAGCGCATGTCGCAGTTTCTGCATCTGCGATCGTTCACTGGACGGCCAGCCGCCAATGCGGAGTTCATTGCTGCGCATGCCATCAATCCGGCGCTGCAGCCAACGCTCACATGCATACCAGCACTCACGCTGGCTGATAGCTATCGGCTTGGACAGGATTATCAATATGGGGACGCTTTCACGAGGGCCGCGACACTGGTGGTCGGCGAAGCCCTGGCGGCACAGTTGCAGCGCGATCTGCTGAGTCTGAATGACTCTGGACTGGACAGAATAGGCGTGGCCCGACTCAAGACCCTACACGACAATTACGCCGCATACGACCATCCTGCCGCCAGGGAAGTACTCGACTGGCTCGCTGGTGGCTATCGCATCAGTGATGATCTGGTGCAGACACAGTAGCGCCTTCTTACGGCGTTTTTCCCAGGGTATCAGCCACGTGAGCCCCTCGCTGTCCCATCGGCTGCTCCGGTGAAATGGTCGAATCTTCGCCGGTCTGGTGTTCCAGCTCGGAGTTCAGCTCACCGCCGATGAGGATGATGTAAGCGGTCACGTAGAACCACATGAGCAGAATGACCACCGCGCCAAGAGACCCATAGGTTTCGTTATAGTTGGCGAAGCCTGAAACATACCAGGAAAACAGCGCGGATCCGCACAGCCATAGCAGTGTCGCAACCACTGAGCCCACAGTGACCCATCGCCATTTTGCCTTCTCTCGCGATGGTCCAAGGCGGTACATGGTCGAGAGGATGATGATGAAAAGCAGCGCGAGCAAGGGCCATCTGGCGAGCGAGAAGGCCGTCGCAACCCAGGAGCCGAAACCGATCTGTTGCAGAACGGCGGGTAGGGCGGCAACAAGCGCCAGGGCAATAATGATGAATAGAACCGATGCGATGGTCAGTGCGAAGGCCACCAGCCGAAGCATGATGAAATTGCGTGTTTCCCTTTCCTCGTAAACGATGTTCAGCGCTATCATGAGCGCCATCGTCCCTCTCATCGCGCTCACGAGCGCCAGCAGGATACTGACGACCGCGCCGATACCCAGGGCTTTCTGAGAGCCGCCCGTGAGCGCCTGCATCTGGTCGAGCATCAGCTTCCGGGCTTCCTCCGGTAGAAGGCCCATCATGCTGCTAACCTGCTGCTGGGCATCAGCAGGATCGTAGATCAGGCCATAGATCGATACGAAAGCAGCGATCGATGGAAACACGGCCAGCAGGAAGTAAAAGGCCACGCCGGCAGACACCAGCCCCAGATTGTCCTTCAGCGTTTCACTCACGACGCGGATCAGGATGTCGCGCCAGCCTTTGAGTGGTATCTGGAGCGGCGATCTCGCAGTGCGGCCGCGCCCTTTCTCCAATACTGCTTCGTGAGGCGCAGGCTCATCGGTCTCCTGCTCAGTATCGGCATCGGGTTTAAGTATTTCGGGTGCATCGCCCGGGTGGCTCATGTAATCGGCTCCTTGATCTGCAAGCGGTCGTGATCTATCGAGATACGTAGGGCGCTCGCTGGCCAGACCCATGGACCTTCGCCGACGTTTCCTGTTTGCGCCCGCCTGCGGCTCAGCCCATACTCGAAGCCAATCTATTTCAGTTTCCGCTAGAGGTCAGTCATGACGCCACCGTTTACCGACACCAGTCAGCACCTCATGCTGCGCAATGCCACCCTGCGCGATGTGCCGGCTATCATCAAACTGAGCCGACGGGTCTATGAAGGCACCGGGATGTACGGTTATACGGAAGGCCCCCTAATTGGCCAGATTAATACATTTCCTGAAGGGCAGTTCGTTGCCGTACTCGCTGAAAGCAGCGACGCCAAAGCTGCCGAGGGTGCGGACGAAGTCGTAGTAGGCTATTGCGCAACCTTCATGGTTGAAGGTGATGTCGCACTCAAGCCCCATACCTGGACGGAGATTACCGGCAACGGCTATGCCTCACGACACGACCCGGAGGGAGACTGGCTCTACGGCATGGAAGTCTGTGTCGATCCGGATTACCGCGGCTATCGCATTGGGCAACGGCTTTACAATGAGCGCAAGCATCTGTGTGAGTCACTTGGTCTACAGGGCGTCGTGTTCGCCGGACGGCTGCCTACACTGAGCCGGCGTCTGAAGAAATTCAAGACCGTCGAAGCCTATGTCGATGCTGTACTGCAGAAGAAGCAGCGCGACCCTGTGCTGTCGTTCCAGCTACATAATGGCTTCGAACTTCACGGCATCATTCCGCACTATCTCGACGCTGACCATGCCTCACTGGGCCATGGCATGCATATGGTCTGGCGAAATCCGAAGGTGGCTCGTCACGAAGACCATGAGAAACGAAAGCGTTACGGCAAACGGCAACAGAATACGGTTCGGATTGGTACGGTTCAGTATCAGCAGCGACCAGTCGCTTCGTTTGAAGAGTTCAGCGAAATTGTCCGGTACTTCGTGGACGTCGTATCGACCTACAAGGGCGACTTCGTCGTGTTTCCCGAGCTCTTCACGCTACAGCTACTGTCGATCGAGCAGGAAAAGGCCTCACCAGCTGCAGCCATCCAGGCCGTAACGAAGTATGCCGAGGCCTACCGAGGGCTTATGCGCGATCTGGCGCTGCGCTATAACATCAACATTATTGGCGGCTCCACGCCGGTCATGGCGGACAACGGTGGCGTCTGCAATATGGCCTATGTGTTTCTGAGGGACGGACAGGTTTTCGAACAGCCGAAAATTCATCCCACACCGAACGAAGCCTACTGGTGGAACATCACAGGTGGAAATCGGGTCACGGCAATCGAGACCGACTGTGGCCCCATCGGTGTGCTGATCTGCTACGACGCCGAATTCCCGGAGCTGACCAGACACCTCGTCGACCAGGGTATTCAGATCCTCTTCGTACCGTTCTGCACCGATGAGCGGCAGAGTTATCTACGCGTTCGCTATTGTTGCCAGGCGAGGGCGGTGGAGAACCAGCTCTACGTTGTCATGTCAGGCAACGTTGGCAACCTGCCGAATGTACCGAACATGGAGTTGCAGTACGGCCAGAGTTGCATTCTTACGCCTTGTGATTTTCCTTTCGCGCGTGATGGTATCGCGGCCGACACGACACCGAACGTTGAAACTGTTGCCTTTGCCGATCTGCGAAGTGACGTCCTGCTCACCGCCCGGAACAGCGGTACAGTCAAGAACCTGCAGGATCGCAGGCACGATCTCTATAACGTTCAATGGAGGGGCAAATGATGCTGCGATGTTTACAGCCTGCCCTCGTTTCGCTGTAAATGCTACAAGCGCTCGGCACCACCGAGGGCCCATTGGGCGACGCCCGCTGATCTGATTCAAGAGCCTTCTGACCGGATTGGCTGGATATTAACCAGCAGGGCACGCTACTTGCTTTCGTGACTTCAAGTCACGTTTTCATCACTGGCAGAAGGTACGGCTATGGCGATGCGCTCTCTATGGAAAGGACAGCTCAGACTTTCTCTTGTCTCCATTGCGGTAGAGCTGTATTCAGCGACCCGCACCGGCGCAAGAGTGAGCTTCAGGCAGATTCATGAGCCGAGTGGGAAGCGAATCAAGTACGAGAAGGTAGCCGAGGGCATCGGGCCTGTAGACAAGGATGACATCGTCAAAGGCTACGAGTACGAGAAAAATAACTATGTGCTGCTAAAGCCCGAAGAGATCGAGTCCGTCAAACTTGAATCGAAGAAAACGTTCGAACTGGTGCAGTTCGTCGAAGCCTGTGAAATTCCCCCCTTATATTTTGACAAACCTTATTACCTCGTACCCGCCGACGATCTCGCACAGGATGCCTACCGCGTTGTGCGTGACGCCTTGCGGCAGACCAGTCGCGTCGGTATTGGCCAGATTACCTTGCGCGGTCATGAGTATCTGGCTGCCGTGAAGCCTTGCGGTGATGGGCTGCTGCTCGAAACGCTCCATTACGCCGACGAGATTCGCAACGCAGATCCACTATTCTCTTCCATCAAGGACGAAGCCGTCTCTGAGGATCTCCTCGATGTCGCCACAGCGCTCATAGAAAAGAAAACCGCTCCCTTCGATGCAGCCACCTATAAGGACCACTACAGTGATGCGCTCAAGGCGCTGATCGCGGAAAAAATGAAGAGCAAATCCGGTAAACGTGTGCAGGAGGAAGACGAGACACCGGTCGCAGGTGGACGTCAGGATAACGTCGTAGACCTCATGGCCGCGCTCAAGAAGAGTCTTGAAGGCGCAGGAAAAGGTGGCTCGAAGACCGCCGCTGCCCGCAAGGGTCCGGCACGGAAAACCAGCAGTGGCGTCAAAAGCTCGGGGAAAACCGCGGCCAAAGCGCCTGACAAGACGCCAGCCACCAAGGCTCGAAAGAAACGGGCCTGATCCATGGCTGCATCTGCAAAGACACAGGCTCGCAAAGGCCCGCTCGACGGGCTGGACACTTATAACGCCAAGCGCAACTTTAGCAAGACGCGCGAGCCCGCCGGCGACCCTTCAGTGTACGGGCAAGCCAAGGCGAAGGGTGAAGCACTGCAGTTCATCGTTCAGAAGCATGCAGCCACCCGACTGCACTACGATTTCCGGCTTGAGCTGGATGGCGTGTTGCTGAGCTGGGCGGTTACCAAGGGGCCCAGTCCCGATCCTGCACAAAAGCGGCTGGCCGTCCGAACCGAGGACCATCCACTCTCTTACGCCACTTTTGAAGGCACTATTCCGAAGGGGGAATACGGTGGGGGAACGGTGATGCTCTGGGATGAGGGCAGCTGGGAGCCGGTAGGCGATCCGAAGGCTGGTCTGAAAAAGGGCAAGCTCGAGTTTCGTCTGGCCGGACAGCGCATGAAAGGCGGCTGGGTGCTCGTGCGCATGCGGGTCAAGGAAAAAACGAACCGGGAGAACTGGCTACTGATCAAGAGCCGGGATGAATTTGCGCTCGAGGATGCCGAGCAGCTTGTCGACACGCATCAAAGCAGCATCACTACCCAGCGTAGCATGGATGAAATTGCCAGAAGCGAGGATGCGCCAGCCAGCAAGTCCACATCCCGGCGTTCCCAATCCGCAAAAAGCAGCAGCGGGCAGCCAAAGAACGGCAGGCAGCGCAGCGCCTCATCATTGCCCGCCCCAGACTTCAGCAGCCCACAACTTGCGACCCTGGTTGCTTCTGCGCCAGAAGGCAGCGAATGGCTCAACGAAGCGAAGTTTGATGGGTATCGCCTGATCTGCAGTATTGGTAAACATGGTGCGCAGCGTAGTGCACGTTGCTATACCCGCTCTGGCAAGGACTGGACTGCGAAGTTCCAGACAGTCGCCGACGCTTTGTCGCAACTCGACTGCCGCTCTGCACTCATCGATGGCGAAGTCATTGCTGGTGGCAACATCGAAGGCTCCGATTTTTCAGCACTGCAGGCCGCTCTGTCGGCCAGCGAAGACGGTGCAGCCGAAGGGCTCGAATTCATGGCCTTCGATCTGCTCGAAATTGACGGCGAGGACTGGCGGGACAAGCCGCAGATCGATCGAAAGGAGAGGCTTCGCTCGCTACTACAGACACGCCCGGACAACAGCCTGATACGCTTCAGCGAACACATCGTTGGCAACGGCCCCGAAGTCTTCAAGGCGCTATGTGCGGGAGGGCGTGAGGGCATCATCGCCAAGCGGGCTTCCGCCAGCTATCGTAGTACAAGGAGCAAATCGTGGCTGAAGATAAAGTGTTCAAGGCGGCAGGAGTTCGTGATCGGTGGATTCTCCTCATCTGACAAACCAGCAAGGCCTTTCGCTTCGCTGCTGGTTGGCAGTTATCAGGATGGACGGCTGATTTATCACGGCCGCATCGGTACAGGATTCAGCAGCGCCGTTATGCAGGACCTGTACTCAAGGATGAAACCTCTGCTTCGGAAGACCTCACCGTTCGAAGCAGAAGTCGGGGACACAGACCCGATACCAGCCTCGATCGCGAGAAAGGCGCAGTGGCTTACGCCACGGCTTGTGGCGGAAATAGAATTTGCCGAATTGACGGATGGCGGCCATATTCGTCATGGGGTGTTTCAAGGCTTGAGGGAAGACAAGCCCGCCGCGGATGTCCAATTCGAGCGCCCAGGGCAGCCTGCTCAGACATCTGTAAAGAAGCCAGCGAGCGCAGGCCCCGGAAAAGGCCAGTCAGAGAGGGCAGCGATGAAGCAAGATTCTACCGACAGTCATGAAAAGCAGGTCGTTCAGGGCATCATCCTGACTAATCCCGACAGGATACTGTTCCCAGACCAGGGGCTGACCAAACTCGATCTTGCACGCTATTACGAAGCGGTCGCCGAGCGGATGCTGCCGCTGGCCAGTGATTACCCACTCTCCCTGGTTCGATGTCCTTCAGGGCGCTCGTCCAGCAGCAAGAGCTGTTTTTTCCAGAAACATGCCTCGGACGGTTTCCCGGAGGCACTTCACAGCGTGCCGATTACTGAAAGCAGCGGCAAGAACAAGGATTATCTCTATCTTCAGGATACAGCGGGGCTTGTTGCGGGCGTACAGATGGGGACGCTGGAATACCATATATGGGGCTCCCGGCGTGATCGTCTTGAAAAGCCCGCCCGCCTTGTTTTTGATCTGGACCCGGATGAGGGTCTGGATTTTTCAGCCGTAAAGGAGGCCGCTGAGCTGGTTCGTGGCGGGCTGCAGGTGCTCGGTCTGGAGAGTCTTCCACTGGTCACCGGGGGCAAGGGCCTGCATGTGGTGGTGCCTCTGCGTCGGACTGCGGAATGGCCCCAGGTCACAGCGTTCGCGAAAGCATTTGCCGCGCACCTGGTGAAACAGTTTCCTGAGCGCTACACGGCCACGATGTCGAAGAAGAAACGGGTCGGAAAGCTCTTCATTGATCACTTCAGGAACGATCGCGGGTCAACTGCCATCGCGCCGTATTCAACGCGAGCCAGGGCAGGTGCGCCGGTCGCAACGCCAGTGTCGTGGACAGAGCTGGACGGACTCGATGCGGCATCTACTTTCACGCCTGCAAAGGTTATTGAGCGACTGGCCCAGCCCGACCCATGGGCGCAATACGAGGAGCTCTCACAGTCGATCACGAAGGAGATGCTCGCCCGCCTCGATGGTTGATCCCCACCAGACTTGCAGCTTCGGCTAGTAGGGAACTACCGCAAAGCCTGTTGAATCTGCCAGAATACCAGTCCATTTCCGAGGGCTTGAGAGTGGCAATTTCTGCAACAGTGCTTAGCGTTTTTATTCCGACTTTCTTCGTAGTGTCCATAACCCCCGGCATGTGTATGACGCTCGCACTGTCCCTGGGTATCAGTATTGGCGTTCGTCGCACGCTGTGGATGATGGTGGGGGAGCTGGCGGGCGTGGCGCTGGTAGCCACCCTTTCTGCCGTGGGCGTTGCTACGCTCATGATCGAGCGTCCGCAACTCTTTCTACTGCTCAAATACGGTGGTGGCGCCTATCTGATGTATCTGGGGATACAGCTCTGGCTGAGCCGCGGAAAACTGGCCTTTGCCGAACTTGATAACTCACGACAGTCCAGTAGCCGCTTCTCACTGATAAGCCAGGGCTTCGTTACAGCCATCGCGAACCCAAAAGGCTGGGCGTTTTTCATCGCGCTGCTGCCGCCCTTCATCGATTACGCCACGCCGGTCGCACCGCAGCTGCTGGCACTGATTTCGCTCATTCTGCTACTTGAGTTTGCCTGCTTGCTGATCTATGCCAGCGGCGGCAGAACGCTGCGCCAGGTCCTGCTCCAACGCGGTAAGGTGCAGTTGCTGAACCGCATCGCCGGACTCATGATGATAGGTGTCGCGCTATGGTTGGCGTTCGGCTAGAAAGTACTCGAACGAGTTGTGGAAACGGCTGAGCAGCGCTTCATCGAGCACGAACCCTTCAGGATCATCGTTAAATACGCCGCTGACCTGCGAGCGATGAGCCGCAATCGCACGCTGTTTCTCCGGCACCACGTGGCGGATATCGATAGCGACGCAGTCATGCTGCGCCAGCAGGTTCGCATGGCTGTCACAATCGCGCTCCATACCCCACATTGGATACTCGAGACGTCGAACCGGCAACTCGCTCCGATTCAGCGCGCTAGTGCCGATATGCCAGCTTGCTGCATGATCACGGTGCTCATCGTACTGCCAGGGCAGCAGCACAGTTGCGGGTTTGACCCGATCAAGGATGTGGCATACATCAGCGACTGCTGCCTCAAAGGCCTGGCTTGTCTCTGGCTCACTGCCAGGATAGGGGATGCGGGTGTCGGGGAGTCGCAGGAAATGCAGATTCTGAGCGGCAACATTCAGAACTGCCGCTGCAGCATGGGCCTCTTCTTCCCTGATCATCCGGCGGACCTGCTTTTTGAAACGCAGCGAGTTTGGGTGAGACATGGTCCCATCACTGACGAAAAGTATATGGACTGGTCGTTCATAGCGGCGGAGTAGGGCAATGGTCCCGCCACAGCCGAGGCTTTCATCATCGGGATGCGGCGCTACCACAAGTGTCGGGCCGAAGTCCGCCACCGTCCGACCGGGCCGGTACTCGGCGTTTTCGCGGAGATGATCGAACAAGGTGCGGGCGAAGCTCATCATTGATTCCTGTTGGCCTGCTTATCTTCCCGGCTGTCACAGCGCTCAGGTCTGTGACCCTGGACGACTGAATGCCCGCTACAGTCTTGTAAAGTCGCCAATTCCGGTTTGACGCAGGTCTTGTCTGAAGCACTCGAGTCTCGATCATAAATCGATTTAACTGCTATTCTCAATATACAGCTTTAAACTCCAGCAAGGTCTTCCGCTTGCCAATATCGGTCTCCAACGGCGCGCATCGTGGTCAAACTGATTAGCGTTGCCCTCTTATCGCTCCTCTCGGCTGCCTGCTTTTCGGGCCCTGGGTGGCGCAAAGCCTCGACGGTGGTACTCTCGGGGCTGATGGTGCTATGCACAGCCTTGGCTGCGCAAGCCACCGAGTTTGTACTCTCGCCAGGGCTCGACGAGCATAATCTCAGTAGCAGTACAGAAGTTCTGGTTGATTCCACGAACACGCTCGAACTCGCTCAGGTATTGGCCCAGCCAGAATCGCGCTGGAAGCCAGTGACGACCGAGACACCGTCCTACGGTTTCACCGATGACACCTACTGGGCCCGTTTCACCGTCAATAATGTCTCATCAAGCGAGCAGCAGCTCCTGCTCGAAGTCGGCTACGCATTACTTGACTCGGTATCACTGTACCAGCGGAAGACTGACGGCACATTTCTGGTACAGAAGGCCGGCGACGGCATTCCCTATTCGGAAAGGGTCATGGACCACAGGGGCTTGCTGTTTCCAGTAGTACTAGCCGCCGAGAGCCGTCAGCAGTTTTACCTCAAGATCAGCAGTACCAGCGCCATGCAGTTCCCGCTGCAGCTCTGGCCGGTCGTCGACTTTTATGAGAAGGACCAGTACCACGTGTTCTGGCACGGCCTGTACTACGGCATCGTATTCGTGATGGTGTTGTACAATCTGTTTCTGTTCGCCCGGATCAGGGATCGGGTGTACCTGTACTACGTCATGTATATCTCGAGCTTTTCACTGGTGCAGATGGCGCTGTCAGGCTTTGCCTACCAGCTCATCTGGCCTGGGGCTGTGGCCTGGAACAGCGCGAGTATCGTGGTGCTAGGATCGTCCGTAGTACTCTTTGCATGCGTTTTCGTACAGCGAGCATTAAAGCTGAGAACCAGCTTTCCGCTGCTCGAGCGCTTTCTCGGTATCATCGCAATACTGGCAGCGCTCGCGGCAGTGCTGGGCTTGTTCGCCCCCTATAGCATCATGATCAGATTCACGGTCGTCCTGATCATCGTCACCTGCTCTTCGATACTGTTGATCAGCTATTATGTCTGGCTGCAAAGCAAGCGTCAGTATGCCGCGCTGTTCGCACTGGCCTGGACCATGTTCCTGTTTGGGGTACTTTGCCTGGCTCTGAACAAGTTCGGGCTCTTGCCAAGAACCTTCGTCACCGAATACGCGGCACAGTTCGGTTCAGCGCTCGAGATCATCCTGCTGTCTTACGCACTCGCGGAGCGTCTTCATGAAGCCAACCGTCAGGGCTTCAAGGCTGAACTGAAGGCGAGAACCGCCAATGAAGCCTTGCTTGCCGAGCAGCAACGCCATTCCTTGCTGCTGGAAACGACAGTCGCAGAGCGAACCGAAGCGCTTGAGCATGCGCTCCAGCAGGTGCAATCGCTGAACGTAGAGCTTCGCGAACTGAGCACGACCGACACGCTGACCGGACTCCGCAATCGTCGGCACATGGACGACATTCTGCAGCGCGAGTTTTTAAGAGCAAGCAGGAATCAGAGCGATCTATCGCTGATACTGTTTGATATCGATCACTTCAAAAGCGTCAACGACAGCTGTGGGCATCTTGCAGGCGATCAGTGCCTGCAGGCACTCGCGACCGCTATCGTGCCCTTGCTGAGGCGTCCGCCTGACGAGATCTGCCGTTACGGCGGGGAAGAATTTCTCATCATACTGCCCGAAACGAGCTGTGAAGGTGCGATTATCGTTGCGGAGAAGATCAGACAGCGGGTGGCCTCGCTGTCAATTACGACCGAGGCAGGTCCGCTTCAGTTGACCATCAGTCTTGGGGTGAGCTGCTTTGAGGCTGGCCAGACGCCAAATGCATCGCTGTTATTAAGACAGGCCGACGAGGCCCTTTACAGGGCCAAGACCGGTGGCCGAAACCAGACTCAGGTCGCCGGACGGGACACTGATTCGAATAGCTGAAAAACGGCGCCGTACATCGGGTACAGCGCCGAAGGCACTATAGACCTTCGTTCTTGAGACGGTTGGCCTGCTGACGATACATCGAAATCGGATCGTGCCAGAGCTCGCGTGCCCCAAAGAGATGATTCACAGCGTCCACGTGATTGGCTGCTCTCGCACCAATGTAGTAGCCCATGCGCTGCGAGCATTCCGAAACCAGGCCGTCGCTCTGTTCCCAACCGAAAGGCAGGGAAGTTATGCCCAGGAAGGGGTCCGTCACGTCCAGGACGTTGGTGAGTACGCGATCACCAGACCAGGAGTAGAGCTTGACGTTATTGCCTCTGACGCTGACCTGAGTGGCGCGATCGTTGGTGCAATAGCCCGAAGACACACCATAGCCGTGCCGGCTGTTGAGGTCATTGGTGCCATTGGTGGTCAGCGTCTTTAATGCCGACAGCGCATCCTGGGAATGATTGGCACCCGAAAGGACATTGATCAGGCCGCCTACCGCGTTGGCCAATGCAGCAACGCCGCCCTGTACCTGCGTGGGAATCAAGCCGTTCAGTGCATCGGCGGTTTTCGAGCCTTTGTTGACCCCGTGAACTGAAGTGACCGATGCGATCCGACCGCCGCCCCAGGCATTTCTTGACGCGTCGAAGGTAATGGCAGCACGGCTGGTAGGTGCGCCCTGGCTATGCGCCATGATGTTGAATTTGCCTCCGCCATAACGATTGTTGTTGATATCGTCCGCCAGTTGCTGGCCGCGCTGCTCACTGTAATTGAAGGCCGAAACACTGGCGACCTTGACGTCGGCACCGGAGCGGCAAAGATTGAGAGGAATGGTGTGGAAGTAGCCGATGAGGCCGCCAACGGTGCTGAAACCGCTAACGCCGTGAACTAGCAGAATTGGATTCTTGGTGTCGGTGTAACCACCAGCCGTGCCGGACCATGCAGTACAGGCGGCGAAAGCCTGAGTTGCAGGTATGGAACAGGATGCGGCAATCGCCGCCATTGCGATGAGCTTTTTCATGACCGATCTCCGGAATTATTTTTATTGGATACCTCGCCGTGGTCTCTGATGCAGACAGCCACCAGATGTTCCCAGCTGTCGCCAGAATTCGCCTGTTACGACTATCTCACAAGCACCCATACGGGTGATTGCCGCTAGACTGAAGCGTTAGACGGGGATCTTTGTCGGAAAAGTTTTCAGGCTTGTGACGGGGGTCACAACAAGGGAGGGGGGAGCAGCTACGGCGCGAACAGGGTCACATAACAATCAAACGAAACGGTCAGGGCATGGTGTCTCTATCCCTGGCATGCGCTATCTCGGGCAGGACCAGCTTCAGTAGCGCAGAACTGGCTACTGAAGCTGTTCAGGATCAGAGGCCGGCGTTCTTCAGCCGATTTGCCTGCTGGCGATACATGCCGACGGGATCGTGCCAGAGCGAACGTGTGCCCAGCAGATGGTTGACTTCATCGACATGGTTCGCGTCGCGTGCACCCAGGAACTGTCCCATGCGCTGCGAACATTCTGATACCAGACCGTCGTTGGCTTCACCCTTGAAAGGCAGGGACGTCAGACCCAGGAAGGGATCGGTGATATCGAATACGTTCGTCCATACCTTGGTTCCGGCCCATGAGTACAGGCGAATATTGTTGCCTCTCACGTTAACCTGAGAGGCGCGATCGTTTGTACAGTAGCCTGAAGAGATCCCGTAGCCGTGACGCGTATTGAGGTCATTTGTGCCTGCAGTGCTCAAGGTCTTCAGTGCGCCAAGCGCATCCTGGGAATTGTTGCTCCCCGACAGCGCATTGATGAGTCCGCCAAAGGCATTGGCTATCGCTGCCACACCACCCTGGATGTTGGAAGGGATAGCACCGTTCAGAGCATCAGCAGTTTTCGATCCCTTGTTCACGCCACCCACAGACGTCATCGATACAATGCGGCCATTACCCCAGCTGTTTTTCGCGGCGTCGAACGTAATCGCTACACGACCGGTAGGTGCGCCCTGGCTGTGACCTATCATATTGAACTTGCTACCACCATAGCGGTTGTTGTTGATGTCGTTTGCGAGCTGCTGGCCGCGCTGTTCGCTGTCATTAAAAGCCGCAATACTGGCTACCTTGACGTCGGCGCCGGAGCGACACAGGTTCATTGGTATGGTATGAAAATAGCCAATCAGGCCGCCAATGGTGCTGAATCCGCTGAGGCCGTGAACGAGGAGGATGGGGTGTCGAGTGTCGGTGTATCCGCCGCCAGATCCCCACCACTTTGAACAGCCGGCGGCGAGAGTCTGGGACGATATCAATGCAGTACAGGCGGCGATGCTGGCCGCTGCAACAAGCTTCTTCATGGTAGAGCTCCAATATTGTATTTATAATTTTTTGGTGCGTCAGACTGCGCTGACTGTTTCCAGAATCCTTTGACCATAGGTGATGAACAACAGCCCAAACGGGTGACAGGTCGAAAGATCAGTGACTTGCGTCGACAGTGCTGCCGCTTTATGTGACCTTGTTCACAGTATTTGTTATGGCCCGTCGACTCTCTGGCTTCGTATTGAAATCGTTGATCCTGCAGCCATGCCAGAGGCCTCCCATGCAAAGACTCACCGTCAGACAACTCGCCCGTTCAGACAACTTTGCTCGAGCAATTCTGCTAGGTATGTTGTGCCTCGCGCCTGTTTCAATGGCCAAGGCGGCAGACACTGTAAAGGTGACGCCCCTGGGGAGTCATGATGGCGAGTTCTGTGGCAGGGACCGTGCCCTCGTCTTCGAAGATCCAAACGGCACGCGAGTGCTCTATGACGTGGGCCAGACCGTCGCCGGGGTCGACGATAAGCGGCTCGGTGAAATAGACCTTGTGCTGGTAAGTCACATGCACGGCGATCATGTTGGAGACAGACATGTGAAAGCCGCGAATGCCGGTACCTGTGCCCAGCCTGCAGTCAGCGAATCCGCATTACCTGAAACGCTCAGTGTGAAAATTGCCGTTGCCAGGAAAGCCCGCATCATCACAGGCTCCGAAATGCCAAAATTCTTTTCGGCAAAGCTGAAATCGGCAGGTGGCAATGCTGAGGACGCCGTCCTGGTACGTTTCGGCGGCTCCGTAACTGAAAAAGGCATTACCTTTACGACGGTGCCCGCTACCCATAGTAATGGCATCGCGCCTGGGATGATCGGCGGCTCACTCGGCGAAAGTATGGAGGCCGCAGGCGTATCCGCCTATGCCGGCCCGCCGACCGGTTACGTGATGACCTTCAGCAACGGCCTGGTTGTTTATCTCTCTGGCGATACCGGCATCACTGCCGAACAGAAGACGACCGTCGCGGCCCACTACAAGCCGCAGTTGGTTGTCATGAACATCGGCGACACGTATACAACGGGGCCGAAAGAAGCCGCCTATGTCATCAACGAGCTCATCCAGCCTGGCTCAGTCATTGCCTCTCACGCGAATGAGGCTGCGACCGAAAACGGGCTTGTGCGAGCAGGTAGTAAAACGCAAAGCTTTATCGAGCACAGCAATGTTCCGGTGCATTTGCCACTCAGCGGGCGCACCATGTCGTTCGACAAAACTGGTAAGTGTGTGGATGGTTGCCAAAAACAGTAACAATGTAACGAGGATCAGGAGACAGACATGAGTACGATTCATTTTATCGGTGGTGAGAAGGGTGGGGTTGGGAAGTCAATGACGGCAAGGGTGCTGGCACAGTTCCTGATCGATGAAGGGCGACCTTTCGTCGGCTTCGATGCAGACTCGTCGCACAGCACCTTCGCACGCTTCTACGATGAGTTCAGCTCGCAGGTGACGATTGATGAGTACGAGAGCCTCGATCAACTGTTGCAGACTGCAGAGGATTATCCTGACTCTGATGTCATCGTCGATCTTGCTGCACAATCGTCAAGAAGTCTTGAACGATGGATAGATGATAGTGATGCCTTCGCGGCCTTCAATGAACTGGGCAAGACAGTCTACTACTGGCACGTAATGGACGATGGTGCCGATTCGATTAGATTGCTCGAGTCCCTGCTGGACCAGCAGGCATTCAACGAGATTCAACTTGTTGTGGTGCAGAATCAGGGGCGAGGCGGTAACTTCAGCAAGTTCGAGTCGTCCGAGGCCTACCGAAAAGCTCAAGGCCGATATGCAAAGTTCGTCACCCTGCCGAAACTGGCTGCGCCGCAAGCGCAGAAGATCGACTTCAACAACATGAGTTTCTGGGCGGCTGCCAATAATCGTGAGATGTTTTCAATCGGAGAGCGTCAGCGTGTCCGGGCCTGGCTCAAGAAAGTCTATAACGCCTTGAAAGATGCGATTGGCTCCAGTGAAGATGAAGCGCGCCGGCCTTCGGCGGTTTCAGTCTGAATCGGCATCCCTGATTCGCTCGAGACGGGCTGCCTCCTCAGCAAAGGCAGCCTTGATCTCTTCGAGCACGCCGTCGACATCAGCATCCGCTTCGTCGTCCTCGAAGAAGCCGGTGAGCTCGCTGTCGGGGTGTAGCTCGCCATCCTCGTACAGGGCCCAGATCTCTTTCGCATAGCGAGTGCTTTTCAGCTCCGGGGCGTACTGTCCGTAGTAGCTGGTCATGTTTGCGATGTCTCGCTCCAGCATTGACCGGGCATGATTGTTCTGGGTTGCATCAACGGCTTGAGGTAAGTCGATGATGACTGGTCCGTAGGCGTCTACCAGCACGTTGAACTCCGAAAGATCGCCGTGTACAAGGCCTGCACAAAGCATCCGTACAATGGACTGCATCATGAATGCATGATCTTCAAGCGCTTGCTCAGCCGACATTGAAACATCGTTCAGGCGCGGTGCAACGTCGCCATCCTCATCGGTAACGAGTTCCATCAGCAGTACCCCATCGACGCAGCCGTGTGGCGTAGGGACGCGCACCCCAGCTGCCGATAAGCGGTACAAGGCATCGACCTCGGCGTTATGCCAGGCTTCTTCCTGTTGCCCACGCCCGAACTTTGACCCCTTTTCCATGGCCCGTGCGCGGCGTGTGTTACGGACCTTCCGGCCCTCCTGATACTGCACGGCCTGACGGAAGCTGCGTTTGTTGGCTTCTTTATAGACCTTCGCACAGCGAAGTTCATTGCCGCAGCGTACAACGTACACAGCAGCTTCCTTGCCGCTCATGAGCGGACGTAGGACCTCGTCGACGAGGCCATCTTCAACGAGTGGTTGTAGGCGCTTGGGAATTTTCATAGCGCCTTATACCCTAGATCAGGCTGTTTTGGAATCGGAGGCGAAAGCAAGCTGTTGATCAGCTGCAGATAAGCGATGAGACAGTCCAACATTTGATCATGAATTCGTGTATGATGATGCCACAACCTGAATCCTCAGCTTACGGAAGGCTTATCATGGCACTGAAATCAGCAGCAGCAATAAAAGCAGCATCGCGTCCTAAGACTGCGGCCCCCAAGAAAAAGCAGCCACAGGCACATGAAACTTCCCAGTCAATCGCAGCACAGACCGAAGCCTTCATGAAGGCTGGCGGCAAGATAGACGAAATTCGCTCAGGTGTGAGTGGTCAGCAGAGTCTTGCTGGCCCAAAGCAGATAACACTTGGGGGAAAAGCCTGACATAGCGCGCTCATGCAACGCTACCGGATACTGCACCGGACCTACTACAATTTCTCCGGTCAGGTGAATCTGGGGCAGCATGTTCTGAGGCTCCGGCCGCGCGAGAACTTCGAGCTTCAGATCGTCGACTTTTCCGTTCACATCATGCCCCAGCCGGTGATTCGCTGGCAGCAGGATGTGGAGGGCAACTCAGTCGGCGTCGCGATATTCGACGCCCCAAGTGATCAGCTCTTCGTCGAGAGCACCGCACACATCATTCACTACAACCAGGATCCTTTCAGTTTCCTGGTCGAGCCAAGTGCCATCGATTATCCCCTCCAGTATGCCTATGAGGACAGTGTCACACTGGCTCCCTATCGCATGCTCCCGGAGCCCGCAATCAAGCTGAAGCTGGACGAATGGATATCAAGCTTCTGGCAGGCTGGCGAAGCCATTCAGAGTTTTGCACTGCTCCAGCGGCTGAATACTGCAGTCAATCAGCGTCTCGCCTATAAGATACGTGAGGAGCCCGGTGTACAGAGTGCGGCTCAGACGCTGGAATACGGCTCCGGCTCCTGTAGAGACTATGCGACACTCTTCATGGAGTCGGCGCGCTGTCTGGGTTTCGCGGCGAGATTCGTTAGCGGCTATCTGCACTCTCTCCCGTCGATTACGAACTATGGCTCCACGCATGCGTGGGCAGAAGTCTATTTGCCAGGCGCTGGCTGGAAAGGCTTCGACCCCACCACTGGTGTCGTGACAGCTATTGATCACATTCCAGTGGCGGTATCCCGCCTGCCGGAAGCCGTTCCTCCGATAGCCGGTTCCTTTAGCGGGCCTGCAAGCACCGGAATGGAAGTGGGCGTCTGGGTTACCCCGTCCTGAGGCGCTGCGTTAGTGAGCGTTCAGGCCGTTCGTGGCGAAATCCTTTATTTCCGTGATCAACCAGCCGATCCAGTCGATCCAGCCTATGCAGTACAGACAGATACGATAGAGCGCGGCGCGGAAGATGCCGCTGTCGTTCACCTTGCCGATGGTCTATTGCTTTTCGACGGTGGCCAGATCGTCGATGTCGGGCCTGCATCGACATTGTTGTCTCAGCTCGGTCCGGACATACCGATTCAGTCTTATACTCACGGTCTCATTCTTCCTGGGTTTATCGATAGTCACGTTCATCTGCCGCAGGTGGACGTCATTGCTTCGCACGGCACCCAGCTGCTCGACTGGCTTGAGCGGTATACCTTCCCGGCGGAGCAGCGCTTTGCCGATCCGGCGCACGCCGCAGAAACTGCCGATTTCTTCCTGCGCCAACTCATCCAGGCGGGCACTACCACAGCAATGGTATTTGCCACTATCCATGCAGATGCTGTGCACGCCTTCTTCGAAGCCTCTGAAGCCCTGGGTACACGCATGATCTGCGGTAGGGTGATGATGGATGCTCATGCACCAGACGCCCTGCGTGATACAGCAGAGTCGAGCTACAAGGAAAGCCGAGACTTGATCGAGCGCTGGCACGGCTGTGGCCGCCAGCTTTACGCGGTAACACCGCGCTTTGCCATCACTTCGACACCGCAGCAGCTGGAGCGGGCAGGGGACCTGCTCGATGAGTTTCCGGGTGTGTATCTGCAGACTCACCTGTCGGAAAATCTGAGTGAAGTCGAGGCGGTGCAGCAGCTCCATCCGCACAGTCGGGATTATCTGGACGTTTACGATCAACACCGGCTCGTGCGGCGACATAGCGTGTTTGCACACGGTCTGCATCTGAGCTCACGTGAGCATGCCTGCCTCCATTCGGCTGGCGCGGGCATTGCGTTCTGTCCCACATCGAACCTGTTCCTTGGCAGCGGACTTCTGAATCTGGGGAAACTGGACGAGGCTGGTGTAGCCTATGGTATGGGCACGGACGTCGGGGCAGGCACCAGCTTCTCGATGCTGCAGACGCTCAATGAAGCCTACAAGGTTGCGCAGCTGCAGGGGCAGACGCTGTCGCCGTTGAAAGCGTTTTATCTGGCTACCCTGGGCAACGCCCGCATGCTAGGTCTAGACAATGCTGTCGGCACGCTCGAGCCTGGTACAGAGGCGGACTTCGTTGTTCTGGATTACCACTGCACCGACCTTATCCGTCGCCGGATCGGCGCTTGCCGCAGCCTCGAAGCGCGTCTGTTTGTACTGATGATGCTTGGCGACGAGCGCGCTGTGGCGGCAACCTGGGTCAACGGAGAATGTGTCTTCGATCGGCCGAATGCATCTATACGTCGCACTTCAACAAACGGTACTCTTGATAATCCCACACGGAACAAGTCTTGAGGTGAGAGTGCCAGAACAAGCTACAGTCATGAGTCAGGAATCCCTCCCAGCCGGTAAGCAAGCCAGGCTCGTTAGCGACGGATCCGACGTCAAGCCGATCAACTGGCAGGTGATTATTGCGATTGTTATCGCGGCGCTTCTGATCAATTCAGCCGTTGCCTTCGAAGCCATCCGTAGTTATGGGGAAGTCGCACAGAAACGCACGGTGTCGCAGGAGACCGATACGGCCCTGCTGAGTCTGCTGGCTGCTGTGCAGAATGCCGAAAGCGGGCGGCGTGGCTTTCTCCTGACCCGCGACGAGGCTTACCTTGAGCCCTACCAGGCTTCCATTGAGCAGCAGGACAGGGCGCTTCGCATCCTTGACGACCTCATCCCGGTAGGTGGGCAGCGGCGCCCGCACCTCCAAGTGCTCAGAGAGCTGGTACTGGCGAAGCGTACTGAGATCGACCAGACCATCAGCCTGGCCCGCAAGGGGCAGATGAATGAAGCGCTGGCCCTGATGAGAGCGGAAAACGGCGACAGGCTGATGTCTGAAATCAGGGATCGGATCCGCGCCATAGAAGAGCGCGGCCTGCAGACGCTTTCAAGACTCACTGATGAACTTGGCCGGACCGATGCCAAGGCTCTGCTGACCTTGGCCTTGTCGCTACTGTTCAGCCTGGTGCTCGTACTCGCGTTCGCCTGGTTACTGCGACGCTTCCACACTGAAAATCGCCAGCACACCCTGCGTCTCGAAGCGGCTAATAACGAGCTCGAAGACAAGGTTATCGCCCGAACTGCGGAGCTGAACAGTTTCTCCAAGGAACTTGAGCGCAGCAATCGCGAGCTTCAGGATTTCGCCTACGTCGCCTCGCACGATTTACAGGAGCCCCTGCGAAAGATTCGCGCCTTTGGCGACCGCCTTGCAGTGAAGTACGGTGATGCGCTCGCTGGAACCGGCAGCGACTATATTCGAAGGATGCAGGCCGCAGCAGAGCGAATGGCCTCCCTGATCGACGCGCTGCTGACCTATTCCCGGGTGTCGACCACCACGCAGGAATTTGAAGCAGTAGAGCTCGAAACTGTAGTCCGCGATGTGCTGGAAGATCTCGAAGTCCGCATCAATGAGCGCAATGCTGTAGTGGTGCATGAGGCGCTTCCGGCGGTATTCGGCGTGCCCGTCCAGCTTCGGCAGCTGATGCAGAACCTCATTGGCAATGCCCTCAAGTTTGTCGAGCCCGATACGGTACCTCATGTCACGATCACTGCAATGAGCAGCTACCTCGAAGACGGCGAAACGCCTGCTGTCGAACTACGTGTCAAAGATAACGGCATCGGTATTGACGAGGTCTTTATCGACCGGATATTTGCACCTTTTCAGCGCCTGCATCAGCGAGGCATATATGAGGGTACTGGCATTGGACTGGCGATCTGCCGGCGCATAGCGGAGCGTCATGGCGGGAGTATCGAGCTTGAGAGCAAGCCGGGCGAAGGCGCGACCTTCATAGTGACTTTGCCTGCCGTGGCCCCCGAAAAAGATTTCAGCGTCGCGGAGCCGGGTTCGCCGGATGAAGCTGCCAACGCGCTTGCTACTGATGCTGAGGGCGCAAAAGGCTGACAAATGGCCCGATAAATACCAAAATGGAAAAACTGCTCGATAACACTTCTACCGCGCCACAGGCGATGGCCGAGACACAAGGACATTCTGATGCCAAACACCCGTAAAGCTGTTCGAATCCTGATGGCTGATGACGACGAGGACGACCGCGAGTTGTGTCGCGACGCTATTGAAGAAAGTCGCGTACTGAACACGGTGGATTTCGTGACGGATGGTATCGAACTGCTGGACTATCTGCACAACCGTGGAGAATTCGCGGACAAGGAGAAGTATCTCCGTCCGGACCTGATTCTGCTCGACCTGAACATGCCTCGGATGGACGGGCGCGAGGCCCTCAAGGAAATCAAATCGGACCCGGCGCTGCGCCGGATTCCGGTTGTCATTCTCACGACCTCGAAAGCCGAAGAAGACCTGTTGAGCGGCTATGATCTCGGCGCTGCGTCTTACATCACCAAGCCAGTGACCTTTACCGAGCTCGTAGGTCTGATGCGGGCACTGGGGAATTATTGGGTGGAGTTCGTGACGCTCCCCGGGTCGGATCACTAGATGGTCAAGGAAGCAGCTCTGCGGGTAAGCGTGCTTCTGGTCGAAGACGATGAAGATGACTACCTGCTGACGAATGATCTTCTGGAAGACATCCCCAACGTCGAGTTCGACCTCGACTGGGTGTCGACGCCGGATGATGCTCGACGGGAAATGCGCCTCAATCGTCATGATATCTGCCTGCTGGATTATCGGCTAGGGCCTGAGGAAGGCACTGCCTTGCTGAAACAGGCGCCTTGCCTGGGCTTCACGGCGCCCATCATCATGCTCACTGGGCAGGATGATAGTGAGAAGGACGCACTGGCGATGAAGCTCGGCGCGGTGGACTACCTGCTCAAGAGTCATCTCGACGCGCACCAGCTGTCTCGTGCCGTGCGTTACGCACTCGCGCGGCGAGAAGCCGAGGTCGAGCGTCTCAAGCGCCTGAGGGCGCAGTCGGAGAACGATTCGAAGAGTCAGTTCCTCGCCCATATCAGCCATGAAATCCGTACGCCTCTCACGGCCATCCTGGGTTTCACTGAGCTGATGATCAACAAGGATCCGGATCGGGATGTTCTTCAGGGGCTACAGGTCATACAGCGCAACGGTCAGCACCTGAGAAGCCTGCTCAATGACGTACTTGATTTCTCCAAGATCGAAGCGGGACAGCTCGAGCTCGAAGTTGCTGAGGTGCGGCTGGCTGATGTGTTGGCAGACGTCTGGTCCATTTTCAGCGTTGCTGCCGAAGACAAGGGCATAGAACTGCTGTTCAAGACCAGTGAAATGCTGCCGGAAGCCATCATGACGGATGCGGTTCGCTTGCGTCAGATTCTCATCAACCTCATTGGTAACGCCGTCAAGTTCACTCATGAAGGTTCAGTCACCCTTACTGTGAGCGCGCCGCCAGCAGAGGGCGGTCGTGCGCCGAATCAACTCGCATTCGAAGTAAGAGACACCGGGCCCGGTGTGCCCGCGGAAGCACAGCATCTCCTCTTCAAGCCATTCGCGCAGGCGGGCACCAGTCTGACAAGGATGGAGGGAACTGGCCTCGGACTCGCCATCAGTCAGCAGCTCGCTGAACGCCTGGACGGTTCGGTCAGTTTTCACGCGCCGGAAGGTGGCGGCGCCTGTTTCACGCTGCGTATCGGGGTCGGCGAAATTGCAGACGCACCACGCGCGCCATTGACCCTTGATGCCCGCCGAGGCATTGAGCCCCGGCGAATCGAGCCGGCGCTCAGGGGTACGGTTCTGGTGGTCGACGATGTGGAAGACATTCGTCATCTCATCGGGCAGTGGGTGAGTCAGACAGGCGCAGAGGTGCTATTTGCTGCTGATGGCCGAGCGGCAGTTGAAACTGTGTCGAGCATGCAGGCGAAGCAACGCGCGCCCCTCGTTATCCTTATGGACATTCAGATGCCACTGATGGATGGACATGAAGCGACGCGGCAGATCCGTGGTCTGGGTTTTGACGGTCCAATCATCGCGTTGACCGCCGCGACGCTGCAGGGGGATCGTGAGAAGTGTCTGCAAAGCGGCTGCACCAGTTTTCTCAGCAAGCCGCTCAACCCAAGTGTACTTGTTTCGGCCTTGCGGCGGGCAATGCCAGAGCCATCGACCATCGGCCAGGTGGTCAACGTACTTCTGGTCGAGGACGACACAGATGCCGCAGACGCACTGGCTTACCTGCTTCGACATCTTGATTGCACTGTTGCCACCGCTGGGAGTGGCGCCGAAGCCTTTGAGCGGCTCCAGCAGACCACGCCAGACCTCATACTGCTTGATCTGAATCTGCCTGATACTCATGGCTTCGATCTCGCGAAGCGTATCCGGGAGGCTGGCTTCGCCGACTGTCGAATCTGTATCCTCTCCGGGGAAGCCGTATCACTCGACGCTGCGAAGGCCGCCGGTGCAAATGACTGCCTGTTGAAGCCGGTAGATCTGGCTACGCTAAGGGCAGCAATCTCCTGAGCCCTTGCTTGGACAGGCAGGTTCCATTCGGCCTACCGATGCCGCCGGGCGTGGTGCTGAATGAGGACGCATAGAAGCCTTATAAGACTTGCCTGCAACAGCGAAACCCCGTAGCGTGAGCGATATCAGAACTAGCCCCCAGCCCTTTCATAGCCTCACAGTCATCCCAAGGAATTGCCATGAAGCAGGATGCGTTTTCCGCACTGCAGTTACGCCCCGAACTTGCCGACAATCTTGCCGATCTCGGCTTTGCCAGCATGACGCCCATCCAGAGCCGAAGTCTTCCGCCCATACTTGAGGGCAAGGACGTTATTGCCCAGGGGCAGACGGGCTCCGGTAAGACAGCGGCCTTCGGTCTCGGCCTGCTGAATCAGTTGAAAGTCGAGCGCTTCCGCACTCAGGCGCTCGTCCTCTGCCCAACCCGGGAGCTGGCAGACCAGGTGGCCCGCGAAATTCGACGGCTGGCGCGAGGCATTCACAATATCAAGGTGCTCACGCTCTGTGGTGGCATGCCCTTCGGCCCACAGATCGGCTCGCTGGAACACGGCGCGCATATCGTCGTGGGAACGCCGGGCCGCATCGACGAGCATCTGCGCAAAGGCTCTCTCAAGGTTGAAGAGGTCTCGATGCTGGTGCTCGATGAAGCCGACCGCATGCTCGACATGGGCTTTCAGGAGGTGCTGGATGCCATCGTCGAGCCTTTGCCCACCGCACGTCAGACACTGCTGTTCAGCGCGACCTACCCACCTGAAATTCAGGCTATCGCCCGCCGAGTGATGCAGAGTCCAATCCTCATTCAGGTAGAATCCGAACACACTGATGCCACGATAAAGCAGTTGCTCTACCGTGTTGCAGGCACACCTGTGGGCCAGAGTGGCGGTGAAGGTGAGACCGCCCGAACACTCGCTGTACGAGCACTGATCGAGCATTATCGCCCAGACTCCATGCTGGTCTTCTGTAATACCAAGATCGAAACTCAGGCGCTCGCCGATACGCTCAGGGATGCCGGCTACAGCGCCGTCGCCCTGCATGGCGATCTGGAACAGCGCGATCGTGATCAGACCCTCGTTCAGTTCGCGAATCGAAGCGTCTCGATACTTGTCGCGACCGATGTGGCGGCACGCGGCCTCGACATCGACTCGATTGACCTCGTGCTCAACTACCATATCGCCCACGATGCTGAAGTGCATACCCATCGCGTAGGCCGTACCGGACGAGCTGGCGGCAGTGGTGTGGCCATCACGCTCTTCGAAGCCAGGGAGCAGCACAAGGTCGACAAGCTTCAGGCCTTCCTTGACAAGACCTTTGATCTGCTTGGCGAATTGCCACCACCACCCAGGAACAGCACTTTGCCACCTGCGGCGATGACCACGCTGCAGATCGACGCTGGCAAGAAACAGAAAGTGAGGCCAGGCGATATCCTCGGCGCGATAACAGGTGAGGGCGGTATACCTGGCGACCAGGTCGGCAAGATCCAGATCTTCGATCAGTTCGCCTACGTCGCGCTCCGCCAGCAGGTCGCGGAGCACGCGCTCAGACAACTTAACAGTAACAAGCTGAAGGGGCGCTCCGTTCGGGCGCGACGCCTCTCGGCATAAACATGAGTGAGAGAGAAAACATGAATAAAGTCGTCGTGATCGGCGGTTGCTCGGTGAACAGCATCATCCACCTTGATGAACTACCGACTGGTGGGTCGGGGACGGTGATAGCCCGTGATAGCTATAAGGCAGTCGGTGGCACCGGCGCTGGCAAGGCCCTCAATCTGAAGGCGCTTGGCATTGATGTTCACCTGCACAGCCTGCTCGGTGATGATGCTGAGGGCCGGACCGTTCAGACGACAATAGCCAACGCGGGAGTGGTCCTCGAACTTGCCGCCCACACTCAGGCGGATGGCGCACTAGCGCCGACAGAGCAGCATGTGAACCTCATGCTACCTGAGGGACACAGAGTCTCGATCTATACGCATCCGCCAGCCTCCAAGTCAGATACAGACTGGGACAGATTTGCGACAGAAGCCAATGACGCAGACGTCATTGTCGTTAATATCCTTGAGTATGTCCGCGATGCATTGCCGGCGCTGACGCGCCTCGGCAAACCGATTTGGACTGACCTGCATGACTACCGCGATGGCGTGGAATATTACGACTGTTTTATCGAGGCCGCCGATGTCATCTTTTTATCCGATACGAACCTGACCGATTACCGCGCCACCATGCGCACACTCATCGAGCGCTCGGAGCTGGTTATCTGCACGCATGGCGAAGCCGGCGTCACATTGTTGAACAAGGCGGGCGACTGGTATAAGCAAGAGGCATTGAAAGTGGAAAAGGTCGTGGATACCAACGGTGCTGGCGACGCGTTCTTCAGTGGTTTTCTGAAAGGCCATCTCTCAGACTACCCGCTTGAGGCCTGTCTGAGACTGGCTGCTGCATGTGGGGCGCTTGCAGTACAGTCGCGCTCACTCTGCGGTGAGCACTTGTCGATCGAAACAGCTGCTGCGATGACACAGCAGCCGTCTTGAAGGGCGTATTCTAGCGATTGCCGTTCACATCTGCTCTCTGGGGTGACCGATTTCCACCGCCAGCTCCGCCGCTGCCGGGTCGGCCCGCAGAGCGCTGTGGTCGCTGGCCGCCTGGTCGGCCGGCGTCACTACGTCCACCTGACCCAGATCTCTGACCATCCGGTCGTGCACCGCTCCGCTGGCCGCCGTTGGCACTGCCGCCACCTGGTGCTGCAGCTCGCTGGCCCGAGCGTTGTCCAGTTGCATGACGTGGATTCTTTGAAGCTGGCTTGTGACCCTGGGCGTTCTCGCCACTACGCTGGCCGTCTCGATGACCAGAGCTCGGACGCTTTGGACGGGCTTGCCGTGGTCCACGGGTATCAAGCATGGCATCAGGTACGTCATGCACCGGTTCGAAACCCTCGACAGTCTCACGTGGAATCTTCTTCTTGATCAGGCGCTCGATGTCCGCCAGCATTCTCGACTCATCGGCACTGACCAGCGATACGGCCTGACCACTGGCGCCGGCACGGCCGGTGCGTCCAATGCGATGCACATAGTCCTCAGGCACGTTCGGCAAATCGAAGTTCACCACCTGCGGCAGCTGGTCGATATCCAGTCCACGTGCCGCGATATCAGTAGCGACCAGCACCCGCGTGTCACCAGCCTTGAACTCCGCCAGCGCCTTGGTCCGCGCACCCTGACTCTTGTTGCCATGGATTGCGGCCGCTTTGATACCCTGGATCTCCAGGTACTTGGTCAGTTTATTGGCGCCATGCTTGGTCTTGGTAAAGACGAGCACCTGCTCCCATTTGTTCTCTTTGATCAGGTATGACAGCAGTGGTGCTTTCTGTTTCTTGTCGACAGTGCTGATCCACTGGCGGACGAGTGCAACCGTCGTATTCGGCGGGCTGACAGACACTTCAACAGGATCATTTACCAGGCCTTTCGCCAGGGCACGAATCTCGGTGGAGAAGGTCGCTGAGAACATCAGCGTCTGACGCTGCTTCGGCAGCACCGCCAGGATGCGCTTTATATCGTGGATGAAGCCCATGTCGAGCATGCGATCGGCTTCATCGAGAATCAGCACTTCGAGCTGGTTGAACCTGACGGCATTCTGGTTGTACAGGTCTAGCAGACGGCCAGGGGTGGCGACGAGAATATCGACGCCCTTGCGAAGCTGCATCATCTGCGGGTTGATCTTTACACCACCGAAGACCACTGCGGAACGCATTGGCAGATTCTTGCCGTAGGTCGCCACACTTTCGGCGACCTGGGCTGCGAGTTCTCGTGTTGGTGTGAGTACGAGCGCACGCACCTGGTTTGGCTGCGCTCTGTCACCCTTGGAGAGAATTTCAAGCAGCGGCAGGGTGAAGCCAGCTGTTTTACCGGTACCGGTTTGTGCGGCAGCCATCACGTCGCGACCTTTCAGGACGGCAGGGATAGCCTGGGCCTGTATAGGTGAAGGCGTTGTATAGCCTTCTTCAGCAACAGCTTCAAGAATGGCAGTCGACAGACCGAGTGAGGCAAAACTCATAGGCAGATTTCTCTTGGTGGGAATTCAATAAGTATCGGGACGGGCAGAATTGATACGTTGCAATGGCTGTTTATACGCCAGAGGCGGGGCAGCTTACCTTAAACGGGTGGTCAAAGCCATGTTCGCGAACCGGCGAGTTCGGCAACTGCCGTTTTTCACGCGGTAGAAACGAAAAAATCGGAGTGCCCCGTAAGGAGCACGCCGATTTAGCGAAACAGCCAAAGAGCGAACCCTTCGACTATTCAAGAGGCTCTGCTGAGGCTCAGGCCTTGGCAGCAGCTTTACGCTTGTGGAATCCTACCAGGCCAGCGAGGCCTGACAGGAATAGCCATGCTGCAGCCGGGAGTGGCACTGGGGTAGGGTTGTCTACGCCAGTACCTGGGCCATCACCGCTGCCGTAAATGTTGAAATGAGAAAGTCCAGCACCCTGTTTCGGTGCGATGAAAACTTCGAAAGCACTCGCCAGACTCTCAACTGACCATACGGCCCAGCTCAGGTCGAGGTTATTGCCGACTTTGACGCCGATAGCCAGGCTGTCATAGGAAGCCCAGAGCGTTGGGTCGATTGAAAAGCTGAAAGCACGCGATGAGCCTTGTGAAGTTACTTCAGTCCAGGCTGAACTGTTTTCGGTGTTGCTGATGAACTCATAACCAGCACCATTGGCGCTAGTGAGAAAAGGATCCGAAGCATTGCCATTGATATTTCCGCTGCCGTAGGCAAGACAGCTTGTTGCAGCGGTCAGACCAAAAGCACGTTGGCTGTCACTACCGTTACATGCTGTGTACTGGGCTGGAACAGACGCGCTGAATGCCATTGAACTGGCAGCCGACAGAACAGTAAAAACCAAGACCTTACCGATAGCAGTCATACAACGCTCCAGTGTAAATATATGTTACGAAAATTTACTCGTGTGTAACGAGTCTACAGGATGGTAAAAGAAAGGCCAGTAGCTTGGTGTAACTAATGCGGGAATTGTGAGCGGTGCATCAATATCTGCAATGAGGGCAGGCGTCTGAAATTGATTTGCCGATATTTGAGGATGAAGTTGCGCGAGCTGGAAGCCAGCGGAAAAACTGGCGGAGAGAGAGGGATTCGAACCCTCTACGGCCATTTTCTGCATCTTCCTACACCTCGCTACACCCCGCTAATTCAGCCACTGTATATATAGTGGTCGGCGTATCAGGATGTACGTTGAAGTTCGTTTTGCCCCATTTTTGCCCCAGCCTGAAACTCCCCATTGATCATCTGTGTCACCAGCCCGGCCATGCTCGGCGCGTCCGTTGGTATCCATCGGCCATAGTGCCGCTTGATCATGTTGGTATCAGCATGCCCCAGCGCCCTCGCTACCCATTCAAGCGGCACATAATGGCTCAATGCCTGGCTGGCGAACGTATGCTTACACTGGTTCGGGCCTCGATGCCTGACCTTCGCCTTCCGTAGCATGGACGAGAACCATCTGTGCAGGCTGGAATTGTGCCACGGCTCGCCGCTGACGCTGTTCAGGAACACAAACCTGAGCGATTCAGTCCGCGTTGAATTGTTGTCGCGCTGCATGACCTCGACCGGCTTCGCTTCCAGCATATAGGTTTCCGCGTACTGCCGACGAATCCACGGCATAGCCTGCCCCAATAACTCAACCTGGCGAGCTCGGCTTTTCTCCTTCGGCACCTTATAGAACGACTCGACGCGCGCCCGCTTGATATTTAATCGCCAGTGCTCAGGGTTCGTCATATCGATATCTTCCCACGCCAGCCCGATCAGTTCGGATGTTGAAAGGCCTGTCCAGCAATTGAACAGCACCATATTCCGCTCACCCTCCCGGTGCGTCTTCATCTTCTCAATGGCGGCCAGCTCTTCCTTATTGAACGGATCGGCTGACTCATCAGCATCAAACTCGACATTCGTAATGCGTTCGAGAGGGTTCGAACTCATCAGCTCGTCGCAATAGGCGTTGTGCCAGATGCCGCGAACGATGGTGAATATGTCGTTGACGGTCTTCGCAGACAGGCCCGACTTGAGCAGATCGGTCTGGAACATTTCAATTTCAGACTTCGGGATTTTGGCAATCAGGGCGTCGCCCCATTTGTTCACGACGTGCTTCGACTTGCTGGCGTAATTGCGGTAGGTGCTTTTGGCCTTCTTCGCCTCCTGCACCGATAGCCAGGATTCGACGGCCTCGCGCACAGTACGGGGCGCAGTATTGAGCCCCTTGGCCTTTGCGATGTGCGGAGAGTTTGGGAAGTGTGCGGCGTAGTCGAATCGATTCTCTGCGATCTCGACCAGGATAGTGGCGCGCTTCCGTGCGCAGTAGGTGATATTTCCCTTCGTAATCGTTTGGGTAATGCGCTCTCGGTAGCGCTTACCCTGATACATGAACCAAATTCTCAGCGACTTGCCGTGAATTTCCACCCCATCGGGCAGCTTCACGCTGCCACGTCGCCCTGCATCCATTGTTCAATTTCCTGCCAGTTATAAACCCAGAGTCCCTTCGGGTTCATCTTACAATGCTTCCCTTCGAGCCAATCCCCGTTTTTACGATACCAGTCCGCTGAGGCCTTGGTCATCCCAAAAAGCGGCATGAGCAGGTTAGGATAGACCCATTTCGCCGGGTGAACCGGGATGCCTGGCTGAATTGTGGGCTCGGCCGGCTTTCTCTCTTTCTTCTCTGCTGCGCTCATTACTGCTTCTCCGTCACAACAAACCGTTCGTCAAATTCGGGTAGCTCTTCCCAGTAGTCGGGCTGAAATCCGGGCTGAAACGCCCTTCTCTTGAGCGCATCTATCCAAGCGCCTGAATCAGCGTCATACCTGGCAAGTTCCGCAATGTCGCCTGTATGAGGCTCATAGACGAAATACACTCCATCCTTCTTCGGCCTCACGCTCACCGGGTATATCTTCCGCTGCTCAGTCATGGCGTTACCTGCTTTATCTCGTCGCCAGCGATACCGCCAAGCGTCAGTGTTGATCCGTCTTTGAACTTATAAACCGTTCGGCCGCTATCGTTATCGGTGCAATGGCCTTTGGCAGCGGCTATGCACATATCGCGGGTGACGTGACCAGACAGAAAGCCGTGGATGTGCTTCCTGAAATCTTTAATCTGCTGTGCGACTGTCATTCGCCTTGCCTCCTCTTCGCACGCCATTCGTCGCGCTGCTGAATGAAATACTCAGCCGCTTCAAATACGCTTTCGCCAGACGCGGTTAAAACATCCTTAGCGTCACGTTCTGCTGTGCGCAGGTAGATTTCTTGTGCAAATCTCTCGATCTCTGATTCTCTACCCCAGTGTTCGAGCGTAATGAACTGCTGCAGATCGGCCAGCATCGAATCCTGCTCTGCTAGACTGAGCGTGTCCCGCTCGCTCCGTAATCTGTCGCATATCTGACGTGCTTCGCCTGGCAATATCATCCCCCAATCCTCTTTCTCAACTCTGCCAGCTCCTTCTCGTACCGTAGCGCCTGTTCGCGCATGGCGGCTTTGTGGGCTTTCTGGATGGCCGCGTCGTATGCTTCGTCGTAATGCAGAGGCGGCACCTCGATTTCCGGTTCAGGCTCTTTGATCGGTGGTGGGGCTGGAGGTGTAGCTGGCTTGAACCACTGGACCACCGTACCGGGTGTCTCCCACTTACAGCCATAGTGGATCGGATCATAGCGAGCCTCTTCAACTGAGCCATTTAGAAGCTGGACCAAAAAGCGTCCTTCGTTGTCAGGTTGCTCATCAGCTACCCACTCGCCTTGAGCCTTCGCCAGTTCGGCTTCGTGCTGTGCGATCATGTCCCTTATGCCTTGCGCAACTTCAGCAATCATGTTTGAAACCTGTGCCGTAGTTCTCGCCATATGGTAATCGGCCAGGAATAGACAGCTGCTCAGCGCCTCTTTTCCGAAATCATTGTTCATCAGATATCTCCACGGTAGGGGCTTCGATCCAGCCCAGACAGTTCTGCTCGCTTACCAAATGAGGTAACACCCACTGGTTTGCTGTCCTGCTGTACCAACCGTTTGCAGTTGAAACAGCTCTCTTTTTCTCGCCTATCTCTCGAACCACCAGAACAGTGCGTTCCTTGTACTCGCCTTCTGGCGGCTCGCTCATCGGATTCAGTTTCATAATCCCTCCTTCGGGAATGTTGGTGGCGAGACGGGAATCCAGCGGGCTGTGTCTTCCATCATTGTGTAATAGCCTTCGTATGCTTCTAATGCTGCTGAATAGAGAATGCTTTCTTTGTACCTCTCTGTTGCTAAACAAAGCAGAGGCTCACTCTCTGTCTTTAACCAGAAGTATTGCCCCGCCTCTGGGTAGTCAGGAGCAACGCGCACTGCTTGCGGCTCCAGCAACTCCCGCTTCAGCGCCAGAACCTCGGCCCGTGCAGCTTGGGCTTCGCGGCTGTGCTGCTCGCACAACATGCAGCAGCCTGTGGTGTCGTCTAGGCTCATTGGGCCTCCTTCAAGTCATCCAGTAGCATGTACAGATCGCTCGCCAGTTCTGGAATATGATCTGCAATGTTCTCGGCATAGGTTTCAAGGGCGGCGCGGCAGGCGGCTACGTGCTTTTGATCGCCTTCATTATCGAGACGCAGCACGAAGAAGATTTGACCGTCTACAGGCTTGCCGTCTGTCCGCTCGACGCGGTACTTGTTGTACAGTCCTGTGCTCATTGGGCCTCCTGTGCTTTGCGCTCGTCCAGCATTCGTCTGGCGGTGTGCATGTCCGTGTAGTTGAAGGCGCTATGCACCTTGTCGAGCAAGAAATTCTGCTCCTCAATGATCTGGCTCAGTGTCTCGATAGTTACAGATCGGTCCTTTACAGTAGCTCGCGACCGCACCAGCTCAGCATCCTGCTGCTTGAGCTTGGCTTCCAGCTCCGAAATATCGTCAAACCCTTTCGTGACTTCACGCTTCCAGCCTTGAATTGCTTTGGCTTGCGCTTGCAATTCTGACTCCTGCTGCTTGAGCTTGGCTTGTAGCTCCCTGATTTGAGCGTTCTGCTTCGCCAGTTCGGCCCGTTGATTTGTCCGCTTCTCTTCCAGCTTATTGGCTTCAGCGCAATGCGATTCTGAACACTGTTCCCAATGCCGTCGTGCGTGCTGCTCCTGATTCAGTTCGTCTTCAAGCTCCTCAGACTTCGCTTCAGCCTGCTTGAGCTTGGCTTGTAGCTCGTCTCGCTCAGCAGTTCGCTGATTGAAGTGCGTGCGCCACTTTTCGCAATCCGTTTGGCTTTCCAGCAGCTCCGCTTCCAGCTCCTCGGCCCTTGCCGCTTTGGCGAGGACTTCGGTTAGGGGGCGCTCCATCATTTCGCGTTCTAGTGCTGTCATTTTTTCGGGCCTTTTTCTGGGTTTCTGGAGCCGGGTGGTAACGAAAGCGCATGCTCTGGCCAGCCATTATTCAGCCGATATGTCACCATGCTGTGGGTGAAATTATTCTTTCTAGCAAACTCCGCAACCGTTACCCCGCCAACAAGCCTATTAGTTCGTTTATTACACCCTTGTTCAGATGGAGTCGCCCAGCGCACGTTACTTGGCTCGTAATCGCCATCGTTGTTGATTCTGTCTAGAGACATATCCGGAGATGGTCGATCACCGACATCCTTCAAAAAACAAGCAAACTCAGCCCATTCCGGACAGACTGAAATCCCTCTTCCGCCATAGTTTTCATACTTGCTAGCCTTCGGGTTGCTGCACCTAGCACGCATATTTTTCCAGATATAATAGAGCGGGCGCTTTTTCTTTCTGGCATAGCCGTGAGTCCATTTGTTTTCGCGCGAATTAGCCCGCGCAAAGCACCCACAAGAGGCAGCAGTTTGCGATGTAACGAAGAGCCTCTTGGCTTCTGAAAGATTGTTTGCCGCCTTGGGCTTTGTAATCCCGCAACGTAGGCATTTTGTCCAGAAGTGCCTGCGCGTGTTTACCGTTCCAACCGTCCGGCCACTAGCCGTTTTTTCAAACGTGGATCCCGCGTACCCAACGACTTCCAGGAAAGAGAATTTCTCCCCTGTCCAGTCTCGTGCTGCGGGGCTTAACGGTTTGGCGTAATCAATACTTATGGCTTTCATGCTTCCCCCTGTGCCGTCCCTGGCGTTGTTGTTAGATCAAAATGGCACGTCTGAGTCGAAGTCATCCATCGGGTCTAGTGCCGACTCCGGCTGAGCCGCCTGCCTCTGAGGCTCCTGCCGCCCGCTATACTCCGGTGATCCGCTGTTGTCGCCTTTGCTGTCGAGCATCTGAAGCTCTTCAACGATGAATTTCGTCCGGTACTGCTTCACGCCATCCTTATCCCAGGTGTCTGTCTGAAGGCGGCAGCGAACGAGAACCTTGCTGCCTTTCTTCAAATACTGGTTGCAGATTTCTGCCAGCTTTCCGAAGGCCGTCATGTCGAGCCATTCAGTGGATTCTTCACCCTTGTATTTGCGACTGCAGGCAATGGAAAAGCCGCTAATGATCATTCCCGACTGTGTCGCTTTGGCTTCAGGATCTTTGCCTAAACGCCCAGAAAATGTGCATGAATTGAAATCTGACATTACGCTGCCTCTACTGTGTATTGTGATGAATCGATAACCTTCGCTGTCTTGTCGATCAGCTTCCTGAACTCGTCTATCCGCGCCATGAGCCGCTTGAACTCGTCCTGAGTCTTCTCTCTGTAGACCCGGCAGCGATACAGCTGCTTATCGGGCGGGAAGTCCGCGCAGTACGAGATCGAGTCAATCCAGTCGCGCTGTGTGAAATGGACGTTCCCGATGATCTGCCACTTATAGACAGGGTCTATCGTCTGGCGCTTGATGTTTGCGAAGTGAATGGCCGGGATAACCGACTTGATTTCAACCTCGCCATCGTCATACACCAGCCCATCTGGGGAGCAGCCAATATCATCCAGCTCGAAAAACCCGCCGTTGCTGACCGTTGAAAACGTCTCCGCTTCGTACAGCGCCCGCGCCAAACCTTCTTGCTCGTGCCCGCGTTCCATGTGCGAGTTTGAGAACCCGCCACCAACCGGCCTGCCTATGGCTCGTTCGATGCAGATATTCACCGCATACTGCTTTGCGGGTTCGCCAAAGGCCTTTCCTTCATGGGCCATCAGCTTTGACAAATTGGACGACGTGATTCTGCCGACGCGGAGCGCAAGCCATGCGTCCGTGTTCTGCTCCACGTCGTGAAAGATCACGCGGCACCTGCCTGTGCGGGCTCGCTGTTAGCCTCTTCCATAATCATCCGTCTGACTTCCGGGCTGATTTCCATGTGCTCCAGAACAGCGACAAGGTTGCCATCACGCTTGTAGGCTGCAATGGCATTGCCCCATGCCTTAGTGCCTGGCTTCAGCGCTGGTTTTGATTGCGCCTGCGCGGCCTTCTGAGCCTGCTGACGGGGCGCTGCTGCCGTAGCTGCGTTACCGTCGTCATCTTCCTGCGCAATGCCGCACACAGCCGCTAATGAGTACCTGCGCAAGTAGGTGAGAGCGGAGCCGACTTGCTGGGCGTCATGCTTAGCAATCGGCGTGCAGCACTCGGACTCGATGTACTCACCCGATGAGTGCATGAGCAGCGTTGTCAGCGTCACCAACTGCTCGCCGTAACCAGGCATCTGGACGACGCTCAGGCCGTGCTTAGACAGCACTGGCCGAGTCGTGTTCAGAATCTCCGCAAGGTCCGCGTAAGAGCTTTTGAAGTGCGGGTTCTTACTGTTCTTCGCCGCGTTGCCTATCTCTGCCTGAGCCTTCGCCAGAGCGCTTGCCAGCTCCTTCAGAGACTCGGATTTCGTTACGTTGCTCATTTCTGCTCACCCGCTGTAATTCGATTAATCTCGCTAACGTTAACGACCACCTGAGCCGCCAGACCCAAAACCAGCACGACCAGCGCGCACATCAGAAGCTCAGCTTTCCGGATTCTCGTTTTCATGTGTTGTGCTCCTTATTATTTTGTCGAGGCCTTTCATTTGTCGGTCGAATGCTGCTGCTGTGAGTAGCAGGATCAGGATGCCGGCTAGAGTGAAGATGGTTATGCTCATTTGCCTTGCTCCTCTGGCCGGCAGCCTGCTTCAAGCTGCTCCACCTTGTCCGTCAAATCACGAATGGAGACTGCGGCGACAAACAGAATGCTGAAAAATACGATCATCACGAACCCGTTCACGCCGCCTCCTCCTTCGCCAGAATCTCATCAGCCCCAAGCTTCACAGCCCGCTCAATCATCTTTCTGATCGAAGTCTCGTTAAGGTCCGTGTAACCTCGTGAAGCCCATGCCAGCAGCTCACAGAGGACGTTGCTGTCTTCCAATTCGCGGAACATCTTCACGCTGGACATGTCGCCCGACTTCAGCTGGTCGCAGATTTCATCGTGCCGCCGCTCCGACTTCTCCTGAGCGTCCCAAACCCGTTCGCCGGCCTCGTCTTCGAGCTTGTAATCGCCCAGGTAGATGGCTGTTTGCATCAGATCGTGTGGTTGTCTTGGTGCGCTCATATAACCTCCGAAAAACCTGGTCGATTGGCTCGTCTCTGCTTCGAAAACCACTTGCCGAACTTGTCCCAAACTGCCTCTGGGATATCCTCAAACTTGCACTGCTTCTCGCCGTGCTTGTCGTATGAAAAGTCAGGGCCGAGGTAATGGTGAAAGTCGCAATAGAACCGGACGCCGTTGTGAATGAAGTAGGTGTCCGTCCGTCTGAAATGCGCTATGCCGCCTGGAATCCTTACCGCATGACTGCTCATCGTCCTGCCGCCTCTGTGATGTTTGAAATTGCGTCGAGCATCTGGTCCATTCGGTACACGGCGAGGCCCGCAACTCTCGCTTCTGCCGTGCGGCCTTCTTTCAGGTACAAGGTCACGTCGTGCCGCATGTTGTCCCTGATGGCATTGCAGACGATCACGGTGTTACAGATCGTTGCCTCTAGTGACTCGGCGTTGCAGTACATGATTGCCTGGGCCATAAGCCTCTGTGCGTCGTTCATAGCGGTCTGCTCCACAGGTCGCGCTCTTCCAGTTCGTCGCACAGTTCCTCGTGCAACTCCCAATTCTGTTCAGCGTGTGCTTTGTGAATCAGTCGGATCAGCTCGGCGTCTGTCTCGATGTTGTCCCACTTGGAAGGCGGGCGCTTTGGGTTGAGCCAGGCCCATGCTCTTTTGAGTTGTGCGATCATTTGCCAGCCCTCGCAAGAACGTCAGCGCAGTAAGAGAAGGCGGTCGGGAAGTGCTTGCAGTTGTAGGCTTCGTCCCGCTTCGCATCTTCGTAGCCGGTCGGGCCGACGTAGGTGAGGATCGCCCAGACGATGCCGAAGCATGCTGCGTATTTGAGGACTCTTAAGGTGGCTTGCATGGACATAACCCCGTTTTTCGTTTCACTATAGTGAAAACTATACGCGGTTTTAGGGGTATGTCAATGCACGATCGTGAATTTATTTAGGGGTTACGAGGCTTTTTTTGCGGATAGGGCTTGGTGGCACAGGTGCTGGATTCGTTGAACATCGTCGAGAATCGTTTCGATCTGGTCAAGGCGCTGGATAATTGTGTAGTCAGGAAAGCCTGTTGAGGCTTCGAGCCTAATGCAAGCTGCTTTGAAATGGACCTTGCTCTCAAGTGCATCTACAAGGGCGACAACATTTTCCATAATTGACGACTCAGCTAAAAATGAAGGTGGAAAGTGTAGCTATTTCGACGACGCATCATGTCGTTTCAAGCCAACAGAGCTTTAAACTAGGTCAAAGTTTGCTCTGCTGAGAGCCAATGTAGCCGGTTCAAGATTTCATTGCAATGAACGGAAACGCTAGAAGTGTCAACCACTTAAGGTTGACATTAACGTCGCTGGAAAATATAAATGTTCAAATTCTGATCAGGCTTGAGAGGGGCGGTCTGGCTAAGCGGTTGATAACCTTATTGCCATGCCGATTAGCCAAAATTTTATAGTCTGGAGCGACGCAAATATCAACCCCCGCAAAAAGCAAGAATCATTGCCTAATTGTAATGAATTAAGGCTTGCTGGTGCGTGCTGCCTGGAGTGCAGACAGGTCAGATAGGTAAGCAAGGGCCTTGTCTTGTGCCTGCGCATCAAGGCCTTCAAAAATCTTTAGGGCTTTGAGTGAGGCATCGCTCCTGCCCGCAACGAATTGATTATCTGGCAGTATCAGCGCCCAGCCGGGCATTTTCAGCCCTTCAGACAGGCGATCGAGCACGTCAAGGGTAATGTTGTTTTTTTCCCTGGCGTTCTCGATGTAGCCGATCTGAGACACGCTGACACCGCATCGGGCGTGAAGATCCTTGCGCTCCAGCCCGAGCGCCTCCCGCCTGGTGATCATGTTCTTACCTAAGTTTTGCTTAAGCACCCGGTAACTCCTGTCGTGGATAAATCACTCGCTCTTCATGATAGTGGCATTGCATTTCACGGTGACTGCATATATTCTATTCACGATCGTGAAATTAACTTGGAGCAGAGCATGGATATTCCGACCCTTCTATCCGCCCTTCGCGAGCACAAAGCTCGCACAGGAAAAACCTGGCGGGAGATATCGGACGAGAGCGGAATCGGCCTGTCATCGCTCACAAAAATTGTGACAAGAGAGCCCGAATCGGTGGACCCGAAGTACTCGACCGTCGAGAAAATCATCACCTTTTTACAGCATCAAAAAGCCGCGTAGACGGCTCTCAACGAACATAAATACACGGAGATAGGACATGAAACGCGACAGGAGGTCTGTACGTGATACGCAGAAGCGAATTTCAGTCAACGAATACGACATAGAGCGAGTCTCACGGCTCCTAGATGCAATAGGTGGGGAGGAAGCCCGCCTGATGTACCGCCTTTTCCTGCATGGCCTGAGTGCCTTGGAGCGGGAAATTTTTAATAACAAAAACGAGGCAGCGTGATTCACAGCCAACTGGAAGAACAGTTAAAGCGGGCGGCAGAGCTCGCACCATTCTTCGATCAATTGCGTTCCTGTCGGGACGCAAAAGATTTGTTCCAGCGCATTGTAGATATCGGGAGGGATTCTGAGGAAGGGGCAGGGAAGGCAGAGAAAGGCGCTATTTCTAGCCTAGGTAAAAACCGAACACTCAAGCGTCAGCAGTTTTAACAGGCAAAAAAATAGCCGCTGGCAAGAGCGGCTGTGTGTCCATCACCAGCAAAGGTAAGCAACACGAATGAATACTACCGCACCACGAACAGCTTTCGCAAGGGGGCTTATATGAGCGCCCAACAATCCACTTGGGTCAAGTCTAACGTGCTGCCATTCACGGCGACTCGAACAGCGGGGTTCTATGTGACACCTCGATCTCTCAAGCGCTCCGACGCATGGCGCAAAGCCAGCCTGGTACAGCGCGATGTTTTATCAACCGTACTCGACCTGGCTGAGTACAAGTCAAGCGCGAAGCAAATTGGGTCTGTCATGGTTTATTTGAGCCCTGGCGATCTGCTCACTACGCAGGCAAATCTCACAGCAGAATGCTCGCCCGAAATGACCAGAGACAAGCTGAAAAGAGGTCTAGCGTACTGGAAAAAGCAGGGCGTTTTGACCTTTGAAACCGTCGAATTTCAGGCCCAGACAACACAAGAAGCAGGCCCAGAGAAGGCCCAGAACAAGCGCAACAGGATAACGCTGATAAGGCTTTGTAATTACGAAGAATTTACAGTTTCTTATCATGCCGAAAAAACAGAGCAGGCCCAGAGTAGGCCCAGAGAAGCGGCAAAGGTGGCCCATTCTCTAGTAAGTAATACTGAAGTAATTAAGACACTAGACATAAGTTCTAAAGATTTTTCGCGCGAAGACGCGCCGACAAAAGTTGATCCCGAACTTGATTTTGGTTCTCCCGAACCATCCCCAGAGCCAGCCAAACCGAAAGCCAAGCGAAAGGCGAAGGCGCCAGGAACTTGCGCCCCTGACGCGCTCGAAATCACCGACGCAATGTTCAATTGGGCGCAGAAAACCGGCGTGACCGTCGATCTCGTTTCCGAAACCGAACAGTTCCTCGATCACCACCGGGGAGCGGGCAATCTCAAAACCGACTGGATCGCTACCTGGCGAACCTGGATGCGCAACAGCATCAAGTTTGGCGCGAAGAACAAGCCCCGCTTCGGCGGCCCCCGCACCATCGACGATTTCAAGCGCGAGAACGACGAGCAAACGAAACGCATTCTCGAATCTGGCCTACTCGACGGGATACCTGACTGATGACCAAAAGCGATCTTCCGAAATTTGCGGCGCTCTGGAAAGCCACGGGCGAAATCTACGGCAAGTCGATGTCTGACCAGGCCATATCAATCATTTTCCGACAACTGGCGAAGTACGAGTACAGCGCCGTTGACCGGGCGCTACAGCGTCACCTCGACGACACAGACGGCGGGCGCTTCGTTCCCAAGCCTGCCGATATCGTCCGGTACATCGATGGCGACCTCGGCACCGCGCCGATGCTGGCATGGTCCAAAGTCGATGCGGCCGTCCGCTCCCCCGGCAACAACGCCACGGTGGTTTTTGACGATCCCATCATCATGGCGATCATCGAGGACACAGGGGGCTGGATACGTCTCGGCAAGCTGGACGAGGAAACGTTGAAGTTCTACGGCAATGAGTTTCAGAAGCGTTACAGGGGCTACCAGGCCAAGCCGCCATTGCGCCACCCGCGCAAGCTGATCGGCATCGAGGAGCAGGTAAACGCCCTGGAATACCCCGACTTCATCCCTGAGCCGCGCTTGATCGGTGACCCGCAGAAAGCTCTGGCGATTCTCCGGTCTGGAACAGGCAAAGCATTGCCGTCTGTGCCGCTCTCACAGGTCGCTGGCAAGCAGAACATCATCCGACTGGTCAAAGACTTGGGGGTCGATGATGAAGCGCTTTGAAGACGAAATATTCATGGCCGGCCCACACGACAAAGCCATTGGCAAAGTCGTCCTGGCTGACGTTCTGGCAAGCATCGAAGGCGAGCTGACCAAGGCTGCTGAAGCCCGAAAGGCTGCGGCACTGGCTGCGCGGCGGAAGAACGACGCGGGGCACGCTGAAGACCTGGCTGCGCTGTTCCGATTTCTGGATGAGCGGGCGGCGAAAGAGCGGCTGAAGCTGGAGGATGCGGCGTGAAGAAAATATTCGTCAGTTTCAGCGGCGGCAGAACCTCCGCATTCATGGCCAAGTGGATACAGGATAACTTTTCCGACACTCACGAAATCATCTACGTGTTCGCCAATACAGGCCTTGAGCACGAGAAGACGCTTGAGTTCGTGCACAAGTGCGATCAGGCATGGGGCCTTGGCGTCGTCTGGCTTGAGGCTGTGACCAACGATGGCCGGGTCGGGTGCACGCACAAGGTCGTCAATTTCGAAACCGCTGCGCGCAATGGCGAGCCTTTCGAGGATGTAATTTGCAAATACGGGATCAGCAACCGCGCCTTCCCACACTGCAACCGCGAGCTGAAGCTCAATCCGATCCGAAGCTATACCCGTTCGATTGGCTGGGAGAAAGGCGTCTACCACACGGCTATTGGAATTAGGGCTGATGAAATCGACCGAATGAGCATCAAGGCCAAGGCCGAAAACCTCTGGTATCCGCTCATCAAGCTCGGAGTGACCAAACAGGACGTGCTGACGTGGTGGAGGGGTCAGGAGTTTGATCTCGGACTTTCGGAGCATCTTGGCAACTGCGTTACCTGCTGGAAGAAGACGGACAGGAAGCTCTACACCATAGCTCACGAAGACCCTGCTGCCTTCGACTTCATGAAGCGAATGGAGGCCGAGCACGCTTTGACTGGTGCCGGCGAAGGTGAGCGCGTTTTCTTCAGAAGAAGTCGGTCAGCTGAGCAAATCATTGCTGAGGCCGCAGAGCGAGATTTCCAGCTGTTCAGGGAAGGTCAGCACGAGTACCAGATTCCTCTGTTCGACCTCGATCAACCTAACGGCTGCGAAGAGTCCTGCGACATTTTCAGCGACGACTTCGAGCGGGAGCTTGCAGCATGACCCCAAAACAAAAAGTCCTATCCGCAATCCAGTCCGACGACCTAACCATAGGCCAGATACACGACTGCACCGGCATAGACAAGGGCTCTATCGAAGTGATTCTGCTCGAACTCAAGCGAGCCGGTCAGGCAGCGCTGGCGGTTGATAAGACCTGGCGCGGGTTTGTTCGGGGTCGGGATTTTGGGGGGTATGCCAAATGAGAGACATATCGATAAGCCTGTTCGATCTGACCGGCACCATGCTGAAGCCCTGGCTCGACGCCGGCTATGAGTGTTACAGCGTGGATACCCAGCATCCAGCCGCTTACGAATCCGGTGGGATCACCAGCAACGGCAGAATGCATAAAGTTCATGCCGACCTGATGCGGCCTTGGCTACCTCCTGTTGAGCGTTCGCGCATAGCGTTCGTCTCGGCATTCCCTCCGTGCGATCACCTGGCCGTATCGGGCGCTCGCTGGTTCAAGGGTAAAGGCCTCCGTTTGCTGGCGCGAAGTATCGAAATGTTTGCCACTGCTGCTGAGTTTTGCGAGTGGACAGATGCGCCTTACCTCATTGAAAACCCGGTCAGCAACATAGCAAGCCATTGGCGCAAGTCTGATTACACGTTCAGTCCTCACCATTTCACCGGCTACAAAGCCGAAGACAACTACACCAAGAAAACCTGCCTCTGGACCGGGGGGGGGCTTTGTGATGCCTGAAGCCTACCAGAACGATCTGCTCGGCGCTCCGGATGACCGGATACACAAGGCTCCACCTGGGCCCAGCAGAGCCAACTTCAGAAGCGCCACGCCAGAAGGATTCGCGCTGGCTGTCTTCAAGACAAACGGGCGGCAACTTATGAGGGCAATCGCATGATCGACGGCAAATTCAAACACGAATGCCCGACTTACTCGGGCCTGCTGATTGACGAAACCTGCATCGAGTTCGCCTCGTGTGAATGCTTCAGCGGCGATGAGTTTATCAAAGCGAAGACAGCGGCAGAGGATTACGGCGACGAGTACATGGCGAATCATGCGAAGTGGGTTCGGGAAGGTGGGGCATTGCCGGATTTTGGGGGTGTTGAGTGAGAGAGCATAGCGTCGTCATCCGAGATTACCGCCAGCAGATCGCTCACATTCAGGAGTTGATTCTGCGCGGCCTTCAAGCTGGCCCGGTGCGCCTCAAGTTCGGCAGGCCAACCCGCTCCACGGATCAGAACAACCTTATGTGGGCGTTGCTTAGCGATTTTGCCCGCTCCGTTGAGCACTGCGGCCAGAAGTACAGCCCAGAAGACTGGAAAAACTTGCTCACCGCGACATTTGAGGGCGAGACGCGGTACGCCCCGGCGTTGGACGGTCGAGGGATCATTGCCTTGGGCGCGCAGACCAGCAAATACAGCAAGCGGAAAATGACCGAGTTTATCGAATTTGTGTACGCAACTGGCGCGGATATGGGCGCGGTTTGGTCACAGCAGACCGGGCGCATGTGGAATGAGCATGGCGAAGAGGTACGGGCAGCATGAGGATTCAATCGAAAGCCCTGCGCGATTCTGCCCGTGGCGAGACTTGTACTTTAGCTATCGTTGGCGCCTGTCAGGGCAACACCGAGACGGTCGTTCTCGCGCATCTGCCTGACGAATCCCACGGCATGAGCCGCAAGTCAGACGACATAGCCGCCTGTTTCGCCTGTGCAGACTGCCATGACGTGATCGATGGCCGCCGCCACTGGCCCGGCACGGAGCGCAACGAGGAAAGTTGGTACAAGGCTAGGGCTATGGTCAGAACGTGGCGCCGGTGGATCGACATGGGCTTGGTGACTGTCAAAGGGGTGAAGCGATGAGCCAGCTTGAGAAGACGATGACGCTCCACCTCCGAGCACTGAAAGTTGCCGACCATGAAGCCGAGTACCGGTTTGCGGCCCAGCACGCTGGCGGCACAGGCAAGGGAACGAAGAAGCGCCTGGCAGAAGCCGGGCTACGCGATTGGCGTCTTGATTTCGCCTGGCCTGAATTGCAGATCGCTGCGGAAATCGAAGGCGGTACATGGGTCCAGGGCAGGCATAGCAGAGGCAAGGGTATGGCTGAAGACTGCCGGAAGTACAACGCCGCCGCTCGAATCGGCTGGACCGTTTTCAGATTCGTTTGCGATGACGTTACATCGGGCCATGCCGCGCAGTTCATGGCTGAAGTGGTGCAGGAGGCAATGGGCTCATGAGCGACAGCCAGCTCGAGCAGAAGCAAATCGAAACCCTCTGGACCCGTCTACGCAAGATGATCCAGATGAACGCAGAACTACAGAACGAAAACAGAGTCCTAAAACAACAACTGAACCAGATCAAAAAGGCGGTAGCAGCGTGAACACTCCACATTTTGAAGGCATGAAGTATCGAACCACCAGAGTTTTGCCCGATCAGATCATTCACTTCTACGAATGCTTAACCGGCCTGGAGGAATGCCCGCACTGTTCTGGCAGGCAATTCACCAAAGGCGGCTCCAGGTCAGTAACCCTGCGCCATGACACGCATCGATCAGACCAAGGCGACAAGCCGGTCTATCTGGAAGTGCGTCGGCAGTTCTTCAACTGTGTCGAATGCGGCCTGAAGCCTGGCGCAACTATTCCCGTTCGGCTAGCCACGGTGAAATCTACGCACCACTTTTGGCAGCAGGTCGTCGACAGCAAGCTCTCAGTATTCAGGGCGGGCGCTCATTTCTGCCTCGCTCACAGCACGGTCAAATTGTTTCGGAAGTCTGACGGCAATTACACCCCGCGATCCAAGCGGGCCGAGAACCTACAGAAGCGCAAAGAGCGACCGGACGGAAATGTTAAGCCCACAATGTCACGCGGCATCTATTCAGCCATCTACGCCATTGTTCAGGAGCGCAAGGCGATCAAGGTCAAGGATTTGCTGAACGCGCTGAAGCTCCTCGGCCTTGTCGGCGGTCAAAAGGCGGTTACCGGGCTCACTGGCGACCATATAGCCTCGGTGAACAACGGTGTTCTGAGGCTGAACGACTTCATCCTGCCGGATCACATGCAATGGCCCGCAACCGGCCCAGCCCCGAAAACCATGCTCGGCAAGCACAGGGCAGAGCAGCCAGCAATTCGTCGCCCGCTTATCGGGCTTAACTTGGAGTTAGCAGCATGAAAAATCTCGGCCCATTCATCTTCCTGTCGTTTCTCGTGGTGTCCTGCACTACAGGTCACGTCGCAAACAACTACATCAACAAGAACTGCACCGTCGAACAAACAGAATCATCCAAAGAGGTACAGCAATGATCAAGAGCCTAGAGCACGCAGCCCAGATTCAGCAGCGCAGATACCAGTCAGGCAAGCGCGGCAGGTCCAAAGCCGTTCGGTCATACGTCGCCAAGCATCATCCTGATATCTACCAGCAGGTGTACCGGGCAGATGAGCGTTTCAATGCTCGCTGGTAACCAGTGGCAAAACCGATCAATCAAAGAGGCAAGACCATGAAGAAAGCACCGAGTTTGTTTGTGAAGCAGGAAAGCTGGGCTCAGATCATAGGAAAGATTGCGATTGTGCTGGTTGTGGCGGCGTTGCTCGTCATGTTGAACGCCTGGATTCTTCAGATGGTGTGGGTCTACGCAGTTGCACCGTTCATCACCGATCCGCCTGAGATCGGGTTTATGCCCTTCGTTTGGGTCGTAATCGGCCTCGGCGTCTTGAAGTCGATTCTGTTTCCAAACAGAACAAAGTGACCAAGCTCCGCGACACCCTCTACACAGTAGCGCTGTTCGGAACAATCGCAGGGCTGGTGATCTGGGGGTGTATCGCGGATCGGTTTCGGAAAGTTGAGCAGGACGAGGAAGACGACGAATGAGCTTTTCAGATTATTTGAGCGGAAAGATAAGCCTGGATGAGTTTCACGCAGGACAAGCGGCTGCTTGGGATGCTTGCACGGCGCAGGCTCTCAGGACGCATGACGAAATCGCGTACAAGGCGCTTACCTCTACGCCGGAGCCTGAACCGGTAGTGCTGGACGATATGTGCGACGGCGAACCGGCAAGTCTGGACGGCTTAGCCATGCCTGAAATCGTAGGCCGTGAAACCTTGCCAAGCGGCGCAATCTACACCGTGTTCGCAAACGGCATGACCCTTTTGCAAATGCCAGCAGAACCACCAAAACCCGACCACCCAGCCCCACTAAACGACCTCTCCATCGATAGCGCAATGAGTGCGAGTGTGAAGTGGTGGAATCGATGAGCCAGCCGAAGTGTGCCCGCTGCAAAACCAACGACGCTGAGGGCTTCATGTGGATTGACGGGTCGAACTGCTGCGGCTCGTGTGTCGGCTATCGACCACTGAAAGGCATCCCGCCTACGTGGCTCGAGCCAGCACCGGCCAAGTTGCGTCCGGAAGAGGGCTTGGTTCGCCCAGAGCCCTGCAACCAAGGCATGAAGCACGACACCGGCAAGCCACGAACCGGCCTCATGGTTGACGGCTTCGCCTTGGCGCTGAATGAAGTCGCCAAGGTAACAACATTCGGTGCAGAGAAATACGCTCCGGATAACTGGCGCAAGGTTGATAACGCGACGAGCCGATACAGAGACGCCGTTTACCGTCACCTGCTCGCCTCAGCGCACGAGCGCAACGATTCAGAGTCTGGCCTACCTCACCTTGCACATGCTGCATGGGGTCTGCTGGTGCTTCTGGAACTGGATGATCAGATCAAGCGGGGTGAGAAGGCATGAGAGGACTTACCTACGCGAACACCTCAAAGCCGCTATTGCAGCAGCTGAATGAGGAGCAGGTCATTCGGGTGCAGCGATGCGAGGACGGCAGTTTCTCCCTCTGGGAGCGCTGTGGCGACTGGTTCGGCCTGAACATGGACCGAGAGCAGTTGATCCAGCTTGCCGGTGAATTACGGGCTTTAGCGGGTGAGGACGAGAAGACATGAGCAGTAAGCAAGAAGTCCAGCAGAAAGCCTACGTCGACGGCATGGTCGGCGCATGTTGGGAGGCGATCAATCCGCTACTCCAGAACCATGAGGAGCTGAATCGCAAGCATGACGAACTGACCCAGCAGCACCAGCAGCTAATGCATGAGATGAAAGAGGCTCAGAAGGCATACGAAAGGGTTCGGCGCGATAGCAGGGAGCTTGCAGAAGAAGTGGCGGACGATATGCGGAACCGTCTGCGCGATATACAAAGCTCGCTCAGCAATTATGAGGTCCGAAACATGAAACAGCAGTTCTATTCGCTCAGGGCTCTCGTGCATGAAGTCGCAGCCGCCAAGTCACAGATATCAATCCACGTCGACCAGATGCCGCTGATCTTCATGGCGCTGGCTTTCGGACTCCAATTCGCAGCGCTTCTTGTTTGGGGGTGGTCATGACCTACGACCAGCGTACCGAGTTCCAGCAACTCCAGTCCGAAAACGAGCGGCTCACCAAAAAGCTGGCCGACGTCGAGCACCGCCTCATCGTCGCAACGATCAGAAACAGCAACCGAATCGACGTTGTCGCAACCAGGGTAACGCTCCTTACTGTTGCCGTAACGATTCTTACTATTGCGTGGGTGGTTTCATGAGATGTGGCTCAAAGCTCGAAATATTTTATGCGTGCAAGCGATGCGGCTGCCAAATCTGCGGCGACCACAAACTCTGCGAGGACTGCGTGGCTTATGAGTCCGAAGCGCTGAAGGTCGCGACGCAGCTGAGAAAGTCGGATCTCAGCCAGTTCTTGAACAGCATCAGCTTGCTCCTACTGGCTGTCCAGGTCATCTACCTCATGGCGACCAAATGACCCCAGCAGAACGCCGCCGCCTCCTACGGGACCAGCCAGACCAGAAGCCGGAGGTGAAATACACAACGGACGAGGATGGGAATTTGATCATTGATAAATCTAAGCAGGAGAAGAAGGTATGAACGCATATAACGGATCTCCGGTAGTTGAATGGGACTGGAGCAAGGTAAACGATGAGGAGCTTCTTCAGGCTTATGAGGCGGCGCACGCGAACAATTATATCCAGCTTCGCAATTATCTGTACGACGAGCACGAGCGCAGAGAAGACACGAGAGAGCGTGGTCGAGCGATTCTATCAAGTTTGCTTCTGAGGCAGCGCGACAAGATTGAAAACTGGCTTGCCGATGATATCCGGGCGCTTGCAGGAGAAGCGGATTGACCGACGACCAAAAACGCGCCGCTGGCCTCGTCCTGCTCACAATCTGGCTACCCAAGGAGCACAAGGAAGAGTTTGCCAAATTCGCGAATAAGTTGGCCGAAGAAAGAGTCAGCAGAACAAATATTAAGCAATCGGAAAAACCGATATAATAGGGAAAAGCTATCGAAAACGCAGGATGCACCAGTCTATTTAATGAGGGCTTGACTTTGAGTGCTGAAAGATTGACCAGATTGGCTGCAAAAACTGCTTCGATTGGTTCGACGGGGCGGGGGTTTGGAGGTATGTCGCAAGCGGACATTGCTCACGCCTGTTCAGGCACGAACAATTCACTTTACGAACTGCTGATGATCAAGTTCGTCTATCCCAATTCAGAGCACTCAGCCAAGCGTCGGCAGAGTGTCGAGAATGCAATTCTTGAAATCGTGGACGACCCGGCCAACGTCGAGAAGGCGATCTCTGCGTTTCTGTCGAACAACATTTGCCCGAAGTGTCACGGCACCGGCCAATGGAAGCGCCCAAATCGTGCGGTGGTCGAGTGTCGGCCTTGCGGTGGCTTCGGCGTGGTTGAGTTCAAGCTGACCGGCGAGGCTGTCGAGATTCATCGGCAGTTATCGGACGCTGAGAACCTGGCGCTTGAGCGGATGGCGAGACGCTTATCTGACCACTGATTGACAGATGTGCAGAAAGTGTGCACAATTTCCCAAAGTCCGAAGCCGCCACCGAAAGGTTCGCGGCTTTTTTTACGCCCGAATTTTACCGAGTTCTTCTGCTGTTGCCCGCACTCCCCAGCGGGCTTTTTTATTTCTGGTGTCCTATGTACCAACTCTCGCGCAGATCGTTTGAGCGTTTGAAAGGGGTGCATGGTGATCTGTCTCTCGTTATCTGCCGCGCCATCAATCTGGCAACTACCGACTTCGGCATATTCGAGGGTCTGAGAACGCTGGAGAAACAGCAGCAGTACCTAGCTGCCGGAAAATCCCAAACGCTCGACTCACGCCACCTCACAGGCGATGCCGTTGACGTTTTCGCATGGCACGAGGGCAAGTACAGGCCTGAGCTGGGTTATTACATCGATATTGCGCATTCGATCCAGCAAGCGGCCGAAGAATTGAAAGTCTCCGTTACCTGGGGCGCCTGTTGGATGCCGCTAAACGAGATAACCGACCTCCAGGGCGCAATCGTCGCCTACTCCGAACGCAAAAAGAACGCAGGCCGCAAGCCGTTTATTGACGCCGGTCATTTTGAGTTGACCCGCTGATGTGCGCGCATGACAGGTGGGTCAATTACCTATCGTGCGGCATTCGACAGTGCAACGACTGCAAGACCATCCAGAAATACGACGGTGACGACTATGAACGGCTCAAAGCCATTGCTGAAAAGCAAAGCGACAATCTCGGCGGCTGTAGCGCTTCTGGCGACACTCTTTGCCCTTCAGGGGATCGAGATAGACGAGCTAGCCCAAGAGCAGATAGTCGCGGGCGTCGTCGCACTGACGGGCCTGATCGGCACTGTGTGGGCTCGGTACGTGGCTCACGAGGAGATCAAGGGGATCATCAAGACGCCAGCGGAGCCAACTGAATGACGCCATTGCTTGAGCGAATTCAGCGCTTCCTCGAAGCCTTCCCAGACGCAGAGTACATCCCAGTTCATCCAAGCGATGCGGTCATATCCACATACAAAAACTTGCCGGTGCTGATCCTTGGCGAGATTCACAGGAGCAAGTCATGAAAGCCCAAGCGCAATTCCTCGTTTTATCGCTGTGCATCATGCTCGGCGCCTGCTCAATGTTCCAGACGCCAGTGCCGAAGACGTTCAACCAGCAGCATGCCTACGCACTGACGCTGATGCGATCAGTCAACGATGCCACGGCCAGCGCTTTCAAGGGCGGCTACATCACGGCGAAGGAAGGCCAAGCGGTTAACGCTCAGCTGTACCTGGCTCGCGACACGATCAACACGGCGGCCGATATCCTTTCGACCGATCCGGAAGCCGCCGAAGCCAATCTGGAACGTGCGGTGAAAATCCTCGAACAGCTACAGATTGAACTGGAGAAGCGAGTATGAGCGGAGCATCAGAAGTTCTCGCAGTCCTGACCGCTGTCAGACTCGCATCAGCCACGCTGAGCTCCGTTCTCGGCGTAGCGCGCAACATCAAAGAGTTTAACGACCTTTACGAGCGCACAAACGGCAACATCACGGAAGCAGATATTGCGGAGCTTGAAGCCAAGTTAACGGTAGAAATGGCCGAAACGGACGCGCTGTACGCTGGTAAGCAGCCAGGCTAAGTCCGGCGCTAAGGGTTGTAATGAATGATTCCGCTGACGAGTCGAGGGACCGTAGAAACACTGTAATGGTGGTGGTAAAGGCGCTTGGCGCAATCGGTGTAATCGCCGCCGCCCTCTTTACCTACATGGGCCAGTTGGACACCAACGAGGTGAAGCGGCTCGACTCGCAGAACGTGCATATCAAGCAGCTTCAGAGCGATGTAAAGATTCTGCGCGAACTGGTCGAGTCGGCAAACCAAGAACTGACCTCGATTCGCGAGCATAGCGTTCAGAAAGACCTGAAAATCGCCCAGCTCACGATGCAAGTTGAGGCTTTGAAGGCAATCATCAGCCGCGAAGTCAATCTGCACGACTGGCTTCAGGACGATATAGACGCAAACCCCTTTCCGATTGTCATTAAGCGCATCGATCACGAGAGCAGGGCGGTCAAATTCCCCACATATCTCGTCAATAACGCCTTCTCGCAACGCTTCGGCGTCTCCAAACGACGATACGAAGGCAAGACGAGCGCCGAGATATTTAGCCCACGCAGCCATGCCGTGTTCTACGCGGGCAACAAGCACGTTTACGAAAACCGAACCTGGCGGCTCCAGGACGAATGCTACGACGACCCGAGTTCAGGGCAAGAGGTCTGCTCTCCTGTGCTCAGGTACTACACGACGCTGCCTGACGGCTCACCGGCTATCAAGGTGATCATTTTTATTGGCATGGATATCGAGAAATGACAGCGCTCAAGCTCGCTACGCAATGGAACGATATTCAAGCTGCTGCGGCAACGGTCTATTTCCTGATCATTCCTCAATCAATTTCTGACACTTCAATAGCGACGGTGGGTTATCCGCTGTCTGGGGCTTTGCAATGACAAACAGCATTCAATTTGAGGGGCGCAGCTGATGGCTTTAGTCACAAGCGGCCTCGTCATGCGCGTTGAAGCCGACAGCGGCGTCACGTTCTCGTCTGGCACGTCTGTTAGTCAGTGGGACGATCTGTCGGGTAACGGTAACCATCTGATCGTCGGTGGCGGTACGCCTACGCTCAACGCATCAAGCACGCCATCGGGCGCGCCGTCTATTGCGTTTGATGGCGTTGACGACTACCTGAACCGGGAGAACTCGACAGCGGTCATTACCGGCCTGCCAACCGCCGCCGCAGATCGAACCATATTCATGCTGGTGCGATTCACCGCTGCTGGTACGTTCTCGGGCTTTACCTACGGAACGCCGACCACGAATCAGGTGTTTGGCTTGGTTACCAGCAACCAGAACGGCGCCCGTTTTGTCGTCCAGGCCTATGGCGCGAACGATCTTTCGACCACTACAGAGTTGCAAACAGCCGGGTGGAAGGTGCTTTCGGCCAGGGTTTCTGCAAATACCGCTAAGGCCTATGTCGACAACGTTCAGGTAGCGAGCGCTGCACGGACTTACGCCACAGATTACGCGGCCGCAAACGGTCGCATCCGGATCGGTCGCGAGATCGGTACGGGCGGCTACGCCACGATGAACATGGCCGCAGGTCTGATCTACAACCGTGCGCTGACCGATCAGGAAATGGCCGACACCACGGCATATCTGACCCAAAAATACATTGCACCCGCCACCAGCGCGACCATTACCAGTCAGGGCGTGGCCTGGACGATCAACAGCGAGCCCGCCACAGGCACGTATGCAGGCGGTCGCAAGTGGGTACAGGGCGCAGTCTCGGTTACGGCGATCAGTCCAGCACCAGCGCTCGAAGGTGGCCTGAAGATCAATGGCGCAATGCTCGGTGTCACGCCAGGCAACAGTTTGCAGGGCTTTGACGAGCGCATGCAGGCGGCTTTCGACTATGACAACACGCTAAACGCAGCGGCCACCTTGCCAATTGCCGTGCCGACCGCATCGGTCTTGATTTCGGCTCGGTCGTACACTGCGGCAGAGCGAACGTCGCTCGGTCATGATGGCGGTGACGATCCGTTCCTTGCAGAGCATCAGATTCTGCACACCGTTGTAACGCCACCTGCTGCCGGGGCCTTCGCACCGTCGTATTTCACGCCAGCAACGCCATCCGGCGTCACGCTTGCAGATATCGACGCAACGCGCCTGCCTAACCTGAAAATGCCCAACGCGGCCGCCTACGCGCCAAATTGGACGCTCGTGCAGAGCTTCTTCAACTTCCCGCGAGTCTGGTTCAGCGGGGCGTACATCGACCGCTACATGCACGCCGATTTAGCCTATCCACACCCGCTCGGTGTAGGCGCTACCCCTGGCACCTATGGCCGGGAAATCGCGACAGCTATTGAAACGGCGTGTTTAAGCCTGCTGCTTGACCATCCTGTCGCACAAAAGACCGCACTGCTCGAAAAGATCGTGCAGTACGCCATCGATATGTGTGGATTTTTCCAGCAGGGCGGCACTTATCACGCTGACGGCGGTCACAACATGGGCCGCAAGCTCGTAATGCTGATCGCTGCGAAAGTTACCGGGCTGACCAAGTTCTCTCAGTGGCTTGACGCCAGCCTGAACAAGTTTCAGGAGGACCAGCAGTGTTTCTTCGTGGATCAAGCCGACGTTGATCTGACCAATAGCGTCAGCTGGAACCCTGACAGCCGCGATATTCCAGACGATGCGTTTCCGTACGTCGCCTCCGATATCGGCCGCGCTGATTGGGGTTTGAGAGATTCAACCGACCCGGCGCGCAACAACAAGCACTTCAACTCGATGTATCGCGGTATCGCCAGCCCTTCAATGACCGGCCTTGCCCTGGCTATTCGCCTGCTTGGCATGGAAGCGCAATGTAACAGTCCCGACCTGCTGGCTTACGTGGACTGGTATCGCAGAACTAATCAATTCGGCACGTTCTCGCGTGACATGTACGAAGCCTATCGCCATATCGGAGCAGTCGCATGAGCATTATTAGATTTGGCGACGGCCAGTTTCGTCAGCTTGAGGCGAATGTTCCTGTCGAGGTCACAGACTCGAGCGTCGTCACCGCTGTAACCTATGCGGGTGTAGCGATACCGTTCACCACCAGCGGCACGAAGCATATTGTGCTGAGCCAGATTCACGGCAATCTGACCTCTGGCACCTATAACCTCGTTGTGACCGAAAACGGCGTGGATGCCACGGCAGCTGTGCCATACGTCCGCACGCACGCTATCACCGCACCGACCGGCTCATACGATCCAACGTCACTGTGGGCGCAAATTCGCACCGCTACGGCTGCGTATTTCAAAGTCGCGCCGCTGCCTGTCGGCAATTCCTGGGTATCTCCGCATACTGCCTGGACCACAGCAAACGCCCTGCTGCCAGTTGCTAACGTAGTGTCAGGCCCGAATAAGAAGCTGTCGGCTGAAGTGCTCAATGCAAACGGCTCGGTTGTGGGGTCGTCCTACGACACAGCCTATGTGCCGCAGTCAACCGTTACCGACCTTGTAGCGTCTACGCTCAGTTCAACTCAGATCAAGCTCAGCTGGACGGCTGCGGCGGGCTTTACCTACAACCCGCGCTATCGTGTTGTCGGTGACGTGACGTGGACGACGCTGCCAGCGGTATCTCGAGTCGAAGCGGGTCCGCTCACAGCGACCGCAACAGGCCTGACACCAGCTGAAGACTACGAGTTTGACCTGACAGCTAGCGAGGCCAGTTCAAACGCGGCTACGGCCACCACAGCGCCAGCATCAGGTATTGTCGACCTGCCTGGCGGCGGCTTCGGCGGCGGCGCAACTTTCAACCTGCCGCTCTACATCGATCACACCGTCATTACAGGCGTGACCTACAAGGGCTCGGCTGTCACTCATTCAGCTGTACAGGGCACGCTGACGGTCACTATCCCGTCAGGCATCGGCATTGGCACGTATGACCTCGTCATTGTCACTCAATCGCAGTCGTTCACCTATCCGGTCGTCTATGTCCAGCTGACGCCGTTTGTGGCCTCGGCAAAGCTCACCACCGTAGCCGCAGACGGGCGCTATCCTGGGCTGCCGTTCCGTGTGCGCGCTATCCAGGCCTCCGCTCAGGTGGCAATCACTGATCTTGCTGTAACCACGACTGACACGACCGCTACGCTGACTTTTACGCCGATAGCGGGCGCAACACAGTATCTGTATCAGCGCGCCGTAGGCACGACCTGGGGCGGCGATACGTACGCCAGCACAGCGACCGGAACATTCCAGTTTACTGGCCTGTCTACCGGCACGACATACAGCTTCAGAATCTTTGCTGATGGCGTTGTGTCAAACATCGTTGTGAAGGCGACGACTGGAACGGGGGGCACTGCGCCGACTGGTAACACCGGCACGGGCACCGAAACAACGCCAGGCGTTGCGCTTGCAAGTCAGCTTACGAGTGTTGGCACGCCCGGCAGGATAGCAAGCGCCATCGAACCGCAGTGGGATATCCACATGACTGCCGAACGCTTAGCGGTGGGGACCAAAGCCACTGGGTCGAGCCTGGATTCGTTCTTCTTTGCTGACGAAACCTATGTGTCCGATGCCTTCAAGGTCAAAGGTACGCGGTCGTTTCAGTGCAACTACATCCATTCGCGGGCTTACGACTCGATGGGTGGCAATCCCGGCAACAACGAGCATCAGGGCTACCTGCACTGGGGCGGCGGCAAGCATTTCCCGTCAAACAAATACGTCTACGGCGGCGGGTTTATCCACGTTCAATTCTCGGTCTACGTCGAGCCGAGCTATCTGTGGCAGACCAACGCGACATACCAGAAGATTTTCCGGATTGGCGGGCGACGAAATGCGACGACGCAAGACAATAGCGGCTGGCTGACGCTCGTCGTTAAGCCCGACTCCTCGACCGACTCCATGAAAGTTCTGGTCGATAACGAAATCAACTTCAACGCGATGACCGAAGCCGGAAAGAGCAATGCTTATGTGGCGGTTTATCCGGCCGAGCAGGTTTCGACCGGCAGTGATCGGCTCATAAAGGGCCAGTGGAACACGTTTGAGTTTGCGGTATATCCAGAGCCGAACGGTACAAAGGCGATCTTTAAGCTGTGGAAGTACAACCCTTCAACGCAGTTGATGGAGCGAATTTACACCAACACCAACCGAACCGATTTCCTCGTTACCAAAAGCGGTTATTACACCAGCCTCTACATGCTCAACGTCTGGAACTGGAACCGCTACACCCGCGTCGGCACAACTGGCGGCAACTTCGCGCAGTCGGGCGGTACGTGGATTCAGACCGCTCCAGGGGCAGGCACGCACAACCTCGCAAGCAATGCCGTCGTGTCTGATCAGCGCATGTACTTCGATGAAATCAAGATCCACACGAGCCATGCGGATATGAATGAGTTCGATAATTTGGGCGAAAAAGTCATCGGGTGGGCGCGCTAATGGCAACTTTCGAAGCTGATTTCAGCGTCCTGGCAAACACCACCAGCTACACGAACAGCGATCTGGTCGTTCACGGCAACCCTGCCGCAATCGTTGGTGGCGATCTGACGCCAAGGGACAAGCCGGCGACGGTCTATATCACGCATCCGGCTGTGCTGGAGTCTTCTGGCAATATCGACATTGATGTCACTGTCGGCTTCAGTAGCGGCTCTTTCGCACTCTCCAGTGCGGGCGTCGGGCTTTTTGACAAGGATTCGTACAAGGCCTATCTGATTCGAGTCCGCTTTAACGAGGTGACGATCAAGCAACGCAACGCTGACGGGTCAACGGTGCTGCTGAACGACTTCACCACCACGAGCTATGCGGTAGGCGACGTGCTGCGATTCAGGTTCAACCGCGATCTGGCTGAGCCTCGAATCCAAAGTTTCCTGAATGGCGCGCTTCTCAAAACGATCACGTCGCCTATTACGGATATTTCGAACTATCGCGCCGGCATTTATGTCAGCCACGACTCAGCGAGCAACAAAGACGGGTTCCGGACCTTCTCATCTACCGGCCTTGTGCTAGCCACGCCAATGAACATCAAGCTGGTAGGCGCAGGCAATGCGGTCACGCAGTACCAGAGGGCGGTCACGGTCGAGCTTGAAGGCATCGATACTGCAGACGTATCTGATGCGGCCTTTGCGGGCTTCCCGGTAACGCCGACCGTCGTTGATGCAACGAAGTTTACGTTTGACGTGCCTGGCGATCTCGCAACTGGCAGTTATGGCCTGTTCTTGATGGCTGCCGGCACTGGATACAGCAAGCTCGTCACATACACGCAGACGCACCAGATTGAGCTGCCAGACGCAGGAACTGCGGTCGATGAAAACTCAGTCATGGCTCAGCTCGGCAACCCGAACAACACCCGTTATCTGCGCCTTGAAAAGCCATCTGCGCTCAGCTGGAAATCGCCATACACAGAATTCGACGCCGAGAACATCATTCTAGATATCCGCGATCTGTTCACGGCTCCAGTCGATGCAGCTGTGAACTCAACTTACCAGTCAGTCGGCAGCCTTATCGATGACACGGGCGTCGTGACCGATTTCACCATGACGTTTTCCGTTGAGGCTGAGCCCAACGAAAACAGCTTCTCTCTCATCATTAAGCCGATCTATCAGGCTATCTACAGCACAATTGCGGAGTAGTCATGGCGCGCATTCTCAGTAACGACTCACTGCCGAGCGAGAAGGTGATCCCGGTGAGCATCAAGTTCAACCTGGATCTCGCCGCGCCGACAGGTATTGGCATCATAGACATTAGCAGCAACGGCTTCCGCATTGACGTGGACGATGGTCCGGCAGGCAGTACCACAATGTTCGAACTGAACGCGAGCGGGTCGAGCGTCTGGACCGTGATCAAAAATACCACGGACTCTTTCGCGGTCGTCGCCAGCCTCCAGCCAAACAAGCTCTATCAGGTTCGAGCGCATTACATCTTCAACGGCGCGCACTCTCAGTACGCATTCGCCAACGCCACGACCCTGGGAGCTTAATCCATGCCGGCTGTATCCAATATAGGCGCTGCGAACGTCGTCACTCAGTATCAGCAGGCGGTAGATATCACCATTACCGATGGTGACGCAAACAACCTGACCACGCTGCTGTTTGCAGGCTTTGACGTGCCATTTACGGTCATCAACTCAACAACTGTCCGCATCAATGCCCCAGGCACTGTTAAAGAGGGCTATGAACAGATCGGCGTGCTTGAAGGTGACTTTACTGAGGCGGTTTGCACATTCAACATCACGCACCCGATCAAAGTGCCGGCTGTCGATACGCTGATCGACGACAACTCTATCCTGACCGGTATCGGTAACACCAAAGGCCGGTATGCAAAGCTGACCCTGCCAAATTCATTCGCGCTGGACGGTCCTGCACAGATACGCGCAGTTGAGGCCATTCAGAATGCTGACGAGTACATTTCAGCCAAGTTCGGCACAGCCCTCGGCACAACCGAAGCCGCGACCATAGACGTTCTGAACAATGACGGCACGACGCAGGCCTATACGGTTGATCTGGTCGCGGGATCAAGTGATCCCGGCTCATCGCCAACACTGGTTGTCTACGGCGGCAGCCCTGCTACGGTCAGCCTCGGCGGTACGTTTACGCCGTCGTTCTCTGCTGTTGATGAGACTGAGGGCGATATCTCGGCCAGAGTGGTCGTTACGGGCAGCGTGAATACAAACGTGGCTGGCAGCTACGTCCTGAGCTATTCGATCACCAACATTTTCAGCCGAACCTCAACAGCCACGCAGACGGTCAACGTTACGCAAAACGTCCGCTACGAACTGCGCCTGCTGAAGAGCCTCGATCAGGATGTGCGCGACGTGACCGGCACCTATCCGACAGGCTACGTGTTCTCTGAAAATGGCAATTTCGGCGCGATTCGACTTGGCCCAGTGTCCCTGGTCGATGGCGAGGTCGTGATCACACAGGACAACGTCGTCACAGGCTCTCTCGCCTCACTGTTTACAGGCGGCACAACCCTTGTCGGCATTCTCCTACTTGACGATGCCAACAACGTGGCAGCCACACCGACACACATTCCGATCACCTCAGTAGCCATCTAAATGCCTTTCGTCTCCGAAGCGTTCAAAGCGGCTTTCCAGTTTCTTGAGCGTCCGATTCGCGCTGTGCGCAGTGTGGTTGGGCCGTACGTCTCGGCCGCCATTCGTGACGGTGACGCCTTCATGGCTCGCCCGATCCGCTATGAGGACTATCTGAACGATTCGACGCCGAATCAGTTTGCGATCCAGGCGTATTTTGAGCAACCGACTGACACGATGGTCGAAATGCTGTATCCGGTGGTCATTGCCGGGATCAACGTCACCACGACCATCGAGATCGATTTCGAGCAGTCGGATCCGACCGCGTTTCTGTCGGTAGACGGCAAGCCATTTGCTCAGGCCACGCAGACGATTCAAAACGGCGGCTTCTTCAGGCTCAAAGTCAGAACATCGAACCAGCTGAACAGGCAGGTACAGGTCCGCGTTGTTGTCGGTGGCGTCAGTGCTGTATGGCTGGTATCGACCGGCGTTGAGGGCACAAGCGAGCTCCAGACCGGTCTATCGACTCGCCTGGGGCTGTATGCGCGCACTCAGGCGACGCTAACATTCGGCTTCGCGACCAGATCAGATACGCAATACCGCGTGATCGTCGTCCCTTACGCATCCTCGACGCCTACAGTGGCTCAGGTGCTCGCGGGACAGGCGGGTAATAGTCTGGCTCCGCTGTACGACTCAGGCCTTCAGAACTCAACTGGCGGGCTTCAGGAGCGCTTCACGGTCAACGTCGCTTCAGGCAGTTATCGGGCCTATATGGTCGTGCTGGATGAGCCGGCCATCCTCGAGTCGGCGAGCGCCCGGACGGCTTCGGCCGTGACCAATATTATCGGCGCCAGAATTCTGCACATCAGACCCGTCAGGATCGTCAGAAAGCTTCTCAATTTGCACATTCGAAACAGGTAAGCCCATGTCTACCAAAAAAGACCCCTTGACAACTGGTGCAGTGGGCTCAGGCCGCACGAGAGCACACACAGTAAAAACCCAGCGCCTCGACGTGCATATCAATTTCATTGAGCCAGGCGGCAGCGCCACGATTGTCGGCTCTGCGGATGGCGTCAACTTCGGCCCGTACCTGGGCATTGCGCCGTTTACCGATTCCGGCGTGATCGGTCTGGACCTAGCTGAAGACACTTCGTTGGCCGTTGAATATACCGGGGTGACCGGGCTCGCCGTGCACGTCCTGCCGTACAGCCTGCGCCAGATATGAGCAAGGAATCGAAAGCACGAATCAAGGCCGCTGAAGCGGCTTTTTTTACGTCTCGAAGAAGGCTGGGCGCCACTAATACCGCCAACCTGCGCTCCATCGTTCAAGAGATTTCGATGGGCGCGCTGAAGGAAGACGTTTCAGCAAAGTACGGATACAAGACCAACCACCCGCACCACTTCCTCAATAACGTCTGGCGTCAGCCGGAGTTCCAGGAGTGGGTGCGCGCCGTGCAGGACGACATGCAGGAAGTCGTGCAGGCGCAGTACATCAAAGAGCACCACAAGCGCGACATTTTGTCAGAGGTTCAGAAAAAGGAAGAGTTAACCGAGCTGTTCTATGCGCTCAAGGGCCAGGAGAAGTACCGCGACGCCCTGGCGATGGTGCAAGAACTGAACAAGATGGAAGGCCACTACGCGCCGACGAAGACGGAAGTCAAAGACACCACGGATACGCTAGACGATGCAGAGCTTGATGCCGCAATTGCCGCAGAACTCGCACAGCTTAAACACGTCGCGCACTGAGGCCAAACAGCGACTTCTGAAGCTGCTGAAAGAGAAGCAGCGCCGGGAGAGTCAAAACCATATAGCCACGGTATTCCCCGAGACAGGCCCTCTACGTCGAGAACTCTACCCGAAGCATATGGAGTTCTTCGAGGCCAGCAAGCTACACAAAGAAATCCTATTTCTTTCGGCCAACAGGGTCGGGAAGACGGTAGCAGGCGGATACGCCACCTCAGTACACCTAACCGGCGAATATCCGGACTGGTGGCCTGGGCACAAGTTTGAGCATCCGATTACGGCGCTTGCCGCAGGCGATACCGGCAACACCACTCGCGACATCCTTCAGAACAAACTGCTCGGCAAGTTTGGCGAGGAGGGTACCGGCCTTATTCCTGGCGCTCGAATTGCGGGGCTCACTCGCAAGATGGGCATCCCCGAAGCCTACGAAGAGATCAAGGTCAGGCACGTTTCAGGCGGCATCAGCCGGCTTTGGCTGCGCTCCTATGAGCAAGGCCGAAAGGTGTTTCAGGGCTTTGAAATGGACTGGATATGGCTTGACGAAGAAGTGCCGCAAGAAGTCTACGACGAAGCACTTGTAAGAACGATGACTACAAACGGCAGAGTCGCCATGACCTACACGCCAATCATGGGTATGACGCCACTCACACTGTCTTTTATTGAGGATGCACAACCATGAGCAGGGCTGTAATCAGCGCAGGCTGGGATGACGTGCCGCACCTCACTGAAGAGCAGAAATCGGACATGCTTAAAAGCACGATGCCGCACCTTCGCGATGCGCGATCCAAAGGCATCCCGTCGCTGGGTTCGGGCGCCATCTACCCGATAGCGCTTGATGAGTTTGTCATCGATCCAGTGCCGCTGCCCGAGCACTACCCGAAGCTGTACGCGATGGATGTGGGCTGGAATGTCACCGCCGCTGTATGGGGCGCCTGGGATCAAGCATCTGACGTGGTGTATCTGTATTCCGAGCACTACCGGGGGCAGGCTGAGCCGGCCGTTCATGCCTCTGCCATAAAGGCGCGTGGCGAATGGATTCCTGGCGTTATCGATCCCGCCAGCAAGGGTAGGACTCAGACAGACGGCAAACAGCTTTACAAGATGTATCGCGACGAAGGGCTGAACCTTCGGACCGCCGATAACGCCGTTGAAGCAGGGCTGCTTGAAGTGTATCAGCGTCTCAGCACAGGGCGCCTCAAGGTATTTAATACGCTGTCAAAATTTCTGTGGGAATACAAGCTTTACCAGCGTGACGAGAAAGGCAGGATCGTGAAGAAGAACGACCATTGCCTTCATCCGGATACCGTTGTCCTGACTGACAAAGGACCAAAAAAGATCATTGATATGGTCGGCACGAGCGGCAAAGTTTTGTCGATAAATGGCAAGTATGAAGACTATGTAAACTGCCGCAAAACCTCGATGAATCAACGGACTAACATGGTAAAATTCGAGGACGGAAGCGAGGTGATTTGCACGCCAGATCACCGCTTTCTTACGCCGTCAGGATGGGTTGAATCCCAGCACCTCGAAGGCGTTGTTTGCGTCACATCGAACAGTGGAGTAGGTCATTCATGTGCGTCAATATCCTCACAGAAACAGCTCAAGAATTTCTCGGCACGCGGTATTACCTTTGCGGCTTCTACTATCAGCGCGATGGCGTCAGGCTTCATCGAGAAGTTTGGAAGCACGTCAACAAAGCAGAAATTCCAGACGGTTATCACGTCCACCACAAGGACCATGACCGCAGCAACAACAGCCCCGAAAATCTCGAGCTTGTTTCGCCGGCCGAGCACATGGCCCATCACCACAAGGGCGTCAGCAAACCGTTGTCTGAAAACGCCCTCAAGGCTGCCGCTGAATGGCATGGCAGCGAAGATGGTTTGCGGTGGCACCACCAGCACTATGAGAACAACAAGCACAAGCTTCACGTCAAGATTGAGAAGGCTTGTGAGCATTGTGGAAAGGCCTACATGGGCGCGCCAGGCAAAGGCAGTAAGTTCTGCTCAAACGCCTGCAAGACCCGCCACAGGTTCTTGTCAGGCATCGACAACGAAGAGCGCACCTGCGTCGTCTGCTCATCGGCCTTCGTTGCAAACAAATACGTCAAGAAAGCTACCTGCTCAAAGCCGTGCGCCACAGCAGTTACGTTGCGTAAGCGTAACGCCGCATAAGAACAGCGACGTCTACTGCATGGAAGTGCCTGCCACCCATGCATTCGCTCTTCATAACACAGTAATCGTTCACAACTGCATGGATACCGTCAGGTATCTGTGCCTTGCACTCAAGCACGCCCGAACCAAGCCAACCGCCCAGCGCGAAATACACGCCTTCACACCCTCCAGATCAGTTACAGGCTACTAATGAACCCAAACTATCAAGGCTCCCCAGATCAGCCGGGCGAAGAAGACCTGGACGTTTATCAGGAAATGGGTAACGAAGTCCTGGCGCTGTTTGATCAGGCTGTGAAGGACCGAAAGCCCTATGAGCGCCGAATGCTCAAGAACCTGCGGCAGTATCACGGCGAGTACGAAGAAGAGGAAATGCCGGAAGACGGTTCTCGCGTCTTTACCAACATCACCCGAAACAAGGTCGATGCCGCCGCCGCTCGCATGGTCAAGATCGTGCTGCCGAACGGTGAACAGAACTGGAAGACCGAGCATACGCCGGTCCCTGAGTTATCCAGCCGCCTGAACAGCACGCGCCCTGTAGCGCTCAATGACCAGGCTGAGACGACCGAAGGCGATATTGCACAGGCTGAACTGTCCGAAGTCAAAGCCGCATCTGAGGCGATGGGCAAGGAGATCGAGGACCAGCTCGAGCAATCGGGCTATGACGCCATCCAGCGAGAAATCATCTACGACGCGGCCAAGCTGGGAACGGGGGTTATCAAAGGCCCGGTTATGATCGGTGACGAGCGCCGCGTATGGGCGACCAATCCCGAAACCGGGCAGCAAGAGCTTCAGGTTGTCCGACGCATCGAGCCGCGCTCAAAGCGGGTCAACCCGTTTTACTGGTTCCCCGATATGTCGGCCACCAGGCCAGAGGAGCGTGAATACGATTTTGAGCTGTCATTCATGACCCGTCGCGGCGTGCAAGACCTCCTCAAGTACCCGCACTACAACAAAGAGCAGGTGAAGCGCGTCCTGCAAATGAAAGCGGCCGACACGCAGAAGCAGCAATTTGAATTCCTGCACCAGATTCAATCCATCACCGGTGAGCGCAGCAAGTTCGAGGACTCGCGCTATTACTGCGTCGAGTATTACGGCCCGATCAAGCGTGAATGGCTCGCTGCCTGTGGCTGCCCGCCTGAAGAGCTTGACGAGAATGTGCCCGAGCCATACGGCCTGATGCTCATTATTGGCGGTCACGTTGTCATGGCCGACATTCACCCGATGAGCAAAGGCGAGTCGATTTATGACTTCTTCAACTGGGAGAAGGACGACGCCAGCGTGTTTGGCCTGGGTATTCCGGATCAGATGCGGACCGAGCAGTCCATGTACAACGCGCTCAACCGCATGTTGATGGATAACGGCGGCTTAGCTACCGGGCCGCAGATTGTGATCCGTGACGGCTACCTGACGCCCGCTGACAACGATTACGAAATGAAGCCGCGCAAGATTTGGCGCTTTGACGACAAGGGCCAGGATGGCATGACGCTCGATAACGTCATCAAGGCCTTCGATATCCCGTCAAGGCTTGGCGACATTATGGCAATCGCCTCTCGCGTGCGTGAAATGGCCGACGAGGCGACCAGCCTTCCGATGATCGCACAGGGCGAGCAGGGCAGCGGCGTCACCAAGACGTTTCAGGGCATGGCGATGCTCATGGAGTCGGCCAACATCGTTATTGCCAGGGCGGTTAAATCCTTTGACGACATGATCACGACCCCGCATGTGTCGAGGTACTACGACTGGAACATGGAATTTAACCCGAAAGCCGAAATCAAGGGCGATATTCGTGTTGTCGCCAAGGGCACTACTGCCTTGCTCCAGCGCGAAACCCGCATGATCGAGATTCAAAACCTGATTCAGATCGCCGGGACTATGTTCGCGCCTATCGCCAACATGGAAAAGATCTTCGAGGAGTATTTGATCCTCAACGACTTCGACCCCGAGCTCTACCTGCTCAAGCCAGATCCGAATGCGCAGCCTGAAGTTGACCCAGCCATCGCCGCTCAGCAGCAAGCCGAGCAGGCCAAGCTTCAGGCGCAAGAGCGCGAGTTTGAATTGCGGGCTCAGCAGCAGCAGCTTGAAGCAGCGCGGGCGCAACAAGAGTTTCAGTTGGGCATGGCTAAGCTCGCCCTTGATCGCGAAATGACACTTGAGAAGCTGTATGCAGAGCTCGGCATGAAGCAGCAAGAGTTTGATATGCAGGAGCTGATAGCCGGTATGCAGTCAAACGACAAGCTGCGCGAAATGCAGCTCAAGCTTCAAGTGGGGTCCGGTATATGAGCCAGATCAGCATTGAAGACCTGCTGGCCGACTTAAAGGCCAGGCTCGACCTGCACGTCAAGTCACTGATCGCCACCGAAAGCGAAGCCGTCAGGGGCAAGATCAAAGAACTGCAATACCTCATCTCGCAATACGAGAAGCCGCGCACCGCCGCTTAACCACCCCAGAACGACCAACAACCGCGCCGCCTCCTGGCCGCGCAAAGGATTACTCATGTCTGAAGAAAACACAGCCACCGACAACTACAACGATGACGACTATTTCGCCTCGCTGACAGGCGGCCCCGCAGAGGCGCCAGAGAAGCCGGAAGAAGCAGCGCCAGAGGTGGACGAAGGCACGGAGCAGGACGAAACCGAACAGGCTGACGAGGCCACAGAAGAAGACAAGCCCGCACAGCCAGAAGCGGGCGAGCAAGCCCCAGAAACCGACTGGCAAGCCAAATACCGCGAGCTTGAACACCGCTGGAAGTCCGACGAAGGCCGCGTGAGCGCCTACCAGCGCCAGATTGACGAGCTCAAGCAAAAAGTCGAGCAGGCACCGAAAAAGCAAATTGAATCACTCGAGCAGGTCCGCGCTGATTTCCCCGAGATCGGTAAGGCCATCGATGACGTGCTCAACGAGCGCCTGAGCGAGCTGTCCGCAAAGTTTGAAGAGCGCCTGACGCCATTGCAGCAGATGCAGGCAGAGCAGGCCGAGGCACAGCGAAACGCTCAGTACCAGCAAGCCGCGCAGTTCCTGAGCGCCCAGCATCCCGACTGGCAACAGTACGACCGGGATAAGAACAAAGATTTCGCCGGATGGCTCAGTCAGCAGCCATCAGGCATCCGAGCAATGTACCAGGCTCCCGAAGATACAGCCGCTAACGCCGCTGCACTGATCAGCCTCTACAAGCAAAGCACCGCCAACCAAACACAAGACGCAGCAGCCTCAAGTGCCGGTTCGCAGAGCAAGCAAGACCGACTGCAACGCGCAGTCATTCCCCAAACCCGAAACGGCTCTGTGAGCCGATCTGCGGACGACGACATGGCTTGGGAACAGGCCGTGCGGAAGGTCCAAAAACGCATGAATTAGAGGTAATACAACATGGTCGATTACGCAACCACGACCGGCACGACCAATAAGGCTGCTGTGTCACAACGAACTAATACCTATGCAGAAGCGTCAATGCTTGCGCATGGTCAACCCTACTCAGTGCTTGGCCGCTTCGCGCTGACCAAGCCGCTGCCGAAGAACAAAGCCGACAATATGACTTTTCGTCGGCCGAAGCCTTTCCCGCCTGTCAACGGCTCGCCACTGACTGAAGGCGTTACCCCGACTGCTCGCAAAATGGAGTATGAAAACGTCGTTGTCACGCTGGGCCAGTATGGCGACCTCGTGCAGATCACCGATCAGGTTGAAGACCTCGTTGAAGATCCTGTCATGAATGACGCTTACATGCTCTGCGGTGAGCAAGCCATGCACACCAAGGAAAAGGTTTGCTGGGGCGCCATCATCGGCGGCACCAACGTGTTTTTCTCCAATGGTGCAACTCGTGGCGCGGTTAACGCAGTCCTGACCACTGGTCTTCAGCGCAAGGTTACTCGCAGCCTGAAAAACCAGCTGGCTATGAAAGTGACCAAGATCGAGAACTCGACGCCGAACTATGGCAGCGAGCAGATCGACGCGGCTTTCATCGCTGTTTGCCATACCGACGTTGAGGCAGATATTCGTGAAATGGTTGGCTTCGTGCCTGTTGAGAAGTACGGCACTGCGAAAGCGCTGCCTTACGAAATCGGCAAGGTCGAAGACGTGCGTTACGTGGCTTCTGCGCTGCTGAACCCGTTCATTGGTGCTGGTTCAACAACCATCGCCAACGTCGAGAACAACGGCACCAACGTCAACGTTTATCCGGTGATCTACTTCGGCAAGGAAGCGTTTGCTGACGTGCCTTTGAAGGGCCGTGGCGCTATCGAGCCCTCGATTGTCCCTGTTGGTCAGAAAGACAAGTCTGACCCGCTCGGCCAGCGTGGCTTCGTCGGCTGGAAGGCCTACTACGCCTCAGTGATTCTGAATCACTCCTGGCTGATCCGCTGCGAAGTTGCAGTTTCAAGTCTCGGCTAAGCACACCACCAAACCTCATGGGGCCTTCGGGCCCCTTTTTTATGGGTAATACAAAATGACGACTTTCAGCATTGATAGCGCAACCAGCCAACAGCTTCGCGACTATGCCAGCAATGATCTCGGTATGGATGTGCCGCCAAATATCAAGGACGACACGCTGCGGCAGAAGATTCGCGACACCCTGGGCGAAGTTCAGAAGGTTGCCGAGCCGAAGAAGACCAAGGCCAATCCCGAGCAATCCATCTGGGTTCGCATTTCCAACAGCGGCAAAGACAGCTCCCCGGTATCGCTGACGCATAACGGCGTGCAGGCGGTTCTATTGCGAAACACATGGGTCGAAGTCCCATACAAATACTTTGAAGTGCTGCGCCTTGCAGTGACTTACGACATTGACCAGAGCACAGGCGAAGCCTCTGGCCGGCCAACGTTCCCATATCAGTGGAGCCTTGAGAAGCCGACCGAAGACTTCCAGAAAATGAGCTTTGCCTGATGACCTTCCTTGAGCTATGCCGTGCGGCCTATACCCGTATCGGCTATTCCGGCGCTGGACCGAGCGCTGTCACTGACCAGAGCGCGCAGTCTGCTCGAGTAGTCGATTACGTGGAACAGGCATGGCTCGAAATCCAGCGATCTCGCGAGAACTGGAAGTTCATGCTGCGCCGCTTTGATCAGGTGACGGAGCCAGGTATCACGCATCTGTCCTTGCCATCTACTGAGGTGGCGAAGGGTGACGTGATTCGCTCGGTTGAGAAGGACTCATGGTACATACGCGGTGAGACTGAAAAGACCTCTGCGCGCCTGTGCTATCTGCCTGCCGATCATCGAAGGGCAATCGAAGAATCCGACGAGCACTACACCGGCCGCCCGAATTACTTCTGGCATGACCGCAAGTCTGTTCGAGTCAGCCCGACGCCTGATCGAGCCTACCGCATCACTGGCGATTACTACATCACGCCTCAGACATTCGCGTCATCCGATAGCGCGGACAACCGGCAGCGCGAACTGTCGCAAAAAGTCCCGGAAATGCCGGAAGAGTATCACATTGCGATTGTCTGGCTTGCTGTGCGCTCCCTGGCGGCTTTTGAGGGTGACGGCAACGCTTTCCAGATGGCCGATGGTGAATACCGAAAGCTGTTTAACCAGATTTGCACCACTGAACTCCCGACCATTCGCTACGGGGCGCCGCTCGCATGATTCGAGATTCGCGCCAGCAGGATCAGATCATTCTTGAGGGTGGGCTTGATTTCGAGACGCCTGGAGCCTCGTTAACACCAGGCCGAATGATCGCCTGCCAGAACTATGTACTCGGGCTCAATCAAGGCTACAGCAGCATGCCGGGCTATGAGCGCCACGACGGACGACCAGAGCCGCACAAGCGCTCGGGTGATCTGGCTATCGACCGCCGTAATGCAATTCAGCCTGTGCCGGGTTCAGGGCCTGTGCGTGGCGTTCACGTTCACAACGGCTATCTGTTTGCGATCAGAAACACTGAGGACGGTTCGGCCGCAAAGCTATGGCGCGCCGTTTCAAATGGCTGGCAGGACTTCACCGGTACAAACCTGCCGCTGCTTCCAAATGGGCGAGCGCAGTTCGTCAGCTACAACTTTGCCGCGAACCCGTTCGGCGTCATGGTCTTCGTGGATGGCGTCAACAAGGCGAAGCTCCTGCGCTTCATCAGCGAAAGTCAGTCCTACCTCGAGGAAATCACGCTACCAGGCGACGCCACGCCCCCGGTAGCAGTTGCGGCGAATAACAATATTCTCTATCTCGCGACCGAACGAGGCTCGCTGTATTACAGCGCCGTTGGCGATCCGCGAAATTTCGACCCGGTTGGCGGTCTGGCTGGAGAAATCGCAGTCGGCGGCAAGGTCACAGGGCTGTATCCGCTCGTCGGTGGCGCGCTGTGCATTCAGATGCAGAATCAGATATCGGTGCTCTACGGCTCGAGCGAAGCCGATCTGCAAAAGAAAGACCTCCGTCTGCACGATGATAAATCGGGCGCCATTGCCTTCTCATCGCTCAGTTACAACGACCTGTATTTTCTCGGTGATCGCGGCATAACCAGCTTGAGCGCCACGCAAAGTTTTGGCTCATTCCAGTCTGGCGCGTTTTCTAAAGGCATCACGCCGTTTATCCAGTCTCGCAAACCCTATTTTACCTGCGCCGTAGCCGCCCTGGATCGCAATCAGCTTCGATGGGCGTTCAACAGCCCGGCTACGCAATTGCAGGGCTCAGAGGTCATTACAGCGACTTTCTCGGGCAACAAGCTGGCCGGCTTTACCCGGCAGGTATTGGGCTTCAAGGCCACCTGTGCGGCCTCCGGTGAAATGCGAACCGGTGAGCCAGCTGTATTCATGGGCTCAACCGATGGCTGGGTGTACCGGATGGACGTTGGCACCTCGTTCGATGGTCTGCCGATCCAGGCCTATTTCATGACGGCGTTTGCCAACTCCCGCCAGCCTGGCCGAAAGAAAGCCTTCAAGCAGGCGACGATCAACGTTCAGTCAGACGGACCGGTCCCGATCAAGGCAAAACCGGTCTTTGATTTTGGCGCATCCGACGTTATGGCGCACCGCGTTGAGGCCATAGACGTAATCGGCGGCGCTACGAATTTCGATGAAGCCAATTGGGACTCTTTCACTTGGTCAGCCCCGCATCTGAACGAAGCGCACGTTGAAATCAGGGGGCGCGGGCAAAACCTCGCCATGCTGATTTCCAGCACCTCTGCCGACGCCAAGCCGCACTCAATTTCCGACATTCTCGTTACCTACACCCTTGGGGGCCTTCGCCTGTGAGCCGGATTTACACCTATTCAGAAACATTCTCGATTGGCGATCTTGCCCGCGCTGTCGATGTAGCGAGCGAGTTTCAGGCTGTTCAATCAGGCCTTGAACGACTCCCGAAGCTCTCAACAGAAGGTATCGGCTTTGCTGAACCTTTCCGGATTGCTGACGCGCTTGAGGCCTTTCACCCGGTCACAAAAGCCCAGCTCGACGCGGCCAAAGTCTCGGTTGTCGAGGATAAAGCGGCGGCTGAACTGTTCTCCGAGCAAGCCGAATCCTCTGCAATATCCGCTGCGGCCTCAGAAGCTGCGACGGCAACAGCAAGCGCTGAAATCACCGCGCTGTCATCCGGCATTATCGATATCAAGAACCAGGCGCAGGAGCAGGCCAACCGATCACAGAGCGCTGCCGATCTTTCCCGCGATTGGGCGCTGAAGCCATTCAATCAAACCGTCGACGGACCCGGTACACGCTCAGCTCTGCATTACTCGGTCGTTGCCAATCAGCATGCCGATACGGCCGCAGGCTATGCCAATGACGCTCGTCAGCTGACCTCTGGCGCCCGTAAATACATGGGCTATCACAGTGCAGCCGGTGGCACCATGCCGATTGCTGCGCCGACCTCAACGGATCGCGGCAAATACTGGTATATCTCAGCTGCTGGCACTTTGCCCGGTGTCGGCGCCGTAGCCCTGGGTGACGAACTGTCGATCAACTCGGTAAACGCCTATGAAGCGGCGGGGCTTAACTCCGACTCGATCAAGAGCATCAACGGCAAGACCGGCAACGCTGTCACGCTGTCGATTACCGACTTTGACGGCGCGCCTCGCCTGCATACTCACACCGACTATGTGAACAAGGGGCTAAACCTCTCCGACCTGCCGTCACCATCGACCGCCAGAACAAGCCTCGGCCTCGGCACGGCGGCCACGAAGAATGTCGGCACCGGTGCTTACGACGTGGTTCAACGTGACGCGAACGGCAATATACCCGGTGGTTCAGGCACGGCTTCAGCGACCGCTCAGCGCCTTGCCAGCCCGATTACCCTTGCGCTCTCTGGTGGCGTAGCCGGGCAGGCCACTACTGATTTCGGCGGCAACGTTACGATTGCAACAGTGGTCAATCCGGCGAACCACAATCACACGAAGATCAACCAGGGCGAGGCGATTGGCTTTGCCGGTGGCGCTGCATCGATTACCGGCCTGTGTCACGCCCGCTCCGGTGTCGGCTGGCCTGAATCCGGCTCCGTGCTTCATCTACCAGGCGGCACGAACGGGCAGGGCGCGCTTCAGCTGTTCTCGCCAGATGGCGCCAGTCCAACCCTTCAGTACCGGATCGCCAATAACCAGACCGGCAATTTCGGCGCGCTGCAAACCGTCATGTCCAAAACCGTGGCCGATGGTTTGTACCTCGCCAAAGGTGACACCGCGAACAAGGCCACCCGATTGGCTGAAGCCCGGCAGGTCAAACTGTCAGGCGATGTTACCGGCAGTTCCAACGCCTTCGACGGCTCGCAGGACGCGAGTATTTCGGTAGCACTCGATGCCAACAAGGTGCTGCAAAAGCTGGTGACGGTGGACGGGGCGGGTTCTGGCCTTGATGCCGACAAGCTCGACGGCCTTGAGTCCACCGCATTTCGCAAAACGGCCGACAAAATCGCGCTAACGATTACACAGATTGAAAGCTTTTCTGCCGGCGTTACGGCGGTCAGTGTCTCGACCTTCAACAGAAACAGCCTCCTGTTTATCCGATATCGCCCGAACGGCGTGAATGCCGACAACAGCGTGACTGCGGCGACCAAGAAAGGCGTTACCGCCACGCTCTACGCCGGATCGACTTCAACTATCGATATTTCTCAATCAGCCGGGGGCTCGCTCCAGATAAACGCTTTCGGCTGCAAAATTTACGCAATAGACGAACTGGCTTGGTCATGAGAGGCACGCAGTAATGGCAATTTTAGACCCGCTTAAAAAGAATCAGTATACGACTACTGGTATGCCTGCCACGACGCAAGCGAGCCAGGGTACAGCTTCGGCCAGACCAACTGGCGGCGGCGTATCGCAAGGCACAGCCCAGACCTATAACGCTGCCACCGGCACGGCTCAGACGTATAAGCCGGTCGAACGCGACGTTAAGGCCAATGAGACGGTTCAGTCTCAGCTGGGCGATATCCTCGGCCAAAACTCCGTCTATATGCAGCGAGCTCGCGAATCTGCCAACCAGCAGATGAACAGCCGTGGCCTGTACTCGTCGTCTATGGCTGTTGGTGCGTCTCAGGGCGCTGCGATTGATCGAGCCCTGCCTATCGCTCAACAGGACGCCAGCACCTACGCACAGCGCGCCTCACAGAACCTGGGCGCCGTGAACGATGCCGGGCAGTTCAATGCCAACTCGCAAAATACGATGACGCTGAACAACCTTCAGGCGCAGAACCGCGCTGCCGAGGTGAACGCTGGCAACATTCAGCAGATGACCATGACCAACATGGACGCGCAGAACCAGTCAACGCTGCTCGGTCGTCAGCTGTCGTCGCAGGAGAAGATGCAGTCTCAGCAGATCAACTCTCAGGAGAAGCTGCAAGGTCTTCAGATTCAATCCCAGGAGCGCCAGCAGCAGCTGCAAATGAACCAAGATCTCGTCATGCGCCGCCTCAACGAGCAGCAGCAGGTTGGCATGCTTAGGCTCGAGCAGCAGTACGGCCAGATTGCTCAGAAATCAGAAGTCGTTTCGAGGAACTACGCACAGATGATGGACTCGCTCGCCCAGATCGGTTCAAACAACTCACTCACCCCTGACCAACAGCGAGCAGGCGCACAGCTGCTTATGGACCAAATGAACAACTTTCAGAGCTTTGCAAATGACCTGTACAGGCCTACCAATTCCCCTGTTTACCAGCGTACCGGAGGCTGATCATGGGTTTCTTTAAAAAGCTCTTCAAAGGCGCAAAAAAGATCGTCAAAAAGACGTTCAAGGCAATTGGCTCCGGCCTGAAGAAAATGTGGAAGAACAAATGGATTCGCGGCGCAATCATCGCGGCCGCTGTTATTGGCACAGGCATGTGGGCGGCGGGGGCGCTTGGTGCTTCCACCGTGGGGGCTGGGGCGGCTGGAGCCGCTGGCAGTGCTGGAACCGCTGCTGCGGGCGCTGCCGCTGGCGCAACTGCCGGGGTAGGTAGCGCCGTTGGTGGCGCTGCTGGTGCGGGCGCTGCTGCCGGGGCAAGCGCTGCGGCTGGAACTGCTGCGGGCGCTGCCGCTGGCGCGGGCGCTGCTGGAACGGCCATCGGAGCGGGAACAGCTGCTGCTGCCAATACCGGCATTCTGGGCTCGATCGGATCATCGATTGCCTCCGGCGCGTCTGCTATTGGCTCCGGTATTTCAAGCGCTGCCGGTTGGGCGGCTGCCAATCCAGGCGCGGCAAGCATTCTCGGCGGCGGAATAATGCAGGGCGCGAGCACGATGGCTGCTGCGAAACAGGCTGAAGACGAGCGCGACTATCAGGAGAAGGTCTGGGGTCGCCAAGGCGCTTTCGGCATTTCAAATGATGGCAGTGATCAGGGCGGCATGGGCGTCACGGGTCGACCGCAGATGATGTCATCACCAGAACCGACTTACCGACCCGAACAAATTGCCGCTGCACCGTCCAATATCCTCGGCCAGCCCGCAGCAGCGCACTACGGCCAGACGTACGCTGCACAACCCTACGCCCCGCAGCAAAAACAGCGTCTGCGATTCAATCCTGACAGCCGTTCATGGGAGAACGTAGCATGAGTATTTTAGGCGATCCAAACGCGCAACAGATGCCGCAAGAACAGATGCCTCCTGAAGCGGCAGAGCCTATGCCAGAGCAGGGAGCCGAAGAGGTCGAGGCCACGCCTGAAGAGCAGGCTATGGTCGAACAGTACGTCAAGGCTTCACTAAAGCAGGCGATGGGGAATCCCTCAATACATTCCAATATGGTCCAGACCATGCGGGCTTCAGCAAAGACGAACCTGTCGCAAGGTATCGCTCAGATCGCTGTCATGCTCTACGACAAGGCGGAGCAGGATATCGGGCTTCTGCCGAATGAAGATCTCCAGGAGCCCATTTTCGAGTCGATCATCGAGAATCTTATGGCCGTTGCTGCTGAGAACACATTGGCGCCGATCAAAGTTTTCAATGAGGACATGGCGGTCGAAATCTACACGATGGCGGGCCGCCTCTGGATAGACGCACACCCTGATCGTGCCGACCCTGAAGACGAGGCTTATATCGCTCAGGCGGAAGCACAGGGCAAGGCTCAGCCAGAACAAGCGCCGCAGCAAGCGCCAGAGCAACCACAATCAGGCATTTTAGGAGCGTAGTCATGGCGAGCTATGGAATTTTGGGCTTCCTCCAGGGTGCTGGCGGGGCTGGTAAAGAACTGGCCGACAAGGCTGTCGATAATCAGTACAAGGTCGCGGCTGAAGAGCGGGCGACGCATAACGAGCAGGCCCGTCTGAAAATGATGGCTGCGCTTGAGCAGAGTCAGGCGGAGCGTGATCAGGGTTATGCGCGTGAGAACTATGCCATCACGAGACGAGATCAGATTGAGGACCGCGACCTAACTCGCGCCGATCAGGCGGCGGCGGGTGCAGCAGAGCGCCAGGCGAAGGATGTCGACTACGCCAGAACCTTGGCGCGTGACGAAACGAAGGCTGCCAATGAAATGGCAATTGAAAGGCTGAAGCTCAGCACGAAGTCGCCAAGCTTCGACGTGAAAGCCGGTGTGAACCAGGCCACAGGGAAGCCCGAAATATACCGAATGAATAAGGCCACAGGCGACGTCGAGTGGACGGGTATCGCGCCGGTGCCAAAGAATGGCATCACGGTTGGGCCTGACGGCACCATTACCATCGGCGGCGATAACCAAGGCCTGTCGTCCGGAACCACCAGGAAGATTCAGGAAGATCAGATTAACGACACGGTGACGCTGGACAAGCTCAGCCAGATCGACAAGCTGTATGACAAGACCTTCCTTCAGGTGCCGGGAAAGGCAAAGGCAGGGCTCACAAACGCTATGTCCAGCCTCGGCATGGACGTGGACCCGAAGAGCGAAGAATATGCCGCGAACAAGCGAGCATTCGATCAGTTGGTTTCAACCGAGTTCTTTGCATTCAGGAAAGAGATCACAGGTGCTGCGGGCGCCGCGGCAGAATTGAAGCAGCTTGAAGACGGTATTATCAACACCAATCTGTCGCCTGTTCAGTTTGAATCGGCGTTCAAGACATACAAGGACGAAGTTGGCCGAGCCGTGCGGATCCGCAATAAGCTGCTTCGCGAAGGCCTGTCTACGAACGATGAAGACTACGCTGCCGCTTTCGATCAGCAGTGGAAGGAAACCAAGGGCGTCACGCCATCTAAATCTGAGTTTGAAGCGCGAGCGGATGAGCTCGAAGCCAAGGGCGTTCCACCAGACAAGATGATCGAGATGATGAAGCTTGAAGGCTTTCCGGTGAGGATGAAGTAATGGGATGGCGCGATCAGATTGCGTACGACGACTCAGCAACCACAACCACGCAGCCCGCGCAAAAGTCTGGCGGGTGGCGTGATCGCATCATTTACGATGAGCCGATGGAAAACGAAGCGGCTCCTGAAGCAGCAGCGCTTCCACCTGCCGCGGATCCTGTCGTGCCTGAAAAAGACGGTACGTGGTGGGATTCGACCAAAGAAGTGGCGAATAGCGCTTACAACTTGGTGACCGGTGCAGACCGAGAGACCGAAGCCGCCAAAGAGTTTGTTGACGTGCCGGGCGGATCAGAAAACTTCTGGAAGAATGGCCTCATGTCTGGCGGCTTGTTGACCACCAGTAGTGATCAGGAGGCGGCCAATGTCATCAAGAACTATTACCCAGACGCGGCTATTGAAGAAGACGAGAAGGGCAACGTAATCGTTGATCTGACCATGTACGGCGGGAAGAAGGGCACGGTGAACAAGCCTGGCCTCGATCATCGAGACGTTTTGCAAGGCCTGTTCAGTCTGGCTGAGTTCGCGCCAGCTGCAAAATACGGCAGCATGGCGAAGTCGGCCATTGGCAAAATGTTCGGCGTAGGCACGCTGAGCGCAACGACTCAGGCTCTCAATGATGGCGTTGCGGTTGCTAGCGGGAGTCAGAAGCCTACCGACAACATCATTGCCGACGTTGGGCTTGCTGGCGTGGGCGGAGCCGTTTTCGAGGGGATAGCCCAAGTCGGCAGTAAAGCGTGGAAGGCTTACAAAAGCGCGGCCGCGAACGGAACCCTGAGCGATAAGCAGAAAAGCGTCATCGTCCAGGAGGCCCTGAAGCTTGGCGTCCCTGCCGATGAGATCAATGACGGTCTGCTGAAAAAGTGGGCCCGCAGCGCCGATGACGCGGTCAATGGCGGCCGGGGCGATTTAAACCCACTGGAAAAGGAGTTCGACTTTCTCCTGACTAGAGGTCAGCGAAGCGGTGACGATGCGCTTTTGGGTGCCGAGGACTCTTTGAAGACTGGCCGAAGAGGGCAGGAAGCCCGCGGCATGATGCTAGGCGGCCAGAAGGCACAAGAGCAGCGAGCTCTGGATATTGTGGAAGAGTTCAAGTCTCGTGTCGCTAAGGATGGTGCGCGCATCGAATACCCCTCCGATGCAGGCAGGGCCCTGAAAGACCAGGTCCGATCAGCCGCGGCCAAAGAAAAGGAGAAGGTTGGCGCAGCCTACGACGCAGCCCGAGAGGCAAATCCAGCGCTCGCGGTTACCGATATGCGCGGAGTTGTCACACGAGCCATAAACGGACTCGAGGACGGTGCGGATCCGACCCTACCAGGCACATCAAAAGTTTTGTCGCAACTCGATGAAATGGACAAGAGCTTCGTCAACGATATCGATACCGGCCGAGCCGATGCGCTGTTCAATCTTAAGAACATCGAAACGCAGCGCAAAAGCATCGTCACAGCCATAAATAACGCGGAGCCTGGGCGTTCTGACTACCGCCAGCTCGTACAGATCAAGAAAGCTTACGACGAGGGTATTGATGAGGCGGTCGCTCAAGGCTTGTTCAAGGGCGATACCGCGGGCATTGAGAAGCTGAAAGAGGCCAGAGGCCTGTATGCTGATTACCACAAGAAATTCAGGGGCCGGGATGATGGCGGCGCTTTTATCAAAAAGCTTGTTGAGAAGAATCCGACGGATGCGGAGGTCATCAAGTCTCTTTTTTCCACCAGCAGCTTTTCAAACTCGGCCGCCGAAAATCTCGCCAAAAAGTACAAAGAGATTCTGGGCGCGGATTCTGATGCGTGGAACCAGGTCAGACAGGCAGCGCTTGATACGCTGATCAAGACTACCACCTCTACCGCTGGCGATCGGTCTGTCCGCGCCGTGAGCGGCACCCAAACGTTGAACTCAATCCGACAGGCGATGAAGCAGAACGACAGGCTCATGAAAGAACTGTTTACGCCTGATGAAATTGCGGAGGTGCGCCGTTTTGCGCTGTTGGTTCAGCAGTCACAGCCACCTTTAAAAAATGCATCCGGCACGACGTCCGTACTGATCGAGGAAGGATTGAAGGCCGGCGCCGCAGGTAAGTTTGGCGGTCTTGACGTCGCTCTGCTTGGAACCGATCAAACGGGCGCCCTGGCTGCAAAGAAAGCGGGGGAGGTCATGATGGGATGGTTTTCAAGTCGAAAGGCTCGGAGCGATGCCGCGGCAGCCTTCAGGCCTTTTGAGAAAGTGCTGAACAACGGAAACTATGAGCCGGTCAAGAACATGGCCAAAGGTGCCGGAGCGGCTGGCTATTCCAACTCTTCAGGCGAATAGTCCGGTTTTTGGACTCGAACGCCGTAGCGCTTTTCGAAATACTCGATGTGGCGCCGCGGCAGCCGGCTGATCTGAAGCTGAATCATTCGCTCGGGGTCGTCAAATACGGGATGGTCCCTAAACCAGACGCCCCAGCGGATCCGCAAGAACAGGAAGTATAGCGGCGCGAATACCAGCAAATAGCCGACGCAGCTGAAGAATATGGCCAGCATAATCCATTGAGCCCAAAGCCAGTCATCTGGAATTGCCAGGGCTATGCCGACATAAGTCAGAATGGCGAACAGCTTTGCGCCAAACCAGAAGTTGTCGCCGCGCTCAGTCACTGTAATACGTAGTCCCACCAATCCGCCGACTCGTGCCGATCCCACCGCTATTGTCATTATGGTAAGTCGTCCCGCCAACTGACCGAGACGTGCTCGAACTGCCATCGTTCCAGTTATTGTAGGTCGTCCCGCCAACGCTGCGGCCAGTGCCGTTCAGCCCGTTCGACAGGTTGTTATACGTGGTCCCGCCAACCTCTCTCGAAGTCCCCGAAACGCCGTTGTTGAAATTGTGATACGTGGTGCCGCCGACTGATCGGCTCGTTCCAGACGTGCCGTCCATGCAGTTGTGATAGGTCGTACCGCCGACTGTCCGTGATGAACAGCTCGCGAAAGCCTCGGCAGAGAACAAAATCCCCGCCGCAATTATTGTTATCGCTTTCATTTTCCCTGCCTCGTCTATTTGGCCTATTCGCAAGCTATCACCAAAGGCCAGCCCGAGGCAATACGGTTATTTCTTCACCTTCGACAACTCACACTTCAGCCAGGCGGCAACAGCCCCCGGCACAGGTACTGCACCAGAGGCCCAGCGCCTGACCGTGCTGCCGTCAACGTCGATCCTTTCCGCTATTCGGGTCTGCCAGCCATAGCCGAAAAGCTTCTGGCCGGCCTCCCTGAACTCATCCTTGTTCATTCAGACTCAAGAGCCTGAATATAGCGAATGACTGACTCGCTGAACCCATCGATATGAATCCACTTCCCATAACCAACGCCATTTTTATTGCTCGCGACATTGATCATGTAGGCTCGACCTTTCGGGTCCGGTACGCGGTCTGCTGACTGCTCGTCGGTGATCACGATCAGGCGATCATACTCAACCAGGCGCATCAGGTCGGACACAGCCTGACCCAAGTACGTGCCGCCATGTGGCTGGCTGCCTATGATCACATCGACCCCTGCCATACCTCTGCGAGCGGGACATTCGACCAGCGACATTGAGAACGTGAATACTCGCAACTCTTCAGCCGGAATCACGGCGCCAAGCGTTGCCGCAGCATCAAGCCTGCTCATATCGGATCGAGCAGAAACCTTGTCGTATTCCATTGATCCGGATACGTCGATCAGCACTGCCGTTCTGCCTTTCAGCTTCGGCAACTCCTCAAGGCTGGCAAGCAGCGCCGCATCGATTGCAGGCTCAAGCTGTGGCGCCTGACGGGCAGCAGCTACGAATCGGAACGGCAATACACGCCCAGCACCTTTCCTTGCCGCCAAGGCGTCTCTGACCAGGCTCAGATCAACCTTTGCCTCTACCATGTTGCGCAGGTTTCGGAGCAGCGCGAGATAGCCGAGCTTACCCTCTGCCAGCAACCTCTCGAACGTTTCTTTCTTGTCGCCACCACCGGACAGCCCAACCTCCCATGTATCAGGAGACTCAAGCTTGCCGTCGATCAGCTTTTGCCAGATTGCAGCCTGAGCTTCGTCTTTCGGCTTGGCGTGAACGAGGAACAGCGCATCACGAAGGGTAATGGCTGACTTGCGGTTATATTTGGCCATGCTGTAGGCGTCAAACTTTTGGAAGGCTTCGGCAACACCTTTCTTTACCTGGGCACCGAGAACAGGCTTTACCTTGTCGGGTGTAACCCCGTTCAAGTGAGCGCAGATGCTGATGATTTCAGCCAGTTCATCGGCCCGCTGGATCACATCAGCAATTGTTCGACCAACAACCGGATCGCCGCGAAAGTGGTAAGCCATGCTGGCAGCGACGAGTAGCGGTGCGTGGCGCAGGTTCATGGATGAACGAGCCTGCATAGCGATCAATGCCGAGGCATGAGCTCCGGCATGCTTCACCGCGTCGAAAATTTGCTCAGAGATAGTCTGGCCGTCAACGTAAAACTCTTTCTCCCACAGCATGCAGCTCATGACGAGTCTGCGCAGTTGCTGCTCTGGATTGATACGTTTGGCTTGGGCGCCTTGTTCCGTGAATACGGTGGGCTTACGTGCAGTGTTGAGCTTTGCCATTTTGACACCTCTGATTGAGTGGGTGCCGTGACTGGATGCGCCTTTGGGCGGCAGAAAGGAACAAGCGGAAATCGTATTTTCTGTTGCTCTACCGACTGAGCTACCTCACAAAAGCGAGGACTGGATTCGAACCAGTGACCGACAGTTTCCGAAGGAACGATTTTCTACGCCATTTCATACCATATAAGGCGGGCTGAAGGTTCAAGCACTTGCGGTAGGTTTCTATAGCAAAGAAGTAGCCGCGAGTTACGCCATTCATACCCATAGCATCCGGGATCAAACGTAAGCAGAGATTTTAGCGCTCTACCAACTGAGCTACAGCCGCTTTCACAGCTGGGTGGATTCGAACCACCGACCTCTCGATTAACAGTCGAAGTAACTGCCTACTACGCCACGGACAGGCTCAGACTAGTGCATATCGCACTAACTGTCAATCAGTCCTTCTGCTTCCGCATCCAAAGCCCAACCAGACCAGCTGCCAGTAACGGCGCCGTGGGGCCGACAGGCACGTCTACGCCAGTCCCGCCATCATAAAACGACACGAATGTCCCGCCTGTCAGTCCGCTATTGATGATCTTGCAGCTATACGGCGGCTCGCCTTCATCAGCGCAGTCTGTCAGGTCATAGAGGAAATCGGTCACGAGGACGGAGAAGTAATAGTCAACGCCAAGCTGTATGTGCTCCATGATGCCATTCGGGAAGTATCGCATCTCGCCGTTGTCATCCGGTCCAATGGGTCGGCCAGTCAGGATTCGGTGCAGCCCTAGATCCGGTTCCTCGGGGCCGTAGAATCCAAGCTGCAAGCCGTCCACGCCTTCAAGTCCAGGCCCGCCAAACTGATAGTTGAACTCTATGAACTCATCCCATGTATTCGGATTACCTCTATCGAGATCGAGCACGTAATCCAGTCCGAAGAAGTCGCTGTTTATATCGAAGCTCACCCGCTCCGGCATTTCCAGAATATAGGCCGCGTTGACTGACATAGAGCCGAGCAGAAGCCCCACCCCTAAAAGCGCTTTAAGTTTCATGTTTATTCCCTGCTGTAAAGTTTTTTGGTTATAGGTATTGCAGGGGCAGGTTAACGCTTTTTAATAGATGGATTCTGTACGTAGTTGGGGCAGGGTTCACATATTCGGAAATCCCGAATGACTGAGTCCAGTCTCTCCCGGTGTCACGCCACTCTGCGGACGTTGCGGCCTCGGGCATCCTGCGGTGAGGCCATGCCTCTTCCTGAAGCACGAGCGCAGCTTACTATATAACGGCGCTTATCTTGTAAGTCGTGGCCGCTTATCTAGTAAGCCATAGCTGATCAGTTTGTGCGCTAAGGCTTACACACCTTGCCGAAGCTCAGAACCCATCTGCTGCCGCGCTCAATCGGCGTCACATAATGATAGGTGGTGTCGGCCCGAAAGAAATAGATGCGCTGTCGCCATTGCCAGATTGTACGGGCGCAGATGAACTGCCCGCCTTTGTCGGCCTTCCAGATTTCGATATTGAAGCGGTAGACGGCGCCATGCTTGCCGGGGTCTTTGTGCTTCGGGATATATGAGCCGGTGGGATAGTGGAATAGGTAGCAGTCGAGGCCGAAGCGTCGAATAAAAGCGATGGTGAAAATACGATAGCCGGTATGGTAGCTGTCTTTGCCCCATTTCCAGAGTCTGAGTGACGGTTTGCCGATCTACTTTTTCATAGTGCGTGCTCCAGGATGGTGACTACGCTCGGACTCGAACCGAGTCGATCAGCATTTAGAGTGCCATCGAACACCTGCCGCAGTCTTGTGACTTGCCTGGTTATTGTAGGGGTAGGTCGGAAAGCATACAATAGAGGCTCGAATGCCTTGATGAAAGTTGAGTAGAGTTGAGTAGCAATGCCGCCCTGTCGAGCCCTCACTCGCAGGGCGATCTATGTGCCCGCAGCCTGGTGGGAGGCGCAGATGTCCAGTGCTGCGCTCGGTGGTTCGATTCCATCCGGGTATGCCACCTTTGAAGATGTAGGGCGGCGTATCGAGGCGTAGAAAACAGCCCATTTGCCCCATTTTTGCCCCACGGGATCGTTTCACCATCGCTAACTAGCTGATATTCCTAAGTTAGCAATGGCGGAGAGAGAGGGATTCGAACCCTCTACGGCCATTTTCTGCATCTTCCTACACCTCGCTACACCCCGCTAATTCAGCCACTGTATATATAGTGGTCGGCGTATCAGGATGTACGTTGAAGTTCGTTTTGCCCCATTTTTGCCCCAGCCTGAAACTCCCCATTGATCATCTGTGTCACCAGCCCGGCCATGCTCGGCGCGTCCGTTGGTATCCATCGGCCATAGTGCCGCTTGATCATGTTGGTATCAGCATGCCCCAGCGCCCTCGCTACCCATTCAAGCGGCACATAATGGCTCAATGCCTGGCTGGCGAACGTATGCTTACACTGGTTCGGGCCTCGATGCCTGACCTTCGCCTTCCGTAGCATGGACGAGAACCATCTGTGCAGGCTGGAATTGTGCCACGGCTCGCCGCTGACGCTGTTCAGGAACACAAACCTGAGCGATTCAGTCCGCGTTGAATTGTTGTCGCGCTGCATGACCTCGACCGGCTTCGCTTCCAGCATATAGGTTTCCGCGTACTGCCGACGAATCCACGGCATAGCCTGCCCCAATAACTCAACCTGGCGAGCTCGGCTTTTCTCCTTCGGCACCTTATAGAACGACTCGACGCGCGCCCGCTTGATATTTAATCGCCAGTGCTCAGGGTTCGTCATATCGATATCTTCCCACGCCAGCCCGATCAGTTCGGATGTTGAAAGGCCTGTCCAGCAATTGAACAGCACCATATTCCGCTCACCCTCCCGGTGCGTCTTCATCTTCTCAATGGCGGCCAGCTCTTCCTTATTGAACGGATCGGCTGACTCATCAGCATCAAACTCGACATTCGTAATGCGTTCGAGAGGGTTCGAACTCATCAGCTCGTCGCAATAGGCGTTGTGCCAGATGCCGCGAACGATGGTGAATATGTCGTTGACGGTCTTCGCAGACAGGCCCGACTTGAGCAGATCGGTCTGGAACATTTCAATTTCAGACTTCGGGATTTTGGCAATCAGGGCGTCGCCCCATTTGTTCACGACGTGCTTCGACTTGCTGGCGTAATTGCGGTAGGTGCTTTTGGCCTTCTTCGCCTCCTGCACCGATAGCCAGGATTCGACGGCCTCGCGCACAGTACGGGGCGCAGTATTGAGCCCCTTGGCCTTTGCGATGTGCGGAGAGTTTGGGAAGTGTGCGGCGTAGTCGAATCGATTCTCTGCGATCTCGACCAGGATAGTGGCGCGCTTCCGTGCGCAGTAGGTGATATTTCCCTTCGTAATCGTTTGGGTAATGCGCTCTCGGTAGCGCTTACCCTGATACATGAACCAAATTCTCAGCGACTTGCCGTGAATTTCCACCCCATCGGGCAGCTTCACGCTGCCACGTCGCCCTGCATCCATTGTTCAATTTCCTGCCAGTTATAAACCCAGAGTCCCTTCGGGTTCATCTTACAATGCTTCCCTTCGAGCCAATCCCCGTTTTTACGATACCAGTCCGCTGAGGCCTTGGTCATCCCAAAAAGCGGCATGAGCAGGTTAGGATAGACCCATTTCGCCGGGTGAACCGGGATGCCTGGCTGAATTGTGGGCTCGGCCGGCTTTCTCTCTTTCTTCTCTGCTGCGCTCATTACTGCTTCTCCGTCACAACAAACCGTTCGTCAAATTCGGGTAGCTCTTCCCAGTAGTCGGGCTGAAATCCGGGCTGAAACGCCCTTCTCTTGAGCGCATCTATCCAAGCGCCTGAATCAGCGTCATACCTGGCAAGTTCCGCAATGTCGCCTGTATGAGGCTCATAGACGAAATACACTCCATCCTTCTTCGGCCTCACGCTCACCGGGTATATCTTCCGCTGCTCAGTCATGGCGTTACCTGCTTTATCTCGTCGCCAGCGATACCGCCAAGCGTCAGTGTTGATCCGTCTTTGAACTTATAAACCGTTCGGCCGCTATCGTTATCGGTGCAATGGCCTTTGGCAGCGGCTATGCACATATCGCGGGTGACGTGACCAGACAGAAAGCCGTGGATGTGCTTCCTGAAATCTTTAATCTGCTGTGCGACTGTCATTCGCCTTGCCTCCTCTTCGCACGCCATTCGTCGCGCTGCTGAATGAAATACTCAGCCGCTTCAAATACGCTTTCGCCAGACGCGGTTAAAACATCCTTAGCGTCACGTTCTGCTGTGCGCAGGTAGATTTCTTGTGCAAATCTCTCGATCTCTGATTCTCTACCCCAGTGTTCGAGCGTAATGAACTGCTGCAGATCGGCCAGCATCGAATCCTGCTCTGCTAGACTGAGCGTGTCCCGCTCGCTCCGTAATCTGTCGCATATCTGACGTGCTTCGCCTGGCAATATCATCCCCCAATCCTCTTTCTCAACTCTGCCAGCTCCTTCTCGTACCGTAGCGCCTGTTCGCGCATGGCGGCTTTGTGGGCTTTCTGGATGGCCGCGTCGTATGCTTCGTCGTAATGCAGAGGCGGCACCTCGATTTCCGGTTCAGGCTCTTTGATCGGTGGTGGGGCTGGAGGTGTAGCTGGCTTGAACCACTGGACCACCGTACCGGGTGTCTCCCACTTACAGCCATAGTGGATCGGATCATAGCGAGCCTCTTCAACTGAGCCATTTAGAAGCTGGACCAAAAAGCGTCCTTCGTTGTCAGGTTGCTCATCAGCTACCCACTCGCCTTGAGCCTTCGCCAGTTCGGCTTCGTGCTGTGCGATCATGTCCCTTATGCCTTGCGCAACTTCAGCAATCATGTTTGAAACCTGTGCCGTAGTTCTCGCCATATGGTAATCGGCCAGGAATAGACAGCTGCTCAGCGCCTCTTTTCCGAAATCATTGTTCATCAGATATCTCCACGGTAGGGGCTTCGATCCAGCCCAGACAGTTCTGCTCGCTTACCAAATGAGGTAACACCCACTGGTTTGCTGTCCTGCTGTACCAACCGTTTGCAGTTGAAACAGCTCTCTTTTTCTCGCCTATCTCTCGAACCACCAGAACAGTGCGTTCCTTGTACTCGCCTTCTGGCGGCTCGCTCATCGGATTCAGTTTCATAATCCCTCCTTCGGGAATGTTGGTGGCGAGACGGGAATCCAGCGGGCTGTGTCTTCCATCATTGTGTAATAGCCTTCGTATGCTTCTAATGCTGCTGAATAGAGAATGCTTTCTTTGTACCTCTCTGTTGCTAAACAAAGCAGAGGCTCACTCTCTGTCTTTAACCAGAAGTATTGCCCCGCCTCTGGGTAGTCAGGAGCAACGCGCACTGCTTGCGGCTCCAGCAACTCCCGCTTCAGCGCCAGAACCTCGGCCCGTGCAGCTTGGGCTTCGCGGCTGTGCTGCTCGCACAACATGCAGCAGCCTGTGGTGTCGTCTAGGCTCATTGGGCCTCCTTCAAGTCATCCAGTAGCATGTACAGATCGCTCGCCAGTTCTGGAATATGATCTGCAATGTTCTCGGCATAGGTTTCAAGGGCGGCGCGGCAGGCGGCTACGTGCTTTTGATCGCCTTCATTATCGAGACGCAGCACGAAGAAGATTTGACCGTCTACAGGCTTGCCGTCTGTCCGCTCGACGCGGTACTTGTTGTACAGTCCTGTGCTCATTGGGCCTCCTGTGCTTTGCGCTCGTCCAGCATTCGTCTGGCGGTGTGCATGTCCGTGTAGTTGAAGGCGCTATGCACCTTGTCGAGCAAGAAATTCTGCTCCTCAATGATCTGGCTCAGTGTCTCGATAGTTACAGATCGGTCCTTTACAGTAGCTCGCGACCGCACCAGCTCAGCATCCTGCTGCTTGAGCTTGGCTTCCAGCTCCGAAATATCGTCAAACCCTTTCGTGACTTCACGCTTCCAGCCTTGAATTGCTTTGGCTTGCGCTTGCAATTCTGACTCCTGCTGCTTGAGCTTGGCTTGTAGCTCCCTGATTTGAGCGTTCTGCTTCGCCAGTTCGGCCCGTTGATTTGTCCGCTTCTCTTCCAGCTTATTGGCTTCAGCGCAATGCGATTCTGAACACTGTTCCCAATGCCGTCGTGCGTGCTGCTCCTGATTCAGTTCGTCTTCAAGCTCCTCAGACTTCGCTTCAGCCTGCTTGAGCTTGGCTTGTAGCTCGTCTCGCTCAGCAGTTCGCTGATTGAAGTGCGTGCGCCACTTTTCGCAATCCGTTTGGCTTTCCAGCAGCTCCGCTTCCAGCTCCTCGGCCCTTGCCGCTTTGGCGAGGACTTCGGTTAGGGGGCGCTCCATCATTTCGCGTTCTAGTGCTGTCATTTTTTCGGGCCTTTTTCTGGGTTTCTGGAGCCGGGTGGTAACGAAAGCGCATGCTCTGGCCAGCCATTATTCAGCCGATATGTCACCATGCTGTGGGTGAAATTATTCTTTCTAGCAAACTCCGCAACCGTTACCCCGCCAACAAGCCTATTAGTTCGTTTATTACACCCTTGTTCAGATGGAGTCGCCCAGCGCACGTTACTTGGCTCGTAATCGCCATCGTTGTTGATTCTGTCTAGAGACATATCCGGAGATGGTCGATCACCGACATCCTTCAAAAAACAAGCAAACTCAGCCCATTCCGGACAGACTGAAATCCCTCTTCCGCCATAGTTTTCATACTTGCTAGCCTTCGGGTTGCTGCACCTAGCACGCATATTTTTCCAGATATAATAGAGCGGGCGCTTTTTCTTTCTGGCATAGCCGTGAGTCCATTTGTTTTCGCGCGAATTAGCCCGCGCAAAGCACCCACAAGAGGCAGCAGTTTGCGATGTAACGAAGAGCCTCTTGGCTTCTGAAAGATTGTTTGCCGCCTTGGGCTTTGTAATCCCGCAACGTAGGCATTTTGTCCAGAAGTGCCTGCGCGTGTTTACCGTTCCAACCGTCCGGCCACTAGCCGTTTTTTCAAACGTGGATCCCGCGTACCCAACGACTTCCAGGAAAGAGAATTTCTCCCCTGTCCAGTCTCGTGCTGCGGGGCTTAACGGTTTGGCGTAATCAATACTTATGGCTTTCATGCTTCCCCCTGTGCCGTCCCTGGCGTTGTTGTTAGATCAAAATGGCACGTCTGAGTCGAAGTCATCCATCGGGTCTAGTGCCGACTCCGGCTGAGCCGCCTGCCTCTGAGGCTCCTGCCGCCCGCTATACTCCGGTGATCCGCTGTTGTCGCCTTTGCTGTCGAGCATCTGAAGCTCTTCAACGATGAATTTCGTCCGGTACTGCTTCACGCCATCCTTATCCCAGGTGTCTGTCTGAAGGCGGCAGCGAACGAGAACCTTGCTGCCTTTCTTCAAATACTGGTTGCAGATTTCTGCCAGCTTTCCGAAGGCCGTCATGTCGAGCCATTCAGTGGATTCTTCACCCTTGTATTTGCGACTGCAGGCAATGGAAAAGCCGCTAATGATCATTCCCGACTGTGTCGCTTTGGCTTCAGGATCTTTGCCTAAACGCCCAGAAAATGTGCATGAATTGAAATCTGACATTACGCTGCCTCTACTGTGTATTGTGATGAATCGATAACCTTCGCTGTCTTGTCGATCAGCTTCCTGAACTCGTCTATCCGCGCCATGAGCCGCTTGAACTCGTCCTGAGTCTTCTCTCTGTAGACCCGGCAGCGATACAGCTGCTTATCGGGCGGGAAGTCCGCGCAGTACGAGATCGAGTCAATCCAGTCGCGCTGTGTGAAATGGACGTTCCCGATGATCTGCCACTTATAGACAGGGTCTATCGTCTGGCGCTTGATGTTTGCGAAGTGAATGGCCGGGATAACCGACTTGATTTCAACCTCGCCATCGTCATACACCAGCCCATCTGGGGAGCAGCCAATATCATCCAGCTCGAAAAACCCGCCGTTGCTGACCGTTGAAAACGTCTCCGCTTCGTACAGCGCCCGCGCCAAACCTTCTTGCTCGTGCCCGCGTTCCATGTGCGAGTTTGAGAACCCGCCACCAACCGGCCTGCCTATGGCTCGTTCGATGCAGATATTCACCGCATACTGCTTTGCGGGTTCGCCAAAGGCCTTTCCTTCATGGGCCATCAGCTTTGACAAATTGGACGACGTGATTCTGCCGACGCGGAGCGCAAGCCATGCGTCCGTGTTCTGCTCCACGTCGTGAAAGATCACGCGGCACCTGCCTGTGCGGGCTCGCTGTTAGCCTCTTCCATAATCATCCGTCTGACTTCCGGGCTGATTTCCATGTGCTCCAGAACAGCGACAAGGTTGCCATCACGCTTGTAGGCTGCAATGGCATTGCCCCATGCCTTAGTGCCTGGCTTCAGCGCTGGTTTTGATTGCGCCTGCGCGGCCTTCTGAGCCTGCTGACGGGGCGCTGCTGCCGTAGCTGCGTTACCGTCGTCATCTTCCTGCGCAATGCCGCACACAGCCGCTAATGAGTACCTGCGCAAGTAGGTGAGAGCGGAGCCGACTTGCTGGGCGTCATGCTTAGCAATCGGCGTGCAGCACTCGGACTCGATGTACTCACCCGATGAGTGCATGAGCAGCGTTGTCAGCGTCACCAACTGCTCGCCGTAACCAGGCATCTGGACGACGCTCAGGCCGTGCTTAGACAGCACTGGCCGAGTCGTGTTCAGAATCTCCGCAAGGTCCGCGTAAGAGCTTTTGAAGTGCGGGTTCTTACTGTTCTTCGCCGCGTTGCCTATCTCTGCCTGAGCCTTCGCCAGAGCGCTTGCCAGCTCCTTCAGAGACTCGGATTTCGTTACGTTGCTCATTTCTGCTCACCCGCTGTAATTCGATTAATCTCGCTAACGTTAACGACCACCTGAGCCGCCAGACCCAAAACCAGCACGACCAGCGCGCACATCAGAAGCTCAGCTTTCCGGATTCTCGTTTTCATGTGTTGTGCTCCTTATTATTTTGTCGAGGCCTTTCATTTGTCGGTCGAATGCTGCTGCTGTGAGTAGCAGGATCAGGATGCCGGCTAGAGTGAAGATGGTTATGCTCATTTGCCTTGCTCCTCTGGCCGGCAGCCTGCTTCAAGCTGCTCCACCTTGTCCGTCAAATCACGAATGGAGACTGCGGCGACAAACAGAATGCTGAAAAATACGATCATCACGAACCCGTTCACGCCGCCTCCTCCTTCGCCAGAATCTCATCAGCCCCAAGCTTCACAGCCCGCTCAATCATCTTTCTGATCGAAGTCTCGTTAAGGTCCGTGTAACCTCGTGAAGCCCATGCCAGCAGCTCACAGAGGACGTTGCTGTCTTCCAATTCGCGGAACATCTTCACGCTGGACATGTCGCCCGACTTCAGCTGGTCGCAGATTTCATCGTGCCGCCGCTCCGACTTCTCCTGAGCGTCCCAAACCCGTTCGCCGGCCTCGTCTTCGAGCTTGTAATCGCCCAGGTAGATGGCTGTTTGCATCAGATCGTGTGGTTGTCTTGGTGCGCTCATATAACCTCCGAAAAACCTGGTCGATTGGCTCGTCTCTGCTTCGAAAACCACTTGCCGAACTTGTCCCAAACTGCCTCTGGGATATCCTCAAACTTGCACTGCTTCTCGCCGTGCTTGTCGTATGAAAAGTCAGGGCCGAGGTAATGGTGAAAGTCGCAATAGAACCGGACGCCGTTGTGAATGAAGTAGGTGTCCGTCCGTCTGAAATGCGCTATGCCGCCTGGAATCCTTACCGCATGACTGCTCATCGTCCTGCCGCCTCTGTGATGTTTGAAATTGCGTCGAGCATCTGGTCCATTCGGTACACGGCGAGGCCCGCAACTCTCGCTTCTGCCGTGCGGCCTTCTTTCAGGTACAAGGTCACGTCGTGCCGCATGTTGTCCCTGATGGCATTGCAGACGATCACGGTGTTACAGATCGTTGCCTCTAGTGACTCGGCGTTGCAGTACATGATTGCCTGGGCCATAAGCCTCTGTGCGTCGTTCATAGCGGTCTGCTCCACAGGTCGCGCTCTTCCAGTTCGTCGCACAGTTCCTCGTGCAACTCCCAATTCTGTTCAGCGTGTGCTTTGTGAATCAGTCGGATCAGCTCGGCGTCTGTCTCGATGTTGTCCCACTTGGAAGGCGGGCGCTTTGGGTTGAGCCAGGCCCATGCTCTTTTGAGTTGTGCGATCATTTGCCAGCCCTCGCAAGAACGTCAGCGCAGTAAGAGAAGGCGGTCGGGAAGTGCTTGCAGTTGTAGGCTTCGTCCCGCTTCGCATCTTCGTAGCCGGTCGGGCCGACGTAGGTGAGGATCGCCCAGACGATGCCGAAGCATGCTGCGTATTTGAGGACTCTTAAGGTGGCTTGCATGGACATAACCCCGTTTTTCGTTTCACTATAGTGAAAACTATACGCGGTTTTAGGGGTATGTCAATGCACGATCGTGAATTTATTTAGGGGTTACGAGGCTTTTTTTGCGGATAGGGCTTGGTGGCACAGGTGCTGGATTCGTTGAACATCGTCGAGAATCGTTTCGATCTGGTCAAGGCGCTGGATAATTGTGTAGTCAGGAAAGCCTGTTGAGGCTTCGAGCCTAATGCAAGCTGCTTTGAAATGGACCTTGCTCTCAAGTGCATCTACAAGGGCGACAACATTTTCCATAATTGACGACTCAGCTAAAAATGAAGGTGGAAAGTGTAGCTATTTCGACGACGCATCATGTCGTTTCAAGCCAACAGAGCTTTAAACTAGGTCAAAGTTTGCTCTGCTGAGAGCCAATGTAGCCGGTTCAAGATTTCATTGCAATGAACGGAAACGCTAGAAGTGTCAACCACTTAAGGTTGACATTAACGTCGCTGGAAAATATAAATGTTCAAATTCTGATCAGGCTTGAGAGGGGCGGTCTGGCTAAGCGGTTGATAACCTTATTGCCATGCCGATTAGCCAAAATTTTATAGTCTGGAGCGACGCAAATATCAACCCCCGCAAAAAGCAAGAATCATTGCCTAATTGTAATGAATTAAGGCTTGCTGGTGCGTGCTGCCTGGAGTGCAGACAGGTCAGATAGGTAAGCAAGGGCCTTGTCTTGTGCCTGCGCATCAAGGCCTTCAAAAATCTTTAGGGCTTTGAGTGAGGCATCGCTCCTGCCCGCAACGAATTGATTATCTGGCAGTATCAGCGCCCAGCCGGGCATTTTCAGCCCTTCAGACAGGCGATCGAGCACGTCAAGGGTAATGTTGTTTTTTTCCCTGGCGTTCTCGATGTAGCCGATCTGAGACACGCTGACACCGCATCGGGCGTGAAGATCCTTGCGCTCCAGCCCGAGCGCCTCCCGCCTGGTGATCATGTTCTTACCTAAGTTTTGCTTAAGCACCCGGTAACTCCTGTCGTGGATAAATCACTCGCTCTTCATGATAGTGGCATTGCATTTCACGGTGACTGCATATATTCTATTCACGATCGTGAAATTAACTTGGAGCAGAGCATGGATATTCCGACCCTTCTATCCGCCCTTCGCGAGCACAAAGCTCGCACAGGAAAAACCTGGCGGGAGATATCGGACGAGAGCGGAATCGGCCTGTCATCGCTCACAAAAATTGTGACAAGAGAGCCCGAATCGGTGGACCCGAAGTACTCGACCGTCGAGAAAATCATCACCTTTTTACAGCATCAAAAAGCCGCGTAGACGGCTCTCAACGAACATAAATACACGGAGATAGGACATGAAACGCGACAGGAGGTCTGTACGTGATACGCAGAAGCGAATTTCAGTCAACGAATACGACATAGAGCGAGTCTCACGGCTCCTAGATGCAATAGGTGGGGAGGAAGCCCGCCTGATGTACCGCCTTTTCCTGCATGGCCTGAGTGCCTTGGAGCGGGAAATTTTTAATAACAAAAACGAGGCAGCGTGATTCACAGCCAACTGGAAGAACAGTTAAAGCGGGCGGCAGAGCTCGCACCATTCTTCGATCAATTGCGTTCCTGTCGGGACGCAAAAGATTTGTTCCAGCGCATTGTAGATATCGGGAGGGATTCTGAGGAAGGGGCAGGGAAGGCAGAGAAAGGCGCTATTTCTAGCCTAGGTAAAAACCGAACACTCAAGCGTCAGCAGTTTTAACAGGCAAAAAAATAGCCGCTGGCAAGAGCGGCTGTGTGTCCATCACCAGCAAAGGTAAGCAACACGAATGAATACTACCGCACCACGAACAGCTTTCGCAAGGGGGCTTATATGAGCGCCCAACAATCCACTTGGGTCAAGTCTAACGTGCTGCCATTCACGGCGACTCGAACAGCGGGGTTCTATGTGACACCTCGATCTCTCAAGCGCTCCGACGCATGGCGCAAAGCCAGCCTGGTACAGCGCGATGTTTTATCAACCGTACTCGACCTGGCTGAGTACAAGTCAAGCGCGAAGCAAATTGGGTCTGTCATGGTTTATTTGAGCCCTGGCGATCTGCTCACTACGCAGGCAAATCTCACAGCAGAATGCTCGCCCGAAATGACCAGAGACAAGCTGAAAAGAGGTCTAGCGTACTGGAAAAAGCAGGGCGTTTTGACCTTTGAAACCGTCGAATTTCAGGCCCAGACAACACAAGAAGCAGGCCCAGAGAAGGCCCAGAACAAGCGCAACAGGATAACGCTGATAAGGCTTTGTAATTACGAAGAATTTACAGTTTCTTATCATGCCGAAAAAACAGAGCAGGCCCAGAGTAGGCCCAGAGAAGCGGCAAAGGTGGCCCATTCTCTAGTAAGTAATACTGAAGTAATTAAGACACTAGACATAAGTTCTAAAGATTTTTCGCGCGAAGACGCGCCGACAAAAGTTGATCCCGAACTTGATTTTGGTTCTCCCGAACCATCCCCAGAGCCAGCCAAACCGAAAGCCAAGCGAAAGGCGAAGGCGCCAGGAACTTGCGCCCCTGACGCGCTCGAAATCACCGACGCAATGTTCAATTGGGCGCAGAAAACCGGCGTGACCGTCGATCTCGTTTCCGAAACCGAACAGTTCCTCGATCACCACCGGGGAGCGGGCAATCTCAAAACCGACTGGATCGCTACCTGGCGAACCTGGATGCGCAACAGCATCAAGTTTGGCGCGAAGAACAAGCCCCGCTTCGGCGGCCCCCGCACCATCGACGATTTCAAGCGCGAGAACGACGAGCAAACGAAACGCATTCTCGAATCTGGCCTACTCGACGGGATACCTGACTGATGACCAAAAGCGATCTTCCGAAATTTGCGGCGCTCTGGAAAGCCACGGGCGAAATCTACGGCAAGTCGATGTCTGACCAGGCCATATCAATCATTTTCCGACAACTGGCGAAGTACGAGTACAGCGCCGTTGACCGGGCGCTACAGCGTCACCTCGACGACACAGACGGCGGGCGCTTCGTTCCCAAGCCTGCCGATATCGTCCGGTACATCGATGGCGACCTCGGCACCGCGCCGATGCTGGCATGGTCCAAAGTCGATGCGGCCGTCCGCTCCCCCGGCAACAACGCCACGGTGGTTTTTGACGATCCCATCATCATGGCGATCATCGAGGACACAGGGGGCTGGATACGTCTCGGCAAGCTGGACGAGGAAACGTTGAAGTTCTACGGCAATGAGTTTCAGAAGCGTTACAGGGGCTACCAGGCCAAGCCGCCATTGCGCCACCCGCGCAAGCTGATCGGCATCGAGGAGCAGGTAAACGCCCTGGAATACCCCGACTTCATCCCTGAGCCGCGCTTGATCGGTGACCCGCAGAAAGCTCTGGCGATTCTCCGGTCTGGAACAGGCAAAGCATTGCCGTCTGTGCCGCTCTCACAGGTCGCTGGCAAGCAGAACATCATCCGACTGGTCAAAGACTTGGGGGTCGATGATGAAGCGCTTTGAAGACGAAATATTCATGGCCGGCCCACACGACAAAGCCATTGGCAAAGTCGTCCTGGCTGACGTTCTGGCAAGCATCGAAGGCGAGCTGACCAAGGCTGCTGAAGCCCGAAAGGCTGCGGCACTGGCTGCGCGGCGGAAGAACGACGCGGGGCACGCTGAAGACCTGGCTGCGCTGTTCCGATTTCTGGATGAGCGGGCGGCGAAAGAGCGGCTGAAGCTGGAGGATGCGGCGTGAAGAAAATATTCGTCAGTTTCAGCGGCGGCAGAACCTCCGCATTCATGGCCAAGTGGATACAGGATAACTTTTCCGACACTCACGAAATCATCTACGTGTTCGCCAATACAGGCCTTGAGCACGAGAAGACGCTTGAGTTCGTGCACAAGTGCGATCAGGCATGGGGCCTTGGCGTCGTCTGGCTTGAGGCTGTGACCAACGATGGCCGGGTCGGGTGCACGCACAAGGTCGTCAATTTCGAAACCGCTGCGCGCAATGGCGAGCCTTTCGAGGATGTAATTTGCAAATACGGGATCAGCAACCGCGCCTTCCCACACTGCAACCGCGAGCTGAAGCTCAATCCGATCCGAAGCTATACCCGTTCGATTGGCTGGGAGAAAGGCGTCTACCACACGGCTATTGGAATTAGGGCTGATGAAATCGACCGAATGAGCATCAAGGCCAAGGCCGAAAACCTCTGGTATCCGCTCATCAAGCTCGGAGTGACCAAACAGGACGTGCTGACGTGGTGGAGGGGTCAGGAGTTTGATCTCGGACTTTCGGAGCATCTTGGCAACTGCGTTACCTGCTGGAAGAAGACGGACAGGAAGCTCTACACCATAGCTCACGAAGACCCTGCTGCCTTCGACTTCATGAAGCGAATGGAGGCCGAGCACGCTTTGACTGGTGCCGGCGAAGGTGAGCGCGTTTTCTTCAGAAGAAGTCGGTCAGCTGAGCAAATCATTGCTGAGGCCGCAGAGCGAGATTTCCAGCTGTTCAGGGAAGGTCAGCACGAGTACCAGATTCCTCTGTTCGACCTCGATCAACCTAACGGCTGCGAAGAGTCCTGCGACATTTTCAGCGACGACTTCGAGCGGGAGCTTGCAGCATGACCCCAAAACAAAAAGTCCTATCCGCAATCCAGTCCGACGACCTAACCATAGGCCAGATACACGACTGCACCGGCATAGACAAGGGCTCTATCGAAGTGATTCTGCTCGAACTCAAGCGAGCCGGTCAGGCAGCGCTGGCGGTTGATAAGACCTGGCGCGGGTTTGTTCGGGGTCGGGATTTTGGGGGGTATGCCAAATGAGAGACATATCGATAAGCCTGTTCGATCTGACCGGCACCATGCTGAAGCCCTGGCTCGACGCCGGCTATGAGTGTTACAGCGTGGATACCCAGCATCCAGCCGCTTACGAATCCGGTGGGATCACCAGCAACGGCAGAATGCATAAAGTTCATGCCGACCTGATGCGGCCTTGGCTACCTCCTGTTGAGCGTTCGCGCATAGCGTTCGTCTCGGCATTCCCTCCGTGCGATCACCTGGCCGTATCGGGCGCTCGCTGGTTCAAGGGTAAAGGCCTCCGTTTGCTGGCGCGAAGTATCGAAATGTTTGCCACTGCTGCTGAGTTTTGCGAGTGGACAGATGCGCCTTACCTCATTGAAAACCCGGTCAGCAACATAGCAAGCCATTGGCGCAAGTCTGATTACACGTTCAGTCCTCACCATTTCACCGGCTACAAAGCCGAAGACAACTACACCAAGAAAACCTGCCTCTGGACCGGGGGGGGGCTTTGTGATGCCTGAAGCCTACCAGAACGATCTGCTCGGCGCTCCGGATGACCGGATACACAAGGCTCCACCTGGGCCCAGCAGAGCCAACTTCAGAAGCGCCACGCCAGAAGGATTCGCGCTGGCTGTCTTCAAGACAAACGGGCGGCAACTTATGAGGGCAATCGCATGATCGACGGCAAATTCAAACACGAATGCCCGACTTACTCGGGCCTGCTGATTGACGAAACCTGCATCGAGTTCGCCTCGTGTGAATGCTTCAGCGGCGATGAGTTTATCAAAGCGAAGACAGCGGCAGAGGATTACGGCGACGAGTACATGGCGAATCATGCGAAGTGGGTTCGGGAAGGTGGGGCATTGCCGGATTTTGGGGGTGTTGAGTGAGAGAGCATAGCGTCGTCATCCGAGATTACCGCCAGCAGATCGCTCACATTCAGGAGTTGATTCTGCGCGGCCTTCAAGCTGGCCCGGTGCGCCTCAAGTTCGGCAGGCCAACCCGCTCCACGGATCAGAACAACCTTATGTGGGCGTTGCTTAGCGATTTTGCCCGCTCCGTTGAGCACTGCGGCCAGAAGTACAGCCCAGAAGACTGGAAAAACTTGCTCACCGCGACATTTGAGGGCGAGACGCGGTACGCCCCGGCGTTGGACGGTCGAGGGATCATTGCCTTGGGCGCGCAGACCAGCAAATACAGCAAGCGGAAAATGACCGAGTTTATCGAATTTGTGTACGCAACTGGCGCGGATATGGGCGCGGTTTGGTCACAGCAGACCGGGCGCATGTGGAATGAGCATGGCGAAGAGGTACGGGCAGCATGAGGATTCAATCGAAAGCCCTGCGCGATTCTGCCCGTGGCGAGACTTGTACTTTAGCTATCGTTGGCGCCTGTCAGGGCAACACCGAGACGGTCGTTCTCGCGCATCTGCCTGACGAATCCCACGGCATGAGCCGCAAGTCAGACGACATAGCCGCCTGTTTCGCCTGTGCAGACTGCCATGACGTGATCGATGGCCGCCGCCACTGGCCCGGCACGGAGCGCAACGAGGAAAGTTGGTACAAGGCTAGGGCTATGGTCAGAACGTGGCGCCGGTGGATCGACATGGGCTTGGTGACTGTCAAAGGGGTGAAGCGATGAGCCAGCTTGAGAAGACGATGACGCTCCACCTCCGAGCACTGAAAGTTGCCGACCATGAAGCCGAGTACCGGTTTGCGGCCCAGCACGCTGGCGGCACAGGCAAGGGAACGAAGAAGCGCCTGGCAGAAGCCGGGCTACGCGATTGGCGTCTTGATTTCGCCTGGCCTGAATTGCAGATCGCTGCGGAAATCGAAGGCGGTACATGGGTCCAGGGCAGGCATAGCAGAGGCAAGGGTATGGCTGAAGACTGCCGGAAGTACAACGCCGCCGCTCGAATCGGCTGGACCGTTTTCAGATTCGTTTGCGATGACGTTACATCGGGCCATGCCGCGCAGTTCATGGCTGAAGTGGTGCAGGAGGCAATGGGCTCATGAGCGACAGCCAGCTCGAGCAGAAGCAAATCGAAACCCTCTGGACCCGTCTACGCAAGATGATCCAGATGAACGCAGAACTACAGAACGAAAACAGAGTCCTAAAACAACAACTGAACCAGATCAAAAAGGCGGTAGCAGCGTGAACACTCCACATTTTGAAGGCATGAAGTATCGAACCACCAGAGTTTTGCCCGATCAGATCATTCACTTCTACGAATGCTTAACCGGCCTGGAGGAATGCCCGCACTGTTCTGGCAGGCAATTCACCAAAGGCGGCTCCAGGTCAGTAACCCTGCGCCATGACACGCATCGATCAGACCAAGGCGACAAGCCGGTCTATCTGGAAGTGCGTCGGCAGTTCTTCAACTGTGTCGAATGCGGCCTGAAGCCTGGCGCAACTATTCCCGTTCGGCTAGCCACGGTGAAATCTACGCACCACTTTTGGCAGCAGGTCGTCGACAGCAAGCTCTCAGTATTCAGGGCGGGCGCTCATTTCTGCCTCGCTCACAGCACGGTCAAATTGTTTCGGAAGTCTGACGGCAATTACACCCCGCGATCCAAGCGGGCCGAGAACCTACAGAAGCGCAAAGAGCGACCGGACGGAAATGTTAAGCCCACAATGTCACGCGGCATCTATTCAGCCATCTACGCCATTGTTCAGGAGCGCAAGGCGATCAAGGTCAAGGATTTGCTGAACGCGCTGAAGCTCCTCGGCCTTGTCGGCGGTCAAAAGGCGGTTACCGGGCTCACTGGCGACCATATAGCCTCGGTGAACAACGGTGTTCTGAGGCTGAACGACTTCATCCTGCCGGATCACATGCAATGGCCCGCAACCGGCCCAGCCCCGAAAACCATGCTCGGCAAGCACAGGGCAGAGCAGCCAGCAATTCGTCGCCCGCTTATCGGGCTTAACTTGGAGTTAGCAGCATGAAAAATCTCGGCCCATTCATCTTCCTGTCGTTTCTCGTGGTGTCCTGCACTACAGGTCACGTCGCAAACAACTACATCAACAAGAACTGCACCGTCGAACAAACAGAATCATCCAAAGAGGTACAGCAATGATCAAGAGCCTAGAGCACGCAGCCCAGATTCAGCAGCGCAGATACCAGTCAGGCAAGCGCGGCAGGTCCAAAGCCGTTCGGTCATACGTCGCCAAGCATCATCCTGATATCTACCAGCAGGTGTACCGGGCAGATGAGCGTTTCAATGCTCGCTGGTAACCAGTGGCAAAACCGATCAATCAAAGAGGCAAGACCATGAAGAAAGCACCGAGTTTGTTTGTGAAGCAGGAAAGCTGGGCTCAGATCATAGGAAAGATTGCGATTGTGCTGGTTGTGGCGGCGTTGCTCGTCATGTTGAACGCCTGGATTCTTCAGATGGTGTGGGTCTACGCAGTTGCACCGTTCATCACCGATCCGCCTGAGATCGGGTTTATGCCCTTCGTTTGGGTCGTAATCGGCCTCGGCGTCTTGAAGTCGATTCTGTTTCCAAACAGAACAAAGTGACCAAGCTCCGCGACACCCTCTACACAGTAGCGCTGTTCGGAACAATCGCAGGGCTGGTGATCTGGGGGTGTATCGCGGATCGGTTTCGGAAAGTTGAGCAGGACGAGGAAGACGACGAATGAGCTTTTCAGATTATTTGAGCGGAAAGATAAGCCTGGATGAGTTTCACGCAGGACAAGCGGCTGCTTGGGATGCTTGCACGGCGCAGGCTCTCAGGACGCATGACGAAATCGCGTACAAGGCGCTTACCTCTACGCCGGAGCCTGAACCGGTAGTGCTGGACGATATGTGCGACGGCGAACCGGCAAGTCTGGACGGCTTAGCCATGCCTGAAATCGTAGGCCGTGAAACCTTGCCAAGCGGCGCAATCTACACCGTGTTCGCAAACGGCATGACCCTTTTGCAAATGCCAGCAGAACCACCAAAACCCGACCACCCAGCCCCACTAAACGACCTCTCCATCGATAGCGCAATGAGTGCGAGTGTGAAGTGGTGGAATCGATGAGCCAGCCGAAGTGTGCCCGCTGCAAAACCAACGACGCTGAGGGCTTCATGTGGATTGACGGGTCGAACTGCTGCGGCTCGTGTGTCGGCTATCGACCACTGAAAGGCATCCCGCCTACGTGGCTCGAGCCAGCACCGGCCAAGTTGCGTCCGGAAGAGGGCTTGGTTCGCCCAGAGCCCTGCAACCAAGGCATGAAGCACGACACCGGCAAGCCACGAACCGGCCTCATGGTTGACGGCTTCGCCTTGGCGCTGAATGAAGTCGCCAAGGTAACAACATTCGGTGCAGAGAAATACGCTCCGGATAACTGGCGCAAGGTTGATAACGCGACGAGCCGATACAGAGACGCCGTTTACCGTCACCTGCTCGCCTCAGCGCACGAGCGCAACGATTCAGAGTCTGGCCTACCTCACCTTGCACATGCTGCATGGGGTCTGCTGGTGCTTCTGGAACTGGATGATCAGATCAAGCGGGGTGAGAAGGCATGAGAGGACTTACCTACGCGAACACCTCAAAGCCGCTATTGCAGCAGCTGAATGAGGAGCAGGTCATTCGGGTGCAGCGATGCGAGGACGGCAGTTTCTCCCTCTGGGAGCGCTGTGGCGACTGGTTCGGCCTGAACATGGACCGAGAGCAGTTGATCCAGCTTGCCGGTGAATTACGGGCTTTAGCGGGTGAGGACGAGAAGACATGAGCAGTAAGCAAGAAGTCCAGCAGAAAGCCTACGTCGACGGCATGGTCGGCGCATGTTGGGAGGCGATCAATCCGCTACTCCAGAACCATGAGGAGCTGAATCGCAAGCATGACGAACTGACCCAGCAGCACCAGCAGCTAATGCATGAGATGAAAGAGGCTCAGAAGGCATACGAAAGGGTTCGGCGCGATAGCAGGGAGCTTGCAGAAGAAGTGGCGGACGATATGCGGAACCGTCTGCGCGATATACAAAGCTCGCTCAGCAATTATGAGGTCCGAAACATGAAACAGCAGTTCTATTCGCTCAGGGCTCTCGTGCATGAAGTCGCAGCCGCCAAGTCACAGATATCAATCCACGTCGACCAGATGCCGCTGATCTTCATGGCGCTGGCTTTCGGACTCCAATTCGCAGCGCTTCTTGTTTGGGGGTGGTCATGACCTACGACCAGCGTACCGAGTTCCAGCAACTCCAGTCCGAAAACGAGCGGCTCACCAAAAAGCTGGCCGACGTCGAGCACCGCCTCATCGTCGCAACGATCAGAAACAGCAACCGAATCGACGTTGTCGCAACCAGGGTAACGCTCCTTACTGTTGCCGTAACGATTCTTACTATTGCGTGGGTGGTTTCATGAGATGTGGCTCAAAGCTCGAAATATTTTATGCGTGCAAGCGATGCGGCTGCCAAATCTGCGGCGACCACAAACTCTGCGAGGACTGCGTGGCTTATGAGTCCGAAGCGCTGAAGGTCGCGACGCAGCTGAGAAAGTCGGATCTCAGCCAGTTCTTGAACAGCATCAGCTTGCTCCTACTGGCTGTCCAGGTCATCTACCTCATGGCGACCAAATGACCCCAGCAGAACGCCGCCGCCTCCTACGGGACCAGCCAGACCAGAAGCCGGAGGTGAAATACACAACGGACGAGGATGGGAATTTGATCATTGATAAATCTAAGCAGGAGAAGAAGGTATGAACGCATATAACGGATCTCCGGTAGTTGAATGGGACTGGAGCAAGGTAAACGATGAGGAGCTTCTTCAGGCTTATGAGGCGGCGCACGCGAACAATTATATCCAGCTTCGCAATTATCTGTACGACGAGCACGAGCGCAGAGAAGACACGAGAGAGCGTGGTCGAGCGATTCTATCAAGTTTGCTTCTGAGGCAGCGCGACAAGATTGAAAACTGGCTTGCCGATGATATCCGGGCGCTTGCAGGAGAAGCGGATTGACCGACGACCAAAAACGCGCCGCTGGCCTCGTCCTGCTCACAATCTGGCTACCCAAGGAGCACAAGGAAGAGTTTGCCAAATTCGCGAATAAGTTGGCCGAAGAAAGAGTCAGCAGAACAAATATTAAGCAATCGGAAAAACCGATATAATAGGGAAAAGCTATCGAAAACGCAGGATGCACCAGTCTATTTAATGAGGGCTTGACTTTGAGTGCTGAAAGATTGACCAGATTGGCTGCAAAAACTGCTTCGATTGGTTCGACGGGGCGGGGGTTTGGAGGTATGTCGCAAGCGGACATTGCTCACGCCTGTTCAGGCACGAACAATTCACTTTACGAACTGCTGATGATCAAGTTCGTCTATCCCAATTCAGAGCACTCAGCCAAGCGTCGGCAGAGTGTCGAGAATGCAATTCTTGAAATCGTGGACGACCCGGCCAACGTCGAGAAGGCGATCTCTGCGTTTCTGTCGAACAACATTTGCCCGAAGTGTCACGGCACCGGCCAATGGAAGCGCCCAAATCGTGCGGTGGTCGAGTGTCGGCCTTGCGGTGGCTTCGGCGTGGTTGAGTTCAAGCTGACCGGCGAGGCTGTCGAGATTCATCGGCAGTTATCGGACGCTGAGAACCTGGCGCTTGAGCGGATGGCGAGACGCTTATCTGACCACTGATTGACAGATGTGCAGAAAGTGTGCACAATTTCCCAAAGTCCGAAGCCGCCACCGAAAGGTTCGCGGCTTTTTTTACGCCCGAATTTTACCGAGTTCTTCTGCTGTTGCCCGCACTCCCCAGCGGGCTTTTTTATTTCTGGTGTCCTATGTACCAACTCTCGCGCAGATCGTTTGAGCGTTTGAAAGGGGTGCATGGTGATCTGTCTCTCGTTATCTGCCGCGCCATCAATCTGGCAACTACCGACTTCGGCATATTCGAGGGTCTGAGAACGCTGGAGAAACAGCAGCAGTACCTAGCTGCCGGAAAATCCCAAACGCTCGACTCACGCCACCTCACAGGCGATGCCGTTGACGTTTTCGCATGGCACGAGGGCAAGTACAGGCCTGAGCTGGGTTATTACATCGATATTGCGCATTCGATCCAGCAAGCGGCCGAAGAATTGAAAGTCTCCGTTACCTGGGGCGCCTGTTGGATGCCGCTAAACGAGATAACCGACCTCCAGGGCGCAATCGTCGCCTACTCCGAACGCAAAAAGAACGCAGGCCGCAAGCCGTTTATTGACGCCGGTCATTTTGAGTTGACCCGCTGATGTGCGCGCATGACAGGTGGGTCAATTACCTATCGTGCGGCATTCGACAGTGCAACGACTGCAAGACCATCCAGAAATACGACGGTGACGACTATGAACGGCTCAAAGCCATTGCTGAAAAGCAAAGCGACAATCTCGGCGGCTGTAGCGCTTCTGGCGACACTCTTTGCCCTTCAGGGGATCGAGATAGACGAGCTAGCCCAAGAGCAGATAGTCGCGGGCGTCGTCGCACTGACGGGCCTGATCGGCACTGTGTGGGCTCGGTACGTGGCTCACGAGGAGATCAAGGGGATCATCAAGACGCCAGCGGAGCCAACTGAATGACGCCATTGCTTGAGCGAATTCAGCGCTTCCTCGAAGCCTTCCCAGACGCAGAGTACATCCCAGTTCATCCAAGCGATGCGGTCATATCCACATACAAAAACTTGCCGGTGCTGATCCTTGGCGAGATTCACAGGAGCAAGTCATGAAAGCCCAAGCGCAATTCCTCGTTTTATCGCTGTGCATCATGCTCGGCGCCTGCTCAATGTTCCAGACGCCAGTGCCGAAGACGTTCAACCAGCAGCATGCCTACGCACTGACGCTGATGCGATCAGTCAACGATGCCACGGCCAGCGCTTTCAAGGGCGGCTACATCACGGCGAAGGAAGGCCAAGCGGTTAACGCTCAGCTGTACCTGGCTCGCGACACGATCAACACGGCGGCCGATATCCTTTCGACCGATCCGGAAGCCGCCGAAGCCAATCTGGAACGTGCGGTGAAAATCCTCGAACAGCTACAGATTGAACTGGAGAAGCGAGTATGAGCGGAGCATCAGAAGTTCTCGCAGTCCTGACCGCTGTCAGACTCGCATCAGCCACGCTGAGCTCCGTTCTCGGCGTAGCGCGCAACATCAAAGAGTTTAACGACCTTTACGAGCGCACAAACGGCAACATCACGGAAGCAGATATTGCGGAGCTTGAAGCCAAGTTAACGGTAGAAATGGCCGAAACGGACGCGCTGTACGCTGGTAAGCAGCCAGGCTAAGTCCGGCGCTAAGGGTTGTAATGAATGATTCCGCTGACGAGTCGAGGGACCGTAGAAACACTGTAATGGTGGTGGTAAAGGCGCTTGGCGCAATCGGTGTAATCGCCGCCGCCCTCTTTACCTACATGGGCCAGTTGGACACCAACGAGGTGAAGCGGCTCGACTCGCAGAACGTGCATATCAAGCAGCTTCAGAGCGATGTAAAGATTCTGCGCGAACTGGTCGAGTCGGCAAACCAAGAACTGACCTCGATTCGCGAGCATAGCGTTCAGAAAGACCTGAAAATCGCCCAGCTCACGATGCAAGTTGAGGCTTTGAAGGCAATCATCAGCCGCGAAGTCAATCTGCACGACTGGCTTCAGGACGATATAGACGCAAACCCCTTTCCGATTGTCATTAAGCGCATCGATCACGAGAGCAGGGCGGTCAAATTCCCCACATATCTCGTCAATAACGCCTTCTCGCAACGCTTCGGCGTCTCCAAACGACGATACGAAGGCAAGACGAGCGCCGAGATATTTAGCCCACGCAGCCATGCCGTGTTCTACGCGGGCAACAAGCACGTTTACGAAAACCGAACCTGGCGGCTCCAGGACGAATGCTACGACGACCCGAGTTCAGGGCAAGAGGTCTGCTCTCCTGTGCTCAGGTACTACACGACGCTGCCTGACGGCTCACCGGCTATCAAGGTGATCATTTTTATTGGCATGGATATCGAGAAATGACAGCGCTCAAGCTCGCTACGCAATGGAACGATATTCAAGCTGCTGCGGCAACGGTCTATTTCCTGATCATTCCTCAATCAATTTCTGACACTTCAATAGCGACGGTGGGTTATCCGCTGTCTGGGGCTTTGCAATGACAAACAGCATTCAATTTGAGGGGCGCAGCTGATGGCTTTAGTCACAAGCGGCCTCGTCATGCGCGTTGAAGCCGACAGCGGCGTCACGTTCTCGTCTGGCACGTCTGTTAGTCAGTGGGACGATCTGTCGGGTAACGGTAACCATCTGATCGTCGGTGGCGGTACGCCTACGCTCAACGCATCAAGCACGCCATCGGGCGCGCCGTCTATTGCGTTTGATGGCGTTGACGACTACCTGAACCGGGAGAACTCGACAGCGGTCATTACCGGCCTGCCAACCGCCGCCGCAGATCGAACCATATTCATGCTGGTGCGATTCACCGCTGCTGGTACGTTCTCGGGCTTTACCTACGGAACGCCGACCACGAATCAGGTGTTTGGCTTGGTTACCAGCAACCAGAACGGCGCCCGTTTTGTCGTCCAGGCCTATGGCGCGAACGATCTTTCGACCACTACAGAGTTGCAAACAGCCGGGTGGAAGGTGCTTTCGGCCAGGGTTTCTGCAAATACCGCTAAGGCCTATGTCGACAACGTTCAGGTAGCGAGCGCTGCACGGACTTACGCCACAGATTACGCGGCCGCAAACGGTCGCATCCGGATCGGTCGCGAGATCGGTACGGGCGGCTACGCCACGATGAACATGGCCGCAGGTCTGATCTACAACCGTGCGCTGACCGATCAGGAAATGGCCGACACCACGGCATATCTGACCCAAAAATACATTGCACCCGCCACCAGCGCGACCATTACCAGTCAGGGCGTGGCCTGGACGATCAACAGCGAGCCCGCCACAGGCACGTATGCAGGCGGTCGCAAGTGGGTACAGGGCGCAGTCTCGGTTACGGCGATCAGTCCAGCACCAGCGCTCGAAGGTGGCCTGAAGATCAATGGCGCAATGCTCGGTGTCACGCCAGGCAACAGTTTGCAGGGCTTTGACGAGCGCATGCAGGCGGCTTTCGACTATGACAACACGCTAAACGCAGCGGCCACCTTGCCAATTGCCGTGCCGACCGCATCGGTCTTGATTTCGGCTCGGTCGTACACTGCGGCAGAGCGAACGTCGCTCGGTCATGATGGCGGTGACGATCCGTTCCTTGCAGAGCATCAGATTCTGCACACCGTTGTAACGCCACCTGCTGCCGGGGCCTTCGCACCGTCGTATTTCACGCCAGCAACGCCATCCGGCGTCACGCTTGCAGATATCGACGCAACGCGCCTGCCTAACCTGAAAATGCCCAACGCGGCCGCCTACGCGCCAAATTGGACGCTCGTGCAGAGCTTCTTCAACTTCCCGCGAGTCTGGTTCAGCGGGGCGTACATCGACCGCTACATGCACGCCGATTTAGCCTATCCACACCCGCTCGGTGTAGGCGCTACCCCTGGCACCTATGGCCGGGAAATCGCGACAGCTATTGAAACGGCGTGTTTAAGCCTGCTGCTTGACCATCCTGTCGCACAAAAGACCGCACTGCTCGAAAAGATCGTGCAGTACGCCATCGATATGTGTGGATTTTTCCAGCAGGGCGGCACTTATCACGCTGACGGCGGTCACAACATGGGCCGCAAGCTCGTAATGCTGATCGCTGCGAAAGTTACCGGGCTGACCAAGTTCTCTCAGTGGCTTGACGCCAGCCTGAACAAGTTTCAGGAGGACCAGCAGTGTTTCTTCGTGGATCAAGCCGACGTTGATCTGACCAATAGCGTCAGCTGGAACCCTGACAGCCGCGATATTCCAGACGATGCGTTTCCGTACGTCGCCTCCGATATCGGCCGCGCTGATTGGGGTTTGAGAGATTCAACCGACCCGGCGCGCAACAACAAGCACTTCAACTCGATGTATCGCGGTATCGCCAGCCCTTCAATGACCGGCCTTGCCCTGGCTATTCGCCTGCTTGGCATGGAAGCGCAATGTAACAGTCCCGACCTGCTGGCTTACGTGGACTGGTATCGCAGAACTAATCAATTCGGCACGTTCTCGCGTGACATGTACGAAGCCTATCGCCATATCGGAGCAGTCGCATGAGCATTATTAGATTTGGCGACGGCCAGTTTCGTCAGCTTGAGGCGAATGTTCCTGTCGAGGTCACAGACTCGAGCGTCGTCACCGCTGTAACCTATGCGGGTGTAGCGATACCGTTCACCACCAGCGGCACGAAGCATATTGTGCTGAGCCAGATTCACGGCAATCTGACCTCTGGCACCTATAACCTCGTTGTGACCGAAAACGGCGTGGATGCCACGGCAGCTGTGCCATACGTCCGCACGCACGCTATCACCGCACCGACCGGCTCATACGATCCAACGTCACTGTGGGCGCAAATTCGCACCGCTACGGCTGCGTATTTCAAAGTCGCGCCGCTGCCTGTCGGCAATTCCTGGGTATCTCCGCATACTGCCTGGACCACAGCAAACGCCCTGCTGCCAGTTGCTAACGTAGTGTCAGGCCCGAATAAGAAGCTGTCGGCTGAAGTGCTCAATGCAAACGGCTCGGTTGTGGGGTCGTCCTACGACACAGCCTATGTGCCGCAGTCAACCGTTACCGACCTTGTAGCGTCTACGCTCAGTTCAACTCAGATCAAGCTCAGCTGGACGGCTGCGGCGGGCTTTACCTACAACCCGCGCTATCGTGTTGTCGGTGACGTGACGTGGACGACGCTGCCAGCGGTATCTCGAGTCGAAGCGGGTCCGCTCACAGCGACCGCAACAGGCCTGACACCAGCTGAAGACTACGAGTTTGACCTGACAGCTAGCGAGGCCAGTTCAAACGCGGCTACGGCCACCACAGCGCCAGCATCAGGTATTGTCGACCTGCCTGGCGGCGGCTTCGGCGGCGGCGCAACTTTCAACCTGCCGCTCTACATCGATCACACCGTCATTACAGGCGTGACCTACAAGGGCTCGGCTGTCACTCATTCAGCTGTACAGGGCACGCTGACGGTCACTATCCCGTCAGGCATCGGCATTGGCACGTATGACCTCGTCATTGTCACTCAATCGCAGTCGTTCACCTATCCGGTCGTCTATGTCCAGCTGACGCCGTTTGTGGCCTCGGCAAAGCTCACCACCGTAGCCGCAGACGGGCGCTATCCTGGGCTGCCGTTCCGTGTGCGCGCTATCCAGGCCTCCGCTCAGGTGGCAATCACTGATCTTGCTGTAACCACGACTGACACGACCGCTACGCTGACTTTTACGCCGATAGCGGGCGCAACACAGTATCTGTATCAGCGCGCCGTAGGCACGACCTGGGGCGGCGATACGTACGCCAGCACAGCGACCGGAACATTCCAGTTTACTGGCCTGTCTACCGGCACGACATACAGCTTCAGAATCTTTGCTGATGGCGTTGTGTCAAACATCGTTGTGAAGGCGACGACTGGAACGGGGGGCACTGCGCCGACTGGTAACACCGGCACGGGCACCGAAACAACGCCAGGCGTTGCGCTTGCAAGTCAGCTTACGAGTGTTGGCACGCCCGGCAGGATAGCAAGCGCCATCGAACCGCAGTGGGATATCCACATGACTGCCGAACGCTTAGCGGTGGGGACCAAAGCCACTGGGTCGAGCCTGGATTCGTTCTTCTTTGCTGACGAAACCTATGTGTCCGATGCCTTCAAGGTCAAAGGTACGCGGTCGTTTCAGTGCAACTACATCCATTCGCGGGCTTACGACTCGATGGGTGGCAATCCCGGCAACAACGAGCATCAGGGCTACCTGCACTGGGGCGGCGGCAAGCATTTCCCGTCAAACAAATACGTCTACGGCGGCGGGTTTATCCACGTTCAATTCTCGGTCTACGTCGAGCCGAGCTATCTGTGGCAGACCAACGCGACATACCAGAAGATTTTCCGGATTGGCGGGCGACGAAATGCGACGACGCAAGACAATAGCGGCTGGCTGACGCTCGTCGTTAAGCCCGACTCCTCGACCGACTCCATGAAAGTTCTGGTCGATAACGAAATCAACTTCAACGCGATGACCGAAGCCGGAAAGAGCAATGCTTATGTGGCGGTTTATCCGGCCGAGCAGGTTTCGACCGGCAGTGATCGGCTCATAAAGGGCCAGTGGAACACGTTTGAGTTTGCGGTATATCCAGAGCCGAACGGTACAAAGGCGATCTTTAAGCTGTGGAAGTACAACCCTTCAACGCAGTTGATGGAGCGAATTTACACCAACACCAACCGAACCGATTTCCTCGTTACCAAAAGCGGTTATTACACCAGCCTCTACATGCTCAACGTCTGGAACTGGAACCGCTACACCCGCGTCGGCACAACTGGCGGCAACTTCGCGCAGTCGGGCGGTACGTGGATTCAGACCGCTCCAGGGGCAGGCACGCACAACCTCGCAAGCAATGCCGTCGTGTCTGATCAGCGCATGTACTTCGATGAAATCAAGATCCACACGAGCCATGCGGATATGAATGAGTTCGATAATTTGGGCGAAAAAGTCATCGGGTGGGCGCGCTAATGGCAACTTTCGAAGCTGATTTCAGCGTCCTGGCAAACACCACCAGCTACACGAACAGCGATCTGGTCGTTCACGGCAACCCTGCCGCAATCGTTGGTGGCGATCTGACGCCAAGGGACAAGCCGGCGACGGTCTATATCACGCATCCGGCTGTGCTGGAGTCTTCTGGCAATATCGACATTGATGTCACTGTCGGCTTCAGTAGCGGCTCTTTCGCACTCTCCAGTGCGGGCGTCGGGCTTTTTGACAAGGATTCGTACAAGGCCTATCTGATTCGAGTCCGCTTTAACGAGGTGACGATCAAGCAACGCAACGCTGACGGGTCAACGGTGCTGCTGAACGACTTCACCACCACGAGCTATGCGGTAGGCGACGTGCTGCGATTCAGGTTCAACCGCGATCTGGCTGAGCCTCGAATCCAAAGTTTCCTGAATGGCGCGCTTCTCAAAACGATCACGTCGCCTATTACGGATATTTCGAACTATCGCGCCGGCATTTATGTCAGCCACGACTCAGCGAGCAACAAAGACGGGTTCCGGACCTTCTCATCTACCGGCCTTGTGCTAGCCACGCCAATGAACATCAAGCTGGTAGGCGCAGGCAATGCGGTCACGCAGTACCAGAGGGCGGTCACGGTCGAGCTTGAAGGCATCGATACTGCAGACGTATCTGATGCGGCCTTTGCGGGCTTCCCGGTAACGCCGACCGTCGTTGATGCAACGAAGTTTACGTTTGACGTGCCTGGCGATCTCGCAACTGGCAGTTATGGCCTGTTCTTGATGGCTGCCGGCACTGGATACAGCAAGCTCGTCACATACACGCAGACGCACCAGATTGAGCTGCCAGACGCAGGAACTGCGGTCGATGAAAACTCAGTCATGGCTCAGCTCGGCAACCCGAACAACACCCGTTATCTGCGCCTTGAAAAGCCATCTGCGCTCAGCTGGAAATCGCCATACACAGAATTCGACGCCGAGAACATCATTCTAGATATCCGCGATCTGTTCACGGCTCCAGTCGATGCAGCTGTGAACTCAACTTACCAGTCAGTCGGCAGCCTTATCGATGACACGGGCGTCGTGACCGATTTCACCATGACGTTTTCCGTTGAGGCTGAGCCCAACGAAAACAGCTTCTCTCTCATCATTAAGCCGATCTATCAGGCTATCTACAGCACAATTGCGGAGTAGTCATGGCGCGCATTCTCAGTAACGACTCACTGCCGAGCGAGAAGGTGATCCCGGTGAGCATCAAGTTCAACCTGGATCTCGCCGCGCCGACAGGTATTGGCATCATAGACATTAGCAGCAACGGCTTCCGCATTGACGTGGACGATGGTCCGGCAGGCAGTACCACAATGTTCGAACTGAACGCGAGCGGGTCGAGCGTCTGGACCGTGATCAAAAATACCACGGACTCTTTCGCGGTCGTCGCCAGCCTCCAGCCAAACAAGCTCTATCAGGTTCGAGCGCATTACATCTTCAACGGCGCGCACTCTCAGTACGCATTCGCCAACGCCACGACCCTGGGAGCTTAATCCATGCCGGCTGTATCCAATATAGGCGCTGCGAACGTCGTCACTCAGTATCAGCAGGCGGTAGATATCACCATTACCGATGGTGACGCAAACAACCTGACCACGCTGCTGTTTGCAGGCTTTGACGTGCCATTTACGGTCATCAACTCAACAACTGTCCGCATCAATGCCCCAGGCACTGTTAAAGAGGGCTATGAACAGATCGGCGTGCTTGAAGGTGACTTTACTGAGGCGGTTTGCACATTCAACATCACGCACCCGATCAAAGTGCCGGCTGTCGATACGCTGATCGACGACAACTCTATCCTGACCGGTATCGGTAACACCAAAGGCCGGTATGCAAAGCTGACCCTGCCAAATTCATTCGCGCTGGACGGTCCTGCACAGATACGCGCAGTTGAGGCCATTCAGAATGCTGACGAGTACATTTCAGCCAAGTTCGGCACAGCCCTCGGCACAACCGAAGCCGCGACCATAGACGTTCTGAACAATGACGGCACGACGCAGGCCTATACGGTTGATCTGGTCGCGGGATCAAGTGATCCCGGCTCATCGCCAACACTGGTTGTCTACGGCGGCAGCCCTGCTACGGTCAGCCTCGGCGGTACGTTTACGCCGTCGTTCTCTGCTGTTGATGAGACTGAGGGCGATATCTCGGCCAGAGTGGTCGTTACGGGCAGCGTGAATACAAACGTGGCTGGCAGCTACGTCCTGAGCTATTCGATCACCAACATTTTCAGCCGAACCTCAACAGCCACGCAGACGGTCAACGTTACGCAAAACGTCCGCTACGAACTGCGCCTGCTGAAGAGCCTCGATCAGGATGTGCGCGACGTGACCGGCACCTATCCGACAGGCTACGTGTTCTCTGAAAATGGCAATTTCGGCGCGATTCGACTTGGCCCAGTGTCCCTGGTCGATGGCGAGGTCGTGATCACACAGGACAACGTCGTCACAGGCTCTCTCGCCTCACTGTTTACAGGCGGCACAACCCTTGTCGGCATTCTCCTACTTGACGATGCCAACAACGTGGCAGCCACACCGACACACATTCCGATCACCTCAGTAGCCATCTAAATGCCTTTCGTCTCCGAAGCGTTCAAAGCGGCTTTCCAGTTTCTTGAGCGTCCGATTCGCGCTGTGCGCAGTGTGGTTGGGCCGTACGTCTCGGCCGCCATTCGTGACGGTGACGCCTTCATGGCTCGCCCGATCCGCTATGAGGACTATCTGAACGATTCGACGCCGAATCAGTTTGCGATCCAGGCGTATTTTGAGCAACCGACTGACACGATGGTCGAAATGCTGTATCCGGTGGTCATTGCCGGGATCAACGTCACCACGACCATCGAGATCGATTTCGAGCAGTCGGATCCGACCGCGTTTCTGTCGGTAGACGGCAAGCCATTTGCTCAGGCCACGCAGACGATTCAAAACGGCGGCTTCTTCAGGCTCAAAGTCAGAACATCGAACCAGCTGAACAGGCAGGTACAGGTCCGCGTTGTTGTCGGTGGCGTCAGTGCTGTATGGCTGGTATCGACCGGCGTTGAGGGCACAAGCGAGCTCCAGACCGGTCTATCGACTCGCCTGGGGCTGTATGCGCGCACTCAGGCGACGCTAACATTCGGCTTCGCGACCAGATCAGATACGCAATACCGCGTGATCGTCGTCCCTTACGCATCCTCGACGCCTACAGTGGCTCAGGTGCTCGCGGGACAGGCGGGTAATAGTCTGGCTCCGCTGTACGACTCAGGCCTTCAGAACTCAACTGGCGGGCTTCAGGAGCGCTTCACGGTCAACGTCGCTTCAGGCAGTTATCGGGCCTATATGGTCGTGCTGGATGAGCCGGCCATCCTCGAGTCGGCGAGCGCCCGGACGGCTTCGGCCGTGACCAATATTATCGGCGCCAGAATTCTGCACATCAGACCCGTCAGGATCGTCAGAAAGCTTCTCAATTTGCACATTCGAAACAGGTAAGCCCATGTCTACCAAAAAAGACCCCTTGACAACTGGTGCAGTGGGCTCAGGCCGCACGAGAGCACACACAGTAAAAACCCAGCGCCTCGACGTGCATATCAATTTCATTGAGCCAGGCGGCAGCGCCACGATTGTCGGCTCTGCGGATGGCGTCAACTTCGGCCCGTACCTGGGCATTGCGCCGTTTACCGATTCCGGCGTGATCGGTCTGGACCTAGCTGAAGACACTTCGTTGGCCGTTGAATATACCGGGGTGACCGGGCTCGCCGTGCACGTCCTGCCGTACAGCCTGCGCCAGATATGAGCAAGGAATCGAAAGCACGAATCAAGGCCGCTGAAGCGGCTTTTTTTACGTCTCGAAGAAGGCTGGGCGCCACTAATACCGCCAACCTGCGCTCCATCGTTCAAGAGATTTCGATGGGCGCGCTGAAGGAAGACGTTTCAGCAAAGTACGGATACAAGACCAACCACCCGCACCACTTCCTCAATAACGTCTGGCGTCAGCCGGAGTTCCAGGAGTGGGTGCGCGCCGTGCAGGACGACATGCAGGAAGTCGTGCAGGCGCAGTACATCAAAGAGCACCACAAGCGCGACATTTTGTCAGAGGTTCAGAAAAAGGAAGAGTTAACCGAGCTGTTCTATGCGCTCAAGGGCCAGGAGAAGTACCGCGACGCCCTGGCGATGGTGCAAGAACTGAACAAGATGGAAGGCCACTACGCGCCGACGAAGACGGAAGTCAAAGACACCACGGATACGCTAGACGATGCAGAGCTTGATGCCGCAATTGCCGCAGAACTCGCACAGCTTAAACACGTCGCGCACTGAGGCCAAACAGCGACTTCTGAAGCTGCTGAAAGAGAAGCAGCGCCGGGAGAGTCAAAACCATATAGCCACGGTATTCCCCGAGACAGGCCCTCTACGTCGAGAACTCTACCCGAAGCATATGGAGTTCTTCGAGGCCAGCAAGCTACACAAAGAAATCCTATTTCTTTCGGCCAACAGGGTCGGGAAGACGGTAGCAGGCGGATACGCCACCTCAGTACACCTAACCGGCGAATATCCGGACTGGTGGCCTGGGCACAAGTTTGAGCATCCGATTACGGCGCTTGCCGCAGGCGATACCGGCAACACCACTCGCGACATCCTTCAGAACAAACTGCTCGGCAAGTTTGGCGAGGAGGGTACCGGCCTTATTCCTGGCGCTCGAATTGCGGGGCTCACTCGCAAGATGGGCATCCCCGAAGCCTACGAAGAGATCAAGGTCAGGCACGTTTCAGGCGGCATCAGCCGGCTTTGGCTGCGCTCCTATGAGCAAGGCCGAAAGGTGTTTCAGGGCTTTGAAATGGACTGGATATGGCTTGACGAAGAAGTGCCGCAAGAAGTCTACGACGAAGCACTTGTAAGAACGATGACTACAAACGGCAGAGTCGCCATGACCTACACGCCAATCATGGGTATGACGCCACTCACACTGTCTTTTATTGAGGATGCACAACCATGAGCAGGGCTGTAATCAGCGCAGGCTGGGATGACGTGCCGCACCTCACTGAAGAGCAGAAATCGGACATGCTTAAAAGCACGATGCCGCACCTTCGCGATGCGCGATCCAAAGGCATCCCGTCGCTGGGTTCGGGCGCCATCTACCCGATAGCGCTTGATGAGTTTGTCATCGATCCAGTGCCGCTGCCCGAGCACTACCCGAAGCTGTACGCGATGGATGTGGGCTGGAATGTCACCGCCGCTGTATGGGGCGCCTGGGATCAAGCATCTGACGTGGTGTATCTGTATTCCGAGCACTACCGGGGGCAGGCTGAGCCGGCCGTTCATGCCTCTGCCATAAAGGCGCGTGGCGAATGGATTCCTGGCGTTATCGATCCCGCCAGCAAGGGTAGGACTCAGACAGACGGCAAACAGCTTTACAAGATGTATCGCGACGAAGGGCTGAACCTTCGGACCGCCGATAACGCCGTTGAAGCAGGGCTGCTTGAAGTGTATCAGCGTCTCAGCACAGGGCGCCTCAAGGTATTTAATACGCTGTCAAAATTTCTGTGGGAATACAAGCTTTACCAGCGTGACGAGAAAGGCAGGATCGTGAAGAAGAACGACCATTGCCTTCATCCGGATACCGTTGTCCTGACTGACAAAGGACCAAAAAAGATCATTGATATGGTCGGCACGAGCGGCAAAGTTTTGTCGATAAATGGCAAGTATGAAGACTATGTAAACTGCCGCAAAACCTCGATGAATCAACGGACTAACATGGTAAAATTCGAGGACGGAAGCGAGGTGATTTGCACGCCAGATCACCGCTTTCTTACGCCGTCAGGATGGGTTGAATCCCAGCACCTCGAAGGCGTTGTTTGCGTCACATCGAACAGTGGAGTAGGTCATTCATGTGCGTCAATATCCTCACAGAAACAGCTCAAGAATTTCTCGGCACGCGGTATTACCTTTGCGGCTTCTACTATCAGCGCGATGGCGTCAGGCTTCATCGAGAAGTTTGGAAGCACGTCAACAAAGCAGAAATTCCAGACGGTTATCACGTCCACCACAAGGACCATGACCGCAGCAACAACAGCCCCGAAAATCTCGAGCTTGTTTCGCCGGCCGAGCACATGGCCCATCACCACAAGGGCGTCAGCAAACCGTTGTCTGAAAACGCCCTCAAGGCTGCCGCTGAATGGCATGGCAGCGAAGATGGTTTGCGGTGGCACCACCAGCACTATGAGAACAACAAGCACAAGCTTCACGTCAAGATTGAGAAGGCTTGTGAGCATTGTGGAAAGGCCTACATGGGCGCGCCAGGCAAAGGCAGTAAGTTCTGCTCAAACGCCTGCAAGACCCGCCACAGGTTCTTGTCAGGCATCGACAACGAAGAGCGCACCTGCGTCGTCTGCTCATCGGCCTTCGTTGCAAACAAATACGTCAAGAAAGCTACCTGCTCAAAGCCGTGCGCCACAGCAGTTACGTTGCGTAAGCGTAACGCCGCATAAGAACAGCGACGTCTACTGCATGGAAGTGCCTGCCACCCATGCATTCGCTCTTCATAACACAGTAATCGTTCACAACTGCATGGATACCGTCAGGTATCTGTGCCTTGCACTCAAGCACGCCCGAACCAAGCCAACCGCCCAGCGCGAAATACACGCCTTCACACCCTCCAGATCAGTTACAGGCTACTAATGAACCCAAACTATCAAGGCTCCCCAGATCAGCCGGGCGAAGAAGACCTGGACGTTTATCAGGAAATGGGTAACGAAGTCCTGGCGCTGTTTGATCAGGCTGTGAAGGACCGAAAGCCCTATGAGCGCCGAATGCTCAAGAACCTGCGGCAGTATCACGGCGAGTACGAAGAAGAGGAAATGCCGGAAGACGGTTCTCGCGTCTTTACCAACATCACCCGAAACAAGGTCGATGCCGCCGCCGCTCGCATGGTCAAGATCGTGCTGCCGAACGGTGAACAGAACTGGAAGACCGAGCATACGCCGGTCCCTGAGTTATCCAGCCGCCTGAACAGCACGCGCCCTGTAGCGCTCAATGACCAGGCTGAGACGACCGAAGGCGATATTGCACAGGCTGAACTGTCCGAAGTCAAAGCCGCATCTGAGGCGATGGGCAAGGAGATCGAGGACCAGCTCGAGCAATCGGGCTATGACGCCATCCAGCGAGAAATCATCTACGACGCGGCCAAGCTGGGAACGGGGGTTATCAAAGGCCCGGTTATGATCGGTGACGAGCGCCGCGTATGGGCGACCAATCCCGAAACCGGGCAGCAAGAGCTTCAGGTTGTCCGACGCATCGAGCCGCGCTCAAAGCGGGTCAACCCGTTTTACTGGTTCCCCGATATGTCGGCCACCAGGCCAGAGGAGCGTGAATACGATTTTGAGCTGTCATTCATGACCCGTCGCGGCGTGCAAGACCTCCTCAAGTACCCGCACTACAACAAAGAGCAGGTGAAGCGCGTCCTGCAAATGAAAGCGGCCGACACGCAGAAGCAGCAATTTGAATTCCTGCACCAGATTCAATCCATCACCGGTGAGCGCAGCAAGTTCGAGGACTCGCGCTATTACTGCGTCGAGTATTACGGCCCGATCAAGCGTGAATGGCTCGCTGCCTGTGGCTGCCCGCCTGAAGAGCTTGACGAGAATGTGCCCGAGCCATACGGCCTGATGCTCATTATTGGCGGTCACGTTGTCATGGCCGACATTCACCCGATGAGCAAAGGCGAGTCGATTTATGACTTCTTCAACTGGGAGAAGGACGACGCCAGCGTGTTTGGCCTGGGTATTCCGGATCAGATGCGGACCGAGCAGTCCATGTACAACGCGCTCAACCGCATGTTGATGGATAACGGCGGCTTAGCTACCGGGCCGCAGATTGTGATCCGTGACGGCTACCTGACGCCCGCTGACAACGATTACGAAATGAAGCCGCGCAAGATTTGGCGCTTTGACGACAAGGGCCAGGATGGCATGACGCTCGATAACGTCATCAAGGCCTTCGATATCCCGTCAAGGCTTGGCGACATTATGGCAATCGCCTCTCGCGTGCGTGAAATGGCCGACGAGGCGACCAGCCTTCCGATGATCGCACAGGGCGAGCAGGGCAGCGGCGTCACCAAGACGTTTCAGGGCATGGCGATGCTCATGGAGTCGGCCAACATCGTTATTGCCAGGGCGGTTAAATCCTTTGACGACATGATCACGACCCCGCATGTGTCGAGGTACTACGACTGGAACATGGAATTTAACCCGAAAGCCGAAATCAAGGGCGATATTCGTGTTGTCGCCAAGGGCACTACTGCCTTGCTCCAGCGCGAAACCCGCATGATCGAGATTCAAAACCTGATTCAGATCGCCGGGACTATGTTCGCGCCTATCGCCAACATGGAAAAGATCTTCGAGGAGTATTTGATCCTCAACGACTTCGACCCCGAGCTCTACCTGCTCAAGCCAGATCCGAATGCGCAGCCTGAAGTTGACCCAGCCATCGCCGCTCAGCAGCAAGCCGAGCAGGCCAAGCTTCAGGCGCAAGAGCGCGAGTTTGAATTGCGGGCTCAGCAGCAGCAGCTTGAAGCAGCGCGGGCGCAACAAGAGTTTCAGTTGGGCATGGCTAAGCTCGCCCTTGATCGCGAAATGACACTTGAGAAGCTGTATGCAGAGCTCGGCATGAAGCAGCAAGAGTTTGATATGCAGGAGCTGATAGCCGGTATGCAGTCAAACGACAAGCTGCGCGAAATGCAGCTCAAGCTTCAAGTGGGGTCCGGTATATGAGCCAGATCAGCATTGAAGACCTGCTGGCCGACTTAAAGGCCAGGCTCGACCTGCACGTCAAGTCACTGATCGCCACCGAAAGCGAAGCCGTCAGGGGCAAGATCAAAGAACTGCAATACCTCATCTCGCAATACGAGAAGCCGCGCACCGCCGCTTAACCACCCCAGAACGACCAACAACCGCGCCGCCTCCTGGCCGCGCAAAGGATTACTCATGTCTGAAGAAAACACAGCCACCGACAACTACAACGATGACGACTATTTCGCCTCGCTGACAGGCGGCCCCGCAGAGGCGCCAGAGAAGCCGGAAGAAGCAGCGCCAGAGGTGGACGAAGGCACGGAGCAGGACGAAACCGAACAGGCTGACGAGGCCACAGAAGAAGACAAGCCCGCACAGCCAGAAGCGGGCGAGCAAGCCCCAGAAACCGACTGGCAAGCCAAATACCGCGAGCTTGAACACCGCTGGAAGTCCGACGAAGGCCGCGTGAGCGCCTACCAGCGCCAGATTGACGAGCTCAAGCAAAAAGTCGAGCAGGCACCGAAAAAGCAAATTGAATCACTCGAGCAGGTCCGCGCTGATTTCCCCGAGATCGGTAAGGCCATCGATGACGTGCTCAACGAGCGCCTGAGCGAGCTGTCCGCAAAGTTTGAAGAGCGCCTGACGCCATTGCAGCAGATGCAGGCAGAGCAGGCCGAGGCACAGCGAAACGCTCAGTACCAGCAAGCCGCGCAGTTCCTGAGCGCCCAGCATCCCGACTGGCAACAGTACGACCGGGATAAGAACAAAGATTTCGCCGGATGGCTCAGTCAGCAGCCATCAGGCATCCGAGCAATGTACCAGGCTCCCGAAGATACAGCCGCTAACGCCGCTGCACTGATCAGCCTCTACAAGCAAAGCACCGCCAACCAAACACAAGACGCAGCAGCCTCAAGTGCCGGTTCGCAGAGCAAGCAAGACCGACTGCAACGCGCAGTCATTCCCCAAACCCGAAACGGCTCTGTGAGCCGATCTGCGGACGACGACATGGCTTGGGAACAGGCCGTGCGGAAGGTCCAAAAACGCATGAATTAGAGGTAATACAACATGGTCGATTACGCAACCACGACCGGCACGACCAATAAGGCTGCTGTGTCACAACGAACTAATACCTATGCAGAAGCGTCAATGCTTGCGCATGGTCAACCCTACTCAGTGCTTGGCCGCTTCGCGCTGACCAAGCCGCTGCCGAAGAACAAAGCCGACAATATGACTTTTCGTCGGCCGAAGCCTTTCCCGCCTGTCAACGGCTCGCCACTGACTGAAGGCGTTACCCCGACTGCTCGCAAAATGGAGTATGAAAACGTCGTTGTCACGCTGGGCCAGTATGGCGACCTCGTGCAGATCACCGATCAGGTTGAAGACCTCGTTGAAGATCCTGTCATGAATGACGCTTACATGCTCTGCGGTGAGCAAGCCATGCACACCAAGGAAAAGGTTTGCTGGGGCGCCATCATCGGCGGCACCAACGTGTTTTTCTCCAATGGTGCAACTCGTGGCGCGGTTAACGCAGTCCTGACCACTGGTCTTCAGCGCAAGGTTACTCGCAGCCTGAAAAACCAGCTGGCTATGAAAGTGACCAAGATCGAGAACTCGACGCCGAACTATGGCAGCGAGCAGATCGACGCGGCTTTCATCGCTGTTTGCCATACCGACGTTGAGGCAGATATTCGTGAAATGGTTGGCTTCGTGCCTGTTGAGAAGTACGGCACTGCGAAAGCGCTGCCTTACGAAATCGGCAAGGTCGAAGACGTGCGTTACGTGGCTTCTGCGCTGCTGAACCCGTTCATTGGTGCTGGTTCAACAACCATCGCCAACGTCGAGAACAACGGCACCAACGTCAACGTTTATCCGGTGATCTACTTCGGCAAGGAAGCGTTTGCTGACGTGCCTTTGAAGGGCCGTGGCGCTATCGAGCCCTCGATTGTCCCTGTTGGTCAGAAAGACAAGTCTGACCCGCTCGGCCAGCGTGGCTTCGTCGGCTGGAAGGCCTACTACGCCTCAGTGATTCTGAATCACTCCTGGCTGATCCGCTGCGAAGTTGCAGTTTCAAGTCTCGGCTAAGCACACCACCAAACCTCATGGGGCCTTCGGGCCCCTTTTTTATGGGTAATACAAAATGACGACTTTCAGCATTGATAGCGCAACCAGCCAACAGCTTCGCGACTATGCCAGCAATGATCTCGGTATGGATGTGCCGCCAAATATCAAGGACGACACGCTGCGGCAGAAGATTCGCGACACCCTGGGCGAAGTTCAGAAGGTTGCCGAGCCGAAGAAGACCAAGGCCAATCCCGAGCAATCCATCTGGGTTCGCATTTCCAACAGCGGCAAAGACAGCTCCCCGGTATCGCTGACGCATAACGGCGTGCAGGCGGTTCTATTGCGAAACACATGGGTCGAAGTCCCATACAAATACTTTGAAGTGCTGCGCCTTGCAGTGACTTACGACATTGACCAGAGCACAGGCGAAGCCTCTGGCCGGCCAACGTTCCCATATCAGTGGAGCCTTGAGAAGCCGACCGAAGACTTCCAGAAAATGAGCTTTGCCTGATGACCTTCCTTGAGCTATGCCGTGCGGCCTATACCCGTATCGGCTATTCCGGCGCTGGACCGAGCGCTGTCACTGACCAGAGCGCGCAGTCTGCTCGAGTAGTCGATTACGTGGAACAGGCATGGCTCGAAATCCAGCGATCTCGCGAGAACTGGAAGTTCATGCTGCGCCGCTTTGATCAGGTGACGGAGCCAGGTATCACGCATCTGTCCTTGCCATCTACTGAGGTGGCGAAGGGTGACGTGATTCGCTCGGTTGAGAAGGACTCATGGTACATACGCGGTGAGACTGAAAAGACCTCTGCGCGCCTGTGCTATCTGCCTGCCGATCATCGAAGGGCAATCGAAGAATCCGACGAGCACTACACCGGCCGCCCGAATTACTTCTGGCATGACCGCAAGTCTGTTCGAGTCAGCCCGACGCCTGATCGAGCCTACCGCATCACTGGCGATTACTACATCACGCCTCAGACATTCGCGTCATCCGATAGCGCGGACAACCGGCAGCGCGAACTGTCGCAAAAAGTCCCGGAAATGCCGGAAGAGTATCACATTGCGATTGTCTGGCTTGCTGTGCGCTCCCTGGCGGCTTTTGAGGGTGACGGCAACGCTTTCCAGATGGCCGATGGTGAATACCGAAAGCTGTTTAACCAGATTTGCACCACTGAACTCCCGACCATTCGCTACGGGGCGCCGCTCGCATGATTCGAGATTCGCGCCAGCAGGATCAGATCATTCTTGAGGGTGGGCTTGATTTCGAGACGCCTGGAGCCTCGTTAACACCAGGCCGAATGATCGCCTGCCAGAACTATGTACTCGGGCTCAATCAAGGCTACAGCAGCATGCCGGGCTATGAGCGCCACGACGGACGACCAGAGCCGCACAAGCGCTCGGGTGATCTGGCTATCGACCGCCGTAATGCAATTCAGCCTGTGCCGGGTTCAGGGCCTGTGCGTGGCGTTCACGTTCACAACGGCTATCTGTTTGCGATCAGAAACACTGAGGACGGTTCGGCCGCAAAGCTATGGCGCGCCGTTTCAAATGGCTGGCAGGACTTCACCGGTACAAACCTGCCGCTGCTTCCAAATGGGCGAGCGCAGTTCGTCAGCTACAACTTTGCCGCGAACCCGTTCGGCGTCATGGTCTTCGTGGATGGCGTCAACAAGGCGAAGCTCCTGCGCTTCATCAGCGAAAGTCAGTCCTACCTCGAGGAAATCACGCTACCAGGCGACGCCACGCCCCCGGTAGCAGTTGCGGCGAATAACAATATTCTCTATCTCGCGACCGAACGAGGCTCGCTGTATTACAGCGCCGTTGGCGATCCGCGAAATTTCGACCCGGTTGGCGGTCTGGCTGGAGAAATCGCAGTCGGCGGCAAGGTCACAGGGCTGTATCCGCTCGTCGGTGGCGCGCTGTGCATTCAGATGCAGAATCAGATATCGGTGCTCTACGGCTCGAGCGAAGCCGATCTGCAAAAGAAAGACCTCCGTCTGCACGATGATAAATCGGGCGCCATTGCCTTCTCATCGCTCAGTTACAACGACCTGTATTTTCTCGGTGATCGCGGCATAACCAGCTTGAGCGCCACGCAAAGTTTTGGCTCATTCCAGTCTGGCGCGTTTTCTAAAGGCATCACGCCGTTTATCCAGTCTCGCAAACCCTATTTTACCTGCGCCGTAGCCGCCCTGGATCGCAATCAGCTTCGATGGGCGTTCAACAGCCCGGCTACGCAATTGCAGGGCTCAGAGGTCATTACAGCGACTTTCTCGGGCAACAAGCTGGCCGGCTTTACCCGGCAGGTATTGGGCTTCAAGGCCACCTGTGCGGCCTCCGGTGAAATGCGAACCGGTGAGCCAGCTGTATTCATGGGCTCAACCGATGGCTGGGTGTACCGGATGGACGTTGGCACCTCGTTCGATGGTCTGCCGATCCAGGCCTATTTCATGACGGCGTTTGCCAACTCCCGCCAGCCTGGCCGAAAGAAAGCCTTCAAGCAGGCGACGATCAACGTTCAGTCAGACGGACCGGTCCCGATCAAGGCAAAACCGGTCTTTGATTTTGGCGCATCCGACGTTATGGCGCACCGCGTTGAGGCCATAGACGTAATCGGCGGCGCTACGAATTTCGATGAAGCCAATTGGGACTCTTTCACTTGGTCAGCCCCGCATCTGAACGAAGCGCACGTTGAAATCAGGGGGCGCGGGCAAAACCTCGCCATGCTGATTTCCAGCACCTCTGCCGACGCCAAGCCGCACTCAATTTCCGACATTCTCGTTACCTACACCCTTGGGGGCCTTCGCCTGTGAGCCGGATTTACACCTATTCAGAAACATTCTCGATTGGCGATCTTGCCCGCGCTGTCGATGTAGCGAGCGAGTTTCAGGCTGTTCAATCAGGCCTTGAACGACTCCCGAAGCTCTCAACAGAAGGTATCGGCTTTGCTGAACCTTTCCGGATTGCTGACGCGCTTGAGGCCTTTCACCCGGTCACAAAAGCCCAGCTCGACGCGGCCAAAGTCTCGGTTGTCGAGGATAAAGCGGCGGCTGAACTGTTCTCCGAGCAAGCCGAATCCTCTGCAATATCCGCTGCGGCCTCAGAAGCTGCGACGGCAACAGCAAGCGCTGAAATCACCGCGCTGTCATCCGGCATTATCGATATCAAGAACCAGGCGCAGGAGCAGGCCAACCGATCACAGAGCGCTGCCGATCTTTCCCGCGATTGGGCGCTGAAGCCATTCAATCAAACCGTCGACGGACCCGGTACACGCTCAGCTCTGCATTACTCGGTCGTTGCCAATCAGCATGCCGATACGGCCGCAGGCTATGCCAATGACGCTCGTCAGCTGACCTCTGGCGCCCGTAAATACATGGGCTATCACAGTGCAGCCGGTGGCACCATGCCGATTGCTGCGCCGACCTCAACGGATCGCGGCAAATACTGGTATATCTCAGCTGCTGGCACTTTGCCCGGTGTCGGCGCCGTAGCCCTGGGTGACGAACTGTCGATCAACTCGGTAAACGCCTATGAAGCGGCGGGGCTTAACTCCGACTCGATCAAGAGCATCAACGGCAAGACCGGCAACGCTGTCACGCTGTCGATTACCGACTTTGACGGCGCGCCTCGCCTGCATACTCACACCGACTATGTGAACAAGGGGCTAAACCTCTCCGACCTGCCGTCACCATCGACCGCCAGAACAAGCCTCGGCCTCGGCACGGCGGCCACGAAGAATGTCGGCACCGGTGCTTACGACGTGGTTCAACGTGACGCGAACGGCAATATACCCGGTGGTTCAGGCACGGCTTCAGCGACCGCTCAGCGCCTTGCCAGCCCGATTACCCTTGCGCTCTCTGGTGGCGTAGCCGGGCAGGCCACTACTGATTTCGGCGGCAACGTTACGATTGCAACAGTGGTCAATCCGGCGAACCACAATCACACGAAGATCAACCAGGGCGAGGCGATTGGCTTTGCCGGTGGCGCTGCATCGATTACCGGCCTGTGTCACGCCCGCTCCGGTGTCGGCTGGCCTGAATCCGGCTCCGTGCTTCATCTACCAGGCGGCACGAACGGGCAGGGCGCGCTTCAGCTGTTCTCGCCAGATGGCGCCAGTCCAACCCTTCAGTACCGGATCGCCAATAACCAGACCGGCAATTTCGGCGCGCTGCAAACCGTCATGTCCAAAACCGTGGCCGATGGTTTGTACCTCGCCAAAGGTGACACCGCGAACAAGGCCACCCGATTGGCTGAAGCCCGGCAGGTCAAACTGTCAGGCGATGTTACCGGCAGTTCCAACGCCTTCGACGGCTCGCAGGACGCGAGTATTTCGGTAGCACTCGATGCCAACAAGGTGCTGCAAAAGCTGGTGACGGTGGACGGGGCGGGTTCTGGCCTTGATGCCGACAAGCTCGACGGCCTTGAGTCCACCGCATTTCGCAAAACGGCCGACAAAATCGCGCTAACGATTACACAGATTGAAAGCTTTTCTGCCGGCGTTACGGCGGTCAGTGTCTCGACCTTCAACAGAAACAGCCTCCTGTTTATCCGATATCGCCCGAACGGCGTGAATGCCGACAACAGCGTGACTGCGGCGACCAAGAAAGGCGTTACCGCCACGCTCTACGCCGGATCGACTTCAACTATCGATATTTCTCAATCAGCCGGGGGCTCGCTCCAGATAAACGCTTTCGGCTGCAAAATTTACGCAATAGACGAACTGGCTTGGTCATGAGAGGCACGCAGTAATGGCAATTTTAGACCCGCTTAAAAAGAATCAGTATACGACTACTGGTATGCCTGCCACGACGCAAGCGAGCCAGGGTACAGCTTCGGCCAGACCAACTGGCGGCGGCGTATCGCAAGGCACAGCCCAGACCTATAACGCTGCCACCGGCACGGCTCAGACGTATAAGCCGGTCGAACGCGACGTTAAGGCCAATGAGACGGTTCAGTCTCAGCTGGGCGATATCCTCGGCCAAAACTCCGTCTATATGCAGCGAGCTCGCGAATCTGCCAACCAGCAGATGAACAGCCGTGGCCTGTACTCGTCGTCTATGGCTGTTGGTGCGTCTCAGGGCGCTGCGATTGATCGAGCCCTGCCTATCGCTCAACAGGACGCCAGCACCTACGCACAGCGCGCCTCACAGAACCTGGGCGCCGTGAACGATGCCGGGCAGTTCAATGCCAACTCGCAAAATACGATGACGCTGAACAACCTTCAGGCGCAGAACCGCGCTGCCGAGGTGAACGCTGGCAACATTCAGCAGATGACCATGACCAACATGGACGCGCAGAACCAGTCAACGCTGCTCGGTCGTCAGCTGTCGTCGCAGGAGAAGATGCAGTCTCAGCAGATCAACTCTCAGGAGAAGCTGCAAGGTCTTCAGATTCAATCCCAGGAGCGCCAGCAGCAGCTGCAAATGAACCAAGATCTCGTCATGCGCCGCCTCAACGAGCAGCAGCAGGTTGGCATGCTTAGGCTCGAGCAGCAGTACGGCCAGATTGCTCAGAAATCAGAAGTCGTTTCGAGGAACTACGCACAGATGATGGACTCGCTCGCCCAGATCGGTTCAAACAACTCACTCACCCCTGACCAACAGCGAGCAGGCGCACAGCTGCTTATGGACCAAATGAACAACTTTCAGAGCTTTGCAAATGACCTGTACAGGCCTACCAATTCCCCTGTTTACCAGCGTACCGGAGGCTGATCATGGGTTTCTTTAAAAAGCTCTTCAAAGGCGCAAAAAAGATCGTCAAAAAGACGTTCAAGGCAATTGGCTCCGGCCTGAAGAAAATGTGGAAGAACAAATGGATTCGCGGCGCAATCATCGCGGCCGCTGTTATTGGCACAGGCATGTGGGCGGCGGGGGCGCTTGGTGCTTCCACCGTGGGGGCTGGGGCGGCTGGAGCCGCTGGCAGTGCTGGAACCGCTGCTGCGGGCGCTGCCGCTGGCGCAACTGCCGGGGTAGGTAGCGCCGTTGGTGGCGCTGCTGGTGCGGGCGCTGCTGCCGGGGCAAGCGCTGCGGCTGGAACTGCTGCGGGCGCTGCCGCTGGCGCGGGCGCTGCTGGAACGGCCATCGGAGCGGGAACAGCTGCTGCTGCCAATACCGGCATTCTGGGCTCGATCGGATCATCGATTGCCTCCGGCGCGTCTGCTATTGGCTCCGGTATTTCAAGCGCTGCCGGTTGGGCGGCTGCCAATCCAGGCGCGGCAAGCATTCTCGGCGGCGGAATAATGCAGGGCGCGAGCACGATGGCTGCTGCGAAACAGGCTGAAGACGAGCGCGACTATCAGGAGAAGGTCTGGGGTCGCCAAGGCGCTTTCGGCATTTCAAATGATGGCAGTGATCAGGGCGGCATGGGCGTCACGGGTCGACCGCAGATGATGTCATCACCAGAACCGACTTACCGACCCGAACAAATTGCCGCTGCACCGTCCAATATCCTCGGCCAGCCCGCAGCAGCGCACTACGGCCAGACGTACGCTGCACAACCCTACGCCCCGCAGCAAAAACAGCGTCTGCGATTCAATCCTGACAGCCGTTCATGGGAGAACGTAGCATGAGTATTTTAGGCGATCCAAACGCGCAACAGATGCCGCAAGAACAGATGCCTCCTGAAGCGGCAGAGCCTATGCCAGAGCAGGGAGCCGAAGAGGTCGAGGCCACGCCTGAAGAGCAGGCTATGGTCGAACAGTACGTCAAGGCTTCACTAAAGCAGGCGATGGGGAATCCCTCAATACATTCCAATATGGTCCAGACCATGCGGGCTTCAGCAAAGACGAACCTGTCGCAAGGTATCGCTCAGATCGCTGTCATGCTCTACGACAAGGCGGAGCAGGATATCGGGCTTCTGCCGAATGAAGATCTCCAGGAGCCCATTTTCGAGTCGATCATCGAGAATCTTATGGCCGTTGCTGCTGAGAACACATTGGCGCCGATCAAAGTTTTCAATGAGGACATGGCGGTCGAAATCTACACGATGGCGGGCCGCCTCTGGATAGACGCACACCCTGATCGTGCCGACCCTGAAGACGAGGCTTATATCGCTCAGGCGGAAGCACAGGGCAAGGCTCAGCCAGAACAAGCGCCGCAGCAAGCGCCAGAGCAACCACAATCAGGCATTTTAGGAGCGTAGTCATGGCGAGCTATGGAATTTTGGGCTTCCTCCAGGGTGCTGGCGGGGCTGGTAAAGAACTGGCCGACAAGGCTGTCGATAATCAGTACAAGGTCGCGGCTGAAGAGCGGGCGACGCATAACGAGCAGGCCCGTCTGAAAATGATGGCTGCGCTTGAGCAGAGTCAGGCGGAGCGTGATCAGGGTTATGCGCGTGAGAACTATGCCATCACGAGACGAGATCAGATTGAGGACCGCGACCTAACTCGCGCCGATCAGGCGGCGGCGGGTGCAGCAGAGCGCCAGGCGAAGGATGTCGACTACGCCAGAACCTTGGCGCGTGACGAAACGAAGGCTGCCAATGAAATGGCAATTGAAAGGCTGAAGCTCAGCACGAAGTCGCCAAGCTTCGACGTGAAAGCCGGTGTGAACCAGGCCACAGGGAAGCCCGAAATATACCGAATGAATAAGGCCACAGGCGACGTCGAGTGGACGGGTATCGCGCCGGTGCCAAAGAATGGCATCACGGTTGGGCCTGACGGCACCATTACCATCGGCGGCGATAACCAAGGCCTGTCGTCCGGAACCACCAGGAAGATTCAGGAAGATCAGATTAACGACACGGTGACGCTGGACAAGCTCAGCCAGATCGACAAGCTGTATGACAAGACCTTCCTTCAGGTGCCGGGAAAGGCAAAGGCAGGGCTCACAAACGCTATGTCCAGCCTCGGCATGGACGTGGACCCGAAGAGCGAAGAATATGCCGCGAACAAGCGAGCATTCGATCAGTTGGTTTCAACCGAGTTCTTTGCATTCAGGAAAGAGATCACAGGTGCTGCGGGCGCCGCGGCAGAATTGAAGCAGCTTGAAGACGGTATTATCAACACCAATCTGTCGCCTGTTCAGTTTGAATCGGCGTTCAAGACATACAAGGACGAAGTTGGCCGAGCCGTGCGGATCCGCAATAAGCTGCTTCGCGAAGGCCTGTCTACGAACGATGAAGACTACGCTGCCGCTTTCGATCAGCAGTGGAAGGAAACCAAGGGCGTCACGCCATCTAAATCTGAGTTTGAAGCGCGAGCGGATGAGCTCGAAGCCAAGGGCGTTCCACCAGACAAGATGATCGAGATGATGAAGCTTGAAGGCTTTCCGGTGAGGATGAAGTAATGGGATGGCGCGATCAGATTGCGTACGACGACTCAGCAACCACAACCACGCAGCCCGCGCAAAAGTCTGGCGGGTGGCGTGATCGCATCATTTACGATGAGCCGATGGAAAACGAAGCGGCTCCTGAAGCAGCAGCGCTTCCACCTGCCGCGGATCCTGTCGTGCCTGAAAAAGACGGTACGTGGTGGGATTCGACCAAAGAAGTGGCGAATAGCGCTTACAACTTGGTGACCGGTGCAGACCGAGAGACCGAAGCCGCCAAAGAGTTTGTTGACGTGCCGGGCGGATCAGAAAACTTCTGGAAGAATGGCCTCATGTCTGGCGGCTTGTTGACCACCAGTAGTGATCAGGAGGCGGCCAATGTCATCAAGAACTATTACCCAGACGCGGCTATTGAAGAAGACGAGAAGGGCAACGTAATCGTTGATCTGACCATGTACGGCGGGAAGAAGGGCACGGTGAACAAGCCTGGCCTCGATCATCGAGACGTTTTGCAAGGCCTGTTCAGTCTGGCTGAGTTCGCGCCAGCTGCAAAATACGGCAGCATGGCGAAGTCGGCCATTGGCAAAATGTTCGGCGTAGGCACGCTGAGCGCAACGACTCAGGCTCTCAATGATGGCGTTGCGGTTGCTAGCGGGAGTCAGAAGCCTACCGACAACATCATTGCCGACGTTGGGCTTGCTGGCGTGGGCGGAGCCGTTTTCGAGGGGATAGCCCAAGTCGGCAGTAAAGCGTGGAAGGCTTACAAAAGCGCGGCCGCGAACGGAACCCTGAGCGATAAGCAGAAAAGCGTCATCGTCCAGGAGGCCCTGAAGCTTGGCGTCCCTGCCGATGAGATCAATGACGGTCTGCTGAAAAAGTGGGCCCGCAGCGCCGATGACGCGGTCAATGGCGGCCGGGGCGATTTAAACCCACTGGAAAAGGAGTTCGACTTTCTCCTGACTAGAGGTCAGCGAAGCGGTGACGATGCGCTTTTGGGTGCCGAGGACTCTTTGAAGACTGGCCGAAGAGGGCAGGAAGCCCGCGGCATGATGCTAGGCGGCCAGAAGGCACAAGAGCAGCGAGCTCTGGATATTGTGGAAGAGTTCAAGTCTCGTGTCGCTAAGGATGGTGCGCGCATCGAATACCCCTCCGATGCAGGCAGGGCCCTGAAAGACCAGGTCCGATCAGCCGCGGCCAAAGAAAAGGAGAAGGTTGGCGCAGCCTACGACGCAGCCCGAGAGGCAAATCCAGCGCTCGCGGTTACCGATATGCGCGGAGTTGTCACACGAGCCATAAACGGACTCGAGGACGGTGCGGATCCGACCCTACCAGGCACATCAAAAGTTTTGTCGCAACTCGATGAAATGGACAAGAGCTTCGTCAACGATATCGATACCGGCCGAGCCGATGCGCTGTTCAATCTTAAGAACATCGAAACGCAGCGCAAAAGCATCGTCACAGCCATAAATAACGCGGAGCCTGGGCGTTCTGACTACCGCCAGCTCGTACAGATCAAGAAAGCTTACGACGAGGGTATTGATGAGGCGGTCGCTCAAGGCTTGTTCAAGGGCGATACCGCGGGCATTGAGAAGCTGAAAGAGGCCAGAGGCCTGTATGCTGATTACCACAAGAAATTCAGGGGCCGGGATGATGGCGGCGCTTTTATCAAAAAGCTTGTTGAGAAGAATCCGACGGATGCGGAGGTCATCAAGTCTCTTTTTTCCACCAGCAGCTTTTCAAACTCGGCCGCCGAAAATCTCGCCAAAAAGTACAAAGAGATTCTGGGCGCGGATTCTGATGCGTGGAACCAGGTCAGACAGGCAGCGCTTGATACGCTGATCAAGACTACCACCTCTACCGCTGGCGATCGGTCTGTCCGCGCCGTGAGCGGCACCCAAACGTTGAACTCAATCCGACAGGCGATGAAGCAGAACGACAGGCTCATGAAAGAACTGTTTACGCCTGATGAAATTGCGGAGGTGCGCCGTTTTGCGCTGTTGGTTCAGCAGTCACAGCCACCTTTAAAAAATGCATCCGGCACGACGTCCGTACTGATCGAGGAAGGATTGAAGGCCGGCGCCGCAGGTAAGTTTGGCGGTCTTGACGTCGCTCTGCTTGGAACCGATCAAACGGGCGCCCTGGCTGCAAAGAAAGCGGGGGAGGTCATGATGGGATGGTTTTCAAGTCGAAAGGCTCGGAGCGATGCCGCGGCAGCCTTCAGGCCTTTTGAGAAAGTGCTGAACAACGGAAACTATGAGCCGGTCAAGAACATGGCCAAAGGTGCCGGAGCGGCTGGCTATTCCAACTCTTCAGGCGAATAGTCCGGTTTTTGGACTCGAACGCCGTAGCGCTTTTCGAAATACTCGATGTGGCGCCGCGGCAGCCGGCTGATCTGAAGCTGAATCATTCGCTCGGGGTCGTCAAATACGGGATGGTCCCTAAACCAGACGCCCCAGCGGATCCGCAAGAACAGGAAGTATAGCGGCGCGAATACCAGCAAATAGCCGACGCAGCTGAAGAATATGGCCAGCATAATCCATTGAGCCCAAAGCCAGTCATCTGGAATTGCCAGGGCTATGCCGACATAAGTCAGAATGGCGAACAGCTTTGCGCCAAACCAGAAGTTGTCGCCGCGCTCAGTCACTGTAATACGTAGTCCCACCAATCCGCCGACTCGTGCCGATCCCACCGCTATTGTCATTATGGTAAGTCGTCCCGCCAACTGACCGAGACGTGCTCGAACTGCCATCGTTCCAGTTATTGTAGGTCGTCCCGCCAACGCTGCGGCCAGTGCCGTTCAGCCCGTTCGACAGGTTGTTATACGTGGTCCCGCCAACCTCTCTCGAAGTCCCCGAAACGCCGTTGTTGAAATTGTGATACGTGGTGCCGCCGACTGATCGGCTCGTTCCAGACGTGCCGTCCATGCAGTTGTGATAGGTCGTACCGCCGACTGTCCGTGATGAACAGCTCGCGAAAGCCTCGGCAGAGAACAAAATCCCCGCCGCAATTATTGTTATCGCTTTCATTTTCCCTGCCTCGTCTATTTGGCCTATTCGCAAGCTATCACCAAAGGCCAGCCCGAGGCAATACGGTTATTTCTTCACCTTCGACAACTCACACTTCAGCCAGGCGGCAACAGCCCCCGGCACAGGTACTGCACCAGAGGCCCAGCGCCTGACCGTGCTGCCGTCAACGTCGATCCTTTCCGCTATTCGGGTCTGCCAGCCATAGCCGAAAAGCTTCTGGCCGGCCTCCCTGAACTCATCCTTGTTCATTCAGACTCAAGAGCCTGAATATAGCGAATGACTGACTCGCTGAACCCATCGATATGAATCCACTTCCCATAACCAACGCCATTTTTATTGCTCGCGACATTGATCATGTAGGCTCGACCTTTCGGGTCCGGTACGCGGTCTGCTGACTGCTCGTCGGTGATCACGATCAGGCGATCATACTCAACCAGGCGCATCAGGTCGGACACAGCCTGACCCAAGTACGTGCCGCCATGTGGCTGGCTGCCTATGATCACATCGACCCCTGCCATACCTCTGCGAGCGGGACATTCGACCAGCGACATTGAGAACGTGAATACTCGCAACTCTTCAGCCGGAATCACGGCGCCAAGCGTTGCCGCAGCATCAAGCCTGCTCATATCGGATCGAGCAGAAACCTTGTCGTATTCCATTGATCCGGATACGTCGATCAGCACTGCCGTTCTGCCTTTCAGCTTCGGCAACTCCTCAAGGCTGGCAAGCAGCGCCGCATCGATTGCAGGCTCAAGCTGTGGCGCCTGACGGGCAGCAGCTACGAATCGGAACGGCAATACACGCCCAGCACCTTTCCTTGCCGCCAAGGCGTCTCTGACCAGGCTCAGATCAACCTTTGCCTCTACCATGTTGCGCAGGTTTCGGAGCAGCGCGAGATAGCCGAGCTTACCCTCTGCCAGCAACCTCTCGAACGTTTCTTTCTTGTCGCCACCACCGGACAGCCCAACCTCCCATGTATCAGGAGACTCAAGCTTGCCGTCGATCAGCTTTTGCCAGATTGCAGCCTGAGCTTCGTCTTTCGGCTTGGCGTGAACGAGGAACAGCGCATCACGAAGGGTAATGGCTGACTTGCGGTTATATTTGGCCATGCTGTAGGCGTCAAACTTTTGGAAGGCTTCGGCAACACCTTTCTTTACCTGGGCACCGAGAACAGGCTTTACCTTGTCGGGTGTAACCCCGTTCAAGTGAGCGCAGATGCTGATGATTTCAGCCAGTTCATCGGCCCGCTGGATCACATCAGCAATTGTTCGACCAACAACCGGATCGCCGCGAAAGTGGTAAGCCATGCTGGCAGCGACGAGTAGCGGTGCGTGGCGCAGGTTCATGGATGAACGAGCCTGCATAGCGATCAATGCCGAGGCATGAGCTCCGGCATGCTTCACCGCGTCGAAAATTTGCTCAGAGATAGTCTGGCCGTCAACGTAAAACTCTTTCTCCCACAGCATGCAGCTCATGACGAGTCTGCGCAGTTGCTGCTCTGGATTGATACGTTTGGCTTGGGCGCCTTGTTCCGTGAATACGGTGGGCTTACGTGCAGTGTTGAGCTTTGCCATTTTGACACCTCTGATTGAGTGGGTGCCGTGACTGGATGCGCCTTTGGGCGGCAGAAAGGAACAAGCGGAAATCGTATTTTCTGTTGCTCTACCGACTGAGCTACCTCACAAAAGCGAGGACTGGATTCGAACCAGTGACCGACAGTTTCCGAAGGAACGATTTTCTACGCCATTTCATACCATATAAGGCGGGCTGAAGGTTCAAGCACTTGCGGTAGGTTTCTATAGCAAAGAAGTAGCCGCGAGTTACGCCATTCATACCCATAGCATCCGGGATCAAACGTAAGCAGAGATTTTAGCGCTCTACCAACTGAGCTACAGCCGCTTTCACAGCTGGGTGGATTCGAACCACCGACCTCTCGATTAACAGTCGAAGTAACTGCCTACTACGCCACGGACAGGCTCAGACTAGTGCATATCGCACTAACTGTCAATCAGTCCTTCTGCTTCCGCATCCAAAGCCCAACCAGACCAGCTGCCAGTAACGGCGCCGTGGGGCCGACAGGCACGTCTACGCCAGTCCCGCCATCATAAAACGACACGAATGTCCCGCCTGTCAGTCCGCTATTGATGATCTTGCAGCTATACGGCGGCTCGCCTTCATCAGCGCAGTCTGTCAGGTCATAGAGGAAATCGGTCACGAGGACGGAGAAGTAATAGTCAACGCCAAGCTGTATGTGCTCCATGATGCCATTCGGGAAGTATCGCATCTCGCCGTTGTCATCCGGTCCAATGGGTCGGCCAGTCAGGATTCGGTGCAGCCCTAGATCCGGTTCCTCGGGGCCGTAGAATCCAAGCTGCAAGCCGTCCACGCCTTCAAGTCCAGGCCCGCCAAACTGATAGTTGAACTCTATGAACTCATCCCATGTATTCGGATTACCTCTATCGAGATCGAGCACGTAATCCAGTCCGAAGAAGTCGCTGTTTATATCGAAGCTCACCCGCTCCGGCATTTCCAGAATATAGGCCGCGTTGACTGACATAGAGCCGAGCAGAAGCCCCACCCCTAAAAGCGCTTTAAGTTTCATGTTTATTCCCTGCTGTAAAGTTTTTTGGTTATAGGTATTGCAGGGGCAGGTTAACGCTTTTTAATAGATGGATTCTGTACGTAGTTGGGGCAGGGTTCACATATTCGGAAATCCCGAATGACTGAGTCCAGTCTCTCCCGGTGTCACGCCACTCTGCGGACGTTGCGGCCTCGGGCATCCTGCGGTGAGGCCATGCCTCTTCCTGAAGCACGAGCGCAGCTTACTATATAACGGCGCTTATCTTGTAAGTCGTGGCCGCTTATCTAGTAAGCCATAGCTGATCAGTTTGTGCGCTAAGGCTTACACACCTTGCCGAAGCTCAGAACCCATCTGCTGCCGCGCTCAATCGGCGTCACATAATGATAGGTGGTGTCGGCCCGAAAGAAATAGATGCGCTGTCGCCATTGCCAGATTGTACGGGCGCAGATGAACTGCCCGCCTTTGTCGGCCTTCCAGATTTCGATATTGAAGCGGTAGACGGCGCCATGCTTGCCGGGGTCTTTGTGCTTCGGGATATATGAGCCGGTGGGATAGTGGAATAGGTAGCAGTCGAGGCCGAAGCGTCGAATAAAAGCGATGGTGAAAATACGATAGCCGGTATGGTAGCTGTCTTTGCCCCATTTCCAGAGTCTGAGTGACGGTTTGCCGATCTACTTTTTCATAGTGCGTGCTCCAGGATGGTGACTACGCTCGGACTCGAACCGAGTCGATCAGCATTTAGAGTGCCATCGAACACCTGCCGCAGTCTTGTGACTTGCCTGGTTATTGTAGGGGTAGGTCGGAAAGCATACAATAGAGGCTCGAATGCCTTGATGAAAGTTGAGTAGAGTTGAGTAGCAATGCCGCCCTGTCGAGCCCTCACTCGCAGGGCGATCTATGTGCCCGCAGCCTGGTGGGAGGCGCAGATGTCCAGTGCTGCGCTCGGTGGTTCGATTCCATCCGGGTATGCCACCTTTGAAGATGTAGGGCGGCGTATCGAGGCGTAGAAAACAGCCCATTTGCCCCATTTTTGCCCCACGGGATCGTTTCACCATCGCTAACTAGCTGATATTCCTAAGTTAGCAATGGCGGAGAGAGAGGGATTCGAACCCTCGATACAGTTTCCTGTATACACGCTTTCCAGGCGTGCTCCTTCAGCCACTCGGACACCTCTCCGTAAAACGGCGCACAGTGTAATCGCTGCAGATTCAAAAGACCAGCTGGTATCGCGGATTAGGTCTGGCCGCATGAGAATTGTGAATCTGCCTTCACCGGCGTTGTCTGCCGCTGGGCTCTTTGCTATAGTCCACCACCTCGCCGGACAAGCATACCGTTCGGCGAATAATAGGGTGGGTCCAGTTGGTCCCCTCGCAGCGATAAGCCGTGAACCTGGTCAGGCCCGGAAGGGAGCAGCCACAGCGGTGGATTCGGGTGCCGGGGTGTGGCTGGCTGGACCTGCCTCCAGTCTTAAGGTCAGACACTCCCATGGACTCACGTTAACCCAATGTCGCATATCGCCCTGGCTCGAAAATGGCGGCCGCGAAAATTCGGGGAAATGGTTGGTCAGGAGCATGTTCTGCAAGCGCTGTCCAACGCGCTGGACTCCGGTCGTGTTCACCACGCCTATCTATTTACAGGTACTCGCGGCGTCGGCAAGACGACCGTTGCGCGTATCTTCGCCCGTTCGCTGAACTGCGAAACCGGCATTACCTCCGAACCCTGTGGCCAGTGCGCCAGCTGTCTCGAAATCATCGAATCGCGCAGCGTGGACCTCATCGAAATTGATGCGGCCTCACGCACCAAGGTCGAGGACATGCGCGAGTTGCTGGATAACGTCCAGTACGCGCCCAGTCGAAACCGCTTCAAGATCTACCTCATCGACGAAGTGCACATGCTGTCCAACCACAGCTTCAATGCGCTGTTGAAAACGCTCGAAGAGCCGCCATCGCACGTCAAGTTCCTGCTCGCGACCACCGATCCGCAAAAGCTGCCGGTCACTATCCTGTCGCGCTGTCTGCAGTTCAACCTTAAGAACCTGTCGATGGACCGCATTTCGAAGCATCTGAGCTGGGTGCTGGAGCAGGAGCATGTCGAGTTCGACGAAGAGGCCTGCTGGGATATCGCGCGTGCTGCCGCTGGCAGTATGCGCGATGCGCTTAGCCTGACTGATCAGGCCATTGCCTATGGCGATGGTCGGCTGTCTGGAGAGCAGGTCACCACCATGCTGGGTACGGTTGATCGCAACACCGTATATGCCTTACTGCAGGCGGTGGTCGATCGTCAGCCAGTAAAGCTGAACGCTGCACTGGAGGCGCTTGCAGAAGCCAATCCTGATTACGGCGGATTACTGAGCCAGCTCTGCGAAATTTTCTATCAGATCGCGCTGCGCCAGCAGTTGTCATCGGCTGGTTCACAGGGGCAGGAGGCCGCGCTGTTCTCGGGTCTGAGTCAGCAGCAGGCACAATGGCAGCAGTCGCTTGCCAGTCAGCTGAACGGTGCCGACCTGCAAGTGCTCTATCAGATCGCGCTGCTGGGTCATCGTGACCTGCAGATCGCGACAGATGCACGAACGGCTATTGCCATGCTCATGCTTCGAATGCTGGCCTTCCTCGGCCCAGCTGAAGCCCTGGAGTCGCCTGAAGAAGACGACGAGACTGAGGTGGCGGCTCAAAAAAAAACACCTGAATCCGTAGCTGCAGCCCCCGTAGCCAATCCGGGCCAAGGCGTAGAAACGACTGCCGCACCGGCTGCCACTACCGCTGTCGCTGAAGAAGCTACATCGTTTTCTAGCGGTGATCAGCCAGCGGAAACCGCAGCACCTGCAGCACCTGCAGTAGCTGAAGACGATGGTATTCCTCCCTGGGTCGATGACGACTTCAACAGTCAGTTTGACGAAGAGCTGTCTGCTGAAACGGGCAGCAGTGCTCGTAAGACACCTGCAGCGCTTGAGGCCAGGTCATCGGTGGCGTCACCACCCGAGCCGGAGTCCGCTCGGCCGCCGCAGCGTTCAGCGCCTATCGATGAGGCCAAGGGCTCTGGGCCCCAACCAGCTGCATCTGCCGGCGATTCCAAGGGTTCAGGATCGCCAGCGTCCGGGTCCGGCAGTGAGGCGGTAGATCTAGGTCCCCTCATTACGGTAACAGCCAACGCTGAAGCCTGGGCAGCAGGCACGACCAGCTGGCCAGAGCTCTATCCCCACGTAGGCCAGTACGGTCTGCGTGGCATGGGCCACAGCCTGGCCGCCTCGCTCATGCTCACGGAGCTGACCGAGCGGGAAGATCGACTTCACTTTGGCTTCGTCATGGCCGAGAATGAAGCAGAGCTATTCAGCGAGAAGCATCGGCAGGGCTTGGCAGCTGCGCTCGGTGAGATCACTGGAAAAGCGGTTGATCTCGATGTGCAGCCGCTCGCGCTACGGGATGCGCTCGATAGTTGTGGCCCGCTCTCACCGATGGCCTATCAACGTTATCTGCATGAACGCCGCACGGAGCTGGCTCGGTCGGTGCTCGCTTCGGCGCCCGGTCTTGGGTCTCTCAAAGCGGCGTTCGGAGCCTCACTTATAGAAGATAGTGTCGTTTACGATCTGGCAAAGATGGATGACGACGCTAGCCGTATCAACAAGGGATAGAAGCGCACCTGCCCGGTACGCTCAGCAAACTGGAGAATACTATGGTCGGTAACTTGAGTGACCTGATGAAACAGGCGCAGCAGGTCCAGGAAAACTTACAGAAAGCCCAGGAAGACGCTGCCAAGGCAGAGGTCGTGGGTGAGTCAGGCGGTGGTTTGGTCAAAGTGATCATGACTGGTCGTCACGACGTTCGAAAAATTACTATCGATGATGAGATGATGAGCGAAGACAAGGCCATGCTCGAAGACCTCGTGGCGGCTGCAGTCAATGACGCCGTCCGCAAGGTGGAGGCTTCAAACAAGGACATGATGGGCAAGCTTACATCAGGCATGGGTTTGCCGGCGAATTTCAAGATGCCGTTCTAATCTGATGCAGGTTCGCCTTAGCCCTAGTATTGAACAGCTCATCAGAAGTTTGCAGAAGCTTCCAGGTGTCGGCCAGAAGTCCGCACAGCGGATGGCGCTACGTCTGCTTGGCCAGCGTCAGCAGGATGCTGCAGATATTGCGTTGGCAATCGGGCGGGCGCTGGAAGCGGTAAGACCCTGCAGTCGTTGCAGGAACCTCTGCGAAGCGGAATTCTGCCAGATCTGTGAAGATGATGGTCGCGATGCTACGGCCTTGTGTGTCGTAGCGTCTCCGCTTGATCTCATCACCATCGAGCATACCGGTATTTTCAGGGGCTATTACTTTGTCCTGCAGGGCCTGCTGTCGCCGATTGATGGCATCGGACCGGATGAGATAGGTTTGTCTGAGCTAGAGAAACGTCTTGATGAGTCTGGATTGGACGAGGTGATACTGGCTACAGACTCTACTGTGGAGGGTGCGGCAACAGCACATTTCATCGCTGAGCTCGCGCAACAGCGCGGCATCCGTCTCACAACCTTGGCGCAAGGTGTTCCTATGGGCGGCCAATTGGGGGCAGTCGATAGCATCACTCTCGGACATGCCCTGAGTGGCAGGAAGCCTTATGCCTGAACTGCGTCCTTTCCATCAGTCCATACCTGTAGCCGCGCGACATGATGCCACGGTGTACTGGATCGACAACGCTGATGATCTCGCTACCGCGGTTTCGATTCTCCAGTCGGCCGAGCTGCTGGCGCTGGATACGGAGTTCATCAGAGTCGGTACCTTCTATCCGGCGCTCGCGCTGATACAGATCCATGATGGCCGGCACTGCTTTCTGATTGATCCTTTGTCGGCAGTGGATCTCACGCCACTCAGGTCGATTTTCCTCGCGGAACATTGTGTGAAAGCCATGCACGCCGCGTCTGAAGACATAGAAATATTTCATATGGTGGGGCTCCCGACGCCACTGCCACTGTTTGATACACAGCTCGCCGAGCTGTTCGATCCGTCTGAAGCGCAGGGCGCTGGCTTGCAGGCACTGGTCTCTCACCACCTGAACGTCGAGATCGACAAGGGTGAAACCAGATCGGACTGGTTGCAGCGACCCTTGAGTGATGCGCAGCTCAATTATGCGGTGGCAGACGTTATCTACCTGTTTGCCCTTGCAGAACATCGGCTCAAGACCATGCGCAGTGACGCTGGCGCCCGGCGTCGGCTCGAACTCTGTTTCGAGGAGGCGCGGCTGCGTTACCCTGAGCCTGATCGCAAACAGGGTGCGGACTTCACTGCAGCTGACTTCAGTGACTATTATCTGAACATGCGCAAGGCATTTGCCCTGCCGCCGCTCGGTCAGCGGATCTTGCAGACGCTTGCCGCTTGGCGTGAGGTCGAGGCCAGGGAGCGGAATATCGCCCGCAAGAAGATTTGCGACGATGACCTGCTCATGGTGATGGCGAAAGAGCAGATTCACGCACCGGATGGTCTGCACCGCGTTCGCCGCATGGGTCAGAAGTTCACTGGCTTGCGACGGTATGGGCCTACGCTCGTTGCACTCACAGCGCAAGCCATGGCAGCGGGGCCTGAGGAAGGTTTCAGGCTGATCACGCCGCCTCTGCCGAAATCGTTCAAGTCCGTGGTCAAGCGGGTCAAGGCCCATATTGCGGAAGTAGCCGAGCGCGAACGAATCGCCCCGGAAGTGTTGGCGGGACGCAAGCAGATCGAAGAGCTCGTACGCTGGGTCAATCGTTCGCATGTTCCAGCAGGCGTCAGGGCTGAGGAAAGTGATGCGGTTGCACTCACAACGGGATGGCGCGGTGAGCTGCTGATGCCAGAGATTATCGAAGTTTCGCGGCTCGGCAACGAGACCGACTCAACTGATTCAGGATTTTCCGAATGAATTCACAATCGGCGCTATCGTTCGTGCTTGGCCATGACATCTTCCTGGCTTGGGCGGCGTATCTTGCGGCCGCAATCGTGGCCTATCTGTTATTACTATGGCCCTTGCGCGCCGTGCGTCCGCTATGGTTGCAGTTTCTCCTGCGAGGCGTGGCGGCAGCCGTCCTGTTCACGCCAGCACTTGTGCAGGTGTCGGAGCTCCGCCTGCTGGTGCCTGCATGGTTCACGGCGCTTTATGGGGTCTTGCAGAAGGCTGACGATGTCGTGCAGACTTCGCTGATGGCGCTAGTTGCCGGTGTCGCGGTCGCTCTGCTGCTTGGTGCTGTTCAGGCCTGGATCACTCATCGAAAGGATGAACGCGAGGATCAGCAGCGTAGAGCGGCGGCAGTTCGTCACACCCGGGATTCGAGAGCTGCGCCAGCTGCTTCCGCCTGAGGCTTGTTGGAAAACCGCAACTTAGCGCTTTGAGCTGATCGCTGCTATAACTTTGAATGTTTACATTCAAGGGCAGTGCAGGGAACAGTGATGAAGTATGACCGGGCTCCGGCCGACACTGGCGAGTTTTTCAAGGCTGGGACACGTTGGAACTTATCCATCTGGCTACTACTGTCACTACTGGCCGTGACCCTGATCGGCCCCAAGGCAGCCAACGCTGCGCTTGAGCTTCCCCCTGAAGCTGATGTGCGTATCCTGATCGATATCAGCGGGAGCATGAAAAAGAATGATCCAGAAGATCTTCGCAAACCCGCCCTCAATCTGATCACAGAGTTGTTGCCTGAGGGCAGCAAAGCAGGCGTATGGACCTTCGGTCAGTATGTCAACATGCTGGTGCCCTATGGCAAAGTCGATGACGCCTGGCGTCAGGACGCCAAGGAAAAGTCGAAACTCATCAATTCCGTGGCGATGTACACCAACATTGGTGCCGCACTCGAACGGTCCGCTGAAGACGCCGCCGCTAGCAGGATCTCACCGCCGGGTGACCTGTCGAATGCGCAGATCATTCTGCTGACCGATGGGGTGGTGGATATCGCCAAGGATCCGGGTGTCAATGTCGCGGAGCGTAACCGGGTGCTGACATCGCTCGTGCAGAGCTTCAAGGATGCCGGTGCGACCATTCATTCCGTGGCCCTTTCCGGTAACGCCGATAGTCTCCTGCTTAAACAGCTTAGCGCGCAGACGAAGGGCGTTTACTCGCTGGCAGAGACCTCGGAAGAGCTTAGCCGGGTGTTCCTGCAGGCCTTTGACAATGCCGTCCAGGCGGAGGAGGTGCCGCTGGAAGGTAACCGCTTCGATATCGACTCCTCGGTAGAGGAATTCACCGCGCTGGTATTCCGCGCAAAAGACAGCGATCCAATCGCCATCATCGATCCAGCCGGTGAGCGCTCGACAGTAACGGCCCACCCGGCATCAATTAACTGGATATCCACACGCAATTACGACCTCATAACCATCAAACGGCCAGTCGAAGGTTCGTGGCGTCTGGAAGGTCAGCTCGCGCCAGGCAGCCGCGTTACCGTGGTCAGTAATCTGCGTATGATCATGAAGGATTTGCCCGCCCAATTCTTTGCGGGTGAAGAGCTACAGCTGAATATCGGCTTTTTCGAGAACGGTGAGCCGGTTACCAGTCAGGATCTGCTGAAGCTGATTGATGTGTCGGTCACGATCGCTGCGGAAGGCGGCCAGTCAGGCACCAAGCTCATCAGCGACAGTGCAGCACCGCCAGCCGATGGCGTGTTTTCCACGCCTATCCGCAATTTGCAGAAGACAGGACGCTACTCAGTGCTCGTTCAGGCTGACGGCAAAACCTTCAAGCGTCAGACTCGAAGGGTAATGGAGCTGAGTCCGCCTGTTGCCGTTGAAGCCGAAGCAACCGGCTCCGGTGATGCGACATCATGGCGAGTTCACATTACGCCTCTGAGCCCGAATATCGATCGTGAAGCCACAAGCATCGTGGCCAAGACGAAGACGCCAGACGGCGGTACGCTGATCGCGTCGATACCGTATATCGCCGAGGAAGGCCGCTGGAGCTTACCGATTTCGCCTGTTCGTGGCGATGGTATTTACGAAGTCTCTCTTCAGGTGAAAGGACGCACACAGGCGCTGACAGAGTTCGAATTCACGCCGCAGGCCGTACAGGCTGAATTTCCCCGCCAGGAAGCCAGTCCCAACGAATTCACCTCGCTCATTGATTCCGCACAGATCGATCAGATCAACGAGAAACTTGCTGATGACGAGCGGGCGCGTGTGGACCGGGGTGCACAAGCGGAACCTGCGAGCGTACCTGTCGTGACACCGGCTGATCCGACTTCTCCGGCCGACACCATTAACGCTCAGACACCCGAGCCAGCCGATGTCGAACCGGAAAATGATGATGAGCTGTTACTCTGGTTAGCTATTGGAGGCGGTGGCGCGGTGCTCTTGCTGGCCGGCCTGGGTTTCTGGTGGTGGAAATCGCGTAAGCCAGCGGCCGACGTGAAGTCGGACGCAGTCGCTGAAGCGCCCGAAGAGGAAGACGTCAGTACAGAGGAGCTTGCCGCCGTCGCAGCTGCTACGGCCAGTCTGGATGCAGATGACGACCTGGATCAGGACCTGTTCGGCGAAGAGCCGGTCGCCGCGCCAGCAGCGGATCCTGAGCCCAGGCCTGCTGCGAAGCAGCCACCGCCCGCGCCATCCGAACCAGCGGCGCCAGTGGCTGCTGTTGAAGATGAGGAGGATGATCTACGCGGGCTCGCGGATGAGCTCAGAGCGCAGGCGGACCCTGTCGCCAGGCCAGAACCAGAGCCGGAACCAGCACCGGAGCCAGAACCAGCGCCAGCGGCCGAGCCCGTGCCGGCAGCAGAAGACGATGACGATCTCGAATTTGCGATGGAGCTGGATGAGGAAGCGCCCGAGCCGATGGCGCGCACAAAGCCTGCACCCCCGCCAGTTGATGAAGCCGATCTTCCGGAGATTGATATGTCGGACTTCGACGATATCGACGATTTGTTGGATGAAGGTCGCGCTGCGGGTGAGGCCGGACTTGAAGATGAGGAGGCCGAGACAGGCGAAGACGCTGCAGCTGATGTGTCAGCCGACGATGGAGAATTCAATCTCGAAGACTTCGATATTGCTGACACCGATGAGCTGCCGGACACCGAGGACGAGAGTCGGCAGCGTCCTGATGCCGGCAAGACTGAGCCCGCCAGGAAAAAATAGCCCAGCGCTAGTCGGTCGGCCTGGTAGAAAATGCCGGCCAACAGCGCCGGCTATGCAGGGCCAGCTGTAGGCTACTGAATGTTTTCCTGGTCGCCAAACTGACCTTCGAACAGAGGGGACGACAGATAGCGTTCGGCCATGTCTGGCAGAATCACCACGAAGTGCTTGCCTTCGAACTCAGGCAGCTCCGCCAGCCGAACCGCAACAGCGGCGGCCGCGCCGCAAGAGGTCCCACACAAGATGCCTTCCTCCTTCATCAGCCTGTGCGCAAAGGCCATGGCCTCCTGATCGCTGACCAGCTCCACACGATCGATCATCGACAGGTCGAGGTTGCCAGGTATGAAGCCTGCGCCAATGCCCTGAATCTTGTGTGGCGAAGGCTTGAGTTCGCTGCCCGACATGGTCTGTGAGATAACCGGTGAACTCTCTGGCTCGACGGCCACGGTGATGATCTGCTTGTTCTTCTGCTGCTTGATATAGCGAGACACCCCCGTGAGCGTGCCACCCGTGCCCACGCCTGCGACAAACACATCGATCTTGCCGTCAGTGTCATCCCAGATTTCCGGGCCAGTGGTTTTTTCATGAATCTCGGGGTTGGCGGGATTTTCGAACTGCTGCAGCATCAGATGCGTGTCAGGATTTTCAGCCACCAGCGCTTCAGCTGCCGCAATCGCGCCTTTCATGCCTTTCGGTGGCTCGGTCAGGACGACTTCAGCGCCCAGTGCCTTCACGACCTTTCTGCGCTCCAGGCTCATTGAAGCGGGCATGGTCAGCTTGAGCTTGTAACCACGAGCAGCAGCGACGAATGCCAGCGCGATACCCGTGTTGCCACTTGTAGGTTCAACCAACGTCATGCCTGGCTTCAATTTGCCAGCCTTCTCCGCAGCCCACACCATGTTGGCGCCAATGCGACATTTCACGGAAAACGCGGGGTTTCGGCCTTCAATCTTGGCGTAGACATTCTTGTTGGTGACCCGGTTGAGCCGCACAAGCGGCGTATTGCCTATCGAATAGGAGTTGTCTTCATAAATCTTGCCCATGGTCGCCTCTCTTGTCCTTGTTTCGCGTGGGGAATCAGCTGGGAATCTCTCCCATAGGGTTCATTACACATCACAGGCATACAAATGTATACTGGCTCGCCAATCACATTGAGGTCGATGCGCGCTATGAAGTTCACTGGTACCGGCGAGTATGTTGCCACCGAAGATTTACAGATGGCAGTCAATGCCGCTATCGCTCTACAGCGCCCGCTGCTCATAAAGGGTGAGCCAGGTACGGGCAAGACCATGCTGGCCGAGCAGCTGGCTGAATCACTGAACATGAAGCTGGTTCAGTGGCACATCAAGTCCACCACCAAAGCTCAACAGGGCCTCTACGAGTATGACGCCGTATCGCGTCTGCGAGACTCCCAGCTGGGCAGCGACCGCGTGCATGACATCGGCAACTACATCAAGAAAGGCAAGCTGTGGGAAGCCTTTGCGGCCGAAGAGCAGTGCGTGCTGCTGATCGATGAGGTCGACAAGGCCGATATTGAATTCCCCAACGATCTGCTGCTCGAACTCGACAAGATGGAGTTCCATGTTTACGAGACGCAGGAGCGCATCAAGGCGATTCACCGGCCAATTGTGATCATCACGTCGAACAATGAGAAGGAACTGCCGGACGCCTTCCTGCGCCGCTGCTTCTTCCATTACATCAACTTCCCTGATCGCGAGACCATGCAGCAGATCATCGATGTGCATTATCCGAACATCAAGAAGCAGCTGGTTGCAGATGCCATGGATATCTTCTTCGATATCCGCAAAGTGCCCGGTTTGAAGAAGAAGCCCTCGACGTCCGAGCTCATCGACTGGCTCAAGCTGTTGATGGCGGACGATATCCCCAAGGATGTGCTGCATGCGAAGGACGCTGCCCAGGCCATTCCGCCGCTCTACGGCGCGCTGGTGAAGAACGAGCAGGACGTACACTTATTGCAGAAACTGGCGTTCATGGCGCGCCGCCGGGGCTGATACCATGTTGCTAGGCTTTTTCGATATCCTGCGCCAGCACAAGGTGCCTGTAAGTGTGCGTGAGTTTCTTGATCTCATGAACGCCTTGCAGCACCGGCTGGCCTTCGCCGACATGAATGACTTCTACTTCCTCACCAGGACCATACTGGTAAAGGACGAGAAGCATTTTGACAAGTTCGACAAGGCTTTCGGTCATTTCTTCGAGGGCATCGAGAGCATCGATCTCGCGCTCGAAGCGCTAATACCGGAAGACTGGTTAAGGGCTGAGTTCGAGCGGCAACTCTCCGAAGAAGACAAGGCCAAGATCGAGTCTCTCGGTGGCCTGGAAGAGCTTATCAAAGCCTTCAAGGAGCGTCTGGAAAAGCAGAAGGAGCGTCATCAGGGCGGTAACAAGATGATAGGCACCGGTGGTACCTCGCCGTTTGGCGCCAATGGTTATAATCCTGAAGGTTTTCGTATAGGGCAGGAGAAAAGCAGGCATAATCGCGCGGTCAAGGTGTGGGACAAGCGCGAGTTCAGGGATCTCGATGACTCGATAACCCTCGGCATACGCAATATCAAGGTCGCTCTACGTCGCTTGCGGAAGTTCGCGAGGCAGGGTGCCGCCGATGAACTGGATCTGCCTGACACCATCTCGAGCACGGCTCGCAATGCGGGATATCTCGATATCAAGATGGTTCCTGAGCGGCATAATACCGTCAAGGTTCTGCTGTTCTTCGATATCGGCGGTTCAATGGATCCGCATATCCGTGTGTGCGAAGAGCTGTTCTCGGCAACACGCACCGAGTTCAAGCACATGGAGAACTTCTATTTCCACAACTTCATCTATGAGGTGGTATGGAAGAATAATGTGCGTCGCACCACGGAAACGACATCGATGTGGGATGTCATTAACACCTATGGTGCTGATTACAAAGTTATTTTTGTTGGTGATGCCAGTATGGCACCCTACGAGATATCGCATCCTGGTGGCAGTATCGAGCACTGGAACGAGGAGGCTGGCGCTGTCTGGATGCAGAGAATCAGGGAAAAGTTCAACAAGGTCATCTGGCTCAACCCGCTACCCGAGGCTTATTGGGGGCAGGGTGGGTCGCTTGGCATGACCAGGCAGCTGCTGGACGACAAGATGTACCCACTCACCATCGAAGGGCTCGAAGCTGGTATGAAATATCTGAGTCAGTAGGCCGGAAGGGCCCGCTGGCCCAGTCTCCTGTAGATTTGGTGTTCGTCACACCCATTCCCACTGATGAGTGATAGACTCCCTCCACAAAATTGCTGTTGCTGCAGAGAATAAGGATTGTATCTTGAGAGTGGCTAAAGATTGGCTGAGTGCCCTGAATGCCATGAATGGCAGGTTGCGAATAGCGTCTGCCGTGCTGGCATTGTTCTTCTGCTTCTGGAGTGCCACGAGTACTGCCGAGGTGCCGACTGCTGAGCTGGCGAAGAAAACCGAGCAGCTCAAGCAGGATATAGTCAACCTCAACCGTGAACTGATGAAGCTGGAAGAGGATGTGCTCTATCCGCTGGACACGCAGGTTGTGATCTTTCTCGGGGTCGATGAAAACGCGCCGTTCACGCTCGAATCGGTCGAGCTGCTGATCGACAAGAAGTTTGCCACCAGTTACCTGTATTCAGACCGCGAGATCCAGGCGCTCAAGCGGGGCGGTGTGCAGCGTCTTCACGTCGGTAACCTTACCACCGGCGGCCATAACATTCAGGCTGTGTTCAACGGTCGGGGCGCTGACAACAAGTTCTTTCGCTCCACTGCGAAAGCCAGTTTCAGCAAGCAGGCTGGCGCAAAATATCTTGAGCTACGTGTAGAGCCAAGACCGGGGCAACCCATGCAACCGACTTTCCGTATTCAAGAACTTCGCTGAGCTGCCTGATTTGACTATTCGATTCACTGCCGTCAACTACAGGATTCATCCTGCGGTCAGGCGAACACTCGATACGCTGCTGAGTCCCTGTCGTCGACGCTACTTCGCAGCGCCGATGGCTTCAGTCGTGCTGATCCTGGGCATCGCCCTTGCGAGTCCCGCCTTTGCGGATTCTGGCAGTGATGTCATAGGCGATGAGGCAGAGGCCAAGGCTACCGCGCGCGATCGCCTGCTCTACAGGGAGGCACTGTTCCGTCACTACACCAATGATGATCTTGGCACGCTAACCTTGCTGGAAAATCGTCATATGGGCTCCAATCATATTGCGAATCGTTTCCACAACCTCAACCATATTCTCGCCATCGAGGCTGGTTCCCGCTACGGCATGTTCCAGGCCAATACTGAAATTGCAGAGCATCTTGCCTTTACCGTTCGGGAAAAAGATGTGCTGCAGCGGGCGAAGCTCTACGAGGGTCGCGTGGCCTATGAGGCGGGGCAATATACGGATGCGCTCAAGAAGCTCAGCGAGTCGCTCGACTCCCTCGATCGTGTAGGGCTCGACGAGGCCTATTATTTGATGGCGCGGTGCTATATTCATCAGAAGCGTCCGGCTGACGCTGGTCGAGCCCTCGGCAAAGTCACTGAAGGTACGTTCTGGGCGGCTTACGGTTACTACAATCTCGCCGTGTACTACGGTGAAAATGACCCTGACGTCAATCGCGCGCTCATATCCTTTCGCGTGGCCGCGGCCATGACGCCGAATACGGAAGAAGGGCTCGAGCTCAAGGACCGAATTTATCTGTCCGCCGGACATCTGGCACTCTTGTCGGATGAGTACGACAAGGCGCTGGGCTTTCTGCAGAACGTGCGAGCTGATGGCGCCAGCGCAGCCGCTGGCATCTACGATTACGGCCTCGCATTTGCCGGGCTGAAGCGATACCGGGTGGCCATCCAGGCCTGGCATCGTGCGAAGAAATTTGCGCTTGTCGTCCCGGGAGTGGCTGAAGCCTTTCAGGCAATCGCTTATGGGTATGAGCAGGAAGGCCTCAGGGCTACCTCCATTGATGCCTATCTCGAAGCCGTTTCGGTTTACGACAAGGAAATGCGTCATACGGCTGAGATCAGGAAATCCCTGCTGGCGGACGGCATGCTGGCCGTACTGGACAAGGCAAGGCGGCAGCATAACGAGGCCGCGTGGTTCCTTGCCACAGACCTTGTCACCAATACACCCACAGTGGCCTTCGTGAATTTCCTGATGTCAGACGACGAATTTTATGCGCTGGCCAAAACACTGCTACAGCTCGATGGCATGCGCAAGTTTTCCCGATCCGCTCTGGACCGTCTTGATATCTATGAGCAGGCGCTGGCTCAAAAGGCCTCGGATGTGAAGAAAGCGCGCAGTGACCGCAAGGCCCTTTTGAACACAAGTAATCTCAACGAGGTGATCGCTCGCCGGAATGAACTTGCGCCAGATCTGAAGACCGGCTCGATCAGCCTTGTCGCCGAGCTCGAGTATGTCGACAGAATACTGGTGCAGGCCAGGCAGGAATTTGTCTCGTTGCGCAAACAGATGGCTGCAGCCGAGTCTGGTTTTTCAGATCTCAATGACCGTATCGCGACATTACGTGATCGCTATTCAGCAGCTCTGGAACGCAGTGATGCAGTCATCGCCGAGTATGAAGGCCTGCTTGCGAAGAGGGGCGATGAGCTTCTGCAGCGGCACTATGACAACATCGAAGACTTTTATCTGCGCAGTCAACTCTCGTTGGTCAACCTGTACGACGATCTCGCGATAGACGAGCTCGAGAAAATGCAGGCTGACAAGATGCGATCAGAGAGAGAGGCTGGAGCGAAATGATGCGAAAGCTGATCATTCCCTTCACAACCGCGTGTTTGCTTGCACCGCTTCCCTGTGCCGTGATGGCGGAAACCCGTAGTGCATTCGTCGTTATAGACAAAGTTGATAACAACAAGACTATTGGCGAGCTCAAGCCGGCCTATGTCGACTTCGCGTTCAGAGAAGCGCCGCGCGTCTCGATTGACGAAGTTATCGATCGGTATATACAACTGATCAACCGGGCGGATGATCCACGTATCCAGGCTCTTGCACTGCTGCGTATGGAGAGTCTCGAGGATCGCTACGGCAACCTGCGTCCGGATGGCTTCTTCACCGACGCACTCTGGGATACGGCGATAGAAGTGTATCGGAAGGTCATAGCGCTGCCGCCGGCTACGGCTAGCCAGCGGGAGCCATTCAGTCGAGATCTGCTGCAATATCAGCTCGCGAAAGCGCTTGATATGCGTGGCCGACAGCAGGAGAGCCTGGTCGCTCTGCAAACGCTGCTTGAGCGATTCCCGTCGTCCAAGTTTTCGACCGAAGCGCAATTCAGAATTGCTGAGGCGCAGTACACCAAAGGTCAATATGAACTGGCCGAGCGCAGCTATCGCGAGGTCACAGAGAGTGGTAATGCTGCCCTGATTCCGAAGGCGCAGTACATGCTTGCCTGGTCGATGTACAAAAGCGACCGCAACCAGGCTGCCATCGACCAGTTTCTCAACGTACTGGTCGACATCCAGTCAAACAAGTATCCGGACGAATCCAATAACCAGGCCGTGGAAGACGACGTGGCGCGTATCATCAGCGTCATCGCGACGCAGAATGGTGGCGAGAGCTTCCTCAACGCGTCTATGGCGAGACAGGGCAGCACCGCGCTGGCGCCCGTACTCTACAAGGGGCTGTTTACCTATCAGCTTGGCCAGGAGCGCTTTCAGGACGCAGCAGACGTCGCTGAGGGTTATATCCAGAGGTTTGCACAGACTGCAGAGCGACCTGAATTTCATGAGCTGAAACTGCAGGCCTTTGAAGCCGGTAAGCTACCGCAGCTGGTCTGGCAGGAGCGTGAACGCTACGTCGACGAGCTCGGGCAGTACTCGGATTACTGGAAACAGCTTAGCCCTGAACAGCAGAACGAATTGCGTCCACGGCTGTTTGGATTACGCGATGAGCTTGGTCGCAGAGCCTACGCGCTCGCGCAGGCCGAGGCCAAGGCCGGTGCTATGGCAGGTAGCCAGACCTGGTTTGACTCAGCCGCAAAGCATTTTACAGCCATGCTGCAGCTCAGTCCGGAAGATCCACGCAATGCGGAAATCAGCTTCCTGCTGGGCGATACATGGCTGCAGCTGGGCGCATTGGCCAAAGCGGTCGAGGCCTATGATCGGGCAGGTTACGCCTATGCCATAACGCCAGCTTCCGCCGATGCGGCTTACGCGGGCATCACCACCCGCACCCGTATGCTGGAACAGTCGCAGACTGCTGAATCCGAAGACCAGGCAGCGCTTATACAGGATCGGATCAACGCGGCCATTCGCTTCGGCGATACCTATCCTCAGGACAAGCGGTCCGGCAAGGTCGTGCTGCTGGCAGCGAACGATCTGTACCAGGCGAAGCGATATGATGCGGCGCTGGCTCAGGCCAATCGCGTAGTTGAACTCACCAAAGAGGCGTCGCATCAACTCGATGCCTATGAAATTGCTGCCAGTAGTGCCTTTGAGCTCGGCGACTTTGCCCAGGCTGAACGAGGTTTCGACGCTGCCATTATCCTGATCGATGATCGACGCAACAAGCTGAGCGATGCAGAAAGGGCGCGACGTGACGATTTCATGACATCCTATGTTGCCAGTATCTACAAGCAGGGCGAAGCGTGGGAAGAGAAGGGCGACATGAACGGTGCACTGCAGGAATATATGCGTGTTGTCGCCGTGGCGCCAAGCTCACCGCTTGCTGAAACTGCCCGCTACGATGCAGCCATGCGCGCGCTCGATATCAAGGACTGGGAACTCGCGATCGACCTCATGAAGGTCTATCGCAAGAAGCATCCAGCGACCGAACTCGCGCTAGGTATTCCGGCCAAGCTCGCCTTTGCCTACGACGCCCTCGATAAACCAGCCCAGGCCGGTGACGCGCTGGCTGAGTCGCTGAAACAGCAGCAACCCGCGGACGAGCGGCGCGAAACCCTCTTGCAAGTCGCTGGCTTCTACAGGGAAGCGGGCAAGACAGCCGATCTTGCCAAGACCCTGCAGATATACGCGCGGGAATATCCACGACCCTTCGAGGCGGGCGTGGACGTGCGCTACGAGCTTTTTGCCCTGGCGACCTCGGCTGGCAGTCCATCGAGCCTGAAAAAGCAGGCATCGGCGCTCCGTGATGAGCTGATCAGCTTCGAGCGAGCAGGTGGTTCCAGCCGAACAGGTCAGACCCGAGCGTTGGCAGCCGAGGCGGCCTGGTCGCGCACCGAAGAAAGCAGAGACCGTTTCGAGGCCGTTGCCCTGAACCTACCGCTCAATGCCTCGCTGGAGAAGAAGACAGCCGCACTGCGAGCCTTGGTCGCCGACATCGAGCAGAGTCAGAGTTACGCCATTGCTCGATATACGACTGCTGCGAATCATACGCTGGGCGCTGCCTATCTGACTCTGAGCAAGGATATACTCGACAGCGAGCGCCCCGAGGGCCTCAATGCGCTTGAAAGCGAGCAGTACGCCATACTGCTCGAGGACCAGGCTTATCCATTCGAGGAAAAAGCTATCGGTATCCTGGAAGGTAATGTCTCGGTCATGCAACAAGGTATCTATGACGATTATGTGCAGCAAAGTATCGATTCTCTGAGTCAGTTGCTGCCGGTGCGTTACAACAAGAAGGAGACATCGATTAATGTTGCGCCGTCGATTCGCTAGGCCCTTCAGCCTGGGCGTTCAACTTGCAGTCTGCTCTCTGCTGCTGGCGTTCCTGAGCGGATGCGCCCAGCAGATCAGGCCGGTGCTCGCGCCAACCAACAGCGCCGATCAGCCGCTCGAGCCCTACGAGCCATTCAACCTCGGTGAAAAGGGTGAATACGAACAGAAGCTGGCGGCTATGAATCTTGAGGCTGCACAGCTGCAATACGCGGCCGCACTCGAGCTGATGGAGGCCGGTGACCTCGAAGGTGCGCAAAGCCAGTTAATCGCCCTGACCCGTGAAGTGCCGGAGCTCAGCGAGCCCTACGTCACGCTGGGCCTGCTGGCCGAGCAGAGCGAGGACAGCGAGAGTGCCGAGCAGCAGGCTCAGCAATGGTACGAACGGGCTCTACGCGCCAATCGCCGTGAAGATCGGGCACACCACCAGCTTGCCGTGCTCGCCCGCAAGCGGGGAGACTTCAAGACGGCGGAGCGTCATTATCAGGCCGCTCTCGAGATAGAACCGGAGCAACCGCTTTATCATCGCAATATCGGTATTCTCTACGATATCTATCTTGGCAAGCCTGCCGTTGCGCTGGATCAGTATAAAACGTATCTGGAGCTGGTCGGCGAGGATGAGCAGGTCAGCCTGTGGATTGTCGACCTGAAAAACAGGCTGGGGACTGACTCATGACGAGCTTCCTTCGCAATCTGTGCGCTGGCGCCATGCGCTTCGTGATGGCGTCGCTGTGCACATTGGCAATTGTGGCGCAAGCTGCAGAGCGCACGGAAATGGAAGGCGCAACAATCCGTGGCGATCAGGAACAGCCTCAGGTATTGTTCCTGCTGCCGTGGCAGCCGCCACCTAGCCCGGATATCTCGGTTCCGCCACCACGAACCGATCTGGACGATGTCTTGAAGCCGCTTGAGCGGCAACGGTTCAGGGAAGAACTGTATTTCCGCAAGAATCTGGAGCTCGGAGAGCTGAAAGAAGACTGACAGCGCGCTGGATCAAAACCAATTGACAACTACGGCCTGGCCCATTTCGGGATGCAGGCATCATGGAACGTAATTGAGCAGAAATTGCTCTGAGCAGGAGAGAACTAAATGTTGGAGACCATAATCCGCTTTTTTCAGGAAGGTGGGGTTTTCATGTACCCGATCGCACTGGTACTTGCCATCGGTCTGGCCATTGCCGTCGAGCGTTATTTCTATCTCTCGAAAGCCAAGCGGGCGAATCGCCACGATTTCGACCGTCTACTCCCCTTGGTGGGCAAGCGTGATTACCGCAGTGCGCTGGAACAGGCGAACAATTCAGGCACGGCGATGGCGAATATGCTGGCTGCGGGCCTCTCCCGGCTGCTCAACAGACAGCCTCGCGACGAGATAGAAACTGCCATGGAAGAAGGGCTGATGGAGGCGCTGCCAAGACTTGAAAAGCGTACGCCATACCTGGCGACGCTCGCCAATGTCTCGACTCTGCTCGGCCTGCTCGGTACCATCATCGGCCTCATTGCAGCCTTCACGGCGGTCGCCAATGCCGACCCGGCAGAGAAAGCGAACCTGCTGTCACAAAGTATATCGGTCGCCATGAACACCACGGCCTTCGGTCTCATGGCCGCCATTCCGCTGCTGCTTATGAACGCCGTGCTGCAAACACGAACCAACGAGATCATCGATAGTTTCGAAATGGCCGGCATCAAGGTGATGAACGTCATTAGTGGGCATGAAGCGAACAACAAGTCCTGATCATGATGAGACGCAAACACCGCCGTTTACAGCAGGAAGCTGACCTCGATATCACGGCGTTCATGAACCTGATGATCGTGCTGGTTCCCGTCCTGCTCATCAACATGGTATTCGCCTCGAACGGCGTGCTCGATCTGAATTTTCCGCTAGGCTCAAGCGCGGACAAGGCGCTTGATGAAAAGCTGCAGCTACAGGTCATGATCTATCCTCAGCAACTCATCGTCAGCGACGACAGGGGCGGGGTCATTGCCACGATCCCGGCCACTGAACGGCGCACTGAAACCGCGCAGATTTCTTACGATTTTGAGAAACTGACCCAGGTCATGCAGCAGATCAAGGCCAGGCTGCCAGAGAAACGTGACATCGTACTCATGGCACGTCCCCAGACTGACTATCAGACGCTCATTTCGGTTATGGACCGTGTGCGTGCCTATCCGGCCTTGGTTGCAGGCAGCCTGGTTCAGGCTGAGCTGTTTCCCAATATTTCAATTGCTGATGCGCCAGAGGCCAATGCCGGAAGCACCCGTGGGGCTGAACCGGTCACCGAGGGGAGTGGGCCGTCATGAAGCAGTCCGCAAAAGCGCGTCGACATAATCGGCATTACCGTCGGCACAAGAAGGTTGGTGGGCTGAACCTTGTCTCACTCATGGATATTTTCACCATTCTGGTGTTCTTCTTGATGGTGAACAGCAGCGACGTCAAAGTCCTGGAGACAACAGCGAAGGTTGATCTGCCATTGTCGATTTCCGAAGGCGAGCTAGGTGAGACGCTCACGCTGAGTGTAACGCCAGAGCAGATAGCCGTAGGCAACAGGGTGGTTGGAAGAGTTTCGGCTATTCAGGAGTCGTCCGAGCTCATCATCGAACCACTGCGTAAGGAGCTGCGTTATCAGGCCGAACGGCGCCCCCGGACTGCCGAAGAGCAAGCTGGCGGTGAAGGCTTGCCAATCACGGTGCTGGCCGACAAGTCGCTCGATTACAGCCTGCTCAAACGCGTGATGGCAACCTGCGTCGATGCTGGTTATAGCCGCATCTCGCTGGCAACCCAGCGCGAGCTGATGCAGGCAGTGGAACCACAAGACGGCCAGACAACAGACGCCGGTACGGGAGTGTCAGGCTGATATGTTGCTGAAAAACACACTCCCGTGGAGCGATCTGCCCGACGATCGTGGTCGCTTCAGGCGCATACTCTATACAACACTCGTCTTACTGCTGTTGCTGTCAATCGCGATTCCGCTGATATCACTGCCGGAACCTTCGCGAGAAGAGCTCGAGGCTATTCCGCCACAACTGGCTCAATTGCTTATAGAGAAAGAGCCACCGGCGGAGGCCATAGCACCCGAGCCAGAGCCTGAGCCAGAGCCCGAAGCTGAACCCGAAGCCGACCCGGAGCCTGAACCCGAGCCGGAGCCTGAAACAGCGCCAGAACCTGAGCCAGAACCTGAGCCAGAACCTGAGCCAGAACCCGCACCACAGCCACGTCCGGTGCAGACGGTTGAACAGGCGCGTGAAAAGGCCCGGAGCTCAGGGCTGATGGCGCTAAAGGATCAGCTCTCCGATCTGCGTGAAATGTCCGGTGCTGCGGCCGCTACTTCGCCACAGGAGACAGCTACGCCAGCGCCAGCAGGTCAGGCTGCCTCAGCCCGGGCACTGGCACTTGAAACTGCCAGCAGTGGTGGAGCAGATGCGGCGGCAGTTGGCGCTTCCAACAAGCAGGTCGAACTGGGTCGACGCAATGTGAAGCAGATCGCCGTGGCCGATCAGGCTGGCGGTCAGCAGGTGGCACAGGGTAGAACGCCAGCGAAACAGGGTCGCAGCCGTGAAGAAATCCGCCAGGTCTTCGATGCCAACAAGTCGACGATTTTCAGGATCTATCAGCGCGAGCTCAGACAGAACCCGGCTCTACAGGGCACGCTGGTTCCGGAACTGACGATCGAGCCAGATGGTGCGGTTTCGAAGTGCAGAATAGTGAAGAGCAATCTTGGTGCGCCAGCGCTCGAAGCCAAGATTTGCAGCATGCTTCAGTTGATGCAGTTTGAAGCGAAGAGCGGCATCGATCAGTATGTGGTGCCGTACCCCATAGACCTGATTCCAGGCTAGCCGAACGTTCGCGTCCCGTCTGCTGCTCCCTTCGAAGAAGCAGACGGGACGGCAGACGCCAAACTCAATCCTGGTGGTCAGGATCGCCGATGGTGATACGCGGCAGGCTGGGCTTTGTCATACTCATTTTTTCAGTAGGGGCGATGATTCTGGCATCGCCTTCGAGTACGACCTCGTTATTCTGGTTGCAGACCTTGCAACTGATCAGCACCCTGTTCTTGGTCTGCTTTTCCTCGACCTTCAGGTTAACGGTCAGCGTGTCATGGATCTTGACTGGCCGCCGGAACTTCATGCTCTGTTCCAGGTAGATGGAGCCAGGTCCAGGCATAACGGTTGCGATGGCGGCAGAAATCAGTGCGCCTGACCACATGCCATGCGCGACACGACCCTTGAAGATCGTGTTTTCTGCGTAGTCCTGGTCGAGATGGACAGGATTGACGTCCCCGGACATCGCGGCGAAAAGAATAATCTGATCTTCGGTGAGTGACTTGGTGTAGGTGGCGGTGTCACCGACCTCGAGTTCGTCGTAGGTCAGGTTTTCGAGTGCATCCATAGGTCGAAATTCGCTTGGTTAGATTCTCTTGTATGACCCTGTCTCAGACAGGTGCCTTCAGGTAAACCGCAGGGTACGCAGTATATTAGGCGGCCTGTTGTTCAGTGTAGTGCACTTTGGCCACCAGCCACTGGAGCAGATCGTCGAATACTTCCTGACGATTGGTTTCATTGAGCATCTCGTGGCGCCCATGGCGATACAGTCTGGTGCTCACATCATCAGAGGTCTTGCTGCGCAGCAGACGGCCCAGCGCAAGCACGCCCTTGCCGTGATTGCCGACAGGATCGTCATCGCCGGCGAACAGCAGGTAAGGTATTGCTGGCATCCGCGCCACATTGGCCGGTGTGGAAATGGCCTGAAGGCCACTCAGGAAGTCCAGCCAGAGCTGCGTAGTACCGACCTGGCCGCAGTAGGGGTCATTGAGGTAGTCACTGACCGTCTCAGGGTCACGCGAAAGCCAGTCATGATCCGTGTTAGGCTGCTCGATATGCTTGTTGAAGTGTCCGAAAGACAAGTGGTGCAGCAGAGGATTGGGCTTGCGCAGACCAAAGATGACTCTGGAGCCGCGGGCCGCGACCTTGCCGAGACTCAAACGGCTCTGATCGCTCAGGTTGCTGCCCGAGAAAATGGCCGCCTTGACCGGTAGCCGACGGTTCATGAGTGCCGCCTGGGCAATGAAGCTGCCCATGCTGTGGCCCAGCAGCACAATGGGGACGCCTGGATGTCGCAGCGCCGCCGCTTCTATGACCTGAGCCAGATCCTGCCAGACCTTTTTCCAGCCATCCTTGTCAGCGTAATGCCCCAGATGTGTGGCGAACGGCCCGTGACCACGATGGTCATGGCAGATAGTCATGAAGCCATGACGGCCGAGAAACTGGCCGAGTGGTGCGTAACGCCGGCTATGTTCTGCCATGCCGTGGCTAACCACAACGATGGCGCGTGGGCGGCTGCATACGGTAGGCTGGACGTCAGTCTCTGCCGACCAATAGCGAATTCGAATTATATGTGCGTCATCGGCCTTGATAGTGCAAAGTTGTTCAGTGTCCATTTTCATATTCTTGTTCATGTCTATTCCTGACATATCGACTCATGCAGCAGGCTATTTCCTTCCTCTGTTATAATCAATAGCTCTTTGAGAGTTCTGCCAAAAGTGCACGTAGAAAACACCATGACAGACCCGCAGGCTGCTGATAGCAGCCAGTTCGACATCGTTTATCCTCCCGAACTTCCGATCAGCGAACACGCGCCGACTATCATCGAAGCCATTCGATCGAATCAGGTGCTTGTGCTGGCCGGCGAGACCGGTTCTGGAAAAACTACACAGCTCCCGAAGATGTGTCTGCAGGCAGGGCTTGGCCGCGCGGGTAAGATTGCGCATACCCAGCCACGAAGGCTGGCGGCACGGGCACTGTCGTCCAGGATAGCGGCTGAGCTGACCGCATCGGGTGCGCCCGAAGGGCTGGTGAGTTACCAGATCCGCTTTGAGGATACCTCGGGACCCGAGACCCGGGTGAAGGTCATGACGGACGGCATTCTGCTGGCCGAGACTCGACGGGACAAGTGGCTACGGGCCTACGACACGATCATTATCGACGAAGCCCATGAGCGCTCACTCAACATCGACTTTCTGCTGGGCTATCTCAAGCGGGTGCTGGCGAAGCGTCCGGAACTGAAGCTGATCATCACCTCAGCAACCATCGACGTCTCGCGCTTCTCGAAGCATTTCAACGATGCCCCCGTGATCGAAGTAAGTGGCCGCACCTTTCCGGTGGAGGTCGTATATCGGCCACTGGGTGAGCTCGAGCTGACGGATGCCATTGGGGAGTGCCTGGAGCTTACACGAGCACATGAGCGTGAAGCCGGTGCCAGTGCAGGTGATTTCCTGGTCTTCATGGTCGGTGAGCGAGAGATTCGGGAAACAGCCAATGCACTGCGTAAGCGTTTCCCTGATGAGCTTGACGTGCTGCCTCTATATTCACGCTTGAGCAGCAGCGAGCAGAACAGGATATTCAACGTCAAATCAGGCGGCAGGCGGCGAATCATATTGGCGACCAATGTTGCCGAAACATCGATTACCGTACCCGGTATTCGCTATGTCATCGATCCTGGCCTCGTCAGGATCAGCCGTTACTCATTCCGTAACAAGATACAGCAATTGCCCATAGAGCCCGTTTCCAAGGCCAGCGCGAATCAGCGGAAAGGTCGTTGCGGACGGGTCGCGCCAGGCATCTGTTTCCGACTCTATGATGAGGAGGCGTTCGAGACGCGACCGGATTTCACCGAGCCGGAGCTGCTGCGAACCAATCTCGCGTCCGTCATTCTGCAGATGCTGGATCTGAAACTGGGTGACATCGAGCACTTTCCCTTCCTGCAGGCGCCAGCTTCCAAGCTCATCAATGACGGCTATAAGCTGCTACACGAGCTGAACGCGGTTGATGCCAAGCGTCATATCACCCCGATCGGGCGTCAGCTCGCTGTATTTCCCACAGATCCGCGCTTTGGCCGCATGCTTCTGGCCGCTGCCGAGAATGCTGTGCTGCCTGAGATGCTCATCATTACCTCGATGCTCTCAATCCAGGATCCGCGGGAGCGGCCGCTGGAGAAACGGCAGCAGGCTGATGAGATGCATGCCCGCTTTGCCGACGACCAATCTGATTTTCTTTCGATATTGAAGCTGTGGGATGACTATGAGGCTCAGCGGCAGGCTCTCTCCGGCAATCAACTCAAGAGCTATGCCAAGCAGGGCTTTCTGTCCTTCATGCGCATGCGTGAATGGCGCGAGATTCATCGGCAGCTCAGTCTGCAGTGCCATCGGCTCGGTTTCAGGCGAACTCAGCGCGCACTGCCCGCGGATGTCGCCGCCCCGCCTGCTGCAGAACCGTCCGCCAATGTGAACAGGCACTCGACCGCGCAGCCGTCCGCACAGTCGGACGACGCTACCACCGGTCAGACACTGAGCTACGAACGCCTGCACCAGTCATTGCTCTCAGGCCTCTTCATGCAGACAGGCGCGCTGCTCGAGATCAAGCCAACAACGAACGAACGCAAGTCTCGTGACGGCGCAGCAGGCGATCAGCGGATACCTCTCCGGCAGCAGAAGGGCGCCTATGAGGGCCCGCGAAACAGGGTCTTCTTCATTGCGCCCGGGACCCGCTTAAGGCGGAAGCAGCCGAAATGGATCATGGCGGCAGAACTCACCGAGACCAGCCGCGTGTTTGCGCGCATGGTCGCGCGTATCCAGCCGGAATGGATCGAAGCCGCGGCGGACCATGTGCTCAAGGATCAATATCTCGAGCCGTACTGGTCCACTAGCCGGGGCGAGGCGCTCGCTTCATTGCAGCGTAGTCTGTACGGTCTCATCGTGGTACCGGGCCGGGCGGTCGGGTACAGCGCCATCGACCCGATATTCAGTCGCGAGCTGATGCTGCGTGAAGGCCTCATTGCACCGGCCTATTCGCCTGAACTCAGCACTCAACAGGCGCTGACACAGACGCCGAAGGCGAGGAAGGGGTCGGCCAGGCGGACGCGCAAGAATATGCAGGCCAAACTGCTGCAGCTGCCATTCGTGGCTGCGAACATGAAGATGCTCGAAGATGTCGATGCGCTTGAAGCCCGCTTGCGGCGGCGGGACCTTCTGGTAAGCGAAGATGAGCTGTACAGTTTCTACGACAGTCGAATTCCCGCAAACGTTACTCGTGTCGCTGATCTGCTTGTCTGGTACAGGAGCCTCGATCAGGCTGCGCAGCAGCGTCTCGAGCTGACGAAGGCTGACGTGATGCATACCACGGTCGGCGACGATCTCCTCAACGCGTTTCCTGATCGCTTCGATTGGGATGGCATGCAGCTTGGGCTGCGCTACGAGTTCAAGCCGGGCGAAGCCAATGACGGCATCACGCTGAACGTGCCGCTGCCAGCGCTGACCCAGCTGCCGGCGAATCGCCTGGAATGGCTGGTGCCTGGCCTGCTGCAGGAAAAAATCGCGCTGTTATTGAAAGGTTTGCCGAAACAGTGGCGGCGCCACTTCGTACCGGTGCCGGAAACTGCGGCGAAAGCGGCAGCGGAGATGACCACCCGCCATTTGCCACTGCGCGAGGCGCTGAGCCTCTACCTGAAGCGACTCACCGGTGTGGATGTGCCCGCAGAACACTGGCCGCCGGAATCGGCCTTGCCAGAATATTTGCGTATCCATATCGAGGCGCTCGACGAGCAGGGGCGCTCACTGGCTCAGGGTCACGACGTGCATGAGTTGCGCCAGCGGCTGGAAGACAAGTTATCGGCAAGCGCTTGGGCGGAGCAGGACAATACCTTTCAGAAAGTCGAAGGCATTACGGAGTGGAACTTCGGCCCGCTGCAAGCATCGATGCAGACGGAGCGGGCAGGCCTGGTTATCGAGGTCTACCCCTTCCTCGCCGATCGGAAAGACAGTGTCACCCTGGATGTGCATCTTGATCGAACAGAAGCCGCGGCGCTTACCCGTCAGGGGCTCGCCCGATTGTTTCTGCTTCGAATGCCGGGTCGGCCCGGTGATGCGGTCAGCGGGCTCAAGTCATGGCGCTCGGTCGCCCTGCTATACAGCACGATCGGTCAGGCCCGGGATCTTCTGGACGACCTCCTGATTCTCAGTGCCATCAGGAGTTTCGGACTTGAACAGGAAAAGGACTTTCCGCGTGATGCGGCTGCATTTTCCCAGCGGCTGAAGACGCACGCCAGGCACTTTGCTGCAGAGGCGAAGGCACTGGCGGAATTGCTCGAACAGATTCTGCAGCTGCATCATGATATCCAGAAGCAACTGATGGGCAAAACCACGCTGGCCGTCGCGCTATACCAGAGTGAGCTCAAGGCTCATCTGGCACAACTTGTGTATCAGGGCTTTTTGTTGAATACTCCTTATGAATGGCTTCGGGAGTTCCCCAGATACCTGACAGCCGCCGCTGTACGTCTGGAAAAGATGCCCCGCAATGTTCCCAATGAACGTCTTTTTCAGGATTTCATGTCGCGGGAATGGTCCGCTTATACGGCGCTTCGCGATAAATTCAGGCTCGAAGGCCGTCGCAGTGAAGCGCTTGATCAGCTACGCTGGATGTTTGAGGAATACCGAGTTTCCTACTTCGCGCAGACACTAGGTACCCGGGTGAAGGTTTCGGACAAGAAAATCCGCAGCCAGTTTGCACAGGTCCGTGAAGCAGCTGGCTGAATCTGCCTGCCGCTGAAGCTGTCGCCCAGTGCGGAGATCTTCAGCTGGTATCGACTGATACAAGAGAGATTAAGTGAAACACGCAATCATTACCGGAACAGGTCTCTATACGCCGCCGTACTCGATCAGTAACGACGAGCTCGTCTCGGCGTTCAACGCGTTTGTGCAGGCTTTCAACGACGAGCATGCCGCGGCGATAGCCGAAGGCGAGGTTCAGCCACTGCAACCGTCGTCGACCGAATTCATCGTCAAGGCATCCGGCATTCACAGCCGTTACGTGGTTGCGAGAGAGGGCATACTTGATCCGAAACGCATGCGGCCTTATTTGCCCGAGCGCAGTAACGAAGCGCCGAGCATTCAGTGTGAGATGTCGGTGGCTGCCATCAACGAGGCGCTCGAGCGGGCAGGGCGGCGTATCGACGAAATCGATGGCTTGATTGTGGCCTGTTCGAATCTGCAGCGACCCTACCCCGCGGTTTCAATAGAAGTCCAGGCAGCGATGGGTATGCAGGGCTTCGCCTATGACATGAACGTAGCCTGTTCCTCTGCCACTTTCGGCATCCAAGCTGCGGCGAATGCGGTTCGTCTCGGTGAAGCGAAGGCGGTTCTGGTCGTCAGTCCGGAGATCTGCAGCGCTCACCTCAATTTCAAGGATCGCGACAGCCACTTCATCTTCGGCGATGCCTGCACGGCGGTGGTCGTCGAGGCCGAAGCTTCGCCAAAAGCGAAGAAGACTTTCGATATCGTGGGCACGCGCCTGGTCACCCAGTATTCTAATAACATTCGCAATAACTTCGGCTTTCTCAACCGCCTGGACGAATCGGGCGAGGGCAAGCCAGACAAGCTGTTCGTGCAGAACGGCAGGAAGGTTTTCAAGGAGGTCGTCCCTCTGGTGTCGGATCTGATTATCAGGCATCTGAATGACAACGACATCGAAGTCGGCAAAGTCCGGAGAATGTGGTTGCATCAGGCTAATCTGAACATGAATCTGCTCATCAGCCGGAAAGTACTCGGGCGCGAGGCCAGTGCCGAGGAGTCACCGACCATCCTTGATACCTACGCCAATACGAGCTCTGCAGGCTCGATCATTGCCTTCCACAAGTATCACCATGATCTCGGTCAGGGCGACGTGGGGGTCATCTGTTCTTTCGGGGCAGGTTATTCGGCAGGCAGTGTCATTGTCCGTGTTCGCTGAGATGCCAACGGCCCATAGCCAGGTCAAGCGGTCTGCTCGCGCGCTCTGGATTCTGCTTGCGCTACTTGCCACGCCCGCCATGGCGCTGGAGACGGGTGAGGCAGCCACCATTGCGAATGAAGCAGCGACCGAAGCCGATGTCACCCAGCGTGACTACAGCAGGCCCCAACATCCGCAGGATCCCTGGGAGTCCTTCAACCGGCCTGTCTATCGTTTCAACAACTTTCTCGATACCTGGTTCCTGCGGCCTGTCGCTTCGGGCTATCGCAAGATCACCCCTGAAGTCGTTGATCGATCGGTAACCAACTTCTTTCGTAATGTCGGCGATGTCGTGTCGCTGGCCAACGCGGCGCTGCAGCTCAAGCATCGCAGGGCCGCTCAGACCGCTTCACGTCTGATGTTCAATACCACTTTCGGTGTGGCTGGCCTGTTCGATGTGGCGACGGGATGGGGTCTGCCGCGTCAGAAGGAGGATTTCGGACAGACACTGGTCTTCTGGGGCGTGCCCGAGGGCAATTACCTGATGCTGCCCGTGCTGGGCCCTGCGACAGTGACGGATGCGATTGGTGCAGTGCCGGACGGCTTCATCAATCCGGTGAACATGCTTGGCGAACCTGAAGTTTACTTCGCCAACTTCCTCGAAGTCGTTGACCAGCGTGCGGATGTCATTCCCGGCGAGCACCTCATTGTGGGCGATGAATATATCTTCATTCGCAATGCCTATCTCCAGCAGCGAAACTACCTTATCAACGATGGTCAGGTGGTAAATGACCCCTTTCTTGACGACGACTTCTAAGGCGTCACCTCGGCCCGCTTACTAGCCAGACGGGCCAGCCTGGACTAGCTTGAACAGAGGACTGAAGACACCCAGCAGGGATTATCGAGCATGAGCGCATTTCGCAGTCGAAGAAAAAAACATCGTGAAGCCATGGCCAACGCGACCAACTATCAGAGCTGGCGCGAGGCTGCTCTCGAGCTCGATTATATTGAAGGCAATATGGAGTGGAAGGAGTCTTTCGCCTCCGATCTCTACAACTATGAACTCATCTACGAGCGCATCACCGCGCTCAAGACCAGCTTTGAACGGCGTGATTACGATGCACTTCTGCGCCATCTCAGGGAAGGGCAGCATCACGATCTCGGCAACATGGGGAGTGCGCAGCTTTATACGCGCTCTCACGTCGGCACCAAGCATCTCATCGAAGAGTACATAGGCCAGGTCTGCCTGATACTTCAACATCTGCGCGAAACTGACATTCCACAGCTGCCATTGCGCGAAAAATACGACTTCTTCAAGGATATGGCGCTCAGTTACGGCCGACCAGCCTTGTTGCTGAGCGGGGGTGCCACCCTCGGTCTGTTCCACCTGGGCGTAGTAAAGGCCCTGTGGGAGCGCGGACTACTGCCACAGGTCATCGCCGGTAGCAGTGTTGGCAGCATCATCGCAGCCATGCTGGGCACACATACCGATGATGAAATTCCGGAGATGCTGCTGCCTCATCGGCACAATCTCAAGGCCTGGCGCTTTATGGGTCTGCTGCATGGTCTGCGGGGAGGTGGCTTCATGGATGTGCGGGAGCTGGAACGCTGCCTGCGAGCCAACATTGGAGAATACAGTTTCCTCGAGGCCTTTCAGCGCACCAACCGCAGTATCAATATATCAGTCTCGCCGACGGCACAGCATCAGAAGGAGCGGCTGCTGTGCGGCTATACCTCGCCGTATCTTTTCGTCTGGAGCGCAGCATTGGCTTCTTCAGCGGTGCCTATCATCTTTCCGCCAGTCAAGCTGATGAAGAAGGACCAGTTTGGTAACGCGGTGCCTTTCATGCCCAAGCTGCGCTGGGTCGACGGCTCCGTGGTCAGCGACCTGCCGGTCGAACGGCTCATGCACCTGTACGACGTCAATTTCTCGATAGTGAGCCAGACCAACCCCCACATCGTGCCGTTTCTCAATAACGACCTGCCGGATGGCGGCAAGACCAGTCTGTCTTCGATACCCATGCGGGTGATCAGGGCTGAGATGGAGTTCCACGGCAAGGGGCTTTTCGATTACCTGCGGACCAATCTCAGTTCCAGTGTCATGCGTCAGGCTAGCGGCCAGATCTACAATATCCTTGCCCAGCAGTACTTTGGCGACGTGACCATTTCGCCACGCTATACCTGGTGGCACTATGCGCAGTTATTCAGGAACCCGGCGCCTGATGTGGTGCGACGGCTCACCCTCGAAGGTGAGCGCGCTACCTGGCCAAAAATATCCATGATTGCCACGCATGCCAAGATCTCGCAGATGCTTGAGAAGAGTATCGTTGAACTCAAGGAGCGGCTGCGTGGGCAGCGTGCGGAGTTGTCGGTTGTCGGTGAATCTTCAGTAGGGAAAGCATCCTGATCCATGTATGAAGCCTTCTATGGTTTGCATGAGGCGCCGTTTTCGATAGCGCCTGATCCGCGGTATCTGTACATGAGTCAGCGCCACCGCGAAGCTCTGGCGCATTTACTCTTCAGTCTACAGCGTGAGGAAGGCGGGTTCGTATTGCTTACCGGCGAGGTAGGCACTGGCAAGACCACAATCTGTCGCAGCTTTCTGGAAAAGGTGCCTGAGCGGACTGACGTTGCATTCATCGTGCACCCGCGGCTGACTGCGCGGGAGCTGCTGGCGACGATTTGTGATGAGCTGGAGATTCGCTACCCGTCCGGATCGTCAATCAAGATTCTGGTCGATGAACTCAATCACCATCTGCTCGACCGTCACGCGACGGGACGTCACACCGTCATCATCATCGATGAAGCGCAGAACCTCTCCATCGACGTGCTCGAGCAATTGCGCTTACTGACGAACCTGGAAACCAGCAGCAAGAAGCTCATTCAGATCATACTGCTCGGCCAGCCTGAACTCCGTGAGATTCTTCAGCGTGAGGAACTTCGGCAGCTCTCGCAGCGTATCACCGCCCGCTATCATCTCGAGGCCTTGAGTCTCAATGATCTCCACGGTTACCTGCGTTATCGGCTGTCAGTGGCTGGTTTGCGGGAGACGATGTTTACCGACAAGGCGGTGAAGTCGCTGTACAAGCTCTCGAAGGGTATACCCCGACTCGTCAACCTGATCTGTGACCGGGCGCTGCTGGGTGCGTACAGCATGAATGAGCCGAAGGTCGGTCCGGAGTATATCAAGAGTGCTGCGAAGGAAATCGGTCTGTTCGAGCGCAAACGCAGAAATACCGGTCACATCGCTGGACAGTGGTGGTATCGCGGTAGCCTCATCGGACTCGCGGCCGGCTTCTTCGTTCTGGCGCTCATCACGCTCCAGGGGCCGCCCGAACAGACCATAGATACTGCAGCCGGGTCATCAGTTGGTATTCCGGACCTGCTGCGTATGGGAGGAAGCGCGACGCCTGCCAATGATCAGCTGGCCGATCCCATGGCTACGGCGGCCACGGCTACGGAGGCAGCGGCTACGAAGGCTACAGTAACAGAGACCGACGAGACGCCACCGACAGAAGCCCTGCGACCAGTCCTGGCACCACCTGTGGTGATTGGTGAATACGAGCCGGCTGACGATAACAAACTACGTGCCTATGCGGCCTTGCTCGCAGCTTGGCGCATCGATGAAAAGCCCGATCGTGGACTTTTGGTCTGTGATTTCGTGAGCCGCTATGGTCTCGCCTGTCTGCACCGCGAGGGCAATTGGCGCAGCCTTACACGCCTCGACAGGCCCGCAGTCTTGCGGGTGCGCAACGACGACGGCAAGCTGTTTTTCATCACACTGGTCGGCTACGACGCCAGTAATGATAGCGTCAGTGTCGTGCTGGACGACGAAGTGTTCGACCTGCAACAGGAAGCAATCGACCGGTACTGGGACGGTGTCTATTCTGTCGTGTGGAAGCAACCACCGTACATGAGCATGACACCCGCCATGGCTGGCTACGAGGACGAGGCCAGCTGGCTTGATCGCATGCTCAAGCTGGCGTTCGAGCGCTATCGCCAGAACACCGATGAGCCAGAGATGAGCAGCGTCGAATTCGCCGCACTCGATCTGAAAGCCAAGGTCGTGTGGTTCCAGCGGCAGGCGGGCATTCTGGCAGATGGCTTGCCCGGTGCCATAACACTCATTACGCTGAACAACTGGACAGGTTCGGATGCACCCAGACTGGTGTATGATCCTGAACCAGTTGACCTACAGCAGAATTAGACTAGGCCCATGTCATATATCCTCGACGCATTACGCAAATCCGAGCAGGAGCGACATCGCGATCAACTCCCGCAGGAGGCCCGCACCCGCCTGGTCATGCCGGTCAAAGCGCCACAGCCTGCGGGGCTAAAAGTTCTGTTGATTGCCATTCTGGTGCTGAATGCGGCTGCGCTGACCGCGGGCGCCGTGTATCTCTATCTCAACCGTGAACCAGCTTCGACACCTGCAGCGACCGCCACGGCCCTGCCTGAGCCAAGGGTCGAGGACGCGGTGCCCGAGGAGCTGCTCAGACGGGAAGGCAGGCCACTGCCGCAGCGGGTCATGCCCCCCTCATCGCTGACGGATTACGGCCCCGATAACAGCACGAGCTACGAAGAAGAAGCCTATCAGGAGCCAGCATCCATTCTCCCGGATGTGGGCTACGTGAACACGCCGGCCAGAACCTCGGGAGAGTCTTCGGCCGAGGCCGAAGTCGAAACTGGTGGCCGCCTGAGCGACAAGCTGGACGCAAGGTTCGAACGCCTGCGACCACGCGAAGCGCTCAAGCCACTGCCGATAACGCCGCCGGCAGTGTCGAAAAATGAGGAAACCTTGTCGCGTCCGACGGTGACCTACGCTGATGAAGAGGGCATGGAAGTGATTCGACCCTCGTCTGCCAACAACAGTGCACTGCCCATGCCGGCGTCCCCGGCACGGCCATCGCCAGCACCCGTCGCCCCAGAGCTCGAGCAGCCGGCCGCCCCGGCCGCCGACGACATCAATACACTGCCAGAAGATTTCAGGCGGCAGTTGCCAGCGCTGACCTTCAACAGCCATATCTACAGTAGCGATCCCGCCAGTCGCCGCATCATGATCAACAATAAGTATCTGCGTGAAGGACAGCAGTTCGACGGTCTGCGCGTACGAGAAATCACGGCCGAAGGCGTCGTGCTCTTCAAGGCACCCCACACCTTCTACGTGTCAGTAATCAGGGACTGGAAGCCCTGATGGCATACAGCGTCCATTTCCAGTGAGTACAGCAGCAGATATTCTTTCGCCAGACCACGATCAGCCGAATGAAACCATACAGTCAGGCTACCGCGCATACCTGAAACATCATGGTGTGAATGGACGAGTGGGTCAGAAGCGCATGATAGCCGACATCGCCCGCTATCTCGGCGCCATACAGACCAATGCTGATGGGCTGAGAACCAGCGAAGATGCTGTGTGCGTCGTCGAAGCCGGGACTGGTACGGGCAAGACCCTGGCGTATCTGCTGGCAGCCATTCCCTATGCAGTAAGACTGGGCAAGAAAATCATCATTGCCGCCGCCACCGTTACCCAGCAGCAGCAGATTCTCCGTGGTGAACTGCCGAGGTTGCAGGCGGCTACTGCCTGGCCCTTGCAGGTAGAGCTCGCTAAAGGTCGCGGGCGGTTTCTTTGCCTGAACCGGCTTGAACTCCTGCTGGCTGGAAGCGAAGGTCTTTTCCCCGGGCTTCAGCCGGTGAGCGCGACCGGCAGCCTGATCAATACAGCCGATTCCCAACTTATCGAAGGCTTTGCACGCGAGCATTATGAGGGGCTGCTCAGCCGCTTCACCTCGCGACAGTGGACCGGCGATATCGACAGTCTCGATGATGAACTCCCGAACGGTTTGTGGCAGACGGTCATCACTGATAATCGCAGCTGCTTCAACCGGGACTGCGATTTTTTCAGCCAATGCCCCTATTTCAGGCAGCGGGCGCAAATTGAATCGGCCGATATCGTAATCGCGAATCAGGACCTTCTGCTGTCAGATATCAGGCTCGGCGGCGGCGTTGTGTTACCAGCTCTGAAAGACAGTATTCTGATCATCGATGAAGCGCACCAGCTGCCGGAGAAGGCGCTCAATCACTTCAGCGCATTTGCAGGGCTAGGGTCCAGTCAGCAGCAACTGGCTGAAATGAAGACCCGTGCCGATGCTGCCGAGCACCTCCGGGTGAAAGATCACAAGCTGGAGCAGCGGCTGGGTGAAATCAGCAAGCACGCGGTTGAAGCCGGAGAACTACTGCGTGAACTGTGGGAATGGCAGCAGACCCAGGCACAATGGCCGGAGAAGACCGACCGATTCGAGCAACAGCCCTTGTTGCAGCGCTACGAGGCTGGTGCCTGCCCAGAGCCTTTGCGTGTGATGGCCAGCAAGCTGAGCCAGCAAGCCGATAAGCTACAGGCTGCCCTCGGTGATATTCTCAGCGGCATTGCCCAGATGCTGGATAGCGACGGTATAGAGCCGGACGAGAGTGAGCGTCTCCAGGGTGAAAGCCTCGGCTTCAGCGCAGACCAGACCTACGTCGAGACGTTGCAGCGGCTCTATCACCAGATTGCCGATATCCCTGACGAGTCCAGCCGAATGGTGCAACCGCCCATTGCCGTCTGGTGGACGAAGATGAGTCACGACAGTGGCGATCTTGTGCTTCACGCCAGCCCCACTCATGGTGGTAGCTACCTCGCCGAGCAGCTGTGGCAAAATGCTTTCGCAGCCATCTGCACCTCAGCAACAATGAGTGACGGCCATGACCAGAGCGCTTCAGCGTTCCGGCGCTTCAGCGATACCGCAGGTCTGCCCTCTGCAAGTGTCTTTGCTGTGCATGAAAGCCCGTTCGATTACAGCGAACACTGCACGTTGCGAATCATGAACGCAAAGCAGCGCCCCGGCGACTCAGCCAGCTATATTGCAGAGCTGAGCGCTGCCATTGCCAATTCACTGAACTTCACTGAGGCCACCCTGGTGCTGTTCAGCTCGCGCAAGCAGTTCACTGCAGTAATGGCTCGCCTTGAACAGTTATTGGACAAGACTAAGTACGAGTCGATGCTCAGCCAACTATCGGCGCAGCCAGCGCAGTTGATCGCAGCGCACCAGAAGCGCATGAGCACCGGGCAGGGTAGTGTACTGTTGGGAATGGCAAGCTTCGCCGAGGGCCTCGACCTGCCGGGTGAGCTACTGACGCATTTGATTATCTGCAAGTTACCGTTCGCCGTACCGGACGACCCGGTAGAATCGACCTATTCGGAATGGTTGCAGGCACGCGGCGGCAAGCCCTTCGATGAAGTGTCGCTGCCGGATGCCATCATTCGTTTCCGACAGGCCTTCGGACGGCTCATACGAACAGAGAAGGATCAGGGCAGAGTAACGGTACTTGATTCACGTCTGCTCACAAAACGCTATGGCCGGCGATTCATCGAAGCTTTACCACGATGTCGGATTCAGCGCTTCGATCCACCACTTGAATAGATACTGGACGGAAATAGCCTGGAAAAGGCAAGGCTCAGTGAAAAACTGAAAACTGAGATCAGCGTCACTATGTTGGCAGGAATGTTCTGTTATTTTCAGGACTTGCAATAAAAAGACGACGATTACAGAGCCGAATCCGTAATCGCCGCAAGCGCAAACCGGGGTTTTTTACACCCCGTTAGGAAGAACTCGTGGAACAGCTGTACTTGTTTCGCGTCCTAATCCGATACTGGCTGACAGTTGTTAGGTTGCTGCCAGTATCGGATCATCCCGCGGTAAATCATCCTTCTGAATCAGTTGCAAGGCCCGCTAACCAATTCATATGCAGCTATCTTACTGCTGTCGGGTCTAGCGGTAATCGTCCGAAGGGCGTAAAAACGGACTATTCGAACGCTAAGCCCACCATTCAAGACCTCAATAAGCCCTTTGATCTCGCGATGGCCAGCGCCTCCGTACGCCGTCCGGCCCCGAGTTTGCCGTAGATATTGCGGATATGTGCCTTGATAGTGGCCGGAGCTAGATTCAGATCGCTCGCGATCAGCTTATTCGGTAGGCCCTTGTTGATCAGTTCCAGTACCTCGATCTCCCGCTGGCTCAGTAGCGTGCTGGCGCTCGAATCCTCCTCGACCATAGTATCTGACGCACTAGCCGACGCATCCGGAAGAATCGGAGCCGACGCAACCCGTCCGGTCGTTCTCGCCAGTTCTGCCTCTGACGCAAGCCCGTCTGCAGGGGCCTTTCTCCAGTTGCCGAGATGCTGTATCCATTGCGCGAGAAAGGTCCTGTCGAGCCCGATGGTGGCAGACTCCGGCAGCTCGGCCAATAACTGGCGGACCTCGTCTGCGAAGAGCAGTGCACAGCCGACAAGCTTGAGTCGGGCTGCCATCTTGACGGCTGCAATGAGATGTTCCTGAACCGCGGCATGTTCGCCACCAGTTCGTCTTATGGCCAAGGCAAGCAGGAGGTGGGCCACGGTCTGGTGGTAGTGCAGCTCAGTTGACGCGACCAGGTCGAGCAGTACTCTGGCTGCATCCAGTGCCTGCTCACAGAATTGGTCATTATCGAGCTCGCAGCGCAGCAGCTGCCACTCTGCAAAGGCAAGCCGGGTTTCCACGCGCGTGAGGATATGCGCGTTGTTTTCTGTCCATTCACTATTTGGCAGGTCCTTCAGAGCGGCTGCGAAGGAGGCTGCATCGGCGCATTCGTAGCGGGCGCGAAACAGGTGCACCTTATTCAATAGCGCCGTCAGCGGTGGTGCCAGCGCCTGCGTATCTTCGCTGGCCGACTCCAGCACCCGGCAAGCCTGATGCAGAAGCCCCGCGGCGTCCTTGAACTTACCTTCGACCAGATACAGCCGCGCCTGCACAAACCAGGTAAAGATCTGCTGTTGAGGTTCCGCATCTGCCACGAATTCAAGCATGGGCGACAGCGCCGCCTTGGCCTGCACAAGGTTTCCAGCGGCCAAATGCGTCAGCACCAGACCACTATTGAGCCAGCAGGAGACGACATTGGGATCACGCTCATTGCGGTGAAAGCTGGTGATCCATTCCACCGCACTCTTTCGCAGCGCCAGCGCATCTTCACCTGCGCCACGAATGGAGTAGATCCACACCAGCAGACCGATGCTCGACAGGAAGGTTGAATAACGCTGTTCCACCTTTGCCTCGAGCGAGGCCTTGCGAAGTTCTATCGCCGCGTTGTCCAGGTCACTGGCAATGTAGCTGTCGTTGGCCAGTCCGAAATACGCCAATGATTTCATGGGCACATCGATGTGCTGCAGCTCTTTCAAGGCTGCCGTGGTCTTGTGCCGGGCCTGTTCATAGTCGCCACTGAAACGGTCGACATAGGCGGACAGCAAGTGCAGTTCAGGGCGCAGCTGGCTGTCTTCACCGGTCGCCGGTTGATCGGCGTCGAATAGCGTGGGGAAAGCAATCGCCATCTGGTCAAGCGTATCAGTCACTGCCGCAAAGCGATTGTCAAAGAACAGACACCAGGCGCGCATCAGTGTCAGCCTTGGCCTGATTGCTGCGATTTCCATGGGCAGATCCTGCAGCCATGACAGCACGAGCTGGTGATAGCCCTGGCGAAGAATATGGTTGCCCACACGCTCGAGTTCATCAGCTCCCTGCACCCAGCGCTCACGAACGAACAGGTATTGCACCGCCTCAAGATAGCAGTCGCTGTCGATCAGCGCAGCGACTGTCTTCTGCAAGAGATTCTCATAGCGAGCAGGGTATTCGTGCCGAAGCAGATACAGCGCACCATTGCGGAACAGGTCATGAAAGCGGTACCACTGTGACTGCTCGTCCAGTTCGATGATGAACAGCCGACGGCGCAGCAGCTCGTTCAGACACTCCCGGGTATTGTCCTCGTCCCGCACCAGATCGCAGAGATCGAGCGTGAACTGCTGGAAGTGCGCGACATCGAGCACGAATTGCAGCAGGTCTTCCGGCAGCTCGACCAGCACTTCCTGAGCCACATAGACATCGACTTCGTCCTGATTCAGTGTGCTGGGCAGATTTTTCCTCTCTGCCTGTGCGTCCGGCCGCGACCGCATCCGCGCTTCACCACTGTCTATCAACCGAAGCGCCGCCGCCCAACCGCCGGTCGCGTTGGCCAATTCTTCAGGCTCGAAGCTGTCACCGAACCAGTAGCCAATTTCCTCGCTGGTAAAAACGAGATCCGCAGCATGGATCAGCATGGCATATTGTTTTATTTTCCAGCGAGCGAGTGGCAGATCCGGCTCTGAGCGAGAGGTTGCCAGGACGTGCAGACCAGCTGGCGCGAAATCGATCAGGTAGGCGAGGGAGCGCAGAATTGCAGGCCGCTGAACCAGGTGGAGGTCATCGAGTACGAGAAAGATCTGCCCACTCTGCTGCCCACTCTGCCGCTTGCCGAGCAGCGAATGAACCGCCTGGATATAAGCAGCCGCAATCTGCTCAGGCTGCGACTCGTCCAGCCATTGTGGAGACGGCGCTTCGAAGGCCGCATCGCCCGGAATGCTATCGTCGAGCTTGGTTTCGCGCCCAAAAGTTGTGGCCCAGATGTAGTTCCAGAAGCCGCTGAAGAAATTATCGGTGGCATCGATGGCGTACCAGGCTAGCTGGGCCTGGGGTTCCGCTTCGATATGTTCAGCAAGAATCTGCTGAACGAGGGTGGTCTTACCGTAACCTGCCGGCGCAAAGAAGCCCGTGAAGCGTGGCAATGCCTGCTGGGCAAACAGCGCCGTCAACCGTGGTCGGCTGACCAGACGTGCTGGAAGCTGAGGTGGCAACAGTTTCGTTGGCAGTATGAACATCAGAAAAACGCATATTTGAGACCCAGAAGCAGGAGCATCGTGGCCAGAACCGGTCTGAGCACCTCAGATGGCATGTGTTTGCCAAGCTTCGTACCCAGATGGGTCGCGGGCAGCGAACCAATCAGCAGACACAGCAGCAGGGTGTAGTCGATGTTTCCCAGTTGCATGTGCCCAAGCCCGGCTACGAGCGTCAGCGGTACTGCGTGCGCGAGATCTGTACCAACGATCCTGACTCCTGTCAGATGCGGGTACAGTACCATGAGAACCGCAGTACCGATAGCGCCTGCACCGACCGAAGTGAGGGTAACGAACACGCCGAGAAACACGCCCATGCTAAAAGTCAGCAGGGTCGTGCGTTCCCTCATGATGCCACTGAACCAGGAGGCACCTTCGCGGAACGCAAGTAGGCGGGTGCGGTACAGCAGCACGATCGACGTCAGTATCAGCATGACGCCAAGACTGGTGACCAGCACGCCGGTATATTGCGACGCATCACTGAACCAGAGCGAAAGGACGATGGTGGTCAGGATGGAAGCAGGTATGCTGCCTGATGCCATGACGCCGACAAGGCGCCAGTTGATCGAACTGTGCCGGCTGTGCGAGTACACGCCGCTGGCCTTGGTGATCGAGGCATACAGCAGGTCGGTGCCGATGGCAATGTGAGGCGGGAAGCCGAAAAGCAGCAGCAGCGGGGTCATCAGTGACCCGCCGCCAACACCGGTCAGCCCCACGAGAAAGCCGACGAAGCCACCTGCGAGAACTAGAAGAAGGATTTCTGTCAATGGTCTAGACTCAGGAGGAATTACAGCCACACTACAGAGGCTTGATTATTTCTAAAAAGAATATTTAATTATATTTTTATAAGCAACGGCTCAAATTGGCCCCATCTTGCTCAGGTTGTCCCCATGAAATTGCAGCAGCTCCGTTATATCTGGGAAGTCGCCCACCACGACCTCAACGTCTCCGCCACCGCTCAAAGCCTGTTCACATCGCAGCCCGGCATCAGCAAGCAGATCCGCCTGCTGGAGGACGAGCTGGGCGTCGAGGTTTTCACCAGAAGCGGTAAGCACCTCACCCGGATAACACCTGCAGGCGAATCCATCATTCGGGAAGCCGGTGAAATACTGCGCAAGGTTGAAGGCATCAAGAAGGCGGCGCAGGAGTTCTCCAACCAGCGCAAGGGTGAGCTGCGCATTGGCACCACGCATACACAGGCCCGCTACGCGCTGCCGTCCGTCATCCGCAGTTTCATAGAAGCCTATCCGGATGTGTCGCTGCACATGCAGCAGGGCACGCCAATGCAGATTGCCGAAATGGCCTCAGAGGGCAGCGTCGATTTTGCGATCGCCACCGAAGCGATGGAGCACTTCCAGGACGTCGTCATGATGCCGTGTTATCGCTGGAACCGCTGCGTCGTGGTGCCGAAAGGTCACCCGCTGGCGAGCGTGGGGCGCCTTACTATAGAAGAGCTCGCCGCCTGGCCAATCGTCACCTACGTCTTCGGTTTTACCGGCCGGTCCAATCTCGACGAAGCCTTCATTGAAAAAAATCTGAAACCGAAGATCGTCTTTACCGCCGCCGATGCAGATGTCATCAAGACCTATGTCCGTCTCGGCCTGGGTGTGGGTATCGTTGCCCGAATGGCGTTCGATGAAAGCAAGGATTCAGAGCTGGTGGCGCTTGATGCCAGCCGCCTGTTCAAGCCCAGCACGACCAAGCTCGGCATGCGTCGTGGCACCTTCCTCCGGGGCTATATGTACGAATTCATCCAGCGCTTCGCGCCACATCTCACCAGAGAGCTGGTGGATGCAGCATTGGCCTGTCACAGCCGCCAGGAAGTCGACGCACTGTTCGACTCCGTGGTGCTGCCTACTTATTAGGTGGCGTACTACGCAGAGGCGTAACCGGCGTTGTGTCGTCTATTGGCTGCAACTCGATATTGCCCTTGTGCAGGCCACATTCCTTCTGGGTGGCTTCCTCCCACCACCACCGGCCTTCGCGCTCGTGCTGGTTCGGTAGCACCGGCCTGGTGCAGGGCTCGCAGCCAAGGCTGAGATAGCCTTTTTCATGCAGCGCGTTGTAGGGCACGTCCATCATCCGGATAAAGTTCCACACATCGGCTGATGACCAGTCCGCCAGCGGATTGAACTTGAATAGTGTGCTGTTTTCCCGTCCGAAGGCCGTGTCGACCTGCACCAGCGGTACATTGCCACGTGTCGGGCTCTGATCCTTGCGCTGACCGGTAATCCAGGCGTCCACAGTCGCCAGCTTGCGGCGCATCGGTTCGATCTTGCGAATGCCACAGCACTCTTCATGACCGTCCTTGTAGAAGCTGAACAGACCTTTCTGGCTAACCATGGCCTGCAGCGGCTCAGGCTGCGGATACATCACCTCCAGCTTGATGCCGTAGTGTTCACGCACCCGGTCGAGGAACTCGTAGGTCTCCCGTGGCAGACGCCCGGTATCCAGGGTGAAGATATTGATATCCGGCTTGATCTTCGTCGCCATATGCACCAGCACCACGTCTTCGGCGCCGCTAAAGCTCAGGGCGATGGAGTCGAAGCGCTCGATTGCGATACGCAGCCGCTCTCGGGGTGTCTGCCCCTCGAGGGCTTTGGTGAGCTGTTCCAGCTCAGCGGTTGGATCATTCAGCATGGTAGACCTTGCATTCCGTGTGGGGGTGTCTATGTTGCCGTCAACCGTGGCGCGATGCCAGTCTGGTATTTGCGAATCAGGCCAATTACACTCGCCCGGCATTCAGCAGGAGAGGAAAATACAGTGGAACTGGCGTGTCTTGATCTGGAAGGCGTTCTGATACCAGAGATTTGGATAGCATTTGCCGAGAAGACGGGAATTCCCGAACTCCGTGCAACAACAAGGGACATCCCTGATTACGACGTGCTCATGAAGCAGCGCCTGAAGCTGCTGGACCAGCACGGCTACGGACTGGCCGATATTCAGGCCGTCATCGAGACGCTTGACCCGCTGCCGGGTGCCGTCGAGTTCGTCGAATGGCTGCGTGAGCGCTTCCAGGTGATCATCCTGTCAGACACTTTCTATGAGTTCGCCGGCCCGCTCATGAAGAAACTGGCCAGCCCCACGCTCTTCTGCCACAAGCTGGTTACTGACGAGTCTGGACGGGTAGTTGATTACACGCTGCGACAGAAAGACCCCAAGCGCATGTCGGTCAAGGCCTTCCATAGTCTCAATTACTATGTAATCGCAGCTGGCGACAGCTATAACGACACCACCATGCTGTCTGAAGCAGACGCCGGCATTCTGTTCCACGCGCCAGAGAATGTGATCAGGGAGTTCCCACAGTTCCCGGCCGTTCACACCTATGACGACCTGCGCCAGGAATTCCTCAAGGCCAGCAAGATCGTCAAGGCCTAGCTGCCCCGCTTCTGCTGTCCCTAGAGACGGGACAGGCCTTCCATGAGATGACGGATCTTGTCGACCGATTCGTCATACTCTGCCTCACAGGCTGAGCCAGTGGTGATGCCACCGCCACCACTGACGCTGGCGCTGCCCCCGGCACAGTGTACTGAACGAATGGCAATATTGCTGTCCAGCAGGCCGCTTCGGCTGTAGCTGAACACCGTGCCACAGTAATAGCCCCTCGGTACCGCTTCGAGTTCCTCTATTATTTCCCGCGCACGCTGCTTCGGCGCACCCGTGATCGATCCACCCGGAAAGCAGCCGAGCAGGGCTTCCAAGGGGTGGAAGGCCTGATCAAGCTCGGCCGTCACATGGCTGATCAGATGATGCACATTACTAAACGAATGCAGTGCGAAAAGCTCAGGCACCTTGACGCTGCCTTTCCTGGCAAAGCGACTCAGGTCGTTGCGCAACAGATCCACGATCATCAGATTTTCGGCGCGGTCCTTGTCGCTCCCGCTGAGTGATTGCCGCTGTTGGCTATCCAGCACTTCATCAGCAAGTCGAGCACGCGTGCCCTTGATCGGGCTGGTGAGCATCTGTCCTTTTTCGATTCTGAGAAAGCGTTCCGGGCTGAAGCAGAGCAGGGCATCGGTCTGCGTGTCACGGCCCAGGCTGACGTAAGCGCTGAATGGCGCCCGCGCCTTGCACCGGAGCTGCCAGTACGCCTCGAAGGGGTGGCCTGCAAAGCTTGCGCGACATTGCTGCGTCAGATTCACCTGATAGCAGTCCCCGGCAGCCAGGTAGGCCTGAACCTGATTGAAAGCTGCCTGGTAGGCCCCGCGATCCCACGCCCACTGCCATTCGCTCGTCAGCGAAAACTCCGGCTGCGATCCAATTGGTCGCTTATCATCCACGACCTGCTGAATCAGCTCATAACTTTCTTCATCGGCAACAACCGCAAATATACGCTGAGTATCGTGCTGTATTTCGACAAAGTTCCGGTAGTCGCCAACCACGGGGTAGACACGCTGGTCTGACGGCTCGAGGGCAGGGTAGGGTAAGGCACCAGCAAGCCCGCCGCGAAAGCGTAGTGATGGTGAATGCGCATCAAGGGTGGACGTATATCGTTGGTGCTGTTTATCCCCCCAGGTATCACAGCGCACGAGCATTGCCGACAGGACGTCCTTATCAGCCGTGCTGTGCCAGTCCGGGTTGAACAGAAGTAGCTCGTTGGGCTGGTCTGCGCTGGCGTTCCAGGGGCTTGCACTATCCAGCCAGATGAACCCAGATGCGAGCGCACAGGCCCGTCGCAGCTGCTCCAGCATGCTTTCTGAGTACTCCAGCGTGATGATCTGCAACAAACGCGATGCGCTCCTGTGTAAGGTAATGTGTTCTTGTGAATTGGTGAGTGGCAGCCTCGTAGCCTGTTGCGAGCAGCTGGTGGGCTTCGCGCTAAATATCTGATATTATAGTGTTTATGGTGCCAGTTGTCGTCCTGGAACGCCAGGCGCTCAGAATCGTATCTCCGCCTTTTAAGCACGCTTCTTGCGACCTCAAACACACTTCGTGAACAGCTAATTACGAATTATAAAGAAAATGTGAGTAGTGTCACGGAACGTAAGCGGGTGTATCCGTAGAGTAGGCATCGTTAGGTTGCAAAACGGGTTGTAAGACCTCCGAGTCGTAACCGGGCCAGAGAGCCACCAGGCGCTCTGGTCTGTGGGAGACTTACAATCTTTTGTGAAATCGGCTTCATCGGGAAGCCTAGGTATAAAAATAATCCTTCTGGAGATTTAATATGAAAGGCCTGAACAAATTAGTACTGGTTTCTGCAATCGTTGCTGCTTCTGCTGCAAACGCTGAGCTCAAGTCGATCGACGACGCAGCAATGGCTGAAGTTTCTGGTCAGAGCGGTATCGTAATCGAAGCTGGCTTTGGCACCATCGGTGGTGTTGACGCTACTGCTGCTAACGCATACACCGCTACTACCACTGACGTAAATGGTAACGCCGTTGTACAGGAAGGTTCACTGGGTGATTTCTACGGCGTTGATTGGTCAAATGCTGGTATCACTATCGAAGCGTTCAAGTGGATCGTAGACATCGAAGGTGGCTGGGATCAGGACACTAACACTGGCGTCAACGTTAACTCTGGTAACCCAGTTCCAGCACTCGGCGGCTTCATCGCCAAGGACATCGCAGTAGCTGGTATGGTCGACATGACTATCGACGCGACTGCTGACTTGACCAACGTTGTTATGAACGGTGGTGCAGTTGCTGAAGGCGACGGCGGTATCGGTATCACTTTCGCGAACTCAGACATCAACTTCAAAGTTGGCGACATGGGCGTATTCGTAGAAGAGTATGACCTGGCTAACATCGGTCAGCAGGGCGTTGTTCAAGCTGGTCAGGTATCAAGCTTCGGTGGTATCGAGCTGATCGGTATGAACATCGACAAGCTCCAGCTGGTTATCCGTGGTAACGGCCTGTAAGGTCCGCTTAACGCGAATGGTTAGTTAGAGCCTCGTGCTCAGGAAAGGGGCGCTTCGGCGCCCCTTTCTGTCTCTACCCTACAACTTTTCAAAGGTGTATATGGTTCATTCAGTAAAAAATCAAAGCCAGCTTCGCTCTGGGCTAACTGCTTCAGGCAGCGCCCCCGCTGATCTTGACCGCCTAAGCGGGAAAGTAGGCGTCTTGCTAGGCATGGGTTTTTTGCTGAGTGCACTGTCGGTACAGGCTGAACTGAAGCCAATTGACGACGCGACAATGAGCGAAGTCACTGGACAGGCAGCACCGGTTATCGAAATGAGTGGTCAGATTACCTATGAAGCCATCGTCTACACCGATGCTCAGGGTAACAAGGAAACCATCCGGCAGGGTGAAAGTTCCACCACCGGTGCTGTACAGCCTTATGACCGCGCCATCAAGGGCATTACCTTTGCCAATCAGACGACCGGCACTTTGATGGATGTGATGTCTTTTGTCATGCCGCTGCGCTATGGCGCGGTCGATATCGACGAAGACGGTATTCTGGATCGAGGTGCAGCTATCTTTAGTTTTGCGCCGAGTATCGGTATGGGCACTGGTGCTTTACCTATCGATATCAAGGCTGAAGATGTCACCACTGTGATCAACGATCAGGTCTTCGTGACCAATCAAGGAATTGTGTTTTTGAACGCACCAGCTGGTGGCGACGGAGCCTTTACCGTGCCTGGTTATGATGCGTCCCTGGCGCCTGTGCCCGTCAAGCATTTCCAGTAAGTCAGCGCTGCCGTAAGCAGCAGTTGACCAGTGAATGCAGAAAGCGCAGTCCGCAAGGAGCTGCGCTTTTTTATTGGCGCAAACCGAATTTTGGAAAGAGAAAAGCAACGCAAGCGCAGATCGACCCATAAAAATCATAACTAGATACTATTAGGAAGAACCCGATGAACAACGATGACAAGTGCGGAGGCGACGCCGCAAGATTCTTACGCCAGTCACTCATAACCTCTGCCGTAGTAGTGGCTATGAGCAGCCCAGCTTTTGCAGAAATCCAGGCGCTTGAAGACACACAGCTTGCCGATATCACAGGGCAGAGCGGAATAGTGCTCGAAATTGGTATTGGTTCAATTTCAGGTGTGGACGCCAGCGTTGATGATTTCTACGGCGTCGACTGGAGTGAAGCTGGCGTGACCATCGATGCTCAGAAATGGCTGGTTGATATCGAAGGCGGCTGGAACAGCGATACCAACCTCGGTGCAAATACCTCGTACGGCAATGCAGAGAAGTGGGTTGGTGGTGCAATTTCGAAGAACATCGCCGTAGCCGGCACTTTGGACATCACCCTGGATGCGACAGCCGATCTCGAAAACGTAGTTGCCAATGGTGGTAACGTGGCAGACAGCGACGGTGGTATCGGCCTGACCTTCGCCCGTTCAGAGCTCAACTTTAAAACCGGTGACATGGGTTTCTTTGTCGAGAGCTTTGACCTGAGCTCAGTTGGCGGTGCTGGAACAGTCGAAGGCGGCATGTTGAGCAGCCTTGGCGGCGCAGAGTTGCTTACGCTCAATATCGACGGGCTTGACGTGGTTGTGCGCGGTAACGGTCTCTAAAACTCCCCAATCTTGTCATAACAAAAAAGCACCGTCGGGTGCTTTTTTTTGTGACTGCATCGAACTATCTGGCCTGGAGCGCATCCAGGTTGTAGCGAATTTCTGCGCCGCCCTGTGGGAGGGGAATGACTTCCATAAATCGGCCGCGTATTGCTTCATCCACTTGCAGCGGCGCATAGCCGGGGATGTTGCCAATCGTCATGATGAGTTGCTCACCATTGTTGACGAGATTGAGCTGGTCGCCATACGGCAGCTGCTCGATGCCTTGTTGCCCCAATAGCGTGTTCAAGTCGAACGGCCCTTCAGGAATTTCAACACCAAAGGGAATGGGAATAGGTTCACGCAAGGGCGCTACAGCAACTTCCTGAGGTGGTACAAAAGGCGATTCCAGATTCGCCTGGCGAGCTGCGTCGATCGCGCGCTCAAGTTGCTGGCGCTGTTCCGCGGTAGCGTTGGCAAGGTCGGCCTGGAGCTCCGGCTCGGTTTTGGTGGGCTGACCTGGCGTGATGGTATATGTCATCGACTGCCGTTCAGGCTGAGGTGCAGCCGCTGGCGTGACGATGATGGTGGAGTCCTTGATGTAGGTTTCGGTGAGTTCGTCGCTGGTAAGTGATTTAACTTCTGCTTGGGAGAAACTTGGAAGCAAAAGGCTCAAAGGAACAATGAAGGTAGTGGCAACAGCCTTTCTTCGGACCGGGTGGAGTTCTCGCAGTGGAGGAAATGTCACAGTGCTCATCAAAGGCTCCAAGTATCTTTCTTCCATTATACCCTAATTTACTAGTAAGCGGACAGATGGGATCATTCTCCCGAACATGCAGCCATTCGAGAGAATGATTCATTGCTATTATCGCGTAAAGTTCGTTATGAAAAGATCCTGCTTTCCGTTCGTATCGTAACTCGTGCCCGGCTGAGTACTGCCCCAGACCGATGTACCAGTGTTACTTATTCCGCCTAATGCGAAGAACGTGCTTGCAGGAAAAGTTTTCTCGTGCTGTTTTCCTGATGGAAGATGTTTTATGACTACCGTAGATCTATCTTTGTCACAGCCAAAAAATTCGCCGTTGTCGCTGACTACCGTGTGACTAGCTGATGGGCAAAACTTTTGTGCTGAGTCAGTGCCAAAGTTATAGAGCCATCCGCCACTTACGCCGGCTGATTGAGAGCTGTATGTAACCAAATTCCCATCACCACTTAGGTTGCCCATTTTCGCGTCACTGTGGATAGGGAAAGGCACTCTGTCGATGCGGCCACTGCTCACTTCGTACCGATAAACGTCCAAACCTGAGCCTTCGCCCTCGTTTGGCGCCAGACGACTCGCTGTATTGAAGGCTACATAATTTCCGTCAAACGATAACGAAATTTCGGTTGACCTGCCCACCATGAAAGGCAAGCGCTGTGCAGCCCCAGATTCGAGGTCATGCAGTCCTATATAGTATGCGCCCTCAAATCTATCCAAATACCCAATGATTCTTCCGTTACCACTGATGGCTTTTGCAAGATTAAAAGGTAGATGCTCAACAGATTGATCATCACGTCGGAATATTGCAGTTCTATGCGCGTTATAGGCGTCGGACATCAGCGCTATGCTGCCGTCGAAACTAAGCCCAACGGGCATGAAAGACCTGCTCTGTGCTCCCGCCTCATCCAGGCTTGCGAGATAGTATTTTCCCGTTACGGTGTCATGGAAAAAAGTATCGGATTCGGTACCATTGAGGTCGTCAGGGATTAAATAGTCGGCGCTCGAGTTACCGAGGATAGCAGAGCCGTCAGCGCTGATGCGACCTATATAAAACGATCCTTCATCCGGGAGCATAATCCGCTCGCCAAAAACCCGAGTATCAGAAGCCTGAACGGCGGTTGCTGCGGCTATTCCGGCTAAAAGTGTACAGATGGTTAATTTCATTGTAGTTTTCCAGTGTCCTTTGGATGTGAGAGTCCATAGTAGATGCCTGGCTGATACTGTTCTGTGATGCGGTTAGCAAAGGGTCCCGCCCGAAAATGCGATAGGTATCAGCGGTGTGCGATACGGCTGAATTATGTTCAGCTTGGAGTATCGGCTATGCTCTAGTCTTGTGATCGCGATCAGCGAACCTAGAACAAAAGCATCACTGATGAGGCACGTCTTGCAACCAACTGCCCCCGCAGAACTCGAATCCAGACGAAGCGGCTACTTCGCCAACCTGATCCAGCGCTGGGTCACGCGCCGTCTGCCGCCGCAGTCGCGGATTCGGCTGGGGCACAAGAACGTCTTTATCCTGCCGACTCGCTGGGGACTGATGTTTCTGATGACGGTGGTGCTGGTATTGATAGCCGGCATCAATTATCAGAACTCGATGATTCTGGCGACGTCCTTCCTGTTTTTTGCCGTGTTCGTCGTCCACATCCATATGAGCTTCAACAACTTCGCTGGCCTTACCGTCGCCTTTCACGATGCCGAGCCGGCTCATGTGGGTGAGGAAGCGCTGATTACCCTTACCGTCTGCTCGACCCGGGCAGCGGGCACGGACTCCGGCAGTGGGCGCGGAGAGCCGGCGACAGGCGACCGACACGTTGCCATTCAACTGGGTTGGCCGCAAAGCACCGCCAGTATTCGACATCAGCTCATTCATACCGGTTTGCCACCCACTGATCATCCCAGCGAGCCTGGCAGTGAGTCGGAATTACAGTCGGTTACGCTGCCGCTGAAGTGTCTGAAGCGTGGCATACAGCGGGCACCGAGATTGCTGGCGACCAGTGTCTATCCACTGGGTCTGGTCCGGGTCTGGTCATGGCTCGACCTCGATATCGATGTGCTGGTGTACCCACGACCAATTGCCGGTGAGGTCAACGCGGCCGACGCCGTGAGTGAAGGTGATAGCCAGCCGGACCGAAAGCTGCGACAGCAGCAGCCGGTGGATTTCGACGGTTTGCGGAATTACGAGCTCGGCGAGTCGCGCAGTCGCATCGCCTGGAAGAAGTACGCTCAGCAGGGTGTGCTGTACACCAAGCTGTTCTCGTCTGAATCGGCTGACCCGGTCTGGATCGATCAGGCGGCTTACGCGGGGCGTGATATCGAGTTGCAGATGTCTAACCTTTGTGCCGAACTGCTCGTGCGTGACAAGGGTCAGCAGCCCTACGGCCTCAAGCTGGGGAAGTGGCGGCTGGCACCAGGCCTGGGGCCACAGCACAAGCGGGAGGCACTGGAAGCGCTCGCACGCTATCCGGAGCTAACGCCCAATGCTTGAGCGACGCTTCAGCACCAATAGCCACGCCGACTTTACCGGCATCAACCCACAAGGGATGCCCTGGCTTTTACTATCGCTGGCATTGGCGGCGCTGCTGCATATCGACCATACGCCCATCTGGCTCAACATCGCGCTGGTCGGAATTCTGTTGTGGCGCATCATGGTATTCAGAGGGCGCTTCAGGCTGCCTCAGCTCTGGGTCAAGGTCATCCTCCTGCTGCTGGGTATCACGCTCTTTCTGGTGAGTTCGAAAGGGCAGTTCACCATTGAAAACGCGGTCGGTTTCTTCCTGCTCACCTATGGGCTGAAGCTGCTTGAAACCGGCTCGACCAGGGATGCCTACCTCTTCGTGTTCATGACGCTGTTCCTGATGCCGCTGGGCTTTTTGTTCAGCCAGTCGATCTTCGCAACCCTGTTCATCTTCGTGTCACTGGCTTTCGCCTTCATTGCGCTCATGGGCATCAATGGTTCGCTGGAGCGCACGACCTATTTCGGCGCGCTGAAGCGGGCATTCGGCCTGTTCGCCTGGGCCTTGCCTATTCTCGTAGTCGCCTACATCGTTTTTCCGAGGCTTGGACCAATCTGGTCGATGCCGCTGAACAGCACTTCGGCCTTCACAGGGCTGTCTGACAGCATGATGCCGGGGCAGGTCGCCAATTTGGCGCAATCCTCCGAGCGGGCCTTCCGTGCTGATTTTGATGGACCGCCGCCGCCTTCGCCCACCCTCTACTGGCGCGCCCTCGCCATGGATCTGTTCACGGCGGGGCAGTGGTCGCGATCGAACCAGCAGCGTGGCATCGATGAATCCAGAATGTTGCCACAGACCCGACTGCGCAGGTTGGGTCTGGGTGACGAAGCGATAGAAGCGGCGCTTTCGACGCCAGAATCCAGCTACGAGATCCTGCTGGATCCGCATAACCGCGACTGGGGGTTTTCGCTCAATGCGACGATACCCACCAGCCGGCAGCTGAGTGGCCAGAGTAGTGCGCGTGGTGGTGCCGTTTTGCAGACCCTCGACGGGCTGATTCGCTTCGGCCGTCCGGTGAAGAGTCCCTCCGCCTACACTCTGCAGTCACTGCCGTTGGATAAGGCCGCTACGGAGGCACAGTCCCGTCTTGATGCAGCCCATATTCAGGGTCTACCGGATGTCACCGCGCTCGGCTCAACTGCAGGGCTCGAGCTGACAGATTTTGACCGCCGTCGTCTGTTGCAACTGCCAGCAGAAGGTAATCCGCTAACGCGTAAATTTGCGGCAGAGCTGCGCGAGCAGCACGATGATCAGGCCGCCTTCATCTACGACCTGCTCAATTACTTCCGTACCGAGCCTTTCACCTACACACTCAATCCGCCAGTGCTCGACCCGGAGAGTAACGTCGACGATTTCATGTTTGGCGAGCGCCGCGGCTTCTGTGAACACTTCGCCTCGGCGACTGCGGTCATCCTGCGCTCGGCAGGTATTCCAGCCAGGATCATGACCGGCTATCAGGGTGGCGAGTTCAACTCGACTGGTGGCTTCCTGGTCGTGCGTCAGTACGATGCCCATGCTTGGGTCGAGGCCTGGCTCGAAGGTATCGGCTGGGTGCGTGTCGATCCTACGGCGGCTGTGTCTCCGCTTCGTATTGAGGCTGGTCTACGTACGGCGGTGGCGGAAGAGGGTGGTTTTCTCAGTAACGAAATATCGCTTTCGCGATTTTCCGGCATCAGTGCCCTGAACTGGATCGACATGCGACTGGAGTATACCAATTACCTCTGGCAGAAATGGGTCATCAACTACGATCAGAAGACACAGCAGAGTCTGTTGGCGACTTTTTTTGGTGACGTTGATATCAGGCAGATTGGCTTTATTGCTACGGGCGCAATCGCCGGAATCATCATCCTGATCGGGCTGATGCAGCTCATGCGAGGCAGACGGCATCTGCGGGCACAGGATCCTGTGGTCCGGCTCTATGACCGTCTGCTACGCAGACTTCGGCGCGCAGGTGCCGATGTTTCATCAATGGCGATTACACCGCGCCAGCTCTGTGGCATCATGCAGTCCGCAGGCGCCGACAAGGAGACTGCCATGGCCATTAGCCAGCGCCTCGAGCGTCTGTTGTATGCGCGGCGCCCGCAAATGGGTGCAGCCCGTTCACGCCTGCAGACCAACGAAATCCGTCAACTTCGGAGCCTGTTGCGGAAACTGAACCTCCGCAAGCGCAGCGATGCTTCACCGCGCTGAATCTTCGAATAATGCATATTGGGTATCAGATTTGCCATCTCTACAGCACGGCCCCTTTGAAACGAGAACAGCATGAGCGAGAACGATAGCGCTGCGCGTCTGCTGCTGCCCTGGCACAAGGCGGTTCGCTCCGAATTGTCCAGGCGGTGGCGGGATCAGGGCTGGCCCGCGGCCTTGCTACTGGAAGCCGTCCGAGGTAGCGGAAAGCTCGCCTTGGCCAGACATCTGGCCATGGACGCGCTTTGCGCAGAACCCATCTCGCAGCCTAACGGGGCCTTGCAGGCCTGTGGCGCATGTCGTCAATGCCTCCTGATGAACGCTGACAGCCATCCTGATTTCATCGTGATCGCGCCTGCCGACAGCCGCGTCATCAAGGTCGACCAGATTCGCTCGCTCACCGACTTTGCCTATACACGACCACAGGTGTCGAAGCGCAAGGTGGCGATACTCGACCCGGCAGATGCCCTTAACCTGCAGGCTGGCAACGCCCTCTTGAAGACACTGGAGGAGCCGGGTAGCGACGTGACGCTCATCCTGCTCAGTGAGCAGCGCTCGCGCTTACTGCCGACGGTTCGTAGCCGTTGTCAATATTTCAGGTTGCCAAAGCCTGCGCTGGCCGAACTCAACGATTGGGTCGCCGGCCGGCTCGTCTCCGGAAAATCTGCGGCGACATCGAAGCACGACGAGGTACTGTTGCCTGAACTGGTTGCAGCAATGACGCTGGCCTATCAATTCAGCCCCTGGCGAACGCTGGAGGCCTTGCGTGCAGACGGCCATCAGCAGCCTGTGCTTATGACGGTCATGGAAACGCTGGCCGCTTGTGTGGAGGGGCGTCAGGATATTTTTGCCGGCGCCCAGGTCCTGGCAAAAGTGCCTGTGGAAGAGTTGCTGGATCTACTGTTGTGGGTGTGGGCTTCGGTATTCAGGCTGCAGCTGAGCGAGGCTGCTGCGAGCGAGGCAGACCAGACGCTGGCGCAATCATCTGCGTTGAAGGATCTGCAGACGCTGGTGACAAGCCTTGAGTCAGAGGCCGCAGAAACAGCCTACCAGGCCTTGCTGGCCTTCAGGCAACAATTCAACGAAGGCCGGAATCCCTCGGTGCCACTGTTTCTGGAAGCGAGCCTCATGAAGCTGCGTGAGGGCCGCAGGAGTGATGAGAAGGCGGGGAAACCAGCTGCGGTGCGGCCCGTCGATTTTCTTTCCGCACTGACCCAATCCCAGCAGTTGCTGCGCTAGCTCCCGCAGGCTCGGATCACCCCAGTTTCTGCTTCAGTATGCGCTCTACGGTATCCACAATGACCTGCGTCTGACTGTCGATCTCCAGGTTCACGCCAGCTGGCTGAGACTGGTCGGCAGCAGCGAGTTCACCGAAGGTGGTCATTCGCAGCGTTTCGGGGATCAGATCCACGGAAAAGCCATCGGGCGTCAAATGTCCGACGGTCAGACTTGCGCCGTTAACCCCGATATAGCCCTTGTGGAAAATATAGGCGCGCAGCGCTTCAGGTACTGTGAAGGCGATATTGGTATTGTTGGGTGTATTGGTAACGGCTGCTACGGTCGCCACTGCATGAATGTGGCCCGATAACAGGTGCCCGCCAATTTCATCACCAAGGCGGGCAGCATGTTCGAAGTTCACCCAGTCGCCCTGCTGCAGCTTGCCGAGGGTCGTAATTCGCAGTGTTTCCTGCATCACATCAAAAGCCAGTTCACTACCATCGACGGCGGTGACGGTCAGGCAGGCGCCATCGATTGCCACACTGGCACCGCAGCGTGTGGCAGACTGGTCGGAGGGGAACTCAACCAATAGTCTCGATAGCCCTTCGAGCCTGTCGATGGTCTTTATCCGGGCCTTGCCCTGGACGATGCCTGTAAACATGTTGATTCTGCCCTGCAGGAAGTGAGAATGGCTGGGGCACATCGCCTGCCAACTGCGCCGTCTGGCGCGAATCGTGCTTATATGGTCAGAAGGCGGTGCTTTGACAGGCAAAAGCTGCCATTAAATTGACGTTGGCGACAATGGTGCGGCGGCGTCAGCCCGTTTGTGTGCGTTTCATCGGCATAGTATTCAGACTTATGAAGATCCACAACCCCGGCGATATCGATCTGAGCCCTACTGCGCTTCGGCAGCTGGTCGAACAGGCCTCACTGAATCTCGACCCTCGCGAGGTGCTCGCTCAGGAGGCTGCACATCGCAGTCAGGCAGCCACCCAGAAGCAATCCCTCGAGCAGAGTCTCCAGAGTGGGGCGGGCCGCAATGCGCCGGCGGTGATCGAGCAGGGCGCACGAAGTGGTGGATCGCGTGAAATCGCCAGTCCAGAATCGGCTGCAGCCTGGCGCGAGCGACGTAGTCCGGATCGCGCCGGTGAGGGTCGGCGCTCTTATGAAGTCGATCCTGATGCTGGTCGAAAGCCTGCTGAAGCGAGTGCGGCTTCAGCGGCCCCGACGCCTGAAGAGCGGGAGCGTGAACGCTCGCGTCTGGCCCGACGGCTGAAACTCATTCAGCAGGTCATTGCTGAATGCCAGGCGCTCGAACTGCTTAATGTCGAGGCGTTGCAGATGAGTGACTATCCCACACCGGCCCAGATGCTGCTGGCAAAACGGCGTTCAAATCTGCTGTGGCTGGGCGTGCTGTTGTGTCTCGGTGTTTTTCTTACGGCGCTGATGGCCAACCTCAACCCGTGGGTGGCCGGATCTCTATTGGGCGGCGCTGTGCTCTTAACGGCCTTGCAGATAGGGCCGGTGCGGTCATTACTGTTTTCCGATATGAGTTATTCGGGCTTGCAGGCAAGACGCAAGTCACTCGAGTCAGCTGCTCTGAATCACATTCGCATGCTCGAAGGGCGGAATGGCCTGGCGTATCAGTGTCAGATGATGAGCGCTGAGTTCGAAGCACTCAGGCACAGGCAGTTTACCCGTCTTGTAATGCTCAGCCGGAAGGGCCTCTTGCTCAAGGCCATGCGTCATGCCGGCGCTATTCGGCTGTATCTGCGGTATATGATGTTATCCCGGGCGGCGTATCTTTCACTGAAACGTGACTACGTCACTATCAATCATCGTCTGAGAACGGAGTTTGGGGACGTCGGGGATAACGACTAGGCCAGGGGGACAGGTTGACACGACAGCGTTTCAAACGTATGTTTCAAACAGCTGTTCGTAGCGAACGGAACGCGTACCAATCTTAGTATGGCAGGGTCGATGGCACAGTCCGATACCGTAGACAAAATACTCGATGCCGCAGAAATGCTCTTTGCAGAGCGGGGTTTCGCCGAAACCTCATTGCGCCAGATCACCAGTAAGGCCGGCGTCAACCTCGCCGCGGTCAATTATCATTTCGGCTCGAAGAATGCACTGATCCAGGCGGTTTTTGCGCGATTTTTCAATCCCATCACACGCAATCTGCGCGAGCGTCTGAGCGAAATCGACGCCAAGGATTCAGATACCATGCTCGAGCAATTGCTCCAGGTGGTGACCAGATCGATACTGCAGACGCAGAACAGGCGTAACGCCAACGGGCTGGCCGTCTTCATGCGCCTGCTGGGCCTGGCCTATACCCAGAGTCAGGGTCACCTGCGGCGCTTTCTCGAACAGAATTACAGCCTCGAGTTCCGCGAATTCATGCAGCTCTTGAAGAAGGCCACGCCGCATCTGTCGAGCGTCGAACGCTTCTGGCGACTGCAGTTCATGCTGGGCGCCACAACGTTCACGATGTCCTCTTCCGAAGCGCTTAGCAGCATACTGAAGAATGAGCTCGATATCAGTAGTTCGCCCCAGGATATCGTCGTCGAACTGGTCAGGTTCCTGTCGGCGGGACTCAAGGCCGGTGGTGGGCGCGCCGAAAATTTACCGAAGGGTGAGCAGCGCGGCGACCGACGTGACAGTCCTGAGAGCGATAGACGCGGCTCGCTTGCGGCCTCCGACGCGCAGTGCCTGAGTGGGGATGAAGGGCAGTTGGCCTCAGACGAGCTGCATCTCGATAACAATGAACGTTCGGCTGCGCTGGCTGCTGCCATCAAGATTGCCGAGTCAAAACCGCGAGGCCACTGATGCTCAATCTGCTGCGTATCAGTGCTGCAACGCAGACCCTCGAGTGCCTGTCAGCGGATGCCCGGATCGGTGCCACCCGAGAGCTTGCCGAGTTGGAAGCCTACGCGGAGGCAGCCGAGGCCTGTGGCCCTATATACACCATATCGACAGCAGCAGCTGGCCTCGGCGAGCTAAATGGCAGCCTGCAGACGCCGCGCGGCTGGCACTACATCCGCGCCTGCATCGGTCGCGAGCTGCCGGCACTGGCGGTGCTTGCCGGACGCCGCTGGACCGGTGAGATCTTTGATACAGCGCTCGCGGAACGCTATCCCCAACGCGACTGGATACTCACCCGCATACTTTGGCTCTGTGGCCTCGAATTGGGGAACAACCGTGGAAACGGGGTCGACACACAGCGGCGCTATATTTATATTCACGGCACTGCTGACGAACATCTGCTGGGTACCGCTGCCTCACATGGCTGCATTCGTATGGCCAGCGATGACGTGACAGCGCTCTTCGAACGTGTGCAGCCAGGTTGCCGCGTAATCATTCGTTAGCCAGTCGAGGGATTGAATGCTCGCTTTTATCGGTGGAACCGGCCTGACCAGGCTGGAAGGCTTCGAAATTCTCAATGAAAAGACAGTCGATACGCCTTACGGTCAGCCATCTGCTGCAGTACTGGAAGTTGGCCATTCGGAACATCCGGAAAGCTCAGCCTTTTTCCTCGCGCGGCACGGCCACCCGCATGGCATTGCCCCGCACGCCGTCAATTACCGCGCCAATATCTGGGCCCTCAAGGAAATGGGTGCGACTGCAGTCATCGGCGTCAATGCCGTAGGCAGTATTGATCCCAGTCTGAAGCCAACCGACCTGGTACTGCCAGACCAGTTGGTTGACTATACCTGGGGCCGAGCGAGCACCTTTTCGACTGATACCGCTGTCGAGCATATCGACTTTTCGTGGCCTTACACAGCATCGTTGATGGCTAGAATCATCGAGGCTGCCAAGCGCATTGATGTTCAGGTCAAGACGGGCGGCGTTTACGCGGCCACCCAAGGGCCGCGTTTGGAAACGGCCGCCGAGATTCGTCGCCTCGCGAACGATGGTTGCACAATTGTTGGTATGACCGGCATGCCGGAAGCTGCGTTGGCTCGAGAAGCTGGCCTGGACTATGCCAGTCTGTGCCTCGTGGTGAATCCCGCGGCGGGCGTGAAGGCGGACGGTGCGCCGGATCGTGAAATCACGATGGCGGATATCGAACAGGCCGTGCTGGATGGCATGTCAAACGTGCGCCAGCTCATTGCCACCCTGGTGGGTGAGCAGCAGCGCTAAATACGCAGGCCGTGCAGGCCCGCTGTTATTGGCGGGCCGAGCTGGCTATTCCTCGTCGCCGAGTTCTTCGACTTCGAGCCCATTGGACGCTTCAGGGCCGCGCAGTCGAACCGCGGACTCATCACTGACGGACTGGATCATGGCCAGCACACCAATGGCCGGATGATCGATGTAATGCAGCTGACCGGACTTCATCCGTCGCGACTGCTGCAGTACATAACGGCCGTAAATCTCCCCGCTCGCTCCAGGAATCTCGATGCTTTCATCGCTGGTGTACACGGGTTCCCCCTGCGGACCGGTATGATCGGTCAGCACCAGCGTTGCGTTCATGTGCATGAAGCGCGACAGCCTGAACTGTAGCTCGCCCTGCAGCGACCACCGGTTGTCGTCCAGCGTCGAGGTGGCCAACGTGAAATGATAGTCCCGCTGTTTCACCATCGGCAACATCATGGAGCCATGCCAGAGCACGCGATACCCATAGGCGCGTTCAAGGTTCGTCAGCGCGTCGTTTAGCATGAAGTCCTTGCGAAGCATCAGTGGCCAACGATCTTCGCTGGCATCGCCCAAAGATATCGCATCATCGCGCATGTTCAGCAATGGAGAGCCATCGGGCTTCTTGCCACCGAAGCTGGCCTCGGGCCCATAGCCCTCAGCGCTTGTATCGATTGCAGTTTCAGTAGAGACGCCATTGCCTGCCGTGATTCCCGCGCCCCCAGAATTGGCCGCTTGGTCTGTTTCGATATCGCGCGGCGGCAGCGGCAACAGCCGCTCTGAATCGCTGATGGGATAATTGCGGAAAATGATCAGCTCGAGCTGATAGACACTCGCTTCATTGTCGGCCGCCAGTGCCGGCGCCTGGCCGGGTAAGGGCAGGAGTGCCGTACTCATGACGGCAGCGCATACGAGCGCAGGTGCTGGTAATCGAAAAAAGTTCACGCAAACATCCTTACAATCTGTTCTGCCCATTGATGGCGCTGCTCTGGATCAACCAAAGGTACGTTGTCGCGCAGTTTCTGGCTACCCTCTAGCCGGTAGCGCTTCGGTTTAGTCTGTACCAGTTCGATCAGCTTCATCGGCTGCACGCGGGTTTTCGCTGCGAACTCAACCACGCCGCCTTTCTCACCGGCATCGATCCGTACGATACCCAGTTGATCGGCTTCCATGCGAATGGCGGCCTGGCGGAACAGGTTCTTTGCTGCATCAGGCAGCAAGCCGAAACGATCGATCAGCTCGACCTGGAGATCCTTCAGCGCCTCGGGCGATTTCGCCGCAGCAATGCGCTGATATAGCACGAGCCGCGATTGCACATCGTGGATATAGCTGTCCGGCAGCAATGCAGGTGCCCTCAGGTTTACCTCGCAAACCTTCTCTTCCGGATCATCCAGCGACAGTTCCTTACCTTCGCGCATAGCCCTCACCGCACTGTCCAGCAGTTGCATGTACAGCGAGAAGCCGATGGCATTGATGTGACCGCTCTGTTCTGCGCCCAGAAGCTCACCCGCACCTCTGATCTCAAGGTCATGGGTCGCCAGGGTAAAGCCGGCGCCGAGGTCCTGCGCCGCACTGATGGCCTCCAGCCGCTTCCTCGCGTCTGCTGTCAGTGATCGAGGTGAGACTGTCAGCAAATAGGCGTAGGCCTGGTGGTGCGAGCGGCCAACCCGGCCCCTGAGCTGGTGCAGCTGGGCAAGCCCAAGCTTGTCGGCCCTGTCGATGATAATGGTATTGGCGCTGGGGATATCGATGCCGGTTTCGATAATGGTAGTACACACAAGCACGTTGTATTTCTTGTGATAGAACTCCGACATGACCTTCTCAAGCTGGCGCTCAGGCATCTGACCGTGCGCCACACAGATTCGCGCGCCGGGCACCAGTTCTGCCAGTGCGTCCGCCGTCTTCTGTATCGTCTTCACTTCATTGTGCAGGTAAAAGACCTGGCCGCCGCGGAGCAGTTCCCGCATCACAGCCTCCTTCACGATGCCGTCTTCATGCTCATGCACGAAAGTCTTTACTGCCAGGCGTCGTTCGGGTGGGGTGGCGATAATTGAAAGGTCACGCACGCCCTGCAATGACAGGTTCAGTGTTCGTGGAATTGGCGTCGCAGTGAGCGTCAGGATGTCGACTTCGGCGCGCAGGGCCTTCAGGCGCTCCTTTTGTTGCACGCCAAAGCGGTGTTCCTCATCGATGATCAGAAGACCGAGATCCTTGAACTCGACATCCTTTTGAATCAGCTTATGGGTGCCGATCACGATATCGACCTGCCCAGCTTTCATCGCTTCCATCGAGGTCTTGATTTCCTGCGTCGAACGGAAGCGGCTGAGCAGTTCGATACGCATGGCGGTGCCAGCAAATCGATCGCGGAAGCTGTTGAAATGCTGTTGTGCCAGCAATGTGGTTGGCACAAGCACGACGACCTGGCGCCCCGCGTTGGCCACCAGGAAGGCTGCTCGCATCGCCACCTCGGTCTTGCCGAAGCCGACATCGCCACAAATGAGCCGGTCCATGGGCTGCTGCCGCTTGAGATCGGACACTACGGCGCCGATGGCGCTGGCCTGATCGGGCGTTTCTTCAAAAGGGAAGTCATCAGCAAAGCGGCTGTATTCGATTTCTTCGACCTTGTACGAATGCCCCTTTCGGGCCTCGCGCCGCGCGTAGATTTTCAGCAGTTCGCTCGCCACATCTCGAATCTTCTCGCGGGCTGCACGTTTCGCCTTCTGCCATTTGTCGTTGCCGAGCTTGTGCAGTGGCGCAAATTCCTCATTAAGCCCGGCATAGCGTGAGAGCACCTGCAGCTGCGCCACGGGTACATAGAGTTTCGCATCATCGCCATACACGAGCAGGATGAACTCCTGTTCCTGATCACCCACATTCAGACTGACCAGTCCGTGAAAGCGCCCGACACCGTGTTCGATATGCACGACCGGCATACCTTCCTTCAATTCGGCGAGGCTCTGGATAAGGGCATCGGTGTCTGTGGCTGACTGCTTTCGGCGGCGGCGCTGCGGCACCTTGAGTTCGAACAGATCGGACTCGCTGATGAGCAGGGCAGGCGGGTCAAGCAAGCGGAAGCCACGGTCGATATCCGCTGTCAGTACCTGCCAGCTACCAGGGCGGCTGAGTGCTTCCTGCCAGCTATGTGCGCTCAAGAGCGCCTGGTCATGCGCTGCAAAGAGGTCCTTCAGAGCTTCCGCACGACCGGCAGACTCTGCCGCCAGCACAACGGTGTCCTTGCCCGCCGCATCGATGAGCTTCTGCAGCGGCTGGTTCTGCTGCGTCTCAACGCCCACGGCCGGCAGCTCGGCGACCACCGCCTTTTCACCATCAGCTTTCGGGGTAACTTCTATTCGAGGTTGACGCGCCAGCGCGGCGAATAGCTCATCCGGTCGCAGATACAGCTTGTGCGGTGGTAAAAGCGGGCGGTGACGATCATGGCCCAGACTGTCGAAACGAGACTGCACATCAGCCCAGAACTCCTCTGCGCGCGCATGCAGGTTCGGCATCAGATACAGCTGACTGTCGGGCGGCAGATAGTCGAAGAGGGTGGACGTGTCAGCGTCGAACAGCGGCATGTAGTATTCGATGCCCGGCGTGACGATGCCTTCTACGACGTCTCTCAGTACGGGCGTCTGACGAGGCGACTCCGGAAAGGCTTCGTAGAAGTTCTGCCTGAAGCGACTTCGGGCCGCCTCGTCGAAGGGGAACTCGAAGGCCGGCAGCAATTCGATTTCATCGATCTGATCGCCTGAACGTTGGGTCTCCGGGTCGAAATAACGCAGGCTGTCGACTTCATCATCGAACAGCTCGATTCGAAACGGCTGGTCATGACCCATGGGGAACAGATCGATGATGGCACCACGAACCGCAAACTCGCCATGTTCGAAGACAGTGTTTACATTGCGGTAGCCGACCTGCTCAAGCTGTTCTCTATAGCTGCCGATGTCGATGGTATCGCCCTTCTTGATCCACAGCGTGGTGCCGAGCAGGTGCCGTCGGGAGGCAAGGCGCTGCATGAGCGTGGCAACTGAAATCAGCAATAGCCCACCTTTCTGGCGCGGCAGGCTCACCAGCGTGGCGATACGTCGGCTCACGATATCCTGGTGCGGCGAGAAACTGTCGTAGGGCAGGGTTTCCCAGTCCGGCAGCGCAAGGGTGGGCGTAGCATCCCGCTCGTCCAGTCGGCGGAACAGGTCGAGCCCGGCCTCGAGGCGCTCGAGCGTCGCCATGTCTGGCGTCACCACCACGGTGAGGGTATCGGGCTGCTGTTGTTCCAGTTGCGCGAGGAACATGGCATCGGCGCGGCCTGGCAAAATTGGCCAGCGTGCAGCCTGACCGGCCGGCATCTCGCGAGGCAGAGGGAAAGGCAGGGCTGTATCCAGCTTTCGCTTGGCAGTCGTTCGGCTTGCAGAAGGCGTGCTTGTCATTGGTCCGGTCTGTGTAGTGTTGCTGTGGCCAATCGAAGAGTACGTTGCCGCTTGCCATTCCGGGCGCAGCGATTGGACCTCATTTCATGACATCTCTGCCGGTGTGCTGGCGCAGATTGTACTGTGGCTGCTATAAATGGCAATGCTGGTCTTCCATCCTGGGGCTGGAACGGCGATAATATGCGCCCAATTTTTCACTCTTATGCTTAAACTCAGAGCCTGACTACGCTCTGCCGACATTGTGCGGGAATGGCTCAATTCGTCCTGCCTGTCGGATCAACCGAGGTGCCTTGTAGTGAGTCAAGATAAACTGGACGCATGTTTTAGTGACTGGACGGCGAAAGAAAATGTCGCCGAGGCCATGATCCCGCTGATCGGCAGGCTCTACCGCAAATATAACGTCATTACGTCGATCTATGGCAAAGCAGTCATCAACCAGTCCGTCATCGGTCTGTTGAAGGCACATCGCTTCGTCCGCCAGGTCGAGAACCGTGAGCTCTCCGTTCATGAGACCATGCCGGTGCTGCTCGCGCTGGACAAGCTGAATCTTGGACCTGCCCATATCGACATCGGCAAGATGGCCGTGCGCTACAGCGACCACGGTAGTGGCAAGCCGCTTCAGGACTTCCTGGCCGAGGAACTCAAGGAAGTCGTCAACCGTCACAAGCCGCGCGAAGAGTCGGGTGCTGCTTCCAAGGACGTCGTACTCTACGGTTTCGGACGTATCGGTCGTCTGCTGGCGCGTATTCTGGTTGAAAAGGCAGGCGGCGGTGAGAACCTGCGTCTTCGTGCCATCGTGGTGAGAAAGGGCAAGGCGTCGAACGACATCGAGAAGCGCGCGAGCCTTCTGCGACGCGACTCGGTACATGGCAGCTTCAAGGGCACCATCACCATCGATGAGGAAAACCAGGGCATCATCGCCAACGGTAACTTCATCAAGGTCATCTACGCCAACTCACCAGAGTCTATCGACTACACCAGCTATGGCATCAACAACGCCATTCTTGTCGACAATACCGGCGTATGGCGCGACAAGGACGGCCTGGGCCAGCATCTCAAGGCCAAGGGCGTTGCCCGTGTACTGCTCACGGCGCCAGGCAAGGGTGATATCAAGAATATCGTCTTCGGTATCAACAACGAAGATATCAAGGCTGAAGACACCATCCTGTCTGCGGCATCCTGTACGACCAATGCCATTACGCCAGTACTCAAGGTCATCAACGACCGCTACGGCATCCGCGATGGGCATGTCGAAACCGTTCATGCCTATACCAACGACCAGAACCTGATCGACAACTATCATGCTGGTAGTCGACGCGGCCGAAGTGCTGGGTTGAATATGGTTATCACAGAAACCGGCGCTGCCAAGGCTGTTGCGAAGGCGCTGCCTGAGTTGGCTGGCAAGCTCTCCGGTAACGCGATTCGCGTTCCCATCCCCAACGTTTCCATGGCGATCCTGAACCTCAACCTGGACAAGGATACCAACGTCGAGGAGTTGAACGATTACCTGCGCACTATTTCGCTGCACTCGAAGTATCAGAAGCAGATCGACTTCGTGAATTCCCCGGAAGTTGTGTCGTCCGACTTCGTGGGTTCACGTCACGCAGGTATTGTCGATGCTCAGGCGACTATCGCCAGTGGCAATCGCATCGTGCTCTATGTCTGGTATGACAACGAAGCTGGCTACAGCGCCCAGGTCGTGCGCATCGTCAACCAGATGGCCGGCGTGCATTACAAGGTTTTCCCGGCAGCAACGGTCTGATTCCATCCCTGGCGGCACGTTCGCCAGGGTGCGCTATCATAAGTGCGGGCAAGGTTGGCGTTGACGATCGTCACGTGCTTTTCTTACGTCGCCACGTATACTGGCGACCGTAAACCGTTGCTTCGCAGGCCAATCAAGAAAAAAGACAGGCTGACTGAATGAAAAAAATCAAGAAGGGCCTCGATATCCCGATATCGGGTGAGCCCAAGCAGATCATCGATCAGGGCCCAGCGGTCACGGAAGTGGCTATCGTCGGGTTCGATTACAATGGCATGAAGCCCACCATGGAGGTCGCTGAGGGCGATCGGGTGCTTTGTGGTCAACTGCTGTTTACTGACAAGAAAACTGAAGGTGTGCGCTACACTTCGCCGGCCACAGGTACCGTAAAAGCCATTCATCGTGGCGAAAAGCGGGTTTTTCAGTCCATAGTGATTGCTGTCGATCAGCATGAAGATGGCGAGAGTCAGGTACAATTCACCCATTATCCAGCCGATCAGCTCGAGTCGCTGTCACGGCAGCAGGCCGTCGATCTGCTCGTGGAGTCGGGAGAATGGACAGCCTTCCGCACAAGGCCGTTCAGCAAGGTTCCCGAGCTCGATGCCGAGCCCCACTCAATTTTCGTCTCTGTTATGGATACGCAGCCGCTGGCCGCTGATCCGCTGGTCATCATCGCCCAGGCCAATGAAGACTTCCAGAACGGCCTCAGGGTGCTGAGTCGTTTGACCAAGGGCAAGGTTTTCGTCTGCTCCGCGCCGGATGTCGACGTGCAGCTGCCGAAAATGGACCGTCTCGAGCATGAGACGTTTGCCGGTCCGCATCCTGCGGGGCTCGTCGGCACACACATTCACCACCTTGATCCGGTGAACCTGTACAAGAGCGTGTGGACGGTAGGCTATCAGGACGTGATCGCAATCGGTCGCCTGTTCACCACTGGCTACAAGTTCGTTGAGCGCGTTGTGGCGCTATCCGGCCCTGCCGTCAAACGGCCGCGGCTGATCAGAACCCGCACTGGCGCTTCGGTCAGTCAGCTCACCTTGAACGAACTGAAATCGGACAATGTTCGTACAGTTTCAGGCTCAGTGCTGGGTGGCAGATCCGCCCGTGACTCCGTCGACTACCTCGGTCGATACGACTACCAGATCGCCTGTCTGGAAGAAGGTCACCACCGCGAGCTTTTCGGCTGGCTTTCTCCTGGTCTCAACAAGTTCTCTGTAATCAACATCTATCTGTCAAAGCTCATGCCGGGCAAGCGCTTCAACATGACGACGACAACCAATGGCAGTGAGCGGGCAATGGTGCCAATCGGTACTTATGAACGCATCATGCCGCTCGACATTCTGCCAACGCAACTGCTGCGGGCCCTGATTGTCGGAGATACTGAAGTTGCCCAGAAGCTGGGCTGCCTCGAACTCGATGAAGAGGATCTTGCGCTGTGTTCATTCGTGTGCCCAGGCAAGTACGAGTACGGGCCGATACTCAGGCGTAATCTCGAAACCATCGAAAAAGAGGGTTGATGTCATGAGCTTAAGAACTTTTCTAGACAAGATAGAGCCCAACTTTCACAAGGGTGGGCGGTATGAAAAGATGTACCCGCTGTACGAAGCCGTCGACACGATCTTCTATTCGCCTGGTTCCGTAACTGCAGCGAACACCCACGTTCGCGACGGCATCGACCTCAAGCGGATCATGATCACGGTCTGGGTCTGCGTCTTCCCCGCCATGTTCTTCGGTATGTGGAACATCGGTTTCCAGGCAAACACCTATCTTGCAGAAGCCGGCATCGCCATGGATCAGGGCTGGCGTTACAGCCTGATCGCTGCGCTTGCAGGCAACGATCCGTCCAGTATCTGGGACAACATGATCTATGGTGCAATGCACTTCCTGCCAATCTACCTGACGGTCTTTATAGTCGGTGGTGCCTGTGAGGTCGTTTTCGCCACGATCAGGAAGCATGAAGTCAACGAAGGCTTCTTCGTCACCTCGATACTCTTCGCGTTGATCTGCCCGCCGGATCTGCCCTTGTGGCAGGCTGCACTGGGCATCATCTTCGGTGTCGTCATCGGCAAGGAAGTGTTTGGCGGTACGGGCAAGAACTTCCTCAATCCTGCGCTGGCGGGTCGAGCGTTCCTGTATTTCGCCTATCCGGCGCAGATGTCGGGTGACTCGGTCTGGACAGCAGTGGATGGTTTCAGTGGTGCGACGCCGCTTAGCGTTGCCGCTTCCGGCGGTATGGAAGCCCTGCAGGGTAGCCTGACCTGGTTCGACGCCTTCCTCGGTTTCCACCAGGGCAGTATCGGTGGCACCAGCGACCTCGCCATCATGATAGGCGGCGTGATCCTCCTCATCATGGGTATCGCCTCACTGCGTATCGTCCTCGGTGTGGTGCTCGGTGTTGTGCTGACTGCTGGCCTGCTCAACCTGGTCGGTTCGGATACGAACCCCATGTTCGCGTTGCCTCCGCACTGGCACTTCGTCATCGGTGGTCTGACCTTCGGCATGTTCTTCATGGCGACAGATCCTGTGTCTGCTTCGCATACACAAACAGGCCGCTGGATCTTCGGTATGCTTATCGGCGCCATGACCGTGCTGATCAGGGTCGTAAACCCGGCTTTCCCCGAAGGCATCATGCTCGCGATACTGTTCGCGAACCTGTTCTCGCCATTCATCGACCATCTCGTCGTGCAGGCGAATATCAAGCGGAGGCTCGCCCGTGGCTAAAGGATCATCAACTGGAAAAACCCTTACGGTCGCCTTTCTGTTGTGCATCGTGTGTTCGGTCGTGGTTTCAGCCGCCGCCGTCATGCTGCGACCGGTACAGACTGAAAATCGCGAGCTGAACGTCAAGGAAAACATCCTGCGGGCGGCTGGCATGATAGAGCCGGGGTCATCGAAGGCCGAAGTCGAAGAGCGTTTTGCGAGTATCACGCCAAAGCTGGTCGAGCTGGAAACCGGGCGCTTCATCGAGCCTTCGGAAATCGGCCTCAAGAGCATTGAAGAGTTTCAGCAGCAGAAAGTCGCCACCAGGGAAGGGACGTCCTACACCCTGAGCCAGGCTGAAGACATTGCTGGCCTGGGCCGTGTGGAGAAATACGCCAAGGTTTATCTGGCTGAAGAGAACGGTGAAATCAATCGGGTTATCGTTCCTGTTCGCGGTTACGGTCTCTGGTCGACGCTGTATGGTTTCATGGCGCTGGAAAATGATGCCAATACCATTGCCGGCTTTGGCTTCTACGAGCATGGTGAAACACCTGGTCTTGGTGGCGAGGTTGATAATCCGGCCTGGAAGGCTCAGTGGAGCGGGAAGGAAGTTTACGGTGAGGATGGTGAGGTTGCGATCCGCTTGATCAAGGGCGGCGCGAATCCATCTGCACCTGGTGCTGAACATCATATCGACTCGCTCTCGGGCGCGACGCTGACCAGCCGCGGTATCGAGAACCTGATCCAGTACTGGCTCGGCGATAGCGGCCTCAAGCCCTTTCTTGAGCGCATAAAGAACGGAGAGATTCGCAATGTCTAAAAATCGTGTCGCGGAGATCGTCTTTGATCCGATCTTCAACAACAATCCGATTGCCCTGCAGATTCTGGGTATCTGTTCCGCGCTTGCGGTAACGACCAGTCTTCAGTTGTCGCTGGTCATGGGTGTGGCGGTCATGCTGGTTACCGCATGCTCCAGTGCGCTGATCTCGGTTATTCGTTCCCAGATACCCAGCAGTATACGAATCATCGTGCAGATGACCATTATCGCTTCTCTGGTAATCGTCGTAGACCAGCTGCTCAAGGCCTATGCCTACGAAATGAGCAAGCAGCTTTCGGTCTTCGTTGGTCTCATCATCACCAACTGTATCGTCATGGGCCGTGCTGAAGCCTATGCCATGCAGAATGGGCCGGTGCTGAGTTTCCTCGATGGCATCGGAAATGGTCTCGGCTATGCCGTGCTGCTTATCTTTGTAGCTTTCTTCCGTGAGCTGCTCGGTGCGGGCAAGCTCTTTGGCGTGGAAATACTGCCCCTCCAGGCAAACGGTGGCTGGTACCTGCCTAACGGTCTCTTGCTGCTGCCGCCGAGCGCGTTCTTCATCATCGGCCTGGCTATCTGGGCCCTCAGAAGCTGGAAAGTCGAACAGGTCGAACCTAAGGACTATAAGCTTGCACCGCATCGTGTCAGGGAGGCCTTCTGATGTTTGAGCAATATCTGAGCCTGTTCATCAAGGCCGTATTCGTTGAAAACATGGCACTGGCCTTCTTCCTGGGCATGTGTACCTTCCTGGCTATTTCCAAGAAGATCGAAGCGGCTATCGGTCTGGGCATTGCTGTAACGGTGGTGCTGGCCATTACCGTTCCAGTCAACAACCTGATCTTCAACAGTCTGCTGCGTGAAGGGGCTCTGTCCTGGGCGGGCCTGCCGAACGTCGATCTGAGCTTCCTGGGCCTGCTGACCTATATCGGTGTTATCGCCGCTATTGTCCAGATCCTGGAAATGGTGCTGGATAAGTACTTTGTTGCGCTCTATGCAGCATTGGGCGTGTTCCTGCCCCTGATTACGGTTAACTGCGCAATCCTCGGTGCCTCACTGTTCATGGTCGAGCGGGACTACGAGTTTGGCGAAAGTGTGGTGTATGGACTGGGTGCAGGCGTTGGCTGGGCGCTGGCCATCATCGCGCTGGCCGGTATTCGAGAGAAGCTCAAGTATTCGGACGTGCCTGATGGCCTGAGAGGGCTGGGTATCACCTTTATCACGGTCGGTCTGATGTCGCTAGGCTTCATGTCGTTCTCTGGTATTTCGCTGTAATTCGGCCCTCACCCAGACAGAGGTAGAAACATGGATACGGAAATTATGCTCGGCGTTGGCATGTTCACTGTCATCGTTCTGAGCCTCGTGGCAGTCATTCTGATTGCGCGATCTCGCCTGGTCAGCACCGGCGACGTCAAGATCATCGTCAACGATGATCCCAAGAGCGCCATTACGACAGAAGCCGGTGGCAAATTGCTGCAGACACTGGCGAACGAAGGCATGTTCCTGTCGTCAGCCTGTGGCGGCGGCGGAACCTGCGCGCAATGCAAGTGCAAGGTGCTGGACGGTGGCGGCGGCATGCTGCCAACCGAAAAGACTCACTTCACCAACCGTGAGGAACGTGAAGGCTGGCGGCTGGCCTGTCAGGTCAGCGTCAAGCAGGACATGAAAATCGAGGTGCCTGAAGAGGTGTTCGGCGTCAAGAAGTGGGAATGCGAAGTCGTTTCCAACCATAACGTCGCCACCTTTATCAAGGAGCTCGTGTTGCAGTTGCCTGAAGGCGAGAATGTCGACTTCCGCGCTGGTGGTTACGTTCAGCTCGAGGCACCCCCGTACGAAGTGCACTTCAAGGACTTTGAGATCGAAGAGCGCTTCCGGGAAGACTGGGACAAGCACAATATCTGGCAGTACAAGGCCGTCAACAAGGAGCCTGTCATTCGGGCCTACTCGATGGCGAACTATCCGGATGAAAAAGGTGTGTTGAAGTTCAACATCCGAATCGCGACGCCACCTCCTGGTTCGGATCACCCGCCAGGCCTGATGTCTTCATGGGTGTTCTCATTGAAGCCGGGCGACAAGGTAACGGTGTTCGGTCCTTTCGGTGAGTTCTTCGCCAAGGAGACCGGCGCGGAGATGATATTCGTTGGCGGTGGTGCGGGCATGGCACCGATGCGTGCGCACCTGTTCGATCAGCTGCGTCGCATTCATTCAAAGCGGAAGATCTCCTTCTGGTACGGTGCGCGAAGCAAGCGCGAAATGTTCTACGTAAAGGATTTCGACGATCTTGCGGCCGAAAACGAGAACTTCGAGTGGCACGTTGCGCTCTCCGATCCGCTGCCCGAAGACAACTGGGAAGGCCCAACTGGCTTCATTCACAACGTCCTGCTGGAAAACTATCTGAAGAACCACCCGGCACCGGAAGATTGTGAGTTCTATATGTGCGGGCCGCCGATGATGAACGCTGCCGTAATCAAGATGCTCAAGGATCTCGGTGTCGAAGAAGAGAACATCATGCTCGACGACTTCGGAGGCTGATTGACAGTTACGACTTTGAAGCAGGCGCAAGCCTGCTTTTTTTATTGTTCGTTTCTCATTCGTGGCGCTGCCAGGCTGCCTCGGTATCTCGGACTGATCACTGTGCTCGTGCTGACGGCAGCCTGCGACGGCGCAGCGCCAGATAAGGTAGGTGCCTCCGCAGCTACTGCGCAGGAGGCCCTGCGAGAGGTGTCCGGTCCCATCATGGGCACACAGTACTCGGTAAAGTGGACGGGCGAGTTCTTTACTGACGCCAAGCGCGTCATCCACACAGAACTGGAGCGAATCAATTCGCTCATGTCCACCTACGACCCGTCTTCGGAACTGTCGCGTTTCAACCAGAGCCCGGTCGGTGAATGGTTCGAAATTTCACCGGAAACGCTTGCGACCATGAAGGTTGCCAGGGAGGTAAATCAGGCCTCAGGTGGTGCTCTCGATGTCACAGTCGGCGCTCTGGTCAATCTTTGGGGCTTCGGCCCGGAAGGACGGGTCACCCATGAGCCCTCGCAGGCAGATATCGACAAGGCGCGAGAGCGCTCGGGCTTTGATAAACTTGAGCTGGATTTAGAGCGTTCACGCATCCGCAAGACTTCAGACATCTATGTCGATCTTTCAGCGGTCGCCAAGGGCTACGCAGTCGACAAGGTCGCTGAACTGCTCGAAAGCAAAGGCATCAGCGACTATCTCGTAGATATCGGCGGCGAACTGCGAATGTCTGGCCACAAGCCGGATGGCTCGCAATGGCGAATTGCCATCGAAGCACCGAAAATCGAAATCAGGGAGATCTTCAAGATTTTCTCCTTCGATAAAGCTGCCATCGCAACTTCTGGCGACTACCGTAACTATTTCGAGCAAGACGGTGTTCGCTATTCGCACACCATAGACCCACGTAGCGGCCGCCCGATACAGCACGCGCTCGTTTCCGTCAGCATCGTCTCGGATCAATCTGCAGTTGCGGACGCCTGGGCCACGGCATTGATGGCGGTAGGCCCTGAAACTGCGAAAACGCTTTCACAGTCACATAATCTTGCTGTATTGCTTATAATGAAGGGGAGTAAAGGCTTCGAAACCTGGACTTCACCGCGGCTCGAGGCCCTGCAGAGCGAGCAGCCTGTCGAGCCAGCGGCAGATCAGCGCTAGTAGGCAGATTAACCAGACAGGTCGCTAGGCACTCAGTCTTAGGAGGAACACATGCAAACTTTTCTGATCGTTCTCGGCGCTATGCTTGTACTGATGGCATTGATGTCGGTAGGTGTATTGCTCGGCCGCAAGCCCATTACCGGTAGCTGCGGCGGCATGAGCGCCCTGGGTATGGAAACAGAATGCGATGTCTGCGGTGGCAACAAGAACCGCTGCGAGAAGGAAAACGCCTGAGATGGCAGAGCATACTTATGACGTAGTCGTCATAGGCGCCGGGCCTGCGGGCGAGGGCGCTGCCATGAGCGCGGCAAAGCACGGTCGTCGTGTCGCCGTCATCGAAGACAAGAAGCAGGTCGGCGGTAACTGTGCCCATCGCGGCACCATTCCGTCGAAGGCTCTACGTCATAATGTCAGACAGATTATTCAGTTCAATACCAATCCCATGTTCAGGGATATTGGTGAGCCGCGGTGGTTCTCTTTTCCACGCGTGCTCAAGGACGCTGAACGCGTCATTGCCAAACAGGTCAAGCTCAGAACCGGTTTCTACGCCCGTAACCGGGTAGATCTGTATCATGGCAAAGCCTTCCTGTTGGACGAGCATCGCATCGAGGTGCGTGGTGCCGGCACGGCCAATGATGTGCTTGTCGCCAAGGAAATCGTCATTGCGACGGGCTCTCGCCCTTATCAGCCGCCGGATATCGATTTCAATCATCGCCGCATCTACTGCAGCGACAGCATTCTCAAGCTTGGCCATACGCCACGTACGCTCATCATCTATGGTGCTGGCGTCATCGGGTCGGAATATGCGTCGATTTTCGTGGGGCTCGGCGTCAAGGTCGACCTGATCAATCCCGGCTCAAAGCTGCTGAGTTTTCTCGACGATGAAATCTCCGACGCGCTGAGTTACCACCTGCGCGATAACGGCGTGCTGATGCGCCACAATGAGGAGTACGAGTCAGTCGAAGGTAACGAAACCGGCGTCATTCTCACCATGAAATCCGGCAAGAAGATTCGTGCCGATGCGTTTCTCTGGTGCAACGGCCGCTCGGGCAACACGGAGAAGCTTGGGCTGGAAAACGTTGGTCTCGAGTGTAACTCCAGAGGTCAGCTCAAGGTGGATGACCATTACCGAACGGAAGTCCCTCACATTTACGCCGTAGGTGATGTCATCGGATATCCCTCCCTGGCCAGTGCCGCTTATGATCAGGGTCGGTCGGCAGCCTCGGATCTGGTTTCGGATGCCTATTTCCGCTTTGTCGACGACGTCCCGACTGGTATCTATACAATCCCCGAAATCAGTTCAGTCGGTAAGACAGAAGCCGAGCTGACCGCCCAACGTGTCCCTTATGAAGTCGGGCAAGCCTTCTTCAAGCACCTGGCACGGGCGCAGATCACCGGGGATACGGTTGGTATGCTGAAAATTTTGTTCCATCGCGAAACGAAGCAGTTGCTGGGTATTCACTGCTTCGGCGACCAGGCCTCGGAGATCGTCCACATCGGTCAGGCCATCATGAGTCAGCCGGGAGAGCTGAACACCCTCGACTACTTCATCAACACGACCTTCAATTATCCCACCATGGCTGAAGCGTATCGCGTGGCGGCGCTCAATGGCCTGAACCGGATTTTCTAGAAGCGATCCTGCAGAATCTGCTGCATTCGCAGCGGATAGTCTGTGATGACGGAGTCTACGCCGGCGTCACAGACGCGTTGCCAGTCCTGACTGGCGTTTACCGTCCAGGTGGAAACTGCCAGGCCTTTCGCCCGTAGCTGATCCACCACTTCGCGACTGACCATCTGATGATTCAGGGCAACAATATCGTATGGGGGCGATGGCGTCTTCAGGAGGGCTTGCAGGACTTTCTCGACTTCGACCGCCAGTCCCTGCCGTAACCCCTTCACGCCTGCCTTCTGCACTAATTGCGGTACCAGTGGATGAAAGCTGGTGACCACACACTTTTCGAGCAGGTTCGGCGGGAGTTCACCGAGCATGGTGGTCAGCTGATCACACAGCCGCATCAAGGTGTTTGTGTCGGTCGATTTAACCTCCAACTGCACCTGCTCGACAGAGTCAGGCGCTTGTAAGAGTAGGTCGAGCACATCCTTCAGGGCAGGAATATGGCACTCCACCGGCCATGGCGGCCCCACCTTCCGGGCATCCAGCGTCACCAGTTCAGCCAGGGTTCTGTCAGCAGCTCGCCCGCTGACGCCGCAGGTTCTGGCAAGGTCCTCGTCATGAAGAATATAGATTTCATTATCGGAAGAGAGCTGCAGGTCGAACTCGAAGCTGTGGATGCCGTTTCGCCAGGCCCATTCGAAACCCTGCAAGGTATTTTCCGGCGCTTCGCCTCTCGCTCCGCGATGGCCAATCAGTATCGGTGTGCTCTGTGTCATGGGCGCTCCGTTTCGTCCTGGGGTTCAGCCTTGCGTCGCTGTCGTCTCGCTTTCCAGCTTTGGGCGATGGCCCGGCGCCACAGCAGGTCAATAGCAAAGTACCCGCCTACACTGGCCACGACGGCAACAACGAAAGACCCTAGATAGAGCGGCGCGCCGATATCACCGAGCTTGTTGAGAAACCAGTCCATGGTCGGCTCGAAAGCGAAGGGTTGCGGTTCCATGCCCAGCAGCCAGGCGCCAATGACATAGTTGGCATAGAACAGCGGCGGCATGGTCAGTGGATTGCTGATCCAGACGAGGGCGCACGACAGAGGCAGATTGCTGCGCAGCCAGATGGACACGAAGCCTGCAAACGCCATCTGGGCTGGCATGGGAATGAAGGCCCAGAACAGCCCATTGAGAAACGCACGGGATACTGAGCGGCGGTTGATATGCCAGAGGTTCGGATCATGCAGCACATCGCCCAGAAAATGGAGCGACTTGTTCGACTGGATCTTCTCCGGACTCGGCATCCATTTCTTGATGAGCTTCTTGGGCATGGTCTGCGATGATTTCGAATGACAGTGATTTTGAGAGCCGGTGTTGCTGGCCGATACCATAGCAGCGACTTTCAATTTAGAATAGCAGCGAATGCACAAGTTTTACGAACAGGATGTTCGATATGCGCACATGGATAGTGCTGCATCTGGCTGCCTTCGTTCTGGTGTTTGTATGCGCACCAGAGCTGGTCGGTCAGGCGCCGCAGTGGGCGATGCTGCCCGCGTTTCTCAGTTTACTTGCCCTCCTGGGGTATCGCCTGCTGGCCAGGCGCTGCCGATCTACCGCTCACAGGCGTCTGCCGGGTGCTCTCAAGCTATCGCGGCTGGTGTTTCTGCTCCTGATTGCGCTCGGTACCGGTACCGGTGCCTTGCATGGCGGCCTTCGCCTACAGCCTTATAGCGCTATGGCCATGACCGACGGCGCGGTGGAGCAATTGGCTGCCGGAGGTCGTCTTGCTGTTGCCGGGTACTTCTGCGCGCTGGATTTCGACAGCGAACGTAAGCTCATTGCCGGAACTACCATGAAACGCCCCCGAGTAGTGCGGATTTGTTTCGACGTCGAGCGCAGCCCTTCCGTCAGCTTACTTGAGGGCCGTCGTATCCTGCTCGAATGCAGCGGCTGCGCCAGACCGCAGCCCGGCCAGCCTTATCAGCTGCAGATCGATCTGCTAACAGACAAACGAGCGCTGCCGGTTAAAAGTGCGCTGGAGCTGCGAGTCGAGCGCTACAGGGCGCTGAGCCAGGGCGGACCTGTGCGAGCGAAGCTATTGACTGCGCAGCCAGATTCGTCGCTGCCGGCGAGGGTATCGCAGCGCCTACGGGCCGAAGCTCGGCAGGCGCTCATGGCCACGGTGGCGGATTCGCGCCATCTCGAAAGCTATCATGCCCTGTTTCTGGGCGATCGAACCGGCTTCAGCTATCAGCAGCGTGACGCCTTGTCCGTATCGGGTCTGTCTCATCTCATGGTGATTTCCGGGCTGCACGTCGGGTTGATGGCAGGCTTCGTTACAATAACGCTAAGGCTGGCAGCCAGGCTCTTCAAGCTTCCAGCCTGGCGTGTGCCGGTCTATCTGGGCACGGTGCTCAGTCTTCTCGGCTACCTCTGGCTGGTAGATTACGCAGTGCCGGTGCTGCGCGCGACGATCATGGCGCTGCTCTTCATCGCCTTGACACTACAGCGGCGGCGAATTCCGGTCACCGATTACTGGCTGATCACGCTCACCGCCTGCCTGTTTTTTGACCCCTTCGCCTTTATCAGCGCCGGCTTCTGGCTGTCGTTCGGGGCGGTGGCTGTCATCGCACTTGTGATGTCTGGACGTCTCCGGCTAGGGCCAGCACCGGCTGAGGTGTCGTTGCCGACGAAACGCCGTCAGCGGCTACAGCAGCAATGGCAAGCGCTCAAGGCCTGGCTGGGCGCATTCTGGCGGGTGCAATGGCAGCTTTTTGCGACACTGAGTGTGCTGTTGGCCGTATTCTTTCAGCAGGTCAGTCTGGCCGGCCTGATAACAAACCTGGTTGCCATACCACTGGTCACACTACTACTAGTGCCTGTCGGTTTCCTGGCCCTGCTCAGCAAGGTCTGGGCTGGAAGCTGGCCCCTGGTGCCGCTGCTTATCGATCTCACTGACACGCTGTTCGATGCATTCTGGGTCATCGTCAATAGCGGTGAGCACTTTCCCGTGTTTACGACGGAGCCGCTATCGCCTGGCGCGCTTGGGCTCTTGCTGCTGCTGTCGGTGCCGACGCTCTGGTGCTGGCATATGCCATTCTCGCCATGGCTGCATGCGAGCAAGCTTCTACTCCTGACTGGCATGGTCACCGCCACCACCCGCAGCCCGGTGCCTGCAGAGGCAGAAGTATTCCGCTTTATCGTCTTTGATGTAGGGCAGGGGCATGCGGCCTTGTTGGACGATGGTGAGACAACGCTCCTGTTTGATACCGGGCCGGTTTTTCCCATCAGTAGCGGCTTCAGTGGCGGTCGATTAATTCCTGGCGGTGGTGGACGGCCCTTCAATCCGGCTGCCGATCAGATCCTGCCTTACCTGACGCAGCGGACGCGGGGAACTGAAGATGAAGCCCCTTTGAACGCGCGCCCGACTCTGGACTACCTCGTCGTGAGTCACGCCGATCACGACCATGCAGGCGGCACGGATGTCTTGTTGCAGCATCTGGATGTGTCGAGACTGGTCAGCGGTGAACCGGACAAGCTCAACCGCATCCTGGCGATCGATCACGCAGAGCGGCCAAACCCTGCCAACCCACAAGCCGGTCTGGTGCACTTCACTCAGTGTCTGGCGGGTCGGGGCTTCAGCTCCAGAGGATATCGTGTCGAGACGTTGTGGCCACTCAGCCCGGCGGAGGGGGCGAGGTTCGCAGGCAACGATCTGTCCTGTGTGCTCCGGGTAACCACGCCCTCCGGGAAAACCATCATGCTCACAGGCGATATCGAGAAGCCAGCGCTGCAGGCGATGGTCCGGCACTATAATGCAGCGCAGCGTCCGGGCAGCCTGCTGGATGTCGATATACTGGTGCTGCCCCACCACGGCAGCCGTTCGAGCTTTCTGCCCGCTTTCATAAGCGCAGTGACGCCTGAGCAGGCGATCGTGCCAGCAGGGGCCAATAATCGCTTTGGCCATCCGCATTCACAGCCTATAGATTGGCTTACCCGCCGCGGTGTGGAGATCTGGAATACCGGGACTCAGGGTTACTATGAGTTCACCGATCCCCTGTAAGGAGGCTTACCAGGCCTGTGCGCAGAGATTAGTCTATGCTTCCAAAGCCTTACTTATGCTAGAGTGACCGCCGAATAATCGGCAGCTGAATTACGAACGGGAGAAAACAGTGCTGGAAATGCTCATGGCTGGCGGGTTCATCATGATACCCATCCTGCTCTGCTCAATAATTGCCTTCGCGATCATCCTCGAGCGCTTCTGGACGCTTCGCCACAGCAAGATCGTGCCTCAGGAAGTGATTAACGATGTGCTGGGCAAGCTCAAGAACAAGCAGCTCACTACACGCTACCTCAAGGACCTCAGAGACAAGGCGCCAATCGGCCGTCTGCTCTCAACCGGTCTGCTCAACGCCAAACATGGCCGCGAGATCATGAAAGAAAGCATCGAGGAAGAAGCGAGCCATGTCGTTCACGACCTCGAGCAGTTTCTCACGGCGCTGGGTACGGTAGCTGCTGTAGCGCCATTGCTGGGTTTGCTCGGTACGGTCATCGGCATGATCGAAGTATTCGCCGAGATCCAGATTGCCGGAGCCGGTAATACTCAGGCACTTGCCGGCGGTATATCTAAAGCACTGATCACTACAGCGGTTGGCCTGACTGTTGCCATTCCGGCGCTTGTTGCGCATCGCTACTTTCAGCGTCGGGTCGATGAAATCGTCGTCGAGCTCGAGCAGCGTTCGCTGAAGCTGGTCGAAGTCGTCCACGGTGAGCGTGAGGTGAACGAAGAGGGGACCGGCCCGCTGTGAAGTTCAAGCGTCAACACAAGGAAGAGCTGTCGGTCAACCTGACTCCGCTAATCGACATTGTCTTTCTGCTGCTGATCTTTTTCATGGTATCGACGACCTTCACCAAGGAGTCGAGGCTTCAGATCGATCTGCCGAAGGCGTCCAGCGATCCGGTTGCTGCCGAAACCACACAGCTCGAAGTGGTTATCGATCCCCAGGGCAAGTACCGGGTCAATGACCGGCTTCTGGTCAACAGTCAGCTCAACACGCTGAAGCGGGCGGTCGAGCAGCTCTCGGAAGGTAATTCGTCCCTGCCATTCATCATCACGGCAGATGCCCAGACGCCGCACGAGTTCGTGGTAAGGGCAATGGACGCTGCCGGTCAGCTCGGCTTCTCAAAGCTGAGTATCACCACTGCAGCGCAGGCGCCAGAAGATGACGCAGCTGGGGTCGATGGCGGTGCTGATGCTCAGTAAGGTCATCAGCATTTTCGTAATCCGTAGTGTTGCCAGGTGGACCCGTAGTGGCCGATAGACAAAGTAACCTGGAAGGCCTGTCGTCCGATGCCGATGAATACCCGAGCTGGCAGGTGTACCGACGAATTCTCGGGTATGTCAAAACGCTCAAGAAGTGGTTCATTCTCGCCATTATCGGCAACGTCATTTATGCCACGGCCAGCGCGCTCATGGCGCCCGGCCTGAAGTACATCATCAACAGCATCGAGAACCCGACCGAGACCAACCGCCTGTTGGTGTCTGGTCTTATCGTGGCCCTGTTCATGCTGCGCGGCCTTGGCGCATTCATGGGCCAGTACTTCATGGCCAATGTGTCGCGGGGCATTGTTCACGACATGCGGCAGAAGCTCTTCCAGAATCTGATCAGGCTGCCCGCAACGTTCTTTGACCGAAATAGTGCAGGCCATCTGCTGGCGAAATTCACCTACAACATCGAGCAGGTGACGTTCGCCGCCACCAATGCGGTGACGCTCATCCTGCGCGAAGGGCTGACTGTGGTGGGCTTGCTCATCTACATGCTGTACGAGAACTGGCGCCTGACGCTTATCTTTCTCATAGCCGGACCGATCATCGCGCTGGTTATCCGGGTCGTCACGCGACGCTTTCATCGTTTGAGCAAACAGATCCAGCTATCGATGGGCGATGTCAATCACGTGACCGGTGAGCTGATAGGCGGCTATCAGGTGGTACGGACCTTCGGTGGCGAAGATCGCGAAGTTGCCAGGTTTACCAAGGTCAGCAAGAACAATGTTCGTCAGTCGCTGAAAATGGCGCTGACGCAGGCGGTGTCTACACCCATCATTCAGATCATTATCTCCTTGTGTATCGCAGTCCTGGTCTGGGTCGTGCTGGATCCGGCGATTCTGCAGGATATGTCTACGGGTGCAATCGTTGCGTTCCTCACTGCTGCGGTCACCTGTGCAAAGCCGGTGAGGCAACTGACCAGTGTGAATGCTGTGATACAACGGGGTATTTCTGCGGCCCAAGATGTATTCATGCTGATCGACGAGCCGCGTGAAGCCGATACCGGCACCCATGTGGCGGAACGGGTTCGGGGTGACATCGAGATCAGTCATCTGACCTTCACGTATCCTGGTCAGGACGAGCCCGTGTTGAGGGACGTCTCACTCTCGATCAAGGCCGGGCAGACCATCGCGCTCGTCGGTGCATCAGGTAGTGGCAAGTCAACGCTCAGTAGCTTGCTGCCGCGCTTCTACGACTGTGAGCCTGGGCAGATTCTGCTCGACGGCCTCCCACTGCAGAATTACACGCTCCGCAGCCTTCGTCAGCAGATCGCTCTGGTAACACAGCAGACCATTCTGTTTAACGACACTGTGCACAACAACATTGCCTACGGTGATCTGGGCGATGTGTCCAGAGAAGCGGTGCGGCAGGCAGCCAAGGACGCCAACGCACTGGAGTTCATAGAAGCCTTGCCTGAAGGCTTCGATACCAGCCTCGGTGATGATGGCAAGCGTCTGTCCGGTGGACAGCGTCAACGAATCGCAATCGCCCGTGCACTGCTGAAAAATGCACCGGTGCTCGTACTCGACGAGGCGACCTCGGCGCTGGACACCGTCTCTGAGCGAGCCATTCAGGATGCACTCGAACGCCTGATGAAAGGCAGGACAGTCATCCTGGTCGCCCATAGGCTCTCCACCATCGAACAGGCAGACCTGATTGTGGTCATGAATGATGGCCGGATCGTCGAGCAAGGGACGCATGAAGAGCTGTTGGCGAAGCAGGGCGCCTACGCCATGTTGCACAGTCAGCAGGTCAACGATCGTTCGAGTGAGACAGTAGAGCAAGCGGAAGAGCCGGCAAGTCCTTCGTCCGCGCAGAGTCCGGACAGCAACGATTGAGTGCCCCATGACCAGCTGGCTGGAGCAAATCTGGTATCCTGCAGCAAATGAGCCTCTCTCCCCGCTGCAGCGACTGGTTCTCCTGCTGCTTGTACCACTCTCCTGGTTGTTTAACAGCATTGCCAGCCGCCGTCGGCGGCGACTGACGGCATCCGCTGAGGCGTCGCAGGTGCCTACGCTTATCGTCGGTAACCTCAGCGTGGGCGGTACTGGTAAGACGCCGCTCGTTATTGCGCTCATCCAGCGCCTCAAGGCTGACGGATATCGGGTTGGCGTAATCAGTCGTGGCTATGGCGGCAAACCGACTACTGGCGAATACCCGCTCGATGTGGCCTCGCATCCGTTGGCTGCTGAGGTTGGTGACGAGCCTCTGCTGATTCATCGCGCTACAGGCGTTCCCGTCTTCGTGGATCCGGACCGGCCGCGCGCGCGCCGCGAATTGCTGAAAAATCATTCCTGTGATCTTGTGATCAGCGACGACGGGTTACAGCATTACGCGCTTTCACGCGACTTCGAACTCGTCGTTATCGATGCGAAACGCGGCCTTGGCAATGGATATTGCCTGCCTGCCGGCCCCTTACGGGAACCGCCTTCAAGACTTTCAGAGATCGATGCCGTAGTGATCAACCACGGTGCTGTCGTCGGAGGGGCCGAGCCTGAATCTGCTGTCGCCTTACGCGGTAGTACAGGGTTTGACGGGAAGCACAGCTGGGCCATGACCCTGGTTCCACAGCCCCTCAGGCCGCTACAAGTCTCTGCACCCGGGCAGCCTGCCGGCGCTGTGCAATCGCAGCCGCTGCCGCAGCCGGGCAAAACGCTTACCGCTGTAGCCGGGATTGGCAATCCGAAGCGATTCTTCGATACCCTCCGCGCTCTCGGATATAAGGTGATAGAAAAGCCGTTTCCTGATCACCACGACTTTACGGTGGATGATTTCAGTGGTCTGCAAGGTCCTCTGGTCATGACCGAGAAGGACGCCGTGAAATGCCGCAAGCTCCTGTCGACATTTGACGAAACGTGCTGGGTGCTTGGCGTCACGGCCACACTTCCGGACCAATTCTACCAGCACGTCGTAAGACATCTACTCGGTGTCGAAGCGCCAGGAATACGGTAAAGTAGAGCCAGCAGAAGCAGCGCATTGACGCGCTGTCCTCGTTTTCGATAAACGGAGTTCAGTCATCGTGGATAAAAAATTACTCAGTATTCTCGCCTGCCCACTGTGCAAGGGTGATCTCAAGTTCGATCGTGAGAAGCAGGAGCTCATCTGTCGGCCCGACGGCCTTGCCTTTCCGATTCGGGATGGCGTACCGGTGATGCTCGAAAGCGAAGCCCGCACCCTGACGACCGACGAGAGACTGAGCTGATGCCGGGCTTCATCGTCATCATTCCGGCACGTTTCGCCAGCACCCGTCTGCCGGGTAAACCGCTGATCGATCTCGCCGGCAAGACCATGATACAGCGCGTCTATGAACAGGCCAGCGCAAGCGGTGCAACGGCTGTGTACGTAGCAACTGACAGCGTGCAGGTCGCGGAAGCCGTGTCTGCCTTCGGCGGAAAAGTGCTGATGACCAGTGCCGAGCACAGCTCGGGCTCGGAGCGTCTTGCTGAGTGCGTGGACCTGCTGGAGCTGGCGCCGGACGACTGTGTGGTCAACGTTCAGGGCGATGAACCGCTATTGCCATCCGATCTTATCGATGAGGTGGCCGCCGTCCTGCTGCATGATGATCTGACCCAGATGTCGACACTGGCTACGCCAATTACCACCCGGGCAGAATTCGAAAACCCGAATGCCGTCAAGGTTGTACTGGATGGCGATAGCCGCGCACTCTACTTTTCACGTGCACCGATTCCATTTCGAAGGGACGGCGCCACGCCTGAAGCGGGTGCCTATTACGGGCTGCGGCATCTCGGCATCTATGCCTATCGCGCACGTTTCCTGCGGGAGTATGTGGGGTGGGTGCGCACCGACCTCGAGGATATCGAAGCGTTAGAGCAGCTGCGTGCGCTGTGGCACGGCGTGCGTATACGCGTCGATGTCACCCATCAGACATTAGGTCCTGGAATCGATACGCAGGCGGATGTCGAACATGTACTGAAGTTGCTCAAGCAGGCCGCCGGAGCGACCGAAGCATGATGAACATATTGTTTGTTTGCCTGGGCAATATATGCAGATCGCCCTCTGCTGAAGCGGTATTCCGCGGGCTTGTCCAGAAGCAGGGCCTGCAGCAGCACTACCGGCTGGATTCGGCAGGTACGGGTGACTGGCATGTCGGCAAGGCGCCCGACCCTCGGGCCATCGAAGCTGCTGGTAAACGTGAACTCGACCTTTCGGAACTGCGCGCCAGACAACTTTCGGCCGAGGATTTCCAGGCCTTTGATGCCATTGTCGTCATGGACGATCAAAACTTCGAAGACGTCATGAATATCTGTCCGAGCCAGAGCCTCGGCAAGATATCCAAACTATCGGATTACGCCAGAAATCCCGACGTGCGCGCAATCGACGATCCATACTACGGTGATGATCAGGGCTTCGATCGCATGCTCGACAATCTCGAGGATGCCTGCGCGGGCCTGCTGGAGCGACTCGAAGTCAGACGCCAGGCTCTTGAAGACAGAGGCTGACACGGCCCCCGGGGTCGCTGGGTTCAATCTTGCAGGCTTCAATACGCTGTCGATTCCAGCGATTGCGGAACGCTTCATCGAGGTCACTACGCCCGAGCAGCTGCGTGAGGAGCTCGCCAGCCTTCAGGCCTCTGGCTTGCAGCCGGCGCTGATACTCGGTGGCGGGAGCAATGTGGTGCTGACACAGTCGCGCTACCCGGTTGTATTGCACCTGCAGATGAAGGGCATCCGCTTTCGGGGTGATGGCAACGTTACCGTCGCCGCCGGGGAGAACTGGCATGGCTTCGTTGAGCGAACGCTCGAGCACAAGTGTTATGGCCTTGAGAATCTTGCACTGATCCCCGGCAGTTGCGGTGCAGCGCCGATACAGAACATCGGCGCCTATGGCGTCGAAATTGGCGAGTTCGTCACCGCCGTGCGGGCGATGCACAGGCAGAGTGGTGAGAGCAGATCATTTTCAGCAGATGAATGCCGATTCGCTTACCGCGACAGCTATTTCAAGGGGCCGGAGGGCAGGCAATGGATCATCCTGTCGCTGGATCTGCAGCTTCGAACACAGGCGCGCCTGAATCTCGCTTACCCTGAACTGGCCGCGGCCTGGGCGGCGCAGTCGGATTGGCTAAATGAAAGTGAACTACAGATCACTGACGAGGCGCAGCGGCTCGCCCGGGTGGTTGCAGCGCTGAGGCGCTACAAGCTGCCGGATCCTGCGGTCACGCCTAACTCGGGGAGCTTCTTCAAGAATCCAATCGTCGACGCACAACGTTTCGAAGATTTGCAGATGCGCTGGCCGGGTATCGTCGGTTATCCGCTCGCAGGCGGGCAGGTGAAGCTCGCAGCAGGTTGGCTGATAGACCGGGCAGGCCATAAGGGCAGTGTCTCGGGCGGCGTGGGTCTGCACCACCGGCAGGCGCTCGTGCTGGTGAATCCTGGCCGTTGCAGGGGTGCAGCGGTACTCGACTTCGCCAGCCGTATTCAGCAGGATATCGCCAGACATTTCGCCGTCAATCTTGAGATCGAGCCTGATCAGTACTGATTGGCGCAATGCCATGTTCGTCCATGAGCTCTACTCGATTTCGTCCATTCAGTTTGGCCCGATACAGGGCTCGGTCCGCGGCATCAACTAGCAGGTCCGGTGTGCTGTAGCCGGTGCCGGTGTTGCCCGGAATCGTGGCGGCAACGCCAATGCTCACGCTTATGTTGATAGTGATCGCCTCATGCCGCACCACAGTCCTTGCGATAAGTTGACGGATTCGTTCGGCAATGGTCACAGCTGCAGGGCCGGTGGCATCCGCCAGCAGAATCATGAATTCTTCACCGCCCCAGCGCCCGACCAGATCGGACGGTCGCTGCACTACACTGGTCAGAAGTTTCGCCACCTCGCGCAGGGCCTGATCGCCGAAGGGATGGCCATACTCATCATTGACGGCCTTGAAGTGATCCAGGTCCAGCAATAATACTGACAATGCGGTGCCCTGACGTTCGCCGCGACTCCATTCCCGCTGCAGCGTCGCATTGATCGACCGCCGATTGCTCAGCCCGGTTAGCTCATCGGTGGTACTCAACAGTTTCAGCTCCCGATTGGCGTCGGCCAGTTCAGCCATCGTCTGCTCAAGGGCCTGTGTCCGCTCGCGAACGTGAAGTTCGAGCTCCACCCGCGTCTGTTTCTGCGCCTCGATGGTTTGAAGTTGCGACTGGTTCAGTCTTGCGAGTGCTTCGCGTTCAGCTGCAGCTCGCCTCTGCCACTGCATCTGCAGCCGGAACGCCAGAGCTATCGACAGGATAAGTGCCTCAAAAGCAATGCCTACCTGGAACGCATGCAGGGTCATCGCGTTCGCTGGAATCAGGCCCATCTCAAGTAGCATAAACACGACGGCGCCGGAAATCAGGGCCGACCAACCGGCAACATAGAACATCGCTTCGAAATAACCCCTGCGTACCTGTATGAGGCCGGCAATGAAGAGCAATGTTCCACCCGGCGGCAGAATGATGCTCGTCAGCAGCAGCGCAGTGCTGTAGTCACCAAACAGGCAGTAGATGCCAAGCAGCACCCAGAGCCAGGCCAGTATCCGCAAAACCACGTCGAAACGCGGCAAGTGTTCAGGCAGCCGGAGGAACGCTCGGGTGAACATGACGCTGATACCCGCGCCGAGTATCAGGTCGAGCACAAAGGCGCGCTGGTTCCAGTCGGCACTGTCTGGCCAGAGAAACTGGTAGGCGTAGCCTTTACTGATGAAAATGAACATTACGGTGGAGAGAACAAAGATGCTGTAATAGATGTACGCCCGATCCTTGATGGCAACGAAGACCGCAATACTGGTCAGGATCATGATGGCCATCAGGCCAAAGAAGCTGCCCTGGATGAGATTGGTGCTGGCGACATCGGCCACGTACAGATTTTCCGAGGTCAGGCGCATGGGCACCCGCATGCTCTGCCGGCTCTGGACCCGCATGATCACCCAGTCGGTGGCACCTTCATCGGGCAGGAGCAGGAAACTGAAATTGTTGTCCCGAATCAAGCGAAGGTCGAAGGGGAGGCTGGCACCGACTGTGTAATGCCTTAGCTGTAAGGTTTCCGCCTGCTCAAGCAATGAACTCACTTGGCTCAGATTCCAGCGCAGCTGTGGTGGCGGCTCCGTTTCGATATTGGAGAACGCAAAACTTGTGGCTGTGTTCGGTGCCTCGGCAAGAATGACATCGATCTGGCGCTCGGGGCCACCGCGTCCACGCGCACTGTCGATCACTGAAGGGCTGGCCCGCGAGGCACCCGATTCGGCCGGCTCATGGATACGATAGACATCGATGCGATCGAGCAGGGGGGCCTGAATCTGCAGGATCCATCGCCTGACCGCTACCCCTGCAGACCATTCGAGGCCAAAGGCCAGCCAGACATGATCTGTGGTCAGGCCGAGATTGGGAATCTCGTCCATCCGTTCCCACTGTGACAGACGCTCGGGCGCCAGAACGTCTTCCAGGCGCAGCTCGGCGCTGGCATCACGAAACATCATCAGTCCTGGAATCAGCGGCAGCTGGTTGATCGCTTCTGGCTGCCCGTGCCTGCGGTCATTCGCCTCCGCCTGCCCACTCAGCACCCACAGCCAAATCAGCAGAACCCAGACCATCTGCAAGCTCGTCAGCGGCCGAAATGTGCAGGCACCATGATTGGCTCGGGCAGCAGAGCTTAGTTGATGCAAGCGATGGTCGCCGATTGAGGTAGGTTCATACCATCAAGTCTAGACGACGCCTGGAATTTAGCCCTGGCGGCTGAGCTGAATTGCCGCTGCTGGAATCATACGCATTCTGCTATCATCGACACGCTGAATTGTATACAATTCACCTCCGATTACGCGTAAACAAGCCGGAAAACCCCAGCTTTTCGTGTTTATGGAGGAATCTTGTATTCAATAGAGCCTACAGAGCCCACGCCACAAGCCGGCCAGGCAACCTTGGGCGAGCAAGCATTCGATCTGTTGCAGACGGCAATCATTCGTGGGGATATCGAGACCGGCACGCGGGTCAGTGAGGCAGACCTCATGACGCGCTTTGCATTAGGCCGGGCGCCCGTTCGTGAAGCCATGCAACGTCTCCAGGCGCGCGGGCTGATCGTGCGCCGCCCACATGCCGGTGCAAAAATCATTTCACTGTCCGCACAGCAGCTCGACGAGCTCTATCTCGTCCGTGAAGCGCTCGAAGGCATGGCCTGCCGGCTTGCGGCCACGGCCATGACTGATGAAGAGTTACGCAGTCTTCGCGAACTGCTTGAACAACATGCTGACGAGATTCGGCGCGAAGGCGGTCTGGAATATTATCAGCGCGAAGGCGATTTCGACTTTCACTACCGAATAATTGCTGGCTGCAAGAATGAACAGCTCGCACGGCAGCTGACGGGTGACCTCTACCATCTGCTGCGGCTGTACCGCTATCGTCTCAGTACGCTGCGGGGCCGTCCGGAACGGGCGCTCAAGGAACATATGCGGGTGCTCGATGCGCTTGATGAGCGCGACCCGGATCTGGCCGAGCTGCTGATGCGTCGGCACATTTCAGCAGCCAGAAACAATCTGCTTACCAGGCTCAGCGCTACTACGCTGCTACAGAACAGGAGCTCACAACCATGAACGATACCTCGCATACCATCAGCCCAGGCCAGCGTTTTCGGCAGGCCATCGCTTCCGAGTCACCGCTGCAGGTGGTCGGCACTGTGAATGCCTACTGCGCCATGCTCGCCGAGCGGGTAGGCCACAAGGCCATCTACCTCTCCGGCGCCGGCGTCGCGAATGCCTCCTACGGCTTGCCTGATCTGGGCATGACCAGCCTCAACGACGTGATCGAAGACGTTCGTCGTATCACCGCAGCATCAGCACTGCCGCTGTTGGTGGATATCGATACCGGCTGGGGCGGCGCTTTCAATATCGCCAGAAGCATTCGAGAGATGGAGCGAGCTGGTGCGGCTGCCATACATATCGAAGATCAAGTTGCGCAGAAGCGCTGCGGACATCGTCCCAACAAGGCCATCGTGACCACAGCTGAAATGTGCGACCGTATCAAGGCAGCCGTCGATGCCAGGGTTGATCCAGATTTCTTCATCATGGCGCGAACGGATGCCTTTTCCAATGAGGGCCTGCAGGCAGCGATCGATCGTTCGCATGCCTTCGTCGAAGCTGGTGCTGACGGTATCTTCGCCGAGGCGGTCAATGCACTCGACGACTACAAGGCCTTTACATCGGCGCTGGATGTGCCGGTTCTGGCCAACATTACCGAATTTGGCCAGACGCCGCTGTATAACAAGGCCGAACTGGCAGAGGTGGGCGTTTCAATTGTGCTCTACCCACTCAGCGCCTTCAGGGCAATGAACAAGGCTGCACTAAACGTGTATGAGCACCTGCTCCAAGATGGCGACCAGAAAGCGGTTGTCGACAGCATGCAAACAAGAATGGAACTCTACGACTTTCTGAATTACCACGCCTTCGAGCAGAAGCTCGATGCGCTGTTCAACAAGAGCGGAGACTGAAGATGGCTGAAAAGCAGGCTGAAAAGAAACTGGGTGGCGCGGGTCTGCGGGGCCAGGTAGCGGGGCAGACGGCACTTTCGACGGTAGGCAAGGCAGGTCATGGCCTGACGTATAGAGGTTTCGATATTGAAACGCTCGCGGAGAAGGCCACTTTTGAGGAAGTGGCTTATCTGCTGCTACGTGGGCACTTGCCGAACCGGACTCAACTGAGCGCTTACAAGGCCAAGCTCAAGAGCATGAGAAAACTGCCCGAAGCACTGAAGGCCGTGCTCGAACAGATACCCGCCGATTCGCACCCTATGGACGTGATGCGAACCGGTTGTTCCATGCTGGGCAACCTGGAAACCGAACAGAGTTTTGATGAGCAGGACCAACGCATCGATCGTCTGCTCGCGCTGCTGCCAAGCATCATCTGCTACTGGTATCGCTACAGCCACGATGGCATTCAAGTCGACCCGGCGGCTGAGTCAGCAGACTCCATCGCTGGCCACTTCCTGACGCTGCTGCACGACAAGCCGCCGTCAGCGCTGTTCGAGCGTGTGCTGGATGCTTCACTGATCCTGTACGCCGAACATGAGTTCAATGCCTCGACCTTTACCGCCCGGGTCTGCGCATCGACCCTGTCGGATATTCATTCCTGCGTCACCGGCGCGATAGGCACACTACGCGGGCCACTGCATGGCGGCGCCAACGAAGCGGCCATGGAACTGATCGAGAGCTTCCAGTCGCCTGATCACGCTGAAGAAGGCCTGATGCAGATGCTGGCGCGCAAGGACAAGATCATGGGCTTTGGTCATGCCGTTTATAGCGAATGCGATCCGCGTAACGCCATCATCAAGCGCTGGTCAGAAAAGCTGGCCAAGGATGCCGGCGACGAGCGTCTCTACGATATCTCTGTTCGCTGCGAAGAAGTGATGTGGCGCGAGAAGAAGCTGTTCTGCAATGCCGACTTCTTTCACGCCAGCGCCTATCACTTCATGGGCATCCCAACCAAGCTGTTTACGCCTATCTTCGTCATGTCGCGCGTGAGTGGCTGGACTGCACACGTGAAAGAACAACGTGCAAACAATCGAATCATCCGTCCATCGGCGGAGTACACAGGCCCGGAATCAGCTGAATGGGTCGATCTGGCCGACCGCTAAAATCTTCGTTATTAATTTCGTTGAAACACTTGAGGAGCTAAACAATGAATGCAAATGTCGATCTCAACGATCGCCCGGATTACGACGACGCCATACAGGCCATAGCCGACTATGTGCTGAACTTCGATATCGATTCCAGCGAAGCCTGGGACACCGCCCGTAACTGCCTGATGGATACCCTCGGCTGTGGTCTGCTGGCCCTGCGCTTTCCTGAGTGCACCAAGCACCTCGGTCCTATTGTTGAAGGCACGGTCGTGCCCAATGGTGCGCGAGTACCCGGCACCCAGTTCAGGCTGGATCCGGTCAAGGCCGCCTGGGACATTGGCTGTATCATCCGCTGGCTGGATTACAACGATACCTGGCTCGCCGCCGAGTGGGGCCACCCGTCCGATAACCTCGGTGGCATCCTCGCCGTAGCCGATCACCTGTCGCAGAAGCAGGTCGCTGCAGGCAAGGCGCCGCTGACGATGAAGGCTGTGCTCGAAGCCATGATCATGGCTCACGAAATCCAGGGCGTACTGGCACTGGACAACAGCTTCAACCGCGTTGGTCTCGACCACGTGATACTGGTTCGTGTGGCATCGACTGCTGTCGTGGCCAAGCTGATGGGCGGAAACCGTGAGCGTATCATGGCTGCCGTTTCACAGGCCTGGGTCGATGGTTCGGCACTGCGTACCTATCGCCACGCGCCAAACGCGGGTTCACGCAAGTCATGGGCAGCAGGCGACGCCACTTCACGCGCCGTGCGCCTGGCCGACATCACCATGCGTGGTGAGATGGGTATACCTGGCGTACTGACTGCCAAGCAGTGGGGCTTCTACGACGTCTCCTTCAGCAAGACCAACGCTGACCAGAAGATGAAGGACGCCGACAAGCGACGCTTCAGCTTCCAGCGTGACTACGGCAGCTATGTCATGGAGAACGTGCTGTTCAAGATCAGCTTCCCTGCAGAATTTCACGCCCAGACCGCTGCCGAAGCTGCTGTTACGCTGCATCCTGAGGTCAAGAATCGCCTGCATGAGATCGAGCGCATCGAGCTGACTACCCACGAATCAGCCATCCGCATCATTTCAAAGGTTGGCGCCCTGGCCAACGCCGCAGACCGCGATCATTGTCTGCAGTACATGACAGCCGTGCCACTGGCCTTTGGCAATCTTGTAGCCGAGCACTACGAGGACAGCTTCCACAGCAGCAATCCGATCATCGATGAGCTGAGAGAGAAGATGGTGGTGATGGAAGACAAGCGTTACAGCGTGGAGTATCACGAGCCAGAAAAGCGCTCCATTGCTAACGCCATTCAGGTCTTCTTCAAGGATGGCACTTCAACCGACAAGGTCGAAGTCGAGTACCCGATTGGGCATCGTCGTCGGAGAGAGCAGGGTATCCCGCTGCTGGAAGACAAGTTCCGCAACAACCTGGCGACCCGTTTCCCGGCCTTCCGCTGTGATCAGATCTTCGCGCTGTGCAAGGATCAGGACACGCTGGAAAACACACCGGTCAACGAGTTCATGGACCTGTTCGTAGTCTGAGAAAAACTGGACTGAACCGTCGTCTGATCCTTCAGACGACGCTTGAGGATGAGCCGGACTTAGAGCCGGCCGTCCACTTCAGATCGCGGCAGCACGTACTTCACATCGAACAGTATATGCTCAGCCTTGCCGAACGAGTGAATGCGTTCAGCCCCAAGCTGTACAAACTGCTTGTGACCAACGGCCAGCACGATCGCGTCGTACTCTCCGGCCTTTGGCTCATGCACCAGTTGCAGGCCGTACTCATGTTCAGCCTCGGCAGGACTCGCCCAGGGGTCGAACACATCGACAGTGGCATTGTAATCCTTGAACGCCGAAATCAGGTCGATGACCTTGGTGTTTCGAATGTCAGGACAGTTTTCCTTGAAGGTCAGGCCCATGATGAGCACCTTGCAGCCGCCGACCTGGATGCGCTTCTGCGTCATCAGGCGGACCACACGTTCCACCACACCCCGACCCATACCGTCATTGATACGTCGACCCGAAAGGATCATCTCGGGATGATGCCCTACGGCCTGTGATTTGTAGGTCAGGTAATACGGATCTACACCGATACAGTGGCCGCCGACCAAGCCAGGCCTGAAAGGCAGGAAGTTCCACTTCGTACCTGCCGCCTCGAGCACTTCGAGGGTGTCAATGCCAAGCTTCTCGAAGATCTGCGACAGCTCGTTGATCAGTGCAATGTTGACATCGCGTTGTGTATTCTCGATAACTTTTGCAGCTTCAGCCACCTTGATGCTGCTGGCCTTGTGGGTACCTGCCGTGATGATCGAGGCATACAGCGCGTCCACTTTGTCAGCAATTTCAGGTGTGCTGCCCGAAGTGACCTTCAGAATATTGGTCACACGGTGTTCCTTATCGCCTGGATTGATCCGCTCAGGACTGTAACCAGCATAGAAATCCGTGTTGAACACCAGTCCCGAGACTTCCTCGAGTATTGGAATGCAGACTTCCTCGGTCGCGCCTGGATACACCGTGGATTCATAGATCACGATGTCGCCCTGCTTCAGCACGCTGCCGATCATCCGGCTGGCACTGCGTAGCGGGCTCAGGTCAGGCGTCTTGAACGCATCGATCGGCGTAGGTACGGTCACGATGAAGATATTGCAGCGCTTGAGGTCAGCAACTTCAGCGCTGTAATCGAGCTTGTCGGCAGCGGCCAGCAGTTCTGGTTCAACTTCAAGCGTATGGTCTTCGCCTCCCCGCAGCTCCTGAATTCGGCGCTTGTTGATGTCGAAGCCCAGCGTGGGATACTTCTTGCCGAACTCGACCGCCAACGGTAAGCCGACGTAGCCAAGTCCTACGATCCCGATATGAACATTATCCTGCACAGTAGATCCTTCCTCCGAATGCTCGAGGTGCGCTCGAGAAAATTATGGTCAGCCAGTCCCTGCCTGAGTATCCGCCGACTGCCGAGTCTGCACTGAGTATAGCTTCCCCGGCCGCGTGTCAAAGCGAAATCAATGTGAATCTTTATAGGCCTTGTAAATAGCTGATTCGATGTCGCCAGCCTGCGAGGTCATCAAGGCCTGCAAGGCGGCTTTGGCTGTACTGCAATCTTCACGCTCGCAAGGCGCGGAAGTGTAGAGCAGGGCAGCGTCGCTGCGTCCCTTGAGGAACAGACTCTCGAGCTGGCCGATCTTCGCCGACACGCCGCCGGTGAAGAACGAGCCGCCGATCATATAGCTATACAGCACCGCCGACCGCTCAGCGGAGCCCCTGTGCTCCAGCTCCAGCCACTGATAGCCTGGCAGCTCTGCGGCGTAGGTATCGAGCGGACGCCACAGCCGACCGTCGAACAATGCATTATTGTACTGGATCAGCTCGGCCCTGTGTTCCTCTCGCGAATACAGATAGATATCGATCGTCATCTGCTGCTTCGATTCCAGCGCAACGTAGCTGCCTTCAAACTTCTGGGTATAGCCATTCATGTCAGCACGTGGCGCATTCGGAAAGCGGAACGCGATGCGATTCCAGTCCATGCTGTCAGGCCCTGTCTCGAGGCTCGCCGGCATGACGATTGGCGCGAAGACACTCTGCTTCTTGGTCAGCCCATGCATGAGCTGGGTGCCTGCTGGAACGCACAGGACGACCGCTGCCACGGCGATCCAGAACCAGCGCCGCGCAGGCGGCGTTCCGGAGTTTGCCTGCGTGCCCGCACTCGCGTCAGCTCGCTGTCCTTCGACCGGGTCGGACTCCAGACGGCGCGCATACCAGAACCATGGAATCATTGCGCCTGCGTAGAGGTACCAGCCGAAGTTGTCATGATCCTGCATCAGTGGCGATTGCATATCGGTGTAGTAGCCAATCGCGATGAGGGCAGCAACCCGCACCCAGTTGGTGATGAGAGAAACCACAATCGCAGACACGATCAACTTCATGATCTGTCGTCTGTTGTCGAGATAGAGATGGGCATAGAGAATGCCCAGCAGCAGGCTCACCAGCAGGTACCGCAGGCCCGAGCAGCCGCCGGCAATCTCGAAGGTGCCCTGGGGAATCTTAACGAAAAAGCCGTATATCTCCGCTTCGATATCGATCGCCCACAGGGCAAACTCGCTGGCCTTGGTCGTCAGCCACTGTAGTGGGTAGTTCAGATAGTCCCAGACCGGCATCGCAAAATAGAGGATGCCAACCGGGACGGACATTCGGTACAGTGCGCCGGATCCGAGAATGAGAATCAGTCCACCGTAAATGATCGCGGGCAGCAGGAGTTGCTGAACGAACTCGACACCGGTGAGCCAGGCCAGGGTCCAGAGCGCAGCCGCGCCAGTAGCCGCAAATGCGACAAACGGGGTGGTGAGTGCTGCAGATGCCAGGCCTGGTGCTGGCCTGACAGGCAGGGCCCGCACGACCAGCCATAGCACGAGTGCAAGTACCAGGAAGCCGTGCCCGTAGGACTGGTCCAGCTCCACCCATTTGCCGAACAGGGATGTCCAGGTTGGGGCGAAAACCACACCGCAGAGGCCAAGCCAGACGACCACTGGCCAGAACTGGTCAGGCACCCGCCTGTTTGGCAAGGCATCTGAGCTTACTGTATGCACCGACTGCGAGTCCGGCGCTGGATCGTGACTACTCATGCTGTTCTGTCTGCACCATTGAGATCGTTTGGCTGAAAACTGTCATGGAGCGGCGCAGATTGCCAGCTATACTGAATTTTTACCAGTTGCGGATGTGTAATTGTCAACAATTGTAAAGGATGCATTCGCCGGATAGAAAAGCAAGGGTCGCTCTGGTAGAGTAACGCCGTTTTTTCAGTCACTTGTAAACTGTCATTTGTAATGTTGTATCGCAGCGTGATTCACACGGCTGCGCAAGAATTCTTCAGGGGCGCTTCGTTGGCACGAGTCAGGATATTCCGGCACTACTTCTACATGCCGTACATGGTGCTGGGTCTACTCGACGCGGCCTTCATCTTCGCCGCGTGCTATCTGGCCATCTACTTCGAGTACTTCCAGATGACCGACTATTTCAAGGCCTATGCCCTGGAAGTCGTCAGCGCGCCGATACTCTTCACGGTCGTCAATTTCACCGCCATCACCGCGCTGGGCGTCTACCCGGCAAAGCTGACGGAGGGCATGACCGGCATGATGCTGAGAACCATCATCAGCATCCTGGCCGCGACCCTCTTTATCGGTTTCATCGTTTATGTATTCTCGCCCGTGTTCTGGGCGCTCGAGCGCGGCGTGCTCGAGTTGGCCTCGTTGTTGTCCATCTTCATTCTGGGCCTGTGGCGGCTGATCTTCTTTTTCTTCGTTCGCGAGCAGTACTTCAAGCGCCAGGTGCTCGTATTGGGTGCTGGCAAACGCGCTGCCGATCTGATTCATGAGCTCGCCGAACCGAGTAGCCGACAGGGCGTCAGTCTGATCGGCTTTGTCACGTCTAACGGTGACGAGGTTCACATTGGTGAAGAGAATCATATCTTTACGCCGGAAAGTCTCAGCGAATACTGCAAGACCCATCCGGTCGATGAGATCGTCATTGCGCTAGACGACCGTCGCAAGAAGCTGCCGCTCGAAGAGTTGCTCGAATGCAAGATGTTCGGCGTAAACATCATCGATGCCGCCAGCTTCATCGAGCGTGAGGTACGTAAGGTGGCACTCGATCTCATTCAGCCAAGCTGGATGATTTATTCAGATGGCTTTGGTGGCGTATCGGCAACCCAGTTCGTGAAGCGGATTTTTGATATTGCGGCGAGTCTGGTGCTGCTGCTGGTGTCGTGGCCCATCATGTTGCTGACGGCAGTAGCCATCAAGATCGAGGACGGTATCAAGGCGCCCGTTTTCTATTTGCAGGAGCGGGTCGGCCTCAATGGCAAGCCGTTCAATGTCATCAAATTCCGTAGCATGGGTACTGATGCCGAGAAGAGCGGAGCGGTCTTTGCTCAGAAAAATGACGTACGTGTAACGAAAGTAGGCGCATTTGTTCGTAAAGTGCGAATTGACGAGCTGCCGCAGATCCTTAATGTACTCAAGGGTGACATGGCCTTCGTCGGGCCACGCCCGGAGCGGCCGGTGTTCGTGAAACAACTCGCGAAGAACATCAGCTACTACAATGAAAGACATCGGGTAAAACCCGGCATCACAGGTTGGGCTCAACTCTGTTTTGCGTATGCAGACAATGAAGAAGACACGAAGGAAAAGCTTCGCTACGACCTGTACTACATCAAGAACCAGAGTTTGCTGCTGGATCTGATCGTGCTGGTGCAGACGGCCGAAGTCATCCTGTTCAAGAAAGGCTCACGTTAGCAGGACCCTACTCGGGGCAGCTGTACTCACATGATAGGCTATGAAAGGGAAACTTAATGTCGAAATTACCGGGTAAACTGCTGCTGTCGATGCAGTTGCTACGTCGTGCAACCGCTTTACTGCTGATCGTGTCCGTGACAGCGGTTCTGGGTGCATGTCAATCTGTATCCTACTCGGACTCGGAGCTGATCGAAGCCGCACTGAAGGCCAAGCCTCAGTCCCTGGAAACCTATGTTCTCGGGCCTGGCGATGCCGTCAGCGTATCGGTCTGGCGCAACCCCGACCTATCTACAGAAACAACTATCCGGCCGGACGGCAAGCTGTCCAGTCCGCTGGTAGGCGACCTGTTGGCAGCTGGCCTGTCACCGGAGCAACTGGCGACCGCCATCGAAGATAGACTCTCGGTTTACCTCAAGGAACCCAAAGTCAGCGTCATAGTGCGCAACTCGAACAGTTATGAGTTCACAAATCGGGTTAGAATTACGGGTGCAGTCAATAATCCGCAGTCCATTCCTTACAAGGAAGGCGTTACAATACTTGATCTCGTGCTGTCTGCTGGTGGCATGACCGACTTTGCGAAGGGTGGTAGCGCCATTCTGTACAGGCAGTTCCAACAGCAGACCGTGGTGATCCCGGTTGATCTCGAAGCCATCATGAATGGCGGCGATATCAGGGCAAACTACCGCCTGTTGCCAGGCGACGTCGTTACTGTGCCTGAGAAAGTTCTCTAGACAGGGAAGAATGCTGGGCACGCTCAGGCCCTTGGCAATGTATTGAACACCCGGATTGAAAACCCGATTTGAAACCAGAGTAAGCTTATGGCAGTTGCAATCAGCGATCTTCCCAGTGAAGTCGTAAAGGTGCTCAGGGCGCGCAAATGGACTTGGTTCTTCCTCTTCCTGCTTGTCGCGACCTTTGTGCTTCTAATTGGCGTCGTGTTCCCGAAGAAATATATCTCCCATGCGGTCATCAAGATCGATGACCCGAACCTTATCAATCCGCTTATGAACGATAAGGCGCCCGCTGCCCATCAGCGGCCCGATCGCGCCGCAGCCATCCTCGATGTATTGAACTCCAGGGAGATCCTGCTGCAGCTCGCGGATCTGGAAGAGATCTTTGGCGAGGTGAAGACCCCTGCCGATGAAGAGCGGGTTGTTCAGGAAATGCGGTTGAATATCTCCGTTGAAAAGCAGGGCAAGGAATATGTCAAGATCGGCTATGCTTCGCCGGATCCTGAGCACGCCTTTATCATTGCCCAGAAGCTGACCCAGCTCCTGATTGATGTTACCAGTTCCAACAAGCGTGAAGATGTGCGGGCAGCCTACGAGTTCATCGACAAGCAGGTGAGGGCCTACCAGAGTCAGATCGAAGCCAGCGAGCGTCGGCTGAAAGAGTTCCTGGCATCCAAATCTGTGGGTAGTGAAGCCCAGGTATCCAACAAGGTTATCGATCTCGAACGTCAGATCGAGGAAACGAGGCTTGCCAAGCAGGAAGCTGAAACCCAGGCCAGAGTACTGCGCTCCAAGGTTGGCGGCGGTTCCGACAACCAACAGGAGCAGGGTCAATACGCCCGTTATGAAGACCGCATACTGAGCCTGCAGCAGCAGCTCGATACCTTGCGCTTGTCCTATCAGGAAAGTTATCCCGATATCGTCAGCCTGAAACAGCAAATCAGTGAGCTCGAAGGCCTCAGAGATCAGTTGAGAGCGAGCAATCCGGGCGCAGTATCACCGGCCGGCCCTGGATTCCGTGACCTCCAGACTGAATTGCTGGCGACCGAAACCAGAATCGAGACACTCGGCACCCGGCTTAATTCTCTGGGACAGCTACTGGAGCTCGAACAGGGCAGGATGGAGCGTGTACAGGATACCCGCGCCAAGGTCTCGGAACTGACCCGTGACTACGAAGTGAACAAGGAAATCTACGACGACCTGCTGCAGCGACGCGAGCGTGCACGGGTTTCGCTTCGCATCGACGTGGAAGGCTATGGCGTGAACTACGTGCTGCATGAAAGCGCGCGCCTTCCAAGAGAGCCTTCCGGTCTCGCATTCTACCATTTCGCGCTTGCCGGTCTGCCACTTGGTCTGCTTGCGCCGTTCGCTATCGCCATCGCCTTCTGTATGGTCGATCCGCGGGTTCGTTCGGCCGCCTTGCTGCATGAGAACACTGGCGTGCCTGTGCTCTCTCACATTCAGTACCTGGTAACACCTTACGAAGAGCGCAAGAACCGTTCGAAAACGCGCACCATTATCATACTTTCCATTTTCGCAGCCGTTGCCTATATCGTCGTTGCGTGGTTCATATATGCAGGAGGCGTATAATGGCTGACGAATTCAAGAAGCCTAAGTCCATCGATAGTCAGGGCGGCGGTGATATGCAAGCCCAGCGTGGCGAAGTCGTTTCCAACGACGGGGGACGCGGTGCTGCCAAGGATTCGGTGCTGGTACCGAGTTCATGGGAGGTTCAGGAAGGCGGCCTCGAACGTTATGTGGTCAGCAAGCAGATCGTGCGCATGCGTGAGCCGGGACTGCTGTCGCCGGACGATCTCTGCGAAAAGCGCATCATCTTTCCAGAAAGCCCGTATCGTAAATCGGTTGAACGATTCCGGGAGCTGCGAACCAAGCTGCTCGAAATCAGTCGCGGCCATAACTTTGCGCTCGTGGTTTCGAGCATAGTGCCCGGCGGGGGTGCCTCGTTCAACGCGATAAATCTTGCTGCAGCATTTGCCTTTGATAGCAGCAAGACCGCACTGCTGATCGACTGTAACCTGCGCCATCCAAAGCTGCACAGTGTGTTCGATCTGTTGCCGGACCGGGGCGTTACAGACTTCCTCGAAGATCCAGACATGGATATCTCCACGATCATCTATCCAACTGGCATCCGTCGCTTGCGTCTTGTGCCGGCGGGCAGCCAGAAAGAATCTGCGAGTGAGTATTTTACTTCGTTCAGGATGCATCAGTTCCTGCAGACACTGCGTCGCCGCTACCCGGATCGTTTCATCATCCTGGACACGCCGCCGATTCTGGAATCACCTGATGCACGCATATTATCTGAAGTCTGCGATTACACGCTTTTGATCGCCCCACATGGAAGAGTCACCGAAAGCCAGGTCGTCGAAGCGGCGTCCGCCATTCCAGAGGCAAAGCTTGCCGGTGTCGTCGTTAACGGATGAGAGATTACATGCAGAAAACCTTCACACTTGCAGCCTGCACGACGGCCGTTCTGGCTGGCACGCTGACAGCTTCGGTCGTCAGCGCTGAGCCTGCCGAAATTTCGGTGACCAACGAGACCCTGTATTCGACGAACGCGGCGCTCCGGGAAAACAAGGAAGCTGATACCCGAAATCGCACCACGCTGGATTTCTACAAGGTGCTAAGCAGAACAAGGCTTTCTGGCGACATCGGTTTCAACCTCGGCTATGAGCACTACTTTAACGACGTGTTCGCCAATGACAGCGATCTGGTTGCGACCATGGACGTCAACAGCGCCTATGAATTCAGTCCCAACTTCAAATGGGAACTTCGTGACACCCTGAACCAGGTGCGGAAGAACTCCACCGAGGTGGGTACACCGGATAACCGTCAGCTTATCAACGTATTTGAGACCGGTCCGCAGTGGATGATTCCCCTTAGCGGTCGCACTGGACTCAGACTTGGCTCCGAATACGAAAATCTCTGGTTCGAAGATAGTGATGAGCAAAGTAACCGGATCACTGGTACGGCTGCGCTGGTCACCGAACTGGCGACTGGTCACCAGATCGAAGGCGGCGTCGAAGCAGATCGCGCCTGGATCGAGCGTCGACCGACAGAAATCGGCGCCACGGGCACAGTCGAGACAGACAGTAACAGCCAGACGCTTTTCGCGCAGCTCTCCAAGCAGTATGAGAATTCACGCTATTCCATCCGTGGTGGCTATACCTTTGTCAACACGGAATCGCCTACTCAAGAGACCGAGTTCGACGGGCCGACCGCTCAGCTGAGCTATGTCTATGGCGGCGTTACCACACAGGGCGTTATTGATATGCAATTGTCGCACTCGCTCAGCGACACCTTCTCTGACCAGAACGTGAAAACCTTCGACGCCCTCGATACACGAGATCGCTTCGACACTATCGAAACCACGCAGTTCAGGTTGCTTGGCAGCTATCCGCTCACCGCGGTCGACGAAATCAGTGCCATCGGTTCGGTATCGCTCGAGCAGTATCAAACCCAGGAAATCGAAGACGAGCGCTATACGGCCGAACTGCTGTATCGCCGCACATTCACACCACAGGTGCTTGGCGACATCAGCTTCCGACGTGACCAGGAAGAGTTCAGTAACAACTTGAGGGAGATCGTGACCTACTACGTGGAAGCGAGCGTCGAACATCGGCCGCTGAAAAACGTGCGACTCGAGTACGCGGTGGGTTATACAGAGCGTGAAGAAAACACCTTTGAAAACGGTGTTGAAGGCCTGAATGGCATAGAAGAGGTCTATTTCAGCTTCGGCGTTACCTGGTTCAGGCTCTGAGCATGATAACGAATGCCATGACGATTGACGTGGAAGACTACTTCCACGTTGCTGCGCTTGCCGAGTCCATCAAGGTTGATGAGTGGGATGCGCATGAGTGCCGCGTCGAAGCCAATACCGATGCGCTACTGGCGCTCTTCGACGAGAAACGCATCAAGAGCACGTTCTTTGTGCTTGGCTGGGTGGCCGAGCGTTATCCGGATCTGGTCAAGCGAATCGCAGCAGCTGGTCATGAGGTAGCCTCCCACGGCTTCAGCCATCAGCTTGTTTATAAGCAGACACCCGAAGTGTTCCGTGATGAGACCCGGCGCTCCAAGGACCTGCTTGAAAGTCTCATCCAGGCGCCGGTCGATGGCTATCGCGCAGCCTCTTACAGCATCACTGCCCAGAGTCGGTGGGCGCTCGATATTCTGGTCGAGCTCGGTTTCGTCTGGGACTCCAGCATTTTTCCGGTGAATCACGACCGTTATGGTATGCCTGGTACACCTGAACTGCCTTATCGCCTGAAAACGGACAACGGTGGCGAGATCATCGAGTTTCCGCTCTCTACGGCGAAGCTGCTTGGACGCACCATCCCCATAGCCGGCGGTGGCTACTTCAGGTTGTTCCCCTACTGGTTTTCGCGCTGGGGACTAGGGTCGATCAACCGTAAGCAGGAACCCTTCATCTTTTATCTGCATCCGTGGGAGATTGACACGGATCAGCCACGGGTGAAGGCAAGTGCATTTTCCATGTTCCGTCACTACAACAATCTCGACAAGTGCATGGATCGCCTGCGCAATCTTACAGATGATTTTCAGTTTTCGACGGTTGGTGATGTGCTCCGAAACAAGCAGCTGCTGCCAGCCGAGCCCAGGAGTGGCGGATAAACTCTGTGACAGATATGACCGAACAGATTCAGGCGCTTACTGACGAATCCAAGAAACTCAGTCGCCTGATAGGTGAGGCCAAGAAGCAGGGCCTGGATACCGCTGACGAACTGATTGCCCGCAAGAAGGCTGTGCAGGCCTCGATCGCAGAGCTCGAAGCGAAAATGGCGTCAGTGCAGCCTGACCAGGTCTCGGTAAAGCAGCCCACAGGCTCTGAAGCCGCACCAAGCGCCCCCGCAGTTACCAAAGCCAAACGCCAACCCTCCGAGCTGGAGCGTCTTCAGGCACTTATTCCCCCAGTGTACCCTCAGCCTGTTGAACTGACTGAAGCTGCGCAGTCCTCCGGGCGCTACCGTTGTGACGTTAGCCAGACTCCGCCGGCAGGTTGGGACGACTTCGTTCGTCAGCATCCCAGGGCCACGCTCTATCACGAATCGGTCTGGTTGAAGACCGTCGTAGACACCATGGGGCATGAAATCGCCTATGTTGCCTGCTATCTGGAGTCGGCTGCCGAAGAACAGCTTCAGGCGGTGCTGCCGATGATCCGGCAGAAGAGTCGTCTTTTCGGTGATATCTGGACCTCCATTCCGCTGGTCAACTATGGCGGCGCACTCGCGCTGGACAAAAACGCGGAAAAGCACGTGCTGAAAGCAGCTGCTGACTTCGCCAGAAGCAGCGGTGCACGCCATCTGGAAGTTCGCGGTTATCACAAGCAACCGACCGGCTGGCCAGAACGCACAGATAAGGTCAACATGTGGCTGCCACTGCCCGCAGATAGTGAGACCCTGTGGAAAGGCTTCAGCTCAAAGGTCCGCTCGCAGATACGAAAAGGCCAGCAAAACGAATACGAATCCCGCATCGGTGGCATGGAACTACTTGACGACTATTACCGGGTATTCAGCGAGAACATGCGTGATCTGGGCACCCCGGTGTATGGCAAATCGTTCTTCGCAGGCATCCTGACGAACTTCGGCAGTAGCGCCCGACTCATCGTCATATACTGCAAAGGCGAGCCCGCCTCCTGTGGCTTTCTAGTGGCACAGGAAACCGGTGCTGTGAAGCTGCTTGAGATACCTTGGGCGTCCACCCGGCAGGCATTCAACTCGCTGAACATGAACATGGTGATGTACTGGGAAATACTGAGTCACGCAGCTGACACTGGTTTCGACGTGTTCGATTTTGGCCGTTCCAGCAAAGACGCCGGCACCTATCGCTTCAAGAAGCAGTGGGGCGCCATGCCTGTGCAGCTCTACTGGCATTATGCCCTGTTCCAGGCCGACGAATTGCCCGCGATCAATAACAATAATCCCAAGTTCAAACTGCTCGTGGCGATATGGCAACGCTTGCCACTGTGGTTCGCAAATCGTCTGGGTCCAGCTATTGTTAAATACATTCCTTGAGTGGTTGTGACTGAGAGATGAAGGCCTTACTGAAGAACATCCGGGACACGTATCAGGCGAGAGCGGCTCGGCGCCTGCTTGGCCGCATGGGTGGAGAAGCAAAAGGCGATGCCACCGCGCAGCCACTGCTGATATTGATGTATCACCGCGTACTGCCTGAGCAGGACGAGCGACTGGCGTTCGAAGAGCCCGGGATGTACGTCACACCAGAGACCCTGGATATGCAGCTGCGAACGCTGCAGCCGCTGGTACGTTTCGTCGAACTCGCGCAGTGGGTGAGGGCGAGGCGTGAAGGGCGCCCGCTTGAAGGTGGTGATGGACGACTGTGCTGTGCTGTCACCTTCGATGATGGCTGGCTCGATAACTATGAGTTTGCCTTGCCTGTGCTGAGGCAGCACGACGTACCGGCGACAATCTTTCTGGCTACGGGCTTCATAGGCACCGGACGCACATTCTGGCCGGAGCAGCTCAATCGGCTGCTCAAACTGGCAGCGGCGCTCGGTCCTGACAGTCGCGCCAAAGGCAGCCTGGAACATTTCATTTCATCCGCAGGCATCAAACCTGACAGCAGCCGCTACGCCAACAAGGAATATGCAGCCGAAGTCATCGCCGCCTGCAAACAGTTCACCGATGCCCAGATCTACCAGTTTCTCGATGACACCTTTGCGCACCTGAAGCAGGATAGCGAACTCTCGATGAATACCGCCGAAGAGATGCTGGACTGGCATCAGGTCAGCGCCATGACGCCCACCTTTGACGTCGGTGCGCACACTGTCAATCATCTCAGGCTCAACGAGGCGGCCAATCCGGCCGACGTCGATGCAGAACTCGATGGTTGTATCGAAGCCATTCATTCACATCTCGGATCGCCGCCGGCCTTGTTCTGCTATCCCAATGGCGACGTAAGCGACTATGCCCGGACGGCGGTGGAACAACGTTTTGCCGCTGCAGTGACTACCGGCAATGGCATCAACCAGGCGAACGACTCCCTGTTTGCGCTGAAGCGCATCGGTCTGCACGAAGATGCCAGTAACACGCCTGAAGCCTTCCTGGCTAAACTCTATCGCGGCGCAGGCGCATCGTGAGCGCGCTCAAATGAACATTCTCCATGCTATCGAGACCTCGGGCCCAGGCGGGGCAGAAAACTTCATGCTGCGTCTGGTGCAGAGCCAGAAGGCCGAAGGCCATCAATGTCGTGTGCTCGTTATCAAGCCTGGTTGGCTCACGGCTCAGCTCGAGCGTCTCAATATCGACTACGACCTGATCCCGTTGCCACGGAGCCTGAGCGCGCAGTGGCTACTCACGGTGCGACGGCTTATGAAGACATACCGTATAGACGTCGTTCATACGAATGAGTTTGCGATGAACATGCATCTGGCGCTTGTCGCACGCTCTTTGGGCGTGCCGCATATCGCCACTGTTCATGGTAAGAATTATTACACTGAGAAGTCAGTCAGGCGCTTTTTCATGCGGCTGACCGCCAGGCTCAGTACACTGGTGGCCGTCTCTCACGATATCAAGAGTTTCCTGGCGACTGACGCAGACATTCCGGCCTCGCGCGTCGTTGTGATCGAAAACGGGATTGATGTGAGCAGCTACAAGCCTGATCCGAAAGTGCGGGCTCGCTACCGCGCTGAGCTCGGTGTCGCGGACGATGAGCATATGATTCTGGCGGTTGGTAACCTCTATCCGGTGAAAGGTCATATACATCTTATAGAGGCAGGAGCGCGACTCGCTCGCAACGGCGCCAGAATCAAGGTCTTCATCGCTGGACGAGGGAAGGAAGAACATAGCCTCCAGAGTCGAATCGACTCACTCGGTCTGCAGGCGCAGTGCACCTTGCTCGGCTTTAGAGATGATGCCCGAGAGTTGTTATGGGCGTGTGATATATTCGCAATGCCATCGTTGAGCGAAGGGCTGCCCTTGTCGATCCTGGAGAGTCTGGCTGCCGAACGCCCAGTCGTTGCATCCGCCGTTGGGGGCATCCCACAGGTGTTGACGGACGGCCATACCGGTTTACTCGTTCCAGCAGGCAATCCCAAAGCACTGGCGGAAGCGCTCGATAAGCTGATTCGAAATAGCGAGCTTCGCACAGCCCTTTCGAATCATGGACTTAGCTTGCTGGCAGAGCGCTATGATGCCGCTTTGATGGCCAAGCGATACGCTGAACTCTATCAGCGGAAAGTGTAAAAATATCCGACGTTATGGTTAGGCCCTAGGCCTTTAGTTCGCCGCCATCCCAGCAAGCGGTTTTTCCCGTTGTTTCTAATCCACTGATATTAAAACGCTTCTGCATCAGTAAAGACTGGGGCCCAAGCCCCTGATCGCTGTGCTATCGGCCGATTTGTATATTTTTGATACGACATTCTGACTTCTGTAACAGTGTGTCAATCTTCTATACATGTGGTTTCTTTTAATAATCTCTCTGTAGAAGAAAGTCTAAGTAAAACATGTGGTTACAAAGTTGGCACGACAAGTGCTTACCTTTATGTAACGAACAGGTAATTTAGATTACTTAGCGTTACAGCCGATCTAAAGGATTTTCATCAGGAGTTCATATGTTCACTTCAGTAGTAAAAGGTTTTTCCCTGACTGCAATCGCTCTTGCAGTTTCTCTGCCAGCATCAGCCGCCATCATCCAGGGCTTCGACGTGTCTAACGCTGCAAACGTTTCTTGCAACGGTGGCGCTCAGTACGGTCTGTGGACTAACAGCCTGACCCCTAGCAAGTGCTCCAAGTACTTCTCTATCCAGACTGGTACTACGTTCCTGCGTTCAGACGATGGCACTGCAACCTTCACTGGTTCAGCGCTGAACCCACTCGGCACAACTGCGATCTTCGACCTGACCTTCACTGGTTTCCAGGATGATTACTCAGTTGTTAAGACTGGCGGCACTGCCAAGCAGGCTGACTGGAATTTCTACACTGGTCTGACTTCAGACAGCAAAATCACTGTTGGCGGCGTAGACTACTTCGCGCAGCTGGTTGGTGCACCGACTAACGTTGGTTCAATGCCAGTATTCCAGTACGGCACTGGTGCAAACGACAAGAACGCAGCCTTCGGCGGTTCTGTCTGGATGGACATGTATGCTGCTGACGGCACTGCGCTGTTCACTGGTGGCAAGCACTGGGACATCAACTTCAACCTGACTGAGAACCCAGACCTGGTTCCTGACGTTGACGTTCCTGCGCCTGCTACCCTCGGCCTGCTGGCACTTGGTGTTGCTGCTCTGCGTCTTTCACGTCGCAGCAAGTAAGTATTCACTGACATTTGATCGGGAGGTCTTTGATCTTCCGGCAAGGTTAGCGAAAGAAAAACCCTTCCTCGGAAGGGTTTTTTTATGAGCTTTTTTATTTCTCTGCTCGTACCCAGCCAGCTCTGTACCAAACGGAATAATCCCTTTGGATAGCCATTGTAACTTTGACGGCGAGCAGTGTAGTGAATTGTAAAAACTACCCCCTGAAATGCTGCGTATAATTACGTAGACAACGTTAAAACCCTATGTAGAACAGCTAGCTACAAAGTTGGCACATTTCCTGTATGTTAACTTACTGCAATACACGGAATGTTTTTGTGAAACGTTGTACCTGTAGACATCAGGATGACAACTCACGACCAACTACAACCTTACAGGGGTTTCTCATGTTTAACTCAAAATTGGCGCAATCACTCTCTCTCTCGGCTCTGGCTCTTGCAGTCGCACTGCCAGCTTCAGCAGCTGTAATCGAAGGCTTTGACGTTAGCGATGCTGCCGTCAGTGCGGATGGCAACAGCTTTGGTCTGTGGACCAACACCCTGAACACTGGTGGTGATGTTCATTACTCAATCCAGACAGGCACAACCTTCATCCGTTCAGATGATGGCACTGCAACCTTCACTGGCACTGCTACCAACCCAAGCGGCGTTGGCGCAATCTTCGACCTGACCTTCACTGGCTTCACTGAAGATTACTCAGTAGTCAAGACTGGTGGCATGGAAGAGCAGGATGACTGGAAGTTCTACACTGGTCTGACAGCAGACAGCAAAATCACTGTTGATGGCGTAGATTACTTCGCCCAGTTGGTCGGCGCTCCAGACAACGTTGGCACTATGCCTGTATTCCAGTACGGCACTGGCGCGAACGACAAGACTGCCGACTTTGGTGGTTCTGTATGGCTCGATATGTACAATGCTGAAGGCGAAGCCCTTTTCGGTGACAACCACTGGGACATCAACTTCGACCTGACAAACAACCCAGACCTCGTTCCTGACAACCCAGGTTCAGGCGTAGACGTACCAGCACCTGCAACACTGGGTCTGCTGGCTCTTGGTGTAGCTGCTCTGAGACTGTCACGTCGCAAGCAAGCATAAGATTTCAAAGATTTGCAGAAGCCTCCTTCGGGAGGCTTTTTGTTAAGCGTCGATTATCCGCATCTAGTCACTTCCCCAATTGTCCAGAAAGCATACAGATCGTCTGGCAATGTCTCCGTTCCTACCCTTGTCTATCTTCTAAAGCTGTCGTGAAATCAGTGGGCTATTATTTCTGGCCTGGAAAATGCTTATGACGGTCAGCGACGATCCTTCTCATACCCAACGTCCCCACGTACTCATTCAACACTTGGCTTACACAGGCTGTAAATAAATGAAGGCTGTAATCTCAAAACGTTTTGCACTGTCGGCTCTGGCGATGACTTTGTCCATGTCCGTATCGGCTACTGTGATCAGTGGCTACGATGTCACCGATACCGCCAGTAAGGATTGTGGTGGCGCCAGTCATGGCCTGTATACCAACTCCCTCAAACTGGGTTCCAAGAAGTGCGCAGCGAGATCATATAGCATCGGCAGTGGGTCAACATTTCTGCAGTCAGACGACGGTACAGCACGCCTGACGGGAACCGCTTTGAATCCTTATGGAATCAACGCTGCCTTCGATCTCTTGTTCACCGGCTTTACCGAAAGCTATCCAGTCGTCAAGAAGGGTGGCTCTTCGAATACCGCTGACTGGAATTTCTATACCGGCATGTCGAGCGATAGCCGTATTACTGTGGATGGCATCGACTACTATGCGCAACTGGTTGCTGCCCCAGGCAAGTCTGGCAAAGCGCCCGTCTTTCAGTTTGGTACGGGTGCCAACGACAAGACCAATGCCTTTGGTGGCTCTGTATGGATGGATATCTATGCCGCCAATGGTAAGCCGCTGTATACCGGTAGCAAGCACTGGGACCTGAACTTCGATTTGAACTACAACGAAGACCTGGTGCCGGATATCAACGTTCCGACGCCAGCTACGCTCGGTCTGCTGGTGCTTGGCATAGCAGTGACCTGTCTTTCACGCAGGAAGAACAGCCAAGCTTCTTGATACAAAGCGCAGGAAACAGGACAAACTGATCTCGTACCTGTTTTCTGAAGGCAATAAAAAAGGCCCTTCCGCAAGGAAGGGCCTTTTTGCGTTCTGGTGTGTCAGGTGTCTTTAGACGCCTTCCAGACCGAAGCGCTGATTGTCGCCACCGTTAGCGCTGTACTGCTGAACCGCTGCGCGGTTGTCATCAGACTGGCCGCGAATGTCCAGGTTCTTGTAGCTGGCCTTGTTCGATACGCGGAAGTGGCTGCCATCGGCAGTGAGCTTCCACTGCTGGCTAGAGCTGCCGTTGCAGTTTTCCTGGATCGCACGAGCACGATCACCGTTGCCATCGATAGACAGACACTTGCCTGAGTGACGTGCCTTCAGTGTGAAGTAGCCACCAGAAGTCGCTGAGGCTGTGAAGGCCTGGTTCGAACCACCGTGACATGACCACTGGGCGATAGTGGCACCTGAGTAGCTCGCGTTACCGCTTACGTCGATACACTTGCCGCTGTTCTTAGCACGAAGACGGTAGGTCTTGCCGTCGGTGATTGACGAAGTCGAGCCAGAGCTGGTGTTGTTAGTTGGTGTCGAAGGCGATGTGGTGGTTGTTGAGCCACTCTTGCTCGCGCGGTAGTTCGAAAGCTCGTTTCGAACGTTCTGAAGTGCTCGAGCTGCGTCAGCTTCATTCGACTTGCCGGCAGGCACGCCACATGGCTTGCCGTTGCATGACACGTTAGGGTTGGAGAACTTGCCAATACGGCTTGTGCCGTAGAGGTGAGCATAGGACATGATAGTGGCGAAGGAGTACTCGACACCGTAGCCCAGCGCGTAGGAGTAGCGCGAGCCGCTAGTCTTGCCCTGCTTGCGCGAGTGGTCAAGACCCATGTTGTGGCCGAGTTCGTGTGCCATGGTCATCGGGCCGCACTTCGGGCCGACGACACTGTAAGCATATTGGCTGGACATGGTGACATAACCAATGCCGCAATTGGCCTTGTCGCTCATCATGACGACGAAATCGGCGCCCAGGCTGTCACGCTTGCTGCGAACAGAGGAGTCTTTCTGCAGGTTGGTGATGAGGTCAGTCACGCTGCTGCCAGACTCACTGTGATATGAAGTGCCAACCAGGTTGAGCTTGATATCGACTTTCGAGTTGGCGTAATAGCTGTTGATCTGATTGACCCAGCTGCGTGCAACTGTTGAAGGCTCGCCACCAAGCTGTGATTTTGCGCCGCTATCGTATACCACGAGCACATCCATTGTTGCTGCCTGTGCTGCAGCTGCTGACGCGAGCATACCAGTGCTGAGAATAGCTGTGAGAAGAGGGCTCGCTGACCGTCGGTGACTCTTTTGGCTCGTGATGTTCGGGTTGTTCAAGGTAATTCTCCTATCATCCGTAGTGTTTAGAGGCTGCCCCTCGGGACAGCAGCAAAGTTCTTGAAATGTTTCGTTCCTGACGCCTGTAATCAGGAATTCTTTTGTTCTGGTGGGTAGACGCGGTCGTCCTCGTCTCCCGGATTGAACAGTGTGCCGGTCGGAACGATCCAGCCTGCAGCTGCCCGGGACTCGATCATGTATTCGCCGTTTGGCGTGGTGATGCCACCGATGGTGACTGTCTCACCCTGCGTGATCGATACCTGATTTTCTTGTTCGTAATCCTTTATGCGGCCGAACCAGGTCACTTCACCGGTTTCGCTCACTTCCACGTTGTCCACGACCATTTCCATGCTGCCACTTTCAAAGGACACAGGCAGTTCCAGCGTGTCGCCAGGGACCAGTGTCTCAATCTTCATCTGATCGACCTTGACGAACTCACGACCGTCGAAACGCTGTTCCGGGGTCAGGTCGAGCTGGTCACTAGCCTCGGCACTTTCCTGCCATGGGTGCTCTTGGGCCAGGGCTTTCAGAACGGATTCAGGGTCGAAGACCTTGCCGCCGCGACGAGCCTGCATTTCGAGCATTCTTGTTTCGAGGCTGGGGTAATCAGAGTTGGTATTGAGGGACTGGTACTGGGATTCTTGTGCGGGGGTAACAGTAAAGCCGTAATTGCCTGATTCGTCTGCCAGATGCTCCGACTCAAAATCTGTCGGTGCATCGTTCGTCGTCTGGGCCACTGCCCCCTCGAGGCGCTGTGGGGCCGGCTGGACTGGCGCGTTCATTTGCAGCATGTCCGGCTCAGCTACCGGTGCCACCATTGTGGTGACCGCTTCAGCGGAATCGACAACGGGGAGGGCGACGGTATGGTCGCCAGTAGGGACAGCATCCACAAGTATTGTAAGGGCTACAACAAAAGCGCCTATTGAACCGGTGGTCGAGACCCAGAACAGTGGTCTGCTGAGAATTCTCTCAGAAGCGTGATCCCGAGCTGTGCTCAGTTTTCTATTCTGCTGCTTCATCGCTGTTGCCTCCCGACTTAATCTCTTATCCGTACATGTTCGTAATGTGCGGCAAGATTAACAGGTGGTAGACAGCGAAAAATCGGCCATTGGGCCTAAACTTGGTAAATCCTACAAAACGGTGTAAACCTTTACATTCATAGGGTATTTAGCCCATTTACTACACAAAAAGTTACGAGAACTCAGCCCCTGAGGGCCTTCCAGTACAATTTCAGTTCTCGCCAGAAAGGCTGCAAATCCCCGCCACGATTGACCTCGTAGCGAGTTCCCGGCTGAAGAATTTTCAGAAACTGTAGTGTCTCGGATATTTTTTGCCGGGATGAATTTTGTCCACGGAGGACGAGATACAGACGGTCAAAGTCACCCATCAGCCAGCGAAGCCGATTGCCGGTGCGATATTTTTCCGGCCCGCGAGTTTTTCTGCCCATGGTGGCTTCATGCAGCAGGAAAGGAAAATCCACGCCAGAGTCGATCGCGAGCTGTAGTGATCCCCAGAAGCGCGTATTCACTTCCATTATGTAAGGCGTGCCGTCAGCCGCCACTTTATATTCCACCATCGCCACGCCATGCCAGTTGACGGCATCGAGGATGCGTTTGCTCTGTGCCAGCAGGGCAGGATCGGTAGCCACGCTTTCAGAGAGCACGGACACGCCGCCACTGGGTGGACGCTCACGAACACGGCGATGGGTGAAATGAGCGATGCACTCGCCATGGTCATATAGAAGAAAGACACCGGCGCCGTGACCCTCTATGCACTGTTGCACCATGAACGGATGTTGCTGCAGCGCGGGTTCGTTTTTCAGAATTGCCGTTGCTGCCTCGGCATCAGCGGCGTGACGCACCGCCGCGTTGACCCACTGACCGTCAATCTGGATGCGCGACAGGGCAGGTTTGATGATCGCCGGATACGCAAATTTCCTGACATCATCGATTGCCGCTGCAGCACTGAAATACTGTACACTCTGCGGCGCCGCGACGCCCAGACCGTTACAAAGCGCTACCAATTCAGCCTTGTTGGCAAGCTGCTTGATGGTTGAAAATGGCGCAAGCGGAAGTCTTGTGTCGGCGAGTTCGTCGCGCCTGGCGAGCAAGGTATATAGCGAGATCTCGGTCACCGGATATAGAACATCGATCGAGTGCTTTTTTATAAGCGCATTGATTGACGCGAGAAAGGCGTCCGGATTGGATGGCGAGGCGTAGACTTCGCTTTCCGCGCTATATCGTGATGCACCGGCCAATGTCTCGGCAACGGTATCGGCAGTAATCACGCGGATGCCCCGGCTACCGAGAGAGCGGGTAACAGCCAGTGCGCTGCGCTGCTGTGCGTCGAGAACGAGAACGGTTTCCACTACATTTTCCTTATTGAGTGCGTTGAGACGTACCGGATTCTAACTGCTATGCGCCAGAATACGACAGCAAACAGATTTAAATCGAAAGTCGCGGTCGCTCAGGGCGACGATGAGCAAGGTAGTGTCGAGTCACTGGCGAACCTGAGCCCGAAGACGATCTGGCAGTCGGTGCGACGTGAGCATCTGGCGTTCTGGGCGATTTGTGGGTGGTTGTTTTTTGAATATGTTAAGCCGCAGGCGATATATGGATGGCTTGATTTCATGCCTTGGTCCATGACCTGTATCCTCGCTGCTTTTGTCTTGTCGTTTGCCAAGGGCGATAAAGCGCCAAATTACAATGGGCTTACAGCTATTCATGCTGGGCTAGTTGCTTTCTTTCTGGTGGTTTTGCTGTCAAGCATTTTTGCTTACAATAGTGCATATAGCTTCAGCAAAGCTACGGTTATGGGGCAATGGTTCATAGTTTATTATCTCGTTCTCAAAATAGTTAATACTGAGCGTCGTTTTTTCATCTTCTTTTTACTTTATCTTCTTTGCAATTTTAAAATGTCCCAGCACGGCTTCGTCTCGTGGGTCTCCCGTGGCTTTTCGTTCGCGGATTTCGGGGTTTCTGGATCTCCTGGGTGGTTTATGAATTCAGGTGAGTTTGCGATGCAAATGTGTGTTTTTCTTCCGCTGAGTATTGCGTTTATTCAGGCCTTTAAGAATAGATGGTCGAAGTTGCTTTATTATTTCATGCTTTTATTTCCTATTAGTGCATTTAGTTCTATCCTTGCAAGCAGTTCACGAGGAGCGATTCTTGGACTGATTGCCATAGGGCTGTCCATTCTTTTTCAAAGAAAGAAAATATTTAAAAGGCTGGCGGTAGTGGTGGTAGCTTTCGGAATAGCTTTTGCGTTTACTCCGCCGGAATTCAAGGAGCGATTTACCACTGCAGGGGAAGATGACACGTCAACTCTGCGTCTTCATTACTGGGGGATAGCTACTGATATCGGTAATTCCAATCCAGTGCTTGGAATTGGTTATTACAATTGGATTCCTTACTTCAAAGCCTATCATTTCGATCCCTCTATAAAGTATAAGCCAGAGGAAGTCCACAGCACCTATTTTCAGGCTCTTGCTGAGCTAGGCTACAGTGGTCTGTTACTATTATTTTTGTTTGCATTTTTTACGTGGAGAATTAATCGTTATTCTGTTAAATTAACAGCCCCCTTTATAGATGATGAAGTGATAAATTTTTATAACTTAACAGCTAAAGCGTTAAACTACGGGCTCCTCAGCTTGATGGTGACATCGACCTTTATCTCCGCTTTATACTACCCATTTTTCTGGATTCAGGCCTTGTTGTCGGCCTTGGTGTGTATCTTTGCTACTGTGCGATCCCGACAGCTTTCAAGCTCGGGGACGATCGCAGCCCCTTCAAAATTCCTAACGGCTGGCTCACCTCTTCCAGTGAAATCCTTGACTTCTCGCCATGTGCCATCTCGAAGATGACTTCAGAAGGTGGTTTGTCACATTCCGTCGGCATAGTAAGGATCGATCAACTAACTGACACCATTGAGGAGCTTCGCCTCACGGTGACCTATTGGCGGCAACAGAAGGCTCCCCCACTATTTCTGTCAGGTCGTGAGTGGGAACATAGCTGTCGAGCTGGTTTTCATGATCAGAATTATTGTCTTCTCATAATTGTCGTTGCTCATACCCAAGACTATCTATTAGCTGCCCGTGAGCTTCTTGAAGAAGAAAATATCCCATTCGTGAGTGCGCTACTTGTTCCACATCCTGACGAAATCCCATGGGTTCGGCAGATTTACTCCCTGTTGCCTGCGTTAGAGGCGGCAGCCGAAAGAGGAGTATTTGATCTTAATCTAAAACACGGCGCGGGCTCAGTGCGATATATGCTGCACTCGCCAGCGGCAAGGTCCAGCGCGATCAAGGAGTTACTGCGGCGCTGTTCTGTGGTGCCAAAAGAACAGCTGGCTTTTCATTTCGAGGCGATCGCTCAGGGATGTGAACTAGCTTTGGGAGCAGAAGTGGCAGAATCCTTCCGGACGTATGCCCACTCTGACATAAGCGTTTCTCTAGACGCTGATGAATTACATTTAGTTCAAAACCCGTATTCAGTTGCCTCTACCTCTGTTCTAAGTAAAGGGCAGGATGATTTTCACGAAACGTCATTTGGCAAGCTAATTCCAGCATCATGGCTGAGTTGCTACTTTGAGCGCTGGGGGTTGCTCGGGCCACCGCAGCCCGTAGAGGGACTATTAGATCTTAATCTTTCTGAGCACAAAGCCGTATTCGTTCTTCACAGTGTTCAGCAGCGGTTGGTGAGCCTCCCTCGCGTCAGCAACGGGATCATACCGTCTCTATCATTGCCGAAAAGTAAAGAGCATGTTGAAGGCCTGAAGTTACGTCTCTTGCGAGTTAATTCTAGGGCCGCGGACGGGAAGCGAGTTCCTGGTACGCTCAATATTTTTGACCGGTGGGGTGGGAAGCGCGCCCTGTTGACGCTGTTGAATTCTAATTTCCAATCCTTGGTTGGTCTTTACAACCGCTATAAGGTCGTGCGATTCGAAGAGGTAACACGGGTCGTCTTCTTCTGTAAAGGCAATATCAATCGAAGTGCGTACGCCGTAGCGCGACTAAAATCGCTCGGCTTCAAGAACACCATTTCATTCGGGGTATCCGCGCGGCCTGGCGACGCTGCTAGCGTTGAAGCCCTGGAGCGAGCGGCACGAGAGGGCATGTCGCTGCTGGATCATGTTGCCACTTCTCTCAATGACTTTGAAGTTTGCTCAGGAGACTTGCTTGTTGGCTTTGAGGCGCAGCAGGTACGTCAAGTACAGGCGGTATTTAGTCATGATAGCGGAGCTGTTCAGTATACCTTAGCCGGCCTCTGGAGCGACACTTCGTTGGCATTCATTCAGGATCCGATAGTTCGATCACCTGAGTACTTTGAGCTTTGCTTCAATCGTATTTCGCAAGCGGTAGAAGGACTTCAGAAAAAGCTCTTGTCCTGTAGACCCAATATGGAAGCCGCGACCCGATGAAAACACCTGTAGTGTCGGTTGTTCATGTGGTATCCGGTGATCTATGGGGCGGAGCTGAAAATCTAGTATACCAGCTGGTCAAGCAGCAGATGCTGCGCCCTAACATGCGGGTGAGCGTTGTCATTCTTAACCGCGGTCAGCTTCACCAGGAGCTTGCCAAGCTTGGGGTTCCGCTTTTGCTTCTTGAAGAGGCAAATAACACGTTTTTCTCTCTTCTAGTCGCCAGTTATCGCTTCGTTAGAGAGTGGAAAGAGCAAGGAATCCAAGATCATTTCGTTATTCACGGTCATCGTAAAAAAGAAAACTTGATTGCTGCTTTCCTCGCCCTCCGTTTGCGCGCGAAGGCGGTTCGTACCCTACACGGAGGAAATGAGCATTCTGGCCCAAAGGCAATTAAGGCTAAGTTGAGCAACTGTCTTGAGTACCTCATTAATAAGCATTTCCTTCAGTGTAACGTCGCAGTTTCTAGCGAGCTCCAAACTGCCTTAATTAACGAAGGGTTTGACAACTCCCGTGTAAAAGTAATTGCCAACGGCATCGATTTCGCAAATCTTGGATTTATGGCAGAAGCTCAGGCTGAAAATTCTCAACGATTGGGGCGGCGAAGCGGCAGGCCATTTGCTGTAGGTATCGTCGGGCGATTGGTGCCAGTAAAACGTCACGACATTTTCTTAAAAATCGCGGAACATTTGGCTTCCAAGGGCGAACTCGCAGAATACTACATCGTGGGCGATGGTCCGCTCTACAGCGAACTCAAAAAAAACATAGAGGAAGCTGGCTTAGCCTCTATAGTACACCTACTAGGATTTCAGCAAAATGTCTATGGGATACTTTGGCAGTTAGATGCTGTTTTGATTTTATCCGATCACGAAGGACTGCCGCTTAACCTGTTGGAGGCAATTGGGCTAGGGGTGCCGGTGATCGGACATGCTGTGGGGGGGGTGCGTGAACTCTTGGCCGATTATCCTGCGATGCTCAGTTACCCACCACTCGAAAACAGTGCAAGTGCCGCATTGCATAGCTTGATACTTGGAGATCCTGAATATCATGCCCAGTTTGAGGTGTGTCAGCAAAACGTCAAAAGTAAATATAGCATCCAGGCGTGTGAAAAAAGCTATTATTCCTTATACATATCTATCAGTGAAACGAATTAACATTAAACACCTGAGTTGCGTGCTCCCTTATGCTTGATCAAAAGGACATTAAAGAGGTTTTCAGGACTAATAACTTTGACTTATTACGGCTGTTTGCCGCCAGTCAAGTCGCCATACTACATGCTATCTTGGTTTTGAAGGTAAGAGTTTCTGAACTCGCACATGAATTTCTATCGATTCTTTTCATGTTTCCGGGTGTTCCAATATTTTTCTTTGTTAGCGGATATCTAATCAGTAAATCTTACGAAAGTAACTCTAAGATCAATGAATACTGGTCAAATCGGATCCTCAGGCTCTATCCTGCTTTAATCTTAGCGGTCACTATTTCCTTCGTACTGATATTTGCTAGTGGCTATGCCGGAGAAACTGATGCGACCTTTTTAGATTGGGTTGCTCTTTATCTTGCTAAGGTCAGTTTTGTTCAGTTTTATAATCCTGATTTTATGCGGGCATATGGGGACGGTGTCCTAAATGGGAGTCTATGGACGATAACGGTTGAGCTGCAGTTCTATTTGCTCGTGCCTATAATCTATTCGTTGTTTAATATCAAGTCGGACAGCAGAAATATTAGACTGATATGTTTAATAATCTTATTTTTCGCACTGAATAGATTGTTTAGTATGGTGCCCTGGCAAATGCAGGGAGAGTTCCTTTATAAAATTGTTCGTGTGTCGTTCCTGCCTTGGTTTTATATGTTTCTTGTAGGGGTGTTTTTCCAGAGAAATTTTCTCTTTTTTCACAGTATCCTGGCAGGGAAATTCTGGCTTATTTTTCCGGTATATCTAGCTGTCGGTTATTTCGCGGTTCAAGAGAACGTTGACTTCGGTAACAATGTCAACCCGTTTTTCTTCTTTATGATGGTCCCGCTTATATTTTCTTTTGCCTATTCTATGCCTACATTGGCGCAAAGAATTACGCGAGGAAATGATGTGTCATACGGTATATATATCTATCATATGCCAATTATTAACTGCCTCATCTATTTCGGGTTGACTGGCACCGTGTTTTATGGATTTGTGGCGCTGGCACTAACCTTGATTATTTCGCTTTTGTCATGGTTCCTTCTAGAGCGCAATTGCCTCAAACTCAAGAATCATCCGTTCAACCCCATTAATCGAAAGCTTAAAGAAGCTCACGCTCGCTAACGAAAGGCCTACATCATGGAACGTCTTGTTACGCGATAGTGTGACCTGGTTTTGGAGCCCGCTTCGCACTCCGTTTATCATCTGCTTAATCTGGAGTAAAAATTATGCGTTTAATTTGGTCTGCTTTTTCGGTTATCACTACCGCGTTTCTAGCTGCTTCTCACGCTCAGGCTTGGACAGTCAAAATCGATTGTGAGAATTCTGCTGCCGGCAGTGTCTTACAAGGGGCTGGCGGCTTCAACGATGCTGCGAGCAAAACAGTTGTGTCTACTACAAACGTCGTTAGTGGCCGACACTCTTGTGCGTCAACAATCCGGAAGGACACGACCGGTTGGGCCGAATTCGGGGGGCGAAAAGTACTTCCCGGCAAGCTTGTCAAAGGCGATAGCGTGTGGGTCAAAATTGACCTCTTTCTTCCGAAAGACTTCGATTTCAACTCCTATAGCGCGGGAAATCGTCTTAAATTCATGCGTTTTCATACAAAGAGTGACGCCCCTGCTGAGTTCTGTAAAGGGAAGAATGAGGGCTACGTAGATTGGTTAATCTATCCTACCTATAAAATCTTCGGCGACGCCGGTTTTGGTATTATTCAAGAGTGTCAGCAAATGTGGCGTGAGTTCGGGAGCTACTCCGGCGGCGTCCATATGAAGACTGGAGAGTGGCAGACTTACGAAATGCATGTGGTCTTCGACAATATACCGTGGAGTAAGGGCGGAGAAGGGCTGATCAGGGTTTGGCGCAATGATAAGCTAATCACCGAAATAACTGACATTACAACATTGCGTACCGCTACCAGTTGGTCTGATGCTTTTTTGTTATTTACCTATTGGAATGGTAATTCTCCTAAGACCCAGACACTCTATTTTGATGACTTGATCATCACGAATGAAAAACCATCGGCGCGGGATGGTAAGGGAAACCCCAGGATTGGCCAAGGAGCAATAAGCTCTCGATCCGTGACTACTGGGCCTAGCGCACCTGAGAATCTGAGATTAGAGTAATCGCGCTTTGCTACCATTGATCACTTCTTCTGATTAGCTAACTCCGTCATCGCTTTTTAAGTGGTGACAGAAATCTACTCATAAAGTACACGAAGTACAGGAAAGTGTTGGTAAGCCTTACGGTTATAGGTGCTTTTGGAAATTTTTTATTGGCTATGAGAAAGTTGCCGATAAACAGCAAGGAACAGGATACCAACAACGGTGTCACAGACATCTTTATTGCCGTGCCTATTACTCCGGAGATTAGTAGTAGGCCTTGTAAGCACGCGATTTTAGCTACGTTCGAGCTTAGAAAGCTTTTAAAACTCTGGATGTCGCCTATCCCATGCCACATTTCTCGCTTGGCAAATTGCAGCAGCGATTTAGGGTAGCCCTCATGGTGGACTTTGAAAGCAGGGTCAAGAATCACCTCACACTGCGCTTTCTTTGCTCTGTTGCTGAAGTCTACATCTTCGCCAGTTACTAGCTCATCGTTAAAGCCATCGATTGAATGTAATACGTCTTTATTGGTTATCAAGTTTGCGCTATTTATGTAGGTGCGCGTCGAGGTGTCCATATATAGAAACCAATTCTTTTCAATGAGCCCAGGGTTCTCTGAAATCGAAACTGTCGCACCAGTTACCATTTTCGCTTGAGATAGCTGCGGTAGCGTATCGGCGAACTTGTCTCTCCACTGCTCCGTCAGCAAGACATCGGCATCGAGGAAGACTACAACATCGGTCTTAGCAGACGCCCATCCGATGTTTCTTGCCCTTGCCACTGTAACCTTATCCGGTAATCGTATGAGTTCAATATCGCCAGCTTTTGTTGCAATCTCGGCTGTTGTGTCTGTCGAAGCATTGTCAACAACGATAACCTCAAATTGAGGAATGTCGGATAGAAGATGAAAAAGACGCGTCAGCGTTTTGCCAATAAACTTTTCCTCATTGAAAGCTGGAATGACAATGCTAAAAACTGGTGGTGAAAGCGAATTCATTTTAGGTCCCGTCAGTGGTCCATCATCTACGAAAGCTAGCTTTTAGGCGGTGCGTGTGCGAAGTCAGAATCTCAGGGACGTTTTGAGTAGTTTTTGAGATCGACGATGAAATGTTCTGGCTTCGTTTGCCAAGGGGATATCGGAACCCTGGAGAGGTGAAACGGGTCGCTATCCTTTTTAACTAAGCCACCGTGACATGAAAGGCAGCAGCGAAAATTCGAAGATTTCACCAGGCCTCTCGTTTCCTCTGTGATATTATTTTCGCCGCCGTACGGATACGCAAATAAATCGACCGTGCTTTTCAGAATAGCCTCTATATCCCTCTTGGACTGGGTTATTTCAACGCTAGCGTCCGAAAGGGAAACGCTCCCTAAGTCGGCATGGGAAACTGTATGAGCGCCAATGGAAAAGCTCTCCGCGAATAGCTGCTTCAATTCCACCCAACTCATCCATTCTGGCTTCGGCGATGCCTCGTTATCCCACCACGCAGTATTGGAGTTATCGATGAAGCCTGTAGTGACAAAGAAGGTTGCCGGAAGTCCCAATTGCTTGAGTAGCGGTGCAGCATTGAGAAAATTATCTCTGTAGCCGTCATCAAACGTTATAACGAGCTTACCTTCCACAGATTTGCCAGCTTCAACCGAAGTGATGAGCTCGGGCAACGCGACTACGTCAAAATTTTGTTTGAAAAATCGGCAGAAGTTAGAAAATTTCCGCGTAGAGCATGTGAGGCCATCTCTAAGATCGTTGTTAACTCTATGAAATGCGACGATGACAGCCGTTTCTGCTTGTATTTTTCTAAGCTGTCCTCCTGCGAGAAGGCTATGACCATAGACTCCTCTGAGCGAACGCTTAAGGCTGCCCATCACCTCGAATTTCCCTGAGCCACCCGACCAGGTCATAAAAAACTGCCAGCTGAGGGAGTTGCATTCGCGATATTTAAATTCAAATTTCAAGCTTCCAGGTGGTGTTGGTGCGTACTGCCCATTGCTAGCCAATAGTAGATGCGATGGGTTCTAGGTGACCCTTGCAGTAGCGAGAAGGTATCCCGTCACGCTACGAGTTACTGGTCCAGACGACAGCCAGGCAGGCCGTACTTTTAATTTTGAAGTTCTCTTCAACGGAAGTATAGCTTCTAAAGAGAGTTTCTCCGCCTACTCGTGTGGTTGGTGCAGTCTAACGGTCGGCTTCGGAGTCCTCAAGCTTCGTCTGACAACCCCGAGTTGCTTCATGCGACCGCGGAGCTCAAATTGGCAAAGCCTTGGCACCGAGGAATAAAGGGGCAGGCACTGTCGGAACTTGCCAGATAGGCTGGCTTACTGCGAGCTGGAAGTTGCCACATAGGTCTCGGGACGTTTCGTTGTACAGAACATAATTCTTCCTAAGCCGATGGCGCTAAACGAAAGCAACGTCCATGGGACATGCAGCTAATGATTAGCGAAGACAGCACCGTAGGTGCGGCCTTCGCTAATCTTAAAAACGCGAGTTGACTAGAGGGCGGTTCTTCCTTTCTGTCTAAGCGCCAAACCTACCAGCCCCAATCCAAGCAGGGGAAGTGTCGAGCCCAACGGCACCTCCTGTGCTGTGCTGTCGAAGAAGGTGATGGTGGATGTTGCAACAAGGCGCTCAAAAGTATCTCCACCACCACATTCGTCGGATGGAAAACTACAGCCCGGTGTCGTAAAGCCTACTGCGCTCACCGAATACCAGAATTCGTACGGAGCACCCAGCTCAATCGCCGAAAAATATTCGTCGATTTTATCGAATCTGACAAAATTTCCGTCCTCGTCTGTAATTCGAGTCAACAGAATAGCCTCCAGAGCGCTCGCGGCAAACATATCTCCTGTGCTCCCGACCCTTAACTCCGGCCCCTCCAGAAAAGACGTCAGGTCTACTTGGTACTCATTCGGCGCTAATGTTACCTCCCCAGCGAAGTCGAAACCGTTAGCGTAGCTAGCCGAGATATCGAACATAGCTGAATCTTGGACGGTGATCGTTGCTGCAGAAGCATGGATCGAGCAAACAGTAGTAATAGCAGCTGTAAGTATTCGAAATCTTTTCATAGTTAATCTCCTGAAAGGGTTGAACGTTTGCAGAGAGGCGTTGCGCAAGACTCGGCAAGAATGCTAATGAGGCTTCCTCTTTCACACTGGCCGAGTACGCATGCCCGAACGGTCCAGATCTCCATTTAGGGGTCTCTCAAACTAGTCAATAGATGATCTACGGCATCCTTTTAGCGTGGATCAGGTGTTCCAGAATGAAGCAGCCAGCGTATATTGAAAATAGGTATATGAATCATAAACAGTTTATCGTATACGCCTTAGCAGAGTAAGCGTTCAGTCTGCCACGTCATTCCCGCCAACTGTTTGAGCGCCTAACCTCCAGTCTTTTCCAGGAGGTACACAATGTCCAGAGGCGCCCACCGAAGTCCCGCGCAGTGGCGTAGTATTCTGCAAGAGCACGACGCCAGCTCACTGAGCACCAGTGAGTTCTGCAAACGTCACAAAGTCTCGAGCCAATCACTCTACCGCTGGCGGAAGCTGCTCGAGGCTGAGTCGGTCCCGGCTCAGCCCATGTTTGCACCGATCCAGCCGGCTATGGAGCCACTGCCAGCGGATCAGTCAACTGATGGACACTGCCACTTGCGCATCAATCTCGGTCGCTGGCTCAGTTTCGAGCTGGCGGTGCCGCTCACGTGATCAGCAGTCGACCGCAGCTCTGGCTCTGCCTGCAGCCCGCCGACATGCGCCGCCAGTTCGACGGTCTAGCGGCCATGGTCAAACAGCAGATGGGCATGAACCCGCTGTCCGGTCATGGCTTTGTCTTCGTCAACAAGCGCCAGACCATGATGAAGGTGCTGTACTTCGATCCCGGCGGCTACTGCCTGTGGAGCAAGCGGCTCGAGCAGGGTCAGTTTGCTGTCCGCAGCATCGCTGGACAGGTCGCAGTCGAGCTCAGCCAGACGGGGTTCCAGGCCATTCTGGATGGGCTTGAGATGACCATCACAAAGCGCCGGAAACGCTAGCAGAAACAACCGATCGCGGCCTGAGCCGTGGTATAATCCACGCCAGTTTCAACACTGGAATCAGTCTCTTGTCTGCAGCCAAATCACCTTCACAGCTTGCCGCCCTGCGCGAACAGAACGCGCTGCAGGCCGAGCTGATCAAGACGCTGCAGGCCAGTAATGCCCAGCTGCAGGCCAGCTACGATCAGATCCGCCAGCAGCTCGACTGGTTCAACCGCCAGCTCTTCGGCGAGAAGTCCGAAAAGCGATTGAACGTCGATCCGGCGGTTCAGCCGAGTCTCTTCGAAGGCCTCGTCACTGACACGCCAGCCCCCATGTTGCCACCCAAGGTCATTGCAGAGCACACCAGAAAGCAGAAGCTTCGTAATGGCTGCGTGACCGATACCGGCCTGCGCTTCGACGACAGTGTCCCGGTCATCGACATCATCACCAAAATACCTGAACTCACCGGCCCTAACGCCCATGAGTACGAGATCATCCGCTACGAGGACAGCTGCAAGCTGGCCCAGCGCCCTGGGGCGTATACCATCGTGCGAACACGCCGCCCGGTCGTCAAACACAAGCCGACACAGACCCTGAAGACAGCGCCAGCACCGGATGCGATCCTTGATCGCAGCATTGCCGACGTCAGCTTCCTGGCTGGACTCCTGATCGACAAGTTCCGCTACCACCTGCCGCTGTATCGTCAGCATCAGCGCCTGGCTGACTCTGGTATCACGCTGGCACGCAGTACCCTGACCAGCCTGTCTTCCAGAGCGATCAAGCTGCTCACACCGATTGCTGAAGCGCAGTTCAGACACGTGCTGCAGAGTAAGGTACTGGCGATCGACGAGACACCAGTCAAGGCCGGGCGGAAAACCAAAGGCAAACTGAACACAGGCTACTTCTGGCCGCTCTATGGCGACGCCGACGAAGTCTCGTTCCGCTATTGTTCATCACGCTCCGGCAAGCATCTGACGCAGTTGCTCGATGGCTTCAGCGGCACCTTGCTGACCGACGGCTATGAGGCCTACGAGCGCTATGCCAATGCCAAGGACGACATCACGCACAGCCAGTGCTGGGCGCATACGCGCCGCTACTTTGAAAAAGCACAGGCCTACGAGCCAGCACGTGCCGCTGAAGCGTTGCAAATCATCGGCGCACTCTACGAGAACGAGCGAGTCATCCGCGACAAGGCACTGACTGGCGCTTCGAAACAGGCCTATCGAATCGAACACAGCAAGCCGGTGGTCGACACCTTCTGGCAGTGGTGCGATTACGAACTGCAAAACCCGGAGCTTGCACCACCGCTGGGCAAAGCACTGCAGTACGCCCTGAACAGGAGGGGCTCGCTAGAGATCTTCCTGGGCGAGCCCGACGTGGCGGTCGACACTAATTGTAATCCCCCCAGATTTTAACGGGACTTTTGAGTAGAGCGTTTTATGATGAGAACATCAGGAGCGATCTATGAAGAAATCACGTTTTACCGACAGCCAGATCATGGCGATTTTGAAGCAACACGAGAACGGCGTATCAGTCGCTGAGCTGGCTCGAGAGCACGGCTGTAGCACAGCCATGATCTACCAGTGGCGCAGCAAGTTCGGCGGCATGGACGCCTCACTGATGAAGCGCATGAAGGAGCTCGAGGCGGAGAATGCTCGGCTCAAGAAGATGTATGCCGAGGAGCGCATCAAGGCCGAGATCCGTAAGGAAGCCCTCGAGGGAAAGTTGTAAGGCCATCTCAGCGACGAGAGATGGCCAGAGCGGCCGTGGAGAAACACGGTCTGTCGATTCGCCTGTCTTGTGAATGCCTGAGCATCAGCGAGACCTGCTACCGCTATAGGAGTCGGCTGTCCGGTGAAAATGCTCAGATCGAAGAGTGGTTGCTGCGGCTGACTGATACGCACCGCCGCTGGGGCTTTGGCCTGTGCTATTTCTACTTGCGTAACGTCAAAGGCTATCGATGGAATCACAAGCGCGTGTACCGTATTTACCGGGAGTTAGAGCTGAATCTGCGCATAAAACCCAGACGTCGTCTCAAGCGAGAGAAGCCTGATGCGCTGAGCGTCCCAACTGCGCCGAACCAGGTCTGGTCGATCGACTTCATGAGCGACACGCTGATTGATGGCCGAAAGCTGCGAACGCTGAACGTGATTGACGACTACAACCGCGAGGGTTTGGCAGTGGATGTGGACCTGTCGATGCCGAGTGCTCGCGTCATACGGTCGCTGGAGCAGATCATCGAGTGGCGCGGCAAGCCCGCTGCGATTCGGTGTGATAATGGGCCCGAACTGCTGTCGGGGCCGCTGGTGGCCTGGGCGAACAAGCAGCAAATCACGATGCTTTACATACAGCCGGGTAAGCCAACACAGAACGCTTACGTCGAGCGCTTCAACAGGACGGCTCGACACGAATGGCTGGACTTGAATCTCTTCGAGTCGGTTGAGCAGGCCCAACTACTGGCTACGCAATGGCTCTGGATTTACAACAACGAACGACCAAACACAGCTATTGGCGGCGTGCCGCCGCGCTGGCTGTTGAAGGCAGCTTAGGCTCTATGAAAAAGCCCGGTTAAAAATGGGGGGATTACATAATCATCTGGAGCGGGCACTGCGCACGTTCCCCATGGGCAAGAAAAACTGGTTGTTCTGCTGGAGCGAAGACGGTGCTGCGGACACCGCAGCGATCCAGAGCCTAATCGTGACCTGCCGCCTGCACGATATCGATCTCTACACCTATCTGGTGGATGTCCTTCAGTGTGTCAGCGAGCATCCGAATACGGATGTGATTGCTCTGACACCGAGGCTGTGGAAGCATACGTTTGGTAAGAATCCAGCGCGCTCTGTCGTGGATATTATGGTGTCAACTACGTCGTAGTCTGAGCGGTTACTTAGCAGACGCTGCGCCCACTTGACCTGTGTTCTGTCGGCGCCAGTGAAGTTTAGTAGTCTGTTTGCAGCATCTAACGAAATTAGTGTCGGCATGTCGGGGAATCCTACTTGCCCAGATGTTTGATTCGAGCAAACATCTGGGATTAATTGTGATCTATTCGGGCAGTGTTTGCTGTAAATCGACATCAGTTCCAGAACCTGGCACGGTTGTGCTGCTCCTCAGGGCTGGCAGGATTATTCTTCAGAAGGAAAAGTAACCTTCGGCCTGCTGGCTAAGTCGCTAGGCCACTTCACCCGAGCCTCCCTCGACCGAAGGAGGCTCAGTGACTAGGAGCCTAAATTCCTAGACGTACCTGAGCCTCGATACGCTACAATCTTGGAATACAGAGCCTCAACAGGCTAAGGAACTGGGCTATTGTTTGTGGCCCCTACTGTGGATCTCACTTTAATTTTGAAGTTGTCAACGCCCAGGAACATTGCCCCACGTGCAGCCTTTTTGTGGTCCATCCATCCCATAAGGTACCCCTGGTCAATATAATTGCCTGACGAAGTGTAGCTCAATTGCTTATTACCAACCGGAGCATAGTCCCGTGGTAGTAGTTTAGGATGGCTAGTACCAGTAATAAGCTTCCCGTTCGAAAAAACCTCAACTCTGCCGAAATCGCCAGGTTCTTTCGCTAGTTCGATATAGACATGCACACGCTGCCATTCTCCTGAGTTGTTCTTATAGATTAATGCGTTGTCCGTCAAATGAGACATGCCCATATTGTTACCGTGGTTGATGCCGATGTTGAGAGCAGGAGTGGCCCCATTGGCAGCGTGTCCCGCCGGCCAGTTCGTATTGGCAATAAACACATTCGATTTCGTCCCGCCGTAGGTTCCGCTCCAGAAAACAAAACCTTTGTGGCCTCCCTCTGATGCGACATAGTTTTTAGGCAAGTACAAGTCATAACTCATCTCCAATTGCTCAACACGGAAGGGCAGTTTAAATTTCAACTCGCTCCACGCATCCTCCGGTGAATCACCTTTTCCGAGAGGTGCATATTTCAGCACCAATATTTTGCCATCACCGTCCGTAGCTGCAGCGGCAGAATCGGTTGGGTGGACTCCCGGCCATGCGCTTTCAAGATGTGTGAAGAAACCATTGCTTTTTACATCGCTAGAGCTGAAATTCTCTTCGTATGTCCAATCAGGCTCTAGAATTCGAGTTTCCTTGTAGCTGGCTACGTCAGTTATAACGGGCTTCGGGCCGACATAGGTATAGGGTTTGATATCCTTCGGATTCGAGCCTAAGCCGCCGCCTGAGCCTGGGTTGCCGCCGTTGCCTGCATCGGATGAGCCTGTTGAGATATCTACAGAGGTCAGAGTCGCGGAGTTACTGTTCGACCACTTCATGAACAAACCCGGTCTTACGTCAACAAGATCGGTTGGGGAAACTGTTGTTTCCACTACGACCGAACCGTTATAACGTCCTACCAGTTTGCCAGTCGCCGAGTCTAGCTCGAGCGTGGATGTGTCCTTCGCACCAATCGAAACAGCGACTGGACTGGCGAGAGAAATAGCTGAGTCATTTGCGTACTGAAAAAGTTCAACTTTGTTGCCGTTTCGCTGCAGGTAGTATCCGTTTCCATCGGCATCGAAGAGTCCCGGGCCATTCATGTCCCACCACAGGACACCGTTGCCGAACGAGGTGCTGGCGGTTAAGGTCTTCGAGTGAGAGGGCCGAGTCGACCTCACGTGAGTTTGCTTCTGAGTGCGCGGCTTTACGCCATCTGGACTTATCTTCATTCCCGCACCGAGTACAGTCTCCAATTCCGAGCTCATGAAGGGATTTGCCGCTGGTCCTGTCAGGGGGACTGTGACCGTCGATGAGGTGTCGGTCGACTCGTCTGCGCCTTCCTCTAGGCTAGACTCAAACGAAGATATTCTTGCAAGATTGCTATTACCCCATTTCATATAGAGCCCAGGACTTAAATCCGCGCCTGCGAACGTTGACGTCGTTTCCTGAAGGATCACAGACCCATTGTATATGCCTTTGAGTTTTCCTGAGCTCTTCTCGTAAGCGATCGTCGCAGTATCATCCGCTACACCATTAACTCCGATAGTTTTACCCAGTTGCGTAATCATTCCTCCCGCATATTCAAACATCTTTACTTCGCTGCCGTTACGTTGAAGGTAATAGCCGTTACCGTTGGCATCGAAGACGCCCGGTCCATTCATGTCCCACCACGAAACTCCAGTGCCAAAGACAGCAGTCGAGTCTATTTGGTCCTTGGAAGCACTACTCGCGAGGCGAACATGTGTTTGTGCAGTATCCATCGGCTTCAGGCCCCCGGAGTCGCGGGACATGCCGGTTCCGAGTACTACTTCTAGCGCAGTCGCTAGAAAATTCTCTTGAGTCGCACCCAGAAAAGAAATTTCTGCTTTGGTTGCAGGGGAGCTAACTGCGAGAGAAACGCTGGACGCAAGAGCAATAGCTAAGGCTAACCTTCGTCCCTGAAAGGCTGCTGATTTCATGAGATCTCCATATTAATAACGATTATAAAAGGGGTTTGGCGGCGGGTCTTTTCGAGAGCACTATGCCCGCCGGGCAGAATAGGAAAACGCTGACGCTGTTCTTATTCAGAGTCACAGGATGCACTACATGAGGATTGTCGTCTATGAGAATGTTAACTTCATGGAAAGGTAAAAACCCTTATGGTTCCATAGCTTGCAGTGTACTAGCATCGCTCAGCCTTCTATGACTATAGGGCTACATGTAACGGAATAAAATATGATCTGAGTTAAGGGCCGCACTGTTATGCGTTATGCTTCAGATCTTTCGGCCTGATAGAATTTTTCGATTAGGAACCCTGCCTCGGAAAGTCAGATGATTGTCTTAAGCAGCTTCGTCTTCGAATGCTCGAACTCGTCCCCTAGCTAATCGCATGCATTTTCTCAACGAGAATGTCGAAATCCTACCGGAGAGCACATGAAACAAATAGTTCTACAACGAAGAATATTGGCGATAGCAATTTGTATAGCGACCGGCGCTGCCTTGATAACTAATGCCCCTGTTGCAGAAGCAGAAATATCTTTTGAAGGTGCGACGCAGGAGCCGTTCATATCGACCAAACTTGAGGTGGTGCTGGGCTCCGGCATGTCTCGCGACGCAGCCGGTGTTAAGCCCATCGACGCCACTCAGACTCATGTTCGCTTCGCGAGTGATCCGTTGAGTGATCGGATCGACTCTAGCGTAGTCTTCGGAAGCGGACTCTTGTGGTGGGATATGAATGGGCCGGGCATCTTCGATGCCAACGGTAACGGCTATTATCTTCAACGTAACGGCAATCAAGTAAAGTTATTGCAGTACTCGGGTGGTTCGATCACTCAGATTGGCAGTACTGTAACCGTTACAGTATCAGGGGGTGATAGCGCGACAATCGTGTACGATAAGACCTCTGGAACGCTCCGAGGCGCTTACAACGGATCCACAGTCATTGAAGGAATTACGCCAACTTTTGCAGGCGCGAATTTAAGCCCAGGGATTTTCATGAAATGGGGTAACAACAATCTTGCAAGATTGTCCTCATTCGAGTCCACTCTTGAAAATGAGTCAGAAGATTCTACCGATGAGACGTCCTCGGTGACTTTGAACTTAACTGGGCCCTCCGCAGATCCCTTTATAAGTTCCGAACTAGAGACGGTGCTGGGTGCGGGGATGAAGATAAGTCCGGACGGCGTGAAGCCGCGCACTCAAAATCAAACTCACGTGAGGTCGACTCGGCCCTCTCACTCGAAGACCTTAACCGCCAGCACTTCGTTCGGCAACGGCGTCCTGTGGTGGGACATGAATGGCCCGGGGCTCTTCGATGCCGATGGAAATGGATACTACCTGCAGCGAAACGGCAACAAAGTTGAACTTTTTCAGTACGCCAATGGCTCAGCTGTTTCTCTTGCCAGCCCGGTTGCTGTCTCGGTTGGTGCCCAAGATAAGTGCACGCTTGAGCTAGACTCGGCGACCGGCAAGCTGCTTGGACGTTACAACGGCTCGGTAATAGTTGAAAAAGCAGTGTCGCAGACTGATTTTGTTGACCTTAGACCAGGTCTGTTCATGAAGTGGTCGAACAGTAACGACGCGACTTTGACCTCCGTGACGCTCTCCGCTGGGGCGGCGGATCCCGGGGACGGAAGCAATCCTGGTTCCGGACCGAATCCTAATGACACCAAGCCTTACACTTTCGTGGGACCGAAACCTGTTATCACGGACGTCAGCAAGTATCAGGAAACCCGCATACTCGATCCAGAATGGACTTACGAAGAGAATTTCAGTTCTGGAGCAATTACGGAGAAAGGCTTCTTTAACCACCGTGAAAAAGCCTGGCAAGGCGTTCATCCTACTGACTCAGCAGCCGTGCCGACGGATGGTGATAACGCAATTATGGTGCTGAATTATAGGCAACTCGGCGAGGGTTCCGATACGCCTGAGGATGGATGGAGTCAACTAGGATTCAACCTTCCATTTAATGTGCAACAGTTGGAGATGAGTTACGACTTGTACCTGCCCAATAATTACGTGGCAAGTAAGTTCAATCATAAGGGGTTTGTGTTTTATAGCGGATCGTACGGTGGGGTGAATGCGAATATCCATATTGGGCAGGAAAACTGGGGCAATGGAACTGCTGGTTTTCCGCATGATGGAGCCACCCCCTCGTTGAACTTGGGAACCGATGGATGGAATATGGGGCATTCCTTTTTGAGTGACAAAGCGAAAATTTATTCGAACAACGCTGGTCAGTGGCAGCGCATACATGTCTATATAGAGCTTGCAAAAGAGCCGGGAGATTATGGGCGAGTAGAGGTGTTTTCGAATGGCAAACTCGTCACAGGAACCAGTCATCCTAATCTGGTGCCAAGGGATAACACGCCTCAGGGTAATAAACAGCTAAGGTACTCCTCTTCAGGAAACTACCTTGACAAAGGATATATTCTTGGCTGGATGAATCATGCGATCGAAGAGCGCGAGACGATGTATCTTGGTGTAGATAACTTCAAAATCAAGGTCAGGAGTACCGTGGGAGCAACGAACAACAGCCCAGCTCCTTAACAAAACAGAGCCTCCGCGTTCTCACAGGCGGAGGCTCGATTTCGACTAGTCTCGAACCAGATCACACGAACTATGGAAATGGATGCCGACACTGAGCAGCCCGGAAATGTGTTTCAGGGCCATTCAGCTGCTCGAGCTGCTGAAGACTTCGCAGAACACATGCAGCTAGGCATGGGTCGCTCTGCATTGTCATCCAGTGGTGAAGGCTTATCGTACCGTAACACGGTCAATCCCAGGACATGCAAACGATTGGTTTCGATTTGCCGGGGCAGGGGTGGATAACTTGTTTTCCGCCTTTTCCCACCTGCGGAGAAGCCGTTTAGGTGACGGGTAGGTCGAGTATCCAGTAGAATTATTGGTTCATTAATCCGGAAGACCATGCCTCATTAACCATTAGGGCTGCTACGAAACCCACAAATCAAAACGACAGAAGGACCTCCAATGTGTTCGCTCCCAGCCTTACTTAGGCCGCTTACATTATTTTCAATGACGGCGTTCAGCACTGCAGCTTTAGCCGGCACAATTCCAACTGCTGATTACAGTCTTTCTTTCCAAGGAAACTCTGCAGGAAACTTTTCAAACGAAGTTGATCCTGATGTTGTAGCCGCTTTTTTAAACGTTAATCCGAGTTCGGAGAAGTTCGAAGGCAGCTATAGGTTCAACAATCAAAATTCTCCTGGCACGCGTGATGTGGTAAACGCTGGCGATATTTTCGTCAGTGAGTATGAGCGTGGCTTCACAACCTCCGACGACCTCTGGATGGGCTTCTCCAGCAGCTCCTTCAACTTCCCAACAGTCGGCGCGGCTGAACCGATCTACGCAGATAATAGTTATCTGTTTTCGATACGTTATCAGGATCCAAGTCTTCCTAACCCCGACGAGCGTTTCGTTAACTTAAGACTGGAAACGCTTGTAGCCGATATGGTAACCGACGCGTGTGATGAGAACTATTCCGGGACGTTTTGTTACAGCACAAGTCTGTCTGGGGTAGAAATGCCACAAAACGGAGCGAATGGTGAAGTAAAGGGGGGCTCTTTTGATCCTGACCTTTACAGTAATGAATTCGTGTATCAGACCTTTGATTTCGGCAGTGCACCAGGTGAGACCGGTCCACTCCCGCAGACAGTGAGATACTCCATCTTTAACTCCGACAGCAGTCGCGGCCCAACTGGCTTTTTCACCTACCTTACCAACTTCGACTTCTTGCTTGCAGAGAGCTCGGACTCGGTGACTTCAGTTCCAGAGCCCGGCACGGTGGTGCTGCTCGCATCAGGGCTGGCAGGATTATTTTATAGAAGAAAGAACAAGCGCCAGTCTGCTGACTAAATCGCAAGGCCGGGGATAGCTTCCCCGGTCTGCTAGGTTGGCTGTCGCTCTGTCTGAGCCTCCCTCGACCGAGGGCTGCTTGGTGCTGAAGAACCCAAATATCCTGGGCCTCTAAAATGCTAATTTCTTGTAACACCGAACCTCAACAGGTTAAGGAGCCGGACTATTGTTCATGGCTCCCTCTGTGGATCTAACTTTTATTTTAAAATTATCTACGCCAGGGTACATCGTTCCGCGCCCCGATTTTTGTGATCCGTCCGTGTCACTAAACATCTCTGCACGGATAGCGAAGGGTTCTGGTGAGGTGATCTCGGGAGACGATACGGTGGATCTGCGCGTTGCTTGCGATGGCGTTCAGCAGATGTTCATGACTGGTCCTAGAACTGGTGACCCCACAACAAAGTCGAAAGTTAGAGTTGTCCTCGTTCCGCCAGGCACCACTTATGTTCGGTTATACGGCCTACAGCACGATTCGATCAACATCATCAATTACAACATTGAGGTCGACTACGCCGTGCACATTGCTAAGGACGCATGCGCATAGTCTCGGGCTTATGCCTGCTGCTTACGACGCAAGCATAGTCCGGCCAAGCCAGCTGCAGGAAGCGGTGCGGCAGGGCCGACAGGCACGTCGGCGGCTGTGCTGTCGAAGAATGTGACAGATGTCCGTGCGGTAACCGCTCCGTCGGTCTCGTAGCAGATTCTAGGCATCTCCTCTACGCGACACTCATCGGCTGAAGCGTCGTGGTACCGGCTGCTCATAAAGAAGTCGTATGGAGTGTCGAGTTCAAAGCGTGACAGCGCTTGCGAGATATTTATTTCTGAAACGCCCTCTATGAATGCCGATATTCCGAAGAGCGCTCGCCAAAATGACTCGGCAGGATCGGTGTAAACCTCGTTGTAGAAATCGTCTCTCTCGCCACCCATTCCATATTGTCTGCCTGCCTCATCAAGCCCGGCATTCGGACCAATGAAATAGGTGCGCAAGGTATACGAGTTCGTACTCTCCTTCGTTGTAGCTACCTTCCATACGGAAGTCTTCGAGGCTAGTTCCACGAATATCGAACGAGGCAGTTGCTGGCAGTGTTATTACTGCCGCGTTGGCCGACATGGAGCTGGCGAGCAGTCCTGCAATTGAGAGCGCTTCAAAGTGGTTCATGATGTACCTGCTGTGATTTCTGATTATGTGTAGTCGGAGGGCAGTCGGACTAGTCTCGTTCGATTCTGTACGCGGCAAGACCTCTTTGCCTTGGCGTCTGCAATCGCAGGTCCTGCTACCCTCGCAATTCTTCAATCGCTAAGCTTTCCTCTTTCTCAACCACAAACCGGCCAAGCCAGCTGCCAGTAACGGCGCCGTTGGTCCAGTAGGCACGTCCATGTCCTGCCCGCCGTCAAAGAACGTGACAACCGTCTCTCCATTCAATCCGCTATCGATGATCTTACAACTGTACGGCGGCTCACCTTCATCAGCACAGTCCGTCAGGTCATATAGAAAGTCGCGTACGGCTACGGAGAAATAGTAATCCACGCCCAATTGTATGTGCTCCATGATGCCAAATGGGAAGTATCGCATCTCGCCATTGTCATCCGGCCCAATAGGGCGGCCAGTCAGGATCCGATGCAGTCCTAAATCGGGTTCCTCGGGGCCGGTGAACTGGAGCTGCAAGTGGTCCACGCTCTGCAATCCGGGGCCGCCAAACTGATAATCAAATTCGATAAACTCGTCGTACGTGTTCGGATTGTCTCTATCCAGATCGAGCACATAGTCGAGCCCGAAAAATTCGCTGTTTATATCCAGGCTGATTCGTTCGGGCATTTCCAAGATATAGGCCGCATTGACTGATGCGGAGGCGGCGAGAAGGCCAACCCCCAATAGCGCTTGAAGTTTCATGGTTTATTCCTGCTGTGAAGTTTTTTTGCTTATATGTAATACAGGGGCAGAGTAACCCTTTTGGATGACCGGGTTCTGTACGTAGATTGGGCAGGGTTCACATATTCTGGAATTCCGAATAACTGAAGTCTAGTCTCTCCCGGTATTGGCACCACTATGCTGGTGTCGCGGATGCAGGGCATCCCGCGGTGAAGCCCTGTTGCTGGTCCGGGCAACACCGGGAGAATGGTATAGATACTGATTAGTGGGGCTTATAGGCGATGCCTGATTATCATATAGGCTTTAGAGAGCAGGACGCCTGAGGTTGGCGTCTACCGTTACTAGCCCCAACCCAATCAGAACAAGTCGTGATCATTTGCCGTTGAAGGCGTACGTAAGCAGCTTCGACCGCTGAATTATCTGGCTATGAATAAGCAACGACAAGATAAAGGTAAGGACAATGAGCGTGGGCATAGCCACAGGGGCTGAAGCCGCGAGCTCAATCAAAACGATTGCCAACAGTATGACTATGAGGTGATGAACTAGATAAACGGAATAGGCTGCATCGGCGAGATAGCGGAAGAGGCGCGAAGGTCTATTGGTAAATGAGTAAAAAAGGTTAAAGCATAAGATTACTGAACACCAGACGAGCAGCATGTGCGCATATTCGTCTGCGATCAGCGCAATAGCCCCGCCTTCATCTGGTGTCATTAAGTTAGCTATCGCAGCGATGGGGAAGATCACGGCGAAAAGTCTGCTTCTGGTCTGTGAAAAACTTTTCATGATATCCGGCTGTGTCTGGAGCCAGAGTCCGACAAGAAAGAACTGAAAGTAATAGCAGAAGTTATATCCCTGGATAATGCCCGCTAGATCCCAGTAGAGGGGAAGGCCCAGTTTGCCCGCAGCTCGCAGACCAATAGTGTAGAGCGGCAAGAGCATCAGGATAATGAGGAGTAGGCGGTCTGAGTTAGTGCTTGTCGACCCTCTCTCTCTGCTCATTTTCGATTTCTGCAGCACCCACTGCAATCCGCACGCAAGAAGAAAGTAGATCAATAGATAATTGAGAAACCAGAGATGTGAGACCCAGGCACCTTCCAGAAGGAATTCTTCAAAGTTTATGTTCGCCCAGCCTGTTCTATTTAGAATGACTGTCTGGAAGACATTAAAGGTCAAACCAGTCGCGATGAGTGGAACCAGAATTCTCTGGATCCTTAGCTTCAAAAATCCGGTAATGCCATACCTGCCCATTGTAAGCATGCAGAAAAAACCAGAAACTACGAAGAAGGCTGGCATTCGGAAGAGGTGCACTGCTGCTATCAAATGCTCTGCAAAGATTGACGTCTGGTCGCTATACACCAACCAGCTTTTCTCAGGATTGAAGACCTGGGCCGAGTGCAGGACAACGCCCAGCATCATCAAAATTCCACGCATGGCATCAAGGTAAAATAGGCGATTGTTCAAACTAATGGGTCCTGGTTCTGAGCGCCTGCGGAGTCTTTATCAGAGTCAGTTTTGCTGCAATCAATGCTTGTTCCAAAACGGAATACGCCCAGAATATATGAAAAGGTGGGCGATAAGGCACGAGGGGCTCTTACTAGCCGTGGAATATAATCTGGCAGCAAACATACGCTTTTCGCTAAAAAGGAACAATCAGTGATCTGACCGATAAACGGATCGTTCATTTCCCTGACCTCGAAGGGGCGCTAGCTATAGGATCATATCTTGAAAGATTTTCTAATCTCTCGAAAAGTTTTGGCCATTGTTTCTCTTATATGCCTGGCTTTGCTGATCAGAGGTCTTTACTGGCTGTTCAACGACTGGAGCCCAGAGGCTCAGATTGCTCGCTATCGAGTCATAGACTTGTTAGGAGACCAGCCTTCTGCAAAAGGACTGGCACTAGGGAGTTCAACCATCCGCTGGATGCCCGAGGCATATTGTGGTCCCTGGCATAACAGAGGCATCGGGAATGCCACTACGTCGGAGATAGCTGATTACATCAAAGGTAGTCCCGCCCAGCACTGGGAAAAAATACTTCTCTACACCGGAGAAAACGACTTCGCTTTCGGTAGATCTCAGAAAACAGTGCGTCAGGATGTGATGGACCTTCTGAAGAAGGTTGATGAGCTCTATTCCCCAGAAGCTGTATACGTTCTAGCGATTAAACACACGCCTGCCAGACTAGCCTTTGCGGATGAATATGCGCAGTTCAATAGCTGGTTATCAGAGTACTCCAGAGCATTGCCTAATGTAGTGTTTTCAGAGCACCAGCTTTCGACTCATGCGGCTACGCTAGATCAGGAAGCATACCAGTCGGACCGACTTCACCTGTCTTCGACAGGATACAAGATGTTTCTAGCTCCCCTAAAAAGCGCCTGCGCCGACGATTGACCAGATGGGCCGAATAGTAGAGGCAACATAGGCTTAGGCGAGGTATCCTTGAACAGCTGTAATAATAATTACTCGGAGACATCGTATGACTCACGTTCGAAATTCCTGCTTCCTGAGGGGCACCGTGCTCGCCACCCTGCTTGGGTCTTCTCTAGTCGCCCAGGCTGGTTATATCTCGATGCCGGAAACAGCTTCCTTTGACATCAACGGTACCATTGAAAGCTTCAACCTGAACGCCGAATTGAACCTGGATGATGGAAACCCGGATACCAATCTCTATGAGTTTTTGAACGAAGGTTATTTGGTTAGGGATGACCCAGACTACTCAAGTGATTATGACATGGGATTCGTGGCTGCTATCACCGACATCAATGTGGCGTTCAAAACTATCCTGTTCGGACTGGGCTATGACGATCGCACTAACCCTCCCCAAACCGTTGGGATTATCGATCGACTGGCCTTGAACACGGTCTATGATTTCACATTTACATCATTGAACTTTCTCTACGATGCAACAATTGGGTGCACCGGGCCAAGCCTAGACCCTGCTTGTGTTGAGATAGGCCAGGAGAGCCATTCAGGGTCGACCAAAGTCACGTTCTACGATAGTAAGGCTGTTAACGCGACGCCTACCTTACCACTCCTCTTATCGGCCGCAGGTCTTCTGTTTCTCGGTCGAATAAAGTCTAAGCGCCAGAGGTAGACGAACCCAGAAAGTGATAAGGCCCGAATCAGTTCCCGGGCAGCTTTTCCCGTAGTGCTGCTCCAAGACCGCGGGCCTCTTCGCGGTCGGTTGAGGTGAGAATGACAAACCAGACCAAGATTCCGAAGGTCAGTAGTAGGCCGGCTTTGACACTGACGTTCACAGCGGACAAATTTGTGAAGAAGCTGAATATGTATAGGAGGCCTGCCGCGAGAAAAAACAACGGCAGCACCTCAAACCAATTCCCATTCACCCGAAACAACTTCTGCGCTGTTCCATAAACCAACACGAACTTCAGCAGATAACCAATAAAGGTTGAAATCACCGCACCTGCCAATCCGTAGGCCGGTATCAAAACCGCATACAGGCCCAAAATCACGATCGCACTAGCCACCTCGCAATACGCCAGGTACTTCGTCTTCTCCCGCAGGAAGATCCCGAAATTGAAGTACATCGTCCACGCATAAAACACGAAGCTGAACACGATGAATGGTGCGTAGTAGGCGGCATCCCAGAATTCGGGTGCGGCCATCAGCTGGATGACTTCAGGTATGAAGGCGCAGAAGCCGAGCGCTATGAACAGTACATAGGCATTGATCCGGCGGAACATATTAGCAAAGTGACTGTCTCTACCTTCGACGTCCTTGTACACCTCATAACGCCGCCCCTCCCAGAACTTGAAGAAGGGGTCCCAGGCCAGCGCGACAAACAGAAAGCCGAACTTATAGGCCAGTGAATAAATGCCAACGTCTTCGAGGCTGCCGTACTGTCTCAGGAAGAAGCGGTCACCGAAGGTAGTGACGAAGGACGCTGACGCCACGAAAATCATGGGAATACTGAAGACGAAAATCTTCCAGGCGACGGGCGGTCGAAAACTCACGCCAGTGTTTCGAAGCAGGTAGATCGTCAGTATGATACCCACGAGCAGATTGGCCAGGAAGGCGGAATAGATAACCCCCGCGACGCCTAACTCTTTATATACGACAAAGTACAGACTGAACCCGATCTGGAGTGATAATTTTATCACGCTGACGATTAGATAGGCGTGGGCCTTGTTCTGCAGTCGCATGTAGATGATCGGGATCGTGGTAAGCGCTTCGAAAATCAGCACGGCAGCAAACAGCATGAACAATGACTGGAAGTCAGGCTGATCGCTCACGAAATCCGATAGCCATGGCGAGCCTACGATAAGGACGAAAAAGCCGAGTGTGTTGATGGCAACGCCCAGAAAAAACGCCGTACTCATGACCTCGCGCTTCTCCTGCGCACTATCCGCCATCGAGTAGTACTGAAATATCGCCTCACCAATCCGGTTGCAGACCAGGATCCCCGTAAAATCCAGCGCCATCGTCATCAGCTCAACCGTGCCGTAGTCGCTCGGCGTCAGGTAGCGGGTGTAGATGGGCAGCATGATCAGGCTGCTGATATGCCTGAGAATGTTCGCTATGGTGTATAGCGAGGTTTGCGATACGGCGCTGGCCATGAAGTCCTCTTGGCGCGATTATTCGGGTCGTGTAAGCGTCGGGATTGTGTCCCGCTTATTTACTGGGCGGCTATCATAAGGCTTACGGGCTGCTTTTGGCAGTTTACTTTTCCATTGAACAGATAAGCGGCCCAATCAAAACGCCTGACGACGAAATGGTGAATGGCCAGGGCGATCGAAAATGCGCTAGCGCTGGTCACCAGGAGCAGGATGAGGGGATTGGTGCTCACATGCAGTAGCACAGCTGCAATCAGAACGACCAGGAAATGATGAAACAGGTAAACGGTATACGAAGCTTCTGATAGGTAGCGCAAGGTCTTGCCACCGCCATTGGCATACCTGCGAAACAGGCCGAGGCAGAGTGCCACGGCAGCCCATACCCACAGCATGCGCGTGTACTCGGCGATGGCCACGCGCAAGTGGGTCTCACCGCCACCCCAGAGGGCATAAGCGCCCACGCCGACGGCTATTGTCAGAACGAGCTTCCAGAGATCGATGCGTACCATTGCGTCCATCACACCCGGATGACTATAGAGCCAGTATCCCACGATGAAGAACTGAATGTAGTAGAGGAACTGGTAGGTATCGATAACCCCGCCGATATCGTAGGTAAGCGAAACGACTGTGCTGTCGATGCCCTGAAGCACCAGGGTGAAACACGGCAAAGCCAGCAGCATCCCATAGGCCATGGCCTTCGGACTTGGAATGGCGAAGGCGGTGATCCGCTTGACCAGCCACAGTGGCGTCAAGGCATAAAACAGGGCGGCCAGTATGAAATAGAAGAACAGGTACACCAGGAACCAGAGATGGGAATCCCACTGTCCCTCAAGAAAATAGCTGCGCAGAGAGAAGGCCTTGCTGTTGAGCTCATCCAGAAAGATGCGCTGCAGAAGGTTCAACGTGAGTGCAGTGGTGATCGTTGGAATGACAATGCGCTTCAGGCGCACGGAGAGGAATTTTTCAGTGCCGTACTTGTGCAGGGTCATGAGGCAAAAGAAACCCGAGACAACAAAGAAGGCTGGCATCCGGAAGTAATGGATGATCTCCACCATGAAGTAGGCTGCGATCGAGCCGCCTGATCCGGAGACGAGCCAGGTGTGGCCGCTGCTGGCAACATAGCCAGCATGGAGCAGCACGCCGCCCATCATCAGAATGCCCCGCAGGGCGTCTAGATAGTAGATCCGCTCTGTCAAGCAAGTACGTCTTCGATAGCTTTCACGGTCTCGTCGTTGACGTCTTCGTGACAGGGTAGGGTGAAGAGTCGATCAGCGAAGCTGCGGGCATTGGAAAAGTCAGCCTTGCGGACCTCGTCCGACAAGGGCACATCAGCCATGTCCGGGAGTGCCTTGCCATACATTGCGCTTGTACCGATACCTGCCTTGTGAAAACGTTTGAGCAGATCATCACGATGAGCTTTACTTTCAGCCAGTACAGGAAATCTGAGCATGCGCCTGGCCTCGTACAGCTCATCCTGGCTGGAACCTATGAGTGAAAGCTTATAATTGAAGGAGACGATTCGAAGAAGCCGCTCGATGAGTGCTCGCAACTCAAAGTTGTTTTCGAGTCTGTAGGCATTGGCCGGCAGCCAGGACAACCTGGCCTGGTCGAGCGGTACAATCGGTAGCGGTGGCTTATAGCTGGTGGCACCAATATTGAGCCCTGGCACCTTCAATAGCTGGGCATAGACCGCGGGCGTAATGACCAGATTGTAGGCCGCTATCTTGGCCTCTATTTTCAGTCGCTCAAGCGTCGAGACCGCCCGCGGATTGTATTGGCTGAAGTCGCAAAGATGACGATACTGCCGATTGATCAGCAGCATACCTCCACCAAGCAGGCTTACTGGCTTACCTTTGCCGAAGCTCGCTACTACAGTGTCGCCAAAGAACGACTGTTCCTCTGAAGAGAACGGAAAGGCCTGTGCCCGATCCTCGATGATGTGTCTTGCGCCGCGAGTTCTGAGCGCCTGCCACTGCGCCTTGTCGAGTTCTGGCGATTTGCCGAGAAAGTTCGCAGCAATCACCGCCACGGTTTTCGGGCTTATTGCCTCGGCAATCTGCTTGAAACCCGGAAAGGGTGACCTGGGATCGCAGCTATCTACCAGCACCGGTTTGACCTTGGCGCCAACACAGGCCGTGATGAGATCGGGGCACCCGTAGGCCGGCACGATAACTTCAGCTTCGCTGGGGACCTTGAGCGATGTGTTGCTGTCGTCTTCTATCGCGCAGCGTACTGCAATCTGAATCGCCAGTTGCAGAGCTGCCGTGCCGGAGTTGACGTAGCAGGGCGCGTAGTCGGCGTACACAGTCGATGAAGTCGCAGTATGACGACTGCCGCGCTCGGTGATAATTGGGTGCCCAACCGGTCTGACGTACTTGCTCATGCCTTTGTGCTTACCTTTTCGATGGTTGCCACGTGGTCATGCGGGTACCTTTGATGAATTGTACGGCCGCATCCGCAAGTGCAAGATTGACCTGACAGAAGAAGTACAGGATTTTCAGGCCTCCCTCACGCAGTTCCGGCTTGTTGTGGGCTGCGAGCGCGGCACCGTAGAATGCTATCTGTAATACGAACGTGAGCATGTAAAACGGCTTGTTCAGCAGGAACAGATTCGCCACGAAGGTCATCAACATGAACCAGGGAACAGCCCAGCGCATGAGCTTATGGCTGAAGACCTGGAAAGAAAATAGGCCAAATTTCCCGGGGTTGAGTACTTCGGGATGTCGGGCGAGGGCGGTCATGCCACGAATCGCCGTTCTGAGCTTGCGCTTGTACTCCTTGGTCTCATCCTTGATGTTCGGATAGTAACCCAGTACATCAGGGCAGCTGATGGCCTTGAGACCTGAGCGGGCCGAATTGAGCGCCGTATTGAAGTCGCTGGGGGACTGAATATCCCATTGGTCACAGATGCTGCGTCTGGCAGCAAAGAAGGAACCGCTAAGACCAACCAGGCCGGCCACGCGCGACTCGAGACTGCGCAGCCACATTTCATATTTGACGTAGGCCCCTTCGCCAGCAACCTCACCGCTACTGGATATAAAGCGGTCTTCGCTGGAAATTGCACCGACCTCTCCATCGGCAAAGTAGGGCAGCAGCTTCTGCAGGGAGTCCGCTGGCAGCTCAGTGGCCACGTCGCTGAACACGATGATTTCACCGAGCGAGGCCTTGATCGCACAGAGTTGCGCATATTCCTTGCCGAGATGTTGGTCAGCTCGCACCAGTCGCACGCCCTGACTGGCATAACTTTCAACGATGGCATCGGTGCCATCGGTAGAGAAATCGGACGCCACGATCAGTTCGAAATCGACGCCAGTCTTGTCCAGTGCGAGTGAATTTTCGATCTTCTGGGCGATCTTGCTCTCTTCGTTGTGCGCAGTAATGACCATGCTTACGGAGGGAAGCGCACCCGTGGCGTGTGTCAAGGCAGATCGCGTCGCCTGTGAGCCGCCAGGCTGGCTTGCACGGGCACCCAGCATCATGAGTATTGGAGGGTAAAGAAAATAGCTGTAGAGGGTGCCGAGAACGCCCAGCCAGAACAGTAGTAGCATTGGAGAATTCCTTGATCTGAAGGCGTCGAAGTATAGCAGAACAGGGACGGAAAAAAGCCGCAACATCGCTGCAGCGGCTTTATTTTCAGCGGCTTCCATGCCGCGTGATCGCAATTCAGCCTAGACTAGGGCTGATAGGTTTCATCCAGGGTCTGACCTTCATTGGTAGGCTCGATACCCATTGAATCCTGTCTGTTCTCCTGACCGGAAGCAGTAGCCTCTGGCTTGATGATGCTGTACTCCTGCTGACTGATCTGACCATCGCGGTCGACGTCGATCACATCAAAGTTGCGCTGTACGATCTGTGCGTTGTCGCCAGCATCCTGTACGTCGCTTTCTTCGATGAAGCCATCACCGTTCTTGTCCAGCTTGTTGAATTCTGGCAGGTCGGCTGATGCTGATTGACCGCTGTTAGAGGCGGCTGGCGACTGTGTAGTACCCATGTTGCCGCTGTCAGTGGTCTGTCCGGTAGTATTCTGGGTAGCGCCGGTCTGCTGTGAAGTTTCGGCAGCTACGGGACCAGAGATGCCCAGTGCGAACACTGCGGCAGAAAGAATCGATGCACTTGTGACCTTGTTCATAATTATACTCTCCATGATATCGGTGCACGTTTTCGAACCGTGCTGGTATTCAACTAGAGTGAATGTCCAGGTAGTGGATTGCAGAAATCGGGCCAGGTCTGTGCTGTGATGCAAAATAAATCAGGCGCTGGCGCTCAAGCCCTTGTTTAGTCTGTGCTCCCCGCAACATATACGTATTCAGAACGGGTGGGTACAGCGAGCAACGATCGTGTAGTCACGCTATACTTCAGCCCTGACCTACCATTAGCTCTGTAATATTTGCATCTCCAGGACCCCTGCATGCCGAATGAGTCTAACGACCAGCGCAAAGTCATTCTCGTTGCGCTCCATACACCTGTGAACACCGGCTATGCTATCGAGCCACTGGAACGGCTCTTTTTCGAAACAGCACTTGAGCTCACCGCCGAGCCGCGGGATGTGCTGCTGAGCTACGCCGATCTCAGCAGTGGCCGCCCGCATTGGCTGGATGATTATCCTAACGAGCGCTTTCCAGATCTCGATACAGATCAGATACGTGTGCTTGAAGCGCCTTACCGTGACGAGAGCGAAGCCTTTCACGAACGTTTCGCCGGTCAGCTCCGCGAGGCTGGTGTCAACTGCGTGATCGGCTTCGATCTGCAGGTCAACCTGCCGGTCATCCGAGCGATGCGCAAAGGTGGCGCCAAACGGATTGCCACGTATTGGGGCGCACCGATGAGTTCGCTCAACAGTGGCCTGAAGCTGTTACTGAAGCGCGTAGAAGTCGCGTTGCGACGCTACCAGCCGGATCATTATCTGTTCGAGTCCTACGGCATGCAGGACACGGCCGTGCGCGGGCGGGGTATTCCGAAGAAACGCACCGGTATTGTCAGGCTCGGGGTCGATCCAGACCGATATACCACGCGCACGACCGAGGGCTACCTCGAAAACGAATTCAATATACCTGATGAACGCAAGACCTTCTTCTACGCTGGCCATATGGAAGCGCGTAAAGGTGTCCACGTTATCGTTCAGGCACTGGCTCATGTCGTGAATGAGCTTGGTCGAAAGGATATTCATGTACTCATCTGCGGTAATAAGGGCAATGAAGCTGAAACCTTCGACAAGTACTACAAAGGCACCAGGGCAGTGGAATATCTCACCTTTGGTGGCTATCGTTCAGATATCGCGACTATCTTGCCGAACTGCTACGCCAGCATCATCGCCTCGACCGGATGGGACTCCTTTCCACGCTCCTCACTCGAAATGGCAGTGAGTGGACTTCCTCTGCTCGTATCGAACCTCCCGGGGCTGAACGAGACGGTCGACCCCGGCGAGACTGGCTTTCTGTTTGAAACAGGCAATTATAAGGCGCTAGCCGAACGTATGGTGCAACTGGCAGATGATCCTGCGCTGAGACAGCGCATGAGCAGGGCCGCTGTGGCCAGGGTGCACGCAAGTTATACGGTTTCACACCAGCGCGAGAACTTCAGAATCGCTATGCAAAGGATTTTTCAATGGTAGATGTTTCCGTCATCATCCCGGTTTACAACCGTCAAGAGACCCTGTTGGAGGCGCTGGACAGTCTGTTCTGGCAGCGCTCCTTCGAGGCATCGACCGAGGTCCGGCGAAGCGATGTGGCCAACGAGCCCAACAATGTGGCTGAAGAGCGGCGAGTCATCGACGTTGAGGCCATTATCGTCGACGATGGTTCTGCGGAGCCGGCAGTGCTGCCGGAACCCTTCTGCCGAATGGATAATGTCAGGCTCATCCGCAAGACCAACGGCGGTGCATCGTCGGCGCGCAATGCTGGCATGGCGGCAGCTCGGGGTCGCTTCATAGCTTTTCTGGATTCTGACGACCTGTTTGCTGCTGACAAACTGCATCGCGTGGTGGCGGTGCTGGATAAAAATCCCTCCGCCGGCTTCCTGTTCAGCGACTTGAGTCGCTTCGAACGCATGGGTCCGGTCCAGCAGGATGAGCCAGGCAAGCTCAAGCCGCGGCTGAAGTATATGGAGAAAACCAACTCGGATTTCTATCCTTCCGTGCGCAAGCTCTGCGATGAGCTGACGGCCGTGGACGAACAGACCTACCTTATTCCAGGGCGGATGCTGTTTCATACCTTGGCTGCTGGATATCCGGTTTTCCCTAGCACGCTGGTCGTGCGCCGTACGATTACCACTGCCATCAAACCCTGGCTCGAAGGTAGACGGCTTTCAGAGGATCTCGACTATGTGCTCAGGCTCTGTCGAGTGACCCACGGCCTCTATGTCGATGCGCCGCTGTCATATCTGGGGAGAGGGGAGGACAACGTTTCGGGTGACGCGCTAAAGAGTGCTGAGGCCGACATCGAAGTGCTCGAATTGATGGATGCCTCGCGGCGGAACAGTGAGCAGGTCAATGTGGACAGACGACGTTCACAGATCCTGCCCGGCGCCCTGCAGTTCCGGTACATGCGGCTTGGCTATAGTTACCACGCCGCGGGCCGTTTTCACGAAGCCGCCCGCGCCTACGCCAAGGCCTTCCAATATGGCCTGCGAAGCGAAGACGATGGCGCCGGAAAGCGAAACCTGAAGATCCTGGCCAACGCGGCTCGTAGTGAGCTACGTTCCTGGCTGGACTGAGACATGGGTTGATTTGTCTCCGCATGAGTCCGCCTCGTAGGCGGATGGCTTTTGCTAGAAGGCGGGCTTGTGCAGGGCCAGGGCGAACATCAGCACCAGTTGTCCAAGGGCTGCAGCTGCGGCGAGAATGCGCGTCTTGCGGGAAAACTTAGGCTTGAGGGCGACGAGTCCAGCAGCGATATAGCCTATGAGCAATAACACTTTCAGCGTCAACCAATGATGAACGAAGGGCATCCACGGCGTGACGATAACGAGGCCAATGGCGGCGACCAGCAGTACGGTGTCGTTGATGTGGGGCAGGAAGCGTAGCGGGGTCTCACGCCACCCTGGTTTGCCGGCGGCATCCAGGCCGATTCTGGTCATGAACAGGAGCGCCGTGAGCGCTGCGGCGAGCATGTGTATCATCTTGAGACCGGCATACCATTCCATAGTTCACTCTCTTGTGTGATGTGTTGAATATCGCTTCAGCGGATAGTCTGGAGCTCGCTATTCTGTGGTCCATACTGTCAGGAGTGCAAGTGCGTCATCCATATCGTATTCTGCTGCGCATCGAGGCCCCCTGAGTGCATTATGGTTGGCCTGATCACCTATTCTTCGCTGATATTCGGAGCGCTTGTATCCAAGCGTCTGGCGCTGCTGAATCCGGAGGGCGCCAAGGTGCTGTCGCAGCCCATGAATGTGCTTTCCAGACCAGCGCGTGGGTAATATCATGACCTTGCGGAAGGATCTGTATTACGTCGATCTGAAAGACAGCTTCAAGGAAAACCGACGCAAGATCGCCAGTAGCCCACATTCGCGCATCCCTGTATGCAAGGGCGGTATCGACAACATCGTTGGTGTCGTTTATGCCAAGGATGTGCTCAACAAGGTAATGTCGGCTGAGGAGCCTGATCTTGCCGCGCTAGTGAAGACCCCCTGTTCATTCCACGTTACGCCACAGCGCTGCAGCTGCTCAAACAGTTCAAACAGTCGAAGAGCCATATTGCCATCGTGGTAGATGAACACGGGCAAACTAGCGGTCTGGCGTCGCTTAACGACGTTCTCGAAGCCATCGTGGGAGATCTTCCGGCAGACGACGAAGAATACGACCCCGACTTCGTCGAACGCGAGAACGGAACCTGGCTGGTAAGTGGGCGGGTGGATATCAGCGCCTTTAAAGACCACTTCGATATCCGCAAGCTGCCGGAGGAAGAGTATGGTAACTATCATACGCTCGGCGGGCTCGTGTTGAATGTGCTGGGGCATCTGCCACGAGAAGCGGATGTCATGAGCATAGGGGACCTGGCGATCGAAGTGGTCGACATGGACGGCAATCGAGCGGACAAGCTGCTGATTTCGAACAAACAGGCGACTGCGTCTGTTTCTGCTGCAGATAAAAGCGATGCGATGGCTTCGCCGAGCATTGACGAGGAAAAAGCGTAACGTTCTGATCCTGATCCTGACTGCGCTTCTACAGCAGTCCGGGCCGATTCAAGCGAAGATTTCTTCGACCGACTCCGCATCGAGTAGCCGATCGGCCCAGGTTTCGAGTTGCTTTTCAGAAGCATTATCGATTTGTTGAACCAAGGCCTGTGATAGATCTCCAAAACGTCGAGTAAGAAGACGTTTCAGGACCCGGGCCTCGCCTCGCTCCAGTCCTTTTTCCAACCCCTCCCTGAAGCCAGCTTCTCTGTGAAGGTGGCTCCATTCTTTTGCTCTTTCACTTAGCATGGCATGCATCTCCGATAGGTTCTGAATAGCGCTCAAGCCTTCACCCAATCCTTGCACCTGACTAAAGCGTTGTGCGAATAAAGCAGCAAAAGCAGCTCGATCTCAGAAACGAACTCGCCAAACGATGTCATCAGCCCGTTCACGCAGGTCATCAGTGATATAGCTGTTGTTGAGCTTTTCGAGTGTATCGAAGTCGAGGTCGCTTACCCATTCACCGGGCACGAAGTCTCTTAGAAGATCGCGAACCATGTCGGGGTTCGAGAACAAACGCTTGTAAATATGATCATGAGAGCCCATGCAATCCTTGCCCTGAGCAGATATGACTGGCGAAAATGGTGTCCAAGGCAGGATTCGAACCTGCGACCTACCGCTTAGGAGGCGGTCGCTCTATCCAGCTGAGCTACGAGGACATCTGGAAATGAAGAACGGCAGTATATTCGGATGCTCGGGCTATGTCAGCCCCGAATTTCAGTTCCTTGCAAAACCATATCAGATCGCCGATATCATCAAGATCTTGCGCGCCACTACGTGATAGGCAGGTCGCAATCCACGTGATATGAGTCGAAATGACTCAACCTGGCTTCGGTTATAACGCAAGTTTGAGCGGCCAAAGAAAATCATCAACTTGCGCGCTTGCGTCAAATTTCTGCTACCGAAAGTCAAGTAGGGTCACTGTGGTGGTGAGTATCATTCCCTCCGTGCTTCACACACAGGGATACAGCTCATGTCGCAAGTGATTGCTTCCGCATCAAGAATTTCAGGTTTACCGCTCACCGCATGTAAAGCGGGGATACCATCATGAGACGAGTCGTCGTGACGGGTATCGGCATTGTTTCGAGCCTTGGTTCCAATCAGACAGAAGTACACCACTCTCTGGCCGAATGTCGATCAGGCATCGGCGCCAACGCCGGCCATATCGAAAATGGCTTACGCAGCCATATTTCGGGGCAGATCGATATCGATTTTGCCGCCCATGTCGATCGCAAGCTACTGCGCTTCATGGGGGACGCCTCAGTCTACAGTTATATCGCTATGAAAGAGGCGATTGCTCAGGCGGGACTTACGCCTGCTGAAGTCTCCAACGAGCGCACTGGATTGATCATGGGCGCCGGCGGGGCCTCTACTGAAAACGTTATGGATGCGATTGACATCCTGCGCGACAAGGGCATCCGCAAGGTTGGTCCATATCGTGTGACCAGAACCATGAATAGTTCAGTCAATGCCAACCTGGCCACCCCATTTGCGATACGGGGCGTCAACTACTCAATCACCAGTGCCTGTGCAACCAGTGCGCATTGTATAGGTGCAGCTGCGCAGCAGATTCAGTTCGGCCTGCAGGACGTCATGTTTGCCGGCGGCGCGGAAGATTGTCACTGGACACTGTCGTGTCTGTTCGACGCCATGGGCGCACTGTCTACCGGCTATAACGACAGGCCAAAAGAGGCTTCGCGACCTTACGATGCCGACCGCGATGGCTTCGTGATCTCTGGGGGCGCTGGCGTGCTCGTACTGGAGTCGCTGGAGCGGGCGCAGGCACGTGGTGCCACCATACTCGCCGAGCTGACTGGCTTTGGCGCGACGTCCGATGGCGACGACATGGTCGTGCCTTCAGGTGAGGGCGCCGCACGCTGTATGCTCGAGGCCGTGCGTCAGGCTGATGCCATTCATAAGCGCCCAGTCGACTACATCAATGCCCACGGTACCAGTACGAAAGTCGGCGACATCGCCGAACTCAAAGCCATTCGCGCAGCCTTTGCCGGAGAGGGCGACGACGCGTCCATGGCGAAGATACCTGCCATCAGCTCAACCAAGGCTATTTCAGGGCACGGCCTCGGCGCTGCCGGGGTGCAGGAAGCCATTTACGGCCTGCTTATGATGCGTAACCGTTTCCTCGTCCGATGCGACAACCTGCACACTGTAGATGATGCCGTTGCAGAGTTCCCGATTCTCAGGGAGATGCAATATGACATCGACGTCAATCGCATACTGTCCAACAGCTTTGGTTTCGGCGGAACCAATGCCTGTCTCGTGTTCGATAACTGGTCTGGTGTTCATAGGGAAAAAGCTGCCATGGAGGGCCTATCATGATCGTGCGACCGAAGATCAGGAACTTTATCTGTACAACCGCGCATCCGGTCGGCTGTCACCGTCAGGTGGCCGAGCAAATCCAGCAGGCCAAAGCGGCGCTGCCAATGGAAAAGGCGGTTCACAACGTGTTGATCATTGGATGTTCGACAGGCTACGGGCTCGCCAGCCGAATTGCTGCCTCGATCAGCTCTGATGCCGCTACGCTGGGCGTTATGTTCGAGAAGCCGGCGACTGAAGTACGTTGTGGCAGTGCTGGCTGGTATAACAACATGGCCGCTGAGGCCCTGCTGAAATCCGAGCGTCCCGATCAGCAGATTCACACCGTCAATGCCGATGCCTTCAGTCAGGAAACCAAGGATCAGGTCATTGAGCTGGCCACTGAAAAGTATGGCAAGTTCGATCTCGTCATCTACAGCCTGGCTGCGCCGCGACGCAAGGACCCTGTCACCGGCGAGATCTGGCAATCTGTGCTCAAGCCAATAGGCGAGCCCTTCGAAGGCATCACGCTCGATACCGATAATGAAGTCCTCAAGTCGGTCAGTATCGAACCCGCAACCGATGACGAGATCGAACACACGGTCAAGGTCATGGGCGGCGAGGACTGGGCGGACTGGATGAGTCAGTTGCACGCGGCCGAACTTCTGGCGGTGGGCTGTGAAACTGTCGCCTATCACTATGTCGGCAGGGAGTTGACCTGGCCTATCTATGGTCAGGCGACCATTGGTCGTGCCAAGGCGCATCTTGAAGAAACAGCGCATGAGATCAGCAGACAGCTCAAGGATATCGATGCCAAGGCTTTCATAGGCGTCCTCAAGGCTGTTGTCACGCAAAGTTCATCTGCCATCCCCATCATGCCGCTCTACATTGCCATTCTGTACGACGTTATGAAGGAGGAGGGCACACATGAGACAGCAATGGATCAGATACTGCGCTTCTTCAGTACCCAGTTGCTCAGTAGCGGGCGACGCGTGGAAGACGGTGTGCGCCTGCGGGTAGACGACTATGAAATGGCTGATTCGGTACAGGCTGAGGTCGCAAGGCGATGGGCGGCAGTCACAGACGACAGCTTGCCGGAACTGGCCGATTTGAGGGGTTATCGTGAGGATTTTCTGAAGCTTTTTGGTTTTTGCTGCACTGATGTGGACTATGATCAGGACATCGACCTGCTAATGGGTCAGGCACAAACCAGGGTGGCCTTGTAGGCCGCTCGCTAATGGACAGGAAGGATCAGACATGACCAGGGCCAAACACACCAATAACACCAAGACACCAGGAGTGGTCGACCGCGCGCCGGTATTCGATTTGGACACAGTAGCGGCCGGGATTCCCGGGCTCCTGGCGCCGGAAGCCGTCGAAGCTGAAGTCGCCAGGATCAGCCGCCTGCCAATCGAGGATTACGAACAGGCGGTCATTCAGCCCGTTCGTCAGAGCCAACGTTTCAGCGCCCGCAAGATTATGAAGGCACTGGTTCACAAGGTCATCAAGGAAAGCGATGACGGCCCACTGTACGCTCTGGACTGCTACATGCTCAATGAGGCAGGCAAGCGGATTCGGGTCGGTCTGATCGGCCAGAATCGGGAGAATCGGCAAGGCGTCTGGAGCCCGGAGCATCATCGAAAGGCCGCTGAACTGGCGGTGAAGTTCAGCCGCAAGCGGATGCCGCTAATCACCTTTATCGATACACCGGGTGCAGATGCCGGCGAAACGGCCAACCAGCAGGATCAGGCGCATAGCATATCGAGCTTGATCACGGTGATGGCGCAGCTGCCAGTTCCCACAGTGGGCATCATTCTTGGCACTGCGTACTCTGGTGGTGCAATTCCGCTGGCGGCCACCAACGTGCTGCTTTCAGTTCGTGATGGTCTGTTCAGTACCATTCAGCCACAGGGCCTCGCCAGCATCGCGCGCAAGCAGAAGCTGGCCTGGCAACAGTGTGCCCAGCGTGTTGGGGTATCGGCGTGTGAGACGGCTTGCAAGGGCTGGATCGACGGTATCGTAGACTATTCGCCGAGTGATCAGCGTGAAGGTCTCGAACATCTTAAATCAGCTGTGGTTGGCTCACTGGCCTTTCTGGAAAAGCAGCTGAGCGCCTTCGTACAACCCGATGGTGCTGCAGTGTTCGCGCCGGTCGGCAGTGAGTATCAGCGAAGCCTGGCCGTATTTCTTGATAAGCCTGAGCGCCTGGCCGGGCCGAATAACAGCTACTACGCCGATTCGCTAACACAGCTACCCAGCCTCTTTGGCTACACCCTGCGCCACATGCGGCAGCAGCAGGTGGCGTCGCGCCTGAGCTTCACCACCATTTCCTCGCTGCCCGCCGCTGGCAGCGTGGCGCCGATACAGCCGCAGCAACAAAGCAGCGAGAAGCTCGGCGTGTTCAATGAATGGTTTCAGCGCGAAGAAAAGCTGATTTACGAGCAGCGACTGCTCGAGCGATACGAGCGTTTCCAGAAGGCGCGTCAGGCCAAGGATGAGGATCGAAGTGCGCTGGCTGCACTGGTATTAGGAAAGCCACAGGAAAAGTATCGACAGGCGGCAGAGGCATTGGCCTTCGAGCTTGGCCTGTATTTGTACAATCGCTGGAAGGCTCAAGCTGCAGAGGGATTCGTGGCCTTGAGCGAGTTTCTGGCTGAGCAGGCAGCAAAGGGTCGGACTGAAACAGAGACTGGCGAACTGCCGGCAAAAGAAGACGTCACATTGCCACAGCTGATTCGTCTGCCTGAACTCAATGCCTGGCTAGCGCCAGTGAGCCTTCAGCTCCAGTTCTTCGACGCACTCTACGATGGCATTCTGGGTGAACTCGAATTGGTCGCCAGTGAGGCTAACCGTTATAGAAGTCTCAGTGAAGAATCGATGGCACAACTGCTCGATGCTGCGCTGAAAGCAACCCAGAATGACGTTTGCTGGGTAGACGCAAATGCTCGAGAGTTCTCGACCTGGCTGACGCAGCTGAACGAGAGCGACGACGTTGAGTGGTTTCTGCGCCAGGTCTCGGAATGGAAGCAGCGCCAGCACGCAAGGCTCTCTGAAAGCCTGTTCGTGTTTCTGACCTACCTCTTTGAAAATCTGATTCCTCGCTATATGCAGGCTCAGGCGGGCGGCGAAGCCTTCGATGGCAAGATCAACCCGACCTGGATCGGTCGACGCAAGGACTTCTGGCATCGCCTATCCATTGCCTACTGTGACCTGCAGATTCAGGCACTGCAGAAGGAATACAAGAGCCAGTGGCCCGAGTGGACTGGCTGGGTCGACGAGCTGTGTCGGGATTTCACGCCCCAGCACGACGATTGGGTCTCCAGTGACCCCTGCGCCTTCCCCGGCTACCTTGAGAGTATCCATAAGCAGATCAGCGCGGGTAAGGTGCCTGCGGGCATCGTGACCGGCATCGCTACATTGAAGGTGGCTTCGCAGCCAGTCGGCCTTTTCATTTCCAATCTGGCCTTTCAGGCCGGCGCTCTGGATATGGCCAGTGCCCGTAAGTTGCTGGCGCTTATTCAGCATTGTGAAGACAAGCGTCTGCCCATAGTAGGCCTTGTCTCTTCTGGTGGCATGCAGACCAAAGAGGGTGCGGGTTCGTTGTTCGCGATGGCGGCTGTCAACGAGGCGCTGACTCGCTTTCGTCAACTCACTGGTCTGCCGGTGATCATGGTCGGTTTCGGAGACTGTACCGGCGGTGCCCAGGCCAGTTTTGTGACCCATCCGCTGGTCGAAACCTGGTATATCAGCGGTGCGAACATTCCCTTCGCCGGGCAGATCGTCGTACCGAGCTACCTGCCGTCGACCTGCACCCTGGCTAATTATCTGTCAAAGAACGCCAAGGCTGAGCCCGAGACTGACGCCACAATGACTGGTTTACTCAGTCACCCCTTTGCCGATAGTTTCGACAGACGCCTGTTGCAGATCGATTCGCAGGCGCCGCGCCCACGCTGCAGCCTGCAGGATATGCTGAAGGCCAGGCTGAACGGCGGTAAGCTGCCCCAGGCCAATGCCCAGCCCAGTGACGACGCAGCCGCTTTGCAGCAGCACGAAGGCCGGGTCGCAAAAGTATTCGCGCCGGTAGAAAAGCTGCTGATTCATGCCCGCGGCTGCACGGCAGTGAAGCTGATCAGGGATGCCCAGCGCAACGGTACCCCGGTGGTTCTGGTGCAGTCCGATCCTGATATGGGTTCAGTCCCCGCAGAGATGCTGGGCGCTCGCGACGAGCTGGTTTGCATCGGCGGCAATACGCCGGATGAGAGTTATCTCAATGCCAACAGTGTATTGAAGGTCGCGAGCATGACTGGCGCTGACAGTTTGCACCCGGGAATTGGTTTCCTGTCTGAGGACCCTGACTTTGCCAAGCGCTGCCAGATTCGAGGCCTGAATTTTATTGGCCCTGATTATCGTGCGATGAGCGTGATGGGCGACAAGGCCAGTGCACTGAACGCAGCCATGGCAGCGGATGTGCCTGTGGTGCCTGGTAGCCATGGCATCATCTCCGATGCCCAGCACGCTCGCCGTCTGGCAGAAGAAATTGGCTTCCCCCTGCTGTTGAAAGCTGCATTTGGTGGCGGTGGCAAGGGCATCGCCAAGCTCACCAGTATGGACGAGTTGGCGGAAACCTACACGCGCCTGCGTCGTGAAGCCGAAGCCGCCTTTGGTCGCGGTGCACTGTATATGGAGCGTTTCGTTGAGCACATGCGGCACATCGAGGTGCAGGTGCTAAGAGACAGCCATGGCCATTGCAGCCTGCCCGGTATCCGCGATTGCAGTGTGCAGCGCAACAATCAGAAGCTGCTCGAAGAGTCTGGATCGACCATGCTCAGCGAGACACTCAAGCAGAGTGCGCTCACCTATGCGAAGCGCATCGCTGATGCAGTCAATTACGTCGGCGCCGGCACGGTCGAGTTCATCTATGATCTCGATCACGAATGCCTCTACTTCATGGAAATGAATACCCGACTGCAGGTTGAACATCCAGTTACCGAAGCGGTGAGCGGCATTGATATCGTGGCACAGCAGCTCAGGATCGCCTCAGGCGCATCCATCGCTGATCTGGCGCCAAAGGAGGAAGGCTACGCCATCGAAGCGCGAATCAATGCTGAGCAGGTGATGCTGCGTGATGGCAGCTTCAGTTGTCAGCCATCGCCTGGTCTGGTGCTCGATCTCGTCATGCCCAAAGATAGTCATGTCGATGTGATTAGCTGTATCGACAAGGGCAAGGCGGTTGCGCCGTACTACGACAGTCTGGTAATGCAGATCATTGCCAAGGGCAAGGATAGGGCAGAGGCCATTGAGAGGCTCACCGCCTTTCTGCGCCAGACCCGGATTGAAGGCATCGTCACCAACCTCGACTTCGTCGCTGCCATTCTCGAAGACGAAGTGTTCCGTGGTGGTAAATTCGACACTGGCTTCCTGCAGGGCTTCGGCTCCCGTATCGATGCCAGCAGTCTCCAGCGAGAGCCCTCCGGCCGCGCCGTGTCCGCAAAAGGCGGAGATATTTCCATCCCTGGCACTGCAGAACTCAAGGTGCTTGCGCCCGCGTCCTGCATTTTCTACCGCTCGCCAACGCCCGATGAAAAGCCCTTCGTGACTGAGGGCGACGTGGTCGACACCCAGCAGACCCTGTGTCTGATGGAAGCCATGAAAATGTATTCACCGCTCAAGCTGCGCCATCTGAACAAGGCAGGTGAGGAGCTCTATGCCGACGGTACCCGCTATCGAATCAATCGTGTTATGAACGACGACGGGCAACCGGTGAACACGGGTGATCTGTTGTTCGTGCTGAGTCCGCTGCCTGCCGAGAAGAAAGCCGCCCAGGTGGATAGCAAGCAAGCCGACAGCAAGACTGTCGCCGAAAGCAAGTAAGGCACTTGATCAATCAGCGTTGCACACAAAGGAGATAGAGACGTTATGGATACACAGAACGGACGAGATGGTAAAACGCTGTCAAGCGCCAACGAAGCTGGTGCCGACGAGACATCTGCTGCGCGCCCGGTGGTACTGATCACTGGTGCCAGCAGAGGTATCGGCAAGGCCATTCTGCAGAAATTCTGCCTTGATGGCGCATACGTCATCGGTACTGCGACTTCGCAAAATGGAGTCGAGAGCATCGCCCGTACTATCGACGAAAGTGGTGGCATTGGCCAGTCGCTTGTACTCGATCTCAGTGACGAGACGAGTATTCCCGAGCTGGTCGATGCCCTGAAACAGCAGTCGATACAGGTGGATGTACTGGTCAACAACGCGGGCATCACCGATGACCAGCTCGCGCTGGCAATGAAACCCTTGCAATGGAGCCGAGTCATCGAGACGAATCTCAATGGCACCTTCAGGCTCACGCAGTCTCTGCTGCGGCCCATGCTGCGCAAGAAGCAGGGCCGCATCATCAATATCAGCTCGGTTGTCGCCAGCAGCGGTAACGCTGGCCAGTGCAATTATTCGGCGTCGAAGGCAGCGCTTGAAGCGATGACCCGGAGTCTGGCACTGGAGCTGGCCCGCAAGAACATCACTGTGAATGCGGTCGCGCCAGGTTTCATCGCCACGGATATGACTGACGAGCTGTCTGAAGACGCCAAAGCTGCCCTGCTGGCAAAGATTCCTGCTGGCATTATGGGGGCGCCTGAAGACGTTGCGGCGTGTGTAGCCTTCCTTGCTGGCGCGTCAGCTCGCTATATCACCGGACAGGTTCTACACGTCAACGGCGGCCTGTATATGTAATCCCGGGCCTCACCAGGCCTTATGACCCCTAATCATCCCAATCAAACCACCCGAAAGTCCAACTGGAAGAAAGGAGCACTACCATGTCTACCCAACAAGAGCGCGTCATCGCGATCGTCGCTGATCAACTCGGCGTTGATAAGGAACGCGTTGTCCCCTCAGCGACATTTGTCGAGGACCTCGGCGCAGATTCGCTCGATACTGTCGAGCTGGTCATGGCGCTGGAAGAAGAGTTCGGCTTCGAAATCGAAGACAAGGAAGCTGAGAAGATTACCAGTGTGCAGGATGTAATGAACCTGCTCGCTCGCACCGAAGCCGCGTGATCGACTGAACTGAAGCATGGCTGCCGGCAGGCATTCGGCGGTATGCCGGCGCCGTGCAGCTCGGAATTTCAATTTGATGCAATGGAGTGTCCGACTGATGAAAGTGCCAGAAACCTTTGAAACGACAGTGTCCATCGACACCCTGCGGGACAAGACGATTCTGCTGACAGGCGCAAGCGGCTTTGTCGGCAAGGTGGTGCTGGAGAAATTACTGCGTTGCGTAGGTGGCAATGGGCGCATTTTTCTATTGATGCGCGGCAATCGGCGCTTTCCTTCAGCAGAAGACCGCCTCTACCATGAGGTACTGCAATCTTCACTATTCGACAAACTCAAAAGCGAGCAGGGTGCAGAGTTTCTCGAGAACTGCCTGAAAAAGCTGCACTGCCTGGAAGGCCATCTCACCCAGCCTCTGTTCGGTCTGGATCACGAGACCTTCGCGGCAACGGCATTTTCGCTCGATCTCATCATCAACGCTGCCGCCAGTGTCGACTTTCGGGAGCCGCTCGATGATGCGCTCAAGACGAACACTCTGGCGCTCGACAGTCTGATAGATTTCTCAAAGTTCACCCCGCACTGTCCGCTGATCCACGTGTCGACCTGTTATGTTCATGGCCATCACGCCGGTTTCTGCCAGGAAGGCAATGTTGTCGCGTTTAGCGGCGATCTTCCGCTGCTCGATACTGGTTACGTCGATACAGATGCCGTGGTGAGCTCACTGCAGAGCCGAATCAACGTACTCTATGCCACCATCAGTGATATCGATGAACGTCAGGCCGCATTGGTCGATCTTGGCCTGGAGGTGGCCAACGCCTATGGTTGGAACGACACTTACACCTTCACCAAATGGCTTGGTGAGCAGCGCCTTCTGAACGCCTTGCAGGGCCGGGCGCTGACCGTGCTGCGGCCTTCCATCATCGAAAGCGTACTGAAAGACCCTACACCCGGCTGGATTGAAGGCTTGAAGGTCGCCGACGCTGTGATCATGGCGTACGCACGTGAGCACGTCATGCTCTTTCCTGGCCGCCCATCTGCCTCGATCGACATCATCCCGGTTGACTATGTGGCGAACAGTATTCTTATCAGTGCTGCCGAGGCACTGAACGCACCGTGCCAGCATCGCTTCTATCAATGCGGCAGCAGTGCGGAGAATCCGGTGACGCTGAAGACGCTGATCAAGCTTGTTCGCAAGGCCTCGACGACGCCTGGCTCAGGTCTGGACAGATTATTTCCGCGACAGCCAAAGAAATCTTTCGTCATGGTGCCCGCGCCGCTATTCAAGCTTATTACCGATGGCGGTTTGAACTATGAGCGCTGGAGCTATCGTCTGCGCAAGACCTTGGGTCTTAGCAGCAGCAAGCGCGCATTGATGAAGATGGAGACTACGGTGCGCCTGGCGGTCGTTTTCGCATTCTACACAACTCAGCGTTACACCTTTGACAACAGCGAACTGCTAGCGCTGGCAGACCGTCTGAGCCCCGCCGACCGAGCCGCCTTCCCGGTATCTACGGCCGATATCGACTGGGCGCATTACCTGGGAAATATTCATCTGAGTGGCTTGAACAATTTTGCGCTGAAGCCGCGCCCAAAAAAGCCCGAAGAGCCGAAGCTACTGCGTCGCGTCGATAAGGCTCACTAAGTACTGCAGGTAAACATGCCCTCGATAGGCGTGTACCGACCGTTTCCCTGCCTGTCTGCAATACTGGTATGATCATGTTCCGAGCAGCACACAGAACATGGTCCGAAGGGAGTCAGACATGGGTCAACCGCAGTCACAAAGCCAAAGCGCCTTTATAGGGCAGGGCTCTGAATTGCGGGATCTCGTGCGTGAGTTGCCCTGGCACGAGACGTCGTTGGGCGCCATCGACGAGTGGCCGGCCAGCTTGAAAACCACTGTCTCGATCGTGATGAACTCGCAGCAGCCAATGTTTCTGTTCTGGGGGCCGGAGCTCATTCAGATCTACAATGATGCCTATCGTCCCAGCTTTGGCGAAGGCAAGCATCCCGCGGCGCTTGGGCAGCCAGCCAAACTGTTCTGGCAGGAAGTCTGGGACGTCATCGAGCCGATGTTCGATGCAGTGCGGGCGGGAGATTCGACCGTGCTGCATGAGAACCAGCTGATACCGGTCTGGCGCAATGGGCGGGTAGAGGACTGTTACTGGACCTATACTTATAACGCGGTTTACGACGAGACGGGCACTGTCGCTGGCGTGCTGGCCATCGTCACGGAAACGACCGGCAGCGTAGTGAGCGAGCGCCGCCAATCGATTCTCTCATGGCTTTCGGTCAAGCTCCGTCGCTGTACTTCCCGCGAAGCCGTCTTTCAGCTGTTGCAGAGCACCGCAGAGCTGCATCCGGTCGATCTGCCGGGTATTCTCGTCACTGACCATGCTGAGACGGCTGCCCCCAGCCTGACGCTCACAGCGAACGAACTTGGGCTGGATGTGAAGCTTGAGCTCACTTTCATCCTGAATCCTACCGTGCCTTTCGAGGGTTATCGGGCCTTCCTGAGCGATATCACGAGTCGTGTCGGCACCGTCCTGCTGGAGGCCGAGGCCGAGCAGGCGAGGGCGCTGGCTGTGGCCGACCGCGACCAGCTCTTGATGAACGCTCCAGTCGGTACCGCTGTCCTGATCGGCGAAGACCTCGTCTATGAGCTTGCAAACCCGCTCTATCTTGAAATGATCGACCGAGATGACATTGTCGGCAAATCTTTCGATGAAGTCTTCCCTGAACTGATCGACCAGCCGATACGAGCGACTTTTCAGGACGCGTTTCGCTCAGGAAATTCTTACTCTGATAACGAGCTGAACGTGCAGATCTATCGGGGCGGCGAACTTAGAAATTGCTATTACGAGTTCAATCTTACGCCACTGCGTCATCATGGTGGTGGAATATACGGTCTCATGGTTGTAGTCATAGAGATCACCGAGCAGGTGCTTGCGCGCAAGGAAACCGAGCTTCTCAATGAGGAGCTACAGGTTGCTTCGCGCAGCAAGGACGAGTTTCTGGCCATGCTGGGTCATGAACTGCGCAATCCGCTGTCTCCCATTGTGAATGGTATTCAGCTGATCGAGCAGAAGCATGATGAACTGCCGGCGGAGTATCAGATGATCAAGCGTCAGGTCAATCATCTGGTGCGGCTGGTGGATGATCTGCTCGACATTTCCAGAATAACGAGAGGCCTCGTTGAACTGCGCTTCGAACAGGTCAGACTTCCCGAGGTGGTCGAGCGCGCAGTCGAGATGAGCGAGGATCTATTCGAGCGCAAGGGTCACAGACTCAGTCTCGATGTGCCTGAAATCTCATTGGTGTGCGATCCTGCGCGAATTGCACAGGTGCTGTCCAATCTGCTGACTAATGCGGCCCGCTATACGCAAGCGGCTGGTAACGTTCGATTGAGTGCACAGGTGAAGGCGGAGGAAGTGCATATTGCTGTCGAAGACTCTGGTATTGGCATTTCACCAAAGTTGCTGCCACTGATATTCGATCTTTTCGTTCAGGGCAAACGAAGCACTGATCGTGCTGAAGGCGGACTCGGGCTGGGGCTCGCGCTTGTGAAGAATCTGGTAAGTCTTCATGGCGGCAGGGTGAGTGGCGAGAGCGAGGGCGAGGGCAAGGGCAGCATTTTCAGGGTCGTGCTGCCACTCAAGCCAGGCATGCCCGATGAGACTACTTCTGCCACATCGCACCAGATCATTACCAAGGCCACTCTGCATGGACGCATTCTTCTGGTGGATGATAATCGTGATGCCGTCGATTCGCTGGCTGAACTGCTGTCGATGAAGGGCTTCAATGTCAAGGCTGTCTATCATCCCTATGAAGCGCTCGACGTCTTTCCCCAAGGCGACTTTGATGTCGCGATACTCGATATCGGCTTGCCGGGGATGGACGGCTATGAACTCATGGCGCGTCTGCGACATATGCAACCTGGCACCAGCTGTCGTTTCATCGCCCTGTCTGGATATGGTCAGGATAAGGACAAGGCCAGGAGTCTGAGCAGCGGATTCTCCCATCATGTAGTCAAGCCAGTCCTGACTGAAGACCTGCTGGCCATCCTTCGATTAAGCCACTGAAACAGCCTCACCCGGCGCGATTTCAGTTGCAGCGCTTATACGCTTCTTTACAAGAAACTCACAGACGCGACAGGGGCAAGTGCCTAGAATTCAGGAAAATTTTGTGTTCTGAATTTCAATCTCTGAAGGTTACGGATGAAAAAGCTATTTCCGGCGGTGCTGCTTTGCCTGCCTTTTGCATTCAATGTGCAGGCTGACGAAACAGGTACGGCGACTGACGGCGACAAGCGGCGGGTCGAACTGGTCGGCTCGTTAGGGCTTACGACGGGTGGAGATGAGCTGGCATCCTTGGAGTTTGTAGACGGCGATGATGCCGATATCAAGGCTGGTGGTCTGTTTTCGATTGCTGGTGGGCTGGGGTATCAGCTACCGACGTCGCCCCTGTACCTTCAGAGCACCATCGGCTATCACTTTGACGCTGTCAATGCAGAAAATGCCGATGCCAGCTTCAGTCGGGTGCCATTCGAACTGCTGGCCTTCTATACGGCTGACCAGTTCCGCGTCGGCGGCGGACTCAGCTATCATCTGAGCCCGGAACTCGAATTTGAACTCGATGGCGTTGGCAAGGAATCCATCGAGTTCGACGATGCTGCCGGCCTGGTCCTTCAGGCCGACTATCTCGCCACTCCCAAGGTCGGCTTTGGTCTGCGCGCTGTATTCATCGAATATGACACAGGGCAGAACGGTTCTGAAGCCGTCGATGGCAATCAATTTGGTCTGCAGGCTACAATTTTCCTTTGACACCTTGCAGGCTGTGAGGCTGGCCTGAGCTGATCAATCCCGCTGGGCGGTGACGACATTGAGCTCCACCGCCTTGCCATCACCGGCTTTGCCCTCGATTTCGACTTCGCCCGCCTGCTCACTGCTAATACTCTCTATGCTCGTCACGCCCTTGGTTCTAGCGGTCTCGACAGCGTAGCGAATGGTGTCAGCGCTTACCCCCTTAGGCCCGCCTTCACGAGCTTCCTTGTCTTCGCTGCTGACAGTTCCGTCGGCTGCGAAATCGACCTCTGCATCGGTGCTGTCATCGATCCAGCCTTCGATTTCGACCTTGCCACCTTCCTCGAACTCGATTTCAGTGTAATGGCTGAACCCATACTGCTCAGCAGTCTTCAGCGCATCGTCAACCTTGTCGATGTCGACTTCTGCGAGTGCCAGCGGGGCTGCAAGTGTTGCCGTGAGTACTATGCTCGTTAATGTCCCTTTCATGATCATTCCTCGTTATCGAAAAAAATGGCTAATATGCTGAATGGCAATCGAAGATGGTACGACGGCGCTTGCTGAAGCGATTGCAGCGGGGGCAACGGCAACCGCGTACTGCGTGACTCGCAGCAAAGGCTGTACCATGAGGCAGGATTAATTGCCTTGGTGATGTCAGCTTCTCTAAAATGAAGCTTTTCAGCGTCAAACTGGAACTGACATGATGGGCGGGCGTGATAGACTTGCCTGCAAGACCAAGTAGATGGTGGGCGTAAGCCGGGAGAGTTTTATTAACGAACAGTCCGACACTTTATTCACGCTTCGCGATTTCGTGTCGAGTAAGACGCTGGATATTACGGAGATACGCCGAATATTCCTGCCAGTACTGAAGCAGCTCGCCCTGCTGCATCAGCGTGGTCTGGTCCATCGGGCGGTCAACCCCGATACCATCTACAGGGAAAGTAACGGACAGTGGCGTCTCTTGCCGATAGAGGAGCTGCCGGATTCGGAATCGCCCGATCCCTTCGATGACCGTCGCATTCCCATGTCGAATGCGCAGCTCGATCCAGACTTCGCCCCCATCGAGCAGTTTTCGGTAGATCTCAGACGACAAGGCCCATGGACCGATATCTACAGCGTAGCCGGCACGATGTACCTCTGCATCGCAGGCCACACCCCTGTGGGCGCCAAAGACAGGGTCGCCAGCGGGGAGCCGTATGACAAGGATATTGACCCGCTACTTTGGCTTGCGAGCTCGAGCGAAGGTCGCTTCGAGGGTAAGTTCCTCAGACTGATCGACAAGGGCCTGACCTACTTCCATTATGACAGACCGCAGACTATCGAGCCCTGGGCCGCTGCGCTGTTTGGTTCGTCCGCACTTGCCAATACCAAGCTGCCCGCAACACGACCGAAGCGGCCGGTACCGGTGCCGGTGCTGGAAGAGAGCGTCGAGACGGGTGTAGTCGATGATCCAGCGATGCCTGGGCAGGTATCGGCGGAGGCTAGCCCTGCTTCCAATGAGCCAGCAATTCGTGAGAGTGGAAGTACGCAGGCCGCCGAGTCCGCGCCAACACAAGCTCCACCTGTGGTTCGTCAGGCAGCAAAGACTGAACAGCCAGCAAATCGCAAACCCGCATCCTCACCCGCCGCTGAAGTTGATGAGGAGGATTACGAGGCCAGGCACGCAGAGTCGTTGCCGCGTGTGCCTCAGATGAACGAGCGCGCAGGACCCTTGGACGGCGTACAGCGAAAAGTCTCCGCCCAAAAAGCCGCGCCACCGCAACTTGGAACCGAGAGCTCTTCGCCCCAGAGGACTGCGCTAGGAAGCGCCGAGCCGCAGAAGCCTGCGGCTCGCAAGCCTGCACCTCAGCAACAGGCGCGTCCGGCACCACAGCCTGCGCCACCCAGGTACGCTGGAACAGGAAGTCAGGGCTTTTTCGCTGACGACCACCATGGCGGCGATGAAGATCTCTATGCTGAACGAATGTCTGATACGACCGGACGCTACAACCAGGCATCACGCAATCGCGGCCGCGTTCGGCGTGACAGCGAAGAGGAGGGTGGCTGGCTGGCCGTGATTGCCAGCGCGCTTCTTTTGCTGGTGGCGCTTGGCGTGGGAATCATGTTCGTCAATGACATCTCGATTACCGAAGGCGTTGCCATCCTGAAGCGCGAGGCAGGCCTCATCGAGCCTGAGCCGCCAGTAGCACCAGTGCAGGAAGAGAACTCGCTGCCTGCCAACGTGCAGTTCAGCGATCCTGTGGAGCCAGAGCAACCGCTGGGCAGCAGTAACCGAGGCACTATCGATAGGGAGAGTGGCTTCCCCGTGGACGAGGTTGGTGGCACAGAGCCAGAGGGCGTCACTGCACCTGATGGCGTGATTGCACCGGAAGCCGATGTCGACACGCGGCGTCGGGAAGAATTGCAGCGTCTTGAGGACCGCACAGAACAGGAGTCTTCGGAGATTACTGAACAGGTTGGCGAGGCCGCCTATCAGGGACCCAATCTGAGTCAGACACCCCTGCAGCGGGCCGAGGTCGAAGCCATCCTGAGGCGTTTCCGCAATGCGCTGGAAACCCTGGATTCGGGCGCTATCAACAGGATTGCGCTGCTCAGCGAGCGTCGTCATACCTATCTCAACTACCTTATTGAAAGCTTTGCCTCGAGTAAGGTAGAGGGCGGTCGATTCGAAATGTCAGAAGGCAACATGTCGGCCAGTGCACGACTGCAGATGGTGCGTCTCATCGATACCAACGGTCTGGTGTCGCAGCCACCGCAGGGCCTGCGGCAGATCGACCTGCAGGTACTACGTGCTCGCAATGGTGAGCCAATTATCCATTGGCAATAGTCCGGCCTTGATCTCCATTATCATACCGGCGCTGAACGAGGCCGAGGCCTTCATGGGAGGCCCCGGACTCAGCTTGCAGGCCCTCAGACAGCGTTGGCCAGCGGAACGACTGGAGATCATCACCGTGGATGCCGACAGCCGTGATCAGACCAGACTACTGGCGGCGCAGTTTTCCGATCAGGTCATCATCGCGCCACCCGATAGCCGGGGACGCAGCCGGCAAATGAACCTCGGCGCGGCTGCCGCTAACGGCGAACTCCTGGTCTTCTTACACGCTGATACTGAATTGGAGGGGGACCTTGGCAGCCTCGAGCAGCTTCTTGCTCCAGAGGTCCCGTGGGGGCGCTGTCGCGTTCGGCTTACCGGCTCCCGCCGAATCTTCAGGCTCGTCGAAACCATGATGGAATGGCGCTCCCGACTGAGTGGCGTCTGCACCGGCGATCAGGTTTTCGTCGTCCGTCGGGCAGTATTCGAAAAGCTTGGCGGCTTCCAGCCAATTCCGCTGATGGAAGATGTGGAATTCAGTAAGCGGCTACGCCGTCTGGCCTGGCCAAAACGCCTGCCGCTAATCGCGCAAACTTCGAGCCGGCGCTGGGAGCGGCACGGGGCGTGGCGAACCATTCTGCTCATGTGGCGGCTCAGGCTCGCCTATTTCCTCGGGGCTTCACCAGAGACCCTCGCTCGTCAATATGGCCGCTGAGTCCCCTGCGCAGCTGGTCATACTGGCCAAACGGCCGCGGCTTGGTGCGGTGAAAACACGCCTGGCGGCAGAGACTGGAGCGGTAGAGGCATTGGCGATATATCAGCAGTTGCTGCAGCTTCAGATTGATCATGCCCGTGCTTACGTCAAGGCAGTCCCTGGCCGAAGTGCCCGTATAGACTGGGACCGACCTGAGGTACAGACGCCGCGAACAGTGGCCGAGCCCGGCTGGCTGGCAGACGGCGTACAGGGTATGGGGTCAATCGGAGACCGTATGGCTCTGGTCATCAGCCAGTTTTTTTGTTCGTCGATTCGGCAAAGTGATCGACTCATGATTGTAGGCAGTGATTGTCCATATCTGACTGAGCAGATACTCACTGCAGCTGAAGCCGCGCTCGATACCGCTGATTGTGTGCTCGTGCCGGCGCTCGATGGCGGGTATGTCCTGATCGGGGTGAACGGCCGTTTTGCGAAGTCGGGCTGCGATGTTTTTGAGGGTATGCCGTGGAGCCAGCCTGAGCTGTTGAAGGCTACGAGAGCGCGCTTGCAGTGGTCAAACGTCGTATGGACAGAGCTGCCACCGCTTGAGGATATTGACGAGCTGCCGGCGCTACAGCGATGGCAGGCCTCGGCAGCTCGGGACGAGACTAGCGCTTTCTGAAGTACCAGCTGGAGCCATTCTGGGCATCCCATTCGAGATGGGTCATTCGCTGCCAGGCCTGGGCACTGTTGCGGCGATGCGTCGAATGACCCTGCACGTTCTGTGCTTCCAGGGTCTTCCACTGGACTTCGTTGGCGAGTGCGCCAAGGAGGCGAGGCAGTTCTTCCGCCACAGCGCGAGCGCTCAACAGCTTCCTGAAACCATGCAGGCTATAAAATTCCGGCGTCCGAGCCAGCTCAGCGCATTCGCCTTCTGCAATGGCCGCCAGATAGCCAGCACGGATCTGCTGTAGTGCATAATGTCCTGGCGACTCTGACTGCCAAATGGCCTGACCATTCGAGTGATCAGCACCAAAGGCATTCAAGGCGGCATGAGCGTGATTCAGCCTGATATTGAGTACGCCATCACTTCGCAGCGCATCGCGGAACAAGCCGAGCAAAATCTCGTTAGTTTCATCGTTGGCTGACCATTGGTCGATGCGCATAAAATCGAAGCGGTTGCCGTCTTTGATATACTGGCTGAACATCGACAGTGGCCAGAACACGATGTTCTCCAGCCCGTTCTCCTTCGCCTTGCGCGCACCGTAGGCAAGATCGCAGAGATCGAAATCCACGACCAATACAGTGCTGTCGGTAAAACTTTTTGCGAAGGCCAGTGTCTGCGGGTCTGCCGCCGAGCCGATAATGGCAACCATCGCGTGCTCGGTTTTCAGATCGACGTCGAAGCGGCGCTGTAGTGCTTCAACCAGCAGACCTTCATCCTGCACAGGCAATGATTGCCAGGTCGGGTAGGGCAAGGGAATGTCATTGGCCGCCAGCAGGAGTTCTGCCTTCTTCTCAGAGAACTGCTGCTTGAAATTCTCGTCCGTCATGAAGTCGTAGAAGCTGCGCTGAAGCAGGTCCTGGCACTGGAGCGGCCAATCCGCCACATCCAGCGCAGCCAGCAAGAGGGAATACGGCTGGCGCCAGAGGATATCGAACATCGAGACGACGATGCAGGCGCCGGCGAGTTCGTCCACCATCGAGCCATTTGCAATCGAGCCGGCAGTGGCCGCACGGGCAATCTGCTGGTGGATGATGTCCAGTTGCAGACGCTCCTGCTCGCTGGTCTCGAACAGGCAGCCACTGCGAACCTGATAACTGGCCAGAGCCAGTGCAAGTTGCTGATGATCATCAGACAATGTACCGCTGTAGCAGACCGTGTCGAAAACCTTGCTCCTGAGGTAGATCAGCAGTGACTCGATCTCGGTCGAGGGCAGCAGTATACGATCGCAGGCACTGAGCAGCAGCTGATCGCTTTTCGCCACCTCGAGCAGCTCGATATCCGCTGGCAGCGCCGCGTATTTATGTTCAAGGATATCAGCAACGACAGTCGCCAGGCGCTGTGGTGTGATCTGCTCATGACCAAGCAGGAAGAGAAGGTCATCTGCGATCATGGTGTTGTAATGATCTATCGCCAGGTGTTCACAGCAGTGTGTGATACCGGCAAAGATGCTTGGCCACACGTAGCCGAGCTCAATCATGCGACGATAATGCATGTAGGCTTGATCGAAACGCTCCTGACCAGCGAGCACATGAGCGATGCCAAGGAAAGCCGACGCATTGCGATTGTCGAGCCTGAGCGCGGAGCGGAAGTGACCTTCTGCATCACCAAAGCGCTGTTCGATCAAGGCAAGATAGCCGAGGTTGCACAGCAGTTGCGGCTCCTCTGGTGACAGCTCGACCGCCTTCGTGAAAAGCTCACGTGCCTGCTCCAGACTTCGGCTGTCCAGCCGAATCCGGCCCAGCAGGCCTAGAGCCTGTGAATGCTCGGGCGACTGCCGCAGGACATCAGCCAGCAACTTTTCCGCCTTGGCAAAACAGTCACGCTTCACCTCGCCATCGATACCCGGACGGTTGCCCGCCGAGTAGTGCTGGTTGGCCGCGAGCACCTGGCTCGAAGCTGGCATGGCTGAAGTTTCTGACCTGGCTTGTTCAACGTACATTCGACACCTCGTTAACTGGTACTGCTTGTCTGATCAGAAAAGAAATTAACCCTGCAGCAGCTGGAGAACCTGCTGTGGCTGGGCATTGGCCTGGGCCAGAATCGAAAGGCCAGCCTGCTGAAGCACCTGCTCACGTGAGAGCCGGGCAGTTTCTGCAGCAAAGTCGGCGTCACGAATCCGTGAGTTCGCAACTTCGAGATTTTCCACCGTGATTCGCTGATTGGTGATGGTCGATTCGAAGCGGTTCTGGATCGCACCCAGGTTGGCACGCTGGAAGTTGATCGTGTTCAAAGCGTTTTCAACCGATTTCAATGCCCGGACTGCGCCATCTACAGTGCTGATGTCGACATCCCGAACAAGGCCGCCAGTCTCACTCGAGCCATAGGTGCCTGCGGTGAAGCCGCTGGTCGCCAGGTTGCCGGTCAGTGTGCCGACTTCGATCTGACCAGCGGACTCGAGTGAAATCGTGCTGTAAGTGGTCGCGTTTGCAGGAAGACCCAATTGTCCGGCGTTGACACTCTGGTTGGCGATGGTGATGTTTCTGCCGTCATCGGCGATCAGTCGATAGGTATCGTTGAATGCCTCGGCTCTGACACCAGTCTGTCCAGCCTTGTTGTTGACTGCGGAAACCACAGCTCGTTGCACGTCAGCGACTGTATCTGTAGCTGTAACCGAAACGCCGTAACTGACGCCGTTGATGTCGAAAGTATGCGCGTTGGCAGCAGGGGCGATGACGCCGGCGTTTTGCACGGTCGGATTGGCTTTCGCTGTGACACCAGTCTGTTCCGAAACATCATTGATCGCCTTGGCCTTCGCGATGGCACTGAACGAAGGGTTTGTCTGCGATGCTGTATCGAAGTTAGGCTGGGTCGGACCGACAGGTACGCCGTTGATGACCACATCACCGGCTGCGAAGGCTGTGGCACCGACCGCAGCACCGACGGCACCGCTGTTGTTGCCACTGTAGGTACCTACCGACAGTCCAGCATTGCCAATGTTGCCGGTGTCCGTATCCAGTTCGATATTGGAACCGTCGCGGCTCACCAGAGTGAACGATCCGGAGTAAGTGGTGCCAGGTGCCGCACTCGATGCTGCGAGACCGAAAGTGCTGGTGTTGGCGCCGGCAGAGCTCAGGGTGATGTTGCGGCCATCTGCTGCCGTCAGTTGAACACCCAGCGCTGGATTGCCGCTAAAAGATGCGGTAACGCCCGACTGGCCCGATTTTTCGTTAATGGCCGAAACCACGTTCTCCAGGTTGACCTGGCCCGTCAGCGCGGTGGAGGTTACAAGGTTGACGCTGACGCCATTGATGAGAACCGCCTGGTTGCCGTTGGCAGGCGTATAGGCTGTGCCATCAACGAACGTGCCATTTACCACTGCTTCGACGCCGGTCTGCTCAGTCGATTTGTTGATGGCTGCCGCTTTCGAAATAGCGCTCTGCGCTTGGTCGAAGCGCGAGACCGTATCGTCGCTGGCTGCAGAACCACCGATGGCAAAGCCATTGATCTTCAGGTCCCCGGGCAGCATGGCTGCCGCCTCTGGCTCGGACGAGATACCGTCTGAAGCGGCCGCACCGAGTTTATCGACCGTCGCGCCATCGATACCGAAACTGACCGACTCACCTTCATTGGCGCCAATCTGGAATGTCACTGCCGAGAAGGTACCGTCGAGCAGTAGCGTGCCGTTGAAGTTGGTCTGGGTCGATACGCGCTCGATTTCCTGCAGCAGCTGGTCGACTTCTGTGTTCAATGCCTGTCGGTCCACGGCGCTATTGGTGGCGTTAGCAGACTGCAGCGCCAGTTCACGAATTCGCTGAAGGTTCTCGGTCATTGCGCCGAGTGCGCCTTCCGCTGTCTGAGCCAGAGAAACTGCATCGCCTGAGTTGCGGATCGCAACCTCAAGACCACGCACCTGCGAGGTGAAGCGGGTGGAAATGGCCAGACCGGCAGCGTCGTCTTTTGCACTGTTGATACGCAAGCCAGAAGACAATCTTTCCAGTGCGGTCTGAAAACCACTCTGCGATTGGTTCAGGTTGCGCTGTGCATTAATGGACGCCGAGTTGGTATTGATGATCTGTGGCATGTTGTTCCCCTTTGACGCTCTAGAGCGCTGGTCGTGAAGCCGTGACCTCAAAGGAGGCCTGTTGGGAGGGGTTAAGCACGGATGATGCCAATATTGATAATTTGGAAAGACGGCTAGTCAAGTAAGTGAAAATAAAGAGAAACTGGTTGGTTAGAAAATTTTGTGAGCTACTGTCGCCGTCAAAAAAGCGGCAAGGGTAGGGTGGTGAACGTGAAGTGCCGAAAGGAAAAGGCGCTCAAGTCTTGCCGCTTTTTAGCCGATAGATGCATAAATGAAGAGTGATCCCATACCACGACCATATCATCCGAAAGGCTTACATTGTTTTACACAACACTCCCAAAAACACCATAAAGAAAGTTTTTCCCGCGCCGTTAACCTATTCAACAGACAGGCATACAAGATTCAGTCTTGGTTCGGTCTGAACACACAAAGCAGTTGAACTGCAACACGTAGTAGAAGTAACGGAGAATATTATGCCTTCAATCGTCAACACCAACATTGCCTCGCTGAACGCCCAGCGTAACCTGAACCAGACTCAGCGTGCTTCTGATACAGCTCTTCAGCGTCTTTCATCAGGTCTTCGTATCAACAGTGCGAAAGACGACGCTGCCGGTCTGGCCATCTCTACCCGTTTCGATTCACAGATCCGCGGTACCAACGTTGCCATTCGTAACGCAGGTGACGGTATCTCTCTGGCACAAACAGCTGAAGGCGCGATGGACTCCATCAACACTTCACTTCAGCGTATTCGTGAACTGTCACTGCAATCAGCTAACGACACAAACTCTGCTGTAGACCGTAAGGCTCTGCAGGAAGAAGTTAGCCAGCTGGTTTCTGAAATCGAGAACGTTGCCAAGACAACCTCTTTCAACGGCAAGAACCTGCTCGACGGCTCTTTCTCAAGCGCTTCGTTCCAGACTGGTGCCAACGTTGGTGACACTGTAAAAGTCAGTATCGGTAAGTTGGACCAGGATTCACTGGGTAGTGCCCTCACTGCCGGTATTTCCTCTAACGTCAGCAAAACTGCGCTGACTGGAACAACAGGCGACGCACTGGTTGCTGGTGACCTGGTGATCAACGGTGTATCTGTGGCGGCTTCCAAGGCTGGCTCCGATACATCTTCGGTAGCCTTTGGTTCTTCTAGTGCGCTTGCCAAGGTAGAAGCTATCAATGCTGTTTCCTCGCAAACAGGTGTTACTGCTGTCGCCAATACAAACACTGCAGCAGGTAACGGTGTTGCAGATGCTGCCGCAGTGGTTGCTGCAGGTAACATCGACATAAACGGCACGACCTTCTCCCTCTCCAAAGCTGCCACTGGTGATGCTACGGCAGACCTGGCCGGTGTTGCTGAGACGATCAACACCAAGACTGGCGCCACTGGCGTTGTAGCTACAGTGGTCAAGACCGATGCAGGTGCGCGCATCGACCTTACTGCAGAAGATGGCCGTAACATCACTATCGTAGGTGCGACTGCTGGTAGCTACGGCCTGGCAACTGGTCTGGGTACATCAGGCGGCGCTGCGACAACCGGTAACACCTACGTCGGTGATTACACGCTGCAGAGCAATGACGGTAGCGCGATGAAGCTGACCAGTACTACTGGCAACATCGACAATGCTGGCTTCGAAGTGGGTACTTACAGTGGTACCAACGGTGGAGTGGTAGGTGATAACGCCACTACAGTCGCTCTGGCTGCAGGCGATGTCACCATCAATGGTGTATCTGTAGGCGTCTCAAAGGCGGCAAGCGACACGTCGTCTACTACCAACAATGCTGGCAGTGCGATCGCCAAAGCTGCTGCGATCAACGAAATTTCTGGTCAGACCGGCGTTACCGCCAAGGCTAACGCCAACACAGTGAACGGTGTTGCAATTGGCACGACGCCCGGAGCATTTACCTTTAGCGTAAACGGCGCATCCGTATCTGGTAGCTTCACTGCCGATCAGGGTGGCAACCAGACAGCACTGGTCGAAGCAATCAATGCAAAAGCCGGGCAAAGTGGTGTTACTGCCGCTGCGCTGGAGGGTGACAAGATCACTCTGACAGCTGCTGATGGGCGAAACATCACTATCGGCGGTACTGTGACCGGCACCGGCCTGACCGCTGCGACTACAGCTGCTTCGGTTTCTCTTGAGTCTGCTGGCCAGTTCGACATCGGCACTACTACTGGCAACAACGCGAGAGCGGGTCTTAGCGTAGGCAAGTTCGGCGGTGCCGAATCCGGCACCAAGCTGTCAGACATCGATGTCTCGACTGTTGAAGGTGCAAACAAGGCGATCAAGGCTGTAGACAACGCAGTACAGACGATCTCTTCAAAGCGGGCTGAGCTGGGTGCGATTCAAAACCGCTTCACAGCAACCATCTCGAATCTTGAGTCACGTAGCGAGAACCTCTCAGCTGCAAACTCACGAATCAAGGATGCGGACTTCGCCAAAGAGACAGCTGAACTGTCACGGACTCAGGTGCTGCAGCAGGCTGGTATCTCCATCCTGGCTCAGGCCAACGCCCGTCCACAGCAGGCTCTGTCACTCCTGGGCTAATAACCCAACGGGAACCGCCTTCTCTGCCTCAGGGCAGGGTTGGCGGAACCTTCAAGATCTTCCAAGGCACCCTGCGGGCAACCGCGAGGGTGCTTTCGAGGTACAGGCAGCGGCATATGTACTGCAGCTACAGACAAAGTACAGTAGATCAAGTTACCGCTTGAAGTAAGGTAAAGGGGCAGTGAGGTAACGTATGAGTGACAGACCAGCATTTGATTCAGGACAGAATAGTCGGGCCAGTTCGGTGCCGGCTTTTGTGCGTTCTGGTCAACAGGTGAATCAGGTACAGGTGAGCCAGAGCGATGGCTCGATTGCGGCGTTCTCAGCGGCGCGAGCCCCAGTCCCATCTGTTGTGACTGAGATCAGTGCAGCCGCATCAGCCGCCGCAGCGTCAGAAGAGCAGAAAAGCAGTGCCACTGCGGCAGCTTCGCAGGAACCGGATACCTTGAGAAGCGCAGTCACCAGACTGAACGACTATGTTCAGTCAGTGCAGCGCGACCTCGAATTTTCCTTCGACGAAGAATCCGGCCATTCCGTGATTACCGTCATCGATCGCAACACGAAGGAAGTCGTCAGACAACTCCCGGACGACGTCGCTCTCGAGCTGGCGCGCAATTTGCAGAACAACGACTCAGTGAGACTGCTCGACGCCAGAATCTGACATAGCCAACGCGCTATCGACCATCCCGGCCCGAGGGGCTCATCAGGAAATACAAGGCCTGAGGAGGCCCCGGCTGTGTGGTTACAGACTGAAGCGGAAGAGTCATCTTACGATCAGTAACACAAAAGGGGCAAAGTTTTGCCCCTTTTTGCCGATACAGTTCCTAGCAGTCAGAAATTCTAAAAAAGCTCGTCAGAAGCTGAAAAAGCACAACGCAGAAAGGCGCCGCAAGCGCAGCAGAGATAGTTAACCAGTAGCAATTGAGTGGGTAGCACAATGGCAATTTCTTCAGTCGGTATAGGATCTGGTGTACTCACCAGTGATTTGATAGACAAGTTGGCGTCTGCCGAGCGTGAGCCCACCGAAAAACGCCTGGAAGTCAGAACCGAGAAAGCCGAGACAAAGCTTAGCGATTTCGGACGCATCAAGAGCGCGGTTTCAGATCTGCGTCTCAGTGCGCGAACGCTGGCGAGTGCCGATGCCCTGGGCGCAGTAAAAGGCGAGTCGACTTCCGATGCCGTGGCCCTGAGCGCTGGCGCTGCTGCCAAGCCAGGCTCGTATCAGATCGAGGTGTCCAAGCTGGCTACAGCTCAATCGCTGGCCTCCGGATCCTTCGCAGACAAGGACACCACGCCGGTTGGCGCAGGAACGCTGCAGATCAAGGTCGGCGACAAGCTCACCAATGTCACGATCGACAGCAGCAGCAACACCCTGGCTGGCATGGCGAAAGCAATTAACGATTCCGGGAGTGGCGCAAACGCGGCTGTGCTTTTCAACGGCACTGGCTATCAGCTCGTGATCAGCTCAAAGCAGACCGGTCTTGAGAACGCCGTATCGATTACAGCCACCGACAGCGATGGCAACAGCGCCGATGCGTCCGGCCTCTCTCAGTTCAACTTCAATGGCACCAACGCGAACATGACCGAGACCATGCCTGGCCAGGATGCAGCATTCCGCATCAACGGTCTTGCGTTGACGCGGCCGACCAACAGCATCGACGATGTCATTGCAGGCTCTACGCTGAGCTTGACTGACGTCACTACAGCACCGGCTACAGTCACTATCAAGGCTGATACTGAAAAAGCCACCGAGCGGATGCAGGATTTTGTCGACAAGTACAATGCGCTGAAAGAAATCATCAACGAAGTGACTGCTTTCAATGCCAGCAGTGGCGAGAAAGGTTCGCTGCTCGGCAACTCGGCAGTCCGCGCCATTGCCGCCGATATGCGTAGCGTCATTGGCAATATGGTGCCTGGTCTAGAAAAGGCCAACGTACGTTCACTCGCAGAAGTCGGTGTGTCTACCAACTCCACCACGGGTCTGCTTGAATTCAACAGCAGCAAGTTTAGCGAAAAGCTCAAGGCCTATCCTGAAGACGTTGCCGGTTTGTTCTCTGATCAGGGCAGAACCACTGATGCGTCGGTTGCCTATTCCAGCGCCAGCATCAATACCAAGGTCGGCAGCTACGGCATTAACGTCACGCAGATGGCAACCAAGGGTGCTTATACAGGCGCATCACCACTTGCAGCCTCAACAGTCATCGATGCTGATAATGGCGTCTTCAGCATCAGCGTCGACGGCAAGAACTCCACCCCGATTACACTGACGGCGGGCAATTATACGCCGGCAGAGCTGATCACTGAAATTCAGAAGCAGCTCGATGCGAACACAGGCTTACAGAGTGGCGGTGTAGCGGCCAAGGCCACCTTGGGTCCTGGTGGGGAAATTCTGCTCAGCTCAAATGTATTCGGCAAGAATTCCAGCCTTGATATCACTGCTGTCGGCGCAAACACAGCGGCAAGTCTTGGCCTGTCGGTTGGGGCCGGTATTGCCGGTCTTGACGTCGAAGGCACGATCAATGGCAAGAAAGCTGTAGGTGATGGTCAGTTCCTGCGATCCGAGGAAGGCGATTCGAGCGGCCTGCGTGTGCAGATTACCGGTGGTACGACCGGCGATCGCGGCAATGTGAGCTACATCGAAGGCGTCGGCGATCAGATGGTGGATAGCATCAATAACATGCTCTCAGCCAAGGGTTCCCTGTCTGTGGCCATTGATGGCTTCAACAAGGAAATCGGCCAGATCAAGGAGGACAAGCAAAAGCTTGATCTTCGAATCGAATCTCTGACAGCGCGACTGGTCAAGCAGTTTGCTTCTGCGGACTCACTGGTATCGCGGCTGAACAACACCGGCGACTTCCTGACAGCACAGCTCAAGGCCATGGCACCGGGTAACAACGATTAAACGAACACAGTACTGAACCAGACACTTTTCCAGCAGTAACGAACATCGGGTAGATATTATGAACGCACTAATGGCTTATCAGAACGTGAACAGACAGACCAGCGTTGTGGATGCGGATCCACATCGCCTCATTCAGCTCCTGTTCGATGGTGCCCTCGAGCGTATCAATATGGCGAAGGTGCAGATCCAGATGCGTAACTTCGAAGGCAAGAACCGCCTGATCAGCAAGGCCATGGAAATCGTTGGCGGGCTGCGTAGCTTTCTTGACCTGGAGCGTGGCGGTTCGATCGCCAGCAGCCTCAATGAGCTGTATCAGTACATCGAACGCCGCCTGCTCGACGCCAACATCAGCAACAACATCGAAATACTCGACGAAGTCGCTGGCCTGATTCGCGAGATCAAGACTGGCTGGGATGGCATCCGTCCTGAAGTTTTGGAAAAGAAGCTGGTCTAGTCCGGCTTACTGCATCAAGGCGGTGAGGTGGGCCTCCACACTTGCCGCAAGTGCCTCGAGGTGATACCCGCCCTCGAGGCATGACACGATCCTTCCTTCCGCATATACCCGCGCCACATCCACGATCATGTCAGTGACCCAGCGATAGTCGTCCGTCTCAAGCTCGAGGCTTGCGAGGGGGTCCAGTTTATGTGCATCGAAGCCTGCCGAAACAATCAAGAGCTCCGGCTTGAAGGCCTGTAGTCGGTGCAGCCAGCCACGCTCCACCACCCGACGAAACATTCTGCTCGTTGAGTGTGCTTCCAGCGGCGTGCACACGATATTGTCGCGGTTGACCGATACATATTTGTAAGGGTACAGGGGATGCTCGAAGCTTGAGCACACCATGACCCGCGGATCATCCTTGAAAATATCGATGGTGCCGTTACCGTTATGAACATCAAAATCGAGTATCGCCACGCGCTTGATCTTGCAGGTTTCAAGTGCATGTAGCGCCGCGATTGCGACATTATTGAAATAGCAGAAACCCATGGCCTGTTCGCGTTCGGCGTGATGGCCTGGTGGTCGGACGGCGCAGAAGGCACGCTTGATGCCGCGATCGGCCCAGGCCGCCTTTTTGCCGAAGACACAATCGACCGCCTGTGTTGCCGAACCGGCCGCTAACAGGGCCGCTTCAAGGGTGGCCGGCATCATGCTGGTATCGCCGTCGATCGGGAACTCGCCCGAAACCGGCGACACGTCGCGCAGATATTGTATATGGTGAATGCTGTGAGCGAGTTCCAGCTGGTGCGCGCTGGCCTCTATAGCCTTGAAGTGTCGTAGTTCCTTGATCAAGCCACTTTGTTCGAGCCGCTGGCTGATGACCTGAAGACGCTGCGGGCTCTCTGGGTGGAGAGGGCCCATGGTGTGACGCTGAAAGGCGGCATCCTGAAAATAAGCAGTTTTGGGCATTGGTCCGACTGTCGCTGACTGGATCATTAGTCTAGCATACCCGTCATGAGCACCCGATATCTCGACAAACTCTTTGCACCGCGTCACATCGTTGTCGTCGGTGCTTCGGAACGCCCTGCCAGTCTCGGCGGCATGATGCTGCGCAACATGTTGGCAGGGCATGCGGATATTCGTCTCAGCGTCGTCAATGAAAAAGGTTATGACAGCGTTCTGGGGGTCACCTGCTACCGGAAGATTTCTGTTCTGTGCGCTGCCGAGCAGAAGAACGGGATTCAGCCGGACCTCGCCCTGGTCTGCGTGCCGCCGGAGAAAGTCCCTGGCGTCATTCGCCAGCTCGGCCAGTCGGATATACCCATCGCCATTATTGCCACCGGCGGCCTGTCCCGGACCAACTCCCATAGTGGTCGTCCACTGATGTATTCGGTCAAGGAGCTGGGGCTGGAATACGGCGTGCGCATACTTGGACCGGAAACTATCGGTGTCATGGTGCCCGCGCTACGCCTGAACGCGACGTATATGCACATGAGCGTTAAGCCTGGGCATGTCGGTTTCATTGGCCAGTCAGGTACGGTGGCGAGTGCCGTGATCGACTGGAGCGTGAGTCGCGACATCGGCTTTTCCTATCTCACTACACTAGGCGACGGCGTCGATATCGATGTCGACGATCTGATAGATTTCATGGCGCAGGATCGCAACACGCGGGTGATGCTGCTTCATGTGGAGCGTATTCGTGAAACGCGCCGCTTCATTTCGGCGGTTCGGGCGGCATCACGCTCCAAGCCGGTCATCGTTCTGAAAACAGGGATCAACGCCGAGCTGCAGTGGAACCCGACTCCGCTTGCGCCAGGCATGTACGACTCTGATGCTCTCTACAATGCCGTCTTCGAACGTGCCGGCGTGTTGAGAGTGCTGAGCACCGACGAGATGTTCGATGCGCTCGAGACGCTTTCCAGAATTCCCAGACTGTACTCCGAAGACATCGCTATCGTGTGCAACGGTATCGGACCGAGCATGCTTGCCAGCGACGCACTCACACGGGCAGGAGGGAAACTGGCAAGACTTTCTGAGACGACGATAACGAAGCTCGACCAGCTGCTGCAGCCATTCTGGGGTCGGCGTAATCCGATTGATCTCGACTACAGTGCCGGTCCGCAGGAGTACGCGGCTGTAGTCGATGCGCTTGATGCCGATCCAGCCATTACAACCGTGCTGGTCATGTTTGCGCCCAACCTCACCGAAGATAGTCTGCAGGTCGCCGACAGCGTGATCGCCGCCAGCGAACGGAGCCTGCTGCGGGTATTCACCTGCTGGCTGGGTGCTGCGACCGTTGGCGAAGCGCGAGACGAGTTTGTACAGCGGGGCGTTGCGAGCTTTGCCACACCGGAGAAGGCCATTACTGCATTCATGCATATGGTCAATCACCGTCGCAATCAGATCATGCTGCGCCAGACGCCAGACTCTTATCAGGATCCGGCGCTGGATCGTCATCGCATCCGCAAGCGCTTGCAGGGGCTCATGAAGAGCACGCCCCGCAGTGCCGGAGAGAACGCCTATCTTTTGCTGCCTGAGTCCGTGCGCGAACTGCTGAAGGATTATGGTCTGCATGTAGCCGAGACCTATTTCTGCTCCACTGAGCAGTGCGTCAAGGCGCTCGTCAAACAGCTGGAAGCCTCAGTTCATGTCAGTCTGCTGCACCGCTTCAACCTCACGCCCTTTCACAATGAGGCTGCCTATACGCCGCGTCAGCGACTGACTACGGCGCGGCTTGAAACCGTCAAAAGAGTGAGTAGCGAAATTGAGGCTGAAGAGGCCTGTCGACTGCTGAGAAAGCGTTGTAGCGAGCTTTATCACAGCGACGATTTTGTCGGCTTCGGACTGCAGCTGAGTGAAGAGGTGAAGTCGGGTATTTCATTCTCGATGGGGATTACACGAGACCCGACAGTCGGCCCGCTCATTTTCTGTGGGGCTTCGGGGGCACGAACCAATGCCCTGGTCGACCGTCAATTTGCACTGCCGCCGCTTAATATGGCGTTAGCCAGAAATCTGGTTACCAAGACCTACGCTTACAAAATCGTACAGGAAGTCAGTCGCGACCCAGAAGAAACCCTGCTCCAGCTCTGCGAGGCGCTGGTGCTGTTGGCACAGATTGCTGCTGATATTCCGGAACTGCACTCGCTGGAGATCAACCCGGTGCGTCTGGATCAGAGTTCATTGCTTGTGATCAGTGCGCGGGCACAACTGGCCGAGCCGGTTCAGCTGTCAATTCAGCCGTATCCACGTGAACTGGTGGAATGGATCATGTTGCCGGTCAGCCGCAGGCGCGTGGAGATCAGGCCGGTACGCAGCGAAGACGAGGAGAGCCATCAGCAGTTTCTCAGCGAGTTGGGTGATGATTCAGTGCGCATGCGTTTCTTTCAGCTCAGACGCAATTTCTCCCACGACGAAATGGCCGGCATGGTTCAAATCGACTATGACCGCGAAATGGCGTTTATCGCTGTTCACGAGGGCCGAACGCTGGGCGAGGTGAGAATATTTGTCGATGCCGACCAGTTACGTTGCGAGTTTGCGGTGGTGGTACTGGACGAACTGCGTGGTGAGCGTCTTGGCTGGGTGCTGATGCGCAAGGTCATAGAGTTCGCGACCGAACAGGGTATTATTGAGATGTTCGGGTTGGTGTTGCCGAACAACCGCGCCATGCTGGCGCTGGCTGCCAAACTCTCCTTCGCCATTCGTTATGACGAGGAAGAGGATGTGATGGTAGTAACCAAGCAGCTCAACGAGCCTGAGCCCTGGCAGGCGGAACGCATGCTGTTACGCCGCGCCTATTAGGTGTTTGCCAGGTAGCTCGGCCAGGTAACTCTGAAGAGCCGGGTGTTCCTACCAGGGCGCGTCTTCGGCTGTTGTTGTCTCTTCAGAGTTTTCGTCAGCAGTCGCTGCGGCAGCCTGATTGGCGTCATTGCTGTCGCCGGCGTCGTCAGCCTGTGTCGATGAATCCGCTTTCGCAGGATCGGCTTGCGCTTCAGTGTCCGCGCCATCGGCGCCCAATGCAGCTAGCAGATCGTCATGCAGCACACGCATGTCGCTTGTAAACAAATGAAATTCGCTGGCAAAACGATCGGCAATATCACCGTCAGACTCAGGCATGGAATCGATAGCGGCATCGAGCAGCTTGATCCCGCTCAGCGTGAACTTCTCGTCCAGGGAGAAGGACATGCGATCTTCCCAGCTCACATCAAGTTTACTGACGAGCAGTCCGTCTTCGATGTGGGACAATACGGCTTCATTAAGGTTTTCCGAGCCCTTGCACCGAATGCTCATGCCTTGCTGATCCTGACTGGTCAGTGTACAGGCACCGCCGATGGCGAGGTTTGCGGGTTGGCTCTGATTCTTCACCCAGTCAGTAAACTGAAGGGCAGGGTTGACGTCTGGCTTAACGGGCAGGATCGGTAATGAACCGACGTCTTCACGCAGTAGCGAGGTGATCTCATCAGCCTTGTTCGCTGAAGAGCTGGCGACTACGAGCAGACCCTTGGTAAGGTCGATATAGGCCTTTGACCAGCTGCTTTTGGAAAACGCGCGCGGCAGTAGTTCAGCGATGAGGTCTTCCTTCATCTCCTGCTTTTCCTTGCGTCTCAGTTTACGGGCATCCTTCATCTCGATGGCCTGCACACGCTGATCGAGTTTCTGGTTTACCACCGACGCAGGCAGTACCTTTTCGGCTTTCTGCAGCGAAAATAGCAGACAGCCATTCTGTTCATACACCAGGGATTCGGAGTCGTAAGGCAAGGGGTTCGACCAGCCGAAACGCACTGGCAGGGAACTGCCGGCGCCGCGGTCTTCGCTCGCTGTGCCGCCGTCTGCGGGGGCTTCCTGAAAGCGGGCACTTTCCAGTGCGGCGGCAAGGCTCTCCTGGGTGAAGTCGATATCCTTGGTGAAACGATAGAACGAAACCTGTTTGAAATGCATGAGGGGCATGGGTGCTATGGTACTCTTTGAAGTTGAACAAATAGAATTGCGAGGCTGCGCAAGCCTAGCACATGCGTCAGTAATTGCACTCCCGAATGTAGCCCTAATCCGTGCCCGGGAGCACCAGCCGGAACGATTTTATCATGACTGAATTCCAGCTCTTCGCGACGGAAGGCTGTACCCTGTGCGAAGTCGCCGAGGCAATGCTCGTCGACTTGCTGGGGCGGCATCCGCAGCTCGCTTCGCAGCTCAGTATCGCGTATGTGGATATCGCGGAATCGGAGGCCATGGTCGACGCCTACGGCCTGTCGATACCGGTGCTCGCACATTCCGCGCTTGAGTTACGCTGGCCATTCACGCAAGATGAAGCGCTCGATTTTCTGCGAAGGACGTCTGCTTCCGAGCCATGATAGTGCTGCTTTCACCTGCCAAGACCCTCGATTACAAAACACCGCTACCCGTAAAACCAGAGAGGCTCGAACCAACCGTGCCCGACTATCTGGCTTCCAGTGCGGATATCGTCGACACCCTGCAAAGATACTCACCTGATGAGCTCGGCGGCCTCATGTCTATCAGTGAGGAGCTGAGCCAGCTCAATCATGATCGTTTCCAGCGCTGGCGAATGAATCAGCCGGATGCCGATAATGACTTACGGTCAGCCATATTTGCCTTTGCCGGCGACGTGTATGAGGGCCTCGATGCCTACTCCCTGAAAAAGGGTGACCTGCAGTTTGCTCAGAAGCACCTGCGCATTCTCTCTGGGCTGTATGGCATGCTGCGACCGCTCGACACCATGCAGCCGTATCGCCTGGAGATGGGCACACGGCTGAAGTTCGAGAAGGATGGCAAGGCTTTCAGGAATCTCTACGAATTCTGGGGGGAGCAGCTTGCTGAAGATCTGAGTAACCAGCTGGAAGCCCTCGGGCCCGGCGTACGTAAGGCCGATCGGCTGATAGTGAACCTGGCCTCACAGGAGTATTTTAAAGCCGTCGACAAACGACCATTGCGCCGGAAGGTCATCACGCCCGTATTCAAGGACAGAAAAGGTGACGATTACAAGGTCGTCAGCTTCTGGGCGAAGAAGGCCAGGGGCGCCATGGTGAGGTTCATCATCGACCATCGTATCAAGCGGGTCGACAACCTCAAGAACTTCGACGTCGACGGTTACAGCTACCGGGGAGACCTCAGTGACGAGTCTCAACTCGTATTTACAAGGGGCTAGCGTATTCATTTGAGGCTCCCTCTACTCAACAGAACTATCCAAGGATTTTTTATGAAATTGACACAGATTACTTCCGCACTGTTCCTGCTGCTTTCGCTTGCGGCTAGCGGCATCGCTCAGGCAAAAGACAAATTGGAAGAAGCCGAAATCAAGCGCTGGATTTCGGCGATGCCGGCCATGCAGGCATGGGGAGCAGAAAACCGCGCCAAGCTCGAACAGCATCAGGATCCAAGTAACGTCATGCCTAACTCGCCGGAGGCCATGGTCAAGCCAATCAAGGAAGCAGGCCTGTATGACGAAGCCGAGAAACTGGTGAGCAAGCATGGATTCGACAGCCCTGAGGACTTCTCGGAAACGTCACTGCAGATTCTCAGCGCCTATGCGAGCGTGAAAATGAAAGAGGAAATGGGTCAGGACGTCGATGCCATGTACCAGCAGATGCAGGACGCCAAAAAGGAGCTTGAAAACTCGGGCATGAGCGATCAGCAGAAGCAGATGATGGCACAGCAGTTCGCGATGGCCGAGCAGGCCTACGATGCCATCAAGGCCGTGCCTGAGGCAGATCGCAAGGCCATCCAGCCTTTCATGGCAGAAATTGATGCCGCCACGCAGGCAAAAGCTGCGCCACAGGCTGCTCCGAAGAAGTAAACTTACGTCGGCCTATCAGGGCTGAAGTCGCGTGAGCCGCCATCCGTCGGGCTCACGCTTGGTGTATTCAAGGCGGTCGTGCAAGCGGCTGCTGCGGCCCTGCCAGAACTCGTATCGGCTGGGCACGACTCGATAGCCTCCCCAGTTTTCCGGTAGCGTGATCTCATCACGATCGGCGTACCTGTTCACAGTCTCTCCGTAAATCTTATCCAGCACCGCTCTCGATTCCACGGCCTCGCTCTGCCGACTGGCCAGCGCGCCGAGCTGACTCTCGCGAGGACGAGAGTGGAAATAGCGTTCGTCGGCACTACGCTCCAGTCGAATTGCTTCGCCCTGGATAATGACCTGACGTTCCAGGATCAGCCAGGGAAACAACAGACAAACCTTCGGATTGCTGCTGATTGCACGACCCTTGGCGCTGTCGAGGTTGGTAAAGAAGCAGAACCCCCGCTCATCGAAGCCTTTCAGCAGGACGGTGCGTTGCCGTGGCATGCCATCGGTGTCTGCAGTGGCCAGCACCATCGCTGTAGGATCAAGATTGACCTTGACCGCTAGTGCGTCTTCCATCCACTTGCGGAACTGATCCAGTGGATTGTTCTCGCACGCCTCCTCCAGCAGTACGCCAGTATTGTAGCTGCGCCTGACATCAGCGAGATCGTGACGCGCGACAGCGCCTCCGCTGCTGCCTTTCAAATCTTCATTCGACTTGTCCTTGTCCGTATAGTCACGCGTCATGTGGCAGGCTGCCTCCAGACAGCAACAGCTTGTGAAAAACTTGCGGGGGCAATGGCCGGCTGAAATAGAAGCCCTGTGCCATATCGCAGTTCAGCTGATGCAGCAGGACCCCAGTGGCCTCGTCTTCGATACCTTCTGCTACGACACGAATATCGAGGGCGTGTGCCAGCTCGACGATGGTCTTCAACAGCGCCTGCTGCTTCGCACTCTGGGTGGCATTGTCGACGAATATCTTGTCGATCTTGAGGATGTCGATCGGGAGTGTAAGCAAGTAGCTGAGCGAGGAGAAGCCTGTGCCGAAGTCATCGATACTACACAGGACACCCATCGTTCGCAGTGTGGTCAGGGCAAGCGCGGTTTTCGGCATGTCTTCTATGAAGGCAGACTCGGTCACCTCGATCTCTATTAGACCAGGGTCGATCTGATAGCGCCTGAGCATCTGGTCGATGGAACCGACAAGATCGCCAAGCTGGAAGTGCTTGGTCGAGATATTCAGCGCGACCGGACAGACCTGGCCTTGCTCGCGCCATTCGGCCAGCTGTCTGCCCACTTCGTCGATGACCCATTCACCTATTTCGACGATGAAGCCGTTTTCTTCGGCACTCGGAATGAACTGGGCCGGCGAAATCGGGTCGCCCTGCGCGGGCTGCCAGCGAATCAGGGCCTCAGCGCCGCGTATCCGACGAGTGGCCAGGTCGATTTTCGGCTGATAAACCAGCTTGAACTCCTTGTTGAGGAGTGCACGGCGTAGGTCCTTCCTCAGCTGCAGCCGGTGATGGGCCATGAGCTCGAGCTGATCGGCGAAGAACTGGAAGTTGTTACGACCTTTCTGCTTGGCGTGGAACATGGCGATATTCGACTTGCGCAGCAGGGTTTCCGGGTTCTGGCCATCGCCTGGAAACAGGGCAATACCGATGGACACGCTGATATGGATGGTTTGTCCAAGCAGGGTAAAGGGTTGGGTAATCTGGTGCAGAATCTCTTCGGCCAGCAAGGTCACCTGGAAGGTATCGTTCGCGTCTTCCGACAGCACCACGAACTCGTCACCACCATGTCGTGCCAGGGCAGCGCCACGACAGGCGTTTGTGAGGCGCTGTGCAATCAGGCAGAGCAGGCGGTCGCCGAATTCCACACCCTGCAGTTCATTCACGACCTTGAAGCCATCCACGCCGATGAAGAGCACGGCAGTAGACTTTTTGGCCTTGAGGTCACTTGGTTCACGTGCGGCCTCGCGCTTCAGCCATTCGGTCAGCAGGTTGCGGTTGGGCAGGCCGGTCAGTGCATCGTGGTGGGAGTTGTGGACTGCCAGCTGCTCGTTCCGCTTGATTTCGGTGATATCACTAAAGCTCCATACTCTACCGATCGGCACATTGTCGTGCAGCCGAGGCGTAGTGAAGCACTCGAGGAAGCGTTCGTTCTTCAGCATGACCACGCAGCGGCTGGTCTGTTCCGGATACTGCTTATTAAAGTTCCACACGCTCGTGAGCTCGTCGAGATTATCGACGCAGGTCTTGAAGCGGCGCCTGATCTCAAACTTGTCGAGCGGCCGGTCTCTGGGAATCCCGAACATTTTCAGGAACTGCTTATTGTGAATGATGACTCGACCCTTGAGATCCAGCACCACGATGGCATCCTTGGTCGAGTTCAGGGTGTCCGACAGCAGCTCATGAGATTGTTTGAGCTCGGTAGTGGAGTTATCGAGCGCCTTGTGCTGCTTTTCCAGAAGTTCATAACGCTCTTCGAGATCCCGGTTGGATAGCTCGATGGTGCGTTCGAAGCGTCGTCGCGCTTCGTCATGCTGGGTATAGGCCTCGTCAACGGCATCGAGAAAAGAGTGGGGGAGCTTGTCTGCCGTGATGCTGTGGTCTTCAGCGAGCCGTTCGAGTTGACGTGCGAGCAGCTTGTGACGATTTGGCTCGGTCATAGATCTTTTTCAGCCAGCAAGGTGATCGCCATGGTCTGGTTGTGCAGTCCTGTACCGGCCCTGTCGAGGTCGTGCCGCGGGTCCCGCCCGATTTCGCCATAGGAGTAGAATCCAGCCACTGTGCACCGGTCTGGCAGACCCGCCCCGATGGCCTCGAGCTCCTCGTCGGTTCGCTGACCGAGTGCGGCTCGTCGCGCGTAGCAACTTACCGCGAGGGCAAAGCTGTCCCCGGTAAAATCCTTCGGTATCGCGGCGCTTGCCAAAGCGGTGTCGGCAGCTATACCAGCCGCGCCGACCAATCCTTCCAGGCCGGCTGTCATAAGACGTGCTTTGGAGCCTTCAGCAATATCACCGGCATAGGTCATCGATGCCTTTTCGTTGTCTACAGCGACAAGCGCACGAATGACTGGCGCGCCGTCGACCGGCGTTACGAGCAGCGGAAACAGCAGCCCGGTTTTCGGCAGGCCTGAGAAGTACTCACCAAGATAGTCGCGGTAGATATCCAGCGCCTGACGGTCATCGAGTTCGTAGAGCGTATTACCGCTGGCACGCGTTACCTTCCGGCTGGCGCCGAGGGCCATCCAGCCCCCCTCGAGCCCAATGCCGACCTGCAGCTGATGGCCGTAAAAGCCTATAGCGCACATCTGGGCTGCGGGTGGTGGCGCATCGCACCAGACGTCGCTGCGTCCGAAGCGGCCATTGTCGCCTGCGAGGCCGCCGGTGATGGTCACCCGGCTCGGTTGGCTGCTCAATGCGGCCTCAATACCGCTTACCAAGCCTGCTCCGCTGACATGCTGAGCATCAGACAACAGAATGATATGTCTCAGAGGGCGGTCTTCGCTGGCCTTTTCGTAAAGCGATGTGATGAGGTTGCGGCTTTCTGTCTCGCCGGTGTTCTCGCCGTGCAGTGGCAGAATCTCGCAGGCAAGATCTGTGGCGTCGAATTCAAGTGATACCAGTGTAACGCCACGGTTACGCACACGTTTGCCAGCTATTTCGCCGGCTGTAGAGCAACCCACGAGATAGGCATGGGGAAAATGCTGGCGAAGCAATTCGAGCCCGCCCGCCTCCTGCACCGTTCTGAAGGCACCAAAGCACAGTACCAGGTGACGGCGGGGTGCACCCGCAAATGGGGTGCCTGTGGCTGCAACAGGCCCCGGTAGTTCAGGTTGCCATTTCGCATCGGCGAAGCGGTAACTGCTAACCTTCATGATCCGGCTCCGACTCCAGTAAAGCTGTGTATTGCCGCCGTATTCTTCCCGAATACGATGGGGTTCGGTCTGTCGGCGACCGTTCGCAGGCTGCGCTTCCTGAAAGTATAGACAAGGGCCGCGCGTTTGGCGCGCCCCAGATGCTGCGGGTTTGCGGCAAATAAAACCATATTATAAAAAACGTCGACTACACACTGCCATCCCGGTGGCTTATGTAGGTATAATCTCGTGCGCAGGCTCATGGAAACAGCAATAACAGCTAGAAAAAAGGCTTATATAATATGGAATTAAATACGAATATACCGCTCCCGCTTCAAAGGCTTTATCAGTGGGAGCAATCCCGCCCCAGTGACATCTACATGACTCAGCCCATGGGCGGAGATATTGTACAGGACTACACCTGGCAGCGTACGGCACAGGAAGTGCGTCGCATGGCCACCTACCTGAAGTCACTGAATCTTCCAGCGGATGCCAAGGTTGGCATTCTGTCGAAGAACTGCAGCTACTGGATCATGGCCGATCTCGCGATCTGGATGGCTGGCTACGTGTCGGTACCGCTGTACCCAACGCTGAATGCTGAAACCGTTGAGAAGATTCTCGAACATAGTGAGACTCAGGTTCTGCTCATCGGCAAGCTGGATGATTGGAGCATGATGAAGGACGGCATTTCCGCCGACCTCAAGTGTATCTCTACAGCGCTGTCACCAGACGACGTCAAGGCGAAATATCCGCAGTGGGACGACATCGTGGCGAAGAACGCACCGATGCAGGAAAGCCCGACGCGTAAGCATGACGAGCTCGCTACCATCGTTTACACCTCAGGCTCTACTGGCATGCCCAAGGGCGTCATGCTCTCTTTCGGCGCCATGGTTGCTGCCGGTAATGGCGCTGCCAATGCGAACGGTCTGACCAAGGACGATCGCATGCTGTCCTATCTGCCACTCGCGCACGTTTTCGAGCGCTACGCGGTAGAGATGACCTCGCTGGATAAAGGCTTCCGCCTGTTCTTCGCCGAATCGCTCGATACCTTCCTCAAGGATCTCCAGCGCGCTACACCGACAATGTTCATCTCGGTGCCACGTCTCTGGCTCAAGTTCCAGGCTGGTGTTGTTGCCAAACTGCCACAGAAGAAGTTGGACAAGCTGCTGAAGATCCCTGGCGTTTCATTCCTGATCCGCAAGAAGATCCTCAAGGGGCTGGGCCTCAACCATGTCCGTCTGGCCGCGAGTGGATCTGCACCGCTGTCTGAAGACATCATCAACTGGTATCGTCGCCTTGGTCTGGAACTGCTCGAAGGCTACGGCATGTCGGAAAACTTCGCGTACAGCCACATCATGAAGCCAGGCCGGGTCCGTGTCGGCTATGTTGGTGAGCCTCTGCCAGGTGTGCAGCAGCGTATCAGTGCTGACGGTGAGATCCAGATCAAGAGCCCCGGCACGATGATGGGTTACTACAAGGAGCCTGAAAAGACTGCTGAAACCTTCACCGACGACGGCTTCCTGAAGACTGGTGACCGTGGCGAAATCGATGAGATGGGTCGTCTCAAGATCACCGGACGTACCAAGGAAATCTTCAAGACGTCGAAAGGTAAGTATGTTGCACCGGCGCCGATCGAGAACAAGCTGGTATCACATCCAGACGTCGAGATGGTCTGCGTCGCTGGTGTCGAACAGCCACAGCCATACGCACTCCTCATGCTGTCTGAAGGCACCTGGCCGAAGCGCAATACGCCTGAAGTGCGTGAGCGACTTGAGAAGGAGCTGCCGGAGTTGATCAAGTCCGTTAACGCCACGCTCGATCCGCATGAGCACCTGCAGTTCGTGGTTGTAGTGAAGGATCAGTGGACTATCGAAAATGCCTTCCTGACGCCGACCATGAAAATGAAGCGCAACGTCATAGAAGATCAGTACAAGAGCCAAGTCGAAGGCTGGTACAACGCTCGCAAGAAGGTCATCTTCGAGTAAGCGTTAATCTGGTACTGCGAAGCCTCCCGCTGCCAACCGGCGCCGGGAGGTTTTTTTTTGTCTACATATTATGCTGTTGCATGGACGCCCTGTTGAGCAGGAGCAGCGGCAGCAAGCCGGCGACGACAATACAAAGAGCCGCGAGTGAGGACTGGGCCAGCTGTTCGTCCGACGCATATTGATAGACGAACGTCGCTAGGGTCTCGAAGTTGAACGGGCGCAGGATTAGTGTTGCCGGCAACTCTTTCATGCAGTCGACAAATATGATCAATGCGGCCGTCAGCAGGCTCGGGCGGAGCAGGGGTAGGTGGATTCGCCGGAGTGTGTTGAGGGGACTACTGCCCAGCATGGTGGCCGCCTGATCCATCGAGGGGGTGATGCGTTGCATGCCGCTCTCAATGGAGCCAATCGAAATAGTAGCGAAGCGGGTACAGTAGGCAAAGATGATCGCAAAGGTCGTGCCACTGAGCAGCAGTCCAGTACCTTCACCGGTCCATGCCTCCATGTGGGAGTCGATCCAGTTGTCAGTGGCGGCGAAGGGAATAATGACGCCGAGTGCCAACACTGCGCCAGGCATGGCATATCCGACACAGGACAGTCGCGCGAGCAGCCGATTCACTCGGCTAGGCTGGATGCGTATCGAATACGACAGCACCGTGCCGACGACTATGAGCACCAGAGCGCTCATGCCGCTGAGAAAAAGCGAGTTCCCGGCGTAGCTGAAGAACCGGCTGTTCCAGGACACGTCGAAGTAGCTAATGGCGTAGTCAAGCAAAACGGCGCAGGGCACGAGAAAGCCCAGCGTAATGGGCAGAAGACAGGCGAGTGTGGCGAGCCAGGCATGCCAGCCACGGAGTTTCCGCGGCTGAATCGCGCGTTGTCTGTTGCTGCTTGAGTAGCGCTCGCGACTTCTACGCGAGGCTCGCTCCAGAAACATCAGGAGCAGGGCAAAGCCGACCATGGTCACGGCGATCTGCGCCGCACCGCTCACACTCCCCATGTTGAGCCAGGTGTCATACAGGCCAGCGGTGAGCGTCTGTACGGCAAAGTAGCTGACAGTGCCGTAGTCATTCAGCGTCTCCATCAGCACCAGAGACAAACCGACAGCCAGGGCGGGCCGGCAGATCGGGAGCAGAATACGGAAGAAAATTCTAGCGGGCCCGGCTCCCAACACCCTTGATGCGAGCATGAGGTTATCGGACTGCTCTAGCAAGGCGGTACGGCAGGTTAGGTAGACATAAGGGTAAAGTACCAGGGCGAACATGATGACTGCGCCGCCGAGGCTTCTGATATGGGGAAACCAGTAATCGGCTGCCCGTTCCCAGCCGAAGAACGCCCTTAACGAGAGTTGAATAGGGCCGGCATACTGAAGGAGGTCAGTGTAGACATAGGCGATAACGTAGGCTGGCACAGCAAATGGCAGTAGCAGCGCCCAGCTGAGCCAGCGGCGCCCTGGGAAGTCGTACAGGGCGATCAGCCAGGCACTGCCAAAGCCCAGTAACGCACTGCAGATGCCGACGCCAAGCATCAATACAATCGTGTTCTGGATATATCTTGGCAGAACCGTCGACCAGAGGTGGGACCAGATCCCATCGCTCGGGGCGATCGAAAGGTAAACGACCGCTGCAATTGGCAGCAGGGCTGCCAACGCAGTGATCAGTGCAACCAGCTGCCATCCTCGGCTATTACGCCGTTTGCGGACCGGCGCGTTGGATACGCCAGCCAGCAGTGGATGGGGCAAGGCAGCACCTGTGGTCATCAGCTATCGAAATCGACCTTGTCGACCAGCTTCACAGCGGCTTCGCGGTGCTTGCTAATCTCATCAAGCGGCAGCTTGTCAGCCTTGAATCCAGACCACTCCTCAAGAAGTCCGCTGCCTTCAACTGACGTGTTCACAGGAAACTCGACGTTCAAATTGGCGTACATTTCCTGCGCCTCCTGGCCACTGAGGAATTCCATCAACTTGACGGCTTCAGCCTTGTTGGGAGCCGACTTCGTCAGCACCACACCGCTCACATTGACATGAGCACCGCGACCGTCCTGATTCGGGAAGATCACGTTAACCTTTTCGGCAAAGCCGCGCTGCTCGGGGTCGGCAACCATGGCGCCGTAATAGTAGCTATTGCCGATGGCAAGGTCGCAGGTTCCTTCTGCTACCGCACGGATCTGGTCGCGGTCGCCACCTTGTGGCTTCTGCGCCAGATTTTCCTTCACGCCCTTGAGCCACTTTTCAGTCTCTGCTTCGCCGTGGTGCGCAATCATGCTGGCGATGAGGGCAATGTTGTACTGGTGCTTGCCTGAACGTGCGCAGATCTTGTTCTTCCATTCCGGCTTGGCGAGATCCTCGTAGCTGAGATCGGTGTTCTCGACGCGATCTTCCGAAGCGTAAATATTTCGGGTTCTCAGCGTAAGGCCGAACCATTCGTCATTGTTGCCGCGATATTGAGCAGGAATATTCTTTTCGAGCACCTTGGAGTCAACGGGCTGGGTGAGACCGGCATCCACGAGCTCCTGCAGGCGGGCGATATCCACAGTCAGTACCAGGTCTGCCGGAGAGTTCTTGCCTTCGCGCTTCAGTCGTTCTGCCACGCCGTCCTGCGCGAATACAATATTGGTCTTTATGCCAGTTTCCTTGGTGAACTGGTCCAGCATTGGCTGAATCAGAAAGGGCTGGCGATAAGAGTAGATGTTGACTTCATCTGCAGCAAATGCGGGCGAAATGATACCAGCGGCAAGGGTCACCGAGGCCAGGGTTCTGGTGATCAGGCTGCTGGCTGACAGCGTTCGCGACTGAGTGGTTTGTCGGGTCATGGAGGATCCTTACGTTACGTCAGATAAGAATTCGTGCTCATTGCAGCCTTTCTTCAGCTCGCATGATCGCACACTAGAAAAGAGGCTTGAAGAATAATGCAAACCATTCTCATTCACAACCGAAATCATACGCACTGAAGCTTTGACACCCGGATTCCGGCTCACGCAGCTCGGTCAGGCTGGTATACTGTCGATGACGTTCGCAAATGACGATGAGTGGTATTGATGTATCTGATGAACTCCATAAAGGATCTGTGCAAGCCTGTTCGAGGCTCGAAACGGCAAGTGCTGGCTGTATTCACGACTGTGCTCCTCGTTTCTGGCTGCACGACGACAGAAACGCATTACAGTCGCTTCCGTGCGCTTGATAGCAGCGGGGAGCCCCGCGACTTCGTGCTCTACTGGAACAGTGAGCTGCCGAAAAGCTGGTACGGCGGACTGCCCATTGTCACGCCGGTGCGGATCAAGACGCAGTGCAGCGATGAGGTCATCGAGTTTCACAACCGTGAGCGTTGCGGTGCCGCAGACACACGAACGCCGAATGGTCTCGCAGCCGGCTGGTGCGGCGATACCGATAAGTTTCTGACCTCGGCTGGTCGGGAAATCAAGGGTGACGATGCGCTTTGTGGCTGGATTACCGGCCCGGCAATCGATGGGCAGGGCAATGCGGACTCTACTGCCGAGCTGGGTCGTGAAGTGCTGGTGACCATCGCGTGCTATCCCACGAGCTCCGTGGAGGCGCAAAAACAGGCGAGCAAGGATAAGCCAGGGGAAAGAAAGGCAGGTGCCATTCTGCGTGCCTCGGCAGTGCCGTATCGCCTGACCGTACGTTCTGCGCCGGCCGACAGTCTTTCTGACCGAGTCCCGGAGCTGAGTGAAAAAGCCTGCAGCGGAGACTGAAGTCTCCGTTGTTTCCGGTCCTTACTTGATAATGATACGGAAGTTCTTCAGGTACCAGCGATAGTCGTTTGCGAGCTTGACGTTAACGGCTATCGATGCTTCGCCGGGCGCGGTGCCAGGCTCCAGGAAGAATTCAAAGCTCGAGCTTTCCGGTGAGACCGAATGAACCACAACGGGTGTATCCTCGATGGCCAGCTCCTCGGGGTCAACACAGACTTCGGGTTCCGGTGCGTCGGGATCTTCTTCCTCTTCCTCATCTACGGGAGGCGGAATGGTACCTGGTGTGCCGATGCCGGTCACTGGATCGCAGATTGGCAGTCCACCGTAGGGCACGACCTGTAATTGTGCGACCGGGTGCTCTTCAAGATTGACCAGGCGAATATTTACTCGCCAGATACTGGTGTCGCCTGCAGGTATTGTCAGCACTTCCGGGATGAGGAATATACCGGAGCCCATGGCAAAGTAGGCTTCTTCGGTTTCTTTCGATACGAAGCCTGCCGCGCTGTTGCCGCCCGACAGGCCTCTGCTGACGCTATCGTTGCAGTTACGGTCCTGTGGAAAGCAGATGTCATTGAAGAGCGCAGTCTCTGGCGACAGATTGACCGGCGGCGGCGCGTCTTCATCGTTGTTCAGTATCGATGAGCCAAAGGTGTTCGGGTCTACATCGAAGTTCACCAGGGGAGCGAAGGGAGAATCGATGATCTGCTGGCGCGTGTTGTCACCGAGCTGGATGCCGTCGTCGTTGTCCTGGTCATCATCGAGTGCGGAGAGGAAGCCGGCCTTGTTGCCAACCTGACGGTCGTTGGCCGCGATATCGCGTTCGAGCTGACCATAGGTGGTGATGCCCTTGACGGTGGTGCCGGTATTCAGCCGGGACTGCAGCTCAGGCTGGAAATCTGGTGGTGTGATATAGCGCTTGGCCTGGATGTTCTCCGCAATGAGAATCGGCCCGATTGAGAAGGTGACGCGCTCACCCGGATAGTACAGATAACGTCCTCGGGCACCAGTGACGCCGCGCTGGGTCTCGGTCTGATAATCCACGCCAGACATGCCCCGGCCCATGAAAAATCCGACCGAGGGCTCGTCACTGCCGGAGTTACCGTCGCTGCACGCACTGCTGAGCAGGCTGCCAAGCACCATGAGTAACAGCGCAAGACTTCTGCCTGAAGACCGGAGAAATTCTGCCGACGGGATGACACCTGCACCGGATCGTACTTTTAAATTAGCCTGCATTCAGAAAGGTCACTTGTCTGAGTTGGAAAAGGCCCCATTATAGGCGGGGGATCGTGCAGGTATAGTGACGCAGATTACATCTTCAGGACACAGTGACATGAACCATGATTGACGAAAAACACCCCTCGGGACCGCAGGCAGCGGTCTCACTGGCGCAAGGGTCAGGCCCGGTCGCATCAGATACCGCTTGGCAGTCAGCCACCGATGCGTCAGCAACAGAGCCCAGCGCCTTATCGATTCGCGGTCTGACCAAGGTCTATGACAACGGGTTCAGGGCGCTCGAGCACATCAACCTGGAAGTTCGTCAGGGCGACTTCTTCGGCCTGCTTGGGCCAAATGGCGCTGGCAAATCGACTACACTCGGCATCGTCTCAAGCCTGGTGAACAAGAGTGAAGGCGAAGTCAGGATTTTCGGTCACGATATCAGCACCGATCTTGAGCAGGCCAAGCGCTACCTTGGCGTGGTTCCGCAGGAATTCAACTTCAACATGTTCGAGAAAGTCGAAGATGTGTTGATCACGCAGGCTGGCTATTATGGCATTCGGGCTAATGAAGCGCGTGATGCGGTCGAATACTACCTCAAGGCCCTCGGTCTTTGGGACAAGCGTCGTGAGCAATCGCGTATGCTGTCCGGCGGCATGAAGCGGCGATTGATGATCGCGCGTGCGCTGGTTCACGATCCCAGGCTGCTGATCCTCGACGAACCGACCGCTGGCGTCGATATCGAACTGCGGCGTTCAATGTGGGCCTTCCTCACCAAGGTCAATAACGATGGCAAGACCATCATTCTGACGACGCATTACCTCGAGGAGGCAGAGGCGCTCTGTCGCAATATCGCCATCATCGACAAGGGTGAGATTCTGCAGAACGCGAGCACGCACGAACTGCTCGGCCAATTGACGCAGACAACCTTCGTGCTCGATGTCACGACTGCGGTGACGAGTCTGCCGGTGCTGCCGAATTATCCAATGAGGCTTACCACCGAAGGCAATATCGAGGTTGACGTCAACCGTGACCAGAACCTCAACGAGTTGTTCACGCAGCTGACGAAGGCCGGTATCCACGTTCGCAGCATGCGCACCAAGACCAATCGGCTGGAGGAACTGTTCGTTCGTCTGGTGAATGAAGGCAAGAACTGATGAAACAGAATAATAGCTATCGCGTGGCCTTTACCACCATCGTGGTCAAGGAGATCCGCCGCTTCACACGCATCTGGGCGCAGACGCTGTTACCGCCTGCTATCACGATGTCGCTGTACTTCGTTATCTTCGGCAACCTCATTGGACCGCGTATCGGCGACATGGACGGATATGACTATATGACGTTCATCGTGCCGGGACTGATCATGATGTCGGTCATCACCAACTCGTACTCCAATGTGGTGTCGTCGTTCTTCAGCATGAAGTTCCAGCACAGTATCGAAGAGCTGCTGGTGTCGCCTGTTCCGAATTACGTCATTCTGCTCGGCTTTATCGTCGGTGGTGCCGTGAGGGGTTTGCTTGTCGGTATCATTGTGACAATTCTGTCGATGTTCTTCACCGATCTGCAGGTGCACAATTTCTTCATCGTGATATCGGTGGTCATACTCACCGCGATACTGTTTTCGCTCGGCGGCTTCATCAATGCCGTATTCGCACGCAGCTTTGACGACATCTCGATTGTGCCGACTTTCGTCCTGACGCCGCTGACCTATCTTGGCGGCGTGTTCTACTCGATCTCTCTGCTGCCCGGGTTCTGGCAGAACGTGTCGATGGCCAATCCGATTCTCTACATGGTGAACGCCTTCCGCTATGGTCTGCTGGGCACGAGTGATATCAATGTCTGGGCGGCCTACGCCATGATTCTGCTGTTCATAGTGGTACTGTTTACCTATTCGCTGTCGCTGCTCAATCGCGGCGTGGGGATTCGGCAATGAGCCAGGACAAGCTGACGCACGGCTCGCTACTCGGCCGTGATACAAGCTATCCCGACAGTTATGCACCAGGCCTGCTCGAAGCCTTGCCCCGACGCCGACCACTTGCCGGAGCCCCCTTTGGTGAAGACATCTGGAACCAGTATGAACTGTCCTGGCTTGACGATGCGGGCTATCCCCGGGTAGGTGTTCTGGAGTGCAGATTGCCCTGCAGCAGTCCAAACCTGATCGAATCGAAGTCGATGAAGCTATATTTCAACTCGCTGAACCAGACGCGTTTCACTTCGTCGGAAATGCTGCTGGCACGCGTGCGGCGGGATCTTTCGGGCTGTGCCGGTGCTGAATGGCAGCTCGCGCTCACACACCCGCTGCCGCTCACTCAGGCGGCCGCCGTCTGTGCGGAAGCTGAGCCGGGCGATGCAGGATTCGCTGTCAGTGTAGGCGAGCGGCAGTGGTCCGAGGCGGTGCTGATCGACGAACTCACGCAGGCGCAGGCATCGCCCGGCCCACAACTGCCTGCACCAGAGGCAGAGCGACGATCGCTGCTTCGCCTGGCAGACAAACGCGCAGTAGACACCTCATCCGAAGAGGTGCTGGTTTCGCATTTGCTGAAAACGAACTGTCCGGTTACGGGGCAGCCAGACTGGGCAAGTGTGCTGATCTGGACTGGGCCGGCGGAGCAGGGGCTCGATTCGGGACATCGAGTAGATCGCCAGTCGCTGCTGGACTATCTGGTCAGCTACCGACAGCATTCAGGCTTTCATGAGCAGTGTGTGGAGGAGATCTTCAGCGATCTGGCAGCCCTGCTAGGCGACGATCGAGGATTGCTTGTATACGCCCGCTATACCCGCCGTGGCGGTATTGATATCAACCCCTGGCGTAGCAACGTGCCCGCCAAGGTCGCCAATACCAGGCTGCTCCGGCAATAGTGCCAGCACGCGGCGTCAGGTGACGTCGCGAAGCTTTTCCAGCGCCTTTTCGAGCGACTGCTGAATACGCTGACGATCATCTTCGCCGATTTTGCTCGAGTCCATATACATGGCGAAACCCTCGGCTTCCTGCTCAAGGAAGCTCTGGTTGCGGCCCATGTCGCGTCTGAAGTCGACCACTGAATAGATCGGAACAGGCTTGTTAAAGCCTTTCACTACGATTTCGCCTTTGTCGCGGCACAGGATCATGTCTTTGATCAACGAAAAGGTTTCGAAGCCCACCAGAATTTCGCCTGGCTCAGCCAAGGATTCCAGCCGACTGGCCAGGTTTACTTCCTTGCCGATGATGGTGTAGTCCATACGGTTTTCGGAGCCGAAGTTGCCCACTGTACAGAATCCGGTGCTCACACCCATTCGCACTTCAAGCGGTGCCCGAACACCGGTGCTGCGCCATTTCTGCCGCAGGACCTTCATGCGCTTGCGCATTTCGATGGCCATGGAGACACAGGCCAGGCTGTCTTCCTTCGAGCCGCGGCTGGTTGGATCGCCAAAGAAAATCATGATGCTGTCGCCGACGAATTTGTCGATTGTCCCGCCGAATTTCAAGGCAATCTGCGCCATCTCATTGAAGTAGGTGTTCAGCAGATCGGTCAGGCTTTCCGCCTGTATTTCCTCGGACAGTTCGGTAAAGCCCTTGATGTCGGAGAAGAAGACCGTGAGCTTCTTGCGTTGTGTTTCCAGTTTCACATCGCGCTCGCCGGTAAAGATCGACTGCCATACCTGAGGCGACAGGTATTTCGCCAGCTTGTGTGACAGGGCGATCGACTGCTCGCGTTGCATCTGGATTTCGGTTTTGGCCAGCATCAGTGCCCTGGATTGCAGGTGGATGTAGTGCGCCGATATACACACGAAAAGAGCGGCAAACAGAATGCTGGCAAGCGTGAGCAGTGGCGGAGTCATCGGCGCCAATGACAGGCCCAGTGTGAGGGAAGAGACCGTAAGGCCGGCCAGCAGCGCAAGGTTGCCGACGAAGAATGCCGTAAGCCCACCGACGATGATGAGGCTGAAATAGACCATGATCAGAATGGCGAGCGAGGGCGTCACGCTGAACTGCAGGAGATTGAGAATGAAGCCAGTCAGCAGACAATCGAAATACAGCACGCGCTGGCGAATAGAGAGGTTGCCGTGAACGTGCCAGTATCGCATGCCAAAATACAGTAGATGCGGCCACAGCATTGCCACGGGCACCAGCCAGACAAGGCGCTTGTCGAAATGCTCAAGCACGATGCCGCTTACGATGATGCCGACGAAGAGCATATAGCCGAGTATGCGGGCGCTATAGTCGGGCATGGGCGGTGAGACGTTACCCATGGTGCCCGGCAATTTGCGCGGCGGCACAGTCTGTCCGCTACGACCCTTCTTGAGTACAGCCATCTGATTCATGCGTCAGATATGAACTCTGTTCAGCAGGATGTCACGATACATGACGAAATCCGCCAGCAGGCTGTACAGCGGGTGTTTGAAAGTGGCAGGGCGATTGTGTTCAAAAAAGAAATGCCCGATCCATGCTGGCAGATAACCCAACACGGGGAGTAGCAGCAGCAGCTTGAACTTGGCTGTAAATATCGCGACCAGGAAAGTGGCAATGACCAGCGAGGTGCCGATGAAATGGAGCCTGCGGCACTGTATATTGCTGTGCTCCCTGAGATAATAGGGGTAGAACTCGCTGAACGATGCAAAATTTCCGATCTGCTTCGGCTCCGTAGTCATCGTTGCCTCCTTTTGATAAAGAAACTGTCAAGCACAGGTAAACGCATGGGCAGATAGCGCACAAGCACGCATTGCAATCTGCCTGACGCTGTGCAGACTAACAGGTTTGCCAAATGTTGGCATTTCCTTTTTCGGATGCTCCAGATGACTGATCACGCCACTGAAATTTCTGCCGCTGCCGACGCTGGAAGGCGCTTTGTCGCTGAATTCCTTCACAACCGGCAGTCCGAGCCAAAGCTATGCGAGCCAGCGCCCTCCGAGGCTGAACTGCGGTCGATTCTGCCGGCAGTTTGCCGCAGCCCCGACCACGGCAATCTCAAGCCTTATCGTTTCATCGTGCTTACCGGCGAGGCTCAAAAGCAGCTTGGCACACTTTTTCTGAAAGCTGAAACACAGGATGCTGGTGAAGCTGGTCTGAAAGAAGGCAAGGCGGAAAAGATTCTCGGCAAACCCTTGCGGGCGCCGATGATCATCGTTGGCGTGGCGCGCCTCGATGAGCAGCACAAGGTACCCGTTATCGAGCAGTGGCTTGCTGCGGGTTGCGCGGTTCAGACCCTCTCTCTACTGCTCGAGAACAGTGGTTATGGCGTGATGTGGCGTAGTGGCAGCTTTGCCTATAGCGAAATCGTACGCCAGGGTCTGGGCCTGGCCGATAATGAGCAGATCTGCGCTTTTCTCTACTGCGGCACTGTAGAGCAGCACAAACAGAACCGCCCCGCCTTGCCCTCAGAAGATACCCTCATAAGCTTCTGCGACCAGCTCTGATCCTGCCGCCGTGGCGAGCCTGCCGCTGCCGCTTGCCGAGCGGTAGCCGCTTGCCGTGTTTCCACATGCTCACGCCGGTTTTCCGACGCCTGCTTTCGATAACTCGCTGATGTAGAAGATTTACCCACCTCTGGCACCGCTTTTGCTTTGTACTGTGAAAACGACTGACATGTTCAGCTAGGGATTTTCACAATGACGATATCGATGAGCAATGCACTGGGTAATCATGAGCAAGGCCTGCTGATGCGCTCGCGCAGGGCCGAGGTTCTTTCCAACAACCTGGCCAATGCCGATACGCCGAATTTCAAGGCGAAGGACCTCGACTTCAAGGCGGCGATGCAGGCGGCAAGTAGTGGCCAGTCGGCCGGTCGGGTGCAGGTCGACAAGACACATGAAGGTCACATGCAACTTTCAGGCTCAGGCGGCGCGGACATCCTGTATCGCGTGCCTTCGCAGCCCTCGATCGATGGCAACACTGTTGATAGTCAGGTCGAGATCGCTGAGTTCTCAAAGAATGCCGTGGAGTTCCAGGCTTCATTCCAGTTCCTGAACGCCAAGTTCAAGGGCCTGACCTCTGCCATTCGTGGCGAATAAGCAGCCCTAGATAGAGGATCGACGCCATGTCACTGCAGAACATATTCAACGTTGCCGGCTCAGGCATGTCAGCACAGTCAATCAGGCTCAATACCGTATCGAGCAACATCGCGAATGCGGAAGCTGCGAGCTCGAGCGAAGGCGATACCTATCGGGCTCGCAAGCCGATTTTCTCGGCCATGGCGCATGAGCAGATGCGGCTGCAGGGCAGTCTCGGTATCGATAGCTCCGGCTCCAGTCCCTATCTGTCTGGCTTCGACAGTCAGGCAGAGCAGGCAGCTAGCCAGGGTGTGGGCGTCAAAGGCATCGTCGAGAGTCAGGCGCCGCTGCAGCCTCGTTACGAGCCGAACCATCCTTCGGCAGACGAAAACGGTTATGTGTTCTATCCGAATGTAAACGTGGTAGAGGAAATGGCTGACATGATCTCCGCCTCGCGCAGCTTCCAGATGAACGTGGAAGTCATGAATACCGCCAAGACCATGATTCAGCAAGTGCTCACGCTTGGCCAGTAAAGCCCGGTTTGATGACCAACAGACAACGACTATGACAAGTGTAAAGAGGCCACTGGCATGACCGACATCAGCTCGATAGGCAAATCCGCGCTGGAGCAATACGCGCCGAAGCCCGCGGAGATCAAGCACAAGAACGAGCTTGGCAAGAACGAGTTTCTGAACCTCATGATTGCGCAGCTGAACAACCAGAGCCCGCTGGAGCCGCAGGACAATACGGCTTTCGTGGCCCAGCTCGCGCAGTTCAGTTCGCTCGAAGGTATCACTGAATTGAATAACTCGGTCGGCGACATCGCTGGCGAGTTTCGTAGTGCACAAGCTCTGCAGGCTTCGGCAATGGTTGGCCGCAGCGTGCTGGTGCCGGTTAGTAGCGGTACCTTGCCACTGGGCGGCACGATTTCAGGCATCGCTGAGGTGCCAAATGGCTCAGGCAATTTGACCATGAAGGTTTACAACAAGGGCGGCGCCCTCGTAAGCCAGAGTGATCTCGGCCAGAACCAGGTTGGCGATGTCAAGTTTACCTGGAACGGCCGCAACAACAAGGGTGAACCCATGCCTGCTGGCTCGTATCGCATAGAGGTCGAAGGCTCCTTCAACGGAGAGACCGAACGGGTGAAGAGCTTCCTGGGCGCCAATGTCGATAGCGTTTCGATCGCGACGGATGGCGGTGTGAAGCTGAATCTGGCGGGGCAGGGCAGTATTGCCATGTCTGAAGTCAGACAGATCTTCTAACAGTTTAAGAGTTGTAATCAGGATTCTAGCTGCATCGTTTGATCGAGCGGCTGAGTAACAAGCCCTAAGGGGCATAGCTGTACATGATAGAGGTCTTTCATCATGCCATTTAACGTCGCCCTTACCGGCCTTCGCGCCGCCAACACCGATCTGGAAGTGACTGGTAACAACATTGCCAACGCCAGCACCACCGGCTTCAAGCAGTCACGTGCAGAATTCGGTGATATCTATTCAAGCAGCTTCCTGAGCACCGGTTCTGCGCGGGCCGGCGATGGTGTGCGGGTGCAGAGCATCTCACAGCAATTCAGTCAGGGTGCGATCTCGATCACAGAGAACGGTCTGGACCTGGCCATTGATGGTGAAGGCTTCTTCGTCCTGAACGACGGCGGTGCACAAACGTTCTCACGAGCGGGCGTCACGCGGGTGGACAAGGACGGTTATGTGGTCAACAACACCGGTGCCCGGCTCCAGGGCTTCCCTGCAGATGAAGATGGCGCCGTGGGTGGTGTGCTCAGCGACCTCCGAGTCGATGAATCAGCGCTGGCACCGAAGCGTACGACGGAAGTTCAAGCGGTCATCAACCTGGATGCCTCGGATGATATCCTCGTGGAACGAGGCAACGCTATTGCCACGAATACTGCGATCATCGGGACGCCCAATGCCGGTCCGGCTGGTTCACCAGCTGTGAATGGATATCCGGGTCAAGCGCTGATGATCACACAGGCCGACGGCACCACCCAGCCTCTCTTCATAGCACCAAACACTAGCGCTGACGCTATCTCCTCGCAGCTCTCAGGTGTTCGCAATATCGATTCGACTGCGATTGCGCAGGCCCGATTGACCTCAGCGGGCTATAACAACGCGTCTGGCAATATGGGAATACTGATCGATGGGGTAGCCTTCAACGGCTATTCTGATCTGACGCAGCTTGGTAATGCCATCAATGCCTCGCCGACACTGGTTGGCGTTTCTGCGGTGCTTGTAGGTCCCGCACCTACTGGCGGCAACCCCGATACCCGTGACCTGGTACTGACCAAGGACCGGGGTAGCGATCTTAATTTCGCCATAAACGGACCAGCCAACGGCGACAGTTTCGAGATTGCCGAGGTGCCTGCCGATTCCATTCAGAATAATCAGGCCTTGCCTGCGCCCGTTACCCCACGCACCTTGCAGGTCGGTGGCAACGAAGTGGCGACTGTGGGTGGACGGGTGCAGCTCAATCTGAGTGGCGGTGTCACGATCGTTGACAACACTGCCGCATATAACACCGCCAACCCACCACCGGCCGCGCAATCGACTAACAATGGCCTGGTCTCTGACTTTACGGGTGCGCCCTTCGTCAATAACGTGTTCGATCCATCCGAAGAGCGCACCTACAACTATGCCACTTCCTCCACCGTGTATGACAGCCTCGGTAATTCACACGTACTGACAAAGTTTTTCGTGAAGGAAGCGCAGACCGAAACTTCGCCAGATAATCTGTGGACCATGTATGTGCAGATCGACAATGCTGATGTCGGCGATCCGCTCGTAGCTGGTGGTGCCGCTACGCGTGCAGCGTACTCGCTTGTATTCAACGAGGATGGCTCCTTCAACGAGGTGGAATCGGACGAAGTGCTGATCTCCAACTGGACGCCGCTTGATGCTGAAGGCGCGCCAAACGGTGCGGTCGGGCCGATCAACGTGATCAACGGCGGCGTATTGCCGATTCCAACGCCACCTAACAGCTCAAACTTTCAGATCGACGTTGCAGAGTTTACCCAATACGGTTCTGATTTTTCGGTCAATGATCTGCAGCAGAATGGCTCGACGACTGGCCGGTTGGTTGGCCTCGACGTCGCCCAATCCGGTGAGATATTCGCTCGTTACACCAACGGTGAGTCAAGAGTGCTTGGCATCGTGGCCCTGGCCAGCTTTAACGACACACAGGGATTGGCGCCCGTTGGCGATACTGCCTGGGTCGAGACCTTCAAGTCCGGCAACCCGGTCATAGGAGCGCCTGGTACTGCCCAACTTGGTGGTATTCGCGCCAGCGCACTGGAAGAATCCAACGTGGATCTGTCGCAGGAGCTGGTTGGTCTGATTCTTGCTCAACGTAATTATCAGGCAAACGCGAAGACGATTGAAACGGCCAATGCCATCACTCAGACCATCATCAACCTCAGATAATGAGCGTTGAGGCCCTGAGCCGGTGATGAAGCTGCAGCCCGCGTCTGCCGTGGTTCCAACGAACTTATTGGGAGTACGATCTCGTGGATAAAGGCCTCTATGTAGCTATGACGGGTGCCAGACAGGCGATGACTGCACAACAGGGTCACGCCAATAATCTGGCGAACGTCAACACCACCGGCTTCAAGGCTGACCTGCATCAGGCCAGAAGTATGCCGGTGTACGGCCAACATTTTCCGACCCGTGCCTATGCGATGACTGAAAATCCTGCCACCGACTTTGCCGGTGGCTCGATGATTCAGACCGGCCGTGATCTCGACGTCGCTGTCGAAGGTGAAGGCTGGCTTGTCGTGCAGGCGCCGGACGGTAACGAAGCCTATACCCGCGATGGCGGTCTACAGGTCGACGTCAACGGCGTACTGCGCACAGCCTCTGGCCTGCCGGTGCTTGGCGATGGCGGGCCAATCGTGCTGCCACCTGCTTCGAAGATGGCGATCGGTGGTGACGGCACCATTTCAGTCATTCCCCTCGGCGCACCACCCGAAGAAGTGGTCGTTGTCGATCGAATACGTCTCGTTAATCCTGATCCCAAGGAACTTGGCAAGGGCCCCGATGGCCTGATCAGGTTCCGGGAGGATATCGACGCAGCGCTCAACGCTGATCCTGCGCTCGCCGGCCAGCCTGTCGAAACGCGTGAAGCCGAAGCTGACGGCACGGTTCGCATAGCTTCCGGCTTTCTCGAAACATCGAACGTGAATGCCGTCGGAGAAATGACGGAGATCATCTCACTGGCTCGTCAATATGAGATGCAAGTGAAGCTAATGGGCACCTTCCAGGAGAATTCCGAGAGTTCGGCACGCTTGTTGCAGCTGTCATAGTAAGACAGTGAACAACGGCAGTAGTCTGCCGCTTTCGGGAGAATCGCAATGCACGGTGCCTTATGGGTCAGCAAGACTGGTTTGAGCGCGCAGGATACTGCCCTCAAGACCATTTCAAACAACCTGGCTAACGTCAACACGACCGGCTTCAAGCGCGACCGTGCGATGTTCCAGGATCTTCTCTATCAGATCGACCGCCAGCCAGGCGGTCTGTCCGCCCAGGATTCCACGCTACCTTCCGGTTTGCAGATCGGTACTGGTGTTCGCGTCGTCGGCACTCAGAAACAGTGGACCGAAGGTAATCTTCAGGTTACTGAGCAGCCGCTGGATATTGCCATCAACGGCAAGGGTTTTTTCCAGATTCTCATGCCAGACGGCACTATCGGCTACACGAGGGATGGTCAGTTTCAGCTGAATGCGGACGGCCAGGTCGTCACGCCTGAAGGCTATCAGCTGCAGCCAGGGCTCGACGTTCCAGAAGACGCCGGCGTATTGACTATAGGCGCCGACGGCACGGTGTCTGTCACCGTGGTTGGGGATGCTCAGCCCCAGGCACTAGGCAATCTCAACACTGTTTCCTTTATCAACCCGGCCGGCCTCGAAGCCATAGGCGGCAACCTGTTCCGTGAGACCAATGCGAGTGGTGCGCCAGAAGAAGGTGTACCTGGGCTCAACGGCCTCGGCACCTTGATTCAGGGCAGCATCGAAACCTCGAACGTCGAGGTCGTCGAGGAGATGGTCAACATGATCACCACACAGCGCGCCTATGAGATGAACGCCAAGGTCGTGACCACTGCAGATCAGATGCTGCAGTACATCACTCAGAACCTTTGATCTGTTTTTGGCCTAGCTCGGTGACTCTCATGATTTCAAAGCTTACTTTCAAACTGGCGGTGCTGCTGCTCTGTGTGGGCGTGACGGCCTGTGCGCCCGTGATGCGTGAGCAGATCAAGCCGGGCGATCCGAATTATGCGCCGGTCAGCATCCAGGAGCTGAGACAGCCTGCGCCGGTTGATGGCTCCATTGCGTCTTCAGCGCCGGGTTTTTCATTGTTTGGTGACAAGACCGCACATCGTCAGGGCGATCTGTTGACCGTGCTGTTGCAGGAAACTACACGGTCCTCCAAATCAGCTGAATCCTCGATGAGCAAGAAAGGCGATATCGCCATCGGTAATCCCCGACTTTTTGGCCGGGAAACCAGTTTGGGTGGTCTGGATCTGAGTATTGCCGGCAGCTCCAGCCGCAGTTTCGATGGTGAAGCTGAGGCCGATCAGAGCAATAGCCTCATCGGCAGTATCAGCGTGACCGTCTCTGAAGTACTGCCAAATGGTCTGCTGCGCATACGCGGTGAGAAATGGCTGACGCTGACTGAAGGCGACGAGTATATCCGCCTGTCAGGACTGGTGCGTTCAGATGACATCGGCGTGAACAACACCGTGATGTCGAATCAGATCGCTGATGCGAGAATCGCCTACTCAGGCACCGGCAGCTTCGCTGATGCCAATAGACAGGGCTGGCTTGGCCGGTTCTTCAACTCTGAATGGTGGCCGCTGTAATGAAAACGAAACTGGTGGTTGCAGTATTACTGGCAGTGGGCGCCATGCTGTCCTCTCTTTCCCAGGCTGAGCGGCTGAAAGATATCAGCAGCATCGCGGGTGTTCGGAGCAATCCGATCATCGGGTATGGTCTTGTCGTCGGTTTGGATGGCACAGGTGACTCCGCGCCGTTCACCAATCAGACCTTCAGAAACATGATGAACCGATTCGGCGTGACCATTCCGCCAAACGTCAATCCAAACACGAAGAACGTGGCGGCTGTGACTTTGCATGCTGACTTGCCTGCCTTTGCCAAGCCTGGGCAGCGCATCGACATTACCGTGTCGTCTATCGGCAACGCCAAGAGCCTGCGTGGCGGTAGTCTTCTGCTCGCCAATATGCGTGGTGCGGATGGGCAGGTCTATGCGACAGCCCAGGGCAATCTTATCGTTGGCGGTTTTGGTGTCGAAGGCGCTGATGGCTCGAGCGTGACGGTCAACCAGCCAAGTGTGGGCCGTATTCCTAACGGTGCGAGTGTCGAGCGTAGTGTACCGACTTCGTTCTCCGAGGGAGACACCATTACGTTTCAGCTGAACTCACCGGATTTCACTACGGCCAAACGCGTACAGGAAGCCATTAACACCATGTTGGGCGAGGGTGTGGCCAGTGCAGTCGATGCCAATAGTGTTCGAGTGCAGGCGCCGCGTGATGCAGCCCAGCGTGTGAGCTATCTGTCGATCCTGGAGAATCTGGATGTCGAGCCTGGTACAGAGACGGCTCGTATCGTGATCAACAGCCGCACCGGCACCATCGTGGTGGGTCAGAACGTCAAGGTCTTGCCGGCTGCAGTCACTCACGGCAGTCTGTCTGTCACTATCAGTGAGAGTCTGGGCGTGAGCCAGCCTAACGCGCTCGCAGGTGGTGAGACCGTCGTCGTGCCTGATACGCAGATCGACGTGAACCAGGAGCCTGCGCGCATGTTCCAGTTTGGCCCCGCGACGACGCTCGCTGAAATCGTTCGTGCGGTCAATCAGGTTGGTGCGGCACCGGGCGACGTCATGGCTGTACTCGAAGCCTTGAAACAGGCTGGCGCCCTTCGCGCCGAATTGATCGTCATATAGGCTGGGGCAGAGGCACCGTCATGGCAAACACCACAGGCACTTTCGGCAGCACATCACTGTTGAACCCGGCTGGTTCGTCTGCGGCCATGACAAAAAAGTATGCCGCCGACGCCCAGAACTATAACGACCTCAGTGCACTGCAGGGTCTGAAGGCCAAAGGCGCAGACAAGGCAGAAGCACTGAAGACCGTCGCTCGTCAGTTCGAAGCCATCATGATGAACGAAGTCATGAAGAGCATGCGTGCGGCGAATGAAGTTTTCGCCAAGGATAGCCCCTTCAATTCGTCTGCCACCGACATGTATGAAGATATGCTCGATCAGCAGATGACATTGAACATGTCTACCGGCAAAGGCTCAGGCCTGGCCGATATGCTGGTCCGTCAGCTTGGCGGCCGCTACGGTCTGGACGCCAATGGCGATCCAAAAGACAGCGCCTCTGAAACAGCCTCATCCGGTAACTGGAGAAGCCTTGCAGAAACCGCTCGCAACGTGCCTGCTGTTCAGCTTCGCGAGGCTGAGCAGCAGGTATTGGATGAGGTCGACGCACTGGTCGTCGACGCGGATCGCTTGAGTCCTACCAAGGCCGAACGCATCGCTGCGCAAGCCACTTCGCCAGCTCCGACCGTTGCTCAGCCTGCCGACCCTGTCCGTTTCGAAACTCCGGCTGAGTTTGTTGAGACACTGTTGCCGCACGCGCGCAAGGTGGCCGATGAGCTGGGTGCGGACCCCAAGGTTTTGCTGGCCCAGGCAGCACTGGAAACAGGCTGGGGCAAGCACATGATCACCGGCACCGATGGTGCGCCAAGTTACAACCTGTTTGGCATCAAGGCCGGCAGTGGGTGGACTGGTGAAACGGCTGAAATCCTCACGACGGAATATCGCGGCGGTGTGGCCATGAAGGAGCGCGCCGAGTTCAGGGCCTATGACTCCTACGCCGATAGTTTTCAGGACTACCTCAAGTTCCTGGCTTCGAAGCCGCGTTACGCCGAAGCCGTTGCGGTCGCCAATGATCATGTTGGCTTTTCCAACGCACTGCAGCAGGCTGGCTACGCGACCGACCCCGAATACGCCAGCAAGATACAACGCATCGTGCAAAGCACCTATCTCAGGTCTGCCTCACAACAGACCGCTGACCCTGGCGTGGGAGATATCTGATGTCTGGTTCATTACTGAATATTGGATTGAGTGGTGTACTGGCGCATCAGACCGCGCTGAGAGTGACGGGCAACAACGTTGCCAACGCCAATACCGAAGGCTATACACGTCAGCGTGCCGAGTTTGATCAGCTTGGTGGCCAATTCACTGGTGCAGGTTATCTTGGTAACGGCGCTCAGATCACTGACATCAAACGTCTAACCGATGCTTACCTGCAAACTCAGGTCCGTAGCGACACGTCCGTGTCTGCAGAAGTCGGTATCGTGGCTCAGAACCTCGAGCAGATCAACAACCTGCTCGCCGATCCGAGCACCGGCATTTCACCGGCACTGTCCGATTTCTTTGGCGCATTGCAGGCTGCCGCAGAGGACCCGTCGTCAGTGCCTGCGCGTCAGGAGCTTCTCTCACAGTCGAGCCGTTTGGTCGACCGGTTTCGGCTGATAGATGACCGCCTCACTGCACAGGCTTCATCGGTGGAGGCGAGTATTCGCAGCCAGGTCGCTGACGTCAACGGTCTGGCTGCGGCGATCGCCGAGGCCAATAAGGCCATCGTAACGGCCCAGGGCGCGGCCAATGGTAGCCAGCCCAACGATCTGCTCGACAAGCGCGACCTGCTTATCAAGGACTTGGCGACCAAGGTTTCAATCAATGTCATTCCGCAGGATGACGGGCAGCTCAACGTTTTCATCGGCAAAGGGCAGGCGCTGGTCATGGGCTCCAGCTCAAGCTCCATCGTCGCGCGAGAAAACGAAAATGATCCGTCTTCGCTCGAGATCGCAATCGGGAAGAATGGACGCTTCGTTCAGATCACCCGCGAGATCACCGGTGGAGAACTGGGTGGGCTCATTCGCTTCAGAGAAGACGTTCTCCACCCGGCGCAGAACAATTTGGGGCGCCTGGCTATCTCTATCGCAGATCGGGTAAACGAGCAGCATCAGCTCGGCATGACCCTGGAAAATCAGTTCGGTGGTCTATATTTCAACGACGTCAATTCCGACGAAGCCATGCAATCACGAGTGGTGGCCAATGCAGCCAACGTTGAGCCCGATGACCGCGTCGTCTCGGTCCGAATCGAGGATACCACGGCCCTTAGCACTCGCGATTATGCTATCGAATTCACGGGTCCTGGCCGCGACGACCTGGTTGTAAAGGACGCAGTATCGGGCGCGACCATTACCCGAACCACGCTAGGTGGCCTTTACCCTGCCAAGTTGGAGCTGGATGGTATGGTCATCCAGTTTGAGTCCGGCAGCTTCCAGCAGGGTGACAGGTTCCTGATTCAGCCCAGCCGTGGCGGTATACGCGGCCTCGGTATGGTCGTGGACCGGGTAGAGGATCTCGCCCTCGCCGCGCCTATCAGGACCGAGAGCCAGAAAAGCAATATCGGGACCGCCGTCATCAGCCAGGGCAGCCTGGTAGATAGTCGTAGTCTCAATACCAGTGAACTCCTGCCTGGCTTCGCTAGTCCCTCTGAACTGACGCCCCCGCTGGTGGTTCGGTTTCTTAACGAAACCACCTATGAGGTGCTGGATAATAGTGATCCTGCCAATCCGCAGCCACTGAATCCGCCGATGTCGAACCAGCGTTACGTGCCCGGTGTTCAGAACCAACTGTTTTCGGCCGACCCATTCGCGGTGCAGGTGTCTTCGGATGGCACCAGCATTTCGGTGATTCAGCCAGTGCAGGCGCTTTCTGGCACGATGCCCTCGGCGCTGCTGCCCAATGGTTATGGCGCTCAGACAATCGCCATAGAAGGTCGCAATCCGCAAACAGGCGCGATCACGACCTATCCTGCGATCAATGTACCGCCAAACTCGACGGCAGGTAGTATTGCTGCCGCACTTAATGGCACGCCGGGCATCAAGGCCTCAGCCTATACAGATCTGCAGCTGAGTAACTTCAGTGACGGCGGTACGCCGGGCACGGCTGCGCTCAGGGTTACGATAGCCGGTACCAATGGTCAGCCGCCATACAGTTTCGAGGCGACTTTTGCTGACCCGGTAGCTGACAGCCCAGCCGCCATTGCCGATGCCATCAATGCTGATGAAGGTATGAAGTTACTGGGCATCGTTGCTCGCTCTGACGGCAGCTCACTGTCGCTGCGGTCTACTGACGGCCGCAACATTCAGGTTGGCTTGACTGGTGCCCCCGCAGATGGTGATTCACTGCAGTTGACCAGTGCTGGCTCGCCGGCGCCACAGACTCTGAATAATAATGAAGAAGTAGTCGTCGGTGGCCAGCTTGACGTGGTGTTGGAAGACGGCCTGCGCCTGCGCGGCAGCAATAGCACCATCTTTACGCCCACGCCAGCTACTGAAACGGCCTTCAGAGGCTTTACCACCTCGATTTCGGGCACACCTGGGAAAGGTGATGTGTTCACCATCGCCTATAATAAGGATGGCTTTGGCGATAACCGTAACGCGCTCGCCATGCTTGGCCTGGAAGCTGGCGGTTTCGTGGGCCCTGGCAAGGATAGCTTCAATGAAGCTTACGCATCCTTCGTCTCCAGTATCGGCGCACAGACCAATGAGGCTCGTTCTGATGCAGAAGCGGCGAGTTCGCTGCTGACGCAGTCGGAAGGTCGTCTCGACGCGGTATCGGGCGTCAATCTGGACGAGGAGGCTGCAAAGCTGATCCAGTTTCAGCAGGCTTATAATGCGAACGCACAGATTGTCTCTGTAGCCCGCGAATTGTTCGACACACTGCTCGGCGCAGTTCGATAACAGGATTCTGACAAGAGGCTCATATGCGAATTTCCACGCAACAGTTGTATCGCAACGGTATCGCTAACCTCGGCAATGCCCAGCAGGAGCTCACCAAGACCCAGGAGCAGATCAGCGCCGGCAAGAAAATCCTGTCGCCAGCCGATGATCCGGTTGGTGCGTCGCGAGTGCTCAGGCTCAACCAGGAGCTCGAGCAGAACAGCCAGTTTCAGAAAAATGTGGATCTGGCACAGAGCCGTCTGGAGCTCGAGGATGGCGTGCTGGAAAGCGTTACAGAGGTTTATCAGCGCGTTCGTGAACTGGCAATCCAATCGGGAGACGGCATCCTCAGCGCAGCTGATCGTAATTCGATCGCTCAGGAGCTACGCAGCCGTCTGGATCAGCTCAAGGGGCTGGCCAACAGCACCGATGGTCGCGGTGAATATCTCTTCGGCGGCTTTCAGAACACCCAGGCACCATTCCAGCAGACGCCCTCTGGTAGCGTCGAATATACCTCGGATGAAGGTCGCCGCTTCATCCAGATTTCTTCGAGCGTCACGATCGCGGGCACGGACAACGGTAACTCTGTGTTCATGGATGTGAAGAGTGCCGGTACCACCATCTGCACCGACAGCAGCAAGAGCAATACCTCCAGCCCGCCGGCGCATATCACGATCGGGCAGGTCACAGATCAGGCGAAGTTGAATGCCTTCGCACCCGAGGACATGAAGATCGTCTTCAATGACGTCAACACCGTTGCGCCGCCGGGACCGAACTTTTCAGTGTTCACCGTGAGCGACAATCGCCCCATCGTGACGGCACAGCCTTATACGCCTGGTGCGACCATCAATATCGAGGCCAGTGGTGTGCAGGTTGAGGTGCAGGGTGCGCCAGCGGTGGGGGATGCCTTTTTTGTGAGAACTTCAGACAAGCAGCCCGTCTTCGATACGCTGGAACGCTTCATCGATGGCCTGGAACAAGTGAACGATACACCTGAGGGCAGGGCAACTTTCTCGGCCATGCTCGATACCACTATCGCCAATCTGGACAACGCCGAGACGGCCATGCTCGAGGTGCGTACCGAGGTGGGTGCCCGGCTGAACACTGTCGAGGATACCCGGGCGGTGCTGGAGGATAACGAGATCATTCTGAAAGAGCTGCGCTCGAAGGTCGAAGATCTCGACTATGCCAAAGCTATCAGCGACCTGTCATTCCAGAGCTTCGTGCTGCAGGCCGCTCAGCAGACATTTTCACGGGTGACGGGGCTGTCATTGTTCGACCAGTTGTAGACCCTGTCTGCGCTGGTATGACGCTGTGGTCGCCGCCAGGCCGAAGCGCGGATCAACCTCGCCGGACTGCAGTCGAACACTGATTGCGATGATGGCGAAATGGTGAATGGCGTGACTGCTCAGCAGTGTGAGTTCACGTGCCAGTGTGGAGGGCACCACTACACTGTTTTCCGATTCAAGTGTGACTTCGCTGCGCACCTGAACGCTTGGAGCACGCTTCTCAATCATATCAAACAGATCTGCCTGCTGCAGCCAATCCAGTAGCTTCGAAAATTCCGCAATCGCCTGCGATTTGTCCTGTTCCAGCGCGTGCTGTCGTCGCTTCAAATTGTAATCCACGAATACCGAATCCTGGTTCTCGGTCGCGCAATCCAGAGCACTAATCAGCGCCAAGTAATTATCCAGTATATGTCTGCAATGTGTGCCTATGCTGCTCTGGAGGTATGGCCGGCAAACCTGCCTGTACTGCTGCGCTGTCAGGGAACGCAGCAGGCTCAGTGCCTGTTTCAGCGCGTCAATGTTACCCTGTACGATCGGATGCATAGCTATCCTGCCTATATCCTGTTTCGGTCCGACACTTTGAAGCTGCCCCTGCGCGACTGTTGCTTCTGCGGAGCACTACTGATTGCGTAGCTACCAGACTAGCCATATCCTCAAATCCTGACCGCAGAATAAAGGCTGGTCGTCGAAAGCGCCATGCCGCGGCTGACCACTGTTCTGTGACTTGTACCTAACCAATCCGGACAATCCTCGTTCCCATGCCCGATATGGATGTCTATCAGTCTTTCAGCGCCATGCTCGCGCGGGCCGGTGAGTATCCGTCCGTGATGCTGATGCTGCTATTCATGGCCACCTTCATCCTGGAGGACCTGGCCACCAGTTCAGGCGCACTGCTTGCCGCTGCTGGTGTCATCGATCCATGGAGCGCGCTGTTGGTGCTGTATGCAGGAATATTGCTGGGTGATGTTGCACTTTACATCCTGGGGCAGTATATCCGTCGCAGCCGTCACGGCCCGCGCCTGGCAGAAGTGAAGGGATTGAGGCTCAGCGAGGACCTGCTGCGTCAACGCTGGGCCTACACCATTTTCGTCTCCCGCTTTATTCCGGGTGCACGCCTGCCCACCTTTACAGCGGCGGGATTCTTCGGATATAGCGTGAAAAACTTCGTGCTGTTGTTGATTTTCGCAGTAGGCCTGTGGACCAGCATCAGCTTCTGGATCATCTATGGTCTCGGTGATGCAACGCTCGAGCTCAAGCCAGCATGGGCCGGCGTGGGCATTGTCGTATTGCTCCTCTTGGGTGCTGCCTGGCCGTATCTGCTCCGCCTGTGTACTGGCAATCGTTCGGGAACACCAGATGAGTCACTTTGAACGCGACCTGGATCCGGCTGCTGCGCCGCCCATGAAGGCTTCGATACGGACGCTGTCCGTATACGAGTTCTGGTCGCCAGCACTATTCTACCTGCCTGTGAAGGCTTATGCGCTTTGGCTCGCGCTGCGCTACCGAGGCATCACGCTGCCGACAGTAGCCAACCCGACATTCGACTTAGGTGGATTCGTTGGAGAGTCAAAACTACAGATTCTCGATCTGTTACCACCAAGCCTGGGCGGGCTCCTACTGAGCCATACCAGGATTGCCCGCTCTGGCATGACTGAGGAAGACATCTCGGACGATGCGAGAATCGCGCTGAGTCGGGTGCATGCGCGGGGCTTTGACTTTCCGTTCGTCGCAAAGCCTGATAAGGGCTCTCGTGGCGCAGGGGTAAGGCGCGTGTACGACCAACCAGCCCTGCAAAGATACCTCGCGGAATTTCCAGTACAAGATACCGTGGTACTGCAAGCGCTCGAAGACCTGCCATACGAGGCCGGCATCTTCTATATCCGTCTGCCGGAAAATGATCCCGGCGGCTGGTTCGATCCTGCTACCGGGCACTCGACCGAAGGTGAGATTTTTTCGGTGACACTGAAGGTTTTTCCCTACGTGACCGGCGATGGCCAGCGGACACTGCGCCAGCTGATCCAACAGGATCCCCGGGCCGGGCGCTTGGCCCATCTGTATCTGCCTCGTCATACCGAGCGACTTGAGCAAGTGCTGCCAGCCGGCGAGCGTTTCAGGCTGGCCTTTGCCGGTAGTCACGCCCGAGGCTGCATCTTCCGCGATGGCAGCCATCTGGTGACGCCGGCGTTTCGCCGGCAATGGGACCTGATAGCCCGCCAGATTCCGGGTTTCTATTTTGGGCGTTTCGATATTCGATTTGATGATGTCAGAAAGCTCTCGTGCGTAGCGTCGCTAGAGGATCTACAGCATCTTGAGGGTGTGAAGATCATCGAGGTGAACGGCGCGGGGGCAGAAGCCACCCACATCTGGGATGCTGACATGCCAATTCGGCGCGCTTACGGTACACTCTTTGATCAGTACCGCAAGCTCTTTGCCATTGGCGCTGCCCAGCGGCGGCTCGGGCACCCTGTGCCTGGGCTGCGTAAGGTGTGGGCGGAAATCCAGCAGAACGAGACAATGGCGACGCGCTACCCGCTTACAGAATGAATCAGAGCAGACGATCATGGCCCTACCACAGCAGGCGCCGCGTCAAGCCGGCGCGATAGCGAACAAGAGCGGCAGGAACAAGGCGCCGGGCCAGGAGGCTGCTGCCCCTGCCGCAGCTTCGGCAGCAGCGAGCGGCGGCATGCTCGTGGCTGAGGTGATGCGCCTGCCACAGCATGTTAACCGGCACAGCCACCCCTATCATCAGCTGGTCATGGGGCTCACTGGTACCGCCGAAATTGATATGCTGGGTCTGGCGGCACACCTCGACGTCAGCCATGCCTGTGTCGTGCCTTCAAACACCTTTCACGATTTTTACGGCCGACCCAGCAACCATGTCCTCGTCATCAACATCGACGCTGATTCGCCAGTCTTCACTGATCCCTCGCACCCGGACCATGCCAGTCTCGCGAGGCTGTTCGACCGGCCTCGGCTCATTTCACTCGATAATGGTATGCGGCAGCTCACGCAGGTCAGTATCCAGGAGATACAGCGCAACGCGAACGACAGGGCATTACGCCACTATCTTGGTAGCGCGATCATTCGCTGTCTGTCACAGCGTATCCTGCCCAGTCCAGGTCAGCACGATCGCAGTCTGCTCGACATGTACAAAATCGACAATTACATCTTCGAGCATCTCGGCGAGTCAATTTCCATCAGTGATCTCGCAGCCTGTCTCTGCCTCAGCGAAAGGCGTTTTCACAGCATCTTCAAGGCCCAGATGCAGCAAACGCCACACCAGTACATCATTCACCAGCGACTGGATAAGGCGATACAACTCATCAGCAACACCTCGCTCTCCCTGGTCGAAATCAGTGAGCTGTGCGGGTTCTCAAGCCAAAGCGCACTTACGAGCAGCGTACGCAAATACCGCGGCACAACCCCTGGTCGTCTCCGGGCCGGCTAGCAAAATCCTGCGTCTCAAGCTCAATATGGCAGGAATTTGATAGGATGCGGCAGGATTTTAAAAGAATTAAGGCCATCCGCCCTATAGTTTTATAGACTTGGTTTAATAACAAGAGGAGAGGCTGAGTGGTGGAACCTGCTAAGCACGGGTATAGCCGTGGCAATACACTGGACAAGCTCTGGCATACCATAGTGGCCCACTACGACGTTGATGAAGCTGCCTGTGTCTCGGAGCTTATCGATACACTGGATACCTCTCCGAAGCAGTTTGCCACGATACAGTCGGCTGCCGAAGCATTGGTCAAGAACGTCCGTGCCCAGGATTCATCCATCCACATGGTGGACGCCCTGCTGCAGGAGTACAGCCTCGATACTCAGGAAGGTGTGCTGCTGATGTGCCTCGCTGAAGCGCTGATGCGAATTCCTGACAAGGCGACGGCCGATGCGCTCATCAAGGATCGCTTGTCGACGGCTGACTGGCAGAAGCACGTTGGTCACAGCGGCTCCACGCTCGTGAACGCCTCAACCTGGGGGCTGCTGCTCACTGGTAAAGTGGTCAAGCTTGATTCAAATATCGAGGATTCACCCAGCGGGGTGCTCAGCCGTCTGGTGAAGAAGAGCGGCGAACCTGTGATTCGAGGGGCCATGAATCAGGCCATGAAGATCATGGGCAAGCAGTTCGTGCTCGGTCGCACCATTGAGGAAGCCCTCGATAATAGCCGTAAGCCCCGCAAGCAGGGCTATACCTACTCCTTCGACATGCTCGGTGAGGCCGCAATGACGGCTCACGACGCGAAGCGCTATTTGCAAAGTTACCAGCACGCCATCCAGGCTGCCGGGCGAGATAACGCGAAAAATAGTGGCGATGCTGAAAGTATCAACAAGGCCGCTGGCAGCGCCTATGCTGAAGCCATGTCCGTGCATGGGCAGACCAGCATTTCCATCAAGTTGTCTGCACTTCACCCGCGCTACGAAGCAGCGCAGGAGGACCGCGTACTGACAGAGCTTTACCAGACGGTCGTGAAGTTGCTGGAGAATGCTCGCGAACAGAACATCGGTATCAACATCGACGCCGAGGAGATGGATCGGCTCGAGATCTCGCTGAAGCTGTTCGAAAAGCTGTATCGCTCGTCGGTCAATAAGGGCTGGGGCAAGCTGGGCCTGGTGGTGCAGGCCTATTCAAAGCGGGGGCTCCCGGTACTGCGCTGGCTGAATGCGCTGGCGAAAGAGCAGGGCGACGTCATCCCTGTCCGCTTGGTGAAAGGCGCATATTGGGACACCGAGATCAAACTGGCGCAGCAGAAGGGTCTGCCTGAGTACCCGGTCTTCACCCGCAAAGAGAATACCGACATTTCCTACCTGGTCTGCGCCGATTTCCTGTTAAGCGAAGCGACACGAGGCGGTCTGTTTCCGCAGTTTGCCACGCATAATGCTCATACTGTGGCTGCAGTGATGGCTGCTGCCAAAGCCGTGGCTACCAAGGCGGGCAGACCACGCGGATTCGAATTTCAGCGCCTGCACGGTATGGGCGATGCCCTGTACAAGGCCGTGATGGAGCCCGCGGGTAATCAGAAGGTCCCTGTCCGAATCTACGCACCTGTGGGTGCCCACAAGGATCTGTTGCCCTACCTGGTGCGGCGCCTGCTTGAAAACGGCGCCAACTCGTCCTTCGTGCACCGTCTCGTAGACGCCAATACACCAGTGTCCGAGCTCACTGGGCATCCTGTTGAGCAGGTAAGGCGTTTCAAGACCCTGCGTAACAACCGGATTCCCTTGCCTGGCGATATGTTCAGTGACAGGCAGAACTCCAGAGGCGTCAACCTTTGGTGCGAAAAGCACTGGAAGCAGTTGCATGCCGACCTGCGGCATTGGGACTCCCATCAGTGGCATGCCGCCAGTGCGCCGGTGAGTGCAGCGTCACTGTCAGCCAAGCGTGCTTCTGACGGTGCAGCCGAGACCATGCATAGCCCGAGGGATTTGCGGGAAGTGGTCGGTCATGTGGTCTGGAGCACCCATGAGGAGTTGCAGACTGCACTGAGCGTTGCCGAGCAGTATTTTCCTACCTGGTCGGGTACGCCAGTCGAGAAGCGCGCCACTGCGCTTGAAAAGTTTGCTGACCTGATGGAAAGCAACATGGCCGAGCTGATGGCGCTGTGTTGTCGCGAAGCCGGCAAGACGATGCAGGACGGTATAGACGAGGTCAGAGAGGCTGTCGACTTCTGTCGCTACTACGCTGTGCAGGCACGCAAGCTGATGGGCAAGCCCGAGTTGCTGCCCGGACCTACTGGCGAATCGAATGAACTGTATAGCGTAGGGCGTGGAACCTTTGTCTGTATTAGTCCCTGGAATTTCCCTCTGGCCATCTTCACCGGCCAGGTAGTGGCAGCGCTGGTTACCGGTAACTGTGTGCTCGCGAAACCGGCCGAACAGACATCGCTCATCGCGGCCAGGGCTGTGCAACTGATGCACGAGGCCGGCATACCCACTCAGGCGCTTCAACTTCTACTGGGTGATGGGGCAAAGATAGGTCCGGACCTACTGTCGGACAAGCGCGTGGCTGGCGTCGCCTTTACCGGATCCACCGGCGCCGCCCATTCAATCAATCGAACATTGGCGGCTCGCGATGGCGCTATTGGCATTCTCATTGCCGAAACAGGTGGCCAGAATGCCATGATCGTAGACAGCACGGCACTACCGGAACAGGTGTGTCGTGATGTGCTGCAGTCGGCCTTCGCCAGCGCTGGCCAACGCTGCTCCGCGCTTCGGGTGCTGTTCGTGCAGGAAGACATCGCCGATCAGCTTATAGAAGTGCTTGCGGGTGCTTTGAGTGAGCTGCGTGTTGACGATCCGCGCTACCTCAGCACCGATGTTGGTCCGGTGATCGATGCCGAAGCTCTGGCTAATCTGAAGGCGCACATCAAGGCCATCGGCAAGGACAGTCGCTGGCAGGCGAGGGGCGCGGTGCACGGGATAGGGTCGAGCCACGCCGAAGGTCTTCAGGGGCACTATCTGGCGCCGGCCATCGTCGAGATTGACAGTCTGGAGCAACTGGACTCAGAGCACTTCGGGCCGATCCTCCATGTCATCAGATATTCCGCCAAAGGGCTGTCCAAGGTCATCGATTCGATCAACAATTCGGGCTTCGGTCTCACGCTCGGGATACACACGCGCAACGAGTCAGCGGCACTTGATATCGAGCGCCGGGTTCGGGTCGGGAACACCTATATCAACCGCAACCAGATTGGCGCGGTAGTCGGTGTGCAGCCCTTCGGTGGTCTGGGACTGTCCGGCACAGGTCCGAAGGCCGGTGGACCGCACTATCTGCCGCGCTTTACCACTGAGCGGGTGCGTACCATCAACACGACCGCCGTAGGCGGCAATGCGACACTGCTGTCGCTCGACGGCGCGCCTGACTAACGCGCAGACAGACGGCGCAGAAGCGAGGCATATTAAAAGGCGAGGCGACTTGCCTACAGTAAAGGGTCGAATTCGATCAACGATAACAACGATAACAACGATAAGAAAACAGGAGTACGGTGATGATAGAAGACCAATTTGCAGTTGGCATGACCTTCATGGTCTATCTGCTCGGCATGCTGGGTATTGGACTCTGGTCCTTTCTACGGACGAAGAACCTTTCAGATTATATTCTCGGCGGTCGGAGTCTCGGCCCATTTCCTTCGGCAATCAGTGCGGGCGCATCGGATATGAGCGGCTGGCTGCTGCTCGGCCTGCCGGGCTATGCCTACTCAGCTGGTTATGAAGCCTTCTGGATTGCGATAGGTCTGCTGGTCGGCACCTGGCTGAACTGGCTCATTGTTGCCCGACGGCTTCGGGTATACACCATGGCTGCCAACGACTCACTCACCATTCCGGCCTTTCTCGAAAACCGCTTCGAAGACTACAGCCATGTGCTGAGGATCATCGCTGCGTTCTTCATCCTGCTGTTCTTCCTCTTCTATACCAGCTCTGGTCTTGTTGCTGGCGGCAAGCTATTCGAAACCGTTTTCGGCCTCGACTATACCTGGGCCGTCATTGCTGGCGCGCTGGCTATCGTTTCCTACACCCTGTTTGGTGGCTATCTGGCGGTGTCATGGACCGACCTGGTGCAGGGGCTGCTAATGGCGGCCGCTCTCGTCGTCGTGCCTATCGTCGCCATCAATGCCGAAGGTGGCTGGGGTGCGACCCAGGCGGCCATGAATGAGATGAACCCCGAGTTGCTGAACGCCATGACCAGTTCTTCAGGTGAAGCCATGGGCATCATCGGCATTGTTTCCCTGCTGGGCTGGGGCCTTGGATATTTCGGCCAGCCTCATATCCTTGCCAGATTCGCCGGTATCCGCTCCGGTAAGGATATCCCGACAGCGCGTCGTATTGCGGTATCGTGGACCGCGCTCTCGCTGTTCGGATCACTGGTCTGTGGTTTCGCTGCCGTGGTGTTTTTCGACTCGCCGCTGGACGACCCCGAGAAGGCGTTCATGTTGCTGATCAACGCCTTGTTCCATCCTGTAGTGGCCGGCATCCTGCTGGCGGCTATTCTGGCGGCTGTCATGAGTACCGCTGACTCCCAGCTGCTCGTGTCGTCGTCGGCACTGGCTGAAGATTTCTACAGAACCCTGATGAAGAAGGACGCCTCGCCGGAGCAGCTGGTCATGGTCGGTCGTGGTGCGGTTGTCGGCCTGGCTGTACTGGCGACGATTCTTGCGATGGATCCGGAAAGTGGTGTGCTTAGTCTGGTGAGCTATGCTTGGGCTGGCTTCGGCGCGGCCTTCGGTCCGACGCTCATCCTGGCGCTCTATTGGAAGCGCATGAACAGGGCGGGCGCCATTGCTGGCGTGCTCGTGGGTGGTATCACTGTTGTTATCTGGAAACAGCTGACAGGTGGGATATTCGAACTCTACGAGATCGTACCTGGTTTCATACTGGCCACTATCGCCATCGTGGCAGTTTCGCTGATGACCCGCGAGCCTTCGCCAACGATTCAGCGACAGTTCGACGAGACTGTCGGCGAAGCGGCTCACTGAGCGGTTTTTATGCAGACCGCGCGATAAAGTAGAGGCTGCTGTTCAGCATATGAACAGCGGCCTTTTGTCGTTTCGGAACCGACGGGGGTAAAGCGGCTTGCTGAAATCAAGTTGTAGCAAAGGCTCACAAGGCTTACTATTTGCCCCCTTCATTGCGCCTGGGCGAGCCCGATTGAAAACCAGGGCCCGCAGCTCTGCGTTAGAATCTGGGGCAAAGGTCGCGAATTCAATGCATTAGGACTAATCATGACGGTTTTGCCAAGAAATTCACGTACGCTCTTTACTGCTCTCGTCCTCTTCTTCAGTGCCTTTGTGTCGTCTTTCAGTCACGCTGACAGTGATCCGGGAAAGGTCATTGCCGGTTGGATAGAGCGGGTGGCGCTGCCGGATACTGATGGTGTCTTCAAAGCCAAGCTCGATACTGGTGCCAAGACCTCCTCAATTTATGCCGACAAGATCGAGATTTTCGAAAAGGAAGGCGACAAGTGGGTGAAGTTCGAGCTCGTGTTGAAGGATGGTGAAGGCAACGAACGACGTATTCGCATGGAGCGAGAGCGCTCGCGACGAGTAAAGATCAAGAACCATGATGGCATTCATGATTCACGGGTTACTGTTGATATCGACATCTGCTTCGACGGCCGCAAGCGTACGGTAGAATTCACGCTGGCCGATCGGCGCGAGTACCTTTACGCCATTCTGCTTGGCAGGCGCTTCCTTGAAGAGGCCGCTGTAGTGGATTCGGACGAAACCTATCTCACCAGAGCAAGCTGCAAATCCGATGAATAGCTTTTCCGTTAAGATCTGGGCGCTCGTGCTGGCAGCCATCGGCATTGCCATCGCTGCCCACAAGATTATCAATGTTGGTCTGCCGCTTACCCCGCAGCAGGACACCGAACTCTGGACTGTGCAGGCGCAGGCGACATTCACGGGCACGGGCGGTCCAGCCAAATTCGCGCTGAAGATCCCCAGTACAACGCCGAATTTCCTCAGAATGGACGAGGATTTCATTTCCAGTCGTTTCGGCTTGTCAGTGGATACGGTCGACAGCAATCGGGTTGCACGCTGGGCGGTCAGGCGCGCCAAGGGCACGCAGAACCTGTATTACCGGGTCCAGGTCGCGCGAGCGAACAATGAAGTCGAATTCACTTCGCAGCCCGATTTTCCCGAGAAGCCCGAATACGTAGAACCCTATAAATCAGCTATTGAATCCATCCTGCGCACAGTGCGTGAGGAGTCCGCTGACGTGGAAAGCTACGTCAGAGCGCTATTGCTTCAGCTGAATGCCTCCTCGCCAGGCGCAAATGTCGAGCTCCTGCTGGGCCGCGCGGATGATGCCGACGAGTGGACATCCGAAATCATCTATATATTGAAAGGCGTCAGAATTCCTGCGCGTAAAATCTGGGGCTTCACCGTCTCTGACAGTAACAACAGCATGGCGTTGACACCCCTGCTGCAGGTGCATAATGGCGAGCGCTGGTTCACCTTCAATCCGAGGACCGCGCAACAGGGGCTGCCGCCTGACTTCCTGGTCTGGATGGTGGGTGACCTGCCTGTCTATGATGCCTCAGGCGCGAAAGACGTTGAATTGAGCTTCTCGGTCACCAAGACCTACGCAGAGCTCATGAGCGTGGTGCGAAAGGGTGCGGAAGCGTCGGACTCGCTGGTCGCGCAATTTTCGCTCTTTTCCCTGCCAGTACAGGGACAGAATGTTTACCGCCTGCTGCTGATGGTGCCACTCGGCGCGCTGTTCGTCGTGTTTCTGCGGACCTTCGTTGGCGTGCAGACCTTTGGAACCTTCATGCCTATCCTGATCGCACTGGCATTCCGCGAGACCCAGCTGTTCTGGGGCATCGTCCTGTTCAGCGGCATTGTCGCCATTGGTTTGATGATCCGCTTCTATCTCGAACGTATGATGCTGTTGCTGATTCCCCGGCTTGCGGCCATTCTGGTTATCGTCGTCATTCTCATGCTGCTGGTCAGTCTGGCCACGAATCGCTTCGAGCTCGATCGTCTGTTGTCCATATCCTTGTTCCCCATGGTCATTCTCGCCATGACGATCGAACGCATGTCGATTACATGGGAAGAAAATGGTGCAGGCGATGCCATGAAGATGGGTATCGGATCGCTCATCGTGGCGTGTCTGGGTTATCTGATCATGACCAATGAAAGTCTCATGTATGTCATGTTCGTGTTCCCTGAGCTCCTGCTCGTGATTCTCGGGCTTTGCCTGTGGATGGGCCGTTATACCGGCTACCGTCTCACTGAATTGTTCCGTTTCAATGCGATGAGGCGCGGCGGCTCATGATGTCGTTCATGTCGCCCAAGGCGCTTCGCGAAATCGGCGTGCTGGGTATGAACATGCGCAATGCGGACTTCATCATGAAGTACAATCCGCGCAACATGTACCCATTGGTCGACGACAAGCTGATTACCAAGAAGCTTGCATTGGAGAAGGGCATTGCCGTACCGAAGTTGTACGGCGTGATCTCGTATCAGCACGAGGTCGACAAGCTCGAGGAGCTGATCCTCTCGCACCATACCGATCTGGTGATCAAGCCGGCTGAAGGTAGCGGTGGTAACGGCATCATGGTTTTGACCGGCAAGATCGGCAAGATGTACAGCAAGGCCAGCGGCGATCTCGTCAGTCTGGAGACCCTGCAGCATCATGTGTCCAACACGCTTAGCGGCATGTACAGTCTTGGTGGTTTGCCTGACCGGGCCTTGTTCGAGTATCGGGTGCAATTCGATCCGTTTTTCGACAAGATCAGCTATCAGGGCGTGCCTGATATTCGTGTCATCGTGTTCAGAGGCGTGCCCGTAGCTGCGATGATTCGATTGCCTACCAGGGCCTCGGACGGCAAGGCCAACCTGCACCAGGGCGCACTGGGCCTTGGCATTGATCTCGCCACCGGCGCAACACTCGATGGCGTATGTCAGAACCAGAAAGCTGACCATCACCCGGATACCGGATACAAGACGAAGGGCATCGAGATCCCGAACTGGCAGCAGATCCTGCGTCTGGCGGTCGAGTGCGCCGATATCGTCGGACTGGGTTATCTCGGTGTTGATATCGTCATGGACAAGAATCTCGGACCGCTGATGCTGGAGTTGAATGCCAGACCGGGGCTCAACGTTCAGATAGCCAATCAACGCGGCCTGGTGCCCTCACTCCGTAAGATCGAAAAGATTCCTGTACTACCTGTAAGTATCGAAGAGCGGCTAGCACTGGCAGTATCAGTAGCCGGTCACTAGACTGGTAGTAAGCTATCTGATCATTCGGGACTTTATTTTGCAGGTTCGTTTTATACCTTCGCGCCCCGGAAGCGGCGCGAATTTCGCCCTTCCAGCTGTTTTGCTATGCATAGCGCCCATTGCCCTTGTGGGTCAGTTCGCCTTTGCAGAATCTGAATTACCTCCAGCATCTACGGTGATCGAAACACCTGCGACCGAAAATACTGCGGCCAATGCAGCCAACGGGCAGGCTTCACCGGTGGCGCCTGATGTCAAACTTCGAGACGTTACCAGCATTGAGGCTGTGGTCGAGGCTTCCAATGCTGCGCCTGCTGCCTCTGCCCAGGCGGATCTTCCCAATTCGGCTGTCACGCCGCCCCCTGTGCCGGTGTCCACTGAAGATGCCGCCGATGACGTGGCCGCGGAATCTGGTACTGGCGCTGAAAAAGCAACGGTCGGCGATTCATCGGCCGCGGACAGTTCTGCAGACAAAGCCAAAACCGTGGTCAAGGCCGCTGAAAGCATTGGTAAAACTGCCGAAAAGCGGGCCAAAAGCGCTAAGGCAGATGCAAAGCCAGATGCTGCTGCAAAGCAGCCAGAGCCGGCCCCAGCATCGGCTAGCGCTGAGCCTGATCAAGTAGTTGCTTCGGTAACTATACCTGATGACAAAGGCGCCACTGCCTCATCAGCAGCGGCAGCTGTGAACCCGAAGGCAGAGGCGGTTGCCAAAGCTTTTTCGGCGAAACTTATCGGCGAGACGCCGCCAGAGCCCGACAAATCTGGTACTGACGAAGCGAACGAGACCGAAGCTGTGGAAGCCTCGAGGCCCTTGTCAGCTGAAATTGAAGATCCGCCACGTCCCAAGGCTGTCGTGGGCGAACCGCCCGCACCCGTCGAGACGCCTGCGCAGGACGAGGCTGCCGATCTTCGCCTGTTAGGCAGCATCGTCAAGCCCGGCACCGCCGCCAGACTTGGCTGGTCGCCAGGCGTAGCCATTTCCGGTCTCGATCAGCCGACGCCGGTACTTGTTGTGCATGGCGCCAAGCCAGGCCCTACGCTTTGCCTCACAAGCGCCGTGCATGGCGATGAACTCAACGGTATCGAGGTTGTCAGGGGCGTCATGTACGATCTCGACCCCAAGGACCTCAGCGGCACAGTGATTGGCGTTCCAATTGTTAATCTGCAGGGTTTCAATCGAGGCTCCCGTTACCTCGTGGATCGACGCGATCTCAATCGATTCTTTCCAGGCTACGCGTCGGGCAGTATGGCTTCGCGGATCGCGGCATCGCTGTTCAACGAGATTGTCCTCAACTGCAATATGCTTGTGGATATTCATACCGGTAGTCTGCGGCGCGCGAATTTGCCCCAGCTGCGAGCGGACATGCGCAGCGAAAAGGTGGTCGAGTTCACCAAGGGTTTCGACAACATGGTCGTGGTCCACAGCCCAGGAAGTCCAGGAATGATGCGCAGTGCAGCCGTGGACCGCGGCATTGCATCAGTGACGCTCGAGATCGGCGAGTCCCTGCGCATTCAGCGGGACGAAATAAAGGCAGGCATTCATAGCATCAACAGTTTGCTGGAAAAACAGGATATGTATCAGCGCCTGCTTATCTGGGGCGAACCGCGACCGGTGTTCTATAACTCAACCTGGCTCAGGACTGAACGTGGCGGCATACTCGAAAGTCACATCGAGCTGGGTGCGCGGGTAGAGAAGGGCGATAGTCTGGGTGTGGTCATCGATCCAATCACGAATAAGGGAACCGATATCATTTCCGATATCCGCGGCCGGGTTATAGGTATGGCAGTGGACCAGGTGGTGATGCCTGGATTTGCCACATATCATATCGGTATAGAGTCGTCTGAGCGGGCGCTGGGCTTCCAGACCGAGATTCAGGGGCGAGCGAAGGATGCGGAGCCACCTACGGTAGAGGAGTAGCCGGCGTCAGAACAGCGTCGCCGGCGCCTACTCGGCCTGCATCGCGGTCAGCAGTTTGGAGAACACCCGCTGAGCGGCGGTACTGAAGGCCTGGGCGATGGCTTCGTCTATCGATTTCCCCCCACTGCGATCAATATCGACCCGTTCGAATAGCACCACACTCGTTTCGTCGCCCGGAGCGGCTCTCGCCTTGCGCTCTACGCTTGCCGGCGAAAGCCGGGCCGCGAGTCCGAGCTTCACCGCTTTTGCCTGCTTGTTCTCCGAAATCACGTACAGATCCCGCAGATCTACCGTCAGTATCCGGTCCGTTTTCGGACCGCCCCGGTGGTGAGTCACATAGCGGAACTGGCCTGACTGCTGCAGGAAATCAGTCAGGCTTTTCTCCAGCATGGCAGGCGCAGCTTCCACCCAGCGAAGATCACTGATTGGCGCGATGGTAAGTTCGTCACGCGCGAGTATGCGGTCAGTATTGAGGCTAAGGCCGACACTGCCAACGTGAACCATGATCGATGTGTCGGCCATGCCTCCACCAGCCTGGCTGGCCTCTGCTGTGGGCGTTGCCAGTAAGGTATAACGCCTGATGACCGGCGGCTCTGCGTTGAGCAGATTGGTGCACGCGCTGAGACCCAGCATCAGGCCGAGCGTCGTCAGCCCCGCACGAACCGAGCGCTGACGCGCCAAGCGGGGCGCCTGGACCAAGCTGGCTGCCCGGGCCCCCGAGCTAGACGGCGGCTGTTGGATAAGTTCATTCCTCATCGAAAGAAACACCATATTCGCGTTGCTTGTAGACGAGCCGTGAAGGGTTTTCCCTTAGCTCGTCAGTGAACTCCCTGACTTTTTCCGAGGTCTGGATCATTTGATCTCTGATAATTTCCATGGATTGACGGCTATCGCCGATGAAGCCTCGAAAAGCACTTGAATTGTCCGTCATCTGTTTCGAAATGAGCCCAGCCGTGGCCTGCATACGCACAGCCGATTCACGGACTGCCGGCAGGGTCTTGTTATTCATATCGTCAGCAAGTGCGATATACCGGGGAATCATCTCCTGTACCTGACCGTTGGTGACGCGAACTTCCTGTATCAGGCTTTCCAGCAGCTTCGACACTCTGTCGAACTGTCCAGAAGTCTCGCGAAGCTGGGACAGGGTCGCCTGAGTGTCTTCGATGACCTGATCCGAGAGCAGTCGCTCCATGCGCTCGAAGGTCTCGCCAATGTTTTCCGCAATGTCTGGCAGTTGGTCGGTGAGCTGGCCTAGAGACGAGGCCTTGCCAGGGATGACGCCTTCGAAACGGCCATCAGCGTCGCTGCCTACGCGCCGCGACTGCAGCTCTATGGTGGCACGGCCGGTAAGACCATTCGTCTGCAGGCGGGCCACTGTGCCTGAGGTAACCCGTACGCGCTCCTGCACCGCGATTTCCACGATGACGCCAGTATCATTTGCGCCTTCTACGTTGGCCGCTGCCGGATCAATGTCGCCTAGCTGGCCAATCGAAAATGAAGTCACCGAGCCTACCGGTACACCGAGGAAGCGAACGCTGCTGCCTTTGCTCAGTCCACTGATGCTTTCGGAAAAGAAAATCTTGTAACGCACAGCGCCGTCGTCGCTGTCCGCGTTCGCCGACCAGATGACGAACACCACGGAAAGCGCTATCGAAACGACCAGCAGCAAACCGATGAGAATATATCGTGCTTCACGCTCCATGAACTGTATGAGCCTCCGATCCCTGACTGTGAAGGCGACCACGACGGCCCCCGAAGTACCGCTGAATCCAGGGATGGTCGTTCTCGACGATTTCAGCCGGCGTTGCAGCCCTGATTTTCTTGTCCACGAGCACGGCGATCCTGTCGCAGGTATTGAACAGTGAATCGAGATCGTGAGAGATCATGACCACGGTAAGGTCCAGATGTTGCTTGAGATAGAGGATGAGTTCATCAAATTCTTCAGCTGCAATGGGATCGAGTCCAGAGGTCGGTTCGTCCAGGAAGATAACCCGCGGGTCGGTGACCAGCGCGCGCGCAAGGGCGGCTCGTTTGACCATGCCACCAGACAGTTGCGAGGGGTACTTGAACTGTGCGGTCAGTGGCAGGCCCACCATGCGCATGCGCAGTAGCGCGAGTTCCCTCACCGTGCGCCGACTCATGCTGGTATGCTCGATGAGCGGCGTGACGATATTTTCAAGTACTGTCAGATTGCTGAATAGTGCGCCGCTCTGGAACAATACACCCCAGCTGGTCGGACAACGCTCCGCATCACCAAGGCTGCGGGATTTGACGTCGTAGAACTCTATTGTACCGCTGCTTGGCTTCTGCAGCCCCAAAATACTGTTAAGCAGAACGGTCTTGCCGGTACCCGAGCCACCCACGATGCCCACGATCTCGCCGGCGTAGATCTCGAAGTCGAGCTGTTCGTGTACCGTTTGATGCCCGAAGCGGTTGACCAGCTTGCTGACCTTGATGATAGTGCGTTGACTCATATACCCAACTCGGTCGTCATGATCGAAAATACGGCATCCGCTGCAATAACCGCAAAGATGGCCTGAACTACCGCTTGTGTGGTGTTGCTGCCGACCTCTGCCGCCGAGTGCTCGACCAGCAGCCCCTGACGCACACCAATAACCGCGATGAGAAAGGCAAATACGGGCGCCTTCGCCATGCCGACCATGAAGTGCGTGAGGGTGGACGCCGCCTGCAGACGTTCAATGAACAGTCCAAAGGGGATGTCCAGGCTCAGTATGCAGACCACCGCAGCCCCCGTAAAGCCGACCAGAATGGCAAGCAGGGTGAGCATCGGCATGGTAATCAGTAGCGCGGTAATCCTTGGGACGGCGAGCGCACTCATCGGATTGATGCCAAGAGTCTGCATGGCGGCTATTTCCTGATTCAGCTTCATAACGCCAATCTCGGCGGCAAAAGCACTGCCACTCCGGCCAGCAACCATGATCGCCGTTAGCAGCACTCCCATTTCCCGAAGGATGGAAATGGCGACCAGGTCGATGGTAAAAATCTCAGCGCCAAAGCGGCTCAGCTGCGCCGTGCCCTGGTAGGCCAGCACAATGCTGATCAGAAAAGCCATGAGTGCGACCACCGGCATGGCTCTCAGGCCGGTGTGCTCGATATGATGCACCAGAGACGCGAAACGCAGCCGCTTCGGTGAGGGGATGACCGCCGCCATAGCCAGCGTCGATCGGCCCAGAAAAGTCAGGGCGTCAACAACACTGTGCCCGATACCGGCGAGAAAGCCCGTGGCCTGGTCCAGCAGGCGTGGCGGGCGATCCGGCCTGACTTCGGTTTCCTGCACTTCCTGCATGAGTTCCGAAACAAAGTTGAGCCGATCGCCTTCGATAGTCTCCACATCGACCTTGCAACCACGGGCCTTGAGGAACTCGATCGACTGATAAAGGATGAGCGTGCCGGAAATGTCCAGCGCATCGACGTCGCTTGTGTGGATGTAACAGTGAGCGGGAATGCGCTGTGAGGATATCTGATGCCAGAAACGATTGATGGCCTTCTCGAGCCGGGCGATTTGCAAGGTGGTCCAGCTGCCCTGCAGTGAGATCACGAGCGTTTCTGTGCCGAACTGGCTTTCACCGCGTGCCGTCTCCAGCGTCAGGAACTCGCTGAAGTCGGCTGAATCGCCAAGCCAATGGGAGGGCTTTGCTCCAGTGTTATTTTTGGAAAGGACGCTAATGAGACCACCTGTGTGTAATGCTGCGCCGGAAACTCTGGTTAATCAGCCGCACCTTACTTTATTGTAGGGGAATTGTAGACAGACTGAAGCGTCCGTGTCGCGGGCTAAATGGCGCGGCGACGCGGTTTTGCTACCGCCTACTCAACATCTTACTCACAATCAGAGGAAAAGCATGGCAGAGCCGGCACCTGGAGAGCTATACACGCAAAAACAGCAGCCCGACGAACAGAAGCCGCGGACCGGCGCACTGCAGATGTTCTTCGCGGTTTTTCTCGGCGTTCTCTTCGCGCTGCTCATCGCGGGCTGGCTTGGGTATCAGTACGTATTCTCCAGCGAAATCGACCCAGTCGAGTTGAGCAATTCGGAAGTTCAGGTACTTGAGCACAAGATCAGCCAGGTCGTTCAGGCAAAGCCGGAGCCATATAGCGAAGACGATGCCAGACGTCTGCTGAGTTTCAGCGAGCGTGAATTGAATGCACTGCTCGCACGGGAAACCGATATGGCACAGCAACTGGCTATCGATCTTTCCGACGACACTGCGAGTGCGACGCTGCTGGTGCCACTGCCAGCAGACTTTCCCATCATGGCAGGCAAGACGGTGCGCCTGAACGCAGGCCTGGAAATCGTTCAACTGGCCGACTCGCAGATCCGCATCGCTCTCAAGGGCGTCAGTGTAGGGGGTGTACCACTGCCTGACGCCTGGCTTGGCAATCTGAAAAATGTCGATCTTGTATCGGCTTCGGCACAGAGTGGTTCGAGCTTCTGGAAGCAGCTGGCCGCAGGCATCGAAACCGTCAGGGTTCGCGATGGCGAAGTTCAGCTCAAGCTGCGTCCCTAAATCTAGGTATTGGTGTTGGTCACTAAACAGGCAGCTTCAGAGCCGCCGGCTATACTGTAAGACCATCCATTGCTTACAGGGCCAGGAGCTGCCGCCTGTCATGACCCATACGATCAAGCTGCTCGTTGTCGAAGACAGCGTAATGACGACGAAAATTATCCGGCATCTCTGCCTGAAGACTGGTGGTATTGACGCCAGATACGCTTCGAGTAGGGCCGAAGCCATCTCTATTCTTGATTCCGAGCAGAATGAGTTCTTCGCGGCTCTTGTCGATCTCAACCTGCCGGATGCACCGGACGGTGAAGTCGTGGAACTCTGCCTGTCCCGAAAGATCCCGACCATTGTGCTCACAGGCAGTTTCAGCGAAGAGCGTCGTGAACGCCTGCTAGCGACCGGTATCGTCGACTACGTCATCAAGGAGGGCCGCTATTCCTACAACTATGCCCTCCGTCTGGTAAAGCGTCTCAAGGCCAACGAAGGCATCAAGGTGATGATAGCCGACGATTCGAAAACGGCACGCCACTATCTGCGAGACTTACTGAAACGACATCGCTACGAGGTCGTGGAAGCGGAGAACGGCGCAGAGGCTATTCGCCAATTGATGGCGCATACAGATACGCGGATTCTTATCGCTGATTACAATATGCCGCAGATAGACGGTTTCCAGCTCACTCAGCTCCTGCGCGACAAATACGAAAAGACCGATCTGGTGATATTGGGACTTTCTGGCGAGGGCCAGAGCAGCCTCTCGGCCAAGTTCATCAAAAACGGCGCCAATGACTTCCTACGAAAGCCGTTCAACCAGGAGGAGTTCTACTGTCGCATGATGAACTGCGTCGAGACACTCGAACTAGTCGAGCAGCTGCGCGATAGCCTTCGCCGGGACTCGGCGACTGGTTTGTGGAATGCCAATCACTTCCGTGAGCTGGCAACGGAATTACTGGAAACCAATGAAGCTGCGGAACATGTGAAGCCGATCTCGATTGCGGTCTTCGAAATTGACGATTTCGACAAGATCAATGCCGACTACGGCCGTGACGCGGCAGATCGGGTTCTGCGAACTGTGGGTGAGATTGTCGGTGAAGCGCTCTCGCGTTTCTACGCCTGCCGCCAAATGGGGCCCACCTTCGCGGCAGCCCTTCCGGGTATCGATGCCGCGCGCTGTGTCACCCTGTTCGACGGCATCATAGCCAGGGTGAATAACCATGACATCGAGATTGATGGCCATAAGCTGAATGTGGCGCTGACCGGCGGCGTCAGCGACGCGACCGGGCTGTCGCTGGACAAGCACCTTGAACAGGCTGAGCGCCGACTACAGAACGCTCGCACCGAAGGTGGTAACTACATGACCGCGGGATGACCGCGTGCCTATTTGGGCTTGCGGTATAAGGCGTACAAAACGAGCCCAGCAACGCCCAGCAGCATAATGACCCAACCCGCAGAGTTGAGGTATTTTTCGGTTACCCTGTCTGCGTTGAGAATGACAACTAGCCCAATGATGATTTCGCAGATTGAGACAATTGCGATAACCACCAGGCTTTTCTTGGGCTCTTTCTTGATCTCCGTTTCGACCGAATCGACCGGTGTCTTATCCACTCTGACCTCCTCTCATAAGCTGTAAAAGACTACGAGAGGTCAGGGGACTCCGGGTCAGTGTGCTGCCCGAATAAGCGGAAATATTGGCAGCACTACTGAAAACGACTACTTAGTTACGACCAAAGAAGGCGTTAATAATGTCACCGAACAAGCCGTTGTTACGGGCCTCGGAATCATCTTCGTTGTCATCTTCATCTTCATCGTCATCGTCATCGTCATCGTCTAGGCCGGAGTCGGGGGCGGAAATCGGTGGCTGAACCACTACGGTAACCGAGGAGGCCGGGACGCCCTCTCGGAAAACGCTGATCAGCACGTCCCCTATGAGCAATCCTCGTACGACGCCGTTGGCGTCGACCGTGGCGATGGCATCATTCGAGCTCGTCCACGTGATTGGTCCAAGTTCTGCGCCAGCAGGTACTGGCGCAACGTCGTAATCCACAACGCCACCGACGTCAATCACTGCCGGTGAGGGGCCGAGAATACTCAGCCCTGTCAGCGCTGGCGGCGGTGGTGGCGGTGGCGGTGCTGGTTGGATAATGGTCACAGCTTTCACGCCGCTTACGCTGGCGTTTGTACTCGATTGAACGCGAATATTCGCCTGACCTGGCGCAATGGCGACAAGCACGCCGTTGGCATCCACGGTAACCAGATCTGGCCTGTCAGTTGACCATGAGAGCGTGCCGACGTTGGCGCCTGCAGGGCTTGCAACCGCTGTATACTGCGCTGATGCGCCCACCGTCAATTGATCAGCACCATTGATTGCCAGCGCGCTCACTGATGGTGGGATAACATTGACGATCTTGCTGATCGAAAATTCACCCACTGTGGCTGTGATCGTGGCTTGTCCAACCTGAATGCCAGTTACGCGGCCGCTTGGCTCCACCGTTGCTACGGCAGCGTTGTCTGTGGACCAGGTCGGCGCGCCGGCAACAGCTGAATCAGGAAAAAGCTGGAGACCAAGCGTGACGGAATTGGATCTGATCAGATTGACCGGCCCATCCTGCATAAAGCCGATACCGGTCAGTCTTGGCGCCAGCACCTTGATGCCATCAGTCTGTCTGATCACTGCGCCTGTTACCGAAGTCGTAGTCGCTGCAATGATAGCGTCACCTGGCTCATTACCGACGATGGTGCCATCTGGGCGAACCGTAACGAACTGCTCGCCAGCGACTACCGACCACTGCAGATTGCCGATAGGGGCAGTTTCAGGAATTGGTGACGCCACCGCAACTACTTGACTGCCTTTCTCGATAGTGTCAGGGACAGTCAGCGCTAGTGAAGTAAGCGGTGGGGGCACGACGCCATCGTCATTACGAACTGTCACGCTGACGGAGCCGGTAATTGCTTCGTTGCTGGCACTGGTCGCCGTGACCGTCGATGCGCCAGGCGCGACAGCCGTTACCACACCGTTCTGATCGACGCTCACGATCTGCGGGAACGCTGACGTCCAGTTAACCGTGGTGTCAGCTATTGTGCGTGGATAAACAGTGGCAAATAGCGTCCTCTGCTCGCCGACAGCGAGTTGAGATGAGTCGCGCGTCAGATCGATTCGTCCGACTTCGACGACTTGTGGTCCAGAACCGGTGCCACTGGCAGCAGCTGCCAGCGAAGAATTCGGTATGGTTTCGAGCAGGACGGGATTGCTTGAGCCCAGTTGACCCAGCGCCGAGTCGAGCACGCCATCGGTACTGTCGAGCAGCCCATCTGCAAGGTCTGTAGAGAACGTGGAAAAGACATCCTGCAGGGTGGGTCCGAGATCTCTCGACAAGGCCACCTGACTGATGCCTGCCAGCAGAACACCATAGCGGTCTTCCTGACTGAGGGCGCCAGGCGCGATCTTGGTTTTTAGTACGTTGGTCGGTACCACCTTGACGATCTCAGCGAGTCCGAATGCGGCGCCTGTCTGTGCGTTCAGATTACTGATGGCAATACGGTCGCTGCCCACATTATCTCTGGTAATCCTGCTCGCCGCAAAGCTGGTAATGGGTGTCAGGTTCACAGCTGTGCGCCCGACGGAGTTCTCGATGACTGAGTAGGCCTGCAAGGGTGTTTCTACCCCAAGTTCTGCGTCTGCATTCGTTGCCTCGTCCACATAGGCACCACCTACGGCTTCGACGAAAATCGGTCCGGCATAGTTAGTGACATTGCGTACCGAGTAGCGACCCTCGGAGTCGGTGCGTACAGGGTCGCCAATCGGAAAGCCTATACCCTCGGCGGTTACCGGATAAACGGTGACCGTTGCCTGTGAAACAGGTCCTTTGACCACGACACCGGCAACCGCTGGAGGGCCGCTGTCGCCGCCGCCACCACCGCTCTCGCCGCCACAGGCAATCAATAACAAGGACGCTGCCAGCATGCTGGTCCAGCGGGCGAAGGGGCTGCTAGCACCCTTAGTGTTTACTGACATCGAAAATCCGAGCATAACTTGCTTCAATCCAATGATTTACATGGAAAATCTGGTTTGTCCGCAAATTTGGCGCGGACGAATGTTGCGTAATGATACCGCTTGTAGCGTTTTGTGAACACTGCGATATTGATTTCTCGACCGGGTTCCAACGCTTTACGCAGGCTCAAGAGGTCAACTAGTACCGCGATTTCAGTCGGCTAGGAACCCGATTGCGGAAAAGTACGTAGACAGGCTAGAGCCGGCTCAAACTGGCGTGAATCTTCGGACCCCTCGGGGTCGCAAATAGAGGAAACATCATGAAAGCTATCTGGAAAGGTCAAGTCATCGCTGAAAGTGACGACGTAGTAGAGGTGGACGGCGAGCGCTATTTCCCCTGGGATTCATTGAATGGCTGCTACTTCATGAAGTCCGAGACCACCAGCACGAGCCAAGGTAGGGGGGAAGCCCGCTATCTGAATGTGGTTGTCGAGGATCAGGAGAACAGGGATGCAGCCTGGTACTACCCGAACCCCAAAGACAAAGCCCAGGAGATCAAGGACCGAGTGGCCTTCGGTTCCGGGGTTGAGGTCACGGCCTGATTGCGCGGATGGCCAGGCTGTGAGGGTGCAATGCTGAAATGCGGAGTCGTGGCAGTTGAAGCAAATCGAGTATCTGGCTGAAACTCTGGAAAAACTGGCAGCGATGAACTTTGCAGAGAGCAGTAACAAAAAAGCCCCTGTTTTCAGGGGCTTTTTATTGTATTGATTGGTGCCGAGAGAGAGAATCGAACTCTCACTCCGTTAGGAACACGAGTTTGAGTCGTGCGCGTCTACCAGTTCCGCCATCCCGGCCTCTCACGACAAGCGGAGCTCGTCGTGATCGAGGTGCAAAATTATACGTCGTTTTCGCCCGCGGTCAATGTTAAGTCCTGAATTAACCGAGCAGGGCGGAGGCTAAGCGAAGACCAGTCCGCTTGCCCGCCTATGCTCCGGCGCCTACAATGCGCGCCAATATAGCTCAAGCACCTGCAATTTCCCTGACTGACGGTTTTCATGACATCCAGTACCAGTGATTACGATTTCGAGTTGCCAGAGGCGCTCATCGCCCAACATCCGCTCGAGCGCCGCTCTGCCAGCAGGCTGTTAACTATGCAGATGAGCGGAGGCGCCAGCACGATACGACACGATCATTTCGCAAGCCTCCCGGACTATCTCGAATCAGGTGACCTGCTGGTGTTCAACGACACCAAAGTCATTCCGGCCCGCCTGTTTGGCCGCAAGATGACTGGTGGCGCGGTTGAGATTCTGCTGGAGCGCGTACTCGACGAAAGGCACTGTCTGGCGCATGTGCGAGCGAGCAAGGCGCCGAAGGCCGGCGCCCGGATTGTGCTGTGTAAGGCCGGCGCCGGTGTTGAACCAGCAGAGGCCGGTGCAGCGGTCTTCGAAGTTAGCGGACGGCAGGGAGATCTGTTCAAAATTGAGCTGCTTGTCGATTCTACGACTCGCCATGTCGACATCGACAGTGTGCTGGCTCACTACGGTATAGTACCCCTGCCGCCATATATAGAACGCTCGGTGGAATCACCCGAAGATCTTCAGCGCTATCAAACCGTCTATGCCAGCAAGCCGGGCGCCATCGCTGCGCCTACTGCAGGGCTTCACTTTGATGAGGCCATGCTGGCGATGCTGAAAGGCAGGGGTATCGAAACCGCCTACACCACCTTGCACGTCGGCGCCGGTACCTTTCAACCAGTCCGTGTCGAGCAGATTGCCAGTCACGCCATGCATACTGAACTCTATGAGGTGCCAGAGGCAGTGGTGACCGCGGTGCAGGCCGCAAAGGCCCGTGGCAACAAGGTCATGGCGGTCGGAACAACCGTGGTTCGTGCACTCGAGAGCGCTGCGCGGAGCGGCGAGCTCAGGCCCGGTCACGGTGAAACGGATATCTTTATCCATCCCGGCTATGAGTTCAGGGTGATCGACGCACTGCTGACCAACTTCCATTTGCCGCGCTCAACATTGTTGATGCTCGTGTCTGCGCTGGCCGGTCGCGACGCGATCATGTCCGCTTATGCGGAAGCCATTCGCGAGCGCTACCGCTTCTTCAGCTATGGCGATGCCATGCTGCTTTACTGAAAACCACGATCAATTCAATCAGGAGTCCGCAGGCCATGGCGTGTGCAATGAAGTTCGAAGTCTCTGCGAGCTGTGAAAGTCCTCGCGGACATACCGCACGCCGCGGGGTCCTGTCATTTCCGAGAGGCGACATCCAGACCCCTGCCTTCATGCCCGTGGGTACCTACGGGACGGTCAAGGGCATGCTGCCCCGGGACATTCTCGAGACCGGCGCCGACATTATATTGGGTAATACCTTTCACCTCTGGCTCAGACCCGGCACGGAAGTGGTGAAACGTTTTGGCTCCCTGCACGAGTTCATGCAATGGCCAAAGCCGATATTGACTGATTCGGGCGGTTTTCAGGTCTTCAGTCTGGGTAAGCTCAGGAAAATCACGGAAGCGGGCGTTGCATTCCGGTCACCGCTGGACGGCAGTCAGGTGTTTCTCGATCCGGAAACCTCGATTGGCATCCAGCATGACCTCGGCGCAGACATTGTGATGATTTTTGATGAGTGCACGCCGTATCCTGCAACTCACGATGAAGCGGAGCGGTCGATGCAGCTGAGCCTACGCTGGGCTGCGCGATCACGGGCTGCCCATGGTGATAACGCCAGCGCACTGTTCGGCATCGTGCAGGGCGGAATGTACGCTGACCTTCGAGCACAATCGCTGAAGGGCCTAGAGGCCATTGGCTTCGACGGCTATGCCATCGGTGGCCTTTCGGTTGGCGAGCCCAAGGACGAAATGATCGGCGTGCTCGACTACCTGCCGTCGCAGTTGCCGGCAGACAAGCCGCGTTATCTCATGGGTGTCGGCAAGCCGGAAGACATCGTGGAAGCGGTCTGCAGGGGCGTCGACATGTTCGATTGCGTGATGCCGACGCGCAATGCCCGCAATGGGCACCTGTTCACCGATGCAGGGGTCGTCAAGATCCGCAACAGCCGCTATCGCAGCGACGATAGACCGCTCGATCCCAATTGTGACTGCCATACCTGCCGACATTTCAGCAGAGCCTATCTGCACCATCTTGACCGTTGCGGCGAGATTCTGGGCAGCCAACTCAATACCATTCATAACCTGCGGCATTATCAACGCCTAATGGATGGTTTGCGCGGCGCAATCGAAGCAGGTACATTGTCGGCCTTCGTTTCCAGCTTTTACGCACGTCTGGCCGCCGGATTGCCGGACTGACAGCGGTTTATCATCTTTTCTTCGCCAGCTTTTCAGGAGTCGTTCATGAGTTCGTCTACAGCTTACACCGGTCTATCTATCAGCCCCATCAGCCCCACACGCCTTGTGGCAGCACTCAGTACTAGACGAATCACGTCCTGCCTCGCCACGGTTTCGCTGCTGGCCGCGTCCAGTGGTGTCGCAGCTGCCCCGGCTGGGCCTCCGCAGGGCCCCGGCGCACTGATGCAGATTCTCTTTCTCGGTGGCTTTGTTCTCATATTCTACTTCCTGGTATGGCGTCCACAGAGCAAGCGTGCAAAGGAGCACCGGGAGCTGGTGGGTGGTCTCGGTAAAGGCGACGAGGTCATCGTCAACGGCGGCATCATGGGGCGCATCGTTCGTATCAAGGACGATTTCATTGCCATCGAGGTCTCTGATGGCGTTGAAATCAAGGTTCAGAAAGTGGCCGTTTCCGCAGTGTTGCCCAAGGGCACTCTGAAAGACATCTGACAGGAGTCGGGCTAGATGCTCAATCGCTTTCCGCTTTGGAAGAATATTCTAATAATACTGGTTGTCCTCTTCGGCGTGATTTATGCGCTGCCTAACCTGTATCCCGATGAATTCGCAATACAGGTTAGTGGCGAGAGTAGTTCGAAAGAGCTCACCGAAGCCGATCTGAAGCGCACTACTGAAGCCCTCGAGCAGGCCGGTATCGACTTCTTCGCGCCTGAGGTTGCAGACAACACCATTCGTCTGCGATTCGATTCGAACGAAAGTCAGCTCAGAGCTCGCTCCACCGTAGAGCGTGAGCTGGGGGATGAGTTTGTTGTAGCGCTCAATCTGCTGCCTTCGACGCCGGATTGGCTCGAAAGTCTCGGCGCCGAGCCAATGAAGCTCGGTCTCGATCTGCGGGGCGGGGTGCACTTTCTCATGGAAGTCGACCTCGACAAGGCGCTTCAGACCAATATTGAAGTGTATCAGAGTGAGCTCAAGACCCGTCTGCGTGAAGAGAAGCTACGTTACCGCGATCTTGATATTGCCAATCCGACCACCATCATGGTCCGTTTCCGCGATGAGGAAACCAGAGATACGGCACTGAATTTCGCTCGCAGGGAGTTCCCAACGTTCCTGGCAGAAGCTGTGGATAATGGCGAGAGCTTCGATCTGAAAATGAGCGTGCTGGAAAGCGAGATCAGAACGATCGAAGAGTACGCGATCAACCAGAACCTCAGTACCCTGCGCAATCGGGTCAACGAGCTTGGTGTCGCAGAGCCCTTGGTTCAACGTCAGGGTCGCGGACGCATTGTGGTGCAGTTGCCAGGCGTTCAGGACACGGCGCTTGCAAAACGGGTAATCGGTGCCACTGCGACGCTTGAGTTCAGACTCGAGGCCAAGCCTGACGAAGCGGCCATCAATACACAGAAGTTCGACTTCCGGTCGGAAAATCGCAGCGCCATCGTGGAACGTGATGTCATCATCACCGGTAGTAGCGTGACCAACGCCAACCAGAGCTTTGATGAAACCGGTCAGCCACAGGTCAATATCAAGCTCGATGGTCCTGGCGGCAGCAAGATGCTGCGCGTGACCAGAAACGCTGTTCAGCGTCGTATGGCGGTGCTCTTTGTCGAGGATAAGGAACGCACGTCTTACGTTGAGCGGAACGGCGAGATGGTTCAGGAGCGGGAAAGATACACGGAGAAGGGTCTCATCAGTCTTGCGACCATTCAGTCGCCGCTTGGCAATGAGTTCCGTATCACCGGGCTTGATTCGCCGGCGGAAGCCAGTGAGTTGGCGCTGCTGCTGCGCTCTGGCGCCCTGGCTGCACCCATGTACTTCGTCGAAGAGCGTACGATCGGCCCGAGCCTTGGTGCTCAGAATATCGAAGCTGGTCTGAAATCGATGCTGCTGGGCTTCGTGCTGGTACTGATCTTCATGGTCCTGGTCTACCGCGTGTTCGGACTCTTCGCCAACCTCGCACTACTGGCAAACGTGTTCATTCTGATTGCCATCATGTCGATGTTCTCGGCCACGCTCACGCTGCCAGGTATCGCCGGTATCGTATTGACAGTAGGTATGGCAGTCGACGCCAACGTGCTGATCTATGAGCGGATTCGGGAAGAGTTAAGGAAGGGCATGCCCGTGCAGGCGGCCATTCATGCTGGCTACGATCGCGCTTTCGTCTCCATTTTCGACGGCAACATCACCACGCTCATTGCAGCCGTCATTCTGTTCGCAGTCGGCACAGGGCCCATCAAGGGCTTCGCAATAACGCTGTCCATTGGTATCGCCACGTCAATGTTCACAGCAATCATGCTCACCAGAGCCATGGCGAACCTCGTCTATGGTGGCAAGCGTCTGGATACCATCCAGATTGGTAGCCGCAAGTCGATCACACCGCCGGAAGTGACTTCGGGTGCTGCGGCAGGAGGACGTTCGTAATGGCTAACAGAGATCTTTCTTCGGATATGAACAATACCGCAGCGGATAGTACCGCCGTCTACGAGGAGCGCGTGATTCCCTTTATGGGTATCTCGAAGTTGGCTATGGCGTTCTCGGCGCTGCTGATCATCATCAGTATCGGAGCTATAGCGGTTCGAGGCCTCAATCTGGGGCTGGACTTCACTGGCGGCAGCCTGGTCGAGCTGGAATATGAGCAGGCGCCACGTGTGGCTGATGTTCGTGAGGCGCTGGAGGAGAAGGGCTATACCGGATTTGTCGTGCAGCAGTTTGGTACCGATACCAGTATCCTGGTTCGACTGCAGCAGGATTTCGATCAGAATCTCGGCAACAAGATTGTCGCTGATCTGTCCAGTGTCGAAGCCATGGGCGATATCGAGCTCAAACGCTCGGAGTTCGTAGGCGCACAGGTGGGCGAGGAGTTGAAAGAGCAGGGCGGCCTCGGGCTGTTGCTCGCGCTGGCGACCATCATGGTCTACATCTCCTTCCGCTTCGTCTTCAAGTTTTCGGTTGGCGCCGTTGTCGCGCTGGTCCATGACGTCATCATCACCATTGGCGCCTTTGCGCTGTTCCAGTGGGATTTCGACCTCAATGTGCTGGCCGCGGTATTGGCCGTCATTGGTTACTCTCTGAACGACACCATCGTTGTGTATGACAGGATCAGGGAGAACTTCAGAGCCTTCCGAATTGAGTCATCGCAGCAAATCATCGATATCTCACTGACCCAGACGCTATCGAGAACCATAGTGACTGGTCTGACGACCCTGCTGGTCCTGCTGGCGCTCTATATCTTTGGTGGAGAGGCTCTGGAAGGCTTTGCGACGGCACTGATTATCGGTATCGTCATCGGTACCTACTCATCGATCTATGTGGCGAGTAGCCTGCTGCTGGCCACTAAGGTGAGCAAGGAAGATATGATGATTCCTCTCAAGGAAGGTCTGGATCAGGACTCGCCAGACTACAGACCCTAGGTCTGGCTTCGGCTCGTCAGGGTCAGCGCTTGCGCTGACCGCTATGCCTGCGCCCCTCAGCGTTAACGTTGAGGGGCGCAGTCGTTTTGGGAATAGCGGTTAGCGCTGGCTGTTGTTGAGCTGGCCGAGCAGGGATTTGGTCAGCTTGGCGTTCGCACAGATCAGCGTGGCTTTTGCCGGTGAGCCGGCGGTGCCGCGCGGGTTTGTCCGACTGTTGACCGGGGTGCCATCAAAGCGCGTCAACAGTGCGCCGGCTTCCTGTGCAATGAAGGCCGCCGCTGCGCACTCGCTCATATCGACGCGTGACAACACCGCTGCATCCACCTGATTTGAAGCCGCCTGCAGTAGGGCTAGCGGCGCATTGAAGCCTGGCCGAAAACCGAAGGTCAGCTTGGCGAGGGATTGCATCCCTTTGGCATAGTTCGGTTTCTCTGCTTCACTGCCATCAGCGTCGTCTGCTTCAGCATTGATGTCGGGGAGATTGCCAGTCAGAAGACTCAGGCTGAGATCGACCTGGGGTGAAATGCGAATACGTCGGTCGTCTTTTGCGGCGCTTTTGCCACGGCTGGCGGTATATTCTGCACCGGTTATCGGTTCAAAATAGATGGCGTGTTCAATGTCATCGCCACGTTTGGCAACCAGACTCAGGCCCCAGTCATTCCAGCCTCTCACCATCGAGATCGGGTTGTGAACTGGCATAAGCTCCCAGGTCAGCGCCGCCAGCTGTTCAGCATCTCCGGATTTACGATCCCCGGCTTTACCATCATCCCTGGACTTGGCAGCTTTGCCCGCTTTCCCACCCTTGTCAGCAGGCGAACCCGCTGAAGCCGGCGCAGTGCCCCCTGCCGCGATGACAGTATGACGCGGATAAGCCCGCTCAATCGCGCGACTTACATCCTGATGGAAGCTTTCGTTTACTCGCCTGATCAGCTCGCTCACCGCCTGTTGGTCGCTGAATGTCAACGACTCCCTGTTTACGAGATCGATAAGATGCTCGCGTGTATTTCTCAAGGTTCTGACAATAATATTGACGGCTGGCTGCATAGGTTTTCTCGAATTGATTCCGGGCGCGCTCAGGGTACTGAGCTGGGCATGTAAAAGAGCGGTGGCCGTGCGGTATAGGCCGCTGGCCGGGGGCTCATGATAGCAAGAGCGGCGGTCGAGCGACAGCAAGAGTTCGTCTTGCATCCGCTGGCCAGTGTGCACCGCCTTGTTTGAACGCCCACCTTAGGGAAAAGGAGGTCGGTGTCGCCAGTTCCGTCGTATTGCTCTCTCATCAGGCACAAGACGTGCCCGCCAACCTTGATCGCCCACGGAGATGCTCATGCCCACGCTCACAGTCAATGGAGAATCCTATCCGCTGCCAGAAGATCCTCGAGTTACGCTGCTGGACATGCTTCGCCTGGAGCTGGGTCTGACGGGCACCAAGAAAGGCTGCGATCACGGCCAGTGTGGCGCCTGTACTGTCCTATTGGATGGTCGGCGGGTGAATGCCTGTCTCGTGCTGGCGTGTCAATGTGCAGATCGTCAGGTGACGACGGTAGAAGGCCTGGCCACGAACGGTGAGCTCCATCCACTGCAGCAGGCCTTCGTTCGTCATGATGGTTTTCAGTGTGGCTATTGCACGCCGGGGCAGCTGTGTTCTGCAGTGGCCATGCTTGATGAGGTGGCGAGGCAGGAGCCGAGCGTCGTGACGAGTGGTGAGGCGGTAGAGTGGTCACGCGAGGAGATTACCGAACGTATGAGTGGCAATCTCTGTCGCTGCGGTGCTTACCCGAATATTGTTTCCGCTATCCAGGAGGTGGTAGGCAAATGAACCCATTCACGTTTGAGAGTGCTCACCACGAGCGTGCGCTGGCGGAGCTCGAGCCGGGCGCTGCCGATCGCTATCTGGCTGGCGGCACCAATCTTGTCGACCTCATGAAGCATGAGATCGAACAGCCGGAGCGGCTCATCGATATTTCCAGACTCGAATACAATGCGATAGAGCCCGCTGGCGATGGCCTCGAAATTGGCGCCCTGGTAACCAATACTGCTCTTGCATCGGATGCCCGGGTGAGGGCTGGCTGGCCGCTGCTGTCGCAGGCGCTACTGTCAGGGGCCACCGTACAACTGCGAAACAGAGCGACGACGGCCGGCAACTTGCTGCAACGTACACGCTGCTACTATTTCTACGATACCGCCCGTGCCTGCAACAAGCGTAACCCTGGCGAAGGCTGTTCAGCCCTGGAAGGATTTACCCGCATCCATGCCATTTTTGGTGCCTCCGAACACTGTATCGCTACACATCCATCCGACATGGCCGTAGCCATGATGGCGCTCGATGCCACGGTAAAGACACTGGACGCATCGGGCCAGCGACGGCAGATACCGCTCGATGACTTCTACCGCCTGCCGGGAGATCGGCCTGATATCGAGACTCAGCTGCAGGCAGGGGAGTGGATCACGCATGTCGAGCTGCCGGCCTCCCTGGGCGGCACACAGATCTATCGTAAGGTACGTGATCGCAGTTCCTACGCCTTTGCACTGGTCTCAGTGGCCTGTGTGCTGAAGATGCAAGGCGATCGTATTGTCGGGGTCCGTCTTGCACTTGGGGGCGTAGCGCATAAACCCTGGCGAGCCAGGAAGGCCGAAGCAGCGCTGACGGGCGAAGTCGCCAGCGAAGCGCTATTCAAATCGGCCGTGAACGCTGAGCTCGAGACGGCCCAAGGCCACGGCGGTAACGATTTCAAGATTCCGCTGGCCCGGCGAACCATGTTGGCAGTATTGCGAGATGCCGAGTCGGCATGCAAACGTGCTGAATACGACCTCACCGATCATAGCAAGGGACGCTGATATGACCACGCCTAATCATCCCACAATGTCTGGGACCACTGTACAGCAGGAAGATATCGCACCTGGCATCGGACAGGGTATCGATCGCGTGGACGGCCCTGCGAAGGTCCAGGGCCGGGCCAGTTATGCCGCAGAGCACAGCCTCGGACAGAGACCTCTGGAGGGCTGGATCGTGGAAGCCAGCGTACCCGCGGGCTTGATCACCAATATCGACTGCAGTGAAGCAGAGCGCTGCGAGGGTGTCGTACGTGTGCTCACTCACGAAAATGTGCCAGAGCAGATGCTGTACGGCGACCCTGCAGACGCAGGCCGCTTTGGCCAGAGCCATGCCGTCATGCAGGGCAGAGGCATCCGCTACCACGGGTACCCGGTGGCGCTCGTCGTTGCGGAGACGCTCGAGCAGGCCAGGCACGCGGCAAAGCGCGTGCGGGTCGAAATCGATAGCGCAGAAGTTCGGGTAGCCGTTGGCGCCTCTGATCGCAGTTTCGAAGAGCTCTGGCAGCATCCCGAACTGCAGACGCCAGAAAGCCTCGATGGCGGGCTGGAGCCTGATGCCGCGAGCGGCGATTTCGAATCGCAATGGTCCGAGGCAGTGCACAAGGTGGATGTGTGTTATCAGACCCCCAACCAGGTCTCCGCCGCGATGGAGCCGCATGCCACCATTGCAAGCTACGATGGTGATAAGCTTACTGTTTACTGCTCGCTGCAGGTAATCGCTAGTGCTGTGGAGGGGCTCGCGAACACGCTGAAGCTCGATCCCGCCAAGGTGGAAGTCAACAGTCCCTTTGTCGGCGGCGGCTTCGGTTCAAAGCTTGGCATCCACAACGATGCCGTGCTGGCCTGTCTGGCGACTATGGTGCTGAAGCGGCCGGTTAGAGTGGTGCAGACTCGGCGCAATGTCTTCAGCAACGCGCCACATCGTGGCAGTTCGATGCAGCATATCCGACTTGGTATGGATGCTTCAGGCAAGCTTGTCGCCATTGGTCACGACAGTATCATGCCGGCTGCTCATGGCTATCCTTTCGCCGAGGCTACCGGTGCCTGCGCTCGCGCCTCCTATAGCGCGGCCGGCATCCGGAGCCGGCACAGGGTTTTGCCGGTCAATATGCCGGTGCTCGATTCGACGCGCGCGCCTGGCGATGCGATTGGCACCCTGGCCTTCGAAGCGGCAATCGATGAAGCCGCGAGGGTCTGTGGCATCGATCCGCTCGATTTTCGTCTGAATAATATGCCTGACAAACATCCGGTGAATGGACAGCCGTTCTCCAGTCACGATCTCGCTGGCTGTCTGCGAGAAGGTGCCGAGCGTTTTGGTTGGGCCAGGCGAAGTAAGGCCGAAGCTGGAGCCCGCAAGCTCAAAGGCTTCGGTATGGCTTCTGCCGTCAGGGTCAATATGCTCGTCAAATCAGCGGCCGAGGTGGAGCTGGATCGAACCGGCGCTGTAGTGGTCCGGACTGACATGACCGATATCGGCACCGGCAGCTACACAATTCTTGCTCAGATAGCGGCAGCTGAGCTGGGGCTTCGAGTTGATGACGTGACGGTCAAGCTCGGCCGCAGCACTTTCCCGACTTCGAGTGGGTCGGGCGGCTCCTTTGGTGCCGGTAGCACGGGCTCGGCGGTGCAGGCGGCCTGCCAGAACCTCAGGCGTGAGCTCATCAAGCACCTCAATGAAGCCCCGCAGTGCGCGCACCTGTCGAAGAATGCGATCGACTCCGCACAACTCAGCGGCGGACGCATCCTTGTCGATAACGAAAGTTTCAGCGTGCAGTCACTGCTGGAGTCAGCGGACCTGGACACCCTTTGTGCTCAGGGACAAATCGAGCCCGGAGAGGACCATGACAACTATGCGCAATCGTCATGGGGTGCACACTTTGTCGAAATCAGCGTTGATCGTGATACCGCAGAGATTACGGTGGACAGAATAACGACTGTGGTGTCGGCCGGTACCATCTTCAATCAAAAGACAGCAGCCTCGCAGGTCAAGGGTGGGGTGGTCTGGGGACTGTCCTATGCCCTGAGAGAAGAGCTCATGCTGGACGAACGCTATGGCGCCTTCATGAACAGAGACCTGGCCGAGTACCATATTCCGGTCAACCGAGACGTGCCTGACATAGACTGCCATTTCCGTATTCAGGCCGATTTTAGATCCAACCCCCTGGGCTCGAAGGGTATAGGTGAGCTCGGCATCTGCGGGGCAGGGGCAGCTATCGCCAACGCGGTGTTCGACGCGACAGGGGTGCGGGTGCGCCATTTCCCGATCACCCTGGATAAAATACTCGAAAAATGGGAGGCCGAGGCCGGCTAGAGGGACTGTAGAGGAGTCGAGTCTGATACACTGAGTCCTCGTTAACTACCAAGCCAGTACTATTGTGACCGAAAGCTCCGAACTGCCCGCTTCAGTATCACCGCCCGAGTTGCGTTTCGTTCTCGTCCGGACCAGTCATCCTGGTAATATCGGGGCTGTCGTCCGGCTCATGAAGAACATGGCGCTCACCAGCCTGGTGCTCGTGCGGCCAGACGGTGGGCGCGAGGCCGTGCTATCGGACGTGGCTGTGGCACGCGCCGCTGGCGGTGCGGCGCTACTCGAGCAGGCTGTCATTGCAGATTCGCTTGCAGAGGCAGTTGGCGACTGCGACTGGGTGGCAGCGACCAGTGCCCGCTCCCGGAGCACGCCATGGCCGGTGCAAAGCCCGCGCGAGTTCATAGATGAAATCGAATCGGAAGCCGGACTGACGCCTCGCCGGATCGCCATCGTATTCGGTCGCGAAGATAGCGGCCTGACTAACGACGAGCTGCAATTGTGCAACCGTCATATCATGATTCCGGCAAATCCCGATTATCCGGTCTTGAATATTGCGATGGCCGCCCAAATCATGGCCTATGAACTCTATCAAATGATGTTGCGTTGGCAGCCGGAAGAATCCGACGCCGTCGCCGAGGCGGTGCCGCTGGCATCGGCCGCCGATGTGGAGGCCGTGGTCAGCGCGCTCACCGATCTCGCCGTGTCTACGGGTTTTCTCGATCCTGCCGAGCCCAGGCAGTTCGGCACCCACATCAGGCGACTCTTCAGGCGGGCGCCGGTGCAGCGGGATGAGACGAATCTCCTGCGGGGCCTGATCAAAGCATTGCAGCGAAAGCTGCCCTAGAAAACTGGAATCAGTACATGATTACGCAACTCAGAGAAGACGTCCGCTCGGTTTTTCACCGGGATCCTGCTGCCCGTAACGCCTTCGAAGTGCTGACCTGCTACCCGGGCCTGCATGCGCTGCTAATGCATCGCGTGAACCATTGGCTGTGGCTGCGTGGTTTCAAATGGCTTGCCCGGTTTCTTTCGCAGATCGCCCGCTGGCTCACCGGCATTGAAATACATCCTGGCGCGAAAATAGGCCGACGCTTCTTCATAGACCATGGTATGGGCGTGGTCATTGGTGAAACTGCTGAAGTTGGCGACGATGTGACGCTCTACCAGGGCGTAACGCTGGGCGGCACCAGCTGGGATTCAGGCAAGCGCCATCCAACACTCGAGAACGGAGTTGTGGTTGGGGCTGGCGCGAAGATTCTTGGTCCGTTTACTGTGGGCGCCAACTCGAAGGTTGGCTCCAACTCGGTCGTTACCAAGGCTGTACCACCGGACTCCACTGTTGTTGGGGTGCCCGGACGCGTCGTCAGGCGGACCGAGACGGTTGAAGACAGAAGTGCAGCCATGGCTGCAAAAATGGGTTTCGATGCCTATGGCACGGGTGGGGCTGGCGGCGAGCTTCCGGACCCCATCGTCAAGTCCTTCAAGGTGGTGCTCGATCACATAGGTAAGATGGATGAGCGTGTTAATGGCATGTGTCGCTCGCTCAGAAAGCTCGACGCCCAGTTCAACAATGGGGAGCTGGCGAAACTGCAGGAGTCCGATCTGGCCTGTATCGATGACGAGCCTGACGGGAGCAAGAGGCCCTGCTGTGACGAGGACGCCGCGGATAGTAAGGGCGAGACGGCGCTAGCTCGCAAGCAGACGAACAGGGTTGAGCCTTGAGCCCTCTCATTTATCTTGACTACGCCGCGACCACGCCTGCCGATCCGGCTGTCGTCGAACGCATGATGAGCTGCCTCACGCTTGAGGGTACATTTGCCAATCCGGCCTCGCGTTCGCACCGGCCAGGCTGGCAGGCGGAGCAGTTGGTGGAAGCTGCGCGCATCGAACTGGCCCAGCTGATCGACTGCAGCCCTATAGAGCTGGTTTGGACTTCCGGCGCCACCGAAGCGGACAATCTGGCAATTCAGGGCGTCGTGCGTCATGCCATCCGCAGTCGCAGACACGCTGATCCGGCGGCGACCGGAAGCGTTCACGTGGTGAGCTCCGTAATTGAGCACAAGGCCGTTATCGACGTCTGCAAGGCGCTCGAACGCGAGTTTGCCGAAACGCCCATCCAGGTCGAGGTGAGCTGGCTGAAACCAGACATAAATGGCCGCATCAGCGCTGAGCAGGTCAGGGCAGCGCTGCGTGACGACACGGTGCTTGTCAGCATCATGCACGTGAACAACGAAGTTGGCAGTATCAACGACATCGCCGCCATTGCCGAGGTTGTCGGCCCGCATTCGGCCTTGTTCCATGTTGACGCTGCGCAGAGCCTGGGCAAGCTCCCGCTCTCGATGAAGGCGCTTGCGGTCGATCTGTTGTCCTGTAGTGCCCACAAGATCTATGGCCCCAAAGGCAGTGGTGCGCTCTACGTACGGCGGAGCGTCAAGTCGCGGCTAGACCCGATGATTTTCGGAGGTGGCCACGAAGGCGGTCTTCGTTCGGGAACGCTCGCCACACATCAGATCGTCGGCTTTGGCGAAGCAGCCAGACTGGCAGCAGAAGTGATGGTGGCGGACCGTGCGAAGCTGGAGCGTCAACGGAGCCAGTTGTTGAACATGCTGAGCGGCCTGCATGGCTTTACGGTGAATGGCGGCGAGGCCAGCGTGGGCGGTTCCGTTGGGACGGTCTGGCCGGGCATTCTCAATGTTCGTTTCGGCACGCTCGATGCCGAGGCGCTGATGCTGGCCATGCCAGACATCGCTTTGGCGAGTGGGTCAGCCTGTAACTCAGCCAGCCTGGCGGCTTCCTACGTGCTGCGCGCCATCGGCCTGAACGAGGCCGAAGCAGCTGCCTCGATACGGATATCCATCGGTCGAATGACCACTGATGCGGATATCGAGCGAGCCGGACAACGTATCGCCGAGGTCGTTTCGCGCATGAGACCATCTGCATCCGCAGTATGATTTGAGCTACAAGCCGCGTATACTTTGCACCGATTATTCAAGCCGCGTGGCCAGGTGCCGTACCAGGTCCGTCCCGAGCCGTCTTTTTCAAACTTATCTCATCCTTAGTGGAGCTCTCAATACATGTCAGTTGAACGCACTCTCTCCATCATCAAGCCAGATGCCGTAGCCAAGAACGTCATTGGTGACATTTACAGCCGCTTCGAAAAGAACGGTCTGCGCATCGTTGCTGCCAAGATGCAGCATCTTTCACAGGAGCAGGCAGAAGGCTTCTATGCTGAGCACAAAGAGCGTGGCTTTTTCCCTGATCTGGTTGCATTCATGACGTCTGGCCCGGTCATCGTGCAGGTTCTTGAAGGCGAAAACGCCGTCAAGAAGCACCGTGACCTGATGGGTGCGACCAACCCGAAGGAAGCCGAGAAGGGCACCATCCGTGCTGACTTTGCCGATTCCATCGATGCCAACGCGGTACACGGCTCCGATTCTGCGCAGTCAGCAGAGCGTGAAATCGCCTATTTCTTCAACGACAGTGAAATCTGCCCACGGGATTGATTTTACTGGGGAGCTGATCATTTGACTTCACTGATAGCCACTAGTCTGGATAGCCAGGACATTCCTGAGCCATCATCCGTTGCGGGAAAGCTGAACCTTCTGGGTCTGTCTCGAGAGGCCCTTGTGGACTTTTTCGCCGAAATGGGCGAGAAACCATTCCGCGCCCAGCAGCTGATGAAATGGCTCTACCACCGTGGCGTCAGTGATTTCGAACAGATGACCGATATGAGCAAGGCCCTCAGGACCAAGCTCGCTCAGGTCGCCTGCATCATCGTTCCCGAGATCGTTGTGCAGAACTACTCCACTGACGGCACGCGTAAGTGGGTTATGCGCATGCCTGGTGGCAGCTCCATCGAGACCGTCTACATTCCCGATGGCGGCAGAGGCACGCTGTGTGTCTCGTCGCAGATTGGTTGTGCGGTTGACTGTAGCTTTTGCTCCACTGGTAAACAGGGCTTCAATCGCAACCTGACAGCGGCCGAAATCATTGGCCAGATGTGGATAGCCGCGCACAGCTTCGGCAGTCGCGACGTGTCCAGCGAGCGCTATGTCACCAATGTCGTCTTCATGGGCATGGGTGAGCCGCTGTTGAACTACGGTCCTGTCCTGAACGCCTCGAAGCTGATGATGGATGATCTCGGATTCGGGATTGGCAAGCGCCGTCTCACAATCAGTACCTCTGGCGTAGTGCCTGCCATCGATCAGCTGGGCGATGATACCGATGTCTCGTTGGCCATCTCGTTGCATGCGCCAACCGATGAGCTTCGCGATGTGCTTGTTCCACTGAATCGCAAATATCCGATTGCGGTGCTGTTGGCAGCCTGCCAGCGATATCTCGACAAATTGCCGGACAAGCGCAAGATCACGATCGAATACACCCTCATGAAGGATGTGAACGATTCGCCAGAGCAGGCCGCGCAACTAGCTGCAGTATTGGCAGACCTCCCGGTGAAGATTAATCTGATACCCTTCAATCCGTTCCCGAACAGCGGTTACGAAAGGCCCTCGCGCAATGCGGCGATGCGGTTTTCCAAGATCCTGCAGGAAGCTGGTCATATCGCGACGATCAGAACCACGCGTGGCGACGATATTGATGCGGCCTGTGGCCAGTTGGTGGGGCAGGTAGCAGATCGTACCCGTCGTCAGGAGCGCTGGAAACAGCAGCATGATCAGGCGGCTGGGCTCTAGCGCGATTCTGAACGAGGCGCTCGATCAGAGATGGTCCGGCGCGCTCATGACCGGCAGCGGTCCGGTTCATCTAATTAAAGCCTTGTATTCCCAACCAGATGTTTTAATTGAACTATAATCTCCACTACCGGCGTTCGAACAGCGCCACGATTCCTCTCCTTTCAATGGCAGGTATTCACGTAGTGACAGATTTCCTCTCAGGTCATTCGTCCTGGACGCGCCGGATGGCCGCAACAGTCGTCATGGCACTCAGCCTCATGTCGTCTGCCTGCGTCACGACGACGACAGGTCCATATTCAGCCAATCAGTCCAAGGACAAGGCTGCCGAACAGTATGTTGCCCTGGGCATCAATTACCTGCGCGAAGGCAATCTCGAGTTGGCCACCGCGCGCACCAAGCGTGCACTGGAGCTGAGGCCTAACTATGCAGAAGCCCTGGCCGTACTTGGACTGATCTATCAGACTCAGGAGGAGTACCCGCTCGCTGAGCAGAATTATAAGGACGCCCTGTCTGCGGATAGCGAATTCACCAGGGGCCGAACCTATCTGGCCTCGCTCTATTACAAGCAGAGAAAGCTCGATCAGGCGCTGGCCGAGTTCGAAAAGGCGTCTGAGGATATTCGCTATCCAGCGCGGTCGCAGGTTTTCGAGAACATTGGGCTTATAAAGTTTCAGCAGGGCAAAACTGAGGAAAGTATTGCGGCCTATCGCAAGTCGCTGGCACTTGATCGCGATCAGCCGGGTCTGCAGCTGAAACTTGCAGAGCTGTTCGCGAAGCTACAGGACTACGAGCAAGCCAACAGATATTACGACAATTTCCGGGAAAGTGTCAGGCAGGGTGCTCTCCTGCACACGCCGGGGAGTCTCGAATTGGGTATCGATCTTGCCAGACGCCGTGGTGATGATGATACTGTATCATCATTGAAGCTCGTGCTCAGGAATCTGTACCCGAAGTCCCCGGAAAACCAGCGCGAGCAGGCTCGCGGAAACAGCTGAAGTACTCAATAATCTCTCAGGCAGCCAGACAGGTGCCCCCTAGCCGGTTTTAAACATGCAGGAACCCTCATTTTCAGCCAGTCGAGAGGCTGAGGACGCCAGCTCTCCTTCTGGAACACCGCCTTCGAAAGGCGCGCGTGCTTCGGTGGCCGCCACGATAGGTCAGAAACTTGCTGCCGCTCGCGAGCGCGAAGGCCTAAGCGTCAGGGAGACCGCCGACAGGCTCCACGTCGTGACCCGTTATGTCACCGCCATCGAGGCCGGTGAATATACTGTGCTTCCGGGTATTGTCTTCCTGAAGGGCTATGTGCGTGCCTATGCTCGCATAGTCGGCCTGGATGAGGATGCCCTCAGTCAGGCACTCGAGGCTGAGTTGCAGATTCGGGATGACGTTCCTGATCACTCGGCAAAGCCGCTGCCGCACAGTCCCAAACCGAAAAGTCATTCGCTGGGTATACTGGCCGGCCTCTTTGCGCTCGCACTGGTGGCCCTGGTCGCCTTCCTCTTGGTCAGACCTGATCCTGTATCGGTGCCGTCAGCAACTACCGCGCCTTACGAGGGCGAAGCGCCTGGCGAGGAAGAAGCGCCCGTGGCGGCCGAAGCTCAGTCGCCGGATGAGAGTGAAGTGTCGGCGACCGACAGCGATGGCCTTGAGTCCGAGAAAGCTGCCGAGCTGGCAGTCGAGGAGCCTGTCGAACCCAGCGTTGAAGAAGAATTTCTCGTCGACGAGACGGAAGAGTTCGGTTCGGTGCGCCGAGGCCTGTATACTACCCCCGATCCAGCCACTTCCAACGAACAGGTGGCCGAGCCAGTGCAGGTGGAACCCGCCAGCACAGCGCGTCGCTCTGCATCGTCAGCCGCCCGACCTGTGTTGGCCGGATCTGCGCCGACCGAGTCCACCGCTTCAGGCGTCGGGGATGCCACGGTATCTGTGGTATTCACTGGCGACTGCTGGTTCGATATTCGAGCGGCAAATGATGAGCGAACCGTTGGATTGTATAGAGAGGGGCAGACCTTGACGTTCAAGGGCCCACTGCCAATGGAAGTGATTGTCGGCGCAGTTGGCGCTACGCAAATCCGTGTTAACGGACAGCCACTTGACTTCAGTCGCTATCGAGTGCGGAATAACCGGGTTGAATTCACCATCACAAGCGAAACGCTGCAATAGGCAGCGTCGCGAGACCATTACCGGAACAGATAGGACTCTGACAGCAGCATGCACCAGGAAAGCCCGATAGTACGCCGCAAGAGCAAACAGATCATGGTAGGCAATGTGCCCGTGGGCGGCGATGCGCCTATTGCGGTGCAGAGCATGACCAACACCGAGACCTGCGACGTACAGGCGACGGTGACGCAGATCCAGAGTCTGCAGGATGCGGGTGCTGACATCGTTCGCGTGTCGGTACCGTCGATGGATGCGGCAGAAGCATTCAGGGAAATTCGCAAGCAGGTGACGATCCCTCTGGTTGCCGACATCCATTTCGATTACAAGATCGCACTGAAAGTTGCCGAGTACGGCGTCGACTGTCTGCGCATCAATCCGGGCAATATCGGTCGTGAAGACCGGGTGGCAGCCGTCATTTCGGCAGCGCGCAATAATGGCATCCCGATCCGCATCGGCGTCAATGCAGGCTCACTCGAGAAAGACCTGCAGAAGAAATACGGCGAGCCGACACCGGCTGCGTTGGTCGAATCCGCCATGCGACACATCGATATTCTTGATCGTCACAATTTTGATCAATACAAGATCAGTCTGAAGGCCTCCGACGTGTTCATGGCCGTTGGCGCCTATCGACTGATTGCCAAGCAAATCGAGCAGCCCTTGCATCTTGGTATTACTGAGGCCGGCGGCTTTCGCTCAGGCGCAGTCAAGTCGGCAATCGGCCTCGGCATGCTGCTGATGGATGGTATCGGCGATACCATCAGGGTTTCCCTCGCTGCTGATCCGGTGCAGGAAATCAAGGTGGGCTTTGATATCCTCAAGAGTCTGCGGCTACGAAGCAAAGGCGTCAACTTTATCGCCTGCCCCAGCTGCAGTCGGCAGAACTTCGACGTCATCAAGACGATGAACGAGCTCGAAATGCGACTTGAAGACGTCCAGACGCCTATCGACGTGGCTGTTATCGGCTGCGTCGTCAATGGCCCGGGCGAAGCCAGGGAAGCCGACGTTGGTCTGACCGGTGGTTCGCCCAATAATCTCATCTATCTGGGTGGCAAACCTGACCATAAAGCCGATAATGTCGGCCTCGTCGACCATTTCGAAAAGGTCATCCGTGCTCAGGTCAAGACCAGACAAGCCGCCCTGGATGCGTTGATCGCCAAGGCCTGAGTCATATAGCCTCGGCGCCCGGCCAGGCCGGCGCTGCGCGCAGGCAATTCGGCGCCATTTCAAACAGGAAGTTTTTTTCAAGTGTCCAAATTACAGGCTGTACGCGGGATGAACGATATCCTGCCGAGTTCCACTCCTTACTGGCAGCGCCTCGAAAGCGCATGCCGCTCACTCTTCGGCGCCTATGGCCTGGAAGAGATCAGGCTACCCATCGTCGAACCAACCGCGCTATTCAAGCGCTCAATTGGTGAAGCCACGGATATTGTCGAAAAGGAAATGTATACTTTCGACGACCGCAATGGTGAAAGCCTGACCCTGCGACCTGAACTGACAGCCGGCGTAGTGAGGGCAGGCGAGCAACATGGCCTGCTCTACAACCAGACTCCACGACTCTGGTACGCTGGCCCGGCGTTTCGCTACGAGAAACCGCAGAAGGGCCGTTATCGCCAGTTTCATCAGATTGGCGTGGAGTGCTTCGGCCTTCCGGGTCCTGATATAGACGCCGAGCTCATTGCGCTCACTGCAAGGCTGTGGGAGCATCTTGGCCTCGCTTCGGCGGTACGTCTCGAGCTCAACACCATCGGCAGCGCAGAGTCTCGGCAACGGTTCCGCAAGGCGCTGGTCGCGTTTCTCGAAGACAAGCGCGAGGCACTGGATGAAGACAGCCAGCGTCGCCTGCTCACGAATCCGATGCGCATACTGGATTCCAAGAGCGCTGAAACGCAGCGGGTACTCGATAACGCACCAAGTCTGCACGATTACATCGACGATGAGTCCAAACAGCATTTCGCGGGACTGTGCCAACGCCTCGATGCACTCGGCATCAGCTATGTGGTGAATCCGAGGCTGGTTCGAGGACTGGACTACTACGGCAAGACCGTGTTTGAGTGGATTACCACTGAGCTCGGTGCCCAGGGTACCGTCTGTGCTGGCGGTCGCTACGATGGGCTGGTTGAGCAGCTTGGCGGGAAGTCCACCCCGGGCGTAGGATTCGCCATGGGTTGTGAGCGCCTGGTGCTGATGCTCGAGGCGCTCGCCGCTCGTGGTAGTATGGCGCAGCAGGCAAGCGGACTGCATAGCCTGTATGTAATGGGTCTGGGCGAAGCGGAAGATTCAGCCGCCCAGACACTGGCTGAGCAGATCAGAAGCGCGGCTCCAGGTCTTAAGGTCATGCTGCATTGCGGTGGCGGGTCGATCAAGTCACGGATGAAGAAGGCCGATCGTAGCGGCGCACAACTGAGTGTGCTGATCGGTGAGAATGAGCTGGCCCGGCAGCAGGTCAGCTGCAAGGTCATGCAGGCTGATTCGGCGGTTGCCGCCAGTCTCGGTCTCGACGAGGATTCCACAGTAAGTACGCCAGGCCAGTTTCTCCTGTCTCAGACAGAATTGCTGCAACGGCTTCAAACAATGAAAGAACAGGCAGATAGCAATCATGGTTGATAGAAGTGACGACGAACAACTAGACGCGCTAAAACAGTGGTGGCAAGCGAATGGCACCTCACTCATCGTTGGCGTAATCCTGGCAATTGCTGCCATATTTGGCTTCAAGGCTTGGCAGAACAATCAGTTGCAGCAGGAAGCTGAGTCTTCGTTGAAGTACCAGCAGCTTGTTGAGGCTGCGGCAGCCGATCAGCAGAGTGCTTTTCTGAAGGCCCAGCAGTCAAAAGCGGAAGGGGATGATTCTGCCTCTACTGACGATGCTGATACGGCGCGCTTCCTGGCCAAAGAACTCAAGGAAGCCACCAGTATAAAGGGCTATGAGCTGCTCGCCGATCTGTATCTCTCGCGAAGTCACTTCAGTGCCAATGAGCTGGATGAAGCGCATAAGCAGCTCATCGGCACGCTTGAGCAGACCGAATCAGAATCACTGAAGCGCATCATCCAGGCCAGGTTGGCGAGGGTCGAGATGGCTCAGGAAAAATACGAGGCTGCGCTGGCCCGCTTGGACGTGCCAAAGGATGATGTTTTTTATACCTACTTTCAGGAGCTTAGGGGCGATATCTATAAACTGACTCAGAAGCCTGAGCTAGCTCTTGAAGCCTATCGGAATGCACGAGAGGCGTTGGCAGCCAAGCCACCGGTAGTCGAGCAGCCGCTTATCGCACGCACCGAAACTGACGCACCTGAACAGCCTGCCGAAGCCGAACAGGTTGCGGCCCAGGCCCTGGCCTGGCTGGATACCAAGATTGCAGATCTGGGAACCGCTGGCGAATGATGATGGCTTTTCACGGACGCCGCTTCGCCATACCGCTGCTGGCATTGTTCACAGCGCTCTCGATTGCTGGCTGCGGGGATGAGGATGTACGGCCTGAGCCGGTGGAGCTCAAGCCAATTACGCCGGTGGTCAGTCTGAGCCGCGCCTGGAGCGTTGGTATTGGCGATGGCTATGATGATGAAGCGGTCAGTCTGGCGCCACTGGTGCTGGATGAGCAGCTTGTCGCCGTGTCTCGGGATGGCGAGCTTCAGGCCATCGAGCGCCTCAGTGGCAAGACCCTTTGGGAACGCTCGATCGACGAAGACATCAGTGGCGGCGTTGGTGGGGATGCCCGGCGGGTATTTGTGACCACGGCCGACGGCAACCTGATTGCGAGCTCTGCTGAAGACGGCAGTGAGCTCTGGACGATTTCAACAGGGAGCGAGGTGCTATCTGCACCACTGGTTGCCAGAGGTCTTGTATTCGTGCAGACCATTGACGGTCTGGTCAGTGCTTACGATGTCGGCAGCGGGCAGAAGCGCTGGGATTATCGTGAGCAGGAACCTGCGCTGACGGTACGCGGCACATCGCCGCTGAATTATGACGAACGTGCAGAACTCTTGCTGGCAGCCTTCGCCAACGGTTCAGTTGTCGCACTCGACCCCAGGAGCGGTATACCCGCGTGGAGCCAGATCGTAGCTGAGCCACGTGGCAAAACCGAGCTGGACCGATTGATCGATATTGATGGCGGTACCGAGGTGGCAGATGGCAGCGTCTTCGCGGTGGCCTATCAGGGCAACATAGCCGAGCTGAGCGCGATTCGTGGCCGGGTGGATTGGCTGGAGAAGGCGTCGAGCTTCGCACGGCCTTCGCGAGGCGATCGTCTGCTGCTGCTGACAGCGGAGAACGGTGATGTCATTGCCTGGGATGCGAGTACCAAGACCGAACGCTGGCGCTCGAGCGAGTATGCCTACCGTGAGCTGTCGACACCGGTCATCTTCAGAGATCATGTGTTTTTCGGTGATCTCGAAGGCTACGTTCATGTTCTGGAATTGAAAGAGGGGAAGACGGTAGCCCGTTTCCGCCCTGCAGACGAAGCCATCATAGCCGCACCCGTTGCCGGCGCTGATGCCATCTATTTTTATGGTAGTGACGGCGAATTGAGCGCCTGGACATTCGATGAGTAAACCCGTTATCGCACTGGTCGGCCGACCCAATGTAGGCAAATCGACGCTGTTCAACCGGCTCACGAGAACTCGTGACGCCCTGGTTGCCGATCTGTCAGGACTCACCCGTGACCGCAAGTATGGCGAGGGCGAGCATGAAGGGCGGCATTATATTCTGGTGGATACCGGAGGAATCTCTGGTCTCGAAGCTGGCATAGATGCCCAGATGGCCCAGCAGGCTTACACGGCGATGAAGGAGGCGAATATCGTGCTCTTCATAGTCGACGCCCAGGCCGGTCTCACACCTGCTGACGAGCATATCGCCAAGGAACTTCGCGTACGCGACAAGACGGTCATTCTGGTGGTCAACAAGGTCGACGGCCGGGAACCTGACGGTGCGACAGCCGAGTTCTACAAGCTCGGCTTCACCCGAATTGTCCAGACTGCAGCGAGCCAGAACCGAGGCATGCGTTCGCTGATGGAAGAGGCGCTGGCCGGGTTCGAGGCGGAGGAGCCTGAAAATGCGTCTGATCAGCCTGGTATCCGTATCGGCATTATCGGTCGACCGAATGTCGGCAAGTCGACGCTGGTGAACAGAATGTTGGGTGAAGAGCGGGTCATTGTGTATGACCAGCCCGGCACCACTCGTGACTCGATCTATATCCCCTACGAGCGGCACGGCAAGCCCTACACCATTATTGATACAGCGGGTGTGCGCCGCCGCAAGAACATCGACGAATCGGTCGAAAAGTTCTCGATCGTGAAGACGCTTCAGGCCGTCAAGGATGCCCACGTCATCGTGCTCGTTATCGATGCCCAGGAAGGTCTGGTCGATCAGGATCTCCATCTGCTCGGCTTCGCAATGGACGCAGGTCGCGCCATCGTTATTGCCGTGAACAAGTGGGACGGTCTGTCCCAGGAGAAGAAGGACAATATCAAGTCTGCGCTTGATCGCAGGCTCGATTTCATCACCTACGCCAAGATCCACTTCATTTCGGCGCTTCATGGTACTGGTGTTGGCGAGATGTACCCAACCATCGATCGCTGCTACAAGAGCGCGATGGTCAAGTGGCCAACGCCGATGCTGACCAAGCTGCTGGAGGATGCTGTGTTGTCACACGCGCCGCCCATGGTCAGCGGTCGGAGAATCAAATTACGCTATGCCCACCAGGGCGGATCAAATCCGCCGGTCGTGGTTGTGCACGGCAATCAGACGGATTCACTGCCGAAGAGCTACAGACGCTATCTGGAAAACACCTTCCGGACCGTGTTGAAGGTCGAGGGCACGCCTATCCGTTTCGAATTCAAATCGGGCGAGAATCCGTTCGCTGGTCGGGCCAACAACCTGAACATCAAGCAGCAGCAAAAGAAGAAGCGCCTGATGAAGCATGTGAAAAGCCTGAACAAGAAACCGAACAGGCGTTCGAAGCAGTTTTACTAGTCTCTCCAGGCCTAAAGAAACTGCAGGTCGGTCTGCAGTTTCAGCTCAGGCCTTTTTCTGACCGGGTAGCCTGAACCGCGGTGAGCGCTATGGTGAACACGATGTCGTCTACCAGTGCGCCGCGGCTTAGATCGTTTACCGGCTTCTTCAGACCTTGGAGCATCGGACCAACACTCACCACGTTCGCACTTCGCTGCACAGCCTTATAGGTGGTGTTGCCGGTATTGAGGTCCGGAAAGACGAATACCGTGGCCTTTCCGGCAACCTTGCTATCCGGCGCCTTCTTGCGAGCCACACTGTCGACGGCCGCGGCATCGTATTGCAGCGGTCCATCGAGCAGCAGGTCAGGGCGCATTGCTTTGGCGAGCTCCGTAGCCTTCTTCACCTTATCAACGTCTGATCCTGTTCCCGAGGTGCCGGTACTGTAGCTGAGCATCGCTACTGCAGGCTCTATGCCGAACAATTCGGCAGATTCGGCGCACTGAATGGCAATGTCGGCCAGCTCCTCACTATTGGGGTCGGGGTTGATGGCGCAGTCACCATAGACGACGACCTGTTCCGGCAAGCACATGAAAAACACCGATGAGACGATCTTGCAGTCGGCCCGGGCCTTGATGAGCTGCAGGGCAGGGCGAACTGTATTCGCTGTTGTATGCACAGCGCCAGATACCAGGCCGTCGACTTCATCCAGGACCAGCATCATCGTGCCGAGTACTACGTTGTCGTCGAGCTGAGCCTCTGCCATCTGCGAGGTCAGACCCTTGTGCTTGCGCTGTTCCACCATCGGCGCGATGTACCGGCCGCGGATTTCGTCCGGGTCCATAATCTCGACGCCATGCGAAAGGTCAACGCCCTGCGCATTGGCTACATTGAGGATCTCGTCACGCTTGCCGAGGAGTATACAATGGGCGATGCCACGCTCTTCACAGATTGCCGCAGCCTTGATCGTTCTTGGCTCATTGCCCTCTGGCAGCACGATGGTTTTACCGGCCTCCCTGGCGCGTCGGGTGAGCTGATAGCGGAAGGCTGCAGGTGACAGGCGGAGCTTGCGGGGCAGGTCGATCCGCCCGCGCAGCCACTCAACGTCTATATGCTGAGCTACGGCTGAGACCACGGCTTCTATCCGGTCGTGATCGTCTATTGGCACTTCCTTGTTCATATTCGCGAGCAGCTGGGCCGCTGCGTAGGTGTCGATGTCAGTGCAGAGGACTGGCAGGCCTGCGTCAAAGGCAGGTTTGCAGAGTGCCAATGTGGCATCACTCGGACGTAAGCCGCTGGTGAGCAGCAGGCCCGCAAGGGGCACCCCTGACACGGATGCGAAGGCCGCAGCGACGACCACATCTTCCCGATCGCCCGGGGTCACGATCAGGCGACCCGGACGCAGGCCTGCGACCAGGTTAGGCAGAGTACGGGCACACACGGAAACCGCCGTGAGACGGCGTTGGCGTGACTGACCCTCGTTGAGCCAGCTGGCCGGCAGAGCATCATTGAGATCCGATACCCTCGGTGCAAGCAGCTGCTCATTCTGTGGAATTTGCGCAATAAGATGGAAGCGATCACTAAAGGTTTGCTCCACATCATTGCCGATAAGTGAGTTCTCGGCGCCTGTTTCGCCTGGTTCCGACAGGGGAACCTTGTTCAGTATGCAACCAATCACATCAGGGTCGGCAGGATCTGAAAAAAGTCTTGCCGCCAGATGCAGGTATTCCTTCAGCTCAGACGCGGAACGACCATCCGGTGTGCCTACGAGAATCACATCTGCATCGAGATTACGCGCGACTTCCACGTTAATCCGCGCTGAATAATCATCACCTGGTGCAGTAACGAGACCTTCGACGACTACGACGTCGAGATCGTCCGGCATCTTGTGATAAAGCGCGAGCATTTCCTCCATCAGCGAAGCGGTCTGCTGGCGGCTCGTCATGCTAATGGCGTGACGCAGCGGCATCGGCTCCGGAACCGTAAGGCCCAGGTTCTGGCGCGAGAAGATGAGCGAGCGGTCTACGCTGCCAGCCATGTCCTCGTCGGTGCTGGCGCTTTCATCGCTTATGCCAGGCTTCGTTAGCTCGACATCAGAACGTCGTCTCTTGCCCTGTGGTCTCAGGTTGTCCTGCGAGAAGGGCTTGAAGAAGCCGACCCTGACGCCGATGCTGTCAAAGGCGCGCAGCATGCCGAGGCAGACTGAGGTGAGGCCGACGTGTTGAGTGACTGGGGCGATAAAAAATACTTTGGCCATAGACTGCAATATCCCTGTCTGAAAATATTCTGTGCGGTCAGACCGCCATGCTGGCTTTGATGAAGCTGAATCAACCGCCTCGTGCGGTCTCGAGAAGACGCCTTGCATCCTGGGCAATCATCAGCTCTTCGTTGGTACGAATCGCCAATACGCGTGTGCCTGTCGAGCGATTGATGCACAAGACCCCGACATCTTCGGGTATGGCTTGCGCGTTGGCCGCATCATCGAAATCGAGTCCGAAGGCGCCAAGCTCAGCGACGATCTGGGCACGGATGCCCCTGGCATGCTCGCCGATGCCGCCGGTAAATATGACTGCGTGCGGTCCCTTTACGACTGCCCAGTAGCTGGCGATCGTTTTCGCGACCTGATAGCAGAATACATCAATCGCCAACCTCGCGTCCTCATTGCCCGCATCGGCCGCGCCGGTCAAGGTGCGCATATCGTTACTGAGCCCTGAAAGCCCAAGCAGGCCACTTTCGCGGTTGAGCATCTGGTCAAGTGCCTGAGGGCTCATGTCCATGCGACGGAGCAGATGTAGCATCAGGCCGGGGTCGACGCTACCACTCCTGGTGCCCATCGGCACGCCTTCGAGGGGTGTCAGGCCCATGCTGGTATCTACTGACTGACCGGCGGCGATGGCGCATACGGAGCAACCATTGCCAAGATGGGCGGAAATCAGATTGGTCGCTGACAGATCACGATCCAGCCAGGCAGCAGCCTTGGCGGCGACGAAGCGGTGGCTAGTGCCATGGAAACCGTAACGGCGTAGTGCCGATTCGGTGTACAGCCGAGCGGGGACCGCGTAGCGATAGGCTTTCTCTGGCAGTGTTTGATGAAAGGCGGTGTCAAATACGGCGACCTGTGGACGTTCCGGCAGCAATTCGGCCACCTGTCGAATACCCATGAGATTGGCGGGGTTGTGCAGCGGTGCGAGCGATTCGCAGGCTTCGATCTGAGAGCGTACCGTGTCGTCTATAAGGGCTGAATCGGAAAAATGCTCGCCACCGTGCACCACACGGTGGCCCACCACGGCAATGCGTGAGCGCTGAAAATCGTGCTCGGTCAGCAAGTCCATGAACGCGCGCAACACCGCACTGTGGTCGCCGCCGGGCAATTTGCTGGTGGCACTGAAGTGGCCCTTTACCGTCAAGCGCGCCTCTGAGCTGGCCAGTGCTTCACCGAGTGCGCTAAGTATTTCTCTATCTTCTGTGGCATCGAACAGTGCCAGTTTGATTGATGAGCTCCCACAATTCACGACCAGGATGAGCTCGCTCCCTTCAACCACCAATCACACTCCTTTTTTGAGACTGCTTGAGCAGTGCCTCGAACGCATCCACAGCAACCGGTTTGCTGAAATAATAGCCCTGGGCAAAGTCACAGTCGCGTTTTGACAGAAATTCATGCTGGCCGGCTTCTTCGACGCCTTCGGCAATGACCAGCAGGCCGAGACTATGCGCCATTGTGATGATCGCAGTCACGAGTGCGGCATCCTCTTCCTCTTTCAGCACATCGTTCACGAACGATCGGTCTATCTTGAGCGTGTCGAATGGGTAGCTCTTGAGGTAGCTCAAGGCCGAATAGCCGGTGCCGAAGTCGTCCACCGAGAGCTTGATACCCTGCTCATCGAGCCCTTGCAGAATCCGATTGGTTTCGAGCGTATTGTCCAGCAGCAGGCGCTCAGTGATCTCCAGCTCCAGCGAGGTGCCCGCAAGGCCGCTCTGGCTAAGAATATCGCGTACCTGTTCGACAAATGAAAAATCCTTGAACTGGCGGGGTGAGACGTTAATCGCAATCCAGAAGTTCTCGCCATAGCGTTTCTGCCAGATACGTGTCTGATGGCAGGCCTGCTGCAGCACCCATTCGCCTATGGGAATGATCAGGCCGGTTTCTTCTGCCAGTGGGATGAACTTATCGGGCACTACGAAGCCCAACTCCGGGCTGTTCCAGCGCAACAAGGCTTCAGCGCCAATAATTTCACAGGTCTTGGTGTTGACGATTGGCTGGTAGTGCAGGACGAGTTCATTGCGCTCCACCGCCTTGCGCAGCAGGGTTTCAGTGCGCAGACGCTCTCTCGTGTGCACATTCAGATCAGCGGTATAGCGGTAGAATGCGCTCTTGCCCTGGCGTTTGGCCTTGTACATCGCCGAATCTGCCTGCTGCATGAGAGTGCTGCTGGTATCACCATCATCAGGGTAGACTGCGATACCGATACTGGCGGTGACAAAGAACTCCTGGCCGCCAAGCATGATTGGCACGGTAAGGGCGTCGAGCACACGCTGGGCAATGTCACTCGCAATGTCGGCAGTTTCCAGTTCAGGCAGAATGGCAAGGAATTCGTCGCCACCCAGGCGCGAGAGTGTGCTCGAATCCCGCACCACATGGGCAATTCTCTGCGCCACTTCAATAAGCAAGCGGTCACCCGCATCGTGTCCGAGCGTATCGTTGACGTGCTTGAAGTTGTCCAGATCGATGAACAGGACGCCGATATGATTGGCGGAGCGTTTTGCCTGGGCTAGAGCCAGTTTGAGTCGATCGATGGCCAGCATACGGTTCGGCAGGCTGGTCAACATGTCGTAGTTCGCCTGACGCAGCAGCTGCTCCTCATAGCGCTTGCGCAGACTGATATCTTCGCCAAGGATAAGAAACTGCGAAATAGCCCCGTCTTCATCACGAATAGGTGTAATGACGACCTGCTCCCAGAATCGTTCGCCACCCTGCTTGGTGTTACGAAGCTCTCCCTGCCAGATACCGGCACGCTCCACCTGGGTCTGAATGTTTTCCCACAGACTGTCGTTCTCGCGACTGTCACCACTGAGCAGGGTGATTTCCTTGGGATGCTTGTTCAGCACGTCGACCACGCGCTTGCCGGTCATGTTAATGAATTTGTTATTGGCGAAGCGGATCTGCCAGCGGTCGTTGCAGATCAGAACAGAGGAGGGGCTCTGCTCAATAGCCAATGACAGCTTGCGAATCTCGGCGCTGTCGTGCTTGCGCTGCTCCAGATCCTTCAGCAGGCGCTCGCGCATCTCATTGATAGCGTCGGTGACCTGTTGGAGCTCATCCTTGGTTCGACCGCGTTGCGGCGCCCGGTCCAATACCAGCGGAACCGACATGCTGTCCAGGTTCAGGCTTCGGGCGTAGTGTGCCATGCGGCTGAGATGTCTCGTGACCAAGGCCCGGAATATGAGAAATATCAACAGACACAGGCCGAACGTTTTCAGTGTCTGAATGCCGATGATAACCAGCAGTTGATCGCCGAGTCGGGCGCGTATGCCATCGAGCGTGGCAAAGACTTTCAGGACACCGAGTTCATAAACCTCGTCAGTTTCATAGCTGAGTTTGAACTGCCTTGAGATTATGTTCGCATTACTGGCTATTTCGCCGACACTACGGGCTTCATCCGGGAATGTGAGCAGTTCTATCCGGACGATGTCCTCGAGGTTCAGTATGCCGCGGAGCTGGACTTCCAGCAGCTTTTCATCGAGCGACCATAGACTGCGGGCAAGGGGCTTCTGATAGGACGCCTCGATGAGCTTGAGGCGGCTGTTGATTTCGGCGACTTCCCTTCGATAGTCGGTCATAACCTGGATGCCGATGGCGACCAGCGCGAACACCGTGCTGCACACCGTAATCCAGAGAATCATCTTCATCGTCAGCGGCGACTTTGACGACAGGGCTGAGGGCAGGCGCAGAGTCATGCCTGGACCTGACGTCCATAGGTCGCAATGCGACTACCGCCGCTGACAGCTGAGCACAAGGCTGCAGGCGTAATGTCAGTGACGTCAAACAGGATGGTATCGATAATCCACACCGGCTATTCAGCTGAGTTCCATCCTTCAGTGTAGATGATTTCACCGGGATGGCACGTAGGAGCCGGTTGCTTGCAAACCAGCTCGTTTCAGAGTTGCAGGCGTCCAGCATTCATCTGCAGTATGCGCTCGCCAATGCCACTCACATTGAGCAGTTCTTCCACAGCCAGGAAAGGCCCATTAGCCGCTCTGAATTCCACGATGGCCTTGGCCTTGCTGGGGCCAATCCCTTTCATGGCTTCTGCCAATCCTGCCGCATCGAGCTGGTTGATAGCAATGGGCAATTCATTTCTTTGGGATACATTTTTTGTCTTGCCGCCGGTGACGACGGGTGCAACTTGCGGTGAAGCTGCGGTACTTAAGGTCAGAGGCACGGCCCGTTGCCTCAGTGTGTCTGCGGAGACGACAGCGGCCTGACTGGCTATTTTGAGGCCATTAGCTGATTCTGCACGGACCACGCTGTTGAGATTTAAGATCATGAGTACGATAAACAGGATGCAGAGCGTGCCGTACCTGGAAGTAAGCGTCTTCATTTAACCACCATCCTTGGCGACTTGAACCGGTCCCCATGACCGGCTGACGCGCCAAGCTTACGCGGTATGACTGTGAGTGGATGTCAGCCTTTGCTTACATTTCTCGTAAGCTGTTGCTTACATTTCGCCGACGACATTTGCCTTGTGATGCCTGTCACAGTTCAATGTTTCATGGCCAGTACTGGGGAGAATTCAATGTTCTGGGCCAGTGCTTCACCCGTTTGGGTAGTTGAGTACAGAGGCCATTGTGGCAATCCTGAAGCTCATAACAATAAAGCGGTACTGACATGAGGCCTTGCCATGCGTAATCGACGAATAGATCCCAATTCTACTGGCAGTACGTCCACTTCGCGGACTGTGCTGGTAATTGCGCTGATCTTCGTGCTCACCATTGCCTTACTGATCGCTGCCGGTGCGCTCGGGCTGCTCGATCGCGGGCAGAGTACCGATCGTATCAGTGCAGCTGACGCTTCTCCGACAGATCCTGCTGCTGCCACCGCGCCTGTTCCGACGCCGGACCCAGCCCCAGCACCGGTTGCGGCCGCAGTCGATTCAACACCGGAACCTGAAGCCTGGGATGGTGCCGCATTTGCCCCATCGCTGGCTGGCACCGATATCGATGGCAAGCTCGAAGCCGACGAGCAGGGCTATCTCAAAGTGTCCATCGACGTGAAAGACTTTTTCGACTATTTCCTTGGTGCCGTCGGCGAGCGCAGCGTTGAAGATGTCATGGCCATGTTGCACCAGCAGATCGACCAGCGTCTGCCACCCGAGGCAGCTGCTCAGGCTCGCATGATGCTGGAGAACTATGTCGGCTATCAGCATGCCATGGCCGATATGATGGGCCAGCCGATGGCCGCGCAAGACCAGTCCAATATGCAGCAGACATACGATTACTATGCCCAGACCATGGAGCAGACCTTCGAGCAGCTCAAGGCGCTGCGCCGGCAGTACTTCGGTCCGCAGGAAGTGGATGCGTTTTTCAGTCTTGAAGAGGCCTACGGCGAATACGCACTCACAGCGATGAAGCTGAATGCTGATGAGTCGCTCACCCCTCAGGCACGCGAAGCTGCTTTAAAGGAAGCTGAGCGCATTCTGCCGGCGCAGATGATCGAGGCTGAAAAGCAGGCTCGAAAGCAGGTCGCGCTCTCCGATGCGACGGTAGAGCTGTTCGAGCAGGGGCGCTCGCCGGAGGAAATCAAGTCGATTCTGGCGCAACGTTACCCCGACCAGTACGATGCAAAAGCCACCGATAGTGTCGTTAGTCACCTTGCCAGAGAGGCTGCCTTCGAGCAGCGCATGCAAGGCTATCTTGAGCAGAAGGCGGCACTGTTGGCCGATGGTATATCCGAAGCGGACGCCAGCGCGGCTATCGCAGCCTTGCAGGCAAGAACTTTCGATGAAGCTGAGCTGGCCAGGGTGGCTGCTGAGGAAGCCATTGCGCGAAAGACGGCGCAGGCGAGCATCACGGCTCCCTGAGCATCGGCCATTTGCCCCGAAAGCGCGCTATGGCGCAGCTTAGGGGTTGTATGGATCCCTGAGTGTGAGACACTGGCTTTTTAAGCCCTGGATTGCTTTCTATGACGATTCGTGTCGCGCTCAAACACCGGATGACCTACGATTTCGACCGTCCGGTTACGCTTTTTCCACACGTGCTGAGACTGCGTCCCGCAGTGCATTCCCGCACACCGATTCATAGTTACTCGCTCAAGGTTTCGCCAGAAGAACACTTCATCAACTGGCAACAGGATCCCTTCGGCAACTTTCTCGCCAGACTGGTGTTCCAGAAGCCAACTACTTCGCTCGATATTCAGGTCGAAGTCATCGCCGACATGAAGGTGGTGAACCCCTTCGATTTCTTCGTCGAAGACTATGCCAAGGAATTTCCGTTCAAGTACAAGCCCGTGCAGACCCGCGAGCTGGCGCCCTATCTGAAGAAGATCCGCAAGGGCCCGCTGCTCAAGGCCTGGCTGGCTGAAGTGTCGATGGAGCCGACCTCCATCAACGACTTTATCGTCAATATCAATCGACGGCTGCAGCAGGATATCGGCTACGGCATCCGCCTCGAGCCTGGTGTGCAAACGCCAGAGCAGACGCTGAAACTGCGTAAGGGTTCCTGTCGGGATACCTCGTGGCTGCTGGTGAATATTCTCCGTCACCTGGGGCTGGCCGCGCGTTTCGTATCGGGCTACCTGGTGCAGCTGAAGTCGGATCAGAAGAGCCTTGACGGACCATCGGGTCCCGCTGAGGATTTCACCGATCTGCACGCCTGGTGCGAAGTGTATATTCCTGGCGCTGGCTGGGTGGGGCTCGACCCGACCTCAGGTCTCCTGACCAGTGAAGGTCATATTCCGCTGGCCTGTACACCCGAGCCTGGTTCTGCTGCGCCTGTAGAGGGTGCGACCAGCAAGGGCAAGGTCGAATTCAGTTTCTCCAATATCGTCGAACGTATCAAGGAAGACCCGCGCGTCACCAAGCCTTATACCGAAGACGAATGGCAGCGTGTGCTGGATCTTGGCGACAAGCTGGACGAACAGCTGCAACGGCAAGACGTCCGCCTGACCATGGGTGGCGAGCCGACCTTTGTATCCATTGATGATATGGAGTCGGAGCAGTGGAACACCGGTGCGCTCGGCGACGATAAGCTTAAGCTGGCCCACAAGCTTTTGCTGCGCTTGCACGATCGCTTCGGCCCCACTGGCATGCTGCATTATGGTCAAGGCAAGTGGTATCCCGGCGAAGAGATTCCCCGCTGGGCGCTGGGCAGCTTCTGGCGAACCGATGGTGAGCCGATCTGGCAGAATCAGGCCCTGTTCGACGAGCCCGAGGGCCTGATTTCCGATGCTGATTCACGGCAGAAAAAGCCGAATGGCAAGCCCGTGAAACTGAGTGATGAAGCGCTGGATGAGTTTGCAATCGAAGTCGCCAGACAGCTTGGGGTGAAGCGCGAATTCGTGATTCCCGCTTATGAGGACGTTGCCTACCACCTGATGCAGGAGCAGGCGCTCCCTGCCAACCTGGATCTGATGACGGCCGATCTCGGCGACGATCTGGAGCGACGTCGGCTGGCAAGGATACTCAGTCAGGGACTTTCTACGGTCGTCGGTTATGTGATTCCACTGCGCTGGGATCCGGCTGACTTCAATCCGCTGGCCGAAGCGAAATCGAAACCGCACTGGCAGACTTCGCGCTGGCCACTGCGCGGTGAGCGGCTGTCCTTACTGCCAGGTGATTCGCCGATGGGTTTACGCCTGCCGTTGAACTCACTGCCGCTGGCAACGCATCCCTCCGAGATGCTGCCTTACGAGCGCGATCCTTTCGACGGCCGCGCGCCGTTGCAGTCGGCGGACAAGCTCGACAAAGCGACACGTAAGGTCAAGGCAGGCAGCGCCAGCGTCTCGAAAACCGAGGTGATCCGGACTGCATTGGGCATTGAACGTCGCGGCAATAAGCTCTACCTGTTCATGCCGCCGATGACACACCTCGAGCACTATCTCGCGCTGCTGGCAGCCATCGAGCATGCCGCTGAAGCCTGTGATCAGAAGATCATCATCGAAGGCTACGAGCCACCGCGCGATCCACGTATCAACAAGCTGCTGGTCACGCCGGACCCTGGTGTCATCGAAGTGAACATCCAGCCTTCGCACTCATGGCGCGAGCAGGTGGAAATCACCGAGACCGTCTACGAGGAAGCCAGACAGAGCCGACTGTCCGCTGAAAAATTCATGATCGATGGCCGTCATACCGGTACCGGTGGTGGCAATCACATGACGCTCGGTGGCTCGACGCCGGAACACAGTCCCTTCCTGCGACGGCCGGACCTGCTCAGGAGTTTTGTCAACTATTGGCAGAACCACCCAGGCCTGTCGTATCTGTTCTCGGGCATGTTTATTGGTCCAACCTCACAGTCGCCGCGTGTGGATGAGGGCAGGGACGAGAACCTGTATGAACTCGAGATCGCCTTCCAGCAGATGCCCGAAGGCGATGTGCCGCAGCCCTGGCTGGTGGATCGCATCCTGCGCAACCTGCTGATCGACGTGACTGGCAACACGCACAGGACCGAGTTCTGTATCGACAAGCTCTACGCGCCAGGCACTGCCAGTGGTCGACAGGGTATCGTCGAACTGCGTGGTTTCGAAATGCCGCCGCATGAGCGCATGTCGCTGGTGCAGGCCGTATTCATCCGTTCGATGCTGGCGCGCTTCTGGAACGAGCCGTACAAACAGAAGCTGGTGCGTTGGGGTACCGAACTGCACGACAAGTTCATGCTGCCGCACTACGTCTGGGCGGATATCAAGGATGTGGTGCAGGAGCTAAATGATCATGGCTATCCCTTCGAGCTGCAGTGGTTGCTGCCATTCGAGGAGTTCCGCTTCCCGCACTATGGTCGTCATCAGATCGATGAGATGAGCGTCGAATTGCGCTGGGCCATCGAGCCATGGCACGTCCTTGGTGAAGAAGTCTCGAGCATGGGTACCGCACGCTATGTGGACTCATCGGTCGAGCGTCTGCAGGTTCGTCTGACGAACTTTGTCGATGCTCGGTATGCGCTGACCTGTAACGGTAAGCGCGTGCCCCTGCACAATACCGGACGCCATGGCGAATACGTCGCCGGCATCCGTTATCGCGCCTGGGCGCCATTCTCGGCCCTGCATCCAACCATCGGCATTCATGCGCCACTGGTGTTCGACATCATCGATACCTGGAATCGTAGAAGTATCGGCGGCTGTACCTATCACGTGGTGCACCAGGGTGGCCTGAGCTACGACGCGATGCCGGTGAATGCGGTGGAAGCTGAATCCAGACGGCATAACCGATTCGAAAATATCGGTCACACGCAAAGCGCGCTCAACCACAACTACGGTGGCATGGGTGGCTTTGCCGGCTTCTCGAATAACGTCGACCCGACTGACAACCGGATTCAGACCTATTCGACTACGCCTTCGGGCTCAATGCTGCGGGGGTCGGTGCCGCATAGGTCGGACGTTAGTGGGGTGGATCTGACGCCGGTGGAGCCTTCTATGGAGTATCCGCATACGTTTGACTTGAGGCGGGTGAAGTAGGGCTCGCATTGCTGTGAAGCGCGAATATACCCGCCGATGGAGAGTGGCTTTGTCGGCGGGTTAATGAAGGTTATGGAGGCGGGGAGTAATAGGCTCGAGTGATAATGAATTAGCCGAGCACAGCATCGAGAGAGTCTTCCTCGAGCACCCGGTCTAACCAGAGTTCGAGCTGCTCACGCTTGGCGTTGTCGATCTGCGCCAGCGCCCACTCTGGAAGCGTCCCAAACCGGCGGGCTAGCTGCCGCTTGAGCGTGCGAGCTTCGCCAAGTTCAATACCCTGTTCAAGGCCTTGCTCAAGCCCTTGTTCAAGTCCTTGCTTCAGGCCCTGTTCGATATAAGCGCGGCCCCAGTTGTTGCTTCGCTCGTTCAACATGCTATGCATCTCCGTTAGATTCCGAATGGACTCCAGCCTGATCCCCGGCACCTGGTTTCTTATCAGTATACGACCAAACCACTCATTGAAGGCTCTTACCAAGCCAGCTTGTCTGTCCTGATCCAGCCAGACGATAAGGTTGGCTACCACGCGAGCCAAGGCCTCCGGGCCGTCAGCCAACTCCGCCCTAATCAACGCGGCAGTCAGATTTTCCAGCCGCTCGAGCTCAGTAGCATCGAAGCTGCGTTCATCAATGAGCAGGTATCGCAGCGCTGGCTGGAAAGCCTCTAGCTGCTCGGGCATCGGCTGAATCAGCTCTGCCAGATCGACAGCAGCTCTCCACGGTTTAACACCATTATACAGCACAAGAGGGAGTACCGGTGGGAGTTTTGTTTTGCCTGCAACCTGTTTCGACTTGATCAGATCCTGATAAAGCAGCCCCACATAGGTCAGCAGGCGAACCGCCATGAAGCGGTCCACGGTGGACTGAAATTCAAGCAGTAGATACAGGTACAGCCACTCATTGCGAAACTTTACTCGCCAGACCAGATCGTCAGCGCGCTCGCGAAGGTCGTCGGTGATATAGCTGTTGTTGAGCTTTTCCAGCGTGGAAAAGTCCAGCTCCTGCACCCAGTCGAAGGGCACGAAGCCGAGGAGGAGATCGCGTACCATCTCCGGATGTGAAAACAGCTGCTTATAGCCGTGATCATGCGCTGCCATGTGTACCTCATCCTTGAAGTGGGCCGGCAGAGTAGCGGTTTCAAGCAGTGAAAGGAAGTGTCGACCAGGCCGACGATCCGCGTTAACGCCGATACCGATCGCGACGGCGATGGCTTCAGCAATGAAGTCGAGCTGAGCCGCAAGTCGAACCCCGACGATGCCGCCGACTATCCTGATGACGTAGCGCCAGCACTGACCGTGGATAACCCGAGCGGACAGAGCCTGGAGCAGACCATGGTCCTGCTGACCGGCGCGGTAACTGACCCTGAGCAGCCTTACAGCGGCATTACCCGTGTGAGCGTGGAATCCAGTGCTTTTGCGGATGCCACATTCAGCGCCACCGTAACCGCCAACCGCTTCGCCCGCAGGTGCCGTTCCAGCAGGTGAGTGGCAGTGATGCTGTTCTGAGTCTCGCCGGCAACGCCCTGGAGATCGGCATGAGCAATGCGCAGCTCCTGTTCCCCCTTGGCCGCACTTCCGGTGCAATCCAGACTCAGTTCTTTCCGTTCGAGCATCTCGGCGTGTCGATGATGCCGAACCTGCGACCGTTATGGGCCTATGCGACTCAGCCACGCGGCGTGGAAGTCGAAGGGCCGGTCAGCATTCGCATTGCGATGCCGAAGTTACGCGGCAGCTACGACTACATTCCACCGGGCACCGAGCGTGTCGTGCTGCTGGGCTACAGCCCTGGCCGCAAGGTGCTTGCACCCATTGGTGTGGGTCGCATCGAGAATTACAGCGTGTTCAGCGAGGGAAGTGTCGCCCTCGAGAACCTGGACTACATCGCTTACGTGATGGTCCCGCAGCAGCATCAACCACTTCTGGCGGCCGTTGCCGCCGGCAGTAAGAGTCTTAACCAGCTCATCGCCGAATTGCAGTAGGGCCGATAGTCATGCAACTGGATCTGTCATTGAAATTATCGGCCGCGGCCTGTCTGGTACGGATGTTGGCTGCGGTGCTGGGGCTGGTGCTTGGGCTCATTGCGAGCGCGAGTTACGCAGAAGAGCGCATTAAATTCGGCTGGGTCATGGCTCGTAGTATGGTGCTGGATGAGAATGGTCAGCCGATTCTTGTCGAGTACAACGAGCAGGGTGATGAGATTAAGGTGCTGCAGCTTCCTGAGAGCTTTACCGGCTCGGTTGATTCGCTTGAAGTGTTTTCAGTCAGGGACTACAGAGAGCAGCAGCAAAAGCTGATCCGGTTCAAGGTTGACCAACCCGCCCTCGCTGCTGGTGCTCAGCTGTTAAGTCGCGAAGAGGCGGTGACCACGGCACTCACGATGGCTAACGGTACCACCCAGATAAAGCTGAGCGACTCGAACCTGAAAACCTCTACACGGAGTCTGCTGGTGCTCGGTCAGGCGGACCGGCTTTTGAACGATGCTGACGCTATTATTCTTCAGCAGTACCCCTTCGATCTCACTCAAGCGAATATCGTTCCCGGTAATTCCAAAAGCATCCTGGTGAATGATCTCGGCCAGGTGATTGCCAGTTCGCCGTATGTTATCGCGCCGAGAGTAGGCTTCCACGGTACACCTGGTGAAGCATCCAAAAGCCCACTTGGCTTTGATCCCGAAAAAGACGAGATTTTTGGTCCGGTCGTGGGCATTCCGGTCGATATGGGAGAGCTGCTCTACCCAGGCGCTAAAGGCGCAACAGACGAAGACGGCAAATACGTTCTGAGGTACAGACTGCTAACCTGTCCGCCCGGCGGCTTTGAATTCATGACCGATGTTTGGGCGCAGCTCAAATATCAAAACTTCAGCCCTCTGGGTAGCGCCTCGTTGCCGTACTATCTGCGTGGCCGGTCATGGGATTACTGCTATGCCTACATCGACCCCTTCACCAAGGATCTGATCCAGCAACCTGCAGTGCAGCCAGCACAGCGAATCAATCTCTACGTCGACGTTATGTTCCTCACCGGCCAACTGCAGATGGAGAACGCGGGCGACGGCTCTAGTGTGCCCCTTGGCGACGTAACTCGCTCACAGGCTTTCGATGCGAGCACCAACGCGGCGGCTACGGCAAGCGACTGGTACGACTTCGACAACGATGGCCAAGCTGATCGACCTGTCATTGGTCGCATGGCAGACATACCCGATGACGGCACCGCTGATTTGGTATTTGTAGAAGATGACACGGGCGATCTTCAGGGCATCTATCTCAGCTCTAACGACAAGGCTGAGGCTCCCGCCGAAAGCGGCACAGCGCCAGCACCCGATCTCATCCGACTGCTGGACGAAGACCGCACCCGCAGGCTGAACGAGAACACAGGCTTGCTCAGCAGTATCAGTCGTGATGACCTGCAGAATACCGACGTGCTCGTGTTTCGCGCCGCCACGGGTCAACTTGTGCTGGAGCGCAAGGGTCTAGGTCATGCCGAAGTCCGGGCCGGCGAACTGGCTGTCAATGAAGAGGGTGTCGCTGGTTATCGCCTGATGCTGCGCGGACCTGCCGATTCTGCTGCCAACGTTGGCGCGATCAACCGGACAAGTTCATTCGAAGAATGGGCCACCGGCTACCAGCTGACCGAGCCGTTCCAGAAGCGGGAGTCCTTCCACCTTCAGCCCGGCGAATGGGTTGAGGTCGTTGCGATCAACCGCAGCACCGGCTATATGGGCACCTCGCGCGTGCAACTCAAGAGTGTCGGTGATACAGGCTCCACAGGCCTGAGTGTCACTCTCGAGCCCATCGTGATGCGTCCACCCAACCTGAAGGTCTGGGCAGAGCGCATGTACAACGTCGAGCAGGGCCTGCAGGCTGGCGAAAGCCGTTCGGGTCAGATCGTCAGCGCTGAAGGTGCGAGCCTGCTGAGCGATCAGAGCGTGCGCGTCTTTACCGAATGGCTGGATCACGATGGTTCACCGCTGCCCGAAGGCTTGTCAGCGGTCGATGGCGCACAGTACGGCCTCACCGGGCGATTGGCGAAGGTGGTGGCCCCTAACGTGGTCGCCACGACTAGCAGCAGTAACATTGCGGCATTCCCGATCGCACCCGGCCGTCAGACCCAGATACTGCAGTGGAAAGACACGCAGGCCCTGGCAGAGCATTACTACATCCAGGTGATCGGCCAAGCCAAGAACCAGGAGTGCGCGCAGTGCGCCAGTTTTGATAAATCTGGTGCCGATGCCGACGCGGATGCGCCTCTGGACACCCGGCCACAGTACATCACACCATTCCTGGTGCCACAGTACGACGAACAGAAAGGCTGGCTCGCCTACCGTGAATATCGCCGTCTGCTCAAGGCCGGTCAGGAAGCAACTGCTGCTGGCACGCCAGGCGACACGGCTGCCCCAAATCGACCGCTGCCGAGCTACGCCTGGACCTATCGCCCTGAGTACCAATTCAGCCGATTCAGTCTCGAAGTGGATGCGATTAATCGTGTGAAGATCACCGACCCGCTGACTGGCAGTGAGGACAAGGACGATATTCTTGATGCGACCAGTCCGGTCATCACCTCTTCAGACAAACTCATCGAAGTATTGTACTCACTCATCGGCCCCGAGTTCGGACGGATTGCGCCGATCGACGGCGGTCAGGACCTCGTGCTGGCCCTGGGCGAACACGAAACCAGAGTCACCAAGGGCGAAGACCAGACCCTGCGCATCGACAACATCGAGCACCTGGCGAGTCTGGATCCCGAAGACTTCCTGACCATGCGCCTGTATCTGAACCAGGATGCAGGGAACGTGCTGTGGGAGTATGCGTTTGAGCATCTGGTGCTGGGCACACAGCTCGCTGCGTATGATGCCTCGTCAGGCGAGACCTTGTATGTCAGCGCGGATGACCCACGCGTACCGCTCGAAGCTGTGCTCGTAGGCTATGCTGGCCGCACGGACAAGACCCCGATCAAGGTGCGTTGGAAGGCGACTGGTGGCGCCACGCTGACGCAGGAGTATGCCATCGACCATACCTATGGCATCTTCGCCAACGAAATCACGCTGCCGCCGAATCGCGGCGCGATCTCTAACGTGTCTGTGGAGCTATTAGATGCTGGCGGTGCCACGGCGACATTGCCGCCCATCGAAGTTCTCGCCGGCGAGCCGACCACCATCGAGGTCGATCAGCCGAATCTTATTGTTTCGGCTGCCGAAGCCAATGACACGACCTTGAACATCCTGGTAAAGGACAAGCACGGGAACCCCGTGGCCGCCGACACCGGCGTCAGTTTCTTCGTCGCCGACAGCCTGCACGTGGTCAGCACCACAGGTGCCACCGACGACGCCGGAAAAGCGAGCCTCACCTTCCGTGGCGGCAGCATTGCAGAAATGGCCAGCATCAAGATCAATGCTGGGCAGGTGAGCACCACCGTGCCGGTCGAGGTGAAGCCGCTGAAAATCGAATTTGTTGATGCCGAAGCGACGCTGTTTGCTGGCGCGACAGAAAGCTTCACTGTACGAGTCACGAACTACCTCGATCAGCCAGTCAACGGGGTGACCGTAGCGCTGGGATCAAGCTATGGCTTCCTGTCTCAGACCGAAGTGACCACCAATGCCAGTGGTGAAGCCAGCGCAACGATCACTGCGCCAGGCTCCGATGGGTCGGGTGAACTTACCGCCCAGGCCGGCCGCAGTCCATGGCAGGTCCAGCCTTTCGAGGTGGTGTATCCGCAACAAGAGCTTCGTGATCTGGAAGTCGACCATGCCATGATGGTAGGCGATACCAGTACGGCTGGTGTCATCGACCACGTCCGTTATGATTCCACCGCTATTGCCCTGCCGTTCAAGACCAGCGCAACCATCAAGGCCCTGGGTCAGCCAGGTGATGCCGTCACCGTAAAGATCGGCGACTTCCGCGATCCCAACCTGGCGCCCCTGGCCGCCTATTATCTCAATGAGCTGGATGGTCAGCTGGTGCTGGACGAAACCGGACGCTATCCACTGTCGGCGCAGTTTGTCACGCAAGCTCGGGGCACACCAATGGGCGGTGGCCGCAGCCTGCGCTTCTCCTCTGTAAACCAGACGATCGACGGCGAAGTGCCCAGCGTGCTCTGGACTGACTCCGCCCCGGCGCTGAAGCGCCTGAACAGCATTGGTTTCAGTATCGACCTCAAGCCCACTGAGCGCGACAGCGCAATGGTCAGCGGTACCGTCGTCGATCTCGGCAACGGTGCCCAAACCCTGCAGCTGCAGAGCGACGGCACCCTGGTCTACCGCGTCCGCACCGATACCGGCAATTACATCGTTCGCAGTGCGCCAGTTGGCGTGAATCAATGGCATCGGGTCGCGGCCCGCTACCACAACGGCCAGGCAGAACTCTGGGTCGATGGCACGCTTACGCAGATGCCCGCCAGCGGCGTGCTGACTTATAGCGATAGCGGCCGCACCCTGGAAGTCGGTAAGGGCTTCGAAGGTCAGCTCAACAGCCTGAAGTGGTTCGACTGGAGCAGTGCGCCAGTGATGACCTTTGCTGATGGCAGCACGCAGACGACCGTGACCGTCGGCCCAGACAACTTTACCGATCTGACGCTGCAGAGCACGGGTGCGATGGGTGCTGGCAATAGCCTGCTCACGACTATGCGGGTCGCGGTCCATACCGATCAGGTGCGGCAGTATGCTTCGCTCGTTTCACAGGCCGGCTTTGCCGTACTGGCGGGTCAGTACGCGGACACGCTTGACCCGAATGCACCACCGATCAACGTGGCAGGACTGACACCGACCTACAGCATGCTGGGTGTAGCGCAGTACGTGCCGCCGCGGCCAGTGCAGATTCCGTTTATCAGCCAGGCGCATGCGGCTGATGGTGAGAGTAACTTCGCGCTCGGTCTCATCAGCTGGATTTTGCCGATCGAGGACTTCGGTATCGTGATCGTACAGCTGGGTTATCTGGTGAGTGATCCTGAGAAATTCGATGGCCTTGAATTCTCCATCGCAGCCGTCAATGTCATCACGATCTTTCCGCCTGCGAAACCGCTGAAGGTCATCACGACACCGCTGCGTGCGCTGCTGCGCAAGCTGAACGATGTAAACCCGAAGTTCGCAAAATACTTTGCCGGCTATCTTGGCAAAGTGGTACAGCGCAGTAAGACCGGCGACTTCAGCCTGCTGTGGAATAGCTTGCCGTTCCTGGCCTTGGCCGTTGAGCTATACGAAGACGAGGACTCGAGAAAAGGCCTGGAGTTCATGTTCAGCACCATCAACAGTGCCGATGACGTGGTGTCGTGGGTGGATTATCTCGCGCTGCCGGCCAACGGCTGGGAAGGTGAGGGCGAGCCGCCGACGGTGCCGGCTTTTGCTGACGGTGCACCTGCTACGGCGTTACACAATTTACCTTTGAACTGGTTGATGCCGCAGGCGCATGCCGCACCCATGGCTGGGGTTACCAGGATATCAAAATCAGTACTCGGCAATGCCCTAGTGCACGCCAGCGCCCACATTGGGAAAGAAAGCCTAGAAGGAATGGCCGACGCATTAAAGGTATTCAACAGATCTCTGCGCAAAGCTTCCGCTCGCGACATGCGGCGCTACGCTTTTAGTCCAGAGCTGCTCGGGATCGCGGGCGGTGCGATGTTGCGTCGTGCAGGTGTCAAAACCTTTGAGGCCGTGTTCTCCAACGCAAAGAACACGCGCTATCACATTGCTGCTTTACTGCCTATGTTGGCCTACCTTGAGTATGAAAATACCTGCGGCCGGGTCCTCCAGGAAGAGACTAAGATGCCGGAGGGAACTACCCCGCCTCAATTGGAAAGCGATCGCCTTAAGTGCGGGGGCAAAGGTTTCGATAATAATATCCGAAATCTTGTGTATCGTAAGATGGCGACTGCATTCATAGATAAAGGCAACAAAGATCTGTCAGAAGAGGATCCAAAGAAATCCGAACGAATTTTAATTTTTGCTTCAGGCCATGGAGCGCTGTTTCATCTTGAGCAACTTGCTTACCATCAGGCGCTATATCGGGTTGGAAAAGGTTATAAGATGAAGGCAAGTGAAGCATTTAGGTACGTGGCCTTCTTTGAGAATGAAGATGCAACGCCTAATGCGCCGGCTATTCAGCTTCTTCAAGGAGAAGTTTTTAAGCGAGAACGATACGTGGATATAGTTCTTGAAGACAGTGAGAAAAAGGAAATTTGGATTGAGTTAAAGTCCTATGCGGCGAAGAGTAAGATCAAGATCACTGAGCCCGACTTCGGAAAGATTGGGCGATGGCACTTAGCTAAGAAAGATTCTAACGCCCCGAAAGGTACTTACCCAAGCCTTCATAGGCAGTTTGTAATTGACAGAACAGCCAAGAAACTGGGCGGTGCTTGGCTAGCGAAAAACCAGTCCGAAAATAAGGATATAGACGTTCTGGTCGCTGTGTCCAACTTCGAATGGCGCTTCCAGAAGTTTAAGGTTGAGAACCGCCGAAAGAAGCCAACGACATTCGTTTACAGTCTAGATCCCGGTGCACCAAACGTTGCTGGTACAGCTCGGGCCCTGCTTGCCCAATTGCCGGAGGTTTCGGCGGGTCAGACCGCAATGGTTAAGACTTCGGTGGGAACGAGTTCGCTTACCAACATGGACGCCTACGTCGTTGAGTCTGGCATTCAAACGACGTTAAAGACGCTCTTGCCTCAGCTTGGCTATAGTCTCATCACACAGGCGGTCGAAGACATTGTTTTGGAGGAGTAAAAATGGCGCACATGCTGTATCAGCTGCGGACTGACCGGAGAGTGCAGTGGGAGTTACTCGAAGAACGGATGAAAAAAGCTGGCGCGACCCGAGCTAATCTCCACAAGTGCCGAAAATTGTTTTTCGACAATGATTCCAATGGGCGGTTTCGATGGGTGGATCGATTCTGGTTCTATTTCAACCCCACATTTGACGGTTGGCAGCATCTGTTTGATCACGAGTTAAACGAAAAGCTTAGCGACCAAGATTTCAGGGATCTTAATAGATTCCTGTGTGGTCAACTTGCAGACTATTTTTTTAGCACAGAAGATCAGCAATACTATTTCGACGAAACATTCGGCGCCGCGTTTGACGCGAACAGGAAATTTTCTCTTCGCATAAATGGGGAAGAGGAAGCACGCAAAGTGTGCTTGTCTGCGGACGGAATTTTCCAGCGGCTAGTTCTAGATCTTTCGACATGGTTAAGGGAAGGCCCCTCCACCAGCAACTATAGAGGAATACTTGCGGGTCGATTGCCTTATCTCGAGTCGCTTCTTTCCCATATTGACCCAGTCGTTTTCAGCGTCTGCGATGAGCTTCCAATCGAGACTAGAGATGGCATTACACGTGCAAAGATCACCCGTGGTTCTATAAAGAATATCTTTGAGCGCGCGGTTGAGTCGACTGATAACGCGAGCTTTGATGCTATGCCACTAGCCAAAGCCGTTACCGAACTTTTGATGGCTCATGCCAAAGATTTAGGAGATATGGCACTTCTCTACCAAGGCGCTAAGTCTCAGGCAGGACGCGCTTAGGTGTTACGCCTCAGCGGAAGGTTGAAGTTAAGCCTTCTCACATCAATAGGAGGCGGTCGTTTGGTTGAGCTTTCGAGTATGCCGGGAGGCGAAGTGGGCGGTATTGTCATCGAGTGCAGATTTACATCTTCTGATCGACTGCTCTGGGTCCCGATTCTCAAAGGACTTGCGAAAGGAGAAAATGGGGCTCTTCTTCAGGATCGAATGGATATCTTTGGCCCAGAAGTGGCACAACATCTTGAGGTTCTTTTGGAGCGATGGCCAAGCCACTATTTCACTGCTCACGAGGTCGACTATGCCGGGGATGAATTTGTGATGCAGCTCTTAGTGTCATCTGCCGATGCAATAAACTTCACTAGGTCTTTTTCAAGTCTTCTAGCCGCTTGTGGTGCGCATGAGCTCAACTGCAGTGTTATTGATCTGAGTGGAGATTGACCGGACATTTGGCGGCCCCAGCCTGCGCTTCTCATTAAGAATTTGGGGCCACTGCAAAAACTAATTGAGCTGGATGAAGCCATGACGCCTGACTGGCTTCGTGATTACGAGCAAAGATTCCAGGATTATATAGAAGGCGCTATAGGTGATGACCTGATGGATGGCCTAGGTCAAATAGAGGTGCCCGAAAGTGTACTTCCGGAGGCGTGCGAGGGCTGAGACATATGACCAAAGGAAATCCGTTCAAGCACAGATGGCAACTGGAGAGTCCAGAGTGGGTCAAGCAGCGTAAGCGGGAATGGCCATCGGTGAAACGCAATCTTGAACAAAGTGGCGTGTCAGTGAAGGCAATGAAATTTTTCAAGGCATTCTATGTGGAAGGCGTGGAGCCGCCGAACGTAGTACCTGGCACCTTTACTAGGATAGATTTTTACCCAAAGCATCGTCTATTTTTTACGCCATCAGAAACGGAAGAAGAAGTCCGAGAGGTCTTCGATTCGGCTTTCCCTAGCGACTATAACTCGATGCTAGTCTCTGCCGCAGCAGGCGCAGCAGGTTTGATCGCCGACGGTAATGAATTTGGATATGCAGGAGAACAGGAAAAGCTTATCGCCCACGCGCTGTTTCCCAAGGAGCATAATGAGGACGACGAAGTTTACTGGGGCAAGGAAACATGGAAGAAATATATTCCTGCTGAAGAGTTTGTAGAAAGATTTATAAGTAGGGCTTATGCGTTTCTAGTGGGCACGACAGGAAGAAATACCGAAATCGTGCGCCATACCTACGAACACTTTTTGAGTAGCTTGCGTTTTCTCGAACACCAAGGTGTTTCTTTTCATGATCATAGTCTCCCCGCACTACTGAGCTGCCTCTTCAACTTCGTGGAGCCCAGAGCAGCAATAGGTGAGGCCTCGCCTGCTCGTCTTTTTGCCGAAAAACTACAAGCGCGTCTATCTGACGATGATGCGCCTAAAAGTATTCAGGAGGCGATAGTTGCGCTAGGGCCAAACCGCGTTTGGGAGTTTCCACGTCATCAAGTGCCCGAACAGTTACCCCTATATCCCGCACAGCTGCTGGCAAATGAATGGACAGCGCCATTTCCGAGAGCACTTCATGGAATCGAACCGCTAGAAGCGCTTGCTGCGCTTGTGCAGAGTGCACAACGGGTTGGTCTGCTGCCTGCAAATATGATTTTTCCCGCGCCAGAACAGTGCAATTTGCGAGGCTGGCTCAACGGGGGTTTGGTGGAGCGCATGGGCTTTGGCCTTGCTGAAGACGTTCCAGCCTATCGTTTTAGGTTCTGGTTTTCACCGACTGAGCATCTTAGCAATCGAAGTGATGCTCGTCTGGGTCTCGAGGTCTTTCTGCCAGTATTGCCGAAAGGGCGTGCGATTGACGAGATAACGCCGACTTTAATCTATTACCCCCGACTATCAGCTGATTATCATGAGTATTTCCCTAGTATTGTTTTATTGCTTAAAGAGCGTGAGTTTCGGCGGGCCTTATACACTTCGACCGGAAAGCATTTGCTATTTTATCACCCGGAAGTAAGTGACGAAGTATATGCTCTAGAGTTTTCGGAGAACCCTATGCTCAAGCTGGGTTACTTCATGCTCGAAGATATGAAGAGTGGTTCTCTGGAGTTGGCTCTTGAATCTCCTGAAATCGCCCAGTGGCAAGGGCCGTCTTTACCCCAGGCAGATATCAGCCGGGTTTATCAAGATGTGTGACCATATCGCTGTGCTTGTGGAGTTTGAGTCGCAAGAATTGCGGGATACCATGACCTTTCTAATCGAAAAAGGTTCTCGGCCCGACTTCGATGACGACCTTGAAGAATGGCAAAAACCCTTGTTTGAACAAGTAGAAGATCTTGAATACCCCGACGAGCTTGGTGATGTAGGGGAAAAGGGTCTGTTTCTTCATTGGTGGGAAATCGAAGCGACCCTTTCAGATCTGGATCAGAAGTTTCAGGCTTGCCAAGGCCGCATCGTGAAGGCGTACAAGCGTGGCGGAGAAGATAGCTATATTGACGGGAGTGTGGGGGATCGATTGTACCGATGTGACGCGGATCGTTTGAAGCGAGTCGATACCAAAAAGCAGTCACTGAAGATGCCCGCAGAACTGCCCGAGAGTCGCGATTCAGTTTATTTGACGGCTTTGCTGCAAGATTTTTAGCGCGTCGCTTCGATCCTCAGAAGGATCAAGTCTTCGGTCCGGACGTTGGCATCGTCGTGAACACGGATGATCTGATTTATGGTGTAGAAGCGTAACGGATGAGGAGGGCAAATACTTTCTCCGATACAGACTACCGACCTGTCCACCCGGCGGGTTTGAGTTTACGACCGATGTCTGGGCGAGGCTTGAATATCAAAACTTCAGTCCGCTTGGTAGCGCCTCGTTGCCGTACTTTCTGCGTGGTCGTTCGTGGGATTACTGCTATGCCTATATCGACCCCTTCACCTTTATGCTGGTCCAGGAAGTCGCCCTACAGCCAGCGCAGCGAATCAACCTCTATGTCGACGTCATGTTCCTCACCGGCCAACTGCAGATGGGTAACGCCGGGGAGGGCTCAAGTGTGCCGCTTGGCGACGTAACCCGCTCACAAGCTTTTGATGCGAGCACCAATGCAGCGGCTACGGCAAGCGACTGGTACGACTTCGACAACGACGGCCAGGCTGATCGACCTGTCATTGGTCGCATGGCAGACATACCCGATGACGCCACCGCTGACCTGGTGTTCGTAGAAGATGGCACGGGCGATCTTCAGGGCATTTATCTCAGCTCTAACGACAAGGCTGAAGCCCCTGCCGAAAGCGGTACCACCCCAGCACCGACGCCAGCGCCTGATCTCATCCGACTGCTGGACGAAGACCGCACGCGTCGTCTGACTGAAAACACCGGTCTGCTCAGCAGTATCAGTCGTGATGACCTGCAGAATACCGACGTGCTCGTGTTTCGCGCCGCCACGGGTCAACTTGTGCTGGAGCGCAAGGGTCTAGGTCATGCCGAAGTCCGGGCCGGCGAACTGGCTGTCAATGAAGAGGGTGTCGCTGGTTATCGCCTGATGCTGCGCGGACCTGCCGATTCTGCTGCCAACGTTGGCGCGATCAACCGGACAAGTTCATTCGAAGAATGGGCTACGGGCTATCAGCTGACCGAACCATTCCGAAAGCGTGAGTCCTTCCATCTTCAGCCCGGCGAATGGGTCGAGGTCGTCGCGATCAACCGCAGCACTGGCTATATGGGCACCTCACGCGTGCAGCTCAAGAGTGTCGGTGATGCAGGCTCAACAGGCCTGAGCGTTACCCTTGACCCCATCGTGATGCGGCCACCCAACCTGAAGGTCTGGGCAGAGCGCATGTATAACGTTGAGCAGGGTCTGCAGGCCGGTGAGAGCCGTTCAGGTCAGATCGTCAGCGCTGAAGGTGCGAGTCTGCTGAGCGATCAGAGCGTGCGTATCTTCAGCGAATGGCTGGATCACGATGGCTCACCGCTGCCTGAAGGCTTGTCAGTAGGGTATGGGGCACAGTACGGACTCACCGGTCGGCTGGCCAAGGTTGTCGCCTCTGGCGTTATCTCGTCGACAAGCGCCAGCGATCTTGCAGAGTTTCCTATAGCACCTGGGCGCAATACTCAATTACTCCAGCTTTCGGAGCTCTACGCTCAGACCGAGCACTACTACATACAGGTGATCGGCCAGGCTAAAAACCAGGAGTGCGCACAGTGCGCCAGCTTCGACAAGTCTGGTGCCGATGCCGGCGCGGATGCGCCTCTGGATACCCGACCACAGTACATCACACCGTTCCTGGTTCCACAGTACGACGAACAGAAGGGCTGGCTCGCTTACCGTGAATATCGCCGCCTGCTTAAGGCCGGCCAGGAAGCAAGCGCTGGCGGCACGCCAGTCGACACAGCTGCCCCAAATCGACCGCTGCCGAGCTATGCCTGGACCTATCGCCCTGAGTATCAATTCAGCCGTTTCAGTCTGGAAGTGGATGCGATCAAGCGCGTGAAAATCACCGACCCGTTGACCGGCAGCGAAGAGAAGGACGATATCCTCAATGCAGCCAGTCCGGTAATCACCTCTTCAGACAAACTCATCGAAGTATTGTACTCACTCATCGGCCCCGAGTTCGGTCGTATTGCGCCGATCGACGGCGGCCAGGATCTAGTCCTAGCCCTGGGCGAACATGAAACCCGAGTCACCATGGGCGAAGACCAGACCCTGCGCATCGACAACATCGAGCACCTGGCCAGCCTGGATCCAGAAGACTTCCTGACCATGCGCCTGTATCTGAATCAGGATGCAGGGAATATTCTCTGGGAGTACGCGTTTATGTATCTCTCCCTCGGACTAGCGAAGGAGCATGACCTCGTAGGGGATAACATCGCCTACGTGAGGGCGGATGACGCAACGATAGACTTGAAAGCCAGCGTTTTGGGATACACCGGTCTTACGAAGGCGAAGCAAAACGATATCCCGCAACAGGTGCTTTGGCGCGTTATTCAGGGCAATGCGACCCTGCAATCTCAGGCTGTTTCACTGGACGAGTACGGCTCCGCCACCGCAACTGTAAATCTCGCCCCGTATAGCAGCAACATTGTTCGCGTTGAAGCCTCGCTGCTAGGTGACGACTCGACCCGAATCCAGTCGTTCGATATGGGTGTTTTAGCTGGAAAGCCAAAGAACATAGACCTGTCCCAGACGGGGGCTTTGTACGTTGGCGAAGTAGGCTCTGTTGAAGTGAAGGCCATCATTACCGACCAGTTCGGCAATCGTGTCGAAAACGGAACAGGGGTTTTCGTTCAACCCCACGGCCATCTCACGCTCAAAAGTCAGCAGGGCTTTACTGAAGATGGGGTCATGCTTGCAACGCTCGAAAGTGCCTTCGTCTCGGGGGGCTTCGCTGTTGATGTGTCTTCGGGAGGTGCGTCTGCCTCGACAAATGTCACAGTCGCGCCGCTGGAGCTCTCGATTCAGGGGCTACCAGATAATCTCGTAGCTGGCGTCACTTATCCCTTGGAAGTAGCGGTACTAGGTGGCGGCGGCAACGCTCTGGAGGGACTGTTTATAGACCTGGGCGCGGATGCTGGATTCGTAAGGACACGCGAGCATACAACCGACGGCTCCGGCAAACTGACTTTTACCTATGAAGCCCCCTCTGCCGCCGGTATATACAATCTGGCGGCTAAGCTCGATGTGACTGCGCCGAAGATCATTCCTATCGAGGTTGTACGTCCCACGACTGTTCAGAACGCTGAGCTTGCTGCGCCTTACATTGTGGCCGCTACGGCGACTGACCAGGAAAGCACTATCAGTGACTTCGCCGATAGGGCGGGCACGCTCACATTCGCCGCAGATAACACTCTGGCCTTGACCGGGCTCGCAGCAGCAGCGTGGGATATCACTACAGCAGAGTACCATCTCATTAATCGCGAGCCGGTTCTCTATGCGAGCTTTCTCAATCCCTCCTGGGATCAGCTGCACCGATATCCCGCACGATTCGAGCATATCCGGCGAACCTCCGGCCCGACTCATGGAGTCTATGCACTCGACTTCATATCCAGTGAGGAGGAAGCGCTCAGCCAATGGTCGCTCGCAAAGCCTGACCTTACTGCAATTAATCAACCCGGATACCACTTCTGGCTCAAGGTGCGGGCGGATGGGCTGCTTTTGTCTGTGGCTGATGGCTCATTCAACTTATCGGTGAACAACGGCCAGCTACGCGCCGAGATTCCGGCGGGGAGACTCTCGGACTCTGTGAGCACTAGCGCGGTGAGTGTCACAGTGGATGGGCTGGAGAAAGAAACGTGGTATGCCGTGAGCGTCGGCGTCAAGAACGGTGAATTGTATCTTGCAGTTGATGATCGGCATGCGGTTGCAACGCTTGGCGATAGAACGATCTCTTATCCAACGCTCTCAGAAGGTGATCCCGTGATCACGCTCGGTAAAGGTTTTCAGGGTCAGATCGCAGGACTGCGGGTTTACGATTGGAGCTCCACACCGCTGGTCGAATTTGATCGGACTTCAGGCACCTTGGACGCGACTGGCAAAGCCGAAGTGACGGTGCGATTGGCAGCAGGCGTGGCGGAAAAAGATCTTGCCTTGCCGTCTGTCTCGGTGGAGCTGATCCCCTCGACCGGCAGCGCGCCTGTACTCAACATCCTGAACCGCAACCTGGTAGAGCGCTTTGCTGGTGCCTTGCAAGGCGTCACTGGTGAACTAAGTATCAGCGCAGCAAAGCTTCTCGAGCAGATGCCGATGACCGGTATCTTCCCTGCGCCCTCGCAGGGTGCTGGTGGTCTAATTCAAAGAACCACTCATATTGCGGGCGCTCAGGCATCACAATCGAGTGTGCTGGCGAGCATCGCGTGGCTCGATTTTGGAACCAACTATCCTGAACTGAAAGATCAAGTCAGGCGGCTACAGACGTACTTTGCGCAGCAGTCAGAAACTGAGCTAGTGGGCTATGCTGAAAGCTATCTTCAGGAAGCAACGACCCAAGCCAGTCAGGGTCGTCAGTTCTGGGTTCGAACTATGGCAACAGGCCTCACTGTATGGGGAGAGCTCATCGAGAGCCGACCAGATCTCGCCGCTGCAATTGCTGCGAGCATGACTAATCGCCGCGACTACTGGTCATGGATTCGTATTCTGTCGTTGCCAGCTAACGGCTGGGCGACAGAGAACCCGCCCATACCTCGACCAGATATGACATGCGACAAGGTTACTCCAGACGTGAACACTGGTACTGTTTTAGCGTTTTCCACCACACCGTGTCGAGCCTCAGCAGCACAAATGGCCGCTGTGCTTGACACGGTGTTTGAGGTTGACCCGGCCACATATGACCAGCCGCGACTACTGACTCTGTATATGACGCAAATGCTTGCTGCTTTGTATCGCGCGCCCATGGAGTCAACAAGAATCTTCCCTTCGCAGGACGCACTTCTTGGACAGAGTGGCGATTTTTCAGTTGTTCCCACAGCGTACGCGGCTGGCCCGCTTGTGTACGTTCCGCGCGCACTTCTGGTAATGCTTAAGCAGGCCATCCGTGCGGGCACTAGCGGAGCTCCGGCTAATTTCGTCGCCTTAATGCAAAACGGTACAACGTCGCGATTTACTCGCGATGAAATTCTGATGGCTATTGGTTATCTCTCGACACGCCTTGAAGGAACAGACCTCTGTACAGATTGTAAAAAGCTGAACGGACAAGTAAGCGAAACTGTCAGTATCCACATGGCTAGCTGGTTTGCGGGTCTTGGCCTTGCCAAGAAGGGCCAAATTGAGGATGGCGGCCTGACGAGACGAAGCTGCATGGTTGCTAACCATGCCCATGGCGCTGCGATGGAACTGGTTGCTACGGCTGGTTATCACGCGTTGTTCGAGTTTGGCGAATCTTACGGTGTAGGTAATGCTGCGCAGTATGAAGTCTTGTTGGCGGATCCGAGAAGCGATGCTGATAGAATTGAGGTGGGCCTTAAAACTTCGGCAAATGGCACAGTCAAAGATTACGCTGGCAGTCCTTGGCAGCGAAAGCCGGACCTGGTGCTAAAAGGAGCAAATGATGGGCAGCGTATATGGGTAGAGCTGAAATCATGGCGCTTTAACGAAAGCTATCTTAACAAGCTAAAGCTAGCGAACGATGGGCCCACCTTGAGTGGATCGCAGTTCGGTCAGTGGAATGGCAAGGCGGACGGAGGTGGAAAATCAGTCACTTTAAACTACACGACAGCTGCCCATCGCCAGTTTTTTCTAGACCATGCTGCATCTGGTGAAGCGCTGCAAACCCATTTCTGGAAGAAGTTGGCTCCCTTGAAGCAAAGTCTTAGGCCCAATCAACACAGGACGTGGTTCCAGATATGGAAGCCAGGGGAGCGCTCATGGCGAGAGTTGACACGAAAGGACGGGAAATACGAGCTTGAAAGCAAACTTACGACTCGGAACGTCGCGACCCCCTGGATTAAAGAGGGAGGCTTAGTCACCGAACTGTCGCCTCAGTTCAATGCGCTGCGCTACTTCATGACGAGCGCTCCCGGCATCAGTAATAGCGCCTTTAAGACGAGCATCGGCTATTCCAAAAGTGAACATGAGAAGAAGTATGTTAATAGTCAGGTTGAGGCGAAGATAACATCTTTGCCGCAGCAGGATATCAGACCCTTCAACCTGGCCACATTCTTTGCCATAGAAGTTGGGGCTGGCAAAGCAGAAAAAATAGTTGGCGATCTGCAAAGGCGTTTTGTAGGACCTGAATACGCTGCAGTTCAAAAAGCGATCGACGACGGAACGTTCAGCGAAGAGGCGATAGCAGAACTGCGAGAGAACATCACAGATCAAATCCTTGGGATACTCGGCCCTTGGCAATATTTGGCAGTGGACATCTGGGGGCTTTCTTGGATAGAAAACGGCATAGGTGACATTCTACTAGGTGATGAAGCCGAAGCCTTGCGCGAGGCGGTAGCACAGCAGGATCTGTCAAGTTCCCCTTTCGATTTTGAAGTGGCATGTGAGACACCGTAATGGAAGGAAATATCTGGGGCGCGAAACGAGACAAGCTTGAAAAAATTCGATATCTGTGGAAGCTGGACGATCCGGAGTGGATGCGCCAGCGCAAGGCCGACTGGAAATATATAGCCGCAAACAATCTTGCAGGTGTATCGGCGAAAGAAAAAGCGGATTGGAAACGCTATTTCGTATTGGGCGAGAAAGAGCATTACATCGGTTATTTGTCAGCCTACTTCTTGACGCCGTTCAGTTCCCCGGAGTCAGCTCATGAAGTCTTTTGGAGTGATATCTTAGACAGTACGGGGCGGGCCATGGTCGAGACGGGTTATCTCGATTGGGCGGCTGAAAAGGGACAGGGACTTCCCTGGCTCCGCAGTCATCTGCAGAGCTTCGTCGAAGGCGTATTAGGTCAGGGGTATCCGCTTATTCGAAAAGATACGCCATCCAGCCAATCTCATCATGCTACATTAATTTCAAGATGGTTTATCTCTCGGACTAAGGATCTGATGTCTGGAGAGCTTGAGTACTGCGCGGTTGCAGAAGCCGTTGATTACCATGTGTCGGCCTTTACCTTCGCCGACCCCGCAGAGCTTACTGCAACCTGTGACCTGGAACACTATATCTGCTTGGCTAAATCTGTTCTGAAAAGCGAAACGGGCCGACAGTGCGCTTATGAGTGTGCGGAACAGATTGTTGCAAAAGAAGATACGATTCGTGCGAACTGGAGCTCTCTTGAACATTTCGTAAAGGGGGACTAGCCGAGGGCGGTTACACCGGCATATTCACGATCCGAACTAGAGCTCCCAGAAACTTTTTTTGAAGTGGCGTGTGAGAGACCTTGATGGACAATTTTACTTTTTCCAAAGAGCGACCCGAACTTGAGTCCTTCCGCTACCTCTGGAAGCTCGATGATAAGGAATGGGTTCGACAGCGCAAGGCCGATTGGAAGCATCTAGCTGAGAACGGATTGGCCAGGATATCTGCCAAGGGGAAGCGGCAATACAAAGACTATTTTCTGCAAGCCAAGAAAGATGACTTCATTGGGGCCGTGAATTTGTATTTTCTCACGCCTTTTGATTCAGCTGAGTCGGCTCGAGACGTCTTCTGGTCTAAGTTAATTGATTATCAGGGAAGGGAGGAGCTCCTCCTGGGCTACCTCGAAAGGGCTGCCACATATGGCGAAGGTATAAGCTGGATCAAAGATGATGCTAGATATTTTGCCGATGGCGTCTTAGGCAACGAGTATAGCGAAGTCATAGATACTACGAGTCGCCCCCGCAACATCGCCCCCGATCCAGGATTCATTGGCGAGCAATTCTTGCGAAAAACGTTTCTGCTGCTAAAAGGTGATATAGCCCGACTGGCATATTTACCTGCGATCGACTATTACATTTCAACTATTAAATATGCCAATAAAGGTAAACTAGACGACTCCATCGGGATAGATGTCTATATTGACTCGGCTCAGGCGGTTTTGAAGTCTGATTCGGGCCGTGCTTGCGCCTTAGATTCTGCAAAAGAGATTTGCCAGAGAGAGGAAACCATTCGGGCCAATTGGGCTATGACCGTAAAGCTGCCTTAGAGGACCGATATGGCTTTTCACCTTTCGTTGCTGCTTTCGTGCGCCTCGTCGGACCAGGCGAGCTCGCTCGCAACATTACTCGCGAGAGAGACCCGTCCTGAATTTGAGGATGATCTTTCTGCGGAGGAAAAGGCTCTCTTCAGTGCCATAGAAGATCTCGAATACCCTGAAGCAATCGAGCCACAGGGTGATCAGATCCTGATCTCCTGGTCGGAAATCGATGGCATGGATTTCGATGATCTTGAGATGTTACTGGAAGCTCCGGGAGTAGCTCTGATTGGCGCATACGAAGTTCCTGACGACCCTATGGCGGCTGATGATGACGAATCTATGAGCCAGTTCTGGATAAATGAGTCCGGCAGACCTCGAGCAGTGTCAGCCGCCAAGGCGCAAGAAATGCTGCCAGAGGGCGTCTACCATCGGCTCGTTGGCGGCTAGAAGCGCTAAGCGGAGTTTGAACCGTGCGTCGTGGTCAGCGGGTGTTGTTGTAAGCATCCTACTGGTGGCAGTCCTGGTCGCGACCCGGCTTATTGCTTCCTTCAACGGTATTATTCTTTTTCTGCTTGCAGTGCTCTTGGTCTCATTGTCAGCAACCAAGCTGATGGGCGCTTCAGGCTATAGATCCCTTTTCTACTTCGTCATCTATTTCAGTGGCCTATCGGTTCTGACTTATTCGAGTCGCCATCTGCTATTAGGTATCGACATTTTTCAGGTTGTCTCTGGCTCGATGCAACCAACTATCCGCGACGGCGCTTATGTTTTGATAGACAGGAGGTTCTCGGACGAAAACATCAGTGTCTTGCGCTGTCGTGTCGTTGCTTTCACACGAGAAGGGCATGTACAGATAAAACGTGTCGCTGGGGTGCCGGGAGACATTTTAGGTAAAGAAGCGCATCAGCTTTTGGTGAATGATGAGCGCTTCCATTGCATCAATGCTTCAAACCCGACTTACTTGCTAGCGCTGCGGGACGAGCATGTGCCTGAACAACACCTTTTCATGCTCGGTGATAACCGCACCCAAAGCCAGGATAGTCGACACTATGGTGTCATTCATCGAGAGCAGTTGATTGGGGTAGTGAGCGATCAGTTTTAACGCTCGCCTGATGCTCCGAGGCCTGAAGGATTCTGCCGCCAACGTCGGCGCGATCAACAGGACCAGCTCATTCGAAGAATGGGCCACCGGCTACCAGCTCACTGAACCTTTCCGAAAGCGTGAGTCCTTCCATCTTCAGCCCGGCGAATGGGTTGAAGTGGTCGCGATCAACCGCAGCACTGGCTATACGGGCACCTCGCGTGTTCAGCTCAAGAGTGTCGGTGATGCAGGCTCAACCGGACTGAGTGTCACCCTCGAGCCCATCGTCATGCGCCCACCCAACCTGAAGGTCTGGGCCGAGCGCATGTACAATGTCGAGCAGGGCCTGCAGGCTGGCGAAAGCCGTTCAGGTCAGATCGTCAGCGCTGAAGGTGCGAGCCTGCTGAGCGATCAGAGCGTGCGCGTCTTTACCGAATGGCTAGACCATGATGGCTCACCGCTGCCTGAAGGCTTGTCAGCAGTCGATGGCGCGCAATATGGTCTCACAGGCCGATTGGCCAAGGTGGTCGCTCCTAACGTCGTCGCCACGACCAGCAGCAGTAACATTGCGGCATTCCCCATAGCGCCCGGCCGTCAGACTCAGATACTGCAGTGGAAAGACACGCAGGCGCTGGCGGAACACTACTACATCCAGGTCATCGGTCAGGCCAAAAACCAGGAGTGCGCGCAGTGCGCCAGCTTCGACAAGTCTGGCGCTGATGCGGGTGCGGATGCGCCTCTGGATACCCGGCCGCAGTACATCACACCGTTCCTGGTGCCCCAATATGATGAGCAGAAAGGCTGGCTCGCTTATCGCGAATACCGCCGTCTGCTCAAGGCTGGTCAGGAAGCAAGCGCTGGCGGCACGCCAGTCGACACAGCTGCGCCAAATCGACCGCTGCCGAGCTACGCCTGGACCTATCGTCCTGAGTACCAATTCAGCCGCTTCAGCCTGGAAATCGATGCAATCAAGCGGGTGAAGATCACCGACCCGTTGACCGGCAGCGAAGAGAAGGAAGATATCCTCAATGCAACCAGTCCGGTCATCACATCTTCAGATGATCTCATCGAAGTGCTGTACTCACTCATCGGCCCTGAGTTCGGAAGAATTGCGCCAATCGACGGCGGCCAGGATCTAGTCCTAGCCCTGGGCGAACATGAAACCAGAGTCACCATGGGCGAAGACCAGACCCTGCGCATCGACAACATCGAGCACCTGGCGAGCCTGGACCCCGAAGACTTCCTGACCATGCGCCTGTATCTGAATCAGGATGCGGGGAACGTGCTGTGGGAGTATGCGTTCGAGCATCTGGTGCTAGGGACACAGCTCGCCGAGTACGATGCCTCGTCAGGCGAGACCTTGTATGTCAGCGCGGATGACCCACGCGTACCGCTCGAAGCTGTGCTCGTAGGCTATGCTGGCCGCACGGACAAGACCCCGATCAAGGTGCGCTGGAAGGCGACTGGTGGCGCCACGCTTACGCAGGAGTATGCCATCGATCAGACCTATGGCATCTTCGCCAACGAGATCACGCTACCGCCCAATCGCGGCGCAGTTTCCAACGTGTCTGTGGAGCTATTAGACGCTGGCGGTGCCACCGCGACTCTGCCACCCATCGAAGTCGTCGCCGGCGAGCCGACCACCATTGAGGTCGATCAGCCCAATCTTATTGTTTCGGCTGCCGAAGCCAATGACACCACCTTGAACATTCTGGTGAAGGACAAGCACGGGAACCCCGTGGCCGCTGATACTGGCGTCAGCTTCTTTGTTGCCGACAGTCTGCATGTGGTCAGCACCACAGGCGCCACCGACGACGCCGGGCGAGCGAGCCTGACCTTCCGTGGTGGCAGCATTGCCGAAATGGCCAGCATCCGGATCAATGCGGGGCAGGTGAGCACCACCGTGCCGGTCGAGGTGAAGCCGCTGAAAATCGAATTTGTTGATGCCGAAGCGACGCTGTTTGCTGGCGCGACAGAAAGCTTCACTGTACGAGTCACGAACCACCTCGATCAGCCAGTCAACGGGGTGACCGTGGCGCTGGGTTCAAGCTATGGCTTTCTGTCCCAGACTGAAGTGACGACCAACGCCAGTGGTGAAGCCAGCGCAACGATCACTGCGCCAGGCTCCGATGGGTCGGGTGAACTTACCGCCCAGGCGGGCCGCAGTCCATGGCAGGTCCAGCCTTTCGAGGTGGTGTATCCGCAACAAGAGCTTCGTGATCTGGAAGTCGACCATGCCATGATGGTAGGCGATACCAGTACGGCTGGTGTCATCGACCACGTCCGTTATGATTCCACCGCTATTGCCCTGCCGTTCAAGACCAGCGCAACCATCAAGGCCCTGGGTCAGCCAGGTGATGCCGTCACCGTAAAGATCGGCGACTTCCGCGATCCCAACCTGGCGCCCCTGGCCGCCTATTATCTCAATGAGCTGGATGGCCAGCTGGTGCTCGATGAGACCGGGCGCTACCCACTCTCGGCGCAGTTCGTGACGCAGGCCAGGGGCACACCGATGGGCGGTGGTCGCAGCCTGCGCTTCTCCTCTGTAAACCAGACGATCGATGGCGAAGTGCCCAGCGTGCTGTGGGCCGACTCCGCCCCCGCGCTCAAGCGCCTGAACAGCATTGGCTTCAGTATCGACCTCAAGCCCACCGAACGTGACAGCACCATGGTCAGCGGCAGCGTCGTCGATCTCGGCAATGGTGCCCAGACCCTGCAGCTGCAGAGCGACGGCACCCTGGTCTACCGCGTCCGCACCGATACCGGCAATTACATCGTTCGCAGTGCACCTGTTGGTGTGAATCAATGGCATCGGGTGGCGGCACGCTACCATAACGGCCAGGCCGAACTCTGGGTCGATGGCATCCTGACGCAGATGCCGGCCAGCGGCGTGCTGACCTACAGCGACAGCGGCCGCACCCTCGAAGTTGGTAAGGGCTTCGAAGGTCAGCTCAACAGCCTGAAGTGGTTCGACTGGAGCAGTGCGCCAGTAATGACCTTTGCTGATGGCAGCACGCAGACCACCGTGACCGTCGGACCTGACAGCTTTACCGATCTGACGCTGCAGAGTACTGGCGTGATGGGCGCTGGAAACAGCCTGCTCACGACCATGCGTGTCGCAATCCATACCGATCAGGTGCGGCAGTATGCCTCGCTCGTTTCACAGGCGGGCTTTGCCGTGCTGGCGGGGCAGTACGCGGACACGCTTGACCCGAATGCACCACCGATCAACGTGGCCGGACTGACACCGACCTACAGCATGCTGGGTGTAGCGCAGTACGTGCCGCAGCGGCCAGTGCAGATTCCGTTTATCAGCCAGGCACATGCGGCTGATGGTGAGAGCAACTTTGTGCTCGGTCTCATCAGCTGGATTTTGCCGATCGAGGACTTCGGTATCGTGATCGTGCAGCTGGGCTATCTGGTCAGCGATCCGGAGAAGTTCGATGGCCTGGAATTTTCGATCGCAGCTGTCAACGTCATCACGATCTTTCCGCCTGCGAAACCGCTGAAGATCATTACAACGCCGCTCCGTGCGCTGCTGCGCAAGTTAAACGATGTGAACCCGAAGTTCGCAAAATACTTCGCCGGCTACCTGGGCAAGGTGGTACAGCGCAGCAGGACCGGCGACTTCAGCCTGCTGTGGAACAGCCTGCCGTTCCTGGCCTTGGCAGTCGAGCTGTACGAAGACGAAGACTCGAGGAAGGGTCTGGAGTTCATGTTCAGCACCATCAACAGCGCCGATGACGTGGTGTCGTGGGTTGACTACCTGGCATTGCCGGCGGATGGTTGGGAAGGGGAGGGCGAGCCACCGACGGCGCCAGCCTTCAACGATGCTGCACCGACGACCGCCCTGCATCAGCTTCCTTTGAGCTGGTTGATGCCACAGGCGCATGCTGGCTTGGTCTCGAAAGCCGTTAATCGCGTGAATCAAATAGTTCTAGGTAGGGTACTTCTTGGGCTAATTAGTCGAGTGACAAAGCAGGAGGCAGAAAATATACCTGACGCACTGAGGGTCGTTCGGAGTCAGATGAAAGACATTAGTGCCAAGGACTTCCGTCAAGCAGTCTTTAGTACAGACATGATGAAAAGCTCGGCATGGATGATGACTCACGGAGGCAGCAGAGCACTGCGTAACTTTGTTCGTGGCAAGACCAACATGCGTTACCAGCCCATCACCGTGATGGCAATTGTTGCCTATCTTGGGTGGGAGTCTGGCTGTGGTGTAGCTCTCGAAGCCGAGGCGAAGTCGGCAGGTACGACCGATACCTCCTCCACGCCGCTGCCGTCGGAACAGATGAAGTGCAACGGAATTGGCCTGAATGAACAAGTGCGCCGCCAAGTCGGCTTTAAACTAGCGAAGGTTTTTGCTGACTCTTTCGATAAAAAACTGTCTGATGTTCCATCAGGGGTTGATGCTCAAAGCGGTCACGGAGCGCTGTTCCACCTCGGCGAGACGGCTTATCACCAGCTCAAGCATCGTTATGCTGGCGGCTTGCCGATAAAGGCTTTAGAGCGTGTGCGCTGGGTAGGGGTATTCGAAGCTACTGATCAAATTGAGGCGGCCACCAAAGAGCAGGCATCACTTAGCTGCCCGGCAAATTGCGTAACTAAAATTCAACGAGATATTGACATTGTTCTGGGCGTTGACGAGACAAATTCGCCGGAGCACTGGATAGAGATAAAGTCATTACGCTCTAAGGTTCAGAAGAAAGCTGATGCGAAAGGGCCGGACCGTTATAAAACAATGTATCCCAACAAGCCATTAACCAGGTGGGCGGTCAACAAAAAATCCGACACTTATTCAAACTTGCACAAACAGTTCAGCGTCGATATTGCCGCGACAAATGCTACTTTTGCATGGTTACCCCTAAAACAATCAGGTTTGAAGGCTTACTCTAGCAAGGTGCCGGTTCTGACAATGCAGTGGCGTCTTCAATCGTTTGAAGTTGATAAGCCAGATCTGAAAATTTTTGAGTCAAGCCCATTTCTAGGAAAAAAGGGAAAGAAAGATAGTCTTCTGGATCTGATGGCCGAAGGACCCAGTGCTGAGGCTGGAACGAACACAAGTATCGTCAATGCGACCTTTGCGTGGCCTGGCAGCGTGCAAGATCGGATAAAACTTGTAACGGTCACGAGCCTATTTTCGCAACTTGCCACCAGCAAAGTCTCCGATCTTTTTAACTTCCTGAAACCCACGCCGCTGGAAGTCAGCGCTGAACCGTAGGATAGGAGTGGTTGCGATGCTCGAATTTACTGAAGATCCCGAATGGCAAAGAAATCGGGAAGTTCAATGGCAACCTATTCAGGAGGAGCTTCAGAAGGATCTCACGCGAAAGCGTGTCAATGAATTTAAGCATCTGTACATGACGGGGCGAGTCCCTTATGGAGCAATCATCCATGCGACCGACGCTGTAGAGTTATATCCGGATCATTCTATAGCAGGTATACAACACTGCCTGGACACGAATTTTCCATCTGGTTTATCGTCCGACGAGTTCAGACGACTTCAAGCTACGCTCTCTATAGGCGTGGGTAATTTGCAAGGGTCTTCTCGAGACGAGCAAGTAGAGCTATTTCGCTATGTGCTGGGTGAAACTTACGATCCAGAGAGGCTTTTCCCCTTCCGGTTAGGGCAGGAAGGACGTAAACATAAAATCGATATCTCTGCTGGTAGTCTTTTTGCCGACGCTCTCGTTTCATTAACCTTCTGGGTGGAAGCCTCTGAATACAGTGCACCAGCAGAAAACCGTGTCGTATGGTTGGATCTCATCGACTTCTTCTTCTCTCTAATAAAATTCGTCAATCCTTCCGTATTCACATTCTTCTGCTTGAAGCATAACAGGAACCGGCAGAAGGTCTCTCATCATAGCGCTGTAGTGATAAAATATCTTTCCAGGCTTTTGCGGTACTCCATTACGCCGCCGCCAGCTGCACTGCATGACTCAACCACGGGTCGAGAACGCAAGAAGTTTTTAGCTGATTTTCGATCTCGCTTTGAAAGCCTCGATGTCTATCCAGGGGAACTTCAGAAAATCTGGCGAGAGATCCGCATTGAGGAGGGTGAAGTCATACCAGGTCCCGTAGAAACTGTCTGGCGAAAGCTCAACAGTAGAAGTATTCCCGATGGACAATAGAGTTCATGTTCAGTTCATGGCAAGGGCTGAAGACATTGAGATATGGCAGTCAGTACTCGACAGTCTCGGCATTGACCAAGAGTACGGTATGGCCTTCCAGGATCGGATGCTGAAGCACTTTGGTCAGGCCGTCGATGCAAGGCTAGAAGCGATGCTCGATGTATGGGGTTCCGAAGTCTTCTATCTGGAGAGCTGGGATGTTACCGGGCAGCAGGTCATGTTTGAAATTCCCGCTGCGGATGATTGGCATGAATTAGTGAGCGATTTGCAAGCCGTCTTTGCGCTTTGTCCCGTCAACCACTTGTCGGTGGAAATCACCGGCGAGGAATGAATTTTCTCCCGCTCTCTTGAGCGACCAGAGCGTGCGCGTATTTACCGAATGGCTGGATCACGATGGCTCACCGCTGCCTGAAGGCTTGTCAGCGGTCGATGGCGCACAATATGGTCTCACCGGGCGATTGGCAAAGGTGGTCGCACCTAACGTCGTCGCCACGACCAGCAGCAGTAACATTGCGGCATTCCCGATCGCACCCGGCCGCCAAACCCAGATCTTGCAGTGGAAAGACACGCAGGCCATGGCAGAGCACTACTACATTCAGGTCATCGGTCAGGCTAAGAACCAGGAGTGCGCGCAGTGCGCGAGCTTCGACAAGTCTGGCGCCGATGCCGGCGCGGATGCGCCTCTGGACACCCGACCACAGTACATCACACCGTTCCTGGTGCCTCAGTACGACGAGCAGAAAGGCTGGCTCGCCTATCGTGAATACCGCCGTCTGCTCAAGGCCGGCCAGGAAGCAAGCGCTGGCGGCACGCCAGTCGACACAGCTGCCCCAAATCGACCGCTGCCGAGCTACGCCTGGACCTATCGCCCCGAATATCAGTTCAGCCGTTTCAGTCTCGAAGTGGATGCGATCAACCGTGTGAAGATCATTGATCCGCTGACGGGCAATGAGCAGAAGGACAATATTCTTGATGCTACAAGCCCGGTAATCACCTCTTCAGACAAACTCATCGAAGTATTGTACTCACTCATCGGCCCCGAGTTCGGTCGTATTGCGCCGATCGACGGTGGTCAGGACCTCGTGCTGGCCCTGGGTGAACACGAAACCAGAGTTACCAAGGGCGAAGACCAGACCCTGCGCATCGACAACATCGAGCACCTGGCGAGTCTGGATCCCGAAGACTTCCTGACCATGCGCCTGTATCTGAACCAGGATGCAGGGAACGTGCTGTGGGAGTATGCGTTTGAGCATCTGGTGCTGGGCACACAGCTCGCTGCGTATGATGCCTCGTCAGGCGAGACCTTGTATGTCAGCGCGGATGACCCACGCGTACCGCTCGAAGCTGTGCTCGTAGGCTATGCTGGCCGCACGGACAAGACCCCGATCAAGGTGCGTTGGAAGGCGACTGGTGGCGCCACGCTGACGCAGGAGTATGCCATCGACCATACCTATGGCATCTTCGCCAACGAAATCACGCTGCCGCCGAATCGCGGCGCGATCTCTAACGTGTCTGTGGAGCTATTAGATGCTGGCGGTGCCACGGCGACATTGCCGCCCATCGAAGTTCTCGCCGGCGAGCCGACCACCATCGAGGTCGATCAGCCGAATCTTATTGTTTCGGCTGCCGAAGCCAATGACACGACCTTGAACATCCTGGTAAAGGACAAGCACGGGAACCCCGTGGCCGCCGACACCGGCGTCAGTTTCTTCGTCGCCGACAGCCTGCACGTGGTCAGCACCACAGGTGCCACCGACGACGCCGGAAAAGCGAGCCTCACCTTCCGTGGCGGCAGCATTGCAGAAATGGCCAGCATCAAGATCAATGCTGGGCAGGTGAGCACCACCGTGCCGGTCGAGGTGAAGCCGCTGAAAATCGAATTTGTTGATGCCGAAGCGACGCTGTTTGCTGGCGCGACAGAAAGCTTCACTGTACGAGTCACGAACTACCTCGATCAGCCAGTCAACGGGGTGACCGTAGCGCTGGGATCAAGCTATGGCTTCCTGTCTCAGACCGAAGTGACCACCAATGCCAGTGGTGAAGCCAGCGCAACGATCACTGCGCCAGGCTCCGATGGGTCGGGTGAACTTACCGCCCAGGCCGGCCGCAGTCCATGGCAGGTCCAGCCTTTCGAGGTGGTGTATCCGCAACAAGAGCTTCGTGATCTGGAAGTCGACCATGCCATGATGGTAGGCGATACCAGTACGGCTGGTGTCATCGACCACGTCCGTTATGATTCCACCGCTATTGCCCTGCCGTTCAAGACCAGCGCAACCATCAAGGCCCTGGGTCAGCCAGGTGATGCCGTCACCGTAAAGATCGGCGACTTCCGCGATCCCAACCTGGCGCCCCTGGCCGCCTATTATCTCAATGAGCTGGATGGTCAGCTGGTGCTGGACGAAACCGGACGCTATCCACTGTCGGCGCAGTTTGTCACGCAAGCTCGGGGCACACCAATGGGCGGTGGCCGCAGCCTGCGCTTCTCCTCTGTAAACCAGACGATCGACGGCGAAGTGCCCAGCGTGCTCTGGACTGACTCCGCCCCGGCGCTGAAGCGCCTGAACAGCATTGGTTTCAGTATCGACCTCAAGCCCACTGAGCGCGACAGCGCAATGGTCAGCGGTACCGTCGTCGATCTCGGCAACGGTGCCCAAACCCTGCAGCTGCAGAGCGACGGCACCCTGGTCTACCGCGTCCGCACCGATACCGGCAATTACATCGTTCGCAGTGCGCCAGTTGGCGTGAATCAATGGCATCGGGTCGCGGCCCGCTACCACAACGGCCAGGCAGAACTCTGGGTCGATGGCACGCTTACGCAGATGCCCGCCAGCGGCGTGCTGACTTATAGCGATAGCGGCCGCACCCTGGAAGTCGGTAAGGGCTTCGAAGGTCAGCTCAACAGCCTGAAGTGGTTCGACTGGAGCAGTGCGCCAGTGATGACCTTTGCTGATGGCAGCACGCAGACGACCGTGACCGTCGGCCCAGACAACTTTACCGATCTGACGCTGCAGAGCACGGGTGCGATGGGTGCTGGCAATAGCCTGCTCACGACTATGCGGGTCGCGGTCCATACCGATCAGGTGCGGCAGTATGCTTCGCTCGTTTCACAGGCCGGCTTTGCCGTACTGGCGGGTCAGTACGCGGACACGCTTGACCCGAATGCACCACCGATCAACGTGGCAGGACTGACACCGACCTACAGCATGCTGGGTGTAGCGCAGTACGTGCCGCCGCGGCCAGTGCAGATTCCGTTTATCAGCCAGGCGCATGCGGCTGATGGTGAGAGTAACTTCGCGCTCGGTCTCATCAGCTGGATTTTGCCGATCGAGGACTTCGGTATCGTGATCGTACAGCTGGGTTATCTGGTGAGTGATCCTGAGAAATTCGATGGCCTTGAATTCTCCATCGCAGCCGTCAATGTCATCACGATCTTTCCGCCTGCGAAACCGCTGAAGGTCATCACGACACCGCTGCGTGCGCTGCTGCGCAAGCTGAACGATGTAAACCCGAAGTTCGCAAAATACTTTGCCGGCTATCTTGGCAAAGTGGTACAGCGCAGTAAGACCGGCGACTTCAGCCTGCTGTGGAATAGCTTGCCGTTCCTGGCCTTGGCCGTTGAGCTATACGAAGACGAGGACTCGAGGAAAGGCCTGGAGTTCATGTTCAGCACCATCAACAGTGCCGATGACGTGGTGTCATGGGTGGACTACCTGGCGCTGCCGGCGGATGGTTGGGAAGGTGAGGGCGAGCCACCAACGGCGCCAGCCTTCAACGATGCTGCACCGACGACCGCCCTGCATCAGCTCCCTCTGAGCTGGTTGATGCCCCAGGCACATGCTGCACCAATACAGGCCACCCGTGTTGCCGCGGGCGTGCTGGGAAAAATGCTGACCGATATTTCAAAAAGCGTTCTACCCGAGGCAATCAAAGACCTGCCTGCCGGCTTGAAAATGATCAAGAGCGGAATGAAGGATACGAACTTTCCTGAACTTCGCGCCAAGGTTTTCAATAGCAACGTCCTCAAGTCAACTTTAGCTATTCAAGCGCAGGCAGGTACTCGGGCGCTACGGAATTTCATACTCGGTAAGAGTAACGCCAGATACAACCCGTTCGTGATCATGTCTGTTTTCGCCTATCTCGGCTGGGAGTCGTCCTGTGGTGTCCTGTTGGAGCGGGAAAAGCTGCCGAAAAGCCCTGATGTTGGACCCACCCCGCCAGATAGTAGTGTGCTGACATCTGAAGAAATGGGGTGTGGAGCCAAGGGTTTCGAAAACCCACGGATACGAGAGCAAATTGCACTCAAAACTGCCGTGGTATTCGCTGACTCGGCGAATCAGGACCTTACTGAAGAACCAGCCAGCAATAGCCTTCGCGGTGTCGGTGGCTACGGCCATGGTGAGCTGTTTCACTTGGTGCAGATTGCAGAAAGGCAGTTATTACACCGGGCGGGAGTAGGGCAGCCCATTAAGGATATCGAACGACTACGGCGAGTCGGTGTGTTTGTGAGCAAACTGGACATCCCACCCCTGGACGAGGAACTAGCGTGCGGTAAAGGTCTTGGCTGTCTGACGAAGCGTGAGCGACGAATCGATATCATACTTGATGGTGGGCAGGGGAAAGAGACGTGGCTTGAACTCAAGTCATGGTCTGCGGCAGGTCTATCTGACGCGGAGCGTGGGGAGCTTTTGACCGCGAAGCGGAGTCCTCTAAAGTCTTGGAGTGGTTTGAGCGCGAAAGGTTCGACCGCGCTCCATCGACAATTCAGTTTAGACCGAGGAGCGCAGAATTTTGAGGTTGCTTGGCTCACTAAGCAGGAGAGTGGTCTTAAAGAGTTTACTGCTCGAAGCTCTCCAAAAGAGTTTTACTGGTACTTTCAAGCTTTTGACGTTACGAATAAAAAAACGAAAAAGCGAGAGGTTAGCCCGTTGCTAGGTGACTATCAGACAAAAGGGACACTGAGATATTTTCTCTCCTCAGCCCCCCTTCGACGTAGTACAGGTCCCATAAAAGAGGCAGCTGCGGCAACCTTCCCTGAAAAACCTGAGGTTGCAAATCGAGCCAAGCTGAAAACACCTGTCGTGCTTCTGGAAGAGTTAGCCAAAACAGGATTCGGTGAGCTAATTGAAGGGCTCGACCTCAAAGCTGGATATGAATATTTGGAGGATTGATCTCATGAACCTTGATTTTACCAAGGACCCTGAATGGATTAAGCAACGGGAAGAACTTTGGAAGTTTACAGTTCGCAGAAGCGACCTCAAGTCCGGAATTAGCGCCGCAGACTTTAAGGCGCTCCACAATTATTTTATGACTGGTGTACTTAAAGGCGACAACCCGACACATATATTAACGCGTATGAAGTTTTTTCCTCAAATGAGTGTTGACGCCGTTGCTCATGTACTCAACTACAACATGCCTGAGGGGGTGAAGGATGAAGATATTTCCATGTTCACGGGCTACTTGTCTGGAGGTCTTGACAGCACCCCCGGCCTCGAAACAGATGCTGCCGTCACTCTTTTCAACCACCTGTTTGGCGATAGGTATCAGCCTAACTTCACGATCGAATTTCTTCACAACGACATAAAGATGCATCGCAGTGTGCCGATCGACCCGAATCGACAATTTGCCTCCGGAGTGGGAATCGAGAAGTGGCTGAGGGACGGGAACGCCAAGCGATCTGTGTGGGTGGGGCTGGTCGACTATTGGTTCTCGTTACTTCCCTATGTTGATCCGGTTTTGTTTGTTCTCGGCGACTCTACCTACGTGGAACACGTACACCGCATATCTACAGAGGCGAAATTAGGTAGTTTGCTGGTCCACTGTGCGAGTGCTTCAAATCCTAAGACTGGAAAACCCCACCCGGAAGAAAAGCAACAATTCATCACAGATTTTCACGAGCGCATGGAGGCATTGGACAAGCCAGAAGGCCTAGCTGATCTCTGGGAGCGCGCAAAAAAGCGAGACCCTGCATTGATTCAGTGGTAGAAAACCGGGAAGCGAATTAGTCGCTGTCAGATTCATCAGGAAAATAGCGCTGAAGCTTGGTCGGAATCGTCGCAAACCACCTGGCTTCCAGCGCTTCGAATTCTCCTTCATCGAGTTCACCGTCCTGCTCGTCGACTTCCGAAAAAATAAACTCACCGGTAGTTCGGGAAATATAGTAGTCGACGCCATGCTCATGCCAGAGCCTCCCCCAGAAGCATAGGATGTCGCTGCGTCCCAGCACATGCAGAACCGGCAGCCATTCGTCGCCGAAGGGCTTCACGATGACGAGATCACCTCTGCGACGAATGCCTTCGCATGCAAGGGTGCCGTGCACAGGATCGAACCTTGGGAAAAAGTCGCCAGGTTCAGTCGTTACATTGGCAGCCTTTAGCAAAGCCATGACATCTTCGGCTGGTGTTTCGTCCGTGAAGTGGCTGAACGCACTTTTCATCGCTTTTTCTCCCGTTTGGAAGACGAGTGTTCCGGTGAGCTCGGGCATATTGGTTTCTCTTTCGATAGGAATTCCTCTCGCCAAGCGTAGTCGATCCCGAGTGATTCGGCTGGTGTAGATAGTGAGAAAGCGTCAGTGTAGTCGACGCCAACAGCGTTGCGCGTGCGCTGCTCAAGATCGAACCCGAAGCAAACGCGACCCTGGTAGAACCCAACACGCCAATAGAACTGCACTTCAACAAGGCGATCGATCCAGCGCTGCTGCAGCTTGTAGTGCGCGAGACCCTGCACGGCCAGACCTTCCAGAAGATGTGTACACACACGTGTTTACACATGTGCAAGATCAAACTAAAATACACACCATGTACATCCTTGGGAGTGGCCATCTGTGATCACACGCATATTCAAAAATGGAAACTCTCAAGCCGTCAGAATTCCGGCTGCTCTAGCCTACGAACAGACAGACATCGAGCTTGAAATAGTCAGAATCGGGGAAGAAATACGGATTCGACCGGCACGCCGCCCCTTGGCAGGCGTCCTTAACAAATTCGCCAGCTTTGGCCAGGATTTCATGGCTGACGGGCGAGGCGCTCAGGGCCAAAAGGAAAGGGACGCGCTTTGAAGTACATGCTTGACACAAACATGTGCATCTATCTGACAAAGGCCCAGCCAGCTGAAGTCGCACAACGTTTTGCTCAATGCTATGTAGGTGATGTCGTGATATCGGCCGTGACATACGCAGAGCTGGAATACGGGGTGGCGGCGTCACAAAATCCGGTCCGGGAACAAGCCAGCCTCAAGAGTCTGATAGAGGATATACCGGTGGTTCCATTCGATCTGGCAGCAGGCCTGGCCTACGGGCCAATCAGAATGGCGACACGGAAGAACAAGCAAGATCATCTGGATAAGTTGATTGCAGCCCATGCCGTTTCCCTGGGGCTCATTGTCGTGACCAATAACACCAAGGATTTCGTGAAGTATCCGGGTGTGGTGTTGGAGAACTGGCTGTTGAGCTAGGAGGAAAGGCAAGTGAAAACATTGGTCTTCCAATCCTTCCGCACCACCGAAGTGCCAGAGTGGATGAACACCTGCATGGGTTCGGTTCGCTCATGGGCTCAATCGAGATCCTATAGCTATGAATTCATGGACGATCAATTCTTCGATCATGCTCCGCAATGGTATCGTGAAGCGACTAACGACCAGCGCCATCTGATTGCTGATCTTGCACGTCTGGAAATTGCGCATAAACGCCTGAGGGAGGGTTTCGAGCGTTTCATCTGGATCGATGCAGACGTGTTTATATCAACGCCCGCCGCGTTTCTGACGCAGTTCCCGAACAGCTTCCTGTTCTGTAGAGAACTGTGGGTCGAGCAGAAATTTGGGGCGCTGGTGTATTCGGAGAGGGTCAATAACGCCGTCTCGGTTTTCGAGAAGGACAATCCGTTCCTGGATTTCTACCGCTATGCCTGTCAGCAGATTGTCCGGGCGAAGAAGGGGCCATTTCGGCATACGGATGTCGGCACCCATTTCCTGACATCGACTTGTCAACAGCTGAACGTTCCGCTGATCCAGGACCTGGCCCTGCTGAGTCCAGTGCTGATTGCTGCTTATTCGGATGGTTATGAAGAAACGCTCGGGCAGTTCATAAACCGTTTCGGGCATCCTATCCACGCGGTAAACCTGACCTTTACTTTTCGAAACAGGCTGGTGAATGGGCGCACTTTTTCTGATGATGATTTTGAACAAGTGATACGCCGCCTTTCTGTCCGATAGATTGGCGGCGCCGAGTGCGATGCCTTAGGCGACGAAAGATCGCTTGGCTTTGTCGACCGGTTTTGTACGCTGAAGTATTAGCCGGACTATCCGGCTTTAATCCCGTTTGGTTTGCATATAAACTGAAAAGGATAAAGGCGAGGTATAATCAGAAAGGGATCGACATGTCTTCACTATATTTGCATTTTCCAAGAGCCGAACTGGCAAAAGCAATCGCTGATGATGTCATGTTGAGAAACCCGTGGACCTTCAACGCAAACGGAGTGTTCTTATCCGCACCGCGAAGGACCGGGAAAACTACATTTTTGCGACAAGACTTGGCGCCCCTTCTAAGCAACGAAGCCTTCGTAATCTATACCGACCTCTGGGCAGACCCCTCACGAGATCCTACAGTGGTGGTCAAGGAGGCCGTTCGACAGAGCCATATGGCCGCAAATTCATTTGCCCGCGGTGCGATCACAAAAGCTGAACTGAATCTGGCGGGCTTTGCAAAGGTCACGCTAGAGGACCCATGGACAGATGAACAGCAGCTGCCAATTGCACTTAACAGCATACAGGCACAAGTGCAGATGCCTTTGGTGCTTATCATCGATGAAGCTCAGCATGCGTTGGCCCATCCGGACGGCATGGGCTTGATGCTTTCCCTGAAATCGGCCAGAGACCAGATCAACACGCTTGGCGAGGCCAATCTCCGTATCGTCATGTCGGGCTCCGACAGAGACAAACTTATGCGGTTGGTTCACGAAGCGGCGTCGCCGTTCTACGGCTGTTCGGTAGCTACTCTACCGCCGCTCGGGAGGCCTTATCTTGAGCACATCGCCGAGCGCATCAAGGCCTCGACTAATATAGATTTTGTCGACATCAATGCATTGGAGAAGACATTCGAGCTGGTTGGCCACCAGCCGGAAACTCTGGCCGGAATTATAGGTATGGCCGCCAACCCTCTGATCGATCAGCGGCAAAGCTTCAGTGCAAGGCTCATTACCGCGGGTCGTGAGCATCGGCAGAACCGTATCGCGAGTTACCGTGACAAACTGGACGCCTTGCCAGCGCTGGATAGAGCGATCATGGAGCGAATTGGATCCATGGACGGCGGGTTTGCTGTCGGCGGCAAGGAATCATTGGCCGTTTACAGCAAAGCTACCGGGGAACCTGTGACTGCGCAACGCGTCCAGAAGGCACTGCATAGACTCCGAGAACATAGTCCGCCGCTGCTTTGGAAGTCTGCTGCAGCAGAGTATGCAATAGAGGATGCTGGCATGAGAGACTGGATTCGAGACGGCCAGGACGACGTGAAAGGCGGCGGTTTTATTCGATAGATTGGCGGCGCCGAGTGCGATGCCTTAGGCGACGAAAGATCGCTTGGCTTTGTCGACCGCTGAGAGCAGGTGTGCAGAGAACGCTTCAGCTACCAGTGACTCGAACTGGAACTTGCAGTCGAAGAAGTCATTCTCTGAAGCCATCAGTGAACACGACTGGTTTTTGTCCACTATGGCGACGAATTCGTAGGTGCTGTGGCTGATGTGCAGTGCTGAGGCTGAACCGTTGACGTCCTGGTCGAAAGCAGTGTCCTGGGCAACGATGGCGCCAGGTAACGTGTTCTGAATGATATTCTGAATTACGTTCAATGCCATCATCGCTTTTGCCCTCGGAGAGAAGTGAAATCAGTGAGCTTATTAAAGCAACTGCCCATTATTTGCACAACGAAGCGACACCTGATTTCACATTCTATTACAATTGTCGCCCGCCCCGCCGTCCACTAGCCTCACGCGCGGCTGTCAAGATTTCGGTCGCAGGCATCAGCAACGAGTTCGATCGCGTTAATCATACTGATACTCTCATTCTTTTCTGCGAAGGCGCTTACGTTGGCGCTGTATGTCGTGTTGTCGACGAACGCCTGGACGATCTTTTCGGTCTCGGCCTTTGCTCGCTCCTGTGCGATCCAGGTCCCCAGATGTGCCTGATGAATCTGCATGGCATTGTTCTTCTGCTCGAGGTGGGTCGGCAAAACCAACAGTGGCAGGCCGGAGAGCAGGCTCGATGAGGCTACACCTACGCCACCGTGGCTGACGACTGCATCCGCAGTATTCATCACGTCCGTGAGCTCGAATGGCTTGTCGCTGACTTTGAAGTTTGTTGATTGTCGACCCTGGAGCGCTGCGGGCAGCTTCCCGGGATAGTAGACGCGAACGTTGGCTTGGGAGTGGGCGAGTATGTGCAGCGCAGTGTCCACATGCGGGCGCCCTGGTTTGAGGTAGGCAAAAATCTTCTTGCCCGGCGCGTTGCCCCAGTCGCAGGTCTGGAAGCTCGATGATGCTCGTGGAGGTCCCGTGTAGGTGGCGTTTTTACGAACGTCGCCATACATGTCGAACAGGGGAAGATCGGCCAGAAATGTCTCCGCGCCCCTGAAAAGATCCCCAACGAAACGAACTGGCGGTAGGGCTTGTTGCCGTGCGACCGTATTGATGTTGCCCACGACAAACTGTTCAGCCTGATCGACTGCCTCAGGTTTTACTGGGACCCAGGGACACAGGTCAACGCCCGACACGCCTGGCGTCGGGGATGAGAAACTGCTGGAAAAGATGATCTTCGCTACGTGGGAATCGCCGGCGGCAAGCATGGCGGTTGGCGCGAAATCGAAGACCATCAGATCCGGCTGTAGAAGATCGAGCAGTGCTCTCCAGGCCTTCACCAGCGCCATCAAACCATCAACTTCGCCATAGCCCTTGTAGGCCAGGATATCAGCCATTGTCTTGGTCAGTCGCGGAGAGCTCGGGCGGTGTATCCAAACAGGCGCCTGATAGATCCTCACCGCAGATTCCCGGAAGAACATTTCGGCGCGCGACAGATCCTTGACGATGAGGCTTACCTGATGTCCGCGCGTCGTCAATGCCGAGGCCAGTTCAGCTAAACGGTGCAGATGCCCGAGATCATCTCCCAATTCCCATATACCCAGAATATGCGACATAAGCTCCAAAGAATTTGATGAGTGACTGTGGAGAAACGAAGGTGCTCCAAAGGCAGTATAGCGGCTGAGCGCTGGTAGCCAGAGCGATGTCCTGACCTCAGGGATTTGCCAGGCGCAACCTTACTTCTGTAACCGCGGGTCGTACCGAAACTTGGAAATTTCGCCAATCTGAATGAAGCGAAAGTCACTGTGTGTTGGATTCAGAAGGAAATTATACTCTTCACCCACGCAGGCGCTGGGGACTTGAAGTACTAGCGACGACCCTTCGTGCACCCAGCGGTCACCCACCTGTCGCACGGAAGAGGCCATTGTTGGTTCTGCCCAGTCGTCAGGTAGATCCAGAATGTCTATATGGCTCACATGCGCCTCGTTAAACGACACGCTGAGTTTGTGATAGTCGGCGAGGAGAGCTGGCCGATCAATATGGACAAGCAATTCCATGGCCGCCTGGGCAAGGCTTGTTCCGAGATAAACGACCCGAACGCCCTTGCTATTCCAGCGCCCACCGAACAAATATGCGCCTTCGCCAGAGAGCATTTGATCAGGACTACGTGCAAATTCCGGCTGTGCGATTCGCCAACCGGTCAGCATCAACTGAATACCCCGTGTCGAATCCGACCAATCAGGTCCTCAACCGCTCGGCCACCGAATTCGGTACTGGCATGCTCCATAGGCGACTCGCCGCCAAGGATCTCACGAGGCGTGCGCAACCATTCGATGGCTGCTTCGTCATCGCCTTGCATCATGTCCACGGTAAGATCTTTTATCCGCGCCAGTCGAACCACCCGATCTGACTCATCGACGTTGAGCCGCTCAGCCTTCTTCAAGCGTCGCCGAAGCGTGGATAGGGGGATGAGCAAGCAGTCGGCAATGGCCGCTTGGCTACAGCCGTAGGCAGTTTCAAGCACTTTCACCACGGTAGAGGGTAATCCTGCTCTCACACGAGCCAGCATCGCCTTGTGATCCTCGCTTTGAATGCCGAGAACTTCCAACACGAGACGTCTTGACGAGAAAGAGCGCGGGCTTCCCGCGTCCGCGCTCAGTTCTTTCGCCTGCTTCCCGAGCTTGCGCCTCAGAGGGGCTAATCCTCTCTTGGGAACTACTGTAAGCGAATAAACCATATGAGCCTCCTGAAAAGTCTATATGGACAGTATATGCTCTCCCTCCTTTTCTAGCAATTCAGTTCCTTAGCGAGTACACACGAGTATGCAGTTTGTGTATATGTATGCAATTTAGTGCTGTTTCTGCATATAACACGGCCGAGTTCGATCCACTTCCTTATACGCTGCGAACGATGCTGGACAAGCGGCAGGGGCGGGTTAAGTCGGTTTTCACTGGGTCGTCTCGACACTATATAAGCCAGCTGCTGAACCAGTCCAAATCACGTTCCTTCCGTTTCTTTGAAGTCATCGATTTTCTAGACATGGATGAAGGCTTCATCATCTTCGTACGAGACGGCTGGCAAAGGTGCATAGCCATCCCGTGGCCAAGAAGCACCTCATGTGAATAGCAGGCGCGCACGCGCGCCGTGACCAGACTGGTTCCGGCGCGTGTGCCGCCGGAGACTCTGGCTGATTAGCCAGGGTCACTGATTGTTCGTCAAGTCACAGCAGCACGCTCTGGTGGCGACTGTTCAGGCCGTGAGTAGGTTTGATCAGGTTGGAATGAGCGGTGTTTATACCGTTGAGAAGCCCGGACTGCGCCTCAATTTGTTGAGCCAGCAGAGTTGACGGTTCATCTGACCGGCACCAGTACGTCGATCATCAGTGGACCCAGTTGACCAAGCGAATCCCCGGCACGTATTCGAATTGCTTCATGTTGTTCGTGACGACTACCAAGCCTTGTGACCGGGCGTGTCCAGCAATCATTTCGTCATACGGGCCAATGGGTCGGCCTATTTTCTTCAATTCGGCCCGGAGCTGTCCCGTATGAACGGCGGCGTCATTATCGTACTGCAGAACCTCGACACGGGCTGCGAAGCCTTCAATGTCCCGCAGGTTTCGATCCACGGCGGCGGATGCCTCCGCGCCATATATGAGCTCCATGAGTGATATCGCTGAAATACACATTTGGCCATCGTGTGCCTTAAATGCTTCGCGTACTTCACTCGGCTTGTTCTTGATGGTGTAGATGGCGATGTTGGTGTCGAGCATGTACTTCAACATTAAAACGTTTCACGCTCTTGATGAGGGGGTTGATCGCGGCTCGTCATAAAATCATCAGAGACACCCTCACCGTCGAACCAGGTATCCCAGGATTCTCCAGCTGGGGTGATGATGCGGGCTCGTCCTAGAACGACAATATCCACTTGTTTTACGGTATCAGGGTAAGCTACGGGTTTTGGAAGCCGTAACGCCTGGCTTTTATTACTCTTAAAAAGATTTGCTCGTTCCATAAATGTATTGCACTCTTTTGACATATCCCTGACGTATATCCCATGCTAAATTCTGTGGTGGGATATGTCAATGGTATATCCTTGTTGATCTGATCCGCTTGGAATGCGCGCTTTAGTCAGTAAGGACAGTATTTTTCTCGAATTCAAGAAGCAGCGTATGGGTAGCTCTGGCATCTTGCAAAGCGACAACCGTATTCCCGAAAGTTCGCATACCTTTCCAGACTCATCATCACATAGCGATTCTCACCGCGTACTGAAATAAGGACGCCTTCTTCAGCCTGCGATAGTGCCTCAACCGCAGTGACGCCTTGCGATTTCAGTTCGCTGGCGGTCAAGTATTCATATCCATGCACCATTAAAACTTTCGATAACCTCCACTACTGTAAACCATACCGCCCCTGAATCTCCCGATACGTCCCATCCCGAAGAATTTCAAACAGCGCCCAGTTGAAGCGCTCAACGAGATCTTCCAGTTCCGGTGCGCGACGCAAGACCAGGTAGGCCGCTTGTGTCGTGAGTGGCGGCGCCAGCGCTACCACATCTTCGATATCGAGCTGGCCGATGATATAGCGCCCAACATCGGCGTTAGTCAGCACACCGTCCACGCGGCCCAGCATTAGCATGCGAAAGCTCTGTGTATCTTCGGTGACCGGTTCGATGTCGATATGCCCGGCCTTTCGCGCTGCTTCGAAGGCGTCCGTGGTCTTGAAACCCCGGTTGACACCGATGCGTCTACCATAGAGAAAAGTAAGATCGTCGAACGCTATTTGGGTTGGCGACTTCAGGAAAACGGTGTATTCGGTGATATGCATTGGCACGCCGGTGAAGTAGGCAAATGCCTCGCGTTCAGGGCTGTGAAAGTACGAAAATACGCAGTCCTGCTTGCCATTGGCGAGTTCCTTTTCCAGCCGTGTCCATGGCTTCAGCCTGATTTCAATATCGATATCCAGACGTCGACCAATTTCCCGAACGACATCGACATCGATGCCGCGGATGCCCTGTGCGTCCTGAATTACGTAGGGCTGGTAGACAGTGCTGGAGCAGACAAGCTGACGGCGCGCCTCTTCAGCAGCGAGCGCGGGCGCACCGAATAGCAGCCAGAGACCGAGGGTGTGGCGGGTGCAGACACCCGCCAGCACCTTACGCCATGGACAGACCATCCACCTTGAAGTCAGCATAATCGCTCCGGCCTTCACTGATCAGGTCGGCCACCACTTTGCCGCTGCCGCAGCCCATGGTCCAACCCAGCGTGCCGTGGCCGGTGTTCAGCCACAGGTTCTTGTATCGGGTTTGCCCGAGGTACGGCATGTTTGATGGCGTGGTCGGGCGTAGACCGGCCCAGAACTGAGCCTGATCGTAGCCACCGGCCAGCGGAAAGACCTTGCGGACATTGTTGACGATGGCTTCACAGCGATGCTTCACGACATTCTGGTCGTAACCAGAAAGTTCAGCGGTGCCGGCGACGCGGAGCTTATTGCCAAGCCGGCTATAGACCAGTTTGAACTGATCATCGGTGAGACTGGTGGTGGTGGCTTCGTCTGGGTTCTCCAGCGGAACAGTGATGGAATAGCCCTTGGCGGGATAAATATTGAGATTGATGCCGAGCGGGCGCAGCAGCTGCGGTGAGAAGCTACCCATGCAGACCACGACATTACGGGCCTCGAGTATTTCTTCCTTGCCGCGGCGACGGATGACGACACGGACGCTTTCGCCCTTACTGTCGTTGAATTTCTCAAGGCGCATGATCTCGGAGCTGTAAGCGAACTCGGTACCCATACCTGCAGCCACGTCGGCCAGGAGGGTGGTATAGAGTTGCGCGTTACCGGATTCGTCTTCGGCGGTATAGGTCGCACCGACGATATCGTCCTTGATGTGCTTCAGCGTCGGTTCAATTTCGAGCACCTCCTCCTTGCTGACGACGCGGCGATTACAGCCGTACTCGCGCATCAGATCGGCAACGGGAATGGCGCTGTCATATTCCTTCTGGTCACGATAGAAGTGCAGGATGCCCTGAGTCTTCTGCTCATACTGCAGGTCATGCCGTGCACGGACCTGCTGCAGCATGTCTCTGGAGAAGGTCGCCAGCTTGACAATATCGACGGTGTTTTTGCGGCTGCGCGCTGGCAGGCACTCATACAGCCAGCTGACCAGCCACTGCCACTGATGTGGATCCATACGCGGTCTGAACAGCAGGGGGGCATCGGGCTTGAGCAACCACTGTAGCACTTTCAGTGGTGCAGACGGATTCGCCCAGGGTTCGGCGTGGGACACGGAAATCTGTCCGCCGTTGGCAAATGAGGTTTCGAGGGCTGGCCCAGGCTGACGGTCGACGACCAATGTCTTGTGACCCTTGCGGGCAAGCCAGTATGCGGTGTTGACGCCGACAATGCCTGCGCCGAGAACGATTGAATCATACATATGAGAGAAGCTCCGGATTCACTTCAAAAGATGAAAGCAGGCAAGTGCGTCTGCCTGTTTGGGCTCCTCTGTCCGGTGACCTGAGAGTTTAGTCTGCGGGCGCAGACCTACCCCTTCGGTGTGTCTTCAACTGAGCATGACACTCTCCAGAGCCGATGCCGTTGCCATGGTCCACTTTGCCTGAGCGATTCCGAGCCGGTTGCGCCTTCGGCGTTCCTGCAGTTGCCCGATCAATTGATCGATCACTTGCAGAACACTCTCCCATACCACGTATCATCGAATGTTAATCTTAGCACTCTTCGAACCAGCGGTCATCCGTGGCTATGTGTGATATTGATACATACCAGCCTGCTCTCGTAAGAAAGTAGTGAATGAAAACAACGTCTGTGAGGAAGTGAAATGGAATATCGCCGTCTGGGCCGAACCGATATCGAAGTCAGTGCGCTGTGTCTGGGCACGATGACCTGGGGTGAGCAGAATACCGAAGCCGAGGGCCACGAGCAGATCGACTATGCGCTATCGCAGGGGATCAATTTCCTCGATACCGCAGAGATGTACGCGGTGCCGCCACGTGCCGAGACCTACGGCCGAACGGAAGAGATTATCGGCACATGGCTGAAGAAGACTGGCCGCCGCAAGGACATCATTCTGGCGAGCAAGGTGGCCGGACCCGGGCCCGCCTGGATTCGTGGCAAGAGCGCGACGATCGACCGGCCCAATATCAAGGCTGCGCTGGATGAGAGCCTCGAGCGCCTGCAGACCGATTATATCGACCTGTATCAGCTGCACTGGCCGAACCGCGGCTCGTATCACTTCGGTCGCCAGTGGGACTTTACGCCTGGGTTCGAGCGGGAAGAGGTTATCGCCAATTTCGTTGAGGTGCTGGAGACTCTGGGGGAGGAGATCAAGGCCGGGAGGATTCGCCATGTAGGGCTCAGCAACGAAAGCGCCTGGGGCATGATGCAGTACCTGCAGCTGGCCGAAGCGCGCCAGCTGCCGAGGATGGTCTCGATCCAGAACGAATACAGCTTGCTCTGTCGTCTGTTCGAGCCTGACCTGGTCGAAGCGAGCATGGCTGAAAACTGCGGACTGCTGGCCTGGTCACCGCTCGCCTCGGGCATGCTGTCCGGGAAATATCGCAATGGTCAGCGTCCCGCTGGCAGTCGCTGGACCCTGCTGGAAAAACCGCCGAGAGATAATCCCCCGGCCCATGAGGCGGTGAACCAGTACATGCAGGTGGCGGAGAAACACGGTCTGGATGTATGCCAGATGGCGCTGGCTTTCGTAACCAGCCGCCCTTTCGTGACGTCGAATATCATCGGCGCGACTACTATGGCTCAGCTGAAGACTAACATCGCCTCTGCTGATGTGACGCTGAGCGAGGCAGTGCTGGACGACATCGCTGACGTGTATCGTCGACATCCGATGCCGTACTGAGCCAGGCCTGAAAAGGTGCTTCTCAGGCGGTATGCTGGGCCGGCACCTTTTTCTTGTTGACGATCTGATGACACATTTTCTTCAGAATGCGTCGCCTTGACACGACACCGAGCACCTGGCCGTGATCGTCGACGACCGGGTAGATCTTCGGTTTGTGAGCGCACATTTGCGAGGCCAGGTCGTTCAGTGACAGGTCCCGCTTTACGGTAAGCACGTCGGTACGCATCACGTCTGCAACCGTCGCGCTCTGCTCATCGAAGTAAAACACCTGGTTCACCGCGTTCAGACAATCCTGCTCGGATATCCAGCCCTCCAGGCGCCCGTCCTTGTCGACTACCGGCCCGCCGAGCAGCTCGTTCTCACATAAGAGATTGGCTGCTTCTATCACCGGCATAGTGGCCTTGAAGGCAACATATTGTCGCGACATGCAGTCTTCGACTTTGAGTGTATCCTCAACCATGGTCTGTGCTCCTTCCGTTATACGCGTCCGGGTTGATTAAACGGTTTCGGCTCGATGCCTCGGCTTGTTCCAATCGGCCTTTCCCTACTATACGGAATTTCGGGCCTCATGTACTCGATCTTGAGCGGTATCAGGCACTCGACGCTGAAGCCTGCAGCAACCGTTGCATGGCATCGAACAATGCAGGTGTGCTCATGAGCCGATGATCACCATGCAGAAGCTCACACTTGCCAGGCGGCGGAGCTTCGTGAAAACCACTGCGTCCACCAGCTTCGGTCAGGATCAACAGGCCTGCGGCATAGTCCCAGGGTTTGATGGACTCGTAATACGCATCGAAGCGCCCGCAGGCTACCCAGCAGATATCTAGTGCCGCAGAGCCCAGGCGCCGCAGACCGCCGCAGTGTGTGGCGACAGCGGACAAACGCCGCATGATGGGTTCGATATTGCGCTGATCGTAGGGGAATCCAGTGGCAATGAGCGATCGTGACAAATCTGTCTTGTCGCTGACGCTGATTCGCCGGTTGCTCAGCTCGTTATCCAGACCTCGCTTCAGCAGGTAAGCCCCACCTTTTTCGCAGGCATAAAAGACTTCGCGCAGGAAGGGTGCATAGACTACCGCTGCGCGGAGTTCGCCGCCTTCGGCGAAGCCTATCGAAACGGCACTCTGAAAGTGACCATAGGCGTAGTTGACGGTGCCGTCGATGGGGTCGATGATCCATGTTGGCGCATCGAGGCCGCTTAGGCTCTCGACATCGTTATGCGTTTCTTCGCTGAGAATGGCGTGATCGGGAAAGCGTTCACGAATCATGCTCACGATCAGCTTGTCAGCGGCGATATCGGCCGAGGTGACCAATTCCATATGGTCCTTTGTGTCGAGACTCAGTTCGCCGTTTTCACGGACGTCGACGATTTCTTCTCCGGCTGCCCGGGCCGCGGCCCAGGCCAGTTCGAGTTGTGGTCGCCACTGGCTACGGGCCAGATCTGCTTCGAGTGGCAGTGATTCAGGAAATATGTGCACGGTTGCTCCTCTGTTGCGTGGCAGGGGCCAGTCTGGGTGTGTTTTCAAGCAGGGCGCCGCTGGCCTCGAGCTCCGCTGCCAGTGCCAGTAAATCACCCTCATGGCCGAGTTCTGCAGAGAACTGCACGCCTACCGGCAGGCCATTCTGATCCAGTGAAATGGGCAGGGAGATGGCCGGCGTACCTGCGATATTATCAGCCGGTGTAAAGCATGCGAACTTGCGCAGCCGGCTCTCTAGCGTGGCGAAGGGCAGGTTTGGTGCCAGGTGCCCTGCTTTTGGTACCACCTGGCCGAGGGTGGGGCAAAGCAGCACGTCATAGTCCTTGAACAGGCGACGATAGTTGAGGGCAAACTGGCGCAGCGATCGCATGCTGGCCGGTAGCTTCCAGAAACGTCGCATGAAGTGCAGGGCCAGCGCGTTCGTCATGGGCTCCAGTCGATTGGCACTGAAGTCAGGCATCTGTAGCGGATTGCGTTGCCCGTTCAGCAGTCGAACCGGCGTGGTACCGGCCAGGCGCACGGATGCGGCCAGCATCGACCAGTACAGTAGAAAATTATGCCCGAACGCGGCAGTGGCGGGATTGTCGATATGGCTGACCCGGTGACCGAGTTTGCGACAGGCAGTGACCATGTCCTGAACGCTGTCTACGCAGGCGTCATCGGCCTGTTCACCGTCAGGCCGGCGGGTGAACATGGCAATGCGCAGGCGTCTGCCGATGGGGGCCGACACATGACCTATCGCCTTGAGACCGAGGTCGACGCCGTGTCTCGGGTCGCCGTGCCGGCTGAGCTGCTGCTCATCTGCCTGAGCGAGTACCTTCGCCATGGAAGTACGCCGCTCCAGCGCGGCAAACACCAGCGCGGTGTCACGCACCGAGCGCGTCAGGATGCCTTCGGTTACGATCTGCAAAGGCAGGTTCTTCGCCAGATAGGGCAGCGGCAGTCGCCCCAGGGAAGGCTTCAGGCCAACGAGGCCGCAACAGGCCGCGGGTATGCGAATCGAGCCGCCACCATCGTTGGCATGGGCAGCCGGCACCACCCCAGCTGCGACCAGCGCAGCGCTGCCGCCCGACGAGCCGCCGGCAATATAGCTGGTATGCCAGGGGTTGGCGGTATGCCCGCGGACAATCTCATCCACACCAGTGGTCTGACTGTATTCTGTCGTGGCCGTGAGCCCGAATTCAGGCAGGGTCGTCTTGGCGATGGGCCGAAAGCCTGTGGTCGCAAATTCATCGACGATGGGCGCGTTGTGTCGCGCTGGTGTGCCGCTGAAGGCGATACTGCCATGAGTCGTCGGCAGGCCGGCCACATTCGTATTGTCCTTGATGGCGAAGGGCAGGGTATGCTCATCGAGATCGGTCGGCAGGGGGACTGGACATGTGGCGGCATGCAGGTCTTCCGCCAAAGCAAGCCGCTCGTGTGCGGCAACGAAGAGCTCAGCCGCGCTGAGGCTGCCAGCCGCCAGTCGCTCGAGCAGGTCTGTACAGTCATCCGTGCCCAGTGCATCCTTGGTGAAAAGCTTCACTTCATGTGCTGCCATATCGTGCCATTCCCGCTTAGATGAATAGGAGTACGCAGTGTCTTCAGGAAAAGACGTTTCGAGTGTAAAGCGCAATCAGGCGCATCACACTGAGCAAAGCGCTCAGCTGGCCATGCCAGTTGCGTTAACGATCGCGGGCTCAGATAGCGGCGGTGGCGCGGGCATACAGGCAGACATCAAGTCCTTCTCGGCGCTCGGCGTATATGGAGCCTCCGTACTGACGGCTACGACCGCGCAGAATACCCGCGCAGTCACCGATATCCACGATCTGCCACAGGCGCATATACAAGCCCAGATGGCCGCTGTGTTCGACGACCTTGATGTGAGGGCGATCAAGACCGGCATGCTTGGGCGTGCTGCCGTCGTTGCAACAGTTGCCGACGGACTTCGGCGCTTTCTTGATGTGCATGCGGACGTGCCGCTGATTGTCGATCCGGTGATGGTGGCCAAGAGCGGCGACATGTTGCTGGCCAGCGATGCGGTATCGGCAATGATGGCGCAGCTCCTGCCGCTCGCGACACTGGTGACACCAAATTTGCCCGAAGCGCTCACATTGCTGGCAGCATCTGATCCTGAGCGAGCGCAGGAACTGGAGATTCCACTTGGCTCGGCGACCACTGTGCCCCAATTGGCCGCCCAGCTCGAGGTCATTGCTCGAGCACTCGCCGCAGAAATTGGTGTGCCCGTATTGCTGAAGGGCGGACATCTCACCGACTACAGTTCAAATCTGCCGGCCGATGCCGAACTGCCGGTCATCGATGTGCTGGTCGAGTGCCAGGAGGCAACGCTGTTCAGCTCGAAGCGAATCGCGACCAGTAACACCCATGGTACCGGGTGTACGCTCTCGGCGGCGATCGCGGCCCGTCTTGCGCTTGGTGACGAGCTGAAGCAGGCGGTAGCCGCGGCCCGCGACTATTTGCATGGAGCCATCGCTGCGGCGGATCAGCTGCACATCGGCTCAGGCCATGGGCCGGTTCATCATTTTTACGCGATGCTGCGGCAGCAGCGCTGAAGCGAGGGTGGATCTGACGCGATCACTTCGACGCCGTCACTTTGGACGGCGTCACTTCGTGAGCAGATCGCGTAGATCGTGCCAGCTTACCGGCTTTAGCAGGTGATGATGGATGCCTGAGCGCCTGCTTTCGTCAGGGTCTTCTACACGTCCTGACATCGCAAAGATGCGGCCGCTGAAAGGGAAATCCTCGCTGGAGAGCTGCTTCGCCACATCATAGCCGTCCATGTCCGGCAGTCCGAGGTCGAGCAGCACGATGTCGTGAGGCGCCGCTGCGGCCTGTTCGACTGCACTCGCGCCGGTTTCCGCTTCATCGACGCTAAAGCCGGCCGCGCGTAGCAGCATCGCGGTCGCTTCCCGGGCGTCTGCACTGTCTTCGACCAGCAGTATTCTCGGTTTCTCCGTGACAGTTGTTTCAGCCACCTGCGGCAGCCCTGGTGGTAGCAGCTCGGGCACATGAGACGACGGCTCGGGCGCGGGTCCAACGCCGATGTGATAGGCCACCATCGCCAGCAAGTGCTGTGATTCGACGGGCTTGCTTAAATAACCCGTACATCCTGCAGTGAGGCAGCGATCCCTGTCGGTCTGCATAGCAGCAGCCGTAAGGGCGAGTATCGGCTTGGTGAAGCCAAGCTTGCGCAGGCGGGTCACGGCTTCGTAGCCGTCCATGACGGGCATCTGCATATCCATGAGGATGATGTCGAAATTCAGTCGCTCCAGACTGGCCTGCTGCACCACTGACAAGGCTTCAAGCCCATCCGAGGCGGTCGCAACACGTGCGCCGGCCTCCTCCAGGACATGCTGGGCCAGAAAGCGGATGTCGTGACGGTCGTCCACGACCAGAACACGGCAACGCAATTCTGGAATTTCTGCCGGTGGCTTGTTCGGCTTCTTTGCCTTCTGTGGTGGCTTGAGGTTTTCCATCGCCGATCGCTCGATCGGCAGGCGAAATCGGAAGGTGCTGCCGCGTCCAGGTCGACTTTCGCCAGTGATGACGCCGCCGAGAAGATTGGCGAGTCGCTGACTGATCGGCAGGCCAAGCCCCGAGCCTTCGTAGCTGCGGCTATGTGAAGTATCCGCCTGACTGAAAGGCTCGAATACACTGTTCATGAACTGTGCGCTGAGGCCGATGCCGGTATCGGAAACCTCGAAGAAAAGTGCCGGTTGTTCGCCCTGTTCGAGCACGACCTTCAAGGAGACGCTGCCGGTTTCGGTAAATTTCACCGCATTGCCGATGAGGTTGATGAGAATTTGACGAACACGCTTTTCATCGGTGGATATCTGAGCCGGCAGCAGCTTCGGATATTTCACGTTGAGCGGTAATCGCTTCTTGCTGGCACTCACAGACATCAGCGTGTGAACGTCATCGATCAGTGCACCGATGGCGACTGGATCGTTGCGAACGGTGAGACGGCCGGCCTCGATTCGGGACAGGTCAAGTATGTCGTTGATGATGTCCAGCAGATGCCGACCGTTGCGACGAATTGTTTCCACTGCCGAAAGATCATCGGGATCACTGAGATGACTTGCCAGGATGTCCGCAAAGCCGAGAATGGCCGTCATCGGGGTGCGAATTTCATGACTCATGTTGGCAAGAAACTCGCTCTTGGCCATGTTGGCCCGTTCCGATGCCTTGGTGGCACCTTCAAGCTGTTCCTCGATTTGTGCCTGGGCGGTTATGTCATAACTCGAACCGGCGATGGCTTCGACGCGACCATCTGCTGCGAACACGGGTACCCAGGTGTATTCGAACAAGCGTGTGCCGGCTGTGGCCGTCCTGAACGTGGTGCGGTCGACTAATGGTTTGCGGGTGTCGATGACCTGCTTTACCTGACGCATGAGGCGGTTGGCCAGCGTTGCAGGGTAGTCCAGTTGACTGAAAGTCTTGCCTACGGCGTGCTCGAATGTGGTGCCCAGTGCCTTCAGTAGCGCGAGGTTGATATAGCGGAAGCTGCCGTCGGTATTGAGAACGTAGACGTGATTGGTCAGATTCGAGAGCGCCGCATCGAACAGACGGGTACGATATTCGTTCTGCGTGGCCTCGTCGATTTTCAGACGCTCCCGGCGGTCGCGGCTGATGGTGGCCAGGTATAAAGGCTCGCCAGTTACGGGGTCGTCGATACGGAATGCGAACAGTTCGATGGGCACATTTTCGCCGGTCGTCAGATGCTGCAGCGTCATGTCGCGATTGTAGTAGCCGTCGCACAGCAGTGAGGGGATGGCTTCGTCCCGGATCAGTTGGTGTTCGGCGGGCGAGAAAATGTCGAACAGCGTGATTTCTGAAACGTCGAAATCCTGCGCAATGCCGAGCAGGTTGCGGCCGCTGCGATTGATCAGTACGCCGCGTGCATTGAAATCGGCAATCCCGACGAAATCTGTGGTTCGGTCGATCACTGAGGCCAGCAGCATGCGCTCCTGCTCAATACTCAGCCCTGCGGTCTGGCTCGGCTCTGCGCCAGCAAACTCGGTGAGGCGGAGGAGTACGTACTGCATCGCGCCGTTCTCGTCCGCGATGATGCTGCTGTTGGCAACCAGCAAACGCCCCGTGGTCTTGCTGGAAAGAGCCAGGCCCTGTTCCACTGATGACAGCTTTTCAACAGGCTGATCCGGGTCGAGCTGAAGGTCTTTCAAGCTGTGGGCATCGTGGAAGAAATCCGCCAGCGGCCGCCCTGTCGGGTCCTGTCCACCGAAGGCCTTCAGCGTTGGAAGCTGATCACTGCAGGCCAGAATTTCGAGCCCCTCCGGACCAGGCTTCAGAAGACAATGATGGCCCGGCATGGCCTTGAATACTGCTCGAAAATCTATATCAGACATCTTGCAAGGTTACCCCTGGAAACCTGAAGTATCGCTCAGCCACTCAGGCCGACAGTTCGACACCAACCGGGCAGTGGTCAGAGCCATCGATATCATTATAGATGAAGGCGTCAGTTACGCGCGGCAGTAGCGCCGGCGAGCTCAGGAAATAGTCGATCCTCCAGCCGACATTGCGTGCTCGGGCACCTGCACGGTAACTCCACCAGGTATATTTCACCGTTTCCGGATGTAGCTCGCGGAACGTGTCTTTGAACCCGGCTCCCATCAGGTTGACGAAGCCATCGATTTCTTCCTGCATGTAGCCTGCGGCCTTATTGTAGTTGGCCTGTGGCCGTGCGAGGTCGATCGGCTGGTGAGCGACATTGAGATCGCCACAGACCAGCAGTGGCTTGCGTGTCTCGAGCTGGCGGAGGTAGGTCAGGAAGTCAGCGTCCCAACTCGATCGGTAGCCCAGTCGCTTGAGCTCGCTGCCGGAGTTCGGCGTGTAGACCGTGACCAGGATGAAGTCTTCGTATTCCGCAGCGATGACCCGGCCTTCGTTGTCGTGTTCAGCGACGCCCATATCATATTCCACCGCCAGGGGTTCTACGCGCGTCAGAATGGCTGTACCGCTGTAGCCCTTTTTCTCGGCCGAATTGGTGTAGATGTGATAGCCATCGATGCCACTGAGCGCTTCCACCACCTGTTCGTCCTGGGCCTTGGTTTCCTGCAGACATAGTATGTCGGGTGCCATGTCCTTGAGTTGCTGTTCAAAACTTTTCTTCATGACGGCGCGGATGCCGTTGACGTTCCAGGAGATCAGTCGCATTGGAATAATGTGGTCCTTGGTTCAGATTTGAATTTTACCGGTACAGGGGACGGGTACCCGAAAAAACCGGGTCTCGCATCTACGCCCTGAGTATTTTGCGAAAGGATGATCCGCATTGGCAAATGCGCTGATAGCTTCGATTGCTGACCATCATGGTCAAACATTGAGCAGTACCAGACAAATACAATAAAAAACCGGAGAGCTTATGCTTACTTTACCACGGCTGGCGGCTTCTGCCGCACTCAAGCCATTTCAAAAATCCATCCTTGCTGGCGCATTGGCTTGCGCATCCATGTGGCCTGTTGCGGCGTCAGCCAATGTGATGGTCCATCTATTCGAGTGGCGTTGGGCGGATATCGCCCGAGAGTGCGAAACCTACCTTGGCCCAAAGGGCTTTACCGCAGTGCAGGTCAGCCCGCCGCAGGCACATATTCCAGGACCGCAATGGTGGACGCGCTACCAGCCAGTGAGTTATCGGCTGGAAAGTCGCAGCGGCAACCGTGCTGAGTTCATCAACATGGTTCAGCGCTGTCGTGCCGTCGGTGTCGATATCGTGGTCGACATGGTTGTCAATCACATGGCGGCGGGCAGGTTGGACTATCCAGAGGTGCCTTATGGCCCCAATGATTTCCACGAACGCAACTGCCCCGGTATCAATTATCGAAACGCCGATGAGGTATGGAACTGCGATCTGGTAGGTCTGAAGGACCTCAAGACCGAGTCAGGCTACGTCAGAGGCAAGATCATCGATTATTTCAATGATCTCACCAATATCGGCGTGAAGGGTTTTCGCGTGGACGCAGCCAAACACATACCACCTGGCGACGTGGCTGCCATCGTAAACAATATCAATGGCAATCCTTATATCTTTCTCGAGGTCATCCGCGCCGGAGGTGAGGCCATTCAGCCTGAGGACTATGTCTCGATTGCGGATGTTACGGAATTCGCGATGGAGCGGGACCTGGCATATAACTTCCGCAATGGCACCATCGCCAATCTGATCGACTTCAATCGTTGGTCTGGCCGGGTCGACAGCAGTCAGGCGCTGACCTTCGTCGCCAACCACGACGATCAGCGCCAGCACCCTGAATACACCCTGAGCTATAAGGACCCGCAGGGCATGTATTACCTGGCCAACACCTTCATGCTGGCCTATCCATACGGTTATGCGCGACTGATGTCGAGCTACTACTTCAACGATGAGAACCAGGGGCCGCCAGTATCGGGCGTGCATTCAGGCAACAGCTGCTTCGACGGCGGCTGGGTGTGTGAGCATCGCTGGGGCGGCACCGGCAATATGGTGAAATTCCGTGAGGTGACCTCGCCCAACTGGTACACCAGCAACGTGACGACCGACGGTCCGAACCGGCTCGCCTTCGGCCGCGGGGGGCTTGGCTACGTGGCGCTCAACAACCGCACCGATACCTGGAGCACTGTGGTGCAGACCGGCATGCCTTCAGGCGAGTATTGCGATGTGATGCATGGCGATTTTGCAAACGGTGCCTGCACCGGGCCAACTATCGTGGTAGACGGTGGTGGCTATGCGGCCATCACTGTGACAGGACGCGATGCGATCGCCATACACCAGCAGTCGCTGCTCGGTGGGCGGACTGATCCGCAACCGGAGCCCGGTATGAAGTCTGTCGAATTGAGCTGCGATAACGGCCAGACAGTGTTCGGCCAAAGCGTATATGCTGTCGGCGGGTCGGACGAGCTTGGCAACTGGAGTCCGGCTGCAGCGGTCAAGCTCGACCCAGTGGCTTATCCTCGTTGGGCGGGTACCGTCGCGCTGCCGGCGCAGACCGCCGTTGAGTGGAAGTGTCTCAAGCGAAGTGAAACCAACCCGGCGCAACAGGTGCAGTGGCAGGGTGGTAGCAACAACCTCGTTGAAGCAGCGGCTACTTCATCACAGGGGCGTTTCTAGGCTGACTAACGCTGTGCTGGTTCGGCCAGCACAGCGTCAGCTCTCTCCATTTACTTCAATCGGCTTTAGCCAGCCGAGGCGCCTGCTTTCAGTATGGCGCCAATCTCGCGGCTTTCGGTACTGAAGTGGAATCGCAACCGGCGGTAATAGCGGGCTGTCACGGCCGGGTCTTCTGGCACGGCGAATCGATCGACGCTCTTGAGCGCCTGCAGCGCCGACTGGTCGAAATCGCTATCCCCACTGCTTCTGCTGACTCGAGCTGATTCGAGCCTGCCAGTGACCGAAACCTGGAAGCTGATGGTGCCGGTGATCGCACGTCGGCGACTGTGCTTCTGCTCCCATTCATACCAGTCTTTCCAGCTGGCATAGACCTGCTCCGTCATTCGTCGGAGATACAGGTTGACCATGAATCCTTCATCCGCGATACGCGCGTTTCGGCTACTGCCTTCTGCATTGCTGACCAGACTGGCGTCTGCCAGGGTCTGATCGTCAAGCGGTACGAGTCGGCCGTTGAACGCCGCCGACATCTGTTCGATAACAGTGGCGTCGTCGATTGGCTCTGAAGAATCCTGCAGCTGTTCAGCCATAGCCTCTTGAAGTTCAGGCAGACCTTCCGCTTGCAGGGCAGGCGCCGGGCTGGCCCCAAGCGCCGCGAGCTCAGCTGGTGGCGTCTTGGCTGCCGGTGCTGGCGATGGCTCTGGTGACGTTTGCTCGGATGGTGATGGCTCTGCTGGCGCTAGCGGCGCGGAAGCAGTGCTTGCCACGGGACTCGTTGGTTCGGGGTCGGGCAATAGTAGGGGTTCTGCTTCAGCAGGTGCCGGCGCCGCGCTGGTTTGAGCAGGCTGTTCACCGTCGTCACGCGGTGCATGTGCGGTCTGCTCTTCCGGGGATGGTTCTTCGGGCTCTGACTGCTCGATGGGCACTTGTGCAGCAACCACCGGCGCAGGCGTCGGCGCCTTCAGCAAAATTTCAACGCTGGTGGCTGGCGCCTGTTCGGCTCGTTCGGACAAGGTGGGAAAACGCTCAGCAAAATACCAGAACACGGCAAGATGCAGCAGGACGCTAAGGGCCAGCGTTGCGCTGGCCGCTTGCTTACGTAATCTCACACCTGTCAGACACTACGACCGGCTCAGGACTGATCGAGTTCAGCAACGAGCGCTTCCACCCGCTTCACCATATTCGATGAGCCAATGAAGTAGGGCGTTCTCTGGTGCAGGGAGGTCGGCACGATATCCATGATACGGCCACGGCCATCCGAAGCTATGCCACCAGCCTGTTCTGCCAGGAAGGCGAGCGGGTTGCATTCATACAGCAGACGCAGCTTGCCTTCAGGATTGGTAGCGGTCGAGGGGTAGAGGTAGATGCCGCCCTTGAGCAGATTACGGTGGAAGTCGGAAACGAGCGAGCCGATATACCGCGCTGTATATGGGCGGTTGGTTGCATCGTCCGGCTCCTGACAGTACTTCAGGTACTGCTTCACCGACTGCGGGAACTTGTGATAATTGCCTTCGTTAATTGAGTAGATCTGGCCATCCGGCGGTGTCTGGATTTTCTGGTGAGACAGACAGAACACACCAAGAGATGGATCGTAGGTGAAGCCGTTCACGCCATTACCAGTGGTGAAGACGAGCATGGTGGAAGATCCATAGACCACGTAGCCTGCTGCAACCTGCTTGTGTCCGGGCTGAAGGAAGTCTTCCAGCTGTGCCGGCTGACCGCGCTCGGAGATGCGCTTGTAGATCGAGAATATGGTGCCCACCGACACATTAACGTCGATATTCGATGAACCATCGAGTGGATCCATCAGCACGACATATTTGCCATCGCGGCTCAGGTCACTCTCGAAGATAACGAAATTGTCTTCTTCTTCGGAGGCTATGCCGCAGACTTCCCCGCGGGCTTCCAGGGCTGCCTTGAACTTGTTGTTGGCATAGACGTCCAGCTTCTGCTGCGCTTCACCCTGAATGTTGGTTTCGCCGGCTGCGCCCGTGATGTCGACCAGGCCTGCCTTGTTGATTTCGCGGTGACAGACCTTGGCTGCCAGCCTGATGGCGCTGAGCAGTGAGGACAGTTCGCCCGTGGCATGCGGAAAGTCATGCTGATGTTCAACGATGAATTCGCCTAATGTTTTCATATGAGTATCTGCACGCCTTTTGCTGTGATCGGATTTCAGAAAATGGCCAGCAGTATAGAGCATTTCGCCTTGGCTCAGGAAGTCACTGCGGGTGATCGGGCGCCAGCGGCTCCCAGGCCCTCCTCAGGGTTTCGGCCGTCGTATGCCAGCGGCCGCTTTGCGCGCTGCGCGCTTGGCATCCCGCTCCAGTGCCTCAACGCGCAGCCGCTCGGTGCGCTGCTCGAAGCGCAGGCGGGCGTGTGACGCCTTCTGCCGGGCCAGCTGATTGCTGTGTTCGTTGAGTTTTGCAGTTCGATATTCGGCGACCAGCGGCAGCTTGCTGGGGCACACCGCTTCACAGGCACCACATTCGATGCAGGCTGAGAGATGGTAAGCCTGCAGCCAATCGCTATCTTCAGCCACGGCAGCAAAGTGCAGCTGCTGTGGCAGCAGGCCGACCGGACACACAGGCTCGCAAAAGCCACAGCGAATGCATGGCGAGGCATCGAGCGGCCGACCACTGCGCTGCCGGACCGCATGTTCCACCGCCAACCCAGTATCGTTCGAGCCTGCTGCGACGAGGCAGTAACTCGACTTGCCCAGCGGCAACCAGGTGTTTTGCAGTGGAACGCCCATCATGCCGCCACCGTGGACCAGGCCTGCAAGACGCGCTTCCATCAGCCCCGCAGCCTCGAGCAGCTGGGCGGCCGGCAGGCCAACCGGTACGCGATAATTCCCCGGACGTGCGACTGCAGCGCCTGCAACGGTCACGATCCTGTGAGACAGTGGCTCTTGCCACAGCAGGAAGCGTCCAAGCGCTGCCAAGGTCGACACGTTGATACAGGCGACGCCGGCCTGGCTGGCACGCTCTCCGGCTGGTATTTCGATGCCGAAGGCCTGCTTGACCACCTGCTGCTCTGCGCCAGCAGGGTAGTGCGCAGGTATGTTGAGCAAGGTAATTCGTGGCAGCTGTCGCTCGCTGCCCAAAAGCCGGCGCAGTTGCGCTTCTACGGTCTCGAGCAGGTCCCGGGCTGCGCTAAGTGAGCGCTTGATGGCGAAAGTCAGCTCGTTCAGGCCGAGCAGTGCGCAGACCAGGAAGCAGCCAGCGATGACTTCGCCGGGGGCAGTGAGCATGAGCGCATTGTCGGCATCGGCATACGGTTCGCACTCTGCGGCATTGATAACAATGCGACACACCGACGCTGTGAGCTTGGCATGCAGCGGAAACCCGCCGCCGCCGAGGCCGATAATGCCGGAGTCGTGGGCGATGGCGTCCATCGCCTTATGACGCGCCGAAGGCGACGCGAGATTATCAAGCGCGTTCGGGAGTGCGGCAACGATACGCGCCATGATGTGCGATCGAGCAGCGCTCGGGGCTGCCGTGACAAGCTGGACGTGGTCTTTCAGCGACTCGCCCGGCGCGAACGTGGGCTCGACGATCAGGCAGGGCACCTGTACGAGCTGGCCGCCCAGCAGAACTTCATGTTCGCGACAGTCAGTGACGGTGCCGGCCAGCGGACTGTGTAGCGTGGCTGCCGGGACCTGTCCGCCAGTGGGATCGACAAGACCGCCGACCACGGGCTCGGCGACGGCAACAGGCTGTGCTGCAGTGACCTGATCGCCAGGCTTGACCAGCGGCCTCAGCAAGGCACCCGGTCGCTGGCTCAGCGGCAGGACGAGGGCTTGGAAATTCGACATCAACCGGCACGCACGGTAGCGTCATTCTGCATCGCTACCATGTCGATACAGTCTACAGGGCACGGCTCGACACAGAGTTCACAGCCGGTACACTCACTGGCGATCACGGTGTGCATGTACTTTGATGCGCCGATGATCGCATCCACGGGACAGGCGATAATGCACTTGGTGCACCCGATGCACTCGTCCTCACGGATGACCGCGAGCATGGGGGGCTTCTGTTCGCCGCGCTCGGCATCCATCGGTAGGGGCTCGCGCCCGAGCAAATCGGCGAGCACGATGATGGTATCCTCGCCCCCAGGCGGGCAGCGATTGATGGCCTCACCCTCCGCAATGGCGGCTGCATAGGGTCGACAGCCGGGATGTCCGCACTGGCCACACTGCGTTTGTGGCAGGCAGGCATTGATCTGTTCGATGAGTGCCTCACCAGGATCGTTCGCGGTATCAGTCGGTCGGTTCAGGCGTCGAAGCAGCAAGCCACAGCCCACACCGAGCGCACCGAGCGCGAACGTTGCCGATAGCATGATGAGCAGCATCGTCAGTACCTGATCATGCCGGTGAAACCCATGAAAGCCAGTGACATTAGGCCTGCGGTGATCAATCCAATCGCGCTGCCCTGAAAAGGTGCGGGGACGTCTGCAAGCTCGAGCCGGCTGCGGATGGCCGCGAACAGCACCAGCACGAGCGAGAAACCAACCGCCGCGCCGAAACCATAGATCAGCGATTCGGCAAAGCTGTGCGCCGCATTCACATTGAGCAAGGCTACACCAAGAACGGCACAATTCGTCGTAATGAGCGGCAGATACAGGCCCAGTAACTGATACAGCAGCGGACTGGAACGCCGGAGCAGGGCTTCAGTGCCCTGGACGACCACTGCGATCGCGAAGATGAACGCTATGGTCCGCAGGAAGGGAATACCCAGCGGCTGCAGCAGCCAGTGCTCGATGAGATAGCTGCACACGGACGCGAGCGTCAGCACAAAAGTTGTGGCGATGGACAGGCCTACCGCGGTCTCGATCCGGTTGCTGACCCCCATGAAGGGGCACAGCCCGAGGAACTGCACCAGTACAAAGTTATTGACCAGTACAGTACCTAGCAGAATGAGCGCGAAGCCTTCCATCTGCGGCGCTTCAGCGCACCTGCATACCGGGCGTCGCGCCGGAGTCCGGTGCCAGCAGGAAGATGCCTGAACTGTCCCCGGCGGCCAGCAGCATGCCCTCTGAGACACCAAACTTCATCTTGCGTGGCGCAAGATTCGCCACCAGTACAGCGAGCCGGCCTTTCAGGTCGTCCGGTTGATAGGCCGAGCGGATACCGGCAAATACGAAGCGGTTCGGGCCATAGTCTCCGAGCGAAACCTCGATCTTCAGCAGCTTGTCAGCACCTTCGACCAGCTCGGCGTGCTCGATCCGCACTACGCGCAAGTCGGTCTGCAAGAACGTGTCGATGGAAATCGTATCGCCACTGTCAGCTATCGGTTCAGCAGGCGTTTTCGGCGTCGACTGCGCTTCTGCCTTCGCGCTACCGCCTTTCGCTTTTGCTGGCTTGCCGGCTGACGCTTTCGCGGCCGAAGCATCGCTGCCTGTATCGGCCGGCTTGATCAGACCCGCGATGGCCGAAGGCTCGATGCGCTGAATCAGCGGCTTGAATGCAGCGATTTCATGATCCAGCAGCGGCTGAGGCTTGCCCGTCCAGTTCAGCGTAGTGTTCAGGAAGGCTTCAGCGCGCTCTGCCATCAATGGCAACACTGGCTTCAGCCAAGCCATCAGCACTGCGAACATGTTGATGCCCTGGCTACACACCGCCAGCGTCTCCTGCTCGCGACCGGCTTCCTTGGCCATCTGCCAGGGCGCCTTGTCGGCGATATACTGGTTGGCCTTGTCGGCCAATGCCATGATTTCGCGAACTGCGCGGCCGTACTGGCGGGCGTCGTAGTAGCCGGCAATGGTTTCCGACGCGCCAGCAAACTGCTCGAAGAGTTCAGCGTTCTCCAGCCCAGGCGACAGCCGACCGCCGAACTTCTTGACGAAGCCTGCGCAGCGGCTGGCGATATTCACCAGTTTACCGACGAGGTCGCTGTTCACCCTGGCGGTAAAGTCCTCGAGGTTGAGGTCCATGTCATCCACTTCAGCGCCGAGCTTGGCCGCGAAATAATAACGCAGGTATTCGGGGTCGAGATGCTCGAGATAGGTGCTCGCTTCGATGAACGTGCCGCGAGACTTTGACATCTTCATCCCGTCTACTGTGACGAAACCGTGCGCGAATACACCATCCGGCGTGCGGTAGCCCGCGCAGGACAGCATCGCCGGCCAGAATAGAGCGTGGAAGTTGATGATGTCCTTACCGATGAAGTGATAGACCTCGGTGTCGCTGCCAGGCCGCCAGTAATCATCGAAATCCAGGTCGCTGCGGCGGTCGCAGAGATGCTTGAAGCTGGCCATGTAGCCAATCGGCGCGTCCAGCCAGACATAGAAGTACTTCTCCTCGGCTTCTTCAGGAATTCTGAAGCCAAAGTACGGTGCATCGCGGGAGATGTCCCAGGCCTGCAGCCCGGCATCGAGCCACTCGGCCAGCTTGTTCGCCACCTGAAGTTGCAGCGTGCCGCTACGCGTCCATTCCTTCAGAAAATCGCTGAACTTGGGTAGGTCGAAGAATAGGTGCTTCGAACTTTTTTGCACAGGCGTCGTGCCAGACAGCACTGAAACCGGATCGATCAGATCAGTAGCGGCATAGGTCGCTGAACACTTTTCACAGTTGTCGCCGTACTGGTCGGGCGTCTTGCAACGCGGGCAGGTGCCCTTGATGAAACGATCCGAGAGAAACATACCTTTCTCGGTGTCATAGGCCTGAACGACATCACGTTCGACAATGGCGCCGGCTTGCTTGCAGGCGAGGTAGACCGATTCACTCAGTACTCGATTCTCTTCAGAATGCGTCGTGTGATAATTATCGAAGCCAATATTGAAGCCCTTGAACGAGGCCTCGTGATCGGCCTGCACCTGCTGGATCAGTGCTTCTGCAGTAAGGCCCTGCTGCTTCGCCTTGAGCATGATCGCAGTGCCGTGGGCGTCATCGGCGCAGACATAGGTGCACTGATGGCCGCGTAGTCGCTGGAAACGTACCCAGATATCCGTCTGGATGTATTCCAGCAGATGGCCGAGGTGAATGGGGCCGTTGGCGTAGGGCAGGGCGCTGGTCACGAGAATGCGGCGCTGGCCGGCTGTGCCCGTCGATACTGAAGAGACTGCAGGATTTGGCATCGGTTCCGTTCTGAACTGGGAGAATGAAGGAAAAGTCGGCGCTGTGCCGGGTGCACGTATGATAGCGCGTAATGGTATGCTGGAGCCAGCCGGGGGCGAGGCCCCTCAAGGTCGCGGGATGATGCGCACCAGACGTAAAGAAACAGGCCCGGACAACGAACAGGAGCGCTTGAAGATGAGCAGCAATGAGAGCGGTGAGGCTGAGGCCGTGAGCCAGCAGCACACTACATGGCCGGTCGATGACAGACGCACGCGCCGCAATGAAGCCGTGCTGAGTGAATACGGTGAGGGGCTGGTCGAGGCCTTTTCCCATTATATCGACCCGTATATGGCGCTGCCGGTGACGGCGTTTGCCAAGTTGCAGGGTGAAGGCAAGGCCATCGGTATCGAACTGCCTTATGCCTGCAGCGGCCACCATGAAGCGATGCGCACCCTGCTGACGGTCAGCCTGCCAGACGGCGACGTGCCGATACTGAACTTTTCCCAGGCCATCGAGGCACTGCCGGTCGCTGATCGCTCACCGAAAGGCGGGCCGCAGACCGGCCACGCGCCGCTGATCCAGCCTCGCGATGCCAGCAAGCCATCCACAGCGGCTAGCTCTGGGCAGAGCGCGGCCTTACCCGGCGTCCGCAACATTATTGCCGTTGCCTCGGGCAAGGGTGGTGTCGGCAAGTCGACCAGCAGCGTGAATCTGGCGCTGGCACTGCAGGCCGAGGGCGCAAGGGTCGGTATCGTCGATGCCGACATCTATGGTCCGAGTATGGGCATGATGTGCGGTGTGGCGGAGGGTACTCGTCCTGAAATCATCGACTTCGATGGCACGCGCTTCTTCCAGCCCATCGACGTCTTCGCTGATGCCGGCGCAGCGCCGATTCAGCTCATGTCGATGGCCTTCCTGGTCAACGACAAGACGCCGATGGTCTGGCGCGGGCCGATGGTCAGCGGCGCACTCTTGCAATTGATCACACAGACACACTGGCAGGGGCTGGACTACCTCATCGTCGACCTGCCGCCGGGTACCGGCGATATCCAGCTCACCTTGTCACAGAAGGTGCCCCTGTCGGCAGCCGTCATCGTCACCACGCCGCAGGATATTGCCTTGCTGGATGCGCGCAAGGCGGTGAGCATGTTCGAAAAGGTCGATGTGCCTGTATTGGGGGTTATCGAAAACATGAGCGTGCATATCTGCAGTAACTGCGGTCACCGTGAACACCTGTTCGGCAGTGAGGGTGGCGCGCGCATGGCTGAAGAATATGGCCTGCCTCTGCTGGGGCAGATACCGCTGCACCTGACGATTCGTGAGCAGACCGACCGGGGCCGGCCCACTGTTTATGCCGAGCCAGAATCCGAGGTTGGTCTGATCTATCGGGATATGGCGCGAAATGTGTCCGCCCGGCTTGCAATTCGATGCGCGCATGCCAAGAATGCCGCACCGGGACTCATTGCCCACGACTGATGGCCCGGAACTGATTGCCTCGAACACAAAGGCTGATAGCCAGGAAAGAGACCGAAGAATGAGTATTAAATCAGACAAGTGGATCACGAAGATGGCTCAGAGCCATGGCATGATCGAACCATTCGAGGCGGCTCAGGTCCGCTATCGCCCCGGCCCTGATGGCGTTCAGCAGCAGGGAGATCCGTCTGCGCGGGTCATTTCCTACGGTGTGTCGAGCTATGGCTACGATGTGCGTTGCAGCACCGAGTTCAAGATCTTCACAAACGTGCATTCGGTGACTGTCGATCCCAAGGCCTTCGATTCAAAGAGCTTCGTCGACTTCTCCGGTGATGTCTGCATCATCCCGCCCAACTCCTTCGCACTGGCGCGCACAGTCGAGTATTTCCGGATTCCTCGCGATGTGCTGACGATCTGCCTCGGCAAGTCGACCTACGCGCGCTGCGGCATCATTGTGAATGTGACGCCGCTTGAGCCTGAGTGGGAAGGGCACGTCACACTGGAATTCTCCAACACCACCACGCTGCCGGCCAAAATCTACGCCAACGAAGGCGTGGCGCAGATGCTGTTTTTCCAGTCGGATGAAGCCTGCGCCGTAAGTTACGGTGATCGCGGCGGCAAATATCAGGGTCAGCGCGGCGTCACGCTGCCGAGAGCCTGATGCAGTCCGACCGTCACCTCCAGAAGATCAAGGGCCTGCGTGGGCTGCGTGCGACAGCCTTCACTGCCGCACTGGCGCAGCGCGCACTACCTCATAGCCAGCTCTTCGCCGAATTGCTGGGCGACCAGCGTAGTATTCGCGCCGTTTCCGCCTTCACCGAAAGCCTCTGGCCTGCACTGCAGCAGGCCTTTGAGAAGCACCTGAGCACTGAGAAAACGCCGTCTGACGGCTCCGCTGGCAAGTCGGGTAGCAAGCCCGGCGGTAAAGCTGGTGGCAAGCGGCCTTCATCGGAAACCGGTCCCGACGAAATCCGGCTCTATCTCGAGCGCCTGGATCAGCAACTCGAAACCTGGTCGGCACATGACAGCTATGGCGCGATGCTGGCGAGTAAGCAGCTCGAACTGACCATGGAAGCCTGGATAAGCCTGGCAGAAGCAATGCGCCTGCATGACCTGACTGATGATCTGCCAAAGTTCATCGGGCCAGTGCAATGCGCGCAGGATACGATCAACAGCGTAGTCAACTATCTGCAGCTCCAGCTCGAAGGCGACGACGATGCGCGTATCGAGCTCGAAACGGAAGACCTGAAATTCGAAGGCACACCAGCCGAGCTGATGGCCGACGACGAGGCGCTGGTAGCATATCTCGATCAGCATGAGGTGCTGCAGGCTGAGCTTAGCTTCCAGACCGAAGTTCGCTTGCTGCTCGATGTGCCGACTGAAAAGCTGATCGGCAACCTCAAGCGCATACAGACACTCGCTCACAACGATGGCGTCAGCAGCCTGGGCGTCAGTCTCGAAAGCGAATAGGTTTGGCTGAGGCCAGCCGATCTGAAACGGGGCGATAGGAGGCATGCATCATGGCACGGGTATTCTCAAGCTTTTCCAGGCGTCTTGGTAGCGGCAGCGGTATCAACCGGCTGATGACGGATCTCGGCAGCGCCATGGCGTCTGGCGACTTGATCATGATGGGCGGCGGCAATCCGGGCATGATCCCGGAGATCACTGCGGCTGTGCAGAAACGCTTGCTGGAAATTGCTTCGTCTGATGATGCCAGCGTGCGTTTCGCTGGCATCTACGATGGCCCTCATGGGAGCGTGAGCTTCCGGCGTGAATTGGCCGCCATGCTTCGGCGCCGTTATGACTGGCCGCTGACGGAGCAGAATATCGCGCTGACCAATGGCAGCCAGTCAGCTTTTTTCGCCCTGTTCAACATGCTCGCCGGCGGTTTCGATGGCCTGAATCCTGAGATTGCGGATGAAACGCCGGCGCGCAAGATACTGCTGCCGATGACACCTGAATACATCGGCTATGCCGATGTTGGTGTGGGTGATGACATGTTTGTGAGCGTGCGGCCCATTATCGATCAGTACGCGCCGCATCGCTTCAAATACCGAATCGATTTCGACAGCCTGCCCATCAACGAGTCCTGGTGCGATCCGACGATCGGAGCTATCTGCCTGTCGCGGCCGACGAATCCATCCGGCAACGTGGTCACCGATGCGGAACTACTGCACCTCGATGCGTTGGCGCGAACGCACGACATTCCGCTGATTATCGACGGCGCCTATGGTCTGCCATTTCCAGGTCAGCTCTATACGCCTGTCGAGCCGCACTGGAATGAGAACACCATCCTGTGTCTGAGTCTGTCGAAGCTGGGTTTACCGGCGCTGCGTACGGGTATCGTGATTGCGGATGAGGCTGTAATCGATGCATTGGCCAGCGTAACGGCTGTAACGGGGCTCGCGCCTGGCAGTGCCGGCGCCGCCATCGCGGAACCCTGGCTGGCCGACGACAGCCTGCTGGATTTTGGTGCCGAGATCATCGAGCCCTTTTACCGCGGTAAGCGCGACAGGGCGCTGGCCGCCTTCGAGCAGCACTTCGACGGGATCAATTATGTCATCCATGATCCGGAAGGCGCGATGTTCCTTTGGTTGTGGCTGCCGGAACTTCCGGTAACTGCACATGAATTCTACGAGCGACTCAAGACCAGGGGTGTGCTGGTCGTGCCAGGGCATTACTTTTTCCCCGGTCTGGCCGAGCCCTGGACCCATGCCGAGCAGTGCCTGCGTCTGACCTATTCACAGGATGATGAGGCCATCGCCCGCGGCATCGGGATCATTGCTGATGAGGTCAGGGCGTTGTCTGCTTGAAACGGTGACAGCTCAGCAGCCGCTATGAAGCAGCTGTTTATTTTCGAGTCTTCGTCCGCTCAAGTCACTTTGTAGTCGCAGCGAGACGTACACCCAAAGTCACGAATAAGGCGCCGAGTCCCCGGTCCATCCAGAGGCTGACTTTGCGATTACTCTTCAAAAATGAACCCAGCCGAGCTCCCGCCAATACTAAAGGCAACTCCACAAACGCGGCCACGACAATTATCAGGCTACCGTGGAGAAAGAGCTGAGCGCCAGTGGAGCCCGCCCCCTCTACAACGAACTGCGGCAGAAAAGCCAGGAAGAAAATGGCTACTTTTGGATTAAGCGCAGAAACCAGCACCCCTTGCCAATAAGCAGAAGATTTTCTCTGGCTATTTGTGGCCTCATCGGACGCAAGTGGGGTGCTATGCGAACACAACATTTTTATCCCCAGCCAGATCAAATAAGCAGCGCCCAACCATTTAACAACCGAAAAGGCCAGAGCTGAGCTGGCAAGGATTGCGGAAAGTCCGGCTGCAGCCATGACAACATGCAGTCCAGCGCCTGTCCAAATGCCGAGCATCGCAGTAAGTCCCTGTTGTCGTCCATTCCGCAGCGTCTGTCCAAGAATGAAGGCGATGTCGGGCCCTGGGGAAAGGTTCAGAAGCACAGCTGCTGACAGGAAAGTCACCCAATGTAAAATCGTATACTCGAACACTCTCATACTCCCAGTCGAAGGGTGATACTTTCAGCAGACTATTGCGCAAGGAACATTTAGGTGTCGGCTGCGACCGCCTGCTATGAGCCGTTCCTCCAATGCATGTAAGTATTCCACGGCCTATCCACATACTCCCCAAAAGGGGCGCAGAGCTCGAATCCGTGCCTCGTATAGAGGTTCATGGCGCTTTTGAAGTTCTCACTGGTTTCAAGCTTCAGAACACTGATATTTCTTGAAACGGCTTCCTGCTTCAGTCGTTCCAGTAAACATCTGGCGAAGCCCTGGCCGCGGTGCTCTTCCTTGACATACATCCTTGTCACCTCAGCGTAGTCAGGATGAAATTTCAAGCCCCCGATAGCCGACAGAACGCCATGACAAAATACACCGAATAGAATGGATTCTATCGCTTCCATTTCTTCCGGTTGCAGCAGGTTGCATACCTCTGGCGGACAGTGTGAAAGATTATGTTTATCCAGAAGCTTGAACAGCTGCCTGGCTTCCGAACTCGCCGGGGATATTTCAGTGATGCTTACATTCATCGCATATGAGAATATTGTCGTTGATCGCTGGCATAAGCCAGCGGCGTAACGCTGGGCTCATACCGGCTGAGCCTTTAATGTGCGGAAGTACTTGATCTACCTGTAGCGCTACAGGTCCAGCTTGATCGTCTTGCCGTCGACTACAGCTTCGCTGAGCAGGATTTCGTATTCTTCGCCATCAGGTTCTTTCTGTTCCATCTTCACGAGCACATAATTCAGGTTCTTGGCGAACCAGAGTTTGGTTACTCGATCATCATCGTCATCCTCGCGAATGCGTTCGACGATTACACTTGGTATGTCAAAACCGTTAGCTGTAATTGTTTCCTCACCGATCACCGCGAATGCCATTTTCCGCGAGCCGGAGCGGTGGGCAACGTCGTAGGACATGTCAGTGAGACCCCTGGCAAGATCCATTCTCAGCTGTAGCTGATACCCGAGCTTGTCGAGGAGGCCTTCTGTCAGAGGCGCTTCCAGCTTGTCGCCGTCGCGATTCACAAGAACCTTGCCGGCTTCATAATCGAATTTGTAACTTCGCTCCCGGCCAGCAACCCAGCCGCTACGTTCATATTCGTACAGCTGTGGCTTCACCTGATTATCCACCCAACGAAGCTTCGTGTTTTCCTTGATATCGACTACCCAGCTTTCCACATGGAAGGTGTAGTCCCACAGGCCATTTTCGAGTCGTTCGAGTGAGCGCACGGCACTGCCTTTGATGGGCACACCTTTCTTGTACGAAGCCGTATATTTGGCGGTAATCGGCACGAGCTCGACGGACTTGCTGGCATTGGCATCCGCAGCCTGGATGGGCGCGGATACGAACTGCAGGACGGCAGCACCGAGCAGCAGCGAGCCGAGGATGGCAGACATTCGGCGGCGTGTAACAGTTTCGAAACAACGATCAGTCCTGGATCTCATGACTCTCCACCTCGTTCTTGAATACATTGTCGATGCGCAGCCCGCTCGGAGGCAGACACTGCCCGTCAAGCGAGATGCGATCCGGCATCTCATTTACCCGATCATAACCGACGCGACCCTCGCTGAGCCACATCAGAACCTGAGGTAGCAACTGATGCTCCTGGACGTGGACACGTTTGGCAAGGGCCTCGGCCGTGTCACCGTGAAACACGGGTACACTGGCCTGTGCAATACAGGGGCCGCCGTCAAGTTCGCCAGTCACGAAGTGAACGCTGCAGCCGTGTATGGCAGCACCACCGCCACGCAGATCATCGAGCACGCGCCGATGAGTATGCAGCCCGGTATAGGCCGGCAGCAGGGAAGGGTGGATGTTGATGGTTCGTCCGGCGAATCGGTCGACGAAGCCTGTCGAAAAGATCCGCATGAAACCGGCAGCCACGATGATGTCCGGTGCATAGGCGTCTATGCGCTCTGCGAGCGCTTCATCGAAAGCTTCCCTGCTCGCGAAGCTACCGTGGTCCAGCACTTCACCCCGGACGCCGGCGGCCGCAGCACGCTGGAGCCCGTAAGCATCTGCACGATTACTGATTACCGCGGCCACGACAGCCTTCAGCTGGCCGGCGCTGATGGCATCCAGTATTGCCTGCAGGTTGCTGCCATTGCCGGAGATCAGAACGACGAGTCGGAAGGCCTGGCTCATAGACCGATCAGATCGACAGCCTCTTCGTCACCTTTGCGGCTCTCGATGGAGCCAAGCTGCCAGGCCTGCTCACCACAAGCGGTAAAATGCTGTATGGCGGCCTCGGCTTGTGCAGCAGGGACGCAGAGCACGAGCCCAATGCCACAGTTGAAGGCAGTATACATTTCGCGCCAGTCGACCTTGCCCTTGCGCTGTAACCAGCTGAAAACCGGGGGCAGCGCGTAGGTATTGAGATCCAGGCTCGCCTTCATTCCTTCCGGCAGTACGCGGGGAATGTTTTCGACCAGACCGCCGCCAGTGATGTGGCTGATGGCGTGAACCGGAACCGACTGCAGCAGCTCCAGAACCTGCCGCACATAAATACGGGTCGGTGCCATCAGGGTGTCACCCAATGACTGCGTGGTTGCGCTGTCTGCGCTGGCGTCGATACCGGCTTCGCTGAGGAATTCCGTAAGGGGGCGATCGAGATCAGCCTGTTCGCGCTCGAGGATCTTCCTGATCAGTGAATAACCGTTGGAGTGCGGGCCGGACGAGGCCAGTGCAATGATGACATCGCCTTCCTGGACCAGTGAGCCATCTATGATGCGACTCTTTTCCACTATGCCGACACAGAAACCGGCCAGGTCGTAATCGTCACCTTCGTACATGCCAGGCATTTCGGCCGTTTCGCCGCCGATGAGTGAGCAGCCAGCTTGCACGCAGCCTTCACCGATGCCATCGACCACGGCCTTGGCCATGTCGACACTGAGCTTGCCGCAGGCATAGTAGTCAAGAAAGAAGAGCGGCTCGGCACCCTGCACGATGAGGTCATTGACGCACATCGCCACCAGGTCGATACCAATCGTGTCGTGCCGACCCATCTGCATCGCCAGGCGCAGCTTGGTTCCCACGCCGTCAGTACCTGAGACCAGTACCGGCTCACGATAGCCGGTCGGCAGTTCGAATAAGGCGCCAAAACCGCCCAGGCCCGCCAGGACCTCAGGACGACGGGTGCGGGCTGCTGTCGACTTGATCCGCTCGACCAGTGCGTTGCCGGCCTGAATATCGACGCCAGCACTGGCGTAGCTCAGCGAGTCATGTCCGCCTGCCGAAGACGTATCTTTGGGGTGCTTGCCGTTATCCGAACTCATGGTGCTTTTCCTGCGAGGCTAAATGCGCGCTACCTTACGCTTTTTTGGGCTTATTTTCATCAGCTATCGCCAGCCATGGGTGAATGCCGTAAACTCAAGTGACATGTTCAGCCTCAAATAAAGCATAAGAAGCAAAGCCGCAGTGTCATCAAGCGTCAAATCCGAATCCCGTGCGACTCGCAGTTCGCCGCTCGACAAGTTCCGCTGGCTCCCTAACGCCATAACGATATTGCGCATCATATTGGTCGTGCCTATCGCCTGGTTGCTCTGGCAGCAGAACTACGGTCTCGCCCTGCTGTTGTTTCTCGTCGCCGGTCTGTCGGATGGTATCGACGGCTTCCTGGCGCGGCGCTACGACTGGGGATCCCGCTTCGGCGCTATCGCCGATCCCCTGGCAGACAAACTTCTCATGATCGTCACGTTCGCCATGCTTTCCGTGAGTGGTGTGGTGCATTGGTGGCTTACGCTCATCGTCTACGGTCGGGATATCATCCTGGTCAGTGGCGCACTTGCCTACCATTACCTGGTCGGGCAGTACGAGATGCAGCCAAGCTGGCTGGGCAAGCTCTCCACTTTCATTCAAATCCTGTTTCTTGTGCTGGTGCTGCTGATAGTGACGGCGCTCCAGGAGTCAGCGTCCACCCTTGCACTCCAGTTTCCGGAACTGCCCTTCGGCAGCACAATCGCCAGACTCTTCAGCGATCCGCAGCGCCTCGACGATCTGGTCGGCGTCGCGCACTGGATCGCTGCTGCGGTTACATTGGCCAGTGGCGTTCACTATGTCATGTTGTGGGGCGGGCGTTTCATTTTCGAGCGCAGTCGCATGAAAGGCCGGGGGTGAGGGCGCCTATGCCTGCTCCCGACTTACCCTCGCAGCTCACACTCGGACTCGCGCTGGGCACGCAGGCCAGCTTCGCCAACTCGGTCGATTCAAAAAAGCCGGTTCAGGCAAAGCTCGAGCGGCATTGGGCTGAGGCCGGATCGGCCGTCTTTCTCCATGGCGAGGCTGCCAGCGGCAAGTCCTGGTTGCTATATGCCAGTGTCGCGTCCCTGCCAGCCAGTGATGCGGCCTGTCTCGATCTCGCGGAACTGAAGCAGGCTGGCAGCGCTGGAATGCTTGCCGATCTCGACGGCTTTAATCTGCTCTGTCTGGATAACGTCGATCTTGTGGCCGGCCTCGATGAGTATGAGGAGCACCTCTTCCACCTCGTGAATCGCTACCGTGACGCCGAGCGGCACCTGGTGCTGGCGGCGCGCCAGCCACCAAGGGGGCTCGACATCAGGCTCAAGGACCTCGCTTCGCGCCTTAACGCCATGCAGGTGATCCGGGTGCCCCGTCCCGACGATGACGAATTGCTTTGGCTGATGAAGTTCAAGCTGCAGGAGCGTGGTCTCGAGTTCGATGCCGCCTTGCCTCAGTATCTCTTGCTGCGCCTGCCCAGGGACATGCATAGTGTCGATGCTGCGCTCGACCAGATCGACCGTGCAGCGTGGACCTACAAGCGGTCGTTGACCTTGCCCTTCGTGCGCAAGACACTTGGCTGGTAGGCAGTCGACCGGATAACGACACATACAAACTATATAACAACGACATGATCACAGGGAGAGATGGCCGGATGATAAGGGTGATATTCAACCAGAAGGGTGGCGTCGGGAAGTCCAGCATCAGCTGCAATCTCGCCGCCATTGCAGCTACCAGGGGGCTCAGGACGCTGCTGGTGGATCTCGATCCGCAGGGCAATTCAACACATTATCTGATGGGGCGGCCAGCGCAGGAGCTGACCGAAACGGCTGCTGATTTTTTCGAGCAGACAGTAGCCTTCAATATCTTCGCGAAGAAGACCGAAGATTTCGTTCACACCACCCGTTTTGACAAGCTTTTCGTGCTGCCTTCAAGTCCCGAGCTCGACTTTCTCGAGCGCAAACTCGAGGCCAAGCACAAGATTTACAAGCTGCGCGAAGCCCTCGGCTCATTGTCCGAGACCTATGACCTCATCTACGTAGACACTGCGCCGGCCCTGAATTTCTATACCCGCTCGGCTCTCATTGCCGCACAGTCCGTGCTGATCCCGTTCGACTGCGACGATTTCTCACGGCAGGCGCTGTATACCATCCACGGCGAGATCGAGGAGCTCAAGGCGGATCACAACCCGGATCTCGTGGTCGAGGGTGTCATCGCAAACCAGGTGCAACCTCGTGCTTCACTGCCGAGGCGTATCATCGATGAGTTGAAAGCCGAAGGCTTTCCGGTGCTTGGTGTGGAACTGAACAGTTCCGTGAAGATGAAGGAGTCGCATCAGCACAGCCTGCCATTGATACACATGGCGCCAAGCCACCCGCTCACGCAGCAGTTCGTGGCGCTGCATGAGTATCTGGAAGGCAACCGCCTGAAGCAGTGATCAGTTATCGAGCGGCAGGCCAATCTGCCGCGCGAAGCGTTCCGGATGCAGCCAACTGGTGGTCCGGAGCTTATGCAGCAGCGTGTCCATGGCCAGCGGCTCAGCGAACAGATGCCCCTGGGCGTTATGAATGCCGAGGCGACGCAGGAATATCAGTTGCGCTTCGGTTTCAATGCCTTCAATCATGACAATCTTGTCCATCTGTCTCGAAACCGCGCAGAGTGTTTCCAGGAGCGCGCTCTGGTTGACATCCTCTGGCACACCGTCGAGTAGCTTGCGGTCGATCTTGATGGCGTCAATCGGCCAGCGGTGCAGCACCGAAAAGGATGTCAGACCTGAGCCGAAGCTGTCGAGTGCAATACATATACCCAGCTGTCTCAGCCGTTGCAGTTGCTTCTCCGAGCGCTCGGCATAGTTCACCAGAGACTGCTCGTTGATTTCCAGATAGATGCTCGACGGATCGACGCCGGTCTGCTTGATTACCGTGGCAATCTGCTCAGGCAGCTCCGGCGCGAGGAACTGACGGCTCGAGAGGTTAACGGAGAGCGTTTTGCGTCGGCCGGTTGCAGCTTCGAGTTCAAGCATGGCTGCAACACTGTGCCGCAGGATCCACTCGCTCATCTGCTGCAACAGACCGGAACCCTCGGCCGCTTCGAGAAACATGTCTGGCGTGGCTAGCGTGCCATCTGGTGTTCGCCAGCGCAGCAAGGACTCGACGCCAATGAGCTCGAAGGTGTTCAGTTCGAACTGGGGTTGGTACAGCAGTTCGAAACGCTTCTCTGCTACGGCTTCGCGTAGCGATTGCTCCATGGTCAGGCGGGTCATCAGCCGCTGTTGCATGTGCTCATTGAAGAAGCTGATGGTGTTGCGACCGGATTCCTTGCTCTGGTACAGCGCCATGTCGGCATTCTTCAAGAGCGCCTGATAGGTGTTGCCGTCATCGGGGGCAATCGTCATGCCGATACTGGTTGTCACGACGATCTCCCTGCCAGGCAAAGAGATAGGGTGGGTGATGGCCTCCAGCAAGGTACGGGCGACGCGCTCACAGCCTTTCCGGCTGCGCACATTGGTAAGCAGGATCGCGAACTCGTCTCCGCCCAGGCGCGCGACCGTATCCTCCTGACGCAGGTTTTCCTGCATTCGCGTAAAGATGGTCTGTAGTAGTCGATCACCGACGTCATGACCCAGCGTGTCGTTGATCTGCTTGAAATGATCGATGTCCAGAGCCAGCAGGCAGAGGCTGCCGGATGTGCGCTGCATCTGCCGAATCGCCTGAGTACAGCGGTCTTCGAACAGCCGCCGATTGGCAGCGCCGGTGAGTGCATCGTAGTGCGCAAGATAATGCAACTTGTCCTGCGTCTCCCGGATACTGGTAATGTCCTGACCGACGATGATGACGCTATTGTCAGGTTCACCGCTGACGCAGCTGATGCTCCAGTAAATTACCTTGACGGCACCATCGCCGCCGAGCATCTCATTTTCCATATGCTCGACTTTTACACCGGTTTCGAGCACTTGCCGAATCTTCCACTGGGTCTGCTTCTGGAAGGCCCGAGGCACGCAGCGTTCTATATACTGGGCGCCCATGACCTGCTCACGTGTGAAGCCGAAGAGCTGCTCAGCCGCCGTGTTCCATTCCTGAATTCTGAACGCCGCGTCGATGGCAATGATCGGGCTACCGGCGGTCTGCACGAGTGTGCGGTAGCGTTGATAGGATTTGCGAAAGGCGCGCTCAGCCTCTTCGCGTACGAAGATTTCGTCCTGCAGCACCTGGTTGCGCGTCGCCAGTGCCGAGTCATTCTCTGCCAGTTTGGTGTTCATGTTATTCATCGCTGCCTGCTGCGTCCCGAGCAGGCAGCAGGCGCTCGCCATGAGATGGGCTGAAGCTGCGCCGACAGCATGCAGAAGCAGGCTGGCAACGGCGACGCCAGAGGTCTGCCAGCCTGCAGTCTCCAGGTAGGCCGACAGTGGAATCAGCAGCAACAGCACCAGCCATACCATGGAGGTTGCCAGCAGCAGCATGGGTCCCTTGAGTGACCAGTGATTACCTGGTGCATTCAGCAGCCGAAAGCAGGCACTCATGCTGGCAGCCAGACAGCCGACATGCCCTGCCGCCAGCAGAAAGAACAGTGCTTCGCCATAATGAGGTGCGCCAGTGGTAATGGCCGTGCTCAGCTCGCGGAATAGCGAAAACAGTGCGACAAGCCCAGGGGGCGCGCTGATGATGAGGAAGACGAGCAGCAGAACAGCGAGCAGACTACGCAAATATACCGGCACTGACGACATAGGACTTACAGCTAGAGTTCTGATGGGGGGCTCGATGTTAACCTATTTTAAATTGAATATTCTGCGGACAAACACCCTATATTGAAGAAGCCTTGAATCGCATGGACAGATCCAGCGCTCGAACATGCTTGGTCAACGCGCCTGAAGAGATGAAGTCAACGCCGGTAGCAGCAATGGTGGCAAGCGTTCCTAGCTCGATATTGCCCGATGCTTCGAGTTTCACCCGGCCCTTCGCCTGCGCAACGGCCTGTTGCAAGCCATCCAGATCGAAATTATCCAGCATGACGATATCGGCGCCGGCCTCTATGGCTTCCTGAAGCTGCTGCAGCGACTCGACTTCTACCTCCACAGGCCTGTCGGGCGCAATCGATCGCGCGGCTGCAACGGCCTGGGCAATGCCACCGCAGGCGGCTATATGGTTTTCCTTGATGAGGAAGGCATCCCACAGGCCCAGGCGATGATTGAAGCCGCCGCCACACAAAACGGCGTACTTTTCCGCGTAGCGCAGGCCTGGGATGGTTTTACGTGTGTCGAGCAGCCTGCACTGGCTATCACCCATTGCGCGGACGTAACTCGCAGTCAACGTGGCTACGCCGCTCAGCGTCTGCAGGAAATTCAGTGCAGTGCGCTCGGCAGTCAGCAGGGCCCTGGCCAGTCCCTTCATTTCGAACAGCGTCTGTCCGGCTGCTATGGCCTCACCGTCACTCACCAGCCACCGCAGTTCCACTTCCGGGTCAACCTGACGAAAGCATTCGTCCACCCACGCAGCACCGCACAGAATGCCGGGCTCGCGGGTGATGACACTGGCGCTGGCTTGGGCTGAACCAGCTATCAACCGGGCAGTGATGTCGTCTCCAGGCGTAAGATAGAGTGCTGCCGCACGCTCGGGAGGTGAAAGATCTTCGGCCAGAGCAGCTCTGACGTTGGCTTCTATCAGGGCCCGTGGCGGCTTGCGCAGTTCGCCAGCATCAGTGTCGGGCCCGCGGGAGGAAGGATTGATGGGCATGTTCTGTTGGTCTCGTTTCAGGGGGTCGCTACCGTCGCGCCTCAGCCGGGCGGCGAAGGCTTCGTCAGTGTCAGCGTGTCCAGGCTCTGGCGCAGGTCGAACTGTCGCAGTGCGCTCATACCCAATAGTACGGCATCGTCGTCGGACATGGCAGGGTTGATGGTGGCTTTGACATTTCGCAGCACCATACCACCGAACTCGAGCCTATCTATAGTCGTGTCGTAAACAGTCACGGTGCCATTGGCTGTCCGCGCCAGCGAACGCCCCATCCGGGGCAGGCCGGCCCGCTGGGCTATACTTTCAGGAACTGTCACCCGAGTGGCGCCGGTATCCAGCAGGAATTGCGCAGGCCGATCTTCGATACTGCCGTCCACGACATAGTGACCCCAGCGGTTCATTCGCAGTACCAGCTGCGCTGGCTGCCCTGGCTCGTCGATGACACTGGCTGACTGGTTCGGGTTATATTGCCTCGTTTCCCAGACATCGAATGCGCCCGCGAGCAGGGCAATGCCGATGATCCAGGCGATGACGAGCATGAACTTGCCCTGTCGACCACCGGAAGGACTGCCTGTAGCCCCTTCATCGTTAGACATCAAACTCTCCTGGCGCCTTGCCGTGCGAACTGCATCACGACAATACAAAGCGCTAACAGTGGTGTAACAAAAGCTGACAGTGTCTGCTGAAAGCTGATTCTATACTCAGAAACAGTCAAACACGAATCCACGGTCGACCGATGACAGACTGTGTATGGAGTTCACATGGCACCGCAATCAAAGATCGTACAGCTTGGTGAGGTCCGCAGTGCGGCACGACTGGCTGCTGATGCGCGCCTGCCGCCGCCGCTGCTGAAACTGCGAGATCGCAGCGCACAGCATCTTGGTCAGTCCCTGCAGAAGGTGATGGCCAAGCTCGATGACAGCCTGTTCGCACTTGCCGACAAGGCCGACAATAACACGGCTCAACAGGCCTATTTCGATGCCATGCGCGAGATCCGGCTGAAGAAAGACGCCATCATCGCGCGCTTCGACGAAGAATTCAAAGCTGGCTTCCACGCCAAGAATGTACGGGAAGGGCTCGACGGCGACGAGTTTCGCGTTGATTCACTGTCCTTGCTGCACAACGACGAGCTTGAAGAGCGGGTCGCCGCCGAGTCCATGGTTGCCCGGGTACAGAGCGCCATGCAGCGAGAGCTCGAACACCTCACCTTGCGGATGGATGCGCTCTACGCCCGTATCGATATCGAAGACGCTAACAACCCACTTGGGCCGCAACAGATTCTGCGAAGCTTTCAGGATGGGCTGAGTCTGCTGGAAGTCGGCATCGAGCCCAAGCTCATTGCCTTGAAGCTGTTCGAAAAGAGCATCCTGAGCATGCTGAAGCCACTGTTCGACGCCGCAAATCGCTATCTGGCGGAGCAGGGCGTTCTACCGGACGTGCAAAGCCACTCCCATCAGTCAAGGCGTCAGCAAGGTACCCATCAAGCCTCAGGCCACGGCAGAAACAGTAGCGGTCGTGATGCGGCTGGCGCGGCGCCTGCTGCGGGTAATGCCGGTTTTGCGCCTGGTGACTACGGTGCGGCCGGCCAGCCCTCCCAGTTCGGCGGTGTGCCAGTGCTATATGATGGTCATGCCATGGAGCCTGGCTCACCCGTGCCGGTGCTGACCAATCAGGCCAGTAGTCACCTGAGTTATTCCGCCTTGCCTGCCGAGGCACTGAATCTAATTCGTAATCTGAGCCGTCAGGGTCAGCGCCGTTTCAGTCTGCACACCGACTCCGGTTTCGACCACGACAATGCCGGCATCATAAGTGGTGGCAATGCCTACTACGGTGGTGACGCAGGTGGCATGGCAGGCTCAGGTGCTGCTGGTGGTTCAGCTCGCAGAGAGCTCGATCATCCTGCGCTCGTGGGTATGCTGACGGAAGCCCAGAAACAGCAGGCGCAGCTCGTCAACGACCATGTGAATTCCCATGGCCTGCTCAGCTTTGATGCACTGCTGAACAGCATGCTGAAGAAGCACGAAGACAAGAAGGATTCGAATATCGCGTCCTTCGACCAGGACATCATGAACCTGGTGACCATGCTGTTCGAGTACATCCTCAGTGACAAGCAGCTGCAGGCACCTGTGAAGGCGCTGATCGGACGTTTGCAGATTCCTGTCCTCAAAGTGGCCTTGCTCGACAAGCGTTTCTTTGCCGATGCCGAACACAGCGCCCGCCGTCTGCTGAACACGCTGGCGACTGCTTCGATGGGCTGGATCGAGGATACTGGCCTTGAGCAGGATCCGTTCCTGGCAAAACTCGAAGAGATCGTTGATCGCCTGTTGAACGAGTTCGTCGACCAGCCTGAAATCTTTGACGAGGTGCTCGAAGACTTCATCCTGTTCCGTGACGCGGACAAGCGTCGCCGTCAGTTACTCGAGCAGCGTACCCGTGATGCGGAAGCCGGTAAGGCACGTGCGGAACATGCCCGCACCCAGGTCGAGGAGGCGCTGGAGTTCGCGCTACGTAACGACGCGCTGTCGAGAGCGACCTTTGAAGTCATTCGTGATGGCTGGTGCAACTATATGGTACTGCTCGCACTCAAGCAGGGCGTGCAGTCAAGCAGCTGGCGTTCAGCGATCGCGCTTACAGAGCGCTTGTGTGAGCTCGATCTTGGCTGCTACGAAGTACCTGAAGATGTGCGAGCCGTGCTTGCCGCGAACGATAGTTCGGCAGCCTACGAGGGTGCAGTCGATGCGGTTGTCACTGAGCTGAAGGCTGGCCTGCAACAGACGGGCTACAAGCCCTTCGACCTTGAACCGCATCTGGTTGATTACCGTCTTCACCTCTTGAAGCAGGCGATCGATCAGCATGGTCCGGGTGCTGCCGCACGAGCTGTTGCAGATGCTGATGGCGCCGCGGCAGGTGCATCCAGTGTTTCGGCAGTGCAATCTTCAGCACCTGCTGCCCAGACAGCGCGGTCTGAAGCTACAGCAGATAATTCAGCTGCCGCTGCGCCCGAAGTCGCGCAGGCCAGCCCCGCGTCAGCACAAGCGGCCAGCATGGCTGCGGAAGCGAGTTCATCTGAAGCCATGGCCTCAGCTGTGGCACCAGCATCGACTGCGGACGCGCGTGACGATGGCCGGGCTCAGGCGCTTGCAGGCAGCCTGGCACTGGTGCGCAATATGCGCATCGGCCTGTGGATCGAGTACAGCAATGCAGCGGATGCCAATGCTACCAAGCTGCGCTGTAAACTGGCTGCCGTGCTGCAGACCACTGGCAAGTATATCTTCGTCAACAGAATGGGTGTAAAGGTGCTCGAGCGGACTCGCGAATCGCTCGCTGCTGAGCTCAACGATGGCAGCGTGACCTTGCTTGATGATAGTCTCCTTTTCGATCGTGCACTGGAGGCCGTTATCGGTAGTCTGAGGAATGAAACCAAACACTGAGCCTGACTGGCGTCTCGTCGACGGCTGGCTCGACCACGCGGAGAAGGTGCCGTCCCCGAATTTTGGGCCACGGCCGCCGATGCAGGCGGTCGAGTCAGTTGTCATCCACAACATCAGCCTGCCGCCGGGCGAGTATGGCTCATCTGCCATTGTCGACTTCTTCCAGAATCGGCTCGACCCCGATGCTCATCCCTATTTCCGCGAAATTGCGGGCCTCACGGTGTCAGCACACTTCCTGATTCGGCGCGATGGCCAGATTCTGCAATTCGTTTCCACAGATGAGATGGCCTGGCATGCCGGCGTTTCGGCATTTGCCGATCGCAGCGCATTTAACCGGTTCTCGGTCGGCATCGAACTCGAAGGCTGTGATCATGAACCCTTCACCGAAGCGCAATATGTGAATCTGAATTCACTTATTCTCGTTCTGAGGCGGCACTACTCGGGCATTCGCCCTGAACTCATACTCGGTCATAGCGATATTGCCCCGGGGCGAAAAACCGATCCTGGGCCGTTTTTTGACTGGAAGCGACTACAAAAAGCCACATTAGAAGGTTGATATTCCACGTTCTTGCACTAGTTTTGTAAGTGAAGTGCAAAGCGTATTGATCTGCGCTTGTGACCGTGCTATCGATCGCGTCGCTGTGGAGTATGATCTTTTTGAAATCCTTTCTTTGGCCGGCTATCGCCTTGATGAATCAGCTTAAACTTGTATACAAGTTTTCGCTCATCAGTATTCTTTTTGTCATTCCAATCGCAATTCTGACCTATGCCCTCGTCAGCCAGATCCTAGCTGATCTGGATGCAGTAGAGCGCGAGCTGCAGGGCGTCGAAGCAGTTGCCGATGCGCGCCAGATGTTGCGAGCAGCACAGGATTATCGAGATTTTCAGACCGCCGCAACAATGCGTGCCGAGTCCGACATCGTGCCGTCAGCCAAGCAAAAACAGAAGCAGCTGGAATCGGCGCTGGCACATCTCCAGCAGCAGGCTTATACCTTCGATGTCGATGGCGTGGTCGCCGAAAGCATTGATGCCCTCGAGACAACATGGCAAGGCATCAAGAGTGAGAACAAGGGTTTTACGTCCATCGGACAACAATCCGATTACTACGAGGCGATCATTCGTCAGTCGCGACGACTGCTGTCACTGATCAAACAGGCATCGCTCATTTCCTTCGACCCCGCTACTCAGATTCAGATACTCGACGGCTTTTCGGAAAAGCAGCTCGTCCCGGCAACTGTGCTGGTCTCAAAGGGCCGGGCCGTCAGTTATTATGCCCTGATCGAAGGGACGGTCGGCTACGATGTCAGCGAGTTCGCCAATTCCGTGCTGGACCAGCTCTTTATTTCTGGCCGGCAATTCGCAACGGAGGTTGAGTCGATCAGTCTGTCTGCACCCTCGCTGAAAGCGAACTACGAGGGGGACTTCAGCGAAGCTCAACAGACACTCACCGCAGTCGCCGAGCTCATCGATGGAGAAATCGTCACGCCGATGGTGCTGGAAGGTAGCTGGCGGGATCTGGACGGTCGTTTTACGGCCCACCTCGATCGGCTTTATCAGCTTGATGAGGCCTTGTACGACACGATCGAAAGCGTTCTGCAGACCCGTTATGCGGAAAGTCAGACGACACTGTATACGCTCTTTGGTGTGCTGCTGTCGCTGTTACTGGTGATCGTCTATCTCTATATGGGCTTTTTCGTTTCAGTGAAGACCACCGTGAATCACTTTGGCAAGGCTGCGCGCCGCGTCGCTGAAGGTGATCTCACAGTGAATCTGAGCTCGCCGAACAAAGATGAACTCGGCAATTTGTCAGTTGAATTCAACAATATGACCTCGCGCGTCCATTCACTGATGACGCTGCTGGCTCAGAATACCGTAGAAGTGGGTGGTCAGGCTTCTCGCGTGAATCAACTTGCGGTCGACAGTGATGTGGCCAGTAAACAGCAGATGGAAGAGACCCACGCCATCAGTGAGTCGATGCACCAGATGGTGGAGGCTGTTTCTGAAGTGGCTGTGAGTTCCCAATCGGCGAGCGACGCGGCGCATCAGGCAGATAACGAGGCCCAGCAGGGCAGGGTCGTGGTCGACCGGACGCTGGCGACGATCCGAAAGCTGGCGGCAGAGATCAGCGACTCGGTCAGTATCATCAACCGGCTTGAAAAGGACTCGGAGAACATCTCGCAGGTGCTCGTAGAGATCAAGGCCATCGCGGAGCAGACCAATCTCCTGGCATTGAACGCAGCCATCGAGGCTGCAAGGGCAGGCGAACAGGGCCGAGGATTTGCGGTCGTGGCCGATGAAGTACGGACCTTGTCACAACGTACACAGCGCTCGACCGAAGAAATAGAATCGATGATTGTTCAGTTGCAGACGGGCGTGAAAGACGCTGTAGAGTCGATGCAGGGCAGCCATAAGGTTACAGACGAGACAGTGAAACAGTCGGAACTCGTCTCAGAGGCGCTGCAGAAGATCGTCGGGTCAGTAGCGACGATCGTCGATATGAGCCAGCAGATTGCCCAGGCGGCTGAGGAACAAAGCGCTGTGGCGAAGGCTATAGACGGCAACATCAGCCTGATCAGTGACCTGGGCATGACCAGCGCCAGCAACGTCAACGATACCCTGGCGTCGAGTCAGGAGCTGACCAGACTGACTGAGACGCTCAAGACTCACCTCGCTACCTTCAAGATCTGATCGGCCAGCATTTTTTCTCGACTGCTTTTTTGCCTCGCCAGCTGCTTAGCTGCGCTGGGGTGCCTGCCAGAGAATTTCGCCCTCGGCGCCGATTGAGGGATCGCGCCGCGCCAGCACCCGGGCGACGACGAACAGCAGGTCCGACAGACGGTTGATGTACTGCTTCAGTGGAGCCTTGATGGCCTCGTCGCGTCCCAGTATCACCAGCGTGCGCTCACTTCTTCTCGCTAGACTTCGGGCCATATGACAGGCGGCCGCCGCACGGTTGCCCCCCGGTAGAATGAAGTTCTTCAACGGTGGGAGCTGCTCATTGAGAGTATCTATCTGTTCCTCGAGATAGCTTACATGCGTCATCTGTATCAACTGTTCGCCAGGCAGGCATAGTTCGCCGCCGAGATCGAACAGATCGTTCTGTACCTTCAACAGCATTGGCCGCAACTCGTCGTCATGTGCCAGCTCGCAGACTACCATGCCGATAGCCGAGTTGGTCTCGTCAACGCTACCCATTGCTTCGACTCGCACTGACTCCTTGCCAATCCGGTCGCCGTTGCCTAAACCAGTTGTGCCATCGTCACCGGTGCGGGTGTAGATCTTGCTCAATCGGTTACCCATAGTCCTGATCCTTCGTTTGAAGTGAATGTGTCAGTGCAGCTACTGTCTGGACCAGTTCGCTATTGGCGCGGCACGGCAGGCCATACTGCTCGCAGTAGTCGACGATGTAGCCATTGATGGCATCGATTTCGGTTCGTCGGCCCGCGAGTACGTCCTGCAACATGGACGATCTGTTGGGGGCAGTGCGTTGGCAGATGTCCTTGACCCGCGCCAACAGGTCATCGACAGTCTCGGGTACAGCTATGCTCATCCCCGCTCCGTTTTCCCTGGTGCTGTTCGGCAGCGCCGCGCGCCGCGCAGACCAATGTTGCCAGGCCGCGAGTACTTCCGCGGCTATTGGCTGCGCCAGGCGCGCGTAGTCCACCAGCACCGGTAACTCGCCGTTACGGCAACGGAACAGTGCGGTGAGCGGATTGATTATTGCGTTCAGCGCCAGCTTGTTCCAGAGAATGCCCTCAATCCTGTCCACAGGTCTGGCGGCCAGGCCGCTCTGCGTTAAAAGCTCGCTCAGTTCTGATGCCGGATCGTAACCGTCGTCGACCGATTGGTGGTCCAGCAACCCTACAGTGGTCTCGCCAGTCGCAGAATGATGAACGATACCTGTCTCGTCGGCTTCTCGACGTGCTGCCTCAGTTGTGCTGGCTGCGAGCAGGCGGATGCGGCTGTGTCCGCTGAACACCGTTTTGTAAGCTGCATTTGCGAGCGTATGTGTCTGAAGGCCATTCTGCATGACCACCAGGCCAGCCTGGCGGGATCCGTCCTTGAGCGACAAGGCCCTCAGCTCCTCCATCAACATGGGCAGCAGTCTGTTGGCAACGGCTGCCTTGCAGCAGAGCAGCACCCAGAGATGCGTCGTTTGCGAGGTCAACTCGCTCAGTGATGAGATGACAGGCAGCTCGATAGAGGTAGAACTGGTCTGGCCGAGCAGGCGACGACGGACCAACGCATCCGCTCCCGGGTGCTGATGGTCTGCTGCCATGAGCGCCCGACAGGCGTGATACTGCGATAGATGGGCTGCGAACAGCGTCCCAATGGCGCCCAGGCCGACGATGACAAACTCGTGGGTCGGGCCTGACGCCTGCTTGAGTGGCTGCATTGGCTGCGCTAGTGTGCCATCCGTTCGATCTGAGCCTGTATTGCGGTATGGCGCAAATCGACATCGTCCAGCTTCGCCTGCTCTTTCGCCACTACCTCTGCCGGCGCTTTGTCTGCGAACGCTGGATTGCCAAGCTTGCCCTGCAGGCGCTTGCGCTCCTGATCAAGACGGCCCAACTCTTTTTCGAGTCGGCCTCTTTCGGCCGCCATATCGATGATGCCTTCGAGCGGGATCAATATCTCGAGCTGCCCAACGAGCTGTGTCGACGAGAATGGGCGCTCAGTACCGGACAGCGGTTCAACTGAGTCGAGCTTGGCCATTGCCATCCACAGTGGCGTGACACGCTCGAGCAGAGTCTGCTGCTGCTCGGTCGCACCGGTATGGAGCACCTTCAGTGTGCGCGCAGGCGAGATATTCATCTCTCCACGGATATTCCGCACAGCGATCGTGAGTTGCTTGAGAAACTCGATGCCAGCTTCAGCCTCAGCGTCGATTTTCGATGTATCCGGCCGGGGATAGGGCTGGCGCATGATAGTGGTCAACGCCTCGGTATCGGTCGCCGTGCCAGCCAATGGAGCCACCTGCTGCCAGATGGACTCGGTGATAAATGGCATGACGGGATGCATCAGCCGCAGTCCGGCCTCGAGGACGCGCACCAGCGTACGGCGAGTACCGAGCTTGCGCGCTTCGCTTGCGCTGTCATTATTCAGGCTGACCTTTGCGAGCTCCAGATACCAGTCACAATATTCGTTCCAGAAAAACTCATAGAGGGACTGCGCCAGCAGGTCGAAGCGATATTGTGCAATCTGCTTGTGGCACTCCTGTTCGACATGCTGCAGGCGGGAAATGATCCAGCGTTCGGCCAGGCCGAGCTCGTAGTCGGTTTCGCCGTGCTGGCCACAGGACTGGCCTTCGACATTCATCAGCACGAAGCGCGTGGCATTCCAGATCTTGTTGCAGAAGTTGCGGTAGCCTTCGACGCGCTTCATATCGAAATTGATATCACGACCGGTACTCGCAAGCGAGCAGAAGCAGAACCGTAGTGCATCAGTGCCATAAGCGGCGATACCTTCCGGGAACTCCTTGCGCGTCTGCTTCGTGATCTTCTCCGCCAGTTTCGGCTGCATGAGACCTTCAGTCCGTTTGGCTATGAGATCATCAAGCGAGATGCCGTCGATGATATCGAGCGGGTCGAGGACATTGCCCTTCGACTTCGACATCTTCTGGCCTTCGCCGTCACGAACAAGACCATGTACATACACCGTCTTGAATGGCACCTGCGGTGTGCCGTCGTCATTTTTCAGTAGCTGGGTGCTCAGCATGATCATGCGTGCCACCCAGAAGAAGATGATGTCGAAGCCAGTGACCAGCACACTCGAAGGATGAAACATTTCGAGCTCAGGCGTTTTCTGTGGCCAGCCAAGCGTGGAGAAAGTCCACAGCCCGGAGCTGAACCAGGTGTCCAGCACGTCCTCGTCCTGCCTCAGTGGTCGGTCGCCCAGCTTGTGCGCTGCGCGCACCTCGGCTTCGCTACGGCCGACATAGTGCTGGCCGTCTTCGTCGTACCAGGCCGGAATACGGTGTCCCCACCAGAGCTGCCGGCTGATACACCAGTCCTGAAGATCGCGCATCCATGAGAAGTACATGTTCTCGTACTGCTTGGGCACGAATTGTATTTCGCCACGTTCGACGACGCCCATCGCCTGCTCGGCCATCGCGGAGGCCTTGACGTACCACTGGTCGGTTAGCCATGGCTCGATGACGACGCCGGAGCGATCGCCCTTGGGTATCTTGTTGCTATGCTTCTCTATCGTCTCCAGCAGACCGAGTTGCTCCATCTCCAGAACAACCGCACGTCTGGCCTCGAAACGGTCCAGACCCACCAGCGCGGGCGGCATATCGAGATCAGCACCAGGTAGTGGCTGGCCAGCGATATCGAAGGCCTGTGCACGCGACAGCACACGCGCGTGGCTATCAAAGATATTGATGAGCATCAGCGACTGTCGCTTGCCGACTTCGTAATCGTTGAAATCATGGGCCGGAGTGATCTTGACGCAGCCAGTGCCTTTTTCCGGGTCGGCATGCTCGTCGGCGACGATGGGTATGAGGCGTCCGGTCAGCGGTAGTTGAACCGATTGTCCAATGAGATCGCTATAACGCTCGTCGTTAGGGTGCACGGCCACGGCGGTATCACCCAGAAGGGTTTCCGGTCTGGTCGTTGCAACCACCAGCCAGCGCTTGCCGTCTTTTGTGCTCGCATCGCCCGCCAGCGGATAACGGAAATGCCAGATATGGCCGTCCTGCTCGACGTTGTCGACCTCGAGGTCGGAAATGGCAGTCTGCAGCTGAATATCCCAGTTGACGAGGCGCTTGCCACGATAGATCAGACCATCCTCATGCAGACGAACGAAGGCCTCGAGTACCGCCGCCGAGAGCCCCTCGTCCATGGTGAAGCGCTCTCGAGACCAGTCCACGGAGGAGCCGAGGCGCCTGATCTGACTGGTGATGAAGCCGCCAGATTTCGCCTTCCACTCCCAGACTTTCTCCAGGAAGGCCTCGCGCCCGAGTTCATGCCGGGTGATGCCTTCTGCCGCCAGCTGGCGTTCCACGATCATCTGCGTTGCGATGCCGGCATGGTCGGTGCCTGGCTGCCACAGTGTCGGATCGCCACACATGCGATGGTAGCGAATCATGGTGTCCATGATGGTGTTGTTGAAACCGTGACCCATGTGCAGCCGACCAGTGACGTTCGGCGGTGGGATCATGATCGCGAAGGGATCACCATCACCTTCTGGCTGAAAGCAGCCGGCTGCTTCCCAGCGCTGGTACCACGACTGCTCTATGTTCTGCGGCTGGTAGGTGGTATCCATCGCCGACGCGGCGCTCTCATTACTGTCGGTGCTGTGATTCTCATTCATGGTTGTACTGCTTCAATTCCGTATTTCGTGATAATTAAGTTTGAAGTTGCGCGCTCTGAGCTGGCGGTAGCAGGTTCGTGCCATTTCGCGACCGGATTCGCCTGGCTCGACGATGAAGGTCAGACGTTCACAGGCACTTGCGACGCTGTTCATCAGTACCGGGTCGTCCAGCAGTTGCTGGAGAATGCCAGGTAAGAGCAGGATCTTGCGGCTGAGCAGGTCAGGACGGCGCGTCGCCTGAGCTGGCGCAGCAAAGATAAGCCGGCACAAGTCCAAGGCAAGGCTAACCGCCGGTTCCTTGTCGTCATCGAGCAGGGTCATGTATTCAACGAAGGTTTCAGGCTGCGCTCTGTCGAATATCCTGTCGAGATGGCCAAGCGTGGTGCTTGTACACAGACCGAGAAAGCGATCGGCAAACTGCTGGCGCTGACATACGAAACGGTGAAGAAACTGCGCCCACCGTACATCGTTGCCAAGCACGAAGAAGTCCGCTTCTCTGGTCACTGCCCCTGTCGCGTGATCGGGAGCCTCTGCAGCAGACAAGGGCGCCGGTCCTAAACCTGCGCGAGCAGGTAGTTAAGAAGCTGCGGCACAGGACGACCGCTTGCTGCTTTCTTGGCACCGGTGACCCATGCAGTACCTGCCACGTCGAGGTGTGCCCAGCGATATTCCTTGGTGAAGCGTGAGAGGAAGCAGGCCGCTGTGATGGTGCCTGCGCCTTTCGAGCCAATGTTCTGGATATCGGCAAAGGGGCTGTCGATCTGCGGTTGATACACGTCCCACAAGGGCAGTCGCCAGCTGCGGTCGCCACTCCGCTGACCGGCGGCAAGGAGCGCCTGCGCCAATTCGTCGTCTTTTGACAGCAAGGCTGAGGTCTCATGACCCAGAGCCACGATGCACGCGCCTGTCAGCGTGGCAATGTCGACGACCGTAGCCGGCTTGAACTTCTTGATCCAGGTGAGGGTGTCGCAGAGCACCAGACGACCTTCCGCATCAGTGTTCAATATTTCCACAGTCTGGCCGGACATGGTGGTGACGATGTCGCCAGGCTTGCTCGCCCGTGCGCTTGGCATGTTTTCCGCCGCAGCGATAACGCCGACGACATTGATGGCTGGCTGTAGCTCGGCGATTGCTTTCATAACGCCCATTACAGAGGCCGCGCCACACATGTCGTACTTCATTTCGTCCATGCCAGCGCCCGGCTTGAGGCTGATGCCACCGGTGTCGAAGGTGATGCCCTTGCCGACGAGTACGTGTGCCTCATCACCGGACTTTGCGCCCATATAGCGCATGGCGATGATGCGCGGCGGTTCATCGCTGCCCTTGGAGACTGACAGGAATGCGCCCATGTTCAGCTTCTTGATTGCTTTTTCGTCGAGAATTTCACAATCGATGTGCTTGTAATCGCGCGCCAGTGCTTCAGCCTGGTCGGCCAGGTAGCGGGGCGTGCAAACATTGCCTGGGGCGTTACCCAGATTTTTTGTCAATGTCATGCCGGCTGCAAGTGCCGCCGCCGTCTTGAGTGACCGGCGGAGATCCTGCGCGCTGAGTTCATCGTTGTCGGGACTGACGAAGCTCACCTTCTTCAGCTTCGGCGCCTTTTCAGCCGAGCTAGTCTTGAAGTCGTTGTAGCGATAGACGACCGCATCATAGGCAAGCATGGCCTGGGCAAAACAATCAGCAGCCAGAATTCGAGTGCTATCACCATGACCGAGACTCAGGCTCTGGTCATCGGCTGGTGAGTGCTCGCTCATCTCATCGACAAGTGCAGCCGTCCAGGCGTCGGTAATCTCTGTGGCCTTGCAGGCTACGGCTGCGCCTGCAGCACCCTGAGCGATCTTGATAAATTTCTGAACCGTGATTTCAGCTGGTGTGCCAACACCGACGAGGATGATTTTTGCGGGTAGCGCAGCGCCGCTGTCGTTTTGCAGACCTGCTGTTCTGAGCAGACAGGTCGCACCCGGCTCAGGGCTGGCGTCGCCTGAAGATACCATCGCACCGATCAGGCCATTGAGCTGACTATCCAGTTCGGCTGCCACACCTGAAAGTGGTGCGGCCTTGGCTGTGTCGCCGGCCTCGGCAGTGCGCCGGGATCGTGCTTTGCCACTTTGGGCTGTGGTGTCGGATCTGGCTGTGCCACCGGCGTCTGCGGAAGGCTCTGCGAACAGGGCGACGAGGAGACATTCAGTCTTTTTTTCGAACGCTGTTTCGACAATGCTGTGCTTGATCACTATTGAAGCCTTTGTTCTGGAGTTGTTTGAGTTCAGTTCTGGTCGCCTGACTACAAGACGGGTAGTATAGGCCGCTCGATAGCGAAATAACCAGAGGCCGGAGCCCGCGTTTAGTGTCCTACGCCATACTTCACGTTCCCGATCGAAATGCATCACCCGCAGTTTCAAAGACACTCGTCTGAATGAGTCACGCCATCATTGCGCGCTATATATCGCGCCAGTTGCTGACCAGTATGGCAGCGGTCACGCTGATCCTGCTGTTGATATTCATGAGCGGCCGTTTCATTCGCTATCTGGCAGATGTCGCCTCGGGACGTTTCTCGGCAGACGTACTGTTCGCCGTGATGGGTTACCGTCTGCCTGGTTTCCTCGAGCTCATCCTGCCGCTGGCTTTCTTCCTCGGTATCCTGCTCGCGTATGGCCGGATGTACATGGAAAGCGAGATGACGGTACTCAGCGCCTGTGGGATGAGCCCGCAACAGCTCGTGGTCATCACCATGATTCCGGCTTCGGTTGTCATGGCCATCGTTGCGGCACTGAGCCTGTATATGAGCCCCTGGGGCGTGAGACACGTCGAGCGGATTTTCTATGAGCAGAGCAAGGTCACCGAGTTCGAGCTATTGGTGCCTGGCCGTTTCCAGAGTCTCAGAGACGGGAACCGCGTAACCTATACCGAGTCGCTGTCGGCAGACAAGACCGAGATGCAATCGGTATTCATTGCCGAGCGAGATGAAACGGACGGAACGATTGCCGTTCTGGTAGCCGAGCGGGGACGGCAGGAAATCATGCCTGAAACCGGCACTCGCTACATCATTCTCGACGACGGCGCCCGCTATGATGGCCAGCCCGGTCGCAGCGATTATTCGGTCGTGACTTATCAGGACTACGGGCTGAAGCTCACGGATTCCCTTGAAGGCCGCAAGCGCGAGCAGATCGAAGGGCTGCCGACGGCATCGCTCTGGCGCTCCGCGACCCCTGAGCATGAGGCGCTATTGCAATGGCGGCTATCACTGCCGCTGCTGGTTCCCGTTGTGGCACTCATTGCCATTGCCATGTCCAGGGTGAATCCGCGTCAGGGCCGATTCTTCCATCTGCTGCCGGCCATGCTGGTCTATCTGGCTTATCTCGGTCTGCTCATTGTCGCGCGCAAGCAACTGGAGAAGGAGCGTTTGCCTGAATGGCTCGGGCTCTGGGTTGTTCACATTGCGTTCTTTATCCTTGCCTTGTTCATGATATTCGGACCGAAGCTGCTGCAGCGACTGTTCGGCAGCAAGAAGACGCTTCCACCTGCCTATGCACAATTCCCGCCGCAGACAGGAGCGGGTGAATGATTCTTTCTAACGGTAAGCTGCTCAACCGCTACGTCACCTTGACGGTGGCGGGGGCAATGATGGTCGTGCTGTTTATCGTGCTTGCGCTGGACCTGGTGTTTGCATTCATCGCTGAAACGGATGATCTCAAGAACAGCTACCAGTTTCCGCAGGCACTCGAGTTCATGTTGCTCACCGTGCCCCGGCGCATTTATGACTATCTGCCACTCGCAGCGTTCATCGGCAGTCTTGTCGGCCTGGGTACACTCGCCAACAGTTCCGAACTCACGGTCATGCGGTCGGCGGGTGTGTCCATCGCCCGCCTGATCTGGATGGCCATGAAGCCCGCGCTGGTCGTGGTCGTAGCAGGGCTGCTCATCGGTGAATATGTTGCCCCCTATACCGAGCAGCGTGCGCAAACCCAGAAGGCGGTACAGCAGGGCGCGTCCGACAACCTGGCTTCGAGCAGCGGCGTCTGGCACCGCGAGGGCGAGTCCTATATGCACTTCAACGCCGTACAGCTCGACGGCACGCTCTATGGCGTGAGTCTGTTCGAGCTCGATGTCAACAACCGTTTGCAGAGCGCAAGTTTTGCCAGGCGCGCGGTGTATGACAGCGGTAACTGGCAGCTGTTGGAGGTGAGTACCACAAGTTTCGAAGGCAGCCGCACGAGCAGTCGCTTCGAACAAAGCCGGGACTGGCAAACAGGCCTTACACCTGGCGTCTTGAAGGTGCTGATCGTCAAGCCAGAGTACCTGTCCATCAAGGGGCTCTACACCTACATGAACTACCTCCGGGCGCAGGCGCTTGATGCCAGCGAGTATGCGATGGCATTCTGGAAGAAGGTGCTGCAACCAGCCGCCACAGCCGTGCTCGTGCTCATAGCCATCTCCTTCATTTTCGGTCCTTTACGCTCGGTGACCATGGGCTTTCGCGTTTTTTGCGGAATCATCGTCGGACTTCTGTTCAAATATGCCCAGGATCTGCTGGGCCCCGCGAGCCTGGTCTTCGGCTTCAACCCAATAATCGCCACGCTGACGCCCATTATCGTGAGTGCTGTTATTGGTATTGTGCTATTGCGGCGGGTGCGCTGATTCATTCTGTGTCGATTAGACAGTTGTCAGGAGTTGGTATCGGTTGAAGCGAACAGGCAAGCGGTTCAGGCCAGGGTCGGCTGACAGCCAGTATGATGTCATCATCATCGGGTCAGGTATTGGCTCGCTGGTTTGCGCCGCGCTGCTTGCGCTTCGCAACCGTCGTGTGTGTGTGCTCGAGCAGCACTACACCACTGGCGGCCTGACGCAGACCTTCGAGCGTGCCGGCTATGAATGGGATATCGGTGTCAACGCCATCGGCGGCGTACTGCGGAGTACCGATCAGTTGCGTCGGCTCTTCGATATGGTCAGCTCAGGTCGGCTGCAATGGACTGCGCTGCCTGATAATGAAGATCAGGTCTATATCAATGATCAGCACTATTCACTGCCAGCTGGTCGGGAGGCGCTGCGCTCGAATCTGAAAGCCTACTTTCCGCTCGAGCACAAGGCGATCGACCGATACATCTCGATGGTTGATGACCTGGCTGGTCGCACTCGTCAATTGTATGCATGGCAGGCGCTGCGCAAGCCATATGCCGCGGTTGCCGAGCTGTGGCGGCGGGTCGGTTTGCCTGCCTGGGCCTGGCAGACAACAGCTGAGGTCATGAATTCGCTGACCGGTAACCAGATGCTGGCAAGCGTCCTGACGAGTCGCTGGGGCAACTACGGCCTTCCACCTGCGCAGTCCGCTTTTCTGATGCATGCGCTGGCGGTCAGTCACTTCTTTTCCGGGCGAGCTTGCCCACAGGGTGGCGGCTGGGCTATTGCCGATAGCATCATTCCTACTATCGAAGCTGCCGGTGGCGATGTGTTCACCTACGCCAAGGTCAATGCCATCACGCTTAATGGTCGTAAGGCTGTTGGTGTCGTAGTGGATTCGAGTGAGCAGATCCGTGCGCCGATAATCATTAGCGGCGCGGGCCTGCTGCCGACGCTGCAGCTCCTCCCGCGTTCAGAATTCCTGCAAAACAGCCTGTTCAGCCGGCTCGGTCACCTTAAGCTGTCTACCGGGCACCTGGCGCTCTTCATTGGCTTGAAGGGCGATGCCCAGACGCTGGGGCTCTCGCAGCAGACTTACTGGCTGAGCCCCAGCCCCCGCCATGACGAAAACCTCGCCGCGTTCGACAAGGACCCGGGTGCACCATTGCCGCTCACTCATATTACGTTTCCATCGTCACGTGCAGTGAGCTGGCCAGACCAGTATCCCGGACGTTCCACTGCGCAGGTGCTCGTGCCGGCACGCTGCGAGTGGTTTGACAACTGGGCGCAGACCACCTGGAACCAGCGAGGCGATGGGTATGATCAACTCAAGAGCGTCTTTACCGATAGACTCCTGAGCCAGTTGCTTAAGGTCAGACCGGATCTTGAAGCAGCACTCGATTTTTCCGAGCTCTCCACGCCCTTGTCGACCCGCCACTTTCTCAATAACATCCAGGGTGAAATGTTTGGATTGGCGCATACGCCGGCACGATTCCGCGAAAGTGTGTTGCATCCGCAGACGCCGGTATCGAATCTGTATTTGACCGGATCGGATGTCGTGACGGCCGGACTTGGCGGCGCTGCGAGGGCAGGCATGCTGACGGCTTCAGTGGTCCTCGGCCTTGAAAGTCTGGCCCATCTGTCGGTCCTGCGTTTTTAGTATGAGAGCCGGCTGGCATTTCGAGTGTCTACGGCACACAATAGGGCAGTGTCCAGTTAACGGGAAAAGCTGAAATGAACAAGCCTGTCGCGCCCCAGCGATCTGATTTCGATGCCTATATGGTTCCTAACTATTCACCGGGTTCTATCATTCCGGTGCGCGGCGAAGGCTCCCGCGTATGGGATCAGTCCGATCGCGAGTTCATAGATTTTGCTGGCGGCATTGCAGTAACTTCGCTTGGGCATGCCCATCCGGAGCTTGTTGCAGTTCTGCATGAGCAAGGCAGTAAACTGTGGCACCTGAGTAACGTGCTGGCCAATGAGCCGGCACTGAAGCTCGCGAAACAGCTGACCGGGCTAACCTTCGCCGATAAGGTGCTCTTCGCGAACAGCGGCGCGGAGGCTAATGAAGCGGCTTTCAAACTGGCGCGTCGCTATGCCTGGGATACCTTCGGTGAAGGCAAGCACGAGATCGTTGCCTGCGACAACAGTTTCCATGGCCGCACGCTCTTCACAGTCAGTGTGGGCGGGCAGATGAAGTACCGTGAAGGCTTTGAGCCAGTGCCTGGCGGAATCAGCCACGTTCCCTTCAATAGCTGTAGCGCTCTGGAGGCGGCCATTGGTCCGCAGACCTGCGCCTTTGTGGTGGAGCCGATACAGGGCGAGGGTGGCGTGACGCCAGCCTGTGCTACTTTCCTGCACAAGGCCCGGGAGTTGTGCGACAAGCATGATGCCCTGCTGATTTTTGATGAAGTGCAGTCCGGCGTTGGCCGCAGCGGATTCCTTTACGCCTACGAACACTATGGCGTCAAGCCCGATATTCTCAGCACGGCCAAGGGCCTTGGTGGCGGCTTCCCAGTGGCGGCAATGCTGTGTACCGACAAGGTGGCCGGCAGCTTCAAGGTGGGTACCCACGGCAGCACCTATGGTGGTAACCCCCTCGCATGTGCCGTGGCTTCCAAAGTCATCGAGATCGTCACGCGTCCGGAGGTGCTCAAGGGCGTCAGTGCCCGCAGTGAGCAGTTCCGTACCAGTCTCGAAGCCATCAACCAGCGTTTCGACATCTTCAAGGAAGTTCGCGGCATGGGCCTTTTGCTGGGTGCCCAGTTGCAGGATCGGTTCGAGGGCAAGGCCCGCGACTTCATGCAGGCTGGGCTTGAAGCTGGCGTCATGGTGTTGGTCGCTGGCACGAGCGTCATGCGATTTGCACCGAGCCTCATCATTCCTGAAGCCGATATCGATGAAGGTATGGCCCGCTTCGCCGGCGCAATAGAAAAGACCATTGCCAAGCTGGACGCAGAAGCCGGAGCAGCCTGATGATTATCGTGCGGCCAGTCCAGGCTGGTGATCAGCCGGGCATCGAAAAGTTGATCTTCGAGAGCGAAGCACCGATCTCTTCGTTACCCACCGACCGTGAATGGCTCGGCCGCCGAATCGAACAGTCGGTGCAGAGCTTCCGTCACGACGCCGAGCTCAAGGGCTCGGAGCGCTTCATCTTCGTCCTGTATGACGAGGAGCATCGGGAGGTGCTTGGTACGGCGGGACTGAGTACCGTGGCCGGCGCTGAAGTACCGTTCTACAACTATCGACTCGACGAAATCATCCACGCCTCCAAAGCACACGGCGTCTACAATCCGGTCCAGATCCTCAGTCTTGCCCATGATCTCAGTAACGCTACGCTGTTATCGTCATTCACCCTCGCTAATCGGCTGAAGGCCACTGAATATCGTGATCTCCTGTCGCGAGCGAGGCTGCTTTACATGCACCACTGCAGGGAGCGCTTTCAACGCCGTTGCATCGTCGAAATCCAGGGCGTCGCCGTGGATCATGGCCGCTATCCCGGCACGTCACCGTTCTGGGAAAATGTCGGCAGACATTTTTTCGATATCGATTTCATGGAAGCTGATCAGCACGTCGCCACACTGGGCAAGACCTTCATCGCCGAGTTGATGCCAGCTACGCCACTTTATCTTCCGTTATTGCATGAAGAGGCGAGGGCAGTTATCGGTCTCCCGCACGAGCAGGCTGCGCCGAACATGCGATTCCTTCAAAGTCAGGGTTTCGAACTGAGCCAGTATGTCGATATTTTCGATGCTGGCCCGGTGCTTGAGGCACCAACTGAACGGCTCGTGAAAGGCCAGCAGGTTGTCGCCAAGCAGGTACGACTCAGTTCCGGTGGCAAATATGCCTCAGGCGGACAGGGCGCAGCGATGGGCGCGGCCTACATCGGTATGAATGGAGATCTCACGGATTTTCGTGCGACGCTCATTCAGATGACCGAGGGTCTGGGTGACGTGCAACGTATCCGTAAGCAGGATGCAGATGCACTTCGACTAGCAGAGAACGATACCTTGTTTTACTCGCGCATCAGACCGGGACAGGCCGCTTATGAACTCAGTTGACCAACCGACGCGTCTCCTCTCCAGCGTTCTGGAGCTAGCATCATGCTGATACGTCCGATTCAGATGGAAGATCTCGACCAGATGGTCGAACTGGCGACAGCTGCCGGCATCGGCGTGACCTCGTTACCGTCAGATCGAGCCCGCCTGCTGCAGCGAATTGCAACCTCGGTAGACTCATTCGCTGGCAAGCGTAGTCACGCCGAAGCCGACTATCTCTTCGCGCTGCAGGATACAGACGCCGATCATATGCTCGGTGTTTGTGGCGTAAAGGCCAGTGTCGGCCTCGATGAGGTCTGGTACAACTATCGGGTGTCGCAGACTGTCACTGCCTCGAAGGAAATGCATCTGCACAAGCGTATGCAGACGCTCCACCTCAGCAACGATATGACCGGCGCTACCGAGATCTGCTCCTTGCTACTGCACCCCGACTGCCGCAAATCCGCACGGCGCACACCATGTGGCAGCTTTCTTTCGAAGTGCCGTTTTCTGTTCCTCGCGGCGTATGCAGAGCAGTTCGACTCCCGGGTTTTTGCCGAGATGCGAGGGCAATCTGACGATGAGGGGCATTCGCCATTCTGGGAAGCCCTGGGCGAACACTTCTTTCATTTCGAGTTCCCGCAGGCGGACTACCTCAGTGGCACCGGCAACAAGGCCTTCATAGCCGAGCTCATGCCCAGGCATCCGATTTACACGGTCTTCCTGAACGAGGCGGCGCGCGACTGCATTTCCCAGGTGCACAGAGATACGATGCCGGCGCTGCGGATGCTTGAGGCTGAAGGCTTCCGCAAGAACAACATGATCGATATTTTCGATGGCGGACCTTGTGTAGAGGCGGAGCTCGCAAGTATCGATGCCGTCGAGCGAACACAGGCGGCGACTCTGCGTGAATTGGCTTCAATACGACCGTTTTTGGAGCTGCCCGATACAGAACCCGGTGAAACCGCGGTCATGGTGGCGCCGGATCCGTCAGCACTCAAGGCGCTTGGGCTGCCGTTCGCCATGGGGGACTTCCGTGTTCGCCTAAGCGATCTGGCCATGCTCGATCAGCTCGTCACTGATACCGATAATCATGGCCTGCAGGGCGCACTGTTCGATACGCTGTTGACCCGCGAGCTGCGGTCCGCAGCCGAATCTGCAAAGATCGACTGGCTCGACCTGCCTCTGTTGATCACAAGACTCAAGCCAGTGCTCAACAGTCAGCACGGTATTCAGATCGATCGCAACACACATGTGGAGCAAATAGATGACAAGCCAGTCAGTTGATTCGGCGCCTCTACCCGGAGGCATGGAAGATGGACAGCAGGTCGATGCGGCTGTCGAGCGGGCGCGTGATGCGCTGAAGCCTTGGGCCGCCCAGAATTTCGAAGCTCGCGCCGATGTTTGCCGGCGTTATGCAAAGTGGCTTGGCGAGCATCTCGAAGAGGCGGCTCAGGCCATCGGCAAAGAAACCGGAAAGCCGCTGTGGGAATCGCGTACTGAAGTTCAGGCCATGATCGGCAAGGTGGAAATTTCGATCCGTGCCTATCACGAACGCACACCGGAGAAAGCGACCGACACGCCAGCCGGCACCTCGGTACTCCGACACCGGCCACACGGTGTACTGGCTGTCTTTGGCCCCTATAATTTTCCCGGGCATCTGCCTAACGGACATATCGTGCCGGCGCTGCTTGCGGGTAACACTATTATTTTCAAGCCCAGCGAGCTGACGCCGCGCTTCGGCGACTTCATGCATCGTGGCTGGATGGCGGCGGGCCTGCCGGATGGCGTGTTGAATGTCGTCCACGGCGGCCCTCAGACGGGCAAGGCGCTGGCGGCCCATCATGGCATCAATGGTCTGCTCTTTACCGGTAGCAGTACGACCGGTGCCATCATCCATGAGCAGTATGGCGCTCATCCAAACAAGATTCTCGCGCTAGAGATGGGTGGCAACAACGCATTGATCATCGCATCGCCATTTCCTCAGGACGCGGCTGTGATGATGACGCTGCAGTCAGCTTTTCTGAGCGCAGGGCAGCGCTGCACCTGTAGCAGGCGCCTGGTTGTGGAGAAAGGTGCCATTGGTGATCGCTTTCTGGAGGCGCTCAAGGCGGCGACTCAAAGTATTCAGATCGGCGACTACGATCAGGAACCGCAACCATTCATGGGTCGGTTGATCAGCGAAAGAGCGGCAGATCAGGTGCTCGCAGCCCAGGCTGAGCTCATAAGCCTCGGTGGCGTGCCGCTGCTCGAAAGCAGCCATATTCACGATAACAGGGCTTTCCTCAGCCCAGGCATCATCGATGTGACGGCGATCCGCGAGCTGCCAGACCGCGAGGTGTTCGGTCCCCTGTTGCAGGTGCAACGTTACGACAGTTTCGATGAAGCGCTCAGACTGGCGAATGCTACGGTGTTCGGTCTCGCTGGTGGCATCATCACTGACGATCGCGAGCGCTACGAGGCGGCCTACGAGGCCAGCCATGTCGGCATATTCAACTGGAACAAGCCGCTGACAGGCGCCAGTAGTGGTGCGCCGTTCGGTGGTGTGGGCGCAAGCGGCAATCATCGCCCCAGTGCCTTTTATGCTGCTGATTATTGCGCTTACCCGGTCGCGTCGATGATCGACGAGCAGGCGGCCCTGCCGTCTACTCCGCCAATCGGACTCATGCTGCCAGGCGCAGGCTGATAGCGGGCAGTGTTGTCGAGTAGCCACTTTCTTATCGAGCAGGAGTTCCATGCAGCCAGCTAACAGTCAGGCAACAGAAGCTAACTATGATGGTCTAGTAGGGCCGACCCATAGTTACAGTGGCTTATCCTCTGGCAATGTCGCGTCGACATCGAACAGACAGGCCGTATCGAATCCTCGCGATGCAGCACTGCAAGGTCTCGACAAGATGCTCAGACTGGCTGATGCTGGGCTGGTCCAGGGTGTGTTACCGCCTCATTTCAGACCGGCACTCAGTATGGCGCGGCGCCTGGGCTTCTCGGGTTCAGATGCCCGGGTACTGGAAGATGTGCAGGCTCAGGCCCCTTATCTGCTGGGTAGTCTCACATCGGCATCGTCGATGTGGACAGCCAATGCGGCAACCGTGACGCCCTCGGCGGATAGCTCAGACGGCCGAGTACACTTCACGCCGGCCAATCTCAACGCCAAGTTCCACCGCTCCTTCGAGCATCTCACCAGTGGGCGTGCATTGGCTGCCACCTTCAGGGATGAGCGCCATTTCGCACATCACGAGGCACTGCCAGGCGTTGCCGAATTCGGTGATGAGGGCGCTGCCAACCATACTCGACTCTGTGCGGAGTATGGCAAGCCGGGAGTTCACTTTTTCGTCTACGGTCGTGAGGGCTTCAATGTCGACTCACCACGTCCGTCACGATTTCATGCTCGGCAGACACTGGAGGCCTCACAGGCCGTAGCGCGCCAGCACGGACTGACGGCTGGACAGTGCGTGTTCGCGCTGCAGAATCCTGCAGTCATCGACGCGGGCGTCTTCCATAACGATGTCATCGCGGTCGGCAACAGGCAGGTCCTGTTCTATCACGAGCAGGCCTTTCATGATGAGACGCGATGCCTGAATGATTTAAAGCTCGCTTACTCGCGCTGCGCCAGCACAGGTCCGGCCTTTACGCCAATCCGGGTGAGGTCAGAAGCGGTTTCCGTCGAGGATGCCGTGTCTTCATATCTGTTTAATTCACAACTATTGTCACGGGATGACGACAGCATGAGCCTCCTGGTGCCTGTCGAGTGCGAGCGGAATCCACGTGTACACCAGTACCTGCTCAAGCTCGTGGACGATCAGTCGCAGCCGATCAGGGAAGTGATATATGCCGATCTCACCCAGAGCATGCTCAATGGCGGCGGGCCTGCCTGTCTTCGACTGCGTGTCGTGCTTACACCTGATGAGCTCGCGGCGGCCAACGCGGCCTGTCTGATCGATCACGCGAGACACAGGACCTTGAGCGACTGGGTCAAGCGACACTATCGTGACCGCCTCAGCGCCAGAGACCTTGCGGATCCTGAGCTGCTGAAAGAGAGTCAGACAGCCCTCGATGAGCTCACGACCTTGCTCGAGCTCGGGCCCATCTACGACTTCCAGCGCTGAGCCGGCGCCCGATCAGGACTGGACGCGGCGCTTTCTGACGCCGGTCCCCTCCAGCTCCGTGACGCCCGCTTCGAGATAATCCAGCAGGCGCTGCATCGACGGCAGTGTCCGGCGGCAGGCAGTAAAGCCGAATTCGACCTGATCCCGATAACTGAGCATGGTGATGTTCAGCGCGACATGGTCGACCGGAATCGATACCGGATAAATGCCTTCGAGCATGGCGCCGTTCCAGTACATGGCCTTTTCGGGTCCTGGTACATTCGAGATGACCACATTGAAAGCCTGCCACTGTGGCGCGAGCCCGGTGAGGATATTCAGACCTGATGGCGCAAGGGTGAGGGCGGTGTAGTTCAGAACCTCTTCCGGTGTCATGCGGCTGAAGCGGCTCTTCGCCTCGTCGATCGAGCCCTTCACACGCTGGAGACGATCGATCGGGTCTGCGATGTCGGTGCCAAGATTGGCCAGTATCATGGCGATCTGATTGCCGCTCTCGCTGTCGTCCTTGCGGATCGACATGGGAACCATGGCAATCAGCGGCCGGTCCGGCAGGGCGTTCTGACTGAGGAGGTAGTGGCGCAGGGCACTGCCACAGGCTGCCACCAGAACATCGTTCAGGGTGGCGCGGTTACGTTTGGCAATGACCTTGATCCGGCTGAGTTGTATCGACTGTGCAGCAAAACGGCGCGAGCCGGTAATCCTCTGGTTCAGGATGGAATTCGGAGCCTGGAACAGCGAGACCATGTCCTCGTGTTTGCGCGCCTTCACGAGGGTGCGTGTCAACTCAGTTGCCAGCTTCGGTACCGTGGCAATCTGCTTGCCAGCGTCCCCTGCGAGATGGCGTATGCTATGGATCAAATCGCCGCCGGTGAGCATTTCGCTGCGCTGGGCAAGCTTGGGGTTTATCGCCCAGATTGGTGGCTTACCACGTTTGGCTGGATCGTAATCCTGTGATCGCAGCATCATCCGCATTGCGGCAATACCGTCCACCATACTGTGGTGCGCCTTGTGGTAGAAAGCGAACCGTTTGCCCCGGATGCCCTCGATAAGATGGCTTTCCCACAATGGACGCTCACGATCCATCAAGGTGCCATGATTGGCCGACACCAGGGATAGCAGTTCACGTATACGCCCCGGCTTGGGCAGTGCCTCATGCTGGAAGTGGTGGTCGAGATCGAAGTGCTGGTCCTCTTCCCAGTAATACTGACCAAAGCGCAGTCTGAGGCGAAGATTGAACGGCGGTTTCGGCTCTCTATAGCTGCGCATCTCTTCTGCAAGCCTGGTGATATAGCCTGGTCCGGCACCTTCCGGAAAAGAGAAGATCATGAGCCCACCAACATGCATTGGCTGGGTTCTTTTTTCCAGCCAGAGGAACATCTGGTCTACTGGGCTGAGTGCTTTCATGCGTGTTCCCTTGTCTTGTTGTTCGAGCCTGGGCCGATTATACGGTGATCAGCGCAGCTGGAAGAAGGTATCTCCTGCTCAGGCTCTGTGCAGCGTCATGAATCAGATCATGGCTATGCCTGCCAACTCGCTGGTAAACTACGGTGCTAACGAACCCTTTATCAAGATGTTGAGGATGAAGCCATGCTGAACCTGAGTCAAACGAGCCCCCGATATCGGGTATCGGCGTTGCTGAGGACCTTGTTGCCATTACTGCTGCTTACACCGCTGGCGATCAGTTCAGGCGCCCAGGCGGCGCCGGAGCTTGTCAGCCCCGAGCAGACGCCGGTCGATGCCATCGAGCGGGAGTCCGAGCGTCAGGTCGAAAACCTCAAACAGCTCTACCTGACCAATGACGCCGTAAGCGCACTACTGCAGCACCTCAATGCGATGCTTCGCTCACATGCGTACAGCCAGGAGCGGATCGTCGATCTTGAAAAGCCCCAGGGGCTGGTGTATCAGCTTGATGTAAGTGATAGCCGAGCGCTCGTCGTGCGAACCAGCGACTATCGTAAAGCTGGTGCAGCGACCCACGGCTCGATCTCACTCGACCTCAGCGGCATCGACCCATACGTCGGCTATCAGTGCGATGCACGCAATCGCAAGTGCTGGATCAATGATCCTGTTGATGAAACTTCGGAGTGGCTGACCCTCGCTCACGAACCCGCTGCGGCCGAAAAGATCAGTATGGCCATGGCCGAACTGATCAAGCGCTTACAGAAGCGAGTTGGCGCGAACTGATAGACAAATGGTGAAGCGACAGCCGGAGCCCAGACTGGACTGGACACTGACGTGACCACCATGTTTCTGCACGATGACCTGGACCATGCGCAGGCCGAGACCTGTGCCGGGTATCATTTCCCGCTCTGAGGCTCGGGTGCGGCTGAAGGCCTCGAAAAGATGCCCCAGCTCCTCTTCTGCAATGCCCTCGCCCTGGTCGCTTATCTGCAGGCAGAAATCGTTATCGGTGCGGAAGCAGTCGAGCCCGACGCTGGCTCCGGAAGCGCTATGTTTGATGGCATTGGTCAGCAGGTTGACGAGTGCACGTTCTATCAGGGCTGGCGCACAGTACACCCAGAGTTCCTCATCGTTTCTGCTAACCCGCTGCAGCTTCACATGATGCCTTTCGGCCAGTGCGTACACAGCATCGGCTGCATTGTCCATCAGGTCCTGCAGGCAAACTTCACTGCGCTCCACGATCACCAGTGACTCGAGTTTCGCAAGCTGTATGAACTCTTCTGCCATCGACAGGCTCTTCTGCGCCAGTCGCCGTGCATCGCCTATGCGCCGATGCGCGACCTGAAGCTGCTCTGCCTGATTGCTGTCGTCAATCGAGCAGAGCAGCTCGTCCAGCGCATCGAAGGTCGCCAGCTGAGCAGCCAGCGGCGAACGAATATCGTGAGACACGAAATTGATCGCTTCCAGCCGGTCCTTCTGAGCCTCATGCACAGGAAATATGTCAGTTAGACTAACGACGGCACCGGTGGCGGTTTGGGTGTCAGGTCGAAATGGTGAGATCGACACGATATAGGCCAGGTTCGCTGCGGATACTTCCCGCTTGAGAACGGTTTGGGTAAGAATGGCCTGGCGCAGGGCCTCTGCCCAGTCGGCGCGACTGACCAGACGTGACTCGGGCAGGTGATCGCTGAGCGGATCGCCATGACGGACGCGACCGCCCAGAATCTGTCGTGCCCGCTTGTTCAGTAGTACGATGCACCCGGTAGGACCAATGACCGCAATGCCATCTGAAACCTCATTGATGATCGTTCTGGCAAAGCTGTTCAATTGCCCGAGATTTTCGATGGCTGTGCGGATGGTCTGAATCTGCCGTTCGCTGCTCCCAAGCTGCCAGCTGCTGATTTCCCGATCAGCGGCTGAGGTCTTCGATGTGTTGAGCATCGTCGCCAGATGGTGCTGCATTTCGGGCAGTTCATCCCGTCGATCACCGGAAAACTGCATATGCACGCGTGAATTGCCGCCTGTCTTGCCCTGGCTGTTCGTCGGTGTCAGCTCAAAGCTGAGCTCCACGAGGTCGATATCGGCCTCGACAAGCTGTTCCTCATTCAGAGCCCTTTTCGGTATCGACTCGTCGATGTGCTCAATAACGGAATAGTGTAGTGGCTGAAAGAACCTGCAGACATCTCCGATCCAGTGGCTACTATCCCGACCACGACGACCGGTGAGTTCATAGAGCTGTGGCTGTATCGACAGGCGCAGAATTTCCTGCTGCAGATAGCGCGAGGTCCGGGTGAGCCGACGCCAGCTCCAGATTGGATAGGCCGTCAACAGCACTGCGATGATTGCTGACGGTGCGAGCCAGACCTGCAGACTCTGCAGGGTGAGCATTGAGAGCGACATGAGAATGGCGGCACTCAGGAGCACCCACATCAGACTGACACTGGCTGGCAGCAGAACCAGCGCAGCCACGACGATGGCTATGGCGATAACGGCAATCAAGTACTCCAGCCGCTTGTCCGCCGGTGAAATAAGCCGCTGTTGCGCGAGCGCCTCGAAAGTGGCCCGATGATACACCACGCCGGGCACACTTCGACTGCGAGCGGTGTCGGCAACAGAGAGCGTATCGCCCAGCCCGGGACTGCTCGAGCCTACGAACACGGCACGACCGGTCAGGTCAGGCAGCGCCTGGGGCTTCAAGGCATCCACGTACGACCAGGATCGTTGGGCATTGCGGGCGAGGCGTGGCAGGATCTCGCCGTCGCCAGCCTCTGCCTTGCGAGGATCAGACGCTTCGTTCGTTCGGCCTGTCTTGAGCTGCCAGGCAGCGTCAGCGAGCGACCCGAAGGTATACCAGCTTGCCTGCGCGGTACTCGAATCGAGCGCCATGTTCACGAGCTCCGATGCCCGGAAGGTGCGGCTGCGGGGGCTGCGCCGGGCAATGCCGTCGATATCCAGCGCAACTTCAGTGAGGCCAACTCGCGCGCTCGATTTGCGGAGCGGTGCCAGTGGCAGGACGCCGTAGTCGCCGTCGGTATGCATCGGGAGCACGATGCGTCCATGCGCTCTGAAGCTAGACTCCAGGCGGCTGTCGCCATCGCGTGGCTCACTGAACAGGACGTCGAAGACAACGACATCCGCCCCAGCTTCCGTGAGCCTGTCGACCAGGCTCGCATGCACCTCGCGCGACCACGGCCACGGTCCGATCTGACGAATGCTGCGCTCATCGATAGCGACCAGTTCACTGTGCAGCATCATCAGTGGTGGGGCATTCGCAAGTGCGAGATCAAGAGCGAACAGGTCGAGTTTTTCGAATAAGGCTGAGTAGCTCAATGTGCCGTAGAGACCGATAAGCAGCAGGCCGAGCAACAGCGGCTCGAGCAACATGCGACGCACTGGCGGCTGACTCACATGACGGGTGGTGAGAGACATCTGACCTGCTACAGCTTACAGAGACGTTCGATCAGGCGACCTTGAAGACAGCCTGAGCTCGAACTGACGCGGGGCCTTGCTGTCCACCCTGAATTCGAACTGCTGTGGTACTCCCCGGAAACCAGCCTTGTCCACAACCTGGAGTACCAGGCGATACACACCATCAGCTTCAGTGGGCAGGCGCAAACGGTTGGAGTCGCTGATGCCGGTATCGAGCAGCTTGTAGGCTTGATCGTCCGCCAGACCTCGAAACATGATTCGGTAGCGTACCAAACTGTGGCTTGAATCTTCGCTCCAGCTGGCGACAGCAGGCGCACCGTCCGCCCCGCCGGCACGAGAAATACTCAAGGCCGCTATACTCGGCAGCTGTCTGGTGGAGATGCCCTCGGTGCTGGAGACTGACGCGCCAGCTCCAGCTGATACCCTGACTTCACTGCCTTCGATTCCTATGCCTCGCGTACGAAGTGTTATCAGACCTTCAAGCACTTCGATGCGGCTGCCGATCTCAGTCTGTTCAAGTACGAAGACGGTGCCACGAACAGCGGCAGTGACGTCCCTGGTCTGAATCTCATAGCGGCCTTCCGGTCCAACTCGGTCGCGCACCTCGGATTTGATCCGGCCGCTGCGCAGGCGAAGTCGGGTATCGACCATGCCGGAGTCGCCATAGAAACGCAGCTGATTAAAGTCGACGTCGGCCTTCGGTCCCAGGCTCAGTCTGGAACCGTCCTCGAAATGGACGCGTGCCGAGCCTTCTTCCACCTTGATCCGATCGCCCACATTTAGCTTCACGCCGGGCGTGGCAGCACGCCGACGCGGTTCGCCCCGTCGGTAAATCCACACGGTGCCAGCCACTTCGGCCAAAACTGCTGGGCGAGGCGCATGCTTGAGCCACTTCAGCGGAATGCGAACAATGGTGCCTGGGGGCAGGGCGAACGCATCACTCAGCGCATTGTATCTGACAAGATCGACCCAATCCTCTGAGGACCGGAGATAACGCCGACCTACTGACTCAAGACTTTCCTGCTCGGCAAGCGGATAGTGCCAGTCTTCGCCGTCGACACTGCCAAGGGCGTGTGCGGGTGGTTCGCCAGCGCGCAGTGGCGAGCTGATCAGCGCCAGCAGAAGCAGGCAGTAGCCTAAGATCAACTCAGGCTTGAGGCCTCCGGCAGAGGTCGATACCCACGCGGTGAAGACGCTCATGAAGCGTCGTCCGCAGTTTCGGTATCTGCTGATGCCGTGCTGTCGACGGATTCGAGCCTGTACCCGCGCTGATACACGGTTTTCACACGAAAACCATTCTCAGGATAGAGTTGGAGCAAACGCCGGAGCTTGCTGATATGGGTGTCGACCGTGCGGGTTTTCAGGCCGCCCCTGAGGCCCCAGATCTGCTCAAGCAGGTATTCGCGGGTGAGTAGCCGGTTACAGTTTTCGAACATGAAGCGGGCGAGCTTGAAGTCCATGTCCGTGAGCGGTGGGGTCTCGCCATTTATAGTAACGGTGCCTGCATCGAAATCGAATTGATAGCTGCCGAAGCAGCTGGCTTGGTCGGCCGATTCGTCCTGTGTACTGTTGACACGTCGGCACAATGCCCTGACTCTTGCGCACAGTTCTCCGCTGCGCGGCGGCTTGATCATGTAGTCATCAGCGCCTGCATCGAGTGCCATGATGATATCGCTTTCATCATCACGCTGGGTCAGGAAGAGTACAGGCATCGCCCAGCGCTGCCTCATGCGCAGGTCTCTGAGCACTTCAACGCCGCTGCGACCAGGCAACTGCCAGTCCATAATGGCCAGATCCCAGGTGCGATTGAGTGCGGCGTACAGAAAACGCTCGCCGTCGGAGAAGTGCTGGCAACTGATGCCGCTCGACGCCAGTATGGCGCGAACGTTATCAGCAATGCCTTGATCGTCTTCGAGTAGTATAATGCTCATTTGATCATGATCGGTCTGCCGGCTGCTGGTCCAATAAGTCTGGCATAAAACTCCGATTTTGCATGGTGTTGCCCATGGTCTTGCCATGACAAGGCTGCACCATTTCCGTTTTTTCGTTCTGGCTCTGGAGAGCAGCAATGAGTACCGAGCAGGCCATACAAAGCCGCATCACCGATCGGTTCAGCCCGGCCCATGCCGAGCTGGTGAATGAAAGCTACAAGCACAACGTGCCCGCAGGCAGTGAAAGCCATTTCAGGCTTACCCTGGTAAGTGAGCGTTTCGCCGACCTCAGTCCGGTCCGGCGTCACCAACTCGTATATGGCGAGCTGAAGGATTTCATGGCGCCTGGCGGGGTTCACGCACTCGCGCTACATACCTTCACCCCAGAAGAGTGGGCGGAGGAGCAGGGTGTGCGTGAGTCGCCTGACTGCATGGGTGGCAAAGGCGGTGCAAACCCGGCAGTGCAGAGGGGCTGATGACATGAGTCAGTTCTTTCAGATTCATCCGGACAATCCACAGCACCGTCTGGTAAAGCAGGTCGTTGAGATTCTCAGATCTGGCGGAGTGATCGTCTATCCGACCGATTCGGGCTATGCACTGGGCTGTGCAATAGGGGACAAGCAGGCGAGCGAGCGAATACGGGCAATTCGCCGGCTCGATGACAAGCATAACTTCACTTTGGTGTGCAAGGATCTCTCTGAAATCGCGCTGTACGCCAAGGTAGACAACCAGCAGTACCGTCTTATCAAGCGAGCGACGCCGGGTCCGTTTACCTTTTTGCTGACTGCAACGAGTGAAGTGCCGCGCCGGCTTCTACACCCAAAGCGTCGGCAGATCGGCATTCGCATACCCGATAACGCAATAGCCAGCAGCATCCTCGACGAGCTCGGTGAGCCAATCATGAGCACCACACTGATACTACCGGGCGAGACGGCTCCGCAGACCGATCCCTATGATATTCGGGCAACGCTCGAGCATCAGGTCGATCTCATCATCGATGGCGGGTTCTGTGGCTTCGAGTCGACCACTGTCGTGAGTCTGCTTGAAGAAGTGCCGGAGGTGATCCGGCAGGGGGCAGGGGATGTCAGCCGCCTCAATCTCTGAAGCCTAAGCTGAGTACCCCCGGCTTAATCAGGCACCGACCATTTTCTTGATACCGCCAAGCACTGCGTCGCCCTTGAAAGGCTTCACGATCCAGCCTTTCACGCCGGCGGCCTTGCCACGGTCTTTCATGCGGGGATCACTCTCAGTCGTTAGCATGATAATGTGAACGGCGTTGTTGCCCAGTTCTCCGCGGATTTTTTCCGCCATCGTGAGGCCATCCATATTCGGCATGTTAACGTCCGAGATGACCAGTTTGATGGACGAATCGCTCTTCAGTTTGTTCAGGCCGTCCTTGCCATCGACCGCAACTTCCACAGTCAAGCCGCTGCTTTTGAGAAACGAACTGACTTCGTTACGTACAGTTGCCGAATCATCCACTACTAGAATTTGTGCCATTGTATCAATCTCTCGGTTATTTCAATCGGTGTTTGCTGACTGGATGCGATTGACTAGAAGAATTCCAGCTCGCCGCTGACCACGAAGTCTTCCATCACAGTATCACTCTCCTTGAACTTGTCAGGTGACCAGCTCAAGTTGAAAATCAGGCGTTGGTAGAAGGTAATCTCCGGGATTTCCCTGCCCGGGTCCCGAAGCTTGTATCTGAAACAGAGCTGAGGCTCTGTGGAGCCAAAAGAAATGAACTTGTTCAGGTGGTCTACGATAATCGGAACCTGGGTGCGGTGACTGTCTTCAAGACCGCTGCCGCTGCTGAAATATCGTGTTTTGATACCGCCCCAGATCATATTGGTCGCCTCATTGAGCACGGCGTTGATGTCCCGAAATCCTGGCTCCAGCACGGAAATATCGGTATGCGACGTCTTGATGGCCTTCACCATTTCAGTTTCACTCACCTGCAGCATCATGTAGCCGCGACACCAGCTGCTCTCCAGCGGAATCAGACTGAGCAACTGGCCGTAGATGATCTGATCCTTGACCAGGTGAGGGAGTTCGCAGCTGATTTCGGCGTTTTTAATGATACTGCTGAGCACGTTCATTGATATGTCCTGGATGCCGCGCGCCAGCTCCAGCGGGTAATAGGTGCTGAAGACGTATTCATCAACCAGCTCCTGCAGCCGTGACATATTCGACAAGCTATAGCAGCCTGCGATCATGTTCTGAAGGTCAGGGCTCAGGTCGGCCTTGCCTTCGCCGTGGTCCCGCCGCAAGAAAATGGGAAGCTCGGGATGCCGGTAATGGATTTTTCGGCAAAGTTCAAGAGCGTCCTCGCCTGGCGTGTCAGAGGACTCAGCCAGAAAGACAGCACCCAGGTCGATGTTGGACTCGAGGATGGCATTGATGTCCTGAGACACGTCTTTCAATCCAACCAGATTGTTGGCGGTGCAGATTTTCTTGATTTCTGCCAAAGCATCAACGTTGTCGTCGTGCACGAGTACTTTGCTGACTATCTTGCTGACTTCCATAACAATTTGCTCTTGTCGTTAAGTCGGAAAACCGGTCTGTCGATTCGCTCAGAAGAACTCGAGTTCACCTGAGGAGACATCATCTTCGTTCTTGATCGCTACTTTGACTTCATAGTCTAGTTCGTGGTCGGCGCAGAGGTAGAGACTGACCGAAAAAAGTCTCTGATCATCGCTCCTGACTTCCTGGTGACATTGAAAGTCGATCCGCCTGGACTTGACGTATTTGTGACACTCCATCGTCAGTCGATTAGGGGTGGACATGCCAAGGCTCGGCACCGTGCGCCCGAGTTCGCGCTTGATGGAGCCACAGATGCTGTTGCCGACCTCACCCACAAAGTCGTAGAACTTGTCATCTTCGATCACTGTCGTATTGAGTTTCAGCGCCTCGGTCACATACTGCTCGAATGCCCTGGACTTCGCGAAATGCATGATGAGGATGACGCGGAACAGTTGCGAGGAGATCGTCAGCATGAATAGCTCATCCATGCCCTTATTGGTTTCTTCTCCGGTCTCACGCGTAGCCCACGGGTTCGTCGATGACACCTGGGCTTCATCCAGGGCCACCTTCAACAGGGTTCCGAGTTCACGCTTGAAATCATCTTTTACCATGGGCATATCTCAATTCTTCTAGAATCTGCTTTGGGCTTCTTTGACCAATTGAAGCGTACTGGCGACGTCTGTCAAAATCATCTTTCCGCCAGCCTGGATATCCTGAAAGGTCGCCGTAGTCAGAAAATCATTCTTGTTGAGATTTTCCTTGTAGCTCATGCTCAGTTCCTGACTGCGCATTGCCAGATTTCGTACTTCGTCGGCGACTACAGCAAAGCCTCTGCCATTTTCACCGGCACGTGCGGCCTCTATGGCGGCGTTCAGTGCCAGAATCACAATCTGTTTGACGATGTTGAAGAACTCCTGATTCTGCCTGTGCATCTCAGCGTTGTGCTTCATCAACTGCGTAAGGTTTTCATGCCAGCGTTCAAAGGTGACCAGCAGGTCGGTGAGCTCGGTAAGGTCACTACTCACCTTGACCAGCTGCACCGAAAAATACTCTTTTATCTGCTCAGCCTGATCCTCGAATTCCCGCGCCCGCGCGGTATGGTCCTTTTCAAGCGCATTACGTTCCCTTGCGAACTGGTCCTGCAGTCTCTCGAGCTGCTGTTGCAGTGCCGCTTCGCGCGCTTTCAGCGCCGATTCGCGGTCATTAGACGCATCACGTAAAGCGGCGACCTCTGCCTTTGGCACACTGTCGTCGAGACGTCGCCTGAGTTCGGCAGTTTCGCTGCTTGACTCGGCTTTAAGTGCTGTCAGTTTCCTGAACAGCGTTAGCGAAACTATGGCAAGCGCTAGAGCAGCGATGCCCACGATCCAGGGAAGTATGTTGTAAATTATCTGCATAGGTCGGCCGAGTCAGACTTCAAGGAAATTCAGCGTAACACTGTGAGTGTAGCAAGAGTTTCAGAAATTTCGGCAAATCGATGCAAGGCAGTCACGAACATGTGAGCTGGCCTCTTAACACAGTTGAGCAATCGTAAAAAGAAACTACAGTTAGGTGAGGTGCCAAAAACTATCAATCTTTTAGAAGCGGATCGCGATGCAACTGTCATTCAATCAGAAAGTCGGCTTTGGATTTGGGGTAATCATCTTACTGCTGCTGGCGTCGGGGCTATCGTCGCTGTACACGCTGTGGACAATCGAGAGGTCTACGAAGCGCGTAAGCGAAGTCGCTGCGCCAATACTGAAGGAGAGTAATGAGGTCCAGATCCAGCTTCTGAAGCTGGCAAAGCTCAGTTCGCTGGCCTTCAACGCGCCCGATCCAGAGTCTATCGTCGAATACCGCAAAGGTTTTGATACCGGTGCCGAGCGTTTCGAAGGCATGCAGCAGGATCTCAGCCAACTCGTGGCTGGCAGCCCGGTTCTGCAGGAAAAATTCGATATCATGAAAAGCAACTTCGACCAGTACCAGAGCGCGGTAAACGCGATGTTCGATGCCAAACTGGGCGTGCTCGAAGCGGAACAGCGAACTGAAGTGAAGGCCAACGAGCTGCTTGAGCATGTCGATGCGGTCAGTACAGCGCTGGCAGAAATCATGGATCCTTATGAGCCCATCCGTGGATACGATAAGGAGATGGCACTGGTAACAGGGGCTGTCATTGCCGCCGATGACAAGAAGCTCGGCATTATCAAGACCATGGATGAGGTCAGGAGTTCGAACAATATCGACAGGCTCCAGGAGGCAGAGGGTGATTTCATCTTTGTGCTAAATGATTCCCGTAATCTGTTTGATAGCGCCGCGCGAGTGTTCAAGGAAATCGATACCAACGGCCTGACTGAGGCTGCTTATGAGAAGTACGACGAATTGCAGCAGGCCCTGGAGGCAAAGCCAGGCCTGGCCGATTATCGAATCGATATGCTGGAACAGATTGAGATCGCCAAGACGCAGCTGGTAACAGCCGACAAGGCCGTCAGTACGTCGATCAGCCAGCTCGATGGTATCCTTGAAGCATCAGACGCCCAGTTCAGTGCGCTGCAATCTGACGCGTTCAGCCGTCTGGATATGGGCTACAAGATATCTTTGGGCATGCTCATAGTTCTGATAGTGCTGGCGACGCAAAACTTCAACTCCATGCGTCAGGCGATTCGCAAGAAGATGCTGGATCTGTCCAAGCTCAACCAGGTGGGCAGTTCGTTGGCAGCCGCACAGAGCCAGACTACGGCTCTGGAGGAAGTGTTGCAGGTCATGAACGAGAAGATTGGCGTGTCTCAGGGCTCGGTATACCTCACGGACGACTCGCGCAAACTGAAGTTGAAAGCCTGTTATCCGCCCAAGGCGATTGAGGAGGGGCGTGAGGCTGCGAAGTTCGCGCTTGGGCAGGGCGTGCTTGGCAAGGTGGCAGAGACCAAGAAAGTTGTCTTCGTGCCTAACACGGCGACCGACAAGAGCTTTGAGCAACAGGACGGTCACTCGCCCAAGGCCCTGTTGTGTGTTCCGCTGGTCGACAAGGATATTTTGGTCGGTGTCATCAATCTCTCCGGCGAGGTCAAGAATGTCGTATTCGCTGACAGCGATTATGAATTCGTGTCCTCGGTATCGAGCTCCCTGGTCACCACCATCAAGAGCCTTCGCATGCGCGAGGTTATAGAAGAGCAGAACCGTAATCTGGAGAAGAAGGTCGAAGAGCGTACGGCAGCGCTGGCTCAGAAGAACCGCGACATTGCCAGCATGATGACCAACATGCACCAGGGCCTGTTCACTATTATGCAAGGTGGCCTGATCCATCCGGAATACGCCACCTATCTCGAAAATATCTTCGAAACCAAGCGCATTGCTGAACGGAATTTCTCTGACCTGCTGTTCGCCGACACGCTTATGAGCGTGGATGCCGTGGACCAGTGCGTCACGGCTGTGGATGCCATCGTCGGCGAAGATGAAATGATGTTCGACTTCAATTCGCACTGCCTGCTGAAAGAGCTGGTCATCAAAATGACTGACGGTCGGGAGAAGATTCTCGAGCTGGAGTGGGATCCAATAATTGGAGACGGCACCATCGAAAAATTGATGGTTACCGTGCGCGATGTCACTGAACTGCGCGCTCTCGAAAGAGAGGCTGAAGGTCAGAAACGCGAACTCGAAATCATTGGTCAGATCCTTGCCATCGAGGCTCGCAAGTTCAAGGACTTCATCAATACTTCGGTGAACTATATGGCCGAGTGCCGGGAGCTGATCGAGCAGCACACGACCAAGGATCTCTCGGTCATCGCATCGCTGTTCCGCAATATGCACACTGTGAAGGGCAACGCGCGGACCTATGGCCTGACTTACATCGCCGCCGTCGTACATGCGGTCGAATCGACCTATGACGAAATGCGCAAGAATGAAGAGGCTTCATGGGATCAGGCCCTACTGCTGCGTGAACTGGCTGGCGCCGAGGCTATTGTTGGCAAATATCTGATGGTCAACGATGAGAAACTGGGCCGCGGTGGCGCAAGCAGTTCTGGTCTTTCACTCGATCCGGAGCGTCTGGCTGGCTGGATCAACCGCATCCAGGCCATGACGTCGGATGAACTGACGCCGCCTGTCAAGGGCGTGGTGTCCGAGGCCTACAAGATGTTGATGTCGTTCGATACCAAGCCGCTGAGCAATGCAATTCAGCCGGTTGTCGATTCGATTGAATCCCTGGCAGCTCAGCTGCAAAAGCCTGTTCCGCTCGTCGATATCGATGATGGCGACTACATGGTCAAGAGCGAAGCTCACGGCATGCTCAACGATGTCTTCATGCATATCTTCCGTAACTGTATCGACCATGGCATCGAAAAGCCTGAAGAGCGCATGGCCAAAGGCAAGCCAGAGAGAGGCAGTATCCGGCTCGACAGCATACCGGGCGACGGCTTCGTCACCCTTGCTGTGCGTGACGATGGACGCGGCATTGCGATCAACCGCATCTACAAGATGGCGGTGGAGAAGGGTATCTATAGCGAATCAGACCCGCGACCTACCGCCTCTCAAATCGCCAACCTGATCTTCGACTCAGGCTTCTCGACGGCTGAGGCAGTGACTGATGTTTCCGGTCGTGGGGTCGGTATGGATGCGGTGAAGTCATTCCTGGAAAAGGCAGGCGGTGGTATCGATGTGGTGCTTGACGCCGGCGATGACAACGCTGACTTCCGTTCCTTTGCCATCAATGTCCGGCTGCCTGAGAAATTCTATGTTGTGGCGCCCTTGTTCGCGAAGTCTGCCTGATGCCAGTCATATCTAGCAGCTGCACTGGTTCGCAGGTATGGAGGGTAAAGCTAGGGTCGACCGTCGGCATCATGACTGGTGCCTGCGCGTTGCTCATGTATGTTTGACGCCTATCCGATGTAGGCTTTTGGAGGCAGCAAGGATTCCGCCTAGGCACCGATATTGGGCGCGCTGCTCATTGCAGCTGCCTTAGCCGTGAATGTCGCGGCCTGCCTGCGGTGAATACGACGGGTGGTCACGGTAGGCGTTGCCATTATCGCGATAGCTTCGGGTATATTGGCGAGTATATTTGCGGTATCCAGAATGATGGCGTTGCTCACGAAGCTTTGAGATCATCCCACACCGCAACCGGGGCATACTGTGTGTGTTTCGTTAGCTGCGGAGTGGAATCAACACGAGGGGCTGGGTGCTGCTTACGGGGATTATCCTCAATCTCATTGTGCTCCTTGCCTTCATATGGCTGAAGTGGCGACAGGATAGTTGTGTGCTGTATTAGGCGGCCGCCTGACGGGATCGCTTCACGACCCCCAGAGCAGTTGTCTCGACGAGAGGGCGCTAGATCGCGCTAATTTCGGTAATGATAAACCTGCCACCTTCGCCCTTCATGAACGTGAACTCCACCTTCTCATCAGGCTTGATGTTTTCCAACAGCGCTTGATCCTCCACGACAAAACCCATTGTCATGCTCGGCCACTTCAGGCTCGGTACCGGCTCATGCGCCAGGGTGATGCGTCCCTTATCCTGCTTAACATTTTTCACCAGACCTGTAGTTTGATGAGTCTCCTGGGCCTGCTCTGCATAGACCGGAGAAATAATGGAGAAATCTCTATCGACGTTGCCAAAAAACGCCGCAACACCGAGTGCAGTAACAGCAAATAAATTTTTCATGTTTAGTTTCCTTCGTTTCATTTTAGAGTTAATCGGTTATTGCCAGCATTAGGGGGCACTATCTGTAATGCCCGATTTCGAATCGCAGGAACCACTCTTATCGCACTTTGCACACATGCCGAGCGCACACATCGCGAGACAAGGTAAGACCGAAAGCAGTAGCGGGGCGATGCCAAGTGCAGAAAGCCAGGTCCAGTTCAAAGCCAGACCTGCAGCCACCAATACCACTGCAACCAAACCGATGTTGCGCCGGCCAAGCCATTGAAACAGCGTCGGCGATTTGCGAGCTGGCGCACGCGGAATTAACGGTTCTGAGTTCAAGACACACCTCATGTATTCGAATAATGAGTTTCGGCCAGGGCTGCCATGGGCGGGAGCAGTAACTTTAGTGTGTATCGAAGAGCTGAGGAGACTCCGCAGTGGCGAACGTGTAAACCGCCAGAGGCTCCGTCTTCTGACCACCCATGCCAGGGGAACCAGCAGGCATGCCGGGTACAGCTATCCCTTGAACAGCAGGCCGCTCCTGTAGCAGCCGTTTGACACTTTCGATGGGGACGTGACCCTCAATAGCATAAGCGCCAATAACTGTGGTGTGACATGCAGCCAGATTATTGGGTACCTCGTACTGTCCCTTGATCTTCGGCAGCGCCTCAGTAGGCACTACCTTGACGTCAAATCCGTGTTGGCTTAAATAGCTGGCGTACTCTTCACAGCAGTGACAATCAGGATTCTTGTACAAGACGGCCGCAATGCCATCAGCCAACGCCGATAGCGGCGAACCGAGTAGTGCCAGTAACACGATCTGTCTTACAATTTTCATAACCACCTACTTTGTCGTGAATAGCATGGACTCTACTCGTCCAAGGGCTACCCGCTAATCAATTTGTACCGGAGGTGCGCGCACCTCCAGTCTTTCAAAGCCCGCTACCACCTAAACTGAACTACCCTCGCAGCAGGGGCCAACGGCTTCTATCCAGTGACGATGACTACTATTCTTCGCCCATTCCGCCCATCATCTTCTCGTGCATTTCCATGCAGTCTTTTTTGCTCATCATCATTCCCCCGTGGTCCATCTTGCCTGCAGAACCTTTCGCCTCTGCTTTATTACCAGCGGCCGGTGCAGGCAGGTTCTCGATGTAGTCCCAATCGCGATCTGATACTGCGTCATTCTGCCGATCGGCGCGTGAGTCTGCGGCTGCATGGCCAGCAAAGGCTGTAGCGATAGTCAGTACTGCGATCTTGAATGTCTGTGAAATTTTCATAGTGTTATCCTTCAATTTGTTTCGTCTCGCTGTCGGTACCAGCGGCGTCGAAACTGGTGGCCTACTAAAACATCAGGTATGACTTTGGTGCTGCGTGTTTCAGTAAGCGTTGCTTGGTTGTACAAAGCAGCCCTAAAAGCCAAGCGCGTGCGAAACTGCAGCGTCATTTGCCAGAAGTGCTGAAAGTACCTTGGTTACAACAAACTGTTACAGACGGATTTCGAGTGGGGATTACTGTTTTGGGGGATGATCGATTGGATAATGAGCAGCAACTGCTGTCAAAGGGAGGTTTCCAGAAATGACAGCTGAGGAGGGAGTGAGAGCGGGCAAGATAGATGCAGTGACTGCAGGGCAACCACCACAGGCGGACAGACAGTTTTGCATGTTCATGTCGCCATCAGCGAGTGAACAGTCGTCGTCCATCGCCATACCAGAGGCAGAGGTCATGTCATTCATTTTGCTGTTAGCACTGACATCTACGATCTGCTCCTGGAGCTGAACGTCTTCCAGAGGCATGACCTGGCTTGCCTGCACGCTGAATCCTGTGAGGATCAGTGCAGCAAACACGAGCGCTTGCATGATGGAAGTTGCCAGTCGTTTCAACATAAACCTTCTGTCTGGTTTGCTTGAGTTGATTCGGTCAAGAATTCAGTACCGATCTCATGGCCCTAGCCTACCTGTGTCATGCAGATGCAAGCAAGCGGCAGTTGGCCAAAACTATTTAACTTTTTGCAACCTTGTGTCGCGGCCCTTGGTTCCTGGTAACTTCGATGAAGATCAGGCGATCCTGTAATTTTATAATCTTTTAGGGACCGATCTTGCGGCGCCTCGATACTACCCCCCCATCTCCTGATCGGCGCTCTCTTTGATATCAGACTTTAACCGTGAAGAGCTCGGTTGGCCTTCTGAAAATTTCTCAACTGCATTTTCAAGAAGTGTGAACCGCATGATCGCGGCCTAGTGATCATTGAGCCCCGACCTTTATCCACGGCGAATACGGGCCAGGGCTTCAGGAAGAATTTCGACACTCGCGAACGCAATAACAATGCCCGCCGCAGCATTCAGTGCGCGACTGAGGCGTCGCTTCGGCGTGTGGAAAAATTCAGCGAGCAGTCCGCCCAATGCTGCCGGATCCAGCGATCAGGGATCAGTTAATGCTGGTGAACCCATCGCCTGGGGACAGGTGCCGTCCATCATCATGCCGCCCATCATGCTGCCATGCATGAACCACATCGCGATGAAACCAAGTACGCAGAGAAATCCAATAATTGCAAAAATGAGCACGGTTATCTTTATGGCCGGGTTGTTCATATTCAAATCTCCTTGAGGGCCCAATGGGCGGAAAATATGTTCATTGATAAGGCTCGCAACAGATCAAAGGCTTTGCTATTCCGAAGGGGCATAGCTTCGCATTGACGGCATTCCGAAGTACATCAGCCGGCTTGCGTAGAGGCTGAGCACCGGAACCACCACCCATTGGGCCAGCGGAAGTATACCAGTGCCCAAAAGAGGGAGGGTTGGCATCTGATCGTTGTATTGCCACCGTCCTAATATATCGGTTGCCATGTACTCGAACAGGATCGTGATGAGCAGCCCTGCCAGCAGGTAGAAAAATAGCGGTTTTGAGGGTGGCGCACTGACCCAATGGATGGAGCGTACACTCAACGCTGCTGCGAGATAGGCAGTTACCGCAATATTGGCATCACCAAAGGTCGCCTTGGTACAGACCCAGATTGCAGCCGCGTGATCAGCCGAGGCCATGCCCTTGTAAAATGGCGCCTGCCACATTTCCCAGGCCAGGTGCAGGAAGAGACTCGTTATCCAGATCAACGCGAGAGGTGATATCCAGAGTGGGCGATTCATCAGGGCTCCTAGGTCGTCCTATTCAAAGTGCGTCGTTCCTTGTGGCCCCATCGGCAATGTGGTCGTCAAGAAGGGTGTGGATGGCAGCACAAGACTATATGGTTTTAAATGATAGCCAGATCATATTCAAGTGGAGCCGTATCATGAGCAAGACCGGTGGAGATTCCTGTGGCTGCGATGCAATGCCTGCAGTAGATACGAATGCGCAAGATCAATTCCGGCGCGTTAGGAAAATGGGTCAACACTTATGCCGTGCCAGATACGGACTAGTCATCGGAAGAGCGAATAATTCGTCTGGCTCGTGACGGTTCTGAGCAAAGCGGCTACAGCCTGAGGCCAAACTTACCTCGAACTATTCCAGATCGGCTGGCTTACACTCTGTGCCACTAAGCGTTGATGCTGACCGCAAAGCGCTGGCGCAGTGCCTGCTCACCGGCTAACTCTGTATGGAGGCCAGTATCACTGGTGCTTGCCTGAGGTACTGGCTGAGCATTGGCGTCCTGACTCTGCAGTCGACGCAGCTGATCCAGTCGAGTCGTGATATCCGGCAGTGAGTTGTGCGAACTTTGCTCGCTCAACAGGCTGCTGAACACCGGGTTCTCCGAGCCATACGCACTTTGCAGGCGCAGGTTGTTGCGCAGGTATTCGAAGGTGGGGGTGTGGGTACTCAATTTCACGAAGACCTGCTTCAGCTCTGACGACTGATTGAATTCGTCGGCGATTCGGGTTTTGAGTGCATCTGGCAGCGGGCCAACCAATGCGAACTTGCCATCCTCATGGCGCTCGAGTGCCATCGGCGTGTTGCCGGGGATACCATGCTCCGACAATTTTTGCCGCAGCAGATTCTGAATCGCAAAAGTCTCCGGCGCGATATCGGCGCCGGCTTGCTGCAGCGTAACCCGCAAATAGCGGCCTGGCACGGCGCTACGGCTGCTGTCGTCACTCCGCTGCAGCCCATCGATAGCCGCTGAACCGACTGACGGCTTTCCGGCGTTGCCCGTGGCTGAAGCGCTGTTGGCAGCTGCTGAAGCGCCAGCAGGGCTTTTCTTGTCCTGATAAGCGCGGTAGCCTTCGCCTAGTAATGTCTGTATCAGTCCCATACATGCTGTCTCTAATCTGCTTGCTCTGTCAGGTCTGTCGATGCGTTTTGCATCGTGGCAAAAGCCTGCCAGTTTTAGCTCATATCGAGCTCCTGAACTGAAGGTAAGCAGATTGCATGCCACTATTATTTCATCGCGTCTCGCGCGTTATCAAGACAAGGCCTCATCTTGACCCAACAGCACACCTTCCTATGGCACGACTACGAAACCTTCGGCGCCGATCCGACCCGGGACAGGCCGTGTCAATTTGCTGCGCTGCGAACTGACGCGCAGCTCGAACCTATCGGCGAGCCGGTAACCTGGTTCGCTCAGCCGGCGGACGATTATCTGCCGGCACCGGAAGCCTGCCTGATCACTGGTATTACCCCGCAGCGGGCACTCGCCGAGGGTGAGCCAGAAGCATTATTCATGCAGCGGGTACTGCAGCTCATGTCGGAGCCTGGCACTTGCGTCGTTGGCTACAACAGTCTGTCTTTCGACGATGAAGTAACCCGCTTTTCAGCCTGGCGCAATCTTTTCGACCCCTACGCGCGCGAATGGCAGAACGGCAACAGCCGTTTTGATCTGATCAACGTTGTCAGAATGGCCAAGGCGTTGCGCCCAGAGGGTATCAACTGGCCGGAGAACGAGCAGGGGCGTTCAAGTTTCCGCCTCGAGCACCTCACTGCCGCCAATGGCATCGAACACAGTGCTGCCCACGACGCCATGGCTGATGTGAATGCCACTCTGGCCTTGGCCCGTCTGCTCAGGTCAGCGCAGCCGAAGCTGTTCGACTGGGCACTCAAACTGCGTGACAAGCGTTTCGTTCAGGCCCAGCTCACGCCGTGCTTCACCACCGCCTTTCTGCACTTTGGCGCAGAGTATGGTGCTGAGCGAAACTGTACGGCCCTGCTGGTACCGCTCGCGATTCATCCACAGCAGAAAGGCTGCATTGTCTGCTTCGATCTGAATGCCGAGCCGGACACCTTGCTTGCAGAAAGCAGCGATCGTCTGCTGGAGTTGATGTACCTGCCGGAAGCCCAGCTTGGTGCGAATGGAAAGCGGCCGGGCCTGGTTCAGCTAAAGTGCAACCGGGTCCCCATGCTGGCCCCAGTCGCCATTCTTAAGACCCTACCGGTCGCGCGAGTGGCGGAACTGCTCCCTCAGCTCGATGCGATGCGTCGGCGAATGAAGGTTTTGCAGGCCAACAGGGCTCTGGTGGAGCAAAAGGTTGCCGAAATCTACCGGAAAGAACGGGGACAGGCGCTGTGTTCGGAGGCAGAGAGCAGTCTCTATAACGGTGGATTTCTCAGCTCGGATGATCGCCAGAAACTCGACGGGTTCCGTGATGGGCTGTTCGCGCTAGCCAGCGGTGGGGAGCCCGTTACAGCAGCAAGCACCGACCTGAATCGCCTGAAATTTTCCGACGAGCGCCTGGCTGATCTCTGCCTGCGCTTCAAGGCGCGTAATTTTTCTGAAATGCTGACTGAGGCGGAACATGCGCGCTGGTCGAACTACAGGCTGCAGCGGCTGCAACACGGTGCCGATAACCGCACGCTGACGCTTGAGACCTATTTCCAAGCTCTTGAAGCGCTCGCGGTCCAGCATAAGATGGATGCCGGCAAAATCGAGATACTGGAAGAGTTGAAAATATACGGCGAGGCGCTGGTCGACGAGATAGAGCCGGAGTACTGAGTCTCCGGCTCTTTTGATGGCCTTACTCGACCGGTACGAACAGCCCGTTCTGTTTCACGAAAAGCTCTTTCGAAGGCAGCTGTTTCATATCTGCAGGCGGCCAGGGCAGTGCGGCCGTATCTGAATCGATTGCGGCAGCCTCTGTGGCGCTGGCTGCTTCTGGCTCAGCGTAGAACAACAGACCCTCCGGTGCCTCAATAAACTGCTTCTGATAGTAGGCCAACACCTCGCTCTTGCTGAGCGCACTGACCGCTTTGGCAATCTGCTTGGTCGTATCGAAATTTTCGTTGCCGATATCGATCTCGGTCCAGTAGCGGTCCGAGCGCTGCTCGAGCGTCTTGTCTTTCTCCAGCAAGCGGGTGATCAGGGCTGCCTTGTGCTGTTCGAAATCAGCGTCAGTCATGGACTCGACACTGGTTGCGAACTCATTCAGGAAGTCAGTGGTTTCAGCATGAATTTCTGCCGGGCGGTTGCTGGGGGACTGCACGATGAAGGCGAGCCCCGGCACTTCCAGCAAGGTGAAGGGTGTAGCGAAGACCACGTAACCCATCTGCTTTTGCGTCCGCACTCTATTGTAGTAGGGTGTACTCATCATTTGAGCCAGCAGACCGAACTGTGCACGATGCTGATAGCTGCGCGACGGCCCTTGCACGTAATAGAGGTAAGCCCAGTCCGGATGCTGGGTCTGCTCACGGGCGTGGTACCTTGCATCGGTGATATCCACGATCCTGCTCTTCTCAACCGTCACCGGCTCCGCCTGTTTCAGCAGTATGTCCTGCACGACTTCCGAGGCAGCCATGGCCTGCTCCCGGGTTACGTTGCCATGGGCCAGAATCGTTGCGTGCAGCTTGCGCAGGAACTTGTCGGCAAAGGGGCGCATGTCATCTGCAGAAACAGACTCCAGTGCAGCAGCCTGCTCCTTCTCATCCCAGGCCGGAACGAGCAGGGTGCGTCGTGAACGCGTGGCGATGCGCTCGAATGGCTTGCTCTGTTCGGCATTGCGCAGGCTTCGAAGGATTTCCTTCTTGATCTGCTTGAACCGGACCGGGTCGATCTTCAGGCCGGCCAGTGTATTCAGTACCTTTTCCACCAGCACATACTGCTTATCGCTATAGCCGTCGATGCGAAGCGTCAGGCCGCGCACATGCTTGTAGAGCTTGAAGTCCAGGCCGGCGACATAGGCTTCATAGGTGTACTCATTGAGCTTGTCTTCGGTCAGGCTCACCAGCATCTCGGTCATGACCAGGTCCCGCACAGACGCATTCGCCAACGGTGACTGGAGCGAGACGTAAAGACTGGCTTTTGGCGAGCCAAAGCTTGTGTCCTTGGCATACCAGGTATCCATGCCCGGGCGCTGGATCAGCCGCTCTGGCTTTTCGGAATCGGCCTCTGCAAGCAGGTCCAGGCGATCCGGGATGAAGCTATTATGGTCGGGCAGTGCCAGCAACTCGCTGATCGCGCTGCGCTCATCGGACTGCGCGACCTTGCCGCCTTCGCTGCCGTACTGGGAAAGGTCAGCCTTACTGAGGCGCTGCAGGGAGTAGGGTACCTGATACCACTGTTCTACCTTGTCGAGCCCCTTCTGGTCCGGCGCTGTCAGCAAGGCGAGCATGTTCTCCGGCACGATTTGGTCGGCATACGACTGGATGAGTTCAGCATCGAATTTATCCAGGGTGTAAGGCGCAGAAAGGACGATGGCGGGATCAAAGTCGTGTAAGCGACCGGCGAGCGAACTGACGATATGAATCGGTGCCGATTTCTCCTGGAACTTGAACGCCAGTTCCATCATTCGCTGCTGTTCTTCGAAGCGCCAGGCTTCGATGCCTTTCTCACGGATGAGATCGACGTAGTCGAAAACACCTGCAATCACGGCATCATGCTGATCGACACCCTGTTTCGTAAGATTGACCGATATGCTCAACAGGGCGCGCTGGTCTGTGTTGATGAAGATCCCGGCGGACAGGCCTTCAGCCAGCTGACGCGCCTTGAGTGCCGATAGCAGGCTGCCTTCGCCCTCATGGCCAATGAGATATGTAAGGTAGTACAGCGGCTTGGTCTGATAGTGTGGCAGGGTCGAGGGTACGTCGAACAGCAAGGTGAGTGAACGGCGTTCGCGGAAGGGCTCGATTCTGACCAGGGCCGGAATTTCGCTTTCAGTCAGAAAGCGCTGCTCAAGCCGACCCACAACAGGGCCTTCGAGAGGCGGCGTGTCGGGCGACAGGCCAGCTTCGTTCGATGCTGTCAGGTGCTCTAGCGAAGGTTTCGCCGGCACCGGCTCGAATAGCGGTTTCACCATCGCTTCCAGTTCATCGAGTGGCTCAGATCCCAGCACTACGAGACGCATCTGATCTGCACGATAATGTTCGGCATAGAATTTCAACAGTTCATCCCGGATGCTGGATCCCTCTCTGTCTTCGAGGGTGGCGAGCGAACCAACGGCGAACTTGGACATCGGATGGGACTGATTGATTGCTTCCTTCAACACGCCAAAGAAGCGCCGGCCGTCATCCTTCAGCTTTGCGCTGTATTCCGAGTTGACCGCATTCTTCTCGCGCTCGACATATTCGGCTGTGAACAGGGGCGCGGTGAATTGCTGCGAAAAGCGATCCAGCGCCGGAGCGAGAAACTGCTTGTCGATGTCAAAGAAATAATTCGTGTGGTTAAGGCTGGTGCTGGCGTTGTGCGAGCCGCCGTGCTGGTTGATATATTTCTGATAGGCATCGGCATCAGGATATTTTTCGGTGCCGAGAAAGAGCATATGTTCAAGGAAATGCGCCAGCCCCTGGCGGTCGACAGGATCGTCCTCACTGCCCACATGCACGTCCATGGCTGCTGCGGCCTTGTCGGTCGTGGGGTCGGAAATAAGCAGGACCTGCAGGCCGTTCGGCAGGTCCAGGCTCCGATACTCTCTCGAGTCGTTCGGGCTCTTCTTGATCATGTCAGTCCGCTGCTCGTGAGGTGAATCCGAAGCCGCTCCGTCGCCTGCAGTTGTCGATCCACCAGGCAGCGCCGAACAGGCACTCAGGAGCAGCATGGTGAAGATGGTTACAGGCAATATAGTTAAACGCGGCGCAAATGTCTTGGCCTTGGCACTACGGGCACGAGCGGATTCTGCAAATATACGCATGATTGGAAGCAGCTACCTTGTTGTTTGAGAGGGTGCGATGGGCGCGCCGCCGAAATTACCGGCATGGCTGCGCCCGAGTATATCAGCGGCAAAACTAATTATGTTTTAATACATCTTAATCAAGATGAGTGGGCGCGGCATCCTCAGATCTCTGCCATACTTCCAGCTCCGCTTTTTTTGCCTGAACTGCACAGTGCTACCTCATAAGAAGGAAAAATTATCATGAATTACTTTTTGACCGGCGGTACCGGATTCATCGGCAGCTTTCTCGTGCCGAAATTGTTGGCGCGTGGCGGCACGGTTTATGTGCTGACCCGTTCCGGCTCCATGGACAAGGTCAAACAGCTTCGTGAGCGATGGAACGCGACGGACAAAAACCTCGTCGCCATCAAGGGTGACCTGACCAAGAAGAATCTCGGTGTCGCAAAGAAGGATCTTGCCAATCTCGAAGGCAAGATCGATCACGTGTTTCACCTCGCAGCGGTCTACGACATGATGGCCGATGCTGAAACCCAGGAAGCTGCTAACGTCGATGGAACACGTAACGCCGTCAATTTTGCTGAGGCTGCAAAAGCTGGCTGTTTCCATCATATCAGCTCCATCGCGGTCGCTGGCCTGTACCGCGGCATATTCCGTGAAGACATGTTCAAGGAGGCCGAGAAACTCGAGAACCCCTACATGCGCACCAAGCACGAATCAGAAAAAGTCGTGCGTGAAGAGTGTGACGTGCCGTTCCGAATCTATCGTCCCGGCATGGTGGTGGGTCACTCGAAGACAGGCGAGATCGACAAGATCGACGGCCCGTATTATCTGTTCAGAATGATTCAGAAAGTGCGCAACCTGCTGCCACAGTGGGTGCCGACCATCGGGATCGAAGGTGGTCGACTTAATATTGTGCCAGTCGATTTCGTTGTCGATGCGCTGGATTATATCGCCCACGCCAAGGGCGAGGATGGCAAGTGCTTCCACCTCACCGATCCTGATCCATACAAGGCTGGTGAGGTGCTCAACATCTTTGCCAAGGCCGGCCACGCGCCAACGATGGCGATGCGTATCGACAGCCGCATGTTCGGTTTCATTCCGCCGATCATCCGTCAGGGCCTGAAGAAGCTGCCACCGATTCAGCGCATGAAGAATGCTGTGCTCAACGATCTCGGCATCCCGTCGAGCGTCATGGAGTTCATCAACTATCCAACGAAGTTCGATAGCCGTGAAACCGAGCGGGTACTGAAGGGTAGTGGTATCGAAGTTCCCCGTCTGGAAAGCTATGCACCGGCGATCTGGGATTATTGGGAGCGTAATCTCGATCCTGACCTGTTCAAGGATCGCACGCTCAAGGGCGCCGTAAAAGGCAAGGTCTGTGTGGTTACGGGTGCGACTTCCGGCATAGGTCTGGCGACGGCCGAGCTGCTGGCCGATGCTGGCGCAATCGTCGTTATTGCTGCACGCACCAAGGAAAACCTGGATGCGACCAAGGCCCAGCTCGAGAAGCGCGGTGGTAACATTCACGCCTATCAGCTCGATGCTGCCGACATGAGCGATTGCGATCGCTTCGTTGCCGAAGTGCTCAAGGATCATGGTCATGTCGATGTGCTGGTCAACAATGCCGGTCGATCGATCCGCCGTTCGATCCAGTTCGCCTTCGACCGTTTCCATGACTTCGAACGCACCATGCAGCTGAACTATTTCGGCTCATTGCGCCTGATCATGGGCTTCATGCCGAGCATGCTCGAGCGCCGCAGTGGTCAAATCATCAATATTTCTTCGATTGGTGTACTGACCAACGCGCCACGCTTCTCGGCCTATGTGTCGTCGAAGGCGGCTCTGGATGCCTTCTCACGTTGTGCGGCATCGGAGTTCAGCGATCAGAACATCAAGTTCACTACCATCAACATGCCGCTGGTCCGTACGCCGATGATCAGTCCGACCAAGATCTACGATTCGGTGCCGACACTGTCGACTGCCGAGGCTGGTCAGCTGGTGGCCGATGCCATCATCTACAAGCCAAAGCGTATCGCGACCCGTCTTGGTATCACTGCGCAGGTCATTCATGCGGTTATGCCGAAGTTCGGTGAGATCATCATGAATACCGGTTTCAGAATGTTCCCTGATTCCGCGGCAGCTACAGGTCAGACCGATCAGAAGCCAAAAGTGTCGACAGAGCAGGTTGCCTTTGCAGCACTGATGCGCGGCATTCACTGGTAAGCCGAACGGCAAGGCCTCTGCCATGAGGTGGCACCATAAGCGTGTCGCCTCGTGGCATCCAGCTTGATTTTTCCTCCAGTCAGTCCCCGTATGATAGATGGCGCTTCAAGGCGCGTACTGAATGGAGTTCTTCAAACAACAGATTGCACAAGGAAACTACAATGAGCGTCCTCGTTGGAAAACCAGCCCCGGATTTCGATGTCCCAGCAGTACTTGGCACTGGTGAAATCGTTGAAAGTTACAAATTCTCTGAAGCGACAAAGGGCAAGTACGCCCTGCTATTTTTCTATCCGCTCGACTTCACTTTTGTTTGCCCATCCGAGCTGATCGCCCTGGACAAGCGTATGGCGCAGTTCAAGGAACGTGGCGTCGAAGTGATTTCAGTCTCGATCGATTCGCACTTTACCCACAACGCCTGGCGCAAGACGCCTGTGGACAAGGGCGGTATCGGTGAAGTGAAGTACACTATGGCGGCCGACATGAACCACGATATCTGCAAGGCCTACGACGTAGAGTCATCAGGCGGCGTCGCATTCCGTGGTGCCTTCATGATCGACAAGAATGGCATCGTGCGCTCACAGATCATCAACGACCTGCCAATAGGTCGTAATATGGAAGAGATTCTGCGTGTGTTCGATGCGATCGAATTCCATGAAGAGCATGGCGAAGTATGCCCGGCCAACTGGAAGAAGGGTGACAAGGGTATGGATGCGTCGCCAGAGGGTGTGGCGTCTTATCTGACTGAGAATGCCGAAGCGCTGTAAAAGCAGACAGCCGGAATAGTCTCCGGCGCACTCATAAAAAACCCGGCCATGCCGGGTTTTTTACTATCTGATTTTATTCAGTGGCCCGATGCACGCAGCAGGCCGCAGAGAAGCTACAGATAATCTTCCTGCCACCCACCCATAGCCTTCCAGCGATTGACGATGCCACAGAACAGTTCAGCTGTTTTTTCCGTGTCGTAGAGCGCCGAATGGGCCTCACTGCTTTCGAACGGAATGCCGCCTAGCTGACAGGCTTTTGCCAACACGGTGTGACCATAGGCAAGCCCGGCCAGCGTCACGGTGTCAAAGGTCGAAAACGGATGAAAGGGGTTGCGCTTGTTGCCCACGCGCTCGGCGGCTGCAAACAGAAAGCCATGATCGAAGGTGGCATTGTGCGCCACCATGATGGCGCGATTGCAGCCGTGACGCTTGATGGCCTTGCGAATTGGAGCGAACAGCGCCGTGAGGGCTTCCTCTTCCGAGACCGCGTTACGCAGTGGATTGTGTGGATCGATGCCGGTGAAGGCTAGCGCAGCCGGATCGAGGTTGCTGCCGGGAAACGGTTCCACATTGAATTGCAGGGTCTGTTCGGTATAGATCTGACCATCGTCATCCATGTCGATGATGGCGGCTGCAATTTCCAACAGCGCATCAGTGTCCTTGTTGAAGCCGCCGCACTCGACGTCGATGACGACGGGCAGAAAGCCTCTGAAACGCCTTGCCAGCGGGCTGCGCTCCTTGTTTCTGGTCTCACTCATTGATTGCTGTCCGCAGTATCGGTTTCGAAGGTCCATCCAAGGGTCTGGCCGGCAAGGAATGGGCGAATTTCGGCAGCACCGAGTGCCATGGCGTCAGGCACGGTCCAGGCCTGCCGCTTGAGTGTGATGAAGTCATCGTTCACGGGCAGCCCGTAGAAATCGGCGCCGAAACGGCTAGCGAAACCTTCGAGCCTGTCCAGTGCGTTCATTTCATCGAACACCGTGGCATAAAGCTGCATGGCGAGCGGCGCGGTATAGCAGCCAGCGCAGCCACAGGCTGACTCTTTCGCTTCAACCGCATGCGGCGCGGAATCGGTGCCCAGAAAAAACTTGGGATCACCCGAAGTTGCCGCTATCCGCAATGCCGTCTGATGTGAGCTACGCTTCAGTATTGGCAGGCAGAAATAGTGCGGTCGTATGCCGCCAGCCAGCATGTGGTTGCGATTGCAATGCAGGTGATGCGCCGTGATGGTCGCGGCAACCTGAGGACCAGCTGCTTTGACGAAATCGACAGCGTCGGATGTGGTGATATGTTCGAGCACCACCTTCAGCTTCGGAAAGCGCTGGCAGAGTGGCTTGAGTGTTCGTTCAATGAACACACGCTCCCGGTCGAAGATGTCGATCGCGGCGTCAGTAACTTCACCATGGATCAGCAGCGGCATGCCTATGGCCTGCATGACCTCGAGCACATCCGTGAGGCGCTCCAGTGCAGTCACGCCCGAGTCGGAGTTGGTCGTTGCGCCGGCAGGATAAAGCTTGCAAGCCACTGCCTGGCCACCTTCGAAGGCTGTACGAATGGCTTCAGGCTTGCTGGTGTCAGTGAGATATAGCGTCATGAGCGGCAGGAAGGGCTTTGATGGCCCACTTCTTGCTCCGTCAACCTTCGAGTCCGGCGCAGCTCCAGCCGCTGCCATGATTCGGGCTTTATAGGCCTCTGCCTGATCACCAGTAGTCACAGGCGGTACGAGGTTGGGCATGACGATGGCACGATGAAACTGAGCGGCGGTCGCGGCCACGGTATCAGTGAGTGCAGGGCCATCTCTTAGGTGCAGGTGCCAGTCATCTGGACGGCGTATGCGGATGAGATCTGTCATATATGAATAGAGTCGAAAAGGCAGTTTGCAGGAATGATTGATAAGGCATCATATCAGAACACATGGTTTGTCGTGGCAAGAGTTTTCCGTCATGGCCGCTTCTTGCGCATAGGCCTTGCCGCCATCGGCAGTGTGCTGGGTCTGCTCGCGTCGGGTGCATCGGCCACGACCACATATTCATCGGGCATGGAGCGCAGTCAGTGGTACCTCGCCAGCTCCATATTCGAATGCGCGCTCACGCATCCTATTCCAAGGTTCGGCCGCGCGGTTTTCTACCACGAAGCCGGTGAGGACCTGAAGTTCTATCTCGACGCCGATCGCAACCCTCTGCGCGCAGGTGAGGCGGCACTGGTCATCGAAGCGCCAACATGGCGGCCTGGTTCCGGTGTCCGCGATCTTGGTTATGTTCCGGTAAAAGACGAGCCACACCCAGTGACCTTAGGTTTGGAACTATCCAGTCAGTTGATGGATGCTTTGCTCAAGGGCATGCGGCCAACCTTCACTCGCCGCGCCAAATACAATGATGAGAGTGTTCGGGTAGAAGTGAACAGCGTGCAGTTCGCCAATTGGTACGATCAATACAATGAGTGTGCAGCGGGTCTACTGCCAAACAATTTCCGTCAGGTCGAAAAGACCGCTGTGTACTTCGAAGTCGACAAGGCCGTACTGTCTGACAAGGGCAAGGCAGCGCTGAAGCGTGCTGTCGACTACACCCTTGCCGACCCAAGCGTGACCGCGGTCTATGTAGACGGCCATGCCGATGGCTCAGGCCGACGCATCTCTAACCGACGGCTGTCGAAGGACAGGGCAGAAGCGGTAACCGCCTATCTTGAGCAGCTCGGCCTGCCGAACGAGAAGATCAATACGCGCTATCACGGCGAGCGCTACCCGGTCGTGAGCAACAACAGCAAGACGAACAAGGCCCGCAACAGGCGAACCACAGTTCGTCTCGACCGCGGCGATCGCCCAGGCAATATTGACGACTTCGAACAGGAAAATAACCGATTGGAGAGTAAGTCAGCGTCTGTCGGGCCAGCCAGTCAACCTGAACCCGGCAGACCTGCAGCGGCCGACGGTTTTCAAGATTTCTGAAAAAACTATACACTACGCGCTTCGACAGTTTCCCCAGGCCATGCATCGAGGACGTGAAGACCGCGTATGACAGAACAACGCTATGAAGAAGAAGCCACTCCACCAGTCAAGAAAGTCAACAAGGTCGTGCTGGCCTACTCTGGCGGCCTCGACACTTCAGTAATCGCCAAATGGCTGCAGACCGAGTACGACTGTGAAGTCGTGACCTTTACCGCCGACATCGGGCAGGGTGAGGAAGTGGCGCCAGCGCGCGCCAAGGCTGAAGCGCTCGGTATCAAGGAAATCTACATCGATGACCTGCAGGCTGAATTCGCCCGTGACTTCATCTATCCGATGTTCCGCGCCAATGCCATCTATGAGGGCGAGTACCTGCTTGGTACCTCGATCGCCAGACCTCTGATTGCGCGTCGGCTGGTTGAGATTGCCAACGAAACTGGCGCAGATGCCATTTCTCACGGTGCGACCGGTAAGGGTAATGACCAGATCCGCTTCGAGCTGGGTGCGTATGCACTGAAGCCTGGCGTTCAGGTCATTGCGCCTTGGCGGGAATGGGACCTGACCAGCCGTGAAAAGCTGCTCGCCTATTGTGAGGAGCACAACATTCAGGTCGAGAAGAAGAAGGGGAAGTCTCCGTACTCAATGGATGCGAACCTGCTGCACATCTCTTATGAGGGCGGCATTCTGGAAGATCCATGGGCGGAGCCTGAAGAAGATATGTGGCGCTGGACCGTGTCTCCGGAGAATGCACCGGATACGGCGGAGTCCATTACACTGACTTATAAGGGTGGTGACATCGTCGCCATCGACGGTAAGGCCTTGGAGCCTCATGAAGTCGTGGCCGAACTGAACCGCATCGGCGGCAGGCATGGCGTAGGCCGACTTGATATCGTCGAGAACCGCTACATCGGCATGAAGTCGCGTGGCTGCTACGAGACACCTGGCGGCACGATCATGATGCGCGCCCACCGTGCCATCGAATCCATCACCCTGGACAAGGAAGTAGCTCACCTGAAAGACAGCATCATGCCGAAGTATGCCGAGATGATCTACAACGGCTACTGGTGGTCACCTGAGCGCGTCGCGCTACAGAAGCTGATCGACGAGACGCAGAAGCACGTCAATGGCGAAGTTCGAGTGAAACTCTACAAGGGCAACGTGACCGTTACAGGCCGGCGCTCGGAGAGTGATAGTCTGTTCGATGACCGGATCGCGACCTTCGAAGACGATGGCGGTATCTACAACCAATATGACGCTGAAGGCTTTATCAAACTGAATGCCCTGCGACTGCGAATAGCGGCGGATAAGGGACGTAGTAACCAGTAAGGCCGAAATAAAGGCTCAGAAATAGAAAAGCCCGCAGATGCGGGCTTTTTGTTGTCTGCCGGCTGGAGGCCGGCAAACGAGGGGAGGTACTACTGCAGGTTCAGCTGTCGAGCATTTCTCGGAGCGCTCTTGAACTCATCTTCTGTGACCATGATGGTCTCATCGATGAACGGAGCCTGGCCACCGCTGTTCGCCAGCTCACCGTTCGCCGAGAACATGGCGATCGACTGACCGATACCTTGACTGAAGCCCTCTGCGCGCCGGGTTTCCTCAGCTGCAGCGTCGGCACCGAACAGAGCAGCTTCGGCTGACGAGCTGATCACAGGCAGTACGAACATGCCGTGGGATCCACGATCCAGGCGACTGATCAACACGTCAGGTGTACCTGCTGGTGCTGCTGACGCGAGAACGTTCGTGGCGCCCATGAACTCCGCAAGACTGCTGTTGCCAGACAGAAGGTCGGGGAATGGCGTGCCGAACTGCGTGGTCAACTGAGTAACTTCCGTTTCGATCGGATTTGTCTGGTCCGACAGGAATCCGAGTTGTGGGTTACCGTTGGCATCAGCTCTGCCAGTCAGCTCCACCAGAAGCACGCCAGTATCGACTGCCGAGGTCTGGAAGGAGGCATTGGCGTCATACAGCGACGTCGGTGTGGCAGTGGCGGGATCTGCAGCCTGATAATTGATGCTCGTGTTGAGGTTATCGGCAAAGGCGATTGGGTCTACTGGATCCAACGACGCCTGCAACACTCGCATAAAGATCTCGTAGTTGGCTGTGCCCTGTTCCACGCCTGCAGCAGCCAGTCCACCAACCACTCGAGGCGCAAATGAAGGCGAGTTCTCCAGCATCCGCGCCAGACCCGAAGCCGGCGTCAGCAACGATGATGACAGCACATTGGTAGAGGCCTTGCCGTCACTATTGGTTACTGCGGTGAATGCCGTTCCGGCAACGGTTCCAAGAGAGTGACCCATGAAGTATACCCGGTTGTTGTCCAGAGTCGTCGTCCCAGGGCCATCAACATCGATGGCAGATATCGATGCTCTCAGGTTGAGAAGATCTATAACGCTCTGTCGATTCTTGTCACGGCCGTTCACAAAGCCTGTGAGGTTGATGTAGAGACTGCCAGAGTCCCCAACTGCGTTGGCCGGATCGAAGTTCATAGGAATCGGGTTGCCGCTGGCATCTGCAGTGAAGCTGAAGTGTCGCTCCTTCGAAACACCATCTACCACGAATGGCGCAAGACCTGGAATCGTACTGCCTGCGTTGGCTACCGTGTTCTGAATCGACTCAAGCGCCCCGATGGCAGGGTCAAGGCTCGCATTACCGCTCGTGCCCGTGGCCAGGAAGTTATTGATCAATGCCACAGCATCTGCCGGATTGGCAAGTGAGGCGAGCGATTGCACCACGCCGACCGTCAGCTGCTTGGCGATGACAGCATCCACCGCAGCTGCATCATTTGGCAAGGCAGAGTTCTCTGCGTTGGCCGCGTCGAGCAGTCTCTGCGCCAGTGCTCTCTGCTCAGCAGTCGAGTAAGGCGATACACCATGCAGTGGTTGATCTATTGCAATGGTCGCAAAGCAGTTTTCAGCCAGAACGCCACCCGCCGACAACGCTGCGCTTCGGTCGGTTGTAATACCATGCTGATAGATGACCACAGGCAGCGGCCGTGGGCAGGCAGTCGAGTCGGCTGGATAAATGGCTACGTACGGGACATCGAGATCCGCGCGCTTTTCCAGGAACGGGAATATGTAATTGACCGCGTTTGATTTCGCAGGCTTCTCAGCAACAGGTTCTCCATTTTTATCAACAGAAGCAGGCACCTTGCCCTGTGGAAGTGCAAGACCGACGCTCGCGAACGCAGCATTGAGCTGGTCGCCGACCTTTGCATCGGCAACAAAAGTAGACGACTGAATAACACTACCATTGGAGCCTTCTTCAGGTACACCGAGGAAGTAGGGCAGCTTGATTGTGCCCTGCGACACCATCGGTGTCTTGGTCGGTGCGCCTTGGCGAGCTTCGGCCAGCACGAGTGAGACCGGCGCCGAGAGCAATTCCAGCGGAACATTCACTCGTCCGGCTTCGGTAGAGGGCGTTACAGTGCGCGGCCCGATCTTCTCGATGAATGCACCGATACTCGCCGGACTCGAAAGAACCGCACTCATACAGCCTATGGCTGTCGGACCGCTTGCACCTGCGCAGGGTGCTCCGGCGCCGAACAGCGTTGGAAGCTTCGCTGCAGTTGCGGCATCAGGGAACGTTGCTACTGCAGAATTCGCAGCAATGTTTCGGTCGAAATAGTCGATAGCGCCATCTCCGTTGAGATCACCATCGATGACACCATTGTTATCGGCGTCGCCTGTGGATTCACCCACGAGCTTGGAGCCCTGGAGACGAGCGAAGGTTGTGAGCTGATCATTGAACCATTCGGCTGGATTGGCCTGATATTCGAGGACTTTCTCATCGCCTGTTGTGGTAAAGGAGTAAGTCAGGGCAACGTTGCTCTTATCCAGCGCAGGGAGACCAACAGCTGTTCTGGTGGCGTTGGTAGCCCGCTTGAGATAAGTCTCGGCGGTGACTTCCCAGAAATCGTTGACGATGTCCCTCACACCAACGAGGGCTGAACTGGGCAGTTCGAGCGTCTCATCGGTGATGTTCTGATAGGCCGGATCTTGTATAAGTGGCTGACCCTGCGCATCCAGAATTGAATCGGTGACCACAACGAGGTAACGCGTTTTCGGCTTCAGCGGCTTCGTTGGTTGAATGCGAAGAACCGGTACGCCGCCCTGGTCGATCACGTTTGCGACATAAGAGGGCTTGGAGGCTTCAGCTGACAACGCCGAGATTGCAGGCGTGCTGGCCTGCGCAGCAGCCGCTAAAGTAAGCGCGAAAGGTATGGTCGGTGTTTCTGCCTCGAGAAGCCCCTGAATCGGGTCACCGCTCGGATAGGCAAGCTCTATGAGGAAAACGTTCTGCTGCGGGTTCGGCTGTAGGCCGGGGGTCAGGAAATTGGCGTTGACCGAAGCCGGGTCGATTGCACCATTGAGCGCTATGTCAATCGGCGCTATGAGAGACGCACCGGAAATTTTCCCCAGGGCAAGCTGCACCGGATTGGTGGAGCCAACTGGTGCATCCGAGAAGGTGCCATCGCTTGCCACCTGGTCCAGTTGTATGTCACTGGGGACCGGCACGCGGGACAAGGCCGGGTTGAACAAAGGATACGTGCGTCCTTCAGCACTATTGATGAAAGGACCACCCTTCGGACTAATTGCGCCAGCGTTATTGCTGTCGCCGTTGTCACCGCAGCCGGCGAGGAAAACTGTGGAGCCAATAGCAAGGCTTAATAAGGTACGTTTCAGCATACGGTCAACCTGTCCTTTTATTAGTGTTATTGGCACTTTGGAAAGCACCTGAGCAAAGTACTGAAATACAACGGTGCACGCGGCACGAATGTCATCTGAGCATAGGCTAATTTCTGACGTGATGCCAAACACTAGCACAAGGGAGTTTTACTTTGTGTGCAGTTGCGCGTTTTTTGTTCAGGCTTGGCGGGTCAATGCCCGGAGGGAACGGCGAGTGCCGCGTTAAATGCAGTTTAACTAAAGTGGTGGATTGGTCTAGAATACGCGGCTTGCTTTCTCCGGAGACAGTTAATGCCGACCATCATTCGCCAGGCGGATCTGATAGATAGTGTGCAGGACGCACTGCAGTTCATCTCCTACTACCATCCCAAGGATTTTATCGAAGCTGTTCACGCAGCCTATGAGCGTGAAGAGTCGAAAGCTGCGAAAGACTCGCTGGCCCAGATCCTGATTAACTCACGCATGTGTGCCGAAGGGCGACGACCGATATGTCAGGACACCGGTATCGTCACCGTCATTGTCGAAGTCGGCATGGATGTTCAGTGGGATGCAGAGCTGCCTCTCGAAGACATGATCAACGAAGGCGTTCGCCGCGCCTATATGCAGCCGGATAATATTCTCCGCGCGTCCATTCTGGCCGATCCCGATGGCGCTCGAAGAAATACCAAGGACAATACTCCAGCCGTTATTCACACCCGTCTCGTCTCCGGCAATACCGTAGACGTGAAAGTTGCTGCGAAAGGCGGCGGGTCTGAAGCAAAATCGAAATTCGCCATGCTCAATCCGTCTGATTCAATCGTGGACTGGGTGCTCGAGCAGGTGCCGAAAATGGGTGCTGGCTGGTGTCCGCCCGGCATGCTGGGTATAGGTATCGGTGGTACGGCTGAAAAGGCCATGCAACTGGCGAAAGAATCTCTCTTCGAATCGATCGACATTCAGGCGCTGCAAGCACGCGGTGCGAGCAATCGTGCTGAAGAGCTGCGCCTGGAGCTGTTCGACAAGGTCAACAAGCTCGGTATTGGCGCTCAGGGCCTCGGTGGTCTCACCACGGTGCTCGATGTGAAGGTCATGGATTATCCGACACATGCCGCCAACAAGCCGGTTGCACTCATTCCGAACTGCGCCGCCACCCGGCACGCGCATTTCACGCTGGATGGTTCAGGTCCGGCGCTGCAGACCCCGCCGAATCTTGATGACTGGCCCGCCATTGCCTGGGACGTCGGCGCTGATGTCCGCCGCGCCAACCTCGACACGGTTACGGCTGAAGATATTCGTGAATGGAAAGTCGGTGAGACGGTTCTCCTCTCCGGCAAGATGCTCACGGGTCGTGACGCCGCCCATAAGAAGATGACGGATATGCTGTCCAGGGGCGAAAAGCTGCCTGTCGACCTCAAGGGTCGTTTCATCTATTACGTCGGACCCGTCGACCCAGTACGAGACGAGGTTGTTGGGCCCGCTGGTCCAACCACAGCCACTCGAATGGACAAGTTTACCGAGCAGATGCTTTCCGAGACTGGTTTGATCGGGATGATAGGCAAGGCCGAACGTGGGCCTGTCGCCATCGAGTCGATTCGCAAGCACAAGGCTGTGTACCTGATGGCAGTCGGTGGCGCAGCCTATCTTGTGTCCAAGGCCATCAGTGCTGCCGAAGTGGTTGCCTTTCCAGAGCTGGGCATGGAAGCTATATACGAGTTTGAAATCAAGGATATGCCCGTGACTGTTGCAGTGGATTCTGAAGGTCAGTCCGCGCACATACTAGGGCCGGCCGAATGGAAGCGCCGCATCGAAGAACAAGTCATCGAGGTCCGTTGAGCATGTCGGTAACCAACACCTTTGCCAGTGCAGCGGACGACCGGGTGTTCCGCCTGGTCATTGCCTGTCCTGATCAGGTTGGTCTTGTCGCCAAAGTCAGTAACTTTCTGGCTAATTACAACGGCTGGATTACCGAGGCGAGCCACCATTCGGACCCGTCGATCGGCTGGTTCTTCATGAGAAACGAGATTAGAGCAAGCTCTTTACCATTTGATATAAAAGGATTTGTACAGGCTTTTCAGCCAATCGCCAACGAGTACGGCATGTATTGGCGCGTCGAGGACTCCGGCGTGCCGAAGCGTGTCCTGCTGATGGCCAGCAAGGAGTCTCATTGTCTCGCCGACCTGCTACACAGGTCGATGGACGGTGAGTTGCCGGCGAGCATCATTGGCGTGTGCTCGAATCATGAAGACCTGCGTCGTATGGTCGAGTGGTATGACATACCTTTCCACTACATCCCTGTTCGCAAGGAAACAAAGGACGCCGACTTCGCCAAGCTGAATGAGTTGATGGACGAACTTCAGCCCGATGTGACCGTGCTGGCGAGATACATGCAGATACTGCCGCCAGAATTGTGCAAGACCTTTGAAGGACGGGTGATCAACATACATCACAGCTTCCTGCCTTCGTTCGCGGGTGCCAAGCCTTACCATCAGGCCTATCAGCGTGGCGTGAAGCTCATTGGTGCGACCTGCCACTATGTTACCGATCTGCTGGATGAAGGGCCGATCATCGATCAGGACGTCATTCGCGTCAGTCATAGCCATACCATTGCTGACCTCGTGCGGCTTGGCCGTGACGTCGAAAAGGCTGTGCTCGCTCGCGGCCTGCGCTATCACCTCGAGGAGCGTGTAATCATTCATGAAAACAAGACTATAGTGTTCCACCATTAAGGGGGCTGATGAGCCTACGATCGATATCGGCTTTGTGCTAGTATTGGCCGGCTAAACGGCGTCGACCAGCATAGGCGGCCGGCGCGGACTGTTACGGCCCTTCTGCCTTCCATTCGTACTAACTATTTGGGATTCCATAACAACTATGGCTGAACTCGCCAGAGAAATACTTCCCGTCAATATTGAAGACGAGCTGAAGCAGTCTTACCTCGATTACGCAATGAGCGTCATCATTGGTCGGGCGCTTCCAGATGCCAAGGATGGACTCAAGCCCGTTCATCGTCGCGTACTGTTCGCGATGAGTGAACTCAAGAATAACTGGAACGCCTCATACAAGAAGTCGGCACGTGTGGTCGGTGACGTCATTGGTAAATACCACCCGCATGGCGACTCTGCGGTGTACGACACCATCGTTCGTATGGCTCAGCCGTTTTCGCTGCGTTACACGCTGGTAGACGGGCAGGGTAACTTCGGTTCGGTAGACGGTGATAACGCAGCCGCCATGCGATACACCGAGATCCGCATGGCAAAGATTGCCCATGAATTGCTGGCGGACCTGGAAAAGGAAACTGTCGACTTCGCGCCCAACTATGATGGCTCGGAACAGATTCCAGTCGTGCTGCCGTCGCGCGTGCCAAACCTGTTGGTGAATGGCAGTTCGGGTATCGCGGTTGGCATGGCCACCAATATTCCACCGCACAACCTGCGTGAAGTCATCTCCGGCTGTCTCGCCTATATCGAAAACGATCAGATCACCATCGATGAGCTGATCGAGCACATACCCGGTCCCGATTTCCCGACAGCAGCCAGTATCAATGGCCGTGGCGGCATCTATGAGGCTTACCATACCGGTCGTGGCCGCATCTATATCCGCTCCAAGCATGAGATCGAAGTCGACGAGCGGACCGACAAGGAAACCATTGTCGTCACTGAATTGCCTTACCAGGTCAACAAGGCACGTTTGGTCGAGAAGATCGCCGAGCTCGTGAAAGAGAAGAAGCTCGAAGGCATTACAGCGCTGCGTGATGAGTCGAACAAGGAAGGCATGCGGGTGATCATCGAGCTGCGACGCGGTGAGAACACCGATGTGATGCTCAATCACCTCTATGCTCAGACGCAGATGCAGGTGGTCTTCGGTATCAACATGGTTGCGCTCGTCAATAACGAGCCGAAACTGTTGAACCTGAAGGATTGTATCGAGGTTTTTGTACGGCACCGTCGCGAAGTGGTTACCCGTCGAACCATCTATGATCTGCGTAAGGCGCGTGAGCGCGGCCATATCCTCGAAGGCCAGGCAGTAGCGCTGGCAAACATCGATGAAGTCATTGCCTTGATCAAGGCTTCGCCAAGCGGCGCCGAGGCCAAGCAGAAGCTGGTCGAGCGCGGCTGGGAGCCGGGTACTGTCTCCGCGATGCTCGAGCGTGCAGGTTCAGATGCCTGTCGTCCAGAGACACTGCCAGATCACCTTGGTTTTGTGGAGGGCAAGTACTACCTCTCCGAAGTCCAGGCACAGTCGATTCTTGATCTGCGCCTGCAGAAGCTGACAGGCCTGGAAACTGGCAAGATCTTCGACGAGTACCAGGAGTTGATCAACCTGATCGGTGAGCTGCTGGAAGTGCTGCACAATCCTGAGCGCCTCATGGAGGTGATTCGTGAGGAGCTGGAGGCGGTTCGTGATGAGTACGGCGACGAGCGTCGTACCGAAATCACCGCAAGTAGCGCTGATATCAACATCGAAGACCTGATTCCCGAAGAGAATATGGTGGTCACGCTGTCGCACAGCGGCTATGCCAAGACTCAGCCGCTCGCAGCATACGAGGCTCAGCGTCGTGGCGGTCGAGGCAAGGCGGCCACGTCCATGAAGGATGAAGACTTCATCGAGAAGCTGCTGGTTGCGCATTCGCACAGCACCATTCTCTGCTTCACCAACATGGGTAAGCTGTTCTGGCTCAAGACCTATGAAATTCCGCAGGCCAGTCGTACTGCCAAAGGTCGACCTATCGTGAACCTGCTACCGCTGGGACAGGATGAGCGCGTCACCACCATGCTGCCGGTTCGCGAATACACTGCTGATCATTACGTGGTGCTGGCGACAAAGCAGGGCACTATCAAAAAGACCAGTCTCGAAAACTTCTCAAGACCCCGCTCTAACGGATTGATTGCATTGGCGTTGGATGAGGGTGATACGCTTATCGGCGCCGCCATCACGGATGGTGAGCAGGACGTCATGCTGTTCAGCAGTTCCGGAAAGGTCATCCGTTTCAAGGAGAGCGATGTGCGGCCGATGGGTCGGACTGCGCGTGGCGTGAGGGGTATCAGACTGCTGAATGATGCGGTTGTCGTCGGTCTCATCATTCCACAGGACGACCACTTCGTGCTCACCGCCAGCCAGAATGGTTACGGTAAGCGTACCCCGGTGGCGGAATTTCCGGTTTACGGTCGTGGCGGGCAGGGCGTCATCGGCATGCAGTGCTCCGAACGCAACGGTAATCTGATCGGTGCGATACAGGTTGATGAGAATGCGCAGCTGATGCTCATTACCGATCAGGGCACGCTTGTGCGCACGCCAGCCAGTGGCGTCTCTGTAGTCAGTCGTAACACCCAGGGCGTCACCCTCATTCGCCTGACGGCGGGCGAGCAACTCAAGGAAATCGAAGCGATCGCCGAGATCGAGGAAGCGCTGTCCGAGGCCATCGAGGCGGACGTCATCGATGCTGGCGATGCCGATGTCGAGGCAGCAACTGAACACGCTGCTGCAGCGTCTGAAGGATTGGATGTTGAGGATGCTTCGACCGGTGATGAAGCCGGTGACGAAGATGCGAGTGACGAAGGAGCTCAGGACGATGCGTAGTCAGACTTATAATTTCTGCAGCGGCCCTGCTACGCTGCCAACCGCAGTATTGAACAAGGCGCAGGCGGAACTGCTCGACTGGCACAAGATGGGTGTCTCCATCATGGAGATCAGTCACCGGAGTCCCGAGTTTACGGCTGTTGCCAAGAAGGCCGAACAGAGCCTGCGTCAGCTTATGTCTATTCCGGACGACTACGCGGTGCTGTTCATGCAGGGCGGAGCCACCCAGCAGTTCTCCGGCGTGCCCATGAATTTCTTCGGGCTCTGTGAAGGCAAGCAGGCTGGCTACGTCGATACAGGTATCTGGTCGCGAAAAGCACTCGAGGAGGCTGGACGTTATGTCGACGCTCGGTGTGTTGCGAGCTCGAAAGACTCGAACTATACGCGTCTACCCGCATCCTGGTCGCTCGATGACAAGCTGGCCTATGTCCATTACACGCCGAACGAGACCATCGGTGGCGTCGAATTTCCGCACATCCCCGACGTGGGTGACATCCCGCTCGTTGCTGATATGTCGTCCACCATTCTGTCTCGCCCGATTGACGTCTCGAAGTTCGCGCTGATTTATGCTGGCGCTCAGAAGAATATCGGGCCGGCTGGTCTGACGCTCGTTATTGTCAGACGCGACCTTCTGGCGTCGTCGCAACATCCGGCTCTACCGCCTACGATGAACTTCCGTCTGTTTGACGAAAATGACTCGATGCTCAATACACCACCGACCTTCGGCTGGTACCTGGCTGGTCTCATCTTCGACTGGCTGATAGAGGCAGGCGGTCTGACGGCCATGGGCGAAGTGAATAGCCGCAAGTCGGCAAGGCTCTACAGCTATCTCGACGCGAGCGACTTCTACCACAACCCGATTCATACAGAAGCGCGCTCATGGATGAACGTGCCGTTTGTATTGAAAGACGAGTCACGCAATGGCGCCTTTCTCAAGTTTGCTGAAGCGCATGGCCTGCTCAATCTCAAAGGGCATCGCTCGGTCGGTGGCATGAGGGCAAGTTTGTACAACGCTATGCCGGAAGCTGGCGTGGATGCCCTTATAGACGTTCTCACCAAGTTTGCAGAGAGCTAATGGCCGTGTCCTTGCCTGGGCTGGACAGCCTGCGTCAGCAGATCGACGCCGTCGATCTTCAACTGCTAGCGCTTATAAACCAGCGTGCCGCGCTTGCGGCCCAGGTTGCTGCAGTGAAATCAAGTACGCTCGATGAGCAGGCGCCGGGTCCGGTAAGCTTCTATCGGCCTGAGCGCGAGGCTCAGGTCCTGCGTAACATCATGAAGCAGAATTCTGGACCCTTGCCCGACGCAGATGTCGCACGGTTGTTCAGGGAAATCATGTCGGCCTGTCTGGCGCTGGAGAAACCCCTGCGAGTGGAGGCCTTGGGCTACCCTGGTAGCCTCGCTCATCTTGCGGCCTTGAAGCACTTCGGTCAGTCGATAGTACCGGGACAGCGCGCAGACGCAGCGTCACTGTTTGCCGATGTGGAATCCGGTCGCATCGATTACGCGGTGCTGCCTTTTGGCAGCCTGCTTGCCGGCCTCGATCTGTCGCTGACAGCCAGCGCTGAAGCGATCACTGAAAATTACGTCAGTCTGTTTCTTCAGTACAACGTGCAGATCTGCGGCGAGGTGAAGATTCTTACCACCAGGGCCGATGAGCCTGAACGACAGGCTGAGGTGGGGAAGACTAGAAACGCAGGAAAATCCCAGCGTTTCATAGTCATCGGTCGAGGCGCTGTGCCGGCGAGCGGCGATGATCGCAGCAGTGTCATCACAGGCATCGCAGATCGTCCTGGCGGGCTGTACCATCTGCTGGCGCCCTTTGATGCCATGGGTATCTCTATCCTCCGGCTCGAAGCCAAGCAGGGCGCCGGCCAGATACAGGAGCCTGGCGAGGCTGCTGGTGAACAATTCTTTGTTATCGATTTTCCTGGCCACTTCAGCGAAGACAGGGTCAAGCGGCTGTGTGACGCACTGAAGAAACTGACCAGCACCTTCAAATTCATAGGCAGCTATCCAAACGGCGTGCTCTGACAATACAGGAAGCAGTATGCAATTCGATCCGAACGAACTGGTCAATGAAGCCATCCAGCAGCTGCAGCCGTACGTGCCCGGTAAGCCGGAAGAAGCGCTGCGGCGTGAGTTGGGCCTCGACAAGATCATAAAGCTTGCCAGTAATGAAGCGCCCTTACGGCTGTCAGATGCGGTTTGGGAACGTGCTGCAACTGCGTTGCGAGACATCATGCGCTATCCGGACGGCAGTGGCTTCGACCTCAAGCGTAAACTTGCCGACAAGCTTGGCGTGACGCCTGACATGATTACCCTGGGCAACGGTTCCAACGATGTACTCCTGATTCTGGCCCAGGCTTTCGCCGGACCTGGTCGAGAGGTGCTGTTTTCACAGTACGCCTTCGCCGTCTATCCAATTGCGGCAGCAACCGTGGGCGCCACAGCTGTGGTTGTGCCAGCGCTGGACCATGCGCATGATCTTATCGCCATCCAGGAAGCTATTACGCCACATACTCGTCTGGTCTATCTCGCCAACCCAAATAACCCGACCGGTACCAGTTTCAGCGATGATGACTTTCTTCATTTCATGGAAATGGCGCCGCTGCACTGTGTGGTGGTACTGGATGAGGCCTATTTCGAATTTGCTGGCCACAAGTCGGGTATCGAGCTGCTGAAACAGTTCCCCAATCTAGTGGTAACCCGGACCTTTTCAAAGGCCTATGGCATGGCCGGGCTGCGACTGGGTTATTCGGTCTCCAGCCCGCAGATCGCCGAAATTCTCAACCGTGTTCGACAGCCCTTCAATATCAACAGTGTGGCGCTTGCTGCCGCACTGGCAGTGCTCGATGAGCCGAACTACGTCAAGGATGTGGTTGAGCTCAATGCAGTTGGTCTTCAACAATTGCTGGCAGGTCTGAAGGCGCTGGATCTGCCATGCCTGCCGACGCAGGCCAACTTCGTGGCCTTTCAGGCAGGCCCGCGCGCCGGAGAAATCTATGATGCACTGCTTCGCGAGGGCGTTATCGTAAGGCCGCTCGCCGGCTATGACATGCCGGAATATCTTCGCGTGAGCGTTGGCCTTGAATCTGAGAACACCCGGTTTCTCGAGGCCCTTGGCGACATCCTGAAGCGGCAGGCCTGAAGAGTGCTTGGTACAACGCCGCAGGACTGGCGCAATCGAACGCTAGGGGTCGTGGGCCTCGGACTGATAGGCGGCTCGATCTGTCTGGGTGCGGGTGGGTTTCGAGGTGCATCACGCTTCAACAGTATCATCGGATTTGATGCTGATCCGTATGCGCGGGATCAGTCTGTACAGCTTGGCCTGGTTGAGCGCTGCACCGACTCCGTAGTCGAGCTGGTGCAGCAGGCGGACATCATTATCCTGGCTGTGCCTGTTAAAGCCATGGGCGTCGTATTGCGCGACTGCACGGCACTTGGTAAACAGCCGTTCTCCGGCAAGATCGTCAGCGATGTCGGCAGCGTGAAGGGTTCCGTACACGCCTGTTTCGAATCGATACTCGGCGAGCTACCACCAGGCATGGTGCTGGGGCATCCGATTGCAGGTTCTGAAAAGAGCGGAGTTTTCGCTGGTCGGGCGGACCTTTTCGTTGATCATAAGGTTATTCTGACGCCGGTGGACACTACCGATCCCGAAGCGGTGGCCCAGATTGCGCGCTTGTGGACGCTGCTCGGGGCGGAGGTGCTGGAGATGTCTGTAGATCACCATGATCGCGTGCTCGCCAGCACGAGCCATCTGCCGCATCTCATAGCATTCTCACTGGTCGACACGCTGGCGGTCCAGGACGATAGTCTCGAAATTTTCCGCTATGCCGCCGGTGGCTTCCGCGACTTCACCCGGATAGCTGGCAGCGATCCGGTGATGTGGCATGACATTTTTCTCGAAAACAAGACAGCGGTACTGGAAAGTCTTGAACTGTTCAGCAAGGATCTGGGGCGCCTGAAGGCTGCGATCGAATCCGGCGACAGTGAGCGACTGCTCGGCGTATTCACGCGAGCCAAGGCTGCCCGAGACCATTTCGGCACCATGCTGGCCAATAAACCTTACAGGCAGAAAATGACAAATACAGAAATCGAATTCATTGCAGGACCGGCAACGCAGCTTGGTGGGTCTATCCGTGTCCCTGGTGACAAGTCCATATCGCATCGCTCCATCATGCTAGGTGCGCTGGCTGAAGGTGTCACCAGCGTAGAAGGATTCCTCGAAGGCGAAGATGCCCTTGCGACCATCCAGGCGTTCCGCGACATGGGCGTGGTAATCGAAGGGCCAGAGGCCGGCGCGGTCAAAGTGCATGGTGTAGGGCTGCATGGTCTCAAGGCGGCCCCAGGTCCCCTGTACCTGGGCAACTCCGGCACCTCTATGCGTCTGCTGTCTGGCCTGTTGGCGGCTCAGCAGTTCGATAGTGTACTGACTGGCGATGAATCACTGTCGAAGCGACCAATGAAGCGTGTCATGGATCCCCTGGCGCAGATGAATGCGCTGGTGGAAAGCGATAACGATGGGCGTCCGCCACTGAAAATCAGTGGAAAGCGTGAGCTGAAATCGATTCATTACGACCTGCCAGTTGCCAGTGCACAGGTGAAGTCGGCCGTCCTGCTGGCAGGTCTGTATGCCGAGGGCGTGACATCGGTGCATGAGCCCGCGCCCACGCGGGACCATACCGAGCGCATGCTGCGCGGTTTCGGCTGTGAGGTGGAGACTGAAGGGGCTGTCTGCCGTCTTCGTGGCGGTCAGCAGCTCAAGGCCTGCCACATAGATGTGCCTGCGGATATCTCCTCTGCCGCGTTCTTCATGGTGGCCGCGTCTATTGCGCCGCAGGCAGACCTTGTTCTGAAGCATGTCGGGATAAACCCGACCCGCACTGGCATCATCGAGATTCTCAGGCTGATGGGTGCTGATCTGGAAATATCCAATGAAACGACTGTCGGTGGCGAGCCAGTCGCTGATATTCGTGTACGAAGCGCAAGGCTGAAGGGGATAGATATCCCGCCAGCGCTCGTGCCTCTGGCTATCGACGAGTTCCCTGTACTGTTTATCGCCGCTGGCTGCGCAGAGGGCAAGACCGTCCTTACTGGTGCGGAAGAGTTGCGGGTGAAGGAGAGCGATCGCATACAGGTCATGGCTGACGGCTTGCTCGAGCTCGGCTTCCCCACTCGGGTCACGCATGACGGCATTGAAATCGAGGGTCGCGGCACAAGCTCGAACCCCGTATTCAATGGCGGCACCGTCGATAGCCATGGCGATCATCGTATCGCCATGGCCTTCAGTGTGGCGGCCATTCGCTCGGCTGAGCCGATCACCATTCGCCGCTGTGCCAATGTTGCCACTTCGTTTCCGGACTTTTCCGGCCTTGCGGCCAGCATTGGTATGCAAATCAAAATCAGGGACGCCAAATCATGATCCATGCGCCTGACCAGCAAGCCAACAGCGAGCGATCAAAGACGCTGTCCACCGGCAACCCCACCGCGCCTGTGGTCACCATCGATGGTCCATCGGGTTCGGGCAAGGGTACGCTGGCAGTGAGTCTGGCTCGCCGGCTCAACTGGCGGGTTCTGGATTCAGGTGCGCTGTATCGCATTACCGCGCTGTCGGCGAGCAAGCAGGGTGTAAATCTGAGTCAGGCGGAAGCGGTAGCCAAAATCGCCCACACGCTCGATGTGTCTTTCGAAGCTGGGGAAGCTGGCCAGCCGCTGCGGGTGATTCTTGGGCAGCAGGATATTACGGCCGAGATTCGCACCGAACAATGTGGTGCGATGGCTTCTACGATTGCGGTGTACCCGGAAGTTCGATTGGCGCTGCTGCAAAGACAGCGCGCCTTTCAGGAGGCCCCTGGCCTGGTCGCTGATGGTCGTGACATGGGTACGGTGGTATTTCCAGACGCCCGGTTCAAGTTCTACGTGACAGCCTCAGCCGAGGTGAGGGCGCAGAGACGCTACCAGCAGTTGAAGCAACAGGGAGAAATTGTTAGACTGCCGCACCTTTTACGCGAGATCCAGAAGCGTGATGAGCGGGACACCCAACGGGCGGAAGCACCATTGCTGCCGGCCAAAGACGCTCTTGTCATCGACACCAGTGAACTTCCCGCTCTTCAAGTCCTTGATTACGTTGCTGAAATCGTTGAAAAGACTTTAAACCAGAACCCATAGTCGGTCGCTGCGCGCCAGCATTGCAGCAGCCGATACATTGAACTGACGCGTCGGCTGGCAGGGCGCACAACCTTACAGGTATTAGAATGAGCGAAAGCTTCGCAGAACTTTTTGAGGAAAGTTTAAAAGAAATTGATATGAAACCAGGTTCCATCGTCAAGGGAACCGTGGTGGATATCGACTCCGACTGGGTCACCGTACACGCCGGCCTGAAATCAGAAGGCATCATTCCCGTTGAGCAGTTCTACAACGACAACGGCGAACTGACAATTGCGATCGGCGACCAGGTCGACGTCGCACTGGATGCCGTTGAAGACGGTTTCGGTGAGACCAGACTTTCCCGTGAGAAAGCGAAGCGCGCCGAAGCCTGGACCGAACTGGATAAGGCCTTCGAAGATCAGGCTGTCGTCAAGGGCATCATCAACGGCAAGGTCAAAGGTGGCTTTACCGTTGAAGTGAACAGCATTCGTGCGTTCCTGCCCGGTTCACTGGTTGATGTGCGTCCTATCCGTGACACCGCGCACCTCGAGAACAAGGAACTTGAATTCAAGGTCATCAAGCTCGACCAGAAGCGCAACAACGTTGTCGTTTCACGTCGTGCCGTACTTGAAGCCGAGAATTCCGCCGAGCGTGAAGCGCTGCTCCAGCAGCTTCAGGAAGGCATGGAAGTCAAAGGTATCGTCAAGAACCTCACTGACTACGGTGCATTCGTTGACCTGGGCGGCGTAGACGGCCTGCTGCACATCACCGACATGGCATGGCGCCGAATCAAGCATCCTTCCGAGATCGTCAATGTTGGCGACGAAATCAATGTGAAGGTGCTGAAGTTCGATCGTGAGCGTAACCGCGTATCACTTGGCCTCAAGCAGCTGGGTGAAGATCCATGGGTCGACATCAAGAGCCGTTATCCAGAAGGTACCAAGGTTACAGCCAAGGTCACCAATCTGACTGACTACGGCTGCTTCGCTGAACTTGAAGAAGGCGTTGAAGGCCTGGTCCACGTCTCAGAAATGGATTGGACCAACAAGAACATTCACCCATCCAAGGTTGTACAGCTTGGTGATGAAGTTCAGGTCATGGTACTCGACATCGATGAAGAGCGTCGTCGTATCTCCCTGGGTATCAAGCAGTGCCATCCGAATCCATGGGAAGAGTTCTCTGGTCAGTTCAACAAGGGCGACAAGATCAGCGGCAAGATCAAGTCGATCACTGACTTCGGCATCTTTATTGGTCTCGACGGTGGTATTGATGGTCTGGTTCACCTCTCAGACATCTCCTGGAACGAAACTGGCGAAGAAGCCGTTCGTAACTACAAGAAGGGCGATGAGCTGGAAACGGTTATCCTGTCAGTTGATCCAGAGCGTGAGCGTATTTCACTCGGCATCAAGCAGCTTGAAAGCGATCCATTCTCCGAGTTCGTTCAGCTGAACGACAAGGGCACCATCGTCAACGGCAAGATCATTGCTGTCGATGCCAAGGGTGCTACTGTTGCGCTGACTGACGAAGTTGAAGCGATCCTCAAGGCTAGCGAGATCAGTCGTGACAAGGTTGAAGATGCCCGCAACGTCCTGAACGAAGGCGATAGCATCGAAGCCAAGATCATCAGTGTTGATCGCAAGAATCGCGTCATCAACCTGAGCGTGAAGTCGAAGGATGTAGACGAAGAAAAGCAGGCAATCCGTGATGTTCGTGACCGTCAGTCCGAAGCTCAAGGGCCTACTACAATCGGTGATTTGATCCAGCAGCAGCTCGATCAGAAAAGCTGATTATTAGCTGCGCTGGCGACAGCGCAGCCGTAATTGTCAAAAGAACGGGCTATATGCCCGTTTTTTTTGTGTTTTTTTCAGTATTTGACTACAATTTTTTCATGGTTTTAAAGCGGGGCAACCATGACCAAATCCGAACTTGTCGAAATTATTGCTTCTAAGCAGCCACAGCTGTCTGTGAAGGATGTTGAGCTTGCAGTCAAGACCATCATCGAGTTGATGTCGAACACGCTGTCGCAGGGGCAGCGAATTGAAATACGTGGCTTTGGCAGTTTTTCGCTGCATTTTCGCGCGCCACGTACCGGCCGGAATCCCAAGACGGGTGAGCCGGTGAATCTGCCGTCGAAATATGTGCCGCACTTCAAACCGGGTAAAGAGCTCCGGGACGAGGTCAATGCCGGTCTGAAGGCAGGTTATTGATCCGAATCGATTACCGCTGGCAACTCCTTATGATACCATCATGCGTAAATCTCGATGGTCCTAGGGAGTGCCTTCAGTGCTGATTCTGAAACGTCTAATAATAATCCTGCTCGTCATTGCCGCTATCGTCATTGGCGTCATGCTATTTCTTGCGAACACTGATTCGGTCGCGCTTGACCTCATCGTTTACAAGACACCTCCTATCAATGTCTCGGTCATCATGTTTGCGTCGCTCTTCTGCGGGGTCATCATCGGCATGATTGTGATGTCGCTCAGCCTGTTCAGAGAGAAGATGGCACACTGGTCCGACGTCAAGCGACACAAGACCTCCGAGGCAGAAGCGCGTCGTCTCGCGGAAGAGCGTCAGCAGGCGCTGGCTCGTATGGAGCAGCCGACATCGGCACAGCCAGCCTGAGGCAGCGCCCGTCTCCGGAGCAGTAAGCTTATGGATATGTTTGCGCTCTGGTTACTCATTGCGGTAGCCGTCGGTCTCGGTTGGGTCATTGGTCACCATCAACGACTTGCGTTCAGTGAAGAGTCCTCAGGCAGCATCGATAGTAGCGGTGAGCATCCTCTGGCCTTGAGCTATCTGTTCGAAGCCTTTGATTCGCCAACGGTCGACTCCTTTGTAGAACAGCTGGAAATCAATGAACGGAGCGCTCCGCTCTATCTCGCCATTGCCAATTATTATCGCAAGCAAGGCGATCTTGAGCGGTCTACTCTGATCCATCAGAAGTTACTCGGTGAGTCGGCCATTCAGGATAAGCTTGCGTCGCAGGTGACTTTTGAACTGTCGCAGGATTATATGGCGGCCGGTCTTTACGATCGTGCCGAGTCGGTGCTCACGGGTCTACTGAAAGACGCTGACTGGCACGAGCGCAGCTTGCTCGGCTTGCTTGAGATTTACGAGCGTGAGCGCGACTGGGTGGTCGCCCGTGAGAAGGCCCTGACACTGGGGAGCCGCAAAAACAAACGCATCAACAAGCGTGCTGCGCATTATTGTTGCGAACTTGCCGAAGCGGAACTACGCAAGTCGAAACGCACCAATGCAAGAGATCTCGCCAAGGAGGCCCTTTCCATCGACAAGGCCTGCGTTCGTGGCAGCCTGCTACTGGCCAGGGTCGAGGTGGAGACAGGGAACTTTCAGGCGGCCTTGAACGTGCTCAAGCAAATTGAGCATCAGGACGCGAGCTACGTTGTCGAATCGCTCGACCTCGCTCAGGAATGCTGTATCCAACTCGATCAGCGTGAGAAATTCCGCCGGATACTCGACTATGTGTGGGAGCGGCAGCCAAGCTCCAAGGTGCTCATCAAGAGTGCTGAGGTCATAGCGCAGCTGGAGAGCACCCGGGAAGCGACAGAATTTCTGCAGAGCAAGCTGGATGAATTTCCAAGTCTGACCGGTCTCAAGGTGCTGATCGAGCTTCTGATTCCAGTGGCGGATCCAGAGCCGAAGCGCTGGATAAGGGTGGTCAAAGGTGTGATGGAGAACATCATTCATCAAGAGCCTACTTACCGCTGCGAAAACTGTGGCTTCGCCGGCCATACCCTGCACTGGCAGTGCCCAAGCTGTCGCCAGTGGGCGGCAGTCAAACCCTTGCTCTGGACCTGAGTCCAGCCAGGCTTAACACCGTTAAAAGGAATCCCGCGAGATGAGTCTTGCCCGTAGCAGTAACGAACCCAGGATCATTGTCGCTCTCGACACGCCGCACGAAGATCTTGTCACCAGTCTTGCCAGACAGCTTGACCCCACGTTATGCCGTCTGAAGATTGGCAAGGAACTATTCACTGCGTGCGGACCTGCGCTGATTGGACAGTTGCGTCAGCGTGGCTTCGACATCTTCCTGGATTTGAAGTTCCATGATATCCCCAATACCTGTGCGGCTGCAGTTCGTGAGGCGGCTCGTCTGGGCGTCTGGATGGTGAATGTGCATGCATCCGGTGGTAGTGAAATGATGCGCGCCAGCCGTCAGGCCCTTGCCGAGTTCGAGCATCCGCCGCTGCTGATTGCCGTCACTGTGTTGACCAGTTTCAGTGAAGATGCCTTTGCCGAGCTCGGCTATGGGCGTTCGATTGGGGAAGTCACCACGCATCTGGCCGGGCTGGCAATGGCGGCAGACATGGATGGCGTGGTCTGTTCGGTACATGAGGTGCCGCAGCTTAAAGCGGCTTTTGGTCAGCGCTGTATCACCGTCACGCCAGGGATCCGCCCGACAGCTGTGCCAGGCCAGGTCTCATCTGCGCCTGATGACCAGAAGCGTACGGCAAGCCCTGAACAGGCACGTGCGGCAGGCAGCGACTACCTTGTCATCGGCCGGCCAATTACGCAGGCGCGCGATCCTGGCGCAGTTCTGCGTGCGATCAGTGAGAGTTTGCCGACCCCCGCCTGAAATGGCGCATGTTCAGGCTGCCTGAAGCTTGCTTCGATGCGGTCTGGGTTCTAAGCTAGCGGGCTGTTCAAATCAGAAGACGAGCGCCATGACCAGTAAGACCCGCAGCCAGGACAAACCCTCCACAGAAAATCGCCGCCACTCATCATCGATAGTCGATGGCGTTTCGCGTGCCGCCAGTCGCGCCATGCTGCGACCGGTTGGCTTCAGCGATGAAGACTTCAGCAAGCCAGTCGTGGGCATTGCATCGACCTGGAGCATGGTGACGCCCTGTAACATGCATATCAACAAGCTCGCCGAGTACGCGGGCGAGGGTGCTGATCAGGCCGGCGGCAAGAGCGTCATCTTCAATACCATCACGATTTCCGATGGTATCTCGATGGGCACTGAAGGCATGAAATATAGCCTTGTATCGCGCGAAGTTATTGCCGACTCGATCGAAACCGTCATTGCCTGCCAGGGCTACGACGGCCTCGTGACCATTGGTGGCTGCGACAAGAACATGCCGGGCTGCCTCATGGCCATGGCACGGCTCAACAGACCCTCCGTATTCGTCTACGGCGGCACTATCATGCCTGGCGTCCACAACGGCAAGAACATCGATGTCGTGTCAGTGTTCGAAGCGGTCGGCGCGTTCAGCTCAAACCGCATCGATGCACAAGAGCTGCATGAGATCGAGTCCAAAGCGATTCCGGGACCTGGCTCGTGTGGCGGCATGTATACCGCGAACTCCATGGCCTCAGCCATCGAAGCCATGGGCATGAGTCTGCCGAACAGCTCTGCCCAGGCGGCTATCTCCTCCGAGAAGACCGAAGACTGTCGCAAGGCTGGCGAAGCGGTTGTGCAGTTGATCAAGAAGCAGATCACGCCAAAAGACATCATGACCAAGAAAGCCTTCGAAAACGCAATCACGGTGACGATAGCGCTTGGTGGCTCCACCAACGTCGTCTTGCACCTCCTCGCCATGGCACACTCGATTGGCGTCAAACTGACCCTGAAGGATTTCAGCAGAATCGGCAAGAAGGTGCCTGTAGTGGCTGATCTCAGGCCAAGCGGCGCTTACATGATGTCGGACCTCATCGAGATTGGCGGCATCCAGCCACTGATGAAGCGTTTACTCAAGGCGGGCCTGCTGCACGGTGATTGTCTTACGGTAACCGGCAAGACACTTGCGGAGAACCTCAAGAACGTCAAGGACTACCCGAAGGGTCAGAAGATCGTATACAGCCTGGAAAAACCGATCAAGAAAGATAGCCACCTCGTCATGCTCGATGGCTCACTTGCCCCTGAAGGTGCGGTTGCGAAGATTTCCGGCAAGGAAGGCCTGCGCTTCTCGGGCAAGGCAAGGGTGTTCGATTCTGGCGAGAAGGCGCTGAAAGGCATCCTCGACGGCAAGGTGAAGAAGGGCGAGGTCATCGTCATACGCTATGAAGGTCCTAAAGGCGGTCCTGGTATGCAGGAGATGCTCAGTCATACTGGTGCCATCATGGGGCAGGGGCTTGGCAACGACGTGGCCCTGATTACCGATGGCCGCTTCTCAGGTGGCACTCATGGTTTCGTGGTTGGCCATATCTCGCCAGAAGCTTATGTTGGCGGACCCATTGCCCTTGTACAGAACGGCGACATCATCACAATCGATGCCGAAGCGCACTCGCTCGATGTAGACGTGAGTGAGGCCGAGATGCAATCCCGCAAACTGGCGTGGCGGAAGCCGAAGCCGAAGTACACGCGTGGTGTGCTGGCTAAATTTGCCAATACGGTATCGTCGGCTTCAGAAGGCGCCATTACCGACAAGGATCTGGATCTCTGAAGCCCATGCTGACACTTGTCATTGCAGCCTTGTTCGGCTGCACCGCCATTGCAATGGGAGCCTACGCCGAGCATGGTCTTCGTGTGAGAATAGATGAGGAGGCCTTTCGTTCGGTCATGACGGCTGTGCGCTACCATCAGGTTCACGCCGTGACGCTACTGGCGCTTGCTCTAGCGATGCTCACGCCGCTGAACCCGACGCTTGTATTCAGGCTCGGTCTGTCCGCAGGGCTATTCGTATTGGGAACGCTGATGTTTTCAGGGAGTATCTACGCGGCCTTCATCATGGACTCGAAGCCCCTGTTGAAGATAACGCCGGCTGGCGGAATGTGTCTGATGGTGGCCTGGCTGAGCCTGATCTGGGCTGCCTTGGCCACAGGGCCTCAAACCATTTCTGAATAAGGCAGAAAAATGGGCGCCGCTCAGGCGCTCATTTGCATGGTATTCGCCTGAGCAGGCAGCTGTATCGGCTCTGAACTCATGAGGTCATAGGCGAGATCAAGATTCCTGATGGACTGCTGCATCACTTCCTGTGCCGCCTCAACGCAACTTGCACAGGTCTTGCCCAGTTGAAAGGTTTCTACGATGTCCTTCATCCGTCTGCTGCCGTCCATGACAGCTGCTTCAATCATCCTGTCGGTCACACCTGCGCAAAGGCAAACGTACATAACTGATCTCCTCAAGCCATGCACGTAATTTAGTGATAATGAGAATTGTTGTCAATTCCCTTATTGTTAAGCTTGCCCGCCCATTTGTGATTGCATGTAATTTTCCACGCCGAGCAGCTTGATGAGACCGAGCTGACGCTCGAGAAAGTAAGCGTGATCCATCTCTGTGTCGTCGAGCAGCACCCCCAGCATCCGTCGCGTCTCGAAGTCCTTCTCGCTTTCACACAGCGCCATCGTGTCTCGGAGCAGGTCGGCCACCCGGTATTCAACAGTGAGGTCGTTCTGCAGCATTTCCTCTACGGTACTACCCACCAGCAGCTTGTCACGCGTGACGAGGTCGGGCTGTCCTTCGAGGAACAGAATTCGCTGAATCAGCTGGGTAGCATGCAGCTTCTCATGAGCCGATTCGTGTGAACTGTTCGCATGGAGTTTGTGCAGCCCCATGTCCAGGTAAAGCTCGGCGTGAATGAAATACTGATCGATGGCACTGAGTTCGTTGGCCAGTAGTCTGTTGAGTGCAGATATGATCTTTGCATTGCCTTTCATGTTCGGGGGTTCCTCGACTCAGTCCGACGAAATCTGTGATTGGAGATAGCGTTGGACGCCAATGCTGCCGATCAGCGAAAGCTGAGTCTCGATCCATTCGATGTGCTCCTCCTCGTAGTGCAGAATGCCCTCGAGCAGGTCACGGCTCACAAAGTCGCGCTGGACTTCGCAGAGGCTGATGCCATCCCGCAAAAGCGGCAGCTGGGCTACGGCAAAGCCGAGATCGGCACGCAGCATCTCCTCGGGATGTTCACCGATGCTGAGCTTGCCTAGCTTCTGAAGGTTTGGCAGACCCTGAAGAAAGAGGATGCGCTCGATCAGCCGATCAGCCTGTTTCATGTCCTCGATCGACTTGCTATAACTTTTGCCGTTCAGCGCCTCCAGGCCGAGGTGACGGAACATCCTGGCATGAAGGAAGTACTGATTTATGGAGGTAAGCTCATAGGTCAGTATGCCATTGAGGCTCTGGATCAGTTTGGGATCGCCTTGCATCGTTCGTATTTTCTCCTGTCGGGTGCTTTTCCGCCAGTTGGGGGTCTTCTTCCGCCCACGGCTTGTCTGCGTGCCCACAGTGTAAGCGCGGACGGTGCCCTGTGACCATAGCCCGCTCGGCATTGCCGGACCAAGCCTCGAAGCATGATGTGCTGGCATGGTTGTCGCATATATACTGTGAGTCGCTGCGATCTGCGGGAGTGGGGGCAACGTAAGACAGTCAGCTGAGCCGAAAGCAGGTTTAGACGGAATAAGATCAAGCCATCCTACAAGGACTCGAGATGCACCAGGGTTTGTTGAAAAAAGTGGTACTGCCCCTCATGAGTTCGGCCGCCTTCGGGCTGGTCGTGTATACCTCCATACATCATTTGCCGGGCGTGCGTGCAGCTGATCAGGCGGCCGTGCCCGGCGAGCAGGCTTCCAGGCCGTCTGAGGCGGCAGCGCCGCGCCTGCCCGCTGCGTCAGATACCAGTGGCCGTACAGAAGGACGAGCTGCCTACGCCACCGACCCGCTATTTGCCAAGGTCATCGAAAAGGCAGAGAAAGCTGCTGATTCGGCCTACAAGGCCCCTGCTGAAATTCCAGCTTTCATGCAGGATCTCGCTTATCAGGATTATCAGAACATCCGCTTCAATCCTGACAAGAGCTTGTGGAAAGACCGCAATCTGCCGTTCCAGATGATGTTCATTCCGCCAGGGCTGTTCTACCAGCACAGTGTCAAGATCAACATTGTTGAAAACGGGCAGCAGAAGCCGCTGTCTTTCCAGCGAGAATGGTTCAGTTTCAGTGATCCAGAGCTCGAGAAAAAAGTGCCGCACGACCTCGGCTATGCCGGTTTCAAGCTGACGCATCCCATCAACAGGTCCGATATTCAGGATCAGTTCATGGTCTTTGCGGGGGCGAGCTACTTCAGAGCGGTTGCTGCCGGTAATGCCTGGGGAATCTCCGCCAGAGGCATTGCAGTGAATACCGGACTGCCGAGAGGCGAGGAATTCCCGTCGTTCACCGAGTACTGGATGGAGCCACCAGCGGCGGACGCCAAATCCATGACCGTATACGCTTTGCTGGACGGTCCAAGCATCTCTGGCGCCTACAAGTTCGTGATCACACCCGGTGAGCGCACGGTGATCAAGGTGCAGAATGTGCTGTTTCCTCGCAAGGACATCGAATTACTGGGCGTCGCGCCGCTCACGAGCATGTACTTCTACGGTGAAAACATGACTCGACCGACTGGTGAGTGGCGTCCTGAGGTCCATGATTCGGACGGGCTGCTTATTCAGGACAGATTGAGCGGCGAATGGCTCTGGCGTCCGCTGCTGAATCCGCAGACACTCGAGATGGACTACTTCAAAACCGACAACATTGGTGCTTTCGGCCTGATTCAGCGCGCCGATGACTTCGATGAGTTTCGCGATATGGAAGCTCATTACGAGAAGCGTCCGAGCATGATGGTTCGGCCAGTCGAAGGTTGGGGCAAAGGCTCGATCGTGCTGACTCAACTCCCGACCGACAATGAGACCAATGACAACATCGTCGCCTTCTGGAAGCCCGGTCAGCTCGTCAAGGCTGGCTCCGAGTTCAGCTTCGCATACGACGTTATCGTTGGATCCAACGATATCGAAGATATTGATACCGGAAAGGCCCGCCATACCTTTGTCGGCGACGGCAACAGGATCGGTGGTGGTGATACCAAGGGTGCCTATCGTTTCATCGTGGATTTTGAAGGCGGGGCGCTCTCCGAACTGGGGTCTGATGCGAAGGTCCTCAGTCAGGTTTCGGCGTTCAATGGTGCGGAGCTCATCGAGCATTATGTTCAGTACAACCCCACCACCAAGCAGTGGCGCCTGTCGATCCTTGCCAAACCCGCGGCCAATCAGTCGCTCAATCTGAGGGCCTATCTGAAGCGAGAGGATGATAACGCGGCATTGACCGAAACATGGACCTATCGGCTGCCGTGGAATAACACCATTCTCGACAACAAATGAACTCTGCAGCGCTCAACCTTGGTCAGAACGGCGCTGAGCAGTCGAGTGATGAGCGTCGGGGTCACCATCCCGTATCGCTCGAAATCAGCGAGTATGCGCTCAGCGTTGCTATTTCCTATCTCAAGTCACGGCGAGTGGATTTCAATCTGGAGCTGCGGCAGGCGGTGCTCTCGATTGTTTCGGACTGTTTGAAAGCTGAATCCAGTAGCGAAATGATGAGCACATTGATCGACGAGCTTGACCGGCGCTTCAGCCATCAACTGCCACCGGCAGCCGAGGCGATGCCGCCGCTCAACAGGGGTAGTATCGGTTATGACTGAGGCCAGTGTGGTCTACAAGCCATCGAACGAGCGCCCCTGGAAACGTGTTGTCGGCCTGCGACGGCTGATTTTGACATCGCTGGTGCTGTTACAGACAGCGTTCGCGGCGACTATGCTCAAGGATCTCCTGCCTTACCGGGGGGAGGATGGGCTCGAGATCGCCATCATCGTTGTATTTGCCATCCTGTTCTGCTGGATATCGATAGGCTTCTGGCTGGGCATCTTTGGTTTCATGCTGCGGCTGCGCGGTGGTGACCCGCACTCACTGATGGGCGCTTCAAGCGAAGCGCAGCGTCAGCAAGTGCCATTTGCCAGAACGGCTGTGCTCATGCCGATCTATAACGAACCGGTCGATCGCTCGCTGGGTGGCCTGGCCTCTGTGTACAAGTCGATCGAAGCGACCGGCGCACTGGAACATTTCGACTTCTACATCCTGTCGGACAGCCGCGATCCCGAGGTCTGGCTTGCCGAGCAGGCTGCGTGGTACGACCTGACACAATCCCTGAACGCCGGCGGAAAACTCTTCTACAGACGCCGACCGCTCAACCAGAACTACAAGAGCGGTAATGTCGCGGATTTCTTCCGCCGCTGGGGCAAGAACTATCGCTATGCGGTCGTGCTGGACGCTGATTCGCTGATGGCGGGCGACACACTTACGACCATGGTTCAGCTGATGCAGCTGAACCCGAAGGTGGGGATTCTTCAGACTGCACCGTCGCTGATCAATGCACAAAGTGTCTTCGCCAAGGCGCAGCAGTTCGCCAATCGGCTGTACGGACCGATCTTCACGAGTGGGTTGGCGGGCTTGCAGCTGGGCGAGGCCGTATTCTGGGGACACAACGCCATTATCCGCGTCGATGCGTTCATGAAACACTGCGGGCTCAAGAAGCTGCGCGGCTTTGGCTTGTTCAAAGGCCCGATTACCAGTCACGACTTTGTCGAAGCGGCCTATATGGGGCGTGCCGGCTATGAAGTGTGGCTGGAACCGGAGCTGACGCACTCCTACGAGGAATCGCCGCCTTCGCTGGTCGACGAGCTCACCAGGGACAAGCGCTGGGCAAAAGGTAACCTGCAACATATCTGGATCATGCTCGGTGCGCGTCGCCTCAAACTGGCGCACAGACTGGCTTTTCTCAACGGGATTATGTCGTATGTGACATCGCCGATCTGGTTCATCTTCCTTGTGCTGACGACCGTGGCAGCAGCAAGGCTCTACCTCCTGCCGATCGACTATTTTCCCGAGGCCTATAGTCCTTATCCCCTGTGGCCGCGCTGGGAGCCTGACCAGGCGATGTGGCTGCTGGCGTTGATAGCCTGCCTGCTGTTTGCACCGAAATTGCTCGCACTGCTCGATGCGGTGGTGCAGGGCGAGATCAGGCGCTTCGGTGGGCTGCGGTCGGCCTTCAAGAGTCTGCTCGGGGAGATCATGCTCAGTATGTTGCTGGCCCCTGTGCGAATGCTCAGCCATACCCGCTCGGTACTCGAAGGCTTGTTCAATCTCAAGCTTTCCTGGGCGGGACAGAACCGCTCTGATGAACTGCGCTGGCGCGATGCCATCGTGAATCAGGCGCCCGGTTCGATACTGGCCATCGCCTGGGCCGGGTTCGCCTACTGGCTGGACACCGCATTCTTCTGGTGGTCACTGCCGGTCGCAGTGCCACTGATACTTGCAGCACCTACTTCGGTACTGAGCAGCCGGGTGCGGCTAGGACGTTTCGTGCACAGACATGGTTTCTTCCACACGCCGGAAGAGGCGGACCGGGACGAGCTCAGACGCATCCTGCCGAAAGTCACGCCTTCGAAACTTCGCCCTGTGCGCGGCGGACGCTTCGTGCAGGCCATCATAGATCCGGAGATCAACCACGTGCATCGCCTGCTCGGTCATCATCACGGTGGCGGAATCAAGGCTACCGTGCTGGCGACCCTGCGTCGGCGCTGTCTGCTGCATGGCGCAGAAGCCATGACCCGTAGCGAGGTGACCTCCCTGCTGCAGGACCGGGAGTCCATGCTTTGGCTACATGAGCAGGTGTGGCGGTCTTCCCCCGACAGCGCCTGGTCGCCTTACCTGGTGCACCGAAGCGACGCGCGCGGTACTCTTGGCGCCTCAAATTAAGCCAGATCGTTATATGACAAGATAGTCATATGACCAGATATTAGAGGAGGCGCCAATGACTGCACCTGAACAAGCCCCGGTTGTCATGGGAATACCGAACTGCGATAGCGTGAAGAAGGCCCGTCGCTGGCTCGAAGAGCGTTCAACGGCCTATGAGTTCCGTGATGTTCGCAAGCAGCCGCTGTCCACCGAAGAAGTGGCGTCGCTCATCGCCCAGACAGGTGCTGCGGCCTTCGTCAACAGGCGAAGTAGCAGCTGGCGTACGCTCGACCAGCGTGCGCGTGATGTCGTCGAAACAGCCATAGAGCGGCAAGATGATCCTGCCGCGCAGGCCAGCCTGGTTGCATTGATGACCGACAACCAGACCATGATCAAGCGGCCGGTGCTGGTTCTGCGCAATACAGCAAGTACCGGATTTTCAGCCGAGGGCTGGGAGAAGACCTTCGCCGAACGATCTGATTGAAAGTTCACATCATCTCCGCGTTTTTTGTGTGCTAGGATACGCGCCATCAAAAGTGGGCCTGGTCAACCAGACCGGAGCCACAAGACTGTTTTATCGGAGGCAGTGACTGAATGACGTCTAATACGGTTGATGTTTTGCTGATTGGAGCTGGTGTCATGAGCACCACGATGGGCATGATGCTGAAATTGCTCGATCCCAGTCTGAAAATAACCATGGTGGAGCGTCTTGACCACGTCGCTCATGAAAGTACCGATGGCTGGAACAACGCAGGCACTGGCCATGCCGCCTATTGCGAGCTGAACTATACGCCGCAGGGCAGGGATGGCTCGATCGACATCAAGAAGGCCATCAACATCAATGCGGCATTCGAAGTGTCACAACAGTTCTGGTCTTACATGGTGAAGCAGGACATCCTTCCGGATCCGAGCAGCTTTATCAATCGTGCACCTCATCTCAGCTTCGTCTGGGGCGAAAAAGACGTGGCCTTTCTGCGCAAGCGCTATGAAATCATGAGCGCACATCATCTGTTCGCCGACATGGAGTACTCTGAAGATCCGAGAACCCTGCGGGAGTGGATGCCGCTGGTCATGAATAACCGTGATCCCATGCAGCGCGTGGCGGCGACCCGCGTCAATTATGGCGCAGACGTCGATTTTGGCTCACTGACGCGTGGCATGGCCAAGCACCTCAAGGCACACGATAATTTTTCCTTGCTGCTGAGCCACTCGGTCAAGGATATAACGCGCAGGAAGGATCACTGGGCGGTCCTGGTCGATGATCACCGCAAGAACATGGCCCGTGAGATTCGAGCCAAGTTCGTCTTCATCGGCGCCGGGGGCGGCGCACTGCCGCTATTGCAGAAATCTGATATCACCGAGGCAGAAGGCTATGGCGGCTTCCCGGTGAGCGGGCAGTGGCTGGTCTGCAAGAAACCGGAAATCGTCAAGCAGCATTATGCCAAGGTTTACGGCAAGGCTGCTGTCGGTGCACCGCCGATGTCTGTGCCACACCTCGACACTCGCATCATCGACGGCGAATCCGCACTGCTGTTCGGGCCGTTTGCAGGGTTCACCACGCGATTTACCAAGGAGAAGGGCTCGATATTCGACCTTTTTTCCTCGATGAAACGCGACAATTTCAAGGCAATGGTCCATGCCGGCCTGGATAATTTCGATCTTACCCGTTATCTGGTCGGCGAAGTATTCCAGTCGCAGAAGACACGGGTCGACACACTGCGAAACTTCTTTCCTGAGGCTCGCGACGAAGACTGGCATCTGGCGGAAGCCGGTCAGCGCGTGCAGATTATCAAGAAAGACCCGGTTAACGGCGGTAAACTCGAGTTCGGAACCGAAGTCGTGGCATCGGCAGATGGCTCTTTGGCCGCTTTGCTTGGTGCATCGCCTGGCGCGTCCATCGCAACACAGACTATTATAGATGTTCTCGAACGCTGTTTTCCGAAGCGGATGGCCACCGAAGCCTGGCAAAACCGGCTCAGGGAGATCGTCCCCTCCTACGGAGAATCGCTGGTCGATGATCCGGAGCTGTTGAAACGAATTCGGCCGGCCAGTCTGAAGACATTGGAACTTGACCCAGTCTAGTTTACAATACCGGCCCTCGAAAACGTCCTCGTCCAAATACTATACAGAAGAGCGCGCTAATGGTTGATCTATCCAAGTACAGAAACATCGGCATCTTTGCACACGTCGATGCAGGCAAAACGACTACCACTGAACGAATTCTCAAGCTCACTGGTCGTATTCACAAGACGGGCGAGGTGCACGACGGCGCAGCGACGACTGACTTTATGGAGCAGGAGCAGGAGCGGGGTATCACTATCCAGTCTGCTGCCACCACCTGTTACTGGGATGGTCACCGGATGAACATCATCGACACACCGGGACACGTCGACTTTACGGTTGAGGTTTATCGCTCACTGAAAGTACTCGACGGCGGTATCGGTGTGTTCTGTGGCTCTGGCGGTGTTGAGCCACAGTCAGAGACCAACTGGCGCTATGCCAACGAATCTGAAGTTGCGCGAGTTATCTTCGTCAACAAGCTTGACCGTCTCGGTGCGGATTTCTTCCGCGTTGTTGCGCAGGTCGAGGACGTACTTGGCGCGCGTCCGCTCGTCATCACGCTGCCTATCGGCCGTGAAGAACACTTCAAGGGCGTCGTCAACCTGATCGACATGAAAGCTTACATCTGGGACGACAGTGGTCTGCCGGAAAACTTTGAAATCACTGATATTCCGGAAGACATGAAGGCTGACGCTGCTAAGTGGCGCGAGAAGCTGATCGAGACTGCCGTTGAGCAGGACGATGATCTGATGGAAAGCTATCTGGACGGCACCGAGCCAACAGAAGAGCAGCTGCGCCTGTGTATCCGCAAGGGCACCATCAAGCTCGATTTCTTCCCCACCTTCTGTGGTTCTGCGTTCAAGAACAAGGGCATTCAGCTGGTGCTGGACGGCGTTATCGACTTCCTGCCGAGCCCGACTGAAGTTGTGCCACAGCCTGAAGTTGACGAGACCGGTGCAGAAACAGGCAAGTTCGCGATCGTTGATGCTGACAAGCCGCTTCGTGCCCTGGCGTTCAAGATCATGGACGACCGTTTCGGTGCGCTGACCTTCGTTCGTATCTATTCTGGCAAGATCCAGAAGGGCGACACGATCATGAACGCCTTTACCGGCAAGACTGAACGCGTTGGCCGCATGGTCGAAATGCATGCGAACACCCGTGAAGAGATCGAGTCGGCTCAGGCTGGTGACATCATTGCCATCGTTGGTATGAAGAACGTTCAGACCGGTCACACCCTGTGCGACCCGAAGAACCCGGCCACTCTCGAGCCGATGGTGTTCCCTGAGCCAGTTATCTCCATCGCTGTTGCACCGAAAGACAAGGGTGGATCAGAGAAGATGGGTATTGCCATTGGCAAGATGGTTGCTGAAGACCCGACCTTCCAGGTCGAGACTGACGAAGACAGCGGCGAAACCATCCTCAAGGGCATGGGTGAGCTTCACCTGGATATCAAGGTCGACATCCTCAAGCGAACCTACGGTGTTGAACTGGTCGTTGGTAAGCCACAGGTTGCATACCGTGAGACGATCAACAAGCGTACCGAAGACAGCTACACGCACAAGAAGCAGTCTGGTGGATCTGGTCAGTTCGGTAAGATCGATTACATCATCGAGCCGGGCGAGCAGAACTCTGGCTACGTGTTTGAGTCCAAGGTTGTTGGTGGTAACGTTCCGAAGGAATTCATTCCTGCAGTCGAGAAGGGCTTCAAGATGATGATGGGTGAAGGTCCTCTGGCCGGTTACCCTGTTCTCGACGTGAAGGTTATCCTGATGGACGGTGCGTACCACGCAGTCGACTCCTCGGCACTGGCTTTCGAGATTGCTGCCAAGGCGGCTTTCCGTCAGACCATGCCAAAGGCTGGCCCTCAGTTGCTTGAGCCAATCATGAAGGTTGATGTCTTCACTCCGGAAGATCACGTAGGTGATGTTATCGGTGACCTGAACAGACGTCGCGGCATGATCAAGGCTCAGGAGCCAGGTGCTACAGGCGTGCGGATCAAGGCTGAAGTACCACTGAGCGAGATGTTTGGCTATATCGGGCATCTGCGTACAATGACTTCGGGTCGTGGCCAGTTCTCAATGGAATTCGCGCATTATCTGCCATGCCCGAATAACGTTGCCGAGCAGGTTATTGCTGAAGCCAAGGAGCGTAAGGCTAACGCCTAAAGCGCTTGTCTGCTGCTCTCCGCTAACGTTTAGCGGCGAGTAGCACCATAAAAAAACCGCCAACAGGCGGTTTTTTTATGCCCTGGTTTTGGTCAGGCTTTGAGTTCCGCTACCAGCTCGCGCTTGAGTATTTTTCCAGTCGCGGTCATTGGCAGGCTCTCGCGAATTTCGAACTGGCGGGGATACTTATGGCCTGCCATATGAGCTTTCGACCACGCTACCAGCTCCTCAGGACTGGCCTGCTGACCGGCCTTGAGGATGATGCAGGCACGCACCTCTTCCCCGTACTGTTCGTCCGGCACACCGATGACAGCAGCCAGTGAAATGGCCGGGTGAGTCAGCAATACTTCCTCTATCTCACGTGGATAGACGTTGTAGCCACCGCGAATGATCATGTCCTTCAAGCGGTCGACGATAAAAATATAGCCTTCTTCATCGATGTAGCCGATGTCACCAGTGTGGAACCAGCCGTTCTTCAGCGCCTTGGCGGTGGCCTCAGGCTTGTTCAGATAGCCTTTCATGACGTTATGGCCGCGGATACAGATCTCGCCGTGTTCATTGGCTGGAACCTCAGAATTGGCGTCGTCGAGAATGCGAACTTCCACCCCCCAGATTGGCAGCCCGACCGAACCAGGCTTTCGTGGATGACTCAGCAGGTTGAAGCACGCGACTGGGGATGTTTCTGATAAGCCATAGCCTTCGAGAATGGGAACATCGAACTTCTCTTCGAAGCCTTTCAAGACCTCAAGTGGCAGGGAAGAACCGCCACTGCCGCAGAGCCTGAGATGACTGCGGATCTTGTCAACCTGGTCAGGGCTTATGTCGACTCCATTGAGCAGCGCCCAGTACATAGTTGGCACACCGCAGAAGACCGTGATTTTCTCGGCAATCATGAGCTCGACCACCACTTTTGGATCGAAGCGGGGTACCAGCACCATTGTATTGCCGTTAAGCAGGCTGCCACACATCTGCACAGTCTGGCCAAAGGTGTGAAATAGGGGCAGGGTGATAAGCTGTCTGTCCTCTGCGACGGCTTCACTCAGGCGACCGAACATGATCGCGTTCAGCAGGATGTTTGCGTGAGTCAGCTCGGCGCCCTTGGGTTTGCCGGTCGTGCCAGAGGTGTAGAGAATAACGACAGTGTCGATAGCCTCACTATCGATGTGAGGGTTGTCGGTGCCAGCGGTCATGAGGCTGGAGTGACTGGCAATTCCATCCTGACCGATAGCACTGCTTACCAGTGACTGGCCGCTTTCAATCAGCCAGAGATGCGTGCAGCTGGTCGTCTTGCGGAAAGCATCGACTGCGGCACGGCCAATTGGCACATCCTGGCTACCTTCAAAAGCAATATAGGCCTTGGCTGCGCTGTCTTCGAGATGATAGGCGACCTCATCGGCGTTGAGCAGTATGTTCAGGGGCACTACCGTACAGCCAGCTTTTATGATGCCGAAGTAGGCTATGGGAAACCACGGCAGATTAGGACAGCTGAGTGCCACTCGATCGCCTGGTCTCAGTCCTGCGGCGACAAGACCGTTAGCCAGGGTGTCACAACTAACCTTGAGCTCGGCGAAGGTGATGCGTTTTTCGCCACAAACGATGGCCGTCTTGTCAGGGAAACTGCGAGCCGCTTCATCGATGAGCACAGACAGTGAAAGCATTGGTCACCTCAAAATTGTTCTTGTAGCAGCTGACTATACGGGATATCTGCGGTGAAACAAGGGCCCGGCCTGGCTCAGTCTGGCGCTTGAAGTTCGTCAGGTCCAGGTTCAGCAATCTGGTAGCCCTGCAGGAAATCTACGCCAAGCTCGCGCAGCCGAGCCTCGACAGCCGGATCACTCACGGCGCCTGCAATGGTTTTCAATCCCATCGTGTGCCCAACGTCATTGACGAAGCGAACACTCTGCTCATCCAGCGGACTCCTGAGCATTTTTTCGATAAACCAGCTGTCAATCTTCAGGTAGTCCACACCGAGTTGTTGCAGGTTGGCAAATTCGCTGATGCTCATACCGAAATGCTGCAATGTAATCTGCAGACCGAAGCTCTTCATGCGCTGAATGAACTGCCGGCTTGTCTCAGGATTCTGCAAGACTGTGTTTTCTGCCAGTTCGAAGCACAGTGCCTCTGAGTTCACACCTCGTTCAGCCACGAGCGCTATGACGCGATCGGCGAAATTCTCCTCGTTCAGGCTCTGAGCGGAAAGGTTGATCGCGTAGACTTCCTTGTTTTGCTGTTCAGGGTCCTGTATCTGCAACTTGTTGACGACCGCCTCGATAACCCAGAAATCGATCGCCGCTATGAGGCCAAAGCGCTCGGCAGCCGGCAGAAAGGCTGCGGGAGAGATCAGCTGACCTTCGTCGTCCAGTCTGATCAGGACTTCCCTCAGTCGTATAGTGGAAGAGGCGTCGTCCACCGCCACGATTGGCTGGTACAAAAGTACAAAGCGGTCATGCCGCAAGGCCAGTTGTAGACGCTGCTTCCAGTTGGTGTTGAGCTGTAGCTGTTCACCCTGATTATTGCCACCTTCGTACACGACGACCTGGCCACGACCACTGGATTTTGCCTTGTATGCCGCCTCGTCTGCGGCCGTCATGATCTGCTTGGCATTGCCGCTTTTTCTATCGATAGGCACTAGACCGATACTGGTGCCGAAGCGGAAGCTCTGACCCTGACTGAAGAAGCGGAAGTCACTCGCGGCTTGCACGATGCTCTGGGCTACCTGCAAGGCATCCTTCACCTGGCAGTGTTCGAGAATGACTGTGAATTCATCGCCACCCAGTCTGGCAAGCGTGTCACGGTCACGGATCTGCTGACTGAACAGTCTTGATAGCTGAATGAGCACTTCATCCCCGGCCGCGTGGCCACAGCTGTCATTGACGATCTTGAAGTGGTCCAGGTCGATAAAGAGCAGGGCACTCTGCACGTTATGTTCATGGGCATCGGCAATGGTGCGCTCCAGGCGCTCGTTGAAGCCCTGCCGATTGACGAGCCCGGTCAGCTCGTCATGGTAGGCCTTGCGCTCGAGGTCAGCCTGGATGGCCTTGCGTCGGCTGATATCCCGCATGTTGCCCGCGAAGAACTCAACGCTGCCATCCGGTGCATAGTGCGCTTCGAGCACCAGCGAGACCGGCACTTCGCGGCCACCCTGAATAAGGATCGAAATATCGCCGCGCCAGCCACCGTGTGATGTGGCGTAGGGAAATGCTTCCGAGTTCAGTACTGATATCGCCCAAGGCGGCGTGAAGTCATAGATATTGAAATCCATATCCGGCAGCACGTCGGCAGTCAGTGCGTCGAGGGTGGCCGGGGTGATTAATGAACGGCCGCGGTAATTCAGATAGCTGATATAGCCGGTTTCATCACAGAAAAAGATGATGTCGGAGGTGCTCTCCATCGCAGCAATAAGCTGGCGCTTGGCTACCAGTGCTGCCTGCCGCGGCGTCACGTCCCGCCCAGCTACGTAGATCTGATGGTGTTCCGGTACCGTTATGAAGGCCCATTCAAGGGTGAGCTCCCCGCCGTTGGCTCCGTGCGTCAGGAATTCCTGGGTAAGCGGCGTCTCCTGCTTGTCACGCAGCGTGGCGAGCAAGGCTTGCAGGGCCTCGTGCTCTGAGGCAAGCAGAACGTTGGCAAATGGCTTGTTCAGCAGCGCCGCGGGCTCGCAGCCAAAAAGCTGACGGGTGGCGGCGTTGATCCGGAGAAACTGGCCGTTACCATCGAGGATGCAAAGAACATCGGGTGCGAGATTGAAAAATCGGCTTAGTTCCTTCTCGGCCTGAGCCTGCTTGATCAGTGCAGACTGTAGTGACGCGTTGACGATAGCCAGGGTGCTCGCGCGCTGACGCAGCGCGAACCAGTAGGCCACGATCATCGCGATCAGTGCGGAAATGAGCAAGCCGCCCACGAGAATGAAAGTCGGTCTCGTGATGACGACGCTCGACTCGAATGAGGGTAGCGAAGAGAACTTCAGCGTCCAGTTATTCTTGGCAAAACGAAAGCGCGAGGCATGTACGAAACTGGGTTCTGCGAGCTCGTCCAGACGATGCGGCAAGCCATTTTTCGAGTGCGGCTGAGCAGGCTCGCCGTCGGGGGTCGCGGTGAGGCTGTCAAATATCAGGGTGCCCTGGTCACTCTGGCCATCGAATATCTGCAGGCGCAGCAGGCGGAAGTTATCTTCACCCATGAGGCCCCACACCAGGTCATTCATCCTGAAGGGGATGAAAACGAAACCTCGTAGCTGATCTTCACGCATGGGTCTGGTGAAACCGGCACCATCGAAAGCTCTGCCTTCAAAGTCCGAATACACCGGTGCGTAGACAAGAAAGCCCAGCTGAGTGTCGACCAGGGTCTCCTGTACCAATGTCACCGTATCGGACATGATAGGGCGACCCTGTTCGCGCGCACGGTCCATTGCGCGTCGTCTCGTCTTTTCGGAATACATGTCGAAGCCGAGCGCGCGCGCATTGCGCATATCGGCCGGTTCCAGTAGCACGATTGGCGTCGAAAAAGCCTGGTCGGTCGCCGGCCAGACGACAAAATCCTTATTGCCGGCAGCACGATGATTGCGCTCGAAACGTGGCCGCTCGTCTGTGGGTATGTACGGGGCGTAGCCGAGCCCCTGAGCGCCTGGGTAATTTTTCTCCAGCCGCGCAGTCTCGACATAGCGGCGCCAGTCATCAACGCTGATATAGGCGTCAGCGGCGAACAGGCCAACGCCGCCCATCAACAGCTTCTCATAGGAAAGCATGCCTTTCTCGATGAGGACGGTGCGGAGCTCTACCCGACGCTCGAACTGCAGTCTCGCGTAGTCTTCGGCGGCGTCTTTTTCCTGATGATAGACCAGTGCGGTCAGCGCGGCGCAGATCAGGAACGCAACGGTGACAATCACGCCGGTCGAGGCTTTGCCATGCTGTCGATGTGGTGTCCGCTGCCGACTCGCGGCCAGGCGGTTTGCATCGGACGGATCTGGTAGAGTGGACATCGCCATTGAACTGCTCGTGGTGACTCGTGACTGAAGTTGTTGCAGGTTCTTATGAGTGCTGCGTAAGTAGTTCTTTCCGCTCGAATCTGCAGCTTATTGATCTACTATAGTCCTCCCTGCCGGCTTGTGTACGGCCCGGCAGAAATAAGTTCTGAAATAAAACCGGCCAGATGAGCGCTCATAACTGACGCTGCTGGCGCTGAAACAGCATTCACCGCGCCGTATCGCGGCTCCACTTTGAACGAGGTTACATGCAAGTCGAAGCCATTTCCCGGGCGGGTCCGGGGCTGCTACACTTTTTCCGGCCGTATCGATACTGGTTACTGGGCATCCTGCTCACCTGGATACTGACAGGCCTGGCCATGGTAGCCATAGGCCTTCTGCTTGCAGAGGCGCACGATGGGTTCCCGACACGGCCGGTTATTCTGATCGGCGCTGCGGTATATGCCGTTGTGCTCTTGCGCTATTTCGCCGTCACATCGGTAGGCGAGCGCATTGCTGCCGATGTCAGGACGGCGATTCATGCCAAGCTGCATCGCCTGCCGACGGAGCAGATCGATCGTCTGCACGGGGGCGATGTGCAACAGAGGATGTCCGGTGATCTCGCCACCTGCCATGCCTTTCTGACCAGCAATGCGTCCATACTCATGCGCAATGCCTTCCTGTTTGTCGCGGCCTTTATCAGTGTACTGGTTCTTGACTGGCAGCTGGGCCTGTTTCTGGCCGGTGTATTCGCGCTCATCATAACACTATTAGTGCGTCGCTCGCGCTTGCGGCAGACCTCGCTGGCGGCTGAGAACCGCCGTGGCGAGTTGAGCAACTACCTGCTGGAGACGCTCTCGACCATGCGCATTATACGGGCCTACGACGCAGCACCCTCTGACAGCCATCGTTTCAACACCGCCAACAGCTCGGTATTGCAGACACTGCTGAAGATCCTGCGCAAGCGCATGATAACGAATATCCTCACCGTCACTTCGCTTGTGATTTTCGTCACCGTCTTTCTGATTTTCACCGACCGGAGTGTCGAAGCATTACAGGCCACATCCACCACCGCCGGTGCCAGGAAGTTGTCGTTGTTGTACTTCTTCGGGCTGCTCGGGCTGTCTTCTGCCTCCATGATAGAGGCGGGCATGCGCTGGGTCGAAACCAGTGCCGCGGCCACTCGCATCGGCTATCTGCTGTCATTACCCGATCAGCCAATCGGCGATAGAACCTTGCAGCCGCTCGAGCCCGGCCCCCCCGAAATACGCTTCGAGGCGGTAACTTACCACCATCCGGCGTCTGGGCGCTCTGCAAGACCAGCTGCCGCGCTGCAGAACGTTTCTTGTCGCTTGCCGGGCGGCAAGCTGACTGTGATGGTCGGACCGACAGGCAGCGGCAAGAGCACCTTCATCGATGTCTGCCTCAACAACATCAGCCCTGAAACCGGCGAGGTGTTCTGGAACGATACCAGTCATGCTGAACTCGATGCAGCGAGCCTGCGCGCCCGCACCGCTCTGGTCGACCAGGACGTGCTGATTCGTTCGGAAAGCCTGCGTGACAACGTGCTTTTCGGCAGGCCGCTGAATGAAGAGAGCCTGCAGCGGGCTTATGAACAGAGCCAGCTGGAAGAGGTGCTGGCCAGACTGCCGGAGCGTGATCTCACGCCAGTCGGTGAAGGCGCGGCGGTGAGGCTGTCGATGGGGCAGAAGCAGCGGCTTGCGATTGCACGGGCGCTGTATGCGAGGCCCTCTCTGGTCCTGCTGGATGAGCCGACTTCTGCACTCGATGCCCTGACCGAGGCGGCGATCCTGAAATCTCTGGTTGCGCTCCGCGGGGAGGCGACCGTCCTCATTGTGGCGCACAGACTGGCCGTTGTGCCGTATGCCGATCATATCATCGTGCTCAAAGACGGCAAGGTTGATGCCGAAGGCAGCCTGTCTGAGGTCATGGCAGGTTCCACGCTCTTCGCTGAGCTCATGGCAAGCCTTCGCGATACCGATTTTGATCAGACCCGTATCTCGTGAGCTACCGGATCTCTTTCACAGCATGTCTACACGCAGTTACTTTTTGTGACAGTGCAGTATCGGGCGCAACTGTAGAATCAGTCTCAGCCGACAGGCAGGTGCCGGTTCAGGCAGGCATTCGGAGAGCAAAGCATGGGATTGAACACAGCGAAGGTCACAGCACTGGCCCTTCTGAGCGCGCTTGCGATAGGCTGTAGTGACAGTAATGACAGCAGCATTTCGGGTAATACAGGTACCTTGTCGCTCAGTCTGACTGATGCGCCTGTCGATAGCCTGCTTTCAGTCTTCATAACCTTCACAGGCGTGTCGCTGCAGGCTGCTGGCGGTGAAAGAACCGATGTTGTCTTTCCTGAGCCAAAGACCTTTGACATGCTGACGCTGCAGAATGGCGAGTCGGCCACCTTGCTTGACGATGTCGTGCTGCCCGCGGGCCGCTATGCCTGGATGCGCCTAGACCTGAGCGAAGCCGAGGGTGCGCTCTATGTCAGGGACAACGTTGGCGGGCAGTATCCGCTCTCGATACCCTCTGGTGCGCAGACGGGACTGAAGCTGGTGAGTGGGTTTACCATACTGGCTAACGGACAAAGCGACTTCACCATCGACTTCGATTTACGCAAGTCGGTTACCCTCACTGGCAGCGCGTCGTCGCCTGGGGACTATATCCTGCGACCAACGCTGCGCCTTGTAGACAATGCAGAAGCTGGAGCCATCGGCGGGCAGGTCAGTACCGCCGTCACACCAGGCGTATGCGCCAACCCTCAGATTTTTGGCGGTGTGGTCTACATCTTCGAAGGTGCCAATGTCTCAGTGGATGACTATGACGCCGATTCCGCTGGCGCGCTTGTAGCGGCGCCCGTGACCGACGCTGACGGAGATGGCACGTTCAACTTTCTCGCAGCCTTTCTTCCTGTAGGCGACTATACCGTCGCCTACACCTGTGAGGTCGACAATTTAGGTGTCGACGAAAGCCTCGTGTTCACCACACCGGTCAATATCACCGTGTCGGCTGGCGCCAGCGCGACAGTCACGCTCTGACCAGGTCTCATCTCCAAGCTCTGTTTTCTCGACACTAACTGGCCTGCAGGAGGTGAATGCTGAACAGCTGTTCGTCAGCCACCCAGCTGTTCTCGCAGCGCCAGCCAGCCTGCTCCGCCAGCCTGCAGAAGCCTTCGATCGAGTACTTATGCGAGTTCTCGGTATGGATCGACTCGCCAGCCTGAAAATTGAAGGTCTTACCGGCTACGCGAATCGTCTGTTCGCAACGGCTCACCAAATGCATCTCTATTCGACCTTCATCCTCATTGAAGCGTGCCTCGTGGGAAAAGTTGTCGATCTCTATCTCGGCGCCAAGCTCTCGCTGGAGTCGTTCGAGTAGGTTCAGATTGAAGGCTGCGGTGATGCCCTGGGCGTCGTCATAGGCGGGTATGAGCACATCCGGCGACTTGAGTGTATCTACACCGATAAGCAGATAGTTGCCACTGCCAAGCGTCTCTGCCGCCGTCCGAAGAAAGGCAATGGCTTCTTCGTGAGTCAGGTTGCCGATCGTCGAGCCGGGGAAGAAGCCCAGCCGCTTCGGCTGGCGAATTTGACCTTCCACGGCTGCAAGATCTACGGTATCGGTGAAGTCGCCAACTACCGGGACCACATCGAGCTTTGGAAAGCGTGCATCAAGGCGTTGGCAGTGGTGGAGCAGAAAAGTCTCGGACACATCGATCGGCAGGTAGCGCCGCACCTTGCCCATGTGCTTCAGCAGTTTCTCCACTTTCGTGCAATTGCCGCTCCCGAACTCGACGATCTCGGTCACGTCCGGCAGCAGCGACTTCAGCGCTTCCGCCACACCGTCGAGCATGGCTACCTCGGTACGTGTAGGATAATACTCAGGCAACTCGCAGATCTTCTCGAACAGCTCCGATCCTCTACGATCGTAAAAATACTTGCTGGGCAGGCGCTTCTGAGCTTGGCTAAGGCCATCGAGGACGTCCGCCAGCAGCGCGTCACGAGCAGGATCGTCATAATCTTCTGTCACAACTGGCTCGGATTGAAGGCTCACCTTCCGGGCTACACAATCATCGGTCATCATATTTCCCAATACGGCTTCAGTCATTTCACTCGTCCTTGGCCAGTCTCAGGCCTGTAGCCTGCCAGCGCTGATGTGGGTAGAAAAAGTTTCGGTAGGTAGGGCGGATAAGGGCGGCGGGACTGGTAAATGCGCCACCGCGGAGCACGAACTGGCCGCACATGAACTTGCCGTTGTACTCTGCGAGCGCGCCGTCGAGCGGTTTGAAGCGGGGGTAGGCGGCAAAGGGGCTACGGGTCCACTCCCATACGCTGCCGAATAAAGCTTCGAACTCACCGTCAGCCGCACTGCCGGCTCGTCCTGGCAGCCAGATCCCGCTTTCCTGAAAGCGCCCTCGAACATGCTGGTCAGCTGCGACTGCCTCCCATTCGAACTCATCCGGAAGACGGGCACCGGCCCAACGCGCAAAGGCATCGGCCTCGAAATAGCTGATATGACTCACATATTCGTTGAGGTCGAGTTCGCGCTCTCCATGGGGCGTATAACGCAGCCATCGATCGCCGCTGTGTCGCCAGTACAGGGGCGCCTCCCAGCCTGCGGCCTTTACCTTGGCCCAGCCATCGGAAAGCCAAAGTTCGGGGTTTCGATAACCATCCTCCGCCATAAATGCCAGCCATTCAGCATTGGTGACTGGTCGACTCGATAGAGAGAAAGGCTGCAGAAGTCGCTGATGCCGGGGACCCTCACAGTCGTATGCAAAACGGTCAACGGTCTCGGAGTCACCAGTAGCATCAGCGCCAAACGAGCGAATGCCGCCTTCGTGTTTCACCCACCGCATCGATGAGGCAGCTGAACCAGATTGTGACGGCGACGGCGCAGGTGCCGGCTTCCACTGCGGCAGCAATGGATGTTGGCTGAAGGCATGCAGCTGATCGGTCAATAGCAGCTCCTGATGCTGCATCTCATGATGACAGCCCAGCATGGTACGGGCCAGTACCTCGCCACCTGAGTTGTCGTTAGTGCCGGGATCGGTCTCATCGAGCAAGCTGCGCATGGCAGCATCGACATGGTGTCGGTAGTCGATAATTTCATCACAGGTCGGGCGGCTCAGCATTCCCCGCAAGGGGCGGGGATGTCTATCTCCGATGGCTTCGTAGTATGAGTTGAACAGGTAATTGAAGTGATCGTTGAAGCAGCGATAGTTTCGGGAGAAAGGCTTGAGAATGAGTTCTTCGAAGAACCAGGTGGTATGGGCAAGATGCCACTTGGCTGGACTTGCATCTTCCATGGACTGGAGACACATGTCTTCATTGCTAAGACCTTCTATCAAATCGAGGGTGGCTTGTCGAACAGCAGTAAATTGATCTGCTGGGCTTGAAGTCGAACGATTTTGACGCTGAGGGGATAACGAGCTGGCACTCTCCTGGAGGTCGAACATTTTTCTGTGATCTCTCGGGCTGGGTTGCAGAGGGAGTGTACGCCGGCCCGTAGTATCTGGTTCAACTACCTATCCAGGCTCGTATTGCAGCGACGGCCTCTGCAGTACGGGCGCATAATTCGACCCTATTTGTGGCGGCAGCGGGCAACCCAGCAGCTCGCAGCTAATCTGTAGCAGTTCGTATTCAACTACGGCAATCTCACCGTCGTGCCGCACCGCCATGGCGCAGGCATCGATGACAGCTGGCTTGAGCAGTGGCGGGAGCTGTGCCAGTCGGCGCAGCGCTCGTTCCAGCCCTCGCGCTGTAGCACGCTCGCTAAACCTGAGTGAGAGCAAGGGGAACCATAGCGACGTGATGTGAGTGAACAAGTCTTCAGCGGCAGTAATGTGCGACGCCTCTGCCGTGTCTTTCGCCCCCAGACGACAGAACAGTGAGAGCAGATCTGCCAGTTCAGCAAGGACCTGCTCGTAACGCCTGACCCTTTTAATTCGAGCCTCTGGTAGCGGCGGTGCAAGATGATGCACAAGATACATGATGAAGCATACCTGCAGCAGCCCGGCCGCAGGCGCCCGAGCTGCATCGGCAGACAGCTGTTTCAGCAGGCCCTGGCGGGCCTCCCCGGGCATCTGCTTCAGTGTGCCCGTCAGCCATTCCAGCAAGGGCAGTCTGGCGGCTTCACCAAGCCCGTGATCCTCGAGCGCCTTGAAGCCGCTGTCCATCAGTTCGACCAGCAGCACTGCGGCCGGGTCGATTTCGTCGAGTCGCTCACCGAATTGCTCCACAAGCCCTGAGCGCACATCTGCGGCCCAGGCGAGCTCGGCTGCGCCCCATTGCGCAACCCGGGTGGATACAGCCTGGCTTGCTTGCGCCATGGCGGCACCTGAGCTTGCGGCAAGGGCCATGGAATCTGCCGCGCTTTCTGTTGCACGATCTTTCGCCGCTCGCTGCCTGGCCAGCGATTGCTGATTCTTTTTGATGCGTACGCCACGCAGAAAGCCGGCATCAACTGCCGATATGCGAGCCTGCAGTGGGGGGTGTGAAGCCAACCAGCGATGGCTCGCAAGGCTTTCGCCGATACACATGTGATTCAGCTCCCCAGCCAGCGCGGCGTGCCGGAGGCCCGTGCCATGGCTGGCGCTCATCAGCTTGTATAGTGCCGCGGCGAGGCTGGCCGGTTGGCGGGTGTACTGCACCGATGACGCATCGGCAAGATACTCGCGCTGACGGCAGATTGCCGCCTGAATAACGCGGCCGGTCATTGTACCGATAGCGCCGGCCAGCCATAGCAGCAGGCCTAGAGGGAACAACCTGACATCGCCCCTGGTGTGCCTGCCGAACCAGTTTTGCCGGCGCTGCAACGACATCATGCTGCGACCAGTGCTGCCTACCATCATGATGCCGCCAAGCATGACCAGAATCCGACTGTTGAGCTTCATGTCTTCATGCGCAATATGACTGAATTCGTGTCCGACGACCGCCTGCAACTCGTCTCTCGTCAATGCTTCGACAAGACCCTGCGTGACGACCAGCACGGCATCGTCGCGAGTCAGACCAGCTACAAAGGCGTTGAGTCCAGCTTCCTGAGGCATGATGTAGAGGCGAGGTGGTGGCACCCCGGACGCTATACTCATTTCTTCGACGACGTGAACGAGGCGCTGTACCTGTGGTGCCGACGATGATCGATCGACCAATTGACCACCCGCGGCAGCGGCCAGATGTTCACCACCCTGACGAATGGTCTCGCTGCGCGACCAGCTGCCGTAGAGAAACGCGGCAAGGCTGATGCCGGTAATGTAGCGCCCTTCGAGCTGCATCCACTGTGCAAGGCTTCGTGGCTCCTCATAGAGCCATTGGTTCAGCGCCAGAAACGGCAGTACATTTACAGCCAGTAAAATGCCGATTACCGCCATCACGAAATAGATGCACAGCAGGGTGCTCAGGCGGCGTGCATTGTCCTGGTGCTGGAAGAAATCCATTTAGGGGGTGCCGAGATTAACCTTGACCGCCTGCCGGGCTGCTGGATCCTCAGTGGTGAATGGGCGTGTGGCCGTAAACCCACAGAAGCCAGCGATAAGATTACTTGGAAACTGCTCGCGATAAGTGTGGTAGACCATCACAGCATCGTTATAAGCCTGGCGTGCAAAACCAACCCGATTTTCGGTGCTCGAGAGCTCTTCCATGAGCTGGGATATGGCACTATCGGCCTTGAGGTCTGGATAGGCTTCTGCGACGGCATAAAAGCGGCCCATCGCCTTGTCGAGCACACCTTCGGCGGCACTCAAGGTGTCGATGGCCTTGCCATGACCAGGGTTTCTGGCAGCCGCCGCGGTAGCTGCCGTAGCGTTGTTCCGCGCCATCATGACCTGCTCCAGAGTAGTTCGCTCGTGGGTGAGGTAGGCCCGCGCCGACTCAACCAGATTCGGAATGAGGTCGTGCCGCCGCTGCAGTTGCACGTCTATCTGCGAAAACGCGTTCTTGAAGCGGTTTCGCAGGCTGACCAGGTGGTTATACGTCGAGATCATGTAGATCAGCAGACCGCCAATCAGTGCCAGGACGATAAATTTTTCCATATTCATGACTGTGAATTCCTCAGCAGTGACACAGGGCGATAAACCGGTCTTGATCCAGTTTAGCATCAGGCGGCTGAATTACCGGTTCCAGGCGGCTTCTGCAGCAGCAGTCATGCACTCGGTCACAAATCGGAAAGCGCTTGTCACGTACACTCGGGAGGTGGTTTCCTATAACACTGCTCAACAATTACAAGCCGAGGCCAAACCGTGTCAGTTCAGTATCCAGCCGTAGACCCAGAAGGTCTGCTCGAGTTTTCAGTGGTATTTACAGACAGAGCGCTCAACCATATGTCTGCCACCTTCCAGGGCGTCATGCGGGATATTTCCAAGGTCATGCGTGAGGTCTATAACGCTGATGCTGTCGCTATCGTGCCCGGTGGAGGTACCTATGGTATGGAAGCTGTCGCCAGACAGTTTGCCAACGGTGCCACCTGTCTTGTCATACGCAATGGCTGGTTCAGTTACCGCTGGTCACAGATTCTTGAGGCCGGCACCATTCCTGAGGAAACCATCGTGATGAACGCCCGGCCGGTGGATGAGGATGCTCAACCTGCCTATGCGCCGCCAGCCATTGAAGATGTTGTGCGTACGATACGTGATGAGCAGCCGGCGGTCGTTTTCGCACCTCATGTTGAGACCGCTTCGGGCATGCTGCTGCCTGATGACTATCTCGCCCAGATGGGCGAAGCCGTACACGAATATGGTGGCCTGCTCGTGCTGGACTGCGTCGCCTCTGGTGCGCTGTGGGTCGATATGAAAGCCTGCCAGATCGATGTGCTGATCAGCGCACCCCAAAAAGGCTGGAGCTCATCGCCCTGCAGTGCGCTCGTTATGTTTAGCGAGCTTGGTTCGGAAAAGCTGGCGCAGACGAAGAGCACCAGTTTCGCCAACGATCTTGGTAAGTGGCGCCAGATCATGCAGGCCTACGAGGCCGGCGGCCACGCTTACCATGCCACTATGCCGACCGATGCGCTGGCGAGATTCCGCGACAATATGCTGGAGACGCAGCGAACTGGCTTTGGTCGCATGAAAGAGGCCCAGATCGAACTGGGGCGGCGGGTCCGCGAGCTTTTTGCCAGGTATGATTTCAAAAGCGTGAGCGCAGCGGCCTATGCTGCGCCTGGCGTCGTGGTCAGCTATACCGGGGACCCTGAGCTGCGCAGTGGCGCATGGTTTAGGGCGCGGGGCCTGCAGACGGCAGCGGGCGTGCCACTTATGGTCGGCGAACCAGCCGATTTCAGCACTTTCCGGGTCGGCCTGTTTGGCCTGGAGAAGTGGAACGACATCGATGGCACCGTCGCAAATCTGGAGCGTGCCCTCAGCGACCTGCCAGCAAGATGACATCTCCGCCATGCTTCATCTGCGGCCGGGACGCGCGCGTAAGCATCTGATGAATACTGAAAACAGCACCATACGGACGTCGGGAGAGAACCCTGTGCCGTATGGTCTGATCACTCATCAGAATGGAGATCATCATGAGCGGCACTTCCACGACCATTAATCCCAGCACCGGCGAAAAAATTGCTGAATATCAGTTGCTCACCGAGGCAGAGGCCTCGGCCGCCGTCGATCGGGCTGACGAGGCCTTCCAGAGCTGGCGCCTTGAAAGGCCTGCCAACCGCGCAAAAATACTCAACAAAATGGCTGATCTCATCGAAGAGCGACAGGAAGCACTGTCAAAGCTCATGACTCAGGAGATGGGCAAGCCGATTTCGCAGGGCTACCAGGAGTGCGAACTCTGCGCAGCCATCTGCAGGTACACCGCCACCGAAGGGCAGGAGCAGCTTAAGGATGAAGCCCGCGAGCTCGAAGGCGGCCGTGCACTGGTGTCCTATCGACCCATAGGTGTGATCCTCGGGATTCAACCCTGGAATTTCCCCATGTACCAGGTTATCAGGTACAGCGCCGCCAACATCATGGCGGGCAACACGACAGTACTGAAGCACGCGTCAAATGTGTTCGGCATGGCCCAGGAAATCGAGAAATTGTATCGCGATGCCGGTTTGCCAGAAAATGTCTACCAATCGCTGATGCTTGATGGCAAGGGTGCCAGCAAGTTGATCGACCACCCCAAGGTTCGTGGCGTAACCTTCACCGGTAGCGACAGCACCGGCAAGAAGATCGGGGAGGCGGCTGGCAAGGTCGTCAAGAAGACGGTGCTTGAACTGGGCAGCAACGACGCCTACGTCGTACTTTCGGACGCCGATATCGATCTGGCGGTTGAAACCTGTGTGCAGGCCCGCATCGTCAACAATGGCGAAACCTGTGTGGCGGGTAAACGCTTTATCGTAGTCGCCGATGTTTACGACGAGTTCAGGGAAAAGTTCGTGAAACAGATGTCGGCGGTGAAAGTCGGGGACCCGACTAAAGAGGACACCCAGCTCGGTCCGATAGCGCGAGAAGATCTGCGTGAAACGATTCAGGAGCAGGTGGATGCGTCGCTGCAGAAAGGCGCAACTTGCGCTGTTGGCGGCAAGATTCCTGATGGCAAGGGCTTCTTCTACCCCAATACGGTACTGGAAAACGTCAAGCCAGGCATGCCTGCCTACGATGGCGAAATCTTTGGCCCGGTAGCCTCTCTTATCAAGGCAAAGGATGACGACGATGCCATGCGTATTGCCAATGACTCGCGCTATGGGCTCGGTGGTGGTTTGTTCTCGAAGAACGAGGACCGCGCCATCGAACTGGCTCGCAATCACTTCGATACCGGGATGGTCAACATCAATGGCTATAACCTTGCAAATCCACAGCTACCCTTCGGTGGTGTGAAAGATAGTGGCTATGGTCGTGAGCATGGCGGCTTCGGCATACGCGAGTTCGTCAACGTCAAGGCCATCATGATCAACGCAGCCTGAGGTCTGCAAGCCTGTTGCCGGCGCGTCAGTGCCGACCTTCTTGAGCGGCTTCGGCCGCTCTTTTGCTGTAAGGACTGCACAAAGCTTGTAAAGCTGGCATTAAGAGTCCCATGAACTCTCTCATCAGGCTGCCTTGCTGTGGCGATAGAATAGGATATGAACATATGGTCATGCTGCTGTGGGCCTTGTCCTGCACGGGCTGAGCGGGCAGGCCTGTTTTCTGCCTCTCACAGTGCCGAAGGCTGGCACAAGCCCTGCTCCTGTACAGGACGAATTCAAGTCAATGTATTAGGGAGCATTTCATGACTGACTCAAAAAGACTCAAGGGTAAGAGAGTTGCAATACTGGCCGCAGAAGGCTTTGAACAGAGCGAATTGTTCAAGCCACGCCAGGCGCTTATAGACGCTGGAGCAACGGTAGACGTGGTTTCGCTCGAAAGTGGCAGCATCAAAGGCTGGGACTCCGACAAGTGGGGTGATTCGATCGAGGTGGACAAGGTCGTCACCGATGTATCGTCCAGCGATTACAACGCGCTCATGATTCCCGGTGGCCTGTTCAATCCGGACAAGCTGCGCAGCAGCAAGGATGCAGTGACTTTCGTGCAGGGTTTTTTCAAGGAGGATGAGGTGAAACCTGTCGCTGCGATCTGTCACGGGCCTTGGGTGCTTGTCGAAGCCGGCGTGGTGAAGGGACGCAAGATGACATCGTTCCCCAGCATCCAGACCGACCTGAAAAATGCTGGTGCGGAGTGGGTCAACGAAGAAGTCGTTGTCGACAATGGTATCGTCACCAGTCGCAAGCCGGATGATATACCCGCGTTCAACAAGAAGATGATCGAAGAATTCTGCGAAGGTCGGCACTCAGAAGCCGCTTGATTGTCGTGGGGCACCACGATGTCCATTTGACCCAGAAGGCTGCCAGGTGGCAGCCTTTTTTTCGCCTGCAAAGAACCAGTGTCAGACCAGCGCTCGATCGAGAAAAACGGCCGTCCGCTCATTGGCGATTTCTGCCTGCTGAGCCTTGTAGTTTTTCCCGCCCTGGCGCGCAAAGGCATGATCGACCCCGTGATAAAGATGCAGGTCGACGTTTGGCTTTGTGAGCAGTGAGGCAAATACCTGCTCGCGTGCCGTTCTCGACGAAAAGCCGTCAAGTTCAGCAAAGTGGAGCATGAGCGATGCAGTGATACTTTCACGCTCGTCGAGCAGCGTTTCCAGGGCGACACCGTAGTAGCCGACCGAGGCATCGATATCGGTTCTGGTGGCCGTGAGAAAGGCGAGTTTGCCACCGAGGCAGAAGCCGACAGCGCCGACCCGGCCATTGCAGCCCGGGAGTTTCCGCACCTGAGTGATACAGGCCTGGACATCCTTGATGCCGCGATCGACGTCGAAGCGGTTCATATAATCGAAGGCCTGCTGCCATTCCTCATCAGTCTTGTCAGTCAGTTCGATATTTGGCTTCAGTCGTGAAAAAAGATCCGGACAAACAGCATGATAGCCGAGCTGTGCATACTTTTCGGTGATACGCCGCATTTCATGATTGACGCCGAAGATTTCCTGCAGGACGATCACCGCCGGTCGGCGATTATTGCCGGCGGGTGCTACTGCATAGGCGTCGAAAGTGTGGCCGTCATCGGCGGTTATGTGCATATTCATTCATGACCTCTGTGTGTAAGTGAGTGCTATGCCTCTGATCAGCTACTATTACGCAGGCTGATCGACAGGGGACTGTAACGCCGGCTGTTCACCTGTTGTTCTTGCATTATCCGCCCATCTTCCGTGTATTCTGAGTGAGTTGTCATGCCTGTAGAAAGTGTCAGTGGTTTTGACTGGTCAGTGGCTATGCTGCTTGGCCTGTTCTGTGTGGCGGCGCTTGCCGGTTGGGTTGATACATTGGCTGGTGGCGGCGGGCTCCTGACGCTGCCGGCACTTATCCTTGTCGGCATTCCGCCGGTGAGTGCGCTGGCAACAAACAAAAGCCAGTCGTTCGCCGGAACCTTGACCGCGACACTGGCGCTGCTGATGCGGAAACAGTTGAACCTCAGGGAGTTCTGGCCGCTCCTGGTTGCAGCAGGCATCGGTGCTGCGATCGGCTCGCTGATCGTACAGAATATCGCCACTGATTGGTTGCGATGGTTCGTGCCGGTTCTGCTGCTTGGCGTCGCCCTCTATTTTCTGCTCACGCCGGCGCTCGGCGAGCTCGAAACCCACGCCAGAATGACGCAGCCCTGGTACGGCAGTACTGTAGTGCCGGCCATAGGGCTCTATGACGGCGCGATTGGCCCTGGTACGGGCTCCTTCTTTGCCGCGAGCGGCGTGGTGTTCCGCGGGCATACCCTGCGAACGGCTACAGTACGGGCGAAGCCGCTCAACTTCACCACAAACGTGGTCGCGCTGGTGCTGTTTTCTGCTGGGGGGCAGGTGGTCTGGGCAATCGGGGCTGCCATGATCGCCGGACAGGTGCTTGGCGCCTACATCGCCAGCCATATGATGCTGACGATTCCGCTACGGTATATCCGGCGCATGGTCATTACCATGTGCGTGCTGATGTCCCTGGCGCAGCTTTACCGCTTGCTGTTCTAGGAACTCGCGACCTCGACGTCATGATCCTCGAGCAGATTGATCAGGTCGTCAGCGGTCACTGGTTTCAAGAGGAAATGATCGAAGCGGTCAATGGCAGCGCCGAGTTCGGAAGCCTCCCTGCCTGTGAGGGCAATGAAGAGGGTTCGGTCGAGTGCAGCTTCGCCCTTGAGCCGCTCCATGACTTCGATGCCGCTGATATCCGGCAGGCCCAGGTCGAGAACGATCGCGTGGGGCTTGCTGCTGAGCGCCTGCCTGATGGCTGAGGTGCCATCACTGGCAAGTTCTACCTGATAATTTCTGAACCCGAGCAATTGTGCCAGCGCACTGCTGGCGTCCGCATTATCGTCTACCAGCAAGACACGATAACCCTGGCGCTCACCCTTTTTCGCCCGCTCTTTCGCGGCAACCTGAGCTCGTGATTCGAGCACGAGCTGGATGAGCCGATATTCGTCTACCGGCTTGCTGAGATAACTGCTGCAGCCGGCCTCGAGGCACTTTTCCCGCTCACCGAGCATGGCGCCGGCAGTAAGGGCGATGATTGGTCGGTCAAAACCTTCCTCCCGCAAGCGCCTGGTGGCTTCGAAGCCATCCATTATGGGCATTTGCATGTCCATGATGACGGCATCGAACAGTGGTCCCAGCGTCTTGCTCAGCTCCACACTCGCGAGTGCAGCCAGACCGTTGGGCGCTGCGCGAGTAGTGCCGCCGGCACGTTCGACGAGCCGCTGTACCAGAAGTCGAATGTCGTCCCTATCATCCACTACCAGGACGTGAACGCCAGTCAGGGAGTCTGGCTGGTCAACCAAGGCGGCACGCGAGCATGCTGCAGACAACTCCGGAACCACTAGCCGAGCAGCAGACGCTTCATCGATAGCCAGGGTTAAGGTAAACGTGCTGCCTACGCTCACGCGGCTTTCCACCGCCAGGGTGCCCCTGAGGAGGGCGGCAAGCTGGCGCGAGATGGTGAGACCCAGACCGGTACCACCGAAGCGCCTGGTCATCGTGTTGTCGCCCTGTTGAAAGGCCTGAAATATGGCCTCCATCTGGGGTTCAGGAATGCCTACGCCAGTATCGCTTATCGCAAATTTGATGACGGGCGGAGACTGTTGTGTATCGAAGCTCACCTCAAGCTCGACCTTGCCTTTTTCGGTGAACTTGATGGCATTGGCGGTCAGGTTGATGAGGATCTGTCGTAGCCGGACAGGATCGGTTTCAATGGTTTCAGGTAATTGGTCTGGCAGAAGGACTTCGAAATCCAGCCCCTTTTCACCAGCCCGTACCTCCATCAGTGAAAAGACTTCACTGACGACAGCGGCGGGAGAGCTCGGCTCGAAATTGACCTCGAGCTTGCCGGCTTCAATCTTTGAAAGATCGAGGACATCGTTGATCAGTTCGAGCAGATAGCGCCCGTTTCGACGAATCGTCTCGATACTGACCAGATCGTCGGGATCGTCCAGATGGGCGCCTAAAATGTCGGCGTAGCCCAGAATTGCACTCATTGGCGTGCGGATTTCATGGCTCATGTTGGCGAGGAACTCGCTCTTTGCCTGGTTAGCCTGTTCGGCTGCACGGCGTGCCGCTTCCAGCGCCTTTTCCGTCTGCTTACGCTCGGTGATATCGCTGGCGGTAGCCGCCAGGAAAATGATGTCGTTGATATCGTTCCTGATTGGCGTCAGTGCGAAGTCGGTGATTCGCTCGCTGCCGTCGGCAAGCCAGTAGGAGACTTCCACCCGCATTGGTTCACCCAGGGCAGCAGCCTCAGTGCCAGCACGAATCAAGGCCTGGACCTGACTCGATCCCCGCCACCATGGCGTCTCCCAGAACAGACGGCCTAGCACTTCCTTGCGGCTATAGCCACTGGACTCCAAAGCGGTCCGGTTAATCTCGGTGAGGGTGCCATCCAGGTCCATGATGCCGGCAAAATAGAGATTCTGCTCGAAAAAAACCTGTAGTTTTGCGGCAAATTCAGTAGATTGCGCGCGTAGCTGTTGCTCCTGAATGCTGGCCAGCGCCTTGTCCATGGCTGCCAGCGCCCGGGCTCGCCAGATAAACAGCAGTGCGCTGAAAATGCCCAGGAACACACCGATAGCCAGAAAGATCCGTGGGACCGTCCAGAACGGCTTTGGGGTGCCATACCATTTACGGTAGATCGACGCATAGGCCTCGCTGGCGACCACCTCCTTCACCGCATCGTTCAGTCGCAGGAACAGGTCAGGTCGATCGATACGTATAGCGACCGCTCGTCGAACCTCCATCAGCGTGCGACCAACAGCCTTGACACGGTTTTCGAGGCCACTTTCCCGTAGCAGGCTTTCTACCACTGGTGCCGGGTATATCAGCGCATCGGCTTCGCCAGCAAGTACCGCCAGTAACGCCTCCCGCAAGGTGCCATAAACGAGGGTGCGGGCAGGGCCATGCTGCCGAGCGATGTCGAAACCAACATTACCGTCTATAACCGCTACTGAGCGTCCCGTGATGTCCTCGACGGCTTCGATGGAATCATCGTCGCTGCGTTTGAAGATGCGGATGGCGGTAGTCTCGATAGGGGCTGTAAACAGCGCGTAAGCCTCACGCTCTGGTGTGATCCCAAGATTTGGCAGGACATCGACCGTGCCTTCGCGCAGTGCCGTCAGGTCGAATCGGGGGGAGTCGAAAACAATGTACTCGGGCGTAATTCCGGCCCGCTCAGCGATGACGTCGAACAGTTCGATGGCGAATCCCGAGGGCTTGGTGCCGGCGTCAGTGACCAGATAGTGCGGCGGGAAATTCTTTGGTACCCCAACGCGCACGGTTTCCGCAGCTGCCAGCGGAGCCAGCAGTCCGAAAAGGCATGCGCACAGGGTCAGGCAGCGGCTCAGGACCAGGGTTTGGCGAGTGACTCTCACTTCGATGGGGAAACCTTGTCCTTTCAGGCGGATAGCGGCCGCTCTATGGCGGGTCAGGTGAGAGTCATTCTATAGACATCCTACGCTGACACGCAATTAGTGAGGCGCGATCTATGGCCGCGTCGGCTGAAGTCTACCTCTGGTGCTTCGCTACAATGGCATCGATGTCGATCTGCTTCATACCTTCAGCGAAATCCCTGGCAATCTGCTCCCCTTTGGAGGACTTGGTGAAGCAAACGAAAAGCTGCTTGTCCTCAAGCAGTTTGTCATTGAATTCAAGGTTCGCTCGGGCATCTACTAGAGTAGGGTCGTTTTCAAGCAGGTAGTTGAGCACGTTACGGTCAATGACAGCCAGAGGCAGCCGGCCCGCTGCAACTTTCTTTATATTCTGTTCGTCTGAGGTGACTTCCTCGACCTTCTGAGTGCCTGCCGATACCCGGCTGTCGAAATCAGCAGTGTTGACGTAGTCACGGACCGTACCCACCGTCAGGCCCTTGATATCGTCAAGCGTATTCCACTCCACAGGCTTCTGCTTGTTCTGCACGAAACCGAGAGGCCCGCTGCCAATGGGCGCAGAAAAGATGAATTCCTGCGCGATGTCTTCGGAGTGATATTCGGGAAAATAGCCGATGAAGTCTTCCTGACCGGCTTTAGCCAGCGCTACCGCGCGAGCCCAGGGGTAGAAGGCGATCTCGACCTTATAGCCGACCGCTTTGAAGGCCGCGGTGACAATGGCAGAAGATACACCTTTTTCCGGCAGTTGCGGCCCAGTGTAAGGCGGCCACTCCAGCGAGGTCAGCTTGACCACCTTGTCTTCAGCTTGTACCAGGCTTGCAAGGCCTATTAGTGCGAGCGCTGCGAACATTCTTATTGTTTTCATGTAATGAGCTCCTGTTGTTGACTGACCAAGTATAGCCAAGCTCATGAGCCGCGCCTTGTTGATGATGCGTGGGCTGCCCAGCTATCCGCACGCTGCTAGCACATAGCCGGGTGTAACCGCGATACAGGTCATGGGCAATGCTATAGCATGGCGGAAGATATCAATCGCAGTCTTGTTCGTACTGTGGATAACGCGGAAGAAACCGCACGCGGCAGTCACGCGGCGCGCCACTTGTACTAATAATCCTGTTCGCCTGAATGGACCGATGAGGCTCGATGCATGAAAAAGGAAGACATGAGCAATGCTCAGGCTTCAGAGCCATACCATAGCCGTCTTGCCAGGCTCCAGGCCACGGTGGCCAGTGTAACGGCGAGTGATATTGCGCCTCGAGCCACCGAGGTTGATCGGGATTGTATATGGCCGGCCCACAGCATGGCGGCCCTTGCCCAGGCAGGACTGCTCGGCCTTCACGTGCCACAGGACCTGGGTGGCCACGGTGAGGGCCTGCTCGCACTGAGTCTGCTGACCGAAGCGATCGGCCAGCACTGTCCCTCTTCGGCGCTCTGTTTCGGCATGCACTGTGTTGGCACAGCGGTAATCGCAGCCAAGGCTACCAGCTACCAGCGCAGCGCTTATCTGCGGAAGATAGCCGCTGGTGAACATATCACTACGCTGGCACTCTCAGAGGGCGGTAGCGGCGCCCATTTCTATCTGCCATCGACACTGATGAAGCCAGTCGAAGATCACCTGGAGGTCAACGGCCAGAAGCAGTTCGTGACCAATGGCAGCCACGCCGATTCCTATGTGGTCTCGGTCCTGGACGATAGCAGCGAGCACCACACCGGTGACTTCAACTGTCTGATCGTGGACGCAGAAACCCCTGGTATTAGCTGGCAGGGGGAGTGGCAGGGCTTTGGCATGAGGGGCAACTCTTCGCGGGCCATGCAACTCGACAAGGCGACGGTGCCGACGGCTAATCTTCTTGGCGAGCCTGGCGATCAGGTGTGGTACGTGTTTGAAATCGTTGCGCCATATTTCCTGATGGCCATGGCAGGCACTTATCTCGGTGTGGCGGAGGCGGCGCTCAATGAGGCGCGCCAGCATCTGAAGTCTCGCCGTCATGCGCATTCGGGCTCTGCACTGGCAGATCATGAGGTGCTGCAGTCGCGCCTGGCATCCATGTGGATCACGGTCGAACGCACACGGTCATTCATTCGTGAGGCCGCACGTAAAGGTGATCTCGGCGATCCGACGGCTCTGCCATTCATTCTGGCCAGCAAGGTCGATGCTGCCGAGACTGCCGTGGCCATTACCAATGAGGCCATGACCCTGTGCGGTGGGGCTGCCTACCGCGAGAACAGCCGCCTGACGCAGCTGCTCAGGGATGCCCGAGCCAGCCATGTCATGTCACCTACAACCGATCTGTTGAAGCTATGGACGGGGCGTGCCCTGCTGGAACTGCCCCTGTTATGACGCCGCTCGAACAAGGTCAGCTCATTATTCTGGTTGCAGTCGAACCGGCTCTCGCAGGTGCTGTCCGTGCAGCAGCCCTTGAGCGGCTCAGGCAGGACGCCTCTGCCGAGTTTACAGTCGTGGAGCTCGCTGAGGTCGAGGCGGCAAACTTTGTCACCCAGCAGATGGACTCGGATGCCGCGCCGCCGCTGGTCATCGTGGGGCGTCAGCTGCGCAATGAGGCTGCGCTTGTTCGCTCAATTCAGGCGCTGGCCTTCAAGGGTCATCTTTTTCTGCTGTCAGATCCAGATGTACAGGATCAGCGTGCTCGTGTCGCGCACCTGCCACTATCAGGGATGCATTGGTCAATTCTGAACATCGAGCAGCCCGGCCTTGCCGAGTTACTAGCCGGCGCCGCTGCCCAGTGTCGCCAGCGTTACGGCCTTCAACGCAATCTGAAACGGGCAAACCGCCAGCTGCAGCAATACCACAAGGCCTCGCCGCAGCTGGAGCCGCGAGCAGTTCTGTCCGATTACTACCTCACGAGTTTCCTCAAACACTCCAACGATGCGGTGGTGGCGCTCGATACACAGCAGCGGGTACTGTATTGGAGTAGCGGCGCGGAGCGCCTGTTTGAGCTCAGTCCGCAGGCAGCGATTGGTCGCCCAGCCTCAGAATTGCCCTGCTGGTCTGAGGCGATTACTGCCGGTCTGCTCAGTGCGGGGCAAGACAAGGGCACAGTAGCCTTCGAAGCGGAATGCGTCGTAGCTGGCGAGAAGAAGAAGACTGAAAGTGTCTGCTCGCCGGTGCATGACGATCTGGGGCGGTTCATCGGGTTTTCGATCATTGTTCGTGACATCACGGCCCGCGAGCAGCGGCTTGAAGCAGAACGAGCAGCGCATCTTCGTGAAAATCAGTGGCTCAGCAGTGAACGGCAGTATCTGCGAACACTATTCAGGCAGGCGCCAGGATTTATTGCCGTGACCAGAGGGCGAAGTCACGTGTTCGAACTGGTCAACGACGCCTATCTTCAGATTATCGGGCATCGGGAGGTGCTTGGGCGGTCTGCTGTGGAAGCACTGCCAGAGATGCAGGGGCAGCAGTTACTGACCTTACTGGATCACGTTTACCAAAGCGGCATTCCCTACACTGGGTCTGGCATCGCCATCAAGCTGCAGCGGCGCCCCGGTGCGCCACTCGAAACCCGCTATGTCGATTTCGTCTTTCAGCCGATCACCGATAAACACGGTGCGGCGACGGGTCTGTTCTGGCAGGGCTCGGACGTAACCGAGCACAAGCTGACCCGCGACAAGCTTAGTCTACATCAGAAAAACCTCGAGCAACTTGTTCAGGAGCGCACCAGCGAGCTGCAGACGAGTCAGCTGGCGCTGCAGCGCAGTCAGAAACTCGAGGCGATAGGTCAGCTCACAGGTGGCATTGCGCACGATTTCAATAACGTGCTGCAGATTATCACCGGTAGTCTTCAGTTGCTGCAGCTCGATGTCGAGACTGACAATCTGCCTACACAGACCCTGCAGTATCTGAAAACGGCTGTGGATGCCGTCGACCGTGGCCGCAATCTGTCCTCTCAGCTGCTGGCATTCGCGCGTCGTCAGCCGCTTCGGCCTGTGCCGCTCAACCTCAACCGGATACTCCGCAGCATGAGTGGTCTGCTGCGACAGGCATTGGGTGAGAGCGTTGAACTTGATGCCATCGAATCAGCCGGTCTCTGGAACACACTTGTCGACCCGCACCAGCTCGAAAATGTCATTCTCAATCTGGCGATCAATGCCAGGGATGCGATGCCCAATGGTGGCAAGCTTACGCTGGAGACTGCGAATACCCATCTCGATGAGCTGTACGTGCTTACCCAGCCAGATCTGCCTGCCGGTCAATATGTGCTGCTGGCGATTTCCGATACTGGCACCGGCATGCCTGCTGAGGTGATGGAGCGCGCCTTCGACCCCTTCTACACCACCAAGCTCGATGGGAAGGGCACCGGGCTGGGCCTGAGCATGGCGTACGGCTTTACCAAGCAGAGCGGTGGCCATATTCGCATCTACAGCGAGCTGGACAAGGGCTCTACGTTCAAGATCTACCTGCCGCGAAGCTACGAAGCAGAAGCTGAGATGCCACTTGCCGCTGGCGGTCCTGTGGTTGGCGGTACTGAAACCATTCTCGTGGCTGAAGACGATCCTGCTGTTCGGTCCACCGCGGTCTCCATGCTGCAGGGACTCGGTTATCGCGTGCTACAGGCGGAGGATGGACAAAGTGCGCTGAGCGTACTGAAAAGTGGCGCCCCGGTGCATTTGCTGTTCACGGATGTGGTCATGCCCGGTCCGGTCAGCAGTACTGATCTCGCTGCCAAGGCCAGGGCATTGAGACCGGATATTCTGGTGCTGTATACCTCAGGCTATACGCAAAATGCCATTGTACACGGTGGCCGACTGGATCCTGGTGTAGAGCTGTTGAGCAAGCCCTATCGACGCGAGGACCTTGCCAGGAAGGTGCGGCAAATATTCGAAAGCCGGACAGCGCTCGGTCAGACTGTAGTTGAACAGGATATTGGCAGTTTACATATTCTCATGGTCGAGGACGACATCAGCACGCGTGACGCCGTCTGCGAACTGTTGGCCTATCTCGGGCATCAGGTCATCGGCGTCGAAAGCGCCGAGGCCGCTCTCGATCGTCTTGCTCAGACCAGTTTTGACGTACTGTTGACCGATCTGAACCTGCCTGGCGCTTCAGGCCTTGAACTGATCAGAGAATCCAAGCTGATCGATCCGGATATGGCGATCATCGTTGCCTCCGGCCTGGGTGGGGAAACAGGCATTGAAGAGCACGCTGTACAGATCAGGTTAACAAAACCCTATGACCTGGCTGCATTGAAATCGGCATTGCGACAGGCGAGGGCGCGCTAGACGCCGGAACACTCCCATAGATTGATAAGGACCTCATCTCGTGAGCGATATTGTTTTTCTCACCCCCGGCTTTCTCGGCTTTGAGCGCTTCAATAACTTCAGCTACTTCGATGCACGCGTGCTGGCAGCTTTACGCGCGGCCCTGCAGACCATACTGGGCCGGGCGATTCAGGTTGTCGCACTGAATACGAGGCCCAGCTCCCAGCTCGAAATTCGACAGGCAGAACTGCTAAAAAACATCAGGGATTTCGAAAGCCGTTTCGGACGCGCCGATCGAATACACCTGATAGGCCACAGCACAGGCGGCGTTGATGCGGCCTTGTTGCTCAATACCAGACCGCTGGGGGCATTGTCCTGGTCGGATCTCGACCCCACAGGCATTCGTCAGCGACTGCGAACGGTAATTCCAATTGCAGCGCCTCAATGGGGCACATGCCTGACACTGGCGCCCTTCGTACGCGTCGTGCGCGAATCGCCATTCAAGCGGCCCTTACGTACATTAACGCGTGCCGTCACACTGGGACGCCTCCTGAGTCGGGCCGCTCGATCCTTCGTTATGGATCAGTTCGCAAAGAGCGCTCTTAGTGACGTGGTCGCGGATCTTGGGGAGGCGGCCGGTTATGTCATTGGTGTATTGGCTGATCTGGCACTGCTCGACAACCTCCGGCCGAACGAAATGATCGAGCTCAGGCAGCGAAGCGTGCGTGATACCACGCTCAAGGTGCGGCTGGCATCTGTGGTGACGGCTGCAGGTATTCGTATGGGCGAGCCGCCCTATCGGCCGGAGCCCTTGTTTCGAACACTATACGATGCGACTGCCGGCGAGGGCATCGATTGCCCCATGCCACCAGCTATCGGTGAGCGAGCCGTTACGGCTCTCAAACAGGCCCTGCGTGATGGCCGCTGCATCAGCGATCAGTCAGTCCAGCCCAGGACTGTGGACCTCTGTGTCAACGATGGCATCGTCAACACCGCACGGCAGCTCGTGCTGTTCGACGAGCCTGCACCCGGTGATGAACTGCTGGCATTTGCCATCGCCGATCATTTGGACGTTATTGGCTTCTATGCCAGGTTCAGAACCCCCGATTACGTTGATGCAGGCTTGCTTCTGAGCGGATCCGGCTGGACGGATGAACAATTCTACGAACTATATACCCGCATCGCCCGCTGCGTCAGCGAACAGATTCCGTCAAGCACCCCTACTGACGGTATAAATAATTGTCGAGTCGCTTGATCACTGAGCAGGAGCCAACGCGGGTGATCAACTGATTCGGCTTATACCGCGTATCACCATGAAATGCCGACAGCAATCAGGCTGTCGGCTTCCCTGACGGAGAAGTTAGATGGACTCTAGAAAGAAATTAGGATGGACCGGCCTGGCTTTCATCGCCTTAGTCACTGCCGGCTGTGGCAGAGACGAAGACGATACCACGCCGGTCACGCCAGAACAGGAGATGTCGCAGGCGCAGGAGGGACAGGAAGCGCTCGAGCAACGCACCGCCCCCGACCCACGCCTTAATACCGAGGCGCTAGAGGGCGAAGCTCGCAACAGCGTGGTCGAGCCTGAGCCCGAAGACGAAGCCGACGCCGTGGCAATTCCACAGCCAGAGCTGGGGTATGAGGAGTACGACGAAAACGAAGAAGACTAGCAAAGGCTTGACCTTCCCATGATGGTAAGCTGCAGACTATGGGTCATAGCAATCTGGCTCTGTGGAGGACCACCGTGAACAAGCCATCAGTACAGTCAGGGGAAACCCGCACCATTCGCGTGCCCGTGCAGGGCATGACCTGCTCTTCATGCGCAGGCCGCGTGGAGAAGGCGCTCTTACACCTTGAAGGTGTAGATACCGCGACCGTGAACCTTGCGGTTGAATCCGCCCAGGTGCGGGTTTCATCGACCGTTACCGCCGCCGAAGTCGTCGACGCCGTTCGGCAGGCCGGATATGAGGTGCCCACAGAGACGATGGATCTGGATGTGAGCGGGCTGAGCTGCGCGTCGTGTGTCGGCCGCGTAGAGAAGGCCCTGCTCGCTCTTGAAGGCGTCGTCTCGGCATCCGTTAATCTGGCCACTGAAAGCGCACGTGCGACCGTCCTGGGTGGAAGCGTGAGTCTGAACGAGCTTGCGCAGGCAGTGAGAAAAGCTGGCTACGGCGCAGAGCTTCCCGCCAGCGTTCAGCTGCAGTCCTCTCGCGATGAAGGCCGTCCTGGTTCAAGCGCCGATGGTGAACGGCGTGCGGTCATCATCGCCGCTCTGTTATCACTTCCGCTTATCGTGCCGATGCTGCTTGAACCTTTCGGGCTACACTGGATGCTGCCAGGCTGGCTTCAGCTGCTGCTCGCCACGCCGGTGCAATTCTGGTTGGGTGCCCGGTTCTACAGGGCGGGATGGAGCGCTTTGAAGGCACGTACCGGTAACATGGATCTGCTGGTATCGATCGGAACCACTGCAGCCTATGGTCTCAGTGTGTTCGAGCTGGTTCGTCATGCTGGCGAGCCTGGTGCGCCATATTATTTCGAGGCCTCCGCAGTCATTATCACGCTGGTCCTGCTAGGCAAATGGCTCGAAGGACGAGCCAAGCGGCAGACGGCCGAAGCAATCAGGGCGTTACAGGCTTTGCGGCCGAGCTCTGCACGTGTCAGGCGTCCGGATGGCGACCGGGAAATCCCGATCGAGGACATCGTGGTCGGTGACCACGTCGTAGTACGTCCCGGGGAGCGCATACCGGTGGACGGTAAGGTTCTCCAGGGTGATTCACATGTCGATGAAGCCATGCTTACAGGGGAGAGTCTGCCAGTTTCTAAGCAGGCCGGCGACATGGTGACCGGCGGCGCCATCAACGCTGAAGGCCTGTTGTTAATCGACACGACTGCTGTTGGTACAGAGACCGCACTCGCCAGAATCATTCGCCTGGTTGAAGATGCACAGGCTGCAAAAGCGCCGATACAGCGGCTTGTCGACAAGGTGAGTGCCGTGTTCGTGCCCGTCGTTATCGCTATTGCACTGTTGACGCTCGCGGGCTGGTGGATTTACAGCGGCGACGTGCAAACCGCAATCCTGAATGCCGTGGCGGTGCTGGTAATAGCCTGCCCCTGTGCACTCGGCTTGGCTACGCCAACGGCCATCATGGCCGGGACCGGTGTGGCCGCCCAGTATGGCATCCTGATCAAGGACGCCATTGCGCTCGAACAGGCGCACGGTATTACCACTGTAGCCTTCGACAAGACTGGCACACTCACCATAGGCAAGCCGAGCTTGGCTGCGGCCATTGCGACAGACGCTGATCAGGGTGAGTTGTTACGGCTGGCAGCTGCCGTGCAATCCGGCAGCGAGCATCCATTGGCACAGGCGGTGCTCGATGCGGCCAGTGCGCAAGGTATACAGGCACCGCCGGCCGAGCAGGTGAGGGCACTGCCCGGTCGAGGCATTGAGGCGCGAGTCGAAGGCAAAATGCTTACCCTTGGCAACACACGGTTGATGGATGAGCTCGGTGTCGATCTCGGAAGACTTGCCGATGATGCACACGCGCTGCAGCAGGCAGGCAAGACGGTATCCTGGCTCGCCGCTGCTGACACATCGGAGCATGGCAGGGCAATGACGCTAGTGGGTCTGCTCGGCTTTGGCGATCAGGTCAAACCTCATGCGAAGCAGGCTATCCACAGCTTGCACGAGCTGGGCATCAAAACTGTGATGTTGACAGGCGATAACAAGGGCAGTGGCGAGGCGATTGGCAAGGCCCTTGGTATTGACGAAATCTTTGCCGAGATTCTGCCGGCCGACAAGGCCGATGTCGTTGCCAAGCTGAAACGCGATGGTGCAGTCGTTGCCATGGTGGGCGATGGCATCAATGACGCACCTGCGCTCGCCGCAGCTGATGTCGGTATCGCAATGGCCACAGGTACCGACGTGGCCATGCATGCTGCCGGTATCACGTTGATGAGAGGTGAACCAGCGTTGGTGGCCGGGGCGATCGACATATCCAGACGGACTTACCAGAAAATCAGACAGAATCTGTTCTGGGCCTTCATCTACAATGTCGTGGGTATCCCTCTGGCGGCATTCGGCTATCTCAGCCCCATCATCGCGGGCGCGGCCATGGCCTTCAGCAGTGTCAGCGTAGTCAGCAATGCGCTCCTGCTGAAGCGCTGGAAGCCAGCGGAAGGCGGTAAAGCAGAGGCGTTGACGACAGTTGATAAGGCCGCGCAGCCGGTGGTCACCACAGGCGCACAGCGATGAATATCGGTCAGGCAGCCAAAGCCAGCGGTATAACCGCCAAAATGCTCAGGCATTACGAGTCCATCGGTCTGATCAGGGAAAGCCGACGCTCAGAGGCAGGCTATCGTCTCTATACGCAAACCGACCTCCATACGCTGCGTTTCGTTAAGCATGCCCGGTCCATGGGATTCGCTCTGGACGACATCCGTCAGTTGCTTTCACTCTGGCAGGACGGTGAGCGTGCCAGTGCCGATGTCAAGGCGCTGGCCATGTCTCATATGGCGGATCTTGACGAGAAGATTCGGGTGTTGACAGAAATGCGAGCTGAAATAGAGGCTCTGGCAGAGCGCTGTCATGGCGATGACCGCCCGGATTGCCCGATAATCTCGGGACTTGCTGCGGAGGATGATAATTGAAGATTTCACCGGCCGAGCAGCTGAACAGGAGTTGCCTGTGTCGAACGGTCGATCAGGTCAGACTTGAGCAGGCGCTGACATCTGAGCAGCCTGATGGCGACCTGCATGCCGGGATATTGAGGGTGCGACCACATCTGTTTTCGAATACCGCTGTATTCGTCACACGGGCGCAGGTCGAGCGTATGCAGGCGGTCATCGCTGCGGTCGAACATGTGGTTCAGCATCCGCGATACCGCGAGACTGTCACGCAGTGGGCGCCAGCGACTGCCGCACATGCGTCTGCGGCGCTCGGTGTCTTCATGGGCTATGACTTTCATATGGGCGAGCAGGGTCCGCAGCTTATTGAAATCAACACCAACGCTGGCGGTGCTTTCCTCAATTCAGCGCTGTTAAGCGCCCAGCAGGCCTGTTGCGGCGCAACGGAGCCGGTGCCAGGCACTGCCGGGCTGGATGCGAACCTTATCGCCATGTTCAGGACGGAGTGGGCTCGCCAACGCGGTGCTGGATTGCCACTGACGCGTGTTGCCATCGTCGATGAAGATCCCTCGGGGCAGTATCTTTACCCAGAATTCCAGCTGGCTCAGCGGCTGTTCGCGCGACACGGTATCGATGCTGTCATTGCTGACCCCTCTGAACTGGTATTGGACCGCGATCGGCTGCTGTATCGCAGTTTACCTGTTGATCTGGTCTACAACCGACTAACCGACTTTGCCTTGCTTGCTCCGCAGCACACGGTGCTGAAGGCGGCGTGGCTGAGCGACGCAGCGGTGTTCACGCCTCATCCTGCTGCGCATGCCCTGTATGCCGACAAGCGCAATCTCGCCGTGTTGTCAGATACCGACCTGCTCAGTAGCTGGGGCATTGCCGGTGCCTGTCTCGACACGCTGCAGCTCGGCGTGCCCCGCACGGTGTCTGTCACTGCGGCCAATGCGGATGATCTGTGGGCACGCCGCAAGTCTCTCTTCTTCAAACCAGCGGGAGGGTATGGCAGCAAAGCCGCCTATCGTGGCGATAAACTTACCCGCCGGGTATGGGACGATATCAGGCAGGCTGAGTATGTCGCCCAGGATCGAGTGGCGCCAAGTGAGCGGGCTTTGCAAGTGGACGGCCAGCAGACAGCGCTCAAGCTTGACATCAGAGCCTACGCATACGCCGGCGAGTTGCAGTTGCTCGCCGCTCGCCTGTATCAGGGACAGACCACGAACTTTCGCACCCCAGGTGGCGGTTTTGCTGCCGTATTCGTGGCAGGCTAGGGCGCCGAACCGAGCGCACCCTCGAGGCACTAGCGATCGCAATTCCTCTGTCCAGCGTACTACCAGAATCACAGGGAAGCATCAGGCGGTAGTAGCAGTGAAGGCAGATATCCGGAAGTTCTGGCTTGGCGTGGTTGTGGTCTTTTGCGCGCTCAGCGCAGTCCATGTAGGGGCGGAGGAGGAAAGCAAGCCACGTCCTGGTGAGTGGTCCAGCCCAAGAATTGAAGGGTATGGAAAAGTGAAACCCTTCGACGGTGCCGCAGTGCCCATTCGGCCTGATACCGTCTATTCAATCGTCTTCGACGTCCGCAAGACTGCCCCGGAACCTGGCGATTTCGTCCCGGGCCTGGAGCGAGTCGCGCGTTTTCTCAATTTGGCCGCTCTTGCGAAAGTGCCCGAAGAGAACCTCAAGCTCGTTGTTGTGCTACACGAAGATGCCTTTGCGGCGGCGCTCGACGACACTACCTTTCATACCCAATTCGGTCGCATCAATCCGAACCTCGATTTGCTAACGAAGCTGAGAGAGGCTGAGGTCGAAATCCTCGTGTGTGGACAGGCATTGGCGCATCAGAAAATCGGCGTGGACAAGGTGATCGAACCAGTGACCATCGCCACCGCCGCTGTCTCGGTACTGGCCGATTACCAGTTGAGCGGGTACGCCTTAATCGTAGACTAGGCGGAACACTGCCTGCCATGCCTTTTCCTGTGAACTGAAGCCTCGTTCGCCACGTCTATACCGTTTCAGGAAGCAACCGCAAGCCAGGAGGCTCACAATGGAAACAGGCGATCAACCCAGCGCCACACAGTATCTTCCCAAACCCCATTCGCTCGCCGAACGACTCGGATTCTGGACCGGCGCCCTCATTTCGCCCGTCTTCGGTATTGGCAGTGCACTGAGGCGAGACAGAGTCTTTCATCCGAAGGGCGTATTCTTTGAAGCAAGCGTAGTCCCGGCAACGACCCCCGGCCGATACGCAGAACTCGCGCGTCGACTCGCTGGCAGCGCCCTCGTCAGGCTCTCCGCGGGCGGCTGGCGGAAGAACAGACCGCTCGTACCCGATGTGCTTGGGTTCACGGTCAGATTCAAGGGCGAGTCCTTGGAACCAGAGGGGGTGCAGGATCTTCTCTTGATCACAGCGCGCAGTCCATGGACGCTTGTGCCTGACAGTCTGCTGACTGATCGCTCGAACTTTCTCAACAACATCTACTACGGGCTTTCGCCCTTCGAGGTCGATGGGGAGCGCGACAAGCAACTCCGGGTCATCCCGCGAGATGCGAAAGGCGAGGGCGAGGATCGCTACCAGCGCATCATTAACGCTGTGGAAAATGGCAATGCGCGCTTTGACCTGCAGATTTCCAACGTGGCGAACGCTGACAGTACGGCGGACTGGGAAACTGTCGCGAGCATTGTGCTGCGCCAGCAGGTTGAGCCTGATGAGCAGGAAGTCCTGTTTTATCCGTTCAGAGACGGACAGTCGATCAACCCTCAGGGCTTCATACACTATCTACGAGCGGTGCCGTATCTGACGAGTCGTTACGCCCGACGCAGGTTCGGTGACAAGGACTGACCTTCTGCCATTGCAGGGTTCATGTTTCGCTAGTGCGACATGAGGATCGGCTTGCGGCAGTCCTTTAGCATTTCCCTGGTCGTGCCGCCCAGGAGCCATTCCCTCAGACGCGAATGGCCGTAAGCGCCCATCACTATGAGGTCCGGCTCTATGGTGTCGGCGTAGGCCTTGAGTGTTTCGGACACTGATAGACCATCAGTTTCCAGATTGTCGATTTCGGCATAGATGCCATGACGCGCCAGATAAGCGGAGACACCCTGATCCGGTTTCGGCGCATTGTCTTCGTCGGCCAAGTCTATAGTGACAAGGCGGACGTCTTCGGCTGTCGACAATAGAGGCAGGCTGTCGCGCAGCGCGCGGGCCGATTCGCGCTTGTGCGTCCAGGCGACGATGATACGTCTAAGCGGCTTGAGTGATCGAGCTTCGTCGCCAAGCAGGAGAACGGGACGGCCCGAGCCAAGCAGCAGATCGTTGAAGGCTGAGGCCATGGTGTCGTGTTCGCGAACATTCCCAGCGGAGAAGACACTGGCGTCGGCAAGCAGTGCCCGCCGGATCAGGACCTTGTCGAGCTCGCCAAGCTCGATGCACTCGTAGCTGACCTCACCGGATACGCCAGCTGCAGCAAGCGCCTCTCTGACAGCGCCGACTCGTGCTTCACAGCGTTTCACGGTGTCACTGTAATGTTCCCCCCAATAGCCATCGAGACTCGTCCAGCCTGCGGAGGGCGTGAAACGCATGAGCGTACCCACGACGATGATCTCGAGGTGAGCGCCAAGATCCGCGGCGGCGTCGATGATCGGCTGAAGCGACAGTAAACTGCTTTCGAGCTGATGGGGCGCGAAAAGTGATCGATAATTCATGATAGGCTCCCGGGTGGTGACTATACCTGATCATACGACTGCCTTCGGCTGAAAGTATTGTGTTAAATCAGACATTAGCGCGAACACGGGCTGATCGGTTCGGTGCCCGGCCGTGGTCGAGTTGGGGCGTTGCCATGTCGCCCCGCCCTTGCTGCACGTGAAGAATGGCTCTATTATCAGCGCCATGCGTAGCATCAGCCTGTTTCTCAGTTTCTGCCTCTTCCTCGCGACAGCCTTTCCGGCTGCCGCCATGCAGGATTGTGCTGCGCCTGCTATTCCCGATTGTGAAAATACTCATCATGTTGTTGTGGGCGATGATCTGACTGTGCAGATGTCCATGGATGACATGAAGGAAGGGCCTGCATCGGCTGATTGCACCGACATGCCGGGTTGTACCCTGGGTTCGGCCGCGGTTCACGTTAGCGTCTTTCCAACTCTGCAGCGCCAGCTGAATACCAATCCCGGCCTCCTGGCAGTCGATCACGAAAGCCCCCATCTCTTTCCTCCGGTAGAACCACCGATCCGCTAAACGCCAATAGTCCTTCTGTTTCCCACGTGCGTTTGCGAGCGTTTTTATCGCGTTGCTGCGCCGTGAATCGACATTTGCGTTTACGGAGATTTACATCGTGCCCGTTTCACGATTACCCCTGAAAACCTGTCTTGCTGCCTGGCTGTTTGGTCAGACTGCACTGCTGTGCGCCCAGCCTTTGCAGATGCGTGAGGCCATCGAGCAGGCATTACAACGGCAACCGTCACTCTCTGCACTTGAACAGGCCGCGCTCGCCGCGCGCGAGTCTGCTGTGGCTGATGCCGAGCTGCCTGATCCATCACTGAAGCTGGGTGTGCAGAACCTGCCTGTTACCGGCACTGACAGCTATGACATTGGTGCGGTCGACATGACCATGACGACGATTGGCTTCTCCCAGGAGATGGTGCGGGCGGACAAGCGTGAAGCGGCTGCAGCACGCTCCCGCGCTGAAGCCGAGCGATGGAGTGCAGCTGGTGTTGAGCTCGCTCTCGATATTGAGCAGGCAGTGGCGATGCAGTGGCTGCAGCTCTATCAGGCCGTGCAGCAGCAGAAGCTGATCGCAGCCATCCGCAAGGAGCTGCAGTCAGAGCAGTCTGTGTTGCAGCAACAGCTGGCGAGTTCAGCCGCGAGTGCTGATGCGGTCTTCGCACTGCAAACCATGGCCGCATTCACACAAGACCGTCTGCTCAAGGCCCAGGGTCAGGAGCGGATTGCGCGTGCGGCGCTGGCCAGGTGGCTTGGCCCGGTGCCGAATGCGCAATTGCCTGACGAGCTGCCGGAAATGCCTGCGCCGCCGAGTCTGTCCGCGCTTCAGCGACAGCTCTCGGAGCACCCTGATGTGCTGGTCGGACGGGCGGTCGAAAAGGCGTCGAGATTCGAAGCCGAGTTGGCGGCAGTGTCGTCACAGTCCGACTGGAGCTGGGAAGTGATGTATGGCAAGCGATTCCAGGATCGGGCAGACCTACTGACGGTGCAGTTCAGCATTGACCTGCCTTGGCGTCAGGCGCAGAGGCAAGACCGACGATTCGCCGAAAAGACGGCGCTCGCTGAACAGGCCCGTTTCGGCACTGAAGATATTCGCCAGCGACTGCAGGCTCAGTTGTTGGAGGCCTGGAGCGCATGGGAGGTGGCCAGTGCGCGGGTGGACAACTACGAAACTGTCTTGCTGCCAGCCGCCAAAGCGCAGGTTGACACAGCCGGGGTCGGCTATCGGGCTGCACGTCAGTCTCTTGCCGAAATCTGGAAGGCACGGCGCAGCCTGCTCGAAATGCAACTGGAAGCGCTCGATGCCCGTGTGGCCCGAGCCCTTGCACTGGTTCACCTTGCCCACTACCACGGAGGATTCAGCCATGTCGCGAACTAAGGCAGGCATCGTTTCGACGATCATTCTACTTTTGGCAGTCGCTGTTATTGCCATGACCTTCGGCAAGGACTGGTTCGGCCGGGACGGTGAACCAGGCAGGACCACCGAGTCTGCCAGCGCTACCGGACAGACGGGTGGCGATGGCACTATCAACGGTGTCGTACAGGACGATAGTGGTCGCGAGGTGCTGTACTGGCACGATCCGATGGTGCCACAGCATCGCTTCGACGAGCCGGGGCAGTCGCCGTTCATGGATATGAAACTGGTGCCCAAGTACGCAGACACGGTGGCCGAAGGCGGTATCAGTGTTTCGCCGCAGACCCGGCAGAATCTCGGTATACGAACCGCGCCTGCGGTGCAGGAAAGCTACACGGACACCGTTCGAGCAGTGGGCGAAATACAGCCCAACGAACGCGCGATCGAGATGGTGCACAACCGCGTGGCAGGCTTCATTGAAAAGCTGCTTGTACGTGCTGAAGGCGACCCGGTACGCAAGGGTGAAAAGCTGGCCGAGGTCTATGCTCCCGAATTGCTTGCCGCGCAGGAAGAGCTGCTCGCCCTGTCAAAACTGCAGGGGCTCGAGGGGCTTGCACAGATTCGCCAGGCGGCGCGCTCGCGCCTGCGCTTGCTGGGTATGACCGCAGAAGAGATTCAGCGACTGGAACACTCTGGCAAGACCAGCGATCGAATTGGTATTTATGCACCCAGCGAAGGCATTGTTCAGAAGCTTGGAATTCGCGAAGGCTCCACAGTTCAGCCCGGCGATACGCTGTTCGAAATCGTTGACCTCAGTACAGTCTGGCTGAGTCTCGAAGTGCCTGAACGTCAGCTTGGTCGTGTGGAGGGCGCCGAACGGGTTGATGTCATTGTGCCAGCCTACCCGGACCGCAGTTTTGACGGAACGGTTGACTACATCTACCCCAGCGTGAACACCAGCACGAGAACAGTGCCTGTGCGTGTGGTGCTTGACAATGAGGCGGGCCGGCTCAAGCCGGGGATGTATGCCGAAGCCAGTATCGTCGCAGGTGAATACAAAGCTGTCTGGGTGCCATCGGAGGCGGTCATACAGACTGGCGAACGCAGCCTTGTCATGCTTCAGGTCGACGACAGCTTCAGTCCAGCGATAGTGAAGACTGGTCAGCAGCGAGGTGAGCAGACCGAGATTCTGGAGGGCGTGAAGGCAGGCGAGCGCGTCGTGGTCTCCGGTCAGTTTCTGCTGGACTCCGAAGCCTCGCTCAGTGGCATGCTGGCGAAACTTGAGTCTGGCGGAGAAGAGGCCACCGAGTCTCCAGCGAAGTCAGCTGGCAGTTTTGAGCAGGCGGCTGACGCGCTGCATCGCGGCCGGGGGACGGTCGAGGCGTACGACATGGGCTCCGGCCTGGTGACGCTTACTCACGAACCTATACCCAGCCTGCAGTGGCCGGCAATGACCATGCCCTTCAAGCTACGGGACCCGCATGCCCTGCATGGCGTGGAACCGGACGCCCAGGTCACCTTCACGATGAAAGGCGAGCCGGAAGGTGACGACTACGTGATCGAAGAAATAACGCTGGTGGAGGATGACTCATGATCGAAGCGCTCATTCGCTGGTCTATCCATAACCGGCTGCTGGTGCTGATCGCCACGGCGCTACTGACCGCCTGGGGTCTCTTCTCAGCCTTGCGCACACCGCTCGATGCCATCCCGGACCTTTCTGACGTGCAGGTCATCGTGCGTACCCCGTTTCCGGGTCAGGCGCCGCAGATCGTGGAGAATCAGGTGACCTATCCGCTGACTACCACGATGCTGTCAGTGCCTGGCGTGAAGACGGTACGCGGCTACTCGTTCTTCGGCGATTCCTATGTCTATGTCCTGTTTGATGACGACACCGACCTGTACTGGGCGCGCTCACGAGTGCTGGAATATCTCAGCCAGGTGCGGGGAACGCTGCCGGAAGCCGCCGAACCATCTCTCGGGCCTGACGCCACGGGGGTAGGCTGGGTCTACGAGTATGCGCTCGTAGACCGAGGCGGAACCCAGGACATTTCCCAGCTGCGCGCGCTACAGGACTGGTTCCTCAAGTATGAGCTCAAGAGCGTACCCGGTGTCTCCGAAGTGGCCACGCTTGGCGGAATGGTCAAACAGTATCAGATACAGGTCGATCCCGAGCGCCTGAGACTGCACGGTTTGCCGTTGAACAAGGTGATTGCAGCCGTCAAGGCTGCAAACCAGGAAACGGGTGGCGCTGTCATCGAGATCGCTGAAGCCGAATACATGGTTCGCGCGCATGGTTACCTCGAGACTCTGGAAGATTTCCGCAACATACCCGTCGATCTGGGAGAGGGCGGCACACCGGTGCTGCTCGGCGACGTCGCCCGTATCCAGGTGGGGCCAGAAATGCGCCGTGGCATCGCTGAACTCAATGGCGAGGGGGAGGTAGTCGGCGGCATCGTGGTGATGCGCATGGGTGGCAACGCCCTGGAGGTGATAGAGCAGGTGAAGTCGAGGCTCGAGGTCCTCAAACGCAGCCTGCCTGAAGGTGTCGAGGTGGTGACTGTCTACGATCGCTCCGGACTCATCGAAAGCGCTGTAAGCAACCTGCTGGAAAAGCTGGTTGAAGAGTTCATTGTCGTTGGCCTGGTATGCCTGATCTTCCTGTTCCACCTTCGCTCGGCCCTCGTCGCTATCGTGGCGCTGCCGCTGGGTGTGCTCATGTCTTTCATCGTCATGTACTACCAGGGCATCAACGCCAATATCATGTCACTCGGCGGTATCGCGATCGCTATCGGGGCCATGGTCGATGCGGCGATCGTCATGATCGAGAACGCGCACAAGAAACTCGAAAGCTACCGTCTGTCCCATGGTGAGCCGGATAATCCGGCCCGTATCAAGGTGCTCACCCAGGCAGCAGCGGAAGTGGGGCCAGCGCTGTTTTTCAGTCTGCTCATCATCACCTTGTCATTTGTGCCGGTCTTTACCCTGGAAGCACAGGAAGGTCGACTGTTCGCGCCACTGGCTTACACCAAAACCTATGCCATGGCTGCCGCAGCTGGCCTATCAGTCACACTGATCCCGGTGTTGATGGTGATGTTCATTCGCGGCCGAATTCGTTCGGAGGACCAGAATCCTGTAAATCGATTCCTGGTGGCGGTGTACAGGCCCGTGTTGACGGGGGTGCTCAAGCATCCACGAAGCACGCTCGTTGTAGCGGTGCTGGCGGTGGTGGTCACCGTGTACCCACTCAGTAAGCTCGGCACCGAGTTCATGCCGCCGTTGAACGAGGGGGACCTTCTGTATATGCCGACGGCTTTCCCTGGCATGTCGGCCGCGAAGGCCAGTGAGTTGCTGCAGATTACCGATCGGCTGATCAAGACGGTGCCGGAAGTGAAAACGGTATTCGGCAAGGCCGGCCGTGCGGAAACAGCCACTGATCCTGCACCGCTGGAAATGTTCGAAACGACCATTCAGTTCAAGCCCCGAGACCAGTGGCGGCCAGGGATGACTCCGGAAAAGCTGGTCGAAGAGCTTGACCAGCGCCTGAAGATTCCGGGCATGGCGAACGTGTGGGTCCAGCCAATCCGGAACCGCATCGATATGCTCGCGACCGGCATCAAGAGCCCCGTCGGGATCAAGATCTCCGGTCCGGATCTGGATGTACTTGCAAAGCTTGGGGCACGGGCAGAACAGTTGACCCGCGACCTCCGGGGCGTCACATCGGCGATTGCCGATAGGGTCACCGGTGGGCGCTTTATCGACGTGACGATAGATCGGATTGCTGCCGCCAGATACGGTCTGAATATTGCCGATATTCAGAGCGTCATCGCTACGGCCGTGGGTGGCCAGAATATCAGTGAGCAGATCGATGGCTTACAGCGCTTCCCAATCAATATCCGCTATCCCCGCGAGCTGCGTGACTCTGTCTCGGATCTGCAGGATCTACCCCTGGTTACCAGCTCAGGTGCGACGGTCAGTCTCGGCAGCGTGGCAAAAATTGCGGTGTCCGACGGCCCCTCGATGATCAAGAGTGAAAACGCACGGCCTGCGGTGTGGGTTTACGTGGATTTGAGGGATCGCGATCTCGGAGGCTTTGTCAAAGAGGCCAGGGCGCTACTGGCCGAGGAGATGCAGCTGCCACCTGGCTACTCCATCGCCTGGTCAGGACAGTTCGAGTATTTCGAGCGGGCTTCGAAACGACTCAGCTGGGTCGTGCCGATGACGCTGGGCATCATCTTCGTGCTGCTCTTCATGGCGTTCAAGCGAATCGGGCCGGCCGTTCTCATCCTGGCCACCTTGCCCTTCGCACTGATCGGTGGCATCTGGCTGCTCTATATCCTGGGGCACAACTTTTCGATTGCCAGTGGCGTAGGCTTCATTGCTCTGGCAGGACTTGCCGCTGAATTTGGCGTTATTATGGTCGTGTATCTGGATCAGGCTGTCGCACGCCATCATGATCTTGGGCAGATGCATACGCCGGGTGACCTGAGGAACGCCCTGATCGAGGGGGCAGCTTTACGGATACGGCCGAAGGCGATGACTGTGGCGACCATCCTGGCGGGCCTGTTTCCGATACTGATCGGCACCGGCGTGGGCGGCGAGACCATGCAGCGGATTGCTGCCCCCATGGTCGGGGGCATGCTCACAGCACCGCTGTTGTCGCTCTTCGTTATTCCGGCGGTGTACGCACTCATGAAGCCGCAGAAGCTGGCGCAGGCAGTCCAGCGCAGTCGCGCCATGGCGCACTAACCAGCCCCTCCGACACGCCGCTACGCTTGGGTGTGATGCTGTTAGCGCAGCACCAGTAGCGGCTTTGTCGCAGTTCTCAACATGGAGTTGTGGTGCTACCGACCAGAAACTGCCTGATTCGTGAGTGCCCGTAGGCGCCGATCAGCATGAGGTCGATATCGTGCTCTGTCTGATAGGTGTGCAGCGTTTGCTCGACGTCGCCTTCACGAATGGCCAGCTGAATCTCGCCGCCAAGTGGCGACAGCAGGTCCTTGGCGCGGGTCAGCTGTGCCCAGTGTTCAGTGGATTCTGCGCCAACCATGACGATATGGAGCGGCATATTGGTGAACACGGGATTGTCAGCAAGCAACTGCACACCTCTGAACGCCGTCGCACTACCATCGAAAGCGAGCATGGCGCTTTGCGGCGCCTCATACTGGTCCGGTACCAGCAGCACCGGCCGATGCACCTTGCGGATGACCGTCTCCAGCTGACTACCTATGTGTCTGTCCTGGCCGGCGCTATTTTCACCGCGCAGACCCATGACGAAGAGCAGTGTTTCTTTCTCCAGGGCCAGGACCGACTCCGGCAGGTCGCCATGACGCTGACGCTTATGCACATCGCTCACGCCGACGGCTTGGACACGTGCTTCAGCCTCGTCCAGCAGATGATGGCCATGTTCGAGCGCCAGTCTGCTGCGCTTCTGGTCCAGCTCGGCCAGTTCCTTCAGCAGATGCTCCCGGCTGCCAAGTCCGATATTGCCTGCCAGATCCGGTTCCTCCGGATAATGCGCTTCGTCGAGCACGTGCAGGAGCATGACCGGGGCCTGACTGCGCAGGCTCGCCCAGGCGGCATATTCACAAACAGCCGGTACGGCGCTCGATCCATCGATACAGGCGATGATTTGTTGCATTTCAACCTCGCTTCCAGTGTTGAGTGTCATGCTTAGTGTCCCATCAGCTTGTCTACAGCATCTGGCTTGTCATGAACACCAAAACGATCGACGATCGTCGCGCTGGCCTCATTCAAGCCGACCACGACCACATCGGCGCCCTCCCGCCTGAATTTCACCACGACTTTGTCGAGCGCGGCAACTGCGGTGATATCCCAGAAATGCGCGCCGCAGAGATCGATGACGACATTATCGACGGCTTCCTTGAAATCGAACCCTGCCACGAACTTTTCCGATGAACTGAAAAAAATCTGACCGACGACGCGATAGGTGCGCGTGTCGGTGGCTTCGTCGGAATCGGAGGTCACAGCCATGTAATGGCCAATCTTGTTGGCGAAGAACAGCGCTGCAAGCAGGACACCCGCCAGCACACCGAAGGCGAGATTGTGCGTAGCCACAACCACGGCGACGGTCACCACCATTACAATATTCGTCGAGAGCGGATGCTCACGCAGGTTACGAATCGACTCCCAACTAAAGGTGCCGATGGATACCATGATCATGACGGCCACCAGTGCGGCCATCGGAATCTGTACCAGCCACGCATCCAGCACAAGAATCATGATCAGTAGAAAGACCCCGGCTGACAGTGTTGAGAGGCGGGTTCGTCCCCCTGATTTGATATTGATAATCGATTGGCCAATCATGGCGCAGCCTGCCATGCCGCCGAGGAGTCCTGCACCAATGTTGGCGATACCCTGGCCCTTGCATTCCCGATTCCGGTCGCTTGTGGTATCGGTAAGATCATCCACGATGGTGGCTGTCATCATTGATTCCAGCAGGCCGACTACGGTGAGTCCGACTGCGTAGGGCAGTATGATCATCAGCGTCTCCAGATTCAGTGGCACGTCTGGCCAGAGGAAGACCGGCAGGGTGTCAGGCAGTTCTCCCATGTCGCCGACCGTCCGTACATCGATATTGAAGAGTATGGCAATCACCGTTAGTGAAACGATGCAGATAAGCGGCGAGGGAATGATACGGCCCACCACCGGAACGTAAGGGAACAGATAGATGATGCCCAGGCCAGCTGCAGTCATGGCATAAACGTGCCAGGTGACACCGGTCAGCTCGGGCAACTGAGCCATGAAGATAAGTATGGCCAGTGCATTGACGAAGCCGGTCACCACAGAGCGGGATACAAAGCGCATCAGTGACCCGAGCTTGAGGTAGCCAGCAATAATCTGCAGCACTCCGGTCAATAGCGTGGCCGCCAGCAGGTACTCAAGGCCATGCTCTTTCACCAGCGTGACCATGAGCAATGCCATCGCACCGGTAGCCGCTGAGATCATGCCGGGTCGGCCGCCGACAAAGGCGATGACGACGGCGATACAGAATGAAGCGTACAGGCCCACCTTCGGGTCGACGCCGGCGATGATGGAGAACGCGATCGCCTCTGGAACGAGGGCGAGGGCAACGACGAGACCCGCAAGCAAATCGCCGCGGATATTGGCAAACCAGTTCGCTCTGATACCGGTAATCATAGAGCCTCCATGAGGTGAACAGGCCTTGAGCTACCGAGGGTGACCGGCGCTCAAGGCAGAGGGAATTACAGGAAGTTCGTCACCGCTAGCAGCCCTATGCCACTCATCACGATGGTATAGGGGAAGGCCATCACGACCATACGGCCGTATGAGAGCCGGACCAATGGTGCTATGGCAGAAGTCAGCAGGAACAGGAAAGCCGCCTGACCGTTCGGCGTCGCAACGCTGGGCAGATTGGTGCCGGTATTGATGGCGATGGCGAGGCGTTCGAAGTGCTCACGTGAAATAGTGCCAGCATCAAAGGCCTGCTGAATCTCACTGATATACACAGTAGCAACGAACACGTTGTCACTGATCATCGACAGCACACCATTGGCGATGAAAAACATGCCTGGCTGCTGAGCCTCGGGGAGGGCCAATACGAAGTCGATGATTGGCTTGAACAAATGCTGCTGATGAATAACCGCGACAACTGCGAAAAACACGATCAGTAGTGAGGTGAATGGCAGTGACTCCTGGAAAGCCTTGCCAATCTGATGCTCATCCGTCACGCCCGTGAACGAGGTGATCAGAATGATGACGAGCAGGCCGATCAGTCCGACCTCGGCAAGGTGGAATGCCAGTCCGAGCACCAGAATAATTGCAGCAAATCCTTGTACCCAAAGAGCCGCCTGATCTGACTTTGTACGCTTCTTGCGTTGCTGGTCGGCGAAGTCTTCGAGCACCCGTCGCACAGGCTTTGGTAGTCGCACCCCATAACCAAACCAGCGCAGCTTCTCGAGCAGTACACAGGTCAGGAGACCCGCAATCAGTACCGGTATGCTGATCGGTGCCACGCGCTGAAAGAAGGTGCCAAAATCCCAGCCAACAACCTTGGCGATCAGCAGGTTCTGCGGCTCCCCAACCATTGTCGCCACGCCACCGAGCGCAGTGCCGATGGCACCATGCATGAGCAGACTACGCAGGAAGGCTCTGAAGTTCACCAGATCTTCCCGATGCAGTTCAATCACGTCGTCATCACTCTGCGTGTTGTGCTGACCTTCATGATAGCCTCGACCAGAAGCGACCTTGTGATAGACCGAATAGAAGCCCACAGCCACACTGATGATGACGGCTGTCACTGTCAGTGCGTCCAGGAATGCCGAGAGCAATGCGGCCGCCGCACAGAACAGCAACGACAGCGCCGACTTTGATCTGATACCGAGCAGGAGCTGGGTAAAAGTGAGCAGCAATAACTCCTTCATGAAGTAGATGCCGGCCACCATGAACATCAGCAGCAGGATAACTGGCAGATTGACTTCGACCTCCGCATAGACGGCTTCAGGTGTCGCAAGGCCAATCAGGAGTGCTTCAACGGCCAGCAGCCCGCCCGGGAGCAAGGGGTAGCATTTGAGCGCCATGGCTAGCGTGAAGATGAATTCGGCGACTAGCAGCCAGCCTGCGACCACGGGGCCGAGCGACCACAGGATGATCGGGTTGGCGATCAGGAAGAGCACGATGACCTGCTTGTACCACACAGGTGCGTTGCCCAGGAAATTGCGAACAAAGCCAGAAGAAACAGTTTGAGTCATTGGACTACCGGACAGAAAGAATTGAGTAAACGAGACAGCGACGCGCTCTGATCGCTCAAAAAGGCGTCAGCGTGCGTGCCACGGGCAATGCTGGCTCGGGTTGCATTCGGCGTTGAAATGCTGGGGGCGGGCTAGGTACTAAGGTGGAGTGATCTTCAAGAGAGACGCCCTGAGAGTAATATTAACGGATGTTAATCCACGGAGAATATGAGCGGCGAAGTCTATCACAATCAGGTGGCTATAGACAGTGTAGGCCTGGCTGAAAATTCCTGTTCTGCTACGGCTCACATCGGCTGAACACAGCCATCTGAGTGGAGGAACCACGCAGGACATCCGGTGGGCCGAGTCCTGAAAATTCGACCCGATAGCCGTGGCGCCTGGCCACGCCGTCGGCCCAGTTGTTGAACTGTAGCCTGGTCCATTCGAAATGGTGGCCAGGGTGACGGCGCTGCTGCGGTAGCATGCCGTGTAGCACATTGTACTCCTGGTTTGGCGTGGTGATGATCACCGTGTCGACGTCATAAGCGCGGAAGACGGTCTGCTCGACGCGCGATAGCCGTGAGGGTTCAACGTGCTCGATCGTTTCGAGCATTACGGCTGCATTGAAGCCCAGCAAGCGATGGTCAGCGTCTTCGAACGAGCCATAGCAGACGTGCAGTCGCCTGTCGGGGTTCAGTAGGTCCAGCCCGAGATTGAGACGCGCCTCTGCAAGCGCCTGTTCATCAATATCGATGCCGAGCAGTCGGTTGAACTGTACTTGCGCGCGCAGCTCGATAAGCAGCTCTCCGCTGCCGCAACCAAGGTCAAGCACCCTGCTAGCACCGCTTTTGACAAGTGCCTGCACGACCCCCGCCAATCTCGCCTCGTGTAAATCGCTTGCCACGCTTGGGTCCTACTTCGAAAGGCTGTGTTTCTGGTCACCACATCCAGGGCGACACGTTCAAGCCTCGGCGGCTTTATAAAGGCAGTTTAGTGCTGCGTCAGACCTTTGTCTTCATACTCGCGTATCGTCGCCGCTAGATAATGAGTGTTATGCCGAGATCTCCATCCAATAGCGCTGACGCCTCGGCTGTGCCGCTGACTAGTATTCGCGAGGAGCCCCTTGCGGACCTTGTGCCCGAATACTGCGAGTCTGAAATCGCCAATACTACGCAATTTTCCGCTGCTGACCTGAGTTCGTCGTTGCTCGATGCCTCGCTCGGGACTGCTGTGCTGGTCGGTGATTCACTGGTCTATCAGCTCGCAAACCGCGCCTATTGTGAGATCGTCGGTCGCAACGACCTGCTGGGTCACCGTTTCGATGATGTCTATCCCGAGTTGGTCGACACCGCAGTAAGAGCTGCACTTCAGTCCGTCCTTGAAACCGGCCGGTCCGGGGTCTCAAGCGAGATGCCTGTTTGCCTGCATATGGATGGGCAGGATCAGGACCGCTACTTCACCTGCAATATTACACCGCTTCGCCGAGCTGCCGGACAGGTCTATGGTGTAATGCTCATCATGGTGGATAGCACTGAGCAGGTTTTGGCGAGGCGGGCCACGGAGCGTCTGAATGAGGAGCTCCGGCTGGCTTCGCGCAGCAAGGATGACTTTCTGGCGATGCTGGGTCATGAGCTGCGTAATCCGCTTACGCCGATCGTAACTGCACTGGAATTGATGAAGCTGAAGTATCCCGAGGTCCAACAGGAGCAGGTCATTATTCGGCGCCAGGTCGACCACCTCGTTCGCCTCGTAGACGATCTGCTCGATGTGTCCAAGATCACCCGTGGCAAACTTGAGCTGAGAGTCGAGACAGTGGACCTGCGGGAGATGCTTGGCAGAGCTGTAGAAATGGCAGCGGACCTGTTTGAGAAGAAGAATCAACGCCTCAAGGTTGATGTGCCGAGTATGGTCTGGCGTGGCGATCCGGCGCGGATGGCACAGGTCGTGGCCAATCTCTTGACCAATGCCTCGCGATACACGCCTGAGGGCGGAGATGTTCAGCTCCGGGCGCTTGCCACAGCTGCAGAGCTCATCATCATCGTCGAAGACAATGGCGTCGGTATCTCCGCCGCACTCTTGCCGGATATATTCGAGCTGTTCGTCCAGGGAAGGCGCAGTGTCGACCGGGCCGAAGGTGGCCTGGGTATTGGCCTTGCGCTGGTTAGGAATCTGGTGCACCTGCACGGGGGCCGGGTTTGGGCGGAAAGTAATGGCGAAGGGCAGGGCAGCACGTTTACTGTGAGCTTACCCCTGCAGCTGCAGGGGCAAGCCGGAGATACGGCGCTGGCTGAAAGCAGGCCATATGTTGACAACCGGCATCGTCGTATTCTCGTGGTCGATGACAATCGGGATGCCGTTGAAGCGCTTGCCGACTTGCTGGGCATGCATGGATACCATGTCGCCATCGCCTACGATCCGGCTCAGGCGCAAGAGATTTTTGCTCGAGAAAGTTTCGATGTTGCCATCCTCGATATCGCCTTGCCAGGCATGGACGGCTACGATCTGGCTCTGCGCCTGCGCAGTTTGGACACCGACGGCGCCTGCCGGCTCATCGCGCTGTCAGGCTTCGGTCAGGCTCATGACAAGCTGCGCAGCAAACAGGCGGGATTCGCTGAACATCTCGTCAAGCCTGTGGATAGCCAGAGGCTACTGACGCTCCTGGACAGCCTGTGACCGGCGCCAGCTGAAGCAGTATTCAGGCAGGCATGCACTCAGTTCTCGCCGCAGCCGAGCGAAGGTGATGAGCCAGGGACTTTGCGCTCAGTCTGTCGAAGTCGAACTCGCAATCGAAGTAATCATTTTCCAGTCCAAGCAACCAGCACATCTTGTTCCTGTCCATCACTGCCACGAATTCATAGTTGCTGTGACTGATATGCAGCGCGAAAGCGCAACCTTCGACGTCCTGACTGAAAGCTGTATCGCTGTCTATTTTCGCTCCAGGCAGTGATTGCTGAATGACTTCCTTTACAACGCCCAATGCTGACATGCCTGCCTTCCTCAAAAGTTCCGTGAATTCCATCACAACATTAAAACTGTAGAGGGCTGATTCTACAATGTTTCTGGACCCGATTTCATGAGCCGGACAGGATAGGGAGTTAGCGAAGAGCAGAGCCTATTCGTAGGCCAGCGCCCAACCGCTGGCCAGCAGCTTGTCGTCGATAGCCAGGAACACCAGGCGGTCATGCCGTCCGCGCCAGTTGTAAATGAGTAGCTCACCAGCCTGCGTTGCCTGCCCCGTCTGCCATTCTACCTGACTCAGCAAGGCAGTCCCGCCAGCGGAACCACCCGCCATTTGCTCATCGGCTTTGCCGAGCAGTCTGAGCAGGCAGTCGACACTGAGTTCACGTTCGATGGCATCTTTGGCCAGCTTCTGCATCAGCTTGTGCTTTTTGCCGTCATAAGCGTCGACCTCCGGACGCCAGCCTGCGCCATCGAAATGGCCTGGAGTAGTGCGAAGTTCTCGAAAATCGTCAGCGGCGGCCTGCAGTTGAGGGTCCGAGCAGGCCGCCGCTGATTCGGTCTTGCTATGTTTAGATCCCGTCTGCGCTGGGGCACTGAGAGCCGTGAGCGCTACGAACGCAAGCGGACCAGAAATTCGAAAATGAGAGCTGTTGGGCATACCTGGACCTGCGCTTGTGTTTTTGTTGTTTTTGACAACTGGAGCCGTTAATAATAGACCCTAGAATGAACGATAATTAATAGAGCCATCAATCGCCTGGCAGCGATAACTGAGCCGAATTCTCGTTTGTTCAAGCCAGTGGCGAAGTCGCTGACGGCTGGGTTTACGTCCCGAATAGCCGAATCGGCCTTTAGGCAGTTAGCAAGAATTGAGTGGTTTCTTCTACGAAGGCTTTCAGGGTGCCAATGGTGGTTCTGCCCCACAAGGGGTTTTATCCACGTGCTCCGACCAGGAGCAAAGCCTTCACAAGAGACTACTATAATGAAAAAAGCTCGATTACGCCCCCTCAGCCTCATCATCATGGCGATCGCGGCCGGCGCCGCAGCGCCGATGTCCGCCTTGGCGCATCAGGATGACGTAGCACAACTCGCTGCACAGGAAATGGCCGCCGCCGATACGGTGTACAAGGTTCATTTTCCAAACCTCAAACTCGCACGGAAAGCCGCAATCTCGTTCCACGCCAATCTCTTGGCGTCGAACTATGACGAGGGTTATCTCGTTATGGAACTGAACGAGCGAGAGCAGGCCAAGCTGAGCCGATTCGGTTTCACCTTTGAGCCGGCCACTGAATGGGTCGAGAAACGCAATCAGGTCCTCACGACCATGCAGGAAATGACTCAGCTGCGGCAGGAGCTCAGATCTTCCGGCGACGGTGCCATGATAGCCCAGGACGTTGCACTGCGCGGCATCCCTGGTTATGAGTGCTACGAGACCGTAGAAGAAACATTCGCTGTCGCTGGAGATATGGTGGCGACTTACCCGAATCTGGCGACATGGATTGACGTCGGTAATTCGTGGGAAAAAAACCAGGGGCTTGGTGGGCACGATATCCGCGTGCTCAAGCTGACAAACCGGAGTACAGGCGGTCAAAAGCCGATACTGTTCATCAACAGTGCCATCCATGCCCGTGAGTTTACCACTGCGCCCCTGACGCTGGACTTCGCTCGCACCCTGCTCAGTGGCTACGGCACTGACGCCGATATCACCTGGATCCTGGATCATCATGAAGTGCACCTCATGCTGCATACCAATCCCGATGGCCGAAAAAAGGCTGAAACCGGCATCCTCTGGCGCAAGAACACCAACCAGAATTACTGCGGCTCGACCAGCAACAAGCGCGGCGCTGACCTGAACCGCAACTTCACCTTCGGCTGGAACAGTGCCAATGGCTCCAGTGGTGATCAGTGCAACGACACCTACCGAGGACCGCGACCTGGTTCTGAGCCGGAAACGCAGGCCATCGAGAGCTATGTCCGCAGCATCTTCCCTGACCGCCGCGGCTCTGGCAAGAACGATGCGGCGCCGGCAGACACCAGCGGTATTCACCTCGATATTCACAGTTACAGCGAACTCGTGCTGTGGCCGTGGGGCGATACCAGTACAGCTGCACCTAACGGCCAGGCTCTGCAGACACTGGGTCGTAAGTTCGCCTGGTTCAACGGCTATACGCCGCAGCAATCCATTGGTCTATATCCCACCGACGGCACCAGCGATGGTGTGAGTTACGGGGAGCTCGGCGTGGCCGCGTATACCTTCGAACTCGGCACAGACTTCTTCCAGAGCTGCTCGGTGTATGATGGCAAGATCAAGCCAGACAACCTGCGCGCACTTATCTACGCGGCGAAGGTCGTCCGCACGCCTTATCTCACACCCGCAGGTCCCGACGTCACGAGTGTCAGCCTTTCGGTCAATGGCTCGGCGGCTACACTTGCAGCCAGTGCCACAGACACACGCTTCAGCAGCCGGAACGGCAGGGAGCCCGTCCAGGCTATCGCACAGGCGGAGTATTATATCGATGTGCCACCATGGAAAGCCGGTGCCGAGCCTGTGGCACTTGCCAGTACTGATGGGCGCTTCGATGAGGGCACCGAAGAGCTTACCGGCAGCATTGATACCAGCGGGTTGAGCGAGGGCAAGCACACAGTCTTCGTTCGAGCGCGCGATGCTGCGGGGAACTGGGGTGCTGTTTCTGCGGCCTTCCTGGAAGTCGGCGACGACTCTGGCGGTGGTAATTCGCAGTACGAGTATGCGAATACAACGTCACAGGCCATTCCGGATCGCGGCTCGGTAACCAGCCAGATCACTGTGCCAGCAGACGCACCTGCGGCCAGCTCCGCGACTGTGTCAGTGACCATCGACCATACCTATCAGGGCGATGTCAGGCTGACCTTAAGCAAGGGTGGACGATCGGTGATTGTGAAAAACAACAACGGTCGGGACAGTAGTCGTGGCAGCAAGACCTATACCGCAAGCATCAGCGCCAGTCAGTTCAATGGACTGACCGGGGCCTGGACGCTGACTGCGCAGGATGTCTATAGCCGTGATACCGGCTCCCTGACCAGCTGGAAGCTGGTCCTCGACAAGTAAGCTGTCGTGTTGCCGGTGGGATGGCTGATGTCATCCCACCGGCGAATGCTCCTCACTACCAATCCCATAATACAAATACTATACCAGACCCGACAGGTCTTCTACGTATCATGAATCCGCGCAATAGACCCATGCGTACCTGCGAGTTCAGACCAAGGAGTTCCACCCAAGGAGAACGAGCATGAACGTATCGAAAATTGGCGCCATCAGTGTTTTGGCACTTTCACTGGCAGCGTTTACAGGTTGTGAACAACAGGACGATATGCCAGCGGCTGGCGAGTCGAGTTTGGAAGGGCAGGCATCTGATCGACAGGTCGGTGTCGAGCAGGAAGGGGTAACGGTGCCTGGCGATGTCATGGAGCAGCCTCAGGGCGCTCGGGACGAGCCCCCAGCCCAGGAGCCTCTGAACCAGTAATTCTTCCCCCTTCAGCGGGCGTAGCGGTACAGATCCAGCGCCTGTATGAAGGGTTCATTTGCGATTCCTGAAACGCGGGGAAGGCGGGGTGTCTCGCTTTCCAGCGTGGCAGGGTCGTCTCGCCACAGCTTTCTCGGCATTATTTTCTGCTGGGCAATCACTACGCCTGAAATAGGGCAGGCCTTGCGGACTATACGGTCGTCCTCACGATAGGCATAGTTGGCCCTAAGCTGATTGCGCAAGGGCACCTTCTTTACCAGCATCTCACCGGGACGGCAGGTCGCCAGGAGCGCCTCGGCTGTCGCTGCCGCGGCGCGTTGCGACTCGGGCAGGCTGCGGGCCATTTCCAATGCGTCTTCGACCGAGATCTTCTTGATGCGGGTGTGATTAGTCGCCCACGTCCAGCTGAACACATCAAGGTGAGGGGGCATTATTCTAATCTGGGCATAGCAGCGCTTGAGATCCAGCGCACTGATACCTGCCGTGCCCATGGCCTTTTTCAGCGCTTCAGTGCGGTAGCCTTTTTCAAGCACTTCATCATTGATCAGTTTGGTGACGCGATCCACCGGCGCCCCTTTCGATGTCCCATAGTTACGGACAGCCATCACTGCAGCCTTGAAAGCCAGTTTTGCTGCGTTGAGCTTCTCGGCTGCCTCGACGGTGTCTGAAGAGGCGCACAGTATGCCTTCGCCCACCAGCGGCTCATTCTCCTCCCGCATGTATAACTGCGTCATGGCGTCGATTGCTGCTTCCCTTGCGGCCTGTGACATGTGCTCATCCTCGCTGGTACCGAAAGTGGGGATGTAAACGGGGTATTCATCCTTGTCGGCTCGCACCGCGGCTTCCAGCGTCAAACAGCAATCCGCCATCTGCTGATAGCTTTCGTAGAGCTGCATAATGAGCGATTGTGGCACTACTGAGCTGGATCCCTTAGTCGTCATGTCTGTGTCACCCGTCAAATATTGCTTTCATGTGGAACCTTACTGGTTTAGATATCTTATACCAGACCCGTCAGCTATCAAGTTGAAAATTCAGGTCTTTTCTCAAATGGGTTATTCTACTATACCAGACCGGTTGTTTCGGTAAAGCCAGGCGGCCCACCCAACACCAGCTGAAGCTCCAAGTACCCATCAAAAACCGTGATAAAGCTAGATGTTGACGGGGCGTGCGTGCAGCTCAGCGTCGCCGCCGGGCGCGGTGTGCCAGGGCAGTCCGGCTCGGTGGCTCCGCTCCAGCTCGGCAATCACCTGGGCACCCAGTAAGAGAATGATCGAGCCGATTTCGAGACTGATCAGGATGATGATAATGGTGGCCAGCGAGCCATACACGACGCCCACGAGCGAAACATTCGTGAAGTAGTACATCAGCAGCAGGCGAGTAGCTTCCCATAGTACCGCAGCAACGAGCCCCCCTATGATGGCACGCCGCGGCGCCACCTTTACAATGGGGAGAAACTTGTAAATGGCACTGAACAGTATGAACACACCAACGAAACTAAGAATGTACAAGAGCAAGCCAGGCTCTTCGTAAGCCGAGTTGACCAGCGTAAACAGCACAGTAAGCGTCAGGAGGCCAAGGCCGAGTACCGTGATGAAGACATAGGGCAGTATCGCTGAAATCCACATCTTGCGGCGCGGGTTATCCGCTTCATGAAAGATGATGGCGATCGAGTCTTCGAGCATGCGGAAGGCAAAGGAGCTGAAAAACAGCAGAACAGGAAAACTCACGATGCCGATGATATCCCTCGAAGCGAGAAACTCCCGAACGGCTTCCAGCAGTAAACCGGCGTGGGCTGGTGAAAAATGTGCTGCCTGCACGGCCATGACTTCGAGCAACTGCTTTTCTTCGACGATGGTTGCGAGCAACACGCCGAGGACGGCCAGTAGCGGCACGGCAGACAGCAATACGTTGTAGCCAACACCACCGGCCAGCAGTATGCCGTGATTGCGTAAAAAATTGACGATGACGCGGTGGGTGAAGTGCAGCAGCTGTTTGAACGTGCTGTCGTGAATATGCGATTCCGGCCGGGGCTGTGGCATGGTCTTGAAACGTTACCGATGGACGAGTGTGTTGATGATCTGCATCTGAAACTAACCGATAACAGTTGTGTCTACCAGATTGTAGGACGAGTGCCGACATTAAAGACGGGCTAGCCCCTCCAGAATACGCGCGTAAAGATGATCATGATTGCTGTGAATTCGAGACGGCCCAGAATCATACCGGTCATCAGTATCGTCTTGGCTGAATCCGGCAGGCTGTGAAAGTTGCCCGCAGGTCCGATTATGTCGCCCAGGCCTGGCCCCACGTTCATGAGCGCCGTTGAAGCACCAGTTATGCTGGTAATAAAGTCCAATCCTGTCAGCGCGAGGAGGAGTGTCAGCACGACGAGCGTCGATATCAGCAAGAAAACGAAGGCATTGGTCGACTGAAGTATTTCCTCGGTCACGAGCCGCGTACCGTACTTGCTCACAAGCACCGCATTGGGGTGAATAGCCTGCTTGAACTGTCTCTTCAGCATGAGGAAAAATAATTGGAATCGAAAAATTTTTATCCCACCGGAGGTGGATCCTGAGCAGCCGCCGACAAAAGTGAGGAAAAAGAAAATCGCAACTGCAGCGGGCCCCCAGAGGCCATAGTCAGCGTTGGCAAAACCAGTGGTAGAGACTACTGACATCACATTGAATGTGCTCGCAGTGAACGCTTCCAGCACACTCATGTCGGTGGTGAGAACAAGATCGATAGTGAGAAATCCAGCGGCGATGGCGAAGACGAGCCCAAGCCCTCTGACTTGAATGTCAGATAGCACCCTGGGAGACCGCCCCCGCCACAACCGGATGTACAGTACGAAAGGCATGGAGCCGGCAAACATGAACAGCACAGCAACCCAGCTGAGTAGATGGCCGGGGAATTGGCCAAATGAAGCGTCAGCGGTCGAGTAGCCCCCAGTAGATACCGTGGCCATCATGTGATTTATCGCATTGAAAGCATCCATACCCGCTAGCCAGTAGGCGAGTGCGCAGAGAATACTCAGTCCGAAATAGGCAACGAGAATACCTTTCAGCATGTTTTTCATCTGAGGTATTTCCTTCTCCGACCAGTCCGAGGACTCGGTGCGGAACAGGCGCATTCCGCCGGACTTCAGCGATGGTAAGACTGCGATGGTCATGCCAATGATGCCTATTCCGCCATACCACTGTAGTAAGGATCGCCAGAGGAGAATGTCTTTCGAAGTGTGCTCCAGTCCTGTCATGACCGTTGATCCAGTGGTCGTCATGCCAGAAATAGATTCGAATGCCGCATCCACAATGGACAACGGTTCCTCCATGCAAATAAAAGGCAGCATGCCGAACAGCGGAACCGTCAGCCAGGTGCCGGCCGTAATGATGAACAGCTGCCGTTGGTTGATATGTGTCGATATTGGACTGCCCAGGCGCCCAAAAATCAAGCCAGCTGTCAATGAGGCGGCCAGGGGCAACATATAGGTACGATAGCTACCGCCAAATCCGCTCCATGCCAGCGACAATGGTGCAAGCATGAGTGCCGATAGCAGCAGCAGGCCGGCAGAGGCTACTCTGAAATAGGGTACAAACAGTCTCACTGTTCTGATACCAGACGGTAGCCCACCCCTTGTTCTGTCTGAATGAAGCGTGGTTGAGTCGGATCGTCTTGCAGCTTCTGTCGCAACCGCGCGATGAAAATGCGAAGGTAGTGGCTGTCGCCGCTGTGGCTCGCGCCCCAGATCTCGCTGAGCAGATATTGCTGGGTCACCACATGGTCGGCATGGCGCGCCAGCAGGCCGAGTAAGGCGTACTCTTTCCGCGACAGGTGGAGCGGCTCGCCCGCCAGTGTCACGATTCGCTTTACGAAATCGATCCGCAGAGCACCCGAGTCAAACTGTTTCAGCGCCAGATTGCTCGCTCCTTGCGCGCTATCTCGGATCAACACCCGCAGCCGGGCCATGAATTCCTTGATCCCGAATGGCTTGGTGACGTAGTCGTTTGCACCGAGGTCCAGAGCCCTGACTTTCTCCTGTTCGCTCGACCTGACTGAGAGCACGAGTACCGGTGTTCTGCTCCACCGCCTGAGCTCCTGCAGCACGGCAAACCCATCCATATCGGGCAAGCCAAGATCAAGTACGATGACTTCGGGATCTTCAATTGCTGCCACCTCCAGTCCGGAGGTGCCGTCAGCGGCTTCCAGAAACTGGTACCCTTCGGATCGGAGACTGATCCTCAGGAATCTCAGAATCTGTGGCTCGTCATCGATAACCAGAATTTTGGGCTGCAGTGCAATCATCGCAGAGCTCGTTTAATCATCGCTGTCATCCGGGAGGTAGGGTTGATGCTGCAAGGGCAGGCTGATACGAAAGGTAGTCCCGATGCCGCTGCGTCCGTCAAATACCTCCACCCGGCCACCGTGAGCACCGATCATGCCATGACAGATGGCGAGACCGAGCCCGGTCCCCTTTTGTCGATCACCCTTGGCTGCGCTATAGAACATATCGAAGACCTTGTGTCGTTCGGCCGTGGGAATGCCCGGGCCTTCGTCAGCGATATCGAGGTGGAGGGCGCCTTCGCGTAACGAAGCCTCAATGCTGATCTGCGATTCTTCTGGGGCAAAGCGGGCGGCGTTCTCAAGTATATTGACAACAGCCTGCTCGATGAGGGCTGCATGGACAAACAACAATGGAATATTGTCCGCTAGGCGAACATCGACTTTGAAACGGGCCAGCACCGACTGCAGACGGTGAGTGGCTGAACCTACGATGTCACTGAGGGTCACCCAGTCTCGTTCGAGCTTGAGCGGGCCATAGCCCAGGCGGGTCATATCGAGCAGGTTCTCCACGTAGCGATTGAGGCGTTCGGCTTCCTGCAAAGTCCCTTCAAGGAGTTCGATACGATCCTCAGCCGTCAGCCTGTCGTGGTATTGCAGGAGACTTGACGTCGATCCAATCATCGTAGCGAGGGGTGTTTTCAGATCATGTGATACGGAGGACAGCAGTGCCGAGCGAAGCCGCTCAGTTTCTGCATCCAGACGTGCCGCTTCCAGCCGCGACGAGAGGCGGGCGCGTTCAAGTGCCTGTGCAATCAGCTGGCAGTAGCCGGTAATCTGTGCCTCGCTCCAGGCATCCTGCCCCCTCTTGTGATTCAGTGACAGCCCGAGCATTGCCAGAATCTCGCCTTGCGCGGCTGCTAACGTATACAATTGCAGCTCTGAGCTCCACTCACGCGGTCCGATCGTACTGGCTTCGCCCCGCGGGGAGATCAGCATTTGAGCCTGCTGTAGTATCTGCTCGCTCAGCGCGTCCTCTGTTTCTGGATAACAAAGTACCTGCCGGCATCCTCCGTGCTCCTCGATCTGCAGCCAACAGATCGCGCTATTCAGACGGGGATGCAGGAAGATGGCCCCTGCCTTCATGATGTCCAGCTCCCCTGCAGCGCCAGCAATTTCCTGACTCAAGCCAAGCAGATCACCAATACGTCGCTTGCTTTCGCGCAGTGCGAGCATTTGCTGGCGTAATCGTGTAGCGAGATTGCCGGTCACGCTTGAAAGCAGCAGGAAGAAAGCTACGGTCGCAACGTCATCCCGATGAGCGATGACGAAGGTATGATAGGGCTCAGTGAAAAAGTAGTTATAGACTAACAAACCAAGTAGCGAGCTCCAGAGCGAAGCACCTACGCTTGTGCGGACGGCCGCTATAAGCACACCAACCAGCAGCACAGGCAATACGTTTGTTCGTGGCAGAAGCTGATCGATCATCAGGGCGGCCAGCATGGCCGCTGCCATGATCGCGGTCGCAGCGAAGTAGTCGTACCAACTGTGATGCAGACTCCATGACGACCTTGCGGCTGAATCCATCTTCTTACCGTTGTCTGTGAAGGGTTCTGATATATAAGTTGGCACAGCCTAGGGGTAAACCCTGTAAACGGGCTAGTAGTGAAATCGCACCTTGCATAAATGTTTCGTAAAATTCCCGTGATGAAGCACCATTGGAAGTGCCTGCCCATGCTGACAATCAGCTTCATCTTGTGCGAAAGTCGAGCTTTCTGACCAACAACAATATTCTGAAGGGACTCAACATGAAGGCAGTCGATTTCGAGTCATTGAGCCGCTATGCGCGAGTGCTTGGCACAATACGAAAGAAACCGGGCAGGGTGGAGACGCTGCCATCGGCCAGCTATGTCGACCGGGAGGTCAGCATCGATGGCGACCATCTCTCCCGCTATGCCGCACTCTGTGGTTTCAGTGCTGATCAGGGGGTGCCGCTGACTTATCCGCAGCTGCTTACCTTCCCCCTTGCGCTCGAATACATGGCGTCCGATGCATCACCGTGGTCTGGTCTCGGTACCGTGCACCTGGCCAGTGATATCCGGCAGTTTCAGGCCCTGAATATCGGCGATCGTGTGATGGTAGAGCTGTGGACAGGCACCTTGATGGCGCACAGGCGCGGGCAAGTCTTCACCTTGGAGTCGCGTATCATGCGAGGCACGCAGGAGGTATGGGCTTCCACCCAGAGTCTGCTGCGCATAGGCGTGCAGGACCCGCAGGGCGACCCTTACCGCGCATTGCCTGGAGCCTCTGAACCCCTGGCTCTGTCAGCGACGTTCAAGGCCAGCAGCAACATCGGTCGGCGCTATGGCCTGGTGTCAGGCGATCTCAATCCCATACACCTCACCGCTGTGTCAGCCAAACTGTTCGGATTCCGCCGCGCTATTGCCCACGGCATGTGGACCAAGGCCCGCGCTCTGGCCGAACTGCTGCCCTCAGGTCGCACTGATACAGCGGAGGTGAAAGTTGAATTCAAGTCTCCACTGTTGCTACCTGCCAAGGCGGCGCTCTGGGCGAGCCGGGACGAGAGTGGGTCGAGCTTCGAAATCCGCGGTGACGCCAGCCAGACTACCCACCTTCGCGGTCGGCTTAAATTGCAAGGGCCGGGGCCGGCGTAAGTCATCAGCCCGAATTTGAGCCCTCACGCTGCCCATCATCGCCCTGGGTGGTAGAAAGGTCACCCATCTCGTCGTCTGTTCTGTCGCCCAGGTAGTCGCGCACGTAAACCTTGTTCATCATCACAAGCAGTACAGCGGCCACGGGGGCCGCCAGGAGCAGCCCGAGAACGCCAGCGAAGAGGCCAAGGCTGACCTGGATCGCCACTAGTACGGCCGGTGGAATTTCGATGGCCTGACGCTGGACGAGCGGCGTGATCACGTAACCCTCCATGCCTTGGATGACGAAATACAGGATCGCCACATGCAGTACCAACTGCGGTTCGCCCTGGGTGTAGGCGACTAACAGTGCGGGAATCGCTGCCATCATCGGCCCGAAGTTCGGTATGAACTCCAGTAACGCGGCCAGCAGGCCGAGCGAGAGGGCCATCGGCATGCCAAGCGCCCATAAGCCAAGCCCTATCAGCAAACCGACCAGGGCCATCGACGCAATTCTACCAAGCATCCACCAGCTCAGTTTCTCCACCAGTGCGTCCAGCACTTCCGAGGCATAGGCTCGACGATGCTGCGGAAACAGGCGGATCAGCATTGTTCGGTAAGTCTGCGGTTCAAAGGCGACGAAAAGGCCAATGAAGAAGATGATGACCACATTGACCAAGGAACCGAAAGTGGTCGAGAACACGCCAGACACTTTCGAGAACCATTCACTCATCTGACTGCCATCGGCCTCGGCCTGTTGCTGCTGCACCTCGTCGATGACCTTGTTGGCCATCGGCAGGTCGGAGAGCTGCTGCTTGAGCTCGGCGATGCTATTCGGCACGACCTCCGCCAGTTGCTGGAACTGCTGGGTAACGTTCGATGCAAAGGTGAATGCAAACAGACCGAATAGACCCAGCAACAGGAGTATCACAAGCCCAAGGGCAGTGCGGTGACCAAGCGGGGTGTGGCGGCTGATCCACTGCACAGGTATGAGATAGAACAGGGCAAGCAAGAGACCGGCAAACAGAATGAGCAGGACTTCGTGCCCAAACCAGAGTGTCGTCAGCAGGATGATTGTCGTGGCGAAAATCAGCGCTACTTTCCAGGCTCTGTGCACGAAGCGGTCTGAATCGCTGGGCGAATACTTCATTTCAACATCCTTTTTACGCCGGTGGGTCCTTAGAGCGTACGCGATAGTGGTGTGGCCGGATGCCTGCCTCGTCCAGGCGGGCCTCATATTCAGGCGACCGTTACGTCGGCGCAGCGGTAACAGGTTCACTCATCGATGAGGTAAATGTCCCACAGCATCACATCGGGCGATAATGACAAGGAATTGCCTGACAATGAGTCAGTTTCGACCTTGACCCCCTCTCACCGATATTCAATATTGCTCCTGCCAACGCTCAGCAGGATTGAACAGATGATGGACTACAAGGCCCCACTGCGCGACATGCGCTTCCTGATCAACGAAGTGCTCGATTACCCGTCGCACTATGCCGCACTGCCAAACGGCGCAGACGCCACTCCGGATATGGTCGAAGCCATTCTCGAAGGCGCAGCGACCTTGTGCGAAGAGGTGCTGGCGCCCCTGAACCTGTCTGGCGATCGAGAAGGCTGTCGCTTCGAGAACGGTGAGGTCAGCACACCCACTGGCTTTCGTGAGGCGTACCGTCAGTTCGTCGACGGCGGCTGGCAGGGTCTTTCGTTTCCGGAAGCCTATGGCGGCCAGGGCTTACCAGCGTCGATCAGCGCCATAAAGTCCGAGATGATGGGCACCGCCAACTGGTCGTTCGCCATGTATCCAGGGCTTAGCGTCGGTTGCATCAACACCATTGTGCAGTTTGGGAGTGATGAGCAGAAAGACATGTACCTGCCATCGCTGGTGTCCGGTGAATGGACGGGCACGATGTGTTTGACCGAGCCGCAATGCGGCACCGATCTGGGTCAGATACAGACCAGGGCTGAACTTGCGGACGACGGCACCTACAGAGTTACCGGCACCAAGATATTTATCTCAGCCGGCGAACATGATTTGACCGACAACATCATCCATATCGTGCTCGCACGTGTGACGGGGGCACCTGCCGGTACCCGTGGTATTTCATTGTTCATCGTGCCCAAGTTCCTGGTTTCGGCCGCTGGCGTGCCCGGGAAACGTAACGACCTGGCGTGTGGCTCAATCGAGCACAAGATGGGTATTCGTGCATCGGCAACCGCAGTGCTCAATTTCGATGGGGCGACGGCGTTCATGATGGGTGAAGAGAACAAGGGGCTCGAAGCCATGTTCACCTTCATGAATACCGCCCGCATCGGTACCGCGATACAGGGCGTCTGTCATGCCGAGGCGTCGTTTCAGCGGGCATTGCAGTATGCCAGCGAACGGCGCTCCATGCGGGCCCTCTCCGGCAAAAAGGATCCTGATTTCAAGGCCGATGCGCTCATCTGGCATCCCGACGTCCGACGGATGCTGCTGACACAGAAGGCCATCGCTGAAGGCGGGCGGGCGATGATCTACAGCGTCGCCAAGATCGCCGACTTTCTTGTCAATGCCGTGCTCGATGGTGATGTCAGCAGGCAGAAGGAGGAAGATAGCTGCCTAGGTTTCTACACGCCCATCCTCAAGGGTTTCCTGACCGAAATGGGCCTGGAAGCGGCTAACCTGGGTATGCAGGTGTACGGTGGGCATGGCTACATCCACGAACACGGCATGGAACAGATCGCGCGTGATGCCCGAATTGCGACGCTTTACGAAGGGACGACAGGTATACAGGCGCTCGATCTGCTGGGGCGCAAGGTGCTGCTGGCGACGAAGGGCAAATGCGTTCGCGACTTTACGCTGACCATGATGAAGTTCTCCAGGGGTCGTCTACTCCAGCCGGGCGCCATTGGCAAGATGGCGCGAAGCCTGCTCAAGCGCAGCGTCGAATGGAACATCCTTACCGGTCGCATCATGCTGCGCGCAACCAAGGATCGGGAAGCAGTAGGTTCGGCCTCGGTGGACTACCTCATGTATTCAGGCTTCGTGATGATGGCCTATTTCTGGGCGCTGCAGGCAGACAAGGCGAGTGAACTGCTGCGCAGTGGCGCGGGCCGGGAGTCGGACGAGTTCTATCGCGCGAAGATTCAAACCGCGCAGTTCTACTTCGAACGTTTACTGCCCAGGGCCGGTTCACACTATACCAGCGCCATCGCACCGACCAGCTCGGTGTTGGACATGGACAAGAGCCACTTCGCCTTTGGCTGAGAGAACGGCCAGCTGAACGGCTGGCCGTAATGATCGCTCTCTACTGATTCCAACCGGCAGGAATGTAGCCCTCGCGGATCCGCTGTGGATGATCACCGACATCTACGCGAGCCACTTCCTCGCCAGTCGCAAAGGAAATCACCGACATCTGGTCAGTGCCGCTCCATGACACATAACAATGCTCGCCAGCGGCATCGGTGGTCACCCAGTAAGGCTTGGTGCCGATATCTATCAGCAGCTCATATTCGAAGGTCTCTCTGGAAACTATCGCTACGTAGTCGCTCATGGTGCCGGCTACACAGAGGGTCTTGTCGTCACCACTGAGCGCAATGCCATGATGAGCTGAATCGTTGACGTAATCGCGTCGCGGCACATCCGGTATCAGATTCGGCAGATCAGCCTTTCTCGTGATGCGGTCCTGGACCATATCGTATTCAACGAAGCCATGCAGGAATGAGAGCTGGAAATAGAAATAACGCTCATCATCAGTATGCGTCATGGGTCGGACCGCCGGACTCAAGCCGGGAAAGCCGGCTGCAGCGAGCTTTTCCGCCATATCAAACTTCTTGACGATTTCCAGAGAGCTGGCATCTACGATCTGGAATACGCGGTCACCCTTGGTAGAGTCCCAGAAACTCGAATCGAGTGGCGTGAAGACATTCCCGATACTGGCGTGATAAATCAGCTTACCGTCTTTCGAGTACACATTCTCATGCGGGGAATTGCCTGACGGGAAGCGACCGCGCTCGGCGCCGGTTTCTACATCGAGAATATGCACCACCTTGCCTGTCGAGGCCGAGACAGCGACTTCAGTGCCATCCGGCGACAGCGCCATGTGGTCGGAGCGGAAACCCTCGACCTGAAAGCGCCAGGCGATTTTCCCGGTTGCCATTTCGATGGCCACCACGTCGGCAAAGCTGGGGCGTGAGATGACCAGCAGCCGCCCATCCAGGCTGCTGTACATGTCGTCGACCAGCTGATCATTGCCTTCGCCGATCAGGTTTCTCACAGTCTGGAATCCAATGAGGCGGATTGGGTTGAACAGCAGCTCGGTCATACGCTTGCGCTTGTCAGGCACGGCGTTAATGCGTCCAATCGGTGCATAGGATTCGCTGTCAATTACATCAATAGTGCCTTCCCAGTTATTGCCGACGAATATTACGCGACGCGTATCAGCGGCGCTCGCGGTCTGAACGCCGGCGGAGCCGAGGAGCAGCGCAGCGGACATTGTCAGTACACGACACAGGATTGGCTTTTGTATGGTTTTGAGTGTTGAAAACATTAGGGTTTCCTTGTTCTTGTCGGTAGGGTGCGCAACGCACCCGGGATCGTACAACCCTCTCAGGTTATAGCGAATGACAAGCCGAACTGAGAATCTGGTCGCATTATCGACGGTAAAAGCGGAACTGCGCGTGCTGTTGCCACCACAGCCCGATGATGATCAGAACCAGGCCGATATAGGTCGAAGGCCGAATGGTTTCACCAAGAATGAAGTGAATGAACACGAGCGACAGGAAAGGCGAGATGAAGATAAGATTGCTGACCTGGGAGGTGTTTTCAGCAAGTCGCATGGCCCGGCTCCAGAGCACGAAAGCGATGCCCATTTCAAACACGCCGATATAGACAGCGGCCAGAACACCGGTGCCAATATCCTTTGGCAGCCCCGTCGTGGCGAGACAAAGCAGAAGGATGAACGGCAGACCGAAGAGGAAGTTCAGGAAGAGACCCGCCAGCGGGTCGCGGGTGTCACGAGTATTGATGATCCAGTACATCGCCCAGATCACGGTGCTGGCCAGCGCCATTCCCACACCGATGGAATCGGAAAATTCAAGTCCCAGTAGATCACCACGGGTTGCGATGACCACCACGCCGCTATAGCAAACGAGGCCCGCCAGCAAGTCGCTCCGGCTGAGTTTCTGACCAAGCAGTGGTACCGACAGGTACGTGAGGGTGAGTGCCCAGGTATAGTTTAGCGGCTGCGCCTCCTGTGCCGGCAGTCGATCGAAGGCTTCGAAGAGCACGAGGTAATACAGTACAGGGTTGAGCAGACCCATGAGCACCGAGATCAGATACTGCCGGGGCGAGAGCGCGATAACCGCCTGCCAGCGGCGCTGCAGCGTCAGTATGCAGGCGAGGACCAGGACCGACGTGGCGCAGGCGACCAGCATTAGCTGCAGAGGACTGAGCTCGCCGAGCGAGAGCTTGAAGGCTGTGGCGACGGTCGACCAGAGCATAACCGTCGCTGCACCGAATGCGAGAGCCTGTTTCTGATTCTTCAGATGCCGACGCCCTCATGAGCTGTCAGCGTTGCGAAGTGTCTCCTCCAAGGCGCGAAAATCACCGCGTGCAAAGCCTCCTATACGGTTCTTCTGATGGGCTCTGCGGCCAAGAGAAGTGCCTCGCCAGCCGCGACAATTTCCTTGCCGATGGCAATATTGCCGGCTGAGCCCGCGAGTGCAGCCTCGGCATTGCGTTCAACATCATGCATGAGCGCAACCACCCTGCGCAGCTCTTCGATCTGCACGCTGGTCAGGCTGGAAATTTCCTCGACTGAATGTTGACCTTGGAGAACGGCATCCTGCAGTGCTTCATAAAGCGCGCTGATCCGGCCCTGGCTCTCAGCAACGATAGCTTGAAGCGAGTGGGAAAATTTTGTCGCCTCATCACAGAGATCAAGTTCGACAGCGCTCAGATCATGAACGAGCTTGTTGATATCTTTCGCCTTGGTTCCTGCTTTCTGCGCAAGGCTTTTGACTTCGTCAGCTACGACGGCGAAGCCTCGCCCGAGGTCGCCGGCTCGTGCTGCTTCGATTGCGGCGTTGAGCGCGAGCAGGTTTGTCTGATCCGATATATCGGATATGGTCTTGGTGATCTCGTTGATCTGGTTAAATTCGGTGCTGAAGGTTTCCATTTTCACCACAAGCGTACCGGACCACTGCGCCGCCCGCACGACTTCTGCAATGAGGCTTTGCATGTGCTTCTGAACCGAAATCGCTGTCTGATTCAACTGGGCAATTTCGACCCCAGTCGCACTCGAAGTTTTTTCGATATTCACCCCATGTTGTGAAGCCGTCTCGATGGCCTGGTTGGTAACCTTGATGTGCTCAAGTCGCTCACCCGAGGCGACATTGACCCGGGTGGCCACTTCGCTGACCCGTTTGCCGAGCGCGATCACCCCCTCCGCCTGCTGTTTCAGTTTCAAGTCTGGCTGTATTACTGCCTCAGCCTCCGTCGCAGCACGCTCACGATCACGATGCAGTGCACTCCACTGCCCGAAGAGAAACACGCAAAACGGCACAGTGTAGGTCAGCATCAGTCTGATGACGCTCACGGGCTCAGTGCCAAGGAGCCCCTGCCACTGGTTGATGAGATTGAGAATGGTGCCCACCACCAGCGCGACCCAGCACGCTTTCAGAAAGTTCAGTTTCATATTCACTCTTGGTCCGGCCTGTTTGGATACAGCTTAGTTGAGATCAGAATTTTTGAGATGTTGTACTGTCGTGCCGGGCTTTTTTATGCGGATTATTCAGCGCTGACGACGGTATCAACCGGATGTCGTATGTCATCGAGCCGCTGTGATTGATAGTGTCGGGGCTTAGTGATTTTCGGAGCCCTCGAAGATGTGTAGATGGACCGGTCTGGCCATTCTGGCTAGTGCCCTTATGTTGTTTACCCAGTCAGCGGTCGCTTACGAAGCGAAACACTGTGATCAGACACTCACGCCAGCAGATGATCTCGTTACAGCACTGGCTCGACTGCCCGAGTCGGGATCTCATCAAACGCTCTGCCTGAGCGAAGGCACGTTCAAGCTGGATTGCATGCTTGAAATCCGCAGAAGTGGACTGACTCTGCGAGGGAAGGGCAGCGCCAGCACCGTCCTGCAGATGAAACAGGGTGTATCCAGTCCGGTGGTCGTGGTCGGCGATGCCAGGCACCAGGAACCAGCTTTCAGGGTTGCAAATGTCCAGATCGAAGCGCTGGCCATCCGAGGTAGTCAGAAGAGTGCCCAGGAGTTTTATCCGCCACTGCCTTATCTGAGCAACAGCGCACTAATTATTCGTGGAGGCGAAGATATCGACCTGGAGAAGCTCGATGTCAGGCACTGCCGTAGCGCCTGCGTACTGACAGAATACGATAGCCGCAAGGTCTCGCTGACCGATAGCCACATCAGTGATGCGCAATGGGATGGCATATCGCTCAACCGGGCAGGCCCTACTATTATCTCGGGTAATACGATTCGCAACAACGTGGCCGCGGGCATCACCGTTGAGTACATGACCTCATCGCTTATCAGCAACAATGTCATCGCTGGCAATGGCTCGCACGGACTGTACCTTGCCGATGCCGAGCATAATGAATTCCGTAGCAACGATATTCATGGCAATCATCTGGCAGGCGTTTTCATTACCTGCTCCATCCGCCACCACGACGAGGTGATGTGCTGGGATGACAGCTTCAGTCGTGACAACACCTTCGTAGACAACGAGTTTACGCAGAACCGTTTCGGCTACCAGGTTGCGGTGGACAAGGCTGCTAACTGTCTCGACTGGGCGCGCCCACGGAACATATCGCGAAGCGACACCTTCGTTGCCAGCCCCAATAAGGAGCCAAGATGGGAGGATTTTGGCCGCTGCCTGGCGTTTGATGCGGGCGAAAGCTAGATCGAGGCAGATAATCGATCACACTCCTGGCTACTATACCAGACCGGTGTAGATAGTTTTCGCAGCGCTTCACCCAACCCTCCCATTAAACAGAGTTAACCGCATAAAAAATGGTTCAAGACTAAGAAGGGCTGCTTTCTCCTGGTTATACCCCTGTCGGCGGTAACATCTATCGGCTTTGGCTACCTCGTTTCAGGCTTTGCAGCGCTAGCCTGATCATCCAGGGCGCGACAAAATCATGAGAATCGCTCAATATGGAGGCCTGCTTGTGAATCGCTCGGATCTGATTGGCGTATTGAGTGCCGTCAGGTTCAACCCAATGCCCGTAATACGACTGGCATTGAAGGATCAGGCAAGAACTTGGAGTATTTTATGCACAAAATCCAGCAGAGCGAACAGCGCATTCCGCTTCGCGATCTGGCTGATTCCTCTGAAGACCTGTGGACCCACACACGTGATGGCGAGCCCCGCGGCTACATCGATGCGCAAGGTCTGAAAGAGCTATGGATACACACTGGTACCGCTTGCAATCTGGCGTGTCCATTCTGTCTGGAAGGTTCTTCGCCAGGTGATAAGCGTCTTCTACCAATGTTGCTAAGCGACGTGCAAAGCTATCTGGATGAAGCCCTGACCCTTGGGGTAGAGCAGTTCTCGTTTACTGGAGGTGAGCCCTTCGTTATACGGGATTTCGTGAATATTCTTGAGTATGCCAGTCGTCTACGACCCTGTTTCGTGTTGACCAATGGCACGGCGCCGCTCCTGCAAAGAACCCACCAACTGGCAGGGCTGCGCGAGAGTGCGCATCCAATCAGGTTCCGCATCAGCCTCGATTATCCCGATGCTTCGCGACATGATGCCGGTCGAGGTAAGGGCAGTTTCGAAGAAGCACTGCAGGGTATCCGCTGGCTCACGGAAAACGGCTTCGACGTCTCCATCGCCAGACAGATGGAGGCTAATGAAAACTCAGCTGCAGTCGAGAACAAATTTCGCCTGCTGCTGCAGGGTGCCGGCATACGAGAAAACGTGGCCTTCACCGCGTTTCCCGACTTCGGCACACCCGGCGCACAAGGCAGCGGTCCGGAAATCACCGAGACCTGCATGAACAGATATCCAACCGAGGCTGACCGCGCGCATTTCATGTGCGCATACTCCCGTATGCTGGTGAAGCGCAACGAGCAGGTTGGCGTGGTGTCCTGTACCCTGGTCGATGACGATCCCGAGTACGATATGGGCAGTAGTCTCGCTGCGAGCCTTGATACGCGCGTCATGCTCAAGCATCACCGCTGCATGAGTTGCTATCGCGATGGCGCCAGCTGTAGCGCACCCTGATGCAGCCTGGCCGGACTTGTCCTCTACGTTATCGTTACCGACCTGAAGCACTCGCCGACGTTGTCGAGTGCTCAACTGCCGATGTCCTGTACATCGTCGGTGGGCTCTATGGCAATACCGAAGCGCTGCGCACGATAGTCGATCTTGCGGAGCAGGAGCGACAGCTGGGTCGACAGGTTGAACTCATTTTCAATGGGGACTTTAACTGGTTCAATTGCGATCACGACAGTTTCCAGTCGATCAATGAGCTGGTGCTCGCGCATCGTGCCATTACAGGTAATGTGGAGTTGGAATTGTCTGATCCCGAGGATAGCGCTGGCTGCGGCTGTGCCTATCCGGACGAGGTCGATGACCAGGTGGTCGATCGATCCAACCGCATCATTCAGCGTCTGCAGCAGACGGCTCGCGATTTCCCAGAGCTGTCGACTCGGCTGCGCGACTTGCCCCGCTATCTGAGTCTGGATTTTCACGGCGTTCGGATAGCTATACTTCATGGCGATGCCGAGTCGCTGGCTGGTTGGGGTTTAGGGCGCAGCAGCCTCGAAAATCCCTCGAGCACTTCGATGCTGGAGAACTGGTTCACGCGCAGCGGCGCCGATATTTTTGCCTGCACCCACACCTGCCTGCCAGCGATCAAGATGCTGGATGTTGATGGGCGGCCTCGCGTTGTCTGTAATAACGGCGCAGCAGGCATGGGCAATTTCGAGAATGATTGGCGTGGTCTCGTAACACGCGTTGCGGTGCAGGCGCGCAGCCATGCTGAGGCGCTTGGCACGGTTCATCTGCAGGATCTCGTTATTGAGCTACTTCCGGTCGCGTTTGCAATGGAACCCTGGCGAGCCAGGTTTCTCAGGAATTGGCCAGAGCAGTCTGATGCATGGTTATCATACAATTCACGCATCCTGAAAGGCACTGCACTCAAGCCCTCTGCCGTTCGGCTAGCCTAGGCATTCCGAACTAGCCATCCCGAATTCATCAACCACAAGGAACAAGTGACTCATGTCCACCTCTCAGTCCTACCTCTTCTGGGGCTTCCTGGCCGTCTATGGTATCGTTATGTACCTGCTCTCACCACGCAGCAAGAACGCCGAATCGTTCTATGGTGGTGCCGACGCCAAAGGTCAGCCGGTGGGACAGTGGCCACTGATGATGAGCATTTTTATTAGCTGGATCTTCGCCAAGTCAGTCACCAACGCCGCCAACCTCGGTGAAACCTACGGCATTGTCGGTGGACTGGCATACGCGACGTATTGGCTGTCGATTCCTGTTGCAGGGTATGTCATCTATCTGATTCGCACCCAGACCGGTGCCAAGAGTCTGCAGGATTTCATCGTATCCCGCTTTGGCCGACTCGCGGCGCTTGGCTTTGCAGTAGCCATCCTGATTCGTCTCTACAATGAAATCTGGAGCAATACCGCGGTAGTCGGGGGATATTTTGGCAACGTTGGCGAGACCGGTTATTACGCCGCAGCCGTTGTGTTTACCCTCATCACGCTGGCCTACAGTCTCAAGGGCGGTCTTCGCAGTTCAATTTTCACCGACGTCATTCAGGCCATTGTCTTCGTCGTATTCGTCGCCGCGGTGCTATTTTATGTCCTGCCTGTCAGCGATACGGGCACCTTGCTGACGACTGGGACCTTCGAACTGGGTTCGGGCCTGGATCTTCTGCTAGTCGCCGCGCTGCAAATTTTCAGCTATCCCTTCCATGACCCTGTCCTGACCGATCGGGGCTTTATCAACAATGAGAGGCGCATGCTGAAGAGCTTCATGATCGCCGGTGCGCTGGGTTTCGTGACGATTCTGGTATTCAGTTTCATAGGTATTTATGCCCAGCTGCAAGGTATAGAAGGCGGCGGCAACGCACCCGCGGCAGTGGGCAAGGCGATGGGTCTGGGCGCGCTGTTCCTCATGAGCGTGGTGATGATGACCTCGGCCGGCTCAACGCTGGACTCCACCTTCTCGTCGCTGGCGAAATCGCTGGCTGTTGATCTGCCGGGTCTCCTGCGCAAGGTGCATCCCGCTGCCCCAAGCCTGCGGGTCGGCGCGCTAGTGATGATTGCTTTTGCAATTCTGGGCAATCTGCCCATGTTCGCAGGCACCGATATCCTCAAGGCAACCACGATCAGCGGCACCATGGTGATGGGCCTGGCGCCGGTGTTTCTGTTCTACCGCTTCGTGCGCTGGTCGCCGTGGAGCTTCCACCTGAGCTTCTGGAGTGGTGTGGCGCTTGGTGTGATAGAAGTGCTCGGCTTCTTGCCACAGAGCTGGGCCATTGGTACCGGAAAATACGCGATGTTGCTGGGCGTGAATGCCTGGGGCCTGCTGATCTGCACGGCGGCATTCTTTGTGCCGCTTGTTTTTCAGGCTTTCATTGGTCAACCGCGGCCACTCGACAAGGCCATTTGACGCGAAGCGCTACCCAGTGTGAGGCCTGCGAAGAGTAAGCTGATAACTGGCTGCTAACTGGCTGGCTGCTAACTGGCTGGCTGCTAACTGGCTGGCTGCTAATTGGCTGGCTGCTAAGCAGCCGGCTTACCTTCGTCGCTGCAACTGTACCAGCCGCGGTAGCCGACCAGCAGACCCTGGTCGAGCTCGAATGTCATGTCCGCGACCCGGTGCTCGGAGCTGGCTTTCCCTTCTGGCCTTACTGTAGCGCGTAATCCTTCGGCACTGAATGCAGCGCCATTGGCAAGAGAATCCGGGCCTTGCACGTCTTGTGTCGAAACAACGACCAGGCGACCGTGCAGTTTCATCACCGCTTCCGCCTGCTGACCTTCAGGGAGCAAGGCTGCGGTGAGCACCGGCCGGCCTTCTGCCGTATAAGCAAAACTGCAGCGGAGCCCTGAGGGCGGCAATACCTTATCGACCTCCGCCTGATGCAGTAGCCCAGGGTCGACCGTGGTCAGGTCGGGTGACTGCAGGGCTTCAGTAACTGAAACCACCTCTGGCATTGGCCCCTGAGCCAGGGGCTTCGGCATACCTTCGCCCGGTGCGGGATTATCGCAAGCGCTCATGAAAAGCGTGGCAGATGTCACAGTGAGCGAGCCAACCAGCCAGTGCGCCCGGAAAAGCACGCGCTGCGTCTTATGTGACTGGGTCATTCCAGCGCCTCCAATTCCTTGACCAGATACTTCATTTCAGCAATCTCCCGTCGTTGCGCCTCACTGATTTCATCAGCGAGCTTGCGCACGCGTGGATCAGTAATCTGGGCCCTGTCGCTGGTCATGATGGCAATCGAATGATGTGGAATCATGGCTTTCATATATTCCACATCGGTAATCGAGGCCTGGCTGCGTACCAGCCAGAGCGATAAGGCGAAAACCACAACACTGCCGGCGAAGATCGCCGCGTTTATCATCTTGTTCGTATACATGCTCAGCATGAAACCAAGCATGATCATAGCCATGCTTGCACCCATGACAAGGGCCATCCAAAGGCGGGTTTCACTCCAGAGCACATGCTCGAATGCAAAGGTGTTCAGGTACATCAGACCGAACATAACTGTGGTAGAGGTGGCGATCATTGCAGCGAAGCGCCAGTAGGACATGTGCATGGACAGTTCTCCCTGTTAGCTGACGTTCAATGCTTGGCCGCATGTGAGCTGCCTTCAACTGCGGCGTACTCTTCCGCAGTCATCCCTGGAAGCTGTTTGACGAAGGCTACGATGTTCCAGAGTTTCTGGTCGTCGCCATGCGCCCCAAACGCGGGCATGGCACTCATTTTGACGCCATTTTTCACCAACCAGAATATTTCATCCGGCTCCCATTCAGAGGCATGTTTCGTTAGGTGCGGAGGCAATGGAAGCATGCCATTCGCCCAAGCCGCTCGCTTGACGCCTGGTCCAGCGTGGCAGTGCTGACACATCGCCTTGTAGTCTGCGGCACCTGCCGAAGCGTCCCCGATATCCTGAGGTACTTCGATATCGTCGGCACGCGCCTGCACCGAGTTGTACATAGTGGTCTCGAAGGCCCATCGCACCATGGAGGTATGATCGTCATTAGCGGCCACATTGTAGGCACCGGTATAAACAACAATCATTGCAGCGGCGATTGCCGCGAGAACGGTAGCTACGATGCCGACCGCAAAGCCAGTGCCCCAGCCTGATGAGTGCTTCTTTTTCTCCATGATCTTCCGGGCTCCTCTGTTGCAGAATAGAAGGCAGCTTTCGTCGGGGTACGTGGAGGATTTGTAACTGGATGGCCGTGATCAGTTTGCTCGATTGCACCAGGGTATCGACAAGCGCGTATAACCATATATCACGTCTGTCCGTCACGGGCTTCTTGCACCCTGCGATGGGGATAATTCAGGAGCCAGTAATGTCATCGCAAAATACGCACACCAAAGCCTTTCTATCAACAGGAATTCCCGGACTCGATAATATATTGGGTGGTGGATTGACCAAGGATCGGCTGTACCTCCTGGAAGGTGACCCTGGCGCAGGCAAGACGACCATGGCACTGCAATTTCTGGTGGAAGGGGCTGCCCAAGGGGAAACCGTTCTCTACATTACGCTTGCCGAAAACGAAGTTGAGCTACGCGCTGTCGCCGAAGCGCATGGTTTTTCAATGGAGGGGGTTAACGTACACGAAGTTATCCCCGAGGAAAGTTTGCTGGATCCCGGTGAACAGTACACTGTCCTTCATCCCTCAGAGGTTGAATTAGGTGAGACCAACAGCCTCATATTGGGAATGATAGAGAAGTTGAATCCAAGCCGGGTTGTGCTGGATTCGCTTTCGGAACTGCAGTTACTGTCAGGCAGTGCGCTACGGTATCGCCGGCATGTGCTCGCGCTAAAACAGTACTTTGCCAGGCGTGCCTGTACAGCCCTTCTTCTTGATGACAAGACGGCGGTACGAGGTGATCAGCAAGTGCGCAGTATCGCGCACGGCGTCATTTCGCTTCAGCATATCGACTCCGAATACGGTGCTGAACGTCGTATCATTCGTGTCTTGAAGTACCGTGGTCTCGCCTTTCGTCGGGGGCCACATGACTACGCTATCGTCACAGGCGGGATAGTGGCTTATCCACGTATCATTGCCGCCGAAACCCGTGAATTGATCAAGCGTGGCCAGGTCCACAGTGGCATTCCTCAATTTGATGATCTCTTGGGCGGCGGCATTGAAGAAGGGTCAAGCACGCTCATATCCGGCCCTCCAGGGACCGGAAAGTCCAGTCTGGCAGTGCAGTTTGTAAAGGCCGCGACAGACCGGGGGCAGCGCGCTTCAATGTTCCTCTTTGAAGAGTCCATCAACACTTTGCTCAATCGCTGTCACGGCATCGGTATCGATTTAAGCGGACCGTATGATTCCGGACTACTGACGATCCACCAGATCGACCCGGCAGAGATGTCCCCAGGAGAATTCGCGCATGCTGTCTGTCGAGTTGCGGATGGCGGCGCCAAGGTGGTCGTGATCGACAGCCTGAACGGTTATCTGAATGCCATGCCTGAGGCGCGGTTTTTAAATACCCATTTGCATGAAGTCCTCACTTACCTCGGGCAGCGAGGTGTAGTGACATTCATCGTTGGTGTGCAGCAAGGTATCGTGGGCGCCATGACTACAGGTATCGATATTAGCTACATGGCCGACAACGTATTAATCCTCCGTTATTTTGAAGCGCGCGGCACTGTGCAAAAAGCTATTTCAGTATTTAAAAAGCGTGGTAGTGCACACGAAACAACTTTACGTCAGTTCAGCATTACCAAAAATGGACTCCAAGTTGGTCCAGTTCTCGACAGTTTCGAGGGTATTTTGACTGGCACACCAAGGGTGTTGGATGTGAAGCAAGAGCATAAGCTTGATGAGTAATCATATTACTGCTGAAGGTTGGGGGCGGCAGTGGAGAATAGGGTTGTAATCTTCGCACCGACGGGTAGAGATGCCAGGCTAATAGCGCAAGTACTCGAACGCGCGGGCGTTGAGAGTCACATCTGCTCCCGCATGATCGAAGTGGTTGATGAGCTTGTTCGAGGCGTTGGCGCTCTGTTGCTCGTTGATGAGGCCCTGGACACGCCGTTAACCAGACCACTCACTCAATATTTAAGCCAACAACCGGCCTGGTCCGACCTGCCTATATTTTTATTAAGTAATCGTGGGCTCAATTCTCCTGAAGTCCGGAGTGCCTATCAACATCTTGGGAACGTCACGCTGCTTGAGCGTCCGTTACATGGCATAACGCTGGTAAGCGCGGCGACGTCAGCTTTACGCGCCCGTAAACGACAGTACGCCATGCGCGAGGTTGATCGGCGCAAAGACGAGTTTTTGGCCATGCTGGCTCATGAGCTCCGGAACCCATTAGCACCGATTAGTGCAGCTTCTGACCTCTTGAAACTGCCCAGTCTTGACCGCGAAAAAATCAAACAGACAAGTGAAATCATTTCCCGTCAAGTGCGGCATATGACTGGATTGATTGATGACCTGCTCGACGTCTCACGCGTATCACGGGGACTTGTTCCACTCGAAAAGCAATCTGTCGATACCCGACTCATAACCGCGAGTGCTGTTGAGCAGGTACGTCCTCTCATCGATGGGCGTCGTCACAGTCTGACCTTGCGTACCTCGCCACATTCTGCTTTTGTCGAGGGAGATCCCAAACGACTCGTTCAGATTCTTGCTAACGTGCTTAACAATGCCGCGAAATACACCCCCGAGGGCGGTGAAATCCTTCTCGCCACCGACGTCAGCGAATCAGCCGTAATTTTCACCGTTTCCGACAATGGTATCGGAATTGCTCCAGAGGTCATTGGACGTATCTTTGACCTGTTCGCCCAGGCCGAGAGAACTTCTGATCGCACGCAAGGCGGACTTGGGATTGGCCTTGCGTTGGTGAAAAGTTTGATCCAACTACACGGCGGGACAGTGACCGCCAGTAGCGATGGGGCGTCGACTGGCGCTGAATTTCAGCTTACATTCCCACGTCATTTTCCAGTTGAAGAGGAAAGTCTCGCGGCTGACGCTATCACGGATAAGTTGATCAATCAGCAACGACTACTTGTCGTAGACGATAATGTCGATGCAGCGAACATGTTAGGCATGTTTTTAGAGTTGGCCGGTCATCAGGTCAAGATTGTTCACACCGCTGCCGCGGCACTAGAAGCAGCAACGCGAGCTGATTCGATCGATGCATGCTTACTGGATATTGGCTTGCCGGATTTGGACGGTATTGGCCTGGCCAAACGGCTGCGTGAGATACCTTCAACCAAAAAGACTCTGCTCATTGCGATTACTGGATACGGCCAGGAACAGGATCGTCACAAAACGTCGAGGGCCGGATTTAATCATCACTACGTGAAGCCCATTGACATGGAACAATTGATTAGCACGCTCGCTGGCAATGAAACCTCGAATCAGATCACGAGTCGTTGACGTCAGAGTCGTATTGTTTACTGTCTTTTTCAAGCAGTTGATTTAGCTCATTTATGAGTGTGGTCGCCACGTTATCTGCAAATTGCCGGCCCTCATCGATATAGCCTCGGACCACGGCATCATTTTTCCAGCCGCCCTGTTTCTTGATAGCCTCGAAGCTCAGGTTCTCTCTCGCGGCGCTCGTGCTGAGTCCACGCCGAAAACTATGGCTGCTCAGCTCGGGCACAAAGTCGAAGCCACAGGCGGTGCCCAGCGACTTCAGTAGCTCATTCACGGCTGCTGGCCGCAAAGCACGGGTCTGACATTCGTTCCAGCGGGAGATGGGGCGGAACACAGGGCCTGAAGTGATTTCAGCGACCAACAACCAATTCCTCAGTGCCCGTACCGGGCATATCTGACCGGTGCCAGCCGGTAGGGCACGCTGCAGGCCTTCACCTTGCTGATCCGTCTTGGAGCGCGGCAGGCGGATGATCAGGCCCTCCGGCTCCCACGATAGATCCTCTACCTGAATACTCACCAGTTCACTGCGCCTGAAAGCGCCGAAAAAACCCGTCTGCACCAGTGCAAGATCACGATGTTTTTTTAGCGACTCGGGCTGCGTCTGCAACCAGTCGATTAGTGCGACAAGATGCTCCAGCCTGAGTGCACGCGCTTTCCGCTTGGGTTGACCGTGCACACGACGCATACCTTCGAGAGTTTTTCGTACTGTCGGGTCTTGTCCAGGATCTGCGAAGCCCTGAAAGCGGTGCCATTGGCTCAGCGCGGTGAGGTGGACATCGAGCGTCCGTGTATTGAGCGTTTCGGCATGCGCCAGTAAATAGCGGATGAGCGTGTCTCTGTCCGTGGGCAGGCGCCCGCCCCAGCGTTCAAAGCGATGAATGGCCGAGCGGTAGGTGCGGCGTGTGTTATCTGAAGTGGCAGCCTGGAGGTAGCGCCGATGTCTTGCCTGAAGTTCGGCGTTCCCAAGGGTCGGAAGGCCTGAGGCGGCGATGATAGCAGCGGGCTCCATCACTTTGGCGGCTGCCTGCTTTCTGAGCTTGCTGACTTCCCTCATCCGCGTCCCCCCTGTACTCCCGTTACGAAAGAGAGGAGCTTACCACAGCCGCTGACCGGCGATAATGATATTTATCGACGGTTAGTTAGGAGATTGATAAATTGCGTCGAGCAATGAATAGTATGTAATATTTCGGAATACGTAATACGGTAAAGAGAGGAGCCAGATGGCACGGTCGGGAGTAAGTTACGCAGATGTCGCAAAAGCGGCGAATGCCATAAGAGCCGCAGGGCAGGAGGCTACGATCGACCGCGTCAGAGAAGCGCTTGGCACCGGCTCGAAAAGCACGCTGGCGCCCTTATTGAGGCGATGGAAGGCGGCGCAGGGCGAAAAAAAGGGCGCGGGCCGGGAGGACTTACCGGATGAACTGTTGACGGCGGTTCGGCACCTACGCGAACTTGCACAGCAAAGTGCCGATGAGCAGATCGAGCAGGCGAGGATGCGCTTCAATGAGCAGGAAGAGGTGCTCAGGCAGCAGCTGGTATCGACTGAAGGCGAACTCTCGGCGCTACAGCATAGTCACGAGACGCTCACTCACGCTCATGATGAGCTGCAAGGTCATCATGAGCAACTCATCAAAAAGAACCAGCAGTCCGAAGCGAGCGCTGCGGCACAGCGTGCTGAGCTGGCCGAGGTGCGGCAGCGCCTGAGTGAGCGTCAGGCTGACTATGGCGAACTCAAGACACAGCTGGGGCATGTGCGTTCTCAGGCGGAGCATTATCAGCAGGCCGTTGCTGAGGAACGGCGACTGGAACGCGAGCAGGTTCAACAGCTGCGCTCGGAATGGCAGCTGACGCGAGATGACTGGGGCAGACGTATGGCGGCAGATGCAGCCGCCTTGCTGAAGAGCGAAAAAGCGTATGACACCTTGCTCGAGGATCATCGTCGGATCGAGCTCGAGAAGTCAGCCCTGCAAGGCGAGCTGGAAAGAAATCAATGGGAGCGGCAGAGCCTTCAGGAAGAGCTTGCGGCAAGGAATGATGAGCTTGCAGCACTCAGGTCGGAACGTGCTGCAGCAGCTGTTACTACGGCCAAGTTGCTAACGGCCCGTGAGCATCTGGAACATTCTGTCGACATGCTCACCAGCCGAATTGATGCGCTCGAGCTGCGGGCTGCCAAAGCCGATGATCTCGCAGACCGTCTTCGGTCCGAGCATGCACTGGCGCTGCAGGCAAAGATTGCTGCAGAGGCTGAGGTTCGTGAATTACGATCACGGCTGGATGAGCGCAACGACGCGCGTCAGCGGAATCGTTAGGACTCGATGCGGTTGCGACCATTCTGCTTGGCGAGGTATAGCCTTTGGTCAGCGGCCTGAAGCAGCGCTTCGCGATTGTCACTCGAGTCCGGCACCACACAGGCAACGCCAATGCTGGCAGAAACCGTGAGCTGTGCGTCGCCGTCGGTCACAGTTGTTTCGGCCAGCCCCCTTTGTATCCGCTCAGCCAGGTATATCGCGCCTGAGGTGTTCGTACCCGGCAACAGTACTACAAACTCTTCGCCGCCATAGCGAGCTACCATATCAGGTGGGCGACGCGCGCAGCCCTCAAGGACCTGGGCGGCAGCAATCAGGCAGCGATCGCCAAACGGATGACCATAGCGGTCGTTGATACTCTTGAAATTGTCCAGATCGATCATGAGTATGGCAACAGGTAGTTTTTCACGATGAGCGCGCTTGAATTCGTCAGCGAAGGCCGCTTCAAAGGAGCGTCTGTTCCACAAGCCAGTCAAGCCATCGGTATGGCTGAGCTTTTGCAACTGCTCGTTGGCCAGTTCCAGCTCCTCCGTTCGAATGCGAACAATCTGGTCGAGCTCTTCATTGGCCTGAACCTGGTGTGCCAGAAGCTGACGCTGAGCCTCCACGGACTCTTTCTGAGCGAGCTCCCGCATCTCACGCTCCTGATTTACTCGATAGGCTAGCGCAAAGGACAGCAGAACGCCTTCTGCTGCTGCGCCGAGCAGCGCTGCGTTTTCGGTAAACCAGGTCCTCGGTAGCCAGCCAATTTTATTGAAGGCAAAAACCAGCCCCCCAACGAGTACAAAGGCCCAGGCGATACTGAAGTACTTGGCAGAGTGATAGCGATCGTACCAACGTACGAGGCCGGCACTTATTCCCGTGAAAATACCTACGATAATCAGCGCCATGGTCATCTTGATCATCTGGTTATAGGGCAGCACGAGCGACATGCCAGCGGCCAGAACAGCAGTGCCTGCGAGCAACATGAGAAATTTCGACAACCAAGGTCGGGCTGCGGGCACTGCCAGAAAGCTACGCAGAAAAAGAGTGGCGAAAATAACCATACCATTCAGCGCGATGAGGATGCTGGTGTCGTTCCACCAGGTGGCATTTGGCCAGAAGACCTTGAAGGTTACCCCCTGAACGGTGCCCAGCATGAGCGTGATGAAAAACATGTACATGACATAGAAGAAGTAGCTGATGTCGCGTACGGCAAGGAACAGCAGGAGATTGTAGATACCGAGTACGAGCATCGCGCCGTAGAATAGCGCGCGAGTCAGCGCCTCTTCATAGGACTGTTCAATGAAGGCCTCAGGTGACCAAAGGTACAGCGGGATCTGCAGCGACGAGCTACTCTGAGCGCGCACGTAAACACGGGTAGTGTCCTGCGGAACGAGTTCAAGCGGAACGACGAAACTCGGGTGGTCGATGAGGCGTTCGTGGTAGGGGAGGCGATCACCCATCCTGGTCTGTTTGAGCAACTTACCATTGCGAAACACGAAGATGTCGACCTGGTCCAGAATTGGGTAGGCAATCTCCAGAAAAAACTTGCGTGGTTGCTGACCAGTCTGCTCAAGATCAAAGCGCGTCCAGTACGCCGAGCGGGTGTAACCAAAATTCAGCACTGACCGCTCCGCTGGCACCCATTCGTTTGGCTTCGTCTCGTCAGTCACTTCAGCAATGGATAACGTTCCAGCGGAATCTTCGAGATACTCCCGGCCAGGAATCATCCGAACCATGGCTTCTGTATCGGGCAGCAGACTTGGCGCGGCCTGGGCGGTGTCGTGCACGAACGAAGCTGCCAGCGCCAACAGCCAGGAGAACAGGCTGACTTGCAACGCTGTCCTCGCCGCTAATGACGGGGTTATGAGCGGCCACGAAGCATTCGCATCTAATGGGCAATGCCGCCATGCTAGCATCAGAGGTCTACGTTCCTGAAGAGTTGGGTGTTAAAGAGGAAGTGTAGACCACATGCCAGGGCTTGTAGTTGCGTAGTGTGGCCTTAGGGCTCCTGATATCCAAGCGCGCGAAAACTCAGGCTTCCCTGCTGTGGCTCGTTCTGAAAGAACAGGCCAACAATGCGCTTCGACTGCGAGGGTACGTAATCTACCTGGGCGGTACTGACCTCAGGCTCCCCCGCGCTCATCTCCAGCCGTCCCTCAATCTGTAGCGCCGCGACACTTTCATGGCCGGTATTGGCAACCTCGATCCGCACCAGGTGGTTGGAAGCCGAGGCCTTGATATCCTGAATGGTAAATGAGATCTGCGGCGGAGCGGTCTCTTCAGTCGCCGCGCTCCACACCAGGTAAGCCAGGCCCACACAGAGTACGGCCAGCCCCAACAGGCCGACGATTTTTTCCCAGGTAGGGGTAGGGGAAGGTCTTGTTCGCGTGTCAGTTGGCATCGATAGCCTCAAATGATCAATCGGGAAGCCGCTGCGCCCACCCCGGCGGGGAAGCTCAGAACCACGGCTGTACTGATGAAATTCTGCATGCTGTCATTGTCCGAACGGCCGAAGACCCACAACATAAAGACGCTGACAAGAAAGGCGAGCACATAGCCGATTGCAGTGAAACGAACGAACAGTCTGCGATGAGCAGCCCACGGGCCTTGTCCGGACTTGGCAAAATTCTCGCTACCCACAGTAAACATATGCATGACAAGTACTGTGAACAGGACCAAGGCAAGCGAATGCCAGGGCGTCATGAGGTAGGAGATCAGCACCATCTCTTCTGTAGGTGCCACGTTGAATGCCAGAAAGAGGCTGCCGGTAACGAGAATGATCAGCTCCTCCGCGTATTTCTCGTCCTGGCCATGCTGTTCATCCTGACCGTTACTAAGCTGGCTTCTTCCGAGTAGGGCGCCGAGACTTCCAGGGACCGCCTGTAACAGGACCATCGAGAATGCCTCATCAAGCGCTGTTTCCGAGGTGATGACCCGGAAGACCAACAACACTGCCGCTGAGGCGCAGAACGCAACCGCATAGGCGACCAGTACATCAATGACGTTGTCCCACAGGCCTTTGTCTTCTCTGAAACCGATCATCGACGAAATGCCGATATAGAGCGGTATGGAGAGCAGGATGAGCGCGATGAGGCGAAAAGGCTCGATATAGAAGCCAATCCACCACATTTCCATCGTCATCATCATGGGTAGACTGAAAATGATTGCCCCGCCGGAGGCTCGGCCCACGGCAATCCAGACTGGCGGGTTCCCAGAGCGTCTCGCGGAAGACTCGCTCGTCTGCTCCATAGTATGTGTCAATTCCGTTCTCCGACCACGTAACTTGTTTGCCGTCTCATATCGGCACTGATCTTTACGCTGCTGCGATCTTCCCTGACCACTGCCCGAACGAAATTTTCATACATCAGAGGCCGCGGCTAAGAATTACGAGCAAAAGCCCGTCGAAATGCAGCCCTAGTTATTTGGTATGTGTTCCTGCGCGTTAGCGAACTCGACCCGATTACGCCCGTTTGCCTTGGCCTTATACAGCAGCGCATCGGCTTGCCTGAGGAGGTCTTCCCGCCCGACAGCATGTTCGGGAACGTGACTTGCCGCACCCATGCTAGCGCTCATCTGCAAACTGAGCTCAGCGTGGGAGACCCTGGCGACGGCAAACCTAGCGATAATGGTCTCCGCTACGCATACGGCGCCATCCAGATCAGTATTTGGCAGCAGCACCACAAACTCTTCGCCACCCCAGCGCGCGCAATTATCCGGCGGCCGTCTGATGCAGTTTCTGATGATCTCAGCGGCCTGAGTGAGGCACAGATCACCGATTTGATGGCCATGCGTGTCGTTGATCTGCTTGAAATGATCGAGATCGATCATGAGCAGGGCGATTGGACTCTTGTCCCGATAGGCTCGCTTATATTCAACTTCAAACAGGCTATCAAACGCTCGGCGATTCATGACGCCGGTGAGCGCATCAGTCGCACTGATGGTCGTCAACTTCGCATTGGCCTGCTCGAGCGCCTCTGTCCGTTCACGAACGATTCGGTCCAGTTCTTCATTTGCTTGCATCTGATGCTCGAGTAGCCGGCGCTGCGCTTCGGCTGACTCCTTTTGCGCCTGATTTCGCATCTGTCGTTCATGATTCATGCGGAAGGCCAGCGCGAATGAGAGCAGTACAATTTCGGCGCCAGCACCGAGCTGGGCTGCGTTTTCTGTGAGCCAATTTCTAGGGAGGAAGCCGAGTTTGTTGGAAATCACCAGAATGCCGCCGCTAAGCAGAAAGACCCAGGCAGAGAGGTAGAACTTTGCTGCATGAAAGCCATCGCGCCATCGCACAATGCCGGCCCAGAAGCAGGACAGGATGCCGACGACAATGCAGAGAAGAGTAGTTACGATCATGATTCGGTAGGGCAGTATAAAGGCGCCTGCTGTCGTAACCAGGCCGAGGCTGGCCAGCACGAGTAATACTCTGGCCAATTTTGGGCGAGCACCAGGAATTTTCAGGAAGCTGCGGACGAACAGGCAAGGAAAGCTCAACATGCCGCTGAGCGCTACAAGCAACACCGTATCGTTCCACACGGTCGCTTCTGGCCAGAGCAACTGAAACGTCACGCCCTGCATGCTGGAGAGCAGGATCAGTGTGGCCATTACATGCATCACATACCAGAAATAGCTGCTTTCTCTTACGCTGACGAATATAAGCAGGTTATAGATTGCCATGACCAGCATCGCCCCGTAGAACAGTGCACGTCCGAGCGCTTCCACATAGCTGTGCTCCAGCAGCGCATCGCCGTGCCAGATAGACATGGGAATCTGCACGGAGGAGCTGCTCTGTACCCTGAGATAGACCTCCGTTGTCTGTTGCGGAGCCACGCTTAGCGGGAATACGAAGTGAGGATGTTCAATTGGACGGGCGTGGAAGGGCAGGCGATCGCCCATCGCGAAATGATTCTGCAGAGCGCCATCGCGATAAATAAAGGCATCGATCTGATCGAGCACAGGGTACGCGATTTCCAGCAAGTGGCGCTCGGCAGCGTTGCCTGTGTACGTAAGGCTGAAGCGCAACCAGTAGGTCGCACTGGTATAACCGAAATTGAGAATATTCTGTTCGGAAAGGGACCACCTGGCGTCAGGCATAGCTCTGACCTGATCAACGCTCAGTTGACCATCAAGATCCTTATAATATTCAACCTGTTGACCGAGCTGGATCGCTCGTCCGTCTTCGAGTATCACGGTGTCGGCCGCTGCAAAGTGCGTCACAAGCAGCAGCAGAAAGCAGCAGCTCTGGATGATATTTCGTGACATGACGTCCCCGACGGCTAGACCCTGAAAACTGGTTACACTGAGCATAGACGCCGGCACCAGAATGTCACCCCTCCTGAAGGCTTTACTGCTGCCGAGCAAGCTTCCAGGGGCAATCTGCTAACCCGGCTGGGCCTGCAAAACCCGGGAAGCTTCAGCGAAGCCTTTGTATTGAAAGACTTTACGCTCACTATCGTTCAGCCGTAAACTATGAATCCTGCACCCGGAAGTTTCCTGACAAGGGTAGGGCGTGTGTAGCTCAGGCACTCGAGCAAAATTGCGGCAGCCTGGAAGTTGGCAGCATGTTGTCGAGTAGATGAACGCGAGTTTTCGCGTTAGAACCGTCACGGGATCCATGGTATGGCAAGCCATGTAGTTCAGGAAAAATGCTATCGTCAGCTCAACCAGTTTCTCTGCCAGAATCGAGAGGCTATTCTTGATGAATGGTCGCGACGCGAGAGAGAGCGGATTGCTGCAACCAGAGTCTTGAAGTCTGAAAATCGACTGAACAGTATCCCGCAATTAATTGACGCTATAGCGCACGAAGCTGTAAACGGGGCTTCGTTATCCAATTTCGGCGACGTTCTATATAGCACTGCGGGCCACCATGCAGAAGAGCGTCGTCAGCATGGGTTTTCCCTGGAAGAACTAACGCGGGAGTACGCCATACTGCGTGAGGTCATTCTCGAACTTGTAGGCGCCGAAGAGTACCGACTGCCCAGCAACGAGCTTGTGTATCTGAACCGGGCGCTGGACGAAACCGTTATCAAGGGCGTCGATAGCTATGTGACCAATAGTAGGGTTGAGCTGGAAGCAGAACGCAAGCGCTTGCAGATTACGCTGAAATGCATCGCTGATGGCGTAGCCACTACTGACTGCGGTGGACGAATCGAACGCTTCAACAAAGCTGCCGAACGCATAACCGGTTGGTCGGCAGAGGAAGCCATTGGCCGGCCTGTCGGTGAGGTCCTCATCGCCGTGGATGCGCTGACCAGGGCGCGCCTTGCATGTCTCAGCGCACGAGCTGCCAATCGAAAGCGTCTGGTGCAACATCCTATGGAAATTAATCTGCTCAGGAAGGATGGTGTGCAGATATCAGCGGAAGAAATCGCGGCGCCACTACATGATGCCGATGGGCAATTTCTGGGCGTGGTTTCGACCTTTCGCGACGTCAGCCAGGTGCGGAGCCTGACATCGGAGCTTTCTCATCTGGCGGCTCATGATGCACTGACAGGGCTGCCGAATCGCAATCTGCTTATTGATCGAGTAACGCAGGCGTTGGCAAAGGCCGAGCGCGACGACGTCGAGCTCGCCTTGCTGTATCTCGATCTCGACCTGTTCAAGGATGTCAACGACATGCTCGGCCACTCTGCAGGTGACGAGCTGCTGCAAGAAGTCGCTGCGCGGCTGCTGCGATGCGTTCGGCAGGCCGATACCGTAAGTCGGATGGGTGGTGACGAGTTTGTCGTCCTGCTCACTGAAGTCAGCGCATTGACGCATCTGGGTGAGCTGGCGCGGGAAGTCGTGAACGAACTGAGTGGGCCTTATCAGGTCGGCTCACATTTGGTTAATATTTCAGCAAGCGTGGGTGTGAGTGTGTATCCCCAGGACGGATGCGATGCCGATACGCTGATCAAGCACGCCGACGTAGCGATGTATCAGGCGAAGGCCAATGGTCGCAATGCTGTACAATTTTTCACCTCTGAAATGAATGACAGAGCGCGTGAGCGTCGGAACCTGCAAACAGATCTGCGGCGGGCACTAACGGCCGGTCAGTTCGTGCTGAAGTTCCAGCCGCAGATGGATCTGAAGAGCGAGCGTCGACTATTGGGTGTTGAGGCCTTGCTTCGTTGGCGTCATCCGAAACTGGGCCTTATATCGCCGGCGAGGTTCATTCCGATTGCGGAAGACTCACGCGAAATCATGGTGGCATTGGGTAACTGGGTACTTGAGCAGGCTTGCCGCCAGGCGAAGCTATGGCGCGACGAAGGTCACGAGCCTTTGAGAATATCGGTCAATGTGTCACTGGTTCAGCTACGTCATCAGAGCCTGGTCGACCAGATCGCAGCCTTGCTGAGCGAGTATGAGCTGGCTCCCGAGCAGCTGCAGCTCGAACTGACGGAATCGATACTCATGAGCGAGGTATCTGGCGCATCTGAACGCGTTCGCGCGCTTGGCGACATGGGCGTACGCATTGCAGTTGATGATTTCGGAACCGGTTATTCATCGCTGAGCTACCTCAAGGATCTTCCAGTCGATGAATTGAAGATCGACCGAAGTTTTGTTCAAGGCGTCGCATTCGATCAGAACAAGGCGGCCATTGCTCAGGCAATCATTCGCATGGGACAAAGCCTGGAACTGCGCGTGCTGGCAGAAGGTGTCGACGATCTGGACGCTGTACAATTCCTGAAGGATAACGGCTGCGATGGTGCGCAGGGTTATCATTACAGCAAGCCGATAACGGCGCAGAAGTTTGCCAGGAAGTTTTTGACGTAACAGCACTAGAGGATGTCGATGCTATCTCTTGAGCAAGCCCCAGGTCTACCTCTCCCAAGGCGCCGCTCTACGATGATATGCTGACGCAAGCTCGGCCCACCACCGGCTCCACACCGCAAATTCACTGCACTAGTCTTCAGGAAAGCCGAATGGCCATCAAGGAAACCGAACTGCATTCCTCCCTCTGGGCTAGTTGCGACGAGCTGCCTGATGCCAGTCAGTACAAGGAAGATGCCTGCAAAAACCTGATGTGCCATTTCGTGACGGAATCCGGCAAGAGCAAAGGCCTGTTTTTGAAGGGGTTGGAAGAGCGTTATGCGGAAGCGCTCCCAGCAATAAGCAAGCAGGCAGAGGCCTTGAGTGAAAAGGTCGCTGGACATCTGAAAGCCATGGGACTCGTGTGGAATGCCTTCGATATGGAGCCCGCAGAATGAGCAAGCCTGCTAGCGCCACGTTGCCTGAAGGCTACCAGACTCTCCTGATGCAAATTTCCGATACCTATTCGCAAGGCCGCGCCAGGGCCTTTCAAGCGGTTAACACGCAACTGGTGGAGACCTACTGGCTGCTTGGCCGGCACATTGTAGAGTTTGAACAGGGCGGTAAAGAGCGCGCAGAGTACGGTCAAAATCTGATCAGGCAGCTGGCGGCCGATTTATCGCTGCGTCACGGGAGGGGTTTCAGCCGAAGTAATCTGATCCGCTTCCGCCAGTTCTATCTGACATACCCAAAAGGTGCAACACTGTCGCACTTTTTCAGTTGGTCTCATATTATCGAGCTGTTGAAGATAGATGACCCACTAGAACGAAGCTTCTATGAGCAGCAATGCCAAACCGAGCGCTGGTCGGTCAGGGAGCTGATCCGTCAAAAAGAAAGTGCACTTTTTCTACGCCTGGCGGCAAGCAAAGACAAGGATGGCGTTCTGCAATTGGCCAAGCAGGGACAAGTGATCCAACAGCCCGCCGACCTGTTGCGTGAGCCCTATGTGTTCGAGTTCCTGAAAATTCCGGAGCCTTACCAGGTCTCCGAAACCCAACTTGAAACCTTGCTATGCGACCACCTGCAAGCCTTTTTGCTGGAGTTAGGCAAGGGCTTCACTTATGTGGGCAGGCAATATCGCATCACCCTCAATAATACCCACTATAAGGTGGACCTTGTATTTTACCACCGGATTTTGCGTTGTTTCGTACTGATCGACCTGAAACTGGGTGAGGTCCGCCACCACGACATCGGCCAGATGAATATGTACCTGGGCTACTTTGCCAATGAAGAAAATACCGAAGGCGACAATCCACCGATTGGCATCATTTTAAGCAGGAATAAAGACGAGCTGCTCGTCGAATATGCTACCTACAATCTCGATAGTCAGCTGTTTGTGCAGAAATACCAGCTGTACCTGCCGGATCGCGAAAGTTTAAAACGCGAGCTGGAGTTGACCTTGCAGGAGGCCAATGAGGAGTAGTCTCCATTGGATACCGGAGGTCAGAACGGATTTCGCCAAACAGCTAAGGCAGTTCAGCAAAACGCCATCTGGCTCAATCTACAGCTTGCCAAAAAGCCACCAGAGTGTCTCGAGCACAACCTGGTCCATGAAGTGGTGCATTTGCTTGAATGCCACCATAACGGCAGATTTCAAGAACTGACCACGCGGTTCGTGCCGATCTAACGGAAAAATCGGGATTTGCTGAACAGTTTGCCGTTGGCGTATGAGCACTGGCTTAGATTACCAAACGGCAGCTCATCCGGGCGCTTGCAGCACATCATTTTAATCAGCCGATGTCAGCAAGGAAGTTTATTGCAGAACGCCACTCGAAGGCCTTGGAAGCGCAATGTTTCTCGTGTCCACTAATTAACATTAGTGGACATTGAGGTGCTTTACTTGGCGCTCCGCCGCCTTCTGGGTTTGATACCAGTTGCTCCTCGTCGCAGCTTAGGCATTTTTCATTTGGTACGAATCCGGATTTCCTGCCTTACGCGTACTTCAACTCGGCGCCACTAACGCTGTCAACCAGACGAGTTTGAATGCATGCATGACATTGATATCGATGACCGGGACTATGAGCTGTTGTTTGGTTCGGACGTGCTGAGTACATCTGACGCAGTTGTACATTTTGACCACGGTCTCGCGCGCTATGACGGCGAAGAAGTTGTAACCACTGGCGATATCGAGCAGACCCTCACAAGATTTGTTTACCGTCACGGCGGAAAGCTTATGTTGCCGGCAACTGAGGGTAAGGATTTCTGGCGCTATGGCGCGCCGGCAAAGTCCCTGTCCCTCGATAGACTTAAGACAAACGACTGGCAGCGGCGCCGAGATGAAATGATTCGCGAGCTACAGGAAAGTATTTCCCTGCTCATCGTTGAAGACCAGCAGCGCCGCGCTATCCCCGCGCGAAGCATTACGGCCGACCAGCAACTTTACGAGCGCTTCGAACAGAGCTTTCAGTATGAAGAAACGGCCGATCAGAGTCGCGCAGTTACAGCAGTTCTGAAGGACCTCTCCACAACTGAGCCGATGAACAGGTTGCTGGTCGGTGATGTGGGATTCGGTAAAACCGAAGTGGCCTTGCGTGCTGCAGCGGCAGTGGTCTCTGCTGGGTGTCAGGTGGTCGTCGCTGCACCGACGACGGTCCTCGCTCGGCAGCATTTCGAATCGTTCAAAACCCGCTTCGCGAGCATGGACGTGCGGGTCGCGGAATTATCCCGCCTCACGACTGAGGCAGAGAAACAAGCGCTCATTGAGGATCTCGCGGCCGGACGGCTACAGGTTCTTGTCGGCACTCAGGCCCTGCTTTCAGGTGAACTGAAGTTTCAGAATCTGGCCCTCGTGGTTATTGACGAGGAACAGAAGTTTGGGGCGGAGCAAAAGGTTGGGCTTCGCAATCTGGTACCGGGTCTGCATGTGCTCAGTATGACTGCGACACCGATACCGCGCTCGCTGGCTGCTGTCGAGATTGGCTTGATGACCGTGTCGGTGGTAGCCACGCCGCCTCGAGATCGAGTACCAATCGAAACGACCGTTTTATCTCTTGAGTTCGACAAGGTGCTGGAGGCGATCGCCGCCGAAAAAGCGCGCGGTGGCCAGTGCTACCTCGTCTGTCCAAGAGTGTCAGGTGTTAGAGAGTTGAAGCGTCGCCTCGCCCAATCCAATATCGATTTTACCTTTAGTATCGCGCACGGTCAGATGTCGGACGAACGCATGACGGCTGCCATGCTGAAATTCATGTCAGGCGCGGTCGATGTTTTACTCTCGACTTCAATCGTCGAAAGTGGTCTGGACAATGGGCGAGCCAATACAATGATTGTCTGGAACGCAGATCGTTTTGGCCTGGCGCAGCTTCATCAGTTGCGAGGTCGCGTCGGCCGATCCATACCGCCTGGACGCATGCTGCTATTCACCAAAGTCGACACGGATGGGACAAGCGTCTCAGCTGAGAGGCTTCGATCTTTCAGTACGCTGAGCCATTTAGGTTCGGGCTTCGAAATTTCTCGGAGAGACAGAGAGCTTCGCGGCTTTGGCGAACTTGACGGCGAATCGCAGTCCGGGCAGCTTTCGCGTCTTGGTATTGGACTCTATCGTCATGTGCTCCAGAAGCATCGGCACGCTCGCTCCCAGACCACCCTGCCCTCGCTTTGACCTGGCCTTTCCGAAGCTGGGAAGCCGTTGCCGCGTCGACAGAATCGAGTTGCTCCCGCTCTAGCCTGACTTGGAAAGACTCGACCCACCGAGCGAATGAGCAATGTGGCGCGTTGTCTGCTCGTCTGCTGGGTCACACTCGCCACGCCGGCAGTGTCCATTTTCGCCACAAGGCAATGATTCGCAGGCCCGCTGTCACAATGACGCAGGCCAATAGCGCCAACCAGTCCGGAGAATCCAGCCACCATAGCCCTGCATACACCCAGCCGCCGACGAACGCACAGACCGCATACGGCTGATGGTCACTAAACGCAGTGGGCGTTTCATTGCAGACAATGTCACGCAGGACGCCGCCGAACACGCCAGTCGCAATGCCCATCAACACGGCGACGAGCATTGGCATCTGGTCGTCGAGCGCGAGATGAACGCCTGTGGCGGCAAACAGCCCCAGTCCAAGTGCGTCCGGCCATTGAATGGCTTTTTCCGTCACGGCCAGGTGGCGCTGGCGCATGAACAACATCGCCAGTGCGCAAAGTATGATCACCGCCCAGAGCAGCTCGACATGCTGGACCCAAAAGAACGGTCGTCGGTCCAGCAGCAAGTCCCGCAGCGTGCCGCCGCCAAAGGCAGCCAGAAACGCTACGACGCAAACGCCAACCGGGTCGAGTCGCTTGTGTGCGCCTTTCAGCAGCCCTGACAGTGCAAACGCGAAGGTGCCTGCCAGCTCTACAGTCAGTCGCAGACTCTCTCCCCAGGACGGAATCTCAGTAAGCATGTCGGTTCATGGTGCCAGCTTCTTTTTTAATGCCCGTGTTACTGGCAGCGGCAGGCTCGGCAATGCGCGCAGCATCCACGGCAATATCTTGCGTTTCATACCGCTCAGCGATTCAGGAATCATGGCTTCTATAAGATGTGGGCCTGGATTGCTCAAGGCGTACTCGAGCGCCCTCACCATACCCTCGGCCGTGTCAACGTTCACGCCATGCACGCCCATACCCTGTGCCAGTTGCGCAAAGCTGATTACGGGGCCATTCAAATCCAGTTGCGATCTGGCCTTCTTGCCGGCCTGCTGCGCCCCCACACGCTCCAGCTCGATATTCAATACAGAGTAGGACGCGTTGTTGAAAATGATGGTTGTGACGTCGAGTTGTTCACGCGCCATCGTCCATAAGGCCTGAATGGTATACATCGCCGAACCGTCTCCAATGAGCGCGAGGATGGGTCGATCGGGGCAGGCTATGGCCGCACCGACGGCATTGGGCAGCCCCTGGCCTATGGCACCTCCAGTCAGAGTGAGCAGATCATGGGGTGGCGCCCCTGCAGTCATGACGGACAGCATCAGACCAGACGTGATGGACTCATCTACGATGATGGCATTTTCAGGCAGCAAATGTCCGACGGCCTTGCAGACCTTTTCAGCGGTGAGCCTGCCTTTGGGGCGGCCCGGGCGCTTGGCTGCCTGCAGCGTCGGCTTGGCTTCATGCGATTCGACGACTTCGCTCAATTTCACAAGACAATCCATCACGTCCTGGTCAGGTGCAGCAAGCGTGTGGACGCGACAGGTTTCCGGTACGAGATCGCTCTGTTTGCCTGGATAGGCGAAGAATGAAACTGGCGCCTTGGCATCGACCAATACCAGGTGTTCAATATTCGTCAATTGTACGGAGGCGAGTTCAGCAAGATAGGCGAGGCGTTCGACAGCTGGGAGCCCCGCGCCCCGCTGCATGCGTGTGGGGAACGTTTCTGCAAACAAAGTAACGCCGTAGTGAGCGGCAATGCGTGCCGCCGCGAGTAGTGCGGGCTCGCGAAGTGCGCGACCACCTAATAGCAGGGCCACGCTCTCGCCAGAGCGGATCGCTGCGGCTATGGCTTCTACCGCGGCCTTGTCCGCAGCTCTGGGCGACGCGGGCTGCAGAGGCGAGCTGGCTACCCCGCCCTCACCCCACGACACATCTGCCGGCAGTATCAGTGTGGCCACCTGCCCCGGTAGCGTCCTGGCTGCAGCGATCGCCTCCGCAGCATCTTGGCAGAGTGTGGCCGTGCTCCGAGCTGCGCGAACGAATCCTGGCGAGACGTTCCGCGCGACGGTCTCGATATCAGACTGCAATTGCGCATCGTATTGGACGTGGTGGGTGGCATGATCACCCACGATATTGACGATAGGTACCTTGCCCTTACGAGCGTTGTGGAGGTTCGCCAGACCGTTGCCGAGACCGGCACCCAGGTGCAACAGGGTGGCTGCCGGCTTGTCGGCCATGCGAGCATAACCATCAGCCGCACCAGTCGCGACGCCTTCGAACAAGGCCAGCACAGCGCGCATTTTAGGTTCGCCATCGAGCGCTGCGACGAAATGCATTTCACTGGTGCCAGGATTGCTGAAGCAGACCTCGATACCCGCATCCACTAAGGTCTTCATCAAGGCCTGAGCGCCGTTTGTCATGCTTGTACTCCAGCTTGGAATGCATTGAATCAAGCCGATCATGACTGATATCAGCCTGGCAAGTCACGCCTCTGATGCTCATGATCAGCAGCGACTTGTTTAGAAAGCGCGTAATCGCCAGCCAGACTTGCTGATACAGCCGATGCGCGTTCAGCTACAATAAGGCGATCAATTCCGTCCCAATAGTAGCGAGTGTGCATGCCAGAACCGAGTTTCACAGCCAGGCCACTGTTCGATACCCATCGTGTGTTTATCAAACTGCCAATGGGGCTTGGCATGCTCGAGCAGTATCCTGCTAGCCTGCAGTTCCTCAATAAGCTGATCGAGACCATGCCCGGCGTGAAGGACGACTTTATCGGTGCGCAGCGCTTTTTGAAAAGCTACTCGCGCAAAAGCGAAAAGACCTTCACCAGCTTCAGGAACGAGGTTGAGCGTTTTCTGCTGTGGAGCTGGACAGTGGCCGAACGGCCAGTATCGAACCTCAAGCGCTCGGACATCGAAAACTACTTCGATTTCCTGCATTCGCCACCACTGCACTGGATCGGCACGGCCACAGTCAAGCGCTTCATCTATGACAACAATCTCGATCGCCACGATATCAATCCGGACTGGCGGCCCTTCGTTTCGCGCGAGTCTTCTGCTGACGAGAAAAAGGCCTACAAGCCCAGCCACAGCGGCAGCGCCCTCGCCTACTCTGCCATAAGCGTTTTTTACGACCATATGGTGCAGGAGGACATGATCCTGGGCAATCCGATACCTGGCATTCGGAAGGCCTCACCCTACCTGATCAAGGATGCGCAGATGAAACAGGTCAAACGACTGTCTGCGCTGCAGTGGGACTATGTGCTGGAGACGACTTGCGCAGCCGCCGTTGAACAGCCGGAGCTCGAGCGGACCATCTTTATCATCGCCTGCCTGAAGTCGCTCTATCTGCGAATATCAGAGCTCTCGGATCGCAGCCAGTGGACGCCGGTCTGGGAGCATGTCTGGCGTGACCATGAGGGGAACTGGTGGTTCAAGGCCTTCGGCAAGGGCCGCAAGATACGGGATATATCGATTTCCGAGGCGATGTGGACCTATATCCAGCGGTATCGCCAGTATCGCAACATGCCTGAGCCGCCAGCGCCTGGCGATAAGGAGCCGCTACTCAATTCCCGCAACGGTGGCGGGCTGACCAGCCGGCAGATCTCGCGACTGGTACAGGATGCGTTCGACATCGCCTATGCCAAGATGGTAAGTGACGGCTTCAAGAATGACGCCAAGGAACTCCGGCACGCGACAACGCACTGGCTTCGACATACCGGCGCATCGCAGGACATCGCGACCCGGCCGCTGAAACACATGGCGGACGATCTCGGCCACGCCAGCATGGGCACGACCGATCGGGTCTACATACAGTCAGACATGAAGGAACGGGCGGCCACAGGCAAGAACAGGCAAGTTTGATCGTTTGAGGCCGGACCAGTAACGGTCCGGCGTCCCACCGCATCGCGAGTGGCAGAGGCTATCAAGGCACATGAAGCCGATGGTTTGCAATCTGCGCCAGATACAGTTTAAGGGCGGTCAAATCAACGGGCTTGGGGAACAGGTCATCAAATCCCGCTGCTAACGCTTCGCGACGATTGCGCTCCTGTGCATAGCCCGTTACCGCCACCAGAACAGCACCTGCAGTAGATGGCGCTTCGCGAAGCGCCTGCGCGAGTGCGTATCCGTTCATGTCAGGTAGTCCGATGTCCAGGAGGCAGACATCAGGACTGAACTCTGGCAGCCTGGAGAGCGCGTCTTCAGCAGAATTCGCTGTCAGAAGTGTATGGCCCAGGGTCTCGAGTAGTAGAGAGAGTGTGGCTGCAGCATCTTCGTTGTCATCAACGACAGCAATCCGCAGGACCGGCGTATGTCGCATCTCCTGGCGAGGACGGACGTAGTCCGATGCTCTGTTGCCGCTGGCCTTCGGCAGGGTTACTTTGAAGGTACTTCCCAACCCAGGACCATCACTGTGCACGCTAATGGCCCCACCGTGGAGTTCGAGCAGACTACGGACCAGCGCCAACCCGATGCCTAGCCCCCCCTGACTCCGGTCCAGCCCGCGATCGCCCTGAGAAAACAGATCGAAGGCCTGAGCAATCAACTCTGCTGACATACCAATGCCGTTATCGCTCACTGAGATATCAATATCGTTGCCACTGGTTTCCAGCACCAGCCTGATCTCACCGCCGTCCGGGGTGTATTTGGCCGCATTGTTGAAGAGATTCGTCATGATCTGCACGAGACGCTTCCGGTCACCAATCACCATAGCCGCATCCGGCGCAAGTTGTACGCTTAACTGGTGATGATGCTTTTCGATAAGCGGCCGCACCTGTTCAAGGGCATCGGCGACAACATCCTTCAGATCCACTTCAAGGTTTTCGATATCGATCTTGCCGCGCGTCACTCGTGATACGTCCAGTAGATCCTCGATCAGGCTCGTCATATGCTGGGCCTGTCTTGCGATGACGGCGCTGGTGCGTCTGACCGTCGAGGCATCGACACCAGTACCAGCGAGTATGGCGGCTGCCGAAGCGATCGGCGCCAGTGGATTGCGTAGCTCATGCGCAAGCATCGCCAGGAACTCGTCCTTCCTTTGATCAGCCTCCCTCAGCGCATTTTCAGCCTTGATTCGGTCTGTTATATCCATCTGAGCGATGATCGCACCATCGATTTCGCCACTGCTGGTGCGAATCGGTCGTCCACAGTTGAGGATGATCCTCCGCTCGTGCGGCGGTGAAAACGATTCGATCTCGATGACCTGGCGGGGCGCAGGCTCACCATTCAGTGCGCGACTCATCGCCCAATCTTCTGGCCCCAGTGGCTGGCCATGGCGGTCGGAACCGTCCGCCCACCAGCCCTTCCACTCAGTATACTGGCCGTTGTTGGCCGACATGGGATGAGCGCCCCATATGCGACGGTTTTCCGCGTTGACGTTGAGCAGTGCACCTTTTCCATCAGCGACGATAATGCCTGCGGGAACCACCTCGAGTAAGGTGTCGAGGCGGCGCCGCTCATTTTCAGCCTGGAGGGCAATGGCGAGTGCAGTACTCTGACTTTCCCTAAGCTCTTCCTCGACGCGCTTTCGCTCGGTAATATCAACCACTATGCCGCTCATGCGCGTGGGCTCTGCATCTGAGCCATAAACGCTGCCGTGAACGGCAATCCAGTGAATAGTTTCATCCGGCCAGACGACACGGCATTCGAACTGCCAGTCCCTCATTTGAGCCAGCGACTCCTCAAATTTCCCCATGACGTACTGACGATCATCCGGATGCACATGCTGAATGAACGTCTCCCGACCCCAGTTCTCAATCGGCTGCGCATAGCCAAAGCACTGGTCGTGGCGCAAGGAGCGATGCGAGGTATCATTGACAAGATCCAGGTCCCAGTCGCCTATTTCAGCCGCTTTAAGAGTGAATTCCAGCCGCTCGGCGGTCTGCCGCGAGCGTGTCTCAGCTAGCTTGCGCTCGGTGATGTCGCGGTAGAAAACAGCAAGCCCACCATTTGCAGGATAGGCCCTGATATCAACCCAGTAACTGCGGCCATCAGGAAAGGCGTAGTTGGTTTCGAACACGACAGGAACCCGCTCCCGCATGGCGCGGCGATAGTTCTCACCCAGCGCGACAGACTCCGAGCCTGGCCAGGCCTCCCAATGTGTCTTGCCAAGAATGTCATCGGCACTACGTTCTTCAAACCTGAGTCCGCCGGCGTTGATCTGACGCACCCGGAAGTCCTGGTCCAGAAAGACAAAGCCTTCGTCCATGCCCTCGAGAAGCTGACGACTCTGATCGCGCTCTATCTCCAGTTCGCGCTGGATCTCCACTTGTTTCACCAGTAGCGCTTGTTGATCCCTGATCGATTTTCTCAGCTCGATCTGGCTCATGATCTGTTGCGCCAGTGTTTCCAGGACAAACTGTTGATGAGCTGTGAGCCCGGCTTCACGAGGCTTGAGGTCGAGCGCGCATAGCGTGCCCAGCGCAACCCCATCCGCGGTCTCAAGGCGGGTCCCGGCGTAAAATCGGAGTCCCGGGTCGCCGGTGACAAGCGCGTTGCAGTCGAAGCGCTCATCTTCACGGGTATCCGGGATAACGGTCACGCCGGGCTGTAATATCGCGAACTTGCAAATGGAGTCGTCCAGCGGCATCTCTCGAGTGCCGAGTCCTACCTCTGCCTTGAACCACTGCCGCTCGCCTGCGATGAGATTGACAGCAGCAATTGGGACATCGAGTAGCTGACTCAGCAGCATGACCACATCATCGAAAGATTTCTCTACGGGCGTGTCGAGAATTCCGTAACTTTCGAGAATCGCCAGACGCTTGGCTTCGCCGTCGGGTAAGGCTGTCGACACCATTCAATACATCCTGATCAAAGAGAGAATGCTTCAATCATATATCAAATGCGGTCGACACTCGCGAAAAGCCGTTGCGAAGAAACGGACGCTGCCCTGGCGTCAGGGCTCGATGGTGACCAGGTCACTGAAGTCAAAGGCGCCTGCCGCAGCGGTGCTCGCCACTGCATGGATATCCACGCCGGCCCCGAAGCGAAGTGTGCACCCCCCATGGAGGGCGAAATCCGACTTGTAACCAAGTGCGACGCCGACGACTCTCATCCTCGAATCGTCAAGCATCGGATCCGGGAACGGGTTTGGTAACGAGAAGCTCACCCGGCCACTGCCACGCTCGTCAGAAATGATATGGGCACTGATCGTCGCCGGATGCGGCATCTTTGCCAGAGGATTGGGTGCCAGGAAACTCGAGCGCGTGAGAACGACGGTGTAGATCGAATTCGGGAGAAGCTTCCGGGCAGTCACCTCGAATCTGGCTCCGGTAAAGCCGGCCCGTGCCCTATCGTAATGCGTCAGGCCAACCTTCATTCGAACATCGGCCTTCAGCCATTCACCCAGCGTAATCGGCTCAGCCCGTCTGGTGTGAAAGCTGTCTTCACCTGGGCAGCCATCAGGCAAGCAGTTGGAGCCATTCTTCAGCCGCGGTTCATACTGTTGTCCGGTATCGACATCGTAGGCTACGCCATCACCCTGAAACCCCCAGACCGGTGCTTCATGCAACCCGAAGCTCGGACGAGTATATGTCTGGCTTTGTGAGGCGGCGGGGAACAGTTCCGGACAGTTCTGTCCGTTGAGGTGGAAGCCATTGAGATTATAACGACTATCGCCCTCTCTCGGTATGCGCGGTCCACCACCGAAACTACCAATGGCAGGACCGTAAGAGTTGGTATTGAGCACAAGATTGCGATCGGGGCTGCCTGCTCGTAAATCGATCATGCGCAAAATCTTGTAAGGCGCACCGAAGGGATTCGAGAAGTCTTCGACCCCATCATTGTTCAAAGGCGGTATCGTATCTTTTGATACGATTGCCGCCTGGCCAGGACTCAACACGACCTGCCCTTCCTGGTCCCGCAGAAGATTACCAATGACAATAAAGTCGCCATTTTCGTCAGTCAAGGCGCTGGGTGGCCAGAGGGGGCCCTGTGTCGTGTTGTGTAGACGCATCGTTAGTCCTGGACGCGGCGGCTTCGTTTGTTCGTCAAGTTCGAGAGCAATCGCCGTCGAGGGTAGGATTGCGTGCGCCAGTAAGGGAAAGGCTGAAATAATAACGAGTCTCGTGATTGCCTGGTCGTTCATGAAGTGCTCCTATAGGTATTGTTCAGTGGGTCAGGCAGGAACTCAGTGGCGTGGCCATTGATAGTGGGTGGGAACAGCTTGTACATGACAGGCGTGACGATCCTTGCGAGTAAGGTAGAACTGATCAGACCGCCAATCATGACAATCGCCAGGGGCGAATACAGGGCTGATCCTGCTATTGCCAATGGCGTTAGCCCACCGATGGCGGTGGCCGAAGTCAGGAGTACTGGCAGGAACCTCAGTTCACCGGCCTGTTCGATTGCCTCGTTGAGTGGGGTGCCTTCGTGTCGCAGTTGATTGGTGAAATCAACCATGAGGATCGAGTTCTTTATCTCAACGCCAACGAGCGCAACGAACCCGATGATGGCCATGTAGGAGAGGCTGTAGCCGGTAACAAACAGCGCAACCAGTGCGCCCGCCACGCCAAATGGAATGACGCCTGCGACAATCATCATGGAACGGAAACTACCAAATTCCAGTACCAGTACCGCGAGGATACCGAAAGCTGAGAGCAGCATTGCAGTGCCCAGCCCACTCAAGCTCTGCGATGCCGCCTGGGCCTCCCCACCAGCCTCGATCCGATAGCCAGCCGGTAGCGGAATCCTGCTTAACGCTTCGTAGATGCGTGAGCTCACTTCACTGGTGATAAAGCCGTCCTGGACGAAGGCCGTCACTGTCACCATGCGCGCTCTGTTGAATCGCTCGATACGAATGGGGCCACTGACCAGATACGGCTGTGCTATCTGATTCAGAGGGACGGCTTCACCCGTTGCCATGCTGGAGAAGCGCAGGTCCTGTAGCAGCGCCAGGGTGGGCCGTTCTTTGATCGGCAAGCGCAGGGTAATCGGGTATTCATCACCAGTGTCATCGCGATAGACCCCAGCCTGGTAGCCTGTTACGGCGAGCCGAACCGAGCGGTCGATATCGAGACTCTGAATACCGAGGAAAGCAGCCTTGTCCAGGTCAAAGCCCAGATCATAGTCGATACGGGGCAGACGCATGGGGTTGCTAACATCGCGAGCACCTGCCGTCAGTTTCAGTGCGGTCTCGGCCTGTGAGGCGATTTGTTGTAGAACGTCGAGCTCTGGGCCCATGATCCTGACTGCGATTGGCGCTTCGATCGGAGGGCCATTTTCGAACCGCCTGGCAATGATCTGGGCTTCCGGATACATCGCGAAGCGCTTCCTCAGCTTCTCGATAAACGCAGGAGAGTGCTGCGGATCCCATCGGTCCAGTCCTACCAGAACCTCGGCAGTGTTCGCCTTGTTTTCCAGTGGGAAGACGTTGTAGTAGACGTAGGGATTGCCTTGTCCCAGGTTGCTCAGCACATGCTCGATAACCTCGTGGCGCGCAAGCTCCGCCTCGACAAATTGCAGTGCCTTGTCGGTGGCATCAAGCGAGGCACCTTCAGGCGTTTTGATGGTCACCAGGAACTGCGGTTTGTCTGAGGCAGGAAACAGCGAGAAGCCTATGGAGGGGACCAGCAGCAGGCTCGAAGCGAAAAGCGTGAAACAAATCGTTAGAGCGGTTTTTGGCGAGCGAAGGCTTACACGCACGAGAGGCGCATAGAACCGATGGATTCCCCGCTTGAGTAGCCTGAGGAACACGTTTCCCTCGGGAGGGCTGTGTTTCGACAACAGGCGGCTGGCCAGAAACGGGATGATTGTGAAAGCAACGATGAGCGACGATAGAACAGTCAGAACCACAGCGAGCGGCAAGCTGAGGGTAAATTTACCGGCGCCTTCGGGCAGGTTGAGCAGGGGTACGAAGGCCAGTATCAGGGTGGCGGTGCATCCCAGTACGGCTACAGCAATCTGGTTGGTTGCCACCAAAGCTGCTTCAGTACGCTCAAGCCCGTCACGAAGGCGTCTGGCGATATTTTCAACCACAACGATGGCATCATCGACAAGCAGCCCAAGGGCTACCACGAAGCCGGCAATAGAAAGCTGATTGAGCGAATGACCTAGAAACCAGAGCCCAGCCAGGCCCATGGTCAGCGATAGCGGAATGGCAACCATGACGATGCCGGCGGCCCGCAGGCCCAATGGTAGCAAGGTTATGGCCACAAGACTCAGGGCCAGAACAAAATCGAAGCTCAGACGCGATAGTCTGTCCGCCACGTTACGGGACTGTTGAAATCCTGTTTCCAGACGAATGGAGGACGGTAAACTACTGGAGAACTCCGCGAGCACCTTGTCCAGCTCAGCCTGAACGACAAAGATGTTCTCGCCATCTTTCATATTCGCCGTTACGAATGCCGCCCGCTCGCCGTTGTAGCGACCAAGGTATCGCTGCTCCTCGGTGGCCCAGCGCACCTCTGCGATATCCTCGACATGAACGATCCGACCCTCGTCACTTGACACGACTGTGCGGGCGATCTCCTGTAGTGACTTGTAGTCTCCGCTTGTCTTTAGGTTGAAGCGCCTGGTGTCGACATCCACTGCGCCACCTGGAACGACCTGCCCCTGGCCTTCGACGGCGCTGATGACCGCGTCGACATCAAGACCCAGCATGACGAGTCTCGGCAAATCTAGCGCGATTCTGATTTCGGGATCAGGAAAAGCCCAGGACTCTGCACGACGAATCCCAGCCACGGCTTCGAGTCGTTCCTCAAGTCTTTCTGTCGTCTTCTTGAGTTCGATGGCATCGACGGACCTGGATACCAGCGCAAGCTGAATGATGTTGACGAGGCCGGGATTGGTCTTACGGAAGGTCAGCTCCCCGATTTCCTCGGGCAAGTCAGGACGAATACGGCCGATCTCCCGGACGACCTCATCGTATTTTTTATCAGCATCGACCGACCAGTCGAACTCGATACGGATCACAGCGAGACCGTCTTCGCTGGTCGAGCGAATCTCTTTGATGTCATCGAGCTCGGCCAAGGTGTCCTCTATCGGATCCACGGCGAGACGTTCGACATCCTCAGGATCAGCGCCAGGAAAGTTGACGATGATGCTTGTAATTGGGATGGCGAAACTCGGGTCTTCCTGGCGCGGTATGTTCTGCAGCGCGTAGAGCCCGAGGGCCAGGAAGAAAATGAAAATGACAAGGGTAAACTGCCAGTGTCGAACTGCATAAGCCCAGGGCGTCATTGTTGCTGCTCTCGAGCGGCGACCAGTCTGACGGGCTGGTCGTCATCCACATAGGGTGCCCCGGCTACGATAACGCGTTCAGACAGGGAGAGGCCGCCAGTCACAGCGATATATTCTCCAGTAAGCGAGCCCAGCTGCACTTCCCTGCTGCGGGCCCTGCCCTCTTCTACAACGTAAATGCGACCGCGCCCTCTTTCGACGTCGACCAGTGCAGCGACGGGTATGGCTAAACCGTCGGTTCCGGCTGTGACAATACTGGCGCGCCCGATCAGGCCACTTCTAAAGCGTTCGTCTGGATGCTTGAATGCGATTTCCAGGTCAAAGGTGCCCGTGGCGGGATTGGCCATACCGGCAATGCGTGAAACAGCAGCTTCGAAGAGCCTGCCAGGCCAGGAATCAAACTGCACCGTGACGGCCGCCCCGGTTTCTATTCGCAAGGCATCGCGATCCGCGACCGTAGTCGAAAGCAGCCACCCGCGATCTTCATCGGAGACCGATACGATCGGTTGACCGGCGGCCACGATCTCCTGGCTCCGGGTATGCCGTGCAAGGACTCGTCCGGACACGGGTGAGCGGATACTTGACTGCTCGCGGTTGAATCGTGCGGCCCGCTCATCTGCTAATGCTACGTCATGAGCGGATCTTGAGTCCTCGAGCGCCTGATTGGCGATCAATCGCTGTTCATGCAGGGACATGGCGCGATTGAGTGCGCGCTCGGTCTGCTTCAGCACAGCATCGGCCCTGATCAGTGCGGCATCCAGTTCGGACGGATCAAGTTCAGCAAGGAGCTGGCCCCGCGAAACCAGGTCTCCGCTATCCACCAGAACCTCAGCCACCACGCCTGCGGCCTTGAAGCCCAATGTAAGCTCTTGGGCGGCCATGAGCCGACCCATCGTCTGCACCCGTTCCACTTCTGCCAGCGGTACGGGTGAGGCGGTGACCACTGCCCGTGGCAGCGCTTCGGCCTCGGCGGGCTCCGCCTGACTACTGCAGCCAGAAATAAAGACCAACGCGCACGTCAGCGCAATTATCGAGCTGACACAGGCTGTATTCGACATCAGGCTTCTCCAGGCATGAGCAGCCATGCCAGCCGGTGGTAGATAAGGGTGGAACCAGCCAGTAAGACCGCGTACATACAGGCCAGCTTGAGCGCTGGTCGGATGGGGCCTGAACAGCTGTGAGCAAGCACTCGTGCCGGGCCGCAGATCATAAAGGTCAGCAGGATGGCGTGTAGCAGAAGGTGACCGAGAACCTCGCGAAACCCGAACAGGCTTGTGGTGAAAATCATCAAACCAGTCAGAACCAGTGCGCATGCGCGGGTCCAGAGTTGCGCAAGAAAGAAAAATCCAAGGCTGAACTCGAACAGGGCCGCACCCTGAATGAAGAAGTCGTTGGGTAGTCCAAGCGCGAGATCAGGTCGAGCCTGGAGTATTTCCTCAGCCCAGTGCGGGTAGATGACTTTTTCCACCCCAACCCAGCACAGCGAGAATCCCGTCGTTCGGTAGAGAATGGTCAACGCACGTTGGAAGTCTGATGGATGCGTTCCGGCTCTGGTCATCCATAAAAATGCAGCTGAACCGAGTACGAATACGTAATCCAGCATGTGAAACAGGCCGAATTCATAGACCCCACTGAGGAACAACAAGCCCACACCAAAGGGAAAGAGAACGCTCAGGCGTGGAATCAGACTGATAGCGATTACCAAAAACTGGAGCGCCGAAATTTCGCCCAGCTCACATTTGAGCTCCGGCGCCAGTATCACCTCATGTTTCCAGCACAGTAATATAGTGATGGCCAGTGCCGAGAAGATAAGCGGGTACGCCCATGCTGGGCGCTGTAGCGTCGGGCTACCAGCGAATGGTCTGACCTGACTGGCACCCGTCCGATTTGCGATCCAGCACGCAGCGAAGACGGTTGCCAGAGCAGTGGCTGAGAGTATCAGCCACTGAGTCCCTAGCAATGCCTCCCAGGCGACGGGATGTGCATGTGTATCGTAGGACGAGAACCACTTGACGTGAGATAGTGCCTGCTGCGGCGCAGCAGCTCCGAGCAGACCCAGCGCCAGTAAGCTTCGGCATCGGACAGGCCGGGCGTTACGCATGAGGGCGATACTGCGTCACTTGCCTCGATCTCTGAACAAGTGACTCGCTCTTTTCCAGACAAGCTCTCCGATTTCGCGCCCTACACGTCGGGCTTCCAAATCCCCATCTCGAAAATGAATGCCGCCGAAGCGTCGAGAGATACCTGCCTCGTCAGCCGCATCTGAAAATGTCGCGTAGGTCAGCTTCAGTCGATTCGCCGGTACCGTCCCTGGTTCGACGAATGAGCTGCCCGGTTCGAAGGTCACGGCATATCCAAAGACATCGCTTCCAGTAAAGCGCCGCAGTACCTGAGCGGCTGATGCACTAAAGGAGCTATGTCCCGACACATACTCGGCAAAGGGCGGCGTCACGAAATTCTCTGCCTGATAAGGCCGCCACGTCTCGCCAAGAATTGGCCTCGTGCCCAGGTCGCGACCGGCCCAGGCCTCGATCATCTGGCCTTTGAACAGGTAATGAATAGCAGAGATGGGACGAACGTAATCAAATTCCCGCTTTGCCCACCACGCCCAGATTCCTGCATCCATAACCGCATTATTCAGCGCGAAGAATAGCTTGGCGTCTTGATCGAGCGTGTGCTGGTCCCGCCGGGAAACGTGCTGTGCGAGGAGGTTCCAGTGGCCTGGCGGTGTCTCGGAATGAGGCCCATCCGCCCAGTACTCGGCTTTTACTTTCTGCGTATCGGTGAGATGGGCACTATAGCTGATGACCTCCCGTGCCTGTTCGAGGAATTCCCTGCTGCCATATTTCGCCGGCTTTTTAAGTTTGAACTTCTTGGGGCTGTTGAAGCTGAAGGGCTTGACCCTGCCCCAGTGTGGCGCCAGGAAGGTCTGCACCTTGTAACCGCCCTGCCCGTCAGCAACCCGGAGAGGCTGCCAATAGTTTGCATCGATGATGTCATCGGGTGTGTTGTAAGCCTTGTAGCCGGTATAGTCACTATAGGCACCAGGATGGAGGTCACCCAGTTGATTCGACCCGTCTCGATGTCGCTTCTCTAGAACTGCCGCGCAAGCAATGAGACCGACACCTGCAGCGCTTTCAAGGTCGACCTTATGGCTATCGGCCGGATCGTAGCCTAACGCTGACATGAGTGTGTCGAACTTTGCCTGCTGTCCCGGGAAGAGATCTATCGCAGCGCTGTAAGCGGCGAAGCTGATAGCCTGCCGCTTGTTCTCGTCAGTTCTTTCGCCTCGCGGGCGGCGCAGTGCAGCGCCCAATTCAGTACCGACTGCCCTGTCATCGAATGCCGCCCAGGCGTCGTACATGCAGGTATGGGTAATTGCCAGTGAGCGGGCGACCATGGGCGGCCCCGGGTTATCATGTCGCACGGCTTGCAGTAGGACTTCATTCCACTGGATGATGACATTCTTTGTCTCTGCTTGCGCTGGCAGAGCGATAAGGCTGGCTGCCATAGCTATAGCTGGCCATCTCGTTCGTTCTAGTATTATTTTCATGATCTTCCTGACTCCATTGTTATTGAGCGCTTTTCGAATGCGCAGCGCTTCGGCGCTTCAAGCCTTGGGCCAGGTATGGGCTCTGGCCGCCTGAAAGCTGATTCGGTACCATCCAAGGCGTGCCTGAGCCGTGGCCAGTGCGATAGCCAGGGAGTGGGCGCTAGGCAGAAATTGCTGATGGAAGCTCCAACCGGCCAACTGCCGCTTTGTTTCGACAATTTGAAGCCTCAGCGCCTGATCTACCTTTTGGAACTTCAGTTGACGGAAGGGCAATGCCATGCCCAGCCCCATCCCTTTAGTCACGGCCTCCTTCAGGGTCCACTCTGCGTAGAATCGATGCGGACTGGACGCCGAGCCCAGAAACGGCCTGGTCAGGGGGGGCATGTACTCAGCATCAATTCCGCCATCCATGCCCTGAAACACCATGATGGCAACCAGTCCTGGCGTGTGAGTCACACTGAAACGCAAAGCCCTTGTTGTCTCATCGCCGTTAGTGATTACTGGTCGTCCGTAAGTCGTTCGGCCGAATGTCCATTTGCTCGGCATGCAATCCAGATAGCGTGAAAGAACAAGACGGCGCAATCCAAGTGATAGCAGCTCCAAATCCCCCCGCCCGTGGGCCTGGAGCCGATAAATCCGCTGACGCTCACCGTGATCAAGGAGCGCCAGCAGTCGGCATGTATCCCGGGCCTGTAGCGGGCGGACCGCCTCGCAAAGCCAAATATGAGCCTGTTCTGTGCCGGCTCGAGTCGGCACCGGGAGCGATCCGCAGCCTGCAAACAATGCGGACATAGGCACTGCCCTTCGCACCTCATCTTCACCAGCCATCTGAGTAAAACTGTCTGGCTCGTCTACACCATTTGTAGAGCCTCGCCGAGCATGTAACCATCAATAGCCTGAGCAATGGACAAGCGCGATGGTGGATGAAACGCCAGGGGTGCACAGCATGCCAGGCTGTATTCCAGTGTTGGGTCGCTGATGAAGTTCATTCCGCCCATTAACTCAGTTCCGAGAAAGGCGATCTGCCCTAACTGCTGCTGTATGCCATACCGGACGAGCAGAACCCTGGCTACCAGAGCTTCGCTGTCCAGCTCGGGCGAAGCCTGGCTCTGCATCTCGAACGCGATGCCTCGAAGTGCAGCAGCGCCTGTTTCAATGAGAGAAAGCAGGCGTGTACGCTCTTCCGCAGTGGTGCGCCGCTGGTCATAAATCTTTTCCATGATGCCGCTGGCAATACCGAGATAACTTGCGGTTATCAGCAGTTCGAACCACAGGAAGCCGCCGGCCTCCACCGCATCAAGAGGCACTTCGGCTTCCGGCAGAAAGAGGTTATGCGGCTCGATGATGACATTCCTCAACCGGACCTCCTGACTCTGCGCACCGGCGAGCGCGCTGACCTGCCAGAATGGCGAACGCTCAATGCCTGAGCTGGTAGCCGGTATGATTGCAATTGCGCGCTGCCCCAGCTCGCCATCCTTGTCGACCAGCCGAACACTGGCGGTCAGATAATTCATGGAAGCTGACACGCTGCAGGGCTTCTTGCAGCCATTGATTCGGTAGCCACCATCTACAGCTTCAGCGCTCATGGACGGCTCGAGAATATTGGCGCCGCTCCTGCCTTCAGCAAATCCGGAGGCCAGATAGAGGTTGTCCTGCGCAATTTCCTGCAGGTAACGTCGAGTCGCATCGCCGTAGAATGCGTATTCCGCAAGAAACGCGACGGTGAAATCATGCATTGTCGCGGCAATCGCAAGAGATGGAGACAGCAGGCCGAGTGCCCGATGCACGGCAACCGCGTCCACGGCTGTCGCACCTTTGCCACCATACGTTTTGGGGACAAGTAAGGCCGGCCCGCCGAACTCGCGATACGTTTCAACCACGACACTGCCATTGCTCTCCCGCTGGCTGAAATCCATGCTGCGTAAGCGATCTTCCAAACCGGGAAAGTAGGTATTCAGAACCTGACGTTCATGTTTCATGAAATTCATGGGAATCTCCTCTCCTCGAGTTAAGCTGCTCTACCAAACGTAGGGAATCAGGGTCTTGACCGAGCGACCATACTGCTCGTAGTCGGCCCCGAGCTTGCTTCGCAGCTCCGCTTCTTCGTATTTGATGCGACGGCTATAGGCGATGAACTGCAGTACTACCGAAATCGCGAGTGCGACCCAGGAGTGCAACATGAGCGGAATGGCGCTGTAGAGCATCCAGGCGCCGGTGTAACCGGGATGACGAACGAGTCGATAGGGACCATCGGTAATAACCTTATGATCTTCGTAAACTGTAATGTGCCAGGTGAAATGCCGGCCAAGGGTAATGAAGGCCCAGGTGCGCAAGCCGAAGCCCATAAGGGCAAGGATGAGTCCGACCGACGTAATGTTGTCCCATACGAAGGCTTCCGGAAATCGGAAATAAGCCGCTTCGGCAACCGAGACTACCATTGCGGTGTAGACCGACCACACAATCTGAGTGGCGGTGCCGTGGTCCCTTTCCGGCACCTTTCTGTCGACCGGTTTATAGGCTGGTTGCCAAAGGCAGGCAGCCACAACGATGGCGAATATCAACCAGAGTTGGGGGTAGTTCCAGGTTTCGATATTGCCTGCCGCAACACCGAGAAAGAGAATGAACGGCACAATAATGGCTATCAGGTATTTCATGATCCTATCCTCTGGTTGTTGTATTTCGTAGTAGATAACTGATATGCACTGATGCGCTGCAAATCGGCAGGCGTTGCCGATTCCAGCCTCTCGAGTAATGCCCAGCACTCACTGATCAGTTCGCCGTCGAAGACGGGCTGGGCACAGCGGAAAAATTTGTCCCGCATCAACTGACGAATACTCTTCCAGTCACCATCTCCGGCGAACCCGCGCGGAATCGACCTCTTCGCTGAGGTCGATTTTCCACTGGAAAGAAGAATGTTGACCTCGCTACCAAGCGGCTTTGTAAGCCTGCTCAGGTCGGGCGGTCCTTGCCGTCGGGCACTGAACCAGGCGAGGCCGAGGTCAATAGTTCGCAAATGGGTTTTCAAGGCGCCCTCGCCGTGGAAAACCAGGCGGTTGAAATCCCTTAGAAAAGCTCTGGCGACTGGCCAGGATGCGGTACTGAGCGCTATTCCGAGCGGTATTCCGGTAAAAAGGGAGCGCCGCGTCTGCTCTCGTGAGTGTCGGATTCGGACTTTTTCAACAAGGCGCCACAGCCTTGGGTCCTGAAGCCGTGGCGCACAATAGTTCTCGGTGCTGAACTCACCGTGCAAGAGGGTGGATGCCACTACGAATGCGGGGGAGAAACTCAAGGTGGCAATACTGGAACCAGGCCCGACCAGGTATGGCTGGGTTAGACGGTCCACCCCGAAGGTGAACATACTGGCTTCAACCGTGATGGATCGCACCTTCTCCACATCAACTGGTGCATGCCCAAGGATATCCAGAACACAGTCGACTGCTGCACTGATATACCCGCAGCACGGATAAGGCTTGAAACTGTTGGTGTTTGTAAACCAGCGCTCACCCAAGCCTCCAATCAGATCTGACTGAACATGCGGTGCATGCAGGCTGAGAAATCCACTGGCTCCTGTTACGGCATCAACGGCGCTCTGCAAGCCAGCATGAACACAGTCAATCGCTTCCCACCCTACCCGCACGGGCCAGGCGGCGCAGAAAAACTTGGCATCCGACCCGAGAAATGCCGGTAAGCTGAGCTTTCCGGGACTCGCCAGGGCAAATGCTATGGCTTGGCGCATCTGGTCGGCAGACAGTTTCTCGAATTTGGCTCGAGCAACGGCGGCGCCTATCAGATGGAGGTGGGAAGCCATCTGACCTCGGGTCTGACCGAGTGCACAGGCAATGTTGAACCGGGCAGCTATCTCGTTGGCGACGACCTGTGCCAGAATGAAATCCTGGCCGCTCGCGCCTCGGGTCAGTGCGAGCACGAGCGGAACGGTCACGCTTGAATGACCGGTATGACCGCCCAACATGACATCATCGTAGTCGTGAATCATTGACCAGCTGGACAGTAGGAAGGCAGCTTTAACTGGATCCGAAGGCAGCTGCTGAGCCTTACGCTTTCGTGCTGGTCGTACCGGACTAACGCCGCATGCGACGGCGATCTTCTTGCCCTCTACACTCGCGTACCCTGCGATCATTGCAGCGAGCATCGACGCAATCTGATTCTTCGCAGACTCAACTACCGACTGCGGCAAGTCCTGGTATGTCAACTTGACGGCCCAATCGGCACTCGTTTCAAACCAGTCGTTTCCCATTCGCTTCCAATCCCGTTATGCAGCTTCCGAATGAAGACTGCCTGATCCCTGGGGCTAAACTGCATGCTCCGACTTCGACGAGGCACCATGGCGCCGCTTCCGATTTGGAGCCCCTCCAAAGGACTCTCACCTTCGTTGCGCTCCATACGCGGGAGCTGCATCAATACCAATGCTTGAGGGGCATAAACCTGTATTACTGCCGGCAACCGCCGACCGTCATTCCAATGCCGGCACTCTGCGCCAGCGTTTAATTGGAGCCCCCCCAAAGGACTCTCACCTTCGTTGCGCTCCATACGCGGGAGCTGCATCAATACCAATGCTTGAGGGGCATAAACCTGTATTACTGCCGGCAACCGCCGACCGTCATTCCAATGCCGGCACTCTGCGCCAGCGTTTAATTGGAGCCCCCCCAAAGGACTCTCACCTTCGTTGCGCTCCATACGTGGGAGCTGCATCAATACCAATGCTTGAGGGGCATAAACCTGTATTACTGCCGGCAACCGCCGGCACATCTTGTTCCTACTGTTGGGTTAGCCCAGGACTGGCTTGACCTGGCGCGCTACCACGACCTCAACCGCACTTCCGGATTTTTCGGGGCAGTCCGCCTTGGTGGTCTTTTTCCGCGCGAACGGTAAGGGCGTTGATTCAGCCTTTGCCGGCACCGGTCCCATAGCGCGCTTATAGTTTGGATACCATCCCAGTCGAGGCGACTCCAACGGCAGAGCTGGCTCTCGCCCTGCCGCGCTTATGAACTCGTCGATTTTGGCTGCGATCACATCCGGCAACTCTTCGTAGACATCCAGGCCGGTATAGGGAATCAACTCAATCGACCCTCTTTCGGTAAGGTCTTCTATCGTCTGCGCGCAGCGTGACAGCGAGCCCAGGTGGTTTTCGCATGACCAGACAATTTTCAGGGGCGAAGCAATATCAGCCAGGTCGGGAATTTTTTCGGCACTACATCCGTGAAGAAGAAAGTGACAGAATTGCTCAAACTGTTGTGCACTACCGAAGACATTTTTCTTGAACAGGTTGATTCGCTGCTCAGTCAGACGCTCCGGACGGTAGATCAGCTGTCTGAGATTCAATGTCTTGGCCATGAGCCATTCAGAGCTGTTTTCCATCCGGAAAACCAGTTCCAGTCCTTTAGGTCGCTTCAGGATGAAACGGATTCCTGGCGCAATGATTTCACGCATTTCGCCAGGTCGATTTATTGGGTTGAAGAGCGTGAGGGATGCCACCTGATCCGGCCAGCGGGACAGAAAATATTGGAGTACCGGTGCAGCTACGTCCGACGCCACCAGGTGGCACGGCACCTTCACACCCAGGTTAGACAGCAAGCCCTTAAGCAAAGCCGCCTGCTTGGGGATGTCTATGATGCCCTTCTGGTTGGGCTCTGAGAGCCCCATACCCAGCATACCGGTCAAAATGCAGCGGTATTCGCTTTTCAGTTGTTTGCAAACACCGAACCAGGACTCAGGACCGAGCAGGCCGGAGAGGAGAACGACTGGAACGCCTTCCCCGGTATCCCAGTACACCGTAAGGATGTCCTCTACTACGCTTTCCTGCCGGCCTTCAAGCTCATACACACCGAGCAGATTAAGCGACGCTGTCGCTTTTCGGGCCTGGCTCATCGATATAGCCGGTCGATGAGTGTTTAGCTGCACGGGCGGCCTGATTTCTGAGGTGCCTGGCAAAGAAAGCTTCAATTTCTGCAGAATTCTCGAGTAACGGTAGCTATCGAAGTGTGTGTGCGAGTAGAGGTAGCCGTGAAGCGAGTCCTTTCTGAGCATGCTCAAGCCGCGTTCGCGGGCGAGCTGGCTTAAGGAGCTGGAAGCTGAATACAGTATTTGGCTGCGGTAGACCGCTGGCGCCTGCTGCTCTGGACTGTGAGACAGGCAGGCCCGTAATTCAGGCAACTTGAGCGAGATTCCGGTTAGATGCAGCGTGCCGTCGATGGTTGCCGGATTGAACACGCTCGATACAACAATGGTGATTAGATGATCGACTGGCGCGATGGGAAGGTTGGTCTCAGCGTCGCCGTAAATGCCACCTTCTTCTCCGTCAAGCAGCTTGGCAATTTCCTGGACAAGGCTTCGCTTCTCGATCATAAGACCTGTGCGGGTGTGTCCTGCTACCAGAGGAAGGCGATAGATCGTCGAGTGAAAGTCAGTAAAATATTGGCGTAGAAATGCTTCGGCACGATGTTGCGCCGCCTCAAATGAATTCCTGAATGTCTGGCCGCAATCGAAATCGAATTCGGTGAATGCCCCGTCACGGTCACCGGCAATAAAGACCGAGGAGAGATAATGCAGGCGCGACAGAAGGTTTCCGCTGAGCAACAAACGAAGTTGTTTTAACGGTTGCAGGTAGAAGTAGTCCAGCTCAGCCTGGGACAGCTGGGGGTCGAAGCATTGGGCGACCAGAATAACGGCGTGCGCTTCATCTTTTAGGATACGCTTGAGCTCCGAAGGCAGACCCGCATCCTTCTCGGTATAGTCCACCGTCACCCAGTGTAGCCTCTCCACACCTGAGCTTTCGTGTCGCTCCAAATAAGCCATGACATCCTGCTCGGCGTTCGGATGCTTGACGTCATCCAGAGCCCAAACCTGTTCGGCAGAAGGATTCTGCAGCAATTGGGCCACAGCTTCTGCGCCCACTGTGGAGTGCGCTCCCCATATAATGATGTTTTTCATATCGAAACTCCCTCCAGAGCCAAGGTCTCCACGCGTTTCGCTTCATAATTCTGCGACCAGCGACGCTGCCACGGCATGGTCAGCTTGAGCAGGCTGTCGTAGGCTTTCACATAGAAGTATTCATTCTCGATATGGCCGCCGAGTCGCAACTTGGGAACGTAGCTGCTCTGCCCCAGGTACAGGCGCTTCAGCCCCTTGTTGATTGCCGAACGGATACCCTCGTACATGAGCGAGGTGTAGATGAGTGGCGTGTCTTCCTGGTTGTAATCAATCCCGATTCGCTTGTTCAGCTGCTCCTGGTCGTCGAAAAAATTGATCAGGGCGCCCACTATGAGGCCGTTCTTTCTGCACAGAATGAGCTCAGTTTGAGGCTCTCTCGAGCGCGCACACTCCAGGAAAAACCGTGGCACGGCTTCATCGAATTGATACTTGGCTTTAAGGAAGGTGCCACGAAAGAGAGGATAGATTTGCTCGATGTAATCGGCATAGTCCTCGATGATTTCGAACTCGAATCGCTCGTGGGCGGCTTTCAGAACCTTGCGGGAATGCTTGCGCGCGTTTTTGGTAAGTGAAAGCGTGTAGTCATCAAAGCTCTTGTAATCAGTCTCGATGATGACTGTCGGCAAGGAGAACAGACGCTCGTAACCATGGTGCTCAATCCGCCCGAGATAATCGTCCGGAAAGGCGCAGTGAATGTCTTTGATAAGACTGACTTGCACATTCTGTTGCTGGGAGAAGCAATCAATATGGCTAACCATCGCTTCCACCAGCTCCGCGCTCGCAGCTTCAGGTAGCATCGGGATCCAGCCCTTGTCCGATATCAGGCAGCCGGCGATTGCAAATCGGGTTTTGACGGAGCGACCCACAAGCCCAACCAGCTTGAAATACACATCCTGGACCGACTGCGGCAGAAGGGCATTGATATTGATATTGGTTCCCACATACACCGGCATGAAGGCCTGTGCTGCGCCGGCCGCCTCGATGGTAAGGTAGTGAACGCGCAGGTCGCCCCAAAGACCTTTCTCGACCGCTCTCAATATGCCGTATGAAAAGTCGAGCTTTGACCCTTCGAAGCGCGCTATCAGCTCTGGTCCGAGTTCATCGATACTGTCGTAAACCTTGCGTTCCATAACGTCTATCCCTTCCCTAAATGTCGTCTCGACCGGCATGTCGTAAGAACGCGGTTAATGATGCTGTCGCTGTGCGGGGGCCAACTTGCGCACCAGGACAGGAAAATCGGACCATGTCTCAAGCTTCTGCTCGATGACCTGGCAACACAGTTCACTCAACTGCCATCTGGCGGTATCGCTCATGGCGTAAGGAAAAGGGCCAGTGGCACGAGTTGCGAGCATGACCGCCAGACAAGGCATCAGCCTGGCCTCGATCTGTTGGAACCATGCATCGTCCGACAGGCCCTGCCGATAACCGAGGAACACCTGCCTGGCCCCGTGCTGCCATATATCAAACGAAATGCCGTACTGGAAAAGTGGCAGCACGCCTGCAGCCAGCATAGTCGCCAGATCAAAGGCTGGATCTCCCTCGAGAACACCTTCGTAGTCAACCAGAGCCATGCCACCTGCTGAATCGATAAGCATGTTCTTTGCCCACAGGTCGCTATGAATGAGACACTCTCGCCTGGTGGCCATCTCCTCCAGCACTGACCGGGCAGATTCACCGACTAACGCTGAAATACCTGGCGCTATCAGGTTGTCATAAATGAAGGTGCGCAATGCGTCCGATTGACGGCTTGGGCAAGGAGAGGGCCATCCGCGGGATCGGCGATGGACCTGGCCGATCGCCTGTGCCATTGCGGCGATGCCTAAAATATAAAGATCGTAGTGTTCAGCCATGGCATCGATAAGGTTTGTCCGGCCCATGCCAACATCTGTCATGAGGAAGCTGAAGCTTTGACGGTCCATGTGCAGCATGCGTGGAATCTCAATCAGTTCGCCGCACCACTCACCAAACAGATCTAGCGCTCGAGCCTCAGTGAATATTCTTGATCGCGGAATCTTCAGATCCAGCGTACGAGGCCTTGTATGTGCGGCCTTCAAAAAGTAGCGCTTACCCGCGCAGTGGCAGCAGAAGACGTCATTGAAGTTCGAATGCGCGCCTATGGCTTCGATGTCCACCGCGCCCTGCGAGCGAAGAAATCTTTTCGCAGCATATTGTGCGGCAGCCGAGCGCTCTGTCGTGGCGCTGATATCAATTACTGTGGCATGCATATTCGGCTCCTTCTCCTGACTTTTTCTGCCTAGGCCAAAAATTCAATGGCTTCTTCGAGTCCCATGAAACGCAGTCGCCCTTCCTGCAACTCTCGAGTCATCTTGTTGGCAATATCCATGCGGGCCTGGGGGTCCGTTTCAATCAACAGGGTTCCTGGGATCAGCTCATACCCCTGAAGCAAGTCGCGAAGATCGGCCATCCCCTGTTGAAAGAGTGCTTCGCGGCGCAGGGTGACATGCGCCGTCGGCAGTTCCTTCCACTTGCTCACGCCGGCCTTGATCAGCTCGAGTATTCTTGGCTTGTCTTCAGGCCGGCGCTGCAGATGCTGCTGAATGATTGAGGCGCCAACTGTCAGATGTCTGATTTCATCAATATTTGCGCCGTGCTCGATTTGCGCAGCTGCGGGGTCGATCAGACGCCATTTGCGCTCGCTGATTTCCGCCGCTGGCGCAAGCACGCCCTCAACCATGATCGTGAACAGCACTACACCGCCGATGAAGTCGCCTTGATCTCGCACCACGCTCAAAACCCAGGCTTCCAGCGGCTCAAGTACCTGCTTGCGTTGTTCACCCACATAGCGTTCGAGAACGGTCGCCAGCTCGTCTTCCCTGATACCCATCTCGAACAGGTGGCCCCGAAAGATGGACGCATGTCGCGCCTCATCGATAGCCTGGGTGAGATAGAACTCCATGGTGCTTATGTCGGGTGCGTGAATCACGAGGTAAGACAATGCTCGGGCAGCCAGCTCCTCGGCGATAGAGCGGTAACCAAGCTCCTCGATCATGGCGTCCCTAAGAGGGCCTGGCTGCTTCATCCTGTCAGGTGTCTGCGCCTCTGGCTTATGACCATTGACCAGTCCATGCCACGTACCCTGTGCCACTGCATTGATCCAGTAGTTCAGGTTGCATGTTTCAGCACTCAGGGAAAGCGTAAGAGCGCCTTCCGTCAGTCCTGGTGCCAGATCCCAGTTCGCTTCGTCAAACATCGCTGCGTTCCTCATTCGTCATTATCCGTTCAAGAGTGCGGCTTTACTGACGCTCGGTTGCGCCTGCTCGAATTCCATATGAAAGCGCTGGAAGGCCTGGTTGGGTTCAGCCTCGAATTTCAGTCCGAAAGACTTGTAAATATTGCCGAATATGCAGCGATCAGCGGCCAGATGAATCGGCATGGCCAACATCGCCCACTCCAGACCGGACACGAAATACCAGATCAATGTGACAATCGAAACGCTTGCGAAGCTGTGGCAGCTGTTGTAGGCCACGATGCACCACCGAGGCACATCGCTGCCGGCTGGCGCACACTTGTTCTTGTTGTGGAAGTACATGCCAGGCGCCGTGCCAATGAGGTCGATCCACCAGAACATGAACAGGAACGTCCACCAGTTGACCTCCCGCCAGTTGACGGCAACAGCAATCATCATCACCGTCATGATGCACAGCCAATCAACACGAACCATCTGATAGAGCGTAGGTGTGAAGAATCTATTGTACTTATCCATCTGCTGAGCTCCTGATTCAGTCCAGTTACGCGAGAGTCTGGCGGTAAGCAGGCACGAATGCGTGCTCACGACTCGGAACATGCACCTCGAAGCCATGTTTGCGAGCCAAACTCTGATAAATCGCAATATCCGTCATCCGTATATCCGTCCCCAGTGACGCGAGCGTTAACGAGTCCTCCAGGGCTATCAGCATGGTCTCCGCCATACAGGCGTAACAGAGGCCTTTTTCCAGGTCAGTGTGCATGCCGAGCTCGCTCCCCTGCGGAAGCTGCACCACGCCGCCATCGTAGACAAAGACATCCGGACGCTGCGTTGCCATATCTCTGCTAACGTTCGAGGGCCGCGATATATCGCAGATAATGGCCCCTTGGGCGGGTTGGTCAGGACCTATGGCGGCATCGGGTGAATTCGTCGCGGTTACGATAACGTCGGCATGGGGCAAGCCTTCGCTCCAGTCTGAAGTCAGCACCAGGGCGCCACTCTGTTCGAGCGCAAGCACCCTGTCCCGCAAACTCTCTGCACGGCCGAGTAATTCTATCTGCGACTGCAGCGGCCCTTTGGCGAAAGCGAAGGTCTGGGAGAGATCGTGCCGCCCAGCAACGATCTCTTCACCTATCTGGATCATGCGTGTCATTGAAGCGCTGGAACTGGCGGGATTACCGATCAGATACAGCCGTCGCACGAGCGGCGCCAATAACAAGGCCATTGCGCGCCCTATGGCACCTGTCGCGCCTACTATCGCAATCGAGCATTCGCGCAGAGTCATGCCAGGGCGGCCGAGCGCCCGGACTATTGACAGGAAACCTACCAGCGCAGTGAAGGTGTTGCCGGTGGTGATATGGACACCCGGGGGCGTCTGCAACAAGAGGCCGCCCTGGGTAACGGTTGATGTATAAGCGCCCAACCCAACGATTCTGGCGCCCTCGGCTACCGCTTTGTCCATGGCCTGCTGGACCTCCAGCAGAGCCTGCGCCTGCGGCATCTTTACGAGATCGCTGGCTGTTCGTGGCACCACCCAGAACTGTCCGGTGATCATGTCTCCGGTATCAGACATCAACTGGTTCTCTCCGCCCAGGAAGGGCTCGAAATTGTCACCGAAGACCTTCCCGATGTGTTGCAGCTGCTGGTCATCGAAGCGCTGCAGCGAAATATCGAAGTCTGCATAGGTCTGTGAAGTGAGTGGGTGCAGGAGAAACCCGAAGCCTCTGGCGCCGTTCGTAATCGAGGGCTTGAGGAAGTCAACGGTGTAGGTCGGGCTGGATGGTATCTCAGGTCGGCTCAGACCGACGAGGTGGCCAATCATCTGACCCATATTTCGTGTCGCCAGCACACCGAGTGTATTGTCCAGCGCCTCCAGAACCCTCTGGCACTCTACCCATGTCACAGTGAGTGGCGGCTGGATTCGTAGCACATTGCCGTTATTGAGCGTGAACGCGAGTCGCACGTGCTCATGATTGAGCAGGTAGCTCATCAGCAGAGATGTGAGAAATTCCTCTTCGGATACACTGGCCAGAAGGCCAGAGCCAAATCGGTATCGATCTATGTCGATGTGCACACCGAGCATGAGTCCAGTGCCGCGTACGTCTCTGATGAGCTGCGGATATTTTCGCTGTAGGTCCAGTAGAGCCCGCTTGAGCCTGGTGCCGATCTCCCGGACCTGGCGCATCAGTGCGCCGTCATCAGCCGACAACAGGTCCAATGCCTTTAGCCCGACTGCACAGGCGAGTCCATTACCCGCGAATGTTGAAGTATGTCTGGTGGCAAATTCATCGTTATACACGCGTGAACTTGCCAGACATGCACCGATCGGCATCAAGCCACCGCCCAGGCCTTTCGCCAAGGTGATGACGTCTGGCGATAGCTCGAGCTGATCACTGTAGAACATCGAACCAGTGCGTCCCAGACCGGTCTGCACCTCGTCGACTACGAAGACAGTTCCGTGTTCGCGACAGAGTGCCTGGGCCTTCTGGAGGTAGCCGGGCTGAGGCATGATGATGCCGGCCTCACCCTGGATCGGCTCTACAATAAATCCGGCGTATTCTCGCGTCAGGAGTGCCTGTTCCAGTGCTGTGAGATCGTTGAAAGGGACGTGATGGAAATCTTCTGAGACAGCAAAGTGCTTGCGGTATTTCTCACGCCCGGTAGCTGACAGCGCCCCCAGCGTCTTGCCATGGAAACCATTTACGGTGGCCAGTATCTTTTTGCGTCCAGTGGTGGATCTCGACAGCTTGATAGCGGCTTCAATCGCTTCCGCGCCGCTATTGCAGAACGTCGTGTACGCTATATCGCCAGGTGCCAATTCCGCCAGACGGACGGCCAATCGGCTCGCTAAATGCTGAAAAGAAGGCTGCACCATTGCGGGCAGGCTCTGTTTATGGAAATCAAGGATGGCCTCCCAGATTTGAGGGTGATTGTGGCCGAAAGGCAGGGCGCCATATTGCGAGAGAAAGTCCAGGTATTCATTGCCGTCTTCATCATACAGATGAAGCCCATCTGCCCTCACGAACTCCTTATCGAGCCTCAACTGCGATAGCTTGCGTCCGAATTCCGGGTTCATTGCACGAATGAACGCATGTTCGCTGTTGTGAACTTTCTGCTGATATTTTTGAGCTACAAGCTGCACGGGGTGATATGTCGAGCTGGAGTCCGCATACGCCTCACTCCCACTTCCCTGCTCTGTCAATCGAGAGGCTATATCCTCAAGCGTCGGGTTGTTGGTATAGAGGCTTTGCACTTCCACGGTTCGCTGTAGCTTGGCTTCGAGCACGAAGAGGAGTTCATGAAGTTGCAGCGAGCTCAGTCCGAGTTCTGCAATCCTGTGAGTTGAGCGTATGCTCTCCACAGGTGCGTTGAGCAGTCGGGCCAGTTGATCCCGTAACAGTGGAAGGAGGCCATCGGGCAAAGCAGGCACCTGGATCGGCTCTATCTCAGTATGCTTGTTGCCTCCCAGCGTGAGTGGCTTCCAGCCATGAACCAGCTTGAGCTTATCGTCCTGACTGGCGAGTCTTGTCGCTGCGCGCTGCACCTTACCGCTAGTGGTTCGTGGAATAGTGCCAAACGCGACCAGGATCACTTCTGCCAGCTGAAACTCATGTTCCGATTGAACGGCTGCGGAAATATTCAGACAAAGTTGATCTAGCTGATGCGATGGCTGCTTCTCAACACCTTTTGCAACTTCACACACCGCAACAGCCTGACTGATCTGATCCTTGCCAGTAATCGAGAAAACCGCGCTCCGGACGATGCGCTCGTCCGCGTAGTCGATGCTGCTTTCGATATCCTGGGGATAGATGTTGCGTCCATTGCAGATAAACACATCCTTCAGGCGGCCGGTGATGTAAATCTGCCCGTTGTACTGCACGCCGAGGTCTCCCGTGCGCAAATATCGATTCACGGGATCAGATGCGAGTCTTGCACCGAAGGTATGTTTCGAAGCCTCGGCATTCTGCCAGTAGCCGAGAGCAACACTCGGGCTGGAAGTCCAAAGCTCCCCTATTTGGCCTTCGGCGCATATCTCCGCCGTTTCCGGATCTACAATTTTCACAAGCGTATCGGCGCGCGGGCTACCGACGCTGACGTACTCGACCGCACGAGCGTCTGGCAAAGACGAGGGCTTGAACTGTCCCTGCCCGAGGAGTGCGATATCAATATTCTGTGAAACAGGCTCAGTGCCAAGTGCCTGGGCAGTGACAAAAAGCGTGGCTTCTGCAAGCCCATAACAAGGATGGAGTGATGATTTCCGCAAACCTGTCATCGAGAAGGCGTGGTGGAATTCATCCAGCGTCTTCCGTCGAACCGACTCGGCTCCGTTCCAGGCTACCTCCCAACAGGAGAGGTCCAGCGTGGTCTTCTCCGTCTCGGAAATCTTTTTTATGCAGAGATCGTATGCGAAGTTCGGAGCACCGCTAATAGTGCAGCGATTATCGGATATCAGCTTGAGCCAGAGATAGGGCGACCTGGCGAAATCTGCAGGCGACATGAAGTAGCAGGGTACGCCGGCATAGAGGCTGCAGAGGATCTTACCGATCAGACCCATGTCGTGGTAAAGCGGTAGCCAGGACCCCACAACAGAATCCGCATTGAATCCCATGCCATCCATAAGCAGGCGACAGTTATGAAACAGGTTGTCATGGCTGACCATGACGCCTTTGGGCACCGACGTTGACCCGGAGGTGTACTGCAGGAAAGCAATGTCATCCCGCTTGCCGCGATGAGGAACGAAGTCCTGCGTCGAGGGCGTGACCGACAAGGTCTCTACGTCGAGTATGCTGCCGGTGAAATTGAGCTGAGCACGGGACTCCGCCAGCATCGCGACAGCACCCTGCTCTGCAATGAGAATAGCTGGCTGACAGTCTGCAATGATACCCCGGGCTCGACCGAGCTGACGTCCATGTCTTAGCGGATACGCGGTGACCGGAATGCAGCCTGCGTAAAGTGCTCCGAAGAAAGCGGCAACGTAATGCAGGTCAGACGGCAGCATGATCAGCACACGATCCGATGGCCTCACCTGACGCTGAATCTGCGAACCAATGGATCTGGCCCAGGCATCGAGTGCCGCATAGCTGATGGGTCGCTCTCCACTCTGAGTGCCGATATAAACCAGGGCCTGCTGCTCGGATTTCTCCTCAGCACGAATCTGCAGGAGGTCGATCCAGGAGCGGCTGTCAGTTACTGTTGCCATCATTTCATCCTTCGGCTGTGGTGCGCGTCCCTGCGCAAGTTTCGTCCTTGAGCCTGCCTATCCGCGCCTGATCAGGGTGCGACTGTAGTGAAGTTGGTCATGTCAGGCAGGGTTCCTGGAACGGCTGCCTCGCTGTTGAGGGTATTGAACACGACGTGAGCATCGACCGCAGGCCCAAAGCGGCTGAAGCAGGCGCCCCAGGACTGATGGTCGGAGTGGTAGACGACTGACAGCCCCACAATCCGCTGACCAGTGGCATCTGTGGCCTTGTCCGGAAATGGATTGGCAACTTCGTATGAGGCACTCGCACGACCTTTCGCATCCGTGACGAGGAGGTTCGGCACTGCTATCGGATCGATATCACGTCGCTTCCAGACCCCGGGAACAGGTATCTGGCGGGCTCTGACCACCCACACTGTGTAGACCGAATTCGGAAGCATATCGCGAAGTTCGAAGTCGAACCTGGCATGAGTGTACTGCCTCTTGGCGTTCCGCTTGGTGAGCTTTATGCGCATCTTGCCGTCCGCCTCAAGCCACTCTCCGAGGGTGATTGGATCGGTTCTACGGGCATCCATGGGGTCTTCGCCAGAGCATCCGGTGGCAGCGCAACTGGGGTCGTTGGAGGCCGTCATTGGGTCGTAGGCGTCTCCCGTGTTCGGATCATAGGCGACACCGTCGCCCTGAAAACCGACGACTGGCACCTGATGAAGTGGATAGCTGGGGCGGAAATAATTCACTTTCTGGGTGTCTGTAGGAAAGACGTCAGGACAGACCTGCAAGTCCTTGTTCAGGTTATATGGCGAATCACCGACTTTAGGTATCTGTGGGCTTCCACCACTGCCTTCGACAGGTCCGAACGATGTCGCGTAAAGGACCATATCGAGATCGGCGCTGCCTTTGCTCAGGTCCAGAGGTCGTATTACCTGATGCGGGGCGCCGAACCAGTCGTCAGGATCTTCAACGCCGTTTTCGTCCAGCGGTGGCACCGTTTCCTTGCTGACTAGAACAGCCTGGTTGGGAACCATGCCGAACATGCCGGGTTGGACCTCCTTCAACAGGTTGCCGACAAGTATGAAGTCGCCATCTTTGTTGGTGACTTCTGACGGTGGCCACAAAGGGCCCTGGGTGCTGACAGGCAGATCAATAATCATGCTTGACCGCCCGGCGACATTCCGCTCTTCGCCAGCCGCAAGGGCGACGGTGCTGCAGATAGCTAGCGATAATAGGGTCATACCTTGCGTCATGGATCGATTAGTATTCATCTTTCTCTCCCAAGATTGTTTATGTTCCGCAACAAGCTAAGCCCCCTGCAGACTGGTCGCACTCAAAATATATGCGCGCATATAGTCTGTGTGCCAAATAAAGACGACTGCTGTAGCTGCCGCCAAAATTGTTGTTAGATTCTCTAGCCGTTAACCAGACTCAGTTGTTGCGAAGCTGGCCGATCCACAGTCCGGCAATGCCACTGAGCAAAACGCCAATATCAAACTTGTTACAACGCTTTAAAAAGATATAGCTTAAAATATATGTAGACATATAGTTCCGTCAACAAAATTTTGTGCAGCTTTATCAAAAGGTGATGGTGTTCACAGTTTTTCATTTGTGTATCGGTTTCAACAAGTCTGACTGAATACTGTGCGTCACCGTAGCGTTCTCACTCAGGCACTTGCAGAGACTTTGCAGGAACTGTGGTGAGCCGCTTGCGATGATTTCCACAAACTCCAACTTGGTCTTTTGGTCTTTTGGTCTTTTGGTCTTTTGGCCAGGTCGCGTCGGGCGCTTGAAGGCTACCTGCTTGCATTATAGAGGTCTCAGGCACAGGGCTTCGATGAATCGATCGAACACAAGTTGATCAGATCTGAGAATATATGCGGATATATATAAAAGCAATAGGCTGAAGGCGGTAGTTCAATGGGGCAAGCCGTGCTCTGCCGGATAGAGACCGCCCCCCCTATCTGCTCGCCAGGAAATCGGCTTTTCCAAGGTTTACGCCGCAGTGGCGCAGTATCAGATAGGTGGTTGTCACGTGAAAATAGAAGTTGGGAATAACGAAGTCCAGCAGATAGGGGCGCCCATCCATGGTCAGCGGACCATTTCGGAGCGGTATCGTGATTGAGCGAGTTTCAGAACCCTCCAGTTGCTCAGGCCTGAAGCTTTCCAGATAGTCGATAGTTTTTCCAATCCGAGCCTGCAGCTGCGGGATTGTGGTTTCGTTGTCCTCATAGACCGGTGGAGACATATCCGCGAGTCGTGCTGCACAGCCTTTGACCATATCAGTGGCGATCTGGACATGCTGAGCAAGCGGCAACATGTCAGGATATAGACGGGTTTGCACCAGCAGCGCGGCATCCAGCTCCCGCTGCTGCGCGAACGCGCTCCCTTTCTGTAGAATGTCCGACAGATTTCGAAGCATTCTGATGAATGATGGTAGTGATGCCTGGTACATTGAAATCGTCATAGAGCCTCGCGTCATTCAGTTCTCGAACAAATCATTCAGGCCAGAATCTTGCTCGCCACCTTTGCTACGCCAGGCCTGAGGCGTTCCTTGAGAAAGCCTGAGATGATCCCATAAGATATTTCTCCCCTCTCAGCCATCTCAGTACATCGATGTAGTCGAAGGCCAGGCAGATCAGCACCGTGTCAATCAAGAGCAGAACGTAGGCGAAGAGTAAGGGTTGACTTTCAAAGGTGATCTGGGGACCTAAGGCGCCATCTGACCACAAGCGGGTGCAGAGATAAGCTAGCAGTGGCGTCCAGGGTACGATGTGAGCCAGGCCAAGCAAACGGGAGAGGCCTCGCTGACTTGCCATAAATGCCAGTAGGAAGGGGCCGCTCGCGATATAAGCGACCAGGATCCACAGTACACTTGGGTCCTGTCCATAGAGTGGAATTGAACATAAGAAGACGATATTGAGGTAAAACAGCCAGACCTTCACCCAGGTCTTGAGGCTCATCCATGAGCGGCCGATAGCTCGCCAGACTCCCTCCTGTGCATCCATGAGTACTCTCCTAAATCTGCTTGTTGTACTGTCTGAGCCCAATACTCTGAGCGATTGCGAGAGCGGCCACCAAAAGCGCCACTGTCAGAATCAAGGACTGACCGAGTTCGGTAAGGCTCACAGGGCCTTGCATGAGTAGCCCGATGCTGCCTAGCACCCATCCCCCATCAAGGACGATGACGATTCTGGTCCAGAGGACCGATATTCTTTGTTGCATCGCCAGAACGTAAAGTAGCAGCGAAAACAGAGCGAGCAGTGCGCCCAGCGCTATCAGAACGCCATCTTCCACATAGGCCACAGATCCCATAAGGCGGTTGAGGACCGGCGCGAGCATCATCAAGGCGAAGCCACTCAAGCCAGAGAACGTGCCGTTCGCAAGGAGCGCTAGTTGTAGCGTGCGCTGTGACTGAACCGAGTCAGACGTGGTCGCTGCTGTAAAAGTGGTTTGTTCATGAATCATTGATTGCAGAGCTCCCTGACCGATCCATAGTATGTAGGACAGCATGCCAACCGTGCGATTATCGTACACTGCCAGCTCAATTTGCTTTAAAATCCTATAGCTCCTGCTTCGTCCAAGTCAATCAACTTTTGCATTTTGCTTCAGGCAAAGTTGCGGAGGGGCGAATGCAGGCGCAGGCTCGTTATCTTCCCGTAGTAGAGGTGCCCGATATGAAAAAGCGAAGCTATGAACAGAATTGCACTTTGGCTCTGGCCCTGGATGTAATTGGTGACCGATGGACCCTGCTGATTGTGAGAGAACTACTGCTTGGGCCGAAGCGCTATAGTGAGCTGCTAAAAGGCCTGCGAGGCATGGGCACCAATCTCCTCGCTGATCGACTCAAGCATCTGGAGGAGATTGGAATCGTGCAGCGAGCCGATGGCGACGAGGAAGCATCCGTGAAAGGCTATCGATTAAGCGCTACTGGGCAGGGATTGGAAGAAGTGGTTTTCGCAATCGTAAGGTGGGGTGCGCAGATGCCCTTCAAGTTTCGTGAAGGCGCGCTATCGAACCCCGAGTGGGACATCGTTGCCATGCGCGCACTTTTCCAGCCAGAACATGCCGCTGATGTTGATGAAATCTACCAGTTCGAGATTGAAGGTTTTTCCTATTTCGTCCACGTCTGCAATCGTGAGATCGCTATCCGGACGGGCGTGGCTGAGGTGCCAAACTTAACAGTGAAGACTGATCGCACCACCCTATCCGAGATGGGTCGTGGCGCTTCGATTACTGAAGCCCTGAGCGAGGGCAGGCTTGCCCTGGAGGGATCACCGCATAGCGCGGAGCGGATGGTTAGCATTTTCTCCAGATCTCAGGCGGGACATTCCCAGCAGGATATGCGACCAGCATGACCCGCCCCTTTGGTAATCAGGTGCGAGTGATCAGAGCTTCCTGTGCTCCTGAAGAAAAAGGACAATGGCCGTGAATACAACACGATTGACCTGAGTCTTGTCCTTCTTGGCAAGACTTTTGATTTTTTCCACACGGTTGACGCTGGGCCACATCGACTTGTAGTCACCTTCCATCGGGCAGGCGAAATAGAAGAAAGTGGTTTTGAGGCTCCGATATTTCAGGAACCATTCGAATATCGCGTCGTAGCTGTCGTTCAGCGTAAGATTGTTGGCCTTCGCATAGTCTTTAAGTGCATCCTGTACAATCTTGGGTAACTTCACTTGCTGGAGCGTACGTTCGTTGTTTGCCACGTTCTAGGCCATTTCCAAGTTGATATTGTCTGATCAAGCCTATGACGAACCTGGATTGCCTGCCCCTGTCAGTCGCACTCGAAGTGATTGCCAGCCACAAAAGCGAGCTGGAAGCTATGGCCTAGCGGAAAAAGCTATTTTACAGGCCTGCCTGCAGGGCAAATGCGGAATAATTCACAGCGTTCAGACCATGCCGTCATTTATGCTGATCAAGTTGTCGGGGTATCGCTACCGTTTTCGAGCCCTGTAAGTAATTATAGCTTTTCTTGCGAAATTTGTCCGACAATCGCGTCGCATTTGGTGCATGGAGTACCATCATGAATCGGCTTCAGCTCTCCAGAAATCGTGCAGTTTGTTATGAGTGTTCGTTTCGATTACTACCTCAAACGGTGCAGGACATCGGTGCCTTTAGCTGTCAGTTCTCCTCCGAAAGCAGACAAGTATTTAATTTCCCTCAGATCCTTACGCTCTATGACAACATTTCGATGGCCTGGGGTGAGCATTCTTCGCGAAAGGAGCAGCTCACGCTTGCCCTGAACATACTCGGTCACTTCCTGCCGTCTGCGGAGATCCGTTTGCTGAGGGGGTACTCAAGCAAAATGGCGCTTTTGCTCTATAAAGCGCTCGCGGAGGAGGTTGTCTGGACCATGCCTTTGCAAGGCGGGCGCATTCCTCTGGATGAACTTGAAGAATGGGTACAGCGCAAGGTTGCCACCTGCGACATAGGTGCTGGTCGCTAGTCAAGCCAGCATCCCACAGCAGATGGATATGCTGGCTTGCCCGCCGAGACAAGGTCAGGAAGTCGCTTTGACCTTCAGGCGGTTGTCGACATCCTGGACGCCAGGACAGCCATCCGCCGTATCTTCAGCGCGGTGCTTCATCTGTCGGTCAGGTACGGTACCTTCAAGGCTGACAATTCCGCTTTTGCAGGTGACGCTGATGTCGCTGGCATCAACGCCTGAGTGTTCGGTGAGGCGTTCGCAGACATCTTCGATGATACGGTCATCGGAGCGTTTATAGCCCTTTGGCCCCCGTCCTCGATGGTTCGGCTGAGCGGCACCGCGTTGACGACCCGTTTCATGGTTGGCATCCAGAGGTTGCGGCTGACGGCCGCCGTTCCAGTTGTTATCACGCAGCGATTCACCTCTATTGTCAGAGTCGCCGAAATAATCCACTGGGTAATACTCACCCAGCGCACTATCATTTGTGACGCTGGCGTTTGTGACGCCGCGCTTACTCCTGGACCGACCATTAGCGGCATCGGGTTTGCCTGAAGATGGCATACGCTGCGTATCCAGATCGATGTTCCGTTTCGAGTGTTCCTGAGCCATTAGTGGCCTCCTTTAACAATTCGCTATACAAGAAACTCGCCTACCGGTAACGGCGGCGGTTCGTGTATTGCTGTACGAAGACATTCGGGGCTCAGCTCGCTTCTGGCGGCCTTAAGTTCTATTTGGATGGTATGGCGACAATGAACGGTCAACCAGGCGCGCATCGATGACAAACCTGATGAGCCTTGGCATAGCTCATCAGATCTTCAACGGGATTGGATTATTTCGCGCCGCCCGGCTTGAGGCTTGCGTAGTAAGCTGCGAGGTTGGCCATGTCGGCTTCGCTCAGCCCCGCTGCCTGTCCCTGCATGACTATCGCCTGACCGCCTGTCCGAGTCTTGTTCTTGTAAGCTGTGAGAGCGCTGACAAGGTAGGCAGCATTTTGTCCAGCAAGGTTTGGGTACATCGGAATGGTGGCCATCCCATCCTGCCCGTGACAGGCTGCACAGACAGCCGACTTGGCTTTACCAGCCTCGACGTCAGCAGATTGCGCAGACAGCGATGCCAGACTGCCAAAAACGGCGAGAGCCGCCACAACTGAACTTCTAAGTGCTCTTTTCATCAAATTGCTCCAGGTGGGACACGAAAAGCCTAACGAAGGCTTCATTTCAATCTATTACACGCTCATGGGTGCTGCAACGGAAAAACAGCGCTGTACAAAGTCTTCAGATCACGCCCTGGGCCAACATCGCATCGGCAACTTTCACGAAACCTGCGATATTCGCGCCCGTAACATAGTCGGTATAGTCGTCATCCTCTTTACGGCCGTAGGAAACGCAGGCCTTGTGAATACACGACATGATGGTATGCAGCTTCGTGTCAACCTCGCCCTCAGACCAATGCTGACGCATCGAGTTCTGGGCCATTTCAAGACCGCTGACGGCCACACCACCGGCGTTGGACGCCTTGCCCGGCGCGTACAGGATTCTTGCCTGCTGTACAACGTTGATAGCCTTGAGCGTCAAAGGCATGTTTGCGCCTTCACTCACGCAGAAGCAGCCATTCTCGACCAGCGTTCGGGCATCATCTTCATCCATTTCATTCTGGGTCGCGCAAGGCAAAGCGATGTCACAGGGGTATTGCCAGGGTTTCGCGCCATCCTTGTATTCAAGACCGAATTTATCAGCCAGCTCACTGATGCGGCCGCGGCGTTCATTCTTGAGTGCCATCAGGTACTGCCACTGTTCCATCGAGAATCCATCAGGATTGTATACCACACCGTCAGAGTCCGACATGGTCACTACGGTGGCGTCGAGCTCAATAGCCTTCTGTGCTGTGTACTGCGCTACATTGCCGGACCCTGATATCGCGATTCTCTGGCCCGCAATGTCCTTGTTCCTTGTTTTCAGCATTGCCTCGACGAAATAGATCAGACCATAGCCAGTGGCCTCCGGGCGCAGAATGCTGCCGCCAAAGCTGGGCCCTTTTCCAGTAAAGCTACCGGTGACTTCGTTCCGCAGTTTTCGATACATGCCGTACATATAGCCGACCTCCCTGCCCCCAACACCGATGTCGCCTGCCGGCACATCGGTCTCTGGGCCAATGTGTCTGTATAGCTCGGTCATGAAGGCCTGACAAAAGCGCATGACCTCATTGGGGCTCTTGCCCTTTGGGTCGAAGTCCGAGCCTCCCTTGCCGCCGCCAAGTGGCAAGGTCGTCAGTGAGTTCTTGAGGACCTGCTCGAACGCGAGGAACTTGAGTACGCTCAGGTTGACCGATGGATGGAATCGCAGACCGCCCTTGTAGGGACCGATGGCGCTGTTCATCTGGACACGGTAGCCCCGGTTGACCTGCACCTCGCCTGCATCGTCGACCCAGGCGACCCGGAACTGGATCACCCGTTCAGGCTCGAGAAAACGGTCGAGGAGACCCTGCTTTTGATACTCACTGCATTTTTCAAGAAACGGCCACAGTGTCGTGAGCACCTCCTCTACGGCCTGGAGAAATTCTGCCTGGTCAGGGTCCCTCTTCCGTACACCCTCCAGCGTTTGCTCTAACGACATGCGCATAATTTTCCGCCTTTTCTTCCGTTATATTCGATTGATCTCGTCTTCGCCGAGATAGCGATTCGATATGACTGATGTTTACGCCTCAATTGTTCATCCAGTCTGATCCACCGAACGACAGACAGAAAAAAGCCCGCAATTTGCAGGCTCAATGGTGTGTTCAGCGACCGGATCCGGAATCAGGCGGGCCGTGCGTTGGAGGTGTGGGTGCAGCCACAACCTGCTCCTTATCTGGTGGCAGGGGTTGAGCGCCACGCTCGGCGAGCCAGGTCAGCAGAGCCGCCAGTGGCATTGGCCTTGCCAGGAAATAGCCCTGAATGAGATCGCAGTCCAGGCGGTGGAGGATATCCAGCATTTCCTGGTTCTCAACGCCCTCTGCGACGACGCGATAGCCCAGATTCTGAGCCATTTCCAGCGTCGTCTTCACGATGACCTGATCATCGCTGCTGCTGGTCAAGTCGAAAATGAGCGACTTGTCGATCTTGATTTCGTCGATAGGCAGCTTCTTGATGTATGACAGTGACGAATAGCCTGTACCGAAGTCGTCAATGGAGAGCTGAACGCCCACTTTCTTCAGCCGGCATAGCGCCTCTCTTGCACGAGCGGGGTTATCCATCATGGCCGTTTCGGTCAATTCCAGCATGATATCATTCGGCCGAACATCGAATTCCTGAAGTAGCGACGTCACTTCGAGAGTAAAGTCCGGCTCCTTGAGATTGATTGCCGAGATATTAATAGAGAACTGTAGCGGGAATCCCGCACTGGCCACCTGCTGTAGGGCCTTGAGTGTGTTTCGCATGACCCACCTGGTTAGCGGGGTAATGAGGCCCGTGCGTTCGGCGAGTGTTACAAACTCGTCGGGTGGAATGAAGCCATATTCCGGGTGGTTCCAGCGCAACAGAGTTTCAACGCCGACGATTCGATTCTGCTTGAGGTTGAGCTGCGGTTGAAAGTGAAGGTCCAGCCCGTCGAGGCTGATCGCTTTATCCAGTTCAGCCATCAGCGTGAGTCGGCGCTCGTTGTAGACGTCGAAACTCTCATCGTAGAACGCGAGGTTTTCCTGCTGCTGACCTGCAGTATCGAGCGCGATATGCGCCTTTCGCATCAGATCTTCGAGCTCTGTGGCATCGTCAGGATAGCGAACCACGCCTATCTTCGCGCCTGGGTCGAGCGTGAGGTGGTCGAATTGCACGCTTTGGCGGGTTTCCGCTTCAAGCTGGCCAAGCCTGGCGTCAATGTCCTCCTTCAGCACCGGTTTATGGCTCTTCAGCAGCAGCCCCATGGTCACGCCTTCGGTGCTAGCCAGACGGAGGCGCGAGTCCTGGCGTGACTCAAGCAGTATGGCGTCGGGTAGCTCGCTACAGAACGCACTGAGTCTGTTGGCAATCTGACAGAGTAGTCGGTCGGCGTTGTCATGACCGAGCGTCTTGTCGATCTCATGAAAGCGACTGAGGTGAATCAGGCAGACCATGAACGGCTGCATCCTGTCGACGCTGATCAGCTTGCGGATCCTGTTCTCGAACAGGATTCGGTTTGGCAACCCGGTCACTACATTATGGGTGGCCTGAAGCACAAGCTGATGTTCAGCGCTGAGTCGCTCCTCGGCATCCTTGATGCTGCGACGATGGGCCGCCAGCCGCTCATTCCGTTCCCGATAGATGCGATCGACAATGGCAATAGAAAGCAGCATTGCCTCAAGTGCCGAACCGATCTGTATGCCATAACTTGTGAAGAACGATTCTGGCAGCACGCCGGTCTTGTGCAGCATGGTCGACAGAATACCCATTGAAAGCCCGACCCAGGCAAAGGTAAAGAATCTCGCCTCCCGAACCCCCCGCCACCAAAGAACAGGTCCGGTAACGAGCAGCAGCATTGAACAGGGAATGGTGAGGTAGGCGGAGATCATCAGTGACGTCTCGCGGCTGACAAACGGTATCAGCGCCAGACACGATAGACTTGCCATGATGGTGAAGCGGAAACACAGGTTCAGCACGGGACTGTGCCTGGAAACCCGCAGGAAGCTCTGGGCGAACAGACTGCCGAACAGTGTGGCGGCTGGAATATTGAGCTGAATCAGCCAGTGCTGCATTTCCGGCAGATGGGGCCAGAAATACTCAAAGGTCCGGCCATGTAGAGTCGATTGCAGCAGCAACAGCGTGGTGACGAAGAGCACATAATAGAGATAGGTCTTCTCTCGCAGAGCATAGAAAATCATCGAGTTGAACAGGATGACGAACAGCAGGATCCCGTAGTAGATCGAATTCAGCTGGGTCGAGATGACATCATCCAGGTGAAACGCACGTTCATTCCAAAGCGAAATCGGAAACTCCATCGGCCCCGATTCTTTTACACGAAAGAGATAGGTGTAAGTCTCGCCGGGGTCGAGCGTCATCGGAAGAAGAAACTTTGGATGCCGGATCAGCCGCTGGGTAAAGGGATAGGTGTCGCCCATTACGCCTGATTGGATCAGCTCATCGTTTCGATAGAGGTAAAATTCGATGTGATCGAGAAACGGCGCCTGGATGGCCAGCAATTTGTTCAGCGGCTGTGGTGTAACATTCACCAAGCCAACGCGGAACCAGAACACACCTCGCGAGTAGCCGAAATTTGCTGCGCCGGCAGCAGCCTGCTGCCAGTTCACTGGCGCCTCGGAAAGCGCTTCAATCGAACGCTTGCCGTCGGGGTCCTCGAGGTAGAAGAGCGTCGGCAAGATTTCCACGCTTGCGTCTACCGGGTCCGGCATTGGTGCGTTGCTCGCCAGCAGGCGTGGCGACAGTAGAAGCAGTAGCCAAAAAACGATCTTCAAGCGACGCTGGAGAGCTGTCACAGCACAAGCGGGCATGGGTTAAAGATATCTAAAAAACATCTATCAACGGTAGCCGCGAACCACCAGAATCGCCAACCTTACCCAGGGATTTCGTCGACAAAAAAAGCCGATGCAGCCTCAGGACTGCATCGGAAAGAAAGGCCCAGGGCGTCCGGTGCCGCCCCAGGTCGATTACATAGTTATCAGGTAGAGCTATTTCGGAACACGCCCTGTCCTAGCGATCTTCGTAGCGCTGGTGCTTGAAGAAGATGCCTGAGTCGCCAAAAGCCGACGCCACGAACGGCGTACTGGTATGCAGTTCACCGATCTTGGTCGCTCCCTGACGACGCTCATTGGCATAGCGACGGTTCAATGATGGGAAGATCGAGCTTCTGATGGACGCAGACGTGGCATACACATCATAAACCTTCACGCCTTGCGGCAGTGCCATCAGGTCCTCACGGAAATCGTGCGGGTCTGAGGCGAAGACACCTCTCACATCGGCGCCCGGCACGAAATAAATCTGCGTAGGCGCTTTTGGCGAGGCTACCGCTGAGCCATCCTGGCGGACTTCAGCCATGGCGTTGGCCATGACCAGCGTAGGCTTGGTGCTTACCAGCGAGAACAGGATGGTGGAGCCCAGTGACTCATTGGCCTCGGGCGATACATAATTCGACATCTCGTTGGCAAAGAAGTTGTAGTTGTCTCCCTGGCCCGAGAGCGTGTACAGCGCTGAGATGTTTTCAGACGGCTTGCCATCGGCAAACAGCTTGAGAGCCAGTCCCGGCGCATAGCCGCGATCAGCAGGATCACCAGTAAGTGAAAGTCTCAGCAGGCCATGGTCGGCGCCCTGAAACAGACCGGTATACTGACTGCCTGCTGCTGGCACGAATTTCACGCGTGCCACTGCAGCCTTTGGATGCAAGGGCTTCTCATAGCCAGCTGGTGCCACGTCACCCACGCGGTTGACCTTGGTCCACAGAATTGAGTCGATCAGCCCGCCAATATTGACCGGTGGAATTGCAGGCAGTTCATTCGCATCATAGGCCGTGCGCATGACGCCGTTGGTCCAGAGGTGCTGCGCCTTGGCGTCGGCATCCCACTGCTCGTACTCTGCAGGCATGTTCAGACCCCAAGGCTTGAACGCGTTATCCATGCCGACAAGACTGGCAGACAGATTCGGATAATGACGCTTGATCACGTCCACCATCGTATTGTTCTCAACCCAGTCGATACCTTCCTGGGTGTAGACTTCTGCCCGGTAATCGCTGGTGAAGAAGCGATCGGTCATCAGACGACGCGACGCGTTGAGGATGAATATCTGAAACGCCGTTTCACCGAAACCAAAGCCATCGGGTCTGGTTTCTTCAGCCAGCTGACCAACCAGTGTGTCGATCTGCTCGATGTCGTTATTGTACAGGCGCTTGAGTTCCGACAGCGTCTGGGGATCGGCAGTCAGATCCTCGAACTTGGTTATGGGCTTCAGACCGATCTGACGACGGAACTCGTTGTAGCGCGGTACACCACGTTCCCGATCACGAAGTATATCGATAGTTGCCATGTCCAGATTGCCACGAACCGGTACGTTCAGATTGCGCATGAAGTCGGGATAGTTCTTCAATGTGAGCGACCCGGGATTGGTAATGCCAAAGGAGTACCACATGCGGTCGGCGCCGACGTCGTCAAGGAGGTCTTCGGCGTCGCCGTCGCGGGTTTCCGGCAGCGGTATACTGGCATCGACCACGTTCGAACCGACATCGTAAACCTCGATGCTGTCACGCAGCAGCGGGTGCATTCGATAGACCGCTACGAACTCTTCGGTCAGCGTATAGGGTACATCGTAGTCGGCCGGCGTTCTTGAGCCCACCAGACCACCGAGCGCGTGCTCGAGGAATCCAGAGTCATTCTGACCCAGGTTCGAGTTCAGGCCGATGAGTCGGAACAGGTTGCCGAGCTGGTTGAAATTCTGGTTCAGGTTGGCGAGGTCGTCCTGGTACTTGTCACGCTTGTCACGGTCACCACCGAGGCCCCACCAGTTGGCATACATGGCACGCTCGAGAACCGGGTTCGCGAGAATCGCAGGTGTCCACTCAACGGTGTGAATTTTTGCCATGAGTGCGGCGTTGACCAGTCTGGCGCGGTCATAGAGCCACTCGTCGCTGGCATCCGGGTACGCCTCCGCAAGACGATCTGCGACAGCATTGTGCTCAAGCGTGAACAAGCGATGCAGCATCGACAGACCGACCCACCAGTTTTCGTTGAATCCTGTTACAGGCTTGCCGCTCATCAGTTCAGTAGGCAGCGTGTTGTCGCTGTCGACTTTCAGGCGTCCGCCTTCAAACGCACGCACACTGTCGTTTGTGGCCTGGTCACTTCCATACAGCTGTGAGCCGTCCCACCAGTGAGTGTTTGTGTTCTGAAAGGTGGGCGGCAGGGCCGCATCTTCTGCGCTGCGGGTAGGATCAGGCATTGTGCGTTTCACCACCATTTCGCCACTGCCCAGTGGATCGCCCGACGGCAATTGAATGCGCATCGGATCAGCATCGCTTTGCGGCCCATGATCGAACCAGTCGTGGACCATGAACTGTATCCAGGCGGCTGCAATGAAGTTGAGCGAGGTCGCAGGCTTGAATTCGTCACCACGTGCCATCAGCACATTGCTGACTTCTCGCGGGTTTGGTGTCAGCAGTGTGCCGGCATTGTTTTCCGCCCACACTGAGACTGGATCGACGTTGCGGCCGAAACGCCGATACACCGAGCCTTCTGCCGGGTTTTCCAGAATATTACAGGTACCGTCTACGGTTCGTGCGGTGAGGCTACGTTCGTCGCAGACCAGGTTTGCGTTGTGCTTCGCCCACTGCTCCATATCGAACATATTGTTCTCGAGCAGGTTTGTCCTCTCCGAGCCGAGGACGAGTAGCGCGCCCATGACGCCGATACTGCCGAAACTGGTGAGGGCCGGCCAGGTGACCCAAGGTGTTATCGCCATTTCTTGTTCTCCATTGCTATGTATTCCTGTGAGGTACAGCGCCGGCGATCCTAACAGTGAGTTTCAAAAAACAATCCCCTACTTGGGTAGGGTAAGCCTCTGAACTGATAACTTCGTCACAATCGCGTATACGGCCTCCTGAGTAAGCTGCGCAGAGTGAAACAGGCTGGCGAAACAGTCTTGCTTAGCGAGGTATCTTTATGAAAGGACAGGCAATTAAGTGAGTAGCATCGAAAAAGGCCACGGCGTGGCCCGCATCCTGCGCCGGCCACTGATTACCTTGCTTGACCATAGCGAACAGTTTCCATTGACGCTGTTGATCGCACCGGCCGGATCTGGCAAATCGACGCTGTTACATCACTGGGAGTCGCTCTTTCCGACCCGTCGCATCGTCAGGCTGGCACTGGATGAGCGTGATAATGATCCGCCCAGGTTCTTCCGCCGCTTGGCTGAAGCACTGCGTAGTGCCCTCCCCGGGTTTGATATCACCTGGTACGACCCGTTTCTGCGTGAGTTCCGGCCCTCAGGTAGTTCCATTGCCGAGCCCCTGATAGATGCCTTTGATCAGGTGGAAGGTGACCTGCATCTGGTGCTTGACGATTTCCAGTATATCGATGCACCGAGTATCATCGATGTGTTCACGACCCTGCTTGACGATGCCCCGGCCCGGCTGCATCTGGTGCTCGCTACCCGCAATTACCCCGGCTTTCCACTGACGCGTATCAAGTTGGCGGACAAGCTTCTCGTTATCGACAGTCATGATCTCAAAGTGACTGCTGAAGAAGTTCATCATCTGAACATGGGCCTGGGCGGCCCCGCCCTGTCTGCCGAGAACGCGGCTCACATCATTGCCATGACCGAAGGCTGGCTGACCGGCGTCAAAATCGCTTTACTGGCCGCTCTCGAGTCTGGGCCGGAAGCGCTGCAGGGCTTCTCGGGCACCCAGGTTGAGGTGGTGGAGTATTTCGGTCATGTGGTGCTGAAGGGGCTGCCGGAAAGTCTCAGGAATCTGTTTCTGCAAAGCTCTATCTTCGAGCACTTCGACGGCGCGCTCTGCGATGAGGTATTGCAGCGCTCACAGTCGGCCCTCCTGCTCGAGGAGGTGGCAGAGCGTGAGCTGTTCATGTTGCCAGCCGAAGGGCGCCGGGGCTGGTTTCGCTATCATGCACTTCTGCACGATTTTCTGCAGAACCGACTGAAGATTGAGCAGCCAGAGATGCTCGAGCCACTTCACCGTCGGGCGGCCCAGTACTTTCTGGCCAACGACGAGCAGGAGCAGGCGCTGATGCATGCCGAACGTAGTGGCGATACCGACTTGTTTACCCGCACGCTCGAACGTTGTTTCGACGAATGGATCAGGTACGGCCACTTCGGTGAGATTCTGAAATGGTCGGACCGGCTACGCGATGAACTCATCCACGGTAATTTTGATCTGGCTGCACCGCTGATCTGCGGCCTGACGCTGTCAAGGCGCTTCCATCATGCCCGCTATTATCTCGACGAGCTCAAGCTGAGTCCCGAGGTCGAGTCATCTGGCCGCTACGCCGATGCCTATACCTGCACATTTCTGGAGCTGCATCTTCAGCTATTCCAACACGACACCGATTTCTTTCAGGATGCTGATCTCGAACTGCTGCTGCAAAGTAGCGGGCATCGCGATATACGCGCTTTCTCACTAGCCATGATCGCTTACTATCACCTGCAGCATGCACGACTCGATCTGGCCCTGCAGCTGGCGTCCCAGGCCCGCACGGTGCTGCAGAAGCTCGGCCATCACTTTCTGGCCAGCTACGCCGGGCTGATCATTGCGCTCTGCCACCGTCAGAACAACTGTCTGGTAGAGGCCATGCAGTGCGTCGAAGCTCCTTTCGAAGAGACGCCGCGCCTTTCGCCCAGCTGGACGCTGTGGGCTACGGGCAAGCTGGTCATTCTCTATGAACAGAACCGCCTGGATGAGGCCAGGCTACTCTGTGAGGAACTCCTGCCTCTGGTAAATGTGGCGTCGGCTACTGAGGTCATCACTACAGTCTACCTCACCCTGTCTCGACTTCAGCATCACTTCGGTGACTTCGTCAGCGCACGGCGTCTGCTCGACAAGCTGTCGAATATCCTCAAGCTCGGCAACTATGAGCGATTCGTCAGCCAGGTCGCTCATGAGTCAATGCGTCAGGCAGTCGAGATGGGCGACGAGGCAAGAATCGCTTCGCTGGCTGAGCAGTACCAGCTTGCTGAGGTCGTGCGTCAATCAGCCGAGAACGTACCGACCTATAGCGAACGCCGCGAGCGCTATGGCCTCGCGGCAGTGTACTGGTTGACGTTTCAGTCGCAGTTGCCAGAAGCGGAACGGCTACTGGAGACCCTCATCAGCGAGCTCAATCGCGCCGGGATCAGAAACCGGGCCCTCGTCAGTGAGGCCAACCTGTTGATCCTGAAATTCAGAGACGAGTCTGGTCCAGAACGCATGAGCGCCCTCAAGGGTCTGCTGGCGCGGTATGAACTGTATAATTTCTCCCGATCGATCTTCGATGAGGCGCCCGGACTTTCGCAGTTGTTCAGGGACGCCTGCCAAAGTGGCCTGCTCAGACCGCCGGAGGCCTATCTCGAGCGTTTCCAGAGCATCATCAACCAGGATCATGCGCCCGCTACAACGCCAACCGACCCAAGGCTGGTGCTGACGAACCGGGAGCTCGAGATCTTCAACTGTCTGTTGCGGGGGCTTGCCAATGCAGAGATCAGCCGATTGACTGGTACGAGCCTGACAACCACCAAATGGCACCTCAAAAACATCTACAACAAGCTTGGTGTGTCCAATCGCACCGAAGCAGTCCTGACAATGTCGCCGAACCTCTCCTTCACGCCCTGATGAATCAATGAAGCGGCTATCCCCGGAGAGCGTGGTGGCTGGTCGTCCGCCATCTGCTGTTCCAACTGGTGGATAAAATCCTCAGGCTGAGCGTACCCTATGAAGAAGAGACGGAAGGTCTGGATATCACCCAGCACGCTGAACGGGGGTATGCATTGAAATAAGGACTATTCAGCCGGCACCGCTCTGCCCATCTCACAAGCGAGGAGACACCAGCTGAACGCTCTGGCATTCAAAGGAACGACCTGTATATGACAGACAGTGGTTCTGACAAAAATCCAGTCTCTGAAGAGCAGACCCTGGCCGCCGAATCTCTTTACATGGATCAGGCGCGCAGTCACAAGATACTGTCATCTATCAGGCAGGGCGTGATTTTCATGGATGAGGCCTTCAGGGTAAGGCAGGTGAATGAGGAAGCGCAGCGAATTGATGGTCGCTCTGCTTCCGAAATGCTGGGTCGAACCCATTGGGAGCTCTGGCCTGGCACTGAGCACCTGCCAGTCGGCAAGGCCTATAAGCGTTCCATGGAAGAACGGTCGATTGAAAGTCTGGAGCAATGCTATCGACATCACGGGAAGGACATCTGGTTCGATATTCAGAGCTTTCCGGTAGATGAAGGAATTGTCGTGTTCTACCGCGACATCAGCGAACGCAAGCAGGCAGAAACAGCTTTGAGCGAGCGTGAGCAACAACTCGCGCTGGCTATCGATGCGGCCGACGTCGGCGAATGGGATGTCGATATGATAAGCGGAGCGATGTTCTGGCCAGCACGTGTAAAAGCAATGTTTGGCATTTCACCCGACCGTCCTGTCACGCTGGCAGACTATTATGAAGGTGTTCACCCCGAAGATCGCGAGCGTACGTTTAACTCCTTCCAGAATACCGCCGATCCTCAACTGCGCAGCCAATATGATGCCGAGTACCGAACTATCGGGAAGGAAGATGGCCTGATTCGCTGGGTCGCGGCTAAAGGCAGAGGCCTGTTCAATGAAGCTGGTGAATGCATACGCATCATCGGCACGGCCATCGATATCACCAAGCGCAAGGCAAGTGAAGAGGCACTGCGACAGAGCGAGGAGCGCTTACGCGAAATCGATCGCAGGAAAGACGAGTTCCTGGCGATGCTGGCGCATGAGCTGCGCAATCCGCTCGCGCCAATTCGGGCGGCAGCTGATCTGCTGCAAATCGCAGATCTGGATGAACAACGGGTTCGGCAGACCAGCCAGATCATAGGTCGCCAGGTCGAGCACATGACCGGATTGGTGGACGACCTGCTCGATGTCTCACGGGTGACCACCGGTCAAGTCAAGATCGAGCGCAGCCCGCTGGATATCAATCACATCATCAATGAAGCCATCGAACAGGTCTCGCCAGTCATGCGGGTCCGGCGGCACCAGCTGGCGCTACAGATGATGCCTGAGTCAACAATGGTGGTCGGCGACAGGAAGCGTCTGGTTCAGGTCTTGGCCAATATTCTCAACAACGCTGCCAAATATACCAATGAAGGTGGCCGCATCGAGGTTAATAGCACAGCCGTAGGGGCTGAAGTGCTGGTTGAAGTCATCGATGATGGTATAGGGATGAGCCCTGACGTGATTGCGCGAGCATTCGAGCTCTTTGCCCAGGCTGAGAGAACGTCCGATCGGTCCTCCGGTGGCCTCGGGCTGGGACTTGCGCTGGTCAAGAGCATAATCGAACTACACGGCGGCTCTGTGAGCTGCAGTAGTCCCGGCACAGGGAAAGGCAGCACGTTCATGATCCGCCTGCCCCGTATGGACGAAGCAGGTACAGATGCTTCAGCGGACGGGGAGGAAGCAGCCAATCCGGATTTTGAGCGGCCGCCCAGAATCCTGCTAGTCGATGATAACGAAGACGCGGCATCAATGCTCAGCTTGCTGCTGCGGTCTGTCGGCTATGATGTTTCAGTCGAGTATGACGCCAAACGTGCGTTGGAGCAGAGTGCCCTGCACCACTTCGATGTCTTCCTGTTGGACATAGGACTTCCCGAAATCAGTGGCATTGAATTGGCGCGTCGTTTGCGCGCGCAAGCAGAGACAGCCGACGCTGCGATCATCGCAGTCACAGGATACGGCCAGGACCAGGACCGGGCGCAAACGTCCGCTGCAGGATTCGACCATCATCTGGTCAAGCCAATCGATTTCCGAAAACTCGCTGCGCTTCTCGGTAGAATCATCTCTGCCAGGCCTTGAATGGGAGCCACAGGCAGCCGTCGCAGACTTGTCTATACTCGATGAAATCCTGATTTCGAGTGAGGCAGTACGGTCATGGGACTAATCCTTGGTATCCGCAAGCTTGGTGTGATGGGGGCGATCTGCTGTTTGAGCGGCTCATTGACCTTTAGCTTGGCGCAGGCAGAAATCTATAAGTGGAAAGATGCCTCTGGACGCTGGCAGTTCAGCGACAAGGCACCTGAGACCAAAGCCACAGTTACGCGCATCGGCGACAAAGGCACGCCGGAGCCAGCGCCCGCTGCTGAGCCTGGCACAGTCGATGCTGAGCGCGACCTTCTGACGAGATTGACCGCACAATATAAACCAGCGACCACTATCGAGAAGGTCACGCTAGCGGTCGTGGGCGTGGAGAGTGCGCTTGGTCAGGGCAGCGGCTTCTTCATCTCCGACACTGGCTACATCGTTACCAACCGACATGTGGTGCGACCTGAAGCTGACGGTAATAGCGAGAAAATAAAGATTGCGCAGGCCGAGAATGAAAAAATTCTTTCCGAACGGCGGCGAGAACTCGATGCCGAGCGTAACGAGCTCCGCGCTTATGCCAAAAAAATAGCCGAATACAAGGCCGATATCGACAGCCGTGGCGACGGTCAGTCAAAGAAGCTGGCGCTCGATGACTACTCGGCTCATCAGAGGCAATACGCAGCTCGTCTGAGCCAGCTCGAAAGCTATCAGGCGAGTTATGACGAAGTAGCCGAGCAGCATCGCCGCGAACTGGCTGATTACAACTTCAAGAGTAGTCTCGCCGGGGCAGCCAAGCGGTTCAAGATCTACCTCAAGGACGATACCCAGCTGCAGGCCAATCTCATCTTGGTCAGCAGCGAGCATGATCTTGCCCTGCTCAAGGTAGATGGCTATCGAACGCCGGTCTTGCCGACGGGCAACGATGCAGCCGCCCAGCAAGGTCATCCCGTCTTCGCCGTGGGTAGCCCGCTCGGCATGCGAGACTCGGTTACGTCAGGCATTATCACCAGGCGGCAAAAAGACTATCTGGTGACCGATGCGAGGATCTTGCCTGGCAATAGCGGCGGGCCACTGCTCAACGAGGCTGGCGAAGTGATCGGGGTGAATACCCTGAAATTCGCTCAAACAGCTGTGGCTGATGGCTTTGGTCTGGCCATTCCCGCTTCGGTTGTCACCAGTGCCTTCGCGCGTTACCTGGACAAGCCAGCCCAGTAGTGGCCGATAGTGGCCGACGAGTAACACAGGGCCCTATACCCCGTTCACCCAGATGTGAGTGCCGATCGAGGCGACGTAACCCAGTGCGATCGCCCAGGTCCAACGCAGGTGACTCAAAAATGTGTACTTGCCTTTCGACTGACCCATCAGCGCCACGCCGGCAGCGGAGCCGATCGACAACAGGCTGCCGCCAACCCCGGCCGTGAGCGTGATTAACAGCCACTGCGCATCACCCATAGCGGGATTCATGCTGATGATGGCGAACATGACCGGAATGTTATCGATGACGGCAGAGATCGTGCCAGCGACAATATTGGCCGTGGTCGGCCCCCAGTTCTCGTACATGGCCTGCGACATCAGCTCCAGATAGCCAAGATAAGCCAGACCACCAACACAGAAGATGACGCCGAAAAAGAACAGGAGCGTGTCCCATTCGCTGCGGGCTATCGGGCCGAATATATCGAAATGGACATCATCACGTTGCCGGTGCCCGCTCTTGCGGAGGTAATAAGCGAAGATCATCAGCACTGAAAGCCCTGTCATCATGCCCATGAAGGGCGGCAGATGGAAAAACTGCTCGAAGCAAACAGCCAATGCGATTGTGCATAGAAAAAGCAGGCAGATTCGCTTGCCGCCGCGCTTTATGCCGACTTCAGCAGCGTGTCCCTCTGGAGTACCTACCGGCAAGAAGAAATTCATGATGACGGCTGGTACCAGGAAATTTACCGCGGCTGGCAGGAAAAGCGCGAAAAACTCGACGAACTCGAGCTTGTCGGCCTGCCATACCATCAGAGTCGTGATATCGCCAAAGGGACTGAAGGCACCACCAGCATTCGCGGCAATGACCACATTGACCATCGACACCGCGACGAATCGAGGCTGATGACTGCCTACAGCCATAATCACGGCGCCCATTAGCAGTGCCGTGGTCAGGTTGTCTGCGAAGGGCGAGATACAGAAGGCCAGACCGCCTGTTGCCCAGAACAGCTGCCGGTAGGAAAGCGCCTTTCTGGTAAGGTAGGCGCGCAAGAAATCGAAGACGTCGCGCTCTTCCATGGCGTTGATATAGGTCATTGCAACCAGCAGGAAGAGAAACAGTGCCGCATATTCCGACAGGTTGTGGAACACCATCTCCCGCATCTGGTCGCTGCTGACGCCATAGTCCTGAGCAACACTGGCCACCAGCATCCAGATCAGGCCCGCAGCCAGAATAACGGGTTTGGACTTGCGTAAATGAAGAAATTCTTCTGCCATCACGAAGAGGTAGGCCACTGCAAAAATGATCAGGCAGAGGATGGCCTTGAACTCAGCCGTTGCGTAAAGGCTGGGTGGCGTGCCCTCCGCCATCGCCAGCGCGGGCCGACTGAACAGAAGGGAAACTGCCAGCATCAAACCTGGCAGCATCAGACTCCGCAATATGCTCATTGACTCTCCTCTCTGACCTGTCTTGTTAGCTTATACGTCGAGCATCGGTGCCACCTGCGAGCTTGCCAAGCTCCTGCGTTATGTCGGAGTATGGCGAGTTTCCCATGGCCCAGGTACATGTATTGAAACCGTTGAAATATCTTCGCGCAAGCGCTGCTTTTGCGGTGCTTCTCACGCTTTCCACGACTATACCAGCGGAAACTGTCTCCATCGCCGTGGCGGCCAATTTCGCAGCGCCGATGGCGCGTATCATCGAGGCTTTCGAAGCAGGCAGCGAACACCAGGTTCAACTGTCGCTGGGCTCGTCGGGAAAGCTATACGCGCAAATCAGTCATGGGGCACCATTCGAGGTGTTTTTCTCTGCAGACCAGCTTGTTCCATCGAAACTTGCGCAGGCTGGACTCGCGGTAACTGCAACACAATTTACCTATGCGGTTGGTCAACTGGTGCTATGGTCAGCAGCGGAAGATTTTGTCGATGACAAGGGGCAAGTCCTCAGACTCGCCAGCTTCGACAAGCTCGCCATCGCCAATCCTCGTCTCGCACCCTACGGTGCGGCGGCGGTAGAAGTGCTCGAGGCGCTGGACCGGTTCGAGGAAGTCAAAGCCCGCTTGATCATGGGTGAAAACGTAGCCCAGACTTACCATTTCGTGAGTACCGGCAACGCTGATCTGGGCTTCGTTGCCGCGTCCCAGGTGATGCGGGACGGTAAGCTTACTGCCGGTTCCGGCTGGCTGGTACCGCAGTCGCTGTATACCCCGATCTATCAGGATGCCATCTTGCTGAAGACAGGTGCTGACAATCCGGCGGCGCGGGCGCTTATCGATTTCGTGAAGACACCCGAGGCGCGCCGCATCATGGCGGCTTACGCTTATGTTCAGCAGGTTGATCTCACCAGGAGCGTTGACTAACGATGCCACTCAGCGGCGATGATCTGCAGACGCTCTGGCTTACGCTCAAGCTGGCAACGGTGGTGACCTGCCTGTTGCTGGTGCTCGGCACGCCCCTTGCCTGGTGGCTGGCCAGAACACGGTCCTGGCTGCGTGGACCCGTGGCTGCTGTTGTTGCGCTGCCGCTGGTGTTGCCGCCAACTGTACTAGGTTTCTATCTGCTTCTGGCGATGGCGCCAGGCGGGCCGCTTGGGCTGGTGACAGCTTCACTCGGGCTCGGCACGCTGGCCTTCACTTTCGAAGGGCTGGTACTGGCCTCCCTGCTCTACTCGATGCCCTTCGTGGTACAGCCGATACAAAACGCAATCGAAGCCATAGGTAACCGGCCGCTGGAGGCCGCCGCCACCCTCAGGGCCGGCCCCTTCGATCGTTTTGTCAGCATTGTGCTGCCGCTGGCGCGGCCCGGTTTCGTGACAGCCGCGATACTCGGATTTGCCCATACGATCGGCGAGTTTGGCGTCGTCCTGATGATCGGCGGCAACATACCTGGCGAGACCCGTGTCATGTCCGTGCAGATCTATGATCATGTCGAAGCTATGGATTATGCGCGAGCGCATTGGTTGGCAGGCGGCATGATGCTGTTTTCATTTCTCGTGCTGATGCTGGTATACAGCACGCGCACAGGGCGACGTTACGGCGCCATGCGTTATGGGTCTTAGCCATGGCTGAAAACAGTATCGACTTCAGCTTGCAGCTCACTATGTCTGACAAGGGTTCGGATTTTCGGCTCGATGTCAGCGCCTGCCTGCCTGGCCGTGGCATTAGTGCCATTTTCGGCGCCTCTGGCTCCGGCAAGACCACACTGCTTCGCTGCATCGCCGGGCTGCAACCGGTCGATGCTGGCCGCGTGTGTGTCAATGGCGAGGTCTGGCAGGATGACAGGTTTTACCTGCCCACCCATCGCCGTCCCTTGGGATACGTGTTTCAGGAAGCAAGCCTGTTTTCACATCTCAGCGTGGCGGGTAATCTCGATTATGCTATCCGACGGGCCGATCAAGCCTGTATGGGCACCGATCTGGCAGAGGCTGTCGATCTGCTTGGCCTTGCCCCGTTGATGAAGCGGCGTCCAGATGAATTGTCCGGCGGCGAACGTCAGCGGGTGGCGATCGCGCGTGCGCTGCTGATCAGGCCGAAGCTGCTATTGATGGATGAGCCTCTGGCATCGCTGGATCAGGCGAGAAAGCAGGAGATTCTGCCCTACCTGGAGCGCCTGCGACACGAACTGGCCATGCCGGTACTCTATGTCAGTCACTCGCGGGATGAAGTTGCGAGGCTTGCCGATCACCTCTTGATGATCGAGGCGGGCCGTGTTGTAGCCAATGGGCCGCTGGTCGAATTGCTCGGTCGAGTCGACCTGCCGCTCACCCCTGGGGAGCCGCGCGGCGTCGTGCTTGAGGGTAAGGTCGCGGAGCGGGATCAGGCGTGGCAGCTGAGCCGTGTGGTTGTCGATGGCGGTGATCTGTGGATCAGGGACAATGGTGATGAGTGTGGGGCTGCCGTGCGTCTGCATGTGCATGCCAGCGATGTCAGTATTGCCCTCACACCGCAGCGCGACAGCAGCATACTCAACAGTCTGCAGGTCCGCGTCTCCACCATTACCCCGGATCCGGGTCAGATGGCCCTTTGCCTGGTACAACTGGCTCTGGGCGAAAACTATCTACTTGCCCGGATCACACGGCGCTCCGCCCAGCAGCTAGGCCTGACACAGGGTCAGATGGTATGGGCGCAGATCAAGTCGGTCGCGCTCGTCCACTAGCGAGGCTAACGCAAGAGCAGCAGCGGACGCTGCGTACGCTCGAGCATATTGGCGGTGAAGCTGCCCAGCAGGAACTTGCGCAGGCGGCCATGGCTGAAGGCCCCCATGACGGTCAGATCGATGTTCTCCCTGGCCTGGTAGGTCGAGAGTGCCTCTTCTATGGGGCCAGTCAGCTGCACGCGCGTCACATCTATGCCCGCAGCTGAAAGCTCATGAGCAGCGGCCTCGAGCAAATCATCGGTGACTGAGCTGCTTTCGACAACATGTACGAGGTGGCAGGCCACATTCTTGAACAATGGACTCGCTGCGACCATGTGTAGTCCCTTCATGGCCGACTCGCTACCATCGTAAGCCAGCATGATTTTTTGCGGCTGACGGAAGCCGCCATTCACCACCAGAATTGGTCTGTGCAAGGCCCGGATGAGGGACTCGAGCTGAGTGCCGGTGCCCGACCCCCTTCGTTGGCTTGCGCCTGCGCTGTCATTCAAGGGTGGCGACTCATGATCCTCACCCCGAATACCGATCACCAGTACACGAATCTCTTCCTCGAGGTCCACGAGTGATTCAGCGAGGCTACCGTGCCGTTGCAGCACTTCCACATCCTTCACACCAGCGGCAGTCGTGTGCTGCCTGGCCGCATTCAGCATGAGCTGTCCTTTCTGCACCAGCAGGCGGCTGCGGTTTTCCTCGACTTCGGTCAGTTCCGCCAGCAGATCCTCGGAGGCGCCGAGGCCGAGGGCGCCAGTAATATCAGCGACGGCGGGAATAGCACGGTATTCCACGCTGTGCAAAAGCTTGAGCGGAGCGCCAACAGTCTGTGCGATCCACACCGCGTAATCACAGACTGCTTCACTCAAGGTGGCGCCGTCGATACAGGCCACGATTTTTTTCTGCTCGAACATCCCTGATCTCCCCTGATGAGTCGTGAACACCCGCGCCATACCTCGTTCAGGTGCTTATCGGTCATGGTACGCCTGATGGCAATCAGTCGGCCAGAACATATGTGCTTCGACTAAAGTCTAGTGACATTGCTGGCCATCCCCAGCGACAAGCCGCACTCAAGGCCGTACAGTAGAGTCTGCCAGGGATCAGGTGCTTTCGGCTACAGAGCCTATAACGACAATAATGGTGCCCAGCTATGTTCAAAACGACGATTTCAGTGCTATCTGCTGCCTTCCTGACGGCGACCACTTTCGGTCTCTCTACCAGCCTTTCTGCGGCTGATCCCATACTGATCAAATTCTCACATGTCGTCGCTGACAATACACCCAAAGGTCAAGGCGCCTTGCGATTCAAAGAGCTCGTCGAAGAGCGTCTGCCAGGCAAGGTGGCGGTACAGGTCTATCCAAACTCCTCGCTCTTTGGCGACGGTAAGGAGATGGAAGCCTTGTTGCTGGGTGACGTGCAGATCATCGCGCCCTCCCTGGCAAAGTTCGGGCAATACACGCCCAAGGTACAGATTTTCGATCTCCCCTTTCTGTTCGACAATATCGAAGCCGTCGATCGCTTTCAGAGCGGTCCGGCTGGACAGAAACTGCTCAAGAGCATGGAAGATTCCAAGATCACCGGTCTCGGCTATTGGCATAATGGCATGAAGCAACTTTCCGCCAACAAGAAACTGGAAAAGCCGAAGGATGCCCGTGGTCTGAAGTTCCGGGTTCAGGCCTCGGAAGTGCTCGAAGAGCAGTTCAAGGCACTGCGAGCCAATGCTCGAAAGATGGCATTCGGTGAGGTGTATCAGGGCCTCCAGACTGGCGTCGTGAATGGTGCTGAAAACCCCTGGTCGAACATCGAGTCACAGAAGTTTTACGAAGTGCAGAGCCATATCACCGAGAGCGATCACGGGGTGCTGGACTATATGCTCATCACCAACACCGATTTCTGGAACGGCCTCGACCCCGAGGTTCGTAGCGAACTCGAGAGCATCATTGCCGAAGTCACCAAGTACGTGAACAACAATGCGGCTGAGTTGAACGCAAAGGCGAAACAGACTGTCATCGATTCCGGCAAGACCGAAGTCATCCAGCTTACACCGGAACAGCGCAAACTCTGGGTCGAGCAGATGAAGCCTGTGTGGGAGAAGTTTGAAGATGAGATTGGCAAGGATCTCATCGACGCTGCGCAACAAGCCAACAAAGGCTGATTTGTTTAGTAACCTGGAGGGCCGAGATCATGACCTGGCTGTACACACTCTGGTCTCGCCTTGAGGAAGCCATCGTGGCCTTCCTGCTCGGCGCGATGACTATCGTCACTTGCGTCTACGTTATTCTCAACAATCTCTACCCAGTGTTCTATCACTTCGGCGACCGCTTCGAAGCGAGTGCGCCCGCGGTTTCGGAGTGGTTCTTCAATGCTGGTGACCTGCTCATCATACCCGCACAGGAAATGACCTGGAGCAACGCCCTGGTGAAAGTGATGTTCGGTTGGCTGATCTTTATCGGCATCGCCTATGGCGTACGTACCGCTGGTCATATCGGAATCGATGCGCTGGTAAAGCTCGCCAGCACCCCTGTTCAGCGTCGCATTGGTCTGATCGCCTGTCTCGCCTGTCTTGGCTACGCCGGGCTGATGATGGTCTCGAGCTTCCAGTGGATGCATGCGATGTACACCTACCCAGTGATGGCTGAAGACCTCGGGCGTTTCGGGATCAAGCAGTGGCATATCGCCCTGGTCGTACCGATCGGCTTTGCGCTGGTGCTGGTCCGCCTGCTCGAAGTGTTTTATCGCATCTGGACTCATCAGCAGACAGGCCTGGGACTGGCTGACGAAGCCCGAACAGCGATGAAGCTGGCAGAGGAAGGGCTGACGGAGACGCAACAGGCGGATGCCGAAGTCGTGAAAAGGGCGCCGCGATCATGACCATACTTTTTCTGTTCGTAGCGCTGTTTGCGCTGATGCTCATAGGGGTGCCGATTGCGATCTCACTGGGGCTTGCAGGCTCGCTGACCATACTGCTTTTCAGTCAGGATTCCGTGAGCGGCCTGGCGATCAAGCTTTTCGAGACCTCAGAGCACTACACCCTGCTCGCTATCCCTTTCTTTCTGCTGGCGGGCGCCTTCATGACGACTGGCGGAGTGGCGCGCCGGCTGATCGATTTCGCCAACACAAGCGTCGGTCACATCCGCGGAGGTCTCGCCATCGGTTCGGTCATGGCCTGCATGCTCTTTGCGGCCTTGTCGGGATCCTCTCCAGCCACCGTTGCAGCCGTTGGTTCCATCGCCATCGCCGGCATGGTGCGCTCCGGCTATCCCCAGGCCTTTGGCGCGGGCATTATCTGTAATGCCGGTACGCTGGGCATTCTCATTCCGCCGTCGATCGTCATGGTTGTGTTTGCCGCGGCAACCGAAACTTCAGTGGGCAAGCTATTTATGGCCGGCGTAGTGCCCGGCCTGTTGTTGGGCCTGATTCTCATGGTGGCGATCTATATCGTTGCAGTAAAAAAGAATCTCCCTGCCCTGCCTCAAGCAACGTTCAGGCAGTGGCTCTCATCAGGTCGCAAGGCACTCTGGGGCCTTCTGTTGATGGTAATCATTCTGGGCGGTATTTATTCAGGCATGTTTACACCTACTGAAGCGGCTGCTGTTTCTGCCGTTTACGCCGGTTTCATCGCTATCTTCGTGTACAAGGACATGACCATCCGACAGTGCCCTGGCGTGCTGCTGGACGCCGGCAAACTCACCATCATGCTGATGTTCATCATCGCCAATGCCATGCTGTTTGCGCACGTGCTGACAACAGAGCAGATACCGCAGGAAATTGCTGCCTGGGTCACCAGCCTCGGTCTCTCACCCTGGATGTTCCTGCTGATCATGAACGTGGTGCTGCTGATTGCCGGCAACTTCATGGAACCATCGGCAATTATTCTGATTCTTGCCCCCATTCTGTTTCCAATTGCCACTCAGCTCGGTATCGATCCGATACATCTCGGTATCATTATGGTGGTCAATATGGAAATAGGACTGATCACCCCGCCGGTGGGGCTGAACCTGTTTGTGACGTCAGCCGTGACTGGTATGCCGCTGAGTGCTGTGATCAAGGCGGCGGCCCCTTGGCTGATGCTCCTGCTGGGCTTTCTGATGGTCATCACCTACGTGCCTGCCGTCTCGCTATGGCTGCCGAACTATCTGGGAATGCCATAGCGGCCCGCCAGCAGCATAGCGATGAGCGATAGCTTTCTGCTGCTGGCTGTGGATTACTGCAACGCTCAGGAACCCGAATGAGAGAAATAATGTACGACCAGAGTAGCGTAGCCATTGCAGTGGCATTGTTCGTATCGATGATGATCGTCGTTGAAATCGGCTATCGGCTCGGCACCCGGACCTCCGGCAAGGCGAGCGAGCCGACAAAGGCTCAGATCAACACTATCCAGGGCTCGCTACTCGGTATTCTGGCTTTGCTCCTCGGTTTCACATTCTCACTGGCGCTGCAGCGTTTCGACGCACGTAGCGTCGCCGTGGTGGATGAGGCAAACGCCATCGGCACCACCGCATTGCGTGCCCAGTTGCTGCCAGATCCCCTGAAGGCCGAGGTGACCGACCTGCTTAAGCAATACACTGACAACCGTGTGGGCGCAGCGACAGTGGCACTCGATCATGAAGAGCAACGGGCCGTCTTGCTGACCGAAGGCAGCCAATTGCTGGATAAACTTTGGATAAAAGCAATCGAGTCGGCCGAGATGGACGGGGGACCTGTCAGGAGTGGCCTCTTCATACAGGCGCTCAATGACATGATTGACGAATATACCAATCGTGATGCCGTGCTGAGTCGTCATGTTCCGGAGCTGGTGCTCATGCTACTGCACGGCACCTTCCTGATGACAGGCCTCCTTGTCGGTTACGCGTCCGGTGTATCTGGCCACCGGGCCTCTTTCGTGTCTTACATATTGATCGGCCTGATCGTGTTACTCGTGTTCATTATCATTGATCTCGACCGGCCGCGTCGGGGTCTTATCGAAGTCGATCAGAAAAGTCTGCTCGATTTGCAACGCAGCCTGAACCGACCATAGCTATTTCTACTCGAGCCAGGGCCGGCAATGTTTATTGTTTTTTTGAAGCGAAACTGCAACATGACTCAGGTAGCGTGGACTTGCTGTGGCAGCGTATGAGTAGTCGCCGCTCCAATAATCAGAAACTGCAGGACTCTTAATCATGATTACCCGACAACACTTCGCAATTGGTGGAATCGTCGCCGTAGGCCTTCTCGCTGGGAATTACGCTCATTCTGCCGCCCCCGAGGCTGCTGACACAGCAGCAGCCGACCATCGCTACGCCGACCTCAAGGAAAAGCTGGGTTCACTGCTAGAGAAATATCGCGACAACAGACGCAAAGGGCGAGCAGAAGCGCAGCTTGGTCCGCGTCCTTTCTACCTTGTCGAAGACATGGATGAAGGCAGACTGAAGCAGCGACTGCAGCAGTGTGCCGATGGCCCGTTTTACCGTACTGATTTCTCCATAGGCCACCGCGGAGCCCCATTGCAGTTTCCCGAGCACACCAAGGAATCGTACGAAGCCGCTGTCGTCATGGGTGCGGGCATCGTCGAATGCGATGTCACCTTCACCAAGGATCGTGAGCTGGTCTGCCGCCATTCACAGTGTGACCTTCACACCACGACGGATATTCTCGCCAAGCCTGAACTGGCTGCGAAATGCAGCGTGCCGTTTACGCCAGCTGACCCAGTCGCAGGCACACCGGCTAGCGCGAAGTGCTGCACCAGTGACATCACGCTTGAAGAGTTCAGAACGCTCAAAGGCAAGATGGACGGTGCCAATTCCAAGGCCACGACCGTCGAAGGCTATATGGCTGGCACCGCGGACTATCGCACCGATTTGTATTCGCAGAACGGCACGCTGATGACGCACCGCGAGAGCATCGAGCTGCTGAAGTCGCTCAAGGTGAAGTTCACGCCCGAGCTCAAGGCGCCGGAAGTCGACATGCCATATGAGGGTGACTACACGCAGGCTGATTATGCCAGTCAGATGATTGAAGAGTACAAGGCCGCCGGTATCGATCCGCGCAAGGTCTGGCCGCAGTCCTTCAATCTGGAGGATGTGCTGTTCTGGGTTGATAACTATCCAGCCTTCGGTCAGCAGGCCGTTTATCTCGACGGCCGCTATTCAGATCCTGCCTTCAATCCCATGGACGCCAGCACCTGGTCGCCCAGCATGACTGAGCTCAGAGCTGATGGCGTAAAGATTATTGCCCCACCAACGCCGGTTCTGGTGACGCTGGATGCTGAAGGCAATATCGTACCGTCCGAGTACGCCCGCAGAGCGCGCGCGGCAGGCCTGGATATCATCACCTGGTCGCTCGAGCGATCTGGTCCACTGGCCAATGGCGGCGGTTTCTATTTTGCCAGTATCGCTGACGCCATCAATAACGACGGCGATGTGATGAACCTTATTCATGTGCTGGCACAGGACGTCAAAGTCATCGGCATCTTCAGCGATTGGCCAGCGACCGTGACTTACTACGCCAACTGCGCGAACTTGAAATAAGGCTGCCCGTCCAGTGTGGCTGTGCCGTTGCGACGCCTGGAGAGCCCTTCTCCACCGGCCAGTCGCAGCGGCAACGCTTCAGCCGAATCCGCTAGCCCACTGCCCTTCGATCACTTAAACTGAATTGAGCTGTATGGTAGTCCCTTCAACCTTCAAGGGAGTTATCTATGCTCGCCCCATACCTAATTCACCTTGCCTTGCAGGCTCTAACGCCAGCTCAGGCGGTGGAAATCAGCCCCGTTGGTACGAATGGTCACGTGCCGGCCGCGGTGCCTGTCAATATTCGATACACCACACTCAAGCCCACGCTCGCCGATCAGGTCTTTCACATCGACGGGCAGCTTCACGAGCGACGTCCGCCAGCAGGTTCGCAGTTCGGTCCACAGATCTTCCAATATTCAGAAGGAATTCCCAATGGTGACAAGCGTCTGCTAAGAATTTGTATCGACGAGGACGCCGCGGATGAAGCCTGTGGCTATGCCGAGATGAGGGGGGGGCCGCCGCCAGCGGGTGTCGATGTGCCTGAATTGTTTTCGGCAGCGGATCTGTCGGATCACTTTCAAGTTCTAGCCGATTGCAAACCCGTCTGCGGCTATTACTCGAATGTGTATTACGGTGACCCCGAGGTGAGCTGGGTGCCGGAGCGCGGTGACGGCTTGGCAGATGGACTTAGAATGGATCTCTACTATTCCAGCGCCGGGGGACATCTCGACGCAGCCGCAGCGCCAAGCACCCTGGTGATTTATGCCCATTCGGCTGGGTCAAACAAGGAATCACTACTGACGCGGGGTCAATCCCTACTCAGATATCTGTTACATGTTGCCAGATCTGGCTCGGGTGTGGTGGTGGCCTCGGTGGATTTCAGGCATCCATTGAAGCAGCTCGCAAACGACCTCACCCCGGTGTCGGTTGCCGACCTTAGTTATGCCGTGCAGTTCGCCCGTTATCATGCCGCTGAGCTCAATATCGACCCTGAGAACATTTTCCTCGTAGCGACGTCACTTGGCGCCGGCGTGGCGGTTCATGCCGGTGCCCGCGAAATCGCCAGTCCGTCTGATCCGTCACCAGTGAGGCGAGTCTCATCGGCAGTTCGCGGTGTGATCGCCCGCGACGCACAAACATCGTTCTCACCACACTGGTTCCGCAGCCACTTTCTGGAGGCGCCTGTGGCAGCGCGTTACCAGCGGGATCTGCTTGATGATGAATACCGGCTCATCTACGGGCACGCACCTGCCGGCGTCAACCCTGACTCGCCACAGATGGAGCTGCTCTACACCGGCAGCGCTATCGACCATAAAGTGACGGCACAGGAGTATCTGAGTAGAACAGTCGACGTGGTCCACCTGCCTAACTACGGCTTGGCGATGGAGGCCCAGTATCGGCTATATGGTATTGAAGATCGGATTCGAGTCGTAGAGCGTTACTCGGGCAACTTTAGCCTTGATGCTGCACGTTTCGTTGCGGCGCATCGAGGTAACACAAATTGACGTGGGGCTTGCGCGAGTACTTTAGGTACTCGCGTGATAGCGCGACTGCAAGCGTGCGTATAAGAGGAACGCCTGACTTATAGCCAACTGCAGTGGTGACCGATGACGATTGAACTTCACGATGTATTCTATATTGTCACCGGTCTGGTGTTCGCCGGCTTCACTTTCGTCCCGCTGTTCGGTCGTTCACCTTTTGTTACAGCCCCGATCGTTTTTCTGATCGCGGGCGCGCTACTTGCCCTGTCACCACTCGCCCTGCCCTTGGTCGATCCGCTTGAGTCGGTACTGTCGCGCGACACCATCGAGTATCTGACAGAGCTGATCGTCATTATCGCGCTGGCCGGTGCCGGTCTTGCGGTCGATCGTGAGGCAGGAAAGCGGGAGTGGCAGCACACCTGGGTCCTGCTCATTCTGGTGATGCCGCTCAGCATCGTGGCTGTGGCCTATCTCGGTTACACAATGGCCGGGCTTTCTATTGCGTGCTCGATGCTGCTTGCTGCCGCCCTGGCGCCGACAGATCCGGTGCTTGCACGCGCCGTACAGGTCGAGGGGCCGCTCAAGGGTGAGGAGGACGATGTCAGGCTTTCGCTCACAACAGAGGCTGGCCTGAATGACGGCCTTGCCTTTCCCTTTGTACACCTCGCTGTGGTGCTGGCCGGCATGTCGCTCGCGGGCGTTGCGGATATCGATGTGGATAAACTCTGGACATGGGTATGGCTTGACCTTCTGTACCGCGTGGCGATGGGAGTCGCCGCCGGTTGGGTAATCGGTCACCTGGTTGCAAGATTTGTGTTCAGTCGTTATGGGGACGCTGCAACTGGTGGCGAGAATCAGGGCCTCGTCTTGATGGCTTCGACCTTTCTTGTTTATGGCCTCACCGAGATGGTGGGCGGCTACGGCTTTCTAGCCGTCTTCGTCTCAGCCCGAGCAGCGAGAGCCTTCGTGCGTGGCACTGAACACGAAAGCTACGCCACCATGCCGCACTGGTTCTCCGATCAGATCGAGAAGGTGCTGTTGGCACTGCTGCTGTTGTGGCTCGGGTCTCTAGCCGTCTCAGGCATGCTCAACAGCCTGTCGCTTGGCGAATTGGGCGTGGCCTTGCTACTGATCTTCGTCATTCGTCCGGTGATCGCGTACATCTGTCTGCTGCCCACCCAAGGGAGCCGGTTCGACCGTGGGCTCATCGCCATGATGGGTATCCGTGGCTTTGGCACCTTCTTCTATGTTGCCTACGCGCAGAGCCAGAGCAACTTCGATGATATCGAGTCGATCTGGCGCATCTGCATCGTGGCAGTGATTCTGTCGATATTTGTGCACGGGATGACTTCGGCGATGGCCGAGCGGATGGCGGCGAAGCGGGCGTGATGCGGTGGGCTTCCGGCCTTGATTGGCGGCTGTCATTGATCGCAGCTGCCTCCGATCAAAGCTGCCTCGGCCCCGCAATGCTGTTAGCATAGCGGCCCTGTTCCGCAGCTGCAGTACCCGCGCCAATGAAAGATAAAGACGCCGAAAGCGCCCGCTCCCTCAAGGGCGGCAAAGGCCTCAGCCGAATCCTCAACTCCACCGCTACTCGCTGATGGGGCTGAAGACCGCCTTTTTGACTGAGGCTGCTTTCAGGCAACTCGTGTATATCAATCTGGTGCTGCAGCCGAGCGCGCTGAGCCTGGATGTGTCGAAGGCCGAGCGGGCGATCCTGATGCTGGTGCCGTTGTTGTCGCTGGCGATTAAGTTGCTGAAAACGGCGATTGAGAATGCGGTGGATCCGGTTTCGCTGGATATTCATGTTTGATGAAGCCGCCAAGGCCGCGCCCGCTACAAAGAGAGGCAAGGGACTGTTAATGGCCACTTAAATTGACCGCACCTCCATTCTACTGCGACCGTTTCACGCGACAACAGGCTCCGCTGCTACCTTAGCGCGCTGCGCAACACCTCAACAACGCGATCCAGCTGTTCTGTCGACAGACCAACCCACAACGGTAGTCGTATTAATCTCTCGGCCTGCTTATCGGTAATATCTAAGCTCCCATGTGCACGTCCATAGCGCCCACCGGCAGGAGACGAATGAAGAGGCACGTAGTGGAAGACTGACGAGATTTGGTTTCGCTTGAACGCATCAAGCACTTTCTGCCGGTCGATTTCAGGCGACAGCAGTACATAGTACATATGGGCATTGTGGCCGCATTCGTCTGGCACTACGGGTCGCCTTAGTGCTCCCCTCACCTCGAGCGGCTCGAGAGTGTCGTGATAGCGCTGCCACCTCGCCAAGCGCTCGGTTGTTATTCGATCTGCCTCTTCGAGCTGCGCCCACAAAAAAGCAGCGATTAGTTCGCCCGGAAGAAACGAAGACCCCACCTCTTGCCAAGTGTATTTATCCACTTCTCCTCGAAAGAAGCGGCTGCGGTTGGTGCCTTTCTCACGGATAATCTCTGCACGGGAGACGAGGTCAGGGTCATTGACAAGTAATGCTCCGCCTTCTCCCGAAATTACGTTCTTTGTCTCATGAAAGCTGTAGGCTCCTAGCTCACCGATGCTGCCCAGAGCCCGCCCCTTATAACTCGCCATCACGCCTTGCGCTGCGTCCTCCACTACCTTTAAACCATGCCGCTTGGCGATCGCCATGATCGTATCCATCTCGCACGCAACACCCGCGTAATGGACCGCCACTATCGCTCGGGTGCGCGATGTAATCGCCGATTCAATCAGCCTCTCATCCATATTCAGTGTATCTTCTCTGATATCAATAAATACGGGAACACCCCCGCGAAGCACAAAGGCATTGGCGGTAGAAACGAAAGTGTACGACGGCATGATAATTTCGTCGCCGGCCTGAATATTCAATAACAAAGCGGCCATTTCTAGGGCAGCAGTACATGAGTGCGTAAGCAGCCCGATATTGCATCCGGTTCGTTCCTCTAGCCAGCCGTGGCAGCGTTTTGTGAACGGCCCATCACCTGCCAAACTGCCATTGAAATGCGCCTCAGCAATGTAGTAGAGCTCCTTTCCCGTCATGTGAGGCCAGTTGAAGGGAATGCGGTTTCCATTTGTCATTGTCGTACGTTCTCCAAACATCTGCATCGAGACTTCTGCCAGAGTTTGAAGCCTGTCAGAACGAGTAAGAAAAACCAGAAAAAATGTCCTAGCCATGCATAGCGTACGAGAGGTTTGAAGTCGAGACGCACGCGACTAGTCTCCGGAGGCAGAATCACCCCCTGAAAAACTCCATCGATTTCTACGGTCTGGGCTGCCTGCCAACCCTCATTGATGTAGGCGCGGGCTTGCCAGTCTCGATGAAACTTCTGGCTCAGTAAGAAAACAGATGGTGCCATTGGTGCCACCTCAAATTCGAGAATATCACCTTCATCCAAAATTTTTATAGGCGTACGCGTTGGTAAACTTCGCGCATCTCCAATAGTCAATTTTTTTTGGCTCATTTCAACCTGAGGCGGAAGCAGTTGCAGACTTTCCCCCATGCGGGAAACAACCTTGTAAAGGTAAATACCCGACTCCTCACCCAGAGGCTCCAGATTTTCATTCCCCAATTTGCCCGACGAAAGAATCAGACTGATATTGCTCATCCAAAACATAGATCCGGCATAGTCGGGGTCAATGACCCCGTTATAGCGGCCATAAGTGTGCATCTGGCCACCAAGCTCGTTGATCAGAGTGTGATATCTCGTAGACGAGAGGCTGTTATAGCTATGCACAGAGGCGAGATTGAGTGTGGCGTTGAGGTTTGGTGGCAGCACTGGGATCCCTGGCGCAGCAACTGCGAAACGACTGCCCGGGGGAAGGTTCGCCCTCACCTTCTCAACCAGCGGCGAAGTCACTGCTATCTGCGTAGGGTCTTGCTTAAGTATCAGCGGGTACGAGGTCAGGATCAAGCTTCCGCCAAGAGCCAACATCAAAAGCAACGGGCGTGATCGCTCGTTTTGGGCGAAGAGCAGACCGGACACCAAGAGCATTCCCGCGACCAGTCCCCAACAAATAGGGACATCTTGTGAAATGCCGTATGTAACACCCACAATAAGCAGAGTGAGAATGGACAGCCCCCCGATCAAGACTGCCCTTCCAATGTTGCGGTCATGCGTGCGCTTTACAAGAGCATCAATACCAAGTGCAGTGATTATGGTAAGCGGTAACATGATGCTGCCTAGCGGGGTGCTTCTGGAAAGATTGAAACCTAGGAATTTGACTCCGAGTACGTACAGTGGGTGAACGAATGCAAGCAGACACAGGACTACAATCGCCAGCCACCAGCCCCAGATTTTATTGAACACAGTAAATAGTGCGACTACTGAAAAAAAGACGACGGTCAGCGTTACGCTCAGACCATCGTAGGAAAAAGGGAAAGATGGGGCGATCGGGTGGCCAAAAATTTCAGGAACGGTGCTCAAAACTAAAAAGCGGATTAACTCATCGAAGTTTGCGAACTTGGGCAAAACGGCAGTGAAGAAAGAAGGATCGGGCGACACTCTCGCTGACTCGGATGAGAGAACTGCCAGGTCTCGGTAAACGGGAAATGCGAGAGCGGCTCCAACAACTAAGGCAGACGCAGCAAGCGCCAGGAACTTAACCGGTGCGACGCGGCTGATCCTTAATTGATGGTAGGCTAACCAGAGGCTATACCCCCCCAGCAAATAGGCATGAAAGACGACGGGCTGCGGGTAGGCTGTCATCAGCAAGCTGTAGCCGCTGAACGCCAAGACACTCCAGCCTATGATATCCGCACCTTTCGCCAGACGAGTGATCGCCCAAAGGCCCCCCGCTGACCAGCACCATACTGCTGGAAACATGGGAAAGGTGAGCCAGTACATGAATAGCGGAGACGCCGCAAAACCTGTTCCTGCAAGTAAGCCCGCAGTGGGGCTCAAGCCGATCTCTCTGGCAAACAATAAGATAAATAAGCCACCGAGGAAACAGGTTCCCAAGGAGAGAACAGTGATGAAATGCCAAGGACTACCTGTTGCCTGAGCGATTAACCATGAAGGCAAATAGGCCGGGCTGAATCCAGATATTTGATAGGCTGGGCGCCCCAGTTCATTTTGGTTAATCCACAGCGTCAACCAGCCAGAGCGTGAGCCGTTCAAGTGCTCGGAAATTTCAGGGATATAGCCGTTGGTAAAATCACTGAATTTACGGTTCTCTAGCTGATTGGCGCCAGTCCGATCTGCAGCCGCTAGCTCTGAGTGTTGGCGATGAGGAGCAATTACCTCTCCGCCGATCACTAAAGGCAAAATGAGTAGAGCAAAAACTAAAGCATAGAGAAGTACAGCGCCTCGGTAATTTAAACTAGCCAAGGGACGGCCTCGTGCCTACTAATACTAAGAATTTGGTAAAAGGAACTGGTGGGCTGAATACAATTAACCACGAGCCGCCACCAAGGTGCCCAGCACTATCAATCCGACTCCTAAGGCTTTTTGCACGGTCATTGGCTCATTCAGCAGCCAGCCGCTCAGCAGCAAAACCACAACAAAGTTAAGGCTCATGAAAGGGTAAGCGTGGCTTAAGTCGAATTTTGTCATGGCTCCCATCCAGGCAAGGGACGCAAGAAATGCGGCTGCAAAACCTGAAAATATCGCGGGATCTAAAAGAAGCGACAGGAGAAACTTAAGCTTGTCTGCCAGACCGGTGGGAAGTGAGCCTAACTCGCCAATGCGCCACTTGAGAACTAGTTGCCCATACACCGTGAGGCCTATCGTAGCGAAAATATACGAGTAATCTAAATAGCGAATCATAGCCCCTGCTCCAATACAGCTAGACCGAATCCAGTCTTCCCGTATCCATTACCGTTGTAAAGCATGTACCGATCGCCAGCGTGATCGAACACGAATGGATACTCGATCATTTCTGAGTCCCAGCCAAACTTGGACACATTGATATCACATTCGGCGTCAAGCCGTTGCCACTGACGGCCATCGTGTGACTCTGCATAACCGATTCGATATGAAGGCCCCCTGAAGGAGTACCACATTTTCCAGCAGTCCTTGTCGCGGATTACCGACGGTCTGGAGATGGCATACTCCGTTTCATCCGAATAATCTATCGCGACGATACCCTCTCGTTCCCACGAAATGCCATCAGGCGATTCCGCATACTTAATATGGTAGCGATGCTCAGGCTTGCCATCTCGGATCCTCCAGTCAGTGCATGACAAATACCACATGCGCCATTTATCCTCGCCCGGAAGAACGCAACAGCTTGCGACAAAGTGGGGCTCTTTCATTGTGCGATCGAGTATTGGACCCCTCGCATATCTTTCAAATGTTTGATCATCTTTGCTGACAGCCAGTCCGAGGGAGTTTCTGAAGGGAACAGTTACCCCGAGATTCCATCCAATGTAGTACAGAAATCTTGTGTTATTATGGTGGGCAAGCCAGGTGGCCATAGCTCCACTGTCGTCGAACTCACCCACCCCCCCTGGGCATAGAACCGGGTTTGCCGATAGCTCGAGAATTTGACTCGGCCGAGTTATGTCTATGATTAGATAGCCAGTAAAGCTTTGGTTATTCTTGTTCCTGGAGCTGAAATAGACTTTGAAGTTGTCTCCTCCCACATTTTCCGCGATGGGAACTGCTGCATATGAGTGCAGCCAATCGTGTTCTCCGGACGCGCTATAGATCAAGCCAAGCTTCCGCCATCGATGGCTCATATACTCCTCAACCTGGTGCTTTGAAGCTTGGAGCGCTCGGTGGCTGCTCCAATATATAGCCCCTCAGGCTCGGCATTACCGAGCAGCAGCGCACCAGCGCCTACGACACACCGATCTCCAACTTTAATATGGTCGCGTAGCGTAGCGTTGACTCCAATAAAGCACTGTTCACCAATTTCTACGCCCCCAGAAACAACAACATGTGATGAGATAAAGGTGTGATCACGAATAATCGAGTGATGACCGATGTGATTACCACTCCACAACGTCACATTATTGCCTATCTTTACAAATGGCTGAATAGTATTGTCTTCAAAAATAAAGCAATTCTCACCTATTCTGCCGTCGTTAAGCAGCGTCGCACGAGAGCTTATATAGCTTACGAGGCTATAGCCCTTCTCTTTTGCTGCGACGAATTTTTCCTTGCGCACTGCATTGAGCTTGGAATAACTCAGCGCAACGAAAAAGACGAACTCGTTCGGCGGGTAGTTGATGATGACATCTTCAAACGCAACGACAGGTAATCCGCAAAACTCGGGCTCCTGAATGTAGTCGGCGTCGACAGTGAAGGCGGCGACTTCATAGTCCGAGTCGGTGCTAAAATAGTAATGTGCCAGTTGCGCGATTTCACCAGAGCCGAATACTACGAGTTTTTTCTTCATCATTGCTTCCTAACTAGAATAGTGAATTCGTATAGCCCATAGTCATGAAGCAGGGCGACTTGGCGAGAATAGCGACGTTTGCATAGATCAAACAATCGACCCGGGTCAGCGTAGTAGAGATAATCTCGCTTTTTATCTTCATCGGAATATGAAGTCAGGCAGTTGAAGGAGAAGCCCAGCTTGCTGGTTCGATCCAGAACGTCCAGCGTGGCTTTGAGGTAGTCATACCACTCGTCGTCAGTTCGCTTCAACCTTACGTTGAAAATTCCACTAGCAACACCATAGTCACTGACTGTGTCAGGCTCCGTTGCCGTTATAAATCTCGCTTTGCGTGACTGAGCGTTGCGTGATTGAGCGGCTTGGGTCATGTCGGCCGAGAAGTCGATCCCAAGATACGATCCCAGGGAATATTTGACCGAAACAAACTCAAGCAGAGCTCCGTAGCCACAACCCAAATCGCTCAACGAAAAGTCACGTACATCCGAATCAATAATCTTGCATAGTTGCTCGAACCGGACTGTCTGGCTCTCCTCACCATTCCAGTCTACGCCTCGAGGCGTCTCGCCATGTTCCGCCAACTTTTCGGAGTAGTAATCTGCGATATCATGGAGCAGCTTAGTCTTGTTGTTTTGCATAAATCTGCCTCACGATGGTATAGGGCCGTTGTTTCGTTTCTGAGAATATTTTTGATAGATAGATGCCTACTACCCCGATGAAAGAAATCACCATCCCTCCCAGCAGCCAGATCGAGGCCATCACGGAAGTCCATCCACTCATAGGTGTTGCAAGGAAAAGCCAGTGTGTAACGAGGTAAGCGATATAGACTAACGCGAACGAGGAAATTGACACCCCAATGTAAAAAATACTAACCAACGGCGCGTTACTGAATGAGGTAACGGAATTTACCAAAAGGGACATTTTCCTACGGAGTGTGTAGGTGGTCTCGCTAACATTATGTTTTTTAACAGTGTGTGGTCGCTGGTCAAATCCGGTGATGTGCCACAGCCCCGCCATGAACACCTCTCGCTCCTCATGCCGCAACAGGGCCTCGACATACCGTCGGCTCATCAAGCGAGCAGTAACAACATTCTCAGGCAGAGCAAGACCTGTAAGCGCTTTAAAAAAACGATAGAACCATTGTCCGCTCCATCGCTCGAACCAGTTTCCTTTCCTACGTTCCTGGCTCCCGTACACCACATCACATTTCTCCCGTTCCATCTGCAGCGAGAACGCTTCTAGCCACTCAGGTTCCTCTTCAAGATCGCTGTCAATTAAGAAAACTCGCTCTCCCTTAGCGTGCGCCAAGCCAGTCATCATGGCCTTGTGATGGCCGAAGTTTCGTGAGAGGTCGACGACGACAACGTGTGAACTCTGTTCCGCTAGCTTGATAGCTAGCTCAAGGCTGTCGTCGGGCGAACCATCGTTGACAAGGACAATCTCGAAGTGATCTCCGACCACCTTCCGGGCACTCGCGCTAGCGCGTTCATAAAACTCGCTGACGTAGGCTGCGGATTGGTAGAGAGTCGAAACGATCGAAAGCTTCATTCAACACATCTCATATAGCGAGGGGAGTCTTTGCCACAGTTGAACAATAGGTCAAGAATAGTGACTCCGTGAACGAACTCCCCCCAAAGCTGTGAGTATTCCGGGTAGCCTGCGTAGTTAAACCATGTCAGCTTAATCCCGCGATCCGTTAAAATTTTTTCCTCAACGTAGTCCTTGGCTGCTGGTCCTGAGATGTACTCGCTTCCGCCAGCCTGCACGCAGAGATCAACAAGACGTTCGGTCTTGCCATCCAGCAGGCTATAGTCCCATGAGCTTGTAATGGTCGTTTCGATTGCCAGATAATTGCAAATTGCTTCAATAAATCGCCGATTCAGTTGTGAAATATGAGTGAATGCCTCGCTGAGGTACAGTGGCTCTAACCAAGCGGCAATTTCAGCGAAATGCGGTGCGCGCCGATAATTCTGTAGCAACGCATTCCAATGCGCAGCTGCCCAGTCGGGACCGGCGATCTCTGTTTCGCGAATTTTCTGGTGGTATTTTCCCTTCACGAGCACAGGCACCGTGAGCCACTGAACACCTTGAGGAGTTTTGATCTGATTCCGATTACGCCAGTCGCGGCGTGTGTACTGCATATCGTCGTAGAGAATGAACTCGTCTACAGAGGCGATCAAGTCGAAGTAGCCTTTCCAGGGGATGTAGTTAGATTGCAGAATGGCGACTTTTTTCATTGTCCTGCGTTTCTCGCTTTGTAAATTTGGTACGCTGGATTGTGGGGGTTTGGTACCGGTTCAAAATTGTTGAGAATGTGTTGATGGATTAAGGGGTGGGTGTTTTTGAAGCGCAATTCCTCGCGTCCATCCAGCGGAAGATCAAGTATAAATGCAAAGCTTGGGCTTGACTCGCTAATGCGCGCTATTTCTTTTAACTCGAAAGTCTCAGAGCGAGGGAAAAGTGCATAACTCTCCCACATCGGTGATTTGCGCTCCAGCAATGCGTACGCTCCTGGCCAAAAGGGCGCTGCAATAAAGCTCTGTCCATTTGGGGCGAAGCGTTCAGCCAACTCACGAAGCAGCAAAACGTCGTTCGCCGTACCGGTACCTATTTGGAGGTCGTCGCCCGATATCTCGATAGTGACACACTGTTGGCTTGCGCGGCACTGCCAGCCAGGGTGAAAGACGTGCATCACCCAAAAGCTAGCCAGGCAGAGAGCTATTGTAACTGGCCACTTGATCGGAGCCTTGGCTGCCGACAATATGACTAACAATCCGACAAGCAACGGGAAGATGCCTTGAGCGAGATGCCCAACGTCCGCGCGTGAAAAAGCAAAGTGTGCGTAAGGAAGCGCTAGAAATGCTGATGCCACCAGCGCGGGCGGCACCGGCTTTTCCTTAAGTTTACGATACACGACCCAAATGACGGAGAGTAAACCAAAGAGAAGAATTCCAACGAAGAAAAGGCCGATCAGCAAGCCTCGAGAGGTTTCACCGATAGAAGCGACAGAAGAATTGATTGTCCATGGCCAAGGCACAGGTAATGGCAGATTAGTAGCCTTCTGCTCAAACAAAAATCGTATGCTGTCCCAAAAGGCGATTGCGAAGCCCGGAATCAGGACCGCCATAAAAAAAACAGGGAGAAAGCCAACTGTAACCCCTATAGCCCAACAGGCAAAGCGCATCAAAAAGCCTGGTTCAGAGCGACTCTTAATGTTTAGCCAAGCTATGACTCCAAGGCTGGCGACAGCACCATACACGCCATGGTTTCGACCGAAAACCGCCACCAATCCCACGCAAATACCTGTGATAAAGTAGCGCCTTGGTACCGGACGCTTCACCAGGTAGGTTAGAGCCCCAATCAACAGTATCGACAAAGAGATGTCGAAAAGTTTGTGTCGAGGGAACATCCACGCAACAAGTATCGCGGCCGACAAGAGCCAAAAATAGGCGTTGCCTTTGATGCCGCCTTTGCCGGACTGCGCGATCAATAGCAGTCCTGTAAATAGCCCTAGGGCTTGAAAGAGGGCTACGGAGGCGCGAACGCTCATGATGCCGTTTTCACCGGCAACCCTTAAAAGGGCGGCAGACCAGTAGTAGCGTCCTGGGTCGTATGCCATAAAGTCTCGGATCGGCACCTCGCCCAGCAAAACGCGCTGAATGCCGTACCAAAGAAAGCCTTCATCCCATAAATTGAAGCCCTTATTTCCCTGCCAAGTGTACTGAACAAAAACGACTATACAGGCAGTAAGAAGAACTAAGGTGAGTCTGAACTTATTATTTAGCTCGCTGGAATTCATAAACGTGTCTGGTTTCAATCTGTGGCTAGTTGTATTCAATCGACAACTGCATCGCTTGTCCAGCCGACCCCAGTAGGGGCTATCACCGGAAGCGCCTCCGCTGAAGGTTTATGGGCTCAGTTTGCTCTCGGGCCGGGGTCGAGTGCGTTTCGCACGGTCCAGAGCTCGGCTTCATCGGCAGCGTTAAAAGTTGCACATCGAGAGGTTCTGACAAGCTCGTTAGCGTCCCAGCTGGCTGGCACTAAGCGCCAGCATCATACACGAGTAGAAGCTGTTTTGTTTTTTGGCCGATCTTCTTGGCCAAACCATGCCCGCGCCCATTCTCACTTGCACGAAAGTTGTGTCTGCTTGGCTGCTTTGACGCACTAGGGGTTGTTGATGTTTGCGCGTAACTCTTTGAAAAGTAAAAGAAAGCTCGTATTGTTGCGGTTGCGACCCCGACAACATACGAGCTTGCAATGCCCCGACACATGCTCAGTGACGAGCTACGGACGATCTTGCTTCAATTGGATATCTACTTCAAGAGAGATCTTCGTGAAACGATCGAGGGCATACTCGATCGGATCAGAACTGGCGTGCCCTGGCGAGATCTGCCGCCAGACTTTGGGAAGTGGAATTCGGTCTATACGCGATTCAACGCCTGCTCGCGGAAAGGGGCCTGGAAGCGTCTCGAGAGACTGGTAAAGGACCCGGATCTTGAGTGGGTTTTTATGGATGGGAGTTACATCAAGGCTCATCAGCACAGTGCAGGCGCTGCTGGCGGAGAAAGCGAACGTATCGGCAAAAGCAGGGCTGGCAACACGTCCAAGATTCATCTGGCCGTTGATGCCTGTGGTTTTCCCTACGGGTTTATAGTCAGCGGTGGAGAACGGAACGGCTGCGGAGCGGCCGGTAGTTGTCAACATAGTTGCACGGTCTAGCTACGCAGCTTTTTTGGATTTCTCTGTCATCACCGCTGTTCCTTTTTTCGGCGGATTCAGCTCTACTATTTCCGTCGGCGTCCAGTCGCGAACCTCGCCAGACCATCGTCGCGGATTGCGCTGCTTCGCAGCCTGATAGACCGCTTTTCGCCGAGCCAGGATCTCGATGTCTTTGCCAGCCTAGCGCTCGGCAGGTGTGACATAATTAATGCCGCTGTGCTGATGCTCCTCGTTATACCAACGCATAAATTTATGCACCCAGGCTCTGGCATCATCGAGCGCGGCAAAGCCAGCTGACGGTCATTGGGGGCAGTATTTTACTGTCCGGAACATCGACTCGATAAAGGCATTGTCGTTGCTCACACTCGGGCGGCTGAAGCTCGGTGTGATACCCAGTTCAGTCAGTTTCTTGCGCATCGTCGGGGCCCTCATCCCGCTACCGTTGTCGCTGTGGAGCACCGGCGGCTTGTTCTGACAACCAGCCTTCAAGACAGCCTGCTGTATCAGCCTGGCATTGTGATCTGTATGCTCCGGCAATGATGCTATCGAGGGCCCTGCAACAGCGCAAGAAGGAATCTTTCGATCCTGGTTGCGAACTCAAAGTGAATGCGTTTGTGAATAGAGTCTTCCAAGGCTTCATGGCGTTAGACCTCGCTGGGATTAAGCTCGGCATAAACTTTCCCGTTGGTGGATCCAGATAGATCGTTGGGAAAAAAAATAGAATGAAAAAGCCAGCCAATGCCAATCCTTTCAACTGGCCCCACATGACAGGCAAGGAGTTGTATTACATCGCGGAAGCGCACTCTAACGGTAGTTTGGCAGGCGATGGCCATTTCACCAAGCGCTGTCTTGGTTGGCTGGAGGAGCGTACGGGGTGCAAAAAGGGGTTGCTTACCCACTCCTGTACGGCGGCACTCGAGATGGCCGCACTGTTGTTGGACATTCAGCCCGGCGACGAGATCATCATGCCCTCGTATACCTTTGTTTCTACCGCCAATGCCTTCGTGCTCCGCGGTGGGGTTCCGGTATTTGTGGACATTAGAAACGATACGTTAAATTTAGACGAGACCCTGATTGAGTCTGCTATCACACCGCGTACCCGCGCCATTGCTCCCGTGCATTACGCGGGAGTGGCTTGCGAGATGGATACGATTATGGCCATTGCCCGCCGACATGAATTGCAAGTAGTAGAGGACGCAGCGCAGGGGGTGATGGCGTCTTACAAGGGGCAGGCACTGGGAAGTATTGGCGACTTGGGGGCTTACAGCTTCCATGAGACAAAGAACGTCATCTCGGGAGAAGGAGGCGCGCTGCTTGTGAATAGCGATGATCTAAGTCTTCGTGCAGAAATCATCCGCGAAAAAGGCACCGACCGCAGCCGGTTTTTCAGAGGAGAGGTCGACAAGTATACTTGACAAGAAGTCGGTTCATCATTCCTGCCAGGAGAGCTTATTGCTGCCTTTCTGTGGGCACAACTCGAAGAGGCAGATCGAATAACCAAAGAACGGATGGCAATCTGGCAACGGTACCACGAGCTCCTTAAGCCGCTTGAAGCTAAGGGACTATTGAGACGCCCAATTATTCCCGACGAGTGCGAACACAACGCCCATATGTACTATGTTCTCCTGTCGTTGGAAATCGACCGCCAAAAGGTGCTTGATGCGTTCAGGGGCAGTGAAATCTGGTCGGTTTTCCACTACGTACCGCTTCACTCCTCGCCTGCCGGTAAACGTTATGGTCGGACACATGGTACTAGATGCCACGAATCTCCACTCGGAACGGCTAGTCCGCTTACCGCTGTGGGTCGGATTGTCGGATGAACAGCAGGACCGCGTCGTGGAGGTTCTCCTGCGTGCTGCCGGCTGATCTTCAGCCGATATGTAGCCGCGCCTTAAGCTCGGTCTCATGCGCGATCCCGAGCATGGCGGACGCTCAACACAGGCAGGCGGCCTTACCTGATACATATGTTTCGTTCGCCAGATGGCTTTGAAAACGGGATTCATAGACTGGGCTCGTCGGCATTGCACCCTTTTCGATGAATCTATACTATTCAGCCGCAACAAGGGAGGCTGCGTCCTCCGCTTTTCAAGATGCTGAAGCCTGGCATTCGACCCTGGAAGCATTTCCTGTAGCCGTAGAAGCTCTTCTACCAATGGGTTTTCCACGCTGTCCTCGAATAAAGTTTTGGATACACCAAGTATGAGTAGAAACTCCCATACCAGCCACTCCGCCTCACTGATCAAGCTCTGGAAGCGAGCTCTCGAGAACAGATACCTCGTGGTGCAAATCTCTCGAAGAGAGATAGCCGCGCGGTATAAAGGCTCGATGCTGGGCACGGCATGGGCCTTCTTGACGCCTATCATAATGCTCGCGATCTATACTTTCGTGTTTTCGATTGTTTTCAAAGCTCGCTGGGACACCGGCAGTAGCGAGTTAACGCCACATTTTGCGCTTCTTCTTTTTTCTGGTCTGATCGTCCACGGTTTCTTCGCTGAAATTATAAGTAATTCGCCAAATCTGATAGTTTCAAATGCCAATTTCGTAAAAAAAGTCATATTTCCCATAGATCTGCTGTCCGTATCATCAGTCGGCACAGCATTTTATAATTCTGCAGTTAGTGTGCTCGTCCTCATGTTGGCTTATGCGGTTCTCAACGGTGTGATTCATCCAACCTCAATCTTGGTCGTTATCATATTGCTTCCTCTCGGAATCCTTGGCGTTGGTATTTCGTGGTTCCTTTCGTCTATGGGTGTGTACGTGAGAGACCTTCATCAAGCCATGGGTCTGATTACTTCGGCTCTACTTTTCTTGGCACCAGTTTTCTACCCTATCACGGCCCTGCCGGAAGAACATCGATGGCTGTTAATGATAAATCCGCTGACATTTATCATAGAAGAGTTCCGAGCAGTAATAATTTGGGGAAATATGCCGGACTGGAGGGGGTTGGTAATTTATTATGCCATCGCAACGGCAGTTGCTAAGGTAGGTTATTACTGGTTTCAGAAGACTCGCAAGGGTTTCGCTGATGTGCTCTGATACGGTGATTAATGTAGATAATGTGGCAAAGTTTTACCACATTTATGAGAAGCCAGCAGATCGATTGAAGCAGTTTGTTTTACCGAGACTGCGACGCCATATGCAAATGAAGGCTCGTGTCTACTACAGCGAGTTTGAAGCGTTGAAAGGTGTTAGTTTCAAAGTCCGGCGCGGAGAGACTGTTGGCATAGTCGGACACAATGGCTCGGGCAAGTCAACCTTGTTACAGCTAATCTGTGGAACTCTGAACCCCTCAGAAGGCACGGTTGAGACAACGGGTAGAATCGCGGCTTTGCTAGAACTTGGGTCGGGTTTTAATCCGGAGTTTACCGGGCGCGAGAACGTGTATCTCAACGGTGCAGTGCTCGGGCTCACGGTTCAAGAGATTGATGAAAAATATAGCGAGATTGAAAAGTTTGCCGATATCGGCAATTTTATAGATCAGCCAGTAAAAACATACTCTAGCGGAATGGTTGTCAGATTGGCGTTTTCCGTTGCCATTAACCTTGAACCGAAGATACTCATCGTCGATGAAGCACTTGCAGTTGGCGACGAGCGCTTCCAGCGAAAATGCTTTGCCAAGATCGAAGATATTAAACGTAGTGGTGCGACCATATTGTTCGTGTCACATTCAGCAAGTGCTGTAATTGAGCTGTGTGATAGAGCAATCTTATTAGATCATGGGAGACTGTTGGCCGAGGGGGCGCCCAAGATGATAGTAGGCTACTATCAAAAACTGATGTATTCCCCCGTTGACCAGCGCCAGGCCATTATCCAAAGTTTTACTGAAGAGACGAAGGCTTTAGCGACTAGCGGAATTGAGGAAAGTTCATCTTCTGAGGAGGCCTTCGCTGAAAGCTTCGATGAGAATTTGCATTCTGACAGCGCGGTTAGGTACGGCGAGGCAAAGATTGATATAGCCGATATCAGAATCTTGAACGGCCGAGGTGACCGCGTAAATACGCTTCTCGGTGGAGAAATCTACACCTTCAACTATACGGTGCGCTTTCGTGAGCAAGCGTCTCATGTCCGATTTGGAATTATGATCAAAACGATCACTGGAATTGAAGTTGGTGGCAGTTCTTCTTCATCTGAAGGAAGAAAATCAGGTGCACAAGCGGACTGTAGCGGCTGTTATTCAGTGAGCTTTGAGTGGAACTGTAGCCTAAACCCTGGTTTCTACTTCTTCAATGTAGGCGTGAGAGGTTTGAACTCCGACGGTGAGGATAGCTTCCTGGCGAGAATTGTAGATGCCATGCCTTTCAAAGTGGCTGGGAGTGAAGACCGACTGTCTACTGGGGTCGTTAACTTCTCGCTGAAACCTTTTTTTACGAAGTCCAACTAAGAACGCCCACGCTCGACGAGCCTATTCTCCTATAGGGAAGTAGTCGAATTGCAAGTAAATGGAGAGATTTTTGAAAAAAACCGTTGTCGTAGTACTAGCGATGCACAGGTCGGGGTCCAGCGCCTTAACTCGTGGGCTTTGCACCTTTGGGGTTGAGCTTGGGGACAATCTTATGCCTCCCGCGAAGGGGGAAAACGATAAAGGCTTCTGGGAAGATATCAGCTTCCACGCTTTGAACGAACAGTTGCTTAAAAAAATGGGCACATCCTGGGATTCGCCGGCCCCGTCAAGAAATATTGATGAATTTGAGCTCATTGCTGAGACTAAAGCCGCATTATCCCTGCTACAGGCAAGGCTTGCAGAAACTGATGTCTTTGGCTTCAAAGACCCCCGAACATCTATTCTGTTACCATTCTGGAAAGAGGTTTTTAAACAAGCCCATGTGGATGTTAAGTACGTCTTTTCGGTGAGGCAGCCACAAGCGATCGCTCAGTCTCTCCTGGTTCGGGATGGCATACCACTTGAAGTAGGCCTCTTGCTGTATATTAAATATGTTTCTGAAGCGATGGCTCATACGCATCAGGAGCATTTGAGCTATGTTTCTTATGGTAACTTAATAGAAGATCCTGCATACCAAATAAAGCGGCTGGCTCTCAAATTGGGATTTGAGAAATCTATTAATGAAATGGATCTCGATAACTATTGCGCTGACTTCATATCCAAAGATCTTTCGCATTTTAACGAGACGAACTTTCATATAAGTAGCGTTGCTATACTTAATCACGCCGAACGTCTGTACCAGTTGATGCTTTCTAAAGCAAATGATGAGCTTGCAACGTCTTTAAACTCGCATATCGAAAATAGTCCGCACTCCGTAATTGACCGTGGACTCCACCCTGCGGATGTTGTCGAAGTCTTAATGCGGCTTTACAAGGCAAGTCAACATGAATTTAAATCGCACCACACGAAGTCTGAAAAAATTCGGTTCACTCTCCAGGAGAAGATCAACGCTTTGCAGCATGAGATTAAGATGCTAGAACTTAAATCTATTGCTACTACTGATGAACTTAAATATCTCAGGTTCTTAAAATTAGATAATGAGCAGACGCTTCAGAATCTGAAATCTATGTACGAAACGGCAAGATTGGACAATGCCCAGCTTATAACTGATGCGCGCTTAACTCGGTCGAGACGTATAGTGAAGATAATGAATAAATTTGGGCTATGATCGGAAGATCGTCTGTGTGATTCAGCATGCTGATACTGTGAGAAGGTAATATTCACTTGATGAAATATAAAATCGCTAATCAGATAAATGAAAAGCTGCGTAAGTTAAAGAACATGACTCGCGATAGATATGGCCTAGGTCTACATCAAGATGTCGAGGCCCTGTTTTCGCCAGAATATTATCTCCGTTGTTATCCAGACATCCGGTCTGCGAAAGTTTCTGCATTCGAACACTACATTACGAGGGGGTGGGCTGAAGGGCGCAATCCAAGCCCGTTTTTTGATACTGAATTCTACTTAATGCACAACGCTGACGTAGCAAGAGCTGGAATGAATCCCCTCAACCATTTCTGTCGATATGGCTGGCGCGAACATCGAGACCCTTCGGCTGGCTTCGATGTAGAATTTTATCTTTCTCATCATCCGGATGTGGCAGCTGCCGGAGTGAATCCACTTCTTCATTATATGAAATTCGGTGAGAATGAGCGTAGAGTTACCAATAGCAGAGGAAGCGCTTTAGATCATGCTTCAGCAAGAGAAATACAATTAGAAGACCTCGATACACAGCCAACGTTGCCCCCGACACCCTTGGCGTCGATAATCATTGTGAACTTCAATGGCGCATCTTACCTTGAGAAACTGTTTGATAGCCTAAAGATTCAGAGTTACTCCAACTTCGAGATCATTTTTGTCGATAATGCCTCGAATGATCAGTCGGTTACTCTCGCTCGAAACTTCCCTGCAGCTATAAAGATAATTGAAAACGCAGCTAATCTTGGCTTCGCCGAAGGGTGTAATATAGGTTTTCGGGCCTCGGTTGGCTCAGTAATAGTTTTGCTTAATAATGACGTGAGAGTTGAGGGAAATTGGCTTCATGAACTTATACGTCCATTAGAAACCTATTCTAGAGTCGGCGCCGTAACATCCAAAGTTCGGTTCGAAGGAAAATTCCTTGAAATAACTTTAGCTACAAAAAAAATACAGCAGCTGAATTACCAGCGTTTGCTGGAAACTCTTAGCTACCCGAAAGTTTTTATCCAAAGCGGTCACGAAGAAGCTCAGATTTTGTGCATTCACCCTGACTGTCCTTTGAGACTATTCATCCCTATCGAAAAGTCACTTACCCTTCAGTTCGAAGAAGCTATTAATCCGGACGACATCACTATTGCTTTATCAGGCAATACCAAATCGTTTCGAAGTAAGTTAGAAGACGATACAACCCTATATCTAGAGCTGGATCACTTCGACCACCAACAGGCTTTCTTCGTAATTAATAATGCCGGCAGTGGGCAGGCGGCCAATGGAATGCCCTTCGACAGGGGCTTCGGCGAGCGCGACTCTCTTAAGTTTAGCAATCCTCAGCTAGTTCCTTTTCTGTGTGGATGTTCAACCGCATTCAAAAGGTTCGCACTTGAAGATGAAGAAATTTTCTTTTCCGACTTCTTCGCATACTTCGAGGACTCCGATCTGTCTCGTCGACTACGCCGCAGGGGTTATGAAATTTTATACAATCCTGGAAGTGTTCTCTATCATTATCACTCTGCCACGAGCATAGAGAAAAGTGTGCGTTGGAGGACCCTAACCTACCGTAATCGGGTCCTTTACGAACTACTCGATAAGGATATCGTAGAAGCGGAAGCCCTCTACGAAACAAAAAGGTTAGAGTCAGCGCATCTAGCGAATTTTGTGCTCGGCAATGCTTGCACCGATGATGACAAGGAGTTTGCTAGAAATCTATCTACGGTGCCGGTCGTCTGGGCTGAAACCGTCAATAAGATCCGTAATGCTGTGCCCCTTTATCGTCGGCCGTACAAGAAAATCGGAGTCTACAATAGTTACTGGAACAGCTTGGGAGGTGGCGAAGCTCGAGCACTTTTGGTCGCGCAGTACTTGACTGGGATCGGCGATGTTGAGCTCATAAGTGAAACCAACTTCGATCTTGATGCGCTTGCAGCATATTTCTCGGTTGAGTTGTCTAGCGTAAAAAAACGAATAATTTCTGAACCCTACGAGTCTCTGAGTCTTGAATATGATGTTTTTGTAAATTCAACTTATCAATCGACCCTTGTGTCCAAAGCTAAACAGTCTTTCTACCTGGTGAGCTTTCCCACACCGGGCGCGTCCGCGGCATTCATTAATTCGTATACTTTTCTCGCAAACTCTGAGTTTACGCGGCAGTGGTGCTTACGCTATTGGGGCGAAAGCTCGAACGTGCAGCTTCTCTACCCTCCATATCGTTCCGACTTAATCGACAGCAAAGTAGCTCTGCATAAGGAAAAACTTATTTTAAGTGTCGGTAGGTTTACGCCGCACGGCCATTCGAAAAAGCAGTTGGAGATGGTATCGGCTTTTAAGGACTTGGCGACAAACCACCCCGCTTCTGGGTGGAGGTTGATGCTCATAGGCAGTGTAGATAGCAACGATCCTGAGAATGTTGCCTATTATGACGCTGTGAGAATAGCGGCGGAGGGTTTTCCCATCGACGTTTATCGGGACGCAACTTTTGAATTCGTCCAATCTGCCATGAGAAACTGCTCTGTTTATTGGCATATGACTGGCTATGGTGAGCAGGAGCTTCAACATCCTGAGCTTTTTGAGCATTTTGGCATGACAGTAATTGAAGCAATCGGAATGGGGGCTTTTCCGATAGTACTTAATGCTGCAGGGCCAAGAGAGATCGTGCAAACCACTGGGGTGGGAGATCTCGTTGGTAGCCTTGAGGAGCTTGCCGATAAAACAGCCAATTATATTCAGAATCATTCAGGAGGTTCTGTTCAAGTCCAGCACGATGTTTTAGCAACATTCAGTGAAGCTGCACATAATGCAAATTTACGTAAACTTCTTACGATCAATAGCTGATGAAACTTCCTTTTTCTTTTAATCGACGGACTAAGCCCATGAATAGTATTTGCCCTCTCTGCGCCAAGCCGGCTACGTATTCTGAAAATAATCTCGGTATTCATTGCGAAGGGCTGAACTGTTCCGAGTGTGGCTGTAACGCCCGCAACCGTTTCTACTACGCGGCAATAAATTTTGCTCTAGGTGAATTTAAGAATGGGGAAAACTATTCTTTGTCAATGCTTGAGTCCTCAAGCGAAGGATATCGGCTGCTTAAAGACGCCTATATTATTCAGCTCGACCGGGCGGGCACGAACGTTATTTGTGCTGACTTCTATCAGGCGGGCTTCCAAAGTCCTGAAAATGTCGACCTTATGAATATACATTTCGAATCCGGACGATTCGATATTATAGCTAGTTCCCATGTTCTCGAGCATATCCCTGATGATCTTGCAGCAATTAGTGAATGCTACCGAGTCTTGCGACCAGGGGGTGTCCTTGTTTTAGGGATCCCGATTCAAACCGACTTCACCTTTCCCGTCGATAACGAAGTGCACGGTGATAATGCAAAAGTCTTTCGCCGCAATGGCTGGGACGTCATTGAAAAACTCAAATTAGCAGGCTTCGAAGTTACGGTGAAAGTTCCCCCTGAGTGTCCTGGGCTTTTGCAGGCGAGCAACAGAAACTTAACGTCGCTGGCAATCGACAATATCATGGTCGGCCAGAAGTTTTCAGCGGAATTCAACAAATACCAGGCATTATTTTCTCCGCTCTGCTCAGCAGCGTATTCAAAGTCTCAAAGATTCGCTGAAATTTCAGGTGCTCTCGAAATATTTATTGCTCGTAAGCCTTACCGTCTATAGTGAAGGTGGTTTGGGATTCAGGGAACTTTACAATAATCCGGATAACTTGGTATGCCTAGAGTCGTAGCATCTGATGTTTACAGTATCGAAGAGATAGCATGTAGAAGAGAGAATGGCGTCTCTATAGTTGTTCCGATTTACAAAAATGCTGAGGTTACCCTGCGGTGCATTTTATCATGTCTGGTCGCACTCGAGCGAATGCCGGGCGCTCAACTTTATCTGATTAACGATGCCAGCCCTGAAAGAGAAATAAAAGCTCTTCTCTCGTCATTCATGGAGCATCAGAGCGTGCATGTTCTGGAGAACCAAAGTAATCTTGGCTTTGTTCATACGGTTAATCGCGGCGTAGAGTTAGCGGGAAATCACGATGTGATATTGGTTAACAGCGATGTAGTTGTATCGCCGGATTGCTTTGAGACGCTTGCACTCGATGCTTATTCCAATAAGCGAATTGCCACTGTTAGTCCCTTTTCGAACAATGCGACGATATGTAGTTTCCCCGAATTTCCAGTCGAAAGCACCACTTTTTCTGATCAGCCTTTAATCCGGCTATGGAGCGCATTTAATTCAGCTCGCCTCCCCCTGATTTCCGCCCCAACAGGCGTGGGATTCTGCTTATATATAAAACGACGAGCATTGATTGAAATAGGACAGTTGGACGCGAAAAATTTTCCCCGCGGGTACGGTGAGGAAAACGATTTCTGTCAACGAGCTATAGCTCATGGTTGGATGAATGCTATATCAGCAAATTGTTATGCCCACCATGAAGGAAGCATCAGTTTTGGATCTCAGAAAGATCAATTGATCGAGCGCGCAATGCAAACCTTGGATCGGATTTATCCAACGTATCACCAACAAGTCGCGCAATTCATTTCTGCCGATCCTCTGGTCCATCATCGTTTACTGCGATATCTTCAAGTATCGTTCCAGACCGCGTCACCTATAGTCTTGCATGTCTTGCATAATCTCGGAGGAGGGGTTCGGCAACATGTCGATGAGCTCAAGGATGTGATCGCTAAGAAGATTATTTCCTTCGAATTGCTGCCCCTATCATCGGAAGCCTGTCTATTGCGAATTGGCCATCCAAACCGATTATTCTCGGTATCTTTTCCTCAGGGAAACTTTAGCGAGTTACTGCTTTTCCTGCAGCTAGCGGGTATTGACTGCGTCCATTTTCACCAAACGAGCGGGTTCGACGCCTCTATATACGACTTGCCTCTTAAACTCTCGTGCAAAAGCATTATCACTGCACATGATTTTCAGGCGTTCTTCGGAACGCCGACCTTGACTGATAGCAATGGCCGGTTCGACAATGCGAAGATTGAAACGGGGGTCTGTTCGATACCCCGTGCTATCCTAGACTCTTCACTCGTAATATTTCCATCCTTATCGACGAAAGAGATCGTTCTACAGAAAATCGTGCCATCGCGTCACGTAACTACTCCGCATCCTGAACCGGGGCGTAATACAGCTTCAGACGCTCTACCCTTCAAGCGAAAGAAAAGTTATACCATAGCCGCTGTCGGTGCCCTCGGTTTGGAAAAAGGCGCGGATCGGCTAGAAGCCGTGGCTAAGGAACTAGCTCCCTGTGGTAAGTTTCAGGTCAAGCTTATAGGCTACGCCTATCGTTTGTTAACTGGTGTAACAACTACCGGTCCGTACAACGATGCTGACTTAAAAGATATCATTAGAAGCGAAGGTGCTGACATTCTACTCTTCACTGCTCTGTGGCCAGAAACGTATAGTTATACATTGAGCTACGCAATAGATTCTGGCTTGCCTATTATCGCTCCTAGAATTGGCGCCTTTAGCGAGCGAACTGCAGGTCGACCAAACGTCTTTTTGTACGATATAGATGTAGATAACGATAAGTTGGCAGCGCTAGTATCTGAAGCAATCGCTGAGCTAGAAGAGCTTGCTGTTATTCCACCTAATGAACAATTAGTGGTTAACTATTTGCCAGATTTTTATGTAGCGCCATATCTCAACGAGGTTGGATTGCGGCGCCGTATTTCGCACGAGTTAGATTTCACCTATATATCGGGTTTGCAAGTAACAGCTCGCGAGGTTGAGAAAGCCACATTTCGAGAGAAAATTTTCATTTTTTTGTGGCGCTATTCTCATACATTTGGAGTTGCTCAGTTGCTACGCTTACTTCCGTTCGGTCTGAAAAGGTATTTGAAAAGGTCGCTTACAAGGCGCAGTGTAATAGACGTCCGTAAAAGAGTCGGATGAATCTTTTTCTCGGTATGTTGTTGACTATTCAGGCTTTGGTATGGTTGGTGCCGTGAGCTTCTATGAGTTACTTGTATTCCCCCCAGATTCTAACGGAACTTTTGAGTAGAGCGTTTTATGATGAGAACGTCAGGAGCGATCTATGAAGAAATCACGTTTTGCCGACAGCCAGATTATGGCGATTCTGAAGCAGCACGAGAACGGCGTATCAATCGCTGATCTGGCGCGAGAGCACGCCTGTAGCACTGCGATGATCTACCAGTGGCGCAGCAAGTTCGGCGGCATGGATGCCTCGCTCATGAGGCGTATGAAAGAGCTCGAAGCAGAGAATGCCAGGCTCAAGAAGATGTATGCAGAAGAGCGCATCAAATCCGAGATTCGCAAGGAAGCGCTCGAGGAAAGTTGTAAGGCCAACTCAACGACGAGAGATGGCCAGAGCGGCCGTTGAGGAACACGGCCTGTCGATTCGTCTGGCTCGCGAATGCTTCAGCATCAGCGAGACTTGTTACCGCTACAGGAGTCGGCTATCGAGCGAGAACGCTCAGATCGCTCACTGGTTGATGCAGCTCACCAGCACCCACCGCCGATGGCGCTTTGGCTTGTGCTATTTCTATCTGCGCAACGTGAAAGGCTATCGATGGAACCATAAGCGCGTGTATCGGATTTATCGGGAGTTGGAGCTGAACCTGCGTATCTAGCCTAGGCGACGGCTCAAGCGCGAAGGGCCTGATGCACTCAGCGTCCCGACTGCGCCAAATCAGGTGGTCTTTGGACTTCATGAGCGACACACTTCTCGATGGCAGGAAGCTGCGAATACTGAATGTGATCGATGACTACAACCGTGAGGGTCTAGCGGTGGATGTGGATCTGTCGATGCCCAGTCCTCGTGTTATCCGATTTATGGAGCAGATCATCGAGAGCCTGCAGCGATTCGTTGTGATAATGGGCCCGAACTGCTGTCGGGGCCGCTGGTGGCCCGGGCGAACAAGCAGCAAATCACGATGCTTTACATACAGCCGGGTAAGCCAACACAGAATGCCTACATCGAGCGGTTCAACAGGACGGCTCGCCGCGAATGGTTGGACTTGCATCTCTTCGAGTCGGTTGCGCACGCTAGCTTGCAGCTACGCAATGGCTCTGGACTTACAACAACGAACGGACAAATACGGCTATTGGTGGAGTGCCACCGAGGTGGCTGCTGCGAGCAGCTTAGGCTCTATGAAAAAGCCCGGTTAGGAATGGGGGGATTACATAACCAGCTAGATGACGAGTGAGTTGATTTGCTTGGGGCTATCACTTCGCAAGGCTGGTGAATTGCGGGCTCTCCACACATTCGACCTTCGTCTACTAACACCCCACCCCCAATTCGATCAAAAATGTGAGGATGACACCAGACCTCGCCCCCATAGAAGCCTTCATAGCTTCCCACCACCCCTTCTCCGAGCTCCCGCCCGAGTCACTCAGGGAACTTGCTCACGCCGTCCAAATTCTATACCGAACGGCCGGCGATCATGGTGACTTCCTCGATCCGGACAAGCCGCGGCTGTATATCATCCGCAAGGGTGCCATCGAGTTGAAGTCGAGCGACGGCAAGCTTATAGACAGGCTGGGGCCTGGCGCAAGCTTCGGATTTCCCTACCTCTTGACCGGGGAGATATCTGGCAATCAGATTATTGCGACCGAAGACATCCTGGTGTATGCAGTGCCGGCGAGTACATTTCATGCCCTGAGGCACCGTCATCCGGCTTTTGAGCGCTACTTTACCCAGGCGCTGGCGGCTCGCTTTCGCCTTCGTAACGACGATAGCGCGTATCGGGCGGTGCAGCGTATCTCTGAGGTCATGACAAGGCAATTGGTCGCCATCGAGGCGGATGCAGCCATCAAGGATGCTGCGATCCTGATGACAGAAAAACGGGTGTCATCGGTGCTGGTGACGGAGGGCGACCGCCTGGTCGGCATCGTCACCGATCGTGACCTGAGGGCCAGAGTATTGGCCGTCTCAGGTGACCCGGGAGAAGCGATCAGCACGATCATGACCGTGCAGCCGGTCTCGGCCACGCGCGACATGTTCGTGCATGAAGCCGGCCTGCTCATGCTGCAGCACAACGTTCACCATCTACCGGTGCTCGATGGTGAGCGTCCGATTGGAGTAATGAGTGCGTCGGACTTGTTGAGGGTACGTAATACCGACCCGCTCTACCTGGTGAGCAAGATTGCGAAGAGCAAAACGCTCAAGGAGCTCAAGGCGCATGCCTCTCAGACCCAGCGCCTGCTGTTCGAGCTGATCAGGGCCGATCTCACCGCGGAAAACATCGCGCAGATCTTCACCGGTATCAACGATGCCCTAACCCGCCGCTTGATAGAATTGGCTCAGGGTGACCTGGGTGAGGCGCCAGCAGATTTCTGCTGGCTCAGTTTTGGCTCTCAGGCGCGAATGGAGCAGCACGCGGGTTCGGATCAGGACAATGCGCTAGTGTATCTCCCGGCCGGGCCTGAAGCAGATATTGAGAGCACCAAAGCCTATTTCCTCAAGCTGGCGACCTTCGTCTGTCAAGGGCTGGATCAATGCGGCTTTCCGCTCTGCCTTGGCGATATCATGGCGAAGAATCCCAAGTGGTGCCTGTCTTTCGACCAGTGGGTTCAGGCTTTCGATGGCTGGATCGAGCAGCCCAGCCGCAAGGGCCTGATGCATAGCAGTATCTTCTACGACATCAGAGGCATCGCAGGCGACACCCATCTTTCCAGCCGACTGCAGAGTCAGGTGCTGGCGAGGGCGCGAAAGCGGGATATCTTTCTGGCGCTCATGACGAAGAATGCGCTCAGCCGTAAGACGCCGCTGGGATTCTTCAAGCAATTTGCCGTTACGCGAAGTGGTCAGAACGAAGCGACGCTTGACCTCAAGCATTTCGGCCTGAGCCTGATCACGGATATCGCTCGGGTTTATGCGCTGAGTGCCGCTCTCCCCGAAACCGCTACCCCCGCGCGTCTGCGAGCTTGCGCAGCAGCTGGTGTGCTGAATCAGGATGATGCCAACAACCTGCTGGACGCCTTCGAGTTCATCTGCCACCTACGTCTGCGTAATCAGCTGGACCAGCTCGAGGCCGGTCAGCAGCCTGACAATATGCTCGACCCGAAAGTGCTCAGCAGTCTGCAGCGGAATCACCTCAAGGCTGTGTTTCGCCTGATCGATCGGGCCCAACGCGGTCTCGAGCAGCGCTTCAGCCGAGGGTTGGTGTAGTCATGGGTCTGTTGCAGCGTCTTTTTGGCGGCCCGGGTGCCGGCTTCGAGCGACCATGGCTCGAATACCCGCTGCTGGCAGTCGATCTGGAGATGAACTCGCTTGATCCGGAGACTGGTGCGATCGTGAGCATTGGCGCCGTGGGTATAGAGGATGGCGAGGTCTGTCTATCGACAGCGAGTCATTGGCTGATCGAGGCGACTGAAAGCGTCGGCGAGAGCGCCATCATACACGGCATCACCGACACCGAGCGCCGCAGTGGCGTGACATTGGCTCAGGCGCTGACAGAGCTGCAGGCCGTAGCGGCCGATCATGTCCTCATTTTTCACCATGCCTTTCTTGATCTCCGCTTCCTGGAAGCAGCCCTCGATCGTCTTGGGTTGCCACCGCTGGATGCGCCGCATATCGACACGATGAAGCTCGAGCAGCGACGTCTCGAGCGCTCGGGCCAGCCGCTGACCCACGATTCGCTGCTGCTGAGTCAGTGTCGCCAGCGCTACGACCTGCCGGTTTACCCGGCGCATAATGCCCTGCACGATGCGCTCAGTACCGCTGAGCTGGCCATTGTGCAGTTTCGCCAGATGAGCGGCTCCAAGCCCCTGCCCCTGTCGAGCTTTGTCGAGCGCGCCCGCCCCCTGTAGACTGAGCCTATGCCCAGGGCGCAGTGAAAGCCCTTTCTCCTTTTTCCGGACCTTATAAATGATTGTTGACTTTTCCGATCTCAGTAGCGCACGCGTCTATCAATGGATGACTCAAAGCGTGATCCCACGACCCATCGCCTGGGTGCTCTCGAGCAATGCCGAGGGTGCTGCCGACCCCTACAATCTGGCGCCATTTTCCTATTTCACCGCTGTGTCCAGCGCGCCGCCCACTGTCATCTTTTCAGCGGGCCGAAAGAGCGAAGACGCTTTCAAGGACAGCTATGTCAACGTGAGTGAACGAAGGCACTGTGTCATCAACATCGCTTCGGCGGGGCAAATGGCGGCGGTGACCGAAACCTCGCGCACCCTGCCCTATGGCGAGTCCGAGCTGAGTCGAGCGGGGCTGGAACTGACTGATTTCGAGGGTTTTCACCTACCAAGAGTCGCAGGCTCTCCGATCGCATTCGCTTGCGAATACTTGCAGACCATCGAAGTGGGCCCTAGCCCGCAAATGCTGGTCTTGTGTGAAGTCAAACAGCTGTATGTGGATAACGCTGTGATGACGGTGGACGATAAGGGCCGGCCGCTGATCGATGCCCTGAAAGCTGACCCGCTGTGCCGGCTCGGTGGCGGTCAGTATGCCTCACTCGGCGAGGTATTTACGCTCCCGAGACCAAGCTGATTGACGCTCAGGCCTTCCCTTGCTGGCGACGGCAAATCAGCTCGTGCAGCGCTTCGGCAGACATTGGTTGACCAATCAGAAAGCCCTGTCCGTAATCACAGCCGAGCGCACGAAGATATTCGAACTGCTCGATGGTCTCTACTCCTTCAGCTATGACCTCCAGGCCAAGTGAATGTGCCATATCGATGATGGCCTGGACGACTACCGGGTCGGCGACCGCACTGCCTGCACCACAGATGAAACTAGTATCAATCTTCAGTCGCTGCACCGGCAGGCTCTTCAGGTGGCTTGGCGAAGAATAGCCGGTGCCGTAGTCGTCGATTGCAATATGGAATCCAACTCGACCGATCGCCTGCAGCAGTGCAATTCTCTCGGCGTCGGCATCCACAAAGTTGGCCTCGGCAAGGTCAAGTTCTATGCGTCGCGGATCGATCGCGGCTCGCTCGATTCGCTGCTCGAGATCGTTGAGAAAGTTCGGTAAGTTCAGCTCTCTGGATGAGATGTTTACGGCAATGGACAGCGCCGGTACGCCTACACGGTCCCAGGTCTTGATTTGTTCGCATACGTGCTGTGACACCCACTGGCCAAGTTCGACGATCAGCCCTGTCTTGCCGGCGGTCGTGATGAACTTGTCTGCGTCCAGGAGATGGCCGTCTATCTGCTTCAACCGAAGCAGTGCTTCAGCCCCCACTATCTGTTTGTCGCGAAACCTGAACTGGGGCTGGTAAAGCAGCTGAATTCGCCGTTCGGATATGGCGAGCCGTAGCTGGTGCTCTATGTCGACATGTCGCTGCAGTTGACTCTGGATGGCCGGGGAGAAGTGCAGATAACTGTTTTGCTCACCTGCTTTCTTTACTTCATACAAGGCTGCGTCCGCCTGCTGCATCAATTCGATACGCGAGCTTGCACTTCCAGGAAAGCTTGCAATGCCTATGTTGGCCGAGACCACCAGTGACTGATGTTCAACCATGATGGGCACACTCATCGCATCCAGCAGTAAGGCGGCAAAGACCGCTGCATCTTCAGGCGCATCAAGACTTCCCAGCAGAATGCCGAACTCATCGCCACCCATGCGCGCAGCGACATCACACTCGCCAGTCAGCTTGTGTATCCTTTGCGCAACGGCCTGCAGCAGCTGGTCGCCCGCGGAATGGCCCAGGCGGTCATTGATCTCCCTGAAGCGGTTCAGGTCGAGAAACAGCACAGCGAGACTGGTCGCGCCCCTGTTAGCCTTAGCTATTGCGCTATCGAGGGCGTCTTCAAATCTCTTGCGGTCGCCCAACCCCGTGAGCGGGTCCTGTCTACTTTCATCATGCACGGCATTACCGCCGGTACTCTGGTTCACTCGTTTACTCTCCACGCCTCATACGCCAAGCGAAGGAAACACATCTGGACGATCGAGCAATACAAAATGACTGCAGTGTTCCACCTCTAGGATGGAAACGCCATGCCGCGCAGCGGACTTGGCACTGGTGGTCATCGACTCGACATCGAGTACGCGATCCTTACCCGGTACGATGATGATGCCGTGGGTGAGACAGCCAAAAATATCGGCTTCGTTCTTTTCCATCCACAACAACATTGAACGCAGGTTGGCCACCATCACGTCGGTGCGACGGGAGTTGAAGGGCAGGCCTTCAATGAAAGCGCGTTTGCGCTCGTCCTCGAGCGGGCCCCAGGCGCCACGGTTGTGGCGTGAGATTGGCTTGCGACGCCACAGTGGCACCAGAAAGCCCATGAACCACATGGCGGCGGGTGAGATGGCCGAGACCGGTCGGGCCTGGGGAAGCACGGGGGCTTCAAGTATTACCTCGACCTCCTGAAACAGATTAGGACGCTGGCGGGCAGCCTCTAGAACCACCGCGCCGCCCCTCGAGTGCCCATGCACGCGAACGCGCTGACTCTTCGGTAGATGCTCGAGCGCCTGATTCAGCACCTGCGCATCGTACTCGATGCTGCCTTCCGGCGCGGTCGGCGACTTGATCCAGTCCGCATCGACGAAACGTGGATTTTCTATAGGCAAGTGATAGGCGCAGCTGTTCACCGCGATCAGCTGCACATCTGGCTGATCGTAGAAACCAGTGAAATAGGTGAGATTTTCGACGAAACCATGCATGCAGATCACGGTCGCTGACGGGGAATCACACTGCCGCTCGACGATGGCCGCGGAGCCGGCTTGATAGACGACGCCATCAAAGGGCTCAGCGAATCGCGGCTTACTCTCTCTGCGCAGCAGCCAATAGCGCGCCAGCAGAATGACGGCCAAGGCTATACCGAACCAGAAAACGACCCATTCCATCTAGATAAACACCTATCAACCGGTCAGAACCATAGCGCCCATAGGAGCGCCCCTTATTTCAGCGCAGGCGCCGTACGCTCGTCTTCTTCCGACTGCTCACTGTCGGCATTAGGCTGCAGGCCAGTTGTATCAGACTCTGCGGTCTCTTCGACTGGTAACTTCCGGTTCTGCCCGGTGCGCTTGGTTTTGCTACCTTTCTTCCCGGGCGCGCTGGCAATATTGTCAGCCGCTTTCAGGTCATCCCGATGATAGATCACGGTGGACTTGTCAGTAGCCAAACGATCGAAGGCGAAGTCGTCCACGGTCAGCATATCGAGCACCTCCGCCTCGTAATCGCGCATGAACTCCGCATCCTCGCCTGAGATGATCTGCCGTTCGACCGCCGCTTCAACCCGTTGCTCGGGATGTAATGCGGAAGCCGGAATTTTGCCCTTGGCGTAGGCCTTGTTCACGGTATGGTAGATCTTTTCGGCTCGATCGTAATTTTTCAGCAGCTCGTTGTAGCGATACAGCGGATTGTCCTGTTCACCATCATTCCATGTGTTCCAGGTGTTACCGATGAGCTTCGCTCGGAGTGCCGTATTCGTACTGACGGCACGTGCAATCTTGTGAGTGAGCACATCCGTCGGCTGGCTGAACTGACGACCGGCCGGGAAAACGATCACACGCAGTACTGCGGCGAGTGCGCGCGACGGCAAATTGGCGAAGAACCCGCTCAGTGCTTCTTCCGCGTTGAACAGCAAGGTCTGACAGCTGTAGTCGAGCAGCGCTTTTTCGCCCTCCACTGCGGTGCCTTCGTGCCAGTTCTTCAACACCATGGACGTCAGGTAGAGTGACGACAGCACATCACCGAGACGTGCCGAAATCAGCTCCCGCTTCTTCAGGTCAGAACCCAGGCTTGCCATCGCAGCGTCCGCACACAGGCCAAAACCGGCACTGATGCGACTGACTGCAAGCGCATAGGGCGCAGCAGCCTCATCAAATGGCGTATCACGGCTGGTGATGCCCACGCCTTTGGTAAGCGCTCGTGCGAAGTTGCCGAAGATAAGACCGGCATGGCCGAAGAAGGCCTTGTCGAAGGCGTCGGAATCATTCTTGTCCCGTGCTTCGAGCTCAGAAAGCACATAAGGATGACAGCGAATCGCACCCTGGCCAAAGATCATCAGGCTGCGGGTGAGAATATTCGCCCCTTCGACTGTGATGGAGACTGCAGTGGCGTCAGTAGGGATCGCCAGATAGTTTCGCGGCCCCTTGGTAACGGCCTTGCCGCCATGGACGTCCATGGCATCATGCGCCATCTGACGCTGATATTCAGTGAGGTGATATTTCAGAATGGCCGATGGCACTGAAGGTTTCTCGCCATTGTCGACCATGTTGGCGGTATGCAGCACAGCGGCCTGAGCGATATAGGCCTTGCTGGCGATTCGCGCTAGTGGCGCCTGCACACCTTCCATATCAGCGACCGGAACGTTGAACTGGCGCCGAATCCTGGTGAAACCACCAGCGGTACCGAGCATGTATCGTCCGGCACCGCTGGCGCCTGACGGCAGTGTGACGCAGCGGCCAACAGACAGACACTCGACCAGCATACGCCAGCCCTGCCCGATCATGTCTGTACCACCGATGATCCAATCCATCGGAATGAAGACGTTTTTGCCGAAAATCGGCCCGTTCAGGAAGGGGCTACCGACAGGCCAGTGCCGCCGACCGATATCCATGCCCTTGGTGTCTCTTGGAACCAGTGCGCAGGTAATACCGCGATCCTCTTCCTCGCCCAGCAAGTGGTCTGGGTCGAACAGACGGAAGGCCAGACCGACGACCGTGGCAATCGGCGCCAGGGTGATCCAGCGCTTTTCGAAGTTGAGCTTGAGACCGAGTACCTGCTTGCCTTCGAATTCACCCATGCAGACGACGCCGGTATCCGGCAGCGATGTCGCATCGGAGCCCGCACGTGGGCCAGTCAGGCCGAAGCAAGGAATCTCCCGGCCATCGGCCAGGCGAGGCAGGTAATGCTGTTTCTGTTCTTCGGAACCGTATTTGAGCAGCAACTCACCTGGGCCGAGCGAGTTTGGAACGCCGACGGTAGTCATCAGCATCTCGTTAACGGCCAGCTTCTGCAATACCAATGACTGTGCCTTGGTAGACAGGCCCAGGCCGCCGTATTCCTTCGGGATAATCATGCCGAAGAACTTTTCCTTCTTCAGGTATTCCCAGAGTTCCGGCGGCAGATCGGCCCGCTCGACAGCCACGTCCCAGCTGTTACACATGCTGACGGCGACTGAACACTGATGGTCGATAAAGGCTTGTTCTTCGGCTGGCAGCGCTTCGGCGCGGTTTTTCAGCAGTTGATTCCAGTCGGGATTACCTGAAAACAGTGCGCCATCCCAGCCAACAGTGCCCGCATCAAGCGCCGTGCGCTCGGTGGCAGAAACTTTTGGGGAGACTTTCTTGAAATAGTCGAACAGCTTCGGAGTCAGCCATTGCTGGCGCAGACCCGGCAGACCAGCGAAGGCTGTGCCGGCAGCAGCGAGCAGTAGCAGTGCTCCGAGCACTTCGGTGTCGAGGAGAAGACCAATGATGCCGGTGACCAGCAGCACGCCAATGGCCGCCTTTGCACCCGCTTCCTTGCGCATGACAGTAAGTAAACCGGCCACAGCCAGAATGAGAACAATCAGATAGCTCATAGGATATCTCTGTGTGTCAGTGGGCTTTTGAACGACATTCCGGGAGGGACGCCGCTTGAACCAGTAATACTACGATATTTTGCTGGCTGGGGGGGCAATTGATTTGTGCATCATCCCGCGAATGTGTCGCACTGCAGGGGCACTATCCCCCCTGATTTCCTGTTGCAGGAAGGCCAGCAGTGCCTCTTCATGAGCAACGAGATAGCTCAGGAATACCTGCTCTTCGGGCGTGCTGTGGGCCAGCAGGTGACGGAACAGCGCAAGGTAGGGCTCGGCGCTACGCATCAGTATGCGCAGGCTGAGCTTCCATGGCAGACAGGCCAGGCCGAAGCCGTAAGTAAAGCCGCCAATCTTACTCAGCAGTAGCGATCCTGGCTGGATCTGCCGGCGCTGCAGCAGATCCAGCAGGCCGGCCTGTGTCTGGTGTTCGAGCAGAATGAGCAGTGAACAGAGGTGCTGGCGTTCCTTCGTCTGCAGCCATAACAGCGCTTTGAACAGTTGGACGCCCGCAACTTCAGATCGATAGGCTTTGAGAAGCTTCGCATCCGTCGAAACGTTTGCTGAGCGCATCAAGGCTCCATCAGGTCTGTCTGCTGAATGGATGTGTCCGGGATCATGTTATCCGAGCAGCCGATCAGGTTCGTCAGCAATAGCCCTGAAAAAATAAGCGCACAGCTAATTGTGGTTCGGCGCATGCAAACCGAGCGGTCAATACGCGGCCGAGGGCGTGAATTATGTAGCGTTTCATCATCAGTCCAGGTCATGGGTCTTCCTGCCGGTTATCGGCTTACTTTGTTGTATTTGTTATTGACTATCCATTCTGACTACGTAATGACCAGCAGTCTGCCCGCTATGGCTGCTGAGTACAATCCCCCTCACGAGGTGTCAGTCGACTTGTGGGATTGGACAGGCGGCCAACAGGGCCCTGGTGTACTCATGACGAGGTGCGTCGAAGACCTGATCGGCGGGACCGCTCTCGACGATCTGTCCGCGTTTCATGACGAGCACCCGGGAGGCAATCTGCCGAACGACGTTGAGGTCGTGAGTGATGAAGATGAGCGTGAGATCATGGGTATCCTGCAATCGCAGCAGCAGCGCCAGTATCTGCGCCTGGACCGATACGTCCAGTGCTGATACAGACTCGTCACTGACAATAACTTCTGGCCTCATACACAAGGCACGGGCAATACAGAGGCGCTGTCGCTGACCACCGGAAAGCTCGTGAGGTAGGCGATGGAGATGGTCGGGCTGCAGGCCGGCTTCCTTCAGCCAGTGGAGCTGGGCTTCGAGCGTTGGCTTCTGTCCTGCAAAGCGCAGCGCTTCACTGATGACTTCGCCCGCATTGAAAAACGGATTCAGTGAGCTGAGTGGATCCTGGAAAATCATCTGGATTCGCTGGCCGTAGCGTCTGAAATCCTGCTTGCGGTAGCGATCCGGCAGGCGCTCCATGCTGGCAGCATCAGTTGCAGCTCGCAGGCTCACTGAACCGCCACTCTTGTCTTCAAGGCCGCTGATCATACGGCCTACAGTGGTCTTTCCAGAGCCGCTCTCGCCGACCAGCGCAAGAATTTCTGCTGGATAGATGTCGAAGCTCACATTGTCGACCGCCACGGTCTGGCCGAATACCTTACGAAGGTTCCGAACTTCGATAAGCGGGGCATGTGGATCAGTCATGGGCGACTCAGTCTGTCGAGATTTGGGCCAGCGTCGCTAGCCAGCAGCCAACACCTGGCCATGTGGCCGTTCGCTTCAAAGGGCGGCGGCATCTGTTCGCAGCGCTGCCAGGCGTGTGGGCAACGGAACCTGAACGGGCAACCGGTCTGTATATGGTCCAGGGCCGGTGGTGCGCCAGGTATCGGTTCTATGCTCGCCCGGCCCTGCTTCCAGTTCGGTGTGCAGGCGAGCAATGCCTGGCTATAGGGATGCTTGAGGCTCTGGAAAAAACTCTGCTTGCTGGCACGTTCAACACTCTGACCGGCATACATCACTGTAACCGAGTCGGCAATTTCAGCAACCACACCAAGGTCATGAGTGATCATGATCAGGCCAATCTGCTGGGTGCGTTTCAGATCGTTCAGCAGGTCGAGGATTTCTGCCTGCACGCTCACGTCCAGCGCTGTCGTGGGCTCGTCGGCGATCACCAGTGATGGCTCGCAGATCAGCGCCATGGCGATCATGGCGCGTTGTAGCATGCCGCCGGAAAATTCATGGGGATACTGTTTTGCGCGCTTCGCCGGGTCAATGATGCCCACACGTTCGAGCCACTGCACGGCACGCCGCTTTGCGTCACCTCGACTCATGCCGAGATGCACTCGCAGCGGCTCGGCCAGCTGGTCGCCCACTGGCAACACTGGGTTGAAGGCTGCAGCTGCGTCCTGGAAAATCAGGCCGATCTGACGCCCACGCAGGCGTCTGAGTTCGCGCTGACTACAGTTGGCGAGGTCGATCGGCGCCTCGCTCGTAGGCGTAAAATGCAGCCGCTCCGCTTCAACCCTGGCTCGGCCCAGCAAGCCGAGCACGGCGAGCATGGACACCGACTTGCCGCACCCGGACTCGCCGACAATACACAGCGTTTCTTCCCGATCGACGGTGAAGCTGGCACCCTGCACTGGATATACCGCGCCACGTTCGGTCTGAATGGCAACTCTGAGATCACGAACATCCAGCAAAGCAGCCATCATTCCGCCCCTCTACGGATAGCCATGGCATCGCGCAGTGCGTCACCAAGCAGGTTGAACAACAGCACGGTTATACTGATTGCCAGCGCGGGAAACAGCATCATGTGCGGGTTTGTCAGCAGGCGCGATATACCGTCGTTGCACATGGCGCCCCAGCTCGGCGCGGGCGGCACCACGCCCATCCCGATAAAGGACAAAAAGGCTTCTGTAAAAATTGCCGATGGGATAGCGAACGTAAAGCTGACCAGCACACTACCCATGACGTTGGGAATCAGGTGTCTGACGATGAGATAACGCTGCCCAGCTCCCATCAGGCGAGCCGCCTCTATATAGGGCATTTCACGCAGGCGGAGAATTTCGCCACGCACGAGTCTGGCAGGTGACGGCCAGCCCAGGGCGATGAGTGCAATGATGAGCGCGGTAATTCCGCTCTCACCTGGCTCGGTGCCGAGTGCCACTCTAAACAGAATCATGAAGAGCAGAAACGGCAAGGCGATGACGAAATCGACGACGCTCATCATGATAGCGTCAACTCTGCCCCCGATCAGCGCCGAAGTGGCACCGTACGCTAATCCGAATAACATGTAGACGAGCGGCGCAAATATACCGATGAACAGTGAGACCTGACCGCCTGTCAATAGTCGGGACAGCATGTCACGACCGAGATGATCGGTGCCCAGCGGATGGGCCGGTAGCTCGATAGTCGTCTCGCCCTCGGCAAGTTTGGCCAGCTCGGCGTCGAACTCACTCATGGCCAACACTGGCAACACGCGGATCTGCTGGCGTTTAAGCTCCGTGCCCAGCTCATCCACTGACAGCAGCGTATATTCGTAGTGTTGAGGTCTCAGGTTCAGGCGGTCTTCGTACCAGCTGTCTTCTGCGTACAATACGGCAATCGGCATGCCGAGTGAGGCCGCATTCATACCGTCCGACCAGCGGTAGAGTTGATAGCCGCTGGCTCTCGCATCCTGCTGCCAGGCCAGCCGGACGAACTCGGTATTGGCCTCGACCAGACTCAATCTGCTTCGGGACTGCCCATCATCCCTGGCGTTGCTGGCGGGGCCTGTCCACAGTTCATCCGCATCGACGACTATGGCTGTGCGGCTGCCTATGGGCGGCGATGCAATCTGATTGAGAAACTGTGCCTCGGGATCGATTGACCAGAGGGCGGGGCCAAGTACGACCGCCAGTATCAGGCTGACCAGCGTGACGAGGCAGGCTATTGCTTTGCGATCGGCTTTGAGGCGACGCCAAACAGTCGCCCAGTACCGATGATCAGCTGCGTTTGCCATCAAGCCATGTCCCTGCTGATACGTATACGTGGATCCGCCCAGGCGTAAAGCAGGTCAAAGGCGAGGACCACAATGACCAGAAAGGCGCCATAAAACACAGTAGTGCCCATGATGACCGTATAATCCAGCTGCGCGACGGCCTGCACGAAATAGCGCCCAAGTCCCGGAATGGCGAAGACCTGCTCGACAACAAAGCCACCCGTTGTTATGCCGGCAATTGTGGGCCCCATCACGCTCAGCGTCGGCAACAGCGCGTTGCGTAGCTGATAGCGCAGGAAACATCGCCAGGGCGGCAGTCCCCTCGCCTGCGCTGCCAGTACGTAGGATTGGTCAGCTGTGTCGATGAGACTGCCTCGTAGCAGACGGGTCAGGTAGGCCATGGTGCCAAGGCCGAGCATGAGTGCTGGCGCCCAGATATGGGAAATTGAACCCCAACCTGCTACAGGTAACACCTGCCATCCCGTAAACTGGTTCATCTCCACTATGAAAAGCTGCGCGAGCGCTGCGAAAACGAAGCTCGGTACCGAGACGGCAACCATAACGCCAAGCACTGTGGCCGTATCTGGCCAGCGACGTCGCCAGATACTTGCCACCGAGCCGAAGATTAGCGCGCCGAACAGCGCGAAGATCAGCGCGAGCAGGCCGAGTATGGCCGAGACACTGAAATGCTCGGCGATGATATCGTTGACCGAGCGATTCTGCTGGGTAAAGGAGACACCAAAATCGCCCTGTAGCAGGCGCTGCATATAGATCAGATACTGCTCTCCGAGGGGCTTGTCCAGGCCATAGTAGGCCTGAAGCGTGGCGTAGATTTTCTCGGGAATCACTTTCTCGTTACTGAGTGGATCACCCGGTACGAAATGCATGGCAAAGAAAGTAGCCGTGGCAACGAACCAGATTGTAACCACTGCATACAGAATACGGTTCAGCAGATAGCGCATCATGGCGCGGCCCTGCCCTGTTGTGCACTCGTCAGTCCGTCGCTTGCGAGTTCGTCGCCTGAGAGTTTGCGGGCATAGGTGAGCAGTGGATCGCCGCCAAAGCGCAATCTCACGACACCGGTAAGCGCGGGGTCCTGTAGGTATACCAGGGCGTTTTCGTACAGCGGCAGCATGGCGGTCTCTTCACGCAGCAGGATCTGCATCTCATTGAACAGTGCTGCCCGTTCGTCAGGGTCAAGCGTCATCTGTGCCTTCGCCACCAGTGCATCATATTCGGCGCTGGCGTAGCCGCCACGATTATTCGGATTCCAGGACGCAAAGAGGTCGGCAAAGGTCATCGCATCATCATAGTCGGGCCCCCAGCCAGACATGGTGATGTCGAACAGACCTTGCGCTTCGCGAGCGATGCGTTGTTTGAAAATCTGCTTGTCGATGCGCACATCGAGGCCGAGCGCAAGCTGCAGGCGATTCTGCAGAAATTCGGCCTGCTTTCCGGCACCAGGACTATCCGATGTGAGCAGATGAATTGCTGGCGGCTCTTCCAGACCGTGGCGCGTCATGAAGATCTCAAGGTGTGCCCTCGCCTTTTCGATATCCATGCTGACTGGCGGCTGCGGATAGCGCTCCTGAATTCGAATACCAAGACTACTGACGAACTCGGGAAAGATGCTGCCTGCTGTCTCGAAGCCCGGGATGGCAATTATCTTGTCGACCAGGGTGCGAGGGCTGTACACCAGCGAAATCGCCTTGCGTAGATCAGGATCAGAGGTCACCCGATCCGGTGAGAAGTTGAATCGAAGGAAGAACAGGCTCCCGACCTTGAACTGCTTCAGCGGCATGCCGCGTTGCAGCGCAAGATCGAGATTGTCGACGCCGATATTGGCCAGTGCGATGCCGCCATCAGCAAACAGGTTCATCACCGCAAGCGGGTCAGAGGTGATGTGATCGATGTCGATCGCATCGAGCTCGACAACCTGGCTATTCCAGTAAGTCGGGTTGCGCAGCAGCTGCAGTCTGGCGCCGTGGACCCAGCTGGCTAGCGTGAACGGGCCGTTATAGGCCTGTTTGTCGGCGTCTGCCGCGTAGGCATCGCCAAAACGTTCGACGTAGTCGGCCCGTACTGGCAGGTAGGTCATATAGGCGGTCAGCGCGAGAAAGTAAGCGCAGGGTCGCTCCAGCGTGACTTCGATGGTGAAGTCGTCGAGCGCTTTGACGCCCAGGGTTTCAGCCTTCTGCTCACCATTGACGATAGCCTCGGCATTGAGGATCGGATATAGCAGGTAGGCATAGGGAGACGGTATGGCCGGGTCGACGATCCTGCGCCAGGCATAGACGAAATCGTGCGCCGTGACGATCTTGCCGTCATGCCAGCGGGCGTTGCGGCGCAGATGAAAAACAGCCCTGGTGGGCTCGAGCTCCCAGCGTTCGGCCACACCTGGTATCAGCTCGCCATCAACGCCGTAGCTGGTGAGGCCTTCTTTCAGGTGCCGCAGAAGAAACGAGGCATACTCGTCCTGCGCTGCCATGCTGTTGAGTGAGGGCGGCTCGGTCGACAGCGCGAGCGTGATCCGGCCTCCGGCGACGGCGACATGGCCTTGCAGGCACAGCAGCACCAGCGCAAGCAGGCGCGTCATCGTGAGTAATGGCTTGATGGTACTGACTCTTTCATGGACTTCCGCGGCCGGCCGGGAGTCGGATCAATGACGACGTGCCTTCTGTTTGGCACACCATGCAATATGTCGAGCAATGGCCTCATCGGCCTGAATCCGTTCCAGCGTACTGAAATCGCGTGCCAGTGTCATCTCATCATACAGGCGATGCAAGCCTCTGTGGCAAAGCCGGCAAATCCATATCCCGGCATTCAGCTGTTCACGGTCATAACGCTTCTGAAAGTGGGCGCGCCTGTGCACCTTCCGCGGAATGAGGTGATGGAAGGTCAGATCCACCGGGCGGGCGCACAGCTCGCAGCACTCCGGGCGGGTCATCTATTCGCCGAGGGGCCAACCACATCAGGTGCCATAAGCGCCCTCTGCATCGTCAGCCACTTCAGGCTCGGTGGCGCAGCCGATGAACCCACCGGTCTGATGCGCCCACAGCTGGGCGTAGATGCCGCCAGTCCTGATCAGTTCTTCGTGCGGCCCCATTTCCACGATCCGGCCGCTGTCGATAACCACCAGCCTGTCCATTGCCGCGATAGTTGATAGCCGATGCGCGATGGCAATGACCGTTTTATTGGTCATAAGCGTCGACAGGCTGCTCTGGATCGCCGCCTCGATTTCCGAATCGAGGGCAGATGTCGCTTCATCAAGAATGAGTATCGGTGCATCTTTCAGCAGCACCCGGGCAATGGCAATGCGCTGTCGCTGACCGCCTGAGAGCTTCACGCCGCGCTCACCGACCACGGCATCGTAGCCGGTCCGGCCTTGGCTATCGCTCAGCGCACAAATGAAATCATGTGCTTCGGCTTTCTTCGCCGCGTCGATCATCTCTGCTTCAGTGGCATTGGGGCGGCCATACATCAGGTTATCCCGGATCGACCGGTGCAACAGAGAGGTATCCTGCGTGACCATCCCGATGTGCGCACGCAGACTTTCCTGGGTGACGCTACGGATATCCTGCCCATCGATGCGAATGCTGCCAGACTGGATATCATAAAAACGCATCAGCAGATTGACCAGTGTCGACTTGCCGGCGCCCGAGCGGCCAACCAGCCCGACCTTCTCCCCTGCCTTGATCTCCAGTTCGAAGCCGTCGATAACCCCGCTGGCTTTCCCATAGTGAAAACTCACCTTGTCGAAACTGATCGAGCCCTCACGTACACGCAGCGTAGAAGCGTTCGGACTGTCCTGAACGGTCTGTGGCACCGCCAGCGTTTCCATGCCGTCAGTCGCGGTGCCGATGTTTTCGAACAGGGCGCTGACTTCCCACATGATCCACTGCGACATGCCGTTCAGGCGCAGAACGAGACTGATGGCAACAGCGATCGCGCCTACGGTCACCGTCGCGGACATCCACAACGCTATAGACAGCGCCGAGATGGCGAACGCCAGCACGTAGTTGCTGGCCTGAATGCTGACGCTAATGCCCGTGGCCAGACGCATCTGCCGATGAACGGTGTCGAGAAAGCTACCCATGCTTTCGCGGGCGTACTCACTTTCCCGACGCGTATGTGAGAATAGTTTGACCGTTGCGATGTTGGTGTAGCTGTCGACCAGGCGCCCAGTCATCATCGAGCGCGCCTCGGCCTGTTCGGTGCTCACGCGACGGAGCCTAGGCAGAAAGTAGGCCTGTAAACCGATGTATACCGCCAGCCAGATCACGAGTGGGAGGGCCAGAATCAGATCAGCCTGTGCGATAACCACGGTCATGCTGATGAAATACACGGTGACATACACCATGACGTCGAGCAGCTTCATCACGGTTTCCCGAATGGCGAGCGAGGTCTGCATGACCTTGGTGGCAATTCTGCCGGCAAAATCGTCCTGATAGAAGCTCATGCTTTGGCGTAGCAGATAACGGTGCGCGTTCCACCGGATTGCCATCGGGTAGTTCCCCAGCAGTGTCTGATGGATGACAGTCGAATGCAGCAGCAGAAGCACCGGCATCACCACTAACAGCAGGAAGCCGAAGAGAAAGAGCTTCGGCCCCTCTTCCTGTAACAATGTTTCCGGGTTGCGGTTAATGAGCCAATCCACCAGCTGACCAAGCGCCGCGAACAACGTGGCTTCGAGTACTGCGATCATCGCCGTCAGCACTGACATCAGTAGCAGGTACTTTTCTGCGCCGCGGGTGTAATGCCTGCAGAAGGCGAACAGCGTACCAGGCGGCTGTGTCGGTTCTTCAGGCGGGAAAGCCGGTATCAGTCGTTCAAAGAAAGCAAACATCGGGGTCCGGAGTCAGAAAAATTGGGCCTGGGAACCGTCATAGACTGGCGGCGTTGACACACAGCACAAGCAATACTGCAATCTCGAACAGATAAGTAACTGCCGCACCGATCCGTCGCGCCTGAAAGCCTACTGTCAACATGCCATAGGCGTGGCTGAAGCGAGCCAGTGAAAAGGCAATTGTGAGAACAGCGAGCGTGGCACTACCACTGCCGCTCAATGCCGCCACCAGCAGCAGCAGGCCGAAGGGCACGGTGTGTTCCAGCGCATTGGCGTGTGCCCGAATGGCTTTCTTCAGTTCGAGATCATTGCCGTGGCCATTGGAAATATTCTTGCGAATGCGAATACGCGAGACATTCATTGCCAGCATGAAAGCAAGGCCGAAATTGATCACAAAGAATACGAGAAGCCAGGCCATTACAGATGATGTCATGAGCGAAATCCTGAGGGGTTAAAAATTCTGGCATGAGCTTCGCTTGAAATCCCTCGGGAAGTCAAATAACAACAAGACCAACACACGACGTGAAGCGCCCCGGCCGCTCTCAATGACGCGCTCAGCTTTCTTCGTTACACTGAACAACAACAATCAAGGATGCTTTACCCCATGGTTCAACTGCTGCTTTTTGGCATATTGTCTATCGTTGTTTCGTTTCTCTGCTCAATACTCGAGTCGGTACTTCTGAGTGTCACGCCAACCTTCGTGGACCTGAAGAAGAAGGAGCAGCACAAGTGGGCGCTCACCCTGGAGTCCTTCAAGAACAACATTGACACGCCCCTGATCGCCATCCTCACGTTGAATACTGTTGCGCATACTGTTGGTGCAATTGGCGTGGGTGCCAGCGCCGAGGCCGCTTTCGGTACCGGCGATAACGTGGTGGGAATCGTATCGGCTGTAATGACCGCCCTGATACTCATCGTCTCGGAAATCATTCCGAAAACCATAGGCGCCACATACTGGAAGCCACTCGCTGGGCCAGCGACCCGCATACTGCAGCTCTTCATCTTTCCACTGAAATGGACGGGTGTAATCTGGTTCCTTCGACTGACGACGCGCTTGATCGGCAAGGATGCACATGTGAGCGTGATGTCTCGCGCCGACTTCAGTGCCATGACCGAAATGGCCGATCGTCACGGGGTTTTCGACAAGAACGAGAGCACGGTCATCCATAATCTGCTGCGCTTCTCGGAGATTCTTACCAAGGACATCATGACCCCGCGCTCTGTCATGAAAGTGGCCAACGCCGAGCAGAAGGTCGTCGACTTCCATGAGCAGAACCCTGCGCTGCGCTTCTCCCGCGTACCGATCTACAAGAATGACCTGGAAAACATCATCGGTATCGTTTTGAAGGACGAGGTGCTGGAAACCATCGTTAATGATGGTGGTGACAGACCGCTGGCCTCCATCAAGCGGGACATCATGGTGACCACGCGCGATACTCCCCTGCCTGAACTCTTCGAAAAGCTGGTCGGTGAGCGTACGCACATTGCGCTGGTGGTCGATAGTTATGGTTCGGTTAGCGGTCTGGTGACCATGGAAGACATTATCGAAACCTTGCTTGGCCTTGAGATCATGGATGAAAGTGACGACGTGGCTGACTTGCAGCTGCTGGCGCGTCGGAATTGGGAAGCGCGTGCAAAGCGCATGGGACTCGCTGTCGCGAGTGAGAGTGCTGCGGCCAGCACTAGCACGCATGAGACCGAAGGCCAGCAGCCGGAGCCTTCCGCATGAGCAGGCCGATTGACGATGCGGCAGCACCTGAGCGTGGTAGTCTGGCTGAACGCTTGATCATTGCAGCGGAGAAGCTGATCGAATGCCAGGGTGATTTCGAGTTCTCCATGCGCGGCCTGGCAGCCCATGTGGGCGCTAGCCCAATGGCGGCTTATTGTCATTTTGACAACAAGATCAACCTCTTGCAGGCCGTGGCCGGGCGCGGCTTCTATCGGCTACAGCATGCCACCCAGAACGCTGTCCGCAGCGCTGGCGACGATCCTCTGCAGCAGCTCGAGAATGGTGGCGTGGCTTATGTGCAGTTCGGCTACGGCAATCCGGCCCTCTATCGACTCATGTTTGGTCCCACACTTGTTGCTGAAACCACGGCCTGTTTCGAGAAAGCTCGACACGCCGGCTGGAGCGTCCTCGCCGATACGATGCAACGCTGCGCCGAGCGTGGCTATATCAATGCTGAGGACGTTGAACGACAGGCTGTATATGCGTGGTCGATGTCCCATGGCCTCACGATGCTGATGATCGATCGCTCTGTACACATGTTTCACGATCTGAGCCACAAGCCCTGCGACATCGAACAATTTATCCGTTGTGGCATTCAGCAGATGTGTGCGAGCATCCGCTATCTCAAGCCAGAATCGTCAGAGAGCTGTTGACCCACCTGAGGAATGACCATGAATGAACCCCCTGATTTGCGGCCGCCCTCAGCGCTGACGCATTATGGTTCTCGAACGCTGGTGCTATTGATGATGATAGCCGTCGGTGTTTTTTTTGGTGGCTCACTTTACGCTGTACGCTCGGAGGAAGTGGCACAGTCACCCAAGCCGCTGCCGGTGAGTGTGGTCAAGGTTCATGAGCAGGATAGTTTCGTAGCGACACATAAATACGCAGGGCGAATAGCAGCTGGGCAGGTATCCGATCTGGGCTTTCAGCTCTCTGGCGAGGTAGTCGAGCTGCTCGTCAATGAGGGCAGTCAGGTCAAGGCCGGCGCGGCCCTGGCTCGGCTGGATACGCAGCGTGCCGAAGAAAACCTTAATCAGCTGAGGGCCCAGCGAAACGAAGCTGAATCCACGCTTCAGCAAGCGGAGTCGAGCCTGCGTCGCGTACAGGACCTGATCGGCAAAGGCTTCGCCAATCAGCAGGATCTCGATGATCGAAGGGCTCAGCGAGATGGCCTCCGTGCTCGCATAGTGGCCATAGACTCGAACATTCGCGTGGCTGAACGTGATCTTGAAGACAGTACGCTATTCGCGCCTTTCGCCGGACAGATTCTGCAGCGATTCGTCGACCAAGGCTCTGTCGTTCAGGCCGGCCAGCCGGTGCTGCGGCTCAATCAGAGTGGAGCACTCGAAGCCCGCATCGGCGTACCGGTCAATGCCAGGAAGCGTGTGAGCGAAGGCGAGAAATTCAGATTGACCGCAGGCGGCCTTGAAGCTGAAGGCACCGTCACAGCCCTTGTGTCGGACGTCAATACGGGTACTCGCACACTGACCGCCATACTTCGGATCGAGAATGATCCAGGCTTCGTGCCCAGCGATCTCGTCCGACTCGAACTCGATGAGGTCCAGCGACAAACCGGCATCTGGGTGCCTGCCCATGCCCTGAACGAAGGCCTGCGTGGCTTGTGGTCGGTTTACGTGGCCGTGCCAGTTGACGACAGTAACGGCGGCCAGGCGAAAGAAGCCCCAGCAGACTCGGTCCATGAGCTGGTTCGCAAGGATGTCGAAGTGCTGGCGGTGCAGTCCAGGCAGATCTATGTGCGCGGCACGCTGGAGGACGGCGACCTGGTGGTGGCCGATTCCACCATGCGTTTCGTGCCAGGGCAGCGTGTCGAGGTCGTCAACCGCTCTACGCTTTCGGATGCTCAAGTGCCTGATACTGTGGCACCTGACGCCTCATCGCCCGAGGCAGCAATACAGTGACCGCTTTCTTCACCAATACCAGATTACTGATACTGACGATCATACTCATCCTGGTCTCTGGTCTGAGCGCGGTGCTCACCATGCCGCAGGAGGAAGACCCCAAGGTTCTCAAGCGTAATATATTGGTGCTGACGACTTATCCTGGGGCTAGCGCCGAGCGTGTGGAGCGCCTGGTCACGGAGAAAATCGAGAACAAGCTGCGTGAGATTGCCCAGGTCGACAAGATCCGCTCGGTGTCCAGTGCTGGACTCTCGAGCGTTACGGTTCAACTGCTTGATGCCGTAACCGATAACGGGCCCCCATTCGCTGACATTCGCGACGCGCTGGATGAAGTCACACCATTTTTACCTGCCGGGGCGTCCGCCCCGCTCTTTAACGACGATCGAGGTTACGCCTATACGCTCATGGCCGCGCTGACCTGGGATGCTGCCAGCGAACCCAATCTGCTTATCGTCAAGCGCCTTGCACAGGAGTTGCAGGACCGTCTTCGAAAGGTGGCTGGCACAGAGTTGGTAGCGCTCTATGGTGCCCCTGAAGAGGAGGTCGTCGTCGAAGCCAATGCGGCAGTAACCGAATCACTGGGACTGGGAAAGCGTGATATCGCCCGCACGATTGCCGCGTCTGACGCCAAGATCGCAGCTGGCGTATTCAGAGGCAGCGAAAGCGAATACCTGTTGGAAGTGCGTGGCGAACTCGACACGCTCTCCAGACTGGCCGAAGTGCCCGTTCACGAGGATAGCAGTGGCGCAATTGTCAGGGTGGCCGACATTGCCACCGTCCGACGTCAGCTGAAACAGCCACCGGATAGCCTCGCGATTGTCAGAGGTGAGCCAGGTGTGGTCGTTGCTTCACGCATGATGACCCCAGCCAGAATCGGTGACTGGACCGATCGAACACGCCTGGCGCTGGATGATTTTCGCAAGGACTTACCTGCAGGCATACAGCTCAAGGTCATTTTCGATCAGAATGCCTATGCCAGCGAACGCTTCGGCATACTGACCGATAATATCCTGCTCGGTATCGTGCTGGTCTGCTCCGTGCTGTTCTTCACCCTCGGTTGGCGCAGTTCGCTCATTGTCACTGCCGCTATTCCGCTGACCGCCCTGAGCGCTCTTTTCGTGCTCAACCTGTTCGGCATTCCCATTCACCAGATGTCGATTACCGGGCTGATTGTCGCTCTTGGCCTGCTTGTGGACGCTGCCATTGTCATGACCGATGCGATCAGACGACGGCTACTCGATGGCCTCACGCCCCTGGCAGCCGTGAGGATTTCGATACGACGACTGTGGATCCCGCTGTTGAGCTCGACCCTCACAACCATTATTGCTTTCATGCCGATAGCGACCATGCCGGGTGGTGCGGGAGAGTTCGTCGGCCCCCTCGCGTGGTCGGTCATCATCGCGCTCGTTGTCTCCTATCTGCTCGCAATTTCCATCGGCGCAGCGCTCAGCGGGTTTTTCCTGCCATCAAAGGTGCAGCCGTATATCGGTCGTGAGCGCGAAGCACCCTTTCTGGTAACTGGTCTGAGCATGCCACGGCTAGGCGCGGCATTCAGTCGCCTGCTCGATGCCAGCCTCAGAGCGCCGGTGGTCTCCATCGTCGGCTCGATGGTGCTCCCGTTGATTGGCATCGTCTGTATACAGACACTGCCGCAGCAGTTTTTTCCGAATGCCGATCGAAACCAGTTTCACATTCAGATGCGTCTGGCACCACAGTCACCTGTCAACCTGACGGTGGATGCCATCGAGCAGGCCAATGAATATCTGCTCGCGCAAAAGGATATTGTCAGCGTCGACTGGTTTGCGGGCAGCTCGGTACCGGCGTTCTACTACAACCTGCTGCAGAACCAGGATGGTCAGTCCAATTTTGCTGAAGCAATGATCGAAACCACATCACTGGCGGGTATTGAAGCGCAGATGCGCCGCATACAGGAAGATCTCGGTCAGGCGCTGCCTAACGCCCAGGTGATCGTTCGGCAGATCCTGCAAGGCCCGCCCACCCAGGCGCCCATAGAACTCCGTGTGTTAGGCCCAGATATGCAAACCCTTCAGGAAATCGGCGAACATGCCCGCCGGCTATTTTCCCAGGTGCCCGAGATTACGCATACATTTGCCAGCCTGAGTGGTGGCGAGCCAAAGCTCTGGCTGAACGCCGACGAAGACGCCGCGAGACAGGCACAACTTTCCCTGACCGACATTGCCACCACCCTGAACGACGAACTGAGTGGTGTCTCGGGCGGCAGTATCGTTGAGGGCGCCGAACAGCTACCCATACGGGTATTGCTGAACAATGAGGCACGTGCGGACTTCGAAGAATTGACATCCCTGAGCATTCTACCGGCCCTCGCTGCCCGCCAGGGGCCGCCTGACACCAACGCCAGACAGTCGGACCCGACATTCCGCGCCACCCCACTTTCAGCGCTAGGTGATCTGAGCCTCGAACCATCAGCCAGCCGTATTGAGCGCTTCAATGGCGAACGAGTGAATGCTATCAAGGGCTATGTTCAGGCTGGCACCCTGCCCTCAACGGCCGTCAGGCATTTTGAAAAGCTGGCGAAGGAACAGGGGCTTGAAATTCCCCCGGGCTATACCCTGCAGTGGGGCGGCGATGCAGAGGCGCGAAGTGATAGCGTGGGTGATCTGCTGGCAAAGGTGCTGCCGCTTTCTGTGCTCATGCTTGCAACGATAGTGCTGACGTTCTCGAGCTTCAGGCTATCGGCGATCGTCGTGATCGTGGCGGTACAAGCGGCGGGACTCGGTATGCTAAGCCTTACCCTGGCTGGCTATCCGTTCGGGTTCATATCGATCATAGCGATCATTGGTACCGTTGGCGTCGCCATCAACGCAGCAATCATTATCATATCAACGCTGCGCCTTGACCGCTCAGCCTGTAAAGGTGATCGTACGGCGGTCGCGCGTGGCGTCATGGAGACGACGCGACATATCAGCTCGACCACCATCACCACCTTCGGCGGATTTCTGCCACTACTGTTGTCCGATGGGGGGTTCTGGCCGCCGTTCGCCACGGTAATTGCTGGCGGCGTTATCCTGTCGACCATCATCTCGTTCTTCTTCGTGCCTCAGGCCTTCCTGCTGATCAGTCAATGGCGGCCGATCAAGGTGATTGAAGAAGAACCGGATGCGCCTGAAGAGCGTGAGCTGCGCTTGCTTACAGCCCCATCCCCAAGCGGATCAGCCAGCTGATCCCCAGCAGGGCGGCAACCCCGCCGCCCCAAAGCATCAGGAACCACAGTCCGCGGCGCCAGCGCTCAGACATGGTCGGCATGATAGAGGTTGGCCTTGTCCAGCTTGCCGCGAAACACCCAGTAGGAATAACCGGTATAGGCCAATATCATCGGGATCAGTACAGCGCTGCCAACCAGCAGGAACAGCAGGCTGTCGTCCGGCGCAGCGGCCTGCCAGATGTTCACAGAGTGCGGCACCATGTACGGAAAGATGCTGATGCCGAAGCCCATACCCGACAGGATGAACAGGGCAATCGTGGCGAAGTAAGGCAGCCTTTCTGATCGCAGGGCCAGGGCCTTGAGTAGTCGCCAGGCTGTATAGGCTGCAAAGATTGGCAGCAATATAAACACGATGGTGTTGGGAAAACTGAACCAGCGCAGCTGGATCGATTCGAATGCCCATGGCAGGTACACGCTTGCGAAACCAATACAGCCGAGCAAAACGTAAACCGAAAGCTTTGCGATTCGGTACTGCCTGTCCTGCAGCGGCCCCGAGGTCTTCAGTATCAGCCAGGTCGAACCCAGCGCCACATAACCCGCTACCACCGCGAAGGCACAGAAGATACTGAAGGGTGTCAGCCAGTCGAACCAGCCGCCAGCGTAGGCCCTCCCCTCGACCTTGATACCCTGCAGAATCGCCCCGAGCATCAGCCCCTGCATGAGCGCGGCCACCAAAGAGCCGGCAAAAAAGCTCCAGTCCCAGATATAGCGGCCACGCTTGGTCTTGAAGCGAAATTCGAAGGCGACGCCGCGAAACACCAGCGCCAGCAGCATGATGATCAGCGGCATATACAGCGCCGGCATGATGATCGCGTACGCCAGCGGGAATACCGCAAACAGTCCGCCGCCGCCAAGCACCAGCCATGTCTCATTGCCATCCCAGACCGGAGCGATGGTATTGATCATGATGTCCTTCTCGCCTGCCGAACCGGTCGGGAAAAGGATGCCCACGCCAAGGTCGAAGCCATCGAGTACAACGTACATGCCAACTGCGAAGGCCAGTATGCCGGCCCATATCAATGCCAGATCCATCGCTATCTACTCCCTGTGCTCGCGTTCATCGATAACCTCATCGGGCCGCATGCTCGCTGCTGGTGTAACGCCTGACGCCCTGTCCGGCGTGCCGCGTTCGACGCCTTTCTCGTGAAGGCTCGGCCGATGCTTCATTTTCCGAACGATATAAAAGGTGCCAGCGCCGAAGACCACGAAATACACAACAATGAAAGCCAGTAGAGACGCAGCCACTCCTGGGGCCCCTATGGGCGACACCGAGTCGGCAGTCTTCAGCAGCCCATAAACCGTATAGGGCTGCCTACCCACCTCGGTCGTGATCCAGCCAGCAATGACCGCAACAAAGCCAGCCGGCGCAATCGCTACAGAGAGTTTCAGCAGCCAGCGATGATCGAACAGTTGCTTGCGCAGGCGCAGCACGAAAGCAGCCAGCCCGACCGCGATCATCAGCATGCCGATGCCAACCATCACCCTGAAGGTCCAGAAGATGATGCTCGAGTTCGGCCGCTCATCCTTTGGAAAATCCAGCAGGCTGGGCACTTCTCCGGTCAGGCTGTGCGTCAGAATGAGACTGCCGAGATAGGGAATGCCAATGGCGAAATGGGTAGTCTCTTCCTCCATGTCCGGGATACCAAACAACAGGAGCGGCGCTCCACCCTCATGCTTTTCGAAGGTGCCTTCCATGGCAGCCACTTTGGCAGGCTGGTGCTCCAGCGTATTCAGGCCATGAAAATCTCCGATGACCAACTGGGCAGGCGCTACCAGCAAGGCCATCCACATCGCCATCGAAAACATCAGTCGAGCCGGTCGATTGCGTTTGTCGTGAAGCAGGTGCCATGCTGCCACACCGCCGACGACAAAGGCCGTGGTGAGATAGGCTGCGGTTACTGTATGCAGAAATCGATAGGGAAAACTCGGGTTGAATATGATGGCAAGCCAGTCCTCAGGAATGAACTGGCCGTCCTCATTCATGCCGTAGCCGGTCGGCGTGTGCATCCAGCTGTTTACCGACAGGATCCAGAACGCAGAAATCAGCGTGCCGATTGCGACCATCAGGGTGGCCGCAAAATGCAGTCTGGGCCCCACCCGCTTTTCACCGAAGAGCATGACGCCGAGGAAGCCTGCTTCCAGGAAGAAGGCTGTCAGGACCTCGTAGCCCATCAGTGGGCCAAGCACAGGGCCCGTCTTGTCTGAAAAGACGCTCCAGTTGGTGCCGAACTGGTAACTCATGACTATGCCGGAGACGACACCCATGCCGAACACCACGGCGAAGATTTTCAGCCAGAAGCGAAAGGTCTGAATATAGATTCGTTTGCCAGTCCTGAGATACAACCCATTGAGCACCGCCAGGTAACTGGCCAGGCCGATGGAAAAGGCTGGAAAGATAATGTGGAACGCGATGGTGAAGCCGAACTGAATTCTGGCGAGCAGTAACGCATCCAGACTGCTGAGAGCCAGGTTTTCCATAACAACGATGCCTCGGGTAGCTACAACTGAAAGGCGACGCACATATCCATGTGCGTCGAACTCAGTCTAACTACGCCGAAGGCACCGACAGGGTTCAGACTGACAGGGTATCTTCAGCAAAAAAACCGGCTACGCAAAAAGCCAGTTCAAGCACCTGGTCGGCATTGAGCCGCGGGTCGCACTGCGTCATGTAGCGTTGCTGCAGATCGGTCTCGGACAGGGCGTAAGCACCACCAACACATTCGGTCACGTGCAGACCGGTCATCTCGAGATGTATACCGCCTGGCCAGGCGCCCGCTTCGCTCAAAACTGTGAAGAAACTACGGATTTCGCTGAGAATATTATCGAAAGAGCGGGTCTTGAAGCCGCTGCCGGTCTGCTGTGTATTGCCGTGCATCGGATCGCATGACCACACGACCTTGTGGCCTGACTTCTGTACAGCCTCGACCAGCGCTGGTAGTCGATCGCGCACCTTGTCGGCGCCCATTCGGCTGATCAGCGTGAGTCGGCCTGCTTCATTGGTAGGGTTCAGCGCCTCGATCAGTGCCAGCAATTCCTCGGGCGTGATGGTCGGACCGATCTTCACGCCAATCGGGTTCTCGATACCTCTGAAGAACTCGACATGGGCGTGGTCGAGCTGACGGGTTCGCTCGCCGATCCAGACCATATGAGCCGAACAGTCATACATGCGACCAGTAAGCGAGTCCTGCCGGGTGAGCGCTTCTTCATAATGCAGCAGCAGTGCTTCATGCGATGTGTAGAAGTCGGTACGGTGCAACGACGGCGTATTCTGGCTGTTGATGCCAACCACCTCCATGAACGCCAAAGCATCACGAATGTTATGGGCAACCTGCTCATAGCGCTCACGCAGCGGATTGTTTTCGAGGAAGGTCAGGTTCCAGCGGCTAACTTCGTGCAGATCGGCGAAGCCGCCGTTGGCGAAGGCACGCAGCAGGTTGAGCGTGGCCGTTGACTGGTGATAGGCAGTGAGCATACGCATCGGGTCGGGAATTCTTGCCTCGGGCGTAAACTCGGCGGCATTGATGATGTCACCGCGATAGCTTGGCAGGCTCTGCCCGTCCACCGTTTCCATATCGGCTGATCTGGGCTTGGCGAACTGTCCGGCCAGACGCCCTACTTTCACCACCGGCAATTTTCCCGCGTAAGTCAGCACGATGGCCATTTGCAGGAACACTTTGAAAGTGTCGCGGATACCCTGGGTAGTGAAGTCCCTGAAGCTTTCCGCGCAATCGCCACCCTGCAGGAGAAAGGCCTTGCCTTCAGCCACATTGGCCAGCTGCGCCTTGAGATCCCGGATTTCCTGCGCGAACACCAGAGGCGGCTGTTTGCGCAAGGCGGCCTCGGCCGCCGTGAGCGCTTCCGCGTCGTTATAGGTCGGGTGCTGCAGGACCGGCTTGTCGCGCCAGCTCGAAGGCGTCCAGTCTGAAGCGACTGATGCAGTCTGCTCGCGCCCCTGGCTCGAGTTCTGTTTCAGTGTTCGATCTGGTGTCTTCATGTGCAACCGCGGCCTCTTTGATGTTGGGTTAGCCGATCAGATTACCAGAAAATGGCCTGCCGAATACAGCCTGAGGGCAAGGCATGCCGAGCCGCGGTAGGGCTTTAATTTGCGGCCAGCGCAGTTAGCTCCACCTTTTCTACCCGTATGGCGTCAGCCTCATCATAAAAGGCGTACACAGCGTTGGCGGCCTGCCCTATTGAGGCCGGCACTGCCTCGAGTTTGATAGTAGCCACTTCTTTTAACTCGCTGTCATAGCGTACAAGCTGATCGGCCCGCAGCACGATCATAAAACCGTCTCCAAAGGCGACATCATCGGCCGTACCGGTAATCTGCCCTGCAAAGCTCAGATCGTGGGTGTAGTACAGCACGCCGGCACTATCCAACAGACGGTCCTGCTCTGGAAAAATGAACAGCGAAGAGGCTTGCGGCAGTTCATCCTGATAGAAGCTTTCTATCGAGCTAATGACGGTGCCGGCATCCGTTACCCGAATCTTGCCGATGTCCGAAGGATCGGTGCCCGTCGCTCGCATGAAGACGGCCGATTGCAGATCAGAGCCAATGATCGCAGTGCCCTTCGAGGGCAGTAAGACACCTGTTGCCGCTGTATTGGGATCAAGGCCGACACTGAGCAGACCCTTTTCGCCCAGATTTAGATAGGCCACGCTGTTGACGATCTCGATTTCGCTAAGTTCGCCCTCGGTCAAGGTAAGGAAGGTGCTTTTCAGTGTCGTCGTATCTATCACATCAGCGTTGTCGTGGTATCCGATAACCAGGCGCCCGTCCTCGACCGCTATGGCACGAGGAATGCCCGAGAGCGCGATCTCCGGCAGAAAGGTTTCCGCTGCCATGTCATATCTCACGACCTTGTCAGGCGAGGTATAAGTGAAGTAGGCGACGCTACCGTCTATCTGCACATCGACCAGGGCCGCTAGAGCTGGAAGGGAGAAGACGCTGAAAATGCCTACAGCGACGGAACAAATCCGGCAAGCGCTTGTCATGAGCAGTCCCTTTGGTTGGCTAATCGTCGCAGAGGCAAACCCTTTACGAACTGTAAAGCAATGTAAACGGACTGTAACAACTGTTCAATTATTGAACTGTCAAAAGTTGTCAAATCTGCGAGAAGGTCCTCACATAAAGCTGCTCTACCTTCTCCCTCGCCCAAGGCGTACGCCGCAGGAACTTCAGGCTGGACTTTACGGACGGCTCGGATTTGAAACAGTTGATATTGATTCTCTCGGCAAGGCCCGGCCAGCCGAAATGCTCGGAAAGGCGGGTCACGATTTGCTCCAGGGTGATGCCGTGCAGCGGGTTATTCGGTTGTTTGTCGGTCATGATGTCGCTCGTGCTAGTTCCGCTCATTATACCGCTAATGCGCTTTAGATATTACCGCTCGGCGAATTCAACTACACTGAAAGGACGGGGCGCAGTCGCCTTTTCATGGTCAACTCGAGGATATGGAAATGAGCAAAGAACAGAGAAGCGTAAAGGAAACAAAGAAAAAGCCTGCCATGACGGCCAAGGAAAAGAAGGTGGCGAAGAAGCAGAAGAAAGACGCTTCGTAAGGCCTTAGCCTCCTCCATTTTACATAGCTGAGACAAACTTGATGACCAAAGCGGACTACACCCTCTATACCTTCGCCATGTCGCACTACAGCGAGAAGATCCGCTGGAGCCTGGATCATATGAAACTGCCATACCGGGAAGTTTGTATGACGCCAGTCTTCCACATTGTACCTGCACTGCGTATGGGTGGACGCAAGCAGACCACCGTACCTATTCTCGTGACCCCCGAAGCCTCCATTCAGGACAGTGCCCGCATACTGGACTGGCTGGAAACTCATCATGGGCCCCTCGATCTGATTCCTGCGGCGCTGCGGGACGAGGTCATGGCTGTCGAAGCGCGATTCAACAAGATTGGTCGGGATGTCGCCCGCTTTTTATATGCCGCAGGGTTTGGCGAGGGTGACGACTATATCGTCAAGCTTTGGACCGACCACGCGAGCGCTGGGCAGGCCTTTGTGATACGGCATAGTTTTCCACTCATCAAATGGTCGCTGAAGCGCCAGCTGAAGATTAACGAGGCCGGGGTTGCCCGTGCTCGCAAACGAATCGGCGATGAAATCGAATGGCTGGAGGCCCGGCTGAATAGCGGTCATCGTTTTCTGGCCGGTGATCAATTCACGGCTGCTGATATCACGGCAGCGTCACTGCTCGCCCCGCTGGCCTGTCCTGATCAGCACCCGGTTTACCGGGCGCCGGAGTACAAATCGATCATGCGTGAAGCGATAGAACCTTGGCGTGACAGTGCGGCGCTTGATTGGGTGCGAAAACTGTACAGCCAGGACCGTGGCGAAATAAAATTCCAATAAATTCAGTATCCTTGCTATCCAAAGCCCCCGACTTCCCGTAAGCTTTGTCCAATCAGCCTAGGCCGGAAGATCGATATCTCCGGTCCGGTCTGCTGGTGTTTTTCGCCGCAGTGAATGTACTGCTGAAAGACACCGATAATCCGCAGTAGAAGTCCCCCGAAGACCGCAGTAGAAGTAGCCCAGGTTTTACATACATCGCACGCGCATTGCGCCTGATCCGAGGGGCCACGCCCGCGAGCGTGCCTGCCTGTTTCAGTAGCGTTCAGCATTCTGCCTATCCCAACAAAATTGAAGAGGCAATTGATGAATCCCGGTTTTGTGTTCGTTCTTTTTCTCTTGTTCAGTTCTCACTCCGCAGCAGCTGCGAGCCCCTCGGGCACCGACTCCACCTCGTCATATCCCTGGCAGCATAGGCTGATCAACCACGAGGGGCAGTCTTTCTCGCTGGCTGATTACAATGGGCAGACGGTGCTGTATAGCTTCTTCTATACCGGCTGTTCGTCGATTTGCCCTACCCAGACTTATGAGCTCACGCGCATTCAGCAGCTGTTGCCGGATGCGCTGAAGCTGTCGGTGCAGTTTGTATCCGTTTCGGTGGATCCCACCACAGACTTTCCCGAAACCATCAAGGCCTATGCGCAACGCTTCGGTATTGACTTCACGAACTGGCAGTTCAGTACGACTCGGGATGAACACACCTTGCGCGACCTGCTCGGGAAGATGAGGGTACAGGTTGTCGAGGCGCCTGAGAGCGGGGAGATCGATCACAGCCCTACCCTGTTCCTGGTGGACCGCAGTGGTCGAATTATTCAGCGCTATCTCAGCACCCGTATCGACACGCAACGAATCGCCCAGGACATCGCAGCGGCTGACAGGATTTTCAGATAGCCGCAACAGACAGATACGCTAATCAATAAGGGAGAACAGCAGTGAAGGCAATGGAGAAACTACTGGCGGCCGCTATTTCTGGCATTATTTCCATACATGCCGCTCAGGCCTGGGGCAACGATGTGGAGGGGCAATGGGGGCCGACCATCGGCTGGAATATTATTCCGATCCACAGTGTGCTCACGCCTCAGGGACATGTTCTGAGCTTCGGAACGGACAAGGCGGGCAACCAGATGGGCGGCCTCTATTATGACCTGTGGGACCCAGCAAAAGGCACTGGGCCTGAGGCGCACCAGTTGCTGCCCAACCACTCCCCCACGGACCTGTTCTGTGCGGCGCAGGTGGTCCTGCCTGCGACAGGTGAAGTCATGATGTCAGGCGGTGATAACAATGCGGGGGGCATCGCGGCCAATCCTAACACCACCCTTTTTGACGGCGCGCTGAAGACCATGACTGACGGTGGCGTGAAGATGGCGTTTCCGCGGTGGTATCCAACGAATACCACCTTGCCGGATGGTGATGTGCTTGTTCAGGGTGGCAGTGCAGTCGGCGTTGATGGCCCGGGTATCATCACGCCAGAGGTCTACAATCGTGAAAAAGGCTGGCGTAGTCTCTTCGGCGCCACCAGCCAACTGGCCTACGACAACGGCTTCAACGAGTGGTGGTACCCGCGATCCTGGGTACTGTCAAATGGCCAGATTTTCAACCTGAGCGGGCCTGCGATGTTCTTTATCGAGCATGAGGGCGATGGTGCCATACAGATGGCAGGCGCCTTCAATGGCGATAACAAGGGTGCAACATCCACAGCTCTGATGTACCGTCCCGACAGAATTCTACAGGTGGGCGGTGGTGCGCCTTCGGATCTTCAAAAACATATTGATGGGTCTAACAAGGCGACTAAGCTATCGTTCGTCCCCGAGAGCGAGGCGAGTGAGCGCCTGAAAGTTGTCACCGAGCCAGCTGCCCCGATGAACTATAAGCGTCACTGGGCAACATCCACAATGTTGCCTGATGGGCGGGTGCTCGTGACCGGGGGTGCTCATCGAAACAACCTGCTGGATAGCGAAGGTCCGGCCTTGCATGCTGAGTTATGGGATCCGGACTCGGATAGTTGGCGCGTGCTTGCGGCTGAACAACATGCGAGGCTGTATCATTCGACGGCCATTCTGTTGCCGGATGCCACCGTGCTGAGTGGGGGTGGCGGTTCGCCTGGCCCGTGGGTTAATGGCAAGGAGCTCAGGAACTTCAATGCCCAGATTTTCAAGCCGCCGTATCTGTTCGACGGTGAGGCACTGGCGCCGCGCCCGACCTATGCGGTTGGCACACAAAGCCTCACCTACGGCGGAACCCTAGGCTTGAGTTATGAGTCGGCAAAGCCTATCGCAAGGGTGACCCTGCTCAAGACTGGTGCAGTCACGCACTCCTTCAACAATGATCAGCGGTTTCTCGAGCTGGGTTTTACCGCTACTGCGCCCAACGAGCTGGAAATAGCACTGCCGGACAATAGCCGCCTGGCTACGCCCGGCTTTTACATGCTCTTCCTCATAGACGATGCCGGCGTGCCATCAAAGGCCAGAATCTTTCACTTCGCGCCGCCGGACACCCAGCCAGACGAGCAGGACCTGATTATCGATGGTGGCTTTGAGTATCCAGCGCTTAGCGAGGATGGTAGCGGTGAATGGCGGGATTTCTCAGCGGGTACGACTTTCGGTGCCTGGACCGTAGAGAGCGGCTCAATCAGTCTGCATCTCAACAGCCATCGTGGCCTTGGCAAAGGCGCAAGTGGACTTCAGCATCTCGACCTGAACGGCCACGCCCCCGGTGAGGCTTCACAGGTGCTCAAAGGCCTGACGATCGGACGACGCTATACAGTAGATTTCAGTTACGCGCGGCATGATTATGCGGGCCAGGGGCTTGCGCTCGGCATTTCCATAGCTGAGCATAAGCAGAGGATTGCTGTTACCAACGCAGGTTCAGATCATTGGCTGCGCGGCACGCTTGAGTTTGAAGCGAGTGCGGCAGAAGAGCGGCTCGTTTTCAGCGGCCTTGGTGGCCGCGATTGTTGCGGAGTGCTGCTCGACGACATTTCGGTGACCCCCTCTGCCAGTGGCGGCGTAGAAAACTCCAAGACACCTGGGGAATATTGATGGATAAGCAAACGGAAGACGCCACCGAGCGTGGTTTGAAACTGGCTGCAGACTTGCCTGATCTCACAATGGAGCAGGTCGATGATTGCCTTCAGGCGATATATGAGGATATTCAGCAGTCGCTTCGGGTACCCATCGTCAATCAGCTTTTCAGGACGCTTGCAAATTATCCTGACTTTCTGGAGCAGGCCTGGCGGGCGGTCAAGCCTGTGGTTCGCTCTGTCGCCTTCGAACGCGCGGCAGACGATCTTCGGCAGAAGGCCGTATTGGATGCAGCGCCTGCAACCACCTCGCTAGGCGTATCCGGCATCATGAATGCCGATAAGCTGATCGATTTCAACGATACCATTCACTATGTGCTACCGAAGCTGCTGCTTATTTCAGCGGCGTTCAACGAATGTGCCTTTGGCGATAGACTGGGCAATGCAGCGTTCTCCCTCAACGAAATAGCTGATCTGCCACGAGGCATCGCTGATGGCACTGGCAAGGTGGAGCTGGTCGACCCTGCTGAGGCAGATGCTGCGCTGCAAGCGCTGTTCGAGAGAATCCGCCAGGATCACGGGCATCCGATGGTCTCCTCTTACTACCGGGGCATCGCGCAGTGGCCGGACTTCCTCGATAGCGCCTGGCGACTCGTTGGCCAGGAAGTGGTTTCGCAGGAGTACCGTGACAGGCGCTCACGGCTGGTCGATGCCGCACAGGCCCATGTCCGCAGCTGGCCGCTAGGCCGAATCGACGTGCAGGCCGGGCAGCAGTCGGACATTCAGGATATCCTGGCAGGCTTTCAGTTGAAGTTCATCCCAGAAATGTTGCTGGATGTGGTGTTGATCAAGGCGCTTCTAGAGGGCAAGGCTGGCGCAAGGCATTCCCGGTTCAGCGTGGCTGACGAAGTCTAGTGCCCGGTCCAGTCAGTTATGGCTAAACGTCTTTGATGCAGGATCTCCATTCCCGCCCTTATCGCCGTGGCACATGCCCCGGCGTGGGTTCATCGATGTCAACTGGAGACGGTCTGCTGTCGCGAGTGCGGGTGCCTGGCGGGCGGCTCCAGGCGAAGCACTTGGCTTTTATTGCGACGCTTGCTGCGCAACATGGTCAGGCAGTACTGGAGCTCACCCGGCGCGGTAATCTGCAACTCCGCAGTCTTGCTCCTGAAACTGATGCGAGCGTAAGCGCTGCCCTGATAGCACAGGGTCTGGCAGTAGCACCCGCTGAGGCTGAGGCCTCACGGAACACCCTCAGTTCTCCGGCGGCAGACCTGGACCCTTACGCGCTCGCGGACCCTTGGCCCCTGGCGCTGGCGCTAGACAAGGCAATGGTAAAGGATACCGCCTTCCGAGCTCTGCCGACGAAGTTTCGCCTGCTACTCAATGGCGGCGGTGTTGCCCACCTGGCAGCTGAAGACGCTGATATACGCGCTGACGCCATAATGAGCCCTGATGGGCTCAGATACCGCTTGTCAGTGGCGGGTACAGCCTACAGCTCAAAGCGGCTTGGTCTATGTGCGCCAGAACATACAGTGAAGGCGCTACTCGCACTGACTCATCATTTTATCGAGCGTAATAGCGCGCTGCCCACGCCAGGCAGACGCCTGCTCCACGTACTCGGACAGGTCCCCCTGCACGAGTTTCAGGCTGTGGTCGCACCCTGGCTGCAGCCTTCAGATACGCCCTTTGCTACAAATCCTTCGCTCGGTCCAGATCCAGGCACAGTAATAGGTGCGCATAACGGCTGGTTCGGTGCAGGGGTGCCCTTTGGAGAGCTATCTGCGGGAACTGCCCAGGCGCTGGCTGATCTTGCGGAAACTCACGCTGCCGGGCAGTTGAGACTGACGCCCTGGCGACAGATTCTACTGCCCGGCGCGGGTGCTGAGCTTGCTGGTGCATTGAACTCGCTGGGGCTCATTACAGAGCCAGATGACGCCCGCCTCTCGGCCACCGCCTGCCCAGGCGCGCCCGCCTGCAAGTCGGGCAGCAGCAGCACTAGAACAGATGCACTTGGCTGGGCCCGTGCTATGCCCGCACTCTTCGATGGTGCACTGACTATCCATATATCAGGCTGCGGCAAAGGCTGTGCGCATCCACTGACCAGCCCACTCACCTTGACGGCTCGAGAGGGCTTATATGATCTCATCGTCAATGATCGCGCTGATCCTGCTCAAGAAGCAAACACGCTATTGACGGGCCTGTCGCCAGCCGATGTGGAAGCCAGACTCCAACTGCTCTCGAGGATATTGCAGACGGCCCGGCAAGCAGACGAGACGCTCTCACAGCTGATCCTGCGCCTGGATGCCAGACTTTTGCGACAGGCATTGCTCGCCGACGCTCCAGTTGCTTGAGCGATTTGCCTGGTCCGGATCAGTCCGCACGGAACAGCCGCTGGTGTCGTAGATCGTAGAGTGCGCTGTCGCGGAATCCTGACTCACCCAATGCCCGCCCCACTAAAATCAGCGCGCTACGTTTTTCGGGAATACTGTCCACCTGCGCTGCAATGTCGTGGAGCCGTCCGCGCAGTATCTGCTCGTCCGGATGCGTTGCACGAAAGACGATGGCCACCGGGCAATCTCCACCATAGAACGGCGACAGACGCTTGAGGACCTCGCCGATAGCATGCAGGGAGAGATGAATGGCCAGGGTGGCACCCGTCGCTGCATAGGCCTCGAGGGTTTCTCCTGGCGGCATGGCGGAAGCGCGGCCCTGGGTGCGGGTAAGCACCAGCGTCTGCGCCACCTCAGGCAACGTTAGCTCGAGCCCCAATACAGCCGCCGCTGCAGAGAAAGCCGGCACGCCTGGCGTGAGTTGATACGGAATCCCGAGCACCCTGAGGCGCCGTAGCTGCTCAGCCACTGCTGAATAAATTGCCAGGTCGCCGGAATGAAGGCGCGCTACATCCTGTCCACGCTCGTGAGCCTTCTGCATGGCGTCAATGATCGCATCCAGTGTCATTCCAGCGGTATTGAGGCGTACTGCATCGGCCGCGGTATGAGCAAGTATCTCCTGCGGAATTATGGACCCGGCATAGAGGCAGACAGGACAGCGTGCGATGAGATCACGTGCACGCAGGGTGATAAGATCTGGCGCACCGGGACCGGCGCCAATGAAGTGTATGGTCATATCGGATTTCCGGAATAAAAATCGGCCTGTTTTGGCCGCGCCACCCGGGCGTGCCACAAGGTGATGGTGCGCAGCGGACGCCAGCCGGTAAAGCGGCCCAGCGCTTCGGATCTTTCCACAGCGAGCCGAACCAGAGCGCCACCGTAGCGGGCCCTTGCAGCGATGAGCGCGGCTTCGCCTTCTGCCGTCACAGCACTGGCAACGCAGCGACCGCCCGCGGAAAGCGCCTGCCAGCACAGGTCCAAGAGCTTCGCTTCGGTAATGCCGCCGCCGATGAAGATTGCGTCGGGTTTCACAAGCCCGCTGAGCGCCGCCGGCGTGCGCCCGGCTATGCATTGCAGATGACCTACGCCAAAGGACTGCGCATTCGCCATGATCTGAGCAACGCGCTTCTCTTTTACCTCTACGGCCGTAGCCGTATTGGCGGCATCTGCCAGCAGCCACTCAATCGACACTGCGCCTGAACCAGCGCCGAGATCCCATAGATGCTCGCCACCTCTTGGCGCCAGATAGGCCAGGATAACCGCGCGAATTTCGCGCTTTGAGATCTGCCCATCGTGAGTGAATTCGTTCTCGTCCCTCCCCGGCACCCGGGAGCATCCATGCCCTGCGAGCCTGCTGCGGCACTCGATCGCCAGGGTATTCAGCTTATGCACCGCGGTATCTCCCCAGGCGCTGGCAGTGCGTTCACAGCGTGTTTCTGATGCACCACCCATCGACTGGAGTGCCACCATCTGGCTGTCACCATAGCCCGCGCTCACCAGCAAGCGTGCAACCCTGGCAGGACTGTTTCCGTCCTCACTCAGAACCAGCAGTCGGCGCCCTGGAGATAGCACGGCGCGGAGTCGATCAATATCGCGAGCTACGACAGAGAAACAATGACAATCCTGGAGTGGCCAGCCCATCCGCGCCGCCGCCAGCGAAAACGCTGACGGGCCCGGCAGGCTTCGCATGGCGCCCGCAGGCAGATAGCGGGACAATGTTGCACCAATACCGAACCAGAAGGGATCGCCGCTTGCAAGCACGCAGACAGGCCGGCCGGCATAGGTCATCAATTCTTCGAGGCCTGGCTGGATTGGAGACGGCCAGGCTTTCCTCACCTGACCGTCGACTTCCGGCACGTAGGCCAGATGGCGCGCGCCGCCAAAGAGTACTTCAGCTCCCAGTACAGCGGCCCGCGCATCTTCAGCAAGACCGGCCCAACCCGCCTCACTTAGCCCCACCAGGGTGAGCCAGCCCTCTTCTGACGTCGTTTCAGCATAGGCGGGAGACGTCTGTTGATTCTTCATTATAAAATACCGCTCCTGATATCACTGATGGCGAGCTGCCAATGCATGTACTTATTCTTGGTGGCACACGTGATGCCATGAACCTGGCCGCCGCGCTTCTGCACGATCCTCGCTTCGAGGCTACTTATTCGCTGGCGGGACGTACACGTCGTCCCCTGCCTTCGGGACTGCCGACACGCCGCGGCGGATTCGGCGGCATCGCCGGCCTGGTCCAATGGCTGCAGGACCATGGTGCCGCAGCCGTGGTGGACGCCACCCACCCTTTCGCGGCACAAATGTCAGCCAACGCCGTGGCGGCCTGCCGCATGACAGGTTTGCCCCTGCTACGGCTGGGACGGCCAGCCTGGACGCCTGTGGACGGCGACCACTGGTACGATGTCCCCGACCTCGATGCGGCCGCTGTGCGACTCGGCGAAGTGACCGAGCCCGGGCAGAACGTCCTGCTGACTACCGGCGGCACGACCCTCCGGCATTTCGAGTCGATGGCCGGCCTGCATTTTGTCGTTCGCTGCGTTGATCCGCCTGAGCCTCCGCCAGCTTTTGCCAGCTGGACATTGATCACTGACCGCGGCCCTTTCGATCTGGCCGGCGAGCAGGCACTGCTATCAAGGTATGGCATTGATATTGTCGTGACCAAGAACTCCGGTGGCCCCGCCGCACAGCCAAAGCTGGACGCAGCCCGGCACGCTGGCTTGTCCGTCATCATGGTCGAACGTCCAGAGCTACCATCAGCCGACCGCGAGCTTTACAGTGTGGAGGACGTGATCGCCAATCTCGAAGCGCTGCGGGGCTGAGCGGCACCCGCATCCAGCGATTCTATGTCTCGGCCGATTGCTCAGGATAGTCCCTTGGGCTGTAAACCCACTGTCGTCCGCCATGCTCGAAGTTACGGGCAAGTGAGTTCCCGATCAGGACGAGCGTCTGCATGTCTACAAGTGTCGGATCAGCCGCCGCGAGCGTGGTGAAGTGCAACGATTCATCTGCCCTGCCTACGGCCCTGGCGAAAATGACAGGGGTCTCGGCTGCCTGCACTGTTCTGAGCACCTCGAGAGCCTCGCCTAACTGCCACGGTCGATGGCTGGAACGCGGGTTATAGAACGCCATGGCAAAATCGGCCTGTGCAGCCAGCGTGATGCGCTTGCGGATGACTGACCAGGGCTTGAGCACGTCGGACAAGGACATCACGCAGAAGTCGTGACCCAGTGGTGCGCCTGTTCTTGCAGCGGCCGCCTGTAGTGCAGAAATACCGGGGTAAATGCCGAGCTTCACGTCCTGCCAAGCAGGTGAGGCCTTGTTGGCAAGCACTTCACAAATGGCTGCGGCCATTGCAAAAATTCCGGGATCGCCACCGGAGACAACAGCGACGTGACGGCCTTCAGCAGCAAGATCCAGCGCTTGCGCCGCTCGCACGAGCTCCACTCGATTGTCCGAGGGATGGCAGCGATGATGCGGCTTGGCGACACGGTCGAGATAGGGGCCGTAGCCGACCAGATCAGTAGCTTCATCAATGAGTGCCGCCGTCTCCGGACTCATCCAGGCCGCACCAGCCGGGCCGGTTCCGACAACCGACAGTATGCCGCCACTGGATGCTGTAGCGCTCATACACGTACGCCCGGGCCGGGAATGAGTACCATCGAAAAATAAGGCGCTATGGTGTCGCCGATTTCGGAGAGTGGCGATACGCGCTGCTCAGGCATACTGGCCTTCTCCACATACCACGCACGGTCGGCCATACCCAGTTCCTCTGCCATGCGACAGATACGTCCGAGGTTGGAGCCGACCTTCATGATCACGGTCGCCTTGCTGCCGGACATACTGGCCCGAAGCGATTCATCATCGAGCGTGCCTGGAATGACTGTGAGCACATCATCGCGCATGATCAGAGGCCTTGGCAGCAGTGCACCACAGGCCATGACTGAGTTGACGCCAGGCACCACGGTAATTTCGAAACGTTCTTTCAGGCGCAGGAAAACGTGCATGAAGGAACCGTAGAAGAAGGCGTCGCCTTCGTTCAGCAGCGCGACGTCGTGCCCTGCCAGCAAGTGCTCGGCCACCGCCTCCGCAGCTACATCGAAGAAAGCCTCGATCCGGTCATGATACTCCTGGCTCGTATGCGGCAGCTCAACAGTGACAGGGTAAACGAGCGCCAGCTCCTGATGCTGAGCCCCGATATGCGCTTCGCAACTGGCGCGTGCGCGCCCCCTGCTGCCGCGCTTGCAGAAATAGGCCACCACTGGGCACTCCGTCAACAGACGGACTGTTTTCAAGGTCAGCAACTCGGGGTCGCCAGGTCCGGTGCCAAGGCCGTAAAGCCGTCCAGGTGCTTGTTGTGTTGTCATGGTGCTCACTCGATGTCGCTAGCAAGGGCGTTGACCGCAGCGGCTGCCATGGCGCTGCCGCCCAGTCTGCCGTGCACGGTGATGAAATGGATGCCTGGTGTGGCCGCAAGTGCCTGCTTGCTTTCCGCTGCACCAATGAAGCCAACTGGAAAACCGAGAATGGCCGCAGGTCTTGATCCGCCGGCGGCCATGAGATTCAGGAGATGGAACAGCGCTGTGGGGGCATTGCCAATCGCCACTACGGCGCCCTCAAGATCCGGCTCCCATAGATTGACGGCTGCTGCACTGCGGGTATTGCCAATCTGTGTGGCCAGTGCAGGTACCCGCGGGTCGCGCAGGGTGCAAATCACCTGATTATTGGCGGGCAATCTGGCGCGGGTGACACCATGTGCCACCATCTGGCTGTCACAAATGATGGGCTTACCCGCCTTCAGCGCCGCTCTGGCTGCCTGGCCAACGCCATCGGAGAACGCCAGGTGTTGCAGAACGTCTACCATGCCGCAGGCGTGGATGATGCGGACGGCTGGGGCTTCCATTTCAGCTGGCAGACGCGAAAGATCGGCCTCGGCCCGTATGGTGGCAAAAGAAGCCTCGTAAATGGCCGCGCCATCGCGAATGTAGTCGTGCAGGTCTTTGTTCATGGCTTGCTCTGTAAGATTGTAACGATAATCATGATTTGATTCGTATACCTCGGGCGATCAGCCACCAGGCGAGGCCACCGACCGCACATGTGATCAGGGGCAGCACGATGAATGTGCTGGCACGACTGCTGTCTCCGATATCAAGCAACGCATAACGAAAACCGTCGACGATATGGACCATTGGGTTGAGCTGCGAAACATCCGCCCAGGGCGACGGCAGACGGCTGATGGGATAGAACACGCCGCCAAGGTACATCAGCGGTGTCAGGATGAAGGTGTTGACCAGCGAGGTATCGTCGAAGTTGCGGGCGAACACGCCATTGACCAGGCCTGCGAACGAGAACAACAGCGCGCTCAGTACGGCTACGCCGAGCCCGGATGCCAAATGGTGCACTTCCAGACTGGTAAACGGCAGGGCCAGCGCCGCAACCAGTGCGCCAGCCAGCAAACCACGTATGACACCAGCTGTTGCAAAACCAGCCACTATCAGCCAGGCAGGCATCGGCGCCACCAGCATTTCTTCGATGTGTCGTTGCAGACGGGCGCCGAAAAAGGCTAGCGTGGTGTTGCTGTAGGCATTACTGACAACGGCGAACAGTATCAGGCCAGGCATGAGAAAATCGGCGTACGGCACGCCTTCGACTGCGGCCAGATCGCGGCCTACAAAGTGTCCGAAGATCAGCATGAATAGCGACGCGGTCACCACCGAAGGCAGCAGGCTCTGCACCCAGCTGCGCACGAAGCGCCGCACCTGTTTTATAACGAGGCCCTGATAGGCGTTCCAGTACATACCGGCGTTCATACGCGCCCCGTATCAGCTGAAGCGCGCGCTGCCAGGAGCTCAAGGAAGCGTGACTCCAGGCGGTTCGAACCCTGCTGAACGGCCAGTACCTTGATACCCTGCTGCAGGAGTTCGTTAAAGAGTTGATCGAGCGTCTCATGCTGAGGCCAGTCCAGTTCAAGCCGGTGCCCATCAAAATCGCGCACTCTCCCACGGGCGAGTTGAGGGCGCGTCAGCGGGGCGTCCGCCAGCTCGAGCATCAGATGCTGCGTCTGCAGACCGCTCAAGAGAACTTCAGGTGTATCCCGGGCAATGATTCGACCTGCATCGATGATAGCGATATCGTTGCACAGCGCCTCAGCCTCCTCCAGATAGTGTGTGGTGAGAAAGATGGTGGTGCCCTGCCCGTTCAACTCACGAAGCATGGCCCAGGTCGCCTGGCGGGCCTCCACATCGAGACCGGCGCTTGGCTCATCCAGCATCAGCAGTCTTGGCCTGTGTACGAGTGCCCGTGCAATCATCAGACGTCTTTTCAGACCGCCGGAAAGTCCCCAGGCCTTCGACCTGGCTCTATCAGCCAGACCCACGAGCTCAAGGACCTCACAGGCCCGCCGCGCGGCATCTTTTCTCGATAGCCCGTAGTACATGCCCTGGGTAGAGACGATTTCCTGCACGGGCTCGAAACTGTTGAAGTTGACCTCCTGTGGCACGAGCCCGACGCAACATCTTGCAGCCATGGCCTGGCGTTGATTGTCGAAGCCGAAGATGCTGATGCTGCCGGTTTCCATGCGCACGAGCCCGGTGATGAGTCCGATAAGCGATGTCTTGCCTGCGCCATTGCGCCCGAGTAGTCCAAAAAATGCGCCAGCAGGAATGTTCATGTCGATGCCTGCAAGCGCTTCACGCCTGGTCGCCACCCCTTCCTTTTTTGCCCCCTTGGGGGCGCCCTCATAGTGCTTGCGTAGATTGCTGATGCTGATAGCTGGCGCGCTCATGGCTGTGTTGCCCTATCGGCGTAGCCTACAAGCTCTCCGCCGCGATCAATGGCACAGACGGCTACTCCGATATCTGCAGGCAGATAGGCGTAGACCCGTGCCAGTGCGAGTTGTGCAAGACGATCCCCCAGCGGGATGCCAGCCTGCTGACAATAGCCGAGGGTTTCGATAGAGGTGTTCGACCGCGAAATCATCGCCTGCAATGTCTCTGTCGCGCCTAGCGCGGCCGCCTGGCGTGCAAGCCAGGGCAAATCGATGGCGCACTTGCGGCTGTGAGTATCCGGATGGCCTGCAGCGAACTTGCTCAACTTGCCAAAGCCACTGACCAGCGTGAAACGGGGCACGGAATTGCGGCGCAGGTACTTGAGCAGCGCACCAAAGAGGTCGCCCATTTCAACGATAGCCATCTCACTCAGGCCATACTGTCGCGACACAAAAAGCTCGCTGGTCCCGCCGGTACACCCGGCGAGATGCGTGAGCCCATTGGCACGCGCGACATCAACCGACTGATGAATCGATGCAATATAGGCTGCGCATGAAAACGGTCTGACGATACCGGTGGTGCCCAGCACGGAAAGTCCACCTATGATACCGAGGCGGCCGTTCATTGTTCGCAGGGCGATCTTTTCCCCATTATCAACGCCTACCGTAACGCGAAAGCCGCCAGTAAAATCAGCTTCTTCAGCAAGCTGCTGCAGGTGTTCGGTAATCATCTGACGGGGCACCGGATTGATAGCCGGCTCCCCCACCGCGAGACTCAGGCCCTTGCGCGTCACAGTGCCCACACCGGCGCCTGCGACGAATTCGAAACCTGGCCTTTGCAGCAGTCTGATTTCGACCCAGAGCCGCGCGCCGTGGGTGGCATCGGGATCATCGCCAGCGTCCTTGATGATGCCGGCTGTGGCGGAGTCACCAGTGCACATGAGATCCGCTATTGTCATCTCCGGCTCGCCGCCCCGTGGCAGGCGTATGGTCAGCGCAGTGGTACGTTTTCCCGTTAACAAAAGGCGTGCGGCTGCAAGCGAAGCGGCTGTCGCGCAGGCGCCTGTCGTCAGACCCGTACGCAGTGGGCCGCGGTACTCCGGGGTTTCCGGACGCATGGATCCACTGCTGGGCGTCATGATCAGTGGCCGGCAGCAACGGCGCGGCCGTTGAACAGGTCGGCGATCAATTGCGGTGCCGAGGGGAAATAGCCGTGAAAATAGCTGGCCGTCAGACTCCCCTGCCGATAGATCGCTTCGCCAGCACTGCCTCGCAAGCGTCTGGTGAGTACTGCTGGCGCCAGCGGCGTATCCAGTTCGGAATGGTGGTAGGCATGGCCGCGCAACTCTTCATGCGCGCTATCGCCGCTACCGGCCATGGCCTGCATACCCAGCCCTTTCAGACGCCCGGCCATCCGAGCCTGCCCGGGCATAAGCCCATACATCGCATGCGCCACGCCTTCAGTGTCCAGCAGACTATCGACACAGGCCATCAATCCGCCACACTCAGCGAGGATGGGTTTGCCAGCCGAATGATGCGCACGAATAGCCGCACGCATCGCTGTATTGCCAGAAAGGGTTTTACCGTGAAGTTCGGGATACCCACCCGGTAGCCAGATGGCATCGCATGCCGGCAGTGTCTGGTCTGACAAAGGCGAGAAGAATGTCAGCTCAGCGCCCATGCTTCTGAGCACGTCCAGATTGGCTGGATAGATAAAGGCGAAGGCATTGTCACGAGCGATGGCAATGCGACGCCCGGTCAGCAGACGAGGGATCGGCTGAGGCGCGTCTGCACTAAGCGTGACCTGGGCAGGCAGCCGGTCGAGACCGGCTTCTTTCAAGACCTCAGCGGCCGCGTCGAGTGCTGCATCCAGTTCTGGCAGCTCACTGGCCTGTACCAGGCCAAGATGCCGGTCCGGTATCGTGAAGAACTCGCTGCGCGGAATGGCGCCGAGCAGACTGATGCCAGGGGGCAGGCTCTCGCCTACCAGCTGGGTGTGATAGGCACTGCCGACTCGGTTGGCAATGACCTCATGCACCTTGACATCGGGCCTATAGCTGGCAAGCCCAAGCGCCAGTGCCCCGAAAGTCTGGCCCATGGCGCGCGCATCGATGACAGGCAATGCAGGAATCCCGCAGCTGACTGCAAGATCGGCGCTACACGGTTCACCATCGAACAAGCCCATCGACCCTTCGACCAGTACGAGATCTACGTCGCGGGCAGCTTCTGCCAGGCGCCAACGGATCTCTTCATCGCCAGTCATCCAGCCGTGGACCTGATAGACAGGCGCGCCAGAGGCCAGTTCGAGCACCATCGGGTCGAGATAGTCGGGGCCGTGCTTGAATACTCGGACGCTGCGTCCGGCGTTGCGATGCAGACGGGCCATGGCGGCGGTGACCATGGACTTGCCATGACCAGACCCTGGGGCACAGATGAGTGCGGCGGCGGTAGTGCCGGTGATACGAGTACGTTGGGTGGTCAACATGATTAGCCCTGGCAGCATGAGTGCAAAGGCATTGCGGGGCAAAACAAACAAAGACAGGGGATGCCAGATAGACGAGGCTGACCTGCCCATAGTCGCCCACCGCAACACCTGGCATGACCCCTCTGGCCGGTCTACGGACTGATGAGCCGGCGCCGAAGCGCCGAAGCAGACCGCCTTCCCATGTCATGACACAGTGGCGTACTGGTTGCTTTTGACTCAATCACCGTTGCGGGGGCAGCGTCGGACTGGCACCGACTTCCCGTTTAAACCCTGAACGTAAAGGGTCACCGAAAGGCAGGGCGGGAATCTAGCAATCCCCGGCCCCCGAGTCAACGACCACGATTAGGGTGGTCGTTGCAGCTTGGTAAACGCTTCGGGTGGAAATCAGTCCCGACTGAACTTCAGCTTGAGACGGCGGTAATCACACTTCAGCTTGTCCTGAATACGCCAATCGCAGCTGTCGGTATCCCATGGAAAGAACGGGTTGCCGACCAATGCCATCTTTTTCCCCAGTTCGGGCTCGTGTCGAAGAATAACGCTGCGGAAGTTGGCGTCCTTGATCCAGGCCATACCCTCTTTTGTGTACACCTGTTCGTTGAAGTCGGTGGTATAGAAGCGGTCTGACTGGAATCGTCGCGGCGCCATCACGGTAAATATCCGAAAGGTCGTATCACTGAAGCCGAAACCATCTGGGCGGTACCCTTCAGCCAGTTGGCCGACCACGGTGTCAATCAATTCGACATCGTTGTTGTAGACCTCGCGCATCTTCTCTGCGAGCGCCCTGTCCGGCGTGATATCCGTAAAATCATTAATGGGTGGCATCTTCAGCTGTCGTCTGAACTCATTGTAGCGGGGCACACCGCGCTCTCGATCGCGAAGAATGTCGAGTGCGGCCATATCCAGCACACGGCCATCGGGCATGCGTAGTTCCTGGAGGAACTTCGGATAGTTATGCGGGGTCAGCTGACCTGGGTGGGTCATACCAAACGAATAGTACACGTTCTCATTACCCAATGAATCCAGTACCCCAGGCGCCTTCTGAAAAGCCTGATCGGTGGTACTGACAGCCTTGATCACCTTGCCTGACTGATAGTCGACCATATCCACCGAGTCACGGATCAGGGGATGCATTCGGTACACAGCCACGAATTCCTCCGTTAGGCTATACGGCGTGTCACGCAGATTCTTGTCACCGCCAACAACTACTTCCCAGTCCAGATTCAGCGCCAACTTGGTATTGGTCGTTTTAAGAATGGCGGGTGTCCAGTCCACAGTGTGAATCTTGGCCATAATCGCCGCGTTGATCAGACGAGCCTTGTTGAACAGCTGCTGGTCGGTCCACGAGGGATATTTTGCAGCCAGCATCTCTGCAATCGCATTGTGTTCCTTCACGAACAGCTCATGGAACATCTGCAGCCCGAGCCACCAGTTATCACTGAAGCCGGTGACAGGCAGACCGGTCTCTGGATTGACGGCCAAACGGCCACTGGGTTCGATGATGAGCTTGCCGCCTTCAAAAGTTCTCAGGCTATCCTGAACCACCTGATCGCTGCCGTAGAGCTGAGAGCCATCCCACCAGTGCGTAAGCCGGTTGGTGTAGGCTTTCGGTGTGTTTTCATAAGGGGTCCAGGTCGGATCGACCTCGGTTTTCGCGATAGCCATGCTGCCGCCCAGTTCACTGGCCAGCGGATCGTCGGCATCCAGTGGCACCTCGTGTGGCGCACCAGCATCATCCCTGTGCGAGAACCAGTCGTGTGTCATGAACTGGATCCAGGCGGCCGCCCAATAACTGAGGAAATCGACTTCCTTGATGTCATCGCGGGTCATCAGCTCACGGCTGATCATCCGGGGGTTTGGCTCCATAAGCATTGCTTCGTCGGCGTACGCCGAGTTGAGCGGCACGTTGCGACCAAAGCGCATGCCTTCGCTGCCCATACGGGTCTGGTCGAGGTCGTTGCAATTGCCCTCGGTCGTACGTGCCCCGGCCGTGTCAGCGTCACAGGCTACGTTCTCTGGGTAGGTGCCGTTGGTGTCTATGATATTGTTCTTGTTCAGATTGGTAACGCTTTGAAGCAGGTGCAAAGTACCTGCCAGACCGTCGTCCCACCAGCGAATGATAGGGGTGTCGGCAGGCTCTTCTGCAGCATCCTTTTCCCAGAGGGAGGCTTGGGCGCCGGAGGGTGCTCCTGCGATCGCACACGTAATGGCCGCCAGCATCAGCCGGCGTTTGAAGGTGTTTTTCATTGTTATGGTCCTGTCTTGGAGAGCGGGCATCCTGTTTCACTTGCATCACCCATTTGAGTGATGCGACACACTAGAGCCTGCGCAGGTGTGCTCATATCCTATGAAAGGATGACTTTTCTTTCAGGCGACAAGGCACAGATTGGAAGCGTGACACTTGTCACGTTTTTTCTGCGTGCTGACTCACAGTCTCTGTTTACACCTGTACCATTTTGCCTTCGCCGAATTACAAGTAGTTCCAAAAAAACCATTTCACGCCAAGAACGTTTGTATGGATCGCACCGCTAACACCGAGAGGGAGCACCTCCAGGCTCATCCGCGCTTCAGCCTCGTCAGAGCGCATCCGGCGCTGTTCCGGCTGTTGTCGGAGCATGAGCGCCTGATCGTTCATTCGCCCCAGGGCAGCGGTAAGCGCCGCGGTGTCTTGCAGTGGTTAGCAACCCGCAACCTGCCGTATCGATACTTCAAGTGGCGTCGAGACGGAAGCGCCCGGAAGATGAGCGCCGAGCTGCTTGAGAAGCTGCCCTCAGCCCCTGCGAAAGTCCTCGAGGCGACCAGGGCGTCGTGCGCACCCAGGTCTTCAGCAGCACTCATTCTCGATCTGGGACCGCTCGGTTTCGACATGCTGGTCTGGAGTGAGGTAGCAGCGCTCTGCCGTGACGCTGATGCCGATCAGCGGATCATTGTGCTTACAGCCTTTTATCCGGAAGCGGCTCGCCTTGAGTCCCGCTGTGCGTCCGGTTTCATGCGTGAATTTGCCTATTACTTCGCGTTCAACGACCTCGCCATGACCCCTGCGGAAGTCTGCGTACTGCACGAACTCCTGCCCGCCGACTGTCGGGCCCAGCACACCAGCGAACAGTTGTTCACCTTGACGAAAGGCTGGCCAGGGCTGGTATCCGATTTACTCGTCAGGTCCAGTGAGCGTTTGCTTACGCCGGTTTCGCATGGTGAAGAACACCTGCGGACGACGGTATCCGATTGGCTGGCACGAAATGGCATGCGCTTCGAGATCGGAGAGCAAGAGCTCATGTGGCTGCTGCTGTGGCTCGGCCCCTTGCCTCACGCACTGTTCACTGATGAGGAGGGCCTGAAGGACTTCGATCAGGCCCTGCAAAATCTGCAGGTCTCTGGACTGCTTGCGCGTCGCCTCACGAAGGAGCAGACGCTGCAGCTCAACAGCAAGCCGCTCGTGGAGCTTGTTCTGTCGACGTACGCTGTGACGCTGCCCAAAGCAACACTGACCCGGTGCAGGGGCTGGCTGGAGCGCAAGGGCTTCCAGTCCATGGCGATCGAGGCCTGCCTCCGGCTGGAAGACTGGTCAAAACTGGAAACACTTTTGCTGGCAAACGCCGACGAACTCACTGCCCGCCTCCACGTCTACGACTTGCGACGCTGGATCAACCTCCTGGACGAAGCCTGTGAAATTCGGCACCCCATCCTACTGATTTGCGCCGTCCGCTGTGCCATCTATCAGGGCAGCGATCTAGAGATCATGCGTTATTTTCAGCGGGTTCTCGAACTGCTACGGCACAGCAAGCCGGAAACCCTCGGCAAGTATATGAGTGAGGAACGCCTGGGTCGTTTCATCGCCGAAATCCAGCTCTACTCAGAATTGACCCAGCAGGGTGTGATGACCTGTCAGGAGTGGGTGCAAGGCACTTCGAGATGTGCGCCGACCAATCCTGTAGTGCTGCTTCAGGAAGCCTTCAGTCTCGCCCAGGCCGGCGACATGGCGAAACTTTTTCCTGTCGTGGCCACCGGACTGGCACAAACCGAGGCCATGATGTCCTGGGCCTTGCACCTTACGTTCTCGATATTCAATTTCTGGATGCTGATACTGTCATGTCGGCGAAGGCAGGCGGAGCAGAGTCTTCAGGCCCTGAGAGGCCGGCTTGTCGATAACGGTGTCTCGCTGGCCAGTGCCTATGATTGGCTGGATATGCTCGAACTCCTGCTGGACAGGATGGCAGGTAAGCTGCAGCCGCTCGGCAAGCGCGCCGAGTTATTTCAGGGGCAGCCGCGAATCGCGCAGGATATCCTCAAGAACAATCTGCTCGTAACCTTACGTGCTGACCTTCTCCTTCTGCGCGGCGACATCTATTCGGCACGACAGGTCATTCATGAGCTTGCGTCGCTGCAGTCAAGCGCTACCTCGCGCTCCTACTGGTTTGCATCCGCCGCCACCATGAACGATGCGCTACAGATCATGACAGGCAGCGAAACGCATGATCTGATTCGCCTCCCGCCGACCGAAGGCATCGAACTCGACGGATGCTCGCTGCAGGAGCAGACCGCTCTACTCTGGCGCATCAAGATGCGCCTGCATCAACTGCCTGCGGAAACCCTGTTCCCGCTACTGGACAGGGTACAGGGCCACCTGATGCGGACCGGTCAATGGCTGAGAACGCTGGAGGTGGACGTGCTGCGGGCGGTCTGCCTCTATCGTAGCCGGCGCGAGGAACAGGCCCTCAGCCTGTTCATGCGCGTGGCTGGCCAGCTCGAGACAGAATCTCTCCTTGGCGTTCTGGCAGACCCCTTCCTGCTCTGGCGGATCTTTCCGGAGGAAGCCCTGGAGCCAACACTGCGCCACAGCTTGTCGCAGCTACTGGACCAGATTGCTGGCCGGGCCAGCGCAACGATAGCCCCAACCCCCCAGACCGGGTTAGCAGAAGCGCTGACGACCCGGGAAACGCAAGTGCTTATTCTCTTATCGAGAGGTCTCAAGAACCAGGGCATTGCAGATGAACTGAAACTATCGGTGACCACGGTGCGGACGCACGTCCAGCACATTTACCGCAAGCTGAAAGTGAGCAACCGCGCCGCCGCCACGGCCTGCGCCTGCCGAATGCAGCTGGTCTGAGCGCTTGTGACCTTGGGCTACTTCTTTTTCTCCAGCGCTTCCTTGAGGCCAGCGAAAGGGTTGAAGGTCGCTGCTTCGCGCTTGTTTTCTCCACCACCGCCGTAGCGGACAAAGGCTTCGAATTTGCTGTGCTCTTCATCATGACAATAGAGACAGAGCAGCTCCCAATTACTGCCATCTGACGGATTGTCATCATGATTATGGTTGACATGATGCACGGTCAGCTCACGTAGGTTCTTGCCCGAAAATTCACGGGCGCAACGCCCACAGACCCACGGGTAAAGCTTGAGTGCCTGCTCCCGATAGCCTTTCTCGCGCTGGGCAATGTACCTGCGCTGCTCTTCAAGCACCTGGTCGGTCTTGCTTCTGTTCGTTGTATTGCTGGCCATGACTCACCTGTGATCATGCTTGGACGACAACTTCATTCTAGCACCGAAGAGTCATTTGCCGCCGTGAATCCGTACTTGAAGATAAGGTTGAATGAAACAACTAGGCAGGAGTCTATTATGGCTGGGGGTTGGGCCCGGGACGGGGCCGTACAGGATCAGATTGACGCAAGCGTCGAAGACGCTGTTCAGCAGGCGCGCAGCAGACTTACACAAGGTGACAGCCTGATACGCTGTGAGGACTGCGACGAGCCGATCGCTGAGGCACGTCGGCGGGCGCTGCCTGGTGTGCGGCGATGCATTGCCTGCCAGACTGCGGCAGACCAGGACAACGCAGCGAGCAGCAGCTTCAACCGTCGTGGCAGCAAGGACAGTCAGCTACGATAGGCTGGCGCATGATAGACGTTTGCTGCCTCTCAGGTATCAACGCGGATATCCGCCAGTGCTCTACACAGGCTCTGGTCCTGCAGACGCTCCCCCCAGGTGCTGCCATGCACCAGCGCCTCGAGCGGCAGACGGCTCCGCCAGCCGGCCGCCTGAAGCTCAGGCTGGTCGAGAAACTCGCTCACGTAGCCAATACAGAGATAGGCCAGTGGATAGACCTCTGGGGGTAGTCTCAGCGTTTGGCTGAGTTGCGCCTGATTCAGAATGCTCACCCAGCCAACGCCAATTCCCTCAGCCCGTGCTGCCAACCAGAGATTCTGAACGGCAAGACAGGTACTGAACAGATCTGTTTCCACTATGGAATTGCGGCCCAGCACGTGGGTACCGCCACGACTGCGATTGCAGGTAATGCAAATATTGAGCGGACTTTCGAGTATGCCCTGCAGTTTCAGGCTGCGGTAGTTGGCCCCCTGCTCGCCGGTGTAGTTGTTTGCAGCCTTCTCATTCTCGCTGTCGAAGATGGCCAGCACGTCCTTGCGGATAGACACGCTATCGATGACGAGGAAATCCCAAGGCTGCATGAACCCGACGGATGGCGCATGATGGGCAGCTTGCAGCAGGCGCGCCAGCACGTTTGCCGGTATGGGGTCTGGTCGAAACTGTGAGCGCACATCGCGTCGCTCATGTATGGCGCGGTAGAGCCCTCGTACCTCAGCCTCGCTAAAAGGCTCGTTCACATTTTGCGTCATGGTTTTTTGGTCTCCTCGCCGACGAGTATGAGCTTACCGCTACGCGGGTCACGGTAGACACGGCCCATCGGCTCGAAACCCTGTCCCGCCTCGCCTATACCCTCAGGCAGATCCGGCAGCTCACGCCCCTGCTCCACGATTTGCGAACGCTGTTGCAAGTGCGTCTGAAGTTGCTCGCTGCTGGCAAAAAGCGCTGCAATGAGGCCGCAGGCGAATACGAGCATGATGTCGACGAGATTGGCCAGCGGCCCGAGAGGTTCCTCACTTTCACCATCGAAGCGACTACGCAGGAGATCGCGTCTTTTCATTGTGCTGCAGATTCCAGCGCATCCAGCACCTGGTCGTACCAACGCCGCCGAAGCCTTGCCAGAATAAATCCGATAATGCCGATGAGGAGGCCCATGACGGTCGTATCGAAAGCAACCGTGACGGCTTCAGCAAGCACCTCCAGTTCGCCACGACCGAGTGCAGCGAGCCCCGGCCCCAACGGAATGAGGGTGCCCATTAGGCCGAGCATGGGACCCACTCTCGCCAGCAGGTCTGCGCGCTCGATGCGTCGCCGCCCCAACTCCGCAGCGGCTTCAATGCTGCCACTTCGCTTTATCCTCGGTAAGGCCCACCAGCGCTCCGCGAGGCTGATACCGGCCTCCCAAATGGCAGCAGCGACTGCGATGATCAATAACAGCAATACCGGCGCCAGCAGCAGGCCCACGAATTCGTGAGTCAGGTGGCTCAGGACGTCAATGCTCATCAATTCTCCGGATTTTCTTATCGTTGAGTTGAGTGGCGTGGCCACGGGCACCATGTAGAAGACCACCCAGAAGTAGCAGTAACAACATCGCTGCTGTCAGCCATAGCAGCTGATTGTCACCTACGGGTTCGTTCGCTGGGGGTTCGGCCGCGGGCGCTTCTTCAGATTTTTCCGGCTTTTGAGGCGTCTGTTCCGTCGCCTGAATTTCGGTGATGCTCACCGGCTGCTGCAAGGCCTCCGGCTCAGGCTGCCGAGCGGCCTCTCTCGCCTGCTGAAACGCCTCCCGCAGGGGCTCATCCAGACGGGGCTCAATCCAGCTGAGCATCGGGTGGCCAGGCCGCGTATGACCGCTACCGGGTAGACCGTTCTCGACCACATGTGTAGCGAACTGCTCGGCCAGCTCATCGAGCGTTGTATCGTCCGCCTTCCAGAAACCTTTGTGAGCGGCGACCAGGAGGATGGCTTCCATATTGGCTTTGACGTGGACGTTGGAGCCCTGCTCAAGAAATTCATCAAGGCCCAGACTGTGTTTATCATCGAGATAGACGCTTTTCACCTCGTCCCAGACCCAGCTCTTGATAATGTCGGGGTTCGTCACCTGCCAGCCCCAGAGATACTCGAGGAACTCACTACCCATCGTTCGTGCCCCGGCGTAATCGTGGTTCATGAGTGGCTGTATCCAGGCGGGATTGAGGTAGCGGCCCCTGAGCTCCTGTTTGAGCGCGACATCTAAACGTTCGATACTGGCGTTGTCGGCCCTTGCATGCTCAATCACCCTACCTTCCGGCACCTGGCCGCTAACCGTCTCCACGGCAAGGCTCAGCCCACCGAGATAATCAAAGGCGTCGTTGTTGTCCAGCAGGCCGTAAAGATTGCTCGCCCGCCCAAGGTAGGTCTGTTGCACCGCCTGCAGCCCCTGCTTGAAGCTGGCATGCGCCGCAGTGCCGTTGTGACCGACCCCATAGGCATGCCCCATGCGCTGCAGGTAAGCGGCCGCGACTTCGCTACGATCCTCCCAGGCACCTGAGCGTTCGACGAGACGGTTCACGCCTGCGCCGTAGGCGCCCGGTGCATCGCCGAATATTCGCAGGCTCGCCAGACGACCCGACTGCTGCGGCTCAAGGGCATCATTCAGCGAGGCTCGGGTCTCAGCGACCCAGTTGGCGGCAACCTCGTTGGCGTCAAGGCGCTCGTTTCCAGGTCTGCGAAGTTCACCAAGTGGCTCGAGCGCGCCCTTCAGCGCCTCGGCAAGCTCCGGGTGCTCTGCCTGAATCGTCAGGCTGGCGCCGTCCAGAGCAAGCAGGACCGAACGATCGAGCCAGATCAGCAGATTCGGATACAGGTCGCGAAACAGTCCGGAGGTGGTAAAGAGTACGTCCTGGCGTTGTGCAGGAATGGGCTTCCCTTCTGACGATTCACGCTCGGTGAGCGGCAAACGCTCCAGCTCCGAGATGATGCCCCGGCTATTCCAGACTGGCCTGACACCGAGCAGGCTCATACCGAAGGCGACCATGGCGCCCTCATCCCGGACAGTATCAGAGGCCCATAGCACCACGGCGGAACGACCCTCGTCGCCAGCGCCTTTGGTCCGTGCCTTGTCTGCCAGCTCCTGGCCAAGATCGTAAGCCAGTTGAGTTGGCAGGACGCTGCCATCGAGCGCATGAAAGTTTCGACCGGTCGGCAGGGCATCTGGCGAACGTATAGGGTCGTTGCCCTTCCCTGGCCGCACGAACTTGCCCTCGAGCGCTGACAGGAGTGCTGAATGCTCGGCGCCGGGTGAAATGGTCAGTGCTTTACGGGCGGTTTCGTCGCCCATCGATTCAAGCATCATGTCGACGGCCTCTGTCGCCCAGTCACGACCGAAGACATGCAGCCCATGCGGCATGAAGGCTTCCTGCAGATCCGTCAGGTAATGGCCGATCTCATGCACCAGCATCGCTTCGTCGACGTTCTCGTAGGTCAGACCATCTATGCCATGCTCTTCGGCAATCGTGCCGATCAGCTCATCCTGGAGCTCCAGCGCCTCCACCGTCTCACGGATCTTCAGCATGGCTCGCCCGGCAAGCGTGGCGCTGCTGCCGGCACTCGCTGACTCCCAGGTTTCCACCAGCTGGCGCAGCTCTAGCAACTCGTCGTAGAGTGGGGTCGTCTTCAACGGTGGCGTAAGATGATCGATCATGACCGCAAGACCCCGACGCTTGGCCTGGATACCCTCGCCTACACCATCGACGATGTAGGGATAGATCCCTGGAACATGCCCCGCTACCAGCAAGGGATAGTCATCAGCGCCCATCGCAGCGCGGCGGCGTGGCAGGAATTCATAGGTCGAATGCCGGCCAAGGTGAACGATGGCATCAGCCTTGAACTGCTCGCGAAGCCAATGATAGAACGCCAGGTACTGATGCGTGGGCGGAATAGTTGTGTTGGCGTGCAGCAGCTCCTCGTTGAGCTCCCAGCCACGCGGTGGTTGCGGGCCTATGAAGATCTTGCCGAAGCGTAGCCCCGGGAACAGCATTCGGTTTTTGTAGGTCATGCTCCATCCAGGAGGCTCGCCCCAGCCCTTGATACCTTCGATACCTATCCGCGCCAGTGCGTCGACGATTGCCTCTGCGGCCCCCCAGTCCTTGGACTCACCTGTCAGCAGTGCTTCAATGAGCACTGCCAACTGATCCAGAAGGTCCAGTGCTCGTGGTCGCCCGGCGTGCTGGGTCCCTTCCAGCAGGTGGTGGATGTCGCCCAGCGTACGATCCATGAGCTGCCGGCCCAGTTCGATTTCGCCGAGACGCACCGCCTCCTTCAGCTGTGCCTGAAGGTAGCCCAGTGGCCCGAGCACAAGTTCATCCTGCACGGCAGGCGGTAGCGTGGCGAAATAGCTTTTGTACGCGTCTGTTCCAAGGCTTTCGACCTGCCCATAAAGTGCTTTCAGCGCCTGGCGGTCCTCGGGCAGGTTGATGCCGCGCTGCTGAATTTGCTCCAGCAGCGCGGCCGGAGAATCAGGCAACTCACCGGTGTCGTAACCCGATGCTGCGAGCGCATTGAGCATGTCCCAAAGCGTCGCTGGCACATCGAGATTGTCGGCGCCGACATTGTGCCGGCCGGGCGGGTGGTTATAGTAAATGATCGCGAGCCGCTTATCGGCGTTGGCCTTTTGCTGCAGTTGACTCCAGCGTTTCACTCGCTCGGTGAGCGAGTCGATCTGCGCCTGCACCGGTTGACTGATCTGTAGACGCAGGCCAGTGGCTTCGTGGATGTAAGGCGCTCCGGCGGCGGCCAGCAAGATCGGCTGCGAGGCGCCCTGCAGCTCGGGCATGGCGAGCTGATAATTCACCGCCTCCCATGGCATGCCGTCTTCAGAGATCCGCCACTGGGCGGCTGTGCGATCTGCCAGGCGGATGCCCTTGTATAGGGGCACATCAAGTTGCTCCAGCGCAGTAATCGCAGCTTCGCGCTCACCACCACCGCCTATGACAAAATCCTGCAAACTGATGATGCCGGTAAGTTGAGGGTAAGCTGTCAGCTTCTCGAGCGCGAGACGACTTGCGGCGCCCCAGCGGGCGAGTACACCCAGACATTGCAGATCTTTGTCCTGTAGCGCCTGACATAATGTATCGAGCAAGGCCCGGTTTCCAGCCTCGTCACCTGAGTCGAGGTCGAGTACTGCAACGAGCGGCTGCTCGCTGTGGAGCTTCGGGCCCCGCACGACCTCGCCACCTTGATAATAACGCACTGCGGCCAGTGGTCTCGGCTTCGGCGCCTCAAGGTCCAGCATCCAGGCCAGCAATGCGGCAAGATTGTCACTGCCGCGCCCCTCCCAGTAAGCCTGCCCTTCCAGCCACTCCGCCTGTTCTGGAAAGCGGCTTGCCAGATCCATGCGGTGCTGCTCGGCATCCTCGTCCGGAGCGGGGCTTTCGCCAAGTGCTTCGATGGCCTCGATATCCAGACCTGCAAACACCGCACTACCTTCGAGGCGTGAACGGGTCACCAGGCGTCGATCGGAGTGCACGACCAGCAGTGGCTTTTGCGGCGGAAGGGTTTTTAGCAGGCGCTCCAGCCGCGGCACCACCTCGTCCCCAAAGACTGCCGCCATCAGGATGGCATCAGCGGCAGTCATGAGCGCCTGCAACTCTGCGTCGGAGAGTTCAGCGATTTGATCAGGCGTACGCAGAGCCAGCTTGTGCCTGGGATGTTTTCGCAGAAAATCATCTGCGCCTGCTGCCAGCGACGGCGCAGATCGCTCGGAGACGATGCCAAAGAGCATTTTTGCCTGCGTAGGGGCCGCGCAGAATAGAATGATACTCAGGGTCAGGATTTGAACGCAGAGTGCGCGCAGGCACAGCTGATTGTATTTAAGCAACTTTCAATAGTCTCCGTAGCCATTCGCAGTCCAGGCTGTTTTCTACAGAGTCTGCGAGTCGGTCCAGCTGTTGCTGGCGGTGATGATGGTAATCGATCGCCCGGTGGGTATTTTCTTTCATTCCAAGTTGCAGAAGCAGCGCTTCACAGGCGCCGGGGTCATCGAAGATGCCGTGCAGGTAAGTCCCCATGATCTGGCCGTCAGCACTGACGGCACCATCCGGACGCTTACCGATCCATGCCAGTGGGCGTTCGAGCGCTGGACCACTTGAGACCCCATTATGAATTTCATAGCCCGTCAAAGTTGGTCGACCCGGACCAAAAGCGATGGTGCCTTTGACATTGGCAAGCTGCTTGCCGACCACCATGCGGGTAGTCATGTCGAGCAGCCCGAAGCCTTTCACAGAACCTGCCTGGCCTTCCAGCCCATCGGGGTCCTGCACATCCTTGCCGAGCATCTGAAACCCACCGCAGATGCCAAAGACCCTGCCGCCGTAACGCAGATGTCTTTGAATCACTTCTGCCCAGCCTTGCTGTCGCAGCCAGGCGAGGTCGTGGCAGGTGCTCTTGCTGCCCGGCAGCAGGATGACATCCGCCGGCGGAATGGGCTGGTCAGGGCCAACAAAAATCAGATCTACGCCTGGGTGAAGTCGCAAGGGATCAAAATCGTTATGATTACTGATCCGGGGCGGTACCGGCACAACGATTCTCAGTGCACCCTTGTCGCTCTCACCGCCTGTGGCGACACCGTCTTCTGCATCGATCAGCAGACCATGGAGATAAGGCAGAACGCCGTTCACCGGCTTGCCCGTGCGCGCCTCGAGCCAGTCCAGCCCTGGCTGCAGCAGCGCAATATCGCCTCTGAAGCGGTTGATGATAAAACCCTGGGTGCGCGCCTGCTCACGCTCGGACAACAGTGCAAGTGTGCCGACGAGCTGGGCGAACACGCCGCCGCGATCAATATCTCCAACCAGTAGCACCGGGCAATCGATGGCTTCGGCGAAACCCATGTTTGCAATGTCGTTGGCACGCAGGTTGATTTCTGCCGGGCTGCCGGCACCTTCGGCGATGATCACGTCGTAGCGACTGCTGAGCGCTTCCCATGCTGCCAGCACCGACTTCATGGCTTCAGCCTTATACGCGTGGTAATCCAGCGCGTCCATGTTGCCGAAGACCTTGCCGCGCAGGATGACCTGAGCGCCACAGTCTGTCTGCGGCTTGAGTAAGACCGGGTTCATATCGCTGTGTGGTTCGATGCCACAGGCCAGTGCCTGCAGGGCTGTTGACCGGCCGATCTCCCCGCCATCCATGGTGACAGCACTGTTTAGCGCCATATTTTGCGGCTTGAACGGCGCGACCGACACACCCTGTCTTGCCAGCCAGCGGCACAGTGCTGCCACTACGGTAGTCTTGCCAGCGTCTGAGGTCGTGCCCTGGATCATCAGCGTCGTCATTTCATGCGTCCCTAGAGCTCTATGCCTTTCTGGGCCTTGATACCCTGATCCTTGAAGGCGTGCTTGACCACTTTCATTTCAGTGACGGTGTCGGCCAGCTCGATGAGCTGCTGTGGTGCATTTCGTCCCGTCACAACGGCATGCTGCATGGCGGGGCGGCCCTGAAGATCGTCGAGTACCTGGTCGATATCGAGGTATTCATAGCGGAGGGCGATGTTGAGTTCATCGAGCAGAACGAGCCCGTAGCGCTCATCCGACAGCATCTTTGCGGCAATGCTCCAAGCTTCCGCGGCGGCTTTTTCATCTTTTTCCCGATCCTGTGTGTCCCAGGTATAGCCCTGCCCCATCACGTGATAGTCGACGTTCGGCAGATCCTTGAAGAATGCCTGCTCACCAGTGCTGAAGGCGCCCTTGATGAACTGCACGATACCTACTTTCATGCCGTGACCGAGCGCTCGTGCGGCCATGCCAAAGGCCGAACTGCTCTTGCCCTTTCCAGGACCAGTCAACACCAGCAGAACGCCCTGCTCTTTCTGAGCGTTGGCAATCCGCTCCTGCATAACTTTCTGTTTTGCGGCCATGCGACGGGCATGGCGCTCAGGTTGCTTGGCATCTTCGCGCACGATAAGGCTCCTGTTCTGTGTGTGGGGAGTACGGGTTGTTGTTCGCTGAACCTATCTTCTGGGTACAAATACTGGTGCACCGTCAATCTCAGCAACAGATAAGCGCTGACCGTACAAACGCTCCAGCGCGCCGGGTACCAGCATGCTGTCAGCCGCCCCCCAACACGCCTCGCCATCCGGGAACAGCAGCAGTAGGTGATCGCACCAGCGTGCGGCCAGATTCAGATCGTGCAGGCAAAGCACAACGGCATGCCCCGCACTGGCTTCGTCTGCCAGTAGTGCCATAGTCGCTGTCTGGTGATGCAGGTCGAGGTGATTGGTCGGTTCGTCTGCGAGCCAGATCGCAGGGGCCTGGGTGAGCACCGTGGCGATGGCGACCCGCTGTCGCTCGCCACCGGACAGGGTGTTGACGAGGCGGTCCTGTAGGTGAGCCACATCCAGCCGCGCCAGTGCCTTCTTCGCCTGTTCGATATCATCAGCCCGCTCCATCTGCCACGACGACAGATACGGATGCCTACCGATCAAGGCAGTCTCGAGCACTGTGGCGGGAAAATCGTCATGACGTTCCTGAAACACCAGCCCCAGCTTCTGTGCGACCGCACGTCGGCGCAGCTTGCTCAGTGAGTCACCGTCTAACAGCACATCGCCTGATCGGGGCGCGCGCAGGCCTGCGATGGTATGCAGCAGTGTCGTCTTACCCGCGCCGTTTGGCCCAAGCACGCCCCAGACCTGACCTGCCTCGATGACGAAGTCCAGTGGTCTGCCGTCTAACCGGCCCGGAATATCGATAACAAGATTTTTCAGCGACAGGCGACTCATCAGCGACTCCGGTGCAGCAATAGCAGGAATGTCGGCACGCCAAGGAGCGCCGTGATCACACCAACCGGCAACTGCTCCGGCGCGATCACCGTGCGAGCCAGGGTATCGGCCAATGTCAGGAGCATGCCGCCGGCGAGGGCGCAGGCCGGAAGTATCAGGCGCTGGTCGTTGCCCAGGATCAGGCGCAGCATATGTGGCACCACCAGACCGACAAAGCCGATACTGCCAGCTGTCGTCACGGCAACGGCCGTGAGCAGACTGGCTATCACATAGATGCCCCATTCCATCGGCTTGACAGCGACTCCAAGTGCAGCCGCCTGCAGCGGTCCGCGTGCGAGCACGTTAAGACTCCGCCCGAGCGGGATAACGAGGAAACAGACGGCGAGCAGAATAACAAGTGCGTACCAGGGGCTGTGGGCATAAGAAAGATCGCCCATCAACCAATACAACATACCGGGCAGACGACTGGCGGGGCTGAGCGCAAGCATCAAGGTGATGAAAGCGCCCCAACCGGCTGCGACCACCACACCAGTGAGCAGAAGACGCGAAGGCGTCCAGCTGCCCGTGCCATGAGCAAGGCCAAAAACGAGCAGAGTCGACAGCAATGCGCCTGCGAAAGCCGCACCGGAAACAATGAGCGCGCCCATGCCTGCCACCATCGCAGCCAGCGCGCCTACAGCGGCACCGCCAGAAAGGCCGAGTACATAAGGATCGGCGAGCGGATTCCGCAGAAGCACCTGCATCAGTGCACCAGCAACGGCCAGTAAGCCGCCTGTGGCAAAAGCCGCCAACGACCGCGGCAGACGAAGATCGAGCACGAGTGTCTGGGCCAGAGCACTGCCCTCGCCCATGAATACCGCCCAGACTTCGTCGATGGGCACAGAGGAGCTACCGACAGTGACCGATATCAGGAGCGCAAGTATCGACAGCAGGGCCAGCAGCAGCAGTGGCAGAATCAATCCCGGCATGCGACAGCGCCTCCGACTGCCGGAGTGCCTGTTTTAGCGGTTGGCACGCGCCTGCTCCAGTTTTTCACAGACTGCACGACTGCCTTCGAGCAGCCTCGGGGTTGGCCGCTGTATCAGTGATGGTGGTATGAAGAAGAGATTGTCCTGTCGCACCGCTTTCAGATCCTTGAAGCTGCGCCACGGTGTCAGCCACTGCGGATTTTCCTCACCCATACCACCGGCGATGATCGCCTCTGGATTGCTTACCAGAACAGCTTCAGTATCTATTCTGGGCACCAGTCGATCCAGCCCACCGAAGACGTTTCGCCCGCCACACAAGGCCAGCACCTTGCCGATGAGGTGTTCATCGTTCACCGTCATCAGAGGCTCGTCCCAGACCTGATAAAACACAGTTACCGGGTCTGCCTTCTCGTAGCGAGCGGCCACATCTGCGATGCCCTTGCGAAACTCACCGGCGACTGCGCCGCCCTCTGCTTCAGTGCCGGCTAGATGGGCCAGCCGCTCTATCGCCGTTGCTACGCCTTCGAAGTCACGTGGCTCGATAAAGAACAGGGTAAGTCCCAGCGCCTCGAGCTTGTCGACCTGCTCTTGTGGATTTCCGGTGGTCCAACCGATCAACAGGTCTGGCTTCAGTGAGACCAGCGCCTCCAGATCAAGCCTGGTATGGCTGCCTACGGATCGGACCTGGCGCGCTGCGGCCGGATAGTCGCTGTGTGAAACGACCGCAACGACCTGCTCGCCCGCCCCTGCCGCGTAAACCAGCTCAGTAGCCCCCGGAGAGAGCGCGGCGATTCGCTTGGCTGGCGAGGCAAGACACACCTTTCGGTCCATATCGTCGGTAGCGCAGCGCTCCGCCGCGTAGGCAGTCGAGGCGCTTATCAGGAGCAAAGCCAAGAGCCTCACAAAAGCAGCTGAACTAATCATCGGAGTCTCCTTGAACTGGCGCTGTCAGGGGCGCGGAAGTCAACGTTGCCGGAAAAACGCTTAGCGGAACTCGTACTGCACCGTCAGCAGCGCCATTCGACCCGCATTGATGTAGTCGACACCATCGAAGCGTTTGGCTGTGGCGTACTGCTTATCCAGCACATTGTCCACCGTCAGACGAGTGGTCCAGTCCTGGGCGAAGGCCCAGCCCGCCCGTAGGTCCAGAGTGGTGAAGCCGCCGATCCTGTCTTCGTTATCAGCATCATCGTAGCGATAGCCCTGGGCTTTTATTGTTGCCCCGAGGTAGACGCTGCCGATATCGCGATCGACATCCAGTCGTAGTTGTTTGCCACTGCGTCGACGAATCCGGTTATCGCTGCCGAGATCCCGTGGATCCATGACTGAGGCCGTCGCTTTCACGGCCCAGTCCCCAAATTCTGCCCCAGTACTGAGTTCGAGCCCGCGGATCCGCGCCTCATCTACATTGTAGGGCGCAAAGACACCGCCCTGGGAAACGAAGGCGATCAGGTTATCGACCTCGTTCTGGTACACAGCAGCATCCCAGTACCAAGTGTCATAGTGGCCACTGGCGCCAATTTCGTAGGCGTCGGCAGTTTCCGGCTCAAGCGTAGCGTTGCCGAAGTCAGGAAAGTACAGGTCATTGAAGGTCGGCGCGCGAAAGGAAGTACGATAGCTGGTGCGTAGGCGGTGGGCATCATCAAGGGCGTAGCCCAAGGCAATAGCACCGGTATTGTGGCGACCGTAGGCTTCGTTATCGTCAGTGCGCAGACTTACCTGGACTTCAGGGGCTCCGAAATCCAGCAGGAGCATGCCAAAGATAGCAGTGTTATCGCGGCTGCTTTCAGCATAATCGGTGGTGCTGTCAACATCATCCACGGCAAACTCGCCACCCAGAATGATCTGATGCGAAGCGAAATCGATGTAGTTTTCCCACCGGGCACTATTGGTTTCGGTATCGAAGGTCGAAGGCTCGTCGCCATCAAGCTTGTTATCACTGTCATCCAGTGACTGTGCAAGCTGGAGTCGACTAAGCCAGCGATCCGTAACTGGCGCATCAAGCGTGACGCCGAGGGTTTGGACGGCAAAATCGGTCTCGCCACCTTCGAATTCGGTATTCCCTTCCGCCCGGAACAACATCACATCTGCACCGAAGCCATTCTCGAAGATGTGTCCAAGGCGTGCGATGCCCGAGTTGTTCTCGTAGCCCTTGTGGTCGCCACCTTCAATCAGGGCTACGCCATCGGTCCTGAACTGATTGGCAGCCAGGCTAAAACTTGTACGCCTGTGGGTTCCAGCCAGGCCAGCGCCGAGCTTTGTAGAGTCGTAGTCGCCAGCACCGAGCGTTACCCAGCCCTCAGGCGAACCGCTGGCGGTATGTGTGAAAGCCTGCACCACACCGCCAACCGCATCAGCCCCATAGAGGCTGCTGCGGGAACCCCGAACGATCTCGACTCGTTCAAGCATTTCAGGCGGGATGAAGGTCCAGGGTGCGCTGCCTGCTGTGGCAGAACGCACGCGAACTCCATCGATCAGCAGCACGGTCGACTCGCTGCCGGTACCGCGAGTGAATACGCTCGTGGCTTTTCCAAAGGAGCCGTTGCCAGAGACATCGATGCCTGGCTGCCCTCTCAGTAATTCCGAGAATGCCAGCGGCTGCCGCCTTTCGATATCCGCTTCTTCAATGACGGTGACCGACGAAAGACTCTCACCGACCGTCTGGCTCTTGAGATTGGCCGTAACGACCACTGGCTCCAGACGACGCAGCTCGGTTTCAGCGCTGATGGAACCAGCAGAAAACGCTGCGGTGGAAGAACACAGAGAAAACCCTGACCAGGCTATCACGTGAAAATTTTTGAATACTGACATCTTGAATGCTTACCCAGCTCGACGTGCACGCCCGCACGATGGTTTCTAGAGCGGCAGCGACTTGGGTGGCGGGCTTGTTGCGAACTGAGCAGCGGGGCTCGATTGCACCCACCAGACCATCGCCCACCGCAACGTTTGGTGCTGGCATCACTTACCGCCCATTTCAGAGGGGCAGCAGGATACCGAATTTCAGGCCGGTCTCCGGGCTCTTGAGCAGATGCAGGCATCCTCCACTGATCACCTTCCCATACCTGCAGTACAGTGATGCATTCGACCAGGGTTAACTCAATTACCGTTGCGGGGGCAGCGCTGGACTGTTCTGCGTCGAGGCAGATTCACCAGCTTCCCGTTTCACCCTCGCACGCATTGCACGAGGGCACCTGAAAAGTGCGGCAAGGCTAACAATGAGCGGGGGATGGGTCAATCGTATTCGCAGCTGATTTAAAAATGCCCGGACGATCGACATCGGCCAAAAGGATGAATCGTGCTGTGATTTTCAACCGCCTGCCTGATAGGCCAGGCCTCCCGTCTTCCCTAGACTTTGGATTTCGATACACCCTCGTTTAGGGACGACAACAATGACGACATCACTGTTCCCCAGGAACAAACTCTGCCGCGCAATACTGCTTGGTGCGAGTCTGGCGCTTGCCGGCGGGCTGCCGACTTCTGCAACGGCGGCTCCCTGCGACGCACCCCAATGGCAGGAAGGCAACACTTTCAAGCTTGGCCAGGAAGTGATCTACCAGCAGAATATCTATAGAGCGCTGGTGACCCACACCGCCTGGACTGGCGCTGGCTGGACTCCCCTGACCAATTCCTTGTGGACGCTGATCGGCCCCGCTGACTGCGGTGGTGGTGGTGGCACAGATGATGGCGACGGCGGCGTGAATAACCCAGGTGACGGCGGTGACGACCCTGCTACGCCGGTCAAGAGCAGCACTACAAGATTCATCCCATATATCTACTCGTGGGGCATCGGCAATAGCGCCTACTGGGTGAACGACCTGCGCCAGCTGCCAAGCGGTGTGAACGATATTCTGCTGGCCTTTGCCCTCGCTTACGGCGATGAGATACGGCTACAGGCAGATGACCCCGACCTACTCAAGACCCAGATTTCCGCAGCGCATCAGAAAAGCATCAAAGTCGGCGTCTCCACCGGAGGCGCTTCCGCAGGCTATCTTCACGAAATGGCGGGCACGCCTGCAGTGGTTGCCAGCAAGTTCGTCGCTTTCATCAAAGAGTACGGCTTCGACTTCATCGACGTCGATTTTGAAGGCTCTTATATTGCCGACGCTGCTGCCCGCGACCGCATGGTCGCTATCATGGCGGCAGTACGCCGGCAACTGCCGCAGCACCCCATCACGCTCACTGTACCAAGCCACGGCGGAGAAACCGGCCTGAGTAGCGGTGTGATAGCCATGGCCAAAGCGATGTACGACGCCAATGCACTCAGCGCAGTGACGGCCATGTCTTTCGATTACTACGGCCTCAATCGGGACGTCTACCAGGCCGCGAAGGTTTCTGTAGGTCTGATCGCAGAACATCTCACGGGTGAATGCAATACCGCTACTGGTATGGTCTGCGCCGATCACTTCGATGAATTCAAAAAAGCTCGTGGTCTGTACGGCATTATCAGCATGATCGGCAAGGCTGATGATGGCCACGTTACGACAGTCGATGAACAGGCCCGTCAGACGAAGTTCGCCAAGGATAACGGCCTGTATTCCATAGGCTTCTGGGCGCTCAATCGGGACCAGAGTTGCGACATCGATCTTGCCCAATGCTCGGGTGTGAGCGCTGCGAATGGTGCGTATACCGCGGCTACGGTCAATGCGCTCGGGCAGTTTGGCGGGGGGAACCCTGGTAGTGGTTCTGGCGGCAGCGACGGCGGGACCGGTGGCGGAAGCGGCGACGGCAGCTCAGGTGGCGGTGCGGGCGGCGGCGACAGCTGCGTGGAAGGCGCCGTTGCAGCCTGGACTTCTGGCGCTGTTTACACCAAGGGTATGCAATCCACACACGGCGGCCGCCTCTGGGAAGCCCAGTGGTGGACCCAGAATGACACGCCGGGCACCGGCGGCGACTGGGGCGTCTGGCGCGACCGTGGTGCAGCCGAAGACTGTCCTGATGGCGGGGACGGCGGTACGGACGGCGGTGACGGTGGAACTGGCGGCGGCACTGATGGCGGTACAGACGGTGGCACCGATGGTGGATCTGGCGGAAGTGGAAACGGCGGTGACACCGACGGCGGTACCGATAACCCCGATGGCGGTACTGGCGGCGGCGGCAATGTCGTCGCGAGTTACTTCGTTGAATGGGGCATCTACGGCCGCAACTATCATGTTGCCGATGTGCCTGCCGAAAAGCTCTCTCACCTGCTCTACGGCTTCATTGCGATCTGCGGTCCGAACGAGTCATTACAGCTAGCCAACCCTGCAGGCTATTCAGCACTCATGAGTGAATGCGCCGATCAAGCAGACTACACGGTCACGATACACGACCGTTTCGCTGCGCTGGAAAAGAGCTATCCCGGTGATAAATGGGATGATCCAATTCGCGGCAATTTCGGTCAGCTGGCGAAGATGAAAGCAGCTAACCCGCATATCAAGGTTCTGCCCTCCATTGGCGGCTGGACCCTGTCCGACCCCTTCCATCCTATGGCGAACGATCCTGCGAAACGCCGGACCTTCATCACTTCGACTATTGAGTTTCTTAAGACCTACAAGGTTTTTGATGGTCTCGATCTCGACTGGGAATATCCAGGTGGCGGCGGTGCCAACCCAAAACTGGGCGCGGATAGTGATGCTGAAGCCTTCGCGACCCTCATGCGTGAACTGCGACAGGCACTCGATGGCCTGGAAGCTGAAACCGGTCGGGAGTATCTGCTCACCGCGGCTGTCGGCGCTGCTGCGGCGAAGATAGACAAGGTCGACTACCAGAATGCCGCAGCACACATGGACTACGTATTTGCGATGACCTACGACTTCTACGGCGCCTGGGACGGCACCCTCGGTCACCAGGCAGGCCTCTATGCAGCCACGAATGAAGCCACTCCGGGTTTCAATGGTGATACTGCCATCGACAATCTGCTTGCTGCAGGTGTACCAGCCGACAAACTCGTTCTCGGCGTCGCCATGTATGGGCGCGGCTGGCAGGGCGTAACAGGCGGCAGTGCCAATGATCCATTCAGCGGCACTGGTGGTTCGGCCATCCCGGGCACCTGGGAAGCCGGCGTACTGGATTACAAGGATATCGAACGGAACTATCTTGGCGGCGCCAACGGCACGGGCATCAACGGCTTCACCTATGGCTACGATGCGCAAGCAGAGGCCCCCTGGCTTTACAGCGCCAGCAAAGGCCAACTGATCAGCTTCGAGAACGAACGTTCAGCTAAAGCAAAAGCCAAATATGCTAAAGATCATGGCCTTGCGGGTGTTTTCTCATGGGAAATCGATGCTGACAATGGCCGCATTCTGGATGCCATGCGTCAAGGTGTAGCGAGGTAAGCCGAGGGCGAGTATCGCTAGACGTCCAGTGTCGCAGCGATCTTTAGGGGATGCCCAGGCATCCCCTTTTTTTCGCCTCTGGGAAGCAGTCACAGTTCTGCTCACTGAACCACCATACAATCCATTCAAACAATCGATACAAACACTATTGGCCTGTCGCATTCTCCCGACAGGGCGCAGGGAGGCACTGACTTGTTCGGAATGATTAGGATCAGGGGCTCCAGGGCTCCGCTTGTCGATCTGTGCGTTTCGCGCCGCAGTCTGGGTTTGATCTACCTGCTCTTCGTCTTGAGTCTGCTTAGCTCCAGTGCATCAGCCGCCCGGTCCGACAATACGCGGCCGCGTGTGGTGTTTCTCAATCCCGCCACACCAGAAAATATCTTCTGGGAAAAGGTCACCCGCCTCATGCGGCACGGTGCGCAACAGCTGGACATGGATCTCACTGTCTCCTATCAGACGCAGGAGGACATCACGAGTCGCTTCTCCTATGTCAAGGCCGCGAACGATATATTGAGCGCCGAGAATCCACCGGACTATCTGCTATTTCTCAACTTGCGGGACACTGGTCACCGCATACTCGAGCAGGCCGAGGCAGTTGGTGTAAAAAGCATGATGATTCTCAGCGACATTCATGATGATGAGCGACTGCTATTCGGGGAGCCTCGTGGAAAATTCAGACACTGGATAGGACATCTGGTTTCCGACGACCGCCAGGCCGGATATCTCCTGGCCGACCGTCTGCTGACCATGGCCCGTAAGCTCGATCGATCTGGTGTGATTGAAACTGTGGGCATCAACGGATCTATCAACGGTACCGCTGCCGCTTTGCGGGCGCAGGGGCTGAAACAGGCGCTGGCCGAGCACGAACGCAGCAGTCTCAACGCCCTCGTCAATTCGAGAACATGGCTGAGACAGGACGGCCAGGCCAAGGCGCTCGTCTTGTTGCGCCGACATCCCGAAACCGAAGTGATATGGGCAGCATCGGACGGCCTCGCTCTCGGCGCAAGCGACGCTGCCGCCGAAATTGGTGGTGGCAGCGCTGGCGCAAGGTTCGTTGGCGGCATTGACTGGACAGATGAGGCGCTTGAGGCAGTCACCAAAGGCCAGCTTACGCTATCTGTCGGCGGCCACGTACTTGAAAGCCTCATCGCCTTGGTCCTGCTGCACGACCACTACCACGGTCGGGACTTCAATCGGGACCCTGGCGCCCGCCTGCTCACGCCGATGGCTGTTGCCGACCGACGCTCCGCTGCACAGTTGCAGAAGCGCATGAACGCCGATCTCGATGCGGTAAATATCCAGCGTCTGTCCAAAATCAGGGATCATACGCTCGAGCGCTATGACTTCAGCATCGCAAATATTCTCTCCTTGCCGCAGGGTGCGCTTGAGTGAGACCTTGGCTGAAACTGGCGGCACGGGATCGTCTGGCCTGGCAGCAGGCTCGTTACGCCATGTTGGTCGCCTTCGGCCTCGGAACGCTCATGAGCAGCGCACAGTTACTCACTGACTATTTTCGTGAGCGGACGCAGGTCGAGACTACCGTTGTTCAGGCCGTTGCCATCATGCAGAGACAGGCCGCCCGCGCCATTTTCGATATTGATGCCTCGCTGGCAGTCAATGTCGTCGATGGGCTGCTCGAGTATCAGCCAGTATTCAGTGTGGAGCTGCGCGATGCCTTCGGCGTCATGCTCCTGTCCAAGGAGCGCACCTCGCAGGTGCGGGGCGATGACACCATTGCGCGTTGGCTATTCGGCGATATGGAAGAGTATCGCGTACCTCTGAGATATTACCCCGACGAGGCACCGGTCGGTGAACTCAATGTGGTGATGGACAGCACCGTGCTCGCGCAGAATTTCGTCTCACGCGCAATCGTCACACTCACAACCGGATTGTTACGCAACTGCGTGCTGGCACTGGTGCTCTGGCTCATGTTCTACCTTACCCTCGCCAAGCCAATCGTAGAGCTGGCCCAGCAGGTTGGCGCGGTGAAGACCGATTCACCCGATACCATCGATGGCGTCGGCAGGGGCGTCAATCGCAGAAACGAACTCGGACTGCTCAGCTACGCCCTGAACCGCCTGTTAGCTGGTTTCGCCCAGAGTCTGCAGCAGCGCGATGCTGCAGAACAGCAACTCCGCCTGCATCAGGAAGACCTCGAGCGGCGTGTTGCTGCGCGCACTGTGGAGCTGGAAGACGTCAACCTGCGCCTCGAGCGGCAGTGTGAGCTTGCGCAGAAGCGTGCTGATGACGCCCGCCTGGCATGGCGGACAGCACATAGCGCAAACGCCGAGAAATCACGTTTCATTGCAGCTGCGAGCCATGATCTGAGACAGCCACTTCAGGCCCTTCAGTTCCTTCTGGGTGCACTGCGAAAGCATGTGCAGGGCCCTGAAGGCCGGCGCCTCTATTGCAATGCTCTGGTGTCTGCGAACAGTCTCCAGGACTGGATGAACACGCTGCTCGACATTTCGCAGCTCGAAGCCGGCGTTCTCAAAGTACGGCGAGCGCCGGTCGATATCGGCTTGCTCATGCGCTCGGTTGCTGGCATTTGCCAGACACAGGCGGCTGAGCGGGGTCTGGAGATTCGTGTTCGTGCAGGGGGCTTCTGGGTGGACTCCGACGCCACGCTGCTGCAAAGGGTGTTGCTCAATCTCGTGACGAATGCCATCAAGAATACTGTTGAGGGCGGCGTGCTGATGGGCGTTCGCAGACGTGGCTCGAGCCTGCTGATCGAAATCTATGATACCGGTGTGGGTATAGAAGCCAAAACGAGAGATGAAATATTCACCGAGTTCCGCAGCTTTGGCCATGAGTCAGGTACGGGCATCGGTCTTTCGATCGTCAAACGGGTATGTCAGATGCTCGACCACCCCCTTCAGGTTCGCTCCAACTGGGGGCGTGGTAGTTGCTTCGCCATTGAGGTGCCTGAAGCCAGCCCGGCTCCCCCATCTACTCCAGTACCGCTGCTGGCGGGGCAACGCATCCAGGCGCTTCGCGTACTGTTGATCGATGACGACCCGCAGATACTCCGTGGCCTTGGCGCGCTCCTCGGCAGCTGGGGCAATGACGCAATAACTGTTTCCGGAGCGCGTCAGGCACTGAGTGTCTCAGCCGAGGGCGTCGATCTCATTATTTGCGACTACCATCTCCATGGCCAGGGCGCAGGCATTGAGCTCATTGAATCGATTAGGCTACGGGCGGGTCGCAAGGTCCCTGCCATCTTGATTACTGGAGATACTCGAGAGGATCTGCTCCAGCGATTTGCAGCCAGCGGGCTGGTGGTGCTGCACAAACCCGTATCGCCGCCGCGACTGCGCGCCGCCTGCAACCATGTGCTCAAGAGCGCCTCGCCTGAACCCGCCTAGACGAGGCTCATATCCTGAGCAACGCGGGCCGCTTCTGTGCGGTTTCGAACATTGAGGTCACGGTAAATATTGTTGCAATGTGTCTTGATGGTGCCCATTGAGAGACTCAGCCGATTGCAGATTTCCTTGTTCGGCAAGCCCTCGGCTAATAAGCGCAGGACCTCGACCTGACGCCGACTGAGGCCCGAGGCAGTCGTTAGCGACGAGCTACCATGGTCCTCACGGGGCGCGTAAAGACTCTGCGGGAAATAGCTGCCCCCCGCAAGGATAAGCTGGATGGCTCGAATGACCACGACTGTTGGCCCTGCCTTGCAGATATAGCCCTGTATATCAAAGGCGAGTGCTCGTCGCATGGTTTCGGGACGGTCATCACCAGACAGTATGGCGACGGGTACCAGTGGATAGCGCTGCTGGAGCTCAGCGAGCAGATCCAGTCCCGCGACGTCCGGTAGTTGAAGATCGAGTAGCAGCAAGTCGATGTCGGCTCGCTGCTGCAGTTGCTGCCACACCTGTTGACCACTTTCGGCTTCGATCAGTTTCGCATGCGGATACGCATCGACCAGCGCAGCCTTCAAGCCAGTACGAAACAGACCGTGATCATCAGCAATGATGATATTCATACGCGCTCCCTGTGAATCCTGCTGAATTCGTGCAGGGGCTACAGTACACCAGCTGACGGAGCACGGACCGTGTATGCGTCAAATTTGAGGTCAAAAAGATGTCTTCAGGTTCTGGACAAGCGCACTACCGAGGGCTAGCCTGAGCCTCTGCCACTGCGCTTCATCGCCCGGCAGGCCGAATCTCACTGCCGGATGATGAGGAAAGAGACGAATCAGGATGCCCTGTCGCGCCAGCGCTTCTGCAATCTTGCTTGCCTGGGCATGCCGGACATAACGAAACAACAGTGTGCCGTTCGAAGCCGGCATGCCCTGGCTGTCGAGCAAATCTCGCAGCCTGGCACTCGAAACAGCAAGTGAGCGCGCCATCGCCTCTTGCCAGGGCTTGTCCATAAGCGCACGAGACATGATATAGGTGCGCATAACGGCTGGTTCGGTGCAGGGGTGCCCTTTGGAGAGCTATCTGCGGGAACTGCCCAGGCGCTGGCTGATCTTGCGGAAACTCACGCTGCCGGGCAGTTGAGACTGACGCCCTGGCGACAGATTCTACTGCCCGGCGCGGGTGCTGAGCTTGCTGGTGCATTGAACTCGCTGGGGCTCATTACAGAGCCAGATGACGCCCGCCTCTCGGCCACCGCCTGCCCAGGCGCGCCCGCCTGCAAGTCGGGCAGCAGCAGCACTAGAACAGATGCACTTGGCTGGGCCCGTGCTATGCCCGCACTCTTCGATGGTGCACTGACTATCCATATATCAGGCTGCGGCAAAGGCTGTGCGCATCCACTGACCAGCCCACTCACCTTGACGGCTCGAGAGGGCTTATATGATCTCATCGTCAATGATCGCGCTGATCCTGCTCAAGAAGCAAACACGCTATTGACGGGCCTGTCGCCAGCCGATGTGGAAGCCAGACTCCAACTGCTCTCGAGGATATTGCAGACGGCCCGGCAAGCAGACGAGACGCTCTCACAGCTGATCCTGCGCCTGGATGCCAGACTTTTGCGACAGGCATTGCTCGCCGACGCTCCAGTTGCTTGAGCGATTTGCCTGGTCCGGATCAGTCCGCACGGAACAGCCGCTGGTGTCGTAGATCGTAGAGTGCGCTGTCGCGGAATCCTGACTCACCCAATGCCCGCCCCACTAAAATCAGCGCGCTACGTTTTTCGGGAATACTGTCCACCTGCGCTGCAATGTCGTGGAGCCGTCCGCGCAGTATCTGCTCGTCCGGATGCGTTGCACGAAAGACGATGGCCACCGGGCAATCTCCACCATAGAACGGCGACAGACGCTTGAGGACCTCGCCGATAGCATGCAGGGAGAGATGAATGGCCAGGGTGGCACCCGTCGCTGCATAGGCCTCGAGGGTTTCTCCTGGCGGCATGGCGGAAGCGCGGCCCTGGGTGCGGGTAAGCACCAGCGTCTGCGCCACCTCAGGCAACGTTAGCTCGAGCCCCAATACAGCCGCCGCTGCAGAGAAAGCCGGCACGCCTGGCGTGAGTTGATACGGAATCCCGAGCACCCTGAGGCGCCGTAGCTGCTCAGCCACTGCTGAATAAATTGCCAGGTCGCCGGAATGAAGGCGCGCTACATCCTGTCCACGCTCGTGAGCCTTCTGCATGGCGTCAATGATCGCATCCAGTGTCATTCCAGCGGTATTGAGGCGTACTGCATCGGCCGCGGTATGAGCAAGTATCTCCTGCGGAATTATGGACCCGGCATAGAGGCAGACAGGACAGCGTGCGATGAGATCACGTGCACGCAGGGTGATAAGATCTGGCGCACCGGGACCGGCGCCAATGAAGTGTATGGTCATATCGGATTTCCGGAATAAAAATCGGCCTGTTTTGGCCGCGCCACCCGGGCGTGCCACAAGGTGATGGTGCGCAGCGGACGCCAGCCGGTAAAGCGGCCCAGCGCTTCGGATCTTTCCACAGCGAGCCGAACCAGAGCGCCACCGTAGCGGGCCCTTGCAGCGATGAGCGCGGCTTCGCCTTCTGCCGTCACAGCACTGGCAACGCAGCGACCGCCCGCGGAAAGCGCCTGCCAGCACAGGTCCAAGAGCTTCGCTTCGGTAATGCCGCCGCCGATGAAGATTGCGTCGGGTTTCACAAGCCCGCTGAGCGCCGCCGGCGTGCGCCCGGCTATGCATTGCAGATGACCTACGCCAAAGGACTGCGCATTCGCCATGATCTGAGCAACGCGCTTCTCTTTTACCTCTACGGCCGTAGCCGTATTGGCGGCATCTGCCAGCAGCCACTCAATCGACACTGCGCCTGAACCAGCGCCGAGATCCCATAGATGCTCGCCACCTCTTGGCGCCAGATAGGCCAGGATAACCGCGCGAATTTCGCGCTTTGAGATCTGCCCATCGTGAGTGAATTCGTTCTCGTCCCTCCCCGGCACCCGGGAGCATCCATGCCCTGCGAGCCTGCTGCGGCACTCGATCGCCAGGGTATTCAGCTTATGCACCGCGGTATCTCCCCAGGCGCTGGCAGTGCGTTCACAGCGTGTTTCTGATGCACCACCCATCGACTGGAGTGCCACCATCTGGCTGTCACCATAGCCCGCGCTCACCAGCAAGCGTGCAACCCTGGCAGGACTGTTTCCGTCCTCACTCAGAACCAGCAGTCGGCGCCCTGGAGATAGCACGGCGCGGAGTCGATCAATATCGCGAGCTACGACAGAGAAACAATGACAATCCTGGAGTGGCCAGCCCATCCGCGCCGCCGCCAGCGAAAACGCTGACGGGCCCGGCAGGCTTCGCATGGCGCCCGCAGGCAGATAGCGGGACAATGTTGCACCAATACCGAACCAGAAGGGATCGCCGCTTGCAAGCACGCAGACAGGCCGGCCGGCATAGGTCATCAATTCTTCGAGGCCTGGCTGGATTGGAGACGGCCAGGCTTTCCTCACCTGACCGTCGACTTCCGGCACGTAGGCCAGATGGCGCGCGCCGCCAAAGAGTACTTCAGCTCCCAGTACAGCGGCCCGCGCATCTTCAGCAAGACCGGCCCAACCCGCCTCACTTAGCCCCACCAGGGTGAGCCAGCCCTCTTCTGACGTCGTTTCAGCATAGGCGGGAGACGTCTGTTGATTCTTCATTATAAAATACCGCTCCTGATATCACTGATGGCGAGCTGCCAATGCATGTACTTATTCTTGGTGGCACACGTGATGCCATGAACCTGGCCGCCGCGCTTCTGCACGATCCTCGCTTCGAGGCTACTTATTCGCTGGCGGGACGTACACGTCGTCCCCTGCCTTCGGGACTGCCGACACGCCGCGGCGGATTCGGCGGCATCGCCGGCCTGGTCCAATGGCTGCAGGACCATGGTGCCGCAGCCGTGGTGGACGCCACCCACCCTTTCGCGGCACAAATGTCAGCCAACGCCGTGGCGGCCTGCCGCATGACAGGTTTGCCCCTGCTACGGCTGGGACGGCCAGCCTGGACGCCTGTGGACGGCGACCACTGGTACGATGTCCCCGACCTCGATGCGGCCGCTGTGCGACTCGGCGAAGTGACCGAGCCCGGGCAGAACGTCCTGCTGACTACCGGCGGCACGACCCTCCGGCATTTCGAGTCGATGGCCGGCCTGCATTTTGTCGTTCGCTGCGTTGATCCGCCTGAGCCTCCGCCAGCTTTTGCCAGCTGGACATTGATCACTGACCGCGGCCCTTTCGATCTGGCCGGCGAGCAGGCACTGCTATCAAGGTATGGCATTGATATTGTCGTGACCAAGAACTCCGGTGGCCCCGCCGCACAGCCAAAGCTGGACGCAGCCCGGCACGCTGGCTTGTCCGTCATCATGGTCGAACGTCCAGAGCTACCATCAGCCGACCGCGAGCTTTACAGTGTGGAGGACGTGATCGCCAATCTCGAAGCGCTGCGGGGCTGAGCGGCACCCGCATCCAGCGATTCTATGTCTCGGCCGATTGCTCAGGATAGTCCCTTGGGCTGTAAACCCACTGTCGTCCGCCATGCTCGAAGTTACGGGCAAGTGAGTTCCCGATCAGGACGAGCGTCTGCATGTCTACAAGTGTCGGATCAGCCGCCGCGAGCGTGGTGAAGTGCAACGATTCATCTGCCCTGCCTACGGCCCTGGCGAAAATGACAGGGGTCTCGGCTGCCTGCACTGTTCTGAGCACCTCGAGAGCCTCGCCTAACTGCCACGGTCGATGGCTGGAACGCGGGTTATAGAACGCCATGGCAAAATCGGCCTGTGCAGCCAGCGTGATGCGCTTGCGGATGACTGACCAGGGCTTGAGCACGTCGGACAAGGACATCACGCAGAAGTCGTGACCCAGTGGTGCGCCTGTTCTTGCAGCGGCCGCCTGTAGTGCAGAAATACCGGGGTAAATGCCGAGCTTCACGTCCTGCCAAGCAGGTGAGGCCTTGTTGGCAAGCACTTCACAAATGGCTGCGGCCATTGCAAAAATTCCGGGATCGCCACCGGAGACAACAGCGACGTGACGGCCTTCAGCAGCAAGATCCAGCGCTTGCGCCGCTCGCACGAGCTCCACTCGATTGTCCGAGGGATGGCAGCGATGATGCGGCTTGGCGACACGGTCGAGATAGGGGCCGTAGCCGACCAGATCAGTAGCTTCATCAATGAGTGCCGCCGTCTCCGGACTCATCCAGGCCGCACCAGCCGGGCCGGTTCCGACAACCGACAGTATGCCGCCACTGGATGCTGTAGCGCTCATACACGTACGCCCGGGCCGGGAATGAGTACCATCGAAAAATAAGGCGCTATGGTGTCGCCGATTTCGGAGAGTGGCGATACGCGCTGCTCAGGCATACTGGCCTTCTCCACATACCACGCACGGTCGGCCATACCCAGTTCCTCTGCCATGCGACAGATACGTCCGAGGTTGGAGCCGACCTTCATGATCACGGTCGCCTTGCTGCCGGACATACTGGCCCGAAGCGATTCATCATCGAGCGTGCCTGGAATGACTGTGAGCACATCATCGCGCATGATCAGAGGCCTTGGCAGCAGTGCACCACAGGCCATGACTGAGTTGACGCCAGGCACCACGGTAATTTCGAAACGTTCTTTCAGGCGCAGGAAAACGTGCATGAAGGAACCGTAGAAGAAGGCGTCGCCTTCGTTCAGCAGCGCGACGTCGTGCCCTGCCAGCAAGTGCTCGGCCACCGCCTCCGCAGCTACATCGAAGAAAGCCTCGATCCGGTCATGATACTCCTGGCTCGTATGCGGCAGCTCAACAGTGACAGGGTAAACGAGCGCCAGCTCCTGATGCTGAGCCCCGATATGCGCTTCGCAACTGGCGCGTGCGCGCCCCCTGCTGCCGCGCTTGCAGAAATAGGCCACCACTGGGCACTCCGTCAACAGACGGACTGTTTTCAAGGTCAGCAACTCGGGGTCGCCAGGTCCGGTGCCAAGGCCGTAAAGCCGTCCAGGTGCTTGTTGTGTTGTCATGGTGCTCACTCGATGTCGCTAGCAAGGGCGTTGACCGCAGCGGCTGCCATGGCGCTGCCGCCCAGTCTGCCGTGCACGGTGATGAAATGGATGCCTGGTGTGGCCGCAAGTGCCTGCTTGCTTTCCGCTGCACCAATGAAGCCAACTGGAAAACCGAGAATGGCCGCAGGTCTTGATCCGCCGGCGGCCATGAGATTCAGGAGATGGAACAGCGCTGTGGGGGCATTGCCAATCGCCACTACGGCGCCCTCAAGATCCGGCTCCCATAGATTGACGGCTGCTGCACTGCGGGTATTGCCAATCTGTGTGGCCAGTGCAGGTACCCGCGGGTCGCGCAGGGTGCAAATCACCTGATTATTGGCGGGCAATCTGGCGCGGGTGACACCATGTGCCACCATCTGGCTGTCACAAATGATGGGCTTACCCGCCTTCAGCGCCGCTCTGGCTGCCTGGCCAACGCCATCGGAGAACGCCAGGTGTTGCAGAACGTCTACCATGCCGCAGGCGTGGATGATGCGGACGGCTGGGGCTTCCATTTCAGCTGGCAGACGCGAAAGATCGGCCTCGGCCCGTATGGTGGCAAAAGAAGCCTCGTAAATGGCCGCGCCATCGCGAATGTAGTCGTGCAGGTCTTTGTTCATGGCTTGCTCTGTAAGATTGTAACGATAATCATGATTTGATTCGTATACCTCGGGCGATCAGCCACCAGGCGAGGCCACCGACCGCACATGTGATCAGGGGCAGCACGATGAATGTGCTGGCACGACTGCTGTCTCCGATATCAAGCAACGCATAACGAAAACCGTCGACGATATGGACCATTGGGTTGAGCTGCGAAACATCCGCCCAGGGCGACGGCAGACGGCTGATGGGATAGAACACGCCGCCAAGGTACATCAGCGGTGTCAGGATGAAGGTGTTGACCAGCGAGGTATCGTCGAAGTTGCGGGCGAACACGCCATTGACCAGGCCTGCGAACGAGAACAACAGCGCGCTCAGTACGGCTACGCCGAGCCCGGATGCCAAATGGTGCACTTCCAGACTGGTAAACGGCAGGGCCAGCGCCGCAACCAGTGCGCCAGCCAGCAAACCACGTATGACACCAGCTGTTGCAAAACCAGCCACTATCAGCCAGGCAGGCATCGGCGCCACCAGCATTTCTTCGATGTGTCGTTGCAGACGGGCGCCGAAAAAGGCTAGCGTGGTGTTGCTGTAGGCATTACTGACAACGGCGAACAGTATCAGGCCAGGCATGAGAAAATCGGCGTACGGCACGCCTTCGACTGCGGCCAGATCGCGGCCTACAAAGTGTCCGAAGATCAGCATGAATAGCGACGCGGTCACCACCGAAGGCAGCAGGCTCTGCACCCAGCTGCGCACGAAGCGCCGCACCTGTTTTATAACGAGGCCCTGATAGGCGTTCCAGTACATACCGGCGTTCATACGCGCCCCGTATCAGCTGAAGCGCGCGCTGCCAGGAGCTCAAGGAAGCGTGACTCCAGGCGGTTCGAACCCTGCTGAACGGCCAGTACCTTGATACCCTGCTGCAGGAGTTCGTTAAAGAGTTGATCGAGCGTCTCATGCTGAGGCCAGTCCAGTTCAAGCCGGTGCCCATCAAAATCGCGCACTCTCCCACGGGCGAGTTGAGGGCGCGTCAGCGGGGCGTCCGCCAGCTCGAGCATCAGATGCTGCGTCTGCAGACCGCTCAAGAGAACTTCAGGTGTATCCCGGGCAATGATTCGACCTGCATCGATGATAGCGATATCGTTGCACAGCGCCTCAGCCTCCTCCAGATAGTGTGTGGTGAGAAAGATGGTGGTGCCCTGCCCGTTCAACTCACGAAGCATGGCCCAGGTCGCCTGGCGGGCCTCCACATCGAGACCGGCGCTTGGCTCATCCAGCATCAGCAGTCTTGGCCTGTGTACGAGTGCCCGTGCAATCATCAGACGTCTTTTCAGACCGCCGGAAAGTCCCCAGGCCTTCGACCTGGCTCTATCAGCCAGACCCACGAGCTCAAGGACCTCACAGGCCCGCCGCGCGGCATCTTTTCTCGATAGCCCGTAGTACATGCCCTGGGTAGAGACGATTTCCTGCACGGGCTCGAAACTGTTGAAGTTGACCTCCTGTGGCACGAGCCCGACGCAACATCTTGCAGCCATGGCCTGGCGTTGATTGTCGAAGCCGAAGATGCTGATGCTGCCGGTTTCCATGCGCACGAGCCCGGTGATGAGTCCGATAAGCGATGTCTTGCCTGCGCCATTGCGCCCGAGTAGTCCAAAAAATGCGCCAGCAGGAATGTTCATGTCGATGCCTGCAAGCGCTTCACGCCTGGTCGCCACCCCTTCCTTTTTTGCCCCCTTGGGGGCGCCCTCATAGTGCTTGCGTAGATTGCTGATGCTGATAGCTGGCGCGCTCATGGCTGTGTTGCCCTATCGGCGTAGCCTACAAGCTCTCCGCCGCGATCAATGGCACAGACGGCTACTCCGATATCTGCAGGCAGATAGGCGTAGACCCGTGCCAGTGCGAGTTGTGCAAGACGATCCCCCAGCGGGATGCCAGCCTGCTGACAATAGCCGAGGGTTTCGATAGAGGTGTTCGACCGCGAAATCATCGCCTGCAATGTCTCTGTCGCGCCTAGCGCGGCCGCCTGGCGTGCAAGCCAGGGCAAATCGATGGCGCACTTGCGGCTGTGAGTATCCGGATGGCCTGCAGCGAACTTGCTCAACTTGCCAAAGCCACTGACCAGCGTGAAACGGGGCACGGAATTGCGGCGCAGGTACTTGAGCAGCGCACCAAAGAGGTCGCCCATTTCAACGATAGCCATCTCACTCAGGCCATACTGTCGCGACACAAAAAGCTCGCTGGTCCCGCCGGTACACCCGGCGAGATGCGTGAGCCCATTGGCACGCGCGACATCAACCGACTGATGAATCGATGCAATATAGGCTGCGCATGAAAACGGTCTGACGATACCGGTGGTGCCCAGCACGGAAAGTCCACCTATGATACCGAGGCGGCCGTTCATTGTTCGCAGGGCGATCTTTTCCCCATTATCAACGCCTACCGTAACGCGAAAGCCGCCAGTAAAATCAGCTTCTTCAGCAAGCTGCTGCAGGTGTTCGGTAATCATCTGACGGGGCACCGGATTGATAGCCGGCTCCCCCACCGCGAGACTCAGGCCCTTGCGCGTCACAGTGCCCACACCGGCGCCTGCGACGAATTCGAAACCTGGCCTTTGCAGCAGTCTGATTTCGACCCAGAGCCGCGCGCCGTGGGTGGCATCGGGATCATCGCCAGCGTCCTTGATGATGCCGGCTGTGGCGGAGTCACCAGTGCACATGAGATCCGCTATTGTCATCTCCGGCTCGCCGCCCCGTGGCAGGCGTATGGTCAGCGCAGTGGTACGTTTTCCCGTTAACAAAAGGCGTGCGGCTGCAAGCGAAGCGGCTGTCGCGCAGGCGCCTGTCGTCAGACCCGTACGCAGTGGGCCGCGGTACTCCGGGGTTTCCGGACGCATGGATCCACTGCTGGGCGTCATGATCAGTGGCCGGCAGCAACGGCGCGGCCGTTGAACAGGTCGGCGATCAATTGCGGTGCCGAGGGGAAATAGCCGTGAAAATAGCTGGCCGTCAGACTCCCCTGCCGATAGATCGCTTCGCCAGCACTGCCTCGCAAGCGTCTGGTGAGTACTGCTGGCGCCAGCGGCGTATCCAGTTCGGAATGGTGGTAGGCATGGCCGCGCAACTCTTCATGCGCGCTATCGCCGCTACCGGCCATGGCCTGCATACCCAGCCCTTTCAGACGCCCGGCCATCCGAGCCTGCCCGGGCATAAGCCCATACATCGCATGCGCCACGCCTTCAGTGTCCAGCAGACTATCGACACAGGCCATCAATCCGCCACACTCAGCGAGGATGGGTTTGCCAGCCGAATGATGCGCACGAATAGCCGCACGCATCGCTGTATTGCCAGAAAGGGTTTTACCGTGAAGTTCGGGATACCCACCCGGTAGCCAGATGGCATCGCATGCCGGCAGTGTCTGGTCTGACAAAGGCGAGAAGAATGTCAGCTCAGCGCCCATGCTTCTGAGCACGTCCAGATTGGCTGGATAGATAAAGGCGAAGGCATTGTCACGAGCGATGGCAATGCGACGCCCGGTCAGCAGACGAGGGATCGGCTGAGGCGCGTCTGCACTAAGCGTGACCTGGGCAGGCAGCCGGTCGAGACCGGCTTCTTTCAAGACCTCAGCGGCCGCGTCGAGTGCTGCATCCAGTTCTGGCAGCTCACTGGCCTGTACCAGGCCAAGATGCCGGTCCGGTATCGTGAAGAACTCGCTGCGCGGAATGGCGCCGAGCAGACTGATGCCAGGGGGCAGGCTCTCGCCTACCAGCTGGGTGTGATAGGCACTGCCGACTCGGTTGGCAATGACCTCATGCACCTTGACATCGGGCCTATAGCTGGCAAGCCCAAGCGCCAGTGCCCCGAAAGTCTGGCCCATGGCGCGCGCATCGATGACAGGCAATGCAGGAATCCCGCAGCTGACTGCAAGATCGGCGCTACACGGTTCACCATCGAACAAGCCCATCGACCCTTCGACCAGTACGAGATCTACGTCGCGGGCAGCTTCTGCCAGGCGCCAACGGATCTCTTCATCGCCAGTCATCCAGCCGTGGACCTGATAGACAGGCGCGCCAGAGGCCAGTTCGAGCACCATCGGGTCGAGATAGTCGGGGCCGTGCTTGAATACTCGGACGCTGCGTCCGGCGTTGCGATGCAGACGGGCCATGGCGGCGGTGACCATGGACTTGCCATGACCAGACCCTGGGGCACAGATGAGTGCGGCGGCGGTAGTGCCGGTGATACGAGTACGTTGGGTGGTCAACATGATTAGCCCTGGCAGCATGAGTGCAAAGGCATTGCGGGGCAAAACAAACAAAGACAGGGGATGCCAGATAGACGAGGCTGACCTGCCCATAGTCGCCCACCGCAACACCTGGCATGACCCCTCTGGCCGGTCTACGGACTGATGAGCCGGCGCCGAAGCGCCGAAGCAGACCGCCTTCCCATGTCATGACACAGTGGCGTACTGGTTGCTTTTGACTCAATCACCGTTGCGGGGGCAGCGTCGGACTGGCACCGACTTCCCGTTTAAACCCTGAACGTAAAGGGTCACCGAAAGGCAGGGCGGGAATCTAGCAATCCCCGGCCCCCGAGTCAACGACCACGATTAGGGTGGTCGTTGCAGCTTGGTAAACGCTTCGGGTGGAAATCAGTCCCGACTGAACTTCAGCTTGAGACGGCGGTAATCACACTTCAGCTTGTCCTGAATACGCCAATCGCAGCTGTCGGTATCCCATGGAAAGAACGGGTTGCCGACCAATGCCATCTTTTTCCCCAGTTCGGGCTCGTGTCGAAGAATAACGCTGCGGAAGTTGGCGTCCTTGATCCAGGCCATACCCTCTTTTGTGTACACCTGTTCGTTGAAGTCGGTGGTATAGAAGCGGTCTGACTGGAATCGTCGCGGCGCCATCACGGTAAATATCCGAAAGGTCGTATCACTGAAGCCGAAACCATCTGGGCGGTACCCTTCAGCCAGTTGGCCGACCACGGTGTCAATCAATTCGACATCGTTGTTGTAGACCTCGCGCATCTTCTCTGCGAGCGCCCTGTCCGGCGTGATATCCGTAAAATCATTAATGGGTGGCATCTTCAGCTGTCGTCTGAACTCATTGTAGCGGGGCACACCGCGCTCTCGATCGCGAAGAATGTCGAGTGCGGCCATATCCAGCACACGGCCATCGGGCATGCGTAGTTCCTGGAGGAACTTCGGATAGTTATGCGGGGTCAGCTGACCTGGGTGGGTCATACCAAACGAATAGTACACGTTCTCATTACCCAATGAATCCAGTACCCCAGGCGCCTTCTGAAAAGCCTGATCGGTGGTACTGACAGCCTTGATCACCTTGCCTGACTGATAGTCGACCATATCCACCGAGTCACGGATCAGGGGATGCATTCGGTACACAGCCACGAATTCCTCCGTTAGGCTATACGGCGTGTCACGCAGATTCTTGTCACCGCCAACAACTACTTCCCAGTCCAGATTCAGCGCCAACTTGGTATTGGTCGTTTTAAGAATGGCGGGTGTCCAGTCCACAGTGTGAATCTTGGCCATAATCGCCGCGTTGATCAGACGAGCCTTGTTGAACAGCTGCTGGTCGGTCCACGAGGGATATTTTGCAGCCAGCATCTCTGCAATCGCATTGTGTTCCTTCACGAACAGCTCATGGAACATCTGCAGCCCGAGCCACCAGTTATCACTGAAGCCGGTGACAGGCAGACCGGTCTCTGGATTGACGGCCAAACGGCCACTGGGTTCGATGATGAGCTTGCCGCCTTCAAAAGTTCTCAGGCTATCCTGAACCACCTGATCGCTGCCGTAGAGCTGAGAGCCATCCCACCAGTGCGTAAGCCGGTTGGTGTAGGCTTTCGGTGTGTTTTCATAAGGGGTCCAGGTCGGATCGACCTCGGTTTTCGCGATAGCCATGCTGCCGCCCAGTTCACTGGCCAGCGGATCGTCGGCATCCAGTGGCACCTCGTGTGGCGCACCAGCATCATCCCTGTGCGAGAACCAGTCGTGTGTCATGAACTGGATCCAGGCGGCCGCCCAATAACTGAGGAAATCGACTTCCTTGATGTCATCGCGGGTCATCAGCTCACGGCTGATCATCCGGGGGTTTGGCTCCATAAGCATTGCTTCGTCGGCGTACGCCGAGTTGAGCGGCACGTTGCGACCAAAGCGCATGCCTTCGCTGCCCATACGGGTCTGGTCGAGGTCGTTGCAATTGCCCTCGGTCGTACGTGCCCCGGCCGTGTCAGCGTCACAGGCTACGTTCTCTGGGTAGGTGCCGTTGGTGTCTATGATATTGTTCTTGTTCAGATTGGTAACGCTTTGAAGCAGGTGCAAAGTACCTGCCAGACCGTCGTCCCACCAGCGAATGATAGGGGTGTCGGCAGGCTCTTCTGCAGCATCCTTTTCCCAGAGGGAGGCTTGGGCGCCGGAGGGTGCTCCTGCGATCGCACACGTAATGGCCGCCAGCATCAGCCGGCGTTTGAAGGTGTTTTTCATTGTTATGGTCCTGTCTTGGAGAGCGGGCATCCTGTTTCACTTGCATCACCCATTTGAGTGATGCGACACACTAGAGCCTGCGCAGGTGTGCTCATATCCTATGAAAGGATGACTTTTCTTTCAGGCGACAAGGCACAGATTGGAAGCGTGACACTTGTCACGTTTTTTCTGCGTGCTGACTCACAGTCTCTGTTTACACCTGTACCATTTTGCCTTCGCCGAATTACAAGTAGTTCCAAAAAAACCATTTCACGCCAAGAACGTTTGTATGGATCGCACCGCTAACACCGAGAGGGAGCACCTCCAGGCTCATCCGCGCTTCAGCCTCGTCAGAGCGCATCCGGCGCTGTTCCGGCTGTTGTCGGAGCATGAGCGCCTGATCGTTCATTCGCCCCAGGGCAGCGGTAAGCGCCGCGGTGTCTTGCAGTGGTTAGCAACCCGCAACCTGCCGTATCGATACTTCAAGTGGCGTCGAGACGGAAGCGCCCGGAAGATGAGCGCCGAGCTGCTTGAGAAGCTGCCCTCAGCCCCTGCGAAAGTCCTCGAGGCGACCAGGGCGTCGTGCGCACCCAGGTCTTCAGCAGCACTCATTCTCGATCTGGGACCGCTCGGTTTCGACATGCTGGTCTGGAGTGAGGTAGCAGCGCTCTGCCGTGACGCTGATGCCGATCAGCGGATCATTGTGCTTACAGCCTTTTATCCGGAAGCGGCTCGCCTTGAGTCCCGCTGTGCGTCCGGTTTCATGCGTGAATTTGCCTATTACTTCGCGTTCAACGACCTCGCCATGACCCCTGCGGAAGTCTGCGTACTGCACGAACTCCTGCCCGCCGACTGTCGGGCCCAGCACACCAGCGAACAGTTGTTCACCTTGACGAAAGGCTGGCCAGGGCTGGTATCCGATTTACTCGTCAGGTCCAGTGAGCGTTTGCTTACGCCGGTTTCGCATGGTGAAGAACACCTGCGGACGACGGTATCCGATTGGCTGGCACGAAATGGCATGCGCTTCGAGATCGGAGAGCAAGAGCTCATGTGGCTGCTGCTGTGGCTCGGCCCCTTGCCTCACGCACTGTTCACTGATGAGGAGGGCCTGAAGGACTTCGATCAGGCCCTGCAAAATCTGCAGGTCTCTGGACTGCTTGCGCGTCGCCTCACGAAGGAGCAGACGCTGCAGCTCAACAGCAAGCCGCTCGTGGAGCTTGTTCTGTCGACGTACGCTGTGACGCTGCCCAAAGCAACACTGACCCGGTGCAGGGGCTGGCTGGAGCGCAAGGGCTTCCAGTCCATGGCGATCGAGGCCTGCCTCCGGCTGGAAGACTGGTCAAAACTGGAAACACTTTTGCTGGCAAACGCCGACGAACTCACTGCCCGCCTCCACGTCTACGACTTGCGACGCTGGATCAACCTCCTGGACGAAGCCTGTGAAATTCGGCACCCCATCCTACTGATTTGCGCCGTCCGCTGTGCCATCTATCAGGGCAGCGATCTAGAGATCATGCGTTATTTTCAGCGGGTTCTCGAACTGCTACGGCACAGCAAGCCGGAAACCCTCGGCAAGTATATGAGTGAGGAACGCCTGGGTCGTTTCATCGCCGAAATCCAGCTCTACTCAGAATTGACCCAGCAGGGTGTGATGACCTGTCAGGAGTGGGTGCAAGGCACTTCGAGATGTGCGCCGACCAATCCTGTAGTGCTGCTTCAGGAAGCCTTCAGTCTCGCCCAGGCCGGCGACATGGCGAAACTTTTTCCTGTCGTGGCCACCGGACTGGCACAAACCGAGGCCATGATGTCCTGGGCCTTGCACCTTACGTTCTCGATATTCAATTTCTGGATGCTGATACTGTCATGTCGGCGAAGGCAGGCGGAGCAGAGTCTTCAGGCCCTGAGAGGCCGGCTTGTCGATAACGGTGTCTCGCTGGCCAGTGCCTATGATTGGCTGGATATGCTCGAACTCCTGCTGGACAGGATGGCAGGTAAGCTGCAGCCGCTCGGCAAGCGCGCCGAGTTATTTCAGGGGCAGCCGCGAATCGCGCAGGATATCCTCAAGAACAATCTGCTCGTAACCTTACGTGCTGACCTTCTCCTTCTGCGCGGCGACATCTATTCGGCACGACAGGTCATTCATGAGCTTGCGTCGCTGCAGTCAAGCGCTACCTCGCGCTCCTACTGGTTTGCATCCGCCGCCACCATGAACGATGCGCTACAGATCATGACAGGCAGCGAAACGCATGATCTGATTCGCCTCCCGCCGACCGAAGGCATCGAACTCGACGGATGCTCGCTGCAGGAGCAGACCGCTCTACTCTGGCGCATCAAGATGCGCCTGCATCAACTGCCTGCGGAAACCCTGTTCCCGCTACTGGACAGGGTACAGGGCCACCTGATGCGGACCGGTCAATGGCTGAGAACGCTGGAGGTGGACGTGCTGCGGGCGGTCTGCCTCTATCGTAGCCGGCGCGAGGAACAGGCCCTCAGCCTGTTCATGCGCGTGGCTGGCCAGCTCGAGACAGAATCTCTCCTTGGCGTTCTGGCAGACCCCTTCCTGCTCTGGCGGATCTTTCCGGAGGAAGCCCTGGAGCCAACACTGCGCCACAGCTTGTCGCAGCTACTGGACCAGATTGCTGGCCGGGCCAGCGCAACGATAGCCCCAACCCCCCAGACCGGGTTAGCAGAAGCGCTGACGACCCGGGAAACGCAAGTGCTTATTCTCTTATCGAGAGGTCTCAAGAACCAGGGCATTGCAGATGAACTGAAACTATCGGTGACCACGGTGCGGACGCACGTCCAGCACATTTACCGCAAGCTGAAAGTGAGCAACCGCGCCGCCGCCACGGCCTGCGCCTGCCGAATGCAGCTGGTCTGAGCGCTTGTGACCTTGGGCTACTTCTTTTTCTCCAGCGCTTCCTTGAGGCCAGCGAAAGGGTTGAAGGTCGCTGCTTCGCGCTTGTTTTCTCCACCACCGCCGTAGCGGACAAAGGCTTCGAATTTGCTGTGCTCTTCATCATGACAATAGAGACAGAGCAGCTCCCAATTACTGCCATCTGACGGATTGTCATCATGATTATGGTTGACATGATGCACGGTCAGCTCACGTAGGTTCTTGCCCGAAAATTCACGGGCGCAACGCCCACAGACCCACGGGTAAAGCTTGAGTGCCTGCTCCCGATAGCCTTTCTCGCGCTGGGCAATGTACCTGCGCTGCTCTTCAAGCACCTGGTCGGTCTTGCTTCTGTTCGTTGTATTGCTGGCCATGACTCACCTGTGATCATGCTTGGACGACAACTTCATTCTAGCACCGAAGAGTCATTTGCCGCCGTGAATCCGTACTTGAAGATAAGGTTGAATGAAACAACTAGGCAGGAGTCTATTATGGCTGGGGGTTGGGCCCGGGACGGGGCCGTACAGGATCAGATTGACGCAAGCGTCGAAGACGCTGTTCAGCAGGCGCGCAGCAGACTTACACAAGGTGACAGCCTGATACGCTGTGAGGACTGCGACGAGCCGATCGCTGAGGCACGTCGGCGGGCGCTGCCTGGTGTGCGGCGATGCATTGCCTGCCAGACTGCGGCAGACCAGGACAACGCAGCGAGCAGCAGCTTCAACCGTCGTGGCAGCAAGGACAGTCAGCTACGATAGGCTGGCGCATGATAGACGTTTGCTGCCTCTCAGGTATCAACGCGGATATCCGCCAGTGCTCTACACAGGCTCTGGTCCTGCAGACGCTCCCCCCAGGTGCTGCCATGCACCAGCGCCTCGAGCGGCAGACGGCTCCGCCAGCCGGCCGCCTGAAGCTCAGGCTGGTCGAGAAACTCGCTCACGTAGCCAATACAGAGATAGGCCAGTGGATAGACCTCTGGGGGTAGTCTCAGCGTTTGGCTGAGTTGCGCCTGATTCAGAATGCTCACCCAGCCAACGCCAATTCCCTCAGCCCGTGCTGCCAACCAGAGATTCTGAACGGCAAGACAGGTACTGAACAGATCTGTTTCCACTATGGAATTGCGGCCCAGCACGTGGGTACCGCCACGACTGCGATTGCAGGTAATGCAAATATTGAGCGGACTTTCGAGTATGCCCTGCAGTTTCAGGCTGCGGTAGTTGGCCCCCTGCTCGCCGGTGTAGTTGTTTGCAGCCTTCTCATTCTCGCTGTCGAAGATGGCCAGCACGTCCTTGCGGATAGACACGCTATCGATGACGAGGAAATCCCAAGGCTGCATGAACCCGACGGATGGCGCATGATGGGCAGCTTGCAGCAGGCGCGCCAGCACGTTTGCCGGTATGGGGTCTGGTCGAAACTGTGAGCGCACATCGCGTCGCTCATGTATGGCGCGGTAGAGCCCTCGTACCTCAGCCTCGCTAAAAGGCTCGTTCACATTTTGCGTCATGGTTTTTTGGTCTCCTCGCCGACGAGTATGAGCTTACCGCTACGCGGGTCACGGTAGACACGGCCCATCGGCTCGAAACCCTGTCCCGCCTCGCCTATACCCTCAGGCAGATCCGGCAGCTCACGCCCCTGCTCCACGATTTGCGAACGCTGTTGCAAGTGCGTCTGAAGTTGCTCGCTGCTGGCAAAAAGCGCTGCAATGAGGCCGCAGGCGAATACGAGCATGATGTCGACGAGATTGGCCAGCGGCCCGAGAGGTTCCTCACTTTCACCATCGAAGCGACTACGCAGGAGATCGCGTCTTTTCATTGTGCTGCAGATTCCAGCGCATCCAGCACCTGGTCGTACCAACGCCGCCGAAGCCTTGCCAGAATAAATCCGATAATGCCGATGAGGAGGCCCATGACGGTCGTATCGAAAGCAACCGTGACGGCTTCAGCAAGCACCTCCAGTTCGCCACGACCGAGTGCAGCGAGCCCCGGCCCCAACGGAATGAGGGTGCCCATTAGGCCGAGCATGGGACCCACTCTCGCCAGCAGGTCTGCGCGCTCGATGCGTCGCCGCCCCAACTCCGCAGCGGCTTCAATGCTGCCACTTCGCTTTATCCTCGGTAAGGCCCACCAGCGCTCCGCGAGGCTGATACCGGCCTCCCAAATGGCAGCAGCGACTGCGATGATCAATAACAGCAATACCGGCGCCAGCAGCAGGCCCACGAATTCGTGAGTCAGGTGGCTCAGGACGTCAATGCTCATCAATTCTCCGGATTTTCTTATCGTTGAGTTGAGTGGCGTGGCCACGGGCACCATGTAGAAGACCACCCAGAAGTAGCAGTAACAACATCGCTGCTGTCAGCCATAGCAGCTGATTGTCACCTACGGGTTCGTTCGCTGGGGGTTCGGCCGCGGGCGCTTCTTCAGATTTTTCCGGCTTTTGAGGCGTCTGTTCCGTCGCCTGAATTTCGGTGATGCTCACCGGCTGCTGCAAGGCCTCCGGCTCAGGCTGCCGAGCGGCCTCTCTCGCCTGCTGAAACGCCTCCCGCAGGGGCTCATCCAGACGGGGCTCAATCCAGCTGAGCATCGGGTGGCCAGGCCGCGTATGACCGCTACCGGGTAGACCGTTCTCGACCACATGTGTAGCGAACTGCTCGGCCAGCTCATCGAGCGTTGTATCGTCCGCCTTCCAGAAACCTTTGTGAGCGGCGACCAGGAGGATGGCTTCCATATTGGCTTTGACGTGGACGTTGGAGCCCTGCTCAAGAAATTCATCAAGGCCCAGACTGTGTTTATCATCGAGATAGACGCTTTTCACCTCGTCCCAGACCCAGCTCTTGATAATGTCGGGGTTCGTCACCTGCCAGCCCCAGAGATACTCGAGGAACTCACTACCCATCGTTCGTGCCCCGGCGTAATCGTGGTTCATGAGTGGCTGTATCCAGGCGGGATTGAGGTAGCGGCCCCTGAGCTCCTGTTTGAGCGCGACATCTAAACGTTCGATACTGGCGTTGTCGGCCCTTGCATGCTCAATCACCCTACCTTCCGGCACCTGGCCGCTAACCGTCTCCACGGCAAGGCTCAGCCCACCGAGATAATCAAAGGCGTCGTTGTTGTCCAGCAGGCCGTAAAGATTGCTCGCCCGCCCAAGGTAGGTCTGTTGCACCGCCTGCAGCCCCTGCTTGAAGCTGGCATGCGCCGCAGTGCCGTTGTGACCGACCCCATAGGCATGCCCCATGCGCTGCAGGTAAGCGGCCGCGACTTCGCTACGATCCTCCCAGGCACCTGAGCGTTCGACGAGACGGTTCACGCCTGCGCCGTAGGCGCCCGGTGCATCGCCGAATATTCGCAGGCTCGCCAGACGACCCGACTGCTGCGGCTCAAGGGCATCATTCAGCGAGGCTCGGGTCTCAGCGACCCAGTTGGCGGCAACCTCGTTGGCGTCAAGGCGCTCGTTTCCAGGTCTGCGAAGTTCACCAAGTGGCTCGAGCGCGCCCTTCAGCGCCTCGGCAAGCTCCGGGTGCTCTGCCTGAATCGTCAGGCTGGCGCCGTCCAGAGCAAGCAGGACCGAACGATCGAGCCAGATCAGCAGATTCGGATACAGGTCGCGAAACAGTCCGGAGGTGGTAAAGAGTACGTCCTGGCGTTGTGCAGGAATGGGCTTCCCTTCTGACGATTCACGCTCGGTGAGCGGCAAACGCTCCAGCTCCGAGATGATGCCCCGGCTATTCCAGACTGGCCTGACACCGAGCAGGCTCATACCGAAGGCGACCATGGCGCCCTCATCCCGGACAGTATCAGAGGCCCATAGCACCACGGCGGAACGACCCTCGTCGCCAGCGCCTTTGGTCCGTGCCTTGTCTGCCAGCTCCTGGCCAAGATCGTAAGCCAGTTGAGTTGGCAGGACGCTGCCATCGAGCGCATGAAAGTTTCGACCGGTCGGCAGGGCATCTGGCGAACGTATAGGGTCGTTGCCCTTCCCTGGCCGCACGAACTTGCCCTCGAGCGCTGACAGGAGTGCTGAATGCTCGGCGCCGGGTGAAATGGTCAGTGCTTTACGGGCGGTTTCGTCGCCCATCGATTCAAGCATCATGTCGACGGCCTCTGTCGCCCAGTCACGACCGAAGACATGCAGCCCATGCGGCATGAAGGCTTCCTGCAGATCCGTCAGGTAATGGCCGATCTCATGCACCAGCATCGCTTCGTCGACGTTCTCGTAGGTCAGACCATCTATGCCATGCTCTTCGGCAATCGTGCCGATCAGCTCATCCTGGAGCTCCAGCGCCTCCACCGTCTCACGGATCTTCAGCATGGCTCGCCCGGCAAGCGTGGCGCTGCTGCCGGCACTCGCTGACTCCCAGGTTTCCACCAGCTGGCGCAGCTCTAGCAACTCGTCGTAGAGTGGGGTCGTCTTCAACGGTGGCGTAAGATGATCGATCATGACCGCAAGACCCCGACGCTTGGCCTGGATACCCTCGCCTACACCATCGACGATGTAGGGATAGATCCCTGGAACATGCCCCGCTACCAGCAAGGGATAGTCATCAGCGCCCATCGCAGCGCGGCGGCGTGGCAGGAATTCATAGGTCGAATGCCGGCCAAGGTGAACGATGGCATCAGCCTTGAACTGCTCGCGAAGCCAATGATAGAACGCCAGGTACTGATGCGTGGGCGGAATAGTTGTGTTGGCGTGCAGCAGCTCCTCGTTGAGCTCCCAGCCACGCGGTGGTTGCGGGCCTATGAAGATCTTGCCGAAGCGTAGCCCCGGGAACAGCATTCGGTTTTTGTAGGTCATGCTCCATCCAGGAGGCTCGCCCCAGCCCTTGATACCTTCGATACCTATCCGCGCCAGTGCGTCGACGATTGCCTCTGCGGCCCCCCAGTCCTTGGACTCACCTGTCAGCAGTGCTTCAATGAGCACTGCCAACTGATCCAGAAGGTCCAGTGCTCGTGGTCGCCCGGCGTGCTGGGTCCCTTCCAGCAGGTGGTGGATGTCGCCCAGCGTACGATCCATGAGCTGCCGGCCCAGTTCGATTTCGCCGAGACGCACCGCCTCCTTCAGCTGTGCCTGAAGGTAGCCCAGTGGCCCGAGCACAAGTTCATCCTGCACGGCAGGCGGTAGCGTGGCGAAATAGCTTTTGTACGCGTCTGTTCCAAGGCTTTCGACCTGCCCATAAAGTGCTTTCAGCGCCTGGCGGTCCTCGGGCAGGTTGATGCCGCGCTGCTGAATTTGCTCCAGCAGCGCGGCCGGAGAATCAGGCAACTCACCGGTGTCGTAACCCGATGCTGCGAGCGCATTGAGCATGTCCCAAAGCGTCGCTGGCACATCGAGATTGTCGGCGCCGACATTGTGCCGGCCGGGCGGGTGGTTATAGTAAATGATCGCGAGCCGCTTATCGGCGTTGGCCTTTTGCTGCAGTTGACTCCAGCGTTTCACTCGCTCGGTGAGCGAGTCGATCTGCGCCTGCACCGGTTGACTGATCTGTAGACGCAGGCCAGTGGCTTCGTGGATGTAAGGCGCTCCGGCGGCGGCCAGCAAGATCGGCTGCGAGGCGCCCTGCAGCTCGGGCATGGCGAGCTGATAATTCACCGCCTCCCATGGCATGCCGTCTTCAGAGATCCGCCACTGGGCGGCTGTGCGATCTGCCAGGCGGATGCCCTTGTATAGGGGCACATCAAGTTGCTCCAGCGCAGTAATCGCAGCTTCGCGCTCACCACCACCGCCTATGACAAAATCCTGCAAACTGATGATGCCGGTAAGTTGAGGGTAAGCTGTCAGCTTCTCGAGCGCGAGACGACTTGCGGCGCCCCAGCGGGCGAGTACACCCAGACATTGCAGATCTTTGTCCTGTAGCGCCTGACATAATGTATCGAGCAAGGCCCGGTTTCCAGCCTCGTCACCTGAGTCGAGGTCGAGTACTGCAACGAGCGGCTGCTCGCTGTGGAGCTTCGGGCCCCGCACGACCTCGCCACCTTGATAATAACGCACTGCGGCCAGTGGTCTCGGCTTCGGCGCCTCAAGGTCCAGCATCCAGGCCAGCAATGCGGCAAGATTGTCACTGCCGCGCCCCTCCCAGTAAGCCTGCCCTTCCAGCCACTCCGCCTGTTCTGGAAAGCGGCTTGCCAGATCCATGCGGTGCTGCTCGGCATCCTCGTCCGGAGCGGGGCTTTCGCCAAGTGCTTCGATGGCCTCGATATCCAGACCTGCAAACACCGCACTACCTTCGAGGCGTGAACGGGTCACCAGGCGTCGATCGGAGTGCACGACCAGCAGTGGCTTTTGCGGCGGAAGGGTTTTTAGCAGGCGCTCCAGCCGCGGCACCACCTCGTCCCCAAAGACTGCCGCCATCAGGATGGCATCAGCGGCAGTCATGAGCGCCTGCAACTCTGCGTCGGAGAGTTCAGCGATTTGATCAGGCGTACGCAGAGCCAGCTTGTGCCTGGGATGTTTTCGCAGAAAATCATCTGCGCCTGCTGCCAGCGACGGCGCAGATCGCTCGGAGACGATGCCAAAGAGCATTTTTGCCTGCGTAGGGGCCGCGCAGAATAGAATGATACTCAGGGTCAGGATTTGAACGCAGAGTGCGCGCAGGCACAGCTGATTGTATTTAAGCAACTTTCAATAGTCTCCGTAGCCATTCGCAGTCCAGGCTGTTTTCTACAGAGTCTGCGAGTCGGTCCAGCTGTTGCTGGCGGTGATGATGGTAATCGATCGCCCGGTGGGTATTTTCTTTCATTCCAAGTTGCAGAAGCAGCGCTTCACAGGCGCCGGGGTCATCGAAGATGCCGTGCAGGTAAGTCCCCATGATCTGGCCGTCAGCACTGACGGCACCATCCGGACGCTTACCGATCCATGCCAGTGGGCGTTCGAGCGCTGGACCACTTGAGACCCCATTATGAATTTCATAGCCCGTCAAAGTTGGTCGACCCGGACCAAAAGCGATGGTGCCTTTGACATTGGCAAGCTGCTTGCCGACCACCATGCGGGTAGTCATGTCGAGCAGCCCGAAGCCTTTCACAGAACCTGCCTGGCCTTCCAGCCCATCGGGGTCCTGCACATCCTTGCCGAGCATCTGAAACCCACCGCAGATGCCAAAGACCCTGCCGCCGTAACGCAGATGTCTTTGAATCACTTCTGCCCAGCCTTGCTGTCGCAGCCAGGCGAGGTCGTGGCAGGTGCTCTTGCTGCCCGGCAGCAGGATGACATCCGCCGGCGGAATGGGCTGGTCAGGGCCAACAAAAATCAGATCTACGCCTGGGTGAAGTCGCAAGGGATCAAAATCGTTATGATTACTGATCCGGGGCGGTACCGGCACAACGATTCTCAGTGCACCCTTGTCGCTCTCACCGCCTGTGGCGACACCGTCTTCTGCATCGATCAGCAGACCATGGAGATAAGGCAGAACGCCGTTCACCGGCTTGCCCGTGCGCGCCTCGAGCCAGTCCAGCCCTGGCTGCAGCAGCGCAATATCGCCTCTGAAGCGGTTGATGATAAAACCCTGGGTGCGCGCCTGCTCACGCTCGGACAACAGTGCAAGTGTGCCGACGAGCTGGGCGAACACGCCGCCGCGATCAATATCTCCAACCAGTAGCACCGGGCAATCGATGGCTTCGGCGAAACCCATGTTTGCAATGTCGTTGGCACGCAGGTTGATTTCTGCCGGGCTGCCGGCACCTTCGGCGATGATCACGTCGTAGCGACTGCTGAGCGCTTCCCATGCTGCCAGCACCGACTTCATGGCTTCAGCCTTATACGCGTGGTAATCCAGCGCGTCCATGTTGCCGAAGACCTTGCCGCGCAGGATGACCTGAGCGCCACAGTCTGTCTGCGGCTTGAGTAAGACCGGGTTCATATCGCTGTGTGGTTCGATGCCACAGGCCAGTGCCTGCAGGGCTGTTGACCGGCCGATCTCCCCGCCATCCATGGTGACAGCACTGTTTAGCGCCATATTTTGCGGCTTGAACGGCGCGACCGACACACCCTGTCTTGCCAGCCAGCGGCACAGTGCTGCCACTACGGTAGTCTTGCCAGCGTCTGAGGTCGTGCCCTGGATCATCAGCGTCGTCATTTCATGCGTCCCTAGAGCTCTATGCCTTTCTGGGCCTTGATACCCTGATCCTTGAAGGCGTGCTTGACCACTTTCATTTCAGTGACGGTGTCGGCCAGCTCGATGAGCTGCTGTGGTGCATTTCGTCCCGTCACAACGGCATGCTGCATGGCGGGGCGGCCCTGAAGATCGTCGAGTACCTGGTCGATATCGAGGTATTCATAGCGGAGGGCGATGTTGAGTTCATCGAGCAGAACGAGCCCGTAGCGCTCATCCGACAGCATCTTTGCGGCAATGCTCCAAGCTTCCGCGGCGGCTTTTTCATCTTTTTCCCGATCCTGTGTGTCCCAGGTATAGCCCTGCCCCATCACGTGATAGTCGACGTTCGGCAGATCCTTGAAGAATGCCTGCTCACCAGTGCTGAAGGCGCCCTTGATGAACTGCACGATACCTACTTTCATGCCGTGACCGAGCGCTCGTGCGGCCATGCCAAAGGCCGAACTGCTCTTGCCCTTTCCAGGACCAGTCAACACCAGCAGAACGCCCTGCTCTTTCTGAGCGTTGGCAATCCGCTCCTGCATAACTTTCTGTTTTGCGGCCATGCGACGGGCATGGCGCTCAGGTTGCTTGGCATCTTCGCGCACGATAAGGCTCCTGTTCTGTGTGTGGGGAGTACGGGTTGTTGTTCGCTGAACCTATCTTCTGGGTACAAATACTGGTGCACCGTCAATCTCAGCAACAGATAAGCGCTGACCGTACAAACGCTCCAGCGCGCCGGGTACCAGCATGCTGTCAGCCGCCCCCCAACACGCCTCGCCATCCGGGAACAGCAGCAGTAGGTGATCGCACCAGCGTGCGGCCAGATTCAGATCGTGCAGGCAAAGCACAACGGCATGCCCCGCACTGGCTTCGTCTGCCAGTAGTGCCATAGTCGCTGTCTGGTGATGCAGGTCGAGGTGATTGGTCGGTTCGTCTGCGAGCCAGATCGCAGGGGCCTGGGTGAGCACCGTGGCGATGGCGACCCGCTGTCGCTCGCCACCGGACAGGGTGTTGACGAGGCGGTCCTGTAGGTGAGCCACATCCAGCCGCGCCAGTGCCTTCTTCGCCTGTTCGATATCATCAGCCCGCTCCATCTGCCACGACGACAGATACGGATGCCTACCGATCAAGGCAGTCTCGAGCACTGTGGCGGGAAAATCGTCATGACGTTCCTGAAACACCAGCCCCAGCTTCTGTGCGACCGCACGTCGGCGCAGCTTGCTCAGTGAGTCACCGTCTAACAGCACATCGCCTGATCGGGGCGCGCGCAGGCCTGCGATGGTATGCAGCAGTGTCGTCTTACCCGCGCCGTTTGGCCCAAGCACGCCCCAGACCTGACCTGCCTCGATGACGAAGTCCAGTGGTCTGCCGTCTAACCGGCCCGGAATATCGATAACAAGATTTTTCAGCGACAGGCGACTCATCAGCGACTCCGGTGCAGCAATAGCAGGAATGTCGGCACGCCAAGGAGCGCCGTGATCACACCAACCGGCAACTGCTCCGGCGCGATCACCGTGCGAGCCAGGGTATCGGCCAATGTCAGGAGCATGCCGCCGGCGAGGGCGCAGGCCGGAAGTATCAGGCGCTGGTCGTTGCCCAGGATCAGGCGCAGCATATGTGGCACCACCAGACCGACAAAGCCGATACTGCCAGCTGTCGTCACGGCAACGGCCGTGAGCAGACTGGCTATCACATAGATGCCCCATTCCATCGGCTTGACAGCGACTCCAAGTGCAGCCGCCTGCAGCGGTCCGCGTGCGAGCACGTTAAGACTCCGCCCGAGCGGGATAACGAGGAAACAGACGGCGAGCAGAATAACAAGTGCGTACCAGGGGCTGTGGGCATAAGAAAGATCGCCCATCAACCAATACAACATACCGGGCAGACGACTGGCGGGGCTGAGCGCAAGCATCAAGGTGATGAAAGCGCCCCAACCGGCTGCGACCACCACACCAGTGAGCAGAAGACGCGAAGGCGTCCAGCTGCCCGTGCCATGAGCAAGGCCAAAAACGAGCAGAGTCGACAGCAATGCGCCTGCGAAAGCCGCACCGGAAACAATGAGCGCGCCCATGCCTGCCACCATCGCAGCCAGCGCGCCTACAGCGGCACCGCCAGAAAGGCCGAGTACATAAGGATCGGCGAGCGGATTCCGCAGAAGCACCTGCATCAGTGCACCAGCAACGGCCAGTAAGCCGCCTGTGGCAAAAGCCGCCAACGACCGCGGCAGACGAAGATCGAGCACGAGTGTCTGGGCCAGAGCACTGCCCTCGCCCATGAATACCGCCCAGACTTCGTCGATGGGCACAGAGGAGCTACCGACAGTGACCGATATCAGGAGCGCAAGTATCGACAGCAGGGCCAGCAGCAGCAGTGGCAGAATCAATCCCGGCATGCGACAGCGCCTCCGACTGCCGGAGTGCCTGTTTTAGCGGTTGGCACGCGCCTGCTCCAGTTTTTCACAGACTGCACGACTGCCTTCGAGCAGCCTCGGGGTTGGCCGCTGTATCAGTGATGGTGGTATGAAGAAGAGATTGTCCTGTCGCACCGCTTTCAGATCCTTGAAGCTGCGCCACGGTGTCAGCCACTGCGGATTTTCCTCACCCATACCACCGGCGATGATCGCCTCTGGATTGCTTACCAGAACAGCTTCAGTATCTATTCTGGGCACCAGTCGATCCAGCCCACCGAAGACGTTTCGCCCGCCACACAAGGCCAGCACCTTGCCGATGAGGTGTTCATCGTTCACCGTCATCAGAGGCTCGTCCCAGACCTGATAAAACACAGTTACCGGGTCTGCCTTCTCGTAGCGAGCGGCCACATCTGCGATGCCCTTGCGAAACTCACCGGCGACTGCGCCGCCCTCTGCTTCAGTGCCGGCTAGATGGGCCAGCCGCTCTATCGCCGTTGCTACGCCTTCGAAGTCACGTGGCTCGATAAAGAACAGGGTAAGTCCCAGCGCCTCGAGCTTGTCGACCTGCTCTTGTGGATTTCCGGTGGTCCAACCGATCAACAGGTCTGGCTTCAGTGAGACCAGCGCCTCCAGATCAAGCCTGGTATGGCTGCCTACGGATCGGACCTGGCGCGCTGCGGCCGGATAGTCGCTGTGTGAAACGACCGCAACGACCTGCTCGCCCGCCCCTGCCGCGTAAACCAGCTCAGTAGCCCCCGGAGAGAGCGCGGCGATTCGCTTGGCTGGCGAGGCAAGACACACCTTTCGGTCCATATCGTCGGTAGCGCAGCGCTCCGCCGCGTAGGCAGTCGAGGCGCTTATCAGGAGCAAAGCCAAGAGCCTCACAAAAGCAGCTGAACTAATCATCGGAGTCTCCTTGAACTGGCGCTGTCAGGGGCGCGGAAGTCAACGTTGCCGGAAAAACGCTTAGCGGAACTCGTACTGCACCGTCAGCAGCGCCATTCGACCCGCATTGATGTAGTCGACACCATCGAAGCGTTTGGCTGTGGCGTACTGCTTATCCAGCACATTGTCCACCGTCAGACGAGTGGTCCAGTCCTGGGCGAAGGCCCAGCCCGCCCGTAGGTCCAGAGTGGTGAAGCCGCCGATCCTGTCTTCGTTATCAGCATCATCGTAGCGATAGCCCTGGGCTTTTATTGTTGCCCCGAGGTAGACGCTGCCGATATCGCGATCGACATCCAGTCGTAGTTGTTTGCCACTGCGTCGACGAATCCGGTTATCGCTGCCGAGATCCCGTGGATCCATGACTGAGGCCGTCGCTTTCACGGCCCAGTCCCCAAATTCTGCCCCAGTACTGAGTTCGAGCCCGCGGATCCGCGCCTCATCTACATTGTAGGGCGCAAAGACACCGCCCTGGGAAACGAAGGCGATCAGGTTATCGACCTCGTTCTGGTACACAGCAGCATCCCAGTACCAAGTGTCATAGTGGCCACTGGCGCCAATTTCGTAGGCGTCGGCAGTTTCCGGCTCAAGCGTAGCGTTGCCGAAGTCAGGAAAGTACAGGTCATTGAAGGTCGGCGCGCGAAAGGAAGTACGATAGCTGGTGCGTAGGCGGTGGGCATCATCAAGGGCGTAGCCCAAGGCAATAGCACCGGTATTGTGGCGACCGTAGGCTTCGTTATCGTCAGTGCGCAGACTTACCTGGACTTCAGGGGCTCCGAAATCCAGCAGGAGCATGCCAAAGATAGCAGTGTTATCGCGGCTGCTTTCAGCATAATCGGTGGTGCTGTCAACATCATCCACGGCAAACTCGCCACCCAGAATGATCTGATGCGAAGCGAAATCGATGTAGTTTTCCCACCGGGCACTATTGGTTTCGGTATCGAAGGTCGAAGGCTCGTCGCCATCAAGCTTGTTATCACTGTCATCCAGTGACTGTGCAAGCTGGAGTCGACTAAGCCAGCGATCCGTAACTGGCGCATCAAGCGTGACGCCGAGGGTTTGGACGGCAAAATCGGTCTCGCCACCTTCGAATTCGGTATTCCCTTCCGCCCGGAACAACATCACATCTGCACCGAAGCCATTCTCGAAGATGTGTCCAAGGCGTGCGATGCCCGAGTTGTTCTCGTAGCCCTTGTGGTCGCCACCTTCAATCAGGGCTACGCCATCGGTCCTGAACTGATTGGCAGCCAGGCTAAAACTTGTACGCCTGTGGGTTCCAGCCAGGCCAGCGCCGAGCTTTGTAGAGTCGTAGTCGCCAGCACCGAGCGTTACCCAGCCCTCAGGCGAACCGCTGGCGGTATGTGTGAAAGCCTGCACCACACCGCCAACCGCATCAGCCCCATAGAGGCTGCTGCGGGAACCCCGAACGATCTCGACTCGTTCAAGCATTTCAGGCGGGATGAAGGTCCAGGGTGCGCTGCCTGCTGTGGCAGAACGCACGCGAACTCCATCGATCAGCAGCACGGTCGACTCGCTGCCGGTACCGCGAGTGAATACGCTCGTGGCTTTTCCAAAGGAGCCGTTGCCAGAGACATCGATGCCTGGCTGCCCTCTCAGTAATTCCGAGAATGCCAGCGGCTGCCGCCTTTCGATATCCGCTTCTTCAATGACGGTGACCGACGAAAGACTCTCACCGACCGTCTGGCTCTTGAGATTGGCCGTAACGACCACTGGCTCCAGACGACGCAGCTCGGTTTCAGCGCTGATGGAACCAGCAGAAAACGCTGCGGTGGAAGAACACAGAGAAAACCCTGACCAGGCTATCACGTGAAAATTTTTGAATACTGACATCTTGAATGCTTACCCAGCTCGACGTGCACGCCCGCACGATGGTTTCTAGAGCGGCAGCGACTTGGGTGGCGGGCTTGTTGCGAACTGAGCAGCGGGGCTCGATTGCACCCACCAGACCATCGCCCACCGCAACGTTTGGTGCTGGCATCACTTACCGCCCATTTCAGAGGGGCAGCAGGATACCGAATTTCAGGCCGGTCTCCGGGCTCTTGAGCAGATGCAGGCATCCTCCACTGATCACCTTCCCATACCTGCAGTACAGTGATGCATTCGACCAGGGTTAACTCAATTACCGTTGCGGGGGCAGCGCTGGACTGTTCTGCGTCGAGGCAGATTCACCAGCTTCCCGTTTCACCCTCGCACGCATTGCACGAGGGCACCTGAAAAGTGCGGCAAGGCTAACAATGAGCGGGGGATGGGTCAATCGTATTCGCAGCTGATTTAAAAATGCCCGGACGATCGACATCGGCCAAAAGGATGAATCGTGCTGTGATTTTCAACCGCCTGCCTGATAGGCCAGGCCTCCCGTCTTCCCTAGACTTTGGATTTCGATACACCCTCGTTTAGGGACGACAACAATGACGACATCACTGTTCCCCAGGAACAAACTCTGCCGCGCAATACTGCTTGGTGCGAGTCTGGCGCTTGCCGGCGGGCTGCCGACTTCTGCAACGGCGGCTCCCTGCGACGCACCCCAATGGCAGGAAGGCAACACTTTCAAGCTTGGCCAGGAAGTGATCTACCAGCAGAATATCTATAGAGCGCTGGTGACCCACACCGCCTGGACTGGCGCTGGCTGGACTCCCCTGACCAATTCCTTGTGGACGCTGATCGGCCCCGCTGACTGCGGTGGTGGTGGTGGCACAGATGATGGCGACGGCGGCGTGAATAACCCAGGTGACGGCGGTGACGACCCTGCTACGCCGGTCAAGAGCAGCACTACAAGATTCATCCCATATATCTACTCGTGGGGCATCGGCAATAGCGCCTACTGGGTGAACGACCTGCGCCAGCTGCCAAGCGGTGTGAACGATATTCTGCTGGCCTTTGCCCTCGCTTACGGCGATGAGATACGGCTACAGGCAGATGACCCCGACCTACTCAAGACCCAGATTTCCGCAGCGCATCAGAAAAGCATCAAAGTCGGCGTCTCCACCGGAGGCGCTTCCGCAGGCTATCTTCACGAAATGGCGGGCACGCCTGCAGTGGTTGCCAGCAAGTTCGTCGCTTTCATCAAAGAGTACGGCTTCGACTTCATCGACGTCGATTTTGAAGGCTCTTATATTGCCGACGCTGCTGCCCGCGACCGCATGGTCGCTATCATGGCGGCAGTACGCCGGCAACTGCCGCAGCACCCCATCACGCTCACTGTACCAAGCCACGGCGGAGAAACCGGCCTGAGTAGCGGTGTGATAGCCATGGCCAAAGCGATGTACGACGCCAATGCACTCAGCGCAGTGACGGCCATGTCTTTCGATTACTACGGCCTCAATCGGGACGTCTACCAGGCCGCGAAGGTTTCTGTAGGTCTGATCGCAGAACATCTCACGGGTGAATGCAATACCGCTACTGGTATGGTCTGCGCCGATCACTTCGATGAATTCAAAAAAGCTCGTGGTCTGTACGGCATTATCAGCATGATCGGCAAGGCTGATGATGGCCACGTTACGACAGTCGATGAACAGGCCCGTCAGACGAAGTTCGCCAAGGATAACGGCCTGTATTCCATAGGCTTCTGGGCGCTCAATCGGGACCAGAGTTGCGACATCGATCTTGCCCAATGCTCGGGTGTGAGCGCTGCGAATGGTGCGTATACCGCGGCTACGGTCAATGCGCTCGGGCAGTTTGGCGGGGGGAACCCTGGTAGTGGTTCTGGCGGCAGCGACGGCGGGACCGGTGGCGGAAGCGGCGACGGCAGCTCAGGTGGCGGTGCGGGCGGCGGCGACAGCTGCGTGGAAGGCGCCGTTGCAGCCTGGACTTCTGGCGCTGTTTACACCAAGGGTATGCAATCCACACACGGCGGCCGCCTCTGGGAAGCCCAGTGGTGGACCCAGAATGACACGCCGGGCACCGGCGGCGACTGGGGCGTCTGGCGCGACCGTGGTGCAGCCGAAGACTGTCCTGATGGCGGGGACGGCGGTACGGACGGCGGTGACGGTGGAACTGGCGGCGGCACTGATGGCGGTACAGACGGTGGCACCGATGGTGGATCTGGCGGAAGTGGAAACGGCGGTGACACCGACGGCGGTACCGATAACCCCGATGGCGGTACTGGCGGCGGCGGCAATGTCGTCGCGAGTTACTTCGTTGAATGGGGCATCTACGGCCGCAACTATCATGTTGCCGATGTGCCTGCCGAAAAGCTCTCTCACCTGCTCTACGGCTTCATTGCGATCTGCGGTCCGAACGAGTCATTACAGCTAGCCAACCCTGCAGGCTATTCAGCACTCATGAGTGAATGCGCCGATCAAGCAGACTACACGGTCACGATACACGACCGTTTCGCTGCGCTGGAAAAGAGCTATCCCGGTGATAAATGGGATGATCCAATTCGCGGCAATTTCGGTCAGCTGGCGAAGATGAAAGCAGCTAACCCGCATATCAAGGTTCTGCCCTCCATTGGCGGCTGGACCCTGTCCGACCCCTTCCATCCTATGGCGAACGATCCTGCGAAACGCCGGACCTTCATCACTTCGACTATTGAGTTTCTTAAGACCTACAAGGTTTTTGATGGTCTCGATCTCGACTGGGAATATCCAGGTGGCGGCGGTGCCAACCCAAAACTGGGCGCGGATAGTGATGCTGAAGCCTTCGCGACCCTCATGCGTGAACTGCGACAGGCACTCGATGGCCTGGAAGCTGAAACCGGTCGGGAGTATCTGCTCACCGCGGCTGTCGGCGCTGCTGCGGCGAAGATAGACAAGGTCGACTACCAGAATGCCGCAGCACACATGGACTACGTATTTGCGATGACCTACGACTTCTACGGCGCCTGGGACGGCACCCTCGGTCACCAGGCAGGCCTCTATGCAGCCACGAATGAAGCCACTCCGGGTTTCAATGGTGATACTGCCATCGACAATCTGCTTGCTGCAGGTGTACCAGCCGACAAACTCGTTCTCGGCGTCGCCATGTATGGGCGCGGCTGGCAGGGCGTAACAGGCGGCAGTGCCAATGATCCATTCAGCGGCACTGGTGGTTCGGCCATCCCGGGCACCTGGGAAGCCGGCGTACTGGATTACAAGGATATCGAACGGAACTATCTTGGCGGCGCCAACGGCACGGGCATCAACGGCTTCACCTATGGCTACGATGCGCAAGCAGAGGCCCCCTGGCTTTACAGCGCCAGCAAAGGCCAACTGATCAGCTTCGAGAACGAACGTTCAGCTAAAGCAAAAGCCAAATATGCTAAAGATCATGGCCTTGCGGGTGTTTTCTCATGGGAAATCGATGCTGACAATGGCCGCATTCTGGATGCCATGCGTCAAGGTGTAGCGAGGTAAGCCGAGGGCGAGTATCGCTAGACGTCCAGTGTCGCAGCGATCTTTAGGGGATGCCCAGGCATCCCCTTTTTTTCGCCTCTGGGAAGCAGTCACAGTTCTGCTCACTGAACCACCATACAATCCATTCAAACAATCGATACAAACACTATTGGCCTGTCGCATTCTCCCGACAGGGCGCAGGGAGGCACTGACTTGTTCGGAATGATTAGGATCAGGGGCTCCAGGGCTCCGCTTGTCGATCTGTGCGTTTCGCGCCGCAGTCTGGGTTTGATCTACCTGCTCTTCGTCTTGAGTCTGCTTAGCTCCAGTGCATCAGCCGCCCGGTCCGACAATACGCGGCCGCGTGTGGTGTTTCTCAATCCCGCCACACCAGAAAATATCTTCTGGGAAAAGGTCACCCGCCTCATGCGGCACGGTGCGCAACAGCTGGACATGGATCTCACTGTCTCCTATCAGACGCAGGAGGACATCACGAGTCGCTTCTCCTATGTCAAGGCCGCGAACGATATATTGAGCGCCGAGAATCCACCGGACTATCTGCTATTTCTCAACTTGCGGGACACTGGTCACCGCATACTCGAGCAGGCCGAGGCAGTTGGTGTAAAAAGCATGATGATTCTCAGCGACATTCATGATGATGAGCGACTGCTATTCGGGGAGCCTCGTGGAAAATTCAGACACTGGATAGGACATCTGGTTTCCGACGACCGCCAGGCCGGATATCTCCTGGCCGACCGTCTGCTGACCATGGCCCGTAAGCTCGATCGATCTGGTGTGATTGAAACTGTGGGCATCAACGGATCTATCAACGGTACCGCTGCCGCTTTGCGGGCGCAGGGGCTGAAACAGGCGCTGGCCGAGCACGAACGCAGCAGTCTCAACGCCCTCGTCAATTCGAGAACATGGCTGAGACAGGACGGCCAGGCCAAGGCGCTCGTCTTGTTGCGCCGACATCCCGAAACCGAAGTGATATGGGCAGCATCGGACGGCCTCGCTCTCGGCGCAAGCGACGCTGCCGCCGAAATTGGTGGTGGCAGCGCTGGCGCAAGGTTCGTTGGCGGCATTGACTGGACAGATGAGGCGCTTGAGGCAGTCACCAAAGGCCAGCTTACGCTATCTGTCGGCGGCCACGTACTTGAAAGCCTCATCGCCTTGGTCCTGCTGCACGACCACTACCACGGTCGGGACTTCAATCGGGACCCTGGCGCCCGCCTGCTCACGCCGATGGCTGTTGCCGACCGACGCTCCGCTGCACAGTTGCAGAAGCGCATGAACGCCGATCTCGATGCGGTAAATATCCAGCGTCTGTCCAAAATCAGGGATCATACGCTCGAGCGCTATGACTTCAGCATCGCAAATATTCTCTCCTTGCCGCAGGGTGCGCTTGAGTGAGACCTTGGCTGAAACTGGCGGCACGGGATCGTCTGGCCTGGCAGCAGGCTCGTTACGCCATGTTGGTCGCCTTCGGCCTCGGAACGCTCATGAGCAGCGCACAGTTACTCACTGACTATTTTCGTGAGCGGACGCAGGTCGAGACTACCGTTGTTCAGGCCGTTGCCATCATGCAGAGACAGGCCGCCCGCGCCATTTTCGATATTGATGCCTCGCTGGCAGTCAATGTCGTCGATGGGCTGCTCGAGTATCAGCCAGTATTCAGTGTGGAGCTGCGCGATGCCTTCGGCGTCATGCTCCTGTCCAAGGAGCGCACCTCGCAGGTGCGGGGCGATGACACCATTGCGCGTTGGCTATTCGGCGATATGGAAGAGTATCGCGTACCTCTGAGATATTACCCCGACGAGGCACCGGTCGGTGAACTCAATGTGGTGATGGACAGCACCGTGCTCGCGCAGAATTTCGTCTCACGCGCAATCGTCACACTCACAACCGGATTGTTACGCAACTGCGTGCTGGCACTGGTGCTCTGGCTCATGTTCTACCTTACCCTCGCCAAGCCAATCGTAGAGCTGGCCCAGCAGGTTGGCGCGGTGAAGACCGATTCACCCGATACCATCGATGGCGTCGGCAGGGGCGTCAATCGCAGAAACGAACTCGGACTGCTCAGCTACGCCCTGAACCGCCTGTTAGCTGGTTTCGCCCAGAGTCTGCAGCAGCGCGATGCTGCAGAACAGCAACTCCGCCTGCATCAGGAAGACCTCGAGCGGCGTGTTGCTGCGCGCACTGTGGAGCTGGAAGACGTCAACCTGCGCCTCGAGCGGCAGTGTGAGCTTGCGCAGAAGCGTGCTGATGACGCCCGCCTGGCATGGCGGACAGCACATAGCGCAAACGCCGAGAAATCACGTTTCATTGCAGCTGCGAGCCATGATCTGAGACAGCCACTTCAGGCCCTTCAGTTCCTTCTGGGTGCACTGCGAAAGCATGTGCAGGGCCCTGAAGGCCGGCGCCTCTATTGCAATGCTCTGGTGTCTGCGAACAGTCTCCAGGACTGGATGAACACGCTGCTCGACATTTCGCAGCTCGAAGCCGGCGTTCTCAAAGTACGGCGAGCGCCGGTCGATATCGGCTTGCTCATGCGCTCGGTTGCTGGCATTTGCCAGACACAGGCGGCTGAGCGGGGTCTGGAGATTCGTGTTCGTGCAGGGGGCTTCTGGGTGGACTCCGACGCCACGCTGCTGCAAAGGGTGTTGCTCAATCTCGTGACGAATGCCATCAAGAATACTGTTGAGGGCGGCGTGCTGATGGGCGTTCGCAGACGTGGCTCGAGCCTGCTGATCGAAATCTATGATACCGGTGTGGGTATAGAAGCCAAAACGAGAGATGAAATATTCACCGAGTTCCGCAGCTTTGGCCATGAGTCAGGTACGGGCATCGGTCTTTCGATCGTCAAACGGGTATGTCAGATGCTCGACCACCCCCTTCAGGTTCGCTCCAACTGGGGGCGTGGTAGTTGCTTCGCCATTGAGGTGCCTGAAGCCAGCCCGGCTCCCCCATCTACTCCAGTACCGCTGCTGGCGGGGCAACGCATCCAGGCGCTTCGCGTACTGTTGATCGATGACGACCCGCAGATACTCCGTGGCCTTGGCGCGCTCCTCGGCAGCTGGGGCAATGACGCAATAACTGTTTCCGGAGCGCGTCAGGCACTGAGTGTCTCAGCCGAGGGCGTCGATCTCATTATTTGCGACTACCATCTCCATGGCCAGGGCGCAGGCATTGAGCTCATTGAATCGATTAGGCTACGGGCGGGTCGCAAGGTCCCTGCCATCTTGATTACTGGAGATACTCGAGAGGATCTGCTCCAGCGATTTGCAGCCAGCGGGCTGGTGGTGCTGCACAAACCCGTATCGCCGCCGCGACTGCGCGCCGCCTGCAACCATGTGCTCAAGAGCGCCTCGCCTGAACCCGCCTAGACGAGGCTCATATCCTGAGCAACGCGGGCCGCTTCTGTGCGGTTTCGAACATTGAGGTCACGGTAAATATTGTTGCAATGTGTCTTGATGGTGCCCATTGAGAGACTCAGCCGATTGCAGATTTCCTTGTTCGGCAAGCCCTCGGCTAATAAGCGCAGGACCTCGACCTGACGCCGACTGAGGCCCGAGGCAGTCGTTAGCGACGAGCTACCATGGTCCTCACGGGGCGCGTAAAGACTCTGCGGGAAATAGCTGCCCCCCGCAAGGATAAGCTGGATGGCTCGAATGACCACGACTGTTGGCCCTGCCTTGCAGATATAGCCCTGTATATCAAAGGCGAGTGCTCGTCGCATGGTTTCGGGACGGTCATCACCAGACAGTATGGCGACGGGTACCAGTGGATAGCGCTGCTGGAGCTCAGCGAGCAGATCCAGTCCCGCGACGTCCGGTAGTTGAAGATCGAGTAGCAGCAAGTCGATGTCGGCTCGCTGCTGCAGTTGCTGCCACACCTGTTGACCACTTTCGGCTTCGATCAGTTTCGCATGCGGATACGCATCGACCAGCGCAGCCTTCAAGCCAGTACGAAACAGACCGTGATCATCAGCAATGATGATATTCATACGCGCTCCCTGTGAATCCTGCTGAATTCGTGCAGGGGCTACAGTACACCAGCTGACGGAGCACGGACCGTGTATGCGTCAAATTTGAGGTCAAAAAGATGTCTTCAGGTTCTGGACAAGCGCACTACCGAGGGCTAGCCTGAGCCTCTGCCACTGCGCTTCATCGCCCGGCAGGCCGAATCTCACTGCCGGATGATGAGGAAAGAGACGAATCAGGATGCCCTGTCGCGCCAGCGCTTCTGCAATCTTGCTTGCCTGGGCATGCCGGACATAACGAAACAACAGTGTGCCGTTCGAAGCCGGCATGCCCTGGCTGTCGAGCAAATCTCGCAGCCTGGCACTCGAAACAGCAAGTGAGCGCGCCATCGCCTCTTGCCAGGGCTTGTCCATAAGCGCACGAGACATGATGTAGCGGGTCGGCCCCGAAAGGCACCACGGCCCTAACGCCGTGTTGAGCTGCTCACACAGTTCAGGACGAGCTAGCACAGCGCCGGCACGAATACCTGCCAAGCCAAAGAATTTTCCAACCGAGCGCAGCACCACGAGCCCTTCCAGGTCGGTACGGGATGCCAGCGAGTCCGTTGTACCACTGACGAAGGCCTCGTCGACAATCAACCAGCCACCACGGGACGCCAGGCGCTCGTGCCACTGCAACAGCCGCTCGGTCGATACCACTTCACCCGTGGGGTTATTCGGCTGGATCCATATGACGATATCCAGCTGATCGAGCAACTGCTCCAGGGTGTCTGTCGTAAAGGTCACAAGTTTGTGGCCGGCTGCAGCCCAGCAGTGCTTGTGCTCTTCATAGCCGATTGTCGGCACGCCTACCCTGCACGGGCGGCGAATGCGCGGCAGCGCCTGTATAGCCGCCTGACTACCTGCGACCGGCAGACCTTCTGCCCCCGCAGGCAGATCCGCCCAGGTTCGGATAGCCTCCCGCAGACCGTCATCGTCCTCCGGCAGACGCTGCCACACGTTGGGCGGCACGACTGGCACAGGCCAGCTGTTCGGATTTATGCCTGTTGAAAGATCCAGCCATTCAGAGAGCGGAATCCGCCAGTGTCTGGCAGCAGCATTGAGGCGGCCACCGTGTATCGGCTGGCTGCTCATTCAGACCGTTCCTGTCATGAGATAGATCGAAAACGCGAGCACTGTCAATACTGCCAGCCATGAGATGACACCTCGTTCAAGGAGGGTCACGGCTGCCAACACGGTCTGTGCTGAGGGCGCCGGCCCCTCGCCGAGGTGCGGCCGCTGCTTTAGTCCAGTCGAGTAAGGTGCTGGTCCACCTAAACTCACGCCCAGCGCACCGGCGCCAGCTGCCATTACAGGGCCGGCATTGGGACTATCCCAGGCCGGCGCCTGCGTTCGCCAGGCTGCCAGCGCCCGACGCGTCCGGCCTAGCACGGCATACGTCAAAGCTGTCAGCCGTGCCGGTACCCAGCCCAATAGATCATCCAGGCGCGCAGCAGCACGTCCGAACAAGAGGAAGCGCTCGTTCCTGTACCCCCACATGGCGTCGAGCGTATTGACGGCACGGTGGAGTAGCACGCCGGGCATTCCAGCAACCAGAAACCAGAACAGACTGGCAAACACGGCGTCAGCGCCATTTTCCAGTACGGATTCGGTGGCGGCACTCGCGACTGCAGTCTCATCGAGCGATGCAGTCTGTCGACTCACGATGCGGGCCAGCTGCTCCCGGGCTACTGGCAGTTCTCCCGCAGCAAGCGGATCTGCCACTGCCAAGGCGTGCTCACGCAGCCCGCGAAGCGATAGCGCCGACCAGAGCACGACAATCTCGACCAAGATCAGCGCTGGCGCGGAAAGCACAGCCATGAGCACCAGCGAAACCAACACCAGCGGCGCGACAAGTGTAAAAACGGCTAGGGAACCCATGAGTAGTGGATGTGCCGACCGCCAGGCGGCTTTCGGGTCACGCGGGTTGAGACGCTGCTCCAGCCAAATGGCGACCTTGCCGAAACCGACCAGCGGATGCATTCGGCGGGGCTCGCCCAGCAGGTGATCCAGCACAAGCGCAGCCATACAGACTGCCGTCGAGGTGATTAAACTAGTCAATTGGGGTTCCGCTGCGCCAGAGTCCGGGCATGATAGCGATTCTGGAGGTCGATGCCAGCCCGATGAGCACAAGACCGGGCTTGTTGAGCCTATTTCAGCGTGAGCGGCAGGCCAGCTACGGACATGATCACATGTTCACACTGCCGCGCAAGAGCCTGATTCAGCCAGCCGAGCTCGTCACAGAAGCGGCGCGTCAGCGCTTCCATACCGACGGTGCCGAGACCGACCTCATTGCTGACAATAATGACTTCGGCGGGATAGTCATCCAGAGCCTGTAGAAAGGCCGCCCTCTCCTGCCGAAACACCTCATCTCCAGCGAACATCAGGTTGCTGAGCCAGAGACTCATACAGTCGATCAGCAGGCATGGTGGAGGATTCCGCCGGGATTGTTCGGTGATGGTGTCGGACAGCGTGATCGGCACCTCTTCCAGACCCCAGTCCTGCGGTCGGTCGGCGCGATGCCGGGCAATTCTGGCCGACATTTCTGCATCGCCGGCGCTGGCGGTAGCCACGTATACGACGGGACGGTCAGTCTCGCCAGCGAGTCGCTCCGCCAGGGCGGTCTTTCCGGAGCGGATACCACCAAGGACAAGCGTGTTGTTCATAATTTCTCCGCTCTCCTCGAGAGCTTTGGTATGGGTGACTCGACAGTTGATTATTGGAACAGCAGGGCCTTCATCTTGCGCTCGCTATAGCCGTAGACCACGCTGTTATCGACTTGGAGCACAGGTACGCCGCGGCCGCCAAGCGCCTTGAATTTTTCCAGCCCTTCAGCCGATGTCTCGATGTCGTACTCCAGATAATCGATGCCTTCGCGCTCGAGCAGACTTCTGGTCTGGGCACAGTAGCCACACCATGACGTGGCGAACAGAATCACTTCACCCGGGTCGGCAGCCATCGCCGGAGGTGGCCGCAGCAACTCCTGAACAGTATCCCAATGCTGATAGGCGACGATCGCCAACACAATAAAGCACAGTTTTTTCATCGGACACCTCCTGCCATGGCTATTTAGGGCGGCAGTGTACCATTAACATACCGTTACAATAGTGATGAATCTCACTGCCTATCATCAATGCGTCGACTATTTGGCGATTTCAGGCGCGTCAAAGCCAGAGCAATGCATGCGCCCAGCAAGCCCAGTAGAAAATAACGAAAGATGTGGGGGTATTGACTAAAGAAGCTTGAGTCGAAGTTGCTCGCGACTGGTACATCGACCAGCCAACCACCAGCGTGTTGTGGCGGTGACATGAAGATAATCCGACCGTGCGGTAGCGCAACTACTGAAGGACCATTATTGACCACGTGCACCATTGGCAGTCGGTTTTCCACAGCGCGCAGTATGGCACTGTGGACATGCTGATACGGCTGCCGGGTCGCGCCGAACCAGCCGTTGCTCGACATGGCCAGCAATAGTCCGCCCGGCCGGCCGGGTCCTGTTTCAGCTCGCGCAACGGACGCTATCGCCTCTGCCACGAAGACCGGGAAGACGGTCTCATAACAGATGAGCGGCACCATTGTTACTGCCGCCGTAGTGAAGTCTTCGTAGGCCTGACCCGCAGCAATCTCGTTGAGGAATTCGCCCAGGAAATTCTCTGCTCGAACTCTGAGCGCGGGGACATCACTGACCAGGGGCACATATTCACCGAAGGGAATGCGCTTCATCTTCCGGTAACGCGCTGCTTCCTGCCCATCATTGGCGATCATCACAGCAGTGTTGTACTGCACGACTGGAGACGCCGGACTGCCCTTTTCACTGGATTCGATGTCCTGGAAAATCAGTGATATATCAAGATTATCTATAACGTTCGTAAAGGCTCTTGCCACCGCCTTGTCCTGAAAGTAATCCTTGTCACGCGCTTCCGGCCATACCACGATCTCAGCGCCGGCAGCAGCGAGTCGTTGAGTCATCTCCATTTCAGGTGGAAACGCACGACTGTATCCCGGGTATACAGGCGACCTCTGCAAGGTCGGGCGCTCGTTGGGTTGGACCAGGCCGAAACTGATTGTGTCCTGCCGTGCGACGAGCTCATCCCACTGCCCCAGCCAATACCAACCATAGAGAAACCAGGCCACCACGAGTCCCAGTGCTGGCAACAAGGTAGCGAGCCGACTAAGTCTGAGCAGCGCGTGCAACAACATGATATTGACGAGCGCGATAATGAAGTCCAGACCACTGACACCGAACAGCGCAGCAGCCTGCAAGGCCATCAGGAATTCGGTCTGCGTTTCACCCGGTCGGAATGGGAACAGCAATGGAAAAACCGCACATAGTGCAGCGGTAGTCACAGGAAACAGGATGTAATCGTGTAGGCCTGTACGTCGTCGAAGCCAGGCGAATAGGAGGATGATGAGGGCTGGCAGCTGTGCCGTATACAGCCAGAATAGTGCCCCCCAGACCAGACTCAGCATGAAGCCGTAGCCTTTGGAGAGCATGAGAAAATCGATGATCCAGTAAGCGGCAGCCATGCCTAGCGTCAGGCCACTGAGCAAGCCCCAGACGTAGGCCTGCCACAGGGTCGCGCGATGAACAGCGATGAGTAGCGGCACAAAGGCAAGCCACATTAGCGCAAATAGTGGGGGATACAGCAATGGCGCAGCTAGCAGCAAGCCCGAAACCAGTGCGAGCACCGTTGCTCGAATGTGCGACAGTCCTGCCTGCCCGTATAGGCGCGTGATCAATCCTGGCTCGGCAAGATCTGATTATAACGCGCGCTCAGCTCGGCCAGCCGAAGCTTTTTCTGCTTTTCATCCAGCGCATCATCTTCATTGACTGCGCGACGCGCCAACAGGTAGGACTTGAGCATGATCCCCTTACCAAAAACGGCCTGAACGGTAGCCTCATCGAAAAACGTTCGCTTGAGCGCTATATCGTTTTCGAGTGTTGCACGTGAATCAGTCGCAGCGCTTGCCTGCCCTGCAGCGTTCGCAGCCTGTCGATAGCGATAGTGATTCACGAGTAATTTCGAGAGCGTCTCGCCCGCCAGCCCCGGCATTTCAATATCTATCAGCTGCGCCAGGCGCTCGAGATTAGCATCGTCAAGATCTGTCGGCAGTATGCTCGTAGCGCCTTCGAGCACACGAGCGAGATAAGGCTCGAGCACCAGCCTGCCCTGCTCGTCTACTCTGACGTTCTGCAGAATCGCGCTGATTGGTGCAAAGTCGAAAGACCAGCTTGTTGGCGCGACTGGACGCTGTGCTGCTACCTCCGCAGGCTGCTCCCACAGATCGTGGTGAATTGTATCAGGCGCCTGCCTGAGCTGCGCAAGATAGAGCGCCAGTGCAGCGAAAGTAAAGGTCACGACAGCAAGCCCCATCGCCGGGAACCATGTGGGCAGCCTCAATCGACTCACCGCTCAGTTGATATCAGTAACATCGCCGAGTGGCAAGTGGCTGACCTTTTCCAACTCATGGTTATCGAAGTGCTGGCGCATCAATGCCGCAATTTGCGTGCGTTTCTCGTTGTCGCTGAGCCCAGCGTTCACCACCCGCTGCTTCTCCGCCATGAACGTTTTGTAGCGTTGGTTCCAGTCCCTGATACCGGTCGTCTGTTCGACGTGTTGAGCCTGAAGCTCGGACGCCATCGCCAGCTTCTCCTGCGTCGAAAGCGAAGTGTCGCTTTCAATGCGCTGACTCTCGAACATGTATTGCGCATTGGCGTCAGTCACGGCAAACAGCGAGCTGGCGACCTCGTTGCCCATATAGACTTCACGTAGGGCCTGTAGCTCCTGATACTGTCTCTCGAAATCGTCGGCCGTCAGATTCTGCGCGCCCTCATCCTCTGTGAAGTACACGTCGTTAAAATCCGCCTCCGCCTTGAGCAGCTCTGCATAATCGCCGACGATACGCGCTGTCTGCTCGCCCGCCTTGCCCGGCAGCCCTTGCTTGATCAAAGCCTGGAGCGCTGCGATCTGTGCAGGCGCGAGTCTTGCATCCGTGGCTGCCAATGTCGCCTCCAGAGCGAGCAATGCGTCATGATCGGCGATAACGTCTCCGTTCTCGTCGAGCTTTACCGCCTGTAAGGCCGCGTACACCGAGTCGGGCGTGAATGGCATTGGCTCACCTTCAGGCTGTTGCGCTTCGACAGGTGCTGAATCCTTGCCTGCTCCCGGCTCGGCCGCCCATTGCCAGGCAGAGGCGATTGTATTTTCAGCAAGCGCATCCGCACCGTCAGGTTTAGCCGACGACACCGTAGGCTCCTCGACGACAGTTGCGCCTGGATCGAGATAGATCACCAGCACTACCGTCAGCAGGGCAAGACCGGCGATGGAGATTCCCAGCAGGAGTGGATTAATGGGTTTCGTCATCATCAAATGCCCTCAAATTACACGCAGTGGCGCGGCACGATTTACCACCGGCACGCCCGATCCAAGCACTTCATCAGCCATCAAGACCTCCAGCATCGGCGGCTTGAGAAACCGTGCGGACGGGGCAATACCGTGGATGGCGCTGTATGACTTTGAAAAATGTGCCGAGCTTGCGAAGCCAGCTGCCAACGCTGCATTGGTTATGGATTCACCTAGCGCAAGATGGATCACACCAACGAAAACCCGATAGCGCAAACGGTATCGGGTAATGGGTACGCCTATCTGTTCCTTGAAAAGTTTTTCCAGGCGCGAAGCAGAAAGATGAACCTCGGCGGCAAATTTTTGCACGCTCAGGTTTTCGGCAACTGTTTCGCGGATGCTCTGGATAACAGTAACGATTCTCGGGTCGAACTCTCGGAAAACGACTCCGGCCAAGGCCGGCGGAATGATGAGATCCCTCAGCATTCTACGTGTTTCGCTAGGATGCAGGCCCTCGTCTCGAATGTACAGCAGGCGCCTGACCAGCAAGTCTTCCTGAGGATGCGCATAGCTCATATTGTCCGACACGCGGGTCATGATACTTTCAAGCGCGGCATGATCCTGGCTCAGGGGTGGCAAATAATAGATGGCCACGACAGCGGCACTGGTATCGAGATTGAGACTGGCGAAACTGGTACCCGCTTTCAGTAAGACGCTACGGGTGCTGATGGGCTTACCAGTGTTTGGGGAGATGGTCATCACCCCATCCAGACTGACAAGAAGCTTGTCAGACACTACTGAATGGGAGCGGTAGGCAATTCTGCTAGCACCAAGGAAGAGAAGCTGATTTCTCCAGATATACAGCTTGGCAGTTCCCTGGGCTGAATCCATGACTCGTTCTACGACATCAGATTAGTAGGCGCAGGTGTCACGATACTCGGAGATCGCAGTGTTGGCCTCGTGGTTCGGGCCGCACAGGAACTGCTGATATCGAGTATCCCTGTCGATGAAACGCTTCATCCATGATACACCATACTTGCCCAACAGGCCGCCGTTGCTGCCACCACCGTTCGCACAGCGATGATCGCCGTTGTTGATTTCCAGATAGGCCTTGTCGGTGCTGGCTGGAATTCTGTTATAGAATGGCGACGCGTGGCTACCGACCGGCGCAGTCGAATCACTCTCGCAGGCGATGATCATGGTCGGTGTTTCAATCTGATCGAAAGGATTGCTGCCCGAATGCCATGGCGCAAGTGGTATGGCAGCACTCAAGCGAGCACCTGAGGCGAGGCGAAGCGCGCCACCACCACCCATTGACCAACCCATCGCGCCCAAGCGTGAAGCATCGACCATACCGGAAATGGCGCTGCTGCTGCTATTACTTTGACTAATCACATAATCAAGTGCATTGGACAACTGAGTGGCACGGCTGGCAGGCTGATCGAAGCCCGAGTTGGTGGCAATGGTGATTACCACAAAGCCATGTGAAGCCAGACGAGGTCCCCACCAGGCAATCGAAGACTCACCTGCAGTGAACCCAGGTACTACAGCGATGGCGCCCATTTTACCGGTCGTGTTGGTTGGGTAGTGGATAGTGCCACCGCCAAAACCATTCACGGAACTTGAAACCCGCACAGTGCCAACACTGTAGGGACCACTGTTCGCTTCGAGGTAGCTCGAAGTAGGATTAGGACCACGAGTAAAGTCGCAGTCGACCTGACATGGCTGTGGTGGTGGGGTTGGATCGGGATCTGGGGTCGGTGTAAAACTCCAGGCACTGGCAGAAAACAGAACCGCACTTGCGGCAATAGTGAATCGGTCCATTACGCTATTCATCATGAGGGCAACCTGTCGTAGTTGTATTTGTTTTGGGAACGTCGACGAGCACTACCAAAGCTACCAGAGCCCTCCTCCATGCACTTTCACGATTTAGCACTCAAATGGGAACTGGTTCACATAAAACACCCAATCTCGCGTTAGAGGGTGGGCAGATGGCCGCCCTTCTACGCCTTGACTTGTAGGTGCGTGAGTTTTGGTGAAATGGTGGTGTTGGGTAGGTACGCCAATTCGTAAAATAAGCGCAACCGGTCTGGTATAGTAGTGTAGTTGAAATAGACTGGCTCCAAGGTTAGAAGGCGCCGACTCAAAGGTCACTGGGTCTGGTATAGTAGGTTTAACCAAGACCGCTGCTGCGTCACACCGGGTCTGGTATAGTATGCGTTCAAATCACCAACGCTGACGATAGACCCGGACAGCCCAGCCACTGTACTGGGCCAGTTCGAACTCGCTGAAACCGACCTTTTCTGCAACGCGGATGGATGGTGAGTGTGCCGGCGCAATAATGGCGACAACAGAATCGAGTTTCTTTTTCGCCTTCCCATAATGCAGCACCGCCGCCGCGGCCTCTGCAGCCAGTCCCTTCCCCCAGCTCGATTGTGATAGACGATATCCTATTTCAACAGCGTCTTCGGCCTCGATCGAGACCCGACTCAAACCGCAGAAACCAAGCAAAGCCTGAGACTCCCTGTCGACCAGCGCCCATTGACCAAAGCCGTTCTGGCTGTAGGACTCCGTGCAGGCGCTGATAAATCTCGTTGTAGCCTGCAGGTCCAAGGGGCCGTTGACAGAATACGCCATGACTTCAGGGTCCCCCAATATGGCGGCAAGCTGCTGCGCGTCATCCAGAACGAACTCACGAATGAGCAAGCGTTCGGTTTCCGCTATGATCATTTCCCCCTCCCCTCATTCCGGTGCTGGCGCTGGCTGCCGCTAGCAAAGCATCGTCGGTGCGCTCACCAGCTGAACGGGATGCTGAAACTCATCCAAATCATAAACCTCTTCATCTGCCAACTGAACGAGCCCCCCTTTCACAAGGGCAAGCACGAACAGCAGCAGCAATGCACTAACCGATCGCCGCACGCTATAGAACTCCGAATCATCAACTAGGTTTAGTTTTGCTCACCTACGATAGTCCAGGTCCGAGATTATGCAATAAATGACTCAATTTCAGAGGCTTACTAGCCAGGCTTAATTGGGGTACTTGCCGCCTCACCCACCACAGTCGCCCACAAGCGCACTTCAAAACCGGTGACCAGGCCGTGCTCAAAATAGGGATCAGCCAACGCGAACTGTTTCGGCACTTCGGGATCCTCACAACTGAACAACAGCATGGCCGCATCCGCAGGGTCTGCCAGTGCACCTGCAAGCACCAGCTCCCCACGAGATTGAGCTGCCCAGGCATGCTGCAGATGGGCCAGCCGGTACTCGTCTCTGCGCTCGAGATAATCGGGCGCAAGATTATAAAACATCATGTAATGCATCAAAAAACCCTCCTTAGCGTATGAAAAAACAGCATTTTCCGGCTGTCGTTACTGCAAAGCTCTAGTGCCAGGGGTATACACTGCGTGACCGAGTCCTGGCAAGTCTGACTCAGTCATTTCTGTTGTTTCTTGGAACTATTTCCGCGGCGGTATTGAATAAGTACCTACCGCGTGTGCCACCGGGGCCTCATCCCCCTCCGAGTACAGGCTCACCTCGCCGACGGCAAGTGTCCGACCCAACTTGATCAGGCGGCATTCGGCAATCACGTCAGCATTCGGTGAGGGGCGGCGGAGAAAATTGATGTTAAGGCTTGTCGTCACGGCGAGGGGCACCAATCCTATTTCGCCGAGGATCGCAGCGTAGAGCGCGATATCGGCCATACTCATCAAAACTGGGCCAGCCACCGTTCCCCCCGGTCTGAGTTCCGTCGGGGTCACCCGCTGACGGATGACCGAGCCCATTTCGCCTACAGCCTCGACGGTGCAGGTGACGTGGGGAAATTCATTGTTGAAGAAGGTGGTCAGTTCATCCAGGGTTAACATGCAAGTTCACTCGTCAGGTTCAATTGATGGCGGTCATGAGGTAAAGCCCATACAGTATTGCCAGAACGACGTGAGGATAGGCGATCGTAGGCCGACAAGCCTGACGTCCGTATTCCACCATCAGATCCAAGGTGCCTCCTCTCCCCTTCAGGTATTCAAGGTTGAACTGAAACGGCGTTACGGCAGGTTCTGCTGCTGCGCTACCTCCCATACTCGTCTCGAGTTGCAGCAAACGTGACTCGATCCGCGCCTGGAACGTCTTCCAGATCGCATCCTGCAGCCAGACGACGAGCAGCAGTGCGAGTATAAAGATACTGGCGAGCCCATTGATCAGGCTCAGAGTAACAATCGCTACGTTGAGCACTTTCAGCAGCAACGCAAATTTCTCGTAGCTATCGAACTGATTCTGCAGCAGACACCATTCCATACCATACGACTCTGTAGGCGCCTGCCCCTCTGGTCGGGATGCTCGCATAAAGCTCACGAGCGGCTGGTGACATATTCGAGGATCTCGACCACCTGCTCAGGCGTCGTGGCCCACGCCATGGCGGCCGCATCAACCTCCTTCAGGGGATGCACGATGCTCTCATCGTGAAGGGTGATATAGGGTACGTCCATGGCCGCACAGTAGCCGGCATCGAATGCAGCGTTCCACTGTTTATACTGGTCACCGAAACGCACCACGGCAAGATCACAGTTCGAGATCAGTGTTTTGATCCGAATGGCGTTCACTTTTGCCGAGCGATGATCACGCCAGAACTGGTTTTCCGCCTTTCCAAGCACATCGCCAGCACTATCACTCGCTTCGTGATCAGTCACAGCCGACGTGAAGGTCACCGGTAGATTGCGGGCTTCGCAGCCAGCGCGAAGCTTGTCTCGCCAATCGGTGTGTATTTCGCCTGAAAGATATACGGTCCATACCATAGCTGTTGCACTGCTCCGGATTGCGAAAAATTGAATGTGGCACCGCCGTGCTGTCAGCAGTCGGCGGTGTCGAGCGCTTGTATGCTAGCGTCCAGCACAGCGCTTTACCACCGGCAAGTCGTGTCGTGACGCGCTTCAGCCCCATCGACTTGTGCTGTGAACCACTTCAAGCCTTGACAAAAGCACCGTCTTCGCTGCTCGATTCGTGCCGAAATTTCCGCTAAGGTTCCGCTCGGACACTCAAACTCCAAGGACAGTAGTATGAATTTTAAACGGACGTTCCTCTCCTCGATAATTCTGTTCAGCGCAACAGCCACCATGTTCGCCAATGCCGGCGAAATCAGCTTTGACGAATTCGGCCCGCAAGGCTGCTGCTTCCATGCTCAGGAAGCACTCGATACAGAATATGTCCATGAGGGTGTCATTTTCGGCGGCGGCTGGGAAATCCTGCATCACTCGGGCGGATTTGGCATCATGCCGAGAAGCGGGCAGCATTTTGCAGCCTATGACAGCCTTGATATCGATCTCGGCATTTCGAATACACTCACCCTGACTTTCGCAGGCGCTGCCAGTCACGTCAGTGGTTACCTTGGCGACGACGAGTCCAGCAGCTGGACCCTCACAACCCGCTTCAAGGGTGATCTCGTCTCCGAGCGCCTGCTCATCAACCCGGCTGGTCGCTATGCGCATTTCGATTTCGGCCCTTCGCAATTTGATGAGTTGACGATTCGAGGCGCTGGCAGTTCGGCTGTTATTGATGATCTCGCCTTCGACCTCGTGCAGACACAGGTCCAGGTCAGCGCTCCGCCTGCAGCGGGCCTGGTGTTGCTGGGCCTGTTAGGCACACTGTTGCCTAGACGCGGCACCCCTACCAGAGGCTAGTACGGTCGACTTGCGAGCAGGCGGATTTCACCCATACTTTCAGGAACGTTTCCTGGGTAGTCTGATTGAAAATTCGAGCTCTGATCGCACTCCTGTTCCTGTTGCAAGTGACTTCCGTAGCGCTGGCCAGTGAGGTTCTTCTCGAGCCTGCTACCCAGCGTCTGCCTCTTGGTCATCACACCCATTACTGGAAATCCGGGTCGACAAGCGCGACGGTTCATGAGGTCATGAATCTGCCGAGCGCGCAATGGACCTACAATGGACAGAGTGGCCTCAGCTTTGGCTATGATTCGACGCCATACTGGATCCGCACGACGGTTCGCAATCCAGCGCAGGATCGGCGGGAGATGGTGCTCGAACTCAGCTACCCTGTGCTCGACGATGTCGAGCTCTATCTCGTTGCCAATGGCGAGGTGATCGAGACCTTCAGAACCGGCGACAAGCGCCACTTCGCTGAACGTCCGATACATCATCGTAACTTCCTCTTTCCAGTCACCCTGCCGCCCTTGAGCGAGCTCGACCTGTATCTGCGCGTTCAATCGACCAGCGCACTTCAGGTCCCGCTCACGCTGTGGTCTCAGACGGCTTTCGACGTTACCGATCAATCCCGAATGCTGTTCCAGGGTATTTACTATGGCATCGCACTCGTGATGTTTCTCTATAACTTCTTCGTATATCTTGCTGTTTCTGAAAGACGCTTTCTCTATTATGTGGGGTACAGTGCCTGCATGCCGCTGTTTCTTGCGAGTCTTCACGGGCTGGCTTATCAATATCTCTGGCCAGACGCGAGCTGGTGGAATGATCAGGCCATTATCTTCTTTCTCAATGGCACGGTCTGCTTTGGCTGCCTGTTTACAATGCATTTCCTTTCGGTCAAGCCACAACTCCAGCTTCGCGCTTATCGCTCGATTCAGGCGCTGATTATCCTGTCAGCGCTGCTGGTCCTTCTGTCGCTCTTCGTGCCCTACCGACTTCTCATCTCGCCGACCGTCGTGCTGGCCTTCATCGGTTGCGTAGTCCTGTTCTGTTATGGTCTTTACCGCTGGTGGTCGGGCGACCCAGGCGCAAGACTGTACTCCCTGGCCTGGGCATGCATGCTGCTCGGTGGCATCACCCTCGCACTCAGCAAATTCACTGTGCTGCCGCAGAATTTCTTCACCGAAAACGCCACCCAGGTTGGCTCAGCCTTCGCCATCATCCTGTTTTCCATCGCCTTGGCAGACCGACTGAACAAGGATAAGCGGGCCCTGTTCCTGGCCCAACAGAAAGCATTCGATGTTCAGGTTGAAGCCAATAATCTGCTTGAAACCCGTGTCCACGAACGTACCAGCCAGCTGGCAGAACTGAATCAACGACTGCTGGAAATCAGTGCCACTGATACACTCACGCTACTGAAGAATCGTGGCTATTTCGACAGAGCCTTCCGCTCCAGTTTCGTAGAGGCTTTCCGTTATGCCAGGCCCTTATCCCTGCTCATTGTGGATATCGACCACTTCAAGCGCTTTAACGATGAGCACGGTCACCTCGTAGGCGATGACTGTATCAAGATGGTGGCAGCTTGCCTGCGGGAGATCGTAACCCGTCCGCAGGACCTGGCGGCCCGCTACGGTGGTGAGGAGTTCGTCGTCCTGCTCCCCGACACACCGCTGGAGGGCGCAATGAAAGTGGCAGAAAAAATCAGGGAGCAGATTGAGCAGTCAGACTTCCGTGTGTCATCGAGGACCCTCACTGTCACTGTCAGTATCGGCGTGAATAGCATGACCCCCACTGCGCCGGGAGACAGCCTGACGTTCTTCGCCGAAGCCGATAAAGCGCTTTATGAAGCCAAAGCGCGTGGCCGCAACTGCGTGGTTGCCTGGCAGGAGCAGGACCTGCCGCATCCGCCTACTGGCGGATAAGCTGCTGCAAGGCGCGCCTGATTGTCTCAGGTATAGACACGGCTTTTTCATCCGACCTGCTCACAAATACATGCACGAAACTACCGCAAGCACAGGCGGCGGCCTCGCCCTTGCGAAATATCGCCAACTCGTACTCGACCGAGCTGTTGCCAAGCCGGGCGACCCTCAAGCCGACCTCGATCTCATCCGGATAAGCGATGCTCTGGCGATAGCTGCACTTCGAATCAACGACGTAGGCAATGACCGGCCCAGCCTTGATGTCGAGGCCACCCGAATGGATGAGGTAATGATTCACCGCCGTGTCGAAATAGGAATAATAGGTGACATTGTTGACGTGGCCGTACACATCATTATCCATCCAGCGAGTGGTAATACTGTGAAAACAGGTGTAGTCGGCCCGCGAGGGTACGTGTGCAGTCATATTCAGTAGGCGCTCCGATAAATGGTAAGGGCCTCGGCTTCGGACATCTCCCGCGGATTGTTCACAAGCAGACGTTGCTGCAGCATGGCGTCTGCAGCCAGGCGAGGCAGAAAGGACTCGGGGATGTCCAGGTCACGCAGACGGGTCGGCAGGCCCAGCTCACTGATCAGCTGCTCCAGACCCGAAATCAATAGTTCAGCCCGTTCGCTCGTGCCACCGGTCAGCGGACTTTGCAGCACTATAGGGGCCAGCTCGCCATAGTGAACGTGGGCAAGACTGCTGTTGAAACGCAGCACATGCGGCAGAACCAGTGAGTTGCTGAGGCCGTGCGGAATGTGGAAATGTCCGCCCAGCGGATAGGCCAGTGCATGAACCGCGGCCACTGGCGCATTGGCAAAAGCCTGCCCCGCCAGCGTCGCGCCAAGCAGCATCGCCTGTCTGGCCTCGATGTTCTGCCCATCGCTTACCGCAGCACGGATATTGCCCGCAAGCAGGCGTAGCGCTTCCTTAGCGAGCATATCCGACAGCGGATTTTTCCTGATCTTGCTCGTATACGCTTCGATGGCGTGAACCATGGCGTCAACGCCTGTAGCGGCCGTGACATGCGGCGGCAAGCCCAGGGTAAGCTGCGCGTCCAGTAATGCCACGTCCGGCATTAGCAGTGGAGAAACGATGCCAGACTTGGTCGTCTCGCCTGTCGTCACGATCGCAATTGGCGTCACTTCGGAACCAGTCCCTGCCGTCGTAGGCACCTGGATGAGTGGCAGTCGCTTACCTTTGGCATTGCCGACACCATAGGTTTCGGGCAAGGATTGTGAGCAACCAGGCGAAGCCAGCAGCGCCACCAGCTTTGCCACGTCCATCGAGCTGCCACCGCCAAAACCAATCACAGTATCTGTACCGGCTGCACGTGCCTGATCTATGGCAGCGAGCACCGTCCGTTCGGATGGGTCTGCATCGACCTCACTGAAAACACTGAGTTTCAACGCAGCACGTTCGAAAGCCGGCCGAACCCGCTCAAGCAGGCCGGCTTTGAGAATGCCACCGTCGGTCACCAGGAAGACGGACGAAGCCTGCCGTTCACGACACAGTTCAGCCAGTTTACTGGCAGCTCCAGGCTCGGTGAGTATGGTGGGCGTGGTAATGAACTGAAATGACTGCACGGGCATGGCCTCCGTGTTCTGAATGAAACTGAAACATAGCATGGGCCTTGCAATGAATCTCTTCTCAATCGGTGTTTCGTGAGCGGACAGCGGCTCACGGGCGTATACCGCTAGGATCATTGCCGACTGTCGGCAGTAGCATTTCAGGGATGACAACTGATGGCGACAAACCAGACCAGGGAAAGATTGGACGTTGTGGATGCCATACGTGCACTCGCACTGTTCGGTGTATTGGTTATGAACCTGCGTGACATGGCTGGGCTCGACCTGCTCTCAGCCGAGGCACTGCTTGCACTCCAGGGACCTGTCGACCGAGCGATAGAGTTTCTCGTAATACTGTTTTTCGATGAAAAATTCCTCTCTATCTTTTCTTTTCTGTTCGGATTGAGCTTTTTCCTTCTGTTGGAACGAAAGGCTCACCGGCCCGGCTTTATCTTCCTTTACGCCCGACGCTTACTGGCGCTCGCTGGATTCGGTCTGCTTAACATCGCCTTCCTGTATTGGGGTGACATTCTGCTGATCTACGCGGCCTATGGAACCAGCATGGTCCTACTCGTCCGCTTGCCTCAGCGCTTCCTGCTTGGGCTGGCGGGCCTGTTCCTTATTGGGGGACCGCTTACACTGGCACTCGCAGGCGTCACGGCCGGTACCGCATCACAGACGCCAGCTGACTTGCAAGCGCTCCAGCAATTTGGCAGCCCGAGCTTTCTTGCTGGCGTTGAAGAGGGCTGGAATCGATTCTTCTCGACAAGCGGCGGGTCGAACTACATCGAAGTGTGGGACCACAGCAATGTCTTTGGCATGCTTGTACTCGGCCTCTGGGCTGGGCGCGCGCGGATTCCGCACCAGATTGGCCGCCATGCCAAAGCGCTTGGGCGTGCGACCGTTTGCTGCCTGTCGATTGGCTTCGGCATTGAAGTGACGCGGCTGCTCTTACCGAGCACCTCGATTCTCGCCACACTGGGTTTGATCGGCCCACCGATACTGGCGATTGGTTATCTGTGTGCGGCTGCACTCTGGCTCAATCGCCCGCGAGCAGCTCGAACCGTTCGCTTATTAGCAGCGCCAGGCCGACTGGCCCTCACCAATTACCTGGCCTATGGCTTACTGGGACAGATTCTCTTTTATGGATGGGCCTTCGGCTGGATAGGCACTATAGGCTCCGGCCTGCTCCTCGTCGTCGCTATCATCGCTTACGTGGCATTCCTGCTGCTCAGCCATATCTGGCTGAGCAGCTTCAAAATGGGCCCACTGGAATGGATCTGGCGCTGCCTGACTTATCTTCGGGTCGAGCCGCTGCGTAAATCTGGAACCGCACCGTCTGACGAGGGTGTGGCACAAATGTCCAGCGCCAGTGCGTCACTGCCACCAGGTAATATCCGGGCAAAATAGCGGCAAACATTGAGGCCCGCGATATTCCTGATTGCTTCATTGCTGAATGGCTGTGGTCGCTGCCGCATGACGGCCGTCAGCAAAGACAGCTCGCTGACGTCGAAGAAGGGCTGCACCGAACCGTCATAATCAGAACCGAGCGAGACGTGCGCGTCTGCCTCAAGCCCCATCTCCTTCGCCAGCAGCATGGTGTACTCCATGGCATCTGCGATATGCCAGATGCTCGGACCAACCGCGTACGGCCAGTAACCAATACCTATGATGCCGCCACTCTCGAGGACCAGCCGGATCTGGTCGTCACTGAGATTACGCGCGGGTCGGCAAGGTTCGACGCACTGCCCTTTCACACCGGTGTGAGACACCATCAAGGGTTTTGACAGCAGACGCGCGGCATCCTTCATACCAGCTTCAGACATATGCGCCAGATCGACGGCCATGCCCAAGGCCTCGGCAGCAAGCAGTGCGCGCTCGCCGCGCTGGGTAAGGCCGTAGCGTTCGCAGCCTTCGCTGGAACCGGCCAGCCCGTTGTCAAAGCGATGGGTGGCCGCAAACTGCCTGACACCAAGGTCGAAGAGCATTTTCATGTCTTTCTCTACAGACCCACTGGCAGACTCTGCGCCCACCCAGTGGCCACCTTCGATTCCGAGGATCGCGCCGACCACCTGTTCTCCGTTTCGCCGATCAATAACGAGCTGTCGCAGATCCTCCGCCGTCAGCAGCAACCGAAGCTCGGTACGACCTTCAGCTCTGGAGCGAGCCGCTGCTTCCTTGAGACGCTCTATCTGATACACCGCCCGCGCAAGCGCACTGTCGCTCGGCCGCCCCTGCACTGTCGCCAGCACATTTGCTATATCCAGGCGGTCGCCATCCACGCACTTTTCGGTGCCCTGAAAACGTTCGCGACCAAACGGAAAGGGACTACGGGTAACGATGGTGAACGACTGCAAGGCCACGCTGCCTTCGACCATCCGGGGCACATCGAGGTGTCCCCACAAACCTCTTTCGAGCAGATCGCGATCCCATTTGAGCGTGTCAGCGTGCAGATCAGCAATAAACATCGATCGGTGGAGTGCGAGGTCAGCCTCCTCCGGGACCGGAGCATCTGGATCAGACGCGATCCGGTTCAGCCACTGATCCAGCTCTTCTGCGCCAAAGAGTTTTATCCCTGCTAGGAAAAGAAGCACGACGATGAACAGTGGCAGCAGAATCTTCAGTAGCTTTCGAAACATGGCAATCCGGTTGGCGGCAGCGGGCGGCAGCGGGCGGTGGCGGAGAGTAGTTTTCAACTTAGCGTTTGCTTCAGAGAAAAGCCAGACTCAAGCCTGCGCTGCGCGAGCCTTCGGCCCTATTCAAGGGCAGTCAGCTGCATGCTACCCGGCTCAGTTTTCAGACGCTTCAGCTTTTCAGCGAAACTCACGACATAGTCAGGCTTGGACACAGGCAGAAAGTACGAGAATTGCTCCGTTTGTGGATCCAGCGACTGGATGATTCGGGCCTCACTGTCGAGAGCAAAGGTTCGCGGCACATAGTCGCCATCGATATCGTATTGATTGCTGAGTCCAATATTCTTGTCGACATCGACCCTGATAAGTACCACGCCATCGAGACTGCTGACCACCGACTCTTCGCGGAAGAGTTTGCCGTAGGCCTTGCAGGTCGGGCACCAGTCAGCATAAAGCACCAGCATACCCACGCCGCCAGTCTTGTGCAGCTTGTCGACGCCTGCCTGGTAGCTGTGCCATTCGAGCTGCTCATCATTCCAGTTGATGGGCACAAGCTCGTCGGCCCGACCGGTAACCGAGAGAAAAAGCAGGCAGAGGAAAGGCAATACAATCCGATAATGTTTCAAAGGTCTCACTCCAAGATCAGTCCGTGTTTCGAGGGTCGGCAGGCTGTGTGATCTGCCCGTCTGAGAAGAGACGGACACAGGGGATAAATTCCGCTGGATTTTTCACATCATGGCGCGATCAGGAAGTCGACCTGAGTCACAGTCCTGGTGATTCACCTCGAAGATGCGACTGAAGGCCGATGATTTACCCTTTCCCTGACATTAGGATGGCGCGAACAACAAGCAGGACAGGCTGTACCTCCATGACACCATCTCATCGCCTACTCGGCATACTCTCCCTCGTACTCGGCATGTGTTTCCCTCACGCGGCCCACGCTATAGCCGATGGCACTTATCAGATAGTGGCCAAGCACAGCGACAAGTGCGTCGATGTCTCAGGTGCGTCCGGCAGCAACGGCGCCATTGTCCATCAGTGGCGCTGTCATAGCGGCGACAATCAGAAATGGCAGGTTTTGGCCAAAGACGGTGGCTACCGCATCCAGGCCGTGCACTCGAGCAAATGCCTCGATGTCAGCGGCGTGTCGACAGCGGACGGAGCGATGATGCAGCAATGGCGCTGTGGCAGCGGCGCCAACCAGCGCTTCCACATCGAACGACAAAGCGATGGTTCCTATCGCATACGTCCAATGCACAGCGGCAAGGTCGTGGAGGTGGGCGCCAGCTCTGCGGCTGACGGTGCGAATGTAAAGCAATGGCGCTGGTGGGGCGGAGACAGTCAGCGCTTTGCCTTTCGAAAGACCAACACGCCAACGGCTGCAAAGGCAGTTTGGAACGAAAGCTTCGACGGGCTTTCGGCGGGCAGTCGATGGTTCGACGAGCCCTACACTGAAATAAGAAACGGCTGTGGCGTGAATGGCAGCAAGTGCGTGCGCATGACTTATGTGAGATCGAGCGTCGGCAGCCCACGCATCGTTGCGGAAAAGAGCCTCCCACCTGCTCGGGAATACACGCTCAACTATGACGTCATGTTCGAAAACGGCTTTGAATTTATCAAGGGCGGCAAGCTTCCGGGTTTGGGACCAAACAGGCCAACCGCAGGCTGTGCGCCCATCGTGGATGATGGCTGGAGTGCCCGTGTCATGTGGCGCAGGGACGGCGAACCCGTAATCTATTCATATCATCAGAATCGGGCCAAGCGCTGCGGGGATGATTTCCATTCCTCCGTACAGTTTCAGACTGGCCGATACCAGGCTATTTCATTGCATGTAAAGGTCAATGATCCCTGGAGCGCCAATGGCCTTATTGATCTATATATCGACGGTCGGAAAGTGGCCTCGCATCAGAACGTCCAGTTGCGCGAGGTCGGCGGTAGTCAGACGGAGATCACGAAGTTCCTGCTGGCTACCTTCTTTGGTGGCTCTGACTGGTCCTGGGCACCGCCAAGGACCGTGTACGCCCGCTTCGACAACTTTGCGGTGTACCCGGGCCTGCGAGTGCGTGGTGCTCCGGGCCGCTGACCCTGGCGAACAGCCACTCAATCGCCCCACCATGGCTGCTCGGCCACGTCGCTAGTGAACGACGGCCAACACTTCATCCCAGCCTACTGGTTCATCGAAGCGGGTCGGTCGAGGACCGTCGAAGGTCACTGGCAGCACAGTGAGATCACTGGCATCGCTGAGGTCAAAACGACGCCAGCCCGGTACATCGCCAGACTCACTGAACCCTGCCAGCTGATAGGACAGCAGCTGATGCCGGCCGTCGAAGACGCCCAGCACTTGCGGCTCGACGAGACGAAAACCGCCGTGGTATTTCAGTTGTAGTAAATGCCGGTTGTCGATGGCGTGTTTCAGCGCCTGTATATTTGGTGCCATAATTGCGTCCAAGCATCCTTGTTCCGTGGGATTTCCCAACGGTACGGCCAGGCGCAGACGGAAGATTAGTCGCTCAGCGAATCTGTGCTGAACGGATAAGGCTCGAAGCCCTGCAAGTAGGCTCTGAGGTCATCCAGCCTCATCGGCCTGGCAAACAGATAGCCTTGAAACAGATTACAGCCATACTCGCGCAGGACCAGCGCCTGATCAATGTTTTCGACGCCTTCAGCGAGCGTCGGAATCTCCAGACTCTGCCCGATACTGATAATGCTCTTGATTAAGGCCCTGTCGTGCGCGTCGATGAGGATGTCCTGAACGAAACTCTTGTCGATCTTGACTTCATTGATCGGCAGCTTCCGCAGGACGCTGAGAGAGGAATAGCCTGTTCCGAAATCGTCCAGCGAGATGCTGAAGCCATCGCTACTGATGAGGTTCAGCAGACTTTCTATCTGCCAGAAATCCTCAATGAACAGACTTTCCGTGATTTCCACCTTGATCAAGGAACTGGAAATACCATAGTCAGCGCATTTCTGTTTGATATAGTCACGGAAGCCGCCATGCACCAGCTGCTGAACCGACACGTTTATCGAAAGGCGCAGCCCGGCATGGTCACGATGTATGTCGGCGATTTCCTGCAGTGCTGTATCGACCACGAAATTGCCTATTGGATTGATGAGCCCGCAGTCTTCGGCAATGAAGATAAACCGGTCCGGAGGCACAGAACCCAGGAGTGGATTAGACCAGCGCAGCAAGGCTTCAACTCCACTTACCTCGCCGGTCACTGCATCGATCTGCGGCTGATACACCAGGTAAAGTTCAGCGTTGTCGATGGCACCGCGAAGTTCGGACTCCATGATCGCCCGCTCATCACTCTTCGTTTGAAGGTCTTCGGAAAACACGGCATGGCTGTTACGCAGCTTCTTGGCCTGATACATCGCGATATCAGCTTTGACGAGCAAGGCTTCGAGCGCTTCGCCGGGCTGCTGGCAATAGGTAATGCCAATACTGCCAGTTACCGAGATCTTCAGGTTGTCCACCACCATCACCTCGTTGAGGCGAGCGGCCAGCTGCTCTACCGCCACGAGGCAGCGCGACTTGTCGACGCAGGGCATCAGCAGGAGAAACTCATCACCGCCCTGGCGGATCAACAGCATGTCAGGGGTACACAGCTGCGTAAGTCGCTTGGAGACCTCGAGCAGTACGAGATCGCCAACTGAGTGTCCGAAATGATCGTTGATGAACTTGAAATTATCCAGATCGAGAAAGAACAGCGCGTACTCACCGCCCGCGGCGGCGGCCCAGCTCGCATAATGCGCTTTCAGATAATACCGGTTCGGCAGGTCGGTCAGCGAATCGTGCATAACCTGGTGACGCAACCTCGCCTGATGCCGTTCTTCGGCCTTGAACATGCGGTACAGCATGAATGCGACCAGTGCGTTGACGAAGATGTACACAATGAGAATCAAGCCGAGCCATACTATAAAGTCTTTTCTCAGGTTCGGGATGGTTTCACGGATGCCAAAGAAATACTGGTGATCCTTGTCATACCCACTAACAGCCATCGCGGGCGCCAGACCGGGCGCGTTATTGAGGAAGCTGGCGGTGAAATCACGCTGTAATAATGTAGTGAAGGGTTCACCGGTTGCTGCTTCCATCTTCTTGATGACGGTTTGCACGAATGATTCGGGCAATGCATTGCCATAGACCTGTCGCTTGTCAGCCCCGAAGCTGGAAAACGGTTCGTAATACAGCGGATAGAAGCGCTCGTTCTCCGGCGCTCGGACCGTCACATACACATCGATGCCTGGCCTGAGATTCCGGACTGTCCACGGATTGTATTCGCCCTCAAGATCGATAGCCGCTGAAATGACCAGCTCGACTTCACCTTCGCTGTTTCTAACGGCGTACCTAACCGGCAGAAGCCAGAGCTCAAGTGTGTCGCTATACCACGTTCGACCAACAGTGAGCCGGTGCGAGCCAAGGGCCGTCCGAAAGGTCTCGGCCGTATACGGCGTCGCTAGCAGATTGCTGCTTTCCGCACCGATCAGGCTATCCGAGGCCGCAAAGACCTGTCCGTCAGGCCGAATGAGCTTGTAAACCTCGAAAACCGGGTTGTTATCGATCACGCCTGCCATCAGTTGACGGGCTGGTTCGACATTTTCCACAGCATTCATCTCGATCAGCCGCTCACCAATGATTTCAAACATGGCTTCCTGCTGGTGAAACCGGTCCGATGCCGAATTCATGACTATATTGTGGACATTGGACAGCTCTGTACGAAGAACGTCCTGAAGATTCTGCCACTTGACATAGCACGCGATAAGCAGGGCCAGCGAAGTTGCCACCATGAACAGCACGCAGATGCGGCCCAGTGGCGAGGTGAGAAAAGCTTTAATCATCAAATGCTGCCACCCGGTTTCTGCCATTTCTCTTTGCCTTGTACAAGCCTTCATCAGCACGCTTGAGCAACCCAGTCGGTGAGGTCTCGGCTGTTGGCGTTACAGATGCCATGCCAATACTTACCGTCACGACAGGCCCGGTAGTCGCTCCCACGTGTGGCACGGCAAGCCCCTCGACGGCTGCCCGCATACGCTCTCCCACATCGCGAGCACCTGCAGGATCAGTTGCTGGCAGCACCACCGAAAACTCCTCTCCGCCGAATCTGGCGACCAGATCAGCCGGACGTTGGCAAACCTTCCTCAGCGTCTCGCCGATAGAACGCAAGACCTGGTCACCTTCCAGATGACCGTAGTGATCGTTGAAGGATTTGAAGTTGTCGACATCGACCATTAGCACGGACAAGCAGCTCTGCTCACGCATCGCTCGACGCCATTCAGCGTTGAGGTACTCGTCGAAGTGGCGACGGTTGCTCAGGCCCGTCAAACCATCACTGTTGCTGATGCTCTGCAGCTCCAGATTGGCAGCAATGAGCTTCTGCTCACTATCTCTGAGTGCCTGGTAAGCTTCGTCGCGCTGGATAAGGTTTAGGTAGGCTCGTGAGTGATAGCGAATTCGTGCGACCAGCTCGAGTGTTGCCGGCAGTTTGACCAGATAATCATTGGCACCAGCGAGAAAGGCGTCGTGCTTGGTGGCGGCTTCTTCCTTGGTCGAAAGCACGATAATCGGCACGTTTGTCGTCTGTATACTCGACCGATACTGCTTTACCAGACTGAGCCCATCCATTTCCGGCATGACAAGATCCTGAAGTATCACCGTCGGTTTCACCGTAGCTGCAAACCGCAGCGCATCGAGCGCCTTCGGACAGTAGTGGTACACAAGATCCGCTTCATTCTGCAGTGCCCGTCTTACGGCTTCTCCCATCATGGGTTGATCGTCGACCAGCAATACCGTGATCGCATGGTCCTGTGGCTTGATTAAGGTCATGCTAGTGTCCTTTCGCTGTCATTACTGCCAAAGACGCAATGAGGTGCGCGGCGATTTGCGTAAGTGGAAGAATTTCGGCAGCTGCGCCGAGTTTCGCCGCAGCCTTTGGCATTCCATAGACCGCACAGCTTTGTTCGTCCTGAGCTATGGTATGGAAACCCAGATTTCTCAGAAGCTTGAGGCCTTGTGCGCCATCGCACCCCATGCCGGTGAGCAGCACGCCGATGACATCGCCACACCACTGCTGGCAGATGCTTTGAAAAAACACATCGACAGAGGGACGATAGACATACTCTTCTGGTTGCGAGGTATAGCCAAGATGATGGGGGCTTTTGAGGACAAGATGATCATTACTGCCGGCAAGATACACCTGGTTTGCCTGCAACACCTCGCCCTCCTGTGCGACTCTGACCGACAGGCCTGAGTGCTGCTCGAGCCAGGCCGCCATACCGGAAGCAAATTGTGCGTCGACGTGCTGCACGATCGCTATGGCAGCGCCGGGATTCCGCGGCAGACCACTCAGTAAGGCAGCGAGCGCGGCCGGCCCGCCAGCCGATGCCCCGATAGCGATGAGCGGAAAGTCTGGCGCAGGCTTTAGCGGTGATGCTGCCTTCGCTGCGACCGTTGAGCATCGGTCGGCAATCACTCGCTCGAGGCTATCGATCTTGCTCAACAGGTAGTCCGGCCCTCGATCTCTCTGACGCAGTCCCAGTTGAGGGGTATCAATGGCGTCCAGTGCCCCCTCACCCATGGCCTCGAACACCTTTGAGGCATTGTAGCCCACATCTGCGGTCACAATCAGAATGGCGCATGGGCAGGTCGCCATGATAAGCCGCGTGGCCTCTACGCCATCCATGATCGGCATGATCAGGTCCATCAGCAGGAGCTGCGGCCGCTCACGCTGACAACGTTCGAGCGCTTCACGTCCATTGGCCGCTGTCCAGATAATTTCGTGATGACCTGAGGACGCAACAGCCCTGCGCAGCGCCTCAGTCACAGTAGGGACATCATTGACTATGGCGATCTTCAAGATGTAGCGTCTCCGATCAGATCTTCGACCGCCTGTAGCAGCGCATCCTCGTGAAAGCTGCTCTTGGTGAGATAATAATCGGCGCCGGCCTGCAGTCCGCGCTTGCGGTCTTCCTCGCGATCCTTGTAAGAGACGATCATGACCAGCAGATCACTCAACCTGGGATCGCTACGGATCAGCGTCACCAACTCGATACCATCCATCCGTGGCATGTCGACATCGGTGACCACCAGATCGAACTTACCAGTGCGAACGGCATTCCAGCCATCCATACCGTCCACCGCTATTTCCACCTCGAAGCCCCGACTCGCGAGCAGTTTGCGTTCCAACTCACGAACCGTTAGTGAATCATCGACCACAAGAACACGTTTTCGCGAAGTTTCGCTGGGGGCATTCCCGCCGCCATACAGTTTATTCAGCGCAGTGTCGCCACCGGCGAGCTTCTCAACCGATCGCAGCAGATCGTCATGATCGAGCATCAGTATGGGCGAACCGTCTTCGAGCACCGAGCCGGCACTGATATTCTTCAGCTTGCCGAAGCCTGCATGAAGGGGCCGCACGACGAGCTCCCGCTCGCCCAGAAAACGATCGACGACGAGGCCAAAGGCTTGCGTCGCAGGACCGATGAGCAACACCGACAGCGCCTCGGTGTCACGCACTGGGGCATCCAGCTCGAGCACCTGGGCCAGAGAGAGCAGGCTCACTGATCTGTTCTCCAGCGCGATATGCGGGCGACCCTCCAACATGAGAACTTCGGTAGCCGGCACTTTGAGCGTGCGCCCGATATAGCTGAGGGGCAGCGCGTAAACCTCGCCCGCAATCTCCATCAGCAGGCTACGTGCGACTGAAAGCGTAAGCGGCAACTGCAGACGAAATGACGTGCCCTCGCCTGCGGTCGTCTGTACACGGACCACACCACGCACCTGGCGAATCATGTCGTGTACCACATCAAGACCGACCCCTCTGCCGGAAATTTCTGTTACCGAGCTTTTGAGGGTGAAGCCAGGAAGAAACAGGAAATCGAGCAGTTCGGCTTCACTCAGATTGCTAGCCATGTCCTCGCTGATCAGGCCTTTTGTCAGCAGCACATCACGCACTCGGTCGATGTCGATGCCGGCGCCATCATCGCTCACACGCACTTCCAGCAAACCCGCGTTATGACGCGCTTCCAGTGTTATCAAACCCGCCTCGGGCTTACCGGCTGATCGTCGTTTATGAGCTGGCTCGACACCGTGATCGACTGCATTTCGCAGCAGGTGACCCAGCGGCGCTTCGAGCTTTTGAAGTATATCCCGATCGACCTGGGTGTCTGCGCCGATGATCTCGAGTCGAGCGCTTTTGCCAAGTGATGCTGCGAGGTCGCGGACCATCCTGGCAAACCTGCCAGTACCATCAGCAAAGGGACGCATGCGGCAACCCAGGGCTTCGTCATAGAGGCGGTGTGAGAGATCACTGGTCCGGCCTTCGTAACGCTCGAACTCCTCCAGTCGATCCCCCAGAAAGCTGCGGCAGGCCGTGGCCCGTTTATGCACCTCAAGCATCATCAATGCGGCAGCTTCACCGAGATTCTGTTCGCTGAGCTGCTGATTGAGGGTCCCAAGCGATCGAATCATTTCGTGCTGCATTCGTCGGAGCCGCAGCAGCTGACTGTTGAACTCTACGAGCCAGCGAGTCTCGACTTTCACTTCTCCAGCTTGTGCCAGCAGGCGGTCGAGCTTGTCGGCGGAAACCCGCAATACTCGATTCGCAGCCGCAACAGATACAGGCGGCTCTGGCTCGCTAGCAGCGGACGGCGCTACGAGCTCAAGCTGCTCGGCCTCTTTGACGTCAGAGACGGCGTCAGAGCTAAGGTCAGAGCTATCGTCAGCGATAGCGGCCGAGATTCTGGCACAGCAGGCATCGACCTCAGTCTCCCCGGCGCCAGCGAACCATTGGGCGTAAGCGTCTTCGGGAATCTTGCCAATCCGACCAAGCAGATCGACGCCTTGCAGCAGCGCATCAATGTGACGGGGCCCGAGGCGAATACGGCCCGTTTGCGCAGACACAAAGCAGTCTTCCATCAGGTGAGCAATCCTGACACCGGCATCCAGCTCGAGGATGCGGGCAGCACCCTTGAGGGAATGAGCCGCCCGCATACAGGCCTCGAGCTGCGAACCCTGGACAGGGTCACGTTCAAGTACCAGCAGTCCGGCAGTGAGTATTTCAGACTGACTTTCCACCTCCAGGCCAAAGAGCTCCCGCATCGAATAATTGCTGAGGTCCCCGTTGCTCATGAGAGGCACCGCTGGATCGATTTGAACAGGAGATCCGGCTGCAGGAATCCCACCGAACGCTCATCGATCGACAGCACTGCCGAACAGTGCCCCCGGGATGACGCGGCCAGGGTCGCCGGCAGAGGCCCCATCTGAGAGGGGTGGTAAGATTCCACGCCAAGCACGGCATCGACTGGAAAGCCAACCTGCAAACCTTCGAAGTGCGTGACGAGCAGTCTTGGACGATCGCGGACTGCGCCCTGCCTGGCCGGCACCAGCTTGTCGGAGATGTTCAACAGCGTTGACAGTGAGATGCAGATGAGCAGCTCCCCTCGGGCGTTCGTAAGTCCAGCCAGGGCGCCGACTCGCCGGTGCGGAATAGCATGAATGCTGCGCAGCTCAGCCACTTCGACTATCAGCTTCGTCGGTAGCGCCAACCATTCGTTTGCAACCCGGAACACGACCGCTGAGTGTGTCTTTACATCCTGACTCGTCTGCTCCAGGCTGAATTGTTGGCTCCACTCCTGCTGATAGCGTTCGGGTAATGGTCGGTTCATCAGCGCAGCCGCGGCTGCCTCGTAAACGTGACAGTTCCTGCAGTGAATGTAGCCATCGAGCAGAGGACAGGTCTTATCGCCCTGAACACCAATCGAGTTCCAACAGTCGTTGATCTGGGCCGTATCAGACATCTGGAACACCTCGTCGGCCAGTTGGCACGCGTCGAGCCCGTGAATGCAGGCGATCTGCCCCACCTCTGTCCCCACGTGCCTCGAGCAGAGTAGCCAGATGCACGAGTGCTTCGATATGTTGCGGGTCGAGATATATCGCCTTGCGATAGTGAGCCTCCGCCACGGTCGAATGGGCAGAGGCATCGTTGACCAGACCGAGAAGATAGTAAGCCTCTGCAACAGGCTCATGCCTGTCGACATACTGCAGACACAGCTGCTCAGCCTGAGCCAACTGTCCAGCATCAGCAAGAGATCTGGCTTCTCGCAGCAAGCTGGTGCCAGACGCTGGCTTGTGAAGGTCTACAGGCTGTGACCGAAGCGGTGCCGCGACCAGAACATCCTGTGCGCTTCCAGAAAGTGAAGCACGAGACGCTCTATTCGAGCCGACGTGCTGATAGCGTGGGCTCGGAGGCGGCTGAGCGCTGCGCCCGGCTGAGCCAGGTTTGCAGAAGGCAAAGGCATGCGGAATGCGCTGCGATATCCAACCGCTCTTCAACAGGAGCGCACTCTCTGCCGGCCCAACATACAGGCACCCGTCCGGTTTGAGCAGGGTATCAAGGGCTGCAATCGCCTTCGCCTGTGTGGATTGGTCGAAATAGATCAGCAGATTCCGGCAGAAAATGATGTCGTAGTAGTGCCGCGGCAAGGCCATATCCAGCAGGTTAGCCCGGCGATAGCTTATAGGCGCCCGGACTGCAGGGTCCAGGAGATAACCCGCCTGGACCTCCGTGAAATATCTTGCTTGCCAGTCACCCATTCGTCCGCGGAAGGCATTGCCACTGTAGACTCCTGTTCTTGCAGCTTCCAGGGCCTGCTCACTGATATCGATCGCATCAAGCTCGACCCGACGGATGTCGATGCCGGCATCCAGCAGGGCCATAACCATCGAAGCTGGCTCTTCGCCGGTGGCACAGGGCAGGCTCAGGAGCCGTGACTTTGCCTCCGCCGCTCGACCACCTTCTTTCAGGCAGCGGACCATAGTGGCAAAAGCTTCAGGATGACGACAGAACCAGGTTTCAGAAACGACTACTGTTTCAATCAGGGCGTTGAGTTCGGCATCATCTGCCTGAACCCGGTCCCAGTAGGCCTGAATGCTGCCAAGCCCGCATATTCGCTGCCGTTCAGCCAGCACATGCTGCAATGACGCAGCGCCGATGGCCTCTGCGTCAAGGCCGATCCGCTGTTTCAGCAGCAAGTCGAAATCGGGCGACGACATCACGACTCTGCCGCCATCGTGAACAGGCGTTGCTGTACCTCGGGCGTCAGGAGGTTTTCGATCTTGACCCACTGCACCAGTTGATCACGCAGCTGAGTCACTGGCCCGAGATAGGGCGTCTCATCCTGTCGTACGCCGGCTTCGACAAATTCACTGCCATCCCGCCGCAATGTCTCCGTCGCGTGTTCAGCGATCAGCCCCAGGATGTGCCGTTCACCTGCCCTGCCTTCGTAGTGCACCATGATTATTCGCGTGCTGAGCCGCTCACGCGCGCGTTTCCCCGTCACCATGAGACAAAGGTCGAGCACAGGCACCGGGAGACCACGATAGTTGCACAAGCCAGCCACACCCGTGGGCGCTTGCGGCAACACTCTGAGTTCCAGTAATGGCAGAACTTCCTTTACCTGGCGCACATCGATCGCGTAGCGATCGATCCCAAGGTCGAACAACAGGAAAAGCACAGACTCAGCTCTGCAGCCTGAATCGCGATACCCCACCGCGAAGCGTCTGCGCAGTCTGGTTCAGATCGTCAATCGCGAGACCTGACTGGCGAATTGACTCCACAGTCTGCTGCGCGGCCTCGCTGAGCTGCAGTAAGGCCTCTGTTATCTGCTCTGCACCGACGGACTGCGCCTGCACGCCTTCGCTTACCGAATCAAAACGCGGTGCGAGTGCCTGCACCTGCTCGATAATCTGGTTCAACTGACCGGATACCGTCTGCACTTCCTCCATGCCCTGGCGCACTTCCTCGGAAAACTTGTCCATACCCATGACACTGGCCGAGACCGCAGATTGAATTTCCTTCACCATCAGCTCGATATCGTAGGTCGCTACGGCGGTCTGGTCGGCCAGCCGGCGAATCTGCGTCGCGACGACACTGAAGCCCTTGCCATATTCGCCGGCCTTTTCGGCTTCTATGGCTGCATTGAGTGAAAGAAGATTGGTCTGATCAGCCACCTTGGTAATCGTCGTGATCATCTGCGTGATCGTGCCGGCTTTCTCGTTGAGCACACCAAGTTTCGCATTGATCCCTGAAGCCGCCCCCATGACATGGCGCATGGTTTCCCTCATCTGCAGCAGTCCGGTCTGACTGCTCGCGGCGAGGCTCGCCGACTGATCGGCTACGCGTGCGACATCACTCATCGTTCGAACGAGTTCCTTCGAGGTCGCAGAAATTTCTTTTGAGGTCGCGCCGATCTCGACGGTCGTCGTTGCGATTTCACCAGCAGTAGCCTGCTGCTGTCTGGTCGTGGCAGCGACTTCGGTGACAGATGTGGTGACCTGGACGCCAGTCTTCTGTATCTGACCGACAAGAGCCGTCAGCTCATCCACCATCCGGTTGAAGCCTTCTGCAAGCTCGCCGAATTCGTCACGGCTCGTCACCTTAAGACGGCGGGTGAAATCCCCGTGCCTGATATGGCCAAGTGCCTCCAGCAGCTGTGCCAGCGGCACGCCGATGGCGCGCAGAAGGAAAAAGCAGCACACAATCGCCAACAAGACTGCTACGAGAAAGCTCGCAATCAGGCCTCTCTGCAGCTGTTCAACGCCTTCAAGAATCTTGTTAGCGGATAGCTCAGCCTCTTTCTGGTTGTTATCCATCAGAATCTGGGTGAGATTGTGAATCTTGCGAAAGGCTGGCAGGAATCGGCTGGTGAGACGCTCGCGCAAGGCATCATCGACACCTACGTCGCTGGCAGCGAGAAGGGCATTCTGCTCACTCACGTAGTTATCGTATTCGTGAATGATGGGACTGATCATGTCGCTGTCAGTTTCTTCTATGGGCAAGGCCTGGAACCTGACGAAAACCTGTCTCAGGCCACTACGGTTAGCTTCGATTTCAGCGCGAATTCTCTCCTTTTCGGCGGGTTCCGGGCTCAACATGTGCTGTTGTACCAAGGTAAAGCCCTGCCGCAGGAATACCCGCATCTCCGCGCTGAGCAACTGGCCCGGCAAGGAGTGTTCCCGCTGAAGATGAGCTTCCGCATCGACGGCCTGCAAACTACTCAACGCAACCACACATGTGGCAATCATCAGGGCGAGGATCGCCCCGAAGCTCACCAGGATCCGCTGTCTTATCGTTAAATCTTTCAAGGCTCGACTCCTGGCACCTAGCAAAAAGCTGGAGTGACAGGAACTACCGCCCTGCCCACTTGCCACAAGTGTAGAACATAGAGCGGGATTCTGCGGTCAGCTCAGTTTATACAGCACCTACCCGCTCAATCTGCACAGGCACAGCATTGAGCACAGCATTGCCGGACAATTCGTCGAGCACGCGTTCATCGGTAATATCATTCATACTGACGCCTGGATGGGATGCTGCAGTACCCAGCCGCATACCCGGACGGTGGTGTCCCCAGCCGTGAGGCAGGCTCACGACACCAGGCTTGATGTCCTCAGTCGTCCGCACCGTGGTGATCAATTCGCCGCGACTCGAGATCACCCGCACCTCGTCCCTGTCCTGAATCTGCTGAGCACTGGCGTCGGCAGGATGCATGAAAAGCGCAGTACGATCCCGGCCTTTGACCAGACGAAAGCTGTTGTGCATCCAGGAGTTGTTGCTTCGCAGATCCCGGCGGCCAATCAAGAGCAATCCCGGAGCCGTCGGTTTACCATCGTAGCGTTCGCACAGGCGCTCCAGATCCTGCACCAACAAGGGTGGCATCAACTGAATCCGCTTGTCGCTCGTGAATAGTCTCTGCGGCAGACTCTGTTGCAGTGGCCCAAGATCGAGCCCGTGGGGATGCTTCTTCAGACGCGCAAGATCCAACCCCTTGCTGAACGGGTTGAGCTGCCGCATCGGGTTCAGACCCTTGCCATACGGGCCAGTCCGCAGGGCTAGATCCAGTACACGCTGGGGTGTCAGCAGTTCACTCACCTGCTCAGTCAACCGATGCTTCAGGCGAATGGGCAGCGGCTTTCGCTTCATCTTCAAGCGCTGTATGCGTTTTATAAGGCCGGTGAAGATCTCCAGATCGGATCGTGTGCCAGGCCGCTGCGGAAACAGAGCCTCGGCGTATTTAGCGACGTTCCGCACAGCCAGCAGGTTGAAAACGATATCGTACTGCTCATGTTCGAGCGGGCCCGTCGGCGGCAGAATGATATCGGCGTGGCGAGTGGTCTCGTTGAGATAGAAATCGACGGCCACCATGTAGTCGAGGCCTGCCAGGGCCTCCTCGAGCTGTCGCCCGTTGGGGGAAGAAAGAACCGGATTGCCGGCGATGCTGACGAAGGCCCGGACTTGCCCACTTCCCGGCGTCAGCATTTCCTCTGCCAGAATCGCGGTTGGAAACTCTCGGCCGAACTCTGCGCGACCGCGCACTCGGCTCTGATAACGGTCGAAGCCGCCCCGACCAGACATTTTTGCCAGGTCGAAAGCCGGCGTCGTGAACATCATGCCACCCTGCCGATCAAGATTGCCGGTCAGAATGTTCAGCAGCTGTATCAACCAGTGATTCAACGCACCAAAGGCCTGGGTCGACACGCCCATCCGACCGTAGCAGACGGCATGCTCGGCAGTAGCGAACTCAAGAGCGATGCGCTCGATCTCCCCGGCAGCAATGCCCGTTTCACTGGCGATCCGTTCGAGCGGAATCCGCTGCATCAATGCGGTAAGACCGTCCCAGCCCCTGACGATATCAATCAGGCGCCCGGGTTTACTGAGCCCCTTGTCGAGGATGACCTGGATCAGGCCGAGCAGGAAGAGCGCGTCAGACCCTGGCTGGATGAACTGATGCTCACTAACGTACCTGACGGTCTCAGTTCGCCGAGGATCGATCAGCACAATCTTTCCTCCACGTCTGGTAATGTCCTGCAGGCGTCCGAGCACGTCGCCTGCCGACATGAGGCTGCCATTGGAAGCAGCCGGATTCGCTCCAAGCATCAGCATGTAATCGGTGCGGTCGATGTCGGGAATCGTGAATAGCTGACTGTGGCCATACATGAAATAGGACACCAGCTGGTGCGGCATCTGATCCAGGCTGGACGCCGAAAACATGTTGCGCGACTTCAGAGTGCTCCTGAACTTTTCTATGGTCAGCATGATCCCAAGGTTATGGGCCGTCGGATTGCCCCAATAGGCCGCAACGGCATCGTTGCCATATTCACCTTGTATGCCCACGAGTCGCTCGGCAACCTCATCGAGGGCTTCCTCCCAGGGGATAGGAATCCACTGGTGGCCGATGCGCTTCAATGGCGTTTTCAGTCGATCGGGATCGTTATGCAGGTCCTGCAGTGCATAGCCTTTGGGGCAGATATGCCCACGGCTATGGGGATCTTCCGGATCACCTGCAATGGAGAGTATCCGCTCCCCTTCATATTCAATTTTGATGCCGCACATCGCCTCACATAGCGAGCAGGTGCGAAAGTGGGTTTTGACGTCCGCTGGCGGGGTCTTGGCAGGCTGGTCGACGGACGCTGCAGTGGCTGATGGCAGCGACTGCCCGGCAGGCTTATCCTGCGGCGTTTCAACCGCAGTAGCCCTATGCCGACCTATGATATCCAGCATTTCGGACACCTCGGTCACCTTGCGGCGAGGTCTACCCATCTGCCGCCCTCGTTCAACTTCATACTGGTCGAGCAGCAGCCAGTCGTCATAACTCACGAAGCTCACCTTGCGTTCGTCGAGCAGAGGCTGAATATCTTTTGTGGACGCATCTGTCTTTGGCAGAGATGATTGATCGGCCAGTAGATGCCGAACCGTTTCAAGCGCACACTGGCGGTTGCTGCCGACAACGCCGCTGGCGCCACGCTTGATCCAGCCCGCGACGTACTCACGACCCGATGCCTCACTGGTACCGGCAACTACCCTGCCCTCGAGGTTCGCAACGACACTGCGCTGCTCATCGAAGCCGAGACCATCGATCGGCAATCCTTCGTAGCCCGTGGCATTGATGATCAGGCCAGCCGGCATTGTCTGGCCTTTGCCAGTGGCTTTTGCGCTCACCGACCCTTGCGCATTGGCAATGAGCGCATTGCTCACCGCCGTCATGTTCTGCACCATCTGGTCCTTGCCTTCGAAAGCCCGGGGAGAAAGCCGGAAGATGAAGCGTATGGCGCGTTCACCGCTCTGAGCCTTGCCCAATGCAGTGCGCAGTAGTGCAAGATTTTCCCTTGCCTCGGTGTTGAGCGGGTCAGCAAGTTCAGCTTCGCTGGCTGCATCGAGATCAAGATCATCTGGGTCGATTTCGATACGGACATCCTTGAGCTCGACGAGCTGACGCAGTTCTTTTGGCGTGAAGGCTGCCTGAACAGGACCGCGTCGCGCCACCAGGCAGACCTGTCTGACCCGACTCTGGCGCAGTGCGTTGAGCGCGTGGTCTGCAATATCAGTGTGTTCAAGCGCTTCGATGGGCATGGTGAGCACGCGTGCGACATCAAGCGCGACATTGCCCATCCCGATAATCACCGCCGTCTCAGCAGAAAGATCCACCTTCAGATTGACGAAGTCCGGATGGCCGTTGTACCAGCCCACGAATGCCGAAGCACCGAAGATATTGCCCAGACCACTGCCAGGCAGGTCGAGCTTTCGACTGCTTGACCCGCCAGTGGCATAGAGCACGCCATCGTAATGCGCCAACAGCTCGTCCCGTCCAATGTCCTTGCCGATCTCGACGTTGCCGAAATAGCGAAGGCCGGGAGATCTTGCGATTCTGTCGAAGCTCTGGGCTATGGATTTGATCTTCGGATGATCCGGCGCGACACCATAGCGCACGAGTCCGAAGGGCGTCGGCAAGCGCTCGAAGAGATCGACTTCCGCCGCCGGTAGCTGCCTGAGAATTTCCTCGGCCGCATAGAAGCCCGCAGGACCCGCACCTACGACTGCGAAGCGTTTCGTTGGCGTGGTCGATTTCCGCTTCGGGGCAGCGGGCCCACTGTCAGCCTGGGCAGGACCGGCTACGGGCGTATCCAGCTGCGGAACACGGCTCTCCCTGATAACAGGATGGCGCTTGGACTCGACCGCATTGAGCTCGATAGCAGACTTCATCTGGTCCGGCACGGCATGCTCCGGATAGATCGCCCGCACGGGACACTCGCTCAGACAGGCGTTACATTCGATGCAGACGTCCGGATCGATAAAGAGCATCTGCGGCCCCTCACGGAAAGCGTCGACTGGACAAACGTCAACACAGTTAGTGAACATGCTGTCTGCACAGGTCTGGGTGACGACGTAGGTCATGCGAACACTCCGGAACGGTAAAAGCACAGAATTTACCGGCTGGCGTTCCAGTTGGTCTTGACACGGCATATTCGATTTGACATTTTGTGCCAAAAAGCCAGAGGTCGCTCATGCCCGGAAATGTCACAGTCTCCTGCGCGCTTGCTGAAGTCCTGCGTGAGTATCTACGTCGTAATCGACTGCATGCACCCGAGCTTATTCACGTCCTCGATGCCTTCTCCCTTCACCAACGAATGCCAGTCGAGCTCTTGGTGGAGCAGTTCGTTCGTATTCAGCACTTGCATCCGGTTCCGGCACTGGGCTTACGCATAGGCCGCTGCGCGGAACCGGAAAACTTCGGTGTAGTCGGCTATCTCGCGGCCTCCTGTAGTAGTCTTGGTCAGGCGCTGGCGCGCTATCACCGATTTCAAACGCTGCTTGCGTCAGATCTGAATATTCAGGTCGAGCAAAGGGCTGAATATATCTGCTTTCGCTGGAAGCATGACGAAACGCAGCTCCATCCGCTCACCAGTGAGTTCGGTGTAGCCGTCTTCCTCAACCTGTATCAGGCCCTGATTGGCCAGGCCGTGCCGCCAACGCTCGTGGAGTTTCCACACGGGCCGCCCGAACAGCCTGCGATTTACGAAGTGCTGCTGGGTTGTCCGGTACGATTCCACGCGCCCGCCATCGGGCTACAGATCCCGACAAGCCTGCTGGCAATGCGGATTGCGAGCAGTGATCCATACATGAGGGACCTGCTGGATCGGCAAGCAGCGGCCCTGCTCATGCCGCAGCTAAAGCCCGGCGTCTTCCTGACAGCACTACACGAGCACATTGCCGCCGCTCTGCAGGATGGGGAACCGACTGCGGATAGACTGGCCAGGCAGATGGATTACACATTACGTTCATTCTACCGTGAGCTGGCAAACCATGGCCTGCGTTACAGAGCCGTATTGTCAGACGTGCGCCTCAAGCTGGCGCGGATGTACCTGGCGGATCCTCGGCTCGCTGCAGCGGAAATCGCCTTGCTGCTAGGCTATTCGGAGCAGAGTGCCTTCAGTCGTGCATTCCGCGGCTGGACTGGCAGCACGCCAGGCGCTTACCGCAAGAGCCTTGAACGCGAGCGCGCTCGCCCCAGCTGAGCTTGCGCCCGGCTGGCCAGCAGGGTGACTAACTGGATGACCTGGATAACACCTTTCACCCTGATAATTTCCTTGATGAATTCCAGACGGTTATGATTGGATGGACATCCACGAATCATGGAGCGAATGCATCTATGCAGATAACCCCGGCGGGTGCGCTCGATACCCAGGTCGTTCGAATCGGGCTGGGCGAACGGTCAACCGAGCGACGCCTGCTGCCCGAAGAAGCGGCGATTGCATTCGAGGTTAATGGTCGCAACTATGCGGTCATGATGGCCACGCCGGTCGATCTTGCGGATTTCGCGCTTGGGTTCATGCTATCCGAGCAAATCATCAATGCGGCTCCTGACATTCTCGAACTCAGTGTGCGCGAAAGTGAGCATGGTTGGCTGGTCGGACTCTGGCTCGAAGAAGACTGTGTCCGCCGCGCCCGGCAACGCGTGCGGCTGCGCACAGCCGAAGGCAGTTGTGGCCTCTGCGGTCTGCAGTCCCTGGCCCAGGTGCACCGCCCCCTGCCCCTGGTCGATCAGTCGCTTCCGATCGCCGACAGTGCGCTCTTTGCAGCGCTCGCAAGCCTGCGGGATCACCAGCCGCTTAACGCAAGCACTGGCGGCTTTCACGCAGCCGCATTCTGTGATCGTCACGGCTATATTCGTGTTCTGAGGGAAGACGTCGGACGTCATAATGCCCTGGATAAACTGATTGGTGCGCTGAGATCCGAGGCCCTGTCACCAGGTGAGGGTTTTTTTCTGCTGACCTCACGCTGCAGCTATGAACTCGTCGAGAAGACAGCCATTGCCGGATGCCCCCTCCTGGTTACAGTATCGACTGCGACATCCTTGGCAGTGGAGCGAGCCAAGGCCTGTGGGCTGACTCTGGTTGCGCTCGCTCGAAGTGACGCCATGCTGGAGCTGTCTTCAGCCAGTGCTGTGTGAGATGCCGGCGCAAATGAGATGTACCTCCAGGGCCTCGTTCCATCGTCTGGCAATACGATACGTGCTGCCAATGCTTGCCAGCGTTACCCTTTTGACAAATGGCACCGTCGCCCTGGCGGAGCAGCCATCCGACAAGGCCGGCATAGTCAACGCTGCATCGTCTCCGATTGATTTCAGTGAATTCGATATCTACGCAAGCGAAGGCTTCGTGCTTACTCACAGGTACGTCACTGACGACGGTGAGGCTATCGTTACACTCGATACGACCCAGCCCTCGGTCACCAGGGAGATTCATGCTGATGCTACCGTGACCGCCTATGAAGTACTCGAATCAGAGAACGGAGAAATCATACTGGAGCAGGTCACAGACTACGACGCGGCGGGCGCCTGCCAGGCCACTCACAAGACCCGTTATAGATGGCTGGCCACCTTTCCGGAGGTGGCCAGTGTGGGCGATCAGTTACAGCGCATTGCCAGCGTCACAGACTTCGACCATGAGCGCCCTTGCGGCACTCGCGTCTCGAATACCGCGGTAGAAAGCGTGATCAAGGTGACTTACACAGTGCTCGGACGCACCCGCTACAACCGTGGCCCAATCAAGCTGAGCAACTGCGTTAAAGTGTCTGAGCAGGCCCCGGATTATTCGGGGATCGCAACGTTGTGCGCCGGTGTCGGTACGGCCTTTCGCGTTCGCACAGGTTCGAGCTTCGGCCGCAACGAGCGGAGACTGCTTGCTATTGAGCAGCCCGCCGCACAAGAAGCTAGGTCGGCTCGATAGCCGACAGGACTTGCAGGAGCTCCAGCGTGTCGACCGGCTTGACGAAATGATGATCGAAGCCAGCTTCGGCACTCTTCTCCCGGTCCTGAGCCTGACCATAGCCCGTTATGGCAATCAGCACCGCCTGGCGGGTATCCTGCCGCTGCCTCAGCTGACGCGCGAGTTCGTTGCCATCCATTTCAGGCAGCCCAATATCGAGCAGGAAAACATCCGGCACCTGTCTTTCGAGGCGGTCCAGCACTGCGCGCGCACTGTGCTCCGTCATCACCTTGTGGCCTGAGGCCTCCAGGAACATGGCGAGCATTTCTGCCGCATCGGCGTTGTCGTCCACAACCATGACGCGCAGTTCACGGGTAATGGCGATGCCTGACGCATCGCCGTCTGCACAATCCGATTTCATCGTATCCAGCCGTGGCAGACAGACGACGAACCTGCTGCCCTTGCCGTGCCCATCACTGCTGGCAAGCACTTGCCCGCCGTGGAGATCCACCAGACTTCGAACGAGCGCCAGTCCTACACCAAGCCCGCCCTGCGATCTGTCGGAAGTTCTTTCAGCCTGCGAGAACAACTCGAATATGCGTGGCAGCAGCTCTGCGCTGATGCCGATGCCGTCGTCCTTCACGCTCACGGCAACATGCTCAGCTTCGACCTCCATCTGCAGCGTAATGTTGCCGCCCGCAGGTGTGTACTTCGCTGCATTGTTCAAAATATTGGTGATGACTTGAACGAGCCTCTTCTGATCGCCAAGGACACGCGCCGGTTTGGCCGGCAGGTCAAGTATCAGGTGGTGTCGCTTGCTTTCGATGAGCGGGCTGATCTGCTCGACCGCATCCGAGATGATCCGCTTCATATCCAATGGCTCTCGGGCTGTCGTCACCAGGCCGCGGGTAACGCGTGATACGTCTATAAGGTCATCAACGAGCCCCGTCATGTGACCGATCTGACGCGTGATGATTTCGCTGGTCTGCTTCAGACGCGCCTCGTCCAGCTTGACCATCTTCATCAGCTGCGCCGCCGAACTGATCGGCGCGAGCGGATTTCGCAGTTCATGCGCAAGCATTGCGAGGAACTCGTCCTTGCGCCGATCTGCCTCGCGCAACTCTTCCTCAGCCTGCACGCGCTCAGTCACGTCCAGGGTGACGCCACGCACCGACTGAGGCCTGCCTGCTGCATCACATCGAACCATGCCGCGCACATCAATCCAGATTTGTCGGCCGTTGTCGGGCCGGTTGAACCGGATCACCTCACGATAGCTGGATTTTTCAGCGAAGGCTCGCTCGTGAACCAGCTTCATCTTTGCCTGGTCTTCTTCATGAATCGAGGTGTACAACGCATCCAGCGAATCGGCAGTACGCCCGAGCACCTCCATCACGTTATCCGAAAAGATCATTTCTCGAGTGGCGATATCCCAGTCCCACACCACCATCTTGGCCGCGACCATGCCCTCCTTGAGGCGCTCATCACTTTCCCGCTTGGCGGCCTGAGCTTCGAACGCGTCTGTCACGTCGTAACCCTGCGCGAAGATCCCGATGATACTGCCGTCGTCTGCGTAATAGGGCTGATATGACAGATCGATGAACCGTTCGACAACCGGCCCATCGACATGGGGCTGGAGAAGAACTTTCATACCCCGGCCCTGCCACTGCTCGCCGGTTCGGTACACATGGTCGAGCAGTTCTTCATAGCCCTGCCCGAGCACGTCAGGCAGCGCCTGCCTGAGTGTCTTGCCGATGATTTCCCTGTGGCCGACCAGCTGGTAATAGGCTTCGTTGACCATGTTGAAAACATGATCGGGACCAGTGAGCACAGCAACGAAGCCAGGCGCCTGACTGAACAGATTGCGCAGGTGGCCATGCTCGTCTTTCAATATTCGAGCTAGTGCCTCATGCATCTGGGCGCGACTGAAGGCTTCGATTTCCGAGACAGGACGCTGCGGACATGGCTGGGCTGCCTGACCCTCCGCCTTGGCACCGAGATAGAGCTCAGTGACATCGATTGCGCTCTGGGTGACGAACAGGACCTTGCCATTTGCATCGACAGCGGGTGTGTGGATCGCGCTCCAGATCCGATGGGAAAAAGTCGTTCCCCCGGTCGCTGTAGTCGGAACGGCGTACCGAAGACAGGGCGTGGTATGCGGGCGACCGGTCGCTATAGCGACTTCGAGGGAGGCCTTCACCTCTGCAATATTCGTCGAATCCGGATCATCCGGATTGGCCGGAAACGCATCGAAAACATAACGACCCACGATGTCAGCCGCTTCCCGGCCCACTGAACGCAGGTAGGCAGAGTTGGCGCCGATAATGGTCAGATCCCGATCCATGACCAGATAGGGATAGGGTGTGGAATCAAACAGCAGGCGATAGTCGTCGAGCTTCATCATCGGAACAGGTCCGTACAGGTGCGGGCCAAGGGCAGAAACGCGCTGGCAGAATTCAGGTTGATTGAGGTCTTGCGCTCAAGTTTAGGGGGCGAGTACGGTTTTTGCACTGAACGCTCATGACTGTGCGTCGCGGCTGCCCTGTTTGAATCGACGCTTGCGCTCTGCTGCAGCCGCAGCCTTCTGGGCATGGGCTTCAGCGATGATGATATCTTCTGCCTGAATCATTGAAGGTGTCTCCAGCGTAATCCGGCCGAGTTTGCCCGCTCTCAACTCATTGACGAGCACTTCCGATATCTTGTGGAAATCGACCCGGCCCCCACTGCGTAACGCACCCCGACGTGCTGCAGCCATCTCAAGAAACTCGACGTCTGTGTCAGGCACCGAATCCAGCTGGAAACGCTCGCGCAGCAGTTCAGGATAGGCCGTGATGAGATAAGCCGCGACGAAAAAGGCGACGTCGTCGTATTCCATCGCCGTGTTCTTGATCGCGCCGGTAGCGGCCAGCCGATAGCTGCTGTTGGGGTTTTCGATTTTTGGCCAGAGAATGCCTGGCGTGTCCAGCAGCATAACCCCACCGCCCAGATTGATGCGCTGCTGGCTCTTGGTCACTGCCGGCTCGTTGCCAGTCTTGGCAACCGTGCGGCCGGCCAAGGTATTGATGATGGTGGACTTGCCGACATTGGGTATGCCCACGACCATGGCGGTAATGTTTTGAACGCCACCTGCTTTTTCAGGCACCATTCGACGGCAGAGATCAGTAATACCTTTGATTCGGCCCGGTTCGTCGGTGGTCGTGGCCAGCGTCTTGACGCCACGCTCCTGCTCCAGAAATGCCTGCCACAGCTCGGTCGCAGCAGGATCGGCAAGGTCCGACTTGCTGAGGACCTTGATGCAGGGCTTGACGCCTCTGAGATTCGCGATCGCGGGGTTTTCGCTCGAAAATGGAATGCGCGCATCCAGAATTTCAATGAGCAGATCCACCTGCGGCAGCATCTGCTTCATCTCTTTCTGGGCCTTGTGCATGTGCCCCGGATACCATTGAATCGCCATTACCGCATCGCCCCAAAGTTCAAGAAGGCGACATTGTACGTCAACTGACGATCTTATGACCCGATTAAAGACATCAGGCTCTGGCGAGCACCCCTGTTCGCCTCAGGTAAGCCGGGTGATGCAGTTCGGCATTGAAGGCGGTTGCCTGGATCTGCACCAGCTTACGCTCGCCCTGCTCGCCATTCATCCGCCAATGTCCGATACGTATGTTGTCGACGAAGGCAATATCACCTTTCTCCCAAGCCATCAGGTGAGCGCGGGCGAAAATATCGCGGAAGAGCCGGCTCTGTTCTTCAGGTGTCCATTCGATTGTATTACCACGCTCATCGCACAGTTCCCAGGTCAGCTCTATGCCCTCAGCCGTCGAGTCCGGATAAATATCGCCACGTCCAGGAAACGCGGCCACTGCAGCGGCATGGACGGCGCCGTTGGTATTTCGGGCAAAGGCCCAGGGCTGGATACAGAGTGCACCGGTCTCAGGCACGGCGCAGACTGCAGGACACGGCGGCAAGGCGAGATGCGCGCGACCATCCTCTCGTTCGATCAGTTCGAAGGGGCTCTGCTTCAGCAGAGCCCGATCCAGCGCATGTACCTTGCGCCGTGAGACATAAAAAAAGCGGTTCCACGCCCGGCTGTATTTGTCCTGCATCGTTTGAGGTAGGCCGCTGTAGACCTGATGCAAATCCACCATGCCTGTTTCGGCCCGGCTCGGCGAGGGCTGAAAGCAGCACAAGGCGATATACCGTGAGCGCTGCGATCGTATTCCGCCTTCAACGTGTGGGCCCTGAACTGCCGACTCCACCGGACCAAGCTGCACGGCATCCCTGTCGAGATAACGACGATAGTCGCCGCCGCCAAGCAGCCCCTCCATGTACTTGCGCAGCCAGGTGGTAGCGAATGCCGGAGTGTTTTTGAGGTTGAAGGCGTTCCATGGATCCAGTGCCATCCCCTTTGTCACCAGTTCATAGAGATCGTCCGTGTGCTCTGGCGTAAAGCCTCTGAACAGCAAGACCCCACGCCTGGCAATTTGCGCCCGCAGGGCATCCTGGTTTTCTTGCAGGATCGTCAGCAAGGTCGCTATATCACATTTGCCTCTAGGGCGATAAATGGAAATAAACTCGTGACGCTCATCCACATCGAGTTGATCGAGACTACTTGTTGTTGTTGACATGTCGACCTCCTGGGCAATGTCCATCGTCTTGTTAATCGGCGACTTCGCAAAGTCGCTTTCTGAATTGGTTAATCACGCTATCGATATATGCGGGATCCGTGAGCGGATCGGCATAGCTGAAGATCAGTCTGAGTTGACCGGCGAAAAATACCGTGGCCAGGCAAAGCACCGGCTTATTCAGGAAGTGCACACTCGGAATCGGGAAACAGGCCCGCAGTGTGAGACTGCCATAATGTTGCGGCAGTTCGGGACGCCCCAGGTTCGTCAGATGAACGCTCGACTGGGAGCGTCTCGAGAGCGCATCTCTAAGGGAGCCTGGCTCTTTTTTGAGGGCCAGAATGAGCCGCCGCAGCTGCAGGCTGAAAGCGATGTTTTCACTGGTGAACTGTGCATCGACATCAGCGGAAACCCGCTTCGCCAGTTGCCAGACATCCTCATGTCCTGTGAGGCTATAACGGCATTCGATGCCGGTGGCGAAGTAACCAACATCGCGTAGTGAGGGCCTTCGCAATCGTGGTCGCACATTGAGTGCAGCGCTGATGACAATATCCTTTTCACCTGCCCCACCAAGCGCATCGTACGAGGCCAGTAACAAGGCGCTACTCATCAGCGCATGCATGCTCACGCCCTCCCGCTTGCTTCGTGCAAGCACGCCAGCACTGGTAGGGGCATCCAACAGCAAATTGAAGAAACGCGAGTGCACAGTGTCGTTAGCCTGGGCCCGAACATTCGCGGGCGCAGCGGCAGCGCGGGGCGCCGGATTCAGCACCTTGGTCAGAAAATTCGGTAGACAACGCGTCAGCATACGCCAGCCCTGCCCCGGTGGCAGCAGATCATCATAAGCCGCGGGTGGTGCCATTATGGGGCCAGCAGCCGAAGCGTCGGCATAGCACTGCAGCAGCTCACGTACGACTACATAAGCCGAATGCCCATCGCTGATGGCGTGATTGAAGGTCAGAAGCAGCACGGACCTGAGCTCATCCTGCAGCAGCGTCGCACGCCACAACAACTCTGCGTCAGCTGGTATGCGGTTATTCAGTTCGTGCTCGGCAAGTCGGGGCCAATCGCCATCTGCGCAGCCAGGTACAACGGTCAGGGGCACGCGAGGCACACGACTGAAGGCTAGACGGGGCGGCGCGCTGGCGAGCTCAACCCGCGCTCGGAGCACCGGAAAGGTCAGCACGATGCCTTCAAGGGCTGTATAGAGTCGCCGCAGCTCTACCGCGCCATCAATTTGCACCACCATGACGAAGTTGTTGGAACTGACCTCACTTAACCTGAGCCAGAGTTGCTCACCGTATCCCAGCGCCCGCGACGGAAATTCTGCGGCCAGTGAGCATGATTGGCTGATACCCAAATGCCGTCTCCTGTTGATCTACCTGGGTCGTGTCCCTTGTTGCTCTCGCGTGGCGCAGTCATCAAAGGACACAATCATTTCGGTGCACATATGTGCACCGTTCTGCCGACCGCACAATCGAATACTTTCTGTTCAATGCGTTCAGTCAGCAAACTACTACCGAGGCTATAAGGTAAATTATTTCGCCCAAAAAGCTTTTGTCATTTGTGACGGAGCTGACCGTTTTTCAGCATGATCTTGCGATTTTTTAGTCATTTACAGCGACGCAATCGACAAAATTTCGTTGAGGCAAACAAGAATTTCTTCAACTTTCAATGGTTTGCCTATTTCGACAAGAGGATTTTTTTCCAAAGAGGAATTTAGGAGATCCAGTGCACAGTTGTACACATTGATTATAGATCGTACGGGCCGGATCCATATACTCCGACACAGCACGCAAAGTGAACAGGTCAAATTTTGAGTGCCGTACCAGGCAGCTATCGCCTCTGGACAGAACCTATAAAAATGACCGTACTGAACAAGGAAACGTCTTATGAGCAACGCCAGTTCAATGGGGATTTACGCTCGCTACTACTCACTGAAGAAGATCAGCATCACTGACATTCAGCAGATGTATGGCGTATTTCAGCGTTATTACGACAACACCGACCTCGATACCTTTCTGAAGGATATCAGTCGAAAGAGCGGCGCAATTCTGGTGCGCTCGAAAGAAGACGATCGCGTCGTTGGCTTTTCGACGATCGTCTCTATGGATATGACGGTCGGCGAACGTCGTGGAAAGGGGATCTTCAGCGGTGACACCATTATCGAGCGAGACTACTGGGGCTCGCGTGCGCTACAGACCTGCTTTGCCCGACTCATGTTGTGGGAGAAGCTGCGCTCACCGCACAAGCCGGTGTTCTGGCTTCTGATATCCAAGGGCTATAAGACTTACCTGCTGCTGGCCAATAACTTCAAGCGTTATTACCCGAATCCCGATAATCGTGATATCGAGCTCGACCAGGTCGTGCAACTTTATTGCGAACAGATGTTCCCAGGCAGCCGGGATCCACTTGGTCTACTCCAGTTCGGTGACGGTGCGCAGCGCCTGCGTGACGAAGTTGCGGGCATATCCGAAGAGTTGCGTCAGCAGTACCCCAAGATCCGCTATTTCGAGACACGCAATCCTACGTGGAAAGTGGGCACCGAACTGCCATGCGTCGGCGTAGTTTGCGCGCGAACGCTGAGCTCGTTTGCGCTCAAGGCGCTTCGAAATCCTCAAACCGGCGCAGCAGCCACCAATGCGGAAAAACCCGCAGCGATCGTGCGCCCTGCTCGCCGGAGCCCCCCAAATCATACGCCGAACATCACCAGTGTAGCCGGCACCAATGCAAGCTCGGCCGGCGCCTTGCAATGAAGCGACTATCTGCCCTCGCTCACGGTCTCATTCGCGCAAGCGTACAGCCGGGTCGGCATTCGTTCGACAGTAACAGAACGAGTCTGCAGCGCCTGCAGCGGGAGAAGTTGACCTCGCTGATGAAGGCCGTCGAAGGGACGCCCTACGCCAAGGCTCACGGCCTTACAGCAAAGGCATCCTGGGAGCACTTTGCCGGCAACGCGCCAATGACCAACTACAGCGACTGGGCTGGTCCAATCGCGGAGCAGCAGGATAAGCCCGACTGCGCGCTGATCGATTCGCGCGTGGCGCGGTACCAGCCAACTAGCGGTTCCACATCTGCGGTTAAATGGATCCCGTATACGCGGCGCTTCCTGAAGGAACTGGATGCGGCAATTTGCCCCTGGATAAGCGATATGTACCGACGCCACGCCGGCATCCGCTCTGGCGCACACTATTGGTCGCTGTCATGGGTGCCGACTGAGATGCGGGCGCAGACGCAGGGTCATATCAACGACGACATGAAGCTGCTCTCCTCTGGCAAGCGCTGGCTCGTGGGTAGTACCCAGGCAGTGCCTGACGCCGTATCACTGGCGCCTACTTCAGATGACTCACTGTTCGCGTCTCTGGCTTATCTCGCTGCCCGCAGAGACCTGACTGCGATATCAATCTGGAGCCCCACCTTCGGGCTCGGGCTACTCGAGAAGTTATCACTCTGGCGCAAGGAAATCGCCGCAGTACTGGTCTATGGCCACTGGTGCTCGCATCAGGGCAGCCTCGGCTATCTGCCGTGCCCCGAATCTGAGGCCGCAGCAGATCTCCTGCTCGACTGGGACGGGGAGCTTTCAGCCAGTTTCTTTGTCAATCTCTGGCCGCGACTGGCGCTGATCAGCGCATGGGACACAGCAGCATCGGCGCCCTGGGCCCAGCGTCTGCAGGCTTTACTACCGCAGGCTGCGTTTCAGGGCAAGGGTCTGTGGGCGACCGAGGGGGTGGTCACCATTCCGTACGAAAATGACTTTGTACTGGCTGCGGGATCGCACGTGTACGAGTTTGAAGACACCGCCAGCAAGCTGGTGCTACCACCGTGGCAACTCGAGGTCGGCCAGGAGGTGGTTCCAATCCTTTCAACTGGCAGCGGTCTGCTGCGTTATCGCATGAACGACGTGCTCAAGGTCACCGGCTTCAAGGGCCAGCTACCAGCAATGCGCTTCATGGGGCGCAACGACGGCACCGACATGGCTGGAGAAAAGATCAGCACGCTCCTGGCCCAGAAGCTGCTCGAAAACATCGATTGGCCCTCAGACCTGAAGCCCATCGCCTTACTTGCGGCGGAGCAAGGTTGTCAGACAGGCCGGCCCGCCTATGTACTGCTGGTCGAGACAGAGGTCGAGGCCACCAGTTACTGGCGAAGGCGCCAGGAGAAGGATCTGGCGCAGGCACTCGAACGTGCCCTGCTCGACCAGTTTCATTACCTCGTAGCAAGGAACCTCAACCAGCTTGGACCAGTGCGCTGCATCATCCATCCAGATGCCCGCAGGCACTACCTTGATGCCTGTCGAGAGCGCGGCATGATCGAGGGCAATATCAAAGTCGAGGCGCTTCGACATTGGACTGGTGCCTTACCAGTTGCCCCAGCGCTCGCCAAGCCAAACCCTCTGCGAGCATTGTCATGACATATCAGGTTAGATCCGCACAGCTCGAGGATAGTCAGGCGATTGTGGAATTGTTCCAGCGCACATCCCAGCCCGGCAAGATCACGCTGAACTTCGAGCGCAGCCCTTGCTATTTCCATAGCGCACATGTGAGTTGCGAGCAGCCGGATGTATTCGTAGCGGAAGAAGACGGCAGCGGCAGGATTGTCGGCGTCGGCAACATCGGGCAACGCACGCTGTTCGTCAATGGCAGCCCCCGTTCCGTGCGTTATGCGCATGATCTCAGGGTCGAGCCGAATTATCGCGGCGGCCACGTGCTATTCGACCTGTATCGGCAGATTCCGGAGTCAGATTATCAGGCTGGCTGGCTTCAGGCCGTCATACTCGCGGACAACGAGCCGTATCTGAAGGCGGTCGCCAAACATAGACCTGGCCTACCGCGCTTCCTGCCGTACGGAATGATCGAAACCAGCCTGGTCTTTGGCTCGAGGCTTGCCCGGACGCCTTCTGCTGGCCTCGAGATCCGCAGAGCCAGTGTTGATGACCTGCCGCACATGCAAAATTTCTGGGACACCGAGGGGCCGAAGAAGCAGCTCTTCCCCAGCTATCAGTTCGCCCAGCTGGCCGAATCTGCGCCCTACTTCCGTGCGCTTCGGCCGGAGGATTATTGGCTGGCACTCGATGGCTCCGAACTTGTCGGCGTGATTGGCACCTGGGATCAGAAGGCCTTCAAGCAGACCCTGGTCATGGCCTATGCCCACGGGCTGAAGACACTGCGCCATCTATACAACCTGCAGAACCAGCTACGCGGCGGACCACGCCTGCCGCCGCCTGGTGGTCAACTGATCTACCTCACACTCCATAGCATGCTGGTAAAAGGAAACGACCCTGCGATATTCCGGCTCCTGCTGGATAGCATCCACGCCGGCATGGGGCGCCGTTACGACGCGCTGGTTTGCGCCCTGTTCGAACAGGATGCCCTGAGGCCAGTGTTATCGAAGTACCGTCGGGAGATCATCCGCAGCCAGCATTTCCTGCTGGCGCACAGTGGCGACCCGAGGCTCAGCCTGAGTGATCAGTTGACGCCCTATGTAGACGCCGCAAGGCTTTGAGAACGAGTGAATCAATGATGTCCACTTCGAAGCTGCTGTCTCCCGGGCGCGCCTGGATTCCCGTTGTCATCGGTATCATTGTACTGATGACACTCCTGTATCGGTATTCCCCTGAAGCGGATCAACACCCGGTGCTGAAGCAGGTGCCGGAGTTCACCACTGTGGTGGTGCAAGCCCAGAACCTTCGGCTCGATCTGCATAGCCAGGGTATTGCGGCGGCAAGCCGACAGGTATCACTGGCCATGGAAACAGGCGGCCGAGTGATTGACGTGGCGCCTGAATTCAAGAGTGGACATTGGGTGAAGGCTGGCACACCCCTGCTGCAACTGGATCCTGAACCGTTTTCACTTGAAATCGCACAGCACAAGCATCAGCTCGATGCCGCCAAGCTGCATCTGGAGGAAGTGCGAGCAACGGCAGTGGTCGCGCAGCGGCTGGCGGCCAGCAAGGCGAACGACTTCGCCCTGCGAAAGCCACAGCTCGCTGAAGCCGAGAGCCGGGTCCGCTCCGCAAAAGCCGCCTTGAGAATGGCCGAACGTCAACTGGAGCAGGCGACATTGAAGGCCCCGTTCACCGGACGGCTCGTGGACGTCTCACTAGCTGAAGGTCAGTATCTGCGCGCTGGCGAAACGCTTGGCACAATCTACAGTGCCGACGAAATGGTCCTGCGACTGCCGATCCAGGACGCTGGCCTGCAGCTGCTCTCGCTACCGATACAGCTGCAGGCCGTGCCCTTGGACATTCCGGTGAAGCTCAGCGGCAGCTTTGGCGGCAAGCGGCATACGTGGGACGGCTCGATCAGACGACGCGAAGGTGGGCTCAATGCCAACCGCATGACCTGGCTCATTGCCGAGGTCACGCTCGATAGTGGCGACCCGCCACTGGAACCCGGCGTCTATGTCGAGGTCCTCATTACTGGTCGCCTGGTGGAAGACCTGGTGGCCCTGCCGCGCTCGGCGCTCGTCAACGACAGCCACGTCTGGGTGATTGGTAGCGAACAGGTGCTGAGCCGACGACCAGTCGAGTGGTTGCATCGGGACGAGCAGAATGTCTACGTCACCAGTGGACTGGAACCGGGCGAGCAGGTGCTACGGCGTGGTCACAGCCATCTGCTCGAGGGCACGCCGGCGCGCTCGATCCCAGAAGAAGCCTTGATCACCGCTGATGATGCGCTCACAGCAGGTGCGGCCACTGCACAATGAGAGACACCATCGACTGGTTCATCAACAACCCACGCGTCTCCAATTTGCTCGCGCTTATGCTGGTACTTGGCGGACTTCTGGCTATTCCCCAGACGCGCCAGGAAACACTCCCGAATGTTCCTTTGGAACGTATCGGCGTGGTTTCACTCCTGCCGGGCGCGTCACCACAGACCATCGAGCAACTGTTGTGCACCCCGATCGAAAACGTGATCTACGGCATAGAGGGGATCACTGATCTGATGAGCGATGCACGTGAAGGCCGCTGCGCCATCACCGTAGACGTACTCGAAGGTTTTGCGACACGTGACGTCCGCGACCAGATCGCCACACGAGTCGCCGCGCTGAACGATCTGCCGGAAGATGCCAGCCCGCCGCTCGTCGAGGAACTCGTTTTCCGCAATCGGGTATCACAGGTCCTGCTCACTGGCGACCTGTCACCACGCGACCTCTATACCGCAGCGCGTGAGATGCGTCGGCGTATGCTGGATTATCCCGAAATTTCGCAGGTAGAAATCGAGGGTCTGCCAGAGCGTGAAGTAGCGGTTGAAGTGTCGCGATCCGACCTCTATCGCTTCGGGTTGTCATTCAGTGACCTGGCGACAGCCATCCGCAACGATGTCGAGCGCGTGACGGGTGGACTCCTGCGCACGCCGCAGTCGGATGCACTCATCCAGGCGGGTGAAGCACCAGTCTCGGCCGACGAATATCGCAAAGTGCTCGTGCGTCAGGGTGGCGCTGGCGATGCCCTTCGGCTGGAGGAAGTCGCTACGGTTGCAGATGCCTTTTCACAGAATACCATGGGCGCCTGGCTTAACGGCCAACCGGCTGCAGCCCTGGACGTCTATCGCATCGGCAACCAGAATGTTCTCGACGTCGCAGACGCGGTTCGCAACTTCATGGCTGAGACTCCACTGCCGCAGGGCATGCGTCTCGTGCTCTGGCAGGATGATGCCGAGGAGTATCGCGGCCGTTCCGAGCTGCTCTGGCGCAATGCAGCCCAGGCGTTGCTCGTGCTGGTGTTGATCCTCACGCTGTTTCTCGGACTCAGGATGTCAGTCTGGGTTGCGGCTGGTATTCCGGTTTCCATGCTGGGCGCGTGTATTCTGCTGCCCTTGCTCGGCGAGTCGTTCAACACGATTTCGCTTTTCGCCTTCATACTCGTACTGGGCATTGTCGTCGACGATGCCATCGTTGTAGGTGAAAGCGTCCATGACGAGATCGGCAAGACAGGACACAGCCGCAGCGCGGTGGCTCGCGGTACCAACAAGGTGGCCAAGCCGGTGGTCTTCGCAGTACTGACGACTGCCCTCGCCTTCACGCCACTGCTATTCCTGCCGGGCCCTGAGGGCGAGCTGATGCGCGTCATACCCATCGTGGCCATTGGTATTCTCATCCTGTCGCTGGTCGAATCCCTGTGGATATTGCCAGCTCACCTGAACAGCAGCGAGCCGAAAGCACCGGGGCGGCTGGACCGCCTCAGTGATCGCATGAACGCCCGCTTCGACCGGCTCATGACACGCTTCTTCGTGCCGGCTCTGGAATTCACCCTGTACTGGCGCTACACCCTGGTTGCCGCCGCTAGCGGACTGATTCTGCTGAGTCTTGCGCTGGTGCACAGTGGCTGGCTCACTCTGGTCATGTTCTCACGTGTTGAAGGTGATCGTGTCATGGCCGATGTCGTGTTCCCTGAAGGCACCAGCACACAGCGCGTCGCTGAGACCGTGCAGGCGCTGCAACACTCCGGACAGGCACTGGCAGAGCAGATGATCATCAAATTCGATGAGCCGCTTATCGTCGACGTGCTGGCTGAGCAGGGTCATCGCCGCAAGATTTCTACAGCGAGCGACCCGGATGCCCATCGACGAGCTCGGGTTAGCCTTGCACTGGCGCCAGGCGAACGGCCCATTTCCGCTGACGAACTCGCTTATCGCTGGCGTTCGCTGCATCAGGGCATACCAGATGCCTTGTCAGTGCGCTTCCACGCCAGTCTTACCGAGATCAAACCGGACATCTATATCAACCTGTATCACCCGAATCTCGGAACACTTGAAACCATGGGTCGCGATCTACAAGCGCAGCTGGAACAGCTCGACGGCCTTCATGAAATCGGCAACAGCATGAATGCGCGTTTCACCCAGATTCAGGTCAGTGCCACACCGGCGGCCAGGCACTATGGACTTACCGAGCGCGCCCTCGGCCAACAGGTAGCTGCCGCCTTCCATGGTGTTATTGTCGATCGATTACCGGAGGATGATCACGAAGTGCCAGTCGTGCTTCGTCTGCCGACGGCGGAAAGCAACAGCTTATGGCATCTCGAGCAGCTTCCTATCACGCTTGCAGATGGCAGTTCTGCACCGCTCTCCGCGTTGGCGACCCTTCAGGAGATTCAGACGCCAGCACTGATAAGCCACTACGATCGCAGACGCACAGCCACGCTCACTGCACTCGTCGATGACAACCTCACATCTCCCGGGCAGGTGATGGAACACCTGCAGGCAAACTGGCTCGGGAATCTCGCACAGCAATACCCCGGCGCCACTTGGGCTGTCGCAGGCAAGCCCAAGGCCATCGCTGAATTTATCGACTACCTGGGCTTAAGCTATCTGCTCGCTCTAATCGGCATGTTCTGCCTGCTCACCATCGCGTTCGGCACCTACTGGCAACCGATACTGATATTGCTCGCCATTCCCTTTGGTCTGGTCGGCGCCTTTCTTGGTCATGCGGCGCTTGGCTATGAACTGACACTGTGGTCCATCGTGGGCATCATCGCCGTGAGCGGCGTGGTAGTGAACGATAATCTGGTACTGATCAGCGCCGTAAATGAAATGGCGAAGACAGGAGAGCGAATAAAGGACACAGTTGTCAAAGCCGTGTGTAGCCGATTCCGCTCCATCGTGCTCACATCGCTGACCACTTTCATAGGTGTCGCGCCGCTGATACTCGAAAACAGTGCTCAAGCGCGTTTTCTCATCCCCATGGCGATTTCACTCGCCTTTGGTGTCCTCTTTGCGACCTTGATAACGCTGCTGATCGTGCCTTGTCTGTATCTGATCGGTGAGGACGCCAGACAGTTCGTGCAGCGTTTGCAGATGCGCATCCCAACAGCATCCGAAGACGACGACGTGGAGCAAGCCTATGCTAACGGAAGGATTTGTGGCTTGAAAAACGGTAATGCCAGCAATCCCTATCTGAATGAGGTTCTGCATGCCAGCTGGGAAGCTGGTTTCACCGATGAGTGCGAGGCAGGTGTTCCTCGGCCTGTCATGCACGCACGCTAAGCTTGACTTGTCCTTCTAGCGGAGGCTTTGCCCGGTCGTTGCTTCACCGCCGCCACCGGGCCTTTTTATTTTCGGCAGCCCTGCTGCACTATCGTTGCCCCGGGGCGAAACGACAGGCAGGTGCCCAGGACTGTATGTCCTCGAAGCTTGGGGTCTTGCAATCCCATTGAACCCCATAAAGCGGATCACTCGCGATGGGAACCAGTTGAATCGTACCATCGTCGACGCCCGATCTCTCATTGAACGTGAGTGTGATACGACCGCGCTCGCCGACCGCGACTGAAGACAGTGCACCCCGGGCGTAGGCCCGTGGCTCCGGCAGCCCAAGATCCTGGTTCGAGGCCGGCAATCTGCCGTGCTCAATCACATAATCCTGAACCGCATATCTGACCGCAGAGCCGGCAAGGAAGCCCTCGATCATCTCGGCTTGCGGCGTGGATTGCTCCGATGTGACCGTGCAGCCATTGAATAACGTTGCTACTGCCAGGGCGATCAAAGGCAGCGGCAAATTGGCGAAACACATGTTTGAGTCCTTCTTCATCTCGAAGGGATTGATCGTACGAGACATGCGGTCAGCGGGAAAGCGTCTGGACCGCTTTTTCACCATGCACTGCCGCAGACTTTGCATGCTACACAGCAGTTCAGGCCGTTTCGTCGAACAGTTGCATGGCTGGCACTTCGGCCTCCAATACCTGCTTCAGCTGTAACATGGCCACCGAGGCGCGCCGGCTCATCACTCGACGGACCATGGGGAGCAGAAAGAGCCAGACGAGAAATGACTGGTTTCGACTGAACATCTGCCAGTCGACTGCGCAATCCTCATCCCCCAGTTCGTGGAAAGTAACCTCCATACGCGGCAGGATTGGCGGAAATTGAGCTTCGGTCACGAACAGCCGGTCAGCGATCGACTCGCGCACGATGAGCCGAACCTGGCGGGTGCCGCCATAGGGGAGCTTGATGGTTTCGAGATAGAGCTTACCGACTTGCCCGTGGGCCAGTTTATTGCCCGACTGCATGTCACGAACATCGGGAAACCAGTCTGGGAAGCATTCCATGTCGGTGATGTAGTCGAATACTACCGACGTAGGACGCTCAATTCTTACACGTTTTTTTGCGAGCAAATGCATATTTCGTTCCTTGAAACAATGCCTTAAAAGGCGCCATCCTACGCTGAATGAGGGCGTCCGGCCAGTCGGCCAGCGTGTTCCAGCGCTTGAGGAAGGTCCTGAATCGACTACGAAAGCCAAATCTGACTAGTTTAACGGACGGACATATACCCAGTTTGTGCCGACATCGTCGCAGACGATGATCTCAGGGCTGATGTCCATACAGGACTCGATGCCGGCGGGCACCCTGTCGTGAAGACGTGATTGTACGCCCAGGGTCTTACGGTCGGCCTTGAGCAGCTGAAAGGTTTCCTCCGAGCGCCGGGCAAAATCTATCCCTGCAGCCTCGGTAGTATGAAAGGCGTGATGGAACTCGGTAAAGCTGAGGGTGGCTCCGCCGAGGCCAATCTCAAGCATCTTCGGCACATATCTGGCGTAAGCGTCGCTCAGGTAGCCGATGACCGCCTGATCGTCACTGCGACGCCCCCGGAAGCTCGGCAGATCCAGACGGTTGCCATCATCCAGAACCCCAGGGCGAAGCTCGCCCTTCGGTCTGTTCGAAGCGAGTACATAACGGCTATCCGGGCATAGAATGACATCGCCCTGCCCTGTGAGGCGGCAGTCGCTCACATCCATAGCTGCGAAGCCACTTTGGGCCGGGGAAGAACTGGCAGCACGAGTTGGCGACGCGGGCGTGGCTGTTGGTGCAGACGGTCTGTCTGCCTGCTGCCCGGCACTGCGCCGTGGTTGCGAAGGCGGCGGTGGCTGTTGCTGAACCGCTGTCGATGGGGCTCCCTGGGTGCGATTGCGACCAGGCAGCGCCAGGCCAAGTCGCTCAGCCGGGCGCTTCAGCAGGAGCGCCTGCACCATTGCGTCGTTACGGCGGAAATCTTCAAATGAAGGCAATCCAGCGCCCTCGCCGCCACTAACAACCTTACAGTAAGCCTGCTCCAGCTCAGTTTTAGCCGCATTGAGGCACCCACTATCAGCGTTGGCAAAAAAGGGCCAGACGATCGCCACGGTCATCAGCGTAGTGCCGATCGACTTTTTATCTCTAATCACTGGATTCCTTCTATGGCTTGCTAAAGCGGATTTTTCGCACCCTGAAGCAGCGAATCAGACAATGCCTCGCCATGTAGCACAGAGATATCGCCGGTCGTTTCGAGCACAACCGCACGAACCTGGCTGAAGTCCAGCACATTTGCTTCGCGCAGCTTGGCGATAAGATCACTCCTCGCCACGCGTGTTTCTTCCAGAGCGTGCTCGATTATCTTGCCATCGCGCATCAGAATGACAGGTTCGTTCTGCAGGATAGCCTCAAAAGTGCCAGAGGCTTTGCGCAGGCGAGCTGTAATGTACTGCACACCGAACAACGCGGCCATGCCGGAAAGTGTTTGTATGAACTCACCCCAGTTTGCCGATTGGCTGCCACCAGCAAGCAGAGAGCCAACCGCGACCGTCATGACGAAATCGAAGTTGGTCATCTTGGAAAATGATCGCAGGCCATTGAGCCGCACGAGCAGGACCACCCAGGTCATACCGAAGAAGGTGAGCAATAAGCCCCTCAGGATCAGGTCGAGCGTATGGTGATCAATGAACATAATGAAAACACACTCCTTGTAGCGCCACTGGATAAAGACTCCATTAGCCTTTACGTCACTTGGGCGACACAAGATTCAAGCCTGTAGCTGAGCACTGTTATCTTAAGCGCCCGCAGCGCTGCTTACGCGTCTCGGATGCTCATGGTCAAACCTGCTTCTGGGCATCAAGTGTATTCGCAAGGGGTACCGCGGCTTTGCGAAACAGCACATAGTTGCCAAGCAGTGCCAGGGCCGCGCCGATTACTGCGGGAACGGTCCATTCGAAACCTTCGAGCCAGGTGGATACAGTGAGTGCAACGATTGGAAACAGCACCGTGGCATAGCCAGCCTTGTCTGCACCCAGCGTCCTGATCACGGTGATGTAGCTGTAGAACGCAATGATCGAGCCTGGAATCGCCAGAAATAAGGTCGCACCCCAGAACATGTCGGACGCCGGCAGATGCCACTGTACACCCTGAACCACACACCAGCCGCCGAGAATCACGGCCCCATAGGTCATGGCCCAGGCATTGCCAGCAAAGAGCGGAATGCCGGCGTTGCGGACCTTCAGGCTGATCAGATTGCCGAGAGAAAACCAGAAGGTGCCGCCTGCTGCGAACAGGATGGCCGCAAAGGTGGCATTGCCAAGCGTCAGGTCATGCCAGAACAGCAACGCCACCCCCGTGACCCCCAGCGCAACTGCCGGGTAAATGCGGGGGCTTGGCCGCTGCCCCATGATCCACCAGCCATTGAAGGCATTGAACAGGGCAGCCAGGGAAAACACCACCGCCAGCAGCCCGGTTGTCATGGTTTCAGCCGCGCGATAGATCAACAGAAAATTAACGCTGTAGAGCGTGACACCCTGCAGCATCAGCAGACGATGCTGCGACCAGCCCATCTTCGGCAGACGACGAAGCAGGGCGAGCCCGCCCAGCGCGACAATCGAGGCCATGACGAAGCGGAAAAATACGGAGAGATCCACAGGCGCCGATTCGACCTGCAAACGAATGGCCGTCCAGGTCAGGCCCCAGATCAACACAGTGAGACAGTAATGAACTCCGATTGGCATGAGTATGCATTCCGATGGCAATTGTTGATAGAACGCCCAGCTTAGAACGATACAATTCTCCTGGCTTGTCAGATCCTGCTGAAGAGTGGATGATTCCTGCCAGGTTACGGAGATTCGTATGACCGCCTTCACGAACGCAGATTCGACTACAGATTCGTCAGACCAGCCCCCTGCAGAGGCACGGGATATCATCGCTGCGCTCAGAGCTGCCGGTGCGGCACCCAGACGCGTATTGGAGCTTGAACGTGGGCGCGCGCTCGTACACTGGCAGAATCATTATGGTGACGCCCAGTACGAGCGTCCGCGACACCATGCGATGAGCATCTATACGCGTGCTGGTGAACAGACGTCGCGGCAAGTGAAAGGCCGTGCGGTGAGCCGTGGTTTTACGGGGGCGATCTGTCTCTTTCCAGCCGGTAGTCAGTCACAGTGGCAAATTCGCGGTGACTTCGAGTTTCTTCATCTCTACTTCACCGATCTCGATCTGCAGCGATGCATGACGCAGGTCTGGGACCGCGAGCCCTCAAGCGTCCAGCTGAACGAACGGTATCAGATTCAGGATGAGCTGATTGCCCAGACCGGCCGATTGCTGAGCATGAGTGGCTGGGAAACGCCCGAGGACAGCATGGGCATCGATCACCTGACGCACTGGTTGATGGTCCAGATCGTTAGCCGCCACGCATCAGTCAAGGTGTCAACGCCCGTGGTAAGCGGTACCCTCACCCGACATCAGCGACAGCTGGTGTCGGGACGAATCGAGGCACAGCTTTCGGAACCGCTCACACTCGAGGCTATGGCGGGCTGGGTCAGTCTCAGCCCCTACCATTTCGCACGCTTGTTCAGGGCGAGCTTTGGCTGCGCGCCCTATCAATATGTTCTGGAGCAGCGACTGGCGCGAGCCCGCGAGCTGCTTCGCCAGCCTGAGAACAAGATCACCGTGGTCGCATTACTATGCGGGTTTGGCGATCACAGCCAATTTACTCGGGCGTTTCGAAAACGTTACGGTGTGACGCCTTCAGATTATCGTCGCGGCTGAAAGATTGCGAAAATATGGTCGAACGGATTCCTGCTGGTTCGGCTCATCCTTTTCTGTCACAAAACCTTCATAGTCCTGCACAATAACTGCAACAGGGGCCAGCCAAGCTGGCGTCATGAGCATACTTGGCCGCTACGGCAACCCCAGCGCTCACCAGGGGCGCTACAGAATCAGCATAGTCACCGAGACGTTCTGGCCGGACGTGAACGGCGTAAGCCGGACCCTGCAACAACTGATTCAGATGCTGCAACAGGGCGACGTCGAAGTCCAGATCATCTGTCCGCGCAGCAGGCACATGCGATCGCGCGACTGGGACTCCGCAGATACGTTCTCATCGCTGCGGCCAGTGGATATTCTGAGAGTTCGCGGCCTACCACTTCCCGGCTATCGCGATGTGACCATCGGACTGCCCTGCAGGCGCCAGATCACAAAATACTGGCAGCCGCGGCGGCCGGATTTCGTATATCTGGCTACCGAGGGCCCACTCTGCCTATCTGCACTTCAGGCAGCGAAAAATCTTGGCTTACACCCCGCCAGCGGATTTCATACAAGTTTCGATCAATATGCCGAGCACTACCGCCTCGACTGGCTCAGTGCACTGGTAATGACCTACCTCCGCTGGTTTCATAACCGCACTGCGATCACGCTCACACCCACCAGGGAGCAACGCGCGCGACTCATTTCAGCCGGGTTCCGAAACGTCGAAGTGCTCTCGCGAGGTGTAGACTGCAAACGGTTCTCTCCGAACTTGCGCTGCTATGCGCTGCGGTCGGCCTGGGGAGTACCTGTGGATGGGCTTGTAGTGCTCTATGTCGGTCGGCTTGCTTCGGAAAAGAATCTACCCCTGGTCATCCGCGCTTTCAAGGCAATCAGACAACAACAACCGAACGCACGTCTGGTATTCGTAGGCGATGGTCCGTTGCGCAAAACGATTCGGACGCAGCTACCAGATGCCGTGCTCAGCGGCCTTCAACATGGCGAAGCACTGGCGCGCCACTATGCCAGCGCGGATATATTCCTGTTTCCCAGCCAGACCGATACCTTCGGCAACGTTGTCACCGAAGCCATGGCAAGTGGGCTGCCAGTAGTCGCATTCAACACTGCGGCAGCGGCTGAACATCTTTGTCACAACTTCAGCGGCATGTGCGCGACTTTGGGCGACGAGACCGGCTACATCAGAAATGCCGTCGAACTCGCCGGCGATGGTGCGCAACGGCGCAGGCTTGGAAGCGCAGCACGCGTGTGCGCCGAGGGTCTTGGCTGGAAGGCTATCGCCTCGCGATTTCTCGAGTACTTGAAGCAGCCATCCGACCGCGGGGCCGTCGCCGCGCCCTTCGTCTTGAACAACCACAGGAAGCCACTCGATGCATAACAACAAGATTTCACTGTTTTTCAGCCGTATCGATCAGCTCGAAATCAACAGCTGTCTGAGGATGAATGGCTATTGCCGAAAATTGCCATTGAAGCGCTTCTTTGTGCGGGTCAGCCGGCTCGGCGACGGGCTTGCGTGGTACCTGCTGATGTTGCTGCTACCCGTTCTATTCGGTCTCCACGGGCTTCAGGTGAGCGCGTCCATGGCCCTGACGGGACTGGTCTGCACCATCATCTACAAGACCTTGAAAGGCTCGCTGGTTCGAACCCGGCCATTTCTGAACTCGCCCGACATTCTGTGCGGTACAGCCCCACTCGACCGTTACAGTTTCCCCTCAGGTCACACCATGCACGCTGTGTGTTTCTGCACGATGCTGGTCTACTTCTTCCCGCTATTAGGCATGCTGGTTATCCCGTTCACCATACTGGTCGCACTCTCACGCGTTATTCTGGGGCTGCACTACCCGACTGATGTCATTGTAGGCGCGCTGCTGGGTGCTGGTCTGGCTTGCCTTGGGATTGCGCTCCACCCTGCCTTGCAGTCGATGCTCGGATAGGGATGCCGCACAGCCTTCGCAGGTCAGACCTCAGCGGAACTCAAACCGCCTCTGAGAGTAAGGCTTCAGCTGCCATCTTGCCGAATGCGTTTGCAGCATAGGGGCTGTCGCCTGTTATGAGCTTCCGGTCGCGGTGACAAGTGCCGGTTGCCAGCTTGTTGACGATTTCAACATCCAGCGCCTTCAGCTTCTCGCCGAAATACCACGGCATGGGCCCTGGCAGGTAACCAACAGCGGGCGTGGCCTTGTCGACTATATCCGGGAACGCGGCCAGCTTGTAACCCTTGTAGGGAAAAGAGGTCGAGTTACCGTCCGCCTTACCAGCTAATAGTGCGGCTGGACCATGGCAGATAGCGAGCAGGTATTTGTCTTTGTCGGCGACCCACTGCACCAGTTTTCCTACATCCCTGTTGTCAGGCAAGCCTAGCAAGGCGCCGTGACCACCAGGAATGAATACAGCGATGTATGGAGAGTTATCCTTCAGTGAGCTTTGCACAAACTTTTTGAGAGAGCGAGGTTTGTTGAATTTGGCCTCATACTTCTGAAAAAGGCTTTTCACGGCCTCATCTTTTTCAGGCATCGCCCACATTTCAATCTGAACCGGTTTCCCGGTGGGCGATACGATATCGACCTCGAAGCCCGCCTGTTCGAAATGCAGCATTGGCACCAGCATTTCAACAGGGTGATTGCCTGTTGAAAATTTCTTGCCATTCTCCATCGTCAGATACTTTTCTTCGGTACAAAGCATCAGAATTTTAAGCTTGCCAGACTTCTGCGCATTGGGAAAAGTTGATTGCTCGTAATCGGTCTTGTCTTTAGTGGCTAACTTCAGAGCGAGCGGCGATGGGCTATAGCCGCCGTTTTCATCTTCTACTGGCGCTATTCCAAGAACTTTTTTCACTAAGGCTGGCATGATCGGTCCTCTGGTTAGGTGTTGTCAGAAAACACTACGTCAACGCCAGCCAATTGAATCTCAACAAATAAGTTCGCACAGAAACCGGCAGCCGATCACCTCCCAGCAACCGACGCCCTGGACTTCGCCCGGTGCTAGTTAGCAGGTCTGCCGAACTTCTGTACCCAGTAGTGACTGTAGTTTGCGGAACCGGGAGAGACTGTGATGAGTGATGCGCCCATCTCATTCACGCTCGAGCTCATGATATTGCGACAATGGCCGGCGCTGGCCAGCCATCCCTTCATCACCATGTCTACGGTATACTGGCCTGCGGCGATGTTCTCGGCCGCAGATGACCAGCTGTACCCGGCGTTGTTCATGCGCTGACCCATTCTCGAACCGTCACTGCCCGTGTGGCTGAAGAAATTGTTGTTGGCCATATCTTTTGCATGTGTCGTCGCGGCTGAGTCCAGCTTGCAGCTCCAGCGCAGCGCAGGCTGTGCAGAGTAACTTGTTCCACCGCAGCTACGTGCTCTCGAACGGGCTTCATTGACCGCGTTGAGCATAGCGACATCTATAGAGTTCATGCAGCCGTCAATCGACCCTTGCGAGCTTTCTCCAGCACTCTTGAGCGTGCGGAACTGCCAGCTCTGCCAAGTCGCTTCATCGCCTGATTGCGACATCAATCCGCTTTTGATGACCACTTGATACAAGGTGTCCGGAGCGAGCGATGACTGTGGAACGAGGCGCACGTCGTGACTGCCGGGGGCGTATTCGACCTTGATGCTGATTGGACTGCCGGCCTTGCGAATCTCAATGTTGTCGGAGTTTACCGTGGTGGGAATCAGCGGCTCGGAGAAATCGATCTGCACCCGCGTATTCAGTGCACGATTCTGGCTATTGGGGCTCGGGCTGATGGCGTCCACCTTCAACTCGGCTGGTGCAGGCGGCGCCGGTTCCGCAGGCGGCGTTGGCGTTGGCGTTGGCGTTGGCGTTGGCGTTGGCGTTGGCGTTGGCGACGCTACCGGTGGTTTAGGACTACCACCAACACTATTGCTGCCACCCGAGGTCGAATCGCCGTCCGAGGTCTGATTACCTGAATAGCCAGATCCGGCACCACCGCCCCCACTCGTTGTAGGTCTAACCGCATTGTCTACGCCACCAGTTTCGAGCGAGGTCGGCTCGTTGCCAGTTTCGACTGAGACATCGTAGAGTTCTCCGCCAGCGCTTTCGTCGACAGCTTCTGTTGCCGGAAGGGCTTGTGAGCCGATCTCAGCCGAGGCGTTGCCCCCGCCGGATGACTCGCTACCGCAGGCGGAGAGCAAGGTGACAAGACAAGCGAGGACGGCCACAGGGGCGCGTGAGACGAGAGTATTCAAGATTGCTATCCCTTTCTGATTGAAGCGAATTCTTCGATCGGGTAAAGCAAACTCTTGGCGGCTGTCTCTACCTTGCGCCGCATGTTAATTGAACAGACGCGGCAGGCGCATAGGCCAGACGGCTCAAATTTCGATCAGCTGTCGCTTCGGTGAAGCTCGTAGACCGCCATGTTGACGGCAGAGGCCAGATTGAGCGATTCCACCACAGCAGCGCCTGGAATGGTGTAGCGGTGGGCATTCAGCACGCTCAGGCCCTCAGAGGGAACGCCCCGGGCTTCGTTGCCGAACAGATAGCAATCGTGGTCCGTGAAGCTCGAAACACTTATGGGGTCACCGCCCATGTCCAGACAGGCGGTGCGCGGATAACGACTAACGAGCGAGTCCGCGCTCACTTCAGTTTCTACCGGCACATGAAAGATGGCGCCCATGCTGGAGCGCACAACCTTCGGGTTGTAGGGGTCGACACTGCCAGGACTGAGCAGACATCGCATGCCGCCAAACCACGCCAAGGTACGCAAGATAGTGCCGAGATTGCCTGGGTCCTGTACCTCGTGCAGGTAGATGGCTTTTTCGCTTGCTTCCGAAGCCTCAGCAGCAGCCGTCGGCATTGGTACAACAGCGAGGATGCCTTGCGGCGTTTTGGTGTCCGATAACTGTGCCATCTGCCGATGACTGATCAGATGGCGGGGCCAGCGACTAACCCAGTTCTCGTAGGCACTGGTGACAAAGAGCTCGGCCTGCTGCCAGTGAGGGTTGCCTGCAGCAGCTTTTTCAAGCTCCAACACCAGATGCTCACCTTCGACCAGAAAGTACCCGAGTGACTGACGGTACTTCTTCTGATGAAGCTTCTTGACCTCATCCAGCTTCACAGGCTTGTTCCGGTTTGGCGCGCTGTGCTGGCGCTTGCCGCCCTAGCCAGATCGGCCACCATCGCCGTAGCCACCGCCTCTGCCACCTTGATCCCATCAACGCCGGCGGAGAGAATTCCCCCGGCATAGCCCGCGCCCTCACCGGCTGGATACAGGCCACGGGTATTCAGGCTTTGCAGGCTTTCGCGATCGCGGGTAATTCGAACCGGTGAAGAGGTCCGCGTTTCGACGCCAGTCAGCAGCGCATCTGCACGGTCAAAACCCCGCATCTGTCGGCCGAAGGCCGGCAAAGCTTCACGAATAGCTTCAATTGCGTAGCCAGGCAATGATGGTGCGAGATCGCCGAGGCGAATGCCCGGCTTGTAGGACGGCACCACTTCACCAAGCTGTTCCGATGGTCTGCCGGCAATGAAGTCACCGACCAGCTGAGCTGGTGCACAATAGTCGCTGCCCCCCAGCTCGTAGGCTCTCGATTCCAGCTGCTCCTGCAACACTACGCCGGCCAGCGCATCGCCAGGGAAATCCTCTTGCGGGTCGATATTCACCACGATGCCCGAATTGGCATTGCGCTCATTTCGCGAATACTGGCTCATCCCGTTGGTGACGACCCTGCCCGGCTCAGAGGTTGCCGCCACCACGGTGCCACCCGGGCACATGCAGAAGCTGTAGACCGCACGCCCGTTGCTGGCGTGGTAGACGAGCTTATAATCGGCTGCGCCCAATGCTGGATGCCCAGCATATTTCCCAAGGCGGGCGTGGTCGACCAGACCCTGCGGATGTTCGATCCGGAAGCCGATGGCAAAGGGTTTCGCCTCGAGAAACACGCCGCGCTGGTGCAGCATCCGAAAGGTATCGCGCGCGCTATGACCGAGCGCCATCACCACATGAGTGCTCATCAGGCGCTCACCACTGGCAAGTTCAACGCCCCGCACCTGCCCCTCTTCCAGCAAGAGATCGGTAACCTTGTGCTCGAAGCGGATTTCACCACCAAGACTGATGATTTCCTCGCGCATCCTGGATACGACGCCCGTGAGACGGAAGGTACCGATATGCGGTTTGCTGACGAACAGAATCTCTTCCGGGGCACCAGCCTTGACGAATTCAGCCATGACCTTACGGCCGTAGAATTTAGGATCCTTAATCTGGCTGTAAAGTTTTCCATCGGAGAACAGACCGGCCCCACCCTCGCCAAACTGTACGTTGGACTCCGGAGAAAGCTTCTTATTCCGCCATAGTGCCCAGGTGTCCTTGGTACGTCGACGAACGTCCTTGCCACGCTCCAACACGATAGGACGGAATCCCATCTGCGCCAGCAGCAGGGCTGCAAACAGACCACATGGCCCAAGTCCCACGATGATAGGCCGCTCTGACAGCTCAGCCGGCGCCTCAGCGACCGGGTAGTAAGCGGTGTCTGGCGCCGGGCGAACATGGGTATCACCAGCAAATCGCTCGAGTACCGCGGCTTCGTCCTGAACAGTCAGATCGATGATGTAGACGAACTTGATTTCGCTGTTCTTCTTGCGGGCATCGTAGCTGCGTTTGAACACAGTAAACTGCAGCAGTTCGGCATCACGAAGTTGCAGGCGCTCTATGATAGCGGCGCGCAATGCCTGCTCCGGATGATCAAGGGGTAATGCCAGTTCAGTAAGGCGAATCATGATTGGTCCTGGCGGCCGAACAATGGTTCGGCTGCTCGCTGTTCGAAAAGTGCGCCCATTGTACTGTCGTGTTGCATGCTTGTCAGGTTGCCAGCCAGCTTTTGCCGTAGCCGCTGCGGCGAAGTACAATGCGGCCTTTCCCGCAGTGAGCAACAGATACACCATGGCACGTTCCAAAAGCAGCAAGCGCTGGCTCGATGAGCACGTCAACGACCCCTTCGTGAAGCAGGCGCAGCTGGATGGCTACCGCTCCCGTGCCAGTTACAAACTTCTCGAAATCAACGACAAGGACCGTTTGATCCAGCCCAACGCACTGGTGGTCGATCTCGGCTCGGCGCCCGGTGGCTGGTCACAGGTTTCCGCCAAGCTGGTTGGCCACAACGGTAGAGTGGTGGCCTCAGACATCCTGCCGATGGATGCACTTGCAGGCGTCGAGTTCATTCAAGGCGATTTCACCGAGCAAACCGTGTTCGACCAGATCATGGCGACCTTGAATGGCGATCTTGCAGATGTCGTCATCTCCGACATGTCACCCAATATCAGTGGCGTGACCGTCGCCGACCAGGCCGCATCCATGTACCTGCTGGAACTGGCGCTGGACATGGCTTCGCAGGTACTCAAGCCTAAAGGCAGCTTCGTCGCCAAGGTGTTCCATGGCGAAGGCTATGACGACTACATCAAGTCCGTGCGTGAAGTCTTCGACAAGGTCGTGATTCGCAAACCGGACTCCTCCCGTTCGAGATCACGGGAAGTCTACCTGGTTGCAAAGGGATTCAAGGGCGCATGATGATCGATTTCCGCAGCGATACCGTTACCCGTCCCACCGCCGAGATGCGTGCCGCCATGGCTAACGCGGAGGTCGGTGATGACGTCTATGGCGATGACCCTACGGTCAACAGTCTCCAGGCCTACGCAGCAGAGCGGCTAGGCTTCGAAGCGGCACTGTTCACGCCTACAGGCACGCAGGCGAACCTCTTGGCGATTATGAGCCACTGTGGCCGGGGCGACGAATATCTCTGCGGTCAATCCGCTCATAACTACCGCTATGAGGGCGGCGGCGCGGCCGTACTTGGCAGCGTTCAGCCTCAACCGATCGAAAATGAGCCCAATGGGTCGATCGATCTGGAAAAGGCGCGCAAGGCGATCAAGGCAGACGATTTCCACTTCGCGAGAACTCGTCTGCTGTCACTGGAAAACACGATTGGCGGCAAGGTCTTGTCAGTGGATTACCAGCGTCAGGCACGTGCGTTCTGCGATGAGCATCAGTTGCAGCTACATCTCGATGGCGCGCGCATCTTCAACGCTGCGGTTGCCACCGGCTGCGACATCACCGAGATCACTCGCTACTATGACTCTGTCAGCGTGTGTCTCTCCAAAGGGCTCGGGGCACCTGTCGGCTCTCTTCTACTGGGCAGTAAAGACTTCATAAGCAGAGCCCTTCGGCTGCGGAAGATGCTGGGCGGCGGCATGCGCCAGGCTGGTATTCTGGCGGCTGCGGCGCGCATCGCACTTGAGCAGGGCCCGCTGCGCCTGCATGAGGATCATGCCAATGCGGCTTACCTGGCGGCTGGACTCGCTGAAATTCCCGCGCTTGACGTAGATCCGTCGCTCACCAAGACCAATATCGTCTATGCCCGATGTCGGAACAGACGGGCAAATGAACTTAAAAAAGCGCTGGCGGCTCAAGGGATCATCATTACAGCAGGTGACCCTATTCGCTTTGTGACGCATCTCGATGTCGACCGTAGCGCGGTGAATCAGTTGTTGGCGGCGATCGAGCGGTTCTATCGAGAGGGATGACCGGCGCCGGACACAGGCGTCATATGTGCAACATAGGCAGTGATAAAAGCCGTTTCCTGAAAAGCCTTCAAACCGGTGTCGGCAAACGGAATCGGCAAGGGCTGCGCGGACAGCGTGGACTTTATCAGCGCTGGGGGGATGAGCCTCACATCCAGCCCACTCAGATCGACAAGCTGGATCGTCGCTTCGAGTTTAAAACTGATCGCGCCACCGGCAAATTTGCCCTTCGGCATTCGCTCCTTGATCGCGACCGTGCCCACCTCATACTCCGTCATCAGCGCGGCGAGCGCTGCCTGAAACCGTTTCAGATCCTCCCGCGTGTGGTTCTTGTTGAGGCTCAGCTTGCGGATCTTGCACTCAGGCAAGCTGAACTGCCCCCGGTCCAGATCCAAAAGGCACAGCACGGCCTCACTGCCAGTCAGTTCAACGCCACAGATAGTCATATTAGTCTCCCAGATTCACTAACCCTTTAGCGCGAACAACTGCCCGATTACAGCAACTTCCGCTGCGCCTGATACTGTATTGGTTTTTCCCGCCTCGCCGCCAGCCCTGAATTAGCCTAATCTAGACTCAACATGTTCGGAACAAACAATAGGAGCACCGTGCGTATGTTGAACCGTTCACTGTCTGCCGCCATGATCTTCTCGGTCGTGGCTGGCCTTGCTGCCTGCAGCGGCAAAGAAACCATCGAAAGTGATATGGGCATGTCAGATGCGCCTGATTGGGTCAATGAAGGGACGCAGGCCGTCGATGATGATGACGGTCGCTATATTCAAGGCGTAGCGTACGCTCCACCGCTGAATGATCAATCGTTGCAGACATCCACTGCCGATGGTCGCGCCCGAGCCGAGGTGGCCCGTGTGGTCGCAAGCTATGTCGAGAGCACGCTGAACGACTATACCGCCAGCACTGGCGATACAGCAGTGGCCAATATCGAGCAGACAGTCACCAACTCGACACGAACCGCGCTGAACGGTGCGAAAATCAAAGGTCGCTGGAAAGACGAAGACACCGGCAATATCTATTCCTTCGCGGAAATGGATATGGAAGCGCTGGATGATTCGATCACAGCAGCCGGCAAACTCTCCGAGAACTTCAAAAACTACTATTCCAATAACGCCAATGCCAACTTCGAACGCTTCGTGAAAGGAAACGATCAATGAAAATCTGGTGTATTGTTTTCGCAGCCCTGCTGTTCAACGGTTGCAGCACGTCGGTTGAGCGGGTAGACACGAATACGACAATCGACCTCAGCGGTGCCTGGAATGATGCCGATTCACGCATGGTTGCCCAGGAAATGATTCAGGACGCCCTCTCCCGCCCCTGGATCAGTGATTTTACTGGTCGGACCGGCCAAAGACCTGCGGTGATCGTGGGTACAGTTCGCAACCTGAGCCACGAACACATCAACGTAAAGACCTTTGTAGCGGATATGGAGCGCGAACTCATCAACTCCGGTCGCGTGGACTTTGTGGCATCGAGAGACGAGCGTGGCGAGATCCGGGATGAGCGTATCGATCAGGACCTGAATGCCCGTGAGGAAACTCGCAAGGCTGCCGGTCAGGAGTTAGGCGCTGACTTCATGCTCACGGGTCAGGTGAATACCATCATCGACGCTGAAGACAATGAGCAGGTTCGCTACTATCAAGTCGATCTCAACCTGATCAGCATGGCTGACAACCGCAAGGTCTGGGCTGGACAGAAGAAGATCAAGAAGCTGGTCAAGAACGCGTCCATCCGCTACTAATCCGCCCAAAGGTGACGCACTGGATGGGTGTGTTCAGGATTCTGGCAGCGCCGCTGCTGGGACTGTGTCTTGGCTTTCTTCAAGGCTGCACGTCCTGGCAGATCAACGAGCTGTCTAGCGCGCTCCCCTCGGCCGGTCCCGAGGTGACTCTCAAGAAACTCGAGGAGATCGATCCGTCCGATCGTGATCGCGCGCAATACCTGCTGAACCGCGGCACCCTGAAATTCTATAGTGGTGATCTCGATGGTAGCCGACAGGATCTCGAGCAGGCCAAGGCCATCATGTTTTCGCTGGACGCTCTCAGTGTGTCGGAAAACTTCGCTGCGCTGACGACGAACGAAACGCTACGCAGTTATGCAGGCACGCCAAGTGAGCAGGTGCTCGTGCATGCCATGCTGGCACAGGGCTATCTGTTCAGCGGCAACCTGGACGGCGCACGGGTCGAAATGCTGCAGGCGGATGTCACCATGAAGCGGCTCGGGGACGGCGACTCCCTGGGCGGGCAGTTGGCGAGCGTGCGCTTCCTGGCGGGACTGATCTACGAACTGAACGGCGAGCTCGATAACGCAATGATCAGCTATCGCAAGGCCTACGAGATTATCAAGGCACGAGGCACCTCGGTGCCAGAGGCACTCGCTACCAGCTTGCTGAACGTCAGCTCGCGGCTTAATAACGACGAAGAGTACGACAAGTACAGCAGCGAATTTGGTCGAAAGGCGGTATTGCCCAAGGCAGACGAAGGCGAATGGATTGTGTACTACCATGACGGGGTGGTTTCTAACAAGAAAGAGGCCCGCCTCTCGGTATTCGAGCCAAAACTGAAGACTCTGATCAGCGTGGTCATGCCTGACTACCCGCCTTCGCGCTACTATCCAAGACATCTTTCGATCAAGCTACAGAATAGCCATCAGCAAATGCGTACCGAGGTCATAGAACTGATCGAAGCCCGGGCTCGCGAAGATCTCGCTGACAACAATGCCAAGGCGATGGCCGCCGCCACCTTGCGCGCTGTCGCTAAATTTCAGATGGTAAAGGAAGCCCAGAAAAGCGGCGGCGACCTGGGCGGCCTACTAGCCAATATTGCCGGGGTGCTTTCAGAGCAGGCGGATGTGCGAAGCTGGAATATGCTGCCGTCATCCATCCAGGTCGCGCGATTGGTGGCGCCTCTCAACGCTCCACTGCAGATTCCAGGAAAAAATATCGAGCTGCCAGCGCTGAATGAAATTGGCGCTGCTCCGAAGAAAACAAGACGCTACGGTGTTGCATCCGCAAACAGCCTGAATAGCCAAGTGCTCAGTTACCCGCCTCAGAAGAGGCCTGAACCAGTCGAAGGACAGCCGAATGAACAATAAGCCTGTGTTGAGCTCTTCTGTTAACCAGCCGAACACCCCGGCCAATGTGGTCGTATGGCTAAGTCTGTTGCTGATCACCGCCTGTAGCAGCACACCGGAAAGACCAGCGTGGCTGGATAGCGCCGAATCATCATATCCGGCCGTGACCCACCTGACAGCGACAGGCTCAGCCGATGATCGGCAAACTGCTGCAGACCGGGCGATCAGCAATCTGGCGAAGATATTCGAAGTAAACGTCCAGGAATCTTCGACAGACTTCAGCAGCGCCCAGGTCAACGCCGTCCAGGGACAACAGCAGATTACCAACGAACAGAAGATCACCCGGGCAGTCAGCACCGAAACCCGGCAGGTACTGCAAGGCGCTCAGGTCGTCGAGTATTGGCAGAATGAGCAGGGACAGGTTCATGCTTTGGCGGTACTGGCCAAACAGCCTGCAGCGAATCGCTTCCGCCAGGCCATACTGGCGGCTGATGGTGAAATAAAGGATCTGATTGGCTATGCCAGCACCACGGCCAGCAACCCTTTATCCGCGCTCGGGGCCTTGAAGCGCGCTCGTTCCGCACAGATTCAGCGAGATCAGCTGAACCAGCGACTGATGATCGTCGCCGACGGTCGCGGCATCAAGAGTCAGCATGACCAGGCATCAATGGATAGCCTCATTCGTGATGCGCTTGGCACCTTGCCCATAGCCGTAGAGGCCGAAGACCCATCGGTGAAGGCTGAGCTTCAGCGGGCCCTGACAAAACTTGGCGTGAAAACAGTGGCACAGTCGGACTATGTGCTGCGAGGTGCCGCTGACCTGGTACCGGTCAGCAAGCAGCAAGGCCTGTTCTGGTTGCGCGGCTCCTACGAGCTGATGCTGCAGCACAACGACACTGTTCTGGGTAAGCAACGCTGGCCGGTGAAAGTATCTGCAACCAACCAGGACCTGGTACAGCAGCGCGCACGGGATCAACTCAATCAGAAGCTGCCTGGGTATCTGTTCGACCTGTTGTCGAGCGAGACGGAATAGCCTTAGCGCCTGTCATGCGTTCGTAACGCCAGGTTCATCCTGGCCCATTAGTTTGTCCTTGCACGAAATCATCCTGTATTTCATCTGAGGACAAATTGTGAATCAGCATCTAAGTGCAATAGTTTCTGTCGCGTGTCTGGCAGCGAGCGCCCAGGCCCTCGCCCACAAGAATCAGGCCCACAGCCATCTCCCATCTTCGAGTTCCGCTGCCGCGGAACTGGCGAGGGGCGTCGTTTTTGTGGACAAAAACCGGAACGGTACTCGCGATCAGGGTGAGCCTGGCATCAAGAGCGTAAGTGTTTCCAACGGGATTGACGTGGTACAGACGAATGGCCGCGGCGAGTATGAAATCAGTCTGGCACCCGAGTCAGTGCTATTCATTACCAAGCCCGCCAACTTCGATGTTCGGCTAGATGAGCACAACCTGCCCCAGAACTATTATCTCCACTACCCAGACGGCACGCCCGCTGTGGCGGACTGGCAGTACGACGTCATCGAGCCGACAGGCCCACTTCCGGCTTCCATCGACTTTCCGCTGACACCGTCGAAAGCGGAAGACCGTTTCAACGCCATGGCGTTCGCCGATCCCCAGGCCAAAACTGAAGAAGATCAGGATATGGTACGCGAGGATGTCGTGAACGAGCTCGTAGGCAATCCGTTCAACGCCCTGTTCGGAATCGTTGCGGGCGATGTGGTTGATGACACGCTCAGTCTGTACGAACGGCATAACCGGATGTTCGCGCAAATCGGTATTCCCATGTGGAATGTGCCTGGAAATCACGACATCAACTTCGAATCGCCCAATGACAAATATGCTAATCAGACATTCACCAAGCACTTTGGCCCCACCTATTACTCGTTCGACTACGGCCAGGTTCACGTAGTTGCGCTGGATAACGTGCAGTACAAGGGCAAGGACCAGGGTCGTTATGACAACACCATCTATCGCGGCTATATCTCCGAGGAGCAACTGCAGTGGCTCGAAAACGACCTGAAATTTGTAGCCAAAGATAAACTCATCCTGATTACGACCCACATCCCCCTCATCACCTACGCCCTTGATGGCAAAGGCGAGCGTTATGACATGGGCGATAATATCAACACGATCAACCTGGACAAGCTGATCGAGATACTCAAGCCCTTTGACAGGATCTACGCAATCGCAGGTCATGACACCAGCAACAGCTGGAAGGTCGAAATCGACCACACTCACGGCTGGTACGGCACGCCATGGATAGCACATACACTGGCAGAAGTCCGGGGCAATGGCTGGACGAAGGGCCCACGCGACGCACGGGATGTGCGTGCAGCAACGATGCAGGACGGCAACCCGAATGGCTACTACGTCCTTCGGTTCGATGGCACCAGGGTTCAACCACGCTTTATTCCATCGGGAGAGAAAGGAAATCTGCAGCCACGCATGAGAATAGTTCTGGATCCCTTGCTTGACGGCACGACCGACGCCAACGGCGAGATCGTCGCTATCAACAGAGGCAGGCTGAAGCCCGGCACCAAAGTGGTGGTAAACCTGTTTGATGGAGGCGAACGTGATGCAGTTGCGTTGTCATTAGACGACGGGCGACTGACACCAATGGTAAACGTGCTTCGCACAGATCCATTCATGGAGCGTCAGAGCGCCGAATTCGCGGACACCCCAGACTCATTTTCTTCGCCCGTGCCATCGTCCCACATCTGGGAATACGCACTACCGAACGATCTGGCTCCGGGACTTCATAAAGTCGTCGTGGTATCAAAGGATGAGTTTGGCCAAAAGGCGATGGACACATTCACCTTCGAATTGCTGGCCGACTAAGCCCTGTTCCGCGTTGGATACAGCGCCCGGTCGGCCAAACTGACGAACCGGGCGTCGCACATGAGGGCTGGATCGATGATCGGGACTGACTCGCCTTCGTGGACAAACCCGGACAGCAGAACATCCTTCCAGAAGCCACAGCGGCTTGGCTGAAAGCCCTTGACGTCATCATCCTTGATGGTGATCCGCTGCGGCGCGCTGCGGATAGCCAGACCAATCAGGGGCGCCTCTTCGCCTGCCTGCAACAGCAGTACATGGGCCAGGTTGTTGGCGTTTCGACCGACCTGAAAAACGGGCGCAAGCACACCCTGCCACTCCAAGACGTGCTTGCATGAAGGTGGTGCCAATGGAACCGGCAGCAGGGTGGCATCAGCCACATATTCTTTTAGAGATACATCCGCGAAGGCCACGTCGCGCCCTCCCCGGGCTCTAACCAGCCAGACGTTCAGCATTGCTGTGTTGCTCATCGCAGTAGCCTACCTTTTCGAAGAAGTTGATGATGCGATCTACGCTGATGACAGGCAGCCATTGGTTTTCATGCTTCAGAAGGCCGATCACGAGGGCGTAAGGGGGTAACATGAAAGACGGCAGCATCTGTAGCGTGCTTTCGCTACGCAGCTTGACCACTGAACTACAGCTCAGCGCAATGCCCATGGGGGACTCGTCCCCTGTCGATTTGAGGACAAGACAGTTCCTGTCCTGCGCCTGCACGCCCATCGCCGGCAACAGGCCGTCCTGCAGACTGTAGACCGGATAGAGCGCGCCTTCGTAGGCCAGCCCGGCAATGCCCGCCGTCTCGCATACGTCTTCTACGGAGGCCATGAATCTGACTTCTGCAGCCGGTAAACAAAGGCGCTGACCAGCGCATTCGAGCAGGTAGTAGTGCCGCGGTTCGATTGTATTCATCGCAGAAACCTCTGAATCGTGTCGATCAGCGCATTCTCGTCATAGGGCTTGGTGGCGTAAGCGCTCACGCCCACTTTTTGCGCCAGCTGACGATGCTTCTCCTGGCTACGGGAGGTAAGCATGACGATGGGCAAATCGTTACCTGTCGGCTGCTGGCGAATGTGCCGAGTCAGTTCGAGGCCATCCATGCGCGGCATCTCCATATCTACCAGCATGAGCTGGGCGGGGGCGACGCGCTGCTTCTCCATCGCATCGACGCCGTCGCTGGCGGTCTCCACCTCGAAGCCCATGTCCTGCAACAGTTGTTTCAAGGTGCTGCGAACGCTCAGCGAGTCATCCACCACGAGAATGCGCTGGCGTCGGATCTGTGGACCACTCGAAGGCGCAGCCATTCTCGACCTGCCACGCTCGGCCATACCCGACCGGTCAGCCGATGCGGTCAACAGCTCGTTCAGGTTCAGAATCGGCACCATCGAGCCATCGCCGAGAATCGTGAGCCCCAGCAGTCCGAACAACTGCGGTGCGAGCTTGCCTGGCGACCGTGCCACCAACTGCTCACCAGTGAGCAGGCGTTCTGCACCGACAGCCACCAGTTTGTCACCCAGCTCGAGCAGCAGCACAGGCTGTGTCTCGTCGGGCACCTGGTTCACGGCTTCTCCGTAGAGAACCTTCGCCAGACTGTAATACGGGCACAGCTCATTGCCGACCGACAGGAGCCATTGTCCCGACATTTCGCGCAGCAGGCCCTGCGCGGTTGGCAGCGCTTGCCGGATAGAGGCTGTCGGTAGTGCAAAGGTGCGCCCGCCCGCTTCGACCAGCAACATGTACTGGGTAATTTCCTTCACTGGAATCCGCAGCTGCCAGGCGCAGGTGTTTTCCTCGAGTTCACATCGAGCACTGCCGCCGAGCAGTTCGGCGGTATACTTCACCGCATCCAGACCGATTCCGCGACCGGAAACCTGGGTCACTTCTTCCCGGGAACTGAACCCTGGCAACCAGAGCAGTTGAGCCAACTGTTCCGGGCTGGCATGTCCATGTCCTGCCGGCAATAGTCCCCTCGCCTCGGCACGGGATTGGATAGCGGCCAGATCCAGACCACCCCCATCGTCCTGCACGCGCACGTCCAGGAAGCGGCCAGTCTGTTCGAACACGATCTCGACGCGGCCTTCAAGGGTCTTGCCGGCTTCCAGGCGACGCTCGGCCGACTCGATACCGTGGTCCACGGCGTTTCTCAGCAGATGCATCAGAGGACCGGCCAGCTGTTCGAGCAGCTCACGGTCGACCTTCAATGTTTCGCCTTCGATGACCAGACTGGCATGTTTGCCGGTCATGCGACTGGCCTGACGAACACAGCGCTGCAACCTGCCTGTCAGCGTGCTCACCGGCACCCTCTGGCGCGCCAACAGGGTGTGCTGCAGCTGATCGATATGACGATGCTGCTGTCGCACGAGTGCATCCATCTGCAACAGTTGGCTCTGTAGTTTTCGATTCAACTCGCAGACGTCTGCCACGACTTCGAAATACTGATGAGTACTTCGATGCAGCTCGTCGTAACGGTCCATCTCCAGCGGGTCGAGACCATGTTCATCGATGCTTTCGTTGCGCTGCGGCCGAGCCTGGCTGCGGCCCGTGACCAGCATTTCCAGCTCGGTACGGCGCTGACTGAGTCGGCGATCCTGATCGCTGATGCCACCACTGGTCAACTGCAGGCGCTTATGCAGCTCGCGGGCCTGGACGTTGTTGATGCTCATTTCTTCGGTCAGTACCAACAGCTTGTCATACGCCGCATCGTCGTCCTCGCCCACTACCACAGGTACCGGTGCGTGGACTGCCTCAGGGCTGATGACTTTCAGCGCCTGGGCAGACTCCTTAACCAGATCAGCCGCCGGTTCATCGTCGGCTAGATGAGCAGCATCAACAGCCGCTGCAGGTTCGACACCATCCTGTATTTCCCGCCAGTTGGTCAGAGACTGCAACACAACCAGCCGGTTTGCCGGCAACTCATCGCGCCCCAGCAGGTAATCCACCATGGCGCTTACACAGTCGGACGCTTCCATAAGCAGGTCCTGCAGTGCCGGGCTCGGGCGCAGGCCCTGCTCGTCCCACTCATCGAATACCGCTTCAAGGGCGTGGCTGAGGTTGGCTACGCCCTTGAGACCCAGCAGGTTTGCAGAGCCTTTCAGCGTGTGGCTTGCTCGCTGAGCCTGCCGCACCAGTTCAGAGCCCTCGCCTGCGCCACTGACCAACTGGCTGAGCGCCTGGTGCAGCGAGCGAGTCTGGGCAGGCGCGTCCTGCAGGAAGGCCTCCATAACCTCAAGACTGACCTCATCACTGACATCCAGTGCGACATCGACGTCGCCAAGCACCTGGGGGGTCTGCTCGCCGAGCTCTTCCTCAGGCAACTCAGGCGACATCAAGGCGCGCAATAGGTGCTGCGAACGCGCCGGTGCCAGGCTCTCGCTCCAGCGGCTGTCCTCCAGGTAATCCAGCAGCTTGAGGCAGGCTGTCTCGGGCGCACCGTCCATGAGGTACGGTCGCAGATTTGCCTGCCACAGTCCCAGCATGGCGATCGGTGCCTGCTCATGACCTTGTGAATGATGCGGTACGCGATCGGCCAGCAGGTCCATCATATCCTGCAGACCGTGCAGGCCAAGATAGCTGCAGCTCTCGCCCAGGTCTCTCAGCATGCGGGCGTAATCATCGGCCGACTCAGGCAGGCCGAGTAATAGTTCATCGAACTCCGTCTGGAGCGACTCGATTTCCTGCCACAAATCCTGCAGCGTCCGTTGGTGAGGCTCGCTCAGGGCTGATTCAGCCGACGCTTCAATGAGTAAAGTCGGCGATTGTTGCGGCAGGTCCACAGGCGCCAAGCCATTTACATCCGCAGTATCGTCCTCACCCTCGAGGCTTTGTTCTGCGAGACTGTCACTCAGTTCGCAGAGCCAGCGTGCAAGTTCAAAAACTTCAGCGGCCGGCACGTCGCATCCCGACAGCGCAGTCTGGCGAGCCAGGCATTGCGTACCGAGCTCCGGCATGCCGGCCATGTCCAACAGCATGGCGGCGTTATCGAGCACCGCCTCGACCACGTCCGCCGCCAGTGCGGGCGATTCACCCAAGGCCTCCAGCAGCTCGCCGGTACTGGCCTGCATCACTTCCACTGCGGCGTCCAGCGACGCCTGACTCTGCGTACTCATTGCCTACCTCACTTGTGGCTGCGCTGACCTTGGAACTACCCGATCTTGCGTTCGTTCCGGGGGGCCAGTTCTTCCATGGTGCTGCCACGTGGGGCTTCCAGCCTTGTGACGGGGGCCGCTTCGGCCAGACTCAGACCCAGGTCCATGATGCCCAGATCAGGCAGCTGGAACAGACCGACGGTCTGCTGCAGCACACCTGAAGCCGCGCGCAGGTGCTGCGTGTGGACAGACTGTCGTTTGAGCTCCTGTCCTGTTACGCGAGTGCTCTTCTCGATCTTGTCCGCTTGGACTCTCAGCGCTTCCGCTTCCTGCGCCTGGAGGATGGAACTTTCGGCGATGCGCTGTACCGCAGCCACCAGCTCACGTGTGGTCTGCTGGGTTTCCTGCATCTGGGTACCAGCCTGTGCCGCTCGGCGTGAACCGTTGACAACCTGGGTAATACTGCCGTTCATGTTGCTTACCGCGTCCGCTGTTTCTGACTGGATGCTGCGAACCAGGGCGCTGATCTGTGATGTCGAACTGCGCGAGCTCTCCGCAAGACGCTGTACTTCGTCCGCAACGACCGCAAAACCACGTCCCGCATCACCAGCTGCAGCGGCCTGCATACTGGCGTTCAGCGCCAGTACGTGGGTTCGTTCAGCGATACTATTGATGATGTCGATGATGCCGCTGATTTCCTGCGATCGCTCACTCAGTCGCTTGATGCGTTTTTCCGTTTCGCTGATCGCGTCACGGATTTCGTCCATGGACTCGATGGTGGTGCTTACTGCCTCCTGGGCCTTGTCCGTAGAGCCAGAAGCATTCTGCGCGATCACGTTACAGGCCTGGCCCCATTCAGCGATCTGGTTCATCTGCTGTGAAGCGGCTTCGAGTTTCTTGATGGCCTGCACGACCAGCAGACGTTCCTGGGCAGCAACGTTGGTCACCTTGCTGGTCTGCTCATCAACAAGGACACTGGACGCTTCGACCAGGTCACCGATCTGACGAACTTTCACAAGTGCTTCGGCCGTTTCCTTCGTTACCAGGTTGAGGGCGTCCGCAACCGGGCCAGTGATGTCCTCACGCACCTGCAGACGCGTTGTGAAATTTCGCTCGCTCAGCGAGGCTGAACCTTCCAGCAGTTCGATAACCGAATCGTTGAGGGCATCGTTTTCTTTCTCGATGCGAACCAGGGTCGCCACCTTGTCGTCCAGCAGCTGGTCGAGGGCAAGGCCAAGTTGTGCCAGCTCATCGCCGCCTTTGAGTTCGGTCCGGGCGGTGTAGTCGTCTTGCTGCACCCGGCTAACCGTGTCGGCGATCGTGGTGATAGGGCCTACGATCGAGCGGCGAATCATTGTACCCAGCGTGAGGGCGCCCATGAGGCTGAGGAGAATAATGATACTACCAGCATATAGGACGTTAGACAGGGTACTCTCGGACTGCGCAAAGGCCTCTTCCGACTGCGCGTTCAAGCGCGCGGAATAGCTGGTGGCTGCTGTGAGGAAAGGGTCGATCAAGCTATTCAGGTCGTTCAGAATGAACAGCTCCAGTGCCGCCCTTGACTGGTTTGCATCCAGCTGCTTGAAGACGTCGAAAGCCTCTCTAACGCCGGTAGATGTGGCGACCATCTGCCCCAGACTCTCGGTCCGGTCAGTATTGATGACACCCTCTTCCGCACCGAGCTGCTGCCACTGCTGGGCGAAGCTGGTACGGGCGTCTGTAACGCGTGTCTGCGCTTCAGACCAGGTCATGACACCCGAGTTCAGGTTGTTCAGGGTGGCCACGAAGTTCTTCTGCAGTCCACTGATCAACTGGGTTAATTGTGTGGTCTCAGTCACTTTGCCGTGCAGGTTCTGGGATGAATCCCGCGCAAGGTTTAGGGCGACGAAAGCCAGTATCGCTGTAACCAGCAGCGCGCCGGTCATGACACCGATCAAGGTCATGAGACGTTGACCGATCATGAGCCGGGACAAAGACTGTCCCGGCATTTTCAAAGAAGGCATTCTGATGTTCATGTGAACCTCCCGGTTCGATTCCGCAAGTCTTGAATATGAGTGCTAATGTTCAGTGCGTTCTACAGCATGCGAGACCAGAGACCGGCATCCATTGGCTGGAAGGCCTTGTCCTGGAAGTAGGTCACGCTGACGAGATCCGAGGCCTGGTTATCGCCAGTGAGATCCATCAGCAGACCGCCGAGATCGAACTGGCTATTGCGGGCTTCCTGAACAAACTTCGCGCGGGTGATGTCGCCTTCGACCCGATTCATGATGGCCAGGAACAGCTTGCCAACGATGTAGCCTTCAAGGCTGACGTAGTTGTATTGAGCGCCCAGGGCTTTGCGGGCGTCGTTCAGGATTGGCAGATCGGCGTCCAGTGGGGGGACCACCTGCGTCACGATGACGCGATCACGCACGCCGAACTGGTCCAGGGTTTCACCAAGGTTCTCCGTGCCGGTGAACGACACGGCGCTGATAAGCCAGTTATCGCCCTTGCCGCGAGCATAGGCGGCGAAGCGTCCTATTGCAGGATAGGCACCAACCGTGACCACCAGGCGACACTTTGACTCGTTAGCGGTTTCCCACTTCTTCAACGACTGGTAGCCGTCGCTCGAGCTCAGCGTATTGCGTTCATAAACGCCTACCGGTCCAATGCCGTTGCGCGATGGTGCATCCCCGCTCTGAGCGAGAATATCATCCAGCTTTTCTATGATCTTGCCGGTGCCAGGCTGGCTGCGCAGTGCCCGCTTGATGCCTTCTACACCGGCCATACCGTAGGCGTCGTTCTGGACATAGGCACAGACTTCGGCGGGCCTGAGCCCGGCCTGAATGGCGCTGTCGATAACGGCTGCCGTCTCCTGGATATAACTGGCGCGGTAGTTGATTACACCCTCCTTGCCGGTGCGTAGCAGGCCAGCACCGGTAAAGAAGCCAAAGGCCGGTACATTGTATTCATCCAGAATCGGCAGAGCCTGCTGGGCAGTAGGGGTACCCACATTACCCACCATCGCGAAAACACCCTGATCAAGGAGCTTTCGCGTCTGGCGGACAGTGAGTTCCGGCGAATAGGAGTCGTTCAGGGTGACAAACTCGATGCGCTTGCCCTGCACCCGCTCGCCACTAAAGGCAGCTTCGATACCGGCACGCATGCCCAGACCGAGGCCCCTGGAATGGCCCTCGAGATCCATGACGCCGCCCACACGAATCCAGTCCGGATTAATACCTGGCTCGGTAGCACTGACTGTGGTCGCACCGAGCCCAATGAGCAGACTGCCCATCATGCTGACGACGAAAGGGATCTTCCTTTGATGTTGATTCAACTTTGCTCTCATAACTTGTCTGTCTTTCGACAGCCTCCACTGTGACCTGCCCGTCATTTTTCGTGCTGTGGGGGCTATCCTCAGGCAAAAGGGCGCCCCTTCGGACCGACTGAAGGCCTGTCCGTCTATAAAAGTCATTTCGGATTTTCTAATCTGTCAGGCCAGCTGACTGCTGGCCCTAAATCAGGCTACGCATGAACTGCGTGAGGTCCCATTCGCACCATAGCCCCTCCTTTTGATAGATTCGCCCCACACATCCTTCGAGACGGGATGGCAGCGGCGGGGGTTGTTGCAGGCGGTGGTCGTCGCTCAGCCTTACTTTCTTTGGTAGCTGACTGATGGCGACGGCAAAAGCATCGCTGCCCTGCCCCAGCAGGAGAACGTAAGGCACTGAAGTGTGACTGGCCGGTGCCGCCGCATTGCCAAACAACGCGTCCAATTCGATCACTGGGATTACTTGACCCCGGGCATTGAGAAAACCCGAAAGCCACTGCGGTCCGTAAGGCACGGTGCAGATGCTGGGTGCTTCAATGAGTTCCTTCGGGTAAGACTCCGGAATGAGCAGACTGAGACCCTGTGTCAGGGTTACGGCAAAGCTTTCACGCCATGCCTGCTTCGGCTTCACCGAACTGCTCTGCGATTGCGCCGACTGCAGCCGCGCAAAGGCTTCGGAAGGTTTGAGTAGCGGCTGTCGTTGCGATGTTCTGGCTAGAGTGCTCATGACTGCTTGCTTCCCCTCGCTGCCAGCTATCAGGCGTAGTGACGCAACTGGGTGAGTATCTCTTCAGCCTGATAAGGCTTCGAAATGAGACCCTTTGCACCCTGGCGACTGGCCCAGAGATGGTCCGCCTTCTGATTCTTGCTCGATACAAAGACTATGGGGATACCGGCCAGCGCCGGATCTCGGCTCATCTCGCGGCAGGCACTGAAACCGTCCATACCCTGCATAATGATGTCCAGCAGGATGAGGCTCGGCTTTTCGCTCTTCGCCCGCTCGATGGCTTCCTGTCCTGACTTTGCGGTGATCGCGGTATACGAAGCGCCGCTCACGATCTGCTCCAGATGCTTCAAATCTGCTTCGCTGTCGTCGACTATCAGAATTTTCTTACCCATACATCACCTCAATGAAGTAAACAGGGAGCGGGATGCCCCCACACCACAACTCAGGACACATTACCGATAGGCAGTCATCCCAGTTGCAAAACCTGTGTGCTCCCGGACAGGCGCCTGCGGCAGGTACTCTCGCACCGCCTTAAGCAACTCCTTGTCCTGCGGAGGCTTCGTGATATAGCCATCACAACTCGACATCTTGGCCTTTACCCGGTTCAAGGCCGAAGACTTGCCGGTCAGCATCACGACCTTGGTGTTGGCATTGATATGCTTGATCAGGCGGCAGGCACGATAGCCATCCATTCCAGGCATCATGACGTCCATGAATACCAGGTCGTAGTTGTGACGGTTGGCGAGCGAAACACCCTGGCCGCCGTCTGAGGCGATATCGATACTGGTGTCGGGCGAAATGAGTGCGTGCAGTTTCTGGGTCATGAAGGTGCACACCGGAGCGCTGTCGTCGACAACGAGAATGCGCGACTGCTTATCGACCTGCACACTTGTGCTGGATTTGTCTGCACTGATGGAGTTCAGCGCTTCAGAGAGGCGACGGAAGACAAGGGGGCGTTGCAGACTGATGCTGTTTGGCAAGCATCTGTTCTTGTGCGCGCTGATGGAAATGATTGAAGCACCGCTATCGACCAATCTCATTCGCTCGCACGCTTCGTGGGCATCTGGGCGGTCGAGGTCGATCAACATGATCTGACCGCCGGTGCGACCCGCTTTGGGCGCCAGTTCAAGGTGACCGAACCACTCCACACTGAGACTAAGCAGATTGCGGATCAGCAGTAGATCCCTCTCAGTCAAACCCCAATGAGAAACTAATATCTTAGCCATTGCACTCGTCCCAACATAAGGTCTCGTGTTTACCGTCCGGCTCTACATGCCAATGAATCGTTTAAGCGCGGCTGGTTACTGATTTCAGTGTAGGTAAGACAGAGGCAATAGAACAAAAAATATCGCGTATTAAATAGTAAGCTCAATGTAACCAGCTATACCCGTATATTTCTCATTGTGTTGTAGGACAATATAACAGCGGATAAAACCATTGTTATCATTGAGTTGACAGCATCAGTAAAAATTCAGCCGAACAAAATATATTGTATTATGTGACAGGCTTCTCAATATTTATTTTTCATAATTAACGATGCAAAACCACCGAATTTATTTAATAAGAGCATTGATCATTTAATTAATAAGAGCAACGCTCATATACGCCAATGAGCAATGCTCACGTTCTTATAAGAGCAACGCTCATTTAAAATAAGCAAACCGATCAGAGACTTTTTGGGCTTAGAACTTAATCGCGTAGCAGCGAGCGCCAGGCCGACTCCGCGAAGGCATCCCGAGGCGGTCGCGCAGTCACAAGCGGAGATGAGGTGGATTGGAGCACGGCGGGAGAGAAGGTCGTACCGGTTGACGTGTTCGATACGGAGAATCAGAAAGTGTTCACCGCGGAAATCACAATGAACGTTAAGTTCGGCTAGTGCTGCAGCGCGCTGGGCCGACCTCTGAAGATCGACCCAGTGATCACTACCACTCCCTAACGATGGTCGACTTGCGACGTAAAACCCGCCTCATCCCGGATCCCGATTCTGTTGCCGTCAGGATCACTGATATTGATCGTTCGACCCCACGCATTTTCGGTTATCGAGGCTTCAATGCCCCAAGCTAGCAGTTCTGCAAGAGCCGCCTCGATGTCGCGGACGTTGAAGCGCAACTTGAAGCTGCTTTCTGTTGCCGATTTGACGCCTGACTTTGCTTTACCACCTTGCTCTACCATCAGATAGCCGTTGCCGTATTCAAAGCAGGTTAGCTGGACGCCATCATCAGTTCTGTCGAAGAGGACCGGCAGGCCGAACAGATCGCGGAAAAATGTCACGCATGCAGGATAGTTCTCGGTATTCAGGATAATGCCGTGACGGGCGACGTTGGTGATCATTAGATTCCTCCCGGGTTTTCTCAATCTGGCCGTTCAACAGACTGATAGTAGGCCGGCCAGCATACCGCCCCAAGCAATCCCAAGACTATAGTGAATCAGGGATTGAAAGCCGAGAGATTCACGCGCTTGCTGCCTTTACAAAGGAAGGATTTAACAGCGAAATGGGGTGGAACCCGTCAACCCCACCCACCCCATGCTAGGCGCTGTCTACTGCTCCGTTTGCGCTGGATTCAGGATGTAAGCAGCCATGAACTCCCCGAACGGATTTGCAGTCGAGCGGACCGTTATTCCGGTAGGTGATGGTAAGCCGTTTGGATATGCGGTCACTTCGGCAGTGTCTTTAGTTTCGCCCGACGCAAAAAAAAGCCCGGCAAGGCCGGGCGTAGAATACTAAGGGAGACTACATCTCGATCATGGAAAACAGCTGGTTATTACCGCCGTTCGAGCGGTACTGCTGAACGGCAGCACGGTTTTCCGAGTTATTGCCACGGATATCGAGATACTTGGAGCTGCGCTTGTTGATGATGCTCACACGAGTGCCGACCTTCTGAAACTTCCAGAGTTGGCTGCTGTCGTTGGTATTGCATTGGACCTGAACCAAACGAGCGCGGTCAGATGTGCTGTTACCGTCGATAGACAGGCACATACCAGAATGCTTTGCCTTCAGGCTTGTGTAGTCACCTACACTAGCTGCGGTGAATTGTTGGTTCGCTGCACCGTGACAGCTCCACTGAGCCAGCGTGGCGCCAGCTGTTCTCTTGATGCCGCTAACGTCTACACACTTGCCGCTATGCGCAGCCTTGAAACTGTAGGTTTTCCCCGACACAGCCGTTCGAGTGGTCGTGGTGGTGGTCGTGGTCGGCGCCTTAGCCACCGGCGTTGTTGAAGCGGCTGTTCTGAATGCAGCCACTTCATCTCGCACATTGTTCAATGCACGCGCAGCATCGGCCTGAGCCGACTTGCCAGCGGGAACGCCACAGGGCTTGCCGTTGCATGACACGTTAGGATTGGAGAACTTGCCCATACGGCTGGTGGAGTACACGTGAGCGTAGGCCATTATCGTACTGAACGAGTAGTTCTCGCCATGTCCCAGGCCGTACGCATATCGGTATCCGCTTGTGTTGCCCTGCTTGCGCGAGTGATTCAGGCCCATATTGTGACCAAGCTCGTGAGCCATGGTCATAGGTCCGCATTGCGGTCCGGCCATACTGTAGGCGTAATCTTTCAAAACACTGATGTACCCAATGCCACAACTGGCTTTCGGACTAACCATGACGACAAAATCGGCGCCGTATTTATCACGCTCTGCACGGATGTCTGCATTCTTTTGCAAGCTTCGCAGCGCAGTTGACATATCAGATGAAGACTCTTCATGCGGCAAGGTCGCTGCAAGACGGAGCTGGATATCAATTTTCGAATTCGAGTAATAGCCGTTGATCTGCTTGACCCAGCTTTGCATGGCCACGGCTGGCTCTCCACCCAATTTTTTCTTGGCGGCGTTATCGTACAGAACAAGCACATCGACAGTCGCAGCACTTGCCGCTGCTGATGCAAGCATGCTGCTCGCACACGCAGCCGAAACTACAATCTTCCTCAATCGCGTCATTGTTTTCTGGCTGGGTGCTTTGGCGGTAATCTGAATCATTTACTGAACTCCACTTCTACTGCAGGGCGCGGCTGATTGGCGAAAAAACAGCCTCATAACAATCCCCAAAATGAATGTATTGCGAGTGCTCTCATTCGGCACTTCGATCGTGACAACAGTCGATGCCCGAGAGGAGCAACGATGTAACCTTGTCGAATACTAGACTGATTTGGCGACGGAAGACTGACGTGAGTTTGCAGGTTTTCAAAAGGCTACATTTCTATGCCTGATGAAACGGAAAGCGAACAAAGCTTGGTGGTAAACGAATGGATATCAGTGATGCGATCGGCGTCAGACGATTGCTCGACGAAAGGCCGCCATGAGCCGCCCGTCAATTACAGTGAGTCCAAGCCCAATGAACGCAATGCCAAAAAGATGTCTGGAGGTGAGTGGCTCGTCAAGAATAGTGGTGCCCAGCAAGGTCGCGCTGATGGGGATGAGGAAGGTTACGAGCAGCAGGTTGGTTGCGCCAGCGGTCGCCAGAATCCTGAAATAGAGAACGTAAGCAAGCGCCGTAGACAGCAATGCCAGACCGACAACCGCACCCCAGACTTCGACGCCTGGGGCAGGAAGCGTCCAAGGCTGCTCGATGATGAGTGCAAAGGGTAGCAGCACCAAGGCCGAAGCTGTGACCTGGCCAGCGGCCGTGACCAGAGGCGAGCTTCCCAGGCTCCGAAAGCGGCGGCCGTAGATGCCTGCAAACGCATATGACATCGCTGCCCCGAGCACTGCAAACTGGGCAAGTGTGTTGGCACCCAGGCCCTGAAGCGTACCAGGACCAACGATGTATACGACACCTGCAAGACCGAATACGACACCAACCAGCCGCGCGCCAGTCATCTTTTCGTCGCTTGTCAGAAAATGGGCGGCAACAACGGTGAAAAATGGCGTGGAAGCATTGAGTATGGCAGCCAGACCGCTGGCGATATGCGTCTGCCCCCAGACAATCAGGGTGAAAGGCACAATATTATTGAGACAGCCCATGCCGAGAAAAGCGAGCCATAATCTACGGTCGAGCCCAATGCGCGCTCCCGTTGCGATAACTATCAGATTGAGCACTATTGCAGCCAGTCCGACCCGAAACGCAACGATCGTTAGCGGGCCAAAGGCATCAATGGCCACTTCAACGAAGAAGAACGATCCGCCCCAGAGAACAGAGAGCGCTATCAGCAAACTCCACTCGACGAGTCCCATCGAACGATTGATGGCAGGCATACGGGTTCCTTATTTTGCAGTGTCATGGCACCCAATGTAGCAAGCCACATCGACCAATAGCATTCCGCTTCGTGTCGTTATACTGAGAAACTGACGGGGCGCCAGCGCATTGCGAGGATATATAAGCGCAGTGCAAGCAATGGGGCCCGTCGTCTCAGCCATCTCGCGTGCAAGCTGCACGAGCGGCTGAGACGACTTCGAAAACGCTGGAGGATATCGGGCGTCTCGCGCGTCATGGCCAGTCGCTCGATTCTGCGCAGCCCCTTTAGTCCCGCCTTGATTTCTGCGGGGTCCATACGACAAAAGCCCTGATACAGGTCGACAGTAGACTTGACGTCATGCTCTGGCGGGAGGCCACCAAGGTATGCGTGCTGTAGCCGGCCTGGAACGGTAAGACTGAGTATGCGGCCCTTGTCACCGCGGCTGCCAGTCACTGACTTGGTATGAACGCGATAATCCACAAGACAATCGGGAATATTATCGACAAGGAAGCCGGCACTCACGAGGCGCGCCCACAGATCGCTGTCCTGGGCCGTCCAGTAGGCCGGATCGTAGCCACCAACCGACAACACCGCGCTTCTTCTGAACATGACGCCCGGATGAAGCAGAGAATTCATGAACATCATCTGAAACGCCAGCCAGTCTGGGCCCTGTTCAGGAATTCTGGTCTGAAGCGGCTGACCGTTCTCGTCAATCCTGCGCCAGCCACAAGAGAGCGCGGCGAGCTCAGATCGCTTTTGCATGGCCGAAAGTTGAATCAAAAGTCGATCGGCGACGTAGAGATCATCTGCATCAGCCCTGGCGATGAATTCCGCGCTGCAGTGCTCGATGCCAAGATTCAAGGCAGAAGCCAGACCCTCCGATGTCGCGCGCCTGACACATACCGCACATCGTCCGTCGAGGCTGTTCTGCTCACGAACAAAGTCTTCGAGCAATGAGGGGCTATCGTCAGTACTGCCGTCGTCCACAATGACGAATTGGACGCCATTTCCAGGCGTTTCAAGCGCGGCAAGACTGGCGAGTGTGGTTGGGAGAAAGCGCGCGCCGTTGTGCACCGCCATCAATACGCTCACCGAGACCACTGCATCAGGTCCGGGTGTTGAAGTCGGCATCTGGTAAACCCTTTGACAGATAGGTGAATCCGTATCGGGCTATCCAGCCCGACCAGCATTATGCATAATACGGTCCGATTTTGAACGGATGTCGGCATTAATTATTGAATTCCGCAATCGCGCGCTGAAGGGCATCACGAGACGTTTCAGATGGCGCTCCTCGATGTCCAGGCACCCGGGAATTCGCAAGCAAGATAGATCAGAGTCTCATAATGTATATATTGAATGTCATCAAAACCATCTTGTCAGTGCTCGATAGCAAGATGCAAAGAAACTGTATCGCGCTACAATTTGTATTTCTAGTCGCCGCTTTTTTCGAAGTTATTGGAATAGCGAGTATAGGACCCTTCATCGCGATCCTTTCGAATCCAGACATCATCCGCTCCAACGACATACTTTCTGCGATCTACGTGCAATTGGGCTTTGAGAGCGATCTTCAATTCATCATGGCTGCTGCCCTTGGATCACTCATTATGATCCTGCTGTCGAACGCCGTCGCGGCCATCACCATGTGGCTGACCTTCCGTTTTTCGGTAGCGCTCGGCAGCAGCCTTCAGCAGAAGATCTACCGTAACTTCCTGCACAAAGACTATCTCTTTCACAAGACCGGGAACTACAACAAGCGGATCGCCGTGGTGTCTTCGCAGGTGCCCAGGTTCGTCTACATGCTTTTTCAGCCCTTCCTGGTACTGACGAGTCAGTTGTTTATCGCAACGATCATCCTTGTGGGCCTGCTGATTCTCAATCCACTCCTAGCGCTCGTAGCTGGCAGCATCATTGGCGGCTCATACCTACTCACCTACATTTTTATCCGCAAGAAGCTCGCTTACCATGGCGAAATCATCTCGGAGAGAAACACTCAGGTACAGAGCATTCTGTCGGAGTCCTTCATCGGGATAAAGGACGTCAAGCTGGATGCGATTGAAAACAGGTACATCGAACGTTATAACTCGGTCAATGTCAGAGGTCTCAAATCTCAGTCCTTTATTGCGCTTTCAGGCTCACTACCACGATTCATCATTGAATCCATTTCATTCGGCGCGATTCTGGTGCTCGCTCTCGTATTGCTCACCACTCAGGATGACATACGCTCAGTCGTGCCGATTCTCAGCATCTACGCGCTGGCAGGCTACAAGCTGTTGCCCACGATGCAGCAGATCTACAAATCCGTCTCCAGCCTCAGCGGCCACGGCTCAGTGGCCGGTATCGTCAAGAGCAGTCTGGATGCTGCGCCTGCGGAGCCGCCAGCGCACGCCAGGCAACTAAAGCCAATCAGAATTGACGAGGTCAAGCTGTCCAATGCCAATTTTATCTACAATGCTGAGAGCGCGCCTGCGATCAATAATGTTTCGCTCACCTTGCGCCGCGGTGAAATCTATTCGCTTGTAGGCCACTCCGGCTCAGGCAAGTCCACGCTCGCCGATGTCATTCTTGGCTTGCTCAAGCCCCATTCCGGAGAACTGCTGGTTAACGGTACCCCACTGCGAAGCGAGGACCTGGTGTCGTTTCGCAAGCGAGTCGGGTACGTGGCTCAAACCATATTCATCCTCGACGACAATGTGGTGAACAATGTTGCTTTCGGTGTACCCGAAAACGAAATTGACATGGAGCGCGTAAAGCAGGCACTCACCCTGGCCAATGCCGATGAATTCGTCGAATCGCTTCCGAAGGGCATCTACTCGGATCTTGGCCAGGATGGAAAGTTATTGAGCGGCGGTCAGCGTCAGCGAATTGGCATCGCCAGAGCCTTGTATAAGCAGACCGATCTGTTGGTGCTGGACGAACCAACGAGTGCCCTGGACATGGAATCTGAGCACAAGCTGATGATGACACTCCACTCGCTCAAGAAGGATCTGATCATACTGGTTATCTCTCACCGACCAGCCTCTATCAAGATGTCCGACCAGATCATATTGATGGCAGCCGGCGAACTTGAAGATGTGGGACCCTACAAGGAACTGGTGGAAAGAAACGACCATTTCAGGGATATGATGGCTCGCTCCACCACAGAATAGTGGACCTCTCAAAAACCGAGGACAAACGTGACAAACCCGAAAGCACAGACAAGCAAGCTGCGGCGAACCATCGAGGACACGCTGCTCAGGATAATCAGAGCAAGTATCGCAAGCGGCGTTCCCGCAGCCTGGTTCGGGTATCGAGGAATACGCCGCGAAACGGTGCAGGCGTATTTCGACAGGCAGGCTGGGTCATCGAGCGCTGGGAAGTACGAGATAATTCATCCACGGAGTCAGGCCGCCAACCCCCTCCCCGCAAATATCGCCTCACGGGATCAGCTGCCCGATGACCGGGGCTGGTGGGGCTATTCCTTCCGCGATGTACCAGAGCGCATCAGTGACGAAACCTACATTGCCACGGTTCCAGACTGCCTCATCACCTGGTATCGAGACCCCGATAAGAAGAACGATTTCTACCCGGCAATACTAAATAAGGACTCACGTGCTTTCGATATGCGTGAGCTTCGGTTCCGGCCTTTACACGCCATCACGCTTCGAAAGTCACCAAAGCCAGTTCGGCTCAAGAAGGCCACATGGTTTATCGAGCGCGTGTATCACAATCATTCTCACTGGCTGACAGCCCATTTGCCAAGGCTGCTGCTGCTGCGTGAGCAGGGCCTGCTCGGCGAGCTTATCCTGCCCCCCGAAAGAACAGCTTCTCTCGATGGCTCGCTTCGTATGCTTGGCTTGAATCCCGACGACTTTCAGACCTACGATCCGTCGCGGCCGCTTTTCGTTGAAGAGCTCACCATACTCGGCACAGACAGGTTTCGGCCTGAACTCCTTCAAATGATACCCGAGGCTTTCGGTGTGAACGAAGGCGCGCCGCCGAAGCGGAAGGTCTTTATCAGCCGTCTGCAGGCGACCCGTCGGCGCCTGGTGAACGAAGACGAAGTGTGGGCTGTGTTGGAGCCGCTGGGTTTCGAGCGAGTGTTGATGGAGAACCTGTCCTTCGAGGATCAGGTCAATCTCATGCGCGAAACCGCCGTACTTGCAGCACCCCATGGTGCGGGACTGACCAATATGGTTTTCTGTCAAAAAGGCACCGATATCGTTGAGATAGCCGACCTGAGTTTTCCGAACCCGAACTTTTACGCTGTGGCCGCTGCCATGGGGCATCGATACTGGCTGATCCCCGCAACATCGATTGGCGACATGCATCCTCTGGAGAAGGACCTCAAGGTCGATCCTGCGCTGGTCAGCAGCACCCTGGCACAAATGGAAAGCAACTGAGATTGTTTTTTCGCGCCGAACATTCTCAAGGAGGCAATCGTTTATGGAGCTGACATCAACGCCCTTGCGAAGCGTCATAGCTAGTGCAACGGACCGTCTATATGCCCTGATGAAACGCAAACCCGATTTTCTGATAGTTGGCACTCAAAAGGGAGGCACCACATCCCTCCATGCCTATCTGAAGGCCCATCCGCAAGTCGTGGCTTCAGCGGGGCCAAAGGAACTCCATTTTTTCAATATATATTACGAAAAGGGCTTGGCCTGGTACCTCTCGCATTTTCCATGGCGCTTCCAGGAACGGGGGGAACTTACGTTCGAAGCAACCCCTGATTACATAAGCCACGACCCGGTGCCGCAGCGGATCAGCAAAGACCTTGGACAGCCGAAGCTTATTCTCACCCTGCGTGAACCCGCCGAGCGTGCTTATTCTGCCTGGAAAATGTGGCACAGCTTCCTCGACGATCCAAAGAAAATGAAGAAGGCAGACAAACGCAGTTTTGCAAGCGCCGTCAGGGAAGAACTAGCTTCAACCGATCACCAGCGCGATCTGCATTTCCACTATATTTCCATGGGCTTGTACGCGGACCACATCGAGCATTTCCTGCAGTATTCCAATGAAACGAACCTCCTTATGCTGGACTACCAGGAAATGGGTCGCGACCTGAATGGGTATCTCAAGAAGATCTGCGACTTTCTCGGCATCGATGAATTTTCTCGCGCAGAGTGTGACCGGCTGGGTAAAGTCCGTCATTGGGCTGGTAGCAAGCGACCTCGTACGGAAGAAGAAAAAGCGACGCTTGCCGAACTCAGAGCTTATTACGCACCGCATAACGAAAAACTGTTCAGCTTGCTTGGACGCCGGTTTGACTGGGAAGCAGCATGAGGCGCGGAGAGTTGCGCGTAGGCGTCGTCATACCCTGCTTCAATGCAGAGCGTTATCTTGCACAGACCATCAGCTCGGTGCTGATTCAGAGCTACGCCGCCGCCGAAATAGTTATTATCGATGACGGCTCCACAGATGGCAGCCTGACGATCGCGCGTCAGTATGAGGCAGCCTTCCCAGAGGTCGTCCGGGTGTACGCCGAACGCTTCGGCAACGCGCCGCGAGCCCGGAACGTTGGCGCGGCACGCACAGATGCTCATGCTTTAATGTTTCTGGACGCCGATGACGTCTTGGCACCTGACGCGCTTGAAGCGCTGCAGTCTGCGCTTTCGGCGAATCCCGCTGCGATAGCAGCCTGCCCCTGGCTGCGTATCGAACTTCAGGACGGCAAATGGTCGAGTCTTCCCGCTACCTGCGCGCCACGTAGGGCTGATCAGGATGCGCTCAGCGCTTGGCTCACTGGCTGGTACTACCCGCCCTGCGCCGTGCTCTGGTCACGTGAAGCGTTCACCGAAACAGGCGGCTGGGACGAGGAGGTCACCTCAAACCAGGACGGTGATCTGGTCATGCGTGCGCTGGTGAGTGGGACCACCTTGGTGGAAACTGAAGCTGGCACCGCGTATTACCGCAAGTTGCCTGAAGGTGAAACCTCATTAAGCGGCAAGCGCTTCAGCTTCGATGGGTTACAGGGTCGCTTGAAAGTCATTGAGAAGATTGCCCGTCTGCTCGAGGAAGCCGGCGCTATCGCACCATATCGCAAGCCGATAAGCCAGGCATTTGCATCGCTTTCAGCGAGCGCAGCAGACAACTTCGGCGGGCTTTCGCACTATGCCAGGGTGAAGAGCAGAGAGTACGCACCATCGCTCTGGCAGCGTGCACTTGCACGCGCCACCCGTAGCGGTAACACTCTACAGACTAGGCCGACAGCCCCCCCGCCACGGAATCAATTCGAGGAAATCAGCTTCGGCCTCGATCATGCCAAACAGGTTCTGAGCTCACCCGTTTCCGCTTCAGACCCGGTCTTAGGCGTGGCAGCCGTCGAGAAGTCACCTAAGGTGAGCGTCATTATTCCTGTGTATAACCGGGCGCATCTCCTCCACCGAACATTGGCAGGTGTGCTGCAACAAACTTTCGATGACTTTGAAGTGCTCGTGGTCGACGACTGCTCCAAGGATGACCCAGCCTCGGTCGTTGCGGCGTTACAGGACACTCGCCTGCGCTATCTGCGCCAGCCAGAAAACAAGGGCGTAGCCGCCGCGCGCAACCGCGGCCTTCGCGAGGCTCGCGCGCCCCTCGTCGCTTTTCTCGACGACGACGATGAGTGGTTCCCCGAAAAGCTGGATCTTCAGGTCAACTTGTTCAAGGCACTTCCGCAGGACGTCGGCCTGGTGTACACGGGCACTGAAACCGTGTCAGATGACGGCAGACGTATAGTGGATATGCCCTCTGCACATGGTGACCTGTACCTGGAGTTGCTGGTGCGAAATATCCTGCACGGCGCACCGGCCAGCGCCATGATGCGACGCAACGCGATCACCAATGTTGGTTTCTTTGATGAGACCCTGCCTGCAATCGAAGACTACGATTACTGGCTAAGGGTGTGCCGTTGCTACAGAATCGGGTGCATCAGCACACCCCTCGTCCGTTACAACGACCTCCGCGGCCCGTCGGAAGGCCAGCAGAATCAGGAACGGCGCTCACTCAACATCCAGGCAAACCTCGCGGCCAGAAACCAGTTCTACCAAAAGCACGGCTCGCAGATGCGCAAGGCAGGCGTTGCCCATCTCTTCCTGATCGACACAGCTAAACGTGGCCTGGTGGATGAATGGAATGACAGACGCGCCGCACGACGCCTGTCGCTAAAAGCACTCACCTTGGCGCCGACATCACGCGTCGTTCACCAGATGTTGCTGCGATCCTTCGGTATTCTGAAGCTGCTACGAATGCTGAAGGTGCGACCACCTGTGAATACGAGCGTTGCAGGTCCTGCTCAAACGGAGAAGTAAACAGATGGAAGTATCAGAGCAGTGCAAGTCGAGAAAGTCGGGCGCACTCAAAAGGGTGTTTGTATCGCCTGGACACAACGACCCCTCCGAGCCCGTGTATGGCCTGGCCAGGGAGCTGAGAAACCTGGGGATCAAGGTCTATCCGCCAGACCAGTCAATGACGGACGATCCCCTGAAATGGCTGAAGTTTTCGTTACAGAGCCAGGCGCTCGTGTTCAACCGCTACGACAACGGTAACGGCCTTTACCTGCAACGCCAACTGTACCGGGCGAAAATGTGTGGCTGCATTACGGTTCGATGGTGGGTGGGTACGGATGTCCTGAACTGTCTTGAGTCCGAAGCAACACGGCAGGTCGCGCGGGCGGTAGATCGGGCCGTGGATCTCAACATCGCGGTGTCGCCTCACCTGGTCACAGAGCTGCAGGAAATCGGAATCCAGGCGGAATACGTGCCATCCTTTTGCGATTTCAGTGCACTCGGCGCCCATACACCCTCACCTTTCCCAAAAGGCGTGTTAAGCTACTTGCCAACGCATCGGAGAACCTTCTACGGCGAGAAATACCTGATTGCCGCTATCGAGGCGCATCCGGATCTTCAGTTCTTCGTCATTGCTGACGAGTCCCACGCTCTGGCCCACTACCCCAATGTGACCAGCCTCGGGTGGGTCGACGACCTTCAGGATATCTGGTCACGAGTGGGCATGTTGCTACGGGTTACCGAGCACGATGGTATGCCGCGCATGGTGTTGGAGGCGCTGGCTCGAAGCCGCTACGTAATCTATTCTGAGGTCTTTGAGGGCTGCTGGTATGCGGACTCGACTGAACGGGTGCTTGCTCATCTCAATACCTTCAAGGCACTGGATCAGCCAAACGAGGATGGCCCCGCGATAGTGAGTTTTTCGAAAGCGGCAAGCGCCCTCTTCGTGAGCAAAATCGAAGTAGCCCTCGAAAATGCCTGGTCACTGAAGCGACTATGGCAGCTTATGAACGCCTACCGCCAAGTAGGCCAGGACATTTAGGTCGAAGAGCACGAGACCCTGGTCTATTCGGCCTACGCGGCCGTACTAAGTGACTGGTGATCTCGGGGACCCTGAAGGCATGGATTTGCCCAGTGCCGAATTTGTTATACCAGTATATATACGGATATATTCAGGCTGCGTATTATCAGTTAGTGAAATGTTTAATTGTTTTACACCTTTATCGAGGTGCTGGCGGGAACTTTACTTAAAAATCTGTTCATGCTATTTATAAAACAAGATTTATAGAAACACAATAACGTTAATCAGGTCAATTAGTGCAATTAGAATGCCAGTAAGACCTACCGTATAATTGGAGAGTAGCAGCTTCTCATGGCAAATATAACTGTAGTAATTCCTGCTTTCAATGCAGCCAACACTATCGAAGCCTGTTTGGATAGTGTGCTCAGTCAAATCCGCCCTGCAGACGAAATCATAGTCGTCGATGACGGCTCTGCCGATGAAACAAGTCAGCTTGTTTCGGCCTATGGTGAGCAGGTAAAGCTGATCAACCAGAACAATCAAGGCAGCGCAAAAGCACGACAGGCGGGTAGCGAAGCGGCATCAGGTGATTACATTGCTTACCTCGACGCTGACGACTGGTGGCTCGAACATCATCTTCATGACGTTGAACGTGCTCTCGAATCAGCGACCGTGCACTTTCTTTTCACAGACCTAAGAAGGGCGTGGCCAAAGGCTCCGGAAGACTACCTTGATAGAAACAGTAGTTTCTTTCCGTGGTTCCAGGAGGGCTTCATTCCCCAGTCAACGGCGGTCGCTGGTGTCGAGAAGCTGTACGAGTTCACTCAGCGACAGTCCCTGGAATTCCTGCTGAAGGGCTTCCCAATCTATCCTTCTACTGCAGTAGTGAGCAAAGAAGCGCTTCAGGCAGTAGGCGAATGGGACAGCAGGTTCAGACGCTGCCAGGACTTCGATTTCTCCTTACGCATCGCCCGCAAATTTGGAATGCACTATTTCGATGACGTGCACACTATATTGGGTTTACATGATGTGAATTCCAATGTTGATGGCTACGTTACAATGCAGACATTGGGTGATATTAAAGTATTGGAGACTCATCTTCTTGAAAATAAGAATGATCCAGAGTACTCAATCGCTGTTAAGCGTGCGCTTTCGTCGAAACTATACAATCTAGGTCGGCGTTACATGGCGCAGGAAGATTATGACAACGCGATTACGACCTTCGTCAATTCGGTTTATTTCCCCGGCAAGCGGATTAAGGCATCCATACAGTCAGTGGTGAGTACCTGTCATGCCGTCAAAAATCGTTGCGTCGCACTGACTCAGTAAGCCCCACAAGCGTCACCTCCCCGTTCAGATCGCCGAGCGAGAAATCATTACTCTCTAACTCGGCTGCTTCAGCTTCCCTGCTTCCGTCAGGAGCATCTCATCGTGCTTCAGCAAGTCCATACCCTTTGCTCGTCACGTAAGACCTTAAGGTGTGGGCCACTCGCTACGTAGCCCGACCACTCGCCGATGACCAGCCGTGCTGGTTTTGAGGTTACAAAGTGGTATCTATCAAGAATAGCTTCCATGGGCCTACTATAGATCGTTGACCTCCCGGGCAGTATTCAAGACCTCAGGATTGAATCGGTACTCAAGTGACAAGTTACATAGAGTTGGGGTGGGAGCGTTCGATCCGGTTGCGCGAATAGTTAACTTTTTGAAGCTTAAGGATAAAGCCATGAATCAGATCAAAGTCGGTTGCCGCCTTGTCTACCAGGTCCATACCCCTACCACGTTTCTCTTCAACATTTCTGCAGCCAGGAATGAGCATCAGCAGATTGTCGAGGAGTCTTTCTATGTCGAGCCCTATTACAGGATTGAAGAGGGTGCTGTGAGTCCGCTTGGAAATCGGATGGTCAGGCTGTCGGTTCCACCGGGCGACCTTACCGTGAGTTACACTGCAACCGTCAACTTGATGGTGGAAGAAGCCCAGGCTACGGATGTGTCAGAAACACCGTTCGAGCAGCTTCCAGCAGACGTCCTGCCCTACCTCAACCCAAGCCGCTACTGCGAGTCGGACAAGCTACTGCAGTTTGCATCGGAAAAATTCGGGTCTCTCGTACCTGACTACTCACGCGTCACTGCTATCTGCAACTGGGTCTACGATGAGCTGTCCTATACCTCAGGTAGCACCGGCCCCACTACAACGGCCTGCGATGTTCTCGAGCTCAAGAAGGGTGTGTGCCGGGATTTCGCCCATGTGGGCATCAGTCTGTGTAGGGCGCTCGGTATTCCGGCCCGCTATGTGGCTGGATACGCAGTCAACCTTGAGCCACCCGATTTTCACGGCTTCTTCGAGGCCTATCTTGACGGCCGCTGGTTTCTGTTCGATGCCACGCGTCTGGCGCCCGTAGGCGGCTTTGTTCGAATTGGCACCGGTCGCGATGCAGCTGATGTCGCGTTCAGCACTATCCGCGGCAGCGCAGATAGTCCGGAAATGCAGGTTTGGGCCAATGAGGAACGCTCGAACGATAGACTGCTCGACCCCAACAACGTTGAGACTGCAGTAAGCTCAGCACCGTAAGCTGAAGATAACCTCAGGCTGGTTGCGGCGCCCGGCGTAACCAGCTACTCAGCAGCCTGAGTGGAATCGCTCATAATGATCCTGCAAGGTCTGCGCAAGGGTCATCGGGTCGAAGGGCTTAGGGATGACAGCAAAGGCTCCCAGGGACAGAAAGCGGTCTAGTTCGGTTTTTTGAACCTTGGCCGTCATGAATATCACGGGGATCTCACTGAGGTCCATCTGCCTCTGTAAGGCTTTCAAAATTGCTGGCCCGTCCATATCGGGCAGCATCACATCAAGCAGAATAAGGTCCGGCGAAAAGTCTTCTGCCTGTGCCAAGGCCATCTTGCCGTTTTCACAGCTCAACAGAGTCAGGCGCCCGACCGCCTCAATTGCCAGTCGTGCTATTGTTCGGATTGAGGGGTCGTCTTCGACATGAAGCACCTTCTGCAGCGATCTCATCCGCCTGCTCCCACTCTGCTCAGCAGGCGATGTATCGTCTCAGTCAAACTCTTGCCGGCTTCCTGATTTTTAGTAAATACCGCACTGACTTTACCAGCCAGCGCTCGTGGCACTTCGTGCCCTGACAATATGATGACCGGCACATCAGGTTGAGCCTGATGGAATACCTCCCACAGCCTCTCGCCAGTCCCGTCCGGGAGCCTGAGATCCAGCAGAATGAGGTCATAATGCGCCCGACGCAGTTTCTCGTTGGCCTGCTGAAGGGTGACTGCCTGCTCGACCTCAGCGATGCCGCGCAACTGTGTGCGGATTACTGCGCCGAGATCACAATCGTCTTCGACGTGAAGAACACGTGGCGATGCGTCGGGCCGAAATCGCGCAGTGCCATTCCGGTTGCCGGGGAGTCTGAGCCAGAACCGGCTACCCTGTCCTTCGATAGACTCGAAACCAATCACGCCTCCCATCAAGGTGGTTAGCTGCTGACTTATCGCGAGCCCAAGGCCTGTGCCGCTTTGAGTTCTGGCGTCTCCGCCGTCGGCCTGGGCGAACTTTTGAAAAATCCGCGAGCGGAAGTCTATGGGGATGCCTTTTCCGTGGTCGACTACGTCGATTATAACGTCATTATCAGCGGTCCTTTCACAGACGAGCTCTACCTTCCCGCCGGCAGACGAGGCCTTGCACGCGTTCGAAAGCAAATTATGCAAGACCTGCATCAGGCGCGCACGATCAACGAACACATTGCCTTCAAGATCACCTCGCAGCTCGATCTGCACCTGCATGGGGCCAGCATAACTCTTCATGCTCTGCACAGTTTCCTGCATCAAGGCGTCCAGCTCCACGTCAGCGAGCTGGAGCTGCATCTTGCCGGCAGCCAGCTTATCGATATCGAGCAGATCGTTTACCAGAAGGACCAGTCGCTGGCTGTTCTTTGTGGCGATCTCAAGCATTTCGCGCATGGTCTCCGGCACCGCACCGGCTACACCATGACTCAGCAATTGCAGGGCCCCTGAAATACTGGTGAGTGGTGTACGCAGCTCGTGGCTCACGGTTGATACGAACTCTGCCTTCATTCGCTCAACACGCTGCACTTCACTAATGTCTTCGATCAAAGACCAGATGACATCACGACCGTCGATTCCCTTGATCATGATGCCCTGTAGCCGAATGGGATAGCGACTGCCATCCTTTCGGTAGTATTCCTTCTCAAAAAGGCTGTAGCGGCCGGTGGTCTTCAGCTCATGAAGCGCGATGTGCTCTTTGGCTTCATACTCTTTCGGCGTAAGATCCCAGTAGCTCAACTGAATGAACTCAGCGTGCTCGTAACGGGTTTGATGCAGCAGCGCTTGATTGGCATCCAGAAATTCGCCGGTTTCTGCATCATTCAAGGCAATGCCAATTGGCGATAGTTCGAACAGACCGCGCAGGCGGGTTTCATTGGCCTGCAAGGCGAAATTAGCCTGCTTCTCCGCCGTCACATCGCGGATCTGGGAGACGAAGTGCAGAGGCGCCCCCTGCTCATCTCGCACCAGGGCAACCGACAGTTCTGCCCAGATGACCGAACCATCCTTGTGCCAATATCGCTTCAACATTCTATAGCTGCGGATGTCCCCGGCCAGAAGCTGGCCCAGCAGCCGAAGATCGCTGTCCAGATCCTCCGGATGCGTGATCGTCTGGAAGTCGATGGCAAGCAGCTCTTCTCTCGTATAGCCAAGTTTTTGGCACAGAGAATCATTGACTGCCGTCCAGCGCCCCTCCAGGGATACCAGCGCCATGCCAATGGCCGCTGTGTCGAAGGCACCGGTGAAACGCTCTGCCTGCAATCGGGCCTCGCGTTGCGCAGCAATCTGTTCGGTCTGATCCACCGCCACCCCGAGGAAGCCGGTGATTTCGCCATTACCATCGTGTAAAGCATTGACCGACAGATGCACCTGTCGGTGAGTCCCATCCTTTCTCAGGTAGGTCCAGTTACGGCTCTCACAGGAGCTCTCGAGAGCTTCATAAACAAATACTTCGAAGCCGCTGATGGGCTTGCCTGCTTTTCGCGAAAACTCTTTCGCGCGGGCCTCTATTTCACTGCTCAGATGGAAGTGGGCCGGCGTTTTGAGGCCGATGACCTCTTCGGCTGTGTAGCCGAGTATCCTGCTAGCGCCTGTATTGAATAGCGTTATCAGACCGCTTCTGTCTGTGGCGATAATCGAGGTTTCAGTGGAGGCGTCGACTACGGCTTTCAGGTGAGCGCTGGTTTTGGCACTCTGCTCCACAGCTTCCTTGAGCGCGCCGAAGTCGTGCATGACAACCGCTGCACCAACCTGACTACCGTCTGCAGCATAGGTGGCTCTGCCATGGCACTGAACATGCCTCGGCTTCTGATTCTTCGGCTTGATGACGATTTCGCTGCCATCCACGATGTCGCCCTTGAAGGCTCTCAGTAGCGGAATCTTCTCCAGCGGGAGCAGTGTGGTTTCATCCGGCTCATAAAGATCGAAGTGCTCTGCCCACTGCTCGGGTGGAAGCCTCAGTGGGTCCACACCGTGCCATTGCCGTGCCAGACTGTTGAAGCGATTCAATTTGCCCTTGGCGTCGCAGGTCACTACCGCATTCGGCATATGTTCGAGCAGCGTATCGACCATGGCTGCGTCGGCTTCGGCTGTTAGCTGCTTGCGCCGCATCTCCATGAGATGGACGGCGAGGTCGCCAAGCTGACGCAACTGCAAGCGAATGGCATCGTCCAGCGTCCTGACTTTCGAATCGATGACGCACAAGGTGCCATAGCAATGACCGCTTTTTGAGATCAGCGGCACACCAGCGTAGAACCGAATGAAGGGCGCACCAGTCACCAGAGGATTGTCCGCGAAGCGGTCGTCCAGGCGCGCATCGGGCACTTCGAAAATTTCATGTTGCAGAATGGCGTGGCCACAGAAGGATATGGCTCGTTCTGTTTCCTGAACTTCCAGGCCGCAGCGGGCCTTGAACCATTGCCGATCCTGGTCTATCAATGAAATCAGCGCTATGGACACCTTGCACAGCGACTTTGCCAACTGGACAACAGTGTCGAACTCCTTCTCAGGCGGGGAGTCAAGGATGCTCAGTCCGCTGAGCGCATCGAGACGCTCTTGTTCATTGGCAGGGAGCGGTGGCGGCTGGAAACGAGCGTCTGTCATCGACTGGTCCCCAGCTGCTTCAGTAAGGTCAAAGCCGAATCGAAATGTAAGGCCCTCACTGCGACTACCAGTGTCTGAAAATCGCCGGGGGTCATCCTTGACTTCAGATAGTCCCGCAGTTGTTCGAATTGTCGGTCTGCATCGATATTTCTGTCAGCAAGCATCTTTTTCAGGATCTCAAGTTCATGTCTGGCGGTCTCCTCATGCACTTCAACCAGAGGCGCATCATGGGCTTGCTGGGCAGGCCGTCGACGTTCGAACCACAGGTCGATGGCAGCCAGCATGGATTCATATCTGCGCAGCGCTTCAGTCCAATGATTTGCCAGATCGACCGGCGCTTCAGGATCTTCGATAAGGTGCTCTAGCGCCAACAGGCACTTGGTCAGACCTCCAGCACCAACCTGACTGACAGACCCCCTGGCCTTGTGGAGCGCAGCAGACGCAAGCTTTGGTTTACCCTGGAGCCATGTATCACGCGCTTCCAGGATCGGGCTGACACCCTGCTCCAGAACCTGCCGAATGCCGTCCAATACCAGCCGTTCATTTGTAGCACTGCCTCGAGCGATGCCAACCAACTGATCGAGGGTCCTCTTGATGAGTTCCGCATCCTCATCAGCGCCATCCAGTTGAATCGGGGACGCTCTGACCGGGGTGTGATCTAACACTTGCTTCAGTAAGTCGAACATTTGCGCCTCGACAACGGGCTTCGGGATAAAACCGTTCATACCCGCTGCAAGACAGTTCGCACGCTCTGATTCAAGTACGCCGGCGGTCATGGCGAGAACAGGTATGGCAAGCTGTAGCTCCTGACGAATTATTCTCGTGGCAGTGATACCGTCCATCACTGGCATCTGCACGTCCATCAGCACAACATCGAACTGTTCGCCCACCGATGAGAGTTGCGCAACAGCCGCTGCGCCATTGCTGGCGGTGACTAGCTCTGCGCCAGCATGCTCGAGAAAACTCTTCGCCACGGCCTGATTGAATACATTATCTTCGACCAGCAGAACTCTTCTACCCGCCAACAAAGCGTCAAAGGCGGCTGGTTCTGCGGCAGTGTCGTCAGTGGATACAAGTGGGTCGTGTGTGGTTGCCGCCGGCTCAGCAACCTGGAATGGCAGGAGAACAGTAAAGGTACTGCCTTTCCCCTGTTCACTACTCAAAGTGATATCACCGCCCATGAGCTGAGCCAGCTCTCTGGAAATGGCCAGTCCAAGTCCGGTTCCCTCATATTCTCGTGTAACAGACGCGTCCGCTTGTGAAAACGCCGAGAACAGCTCGAGCTGTTCATCAGCGCTTATTCCGATGCCAGTGTCCCTGACGATCGCCCGCAAGGTGATCCAGTCGCGTCTACGTTCGGCCACGTCGATGAACAGTGACACCCGCCCGCTTTCGGTAAACTTGATGGCATTACCGAGCAGGTTCAGCAGTATTTGCCGTGTTCTGGTGCCGTCGCCGATCAGTGAGCGTGGTACCGAAGCCTCTACTTCGATCGAGAACTCCAGCGACTTGAGCTTTGCCTCGGCACTCATGACGGCCACAAGTTCGTCCAGCACATGGTCGAGATTGAAAGGTTTACTTCGCAGCTCCATGCGTCCAGCTTCAATCTTGGAAAAGTCCAGGATATCGTTGAGGATTTCCATGAGGGAATTGCCTGCAGAGAGCATGATTTTCAGCTGCTCGCGTTGTTCGGTGCTCAGGGAAGTCCGCATGAGCAGTTGAGTCATTCCCAGCACCGCATTCATCGGTGTCCTGATCTCGTGGCTCATGTTGGCGACGAACTGACTCTTGGCGAGACTTGCCGATTCTGCTGCTTCTCGAGCCTCGGTCAGACGCCGGCTGGCAAGGCGGGCATCTGTCACATCCCGAAGAATAATGCCGTAGAAATGTTGCCCTTCATTTTCCCAGTACGACAAGGAAAATTCAGCAGGAAAAACTTCCGACGTTGCCCTCACGCAAGTGGCCCCAGCGGACTCGCCTGCGCGGAATTCATCAGTCGCTTCGATGTCTCGTTGCGCCTTTAACCGTGCCTCCACTTCTTCACGCTCCGAAGCAACCAGAAGCGAAGTCCATGGCAGCCCCAGCAGTTGCGCATTCGAATAGGCAAAGATTCGCTCAGCAGCCGGATTGCAGTAGACGATTCTTGCATCCCCGTTGACTATGAAAATCGCTTCCAGAGCCGTCTTCGCCAGGGATGTAAAGCGGGCCTCGGATTCTCGCAAAGCCATCGTCATCTGCTCGGCGAGCGATAAGGCCCGACTGCGAGTGACAACTAGCGCACGGATAAATGAGAAGAGAAGAAGGCTGATCAATATTCCGCTGATCAGCACAATATGGGCTTTGCCCCTGTCGACAGTCGCCGCAAAATCAGGTGTAGCCGAGACCGTAACCAGCCATTCACGGTTGGCAATTTTCACAGACTCGCGATAACGCAGGCTCGAGAGGAATGGAGACCCGCCAGAAGACACCTCAGGGGTCTCGCTATACATGAGCTTGTCTGGAAGCGTCTCATTGCCGTCATAGATTGCCAGTGCCAGCGATGATTGACGTTTACCGAGTACACCGCTTATCAGGTCATTCATGCGGAACGGACTGTAGACCACGCCCCTCATGGCGGCACGCCGTTCTTCGACTGTCTGTGGACTAACTTCAACATCGAAGATAGGCAGATACATCAGGAAGCCGGCCTGTTGCCCGACGTCCGTTTCCTGCACGAGCACAATTTTTCCGGAGACACTCGTTATACCTTCGTCCCTCGCAAGCGTCAGCGCCTTTCTACGGAGCTCTTCCGAGAACATGTCATAACCGTGGGCACGCTGATTGCGCCAGTCAAAAGGCGAGAGATATTTTATAGCCATATAGGTGCTTCGCTCACCTTCTGGCTTGACTACGAATTCTGGAAAGCCATCCAAGCGGACCTCCTGCTCAAACCGGCTCTTCCCAGCTTCGCTTCTGAGGTATTCAGCGAAGCCGACGCCCTGGATGCCTGGATAGCTCTCGGACAGCTTGAGCGTGGCTACATAGCGCTGCCACTCTTCCCGCGTTACATCATTTGACGCATGTATGAACCCTGCCGCGCCGCGCAGTACTTGTTCATAATCGCGCATACGATCGGAAATTCGTGAGCGTATCGACTGAGCATTGAACGTAAATTCATCCCGGGCAGCGGTCTCCACTGACAGACTTGTCAGCCGCCATGCACCTACCGCCAACCCGATACTCAGGAAAAACAGGCTCCACGGCAGCAAGAGCGCGGGCACGCTATGAGCCCCTGCGCCCTGACGATCGGCCAGATCGGCGGCAAGTACCAGCCCACTACTCACCCAGAGCAGAACGAAGCTGTCGAGGGCTATGAGCGACGCGTTATCGGCGCCGGTGCCAAAAACGAAAGGCCCATGACCCTGGACCGTCATGACAACAGCCACGGCAACGATGGCAAGGGTGAGCAGGCTTACGCCACGAACGCCGTAGAAAAAAGCGGTTATGGCGACACAGGGCACATAGAGGAAAAGAAAAATAAGACTGAGCATGGTGGACTGCAGGAAATCGCTGAACGCCAGGGCCGTGGTGACGACGACAGCCAGGCATATCAGTCCGAAAACCAGAACAGAGCCTCTACCCGGTACTACTGCGGTCCGTCGCCCCCACGCCACCATCAAGGGCGTTATAACCAGCATGCCAGCACTGTCACCGACCCACCAGGTGCCAAAGATGCTGATTGCAGAGGCTTGAGGGGCAAAGCCATTGAGCTCGAGAGCGGCTGTGCCGACTGCTGCACTTAACAGGCAGCCGGAAGCGCTCGCCATCAGGAAGGTGAACACGCCTCTCACTCTGTCGAAGATGGGGGCGCTGGTTGCGAAGCGTCGAATCAGCCAGAAAGCCAGAAGGGCTTCGAGGGTGTTGCCGATCGCGATCATTGCTGAAGCAATGTAGGTTGCTGGCGCAGCGTAGTCGTGGAAGACGACGACGTTGACACAGAATGCACCCACCGCGATTGCCGGCCACAGTCTCGCGCCGAACAGCAGCAACGCCCCAAGGGCGAGTCCTGATGTGGGCCAGATGGGGGAAACGTTAGTGGTGTCGAACGCCATTTGCAGGCTGAAGAAGCCCACCAGAAAATACACGACTGCGCAGAAAAGATTCAGCCCCATCAGCTGCAGTACCGAAATAGTCGGCGCTGCGCCTGGCCGAGCCAAGGTCGACAGCTTGGCCACCCTAGTCAAAACTGTTGACGCAAGAGGTATTGCGGCCGCTTTTCTTGGCCTGATACAAGGCCTGGTCAGCGCACTCGAGCACATCCTGCAGTGCCATGCCCTGGCGGGGAACGAAGCTTACGACACCTACACTGATGGTGAGATAGGCGCCAGTCGGCGAAAATTCGTGAGGGATCACTGCATTTCTCACCCGCTCGCACAGGTAGACGCCGGTTTTGGCTGCCTCCTCCTGCGTGGTGTGAGCGCGTACGACGCAGAACTCTTCGCCGCCGTAGCGGGCCACGAATTCGCCCGGTCGGCGTATACCTGAACTCAATATGTCTGCAACCTGTCGCAGACACTCATCTCCGGCAACATGCCCATAGCCATCGTTATAAAGCTTGAAATGGTCGATATCCAGCATGATGACAGCCATTGGTAGTGCCTGACGTCGGTGTCGAGTAAACTCACCTCCCAGCTGTTTATCGAAGTATCGACGGTTGTAGATACCGGTCAGCGAATCTCGTTCAATCAGCTCACGCATCGCTTCCGTCTGAGCTGCCAACAGCAAATGGGTTTTCACCCTGGCTGTGACGACAGCAGGATTGAATGGCTTCGCTATGAAGTCCACCGCACCAAGCTCGAGCGCCCTCACCTCAAAATCGGCTTCAGAATGCGCGGTTACGAAAAGCACCGCGGCATTGGCGGTAGCCGCCGAGCTTTTGAGCGCCTTACACGTCTCAAAACCGTCCATGCCGGGCAATTGCATATCGAGCAGTATCACCTGCGGCTGCTGCTTCGCAGCGACCTGCAGCGCTTCTTCGCCGCTCGTGGCAAAACTCACCGAACAGAAGCCGCGAAGAATGGCACTCAACATCTTGATCAGCTGCGGGTTGTCGTCCACAACCAGAACCTTGCCCTTGGCCAGCGTTTTATCCGACATTACTGAGATCGCCTCGAAAATTTCATCTCATCAGTGTAGCAGATGGTCAGCAGGCGCTTTTCAGATCGATATCCAGCCACGGTCTTGTTCAGCCAGCCAGATCGAGATATTCCTATTCTGCTGCCATACTCCCTCAGATAGAGTCGATACCGAGTTGTGGAACACGCGCGCCTATGAAGACTACCGTCGATCTGGAACAGACACTGCTGGACATCTGCGCAGACATGACAGCCTGCGAGGACAAAGGTGTCGTCGCCAACTACATACCCGAACTTGCCAAAGTCAGCCCGGATCGCTTTGGCATGTCAGTCTGTCTCGCCGATGGGCAACAATTCAGCGCCGGCGACGCTGCCACCCGCTTTTCGGTCCAGAGTGTGTCCAAGGTGTTTACATTAGCCATCGCCCTGGGCCGCTATGGCGACGGCCTGTGGCGGCGAGTGGGGCGCGAGCCCTCTACCCATGACTTCAATTCGGTGCAGGAGCTCGAGGTTCGCAGAGGTATTCCACCAAATCCTTTCGTAAACGCAGGCGCAATCGTCACAACAGATATGGTGCTCGCCGACTCCACACCGGCAGAGACGCTGGGAGAAATTCTGCGCTTCATTCGCCAGGCTGCGTCTGACGAGGACATTCTGATTGATCCAGCTGTTGCCGCGTCCGAGAAGCTCAGCGGCCATAAGAATTGGGCCCTCGCCCACTTCCTGAAAAGCTTTCAGAACCTGAAGCACCCCTGCGAGCGTACGCTAGGCGTGTATTTTCACCATTGCGCCATTGAGATGACCTGCGAACAGCTCGCGCGATTCGGCCGCTTCCTTGCCGGGTTCAGCAAGTCGCCAAACCTGGTGTCGCGGGAAAATATCCGCAGCATCAATGCGCTGATGATGACCTGCGGCCACTACAACGGGTCTGGCGAGTTTGCCTATCGCGTGGGTATTCCAGCGAAGAGCGGTGTCGGCGGCGGCATCCTTGCGATATTGCCAGGCAAAGCCTCCATTGCCGTCTGGGCTCCCGGCCTCAACAAGCAGGGCAACTCTCTGCTCGGCACCAAGGCGCTGGAAGCACTTTCACGGTCTCTGGACTGGTCCGTGTTTGACTCAGGCGGACAATAGCTCAGCTGCGGCCAGGACACCGGGTAGCCATCATTTTCACCATTTCCGGGCAGGTACCCTGTGCACGCAGGGCCTCTACAACCCCGCCATGATCCGCCTCACTTCGGTTCTGGCTGATCTTCCACTTTCCCTCGATCGACCGGATGGGTATTTCAATACCTACGATGGCTCTGAGCTGTGTCGCGACGAAATCCTCGGGTGCATCGTTCACCCGCCATGGTGTCCCGCGATCAGCCTCGAGATCATCAGTCAGCCGCCCGAGGTGCTCAGCAATCCAGAGCGGATCATCGATGACTTTCGGAAGGCCTCGCACCTGCACCATCACAAAGTTCCAGGTCGGCACCACCTTGCCAGTCTCGGCTTTCGAGGCATACCAGGATGGGCTCACATAGGCTTCAGGCCCCTGAAATATCAACAGGGCCTCAGCGCCCTCACGCAGTGCGGCGAGCTGGGTGTTGCCTCGGGCAAGATGAGCACGCAGCAGGCCGCCACTTCTGCACAGCGAGAAAGGCATCAGATTGGCCAACAAGCCAAGACTCCCTGTCGTGATGAGCGTGGCTAGCGGGTAGGTCTCTATCAAATCGAACAGTACATCAGTTCGATGCTCTCTAAAGATATTCGGACAGTACATGGCATCATCTCCATTGCGGGTTCCGACACGAGTTTGGCGCTATAATGGACTGGAGCGTATAGCCACTTAGGCTTTATTTCACCAGACCACTTTTGCATTGGGACTATCAGTCATGGCGCGACGGCCACTTGTTCTGGAGATGCCTGCCCTGGGCGTCATCGATCTTCAGGCGGGTCATGTCGGCCGACAAATTGTCGAGGCCCTGCGCAGTGCCATTTCGAGCGGTGAACTGGCGGCCCATGAGCGACTACCCTCGAGCAGAGTGCTGGCACGATCGATGGGCGTGTCGCGAAGCACTGTGACTGATGCCTATGAACAACTGATCGCAGAAGGCTGTCTGATGGCTCATCGGGGCTCGGGTACCCGGGTGGCTTTCGGATCGAATTCAGGTCTCCAACCCTCTAAGCAACTTGGAGAGCCGGGCGCAGAATCTGGACTTCCTGCTTCAAGCATCGGCCAGCGCTACCTCGCCATTGCCGATATGCTGAGCCCGCTGGATTCAGTGCCTTTCTCCATCGCCGTGCCTGAAGGCGAGGTCGCTATGGGGCCGCACTGGAGACGCCTGAGTAAACGGGTACGAGCCTCGACAAGCAGCGCCCCATCAGGCTATCCCGATCCACAAGGTCTCCTGGCCCTCCGCCAGGCGATCGCCAGCTACCTCAGGAAGTCGCGTGCGGTACGATGCGATCCAGCACACATCCTCATCACAGAAGGCAGCCAACAAGGTCTCTACCTTGCTGCCAAGGTTCTTCTGTCTCCCGGCGATCCGGTATGGGTAGAGGACCCGGCTTACGGCGGGTTGACAGCAGTTCTGGATGATCGTGGTGCTGTTCTACACGCGACGCGGGTCGACGCCCAGGGCTTCGATGTCGCCAGCGCCAGGCAAGCCGCGCCCGAGGCTGTAGCTGCCTTCGTAACGCCTTCACATCAGTTCCCAATGGGTATGCCGCTGAGCATGCCGAGGCGGCTTGAACTGGTCGAGTGGGCCCGTGCTCATGGGCGCTGGATCGTCGAAGACGATTACGACAGCGAACTACGCTACACCGGCCAGCCCTTTCCGGCTATGCAGGGTCTTGCGCCCGACAGCGTCATCTACCTCGGTACTTTTAGCAAGATCCTGGCCCCCTCTCTGCGACTGGGCTATATCGTCGCCCCCGAAAGCCTGATAAAAGCCTTCGTCGGTGCCCGTTCGCTGATGGGTAGAGGTTCACCATCCCTGGAACAACACGTACTCGCTGCCTACATGGCCGAGGGTTATTTCGAAGCGCATATCCGACGTATTCGAACGATTTATGCTCAGCGGCGACAGGCACTGGTCGAGCTGATTGAGAAAGAACTGCCCTGCCTCACTGTTCTACCGGCAGATCAGGGCATGCACCTGGTCGTGACGCTCGCTGGCGGACTCAATGACGTCGATGTTGCCAACTCAGCCAGAAAAGAAGGCATCGCCCTGCGCGCACTTTCACCCAGGTGCGCAAAGGCGCCAAAGCTTTCCGGCCTGCTGCTGGGCTTCGGCGGGTTTTCACCTGGCCAGTTGGCAACCAGCGTACGCAAGCTGCGGATGGTCCTGGAATCGGCCGCCTGGGCCTAATTGCATGTTTTGCAGCAGCAGAAGCTATATAAGCGGGAGTGTTCTCTGCATGGTCCAGCAGGTCGCGACAATACCGAGCGTATAGGCTGCGCCACGCCTGCCGCTGAAGCTTCCGAAAAATGGCCCAAGCCTGAGCGTCGAGCCGTAGATAAGCAGTACCAGGGCGATGAACAAGATCTGACCGGCTTCGACGCCGAGATTGAAGCCGAGCAGCGCAAGCGGCAGATCCGACACTTCGAGCTCCAGTTCGATGAGCGCGCCGGCGAAGCCGAAGCCATGAAGTAGTCCGAACGCTCCAGCCATAGACCACGGATATCGGACACAAAGGCCGGGATTGCCATCCTGCAGCCGGACCGCTTCATAGGCCATGACAACGACTGACAAGGCGATACAGGCTTCGAGGGCATCGACAGGCACTTGCACATCACCAAGCGTAGTCATGAGCAAGGTCACACTGTGGCCTACGGTGAACGCTGTGATCGTTGCCAGCAATCGACGCCTCGACGACATGAGCAGCAGCAGTCCCGTGACGAAGAAGAGATGATCTATGCCGCCAAGTATGTGCCTGATGCCGAGTTCGAAGTACGTTCCCACCTGAGCAGCGGTGGTGGCCGACCCTGCGCCCAGCGCCGACAAGTTGATGGTGATCTCACCATTGTCGGTAGCAAAAACCGCTTTCGAGTCTGGTGCGTTCTGCCAGCTGGCCTTGAGGAGCAGGCCATCAATTGGCCAGTGGAGAATGAAGGTGTCGAGATTTGTCAGTCTGCTTTCGCAGTCAAAAATAAAATCCCGTCGACTATCATTTTGATGCACCTCTGCTTCCCGTAAGGTGCAGCGACGCGGCAAGTCCGGTGGCTGAAAAACCCTCTCCAGCGGTTTCGCCGTCAGCCAAACCGTTAGGGCGTAATCAGAGCCGGTAGCGGTATCGCTTTCCACGAGGTCGGCCTTGAGGACGCCCAGATCATGAGCTTGCGCAGGACTGAACATGCCCACAAGCACCAGTGTCAGGTTAAGCCAAAGAAACGCGGATCCGCGTCTGAACAGCGTCATGATCAATCAACCTGCAGCACACGATACTGTTGCCGCAAACCGGCGAGCGCACGATCGACCGAGCTGTTGATCTGTGCCTCACGCCAATCCCGTTCGATATAGGCTGCAAGATGTTCAAACGGCGGGACCTCACCTGCTTCCCTGGCGATTACGCGCAAATAATGACTGCCATAAGGACTGAGTACCGGACCAAACCAGTCCTTCCCACTGGCTTCGTCGACTGCATCTGCCACGTGCTGACCAAAGCGAGCAGCAATCGATTCAGTACTTTCAGCCTGAAGATGGCGTGGAAAGCGCGGGTTGTCTCTCCACTCAAAGGCGCCCGCACCCGCCTGCTCGAGCATCTGTAGAACATTGTCAGGCGCCGCCTGATCCCGAGGTAGATACACCTGCTCCAGCGTCCACTGTGTAGGCTCGGCATATTCTTCTGCGTGTTCAGCATACCAGCGCTCAAGGTCAGCCTGCTCTGGCTCAGGATGATTCGCACCTAATACCAGCCGCATCTTGTTTTTCAGCCGACTGCGAATCACGCCATCGTCATGCAAGCCGCGTCTGTATGCCTCACGCACCAGAATCTCTTCATCGACATAAGCATCTAGCGCCGCCTTCGTTTCAAGCTCAGAAAGTGGCTTTCCGGTAAGGCGCTCGCGATTGTCTACCGCCAGCGCCAGCACCTGCTCGTCGATCTCGATCACCGCTGCCGAGCGACCGTCTCCACTACGCGCATTGCCACTGTCCAGCACGAACAATACGCTACCACCGACGATGAAGACGAATATCGGCTCTCGGATGAGCTTGCGGATACTGATCACTCGAGCCGCCTTCAGGGATTGGCCTGTATCAGACGGAACGAGCCCTGTGAGCTGGCATCCACCTCGAACTCACCGGTTACTGGTGAATACGTGAAGTAGTCCACCTTGTCCTCGAGCGGTTTGAACACGTAATAGCGCAGCCTCATGACCTCCTGCGCATCACACTGATAGTCCGTGATGAAGTTGTGCGCGACACCGCCTCTGGGGCCATTGGTCGTATAGTAGGCTTCTCGCTGGCACACATGCCCTGCGTTCGACAACACGATATTGTCGAACCTGGTCAGCAGATTGTCCCGGATATGTCGTGTCGCCCAGGTGTCGTGGGTGGCCAGGATCACCTTTCTGTCCGGGTAGGCAGCGAGTATCGATTTGGCCCAGTTCATACCTGCAGGACGGTACTGGGAGTATTGGTCGTAGGTTTCGACCTGGAGAAACATGTAGGACTCCTGACCGATATCCATGAGCGCATAGTTGTTCTCAATGCCACCGAAATCACCGCCATACCAGGACTCGCGTGAAAAGCTCGAGACAGGAAAGTACTGGTTCATCATTCCGGGGTCATCGTGGTTGCCAATGATCGGCATAAACGGGACCTGTCCATACAGCTTGTCCCAGGCAGAGGTCGAGTTGTCCCACTCCCAGCGATTGTTCCAGCTCTCGGTAATATCTCCCAGCCCCTGGACGAACTTGATATTGAGCTGGCTTTTGATATTCACGATCCAGTCAAAGGCCTTGCGCATATGCGCAATAGGCGCATTGGCCCTGTTCTGGGAGTAATGCTGGGTATCGGGGATGACCACAAGTGTCCACTCACCCCGAGCCTTGTTCACCGTAAATGGGCCGGCAGGTGTAGAGCCCGCCGGCTGGAAATCCACATAGTTGAGGTTAAAGTTGCCGGCTTCAATTCGGAGCGTCAGCGTCTGCTCGCCCGCGTCGAGTTCAACACCGGAAACAGTAACAGTTCGCCAGGTTTGCCAGCCGCCAGTGGCAGGAGAGGTAGCGCTGGTGATCTCCCGGTTGCCAATGTCGATAGCCACACGACCGGCCCCACCAGCACTGGCTACGCGGAACTGCAGATCATAGCGCCCTGACTCTTCAACCTTTACTGTGTAATTGAGCCATTCGCCACTGTCCGTCCAGCCAAGGTTGTAGCCACCGCCCGTGTCACGCGCTACCTCAAGATCGACCGCATCCTTCCGGAAGGCACCGCCGGAGTTGCCAGCATCACTATCTGAATAAGCGAGACCCGAGCAACCCTTGTCATAGCTTTCGGCCTCCAGACGCCCCGGCAGGACAGTCGCAGCGCCACTGAATGGCTTACTGCTGCATGGATCGCTACCGCCGTCCCCGCCACCGCCCGCGTTGCGCTCATACACACGAACGTAATCAACTTCCATAGTTTGTGGGAAGCGGGTGCCTGAGTTCGGGCTGCCTGGCCACTGTCCGCCCACCGCTACGTTAAGAATCAGGTGGAAGCGCTGATTGAACGGCGCAGGGTAGCTTGCAGCCTCGCTGTACCATTCAGTCTGAGTGGCATAGAGCCTGTCGTTGACATACCACCGGATCTCGCCCTCTTCCCACTCAATAGCGTAAACGTGAAAGTTCTCGCTGACACTGCTCGCTGGCGTGACGCTCTTGCCTTTGTGAGTGTTATTCGGCCATTTGCCGCCGTAGTGAATGGTGCCATGGACCTCGTTGCCGCCGGCTGCGCCGAGATTTACGGCTTCCATGATGTCAATTTCTCCACTGGCGGCCCAGCCACCGTAAACCCAGTCTGTAGGCAGCATCCAGATTGCGGGCCACATGCCCTGGCCCGCTGGCATCCTGGCCCGCACTTCGACCCGACCGTAGGTCCAGTCGCCCTTGTTCGGCGTGCTCAGTCGCGCGGAAGTAAAATCGCGCGTGCCGTCAGCACCACTGTAGCGCTCCCTGAGTGCCTGTATAACAAGCTTTCCATCCTTCACGAAGGCGTTCGCTGGCCGGTTCGTATAGTACTGCAGCTCGTTGTTGCCACCCCCCTTACCGTCGACCGCGAGTTCCCACTTGCTTCGATCAATCTGGCTACCGTTGAATTCATCATTCCAGACCATTTTCCAGCCAGAGGGCGTGGCTGGTGGCGGATTCTCAGGCCCAACGACTGGACCGGGCGTGTCCTTGCGAATGAACTGGAATTTCTGGTTGGCAGTATTCAACCAACGCCACTGGATCAGTGGCGCGCCCGCTTCCCGGCTCTTGCCGGACACATCAACCACCTTCCCGCTTCTACGATTGACGATCCTGTAGCGGTCGCCACCTACCGCTTCAATGGCGAAGGTCTGCGCGGTGTTTCCGAGATCATTCCATTGTTGCAGCCGCGCACCATCATTCTGGCTGCCACCAGACACATCGAGTGCCATCTGACTCTGCTGCGCCAGCAGCTTGTAAGAGCCATCAGCTACCCGAACAACTTTCCAGCGCTGCTGCCTTTCGCCATTACAGTGCCACTGGTTGACCCCGGCACCCGCCATCATGGCGCCTTGCCTTGTATCCACATCCAGACAAAGCGCTGAGTTTTCCGGCCGAATTTCGTAGATACCCTCCGCGATAGCGGCAGCTGCCGTGGTGGATAGAACCAGGTAGCAAGCGAGCGTAACGCAAAGCCACGATCTCCAGGTGGGAAGCAAACTGAACGAACGAGTTGGTGCTGGCATGGTGTGAAGTCTCCTTTTTTATTCTGTCCACGGGACGCTGGAACGCTTCAGACACTTTAACGAGCAAATATGTGGAAATTATGGAGACGGCTGTGGGCTGGCGCACAATTTCAGACTAATCGTGCAGCGGCTCGCAAAATGTACAGTAAGCTACCTGCTCTCGCTTGCTCAGCATTCTCACGGTGCTCAGATGCCTACTCTCGACACTTTCGAACCCTCGGGGCTTGTAAAGCCCCTGCTGCTGTTTGCGAGCCTGATGCTCATTCTCGTACTCAGCATCGCGCTGCCGCACCGAAGCTATGAGCTGGTAGAGCAACAGACTTTGAACAGGTCAGACCTGCAAATTTCAGAGCATCTGAACTGGTATGAAGATGTTGACGAGCGCTTCGACTACCGCGACATCAGGAACCGTCCTGCCGACCGACAGCTGCGCTTTGGTGGCAGAGCCTGGCTCGATAAGACACTGTCTGCTGAGCCGGTCTGGCTTTCCTTTGAAGTAGCGCTATCTGCGCCTGATCCTGGTAGGGAGGCTGGCGCCGCTGCCAACCTGTTTCTGGATTTCGGCTTCGCCACGCTCGACGAAGTAGATGTCTATCTCCTGAACCAGGATGGCGAACTGATGGCGCATTTACGCAGCGGGGACACCCTGGCGCGCCCTGATCGCCCATTACCGCTGAATCGCCCGGTATTCCCTATAGACCTGGCCCCGGGACAGCAGCGGACCGTGATCGTTCGCATTTATACGGACTCATTTCTCAATACGCCAGTCGCCATCAATGATGCCGCTCAAAGCATGGTGGGTGCTGCGCAGCTCTCCTTCATCGACGGCGTCTTCTACGGTGCCATGGCAGCGATGTTCTTCTACAACCTCCACATCTACATCATCGTGCGTCGGCGCAGCTATCTCTACTATCTCGGCTATGCACTATCGATGACGCTCTATCAGGCCTTCAGCGATGGCCTCTTGAACGACTGGACCAATCAGGCGTGGCTGCAACATCGAAGACTCGCCCTCTCAGGTGGTATCAGCACTATCATGCTGCTCAGTTTCGTTCGATCCATTCTCAGTCTCCGACAAACCCTGCCGACGATGTCGAAGATCATGGGACTGCTTATTGCCATGACCAGTCTTGCCTGTGTTATTGAACTCGTACATGCCAGTAACGCCACATCAATGCTGATGCTGCTGCTTGGACTGGCGGCCTGCGTCGCCGTTCCGGCCGCAGGCATTCTCGCATCCATACGGGGCCACGCGCTGGCACGCTCATTTCTACTGGCCTGGCTGGCCTACCCGGTCTTTTTCATAACATATATTGCGGTGATGGCCGGTCTTCTGCCGCCGAGTCACGACGCAATCAATGCCTTGAAGGTTGGTATTGCGCTGGAATCAATATTTCTATCACTTGCGCTTGCTGCCTATATCAATCAACTTCGACGCCAGCAAACGGCCCATGAACGGGCGTGGACAGTGGAGCTCGAGCAGCAGCTCGACACCTACAATGAAGCGGCCGACGACCTGGCGCGTGGCAACTACAAGCGGCGGCTCAAATTTCTGCCAGAGCAGCGACTGGCCCGCCTGGCAGAAAGCTTCAACTACTTTGCCGCCAGTACAGAGCGCTACGTCACCGAACGGCGGCGGTGGGTCTCTGATATTTCTCACGAGCTTCGAACCCCAGTTACCAGCGTGCGCGGCATGGTCGAATCAATACAGACGGGCGCCATGACGGCAAGCGCAGAAAACCTCGCGATACTGCATCAGGAGAGCCTCCGTCTCGAGCGACTAATCACTGACCTCAACCAACTGAGCCAGAGCGAAGAAGGTATCCTGGTCATGAAAACCGAAAGGGTAGATATTCACGCCGTCATCACTGAACTGCTCACGGCAAACGCGCAACGACTCGAGTCGGCCAGCCTGACCGCACAGCTGGAATTCGAAGTGATCAAGCCTGCGCTTATCGGTGACGAGGGCCGCTTGCATCAGCTTTTCGCAAATCTCTTGGAGAACTCACTGCGATACTGCCATGCACCTGGGCGGATTCATGTCAGTTCATGTATGGATCAGAACAGTCTGACTTTGCGCTGGAGTGATAGCGCGCCAGGCGTGCCAGCCGACCAGCACACAAAGTTATTCGAGAGGCTTTTTCGTGGCGACCCTTCGCGAAGCCGGCGAACTGGCGGCGCCGGTCTCGGCCTGGCCATCTGCAAGGCGATCGTCGAAGGGCATCACGGTCAATTGAACGCAGAGCCTTCGCCTCTTGGAGGACTGACCATCGCGATTCACCTGCCCTTCACCACTTGTAGCACTGCATCCCGGGAGTTGCCGTGAAGATATTGATAGTCGAAGACGAGGCACCCATCGCAAAAATCCTGGCAGCCAATCTCGAAAAGGCCGGCTTCGATTGCTTTCATCTGCAAGATGGTCATGACGTACCAGGCCATGTCGATACGATCAAGCCAGACCTGCTACTTCTCGACGTCCGCCTACCGGGCCAGGATGGTTTTGACATTTGCCGCAAGCTTCGATCTGTGTCGGATCTGCCTATCATTTTCGTAACGGCCAGTACGGAAGAGGCCGAACGTCTGCAGGGCTTCGAAACAGGCGCAGATGACTATATCTGCAAACCCTTCAGTCCGGTCGAGGTTGTGGCAAGAGTCATATCGGTACTGCGCCGCTATCATGCGAGCCCGTCGAAGCCGGCTGAAGCGAAACCTGTACTCACACTCATCTACGAGTCGCTACAGGCTCGTGTAGGCAATGCCACTATCTCGCTGACCTCCTCTGAGTTTCGCATACTTGAAGCGCTGCACTCAGTCTCAAATCGCATCTATTCCCGTGAGCAGCTACTCACGGTTTTACGCCATGGCAGTACGGACGCCTCCGACCGGGCTATCGACTCCCACATCAAGAATCTTCGCCGGAAGCTCGCACACATTGCACCGGATGAGAACTTTATTGAGGCGGTCTATGGAGAGGGCTATCGTCTCAACCGATAGACCCTCTCTCTGCTAGATCTCGCAAGATCTCGCACCGTCATTGGCTGCTTGTATTCTTGCTGTCATCCTTGCTAACGACGCCGGGAATCGGCTGTGTAGGACCCTGGAACTGACCTTCGAGGGCGTCCACACCACTCTGGGGCCGGGCCAGTGGTATCAGATCCTCCCGGGCCTTTCGCCGAGCCTCGGTATCGATGTTCATTCGCTTATCGCGGCTTTCCACCAAATCAGCCTTGGCTTCGCCCTGGCGGTTGAAGGACCAGGCCAGCATGGGTTCGCCCAGCGGCAGAGACTTGTCAGACGCACCACGCGCGGTTTCCCAGGTATGCCAGGTCTTGCCGTAGCTGTTCATCTTGCTCTTCATCAGCTCATGGTCAGCCTGCACTGGCAGATTCGGCGCCACCAACTGGCCCGATAGGATCTCACCATTGTGCGGGTGCCAATACTGCTTCTCCGGCTCAGGCAGTTGTTCGAACAGATGCTCGGAAATGATGTATTCAATACCATTGAGATTGGCGTCGCGCGTGTTGCCGTCGAAAAGGACGCATTGCGCAAAATCTTCGTTAACCTGTGTGCAGAAATGGTGCGCTTCCATCTGATGCGATGGGTCATCTTTCATTGGATGGAAGCCGACCAGATAGACGTTCATCGGCTCGAGTGGATCGTCTGGCTGCAGAGCCGCCGCACCGGCCTCCAGTACATTGGTTTTTGTGGACTCCTCGCGCCCTTCCGGCTCCACCGCCGGTTTCGTCTCGGCAAATCCCGTGCACCCGGCAAGGGCCGTAACGAGAGAACCGAGCACCACTGATTTTCTTACACAGCGAGTACAGCCCCTGGCTGCACTCGAAGACACCTTGCTGAACAGTTCACTGGCAGAGCCGAGTCCGGAAAATTGCATTACAAACGCTCCTTATCTGTAGTATCAAATCAAGATTCACCGCTGGCAGAGATGTCAGTTGGCCGGGTATCTACTGCCTGACCGCGTCATAGGCTGCTGCCCCATCCTGAGAGCGATGCAGGTCGTCGAAGTCACCACGCAGCGATTTCAATGCGAAACGCTCTTCGTTGATTTCCCTGGCGGTACGGAACCCAAGCCGACGCAGCACCGCAAGTGGCGGACACCAGCCTTGCACGGCGTGCTGAATCATGAAGGCCGGAACCCCTAGCGCAAGCGCTAGCCAACGCTTATCCACCTTGCTTGCCAAGGCGACACCTACCAGGGACAGCACTGCAAAATTCGTCTGCAAGGTGCGTTCGACATCCCATTCCTGATCAAGCTCTTGCAAGCGTCGATCGATAAGCGCGCTACGGTCGTTACTGCGCAGGTCAGTTAGTCGACCCTTCCATTTCTGCTCAATGCGATCATTCAGTTGTGGGTGTGTGTGATTGCTTACACGTAAGGCGGTTTCGGGGATCATATACATTCTCCTTTCAACAAAGATCTGATGGCGCGCTTGGTATTCGCGTGCGGTCAGTGCCGGGTTTGGGATTGATAAGCCCTGTAATCCCCCCGCAGTGCTCGCAGTGCGCTCCGCTCCTGCTCGATCTCATTCTGAGTTCTGATGCCCAGCCGGCGGAATAACGGCAGCATCGGATACCAGCCCTGCATATTGTGCAGAATGACCATACTTGCAGCCATGGCTGAGAGGGCAAACCAGCTCCGATTGACGGTGGCCCCAAGCACTGCCCCCAGGCCAATCATGGTTGGTGCTTCAATCTCGATGATGCGCTCGATATTCCATTCACTATCAAGTTCGCGCAGACGCTGGTCGATCTCTTCGATGCCGGCTCCAGCGTATTTGTTGATGTTGGATTCAAGCTGCTCGTCAAAACGCCGTTCGAGCGAGTCAGCTGTATTGTTTTCTACCCGTTGGGTGGTCGCTACAGGCATGAGACTCTCCTTGTGGTCGATGGATCATGCTATTGAAAGGTGCCCCCACTGACAGGGGGTCTCTCATGACCGCGGGTACGCCCACCCATAACAGATAGATCAGCTCATTTTTTATTCGCCAGAGGCTAGGCCAGATAGTCCTTTATCAGACGCCGGAGCGGCGGGTGGCTGGAGAGCTCGAACCCTCGGCTGGTAATCTCCTGCTCGACCCGTTCCGGCGTCCAGTCCTTCGCCTTGGCCTTGCTAAGCAGATAGACGGTGATCGCCCTGATACCGCTGCCACAATGCAGCAGCAATGGCTCTGAAGCACCTTGCATCGCCTCCTGAAACGCTTCAACGGCCTTGGGAGAAGGATCCTCCCGGTCGACTGGAATGCCTATATAATCAAGCCCATGCTTTTGTACCAGCTGCTCATTAGAACGCTCCGTCTCCTTCGGCTGGCGAAAGTCTACAACAGTTTTAATGCCGGCCCTCTTGAGCTCATCAAGGTCGCCGTCGTCTGGCTGAGGCCCAATGCGTACACCTGGAAACAATTCGGGAAATTTGCTCATGTCGTCGTGACCTCCTGGCTTTCAATAACGTATTTTAAAGGGGCGCTAGCCCTGTGGGCTGTGCGCCATCTGACGGCAGTACGCTTCCATATGCTCGGGAAGATCAGGTGGGCAGACACCGCATTCACGGTTGCCCGGAACGGCGTAATCGATGAATTTCGGGTAAGCAAGGTTCAGATTGCCCATGATCTCGCGGAACTCTTCCAGGCTCTTCGCCTGTCCGAGCCGAGGATTGCGTGCCTTCTCCTGGGCGATGGTGCTTATGCGCCTATCTTTATAATCATGAGCCGGATAGACCAGACAGTCCTCTGGCAGGGTGAACAACTTCTCGGTAACGCTACGATACAGGGTGTCGGCATCGCCGTTCTGGAAGTCTGTCCGACCGCAGCCGTCGATCAATAAGGCATCACCAGTGAAGATGCGATCATTCAGCCGATAGGCGAAATGGCCATCCGTGTGTCCAGGCGTATGGATCGGATCCAGTCTGAGACTGCCGAGCTCGAACGGCTTGCCCTCTTCGATCCCGACGTCGGCACAGGGCAGTCGTTCCATTGCCGGCACTGCTATTCTGCTACCCGTCTTTTGACGCAATTCCCTGGCAGACGTTATATGGTCCGCATGGATGTGCGTGTCGAGCGTGTAGGCAAGCTTCAGGCCGAGGCGTGAGAGCTCGGCAAGGTCCCGTTCGATGGCGTTGATGACGGGATCGACGAGAATGGCCTGTCCAGTCTCTTCACAGCCGAGTAGATAGGTGTAGGTACTGGAAACTGGTTCGTAGAGTTGGCGAAAGATCATCCAATAGTTCTCCTGATGTGATTAGCGTTAATCTACTTACCTTGTTCGAACAGGAATTTGTGAGCAAAAACACCCACTGTCATGGCAAGCACGAAGCCGAGGACTGGCAGAAGCCCCGAAGTGATCGCTGTAAGTGCGGGTCCGGGACAGAGTCCCGCCATCCCCCAGCCAATTCCGAAAATTGCAGCGCCGATGACCAGTCGGGCATCGATATCGCTTTTGGTCGGCAAGTGGAACTTGTGGGCGAACAGTGGGTGGGGCCGCTTCAACACGAAATGGAATGCCGGAATCGTGACCAGCAGCGCCCCACCCATGACCAGAGCCAGCGTCGGATCCCAGGCGCCGGTTATATCCAGAAAATTGAGAACCTTGGCAGGATTGACCATCTGGGACAGGGCCAGGCCGATGGCGAAAATAACACCAGCAATCAAGGACAAGGCAAGTTGGGCAACAGTGTTTGAGCGTTCCATATCAGGCTCCCAGAACATGTCGAATGACGAAGGTAGTTGCAGCGGCTGTCGTAATGAAGGTGGCGGTGGCAACCATCGAGCGCGGAGCCAGCCGTCCAATGCCGCACACGCCATGACCACTTGTGCATCCGCCGCCGAGGCGAGCACCAAAGCCCACTAGGAACCCGGCCAGGATCATGAGCGGCCAGCTCACCTGCAGATCGACAGGCAGCGGCTCGCTCGACAGCAATGGCCAGAGTAGCCCGCCAAGAAGCATGCCGCCTATGAACAGCATTCGCCACAACGCGTCACCCTGAGTCGGCGTCAGCATCCCACTGAAGATACCGCTAATGCCGGCAATACGCCCCGCACCCCAGAGCATGAGTACGCTTGAGAGGCCTATGAGCAGCCCACCAAGCAAACCTGATATCGGAGTAAATTCTGTCATGGGTACACCTCGCTATTGAATAAAGTTCAAGTCTGAGCACTGATCCCGCAATACGCCCGGGGGTATATCGAAACTAAACCTGGTCGGAGCCGCCGTCGTGGACAAGCGCCTCAACCGCTGCTTCGGCTGAAATGAAAATCTGACCAGGTGCGATGCAGTTCAGAAAATCCGTCCGCGCCAAGCGATCCATGATCGGGCCCTTGACGTCAGACAGGTGTAAGGTGATACCGGCGTCGCGCAGGCTTTCAGCCAGCTGTTCAAGCGCTTCAAGCGCACTGTGGTCGATCTCATTGACGCCACTGCAAATAATCACCAGATGGCTGATGTCACGCTGTTGCGCAACCCTTGCGGCCACAACCTGCTCCACATGCGCGACGTTGGCAAAATACAGGCTACGATCAATCCGAATCAGCAGGAGCTGGGGCCAGGTCTGAACCTCATGGCGATCGATGTTGCGAAAATGTTCCGTACCCGGAAGCCGACCAACTATCGCTGTATGTGGACGACTGCTGCGCCACAGAAAGCTTCCTACGGCAACGGCTACGCCGGCGATCAATCCTGTCTCGATATCGAACAGGATGACGCCCAGAAACGTGGCCAGCATTGCTGCGCCGTCGGCACGGTCGTAACGAAAGGCTTTCACCGCGCTACGCCAGTCCAATAGCGGCGCCACCGCCACTACGATGATTGCCGCCAGTGCCGCCTTGGGCAGGAAGAAGAACCACTGTGTGAAGAACGCAGTGGTGACCACGACCAGTATCGCGGTGATGATGGTGGCGAGCTGCGTAACCGCACCTGCAGAAAAATTGACCATGGAGCGGCTGAAACCACCAGCCACTGGCATGCTGCCAGAGAAGCCAGCCACCAGATTGGCTGCCCCAAGAGCGATGAGCTCCTGTCTGTTATCAATCTTCTCACGCCTACGGTAAGCCAGCACCTTCGCAACCGATACGCTCTCGACGTAACCGATAAGACTGATGGTTATTGCCGAGGGGAGCAGCGCCATTGCGCGCTCGGCTTGCAGGAAGTCCCAGGTGGGTGATGGAAATCCTGACGGTATGGCACCGACAATGGCCACGCCAGCATCCCCCAGACCGACCGTGGCTACCAGCACGGTGAGCAAGGCAATGATGACCAGCGGTCCACCGCGGCTAATCAGAGTGGCACTACCCGTGCTCACACCGATGCCCTCTAACAGACGGATAAAGGGGGATCGGGACGCGAGTAAAAGTATGATACTTCCGGCGGCAAGACTGAGGGTCACGAGGTGAATCTCGTCGATACGCTGTATCGCAGCCCAGAACATATCGACGCCCGATCCGCCTTGCTGCGCGGGTATGCCAGTCAGGTTCCTGACCTGACTTAGAATGATCAATACAGCTGCCCCACTGGTGAAACCAGACAAGACTGAATGACCAAGGAAGTTCACCAGCACATCAAGCCGAAGCAGAGCCATCAATATGAGAATCAGACCGCTCATTGCTGCCAACAAAAGCGCATCCTGCAGATAGGACGGCTCCCCCTGCACAGCGCCTGAGGCCGCGAGCGCATTGGCCACCAACAGCGCGGCCACTGAGACAGGCCCTACCGACAGGGTCCGACTGGTCCCAAACAATGCGTACACAAGCGGTGGCAGAATACTCGCGTAGAGGCCAACTTCAGGCGGCAAACCGGCCAGCAGCGCGTAGGCCATGCCTTGCGGAATGAGCAGAACAGCAGTAATGAAACCTGCGGTGAGATCGCTCGGTAGCTGATCACGGCGATAGGCTTTCAACCACCCGATCGCAGGAACAACAGTCAACAAGTGGCGAGCGCTCATACGTTCATGCCCAAATTTTCCGCTAAAAATACAGCTGCCAATATACCCCCTGGGGTATAATTGTGGAATCGCTTTCTTAGTGAATCATCGGGGGTGGGTACGAATGGCTGTTGATAATAGCTCCAAACAGGAGCATCAGAAAAAGCTGCTTGCGCGGCTGGCACGCGTGGAGGGGCAGATTCGAGCGGTCCGCAGAATGGTCGAAGATGGCGAACGTTGTGAGACCATCGCCCAGCAGCTGGCAGCCTCTCGCAATGCCTTGAACAAGGCCTTCTGTGAGATGATTGCCTGTGCCATCGAGCATGAAATTGACGCTGATGGCGCACTGAACGATGACACCAGGTCGAAGCTGACAGACCTTTCCCAACTTCTGAGCAAATATGGCTAGAGGTCGAATTGCAAGCCGCTGATGACCGGGTTGGCGTACATCGCCAGCAGATAAGGTCTCAAAGCAGGTGAACACTGGGCCAGCCGCTGCTCGAATTGCATTTTCGCGGCACTCATCTGCTCGTCGCTGTATTCAGGAACGATGGCAGGCAAGACCCGCTCGGGATCGGCCTCGCGCAGCTTCTGATAGGCGAGATAATTGGTTGGAAACAGCTGGTAGCTGCGCAGAATCTGGACATCGATTGCTTCAGCCACGGCCTTGGCCGATTCGTAGGTCCCCGTGAGTGGCTCACCGAAGCTCACTTGCACACGGCCCTTGAAGCCGGTGATGCCGCTGACGATACTGTGGAGATCCTCGTTGTCGGTCTTTTCGTAGGTGTCGGTGCGCGCACGCATCTCCAGTTCACGGGCCTTCGCTATATCACAGGGATCGTACTCATAAGAGAGACTCACCGGCACAATGTTGAGGTTGCTTATCACGTCACTCAAGGTGGCACCGGTCTGTTTCTGACTCATGTTGAACATCTTGATAATAGCGGGATCGGTGCGATCGACGCCGTCCTTCGCGCGCCCTTCCTGCTGCGCTATCCAGATGGAATGGCCTTCGCGGATCGAGCCATTGATGTAGTTCGACAGGGTCAGAAAGGTATCGCGCAACTCTCGCGGGCTGGTAAATGTGCGCTTGACAATAAAACTCTTGTTGAGCCGCATGATCTCGCCCACCAGGCGGTCTTTGAAGAGATTGTCGCCGACTGCTATGCGTACTGTTGGAAACCCAGCCTGATCCAGTGCGAAATTCACCAGAGCGGGGTCCAGTACGATGTCCCGATGATTCGAGATAAAAAGATAGGCCTGAGAGGCGGACAGCTTCTCGAGGCCGTTTACGGTCAATGAGGTGGTAGTGTTGGCAACGGTCTGCGCCATATAGCGCGCCACCATTTGCTGCAAGTCCGCCACGTTGTGAACGTGCCGCCATCGCGCGCTGAGTAAAAGCCGAGTGGCCCATTGGGTCAGTGAGGGCGCTCGCTTCGCTAACCACGGCGTTTTGAAGCGGCTTATCAGCCGCAGGAATGCCGGGTCGTTCAGTAGCCTATTCAGGACGCCACGCACTTCACTATCGAAGTAGGGCCGGATATCATCGAACTGGTTCATGCGGGTAGTTTATCTATCGCGATGCTGTTCAACAGCAATCTCTTCCTCGATACGAATCAGATCTGCGATCTGCTGCGAAGTGGCGGCCTCGAGGTCGAAACACGCACCGTAGTAGAAGCCATCGTCTGTATCACGCACGTGAACGAGCGTGCAAGGCAGATCGCTGATTTCTACGAGGCTGTCTTCGACCGGGTAGCTGAAACTGATGGTAAATGTACCGCCCTCAGGCAGCGGGTCTGACTTGAACAGGGCCATGCCGTCGTGAGTGTAGTTGATCGACTCAAGTTCGAATGTCTGATCGCCGAAAACGACCTTGCTGGCACTGAAGCCTCCGGAGCACAGGAGCCTTGGGAGTTTTCTCTGCTCGGTATTCTGGTTTGGATTCATAGCTCCTCGTAGGCATTGGTCTGCATGGGTGTTCGTCATCTATTGAGTCTAGCATGTAGCCACCACACCGCAGTTGCTGAAATAGGTGAACTGCCACATTGCCTAAGATCCACTTTTCGGATTCAAGAGATCCTGGATCCAGTTGAGAAAAAGTACGGCATTTCTGGTGTCGAGCTTTTTCTTGTCCGGCACGTAGTAACACAGTTCGGATTCGACCGATCGAGTGCCAAATCGCTGTAGATGATTATTGTTCAGGAGCCGCGTCACCAGTGTAGTCGAACAAAAGACGAGCCCATCATCTTCCAAAGCCTGCTGAATACCGAAAATTTCCTGATCAAATTTTCTAAGCCTGACATTCGTCGAACTCAGTCCATTGGCTGTCAGCCATGCTGCCAGGGGTGGATCAGGTAAGGCTGCGTTTTTCCACTGCGTAGTGAAGACCGTGACGGCGCCAGTTAACCAGTCCGGCGTCTTCGACCCGCGACGGCCGAACATATCGAAGGACTCGTGGCGGATGATATCTACAGGGGAAACTTCGGCTGCGGAACCGAAGCGGATCGGGATGACATGAGATTGGCCGTCTACCGCCTCCCCTGTTGAGACTTCAACGGAAATGTCGGGACAATCTTGCGCTAGTTCCTGCAATGCTGGAATCAGCACCATAGCCGCTAACGACGATGTCGTGGTCACTCTCACCACACTGCCCGCCTTTGCCACCTCTTCCAGAGCGGAATCGATTAACCTGAATGCCTCAGACGTTGCTTTCGAGAGTTGCTTTCCCGACTCCGTCAGCGTTATCTGTCGCGGCTTTCGATGGAACAGATCGACCTTCAATCGACTTTCCAGATTGCTGATGTGATGTGAAATTGCCGCGGGCGTGAGCGAAAGTTCTTCTGCAGCACATTTGAAGCTTCCTCGACGCGCAGCTGTCTCGAATGCCTTGAGCGCCTGCAACGATACCTGCATCCCAATCCTCTACCCGTTTCCAAGACCGAGATGAAGTATAGATGAATTGAACTCATCTCAAGGTGCAATCTTCTCATTTGTATCGTCGTATTCGGAAGCCCAAGATGCTCCTGTCATCCACTAGCCAGAGGTTTCGCCTTGAGCACGGTATTACACATTGACTCCAGCGTCAGAGCAACCACTAACCCTAATCCCGCCCACAATTCACTGTCGAAGAACATTGCGCGTCGATTCGTCGAAACATGGTTCCGCACTAAACCCACAGATGAGTATATCTATCGTGACGTCGGTACTCATCCACCAGCATTCATAACTCAAAGCTGGATTGCTGCCGCATTCACACCCGCTGACCAAAGAGGAGCCGCCCAGAAGGAGATACTGGCTCTATCAGACGAGCTGATCGCCGAAGTGTCTGCTGCAGAGATCATCGTAATTTCTTCGCCCATGTACAACTACGGAATGCCGGCTCAGCTGAAGGCGTGGTTCGACCAGGTCGTCCGGATAAACAAGACCTTTGATTTTGACCTCTGCCGAGGTGACTTCCCATTACAGCCCCTGCTATCGGGCAAGACACTCATTGCGATTAGCTCTTGTGGGGAGTTCGGTTTCGGGAAGGGCGGGATAAGAGCGCACGCGAGTCATCTGGCGCCTCACCTCCGTACGCTCAGTAAATATTTAGGCGTAGCTTCCATGTATGAAATTGCCGCTGAATATCAGGAGTTCGGTGACGAGAGACATCGCGTATCTGTCGCTAACGCTACAAGTGGGGCAGAAAAGCTTGCCTTGGAACTCGCCAGCCTGAGCTTACAGCAGGGCATGCACTGCGCGTGATGAGAACAAGGGCATTCGCTGGGGGAACTGGATGGCGTCGCCGTGATCGGCTCACCTGCCATTCCTGCCGGTTATATCATTGCGCTCCTACTGAGCGCTTATGTTATAAGCTGATAGCCCATCAGTATTTCTCAAAATTCCGCGATCTCAATAGCATACGCTCACTCGACACACGGCCCGGACGCCCGCTTACATGAAGATTCGTAATCTCGATCTATCCGACACTGCCTTAAACCAGGAACACCAGGCGCTCGGTATTCCCCCTATAGAACAGATTCCCCTCCATCCTGTTATTCGCACTGCCGTATGGTTCGCGATACTGACACTGACGGGGCTTGTCGCTCTCGGGATCGCACAGGTGTTTGGTGACAGCTGGGATGCAGGTATTGCCACCATCGGGAACACCTTCAAGGACTCGATGTTCTGGAATGCGGTGTTGGTCGGCTTACTCGCACAGGCCGTTGATGGCGCGCTCGGCATGGCTTACGGGCTGACTTCCACCAGCTTCCTGCTCGCCACCGGCGCATCGCCAGCGCTGGCCACTGCATCAGTGCATATGGCCGAAGTCTTCACCACAGGCGTATCAGGCGTCTCCCATGCCAAATTTGGCAACGTCGATAAGAAGCTGTTTGTCCGCTTATTGATCCCCGGCATTGTTGGTGGTCTGCTCGGCGCAGTGCTCGTCACGCAGATCGACGGTGATACCCTGAAGCCCTTCATTACGGCGTACCTGTTGTTGATGGGTATCTACGTCTTGAGCAAAGCCTTCCGCAAGCACATCGCAACGCGGAAAGGCGAGCCACAGCACGTTGCCAAACTGGCCTTAGTCGGCGGTTTTGTCGATACCTCTGGCGGAGGCGGCTGGGGGCCGGTAGTTACCACAACGCTGGTCGGTACGGGCCACGACCCCCGCACCACCATCGGGTCGGTCAATTTCGCCGAGTTCTTTCTGACACTGGTCAGCGCCGCATCCCTCTTCATTCTGGTCGATGAGACCATCTGGCATGTCGTAGCTGGTTTGATCGTTGGGGGTCTATTCGCAGCACCCTTCGCAGCTTTCGCCTGCAAGAAGTTCTCGACCAGAACGCTATTGGTCCTGGTCGGATTGTTGATTAGCGGAATATCAGTATTCAATCTATACAAAGCGCTCTTGGGGTAGCACGTAGGCTTCAGAGCCCGAGCTAAGGCTGGCGTTACGACAACGGAGCGCTCAATATGGGACTCGAGGGCTTAGCCCTCGGTGGCAGCTGGCCGATGTGGCCTGACGACCACTTTTGATTTCCTGGAATACTGGAGATTACGAGGGAGCCTGTATGACTATCAACGCAGAACAATCTCAGCGATGGGTGTGGTTCATTGACGTGGTATTTGGCGCCATCGTGGCTCTCGGCATTCAAAGCTATGAACCGGTCGTTAGTGAAGCCTGGGCTCAAGGCCTCAGTGAATTCGTATTGACGATAGTCGTTGGAATTTCGATATTCTCTTTCGTCGTATACGATATTGCTGTCTACCACGCCCTGGTCAAGAAGTTCCCTTTCGGAATGACCTCCCTGAGTTTCCTCAGGTTTTATCTCGACCTGGTGATGGCCTTCACCTTGTACCTACTTCTGGCGAACGCCTTCCAGCTCTATCCGGACTGGCTTAGCATACTCGTAGCAGTTTCGTTCTGGCATTGTGCAGCTGTGGCTTGGCACCTGTTGGCGCGTTCGGAGTACAAGGTGGTCGGTGGACTGTCTAGCGCTGTGCTGCCCCACATCTCATTCATAGCTGTCTATTGCCTGGCTGCTTTCCTGGCGGCTCAAATCGCCGATAAAGTATTCGGGCTGGAAAGCACAGCATTATCTACTTCAATCCTGATTGTCGTCTGTCTCACTATTCTGGTCGTGTCGCTGTTTCGCTGGAACCAGATCATCAAGAAGGTTGCTGTCTAAAGCCCAATCGCAGCGTCCCCTGCTCATCAAGTTCTGTGCCAGGTTCGTGGCGCAATATTCAAGCTGAGCTATGGTTAAATCTCCAGTGGTGCAGTCACAGCGCGATCAGCGGACGCACTTCGTTGATCAGACTATGGAGCTTCAATGCGCACTGCCTTACTGTTTGTTTTTCTTCTCGCTGGCGCCCAGGCGGCGCACGCGATGCAGATTTTTGTCACGACCGAGGCCGGCCAGACCTTCGCGCTCGAAGTCGAATCCAGTGACTCGATCGAAAATCTCAAAGCCAAAATTCAGGAGCGAGAGGGTGTCCCACCCGCCAGTCAGAATTTGATATTCGAGGGCAAGAATCTGGTGGTCGGTCGCACCCTGAGCGACTACAACATCCAGAAAGCGTCTGTCGTTCAGCTATTCGTCATCGTAGTGGCCGATCTGGACGCGGATGGCATCCCGGACGATAGCGATGACGATATCGACGGCGATGGCATGTTGAACACGTTCGAGATCCGCTTCGGTCTGAACCCACGAGACGCGTCGGATGCCTTGACTGATCTCGACGGCGACGGGCTCAACAATCTTGGTGAAGCGCAAGCCGACAGCGACCCCTTGAGCGATGATCAGGCGCCTGTCATCGCTCAGCCCGAGGCGCTTGTCATCCGCGCCTCTGCTTTACTGACCCCCATACCGCTCTTCGAAGCGCCGACGGCAGTCGACGCGCTGGATGGCGCCGTTGCGACCCGGCTCGCGACCGGACTACATAGCCATGTGCGCCCTGGTAGACATACCCTCGTCTGGACTGCGAACGATGCGGCCGGTAATACGTCCAGTGTGCAACAAGATCTGGACGTGCTTCCCCTTATTTCATTGGGCAAGGACCAGACACTTGTGGAGGGCTCTACCTCAACCGTCCGTTTCCTGCTGAACGGCCCGGCGCCTGCCTATCCGTTCTCAGTTGCCTACACACTCGGCGGCACCGCGAGCGATACGGACAGCGATCTCCGGGCTGGCTCTGTTACTTTCCAAAGTGGCGAGCTTGAAAAAGCATTGCCGGTAACGGTTGCAGCGGACGGTCAGCCCGAGGGTGACGAGAACCTGCTTGTGCAGCTGAGCGGCGATGGCAACTTCGGCACGAAGCGCGAACACAGCATAAACATCGTTGAGGGCAACGTGGCCCCCAGGGTGACGCTCAAGTTCCTGCAGGCGGACAGGACCGTCCGGCTCGTCCAGGCTGGTGGTGGAGACCTGGCACTCGTCGCTACGGTTTCTGACGCCAACCCAGGCGATCAGCACCGCTACCAGTGGCGCTTTCCAGCAAACAGTGTCACCACCGAGGGAGATGGCGCTATACAGGCACTCGACCCCTCCACGCTTGCTCCGGGGCTCTATAACATTGAGGTGACGGTTTCCGATAACGGTCTGCCCGCCCTCAGCAGCGTACTTCGGCAATCCTTCAGGATCATCGACGCATCCACTGCCTTGAGTTCGGCTACAGATAGCGACGGCGACGGCGTGACAGATGCGGATGAAGGCTACGGCGACAGTGATAACGATGGCCTACCGGATTATCTGGATACCATCGCTGTGCCCAACGTCCTTGCCGAAAACAGTAGTGATGACGAGCGCTTTCTGATTGAGACAGAGCCTGGCACAAAGGTTTCACTGGGAGCGAACGCCTTGCGGCATGGCGCGGATGGCGCACAACTGATTGCTGACGAAGTGGCATCCACCAGATCGATAGGCGCCGATAATGTCAGCAACGTGGGTGGCTATTTCGACTTTGTCATCAGCGATCTGCCTGCCGTCGGCGACAGTGTGGATATCGTCCTGCCACAGCGCGCGCCGATTCCCGAAAGGCCAGCCTATCGCAAGCACCTCGAAGGTCAGTGGCGCACCTTCGTTGAAGACGCCAGCAATCAAATAGCCTCAGCCCCGGGTGCCGAGGGTTACTGTCCCCCACCGGGCTCAGAGGATTATCAGCCTGGCATGGCTAGCGGTGATTGGTGTCTTCAGCTGACGATAGAGGATGGCGGTCCAAACGATGCTGATCAGGCAGCCAACGGGACTGTCAAAGACCCCGGTGGCGTCGGTGTTCTGCGTAAAGGAGGAGGCGGATCAGGTGAGGGGCTGCTATGGATACTGAGCCTGTCTGCACTTGGCCTGGTAAGAAAGCGGCTGCGCTAGGAAGAAACGCGGCTCAGGCAAATCAGCTGAGCCGCGTCCCGCAGGCTGTAAATCAAGCCGTAGCCAGCTGAAACTCCCGATATAGCGCCCGCACTCGCATCCGCTGCTCACGCAGCGCCTTTTCGATATCGATCGCGTCTATGCGGCTCTTGATGTCGCTGTGCTCCCAGGTCTCCTGGACCTGTTCGCGGGCAGCTTCGATGCGTGACTTCTGCAGGTCGGCCCACTGCGCAAGCGTGCCTTTGAACTGCACCCACTCGGCATCGATCTGATGACGCCAGTCGGCGATGAGGCTGTGGCTTTCCCTGGCCTGCAGCGCCTCGTTCATGCGCTCGAGTTCACGGTTCACACGCGCCTGCTCGATCTTGATCTCGGGCACCCGCTTGAGGTCGCTGGTCAAGCCCAGTTTGGACATACCCCAGATGCTCCACTTCGTTGGATCGAACTGCCACCAGCGAATGCCGTTACGGTAGTCATACTGGAAGATGTGATGATAGTTGTGATACCCCTCACCCCAGGTAAAGAGTGCCAGCAGGTCATTGTCGCGCGCCGAATTTTCAGTGGTATAAGGCTGGCGGCCCCACATGTGCGCGAGTGAGTTGATGAAGAAGGTGGCGTGGTGAGAGACGACGATACGCAGGAAACCGGCAATCAGCACGAAACCCCAGAAGTCGCCGAAGGCCAGCCCCAGCCCCATTGGAATGACAAAGTTCGGCACAAGTGCGAACCAAAGATAGTGACGGTGCTGCGTCATGACTACCGGGTCGCTGACGAGATCCGGCATGCCGTGGTAGTCGAGGTCGGACGAGGGATATTTACGGATCATCCAGCCCATGTGCGAGAACCAGAAGCCCCGCTCTGCCGAATACGGATCCTTATCCTTGTGGTCCACGTGACGATGGTGGCTCCGGTGGCCTGTGGCCCAGATCAGGATACTGTTCTGCAGCGCCATACCGCCGAAGATTGCGAGCGCCCACTTGGCTATGGGATGGGCCTTATAGGCCTTGTGCGCCCAAAGCCGATGGTAACCAGCGGTGATCGCCATGCCGGTAGCCATCCACAGAAGGCCTGCGGCGACCCAGGCTGCGGCGCTGACGTCGAACTCCCACAGATACCAGGGCAGAACAAACAGCACAGGCAGAGTGGTCAGAATGAACATAAGGGTGGCCGGCCAATTAATAGGCGGTCGGTCTTGCTGGGTCATAGGCAATGGAGTCCTTGGGATGCTTATCGGGAACAATATATCATGAAATCTGCCTCTGGCTCCTCATGCCGATGACGTTCCTGTTACTTCAAGCATAGTCTTTCCCCTGAATTGACGCTCGCCAGCCGCACGTCGACACAATGTGTCGCATTGCGGCACCTGACTCGCCCAAAGCCGGATAGTTATAAATTAACAGCCTACGAATCAGTAACTTGAGTTTTGGCCCAATACTTGAATCGTATTACTACAAGATTGGAAATGATGCGAAGATTGTGACCTGGTAGGCCATTACCTTCGCAAGGAGAGCATGATGAGCGACAACAAGCATTCGAAAAGCAGCAAAGTAGTGCGCATGTGGGAGAAGCGACCAGGAGAGGCGCTTGCACACCTACGTCGGCTGACAGGGCTATCCTGGCACAGCTATCCGGAATCGTTGTTGAGCGGGACCTGGATCAGGCACGTTGAGCGGTAGAATTCGCCTGCATCTGAACTGGCTGTACAAAGAGTTCGTCGACGTACACCGCTTGACCTGAGCGCACACCGAGTAGGGCCAGATGCACGCTGAGTGGTGGGCGCCTGGTATTGAGCTCGACTTCACCGCTGAACATAGTCGACTGGTTGGGCCGGCAGAGCTGCTTATCTATGGCTATTCCAGTGTTGCCCTCCTCTTGCCGCACTACAAGAATCAAGGCCGACCGCTGCTCCTGCTGCGACGCGATACGCAACCACGCGGCCACACTCAGTCGTATGTTCACGCCTTGCTCTGAGACTGTTTGAGCAGCCTTCTCGCCATCAACCTTGCGTCTCAAGAGCTTTATGAAAGAAGCCCTCTCCACCCGATCAGTTTTGGACTTGCCCTGCCCGGCTACGGGCAGGTAGATGGCTCGCGGAACCTCATGGAGCATATAGGGCTTGAGGTTTGGCGTCGACTGACTGGTATTCATGATTGGCTCTCGGCGGCAGTTGGGACTGTGCGCACTCTACCCCTTATAAGCGCAGGCAAAGGCGATGCAAGTCCGGTGGATACACAATTTTACAAGCCTTAAAAAAAGGACGCAGTGCGCGGCCAAAAAAAGTATCCAACTATTATGACGGCAGCCTGCTAACCCTTCCTTGCTTAGCAACCCACCTTAAAATGGCCGAATTCGCTTTCAATTTACACTATGGAAAGTCACGGCTCCCCACTAGCACGCAAGGTGCTCCCCAGGCGACCTAGTGGCTCGATTTGCCAGATTCTAATTTTGTCAGATTAGTGGCGCAATCGGCTCAATCGCCTGGCGGAGTTTCGCTTACGACAAGGGGGTTGGATGGGATGATCAGCAGACAGATCTGGCTGACGGCTAGCGCGCTCTACCGTCTACAGGGCAAATCCAACAAATATCTCGTAAAAAACCAAAATAGCGAAACTAATGAAGATTAGGCCAGCCAGCCGTTGAAATTCTCCGATATGCCGCCTGAACACGGGTAGTACGTAGTCAAGTGATAATATTACCGGAAGAGTACAGAACCAAATGATACAGACTCCGGTGATAACTAGACCATAAGACAATTGAACAGCCATTTGAACATCAGAGTCTGCAGTGTGGCTAAACACGCTTACGAAGAAAATCGTGGCTTTCGGATTCAATATGTTGTTCATAAAACCCTGGCGCCATGAACTTCCCAGCAATGCCTTTACATTATTCTGAGCTTCGTCGAAGGTGGCATCATTCGATTTAGACGAGAGCGCCCTACTACCCATCCAGAGCAGATAAAATCCGCCGCATAACTTCACGATATCGATAGACCATACAGATGTCGATGACACATAACTCACAAGTAGTATCGAGTAAGCGATGTGCACCCAAATAGCGGTTGAGACTCCTAGCCCAGTATAAATACCTGCCTTACGGTCTATGACCAGGGTATTTCTCACGACGACGAGGAAGTCTGGGCCCGGTGTAATTACTGTAACTATCGTGACGACCAAGATCGCCAAAAATTCTGAATCCATGATACGTTTATCGCTCTCATCTAAATGTGCAGACAGATACTATCGATACATTATAATTTTCCAAACCAGGCGTCACTCTTCGCCAATTATTTTACAACCCTTGAATCTAGTAAGTTTGTTAACACAGGTTCCGCTCATAAAGCCCTATGATGCTTACTCACAAAACCCTTCTTACTATATTGCTATCAGCCATTAGCCAACTAAATCAATCTATTCATGACGATAATATATGCTGCCAAGAGCTCATGTGCTGCCTTTCTATTGCTTACTTAGATATTACGGAATGTGCCGTAGAATATTATTGCTTTCTGAACCATACAATTGGTAGGATCTGGAAAAATTTTCTATTGGCAGGCAAAAGTGACGAATTTAATTCAGGATAGTCTCGATGCGACTGATTGCAGGATACTTGAGCATATGCAGGAGGACTGTCGCATCACGCTAGGTCAGCTGTCTGAGCGGATTAATCTCAGCCAGACCCCCTGTTGGCGTCGCTTAAAGAAGCTGGAAGATTCTGGTCTAATTGCCGGATACCGTGCCAACATAGATAAGAAAAAAGCGGGATATTCAGTGGTCGGATTCAGTCAGGTGTCCCTGAACGACCACACTCCAGGCAACACCGATCATTTTGAGCAGATAATTCATAATTTTGACTGGGTACTTATGTGCTACTGCACCGCCGGGTCTGGGGATTACATATTGCAGATCATTGCAAAGAATCTTGACGAGTTTTACGAACGGATTACAGAAATTCGACGCATTCAATCCGTCGGCTCAATACAGACGAGCGTCGGCATCAAAGAGGTGAAGTGGACGAATCGTGTGCCGGTGCGCCCCAGTCGATAAAGTGAATATATTATCGACTGTTCTTAAGCGTATTATCTTTGCACGGATTGAAGCGAGATCGATCCGACATGATATTTTCGAAAGCTCCTGAACTTATGCCAGGTAAGGCTCTCGGCCATCCTTGTGAAAGTCGATTATTCTCGTGGACAACTACACATGCTCTAATAACTGATAGTACCCGCCGCCGCCCCTCCCCCCGACGTCACTAGCTCGTCATCATTTCTACGAAACATCGTGGAAGTCATGGAGGGGATGGATTGTTACCACATGCCGGTAATAATCATCGATAGCATGTGGAGCGGCTATACGCCATAGATCGTCTGAATATCGCTCGTTCAGTTCTGAACGAAAATCATCGAACAACGTGCAGAAAGTGCAGGTACTTTTCGTACTGATCGAGAATGTCGCCGATGATCTCGTCACGGGTCCACCCCATCAAGTCATAGTTCTGACCGCCTTCCTTGAGATATACCTCGGCCCGGTAATAACTCTGCTCGCCGTCAATGGCCGGTGACTCGCCTCCTGTAGCCGTGAAGTTCGGCTTGAGGTAGGGCCTGGGTCTGACCTCGTAGACGAATTCAGCTTCGCCCTGATGGTCGATCTCCAGCCGAACACGTTGATCCTCACCACGCTGTACACGAATGACGTAGCCCTCGGCACCAAGCTCTTCACTAACCGCTTCACAGGCTGGTAGCACGACTTCGCCAAGAAACTGATCCACCTGTTGCTCGTCAGGAAATCGCACCAGATTTCGTAGTCGCCGTCGCCAGCTGCCAGAAGATGCAGGTGCTACTGGCGAGGTTTGCGGCGCACGGTGTTGTAGGTCCCGCCTGGTCGCATCCAGTCGCAGTGCCTTGAACAGACCGACCACAGAGAACATCAAGGCGATCGTAAACGGCAGGGCACTGGCGATGGTTGCGGTTTGCAGCGCCGTCAATCCATCTGCCAGCAGGAGCGCTATCGCGACCACTCCCATGGAGATCGCCCAGAACATACGCTGCCACACAGGCGTAGGCTCGCGGCCGCCGGAGGCCAGCATGTCCACGACAAGCGCGCCCGAGTCAGCGGACGTAATGAAGAAAACCACCACCATCAGAATCGCCACCATCGACAAAACCGAGGCGAACGGAAAATGTTCGAGGAAGGCGAACAACGCTAGAGCCGAATTCATCTCTATTGCCTGAGCCAGTCCCTCGATCTCCCCCCATAGAATCATATGGATGGCTGTGTCGCCAAAAACCGTCATCCACAGCAATGTGAAAGCCGTCGGTACCAATAAGACACCGGTAACGAACTCCCGTATCGTGCGACCACGTGAAATGCGAGCGATGAACAGGCCAACGAAAGGTGACCAGGCCAACCACCAGCCCCAGTAGAAGAGCGTCCAGCCGCCTATCCAGTCGTTCGGCTCATAGGCATAGAGGTTGAAAGTGGTGCTTACCAGGTTCGATATATAGCCACCTGTGTTCTGCACGAATGTGGTCAGAATGAAGACAGTAGGTCCAGTGAGCAGCACGACGGTCAGCAGGATGACCGCGAGTGTCAGGTTGATCTCGGATAACCTGCGCACCCCCTTGTCGAGTCCCGTCACCACGGACACCGTCGCCAGTGCGGTGGTAATGGCAATCAGCCCGATCTGTACCGGAATCGAAATTGGCAGGCCGTACAGATGATTCAGACCGGTATTGATCTGGCTGACGCCTAAGCCCAGGGATGTGGCGACACCGAGAACGGTACTGATAATCGCAAAGATATCGACGGCATGGCCGATTGGTCCGTAGATTCGGTCGCCAATCAACGGGAAAAGTGCCGATCGCAGTGTCAGTGGCAGCCCGTGTCGATAACTGAAGTACGCCAGCACCAGGGCGACGATGGCGTAAATGGCCCAGGCATGAAGTCCCCAATGGAAGAAGGTGATCTTCATCGCTTCGCGCGCCGCCGCTGCCGTCCCACCCTCACCCGTTGGCGGATCGAGGAAATGCATCACGGGTTCGGCTACGCCAAAGAACATCAGACCAATACCCATACCCGCAGAAAAGAGCATGGCAAACCAGGTTGCGCGACTGTAGTCAGGTTCGCTGTGGTCGGGCCCCAGCTTGATATCGCCAAAGCGACTGACTGCAAGTGAGACTACTGTGAGTAGAATCAGCGCGACTGCCAATATATAAACCCAGCTTGCGTTGGTGATGATCCAGCTTTGAATCGCGCTGAATACGGCCTGCGCGTTTGCCGGCAGCAGAGCGCTGTACAGCACCAGGGCGATAATGAGAAAAGCGGAACAGAAGAAGACCGGTGGGTTAAGTGTAGAACTCGAATTCTCCTGCATATCGTCTCCGGGCGCTGACTTGTTAGGGCGTTTAGACGCATCCTACGGGGTTCAATGGTCGGTTGCCAGGAAAAGGCCCTGGCCGACGCGCTAACGACAATCTTTAACTACACTATTAAAGTACCCGAAGATTTGATCATTCCTGATCTGATTCCATTCGCCGTCTCCCACAGGTTCAGAATGTGCATTAAAGCAATCCGCCGCGCCTTGATGTTGTTTAGCAGTTTTGTCTGCCTGCATGTCGCGGCTGCCAGCAGCGCTCCCCAAGTAGTATCACTACCGCCGGACGCACTACCCTACAATGTTAGCGGCCAATTCGAATTTCTTGTCGATACCAATGGCGAGCTGGATATTGGCTCAGCTCAAGCCTTGTCGGATGAGGCCTGGCAGCCGATAGTCGCGACCAACGCCAGTTTCGGTTTCTCAGACGCCACCTACTGGTTTCGCGCAAATCTTCAGCAACAGGCAGTCGAGCAGGCGTGGATTATCGAGCTGGGATATCCGCTTCTCGACTATGTCGATGTCTATTTTCTGCAGGACGGTCAGCTCACCGAGCACTATGAGACTGGTGACCGACGGCCATTCGCAGAGCGGCCTATAGCGTACAGAAACTTCCTGTTTCCACTGACACTGGAGGCCGGAGAAGCCGTCAGCGTCTATATGAAAATTCGCTCGTCGAGCGCGGTCCAGATGCCACTCGCAATTACCACGCCTGGCACCTTGTTTCAGACCGAGCAAACACAGCTCGCCCTCCAGGGCATGTACTTTGGCGTCATAGCCGTCATGCTGATCTACAATCTCTTCATTCTGTTTTCTACCCGTGACCTGGCATATCTACTATATGTCATGCTGGTGCTTGCAGTCGGCGGCTTCCAGCTCAGTCTGCACGGATTCACCTACCAGTTCCTCTTGCCCGAATCGCCCTGGCTTCAGGAGAAACTTACCGCTGTGTTTGTGGCCATGGCGTCTCTCTTCGTTGTCTCGTTCACCATCAGCTTTCTGAAGGTGCGATTTTACTCGCGCAGGCTCTTCTGGAGCCTGTCCCTTATAGCCGCACTGGGAGGCCTGCTGACGCTGCTGGCGCCCTTCGTACCTTATCGCTACATCATCCAGCTTTCCGCCGCACTTGGCTTTGTCTCAGTTGTGGTCGCGCTCGGCACCGGGCTCTATATCTGCTACCGAGGCTACAAGCCGGCAGTCCACTACAGCATTGCCTTTGCTGCGCTGTTGATCGGCACCGCCCTGATGATTCTGAACAAATTCGGTATATTGCCTTTGAACCCGCTCACGGAGAACGGTCAGCAGATTGGATCTCTGACGCAGCTCGTTTTGCTATCTTTCGCCCTGGCCTTCCGCATCAAGGTATCGCGCGATGAGACTGAAGAGGCGCAACTCGAAGCCACTTCGCGGCTGGAAATGCGGGTGAAGGAACGGACGCTGGAACTTGAGCAGGCAAACGAAAAGCTGCAGCAACTGTCCAACCTGGACCCGCTTACCGGATCGCTCAACCGTCGCTACTTTGATGCACAGCTCGGTCTGGAATGGAAGCGTGCCACTCGTGAGCAAACCACGATATCGCTGATCATGCTCGACATCGATCGCTTCAAATTGTTCAACGACACCTATGGTCATCAGGTTGGCGATGACTGCCTGATATTCCTGGTTGGGCACTTGCGTGCGGCTGTACTTCGGCCGACCGACGTCGTCGTTCGTTATGGTGGCGAGGAATTCGCGATTGTGTTGCCCGGCACTGATGCCGAAGGCGCGGTTACTGTTGCAGGGCGTATCAAGGAGCGACTATCGAACAACGCGTTCCCGATAGGACAAGAGGCGCTTTTCATTACCGTCAGCCAGGGTATTGCGACTATGGTACCCCAGGTGAATGAAACGCAGGAAACACTGATCAAACGGGCTGATCAGGCACTCTACCAGGCGAAAGATGCCGGGCGCGATTGCTATCTCACCTTTGAGAACAGCGCATGATCCAGTTCGCATCACTCCACCTGCGATAGCACTTCTCGTATCTGAGCAAGATCGTAGGGCTTCGGCAGGGAAAGTGATTTGAATTCTGTGGACTCGACTGAACCATGGCCTGATGCAAATATGATCGTCATGGTCGGATACAGGCAACTCACCTTCTTCGCCAGCTCGGTACCGGAGATTCCAGGCAAGTTCACATCGGTGAAGAGGACGTCAAACGGTTTGCGCGCAAGCACGTTGACAGCATCCTCACCACAGTGAACGGCCTCGGGCGCATGGCCTATCATCGCGAGCAGGTCGCAAAGGGTCTGACGCGTTTCAAGGTTGTCTTCCACGACCAGGATACTGAGTGACCTGGGACGCTTTGCAGCTTTTTCGGACGGCTCATCGTCTTTTGAACGGGATGAAGGTGGTAAACCCGCCTGCTTTGTCAGCACGTGGCGAATCTTCCTGGCCAGATCCTCGCGGCTGTAGGGTTTGCTGATCAACTCGACACCAGGATCAAGCAAGCCGCCATGAACTATGGCATTCTGCGTATACCCTGAGGTGAAGAGGACACCAATATTCGGAATCAGGCTTTTAGCCCGCTTCGCCAGTTCGGGGCTTTTGATCGGACCGGGCATCACGACATCCGTAAACAGCAGATCGATATCTACCCCGCTTTGAAGCACGGTTAAGGCACTCTGCCCCTCGTCTGCCTTCAAAACCGAATAACCAAGCTGCATGAGCGTTTCGACGACGCTTGCCTGAACGGCGGGATCATCTTCCACAACCAGCACAGTTTCCGAACCGCCGACCATTGGTTTGCGTCGAGGATCGGCCAGGACCAACTCGGCACGATGTGTGCGCGGCAGGTAGATCTTGAAGGTCGTGCCGACGCCTGGCTCACTGTAGATCTTGACGTGGCCCTCGCTCTGTTTGATGAAGCCGTAGACCATGCTCAAACCAAGCCCTGTGCCCTTGCCTTCGGCTTTCGTGGTGAAGAAGGGATCGAACACACGCTCCAGCACCTCCGGGGGCATGCCAGACCCGTTGTCCGTGATCGCCAACATGACGTACTGTCCAGCGATTACTTCACTATGGTGCTCAGCGTACTCGTCATCCAACTCGGCATTACCAAGCTCGATGGTGAGCTTTCCATCTCCATCCATGGCGTCTCGAGCGTTGATTGCCAGGTTCAGGATCGTACTTTCCAGTCGACTGCGGTCGACCATTGCAGTCCATAAGCCACCGCTGATGATCGTTTCGACTGCGACCGACTCTCCAACCGCACGACGCAACAGGCCATCCAGGTCCCGCAGGATGCGACCGAGATTTGTTGGCACTGGCTGTAAAGGTTGCCGGCGCGCGAAAGCCAGAAGCTGTGACGCCAGGTCTGCGCCACGCCTTACTGCAGAAATTGCTGCGAGAACATGCTGATCGCTGCCATCTTCTGCACTGCGCTCAAGCTCCAGGAGCTCCAGGTTACTGGAAATAACCTGCAGAATATTATTGAAATCATGCGCGACACCGCCGGTCAGCTGCCCGATGGCTTCCATCTTCTGGGCCTGGCGCAGCGCGATCTCGGTCTTTCGTAGCGCCTCCGCTTGCAGTTTGTCCTCTGTGATATCGCGCGCGGTGGCGTACCAACGATCACCCTCCGGCGCCATGGTCCAGGACAGCCAACGAAATGAACCATCTTTATGGCGACTCAATATCTCCGCACGCTCTACCGGTTCGCCAGCAGCCAGCTCGGTAATCACCGCTCGCGCATTCGATTCGTGGTCCGGATGGGCCAGATCTGTAAAGGACAGGGCCTCGGCTTCCTGCTCCGTATAGCCGAGTGTCTGTAAAACTGCAGGATTGGCGCCTAGAATGCTGCCGTCCAGGGACGCGACCACCAGCATATCCTGCGACATTCTCCAGATGCGGTCGCGCTCCTGGGTGCGTTCGGTGACGCGGTCCTCCAGTTCCTCCGTCAGGCGTTTGAGTGCTGCCTCGGCACTCTCAGCCTTGCGCTTGGCGAGTCTCAGCTCGTCTTCATAAGCGCGGCGTCCCTTTGTGAGTAATATCGCGGTCCTGATAACGAGGGGCTTTCCGTCGCTGTCACGCTTCAGAATCGAATTCAGCAGAATCGGCAAACGCTGTTTGTCGTGACGGATTACTTCGAACGCCAGCTCATCGACCTTGCCCTGCATGAGGAGCAAGGGCCCGAAGTGGGTGTCGTAAAAAATTCTGCCACCGACCGGGAGCAGATCCTGAAAACGCTTCCCGTCCAGCAGCGCCGCGCTGGTATAGCCGGTCCACTGAAGAAAGGTTTTATTGGCCTTGATGATGGTGCCGTCCGGCATCGTCGACAAATAGCCACAGGGCGCATTGTCGTAGAGCTCGTCAGTGTCTTCTTCAGGGCGAAGGGATGCACACTCTTCGCTGACCATCAGGCGACCTGCAGGTATTTTTTGATCTCCGCGGTCGTCTCTTCTGGCGCGCTGAGATTTGGACAATGCCCGGTAGCCTTCATCTGTACCAGCGTGCTGTCCGGCATTTGCGAATGCATGAACTCGCCAACTGAATCGGGCGCAATCACATCATCAGAACACTGCAGGATCAGTGATGGCCGTCTGAGTCTGGCGAGCTCAGTGCGATGATCTGAGAGAAAGGTGGTACGCGCGAAGTGGCTGGCTATCGTAGGGTCGGTGCGACAGAAGCTGTTCTCGAGCTCTTGCGATAGCGAAGACTGGTCTGGATTGCCCATGATCACGGGCGCCATGGTGCTTGACCATCCCAGGTAGTTGACGTCCAGGAACTCGAGCATATCCTCGATATCTTCGCGCTCGAAGCCACCAACATAGTTCCCGTCATTCAGATAACTCGGTGACGGCCCGACCAGAATGAGTTTATCGAAAAGCTCAGGGGCCTCAATGGCAGCCAGTACGCCCACCATTGCGCTCACGGAATGGCCCACAAAGATTGCGTTCTCAGCGCCGACCGCCTGCAGGATTTCGATCACATCCTGAGCATAGCCGTGCAGCGAGCCATACTTCTGAGGATCGAATGCTGACAGATCAGATTCGCCGGCGCCGACGTTGTCGAACAACAGCGTATTGTAGCTTCGCTGGAATTCCGGAGCGACGTATCTCCACATATTCTGGTCACAGCCGAAACCGTGGGCGAAGATCATTATCTGCTTGCCAAAGCCTTGAATCTTGACATTATTGCGCTTGAAAACGTTCACACAGTACGACCTATATTCAATGGAGGTTGCCAGGACTTCAAAGCGCTTCAGCCCACATGTTGGCTACAATACCATTTACCGTAGCTTCAGGTCGCGTTCTGTCATCGAACAGTGTGACCAAAAAATGAGCGCATAAGACGCTACAGTGTTTGCGGAGTGCTTGTCAAAAGATATAAATCCTCGATTTCCCAGGATGTGACTTCAGTACAGCCGGCCCTTCCAGCATTGACAATCGCTCGCCAATACCCGATTTTTTATCGCGTCGCGATACCAGTTCATGGGGTGCCGCCGGATCTGCTTGCATGGTGTGAGCTAAAATCACTCGATATCGAAAGGTAGTCATGTCAAACAACTATAAAACCTCGGCAGCGCCATTGCCGATGCACACAGCCAATACAAGAAGCCATATCGCCGGGGCGTTCAATCACCTGAAAAACGATTCAGACGAGCTTCGCGAAGTCTCTCCTGAGCAGGTTCTGTTCAAGGCCTACGAAGATGCAGGACAACCCCACGGGCCGGTCTTGTACGCAGTCAAGGGAGAGCACTGGAATGGTGTCAGCCCCGGCTTTCTGAATTTCATCAACAACTTCAAGTTCAAGCCCGAAGACATGGGCTATGCGGAGTGCGGCTATGGCATCCAACGACACCGCGACTTCATGCGTCAGCTTATACTGGCTGAACACGAGCTTAGCGAGCGTCGGCCCCCAAAAGGGCTGGATATCGACGTAGGCTGCCTGGCCATGACGACCCGAATGGCCATGTACGATTTCGGGAAAGTCGCCTTCCGTCATGCCAAGGCAACTCATCCAGAACAGCGGCCAGTCGCACTGGTGCCAACGCCTGCGTGGGATTACCGAGGGGTTTTCAAGGACATTGGCTTCGAGATCGTCTATCTGCCGATTAGACCCGAAAATGGCTGGCAGCCCGATTTATCCGAGTGGCGGGACATCGCCAAAGCGGTAAGCGAAGACCCCGAGCGGCACTTGGCGCTCACCATCAGTAACCCGCAGCACAATCCCACTGGCAAGCAATGGGCATCTGATGTGACGGCGTTCCTGCTGGAACTAAGCGCCCGAGAGTCGGCCTATCTGCTGATCGACGACGCCTACTACAATGTTCATGATCCACTCGTTCCTGTGGAAAATCATCTTCGGGTCGTTCTGGAGCTATTTGACGTCAACAACGGCGTAAACGATCTGGTTCGTTCCGGGATGTTCGACCGTTGGGTGGCCACTCGTCCATTTGGCAAACAGTTCAGTTGTAATACGATGGGTGTAGCCGCAATCACAACGTCTCCGGTGCTTCTGCGCCAGCTGGGACGCGAATCCTGGATCAATCGCTATCACTGCAACACCCATAATGCTGAATTGATGTGCGCCTGGCTGGCGGAGCCTGAATCGGCTGACTGGACCCTGGAGAGCGGACTGCGTTATACCGCACAGAAGGAACACGTACGCCGTCGGCTTGTTGAGCGCATGGGCTGGCCTGAAGACAGCGTCTGCGTAGGGCCGTCAACGTCGTATATGCTGTTCGAGGTGCCGAAGGTGTATCAGGCAGGTGCCGAAAGTATCGATCGTTTCAGGGATGATCTGTTTTATGCCACCGGGACTCTGATCAGTGCGTCACTCTTCAATCAGGCCGCACCGGCGCCATACGTCCGCCTGCACCTCGGCAGCTGGCCTGATGTCATAGAGGAGTTCCTGCGCCGCTGGGAGGCTGCCGGATTGAACTACCACCAGGTGGAACCCTTTCCGGGGACGGCCTCGATGAGCAGGGCCCTGCCCTCGTCTGCGTTTCGTGAGAAGAAATAGAAGACCGGGTCGGAAATAGAAAGGCAGCGGGTTGAGCAGGCCACAGTAATCTAGCCCAGGCTCACCCGCTGCCGCAGCCACGCCTCAGCCATTTCAGCAAAGCCAAGGCCCGAACGTTCACTAGTGATAGCCACCGGTTTGTGGGCCATCACTGGCAGATGCCTACGAATATTCACCACACCGATACTCAAGGGGAAGTTTCGAAACATACTTTCGTCATTGGGTGCGTCGCCGATGAACACCGACCTCGCCTGCAAGGCCGACAACTCAAGGTCGAATAGCTCACGCCCAACACGTATGGCCATCGTAGACTTGTCAAAGTCGCCCAGCCAGACATTGAGATGAATCGAGCTTTGCCGAACATTGAAGCCCTGTGCGACCAGTGCGTCATGGAGGCTTTTCACCTGCTCCGGGCTCAGCGCTTGCTGCTGGTTGTAGTCCACCGCCACATCGACATAGCGGAAGGCCTGATCGCTCGCCAGTTCGGGCTTGAAGTCCAGTTCGAGCGCTGCGACAGCTGCTAATATCTTCGTCTGGTCCTCGCGATGCGAGGCCTGGTTGTCCCAGTAGTGCCAGCGAACGGTTTGTGGTGCGGTACGATGCGCATAAAAAGCGCCGCCCTCCCCGATAACGGCGGCCACTGGCCAGGTACGGATGATCTGGTCACACCAGCCAGCACAGCCTCCGGTGACCGGAACGACGCGAATGCCCGCTGCCGCGAGCTTGCAGAGCGCAAGATAGGTCTCGGGCAAGAGCTGCCCGCCAGTGGTCAGGGTGTCATCTACATCAGTAAACAGAATGTCGGCGCCACCGAAGGCTACGTTATCCATCATCACATGACTTTCTTGCGCAGCATGCTGGTAATCGCTTCGCCCAGGATGACCAGCACGAGAATCGCCAGCAGGATTGTGGCGACGGTCTGCCAGGCGAACAGGTCGATGGAACCCTGTAGCAACACACCGATGCCGCCAGCGCCCACCAGGCCCAGGACGGTGGATTCGCGGATATTGATATCCCAGCGCAGGATGACGATGGCGAAAAAGGCCGGCATGACCTGCGGCACAATCGCGTACAGCACCACCTTCATCTTGCTGGCGCCCGTCGCCTGAATGGCTTCGACCTGACGGTGATCGATTTCTTCGATAGCCTCACCCATCAGCTTGCCGATAAAGCCAATGGAGCGAAAGGTCACGGCCAGAATACCTGCCAGTACGCCTGGGCCAAATATGGCAACAAACAGCAGTGCCCAGATAATGGTGTTTACTGAACGGCTCGAGACCAGAATGAACCGGCCGAGCCACAGCGTGGCCTTGTTAGGCGTGGTGTTCTGAGCTGCGATGTAGGACACCGGCAAGGCGATGAAAATCGTGAGCACTGTCGACAAGGTAGCGATGTGGACGGTCTCCAGCATCGCCTGAAAGATATCATTCCACCTGGCGAACTCGGGCGGCCACATCCTGGCACCAAGGTTCTGAATCTGGGTTGGCGCATCCCATACCCAGGGCCAGAAGATATCGATGTCTTTTACCGCCCAGACCACCGCAAGCACAGTAAGCAGGTAGATCCCGTAGCGGATCATCTGCTCCTTGCGGTCATAACGTGACCAGACTCGATCTGACAGCCTTGCAGCTTGATCTACCATACTTTTTTCCTGACCCATCCGCTGAAGCCCTCACTGAGCAGAATAATGCCAATAATCATCAGCAGAATGGCAAAGGCAAAATCATAGTCGTAACGGCCGAAGGCGTTCATCAGCGTGCTGCCGATACCACCGGCACCGACGATACCGACCACCGCCGAGGCGCGCAGATTGCTGTCCAGCTGGTACATTGACAGGCCGATCTGACGGGGGATGATCTGAGGTAGAACGCCGTATAACAGCACCTTGAAGTACCCTGCCCCTACCGAGCGCATCGCCTCGACCTGCCCCCAGTCAATCTCTTCGATTTCCTCAGCGAGCAGCTTCGCGACAAAGCCGATGGAATAGAGTGTCAGCGTCAGGATGCCGGCCAGCGGACCAAAGCCTACGGCTGCCACCAGCAGGATGGCGACGATGACCGGATGAAAACTGCGAGACACGATAATGATGGCGCGCCCCAGCAGATAGACGGGCATGGGGGCGACGTTCCTGGCAGCCATCACTGCGATGGGTATAGACAGACCAACACCCATCAGCGTTGCGAGAAACGCAATCTGGAAGCTCTCCTTGAAGCCCGTCCACAACAGGCTGCCCCGCTCGAAGCTGGGTGGAAAGGCACCGCCGAAAATTCGAGCCGCGCGAGGCAGGCCTTCTGAAATTCGCTCCCAGTTGAACGGCAAGGTGGAGAATGCCCAGTAGAGGTAGGTGAGCGCTATCGCGATCAAGCCATAGCGTAGCCAGGGACTGGTAATAAAGGGCGGCTTTTTCCAGACCCTGCCTGTCATGCCGCAGGCTCCTGAGTCTTGAATGCCTCACGCGCAGGCTCGCGCGCTCTCTCATGCCCAGTTTCATCCGGCGCTTCGATACCACCATAAATGGCATCCAGCGCGGCCTGATCGAAGTCGGCAGGCGCACCGTCAAAGATCATCTGACCATGGCGCATGCCGACAATGCGGTCGGTATATAGTCGCGCCTGTGTGACATTGTGGATATTGATCAGCACCGGCAATGACATTTCGCTCGCCAGGCTCTGCAACAGACTCATGATCTGCTGAGAGGTTTTCGGGTCCAGTGAGGCGGTGGGTTCGTCAGCCAGTAGAATCTCCGGTTCCTGCATCAGCGCACGCACCACGGCCACCCGCTGCCGCTCACCACCAGAGAGCTGATCGGCGCGTTTATCAGCGTATTGATCGATGCCCACCCGCTCCATCAGATGGAAGGCACGGTCGATGTCGGTCTGTGGGAAACGACGCGTCAGTGCCTGAAAAAACGACACATAGCCAAGACGCCCGGATAGCACATTTTCCATCACGCTCAGGCGATCAATCAGGTTGAAGCCCTGGAAGATCATCCCGATGCGTTGGCGTGAGCGGCGCAGTGCGCTGCCGCGAAGACCAACCAGTTCGTTACCGTTCAGTTTGATCGAGCCCGAGGTCGACTCGACCAGCCCATTGATACAGCGCAAAAGCGTACTTTTTCCGGCACCTGAGGCGCCGACGATGGCCACGACACTGCTGCCATCGACCGTCAGATCGAGACCTTTGAGCACAGCCTCGTTCTGCCCGTAGCGTTTTACGAGATTGGTAATCTCTAACATGCATTCACTCCGGATGACGCCTCTGAGGGGTAGCCAGAGGCCTCTGATTGCCTACTCGATTTTGTCGCGGGTATAGTCCACGCCATTGGCCTGCTGGATGGTGCGAATGACCTTCCAGTTATCCTTGTAGTTAATCGGAATGAATTTTTCGACGCCTTCAAACTCCTTGCCCAGCTCTGTGCCGGCAAACTTGAAGCTAAAGAAGCCCTCCTTGATCTTCTCGACCAGGGCAGGATCCAGGTTGTAGGCATAGTTATAGGAGGTTGTCGGGAAGCGATCCGACTCCCAGACCATGCGCACCTCCTTGGGGTCATACAGTCCGCGAGCGGCCATACGATCGACCACTTCTGAGGCCACTGGCGCAGCGTCGTAATCACCAGCAACTACACCCAGCATCGACTGATCATGGCTGCCCGAGAAGTTGATCTTGTAGTCCTCTCCCGGCACGACGCCCAGTTCAGGAAACAGCGCCATGGGCGCCTGGTTGCCAGAGTTGGACGTTGGTGAGGTGTGCGCGACGCGCTTGCCTTTGAGGTCTTTGACTGCCTTGATGTCGGAATCTTTTTGCGTGAAGACCTGCAGCGTATAACCGAATTGACCGGAGTCCGAGCCCATCAACGCAAAAGGCACCGCGCCAGCGAGATTGACTGCGAAAGGCGTAGGACCGGTCGAAAAACCGGCAATGTGCAGACGACCACTGCGCATGGCTTCTACCTGTGCCGCATTGGACTGCACGGCGAAGAAGCGAACGTCCTTACCAGTGACTTTGGAGAGATGATCGATGAAGGGTTGCCAGATATCCGAGTAGATGGCCGGGTCTTCGACCGGTGTATAGGCAAAGATCAAGGTATCTGGATTGACCCACTCGGATTTGTCCTTGGGCAGGTCGGCGACCAGGTCGCCGTTTTCGTCGCAGTATTTTTTGTCGAGCGCGCCTCGCTCACAGGCGGCGAATGTCTGGCCGCTGAAACTGAACAGCAAGGCTGTCGCCACTACAGTTGCCGAAGGCAGGATACTCGGAATTAGCTTTGTCCGTGAAACCATACAAATACTCCACTGGAAACGGTCCGAGCATGAGCAACTATGCCGTGCATTGAACATCCCGAGCGGACGCGTTTCGTTAGATTGTTGTTATTGTCGGATGTTCAACTGTACGTCGATAGTAACAGGAAATGTTCAGTTTGGAAGCGGGGGGTTTCGTTAGCGAAAGACTGAACCAAGGAGCGTACAAAATCCAATATCAGCTGATAGCTTTAAAAAATCACATTATTGACGAGAAATGCTCCGTCGAAAACACAGCCTCTGTCCATCTATGGTAAGTGCAAGCAGCAAATTTCATGAAGGGAGGACAGGACGATGTGTTCGCAACGCGAAATGCGCACCATCAATCATACGAACAGGATCCTCATCGCCATCGCCGGCGTCGCGGGGGTACTGACTGACGGCTTTCAGGGCGGAGACGTTCTCGGCATCGTATCCATGCTGCTCTGGCTCTGGCAGACAGAATTCAACGGTATTGAGGAAAAGCTGCTCGATCTCCTGAGAAAACCCGTCCCCGCCCAAAAGCAGCAGTCCGGCCCGTAGAGCTAGCGGTTTCGCCCCAGCGCATCGTGACTCGTAACCCAGTCGCCAGCCAGCACTGCAGAGCTAAGCGATATCTCCCCGGCCAACACAGTTGCGCCAATAATCTCAGCGAGCTTGCGCACCTTACCCTTGCCATAGCAGCCGAGCATCTCCAGACATTCCTTCTGCGTCGCAAGACCAGTGCCACCGCCGTAGGTGGCCACGATCATCGACGGAATGGTGATCGAGATGTAGTAATCACCAGCCGCATTCACATCGACAAACATGATGGCTGCGGAAGACTCAGCCACATTCGCGACGTCCTGTCCGGTGGCCATGAATACGGCCGTTATGCCGTTGGCAGAATGTGCACCGGTGTTGACTGAGCCCGCCATGAAACTGCCAACCTGGGTAATGGAGCGCATCTTGAACAGCGTCTCCGAGTCAACACCCATGATGGACTTCAGCAGTGCATTGGGAATGGTCGCCTCCGCAATCACGCGCTTCCCCCGTGTATGCAGCGTATTCAGCGTGGAGTGCTTCTTGTCGGTATCCATCGCGCCCGAGAGAATATACTTCTCCACCATCGGATTATTCGCCTTGATCCACTCACAGGCCACAAAGGTGGCCTTGCCCACCATGTTCTGCCCGGCGGCGTCACCGGTGGTGAAGTTGAAGCGAAGGTAGAGCATGCGCGCAGCAGCATATTTCTCGATGTTGCGGAGCTTGCCCGACCGGGTCGTGCTCTCAGCCGCCTGCCTGATCTCGTCGAAGTGCTCATCGATCCAGTTACCGAAGTCCCGAGCCTGTCGCGCATTCTCGAATACGAAGACCGGTGCGCGCTGCATGGCGTCGTCGACAACGCTGACAGTCACCCCGCCCGCCTCTCTCAGCAAGCGCATGCCTCTGTTGTAGCTCGCCACCAGCGTACCCTCAGCGGTTGCCATCGGCACATAGAAATCGCCCTGGGCATGCTCACCATTGACCAACAGCGGACCGGCAAGCCCCATGGGCACCTGGGCTACACCAATGAAGTTTTCGATATTGCCTGCAGTGATGGCAGGATCGAAGGAGAAACTGCCGACATGCTCCAGATTCACACCCGTGCGCTGCTTGACGAAGTCGCGGCGTGCTTCGCCCATCTCGACGGTATTGTCGTTGTCTTTGCTTCTGGGAATTCGATCGGTCATTGGCTAGCGCTCTCGGGTCAGGTTGGCGGTCAGCCTGAAGTGTGCCAACGCCTCACTGACATTGCCAGTATGCGGGACCACGGCGGCGGACAATCAAGTGCCGAAGGCTAACCACAGTTCCCGACCGTAGTACACAAGCTACGTCTTATGGAACTGCCGTCATGATGAAATTTCCCTATCCACTACTTCCAGCTATCGCACTTGGGGCGACATTGGCCCTGAATGGCTCTATTGCTACCGCTGCTATCGCCGCTACCGCACTGCCGCAAGTGCCTTCGCCGGCGCTGCCATACGAACAGACCGTCGGAGACATCGAACAGGTCTTTGCATTCGATGGCCCCATGCCAACCGGCGTTACCGTTGCGGATAATGGCCGCATCTTCGTGAACTTCCCGCGTTGGGGAGATGATGTACCGTTCACGGTCGCTGAGCTGCGGGATGGCAAGGCTGTGCCCTATCCTGACATCAAGATCAACACGCCCAAAGGACAGCCGGCTGCCGAGGCCTTTATCAGCGTCCAAAGCGTCGTGATGGATAGCCAGAATCGTCTATGGGTCCTGGATACCGCTGCGCCCGGATTTTCAGCACCGCAGCCTGGGGGCGCCAAGCTGGTCGCGATCGATCTGGATAGCAATAAGGTCGTGAAAACGATTGTCTTCCCCAAGGATGTGATACTCGACTCTACCTATCTCAATGACGTCCGCTTCGACTTGAGTGAAGGCAAGGCAGGCACAGCCTACGTAACGGATTCTTCCATGAAGGGACCGGGAGCCATCATCGTGGTCGATATTGCCAGCGGTAAAGCCCTGCGGCGGCTCAGTGGCGCGGATTCGACTTCACCCGACCCGGATTTTGTGCCTGTGGTCGAAGGTCGGCGCTTGATGAACCGTGCGCCTGATGGCACGACCTCTGCCTTCGCTGTCGCAGCCGACGGCATAGCGCTGCCGGCTGATGGCAAGGTTCTTTACTTCAGCCCTCTTTCCGGTCGTCACCTCTATTCGGTGCCGACTGCGATGCTGCGTGATGACTCGATACCCGATAGCAAACTGATTGAAGCTGTGAAGGATCTTGGCGAAAAAGGGGCCTCGGATGGACTGGAGTCTGACGCCACCGGTGCCGTTTACGCCACCGACTATGAGCATAACGCCATTCACAAGCGGCATGCGGACGGCAGCTGGACAACGATTGCTCACGACCCGCGCATACTGTGGCCGGACACGCTTTCAGTCGCAGCCGATGGCTACCTGTATTTCACGGCTAATCAACTGCATCGTCAGCCTGGTTTCCATGGCGGGAAGGATTTGCGGAAGAAACCATATAGCCTTTTTCGTGTGAAACTGAAGAAGTAAACCGTCGGCAAGGCCGGGTTGCGCTTGTGCGTCCGCTACAGGCCTCGTAAGCTCTCCGCTGAACAGAGGCCTGAGTGAATGAGGAGCACCCCGAGATGAGCCGTAGAAGTATCGTGATCACTGGCGCCAGTGATGGCATAGGTAAGGCCTTGGCCTTTGAGATGGCAGAGCGCGGCTATGATCTCGGCCTCACTGCTCGTCGGCTCGAACGGCTGGAGGCTATAGCAGAGGACATTGCCGCACGCTATCCCGAGACACAGATCGCAGTAGAGGCGCTCGATGTCACTGCTTATGAAACAGTGCAGCCGGTCTTTGACAAGCTGGCTGGCGCGCTCGGCAAGATCGATATTGTGCTCGCCAACGCCGGCATTGCCAGGGGTGGTAAGGTCGGCACGATGCCTCTGGCGGACAATCTTATGACGATCGATACCAACGTCAACGGCGCCATTGCCACTGTGTCTGCGGCTCTGAAGATATTCCGTCAGCAGGGCCACGGACACCTTGTAGCGACTTCATCGCTCGCAGCCTACCGGGGCATGCCCCGCAACGCAGCCTATTGCGCATCGAAGGCAGCCTTATCGACCTTCATGGAGGCAGTCAGGGCTGAAACCTATAAGGAGAAAATCGCCGTTACGGTACTCCACCCAGGCTATATCGACACCGAGATAAACCGCCACCTGAAATCGCGTCCCTTCCTGATCACCGTGGAGAAAGGCGCGAAAATCTTTGCCGATCTCATCGAGAAGAAAGTTGCGCGTGCAACAGTACCAGTCCATCTCGCGGGGGTTCTCAGACCGCTACTCAAGCTACTCCCGACCCGCCTCATCGCACGAATGGGCTAGCTCATGAACCTACTAACGTCGCTCTATAATCGTACGGTAATTTCCCGCCCTGCCCTGGTGCTCGTGCTGTTCGCAATCGTGCTCGTGCTGGCCAGCCTCAGAATTGACCAGTTTCGTCTTGATGCCTCGGCTGAGTCACTGGTGCTCGAGAATGACCGATCACTTGAGCAGTTCCGGGAGATCAACCGGCGTTTCGACAAGACTGAAGACTTCCTCGTGGTCACGTTCTCACCAGCTGATGAGCTCTTCACGGAACGCAATATCGACACGCTGAGATCGCTTCGGGACGAGTTGGCGAAGCTCGAGAACGTCGGTGAGATCAACAGCATACTCAGCGTGCCACTGCTGCACAGTCCCGAGCTTACCCTCGATAACGTCGATTCAGAAATCCGCACGCTCGACGAAGACGATGTGCCTTTGGACGTAGCACGTGAAGCACTTCTGTCGAACCCGCTGTATCCCAATCTCCTGATCAGCGAAGACGGCGAAACCACCGCTATACAGATCAACCTGCCTACTCCTGATCACTATTACGAGTTACTGAACCGACGCAACGACCTTCGTGCGCAGACCACGCTCTCGACTACGGAGTCAGCTGAGCTGGAGCGGCTCAACACGGATTTCATCGAGCTCAAGGAAAGCCTGGTGGCACAGCAGGACAGGACCATCGCCAATGTGCGCGAGATCCTTGACCGCTACAGCAGCAATGCAGAGCTCCACCTCGGTGGCGTGCCAATGATCGTTGCCGACATGATTGATTTCATCGAGAGTGATCTCTACACCTTCGGCGCAGGTGTTCTGCTCTTCATGGTACTGACGCTGACCTTGATCTTCCGGCAGTGGCAATGGGTGCTGACGCCCCTGCTCTGCTGTACCTTTACGGTCTGGCTCGTCACTGCTTACCTCGGCTGGCTGAACTGGCCGGTGACCGTCATTTCCTCCAATTACGTCTCGCTCCTGCTTATTACGACATTATCGCTGACCATCCACTTGATCGTCCGCTACCGGGAAAACCAGCACGCCCATCCAGACTACGACAAACGCAGGATGATGCTGGAAACTGTAAAGGCCATGGTACTGCCCTGCCTGTACATGACGCTGACTACCGTGGTCGCCTTTGGGTCACTGACCCTGAGTGGCATTCGACCTGTGATCGACTTCGGCTGGATGATGACGCTGGGCCTGTGGCTTGCCTTCTTCGTCGCCTTCCTCGTGTTCCCGGCGCTTGTGATGCTCATGCCACCACCGCCAGGCGATCTTCCAGCCGATCATGGCCGCGCCTATACGCGATTCTTTGCTGCCCTGACTGAGCGTCACGGCGGCATGGTGACTGTGTGTTCGGCCATACTCGCAATCGTATTCGTGGCCGGCATCACGCGCCTGTCGGTCGAGAACAGCTTCATCAACTACTTCAAATCCGATACTGAAATTCACCAGGGCATGCTGGTGATCGATAACAAACTCGGTGGCACCTCACCGCTGGATCTCGTCATCAACGGTGAGCCCGCACCTGAGGGGTATGACGAAGAAGAACCTTGCGACCCTTTCCTCGACGAGTGTGAAGAGGGTGAAGAGTGGCGCGACACCTGGTTTACGCCAAAGAAAATCGACCAGCTGAAACAGGTTCATGACTATCTCCAGCAACTTGAACACACTGGCAAGATCATCTCGGTTACGACGACCCTCGACCTCATCAAGACGATCAATGAGGATCGCGAACTGGACGCTGTTCAGCTAGCCCTTGTACCGAAGATGCTGCCGGAAGATCTGAGCGCGGTGCTGGTCACACCGTATGTCTCCGAGGAAGCGAATCAAGTGAGATTCAGTATCAGGCTGCGCGATTCCTCGCCAACACTGAAGCGCGATGAGCTGCTCCGGGAGATCGAGACCCATATGACGACCGAGCTTGGCTATGATGAAAATGAGTTTGTGCTCACGGGTATGACCGTGATGTACAACAACATGCTGCAGAGTCTGTTCGATTCCCAGATCAAGACACTTGGCTTTGTGTTCGGGGCCATTGCCATCATGTTTCTCATCGTGTTTCGCTCGGTCAAGCTTGCGCTGATCGGGCTTGCCCCTAACCTGCTGGCCGCAGCGAGCGTGTTGGGCATGATGGGATGGATGGGCATTCCGCTGGACCTGATGACAATCACTGTTGCAGCCATTGCCGTGGGTATCGCGGTGGACAATACCATCCACTACATTCACCGGTTCCGCATCGAGTTCCCGACCGACCGGGACTACACCGCGACCATGCATCGCTGCCATCAAAGTATCGGCCGTGCGATGTCCTATACCTCCCTCACCATCATCATCGGTTTTTCGATCCTGGTGCTATCGAACTTCATTCCGACTATTTACTTCGGGCTGTTCACAGGCTTTGCGATGTTGGTGGCGCTGGTGGCTTCGCTTACGCTGCTGCCTAAGCTTATTTTGATGGTGAAGCCATTTGGGCCTCAAGTCTGACCCACTCTTCATGGAGCTCAAGCCTGCGTTGCTGGCACCGTCATCAGAAGAAGACGAGTTATGAAGATCGCTCCTTGTAACCGCCAGGAATTTCGGCAGTAGCCCCGGGTGGACGGGGCAATCTCTTCCAGCTCCGTTGGCACCGGTCACACATTGTCAGCCTTCCTTTTTCTAGATACGGAGAATATCGTCAGCGCCATGATCACAACCAGGAGCCCGTTTAAAGTAATCAGGTACTCTCCGTCGGTGAACGGGCTTTTTCCTGATAAACAGTAGCCATTAGGTAGCCCTCCCCTGACCCATATGTCGACGGATCAGTGGCTTCGTAGAGGGACAGGAGCTCAGAAGACGTGATGATGGGCTGCGGCCCGTCGATCCCAAGTATTCCACCCCGCTGAAGAAACCGTTACCCTGCCCGTCCACTTCAAGGACGAGGTACTCATGGCAGTTCATGATCATGGTTATAAACAGCTGTTTTCGCATCCCGAAATGGTACGCGATCTAATGCTCGGCTTCGTGCCCTTCGACTGGGTGCAGGACCTGGATTTTTCCACATTGGAAAAGCTCAACAACAGCTATATCACTGACGATTTGCGTGAGCGGGCTGACGATCTGGTTTGGCGGGTGAAGTTTCGTGGGCAGTGGCTCTATCTGTATCTGTTGCTCGAGTTCCAGTCGACGGTCGACCGCTTTATGGCCGTACGGCTGCTGACTTACGTGGGCCTGCTGTACCAGGACTTGATCAAATCGAAGCAGCTCTCGGGGAAGGCAAAACTACCGCCCGTCTTACCGCTGGTCCTGTATAATGGGGTAAAACCGTGGAAGGCTGCTATCAGTCTGGCCGATCTGATTCAGCCAATGCCGGAGCAGCTGCAGGCTTTCCAGCCCTCACTGCAGTATTTGCTGATCGATGAACACAGCTTTGATGCAAGGGAACTTGAGCGACTGAAGAATCCGACCGCAGCGCTCATCAGAGCTGAGCTGGCTGATGGGCCGGAGGCGCTGGCTAGAGTGGTAGCCAACCTTATCGTCTGGCTTGATCAGGACCGACAGGCGGACCTGGTTAGAGCATTCAATGAGTGGATTGGACGTATACTGATCAGAAATAAAGTAGAAGGAATCGAGCTGGAATCCATTCGGAACCTTACGGAGATGCACAGCATGTTAAACGAGCGAAGCAATAACTGGGGCCGGGCCTTTATTGAGCAAGGGCTGAAACAAGGTCTCGAACAAGGGCTTGAACAAGGGCTTGAACAAGGCATTGAACAGGGGCGCGAACAAGGCATTGAGCTTGGGGAAGCGCGGATGCTAAAGCGTCTTCTAAGCAAGCGGTTCGGGCAGATGCCCCAGTGGGCCGTCGAGCGGATCGATAGTGCCAAAGGCGAGCAGCTCGAGCTGTGGATAGACCGGGTTCTTGAAGTTGATTCACTCGAGGACGCGCTCGGCTGATCTTTTGGCCCACTTTTCATGCTGGCCCGCGGTCTGCGTATCGTCCACATCGGTGAACAGAATGTCGGCGCCACCGAACTCGATATTATCCACCATCACACGACTTTCTTGCGCAGAACGGGGTAATCACTTCGGCCAGGATGACCAGCACAAGAATAGCCAGCAGGATTGTGGCTGCCCAGATGATGGTGTTTACTGAACGGCTTGATAGTAAACTCATACGGACCGTCTTTTCGGAATCCGAGGCGGGTGTAGAATTCTGCTGCACCTGAAGCCTTGTGAGCTACAAGCCATCCACCGCCACTATTAAGGCTATGTGCCAAAGCGCGGGCCACGCCCTGTGCACACTGCTTTATCTTTGCAACTGCCTGTTGATTCGAATGCTGTGCTGACCCAGAGGGCGACAAACTGTTACCATCTGCCGCCGTCAATGCCCACTTCCCGACTCAAGGCTGATTAGATGAACATCGTTGTACGTTATTTCTTTCGTTTTGTGCGCCTGGTACTGACACCTGTGATCTTGCTGATGGAGAAGCTCACCACGCCCAAGGCACTGTCCCGGTCAGCAGAAGATCAGGCTGCAGCTGATAGCGCTTGCAAAGATCTGGCTCTGTACCAGTTTCCAGCCTGCCCCTTCTGCGTAAAAGTACGGAAAGAAATTGCCCGACTGGGCCTGAACATCGAATTGCGAGACTCCCGGAATGATACAGGCCATCGCGCCGAACTGGAAAGTGGCGGCGGGCGAATCAAAGTGCCCTGCCTGCGCGTTACGCATAGCGATGGACAGCAGGAGTGGCTATATGAGTCTGGCGCAATCAATCAGTGGCTGAGAGAGAGATTCAACCCGTCTGTCGAAGACGCAGCCAAGGCCTAAGCGGTCGAGGCCGACTTGGAGTGCCTGTTGGTAATTTCCCTGGCCCGGTTAGCTTCCGATCCTCATGCAAGCGGCCTTCGACATACTTGTGCAGGATGCTGGCAACCAGTGTCTGGTAGGGAATACCCTCAACAAGTGCTTTCTTCTGCAGACCACGAATGTCCTTGGAAGAAAGCCTGATATTGATGCGGGCATCCTTCTTGAACATAGCTTCGGCATACTGCTGATGCTGCGCTTTTCGACCCTCAATATCTGGCGCATGCTCGAGCTTTCCAGCATCGAACGCGTCCAGAATTTCCTGCTCTTCTTTATCCAACCTACTCAGCGTACCCCTCTATTTCAATCACATGAATCAGCTGGCCCGGATACCGCCCCTGATTAGGATGCTCTAACGTATCCAGGATACCTTCGACAGATAGCCCGGGGTGTGAGCCAGCGTGACAAAAACGCCTTCGATGTACGTACTCACGCTCAGGCCGCCATCAACAGAGAACGATAACGAATGCAGCCATGGGCAAAGACGTTCCTGCCAATCCATGTCAATTCTGATACGGTGCCTGCAGGTTTATCTAAAAATCGGAGACTAGCATGTCCTTACGCAGCACCTCGCTTGGTTGCGTGCTCTTTATGACTTTCTGGATGTCAGCGTTACATGCTGGCGCGGCGGTACCCGGTAGTCATCAACTGAACCTGGCCGAGGCCAATAAGCTGGTGGCTCTGCCGTTGAATTGCATCGAGAAACCCTATCCCTATAAAGTTGGCTGGGTCTTGCGCGATGCTGAGGATCTCAAACCGCCTTCCGTTGTGCATCCTGTGTTTAACGGATGTTACGACTGGCACAGCGCTGTGCATGCCTATTGGTCTCTGGTGACTCTGGCGCGGCAGCTTCCCGAGCTGGAGAAGGCCGATGCTGTGAGGTCGTTGCTCCGGCACAACCTAACGCCGCAAAAGGTCGCCAAGGAGCTCGCTTTCTTCCGTGACGAAAGAAATGCTTCATTCGAGCGCACCTATGGCTGGGCATGGTTGCTCAAACTGCAGCTCGAATTACAGCAATGGAAAGACCCGTTAGCAGAGCAGCTCGCTGCCAATCTCAGACCGCTCAGCGATCTTATCGCGCAGAGGTATCTAGAGTTCCTGCCCCGGCTCGTTTACCCGGTAAGGGTCGGCGTGCATGGCAATACCGCCTTCGGCCTGAGCTTCGCGTTTGACTATGCAACGCACAATGGAAATTCGGCTCTGCAATCCCTGATCAGCAAACGGGCTAGGGACTTCTACATGGAAGACCGCCAGTGCCCAATCGCCTGGGAGCCGAGCGGCTATGACTTTTTATCGCCCTGCCTTGAAGAGATGGGGTTGATGCAGCGTGTTCTGCCAGAGAAACTGTTTCTCACGTGGCTGCAGGGCTTTCTTCCGCAGCTGGCTGATCCGGATTTCACCATTGATACGGCTGAGGTCGGTGACCGGACAGACGGTAAACTGGTACACCTGGACGGACTGAATTTCAGCCGAGCCTGGAACCTGTACCTGCTGGCAAACCGTTACCCGCAATATGCGCATCTCAAGGACCTGGCTGATCGGCATGTGGCGTACTCTTATCCGAATCTGATCGGCGACAGTTATGAGGGCGGGCACTGGCTTGGCAGCTTCGCGATTCATGCGCTCAACACTTCGCGGAATCAGCAGGAGTGATGCGATGAGTTGAGACCGCTCTACATCACAGTCCCTCCTAGGCAGCAAGGCTTCAGGACAGAGCCCCACAGGCAATGCTTCGGATCTTGCCAGAGCAGGCGTCAACCCAGATCACGGATCTTGTCCACGAGCTTGATGAGCTCCTTGATCATAGGCTGAGGAATTGTCGCGCGAAGCACTTCGTCGGCCTCTATCATTGTGACCCGGACCTTCTCTCGCAAGGCCGCCCCCTCCTCCGTGAGGTAGACGAGGGTCTGGCGCCGATTCTCTGGTGGAATCTCGCGTCGAATCAGGCTCGCCTTTTCCATACGCCGCAGCATGCCGGATATCGCCGAAATGTCGATTTCCAGGATATGAGCGATGTGACTTACGAGAACGCCTTTCTCCGGCTCGCAAATCTCCATGATGTAGCTTTGCTGAGCAGAAATTCCATGTGGAAGATACTTTCGATAATGCTCTGAGATTCCGCGCCAACCGCGGTAAAAATTGAAGCAGACCAGCTCTCGCAGGAAGACTTCTGGTTCTACAACATCATGCGCCGTAGGGGGCATATTCCACCTCTTGGATTAAGTTTAGCTGCCCTGCTGCCTGTTGCTCCATAAACACCTGGTTTCCATCAATGGTAAGTCTAGCAGAACTTCGAAAAATACGAAACGCGTCAATACTTGACACGTAAAGTGTTATCACGTTAAATCCATCGCGACGCACTTTAGCGGTGTGATATACGGCAGCTCAAGCACAAAGGAGTCTCCGGCTTTCACTTGACTCCCGTGCCCCTGAACACAATCGGCGATAGACCGGAGACCTTATGAAACTTCTACATATACCCCTTCTTCTGGCAAGCCTGAGCACCTTTGATGTTTCACAGGTCATGGCTGAGCCAGTGAAGCCGCTCATCATAAACGTGGACGCTAAATCGGTCTTCGGCAAACAGCAGGAACTCACATTCGTATCGACCAAGGCCCTTTTTGGCGAGGGAATTCCGCAGAATCTGAAGCTGAATTTTGCGAGCGGAGATCAATCGGCCGAGTCACTGGTTCAGGCGAGCCTCATCGATAACACCCTGTCTCCCCGACTACTTGATGGAACCAGTCAGGGAGTTCTGGTACTGGTAGGCGCGAGCCTGCAGGCTGGCAAAGGATTGGCCGACCAGAAGGCATTCAAGATGCTCGAACGCCCTCTGATCGATCGATATCGTGGTGAAGTGCTGCTGTCGATCGCGGCAGCCCGTAGCGCCGAATGGCCCTTCGATACTTTCGAGGTGGTGTCCTTCCCCACTCTGGAGCATTACCTAGCACTGATGAGCGATCCGGAATTTGCACCTGAGCAGCCGCTCGGCAAGTTGGCCATGCAGACCTATACGCCCGACCTGAGAGTGTCGCTTGGCGAAATCCAAAATCCTGGGGCGAGCGCTGGAAAATAGTTAATCCCACCAAAAAAGGAATTTTGCCATGTCTATCGAAGTAAAGTTAAAGCAGCGAATTGGCGTCGTTTTTGCCGCGCTGGCCTTGGTCGCAATGTCTCAGGCCCGTGCAGAGCAGCCGGAGTTGTGGCAGCAGGTTGCATCTGATCCAGCCATGGGTGGGTGTAAGGAGCCTCGTTGTTATTGAAGTTGAGCTGAAAAAAAATGGTAAGACAGGTTTGGAAAGACACTTTCACATCTCAAGCCGAAAAGAAAACGCTGAATTTTCCCTCACTTTTACCGGAAAGCATTGGCAGATCGAGAATAAGTTGCATTGGGTTCTGGACGTGGCTTTCAGAGAAGATTATTCAAGGCACCGGAGCGGACACAGCGCTGAAAATCTGTCTACGATACGCCGAATCGCCTTAAATGAATTGAAAAATGACAAGAGCATAAAGCTAGGCATTAAAAACAAAAGGCTCAGCGCGAGATGGACAAACGACTAACTTCTCAAGCTGATTCAGGACCTTGGCAGATAGAGCGATTGCCCTGCCGGACAGGCAGATCAAACCCAGGGAACATATAAGTATAGCGTCAGTGTCAACACCAATAATTCAACCAAACATGGAAACTTAAATGTTAGATCCGACCTTTTCTTTAGAAGACAGCGATAAGAATTCACTATCTAGAGCGCTCGATGCAGTTATCTACGAAAAAAACGGCGCCTGCTCATACGTTAATGCCTTAAATAAGCTGGCTTACAAAACGCTTCCGGGCGAGCTACTAGATATATTTCTAACCCAGAAAGCTTCAAAGAGCCCACTCCCGTATATCTACATCAACAACATACCAACAGACCTGCAAGTCAGCGGCGTACCATTGCAAGGAGAGGATACAGCCAGCTATAAGTCTGGCTTTCGTAGCGAGAATATACTAATCATGCTAGCCAGCCTTCTTGGCGAGCCGTACTCAATGGCGTTTGAAGGTGAAGAAATAGTCAATAACCTTATCCCCTTCCTAGAAACAGCAACTGACTATACTGGCCTCGGCTCCAGCGTAGAATTAGATTTCCACATCGAGAACGCTGCTCCTAAACACTTCTTCCCTTACAACTTTTCTCCAATGGGGCTAATGCTTACGGGGGTAAATCATGATGAATCGGGCCCGATGACGCGAATTAGCGACGGTAACAAGGCGCTTTCCCTTTTATCTGTGGTTGATAGGGAAGTTCTTAGTAGTGAATCGTATCGTATAAAGGTTCCTCACAGGTGGCGTGGGGGCAAGTACAGCCTCCAAAAAACAGAAACAGATTGGGTGCCAATTTCTCTTAGCAAAAACGGTAGATATTCTGATATCTCAGCAGTATTTTACCAAGACATGATCGTATCCAAGAACAAAGATGCAGAGAGAGCCTTGGGCAACTTTCATAATGCCGTTAAAGAGGTTTCAGAGGCAATTTCTATTAGACCTGGCGAGTTACTGTATATTGATAACAGGATAGCCCTGCACTCACGGGACCAGTTTAAACCAACCTATCAAAACGGCCGACCGAGACGCTGGGTCCAGCGTGTCTTTGTGTCTCCGAACCTATGGAGTCACAGAGATCTACAGCAAGTAGAACACAGAATTTATGAGATCACAGCATGACAAATATATTCTTGTCCATAGCCCCAATTTTCGCGCTGATCGCACTAGGATTCGCGGCAAAAAGGTACTTTATCTCCAGTGATGAATTTTGGTCCGCCAGCGATAAGCTGGTGTATTACCTATTCTTCCCATCACTTTTAATTCTGGAGATCGGGCATGCAGATTTCGAATCAGTGGCTGCTGGAAGTGGGTTGATGGTAGCTATCCTCGCTACTTCAGCTATTGCTGTCACTGTGTTCTTATATAAATTCATTCTTAGTCCTGATGACGAATTGTTCACATCAGTATTTCAGGGAGGCGTCAGGTATAACTCGTATATATTCATAGCCTCTTCTCAGGCATTGTTTGGCGCAGAGGGAGCAGCCTTGTCGGGGCTTTTTATCGCCAGCATGATTATATTCACCAACGTGATAAGCGTGATCGTGCTGAATCTGTATGGAAAGGGTTCTAAGAAAGGTCTAGGCTCGGTGGCTTATAATACTGCTACTAACCCTTTAATTGTAGGCGCAGTGATCGGTGTAGCCTTGAATTTGAGCGGTATCCATATTGAGGATGGTGCTGTATATGGCTTAATGCGGTACCTGGGTTCCGCAGCGACCCCCTTGAGCTTAATGTCTGTCGGAGCTGGTCTTCTATTTGTCCTTGATAGGAACAAGAAAATAGCAATCTCCTATTCTATTTTTGCCAAATTGATCATGTTACCGGCTTTAGCAATTTCTCTCATTAGTATGCTAGATCTGTCTGGACTCGCAGCCTCGGTGGCGCTGCTTTACTGCGCAGTTCCTTGCGCGGGTAATGCTTACATACTTTCGAGACAAATGGGAGGTGACTCAGTCGCTATGGCATCGATCATTACCTGGGGAACTGTAATTTCTTTCTTGACTATACCGGTGTTTATGCTGTCACACCTGATGTGAGCCTGGCGTCATTAGAGTCAGTGCAGCACCTTGATCAACTCCTCCGTGCCATTTAAATAAGCGCCCCTTAAAAAGAGGCGTTAACAAACAGCCGGGTGCCTGTGATTTGATCGCACGCGCCCTTAGGTTGATAGTCTCACGTTGCCCACAGCCTCAGGCTCTTATCTGCGTTCACTCCGCTATTGCAACACCTGCTCTGAACTCGGAGGCGGGTCAGCTGCGCTAAGCTACTGATCACCTACCCGACCAAGAGTGGACAATCATGGCAACTTTCACGCAGCTGACCCTGCACCAACGATATCAGATTCATGCTCTGCGTCAGCAACATTTCTCCTTAAGAGACATAGCTGCCGCCGCAGGCATACACTGTTCCACAGTGAGCCGGGAGCTTAGACGACGTCTTGGCGGCTCACCGTACACACCCGATCAGGCCCACGAGGCTGCCCGGTTTCTGCAACGCAATGCGCATCGGTCGGGCAAGGTTACTGGCCGAACAAAGCTGCTAGTGCTGGTCTATCTGATCCTGGAGTTTAGCCCAGAGCAGGTCGCTGGGACCCTTCGTAAACGACACGGATTGAGGGTGTCTTTTCAAAGCATCTACAGGTTCATCCAGCGGGACAACTTCTACGGCGGCCAGCTCTTTAAATATCTGCTCCGAGTCAGAAAACGACAGCACTATATCTTTCCCAAGCGCCGACGGCCGGATCATCGGCAAGGCCCTATTCGCAATCGAGTTTCTATAAAAGAGCGGCCGGAAGTTGTAGCCGCCAAAGCCCGCCAGGGCGATTGGGAAATCGACACCATCATCGGGCCGCGCCACCAGAGCGCATTGCTCACAATCACCGAACGCTCAACCCAATTTCTGTATCTCAGAAAGCTTTCTGGAATGACCAGCGGTGCCGTCAAAAGAGCTACGATCGAGGCGCTGCAGCTCCGCAACGAAATCGTTCACACCATCACCGCTGACAACGGCAGCGAGTTCGCTCAGCACGAGGACATCTCGGCAAAACTTCGGATCAGCTTCTTCTTCGCTGATCCATATTCTGCTTGGCAGCGAGGCTCCAACGAGAACATCAACGGCCAGGTCAGGCGCTTCTTTCCGAAGGGAACGGACTTCCAAACAATCGAAGAAGCCGAGGTCCGAAAAGTACAAAACACACTAAACCACCGACCGAGAAAAAGCTTAGACTACCAAACACCAGCGGAGGCGCTCTTCGGAGAGAAGCCTTACTGGATCAACTGGGCAAGTGTTGCAGTTGTCGGTTGAATGCAGCCTCTGAGATTCCGCGCCAACCGTGGTAAAAATTGAAGCAGACCAGCTTCTGGTTCTACAACATCATGCGCCGTAGGGGGCCATATTCCACCTCTTGGATTAAGTTTAGCTGCCCTGCTGTCTGTTGCTCCATAAACACCTGGTTTCCATCAATGGTAAGTCTAGCAGAACTTCGAAAAATACGAAACGCGTCAATACTTGACACGTAAATTGTTATCACGTTAAATCCATCGCGACGCACTTTAGCGGTGTGATATACGGCAGCTCAAGCACAAAGGAGTCTCCGGCTTTCACTTGACTCCCGTGCCCCTGAACACAATCGGCGATAGACCGGAGACCTTATGAAACTTCTACATATACCCCTTCTTCTGGCAAGCCTGAGCACCTTTGATGTTTCACAGGTCATGGCTGAGCCAGTGAAGCCGCTCATCATAGACGTGGACACTAAGTCGGTCTCCGGCAAACAGCAGGAACTCACATTCGTATCCACAAAGGCCCTTTTTGGCGAGGGAATTCCGCAGAATCTGAAGCTGAATTTTGCGAGCGGAGAACCATCGGCTGAGTCACTAGTTCAGGCGAGCCTCATCGATAACACCCTGTCTCCACGATTACTAGATGGAACCAGTCAAGGAGTCCTGATACTGGTAGGCGCGAGCCTGCAGGCCGGCAAAGTATTGGCCGATCAGAAGGCATTCAAGACGCTCGAACGACCACTGATCAATCGCTATCGTGGTGAAGTACTGCTGTCGATCGCGGCAGCCCCCAGCACCCAATGGCCTTTCGATACTTTCGAGGTGGTGTCCTTCCCCACTCTGGAGCATTACCTGGCACTGATGAGCGATCCGGAGTTTGCACCTGAGCAGCCGCTCGGCAAGTTGGCCATGCAGACCTATACGCCCGACCTGAGAGTGTCGCTTGGCGAAATCCAGAATCCTGCGGCGAGCGCTGGAAAATAGTTAATCCCACCAAAAAAGGAATTTTGCCATGTCTATTGCAGTAAAGTTAAAGCAGCGGGTCGGTGTAGTTTTAGCCGCGCTGGCCTTGGTCGCAATGTCTCAGGCCCGTGCCGAGCAGCCGGCGTTGTGGCAGCAGGTTGCGTCTGATCTGCCCATGCCTTACGGCGTTCTCCTGATCGACGAAAAACTCTACGTCAGTACTGTTCCCGATATTGTGGAAGTTGGCGAAGAAACCGGCACTCACCATCCGGTCAAGACCCTCGCTGAAGCCTCGCCATCCGGCCTTCTTCTGGACAAGGATCGAACTATCGTAGCCGTCGAAAATGGCACTGGATCGCTGATCAGGTTCAATCAAAACTTCGAGCAGCTCGAGGTGCTGGCTGAGGGGCTGGGCGATCCTGTAACAGTCAAACGACTCGGCAATTTCTACTACGTTACCGATTACAATTTTGGCAAAGGCGACGGGCGACTCCTGAGGGTCACGCCGGGTGGCGCAACCAAGGTGTATGCGAAACTCTCGGGACCTGGTGGATTCACTATCGATAAGGATGAAATCTTTGTGGCCGAATTCGACAAGGGCCAACTGGTTTCTCTTCAGAAAAAGGGCAAGGTCAGGCAGGTCGTGGCTTCAGGCCTCGGCAAGCCCCTGGACATAGTTCGACTCGACTCCGGTGGCTTCATTGTTTCCGACTTCGGAGGCTTTGACGGGGCGACCGGACGACTGCTGCACGTCGGCGAGAATGGCCGTGTCACCGTTCTCGATAGCAGCACGCTAGGAAACCCTGCCGGGCTCCTGATTCATGGTGGAAGCCTGTATGTAACTGACCTGATCGGAGGTCGCCTCTTCAAGGCAAATCTCTACAAACTACTGGCAGAAACAAACTGGTAAACATCATTTTTGTAACAATAAAGGAGTATTGAATGAACGAAGCCATTGAAGTTGTTGTTTTCCAGCCCAGAGCAGGCGTGAGCGCGCAGGACGTCGAAACCGCAGCACAATCGATCACGCCTGTCCTGGAATCTCTGGATGGCTATATCTCGCGTGACTTCGGTAGAGCGGACGGTGGACGCTATATCGACGTCGTACGCTGGCGTGATCTGTCGGCAGCTCAGGCTGCTGCAGACAAGGTGATGCAGGAGCCTGCCTGTGGGGCGTTCTTCAGCCTCATCGACGAAACGCAGATGCAGATGACGCACTACTCGAAACTGTAAGCAGCCTACGTCAGGAGGCTGCAAGGCCTCCTGGTTTGAAGATGCCCACCACTCCGACCCAGTCTTCCGACTGCGGTTCTTCGTTACCGATATTCAGCAGTACCATAGCTGGCGTCTCACGCCCTGTGAGTGAGCGCTATATACCAAAAAGCACACCACTCAAAGGGAGAACACATGAAAGCCGTTATCCATAACAAACACAGACTATCTGCTGTAGCGGCAGTTACTGCGCTCATGTCGGTTGATGTTGCCACAGCCCATGCTGCGGACAACGTGGTCACGGAATGGAACAAGGTACTACTGCAGGCAGTGCGTGATACCAACCCCGGTCCGCCGATGGTAGCGAGGATGCTGGCGATCTCTCATACCTGCATGTACGACGCCTGGGCGGCTTATGACCCGATTGCCAATGGCACTCAATTCGAGGGAGAACTCCGTCGTCCCGTCGATGAGCGCACCGACGACAACAAGCGCGAAGCCATAAGCTTTGCAGCCTTCCGTGCAGCTGTTGATCTCTTCCCTGGCCAGAAGAGCAGGTTTACAAGCTTCATGGCCACCCTGGGGTATGACCCCGCGAACAATGACTCGAGTCTCTCCTCGCCGGCTGCCGTTGGTAGAGTGGCTTGTGCGGCCGTACTGGAGGATCGCCACAGAGATGGCGCCAATCAGCTCGGGGACTTGAGTCCAGGTGCCTATAGCGATTACACGAACTATAAGCCTGTGAACACCTCTGACCGGGTCGACAATCCGAATCGATGGCAGCCTTTGGCAGTACCCGATGGCCGGGGCGGCCTCAAGGCACAGAACTTCCTGGCGCCGCACTGGGGACGGGTGAAGCCCTTTGCCATCAGGGACGTCAACCAATTCAAGCTAAAGCCACCAGCGCCCTATGGCAGCAAGAAATATATCGAACAGGCTGAAGAGGTCATTCACTACAGCGCGAATCTTACAGACAAGCAGAAAGTCGTCGCCGAGTACTGGGCAGATGGTCCACGGTCTGAAACACCACCAGGGCACTGGAACCTGTTTGCACAGTTTGTTTCCGAGCGTGACCAACATGGTCTGGATGACGATGCGAAGTTGTTTTTCTCGCTGAATAACGCACTGCTGGACGCAAGCATCTGGGCCTGGTCGGTGAAGGTCAAATACGACTATATCCGCCCTATCAGCGCCATTCACTACCTGTTTCAGGGTCAGGTCATACACGCCTGGGCAGGTCGCGATTTGGGCACACAACCAATCCTCGGCGAGCAGTGGCGCCCCTACCAGGCTGAGAACTTCGTTACGCCGCCTTTTGCCGAATTCGTCTCCGGGCATAGCACCTTCAGCAGTGCTGCTGCACAGGTCCTGCGCAACTTCACCAACAGCGATGCTTTCGGCTACACCAGCACCGTGGCAGCGGGTAGTTCCTTCGTGGAGCCCGGAACCGTGCCCGCAAAACCGGTTCAACTCTCATGGGGAACCTTCACAGCTGCAGCCAACGAGGCTGGGCTATCCAGGCTCTACGGTGGGATCCATTTTCGAGATGGCGATATGTATGCCCGCCGCGTAGGTGGGCAGATCGGCCAGCAGGTCTGGAAGAAATCTCAGGCGCTCTTCCAGCCCAAAAAGAAGAAGTAATCAAGTCACAGCGGCACAGGTCCTTCCTGGCCGCTGCCTTACCCTCATCAAAGCTGTCCGCTGCTGCCGAGTCTGAGTAGCGGAAGCCCTGCTGATTCAGCTCAGTGTCGAAGTGACATCACAAGTTCACGCACCAACAGTTGACACGTTAACTGTGTACATATTAGTGTTGCGCCACTGAGCCATCAAAAGGATTTCTCGTTCCATGGAAGGGCCCGGTCGATGCCATGCCACCATGTACGCCGTTATTTCATTAGCTGCGGAATCGGCGCATTTGCAAACAATCCGCGCGGGTCTGCCAAGGAGATTATATGAGTAAGCTTCCTCAATCCGGACGCGGTCTACCCGTCCAGAACCCTGTCCTCGGCGCCTTGTACGGCTTTATGGCAAGCGAGCTTTTGCTGGCGCTCGACCGCCTGAAGGTGTTTGAGCAAATAAGCAGGCATAAGAGCGTAACCGCAGCAACATTGGCTACTGGGCTGGGACTGAACCGGGAGGCGCTCGAGCGTGCCTTGCAGGCTGCTGCATGCTGGGGCCTGGTCAAGATCGATCGCCAGCTGTTCAGCCTCGACGATACGGTTTCGCCACTCCTTGACCCCTCAAGCAATGACTACTGCGGCGCCTTTTTCAATCATTTTCGCAATAACACGATTCCCGTTTTTAGTCACCTAGATGAGGCTCTGCGCGGGGGCAAAGCCCAATGGTCCGCGCTGACTGCTGGCGATAGAGGAGACGAACACGCCTTCACCCACATATTCAGCTCGGAAGAACATGCACGGGACTTCCACGCCGCGATGTGGAGGCTCAGCTATGGCCCTTCGCAGGAGCTCGTGAGCCAAGGACTTGTGGGTGACTCCAGAACCCTCGTCGACCTTGGCGGCGGTGTAGGTTCATTCGCCATTGCCGCAGCCAAAGCCAATCCACGGCTCACAGTTACCGTAGTGGATCTGCCAGCCGTTGCGCCGCACTGCGAGCAGAATATCCGGAAAGAAGAACTTCAGGAACGAGTCAGCTTCCGAGCTGGTGATTTCTGGCAGGACGCCCTCCCCTTTGCCGACACCTACTCTCTCGGCTACATACTGTCCGACTGGAACGATGAGGAATCGACCAGACTGCTGCGCCGCGTTAAATCCTCGTTATGCGAAGGTGGCCGCGTTTTGGTCCTCGAGAGATTACTCGACGAGGACAGATCGGGCCCTTTTGTCGGCGTGATGCAGGATCTGGCAATGATGCTGGAAACTGGAGGCCAGCACCGCCCCGCCAGCCGCTATCGCGCCCTGCTGGAGGAAGCTGGTTTCAGGGACATAACAGTTATAAGAACATCCGGCGACAAGCACGCAGTGGTAGGCGTCGCCTTTTAAGCAGTCGTCATCCGATTGCGCCCCCACCTATAGCCAGGAGGCTCATGTATGAATCACTCGAAACACCACAAGTACATCATCATCGGCGCGGGTCCAGCTGGTCTGCAGCTGGGCTACCACCTGAAACACCACGAACAGGATTACCTGATTCTGGAAAGTGACGAGCCGGGTTCCTTCTTTGAGGCCTTCCCCCGGCATCGCAAGCTCATCTCCATCAACAAGGTATTCACCGGTTATGAAGATGATGAGATCAACCTGCGATGGGACTGGAACTCACTCCTGTCAGAACCACACGAACCTCACCTCTTCAAAAGCTACACCCGCAGTTACTTTCCTGACGCCGAGAGCATGCCGCAATATCTGGCGGATTACGCTCACAAATTCAATCTCGAAATTCGCAAGGGCGCCCGTGTCAGCCAGATCAAGCGCACTGAGATGTTCGAAATCGAGCTGGAGTCTGGGGAAAGGCATACCTGCGATATTCTGATCATGGCTACTGGTGTCAGCCAGCGCTGGCTTCCCGATATCAGAGGCATTGAAACTGCCGACTGCTACTTTGATTTCGATACAGATGGCGAGCAGTACAACAACAAGCGAGTGTTGATCATCGGCAAAGGCAACTCCGCTTTCGAAACCGCCGATGCGCTGGTTGAGCACGCATCGCTGATACATGTTTCCAGTCCAAATTCGCTCAAGATGGCCTGGTCAACGCACTATGTTGGCCACCTGAGAGCGGTGAACAACAACTTCCTGGATACCTATCAGCTCAAGTCGCAAAACGCGGTGCTCGACGCCCACATAGAGTCCATTCAGAATATTGATGCTATCTACCGCGTTTCATTTGGTTACCAGCATGCCGAAGGTGAAGCTGAGGTCATTGAGTACGATCATGTGATCGCCTGCACCGGCTTCCGGTTCGACGACAGCATTTTTGACAAAAGCTGCAAACCGGAAATGTGTGAACGCAACAAGCTGCCCGCCCAGCAGAGCAACTGGGAATCGACCAATATTCCAGATCTGTATTTCGCCGGCACTATAATGCAGTACCGCGACTACAAGAAGTACATGTCGGGTTTCATTCACGGCTTCAGATACAACGTTCGTACCTTGAGCTGGTTGCTGGCGGAGCGGTATGCGGGCATCCCGCTTCCTGATGAGAGTCTCATGTTGACGCTCGAAGGCCTGACCGAGCTCGTTATCGACCGGATCAACAGAACTTCTGCATTATGGCAGCAGCCAGGATTCCTGGCGGACGTGCTCATTCTCAACCGGTCGAACGGTATGGTGCAGCTTATCGAGGAATTACCGGTGGACTACGTCCACGAGCGCTGGCAAAGCAGTGACTCGGAGTACTTTCTGCTCACGCTCGAGTTCGGTCAGGAGAAGTCCGACAGCCCGTTCAGCGTTCACCGCATCGCTCGCGATAACGTCATGAGCGCCGAACACTCAAAATTCCTGCACCCGATCATTCGCCACTTCCAGGGGGCTGAACTTATTGGTGAACATCATGTGATCGAGGACCTCGCGGCTGAATGGCGTGAACCTGAACATATCGAGCCACTGAAGCACTATTTCCAGCAGGCGCTGGAACTTCCCTTCGGCGCGCTTGCAACAGCGATGTAAGACAACAACCTCAGCATTCGATCAGGGCTCATTCTATGGACATTATCGATTTTCATGTGCACGCCGGTAGCTTCCCACTTCTGCGGGACGATATTCAGGGCTTGCTGACCAACTTTCCCTTCGAGACTGATGTTGATGTCAAGGAGGTTTTCTCAAACCCGGTGTTCCTGAAGGCCTACCTGCAAAAGCTGGGTGTGAAGAGGGCCGTGGTATTGGCCGAGTGTGGTCCGGGCACCAATTATTCAATCGATAGCAAACTCATTGCCGAGTTCTGCAAGGCAGACCCATTCTTCATACCGTTCGGGAACATCAATCCAAACCATCACGAGTCGCCAGTGGATGAATGGAAAAAAGGAAGAGAACTAGGAATCAAGGGTTATAAATTCTACCCGGCGGACCACGACTTCGATCCGTTCATCGATTCGATGTGGGAGGTCTACGGCCTCTGTGAGCGTGCTGGTCAGCCTATCATGTTTCATACCGGCCTGACCGGCCAGCGCGATGCTTCACAGCGCTTTATTCGTCCCAGTGAGCTCAGGTCTCTGGTGGAAAAGTATCCTGATCTGCGGGTGGTCTTTGCCCATGGTGGTAAGCCCAACTGGTACACCGAAGCGCTTGAAATGGCGACTCAGTATGAGAATGTCTTTCTCGACACAGCGTTGGTTCCCCCAGCTGATGTCGTCGACTGGATCAAGTACAGCCCAACGATTCAGAACAAAGTGCTGTTCGGCTCTGACCTTCCTGTTTCTGGTGGTTACTCGAAACTTCTGGAGAAGTATCAGGCTTCAGAACTCACGGAAGCTGCGCGCGAGGCGATTTTCTTCGGCAACGCGAGCAGGCTTTTGAGTATCGAGCTGAATGAAGTGGCCGAGCAAGTAGCGAAGAGGGCATAACATGTACAACAACTACTTTCCGGTCACCTATTATTTCTATCCGTTGCTGGACCTGGGTTTCGACGTCTGTGCGGAGTCGCAGAACTTCCTCCAGGCACTGGATACGCCCACCCCCGGCAACGTGGAGACCTTGCTCTACGTTCACATTCCGTACTGCCAGGATCTTTGTCGCTTCTGCCCTTTTCACGTGAGGGTGGACAAGGACTTTTCAGTGTATGAGCGCTATACCAATGCGCTGTGCACAGACCTGAAGCAGACCGCAGAGTCTACCCGAGGCGCATCGAGCACGATTCAAGCCGTGTATTTTGGTGGCGGCTCACCTTCCGTTCTCTCAGCCGAACAACTCCGCAGGATCTTCGAAACCATCTATGCCAGCTTCACACTCGCACCAGATGTCGAAATCTCATTTGAGGGAGAGCCGAAATCACTGGGCGACCCTGCCCGGCTGGAACTGCTAAGGGAAATGCGGGTGAGCCGCCTCAGTTTCGGACTCCAGACCTACAACCAGAATCTGCGGGAAGCCTTCAATATATCCGCCACACTCGACGACGTTGAGAACGTGACCCGAAGAGCCAGAGACATTGGATTCGACGAGATCAATGTAGACATGATGTACAACCTGCCTGGGCAGACACTTGCGGATCTCGACCGTGACATCGAACATCTGCTCGCTGATGGCTACGACAGCATCGACTACTACAATCTGCACTACTTTGCATTCCCGCCCAAGTTCAAGCGTGAGATGGCAACCGGCAAGATCCCTGCAAAACCCTCCGAACCTGTCATGCTGGCACTGTTCGAACAGCTGAGAGCCGGTCTCTCTGCCGCAGGCTACGTCAATGTGGCGGATCAGGTTTATAGCAGGAAGCCTGCAGTGTGTGAGTACTTCAGGCTGCTCTGGGCTGGTGGATATGGCGAGCATCGCGCTGAAACACTGGCGGTAGGCTCGTCCGCCCGAGGTTATATCGACGGTGTGGCCTACATGAAGTACGGCAACGTCAATCGGTACATGGACGGCATTGAGAAGGGCGAAAACACCGTCGAAAAGATTTCACGTCGGCTGTCCAGGCCCGAGAACCGCGGTGCGGTGATGTTCCCGAAGTTTCTGTCTATAAAGAAGCAGCATGACGCAGCCTTACAGACGATCCCGAAGAGCCTGCTGGCTCAGTGGACCGAGCACGGCTATGTGTACGAGACGGCGACGGAATATCGCATTTCCGAGCGAGGCAAGCTCTGGACGAATAATATGACGACGGATCTGTTCGAGGCCGTGCAGCGCGAAATAGGAGACCGTGCCGTCATCGCCCTATCGGAGAAGGCTGGCACACGGACTGGCACCTTTTGACGACGGAGCGCGGATCATGAGCATGCAGAAGCGGATCGGCATCATACACGCTTATCCCAGTCTCTACCTTGTGAATAGTCTGGCGAACGCAGGCTATCGTGTTGTCCTGTTTGGCAATGGACGTGATTTCGCTGTGCATGAAGGTGTCGAGGCAGTGATCGATGTGCCACTTTGGGATGTCGAAGCACTTGATTATGCGGTACGCGGCTTCCATGCTGAACGACCGCTCGATGCGCTGTTACCTGTCAACGAAGGCACAGCTGTTGTCACTGCCAGGCTCTGTGAGGCCTTGGGCTTACGTGGACTGCCTGTCACCGCAGCTATCGCCAGCCGCAATAAATATCTGTCCTATCTGCTCTGGGAGGCCCAGGGCGTGTCCGTCCCTCCAGCCTTCCCTGTTCATGATGCCGACTCAGCCTGTGAAATACTTGATTCGGAGCTCGACGGCAAAGGCGTGATCAAGCTGGTTGATTCCATGAACAGCCAGGGCGTGATCGCGGCTCATAGCCGAGAGACATGCCGAGAAGGCGTGCTTAAATTGTTGCAGATGACGCACCAGTCACTCGATGTTGATCTATCGATCGACCGGAACCGTTTTGCCTATGGCCGCTCGGCTCTGAAGCTGATGGTTCAGCATTTCTGCACAGGCGTAGAGGTGAGCGTGGATGTGTTTCTGATGCCGGACGGCGATGATCGGGTGCTTGCCATCCTCGAAAAGGCGCCATCCGCTGGACCTTACTTTGCCGAAACGGCGTCCATCTGGCCCACCTCGCTATCAGCAGAAAAGGAAGCTCAGGTCAGCACACTCGCGATTCGCGCGGCCAGGTCGCTGGGCCTGCACGAGGGACCGGCGCATGTCGAAATTCGTTACGACCATGAAACGCCGACTGTGCTGGAGGCCGGGTTGCGACCGGGTGGAGGCTACACCGTGCAGCTCATCGAACGCTTACGCAAGAGCAACGTATATGTCGCTCAGGCCCAGCTTGCGCTTGGGGAAGTCATTCCACCGCTTTATGAGCCGGAAAAGCAGGCGCTGCTATTCGGCGGCATCATCTATCGCTCCAGCGGCGTGCTCTCTCACGTTGATGGACTAGACCTGTTTGAGACGATTCCGGAGCTCGAGCAGCTGGTTATTCTGAACAAGGTCGGCGACCAGGTTCGGGCGATGCCAGAGTCGGCGCAACCTCATTACTGCTATTACCTCCTTTCAGGCTCGAGTCGTGAGAAGCTGGTCGAAATCCATAATCGGATTCAGAGCGAGGTCCGCCTGGAAATCGACCTGGAGATACAGCGTGGATCCTGAGTCGCCACCCCTGCTGCAACCGCTGACCACACCAGCCACGAATGATCTTGCCGAAGAGATTCGCGAGTCGGGGCGAGTCGTATTCGATCTTCTGTGCCGCGCCCAGTGCTCACCTGAAGCGTGGCCGCTGCTAAATGCTTCCGCTAATGTCCGACAGCTTGCGGACCGGCCGGAAGCACTACCGGTCGCAGGTATGCCGCTGTCAGAGGTCCTGAATGAAGCGGGCGCGTTCATGGAAAACGGGATGTGTAATGTCTCTCATCCCAGGTATTTCGGCTACATTTCTCCCAAGCCTCACCCTGCCACTGTTCTCGGAGACTTCCTCGGCAGCAGTCTTAACCAGACACCCGGCGCCTGGCGCGCAGGCCCATCAGCTACGGCAATCGAAATTCAAGTTCTGCATTGGCTCCGCGAACTCTTCGCCTTGCCGCCTGCCGTCGGTCAGCTGCCAGGTGGCATTTTCACTGGTGGAGGCACCCTGGCAAACCTGATCGCGTTAAAGCTGGCGCGGGACCGGGTAGTCGGTGCGGAGGTCAGAAACAAAGGGCTGTCTTCTGAGCAACTGCGAGTCTACATGTCTGTGGAGGGCCACTTCTCCATTGGTAAGGCCATGGACACGCTTGGCCTCGGTACCGACAACCTCGTCCTGATCCCCACGAATGAACTTGGGGTCATCGATGTTGATGAGCTCGAAGCACACGTCAGTCACGATCAGGCTGCTGGGCTGAAGCCACTTTGCATAGTCGGCATGGCTGGGACAACCGCTTCTGGAGCGATTGACCCGCTGAACAGACTGGCTGAGCTATCGGCACGGTGTGGAGCCTGGTTCCACGTGGACGGCGCATCAGGTCTCGCAATGGCTGCGCTACCAGCACAGCGGCTGGCGATGAGCGGATTGGAGGCAGCAGATTCCATTACCTTCGACCCCTGCAAGTGGATGTTTGCGCCTTTCGGCGTGGGTTGCCTATTGGTGAGGGATGGCACCGCGCTCGGCGAAGCATTCTGGTCCGAAGGCCATTATTGGGAGGAGCAAGGTGAACTCGACACCTTCAAGATGAACCTGTACGGGACCAGGCAATTTCGGTCGCTTGGACTCTGGTGCTTTCTGAGAAACGTTGGTGCTGAGGGCTATCGCGGCTACCTGGTCGGCCTCCTCCACTGCGCACAGGCCTTTAGAGATGCGGTTGCGGCTGATACGCGGTACGAACTGCTGCCTCAGCAAACGCACATGCCTATCGTCTGTTTTCGTGTGGCCGCTGAGCAGGAGGAAGAGAGCCAGCTACTCACACGACGACTAGTTCAGACATGCCTGGAGCGCGATATTGCCTATCCCACCGTACTGGAGTGGCGGGGGCAGACCTTCGTACGGCTGGCCATCAGCAATTATGCCACCACATTAGACGATATGGGTGCCGTCAAAGCTGCGATGGACGCCATTATGAGGGAGTTGTCCCCCGGGTATTGAAACCTCAGCTTGCAGCCTGCCGCAAGATAGCGGCGTGGATGTCTTCAAGCCGCACACCGCGAGTATCGATACCATTGCGCATGAGAAGCCACGCCGACACCGCAAGCGACAAGGCGATCATCAACGCCGACAGGGCCATCTGATCGAAGAGTCCCGCCACACCAATAATCGCGCCCAAGATGCCGCCAGCTTTCGAGCTGGCGGCGACTATGCCAGCCCCGGTCCCCCGTAAGTGCACTGGATAGATTTCCGCAGCATACGGTATCAGCATGGCAATCACGCCGCTCGAGCTCAGCAACAGAAGCGCGATCGCTGCAGACAGCGCCAGGATGGAGCGACTGCCAGACCACTCAAACAGACAGAACAGCAATAGAGAAGCCGCAGTCAAGCACAGGAACAGCACCAAGGACTTGATGCTGTTCCACTTGTGATAAAGCCATACCACCAGTCCGACGCCGGGCAACGCCAATATCGCTGACTGTGCGATGATACTGTTGGCTTGCTCCGCCAGACCGAGCGCGTGCAGGTTCGTAGGTAGCCAAAGCAAAAAGCCAAAATTCACCAGACCCCACGCAACGCCTGCCGCTACCAGACCGAAGGTGATGCCTGCGTAGGGTCTGCTAAGCAACTGCCTGAAGCCAGGGGCTTGCGCTGGCATGGACTCTTCGACGATAACGGCGCTCTCAGGCTGATCACGGCCGCCACTAAAGCGCAATAGCACCTGACGCGCTTCATGATTCAAGCCCTTGCTGGCGAGATATCGAGGCGACTCAGGAATGAATCTATTAAGAAAAATCAGTAATAGTCCAGTCGGCAGGCCGAGCATCCAGAGTATTCGCCAACTGAATAGCGGCTCGAGGATGGCAGCCGCACCTGAGGCCACCATATAACCTGCTGCGGTTCCCAGCCCACCGAGCGCTACCAGCAACCACCCTCGATGGGCGGCTGGAATGGATTCTGCCATCAGCGTGAAGGTGATTGGCAGAAGCCCGCCGGCGGACAACCCCATCAGAAAGCACATGATCAGGTTCCAGTGAAACGATGGCATGGCGCCACAGATAGCAGTCCCAATGAACATCAAGGCCGAGAGCAGAATCGCTGCCCTGCGTCCGGAGAGGTCAGCCACGACGCCCCACAATACCGAGCCAATCGTCGTGCCAGTTAGAGCAACCAGGGCCAGTGTGCCGGCCTCGCCCGAGCTGATACCGTACTCGCTCGTCAGGCCAGGCATAACGAACCCCAGGGTGGCTGGCTTCATGACATCCACGGTAACAGCGGCCACTAATACTGCGACCAGCGTCCAGTGCTCCCTGTTAAGAACCACCTCATCCGCGACCCGAAAATCGAGACCACCAGCCTCGACTTTCGGCAGTTGATCGATGCGCGGCATCAGCCCATAGAGCGCCAGCATCAGCCCGAGCGGGATAAGCGCCATGCCAATCCACATCGTTGGGTCCATGGCCATGTCGACCATGCGATACCCCACATGAGACGCGTGAACAAACATAGGGATATGTGCGAGCACGCCGAGGGTGATGCCAAGACAGCCCGCCCAGAAGGCCAGAGGATGATGGAACGACAGTCCTTGTGATTTCACGGGTTTGATTCCCTACCCAAGTGCAGCTGATGATGCGGATAAGGCTATTGATTCCTGCCCTCGCCGGCCGACGAAACAGCTGCGACTATAAAGCCGTTAGCTCAATGTTTTCAATTGCTTCTGCAGTAGTTATGCATACTTCCGCAATATCTCTCACTGCAGCCCCAAATGGCACTGCATGAAAAGAGAGCCTTCAACTCCGTGGCTTCAGTTTCCCAGCTCCAGTAGACAACGTGTCATCATGCTCGGCCATGTTCCAGGTGTCTCCATAGAATTAAGGGCGATTCATTAGTACGAGCAAACTAGCTGAGGCTGCTCTGCCATAGAAGGTCAAACCGTGCGACGCTCATAGCAGCGTATCCGTGCCAGAAAGAGCCCGTCCTCGAAATCAGTGGCTTCGCAGATGTGCAGGAATTTTGCAGTCGTGTCGACGCGTGAGGCATTTCCGCTGGAGTCACCCGCCACGATCACGTTATGATCATTAGACTTTACAATCATCAGCGAACTTTTGTTCACGTTGGCACCTCTGCCACTTTTTGAATTTGAACCTGGCGACCAATCAACTATTGAGTACGCTGAATCTGCTGATCCGCACAGCCCAGAGTTTCAGATAAACCTCGGCTCCTCGTTTGACAACCACGTCATTCAAGCAACTGCTCATGGAACAGTGCAGATCCAGGCAGTTCCAGAGCCCGCCACAGTGGCACCTTTCGGCGCGAGGGCACTGACACTACTCATCAGTAGAAGGCGCTTAATTCATAGATCCTGGTAGGCAATAGCGAAACCATCTGCCAGCTTAGCCAGACGTTTGTCCAGCGTCCATAAGAGGGCGCCTGGGGTTATAAGCGTGGAGGCAAGTAAGGATATATCCACTAACCCGCAGCCCAAGCCGTACAAGGACTCCCTTTCGATCAGGCTTCGTATTTCGTCCCAGCTTGCCTGCTGGGCGAATCGTAGCAGCCCGATATCCTGCAGGGTCTGATCACGAGGTGCTGGCGGTGTTCCGCAGGCAAGTTCACCCAGCACCATGGGATGACAAAGCGCTTCGTCCGACAACAGCAGATTGACCAGGCTAGTGTTCCGGTGCCTGAAGTGCTCCACCCATACCGACGTATCGACCAGAACACTCACGATGCCGGTGCGTCCCGCCGTCTGTTGATCGGAGCCATGTCAGGTGCACGACCGCCCAGAGCTGCCAGTCGCTTTGCAGCCTGAACTCGAACAAACGTTTTGATAGCTTCCCGAAAGAGATCAGCCTTGTTCATCTCCGGGTCTGCCATTTCTAGCGCTTTTTGATACAGCTCGTCGTCTATGCTTACTGTCGTTCGCATGAGAACTCTCCACAATTTTTTGATGCACTACTGCATCATATTTCACATCAGCGTGAATCACCAACAGTTCTGAGAAGGTTCGCTCCGCCCAAGCCTCCCTATCCGATACTCTGCGGCTGCATCCGCTGCTGGATGCGAAGGCTAGCCTTCAGCAGTTTTCACTTCGCGAGAGATTCAAAGCTCAACCACACAAACCACCGGATAATGATCCGACGGCAACAAATCCCGATCCCGGAACGAAAATGGCGCCAGCATCTCGCTGCCGCCGCTTGAATATGGGCCACCTGCTCTTTCTCGAAATATGGCTCGCCGCACTGAGTGCAGACATAGGCCGGCACAGAATCCCAGGAAATGTGGTAGCCATTTCTATCCAAGCTGAAAGGCGCTCGAGACAGCACCATGGTGCCCTGGCAATACATGCATTTCATTGCTCAATCCTCTTTCTGAAAGCCGCATCCCACTGATTCGGATGAGGTAGATAGGCAGTAATAATTGCTAGATACTCCTCTCTTGGTGCGCACACAACATGAACAGGGCGGCCAGTAGGCACATGAAGCATCAAGCAGCTGCGGCCTCGGGGGTCGTTCATATATTTTTCAATGATCTCGCCATCCTTGACGGTTTCTTCAACTTCGTCAACGGAGATCATTCAGTGGCCAAACCGGAGGTGACTGGCGGGTCGGGATCGTTGCCCTTCTCTACACTATCCTGCCGAGTGCCGGCAGTCCGCTACTCCAACACCCGAGTATGTGAAATGCATTGTAATCGCCATCATATTTCAAGCGAAGACCAATAACGGGATGAGCGTTACAGACCAGCAGGAGCAAATGAGATGCCTTCTCATCACTATTTTCTATCAGCTTACTCGTGCAGTCTCTAGATAGGGTTGGAGTCAGTTCTTTGAGCTTACTCTTCAAGCTCTCCCCGACTCGAACGATATTCGGATGTCCATTATTTCCGCTCGTAAAGAGGCTTCCAGTAAGTGCGCTCTCTAGGAGATAGTTTCCTACCGAGCGTGCTGCATTACCGTGCCGCCCATCGCTGGTACACGACAGGATCGAAAGAAAAGTGGCGAGAATAATCACCTTACTCATAAAGCTATAAGGCCGCTCAGCACGCGCGACGATGGAATAAAGGCGAAGCCGCAATTTAGTAGACGTAACTGTGACTGGCATTGTTAGGCTTCACTACCGCAGAGGGCTCTACGCACGTACCCGACTGCTTCCGGCATGCCGCCGAGAACCGCCACGGCCAAACTAAAATCTTGGTGCTTAGACATTTCCGTAGGCAGCGCCACACAATCGATGCCAGCCCGGAAAGCAGCTTCAAGGCCATGCTGGGTATCTTCAATTGCCACACACTCAGCAGCAGAGACGCCAAGCTGTTGCAACGCAAGTAGATAGCAATCAGGCGCAGGCTTGCTAGCGCGGACGTCATCCCCTGAGACGACCGCAGAAAAATAGTCCTTCAACGCGTTGACCCGTAGCGTTGTTTGAACGCCGTTCGCGCTGGCCCCCGTCACCACAGCAAGCTTCAGTCCTGCGCTATGAAAGCAAGATATGGCCTCTTCTACACCAGGCATCAAAGGAAACGCTTGTCGATCAAGATACTCTCGCGTTGCGGCGTTCTTCGCCTCCGCGAGCCGTTCTGGCGAATCATCGATACCTAGCCGCTGCACCAAGTCTATGGCATTGGCAGGGGTTGGGACGCCTGCATAGCGCGTCTTGTACTGCTGTTCCGTGAACGTAAAACCGTAGCGTTGAAGAACTTGCGCCCACATTCTGTAGTGGATGGGCTCTGAGTTAACGAGCGTGCCGTCGTGGTCAAATAGAACTGCGCGTAGTTGCATATGGTTACCGAGATACATGATTTGTGAAGCCTAACAGCGTATTACAGTGCATGCACCATTTGCCGTAGCGCTCTCTCTCCACGCATTTCATGCGTTTATCAGCATAGTCCCGCTATCAAACATCCACGACGGCCAGGCCCGCTCGGACCTGCTCTGGTGCAACTAGGCTACCGGGCCGCAGTGTGCTCGTCACCCGCATCCTTGAGATCAACCACACAAACCACCGGATAATGATCCGAAGGCAGCAAATCCCGATCCCGAAACGAAAACGGCGCCAGCATCTCGCTGCCGTCTTCGTCATACACATAGCGGTAGACGTAGGTCTCTCCTGGTATAAGTTGCTGGTGCAGGCTTCTGCTGAGGAAAATGTAGTCGAGCTGTTTGGCAGAGGCTGTTCTGCCATAGAAGTTCATATGCGTATGACGCTCATAGCGGGGTATCCCAGCCAGACAGAGCGCATCTTCCAGATCAGTGGCTTCGTAGAGGGGCAGGAATTCAGCCCACGTGCCGTCGCGTGAGGCATTGCCGTTGAAGTCACCCGCCACGATCACCGGATGATCATTCGATTTCTCTGCCTTCAGTTTCTGGTAGATGGCTATCAATGCCTTTACTTCAGCGGCTCGACGCTTCTGCCCGCCTGGATCAAAGCCCTGCGGATCGTAACCGGATTTCAGATGGGCGAGCATCACCGAGAGGATGCAGGTGCCCTGTAGGTTATACAGGTGAAGCACCGGGATATCGCGTGACAGTCTTCGCTATTACAAAACGCCCCGATTAAATGTCTCTGCCACCGAGCGCACCCTACCCTTGCAAATCTAACGTAAACACCTTCTGCGTACTGCTCTTTTTAGGCCCGGGTACTATTGATTTTACACAGCCCTTCAAGACTTTATTAATATCCAGGTTTTCGTCGAAGACTGCTTGAATTTCACAGTATATTATCCGCTTTACTAGCGGGCTACCGTCTATTCTATCGTAGACAGTTCTGTCGATATACTTCTCAGGCGGCAACGCATCTAGCTTCTCGCAGAAATCCTTGTCGAATATAGTAACTAGCACTTCCCTACCGCTTGCAGTATGTCCAGAGCAAAAATATCGACCGTCATTTCCACGCTCCAAGTCACACGAGATATTCATGGTCATTCCATTAAAGTTGTACTCTCGTCTTAACAGGCCATATCCTTCCGGCAGAGACTGATAAAGATAGTCTGTCGAAGGTGTAATTATTTTCGCCATATCAAAAGGGTCAAAAGTTTCGACATACTTATTAAAATCATGACTGTGCCAAGATCTCGCCTCTCCTGTTAAGTAGCCATGCGCATCAAGGATTATAAGTTGATCTATCGTCAATTTGCCCGTATTCACGATCAGATTTCGATCCATACCGAGATCGCCAGGAAAGGTCAAAAGTAGTACAACTTCCTGTCCTCCGCTCATCCACCTCCACGCGTACCCAAGAAACTTCGGAAAATAGTAGTTGCGGACATACTCAAAGGTCCCACTTTCAGGTACCAGATGACTCTTCTCGGCGTAATATCTCGCGAAAGACTCATACACCGGAATGTGATAGTCCCACTCCGAGGATGGGTAGGGTGCGCGAACGTCCATGTGAAGAAAGTCTTCGCCCATTCCAATCAACTTCTTATAATCTTCATATTCGTACTTCGCCTTTCGACCATTCTGGTCGAACTGGCCGTATTTCTGAGCCATGATATTTATCTCATCCTCAGAGAAACCGCCAAACCAAAGCCCCTCCATATCCGCGTGCCAATGTCTATACGCTTTTACTATGTCGGGACCCTGGGAATCCTGCTCATGTTCATATTTCTTGAACTTTCCATCCTTGAATATCCAGAATATTTCTGTTCCATATTCATCCGTGTGAACAGCACGCAGGAAGTCTGAACTCATCACTTTGGACTCAGACTTTATAATCTTTGTAAGCTTCGACTCATCATATGCGCCGTTATGTTCGAAGGAAAAACCGCGCATCCATTGATCGTCGTACACCACCTCTTCCAAATCACCAACGCTGAGAAGGCTAATACTGTCTTGCAAGCGTCTGAGACAGTTTTCATCATCTTTGTTAACCAAGATAGTAGTTTGGCCTTCAGGCATAGTATTACCTTTTTTCGGTGATCACTGTTGATGGCAGCGCGTGGGGGCTTATAGCAGTTGTCCGCGGCTCAGAGCGGCTGCATACTCTTTGAGTATGTCAGCAACGGCTCGATCTTCAAGCACACACTCCACCTCAGCTCCATCTGGCAGCACGCTAACTGACAGCCGTCTAGTCCTTGAGAGCAACCACACAAACCACCGGATAATGATCCGAAGGCAACAAATCCCGATCCCGAAACGAAAATGGCGCCAGCATCTCGCTGCCATCTTCGTCATACACATAGCGGTAGACGTAGCTTTCTTCCGGTATCAGTCGCTGGTGCAGGCTTTTACTAAGGAAAATGTAGTCGAGCTGTTTGGCAGAGGCTGTTCTGCCATAGAAGGTCATATGCGTATGACGCTCATAGCGGGGTAATCCAGCCAGAAACAGCGCATCTTCCAGATCAGTGGCTTCGTAGAGGGGCTGGAATTCGGCCCAGGTGTCGTCACGTGAGGCATTGCCGTTGAAGTCACCCGCCACGATCACAGGATGATCATTCGACTTTTCAGCCTTCAGTTTATGATAGATGGCTATCAATGCCTGTACTTCAGCGGCTCGACGCTTCTGTCCACCCGGATCGAAGCCCTGCGGATCGTAACCGGATTTCAGATGGGCGAGCATCACCGAAAGGATGCAGGTGCCCTGAGGGTCATACAGGTGAAGCACCGGGATATCGCGTGACAGTCTTCGCTTTTCAGATGCGCCCAGGTTGAATGCTTCTGCCATGAGCGCTGTCACGGCATAGGCTTCCGGGTCTTCCTCGTGGAGGTACTGGAACGGGACCGGCCAGTGCCGATTTGTCTGTAGCTCAGCGGTAAATGGCAGGCTCTTTTTCAGCAGAAAACCACTCTCAATACCGCGATCGGAGTTGCCGGGGATGAGGTAGGCTACATAGGCGCCCGACAGAAAGAATTCATTGAAATTGCTGAGCGCGGTCGGGCCGCCCACTTCACAGAGGCACACACAATCCGGGTCTTCCCTCAGGATGATCTGCGCCAGGGCCTTCAACTTGCTCAGGGGCTTGAGCTCCTGATCCGCCTCGCCCAGCATCGCCCAATGCTCATCGCTAAGCGTGTGAAGGTATTCGGGCTTTATGGGGAACGCGGGCTGCAGGAAGAGGTCCTGGACGTTGTAGGTCATTAGTTTGAACTTCATGTAAAGCTTTACGTCGAGTTCGGGTTAACGACGCTTCTCTCCAGCAGATTTTGATAGCCGTTCGGGCAGTATCTAGTGCCATTACAGAGGCAGGCGAAGGGTGCGCATGAGCTGCCGACTCAGGCCAGCCGCCCTCTAGATCAGTCCGACGCACCGCTTTGCGCTATCTGGCAATGCAAACTCGCGCTTACCTGATCTCATATTGCTTCAGCTCCTCGATAGAGACCTCGCTAGAAGCAAACTCCCTGAGCTTACACACGATGGCTGCTCTGTGCGCTTCTGGGAACCTCAGAACCTGGTAGTAGCCGCCCTCTCTCAACTGATACTGCAGTTCGACATACTTAAACAGAAGGTTCTCTGGACATTGGAGATCGTCCAAAATAACTATAAGTTGATTGAACGAAACGCTTGTTCCGTCTATCTGCTGGATTAGCTTTTTTACAACGATTGCCCTCTTTATCTGACTCCAGTGATAGACAGTGGGCGGTCGGTACTCAGAGAAAGTGGTTGTCGTCGCGGGAACGAAGAATCCACGACTATCAGCTCCCCATACCAAATTACTGTTTCCGCGTCTGATATTATTAATTAAAGGCGTCAAACCCGAAGCAATGGCCAGAAAAAAGAAAACAAGCACGACAATAAACACATAATTGCCCCCGATAGTGGCCACTGCCGCAAAATAATAAATGGCAAATCCCAAAGCCACCTCTATACAAATTAAAAGCACCATTGAGGCTGTCGAGGACTGATATACCTCAATGCGATCTTCTTCTAATTTCACCTTAGTCGACAGCATCTTAACGCTAACGCCACGACCGCGAATTTACGAGCGTTCCGCTGAGGCCTGCGCAGGGGTGGTAGTGTGAATTGTTACGCAATATGTACCTTCATCTTTCTCTGGAAAGAGACTAAAAAGGCCCCGACCTCGCAGCCGGGAAGTTTGCTGCACGGACTAGGCGCCATCCTTACAAGTGACCCTCCCCTCGAAAACGGCGCCAGCATCTCGCTGCCGTTTTCGTCATACACATAGCGGTGCACGTAGGTCTCTACCGGTATCAGTTGCTGGTGCAGGCTAAGGCTGAGGAAAAATGTAGTCGAGCTGTTCGCCAGAGGCTTTGTCTACGGCCTCACCGGACGCAGCGAAGGCGTCACCTTCAGGCGGCGATCTCACGACCGCCGCCCTCCTCACGCCTGACAATCGATCACAGCAGGTTATAGACAAACACCGCCGCCACCGCCACAGGCGTGAAGTAACGCAGGGTGTTGTACCACAGCTTGAATGCACCTGGTGAGGTGGCCAGTTCGGATTCCAGCGCCTGGCGAGACATGAACCAGCCGGCGAACACAGCGACCAGCAGGCCACCCAGGGGTAACAGGATACTGGCGGTCAGGAAGTCCAACAGGTCGAAGATGGTCTTGCCTTCGAACATGGCGAACATGCCCAGCGGGGTCACGTCGGACCAGACATTGAGCGACAGAATAGACACAATACCCAGCGCCCAGCAGGCGATACCAGCGCCCACTGCACTGACGGTACGGTTCAGGCCCTTTTGCTCCTCCAGCCATTCTACGAGCGGCTCTAGCAAGGAAATGCCTGAGGTCCAGGCCGCGAAGATCAGCAGTACGAAGAACAAGGTGCCGACCAGACTGCCCATGGGCATGTTACCAAAGGCCAGCGGCAGAGTCTGAAAGATCAGGCCGGGACCGGCACCGGGTTCAAGGCCGTTGGCGAAGACAATGGGGAATATGGCGAGGCCAGCGGTCAGGGCCACTACGGTATCGATGATGGAAACCGTCACCGCTGTCTTGGCGATGGACACGTTCTTCGGCAGATAGGAGCCGTAGGCCATCATAACTGCCATGCCGAGGCTTAGCGTAAAGAATGCGTGGCCGAGGGCGACCAGCACGCCGGCGGTAGTGAGACTGGAAAAATCAGGCGCGAACAGGAAGCTTACAGCCCGTCCGAAGGAACCTGTTGTCATGGCATAACCCACAACGATCAACAGCAGGACGAACAGCGCGGGCATGAGGAAAGTCACCGCCCGTTCGAGGCCGGCCTTTACGCCCCGGGCCACGACGACTATCACTAAGGCCATAAATACCGTGTGCCAGAGCAGAAGGGTCGCCGGGTCGCCCAACAGACCGGAAAAGATAGCGCCGATAGCTTCCTCGGACTGGCCGACTAGCCCACCGGTGGCAGCCGTGCCAACATAGGATATTGCCCAGCCGCCGATCACGGAATAGAACGACAGGATCAGGAACGCGGCCAGCACGCCAACAGCACCGACGATGGTCCAGCCTTTTGAGAGCTGTTCTCGCTGGGCTGCCAATCGCATGCTGTTAATAGGACTGTGCCCGCCACGCCGACCAATCAGCACCTCAGCCATCATGATAGGAATACCGATGCCCGCAATGCATAGCAGGTAGACAATGACGAAGGCACCGCCACCGTTCTCACCGGTGATGTAAGGGAATTTCCAGATATTGCCAAGGCCTACGGCGGAGCCGGTTGCGGCCAGAACGAAGGCAAGGCGTGATGACCATAGGCCGCGTTTCTCTGTCGAACTTTCTTTAACGCCCACCGTAGCGGCGGAAGAAGATGACATATATAAAATCTCCTGCAAAAAATATTGTTATTGTATGTGCTCTCAGCCCACCTTGGCCATTGCACTGGTCGATTGCTGATGATCAGCGGAGCTGCGACGGAAGCGTTCCTCCGCCAAACGATTAGCGATGGTGCCTGTTGGGAGACCCTCGCTGCGGGCACGCGTGAAAATTTCGTCCAGGGTGGTGCCGATAGTTTCCACATGGGCGCGAACCTTGTGGTGGTCATGATTCGTGCGTTCGTAGAACACATCAATAATGCCCCCGGCATTGATGGCGAAATCGGGCGCGTACAGAATGCCGCGCTTTTGCAGCGCCGCATCATGTTCGGGACGTTCAAGCTGGTTGTTGGCGGCACCGGCCACGACTTTTGCTTGAATCCTGGGAATCGAGCTGTCGTTGAGCACCGCACCCAAGGCACATGGGGCCAGGACATCCACCGGCAGGGCCAGGATTTCCTCTGCGGACACCGGGGTTGCGCCCAGTTCGTCCACGGCGCGATCCATCTGGTCCTTATGGATGTCGTAGACCCAGAGCTTGGCTCCGGCCTCCTTGAGGTGGCGGGCCAGCCGATAGCCCACGTTGCCGATACCTTGAATCGCGACCTCGAGGCCCTGCAGGTCTGATCGACCGAGACGGTGTCTCACCGCCATGCATATCCCGATATAGGTACCGTAGGCAGTGGCCGGAGACGGATCGCCGTTGCTGGGCACACCGTCGAGCCCCAGGTGGTCCTTGATACCCGCAACATGGGTGGTCTGCCGGCCTATGACCTTCAGATCCGACACGCTAGTGCCAGAATCCTCGGCGGCTATGTACTGACCGCCCAGCTGTTCGAGGAAGCGCCCCATGCTTTCCAACAGCGCTTCAGTCTTGTGCTTGCGCGGGTCGCCGATGATCACGGATTTGCCGCCGCCCAGATCCAGGTTGGCCAGCGCCGATTTGTAGGTCATGCCGCGGGAAAGGCGCAGCACGTCACGCAGGGCCTGCTCGTCGCTGGCGTAGGGGTACATGCGACACCCGCCAAGGGCGGGGCCGCGAGAAGTGCTATGGATAGCGACGATGGCTTTGAGACCGGTTTCCGGATCACAGAAAATGGACAGGTGTTCGTGGTTGTCAAACTCGGGATGGCTGAATACATTCATGGCATTTCACCTTACTTCCAGGCCGTCCATATCCTTGTGGGACTTTAGAGGGCCGATGTCATCAAACCCAAGCCGGGATTACCGGTTGGCTCATCTAAGTTCAGTACGGCTGAATCGAGTAGATTTCAGGCCGCAATCCTCAGCGTGTGGCCACGCCGCGAGCGATAAAATCGATTGTTTGAAATGATGTCGCGTTGGTAGATCGGAAAGGTGATCGACTGGAGCGATCTTCTGGGCGAGGAAGCGTGGAGCTAGCCTGCGATAGGCGTCGTCCCGGTAGAGAGGCGGTCTGCATACTCATGTTGAAATCCCGTCCACGTCGCCGGATCTCGGCTTCTGTGGTCATCTTGTTTTTGTTAGCCGGCAAAGACCGGTCATTCGATTTCAGCGTTCAACCTGGCCCTGGTGGGGCGTCGAACACGCTCTAAACTAGAAGGTTCCGTTGACGCCGTCAATGGTTAAAACAAGTTGATCGCTCGCAAGGCGATTTCCGCTCTTTTGCATGACATCACGGACTTTTTTCCTGACGCCCGCGTTCCCGTTAAAGCCTGAGTGCCGCCATCGTATACTTAGTGATGAGCACTGGGCGATGCTGCGCGCGGTCAGGCCACCCACTTCACAGAGGCACACACAATCCGAGTCTTCATTCAGGATGATCTGCGCCAGGGCCTTCAACTTGCTCAAGGGCTTGAGCTCTTGATCCGCCTCGCCCAGTGCTCATCGCTGAGCGTGTGAAGGTATTCGGGCCTTATGGGGAACGCAGGATGCAGGAAAAGGTCCTAGACGTTGTAGGTCATTAGTTTGAACTTCATGTACAACTCTATGTCCAGGGCAGCCTAACGTCGCTTCTCTTTCTCGGCATTTCAAGAAAATGGTATGAAGCAAAAAGGTACAGCTGCCTCACTGCACAGTAGTAGCGCCCTGCCTACTTGAAAATTCTCATAAAATCTGGAAGATTGGCAAGATCACTTTCCTTGAAAGCGAACTCTTCAGAAATTCTGTAATGATCCTCGTAGATCGAGGTGTACGCTATCGTCAGTTTCACGCCTTTCTGCAGAAAAAATTGACGCATTTGGACACTGCAATATTCGTGAAGGACTTCTGCATCAGAAATTTTCAGCAAATTAAACTCCTTTCCTGCCAGTATCGCAGCGGCCGGTCGGAGCCAGTTGTTTCTGAAGCATTGAGGATTAATTCCGAGGTGCTGGAGAAACTGTGGCCATTCGTTGGCTGTTAAGTCGAAAACTTTCGAGCCATCAGAAATGGTAGCTGACTGGATGAAGGCAGACCCAGTTCCAGAATTTTCTAAGTATAGACCTGTCTCGCCATCCCCCTGCAGCCTAGGCGACACCTGTAAATGTGGAGCAAGCGAGAGACGGTTGTGTTCTCGACTCAATATTCCTTGCCAAATTGACACTCCTAACGCAAGCAACGAGATGAAAACGGCAGCCGCCGCAAAGATATTGCCGGATCTTACGCTCGCCGCCTGAGCCCTATCTTGCTCTCTCAACCGATCCTGTGGCGACTGATCAGAGCTAATATCTCCGCCATCGGAAGTGGGAGAGCTGACACTTTTCCTATCTCCCGAATTTGCATCAGCATCTTTTGACTCCGGATCCGTTTCAGGTGCTGCTTTCCCCAAATTTTCATCAGCCTCTCTTGGTGGTATCAATTTCTCTTCTCCGGAGCTTTCTCAGACCTACCCGCATGGGCTTATTGGTCCGACGATTTGTGTATGCAGTTCAAGAACGGTAAAGGCGTAGCCACGGCTATCCGAAGATTGCCGTGAAAGCTCACGGCTTGAAGGTGCACACTACTAGGCGATTTTATCAAAACCCAGCCTGATGGCAGCCACAAAAAGCAGAAGATATACGAGCAGAAAGGAAGACCCGAATATAAACGATTTCACCTTGCCAAAGCCTGCGTCCTCAAATTCCTTCAGCGCTACAACTGCCGACAGAGCCATATAGCCGAAAGCCCAAAGCCCAAGAAGGCTCATTAACAATTTTATCGTAAAGGGGCTAGCATCAGGATTTTCGAGACCACGACTGAGAAGGCCAGCCGCCACGAGCATAGATACAGGCGCCAGCAACCGTTTTAAGGCGGAATCGATTATGTCTAGTACCTTCTTCATAAGCCTTCCTTAAACACCATGACTATTGTCCCCATGCTACAGAGTGGTCGATGACCCAACGCATCGGTGCCTTCTAGAGAAAATCGCAAGGAAGACTGCGATACTGAGGATTGGCACGGATTTGTCAGTAAGTTCACGGACGACCACACCGCAGTCCGCGTATGTAGTAGAGAGCCGGACTTTCAATCTTTATTCGCTAATGATTATGCCAGAAAATCTAATGTATTCAATAAATTCGGTGAGCCCGTACCTCCGTAGCCATGCCACACTATCCGGGACAGACAACACCTCCACAGGCTACGAAACAGCGAATAGTTCCCAAAGCTTTTGCCGCAAAAAATATAACAGGGCTGTTTGGCAGAGGCTGTTCTGCCATAAAAGGTCCTGTGCGTATGTGGCGGGTGACTTCTACGGCAATGACACACGCGACGACACCTCAGCTGAATTCCAGCCCCTCTATGAAGCCACTGATCTGAACGAAGCGCTTTTTATAGTCGGTAAACCCCGCCATGAGCGTCGTACACGAGATGATCATTCCATTTTTCAGCCTGCAGTTTCTGGTATATGACTATCAATGCCTTCACTTCAGCGGCCCGCCGCTTCTGCCCGCCCTGATCAAAGCCCTGCGGATCGTAACCGGATTTGAGATGGGCGAGCATCACCGAGAGGATGCAGGTGCCCTGAGAGTCATACAGGTGAAGCACCGGGATATCGCGTGACAGTCTTCGCTTCTCCGAAGCGCCAAGGTTGAATGCTTCTGCCATGAGCGCTGTCACGGAATAGGCCTCCGAGTCTTCCTCGTGAAGGTACTGGAACGGGACTGGCCAGTGCCGATTTGTCTGCAACTCGGCGTTGAACGGCAGGCTCTTTTTCAGCAGAAAACCGCTCTCAATACCGCGATCGGAGTTGCCGGGGATTAGGTAGGCTACATAGGCACCCGATAGGAAGAATTCATTGAAATTGCTGAGCGCGGTCAGGCCGCCCACTTCACAGAGGCACACACAATCCGGATCTTCATGCAGGATGATCTGCGCCAGGGCCTTCAACTTGCTCAAGGGCTTGAGTTCCTGATCCGCCTCGCCCAGCATCGCCCAGTGCTCATCGCTGAGCGTGTGAAGGTATTCGGACTTTATTGGGAACGCGGTCTTTAGAAAAAGATCCTGGACGTTGTAGGTCATTAGTTTGAACTTCATGCACGACCCTATAGTGAGTGCATCTTGACGACGCTCGTCTCCACGCATAAGGTCTCATTCCAACACGCAAGCGCCTACTTCTTATCTCTCTTTGCAATATGACTTTGAACCGACTCAGGCACCACTTGCGAATATAGCATTTCCAACTCTTTAGGCTTTGTGATCATCTCGTCCGCAATGTAATTGAGGACATGAAATAGTTTCAAAGCCAGATCGCTTTTATCGCTAAAATCGATCCTGCCTGGGTGCACGGCGTTGTTGCCGACCACTCTGAGCACATCTAGTGCCTTTTGAATTTTTGTGCTTAACCCATCCGAGACTAGCTTCTGAATATCTGCGTTTATATTTTCACCCGGCAGGCCAAGTTGTTTGAGTAGAAGCTGCAATGCTAACCGAAGAAGAGCGGCGGCCCCTTTAGGCGAATCAGTCACTATCTTCTCCGCTTCAAGATACAAGTCGCGTATGACCTCATCCATATCAGCGTTCGGTGGAGCAACCAGCCTTCTCCTTGGATAAACAAGTCCACCACTGATCCAAAGAGTCACTTCGTAGCATGCGGAACAGCTTGCCACCGCAAAATTGTCAGGAATATACTTAGGCATATCAATATGATTAGCGCGCTCAATACGCTGCTTAAACTTTTCAAAATCCTCTTGCGAATGATACGGAACGGTTAGTCGGTCCTGAAGCCAGAAATTGTCAAGTATCGTATTAGCTGACGCTGCAGCAGATTCTCTGTCGAACCAAGCATGTTGAGAAACAACTAGACAGTGGGGGCAAGTAAACTTCTGGTGACGGAATTGCGGTTCTAGAGACATTACTCTTCTCACCATGTAATGGGACGTCAATTAGTCAGCGCTAAAAGCTTAAACTAGAGCAAAGACGTGATCGGCCGTGCTGATCATACTTCTAGCAACCACCATCCCTCACTAGACAACTATTGAGCTTGCGTGGTAACAGGAGGCTAACGGCATCCACTCTACAGCTAACATCATACTACTTACATTTGTTCGGAAAATATCTTCTGACATAGGTATCAAGTAATGAATTCAGCTCTTTATCCAAGGCGTCATGCTTTTGTGGGCTCCGAAGCTTCTTCAGGTGCTTCTCTATAAACTTGGAAGAAAGCTTGATAACCACCTTTTTATGATCAGAGTAAAGTTCCCTCGCCCAATTTAGCTCTTTGCCTTTTTCTAGGTTATTATTTACAGCACGAGTTACAATGAAAGCGAAAGAGCCATAATCATTAGCTAGGTATGAGTTTAACTGTCTATATTCAGCAGAACCAATGTCTCGATAATTCTTGATCTCAAAAATTATCTGCCGAGACCTGTAGTCATTAAAAACTCTTTTCCAGAACTTGCTATCCCCCAGGTTAGTCGCCACAACATCTCGCTGCTGGAGAGAGTTCTTATTTGGATGAGCTTCTACATTACAAAGAGTACCAGCGAATATGATCTTTATGGCATTTACGCACCACGCTTCGAACTCATATGCCCCCTCAATCCCTTCTTTTATATCGCTTAACTCCTGAATCAATCCTTCAATACGTTTATTCCTTAAGTTAATTGATTCCGAAGTTACCTCAATTTCATACTCGTCATGAATTTCCTCAGCTTCGTCCAAGCTCATCCTCGATCTACTTGTCGCTAAAGCCAGCCAGTAGCAAGGATGTACCAAAACCCGGGTATCATTCACAAACTCCCGATCTGGGTCTTTCCCATCATGACAGAAAACGAAGGAGGCAGATTGCTCATTATGAATACCGAAGAAGCCAACACTATATAATCTCTGTAAGACCTGGCGAAAGTCATTAAAAAGGAAAACGTCCTGCTGCTTGTTCCTTTCTAGTCTATCTTGGCTTAGAACCATCTCTATTCGAGGCTTAGCGTTTTCAACCGACAATTCGGATTCACAACCGTAGAATGCCTTAGTAAACTCTTCTATAGAGGGAAAGATATACTCATATTCTTTATGAAGATCATTCAATCTATTAATCGATATTGTTTTAGCTGTATACTCTATGTCCTCTAAGACAATCTCCTTCCTGTCGTTAGAGTTTGCTCGTAGAAATGCCTCGTTAAGCAGAACAAGAATGTCACGAGGCCTGTATAGAGTTAACTTCAATGCAACCTTGAATCCCTCGCGCCCCTTAAGCTCTTTCGTAGCATACTGATTCCAGACACGTACACTGTTTTCCTGCTCACAGTTGAATGCAGATTTGAGTCTGTAGCATACCAAGTTGAATAGGCTATACTCATCCCAGTGGAGCCGTAGGGTTTGTCCTTCGATATTACGAGTGAAGTCTGGATCTAGCTTCGATATTGCTCGGTAGATGTTGTCGCGAATGAAGGCAAAAGCAATAACCCTTTCTTCCATTCGTGACTTAATATCAATTGCGGCTTGGACGAAGCCATCAATTATACCCACTCCCAAGTTGTCAGGACTATAGCCTTCATCTAGCCGATCTGCAAAAACTACAAACTGGACGGCCGACTTTTCCAATGTTTCGAATAGCACCTCCTCGATAAGATCAAGTTCCAACTTATCGGAAAGATCAGCAATTCTCGACTGTGGGGATTCAGACACTTCAACTACAGATTTTAGTTTTCTCCTAATCTTAGTCGATATCGACTGGCGACGACTTCCCCAAGAGGTGAAGTGCTCGCGGATTTGGCTCAAGTCCAGGTTATTCTTAAACTTATAGTGATTACCGATTTCGACAATTATCTCCATGTATATAGCATATCTCCAAGCCATTTTTGTTCCAGCTTTGATATGAAGATACTTATCACCAAACTGTTCAAATATATCTCTAAGTCCGATTACCTGCTCTTCCTCCGGACTAATAGCAAGCACTAAAGTCTTAGGTTTAGCGCTCCAGTGTTTGGATAGCCGATATGCCAGTGCGCTTTTGCCAGTCCCTCTTCTTCCAACGATTATCGGCCTGTCGTATGATTCTAGTAGCGACTTATAGTCAGCGGACTCCCAAAAAGCAGAATCAAGCATGTTCTGATCTTGTTCAGCGCGTATGTCACCGAGCACATTTCCTTTCATAGCACACCTATAGACAGCTATCACAATTTGCGTGGAAACAAGTCAGACCCATAGTGCCCCACTCTACTTCATTGAGTTCTCGAAATTTCACTCGATCTTCAAGCCAGCAAAACACGAAACGAAAGTAACAGGCTTAATGACGGTATGGCAATCAATAGGCTCCACCCCATGTGAAACGGCGTAAACGGCATCAATCCACCCCCGGCACACGCGACATCTTGAACACATCAGTAATCCGCCGCTCATTCTCACTGTACACGTACTGATAATGCGCCGCCTGAACCAACGGCACCTTCAAGGCCCGCGGCTTGAAGATCGCCACACACTCACCCCCAGCATGCCGCACGCTCCGATACAACAAACCATGACTCCCCTGCTCCCGAAACTGCGCAGCGATCGGCTGAGTATGTTTGTAGCTCTCGAGATCAGGGTCATGCAACTCATCCTCAGCCCGAACATCATGCAGCTCAGAGAGAATCGTCGTGACATATTCACGCAGCGTCAGCCGAGTATCCGGCTCTTCCGTAGCAGACAGAAAACGCTCCCGATGAAAGCGAGTCTCCGCAATGGCCGTAGCCGATGAATCCCCAGCGTAATACACACCATACCGACCATCGGTAAACCGCGAAGCCGCACCAATATGCGTAAACGCCGCCATAACAGCCGAACTCCCGGGCCCACTCACCCGATCCTCCGGCGCAACGAAGCCGAGATCGCCAGCTTCATCTCTCAGTCGCGGATTGGTCAGCGCTTCAAGCTCAAAGGCCGCATCGAGATCCTCAGGATCGAGAATGCTTTCATACAGGTTGATCGGCGGAAACTGGCTCGACACCAGGCGGTGGCATTTGTTCCATGGCAGGCGCAGGGGCGTCGACTCGATGTTAGGGCGCAGCGCGGTTTTTACCATCCACGTGCACCATCGACGTAGTCGTGCACCCGCGCGAGATCAAGGATGCTGCCGTTGAGCATGACCTCAAGGGCGCTCTTGCCGCCGAAAGCTGCGTTGGGTTTGCGTGGCCAGGCGGTCGCCTGCTCGAGTGTGGGGAAGATGATTCTGAGGGCTTTGTAGATATTCTGCAGATGCGAGATGCGCTCGAGAATATCGCGCCCGGGTTTGGCGTTGAGCGTGCTCTTCCACTTGAAGTAGGTCGCCTCAGGCAGATCGCCGAGCAGTATGCGCTGCTCTTTCGTGCTCAGCTGCCATTCCTCGGCAATACCGAAGAAGATCTTGAGCGCCACCTGGGCGAGTCTGGCTGCACTATCCTGTCTGGGTGAGGCATCCTTTGGCAGATGGGTGTTCTTGAGTGGTTTCATGGCCGGCCTCCATGTCAACTGGCTTACTCTTATTATAGACCTCTGTCATTTAAAACTACAAATATAGATAGAGACCGTGCTCCGGGACGAAGCGTCGCGGACGAACCCTGAAACTATCCCATGCCGATCGAAATTGCCCTCTATGCGGCCGCCTTAATAGATGGTTGGTATCCAGACGGCTAGTTGCTCTATGCTGTTCTCTTGAGTTGTAAGCGAGGCACTGAACGCCATGCCTGGAAGGACCTGCCTAAACCCGGACCGCTTTTCCGCTAGCTTCCGCAGCGGAGCCATTGGCTTTTTACTGTATATTCTGCTCTCGATTACCGCTGCGATGGCGCAGGCTCAGTCTGTCACGCTGAACCTCGTAGCCACCGATTACCCGCCCTATCTCTACCCCGAGGATGGAGAAGCGAAGGGGCTCGAGGCAGAAATAATACGCGAGGTGTTTGAGCGGCGCCTTGGCGTAGCTGTCAAGTTCGAGTTCTATCCCTGGCGTCGTGCGCAGCAAATGATCGAGTCAGGAGCGGCCGATCTTTTCGTCGCAGCGGCCACACCGGAGCGCAGGGAATTTGCGGAGGTCGGTCGCGTGCCCCTGGGCTACTGGAGCTATTCGGTCGTGGTGAATGGTACCGCGGCGCCTGCAGAACTGTTCTATCAGCATGACATCAAGTCCCTCAAGGCATTTCGCCTGATTGCGCTAGGCGGTAGCAGCTGGGTGGAGGAGTACCTGCCTATGCTGGAGTTCGAATGGGCAAACTCTGTAGAGCAGATGTTCAAAATGCTGCTTCACGGCCGTGTGGATGCAATCGTCGGCGGATCTGCGGTACTGCGGCAATATCTGGTGGCGCATCCCGCACAGCAGATCGTGGAGCTCCCGCTGGCCGGCCCGCCTGTGCCGCTCTATCTGCAATTCAGTGAAAAATCGAAGCACAAGGCATTGCTAGGCAAGGCGGAGGCTGAGCTTGTGGCGCTATGGCGCTCCGGCTGGATTCAACAGGTCCATGCAAAGTACGAGCTGGCGTGTCCCGCCCCGAAGGTCCAAGCCACGCTCCCCACTGCACTTTTGAATGATCATGCGAACCCCTGAAAATTTTTTTAAAATTTTTGCGCAAGTCTGTCGAAAACTGTCGAACCCGTTCGACTATCAGATGAACAACACATCATCTGCATCTGGAGCAGCCTATGAAAGTCATGATCATCGTAAAAGCTACCGCATCATCCGAAGCCGGCGAGATGCCTGACCCAGCCCTTATGGAAGCCATGGGCAAGTACAACGAGGAGCTCGTCAAAGCCGGCATCATGCAAGCTGGCGAGGGGCTCAAGCCCAGCAAGGAAGGCTTCCGGGTCCGCTTCGATGGCGATAGTCGCGAGGTGAATCGAGGCCCATTTCCAGCGACATCCGAGCTGATCGCGGGGTTCTGGATCTGGGAGGTCAAGAACCTCGAGCACGCTATCGAGTGGGTGAAGCGCTGCCCTAACCCAATGCCGGAAAGCTCTGAGATCGAGATTCGGCCTTTCTTCGAAATGTCTGACTTCGAAGAGATTCCGGACACGGCCGACACCCTTGAAAAAGAGGACGAGATGCGTCAGCAGCTTGCCCTGCGCGAAGCACAGACCAACACATATCTGTTTCTAGGCAACCGTACCGAGGAGGCGCTGAAGTATTACGAGCAGCACCTTGGCGCCGTCATCCACACGATGATGCGCTTCAGCGAGTCCCCGGACCCGATTCCTGAAGGTGCTCTCCCGCCCGGCGCTGAGAACGGGATCATGCATGCGGAATTTTCTGTGGGCACGACCAGGCTGTTCGCCTCCGATGGCTGCGGTGATGCTGCAAATCCAGCAGGCTTCAGTATCGCCTTCACAGTAGCGAACGTCGAGCTGGCGAAAACTGCCTTTGATGCCCTTGCGGACGGCGGCGAAGTTACCATGCCGTTGCAGGAGACCTTCTGGTCACCACTGTATGGACAGGTGAAAGATCGTTTCGGGCTACCGTGGATGGTGATGGTGGAAGGCGAGCAGTAAAGCAGTTCGTCAGCGTGCCGATGAGGACTGACTGAAGCCATAGATCACAAAGCAGAGCGATACCAGCTGCTGCACCATAAGCACTGGCTTGCCCTGCAAAGCCATAAGCGCTGACATGCTGACGTTCATGAGCATGAAGAACAGCCAGCCTTTGGGATCGCCCTTGGCCATCAGATAGCTGCCGAGCAGGAATCCGAGCATCACGCCGATCTCGAGCACCTGCGAGGCAGAGGTGATGCCGCCATAGATATACAGACTGTAGGTGAGACCAAAAACAAGCGAGCCGTAGGTACAGCAGAACACGAACCAGCTGAAGACCTTGTGCTCTTTTCTGTAGTCATAGATGGTGTTGTACAGGCCAAGCAGCATGGCGGGAATGCCGCCTGCCTCTATGGATGCCGCAATCCAGTCATCATGCGCTACGAGTATGATGACCCAGGCCGGCACGCCGATGATGTAGATGATCCAGCCCAGGATTTTCAGGGTGCGTTTGGTAGACGCCTTCTGCCCTTCGGACACCGAGAAGAGGATCTTGTTGGAGAGATAACAGGCACCTCCCCAGATCTGCAAGAATAAATCCATCAGGCCGCCAGGCGGTTTTTAGTGTCCAGCTGATAGGCCTCGCGTAATACGTACTGGGCCACGAACGCCAGGCTCAACTCGCTTACCTTTCTGCGTCACCACCATCTTCTCAACGTCAGCCAGTTCGAAGGCGAGCTCACGCACCAGCGGCATCAGGTCGCGCCAGCTATCGCCACCAATCACTCGCGCGACTTCGGATGGGCAGATCGAGGAATCTTCATCCCGTGAGTTAAGCAGAGCCACCATTACCGCTTCAGCCCGCTCACGATATGCCGCTTCATCCATCTCCAACCACCATCTCGGGCCACGCTCGCCAAGCGCCACCTTTGCGGCTTGCACGCGGGCTCTGGCAGCAGCAATCGCCTTGTCATCATCAGCCTTCTTGCCAGCAGCTACACCACGGCGCGCTGCCATGAGCTCGTTCACCAGCTGCTGACGGAGGTTTTCAGGGATGTCGGGATCGGTGCAGCGCCAGTGCCTGCCCTTGATGAGCGTATAACCTTCTTTGGTCGAGGTGCTGTTTTCTGTCATGTCTCCAATACGCTGGAACAGTGCATCACATGTCACCCTGCCCCAACACGACCCGAGCCAGCAGGTCCTCAATGCGAGAAATCGCATCTTCATCACCCTTCTGCCCCGTCAACACGACCTGAGAACCAATGGTCGCCACATACAGCAGTGTGGACAAATCCCGCACCCGACGCGGGTCGCTGCTGATGCGCTGCAACAGCAGACAGTTCTGGTCAATACGCGCGGCATCGACCTCGGCTACCAGATCAGCGGCATAGTCATTTCGGCGGGCGAAATCCCGTACCGCCAGCTCGACCTGCAAGCGGCGGATGTTGCGCGAGGCGTCGGTCAGGAGCAGTTCGAGGATACTTTTGAGCTCGGCTTCGACGTCGCCTGTGCCGTTGACGTCGGGCTTCCAGTACAGCAGTTCGTGAAGTCGACGGTCGCGCCAGCGGTTGAGGAAGCTGGTCACAAGATCTTCATGATCCTTGAAATGCCAGTAGAAACTGCCACGGGTCACCCCGAGCTTTTTCGACAGGGTCAACACGCGCAGATTGCCGAAGCCACCAGCGGCGACTTCGCCCGCAGCCGCATCCAGCCAGTTGTCCCTGGTGAGCTGAGGCTTATCGGTGGCCTTGCCGCCAATTCGTGCAGAGGGCTTCGGTTCTGTCATGCGTTTAGTACATCCTGTGGGTACATCCGGGCGGCGATTCTACATAAGCATTGACCGCAGCCACAAACATACATTAGTGTATGGAACCAACATACACCAGTGTATGGCATTTAAAAACACTTTTGTCGGCCAACACCACCCCTGTATCTGACTTACTTTCCGGTAAGCACGAGGAGCTGCATATGAATACCGCGCACTATGATACCCACGGCAATGTCGCCGTTATCCGGCTGGACAACCCGCCAGTCAACGGCCTGGGCCTGCCACTGCGTCAGGGCATTGTCGATGGCATCAAGAAGGCCGAGGGCGATAGCGCTATCAAGGCTATCGTGATTATCGGCTCAGACCGCGCCTTTTCTGGTGGCGCCGATATCAGCGAGTTCGGCACGCCGAAAATGCTGGGCGAGCCAAATCTGCTCACCGTGATCAATTATGTCGAAAGCAGCAGCAAGCCTGTTGTCGCTGCGATTGGTGGCGCCTGTATGGGCGGCGGTCTGGAACTGGCGCTCGGTTGTCACTACCGCGTCAGCAAGCCGGATGCACAGATTTCCCTGCCTGAAGTGAAGCTCGGGATACTGCCAGGTGCTGGTGGTACGCAGCGTCTGCCACGCGTGATCGGTGCCGAACACGCACTGAACATGATCGTCTCCGGTGCCGTGATGCCGGCAAAGATGTTCAACGGTAGCGCACTGTTCGATGAGATGATCGACGGCGATCTGCTCGATGGCGCCCTCTCCTTTGCGCACAAGGTCGTGAGCGAGAACCTGCCGCTGAAGAAGGTCCGTAACCTGAAGGCGAAGCACGCGAACCCGGAAGGCTTCTTCATGTTCGCACGCAATACCGTCGGTGCTGTCGCGAAGAACTATCCTGCGCCGCTGAAGTGCGTCGATGCGGTTGAAGCCGCCGTGACCAAGCCCTTCGACAAGGGTATGGAGATCGAGCGTGAAGCCTTCGCTCACCTCATCAACACCTCTGAGTCCAAAGCACTGCGTCATGCCTTCTTCGCAGAGCGCCTGACCAGCAAGATCCCTGATGTGCCCTCTGACACCCCGACCCGCGATATCAAGCAGGTCGGCGTGATCGGTGCTGGCACCATGGGCACCGGCATCAGCATCAACTTCCTCAATGCAGGCATTCCGGTCACCATCGTCGAGATGAAGCAGGACGGTCTTGATCGTGGCATCGCGGCCATTCGCAAGGTTTACGAAGGCCGTGTAAAGAAAGGCAAGATGACGCAGGAAAAGGCCGAAGCTGCCATGGCGCTCGTTACGCCATCACTGAGCTATGACGACCTGAAGAACGCCGACCTCGTCATCGAAGCCGTGTTCGAAGAAATGGGCGTGAAAGAGTCTGTGTTCAAGAAGCTGGACGAAGTCTGCAAGCAAGGTGCGATCCTGGCGTCCAACACCTCCACGCTGGATGTGGACAAGATCGCCAGCTTCACCAAGCGTCCACAGGACGTGATCGGCCTGCACTTCTTCAGCCCTGCGAACATCATGCAGCTGCTGGAAGTGATTCGTGGCAAGGAAACCGCCAAGGATGTAATGGCGACGGCCATGAAAGTCGCCAAGACCATTCGCAAGACCGCTGTAGTCTCTGGTGTGTGTGATGGCTTTATCGGCAACCGCATGATCAACCAGTACTCGCGTGAAGCACTGCTGATGTTGCAGGAAGGCGCGACCGTTCAGCAGATCGACAAGGCCATCGAGAAATTCGGCTTCGCGATGGGGCCGCTACGCATGGCGGACATGGCTGGTGGCGATATCGGCTTTGCCATTCGCAAGCGTCAGTACGCTGAAAACCCCCATATGAAGAAGATGGTGGTAGCAGATCGTCTCGGCGAGATGGGGCGCTTTGGCCAGAAGACCGGCTCCGGTTTCTATCGCTATGAGCCTGGCAATCGCAATGCCTTGCACGATCCGGAAGTGGACAGGGTCATTGAAGACGTCCGCAAGGAACTTCGCATCACCCCGCGCAAGATCAGTAATCAGGAAATTGTCGAGCGTTGCGTGTATGCACTGGTCAACGAAGGTGCACGCATTCTTGAAGAAGGCATCGCACAGCGCGCGTCAGATATCGACATGGTGTATCTCACCGGTTATGGCTTCCCTGTCTATCGAGGTGGTCCGATGCATTACGCCGAGGAAGTGGACTTGTTGAACGTTGTTCGTGCCATGGAGACCTTCGCCGAAAACCCCGATGCGGAACCCGGTTTCTGGAAGCCTGCCGCGCTGCTGCAAAAATGCGCCGCCGAAGGCAAGCGTTTTGACGAATACGCCACTTCAAAGAATCAGTAAGGCCTAAGCGCCACCAGGAGAATTGTTATGTCCAATGATGTCGTCATTGTATCAACTGCCCGTACCCCGCTTGCGAAATCATGGCGCGGCGGCCTCAACATGACCCACGGTGCTACTTTGGCCGGTCATGCCATCCAGCACGCGGTCGAGCGCTCAGGTGTCGATCCCGCTGAGATCGAAGACGTGATGATGGGCTGCGGCCTGCCAGAAGGCTCTTGCGGTAACGATGTGGCGCGTATGGGCGCCATGCGTGCAGGTCTGCCGGTATCTGTCAGCGGTGTGACCATCAACCGCTTCTGCTCGTCGGGCCTTCAGGCCATCGCCATGGCTGCGCATCACATTGCGGTCGACAAGGTGCCAGTGATGGTAGCGGGCGGTGTTGAATCCATTTCAACCGTGCAGGCCACCGTGAACCAGAACTACATGATGGAGCCATGGCTGGCCGAGCATAAGCCAGCGCTCTACTGGTCGATGCTGCAGACTGCCGAGACCGTGGCCAAGCGCTACGAGATCCGCAAGGAAGACATGGATGAGTATGGCGTGCGCAGCCAGCAGCTCGCGGCCCAGTCGCAGAAGGATGGCAAGTTCAAGGACGAAATCGCGCCGATTACGACCATCATGGGTGTGGCGGACAAGGCGACTGGCCAGCTGTCTTCGAAGGAAGTCACGCTGTCGCAGGACGAAGGCATTCGTCCTGACACCACGCTCGAAGGTGTCTCTGGCATCCGTTCTGCGGTTGAAGGCGGCGTGGTCACGGCGGGTAATGCCAGTCAGTTTTCAGACGGCGCCTCGGCCTGTGTGTTGATGGATGGCAAGCTGGCCGAACAGCGTGGCGTGAAGCCGCTCGGCATCTTCCGTGGCTTTGCGGTCGCGGGCTGCGAGCCTGACGAAATGGGTATCGGTCCGGTATTCGCCGTGCCCAAGTTGCTCAAGCGTCACGGCCTGACCGTTGATGACATCGGCCTGTGGGAGCTCAACGAAGCCTTCGCTGTGCAGGTGTTGTACTGCCAGCGCAAGCTGGGTATCCCGCTCGAGCGCATGAACGTCAACGGCGGCGCCATCGCCATCGGTCACCCCTACGGCACCACCGGCTCACGCCTGGTCGGCCATGCCCTGATCGAGGGCAAGCGCCGCGGTGTGAAGTATGTGGTCGTGACCATGTGCGTGGGCACCGGTATGGGTGCTGCTGGTCTGTTCGAGGTCGCCTGATTTCGTTACTTAGCTAATGCAGCTTACGATGGTGTCGTTCTTGCCGGTGAAACAGGCTTGCCCGCATCAGATGATTAAGCTAGTGTCACGAAACAAGCTCTGGACTCTTGCTCCAGAGCTTGTTGATTTTTCTTATCACCCGGGATGGTGATCTGGAGAATAGTCCGGGACATGCCTTTCGGGCAGTTATCGGGAAGTACGACGTTTCTCGCTCACCTTTATGCCCCCTGTAAAGGTCGACACTATGAAACCCTCAAACACCTTTCCTAATAGACAAGTTGTCGTAGTTCTTCTTGGTCTGCTGTTCTGTCCTCAGGCAGGCGCCATGGTCATTACTGAAAACTTTTCTCTCAAACTCGATTCAAGCCAGATAAGCAAGGGCATCTTTGACGACGAATGGAACAGCGGCACGATCAAGACCGAAGCCGAACCCGTCCTACTCGCCAGGGGCGATTCTTACACGGCAAATATTACTTTTGAAGGCATGCAGCACATCGAGCTGAACGATGGGTTCTTCAATGGTGACGAGAGCTTTTTGATTGAGATTGATGGTCTTGTAGGCGGTGCAAATAACAGTGATGGTCCTGCAGACTATCTCCTTCAGTTTACGGGCGTTCATCACGGCCCTTTGCTGAAAAACCCGCTGTCGGGCTCTAGCACCCTTGGACTCGCTACAGGCAACATGAGACTTGCGGAAGACGTGGACCTTATCGATGGCGGCAAGGTTCAATTTCACGATTTGCACCTCACGGTAACTAACCAGGGTTTCAATGCCTGGGCGTTTGATGGCTTCCGTCTCGGCGTAGGTGCAGATGTGGTCTCGATCGGTGACTGGAAAGTGCCTGCGCCCGGGAGTGCCGCACTCTTACTCGCGGGACTCTTGCCGCTCCTGACGCGGCGGCGTTCTGGCTAACCCTGAGTAAGGCGTATGCCATAACAGCAGAACCTGGCTCTCCTGGACAGGTTCCGCTGTTAGCGTTTACTGGAAGTTTGCAGCGCTGGTCGCTTTGGCAGTGACGGTCACGTTCTGGGCTGGGGTGAAAGTGAGCGTCTCATCGGTCTCGAGATCATCGACCTGACATGAGTATGCCACTGTATATGTACCGGCAGGCAGAAAAGCGGCCTTGTAGGTAAATACACCATCGTTGTCGAGATCTTCCACCGGCACAGTCACATATGGTGATGTAGTAGCATCGGCGTCGTTCACAACGGCATCTGCACCCTCAAACACGAAAACAGCGCCAGCGTAAGCCTGGGAATCAGCGCAGTCGACCTGAAGGCGTGTTGTGGCATCGACAGTGCCTGCGATAGCACCAACCTCAGCATTATCTATCAGCTTCAGTGTCGGCCTCAGCTTGTAATCACCACCCGTTGGCAGCTTTACGGACTTTCGCAGATCAAAATCGATTGTGAAGTCTGTTGTGCCGTTTGCCAACACGGTAAAGCCTCTGACCAGCTTGAGTCCGGTCTGAGCGCCTGAAGGCACTGTCAGCGGATACTGATTGCCAGCGCTATCGATGACATAGAGATCGCCTGCTTCTTCGCTCAAATCAAGACGGATCCACTGATAATTGCCAGCGGCAAGCACCTGGTCTTCTAACAGCGTCGCTGTACGGCCGCTCTGAAGTGCAAGCAGGTCGAGTTTCTTTGGCTGGTCGAAGACAATTTCTCTAGTTCCACCAGCAGTATGCAACGCCACGCCTGAAAAGGTAATGAACACCGACGTGAGATTATCGACCGGTGCGTCGCTGAGCTGGAGGTTCAAGGTACCGGTCGCTCCACCGCCGCTGCTACTGCCTCCACCGCACGCGATAAGCATGGGCGCGGTGATGGCAGTGACAAGAATGCTTCTGGCAATGTTGTTAATCATAAAAAACGTCCACGGTTTGAGATGCCGCCAGCTTACTCCGGGGCGTGTGTACTCACCGTTCCAATTGGTAAACGAATGTCTCGAGATGTTGCGAAGCAGATACTCTCTGGAAGATGCATTGACCGCACCTAAGACATACAGTAGTGTATGGACGACAATACACTACTGTATGGTTGCCTTTGTTTCGCAGGAGATGGCTCTTATGAACCTGAATTACACGCCTGAGAAGGAGGCCTTCCGCGCGGAAGTTCGCCAGTTCCTGCAGGCGAACCTGCCGGAAGACATCCGGCTCCGTGTTGAGAAGCGTCTACGGCCGGACAAGGCCATGACACAGCGCTGGCAGAAGATCCTCAGCGACAAGGGCTGGGGCGCTTCCAACTGGCCGAAGGAGTACGGCGGGACTGGTTGGGATGCGATTGAACAGCTGATCTTCGAAGAGGAATGCGCTGCCGCTGGTGCGCCACGACAGCTGGATTTCGGTCTGCGCATGGTGGCCCCAGTCATCATGTCCTTTGCTACCGAAGAGCAGAAGCAGCGCTTCCTGCCAGGCATCCTGACCGGTGAAGACTGGTGGTGCCAGGGCTATTCCGAGCCAGGCGCAGGCTCCGACCTCGCCTCGCTGCGCACCAGCGCCAAGCGTGACGGTGACAAGTATATCGTCAATGGTCAGAAGACCTGGACTACCCTGGGTCAGCACGCCGACTGGATCTTCTGTCTGGTCCGCACCAGCACTGAAGGTAAGCCTCAGCAAGGTATCTCTTTCCTGCTGATCGACATGAAGACGCCTGGGGTGACTGTACGACCAATCATCATGCTCGATGGCGAGCACGAGGTGAACGAGGTCTATTTCGATAATGTCGAAGTCCCGGTCGAGAACCTGATCGGTGAAGAAAACAAGGGCTGGACCTACGCCAAGTTCCTGCTTGGTCACGAACGGACTGGTCTTGCCAATGTCGGCCAATGGAAGGCGATGATGACCCGCCTGAAGCAGGTGGCCCGTGAGACCAAAGACGGCCAACAGGCACTGATCGAGAACACGCGATTCCGTGATCGTCTTGCGCAGCTGGATATCGAACTGAAGGCGCTCGAACTCACCGTCCTGCGTGTGCTCACTGACGAGAAGGGTCCCGGCCCACAAGCCTCCATCCTCAAGGTGCGCGGTACCGAGATTGGCCAGAACATGTTTGAGCTGCTGATGGAAGCGATGGGCACAGACGCCATCGCGCACATTCCGGATGCGCTGGAACCTGGATACGAAGGTGCACGCGTGGGTTCTGAGCACGCCACACCGGCCACAGGCGATTACTTCAACATGCGCAAGCTGTCGATTTTCGGCGGGTCCAACGAAATTCAGCGAAACATCATCGCACAGATGGTGCTTGGCCTTTAACCAGGTTGCTCACCAGATAGAAGTCGGTCTCAAAAGGAGCCATAGATGAATTTTAATCTGATAGAAGAACAGCAAATGCTGCAGGACTCGCTCAGGCGCTTCCTGAGCAACGAGTACACCTTCGAGAAGCGTGGCAAGATCATCGAATCTGCCAAGGGTCTGGATGCGGCTACGTGGCAGGCTTTTGCTGAAATGGGTCTGCTCGGCTTCACCTTTCCTGAAGAGCATGATGGTCTAGGTGGCGATGCTGTCGACACCATGTTGGTGATGGAAACTTTCGGTCGTGCACTGGTCGTCGAGCCTTACCTGGCTACAGTCGTGCTTGGCGGCGGTCTGATCCGTGATGCCGGAACCAGTGAACAGAAGGCTGCGATACTGCCAAAAATCACTGCCGGCGAGCACTTCATGGCTTTTGCGCATAGTGAGCCTGGTGCGCGGTATAACCAGAGCCTCGTGTCTACCTCTGCCGACAAGGATGGTGACGGCTATGTACTGAACGGCAAGAAGACCGCTGTGCTGCATGGGGCCCAGGCAAATCAGTTGATCGTCTCTGCACGAACTGGTGGAAAGATCTCGGCTGAAAGCGGCATCAGCCTTTTTCTGGTCGATGCGGGTGTCGAAGGTCTCAAGATCGACGACTTTGCGACACATGATGGTCAGCGTACAGCTGAGCTCACGCTGAACAATGTTCGTGTCACAGCCGATGCCCTGATTGGCGAAGCCGGTGCTGCCCTGCCCCTGATCGAGAAAGCCACGGATCTCGCCATTGCGGCGCTGTGTGCTGAAGCGGTCGGTGCCATGGAAGCCTTGAACGCGGCGACCCTGGAATACCTGAAGACACGCAAGCAGTTCGGTGTGCCTATCGGCAAGTTCCAGGTGCTGCAGCATCGAATGGCAGATATGTTCGTCGCCACTGAAGAAGCCAAGTCGATGGCCATACTGGCTGCCAGTGAGGCGGATTCGAACAACCGTGAAAGCCGCAGACGCGCAGTGTCCATGGCGAAGACCATGGTAGGCCAATGCGCCCGCAAGGTCGGTCAGAGCGCCGTCCAGTTGCACGGTGGTATGGGGGTGACCGAGGAAATGTTTGCCGCGCACCTGTTCAAGCGCCTGACGATGATCAACCTGCAGTTCGGTGATGCGAGTTATCATCTGGGGTTGGTGAGCGATCAGCTGCTGGAAGGGGCGGCTTGAAAGCGGCTGCTTCAAAATGACTGCTTGAAGTGAGACTGCCACGGAGATCGACTGGCTAAAACCGTAGACACTTGAGCCGTGCATTCAACTGGCGGCTCAGGCACCCTCTGCTTCAGCCTGACCCTCCCCGCAACCAAACTTGTCGTAGAGGATCTCGATCCATCATCGTGGGTTTGGGCAGAGTGCCCGTAGCTGCGATACTGGCAGCGCTGGTGCTGTTACTGACGCGACAGAAGATTCCTCAACGCGAGCCTGATCGGTTTCGCGTACCTCTGTGTTGTGAGCATGTTCCTGGCCTTCTTCGCCTGGTACAAGGGTCTGGCCCTGGGTGGCACCGCAGAGGCTGCGCGGTACCGCGGCCGCTGCTGTGGTGCCAGCAACCAAGTTGTGAGCCTCTCCCTGTCAGGCTTTGACAAGCTCGACCCGTCGGTTCTTCGCTCGCCGCTTGCTCAGAACCGGGCTATGAAAAGTTCGGGCTGTATTCGAATGAACTGCTGGCCGCCGAGTCACTGAACGTGTTCAGCGCCTTCTTGTGCGTAAACCAGCCGTTGACCAGGGAATTCGGGAACATGCTGATGCGATTATTGAACTGCTCGACGTTCTCATTGAAGACCGCAATACTCGCTGCCACGTTCTCGTGCTTTTCAGATATTTCCCGCATCAGCTGTTGTACGAGCGTGCTGGCCTTCAAATCCGGATAGGCCTCCATGGTTGCCCGAATGCCTGACTGCAAATGGCGGCTGAGTTGCTCGACCTGAGCGAGCCTCTGAGTATCGATCACGCCGGTATCGAGCTTGTCGATGGCCGTACGCAGGGCCGTGACGTCGGTCATCACTTTCGCTTCGAAACCCTTATAGTCATCTGACGCTTTTTCGATTAGCGGAAGCACAGTCAACTTCAGGCGCTCATAGTTGATCACATTTGCCCAGGCCCGTTCGGCGCCATTGCCGGCCGTGATGATCGAGTTGTGAATGACTATCCCCACCACAGCGAGGATCACTGAAACTACCAGGATAAAGATCAGTGCTGATTCCATTATTGCGCTACCTGCTCGAAGTTATCGTCGTTGAATTGGAAAAGTGGCATAAGTGTCCGCAGAACTTCACGATACCTGAGCTCTTCGGGCGATCGAACCGCCTCCAAGACCCCCCAGGGATTCTCGAGCGTTACCTCGCGTTGCATCGTTAGCCAGTCGTTGTTGGAATGTGAAAGACAAAGGACCCCGTCCCGGATTTCGAGAGCGACATCGGCGAGCTGAGCCGTGCGTTTCAGGCAACCCAGAACGGCCGGCTGCAATATTTTTGCAGCATTGAACTGATCTTCGGCGGTTACAGTGAAGAGGCTGTCGAAGGATGGGCTGCCAGTGCGCCATGCGTGGCGGTATGGTTTTAAACCACTGGTGCTCATCATTATTCGGCCGGCCCGCGGAAACGGCATTATCAGCCCGGAACGGTAGCGCGTTTCCCGCACTGTTTTTGTCCGGGTTTCATAGCTGTTGGATGACGCAACAAAGACCGTTTCGGTGACCTTCCGAACGTCCACATACTGAAAGCGATAGAGCTCACATGAATAGCGCTTGTCTGCAGCAGTGATACATCCCTTTCCCCATCCGTCGATGACCTGATCTTCATCACCTCGCCTGAAGTCAACGAATCTGGCCTTGAGCTGCGCCCATCGCTCGGCTGAGTTTTCAGCATGCAGCGTCATCTGGTTATGCTCATATACGCTGACCCGATAGAGCGTTCGCGCAGGCTTCACCAGACTCGTGCGCCTGAATTTCCAGGCCACTGCTGGGGTCAGTACGGTCAGGAGCGCGAAGAACGCAGCATAGCCCTGCTCGTGTGGCATCAAGACTGAGCAGCCGGCGGCAATGAGCGCAAGCACTGACGTCAGCACGACTGTCGGTGTCCATCGGTAGGTTATGCCGTGAGCGGCTGCAAAATCGAGCACGCTTCGCAGAATTCTTTCCGCATCCGCCGCCGACTGCGCCTGTTCAGCCTGCGCTTCGATCGAGCGTGCGAACTTGCGTAGATTCATGTTCCAGGTGAGGCTTTCGAACAAGCGTGTATCTGCCGTGTCAGTCAGAGTTCGTCGATGGCGCGATGGCCCCTATTTTCTGATTGGTATGACGGACCGCATTGACTATCGACCACGGCTTATTGTGAGCGAGCCAGCAAGATGTGACGCAAGTCGCAATTTACGCCAAGTACCATCCGCGCGAAAACCACCTTCTGTAGACTCGTCCTCACCATAACAACAACACGAGTACTACCCTATGCAAGACCTCAGGACTACAACCCTCCCCCTCGTTGCCGCGCTAGTTTTGACCGCGCCGCTCAGCTATGCCGATACCGATAAGCTCACCGTCATGAGCCGCAATGTTTATCTTGGCGCCGATATCTTCAAAGTTGTTCAGGCTGCGATGACAGATCCTGCCACGGTTCCGCTCGCAGTCACGGCTGCGTTCCAGGAGGTCCAGCAGACCGACTTCACCCAGCGCGCCGAAGCGTTGGCTGATGAAATCAGACGATATCGACCTGATGCAATAGGATTACAGGAGGTTTCGACCTTCTACACACAAACGCCGAGCGACTTTGGCTACGCCTCCCAGGGCTATCCGGAGCAGGCTGCCGACACCCTCTATCTGGATTATCTGACGGTACTGCAGGCGGCGCTTGAAGCTCGTGGGCTGCACTACACAGTGGCCGCAAGCGTCACCAACGCCGACATAGAAGTGCCCATGGTCACTGGCATGTCTGAAAGTGGCCCCGAGCTCAGCGACCTGCGGATGGTCGACCACGACGTCATCCTGGTCAGCCGGAAAACAATGGCGTCGAACCCGCTCACCGGCAACTACACCCATAACGCTGCGGTCGACGTGGCCGGCACCAGCCTCGAGTTCACGCGCGGTTACACCGCAGTCGACATTACCGTCAAAGGCGATACGTTCCGCTTCGTGAACACCCACCTAGAAACTGGCGGCTCCGAGCCATTCAAGTCGCTGCAGGCGGTCCAGATGACCGAGCTGCTTGGAATCATGGAGATGACCAACACCAATGGCGTGCCGACGATTCTGGTTGGGGACTTCAATAGCGCGCCCGGTGAAGCGCCGTTCATTTCAGCCTCAGGCATTCCTGGACTTGATGGCCTGGATCTCGTACCGCCTTACCTGCAGGCAACGGGCAGCGGATACGCCGACACATGGCTCAAGCAACGCAGACCTGGCGCTGGGTTGACCTGCTGCTTCAGCTCGACAGTCAATGATCCGGATTCTGAATTGTCAGAGCGAATCGACCACATCTTTCTGTCGACCCCTGCGCGGACTCGAGTCAAGGTGCGGGCCACTGTAGTTGGTGATGAAGTTTTCGATATGACACCCGGCGGACTGTGGCCATCCGATCACGCTGGCGTAGTCGCTCGCATCATGCTCAAGACCAGAGGCCGCTAGCGACGGCGAATTCCTTAGTCGACAGCACCACGACCGCCGGGCCGACGTCTACTGTGTGACGTCGGCCCGGCGATTTGGGGCTTTAGAGCCGAGCTGCCCCTCGTTTAAAAGCGCGGATATCGCGGCGTCGAATCGATGGACGATTGTCTCTGGCACATGAAGGCCAAACATGAGCTGCATGGGCTCGGGCACCGCCTCACTGATCACGTAGACCGATAGCGCGGCCGATGCCTGCCCCACGTGCTCGATCGCCACAAGATCTTCAACCAGATAGCCCTCGATTCGGCCGATCCGCAGCATTTCCAGGAGCTGGTCATCACTGCCGACCTCGATGATCTGATCACTACCGAAGGCCCTGTAGGTAGACTCCAGGCTGTCGCCATAGTGTGAGCCGCGCACGACACCCAGCCTGTTTCTGCTGCCTTGTACAGACGATTGGCTCAGCCACGCCTTCAAGGATTTCACACGATCCTCTTCAGCCGAGACAGTGCGAGTGATCAGACGCATATGCTCGAATCGATAGGGCACTGAAAAACGCGCATATTTCTCCCGGCCGGGTGTTCTGGTGGCGGCGTACAGCATATCGATTTTCTGCTGCTCCAGCAGTGTGAGCCCGCGCACCCAGGGCACATCGATGTAGATGAGCTCGCACTGCGCGGCATTCGCCAGCTGTTCTAGCAGGCGGTACTCCTCGCCCGCCAGCCCCCCGTTTTCACGATAGATGTAGGGCGACCAATCTTCCCAGCCAACACGGAGGGCGCAGGGTGCATCCAATTTCTTCGCCGCGTGAACCAGAGCCGATCCAACGATCATGGACGACAGCACACTCACCACAAGTCTTTCGCAGAACCTGATCACCGGTATGATGCTCAAGTCAGGCCGAAGCTCATTCATTGGTAGAATGGCTAACTGTTTCGCGGCGGTCCGACGAATGATTGATGCCATCGGTGGTCGGGATGTCACCCAGCTCAAAGGGCCGCACACCTTCAAGGCAGGCAACATTGACAGCAAACAGCTGCGGATTAGACCGCCGCTGATGGTGGGTATAGATGCCGCAATTCGAGCAGAAATAGTGTTTCGCCACCTTGGTATTGAACTGGTAGAGCGTTAGCGCATCCTGGCCTTTGGTGATTCGGAAATCGTCAAGCGGCACCGATGCCACAATGGCCCCGCGCCGGCTGCACATCGAGCAGTTACAGCGGCTCAGATCGTTCAGTCCATTGGGTAGATTTACCTCGAACTGGACGAGGCCACAGTGGCAGCTGCCCTGACAAAGATCTTCCAGTGAAACGAGCTCTCTCACGTTGGTCATCTGTTCTTCCTTACTGGACATCACGATTCTTTTCGGCAAGCGCTCCTGAGCATGAAGACTGGGAACATCAAGACCATCGCCTAATAGATTACGAGGGCAACGTGCCTAAAACAATAACTTGTGATGCTCAGCAGCCCTCTGCGAAGCCGTCCACTTTCAGCACGTGCCTGATCACGATTGCCACATTTGGTGTGGGACTTGTCGCAATCAGCCTCTTGCTTGAGGAGCAGATATTCATGCTGCTAGGCGCGCCGGCCGAGCTCTTCGACATGATGGCTCTCTATTTTCCTATCGTTGCCTTGGCGATGCCTATACAGCTGATGTCGGTGGTGCCGTATTACTTCATTCGAGTAGAGGGCCGGCCGATACATGCGACCAGCGCGCTGGTGACGGGTTCATTGGCGAATATCTTGTTGAACGCGCGCTTTGTCGCTTACCTGGGCTACAGGCTTGCTGCCGCTGCATAAGCGCTTGACCACCACCACAATCCTTCGCGGAACATATTACGTTCAATTTTTCTCTTTCAGAGCGTTAAGCTCTATCAAGACTACTGGCAGCGCAATAGAGAATCTGCGTTACGTGGTTAAGCTCCTTGTCCGAGATGTTGAGTGGGGGTAACAAGCGTACCGTTGCGCCGTGCCGACCACCCAGCTCGAGTATGAGCCCGCGCTCGAGGCAGGCCCGCTGGAATGCGCTCGCTCGCGCACTATCGGTAGCAGGGTTACCATCACTCGACGGCTTAGCCGGATCGATGATTTCCATTCCGAGCATAAGCCCTCTTCCCCGCACATGACCGACCCAGCCAAATTCCGACTGCAGGTCAAGCAGGGCTTTTTTCAGTTGGCGACCCGCCGCCTCGGCCCGCAGATCCAGCCGCTCCTGTTTGACGTGGCGAAGCGTGGCGGTGCCGGCAGCCATGGCCAGCTGATTGCCACGAAACGTACCAGCGTGTGCCCCTGGCTGCCATTGATCCAGCTCTTCCCGATAGAGGGTTACAGCCAGTGGAAGGCCGCCGCCTATGGCCTTCGAGAGGGTAATGACATCAGGCGTAATGCCACTGTGCTCAAAGGCAAACATCTTGCCGCTACGGCCGATGCCACTTTGAATTTCATCAAGTATAAGCGGAATACCATAGGCCTCCGTGAGCGCCCGCACGCCTTGCAGCCATGTATCGGGCGCAGGTACCACGCCGCCCTCACCCTGTATGGCTTCGAGTATCATCGCCGCCGGCTGAGCGATACCGCCTTGCGGATCTTCCAGTAGCTGACTGAGATAACGCAGATTGAGGTCGATCGAGCGCTCACCCTGCTCACCAAAGGGGCAGCGATACTCGCTGGGATATGGCAGAAATTGCACACCTGCCAACAGTCCACCCAGGGCGCTTTTCGGACCTAGATTACCGCTGAGAGAGAGCGTGCCCAGGGTCATGCCGTGGTAGCCGCCTTGAAAAGCCAGCACGCCATGCCGAGCAGTGGCCGTACGTGTGAGCTTCAGCGCCGCTTCCACGGCGTCTGCGCCGCTTGGACCGCAAAACTGAATCCGCGCCTTGGCCGCAAACTCGGACGGTAGGCAGCTCATGAGCTCCTGAACGAAGGCGTCCTTGACGGGTGTACTGAGATCGAGGGTATGCAATGGCAACCCAGAGGCCAGCGCCTTCTGCAAGGCTTCGATGACAACCGGATGGTTGTGGCCCAGCGCCAGTGTGCCAGCACCGGCAAGGCAATCAATGAAAACCTGGCCACGGGAATCCTCCACATAGATGCCGTGGGCGCGCTCGAGTACCAGCGGAATTCTCCTGGGATAGCTCCTTGCATTGGACTCCTGCTGGGACTGACGCTCCAGAATAGCGTTCGTTTCCAGCGAATAGAGCTTCGAAAGCCCTGTGTGGCGTCGCTTCATCTCTTCGACTGGACTCAACACGGCACTGAAGGCATTCATCGTTTATCGTCCTCTTCTGAAAAAAGGAGCAGGTCTTGCACCCGCTCCACAAGGTTTATCCAACGCTAGAAGTTGTACCGCGCTGCCAGCCCGGCTGTGCGCGGTGCCCCAGCGTCTGCAGTCGATTCATCCTGATTGTTGGTCATGTACTGCTCATCAAAGATATTTCTGACGTACGCTGTGAACAGGAACTGATCAACCTCATAGGTCGCCGAGGTATTCCAGAGGAGATAGCTGTCGGTTCGCAGCTCGTCAGTGACCTGTTTATACATGGGTGAGGCTTCATCGGACTCTGTGACATAGACAGTAGTCGCATCGTCATGGAACACGGCTTCGAGGTTCAGGCTCAAGCCGTTCTCGAAGCGAAAGGTGCTGCCAGCCGTGGCCATCCAGGTGCGTGCGCCTTGAAAGTCCTGCCCAGTGAAGTCCTGGGTATCAGTCACAAAGTCTGTATATTCAGTGTCGTTGTAGGCAATGCCGGTATAGAGACTGATCAAGCGATTGACATCGAAGGCCAACAAGGTCTCAACACCCTTGAGCTCGCTCTCGCCGGCATTCTCCACCTGAACACTGTCGGCATCAGCAGGATCCGTGAGCACCTCGACCTGCTGATCCTTCCAGTCGATCCAGAAGATATTGGCGGTGAGCCGCAGACGGTCAGCCATCCAGCCACCGCGATAGGCAATCTCGTAATTGTTCGTGTATTCCGGATCGAACTCGACCGACTCCTGCGTAGCCAGGTTGAATGATGCACCACCCGCGCGGTAGGCTCTCTGGGCAACAAAGCCGAGCGTCTGGTTATGAGCCAGCTCATAACTTATGCCAAGTTTCGGTAGCCACGCATCGTAGGTTGCTTCCGTGACTGTCGGGTCAGCAGCGCCCATGAACCCATCGATGAGTGCATCGGTATCGGGATCCAGGCCGTTAAAAGTGGTTACAGGCGCGATCGACGTGCTGTCGACGGTCTCATTGCGCTCCCGGTCATAACGCAAGCCGACGATCAACTCCCAGCGCGGCATGAAGTCCCAATTGATTTCGCCGAACACAGCCGTATTCATCAACTCCGTGTCGCCAAATCTGTTGTAGTTGAAGCGGAAGCCGTCTTCATACACAGCGAGCAGGGCTTCTTCGCCCAGGAAGTCGACCACGGTCGTGCCCAGCACGTCTTCACGATCACGATCCGTCTTGGCGGCGTAGAGGCCAAAGTGCCCCCTGAAGCCCTCACCGTTGTCATAGCCCGCGCGCAATTCCTGCGAGAGCACTTGTTCTTCTTCGTTCAGGCTGGCGCCATCAGGCCGTGGCGAGGGACTCTGATCGAAGTCGATCAACCCTTCATAATCGGTCTGAGTGGCTGACGTGATGCTGGTGAGCGTCCAGTTTTCGTCAAGCCGCACGTCGATGGCGCTGGTGATTGCCGTCTGTTCCACTTTGTCGAAGGCATCGATGTTGGTGGCGACTTCGTAGAACTGTGGCACGCCGTCAACTTTGGATATTGACTGGTTGCCCTGACGATTCTTGCTGTGCTGCACAGTCAGCAGCGCTTCGACGGCGTCGGTAGGCAGCAGCAACAGCTTGCCACGCGTGTTGACGTTACGGAGCTCATTGGCGTCTTTTCGCAGAAACTCGTTGTAGATGTAGCCGTCCTCCTCCTGATAGTCGAAGGTCAGGCGCCCTGCCAGCGTATCGTCAATCAGCCCGCCGTTCACCATCAGTGAGCCGCCCTGCTCTCCATAGGTGCCAATGTTGGCCTGCACTGCCGCTCCGCGCTCGAAGGTTGGATCCTTGCTCTTGAGGTAGATCGCGCCTGCCATGGCATTACGACCCTGTGTGGTCGACTGAGCACCCCGGAAAATCTCAACCTGCTCCATATCCCACAGTGAAGTGGGCGCCAGAGTAACCGCTCGGCGGCTTTGCAAAGCTTCATCGACGTAGACTGAAATCGCGTCGCTGGAGCCGGCACCCAGGCCATCGACGGGAATACCCCGGATACTGAAGGTTTCATTGCCTTCAGTCGTGAACACGCCAGGCGTTCGCATCATGACGTCATGAAGAGACTCGTCTGCGTGCAGCTGCATTTCCTCGTCGGTGGCCACCGATACGCTCGATAGGGTGTCGTCCACAGACCGCTCGATCTTTTCGCCCTTAATAATAATCGGCTCGAGTACAAATTCTTCGATTTCGGCGTTTTCCTGCGCGGTCGCACTGAAACTAGCGATACCTGAGGCGACAGCTAACGTCAGCGCCTTTTGCTTGAACTGAACCATTATTCTGAGCGTCCTTTTCAATTTGAGATGAGTCACTGGCCGACGCACGGCCTAGGGGACAGCATGAATCCCCCTCTTGTAAAAGGGGGGTTCATCTGTGAAGACGCATAATAATTATGTACTTACGTATTGTAAAGCTAAATGATAATGATTAGCATTTGGCTTTGTTGATTGAGCGCTAACCAAAAGGGACTGTGAATGAGTGGCTACCGCCCCCATCTACCACTAGTGATTTCAAGTGAGACAAAGGAAGCCCTCACCAGTATCACGGCTGAAACATCTGCTTTCGAACGGTTGCCAACTGTTGGCGCCATTCTTTACAGAAATTTTCGCCTCACCTCGCCGTTAGACTTCAAACGCTTCGCCTCAGGCTTCGGCAAAAACCTTGGCACCTACGAATTTGGCTCCACACCTCGCAGCAAGGTCTTTGCGGGCATCTACACCTCGACGGAATATCCTGCTCATCAGCGCATTCCCCTGCATAACGAGCAGTCGTACACCAGCCAGTGGCCGAGCCTGATTTGGTTTCATTGTATAAGACCAAGTGAAACCGGCGGGGAAACACCAATCGCCGACAGCCGGCTTGTATACCAGCGAATCCCTCAGGCCATTCGGGACGAGTTCACCGCAAAAGGCTTGCTCTATGTGCGTAATTACAGTGCGGCGCTCGACTTGCCCTGGCAGCAGGTCTTCAACACCGATGATCCTTCAATGGTGGAGCGCTACTGCGCTGACCACGGCATAGAGTGGGCTTGGAAACAGGACGGTGAGTTGCAGACCCGCCAGCGGTGCCCTGCAGTGCTCCAACACCCGACTACGCATGAGTGGGTCTGGTTCAATCAGGCCCACCTGTTTCATAGCTCAGCGATAGAACCCTCGCTTCGCAAGACCTTGCTCGACACGGTGGGCGAGGAAAACCTGCCGCGCAACGTGTACTTTGGCGACGGCTCCCCCATTGCTGACGCCGCACTCGAGGCCATCCGCAGTGTCTATGATCAGGCAGCTGTCGCGTTTCCATGGCAGGCCGGTGATGTCCTGATGTTGGACAACCTTCTCGTGGCCCATGGCCGCAATGCCTTTTCGGGCGAGCGGAAAGTTGTTGTAGCGATGGCTTAGCGATGAGGGGAAACACGAATATGGCCGTTGAATGCGGTTCTACAAATATGCGCTCTTTCCGCCAGTCCTTCGCGCAGCAGCGACTTTGGTTCCTGAGACAACTCGAGCCAACTAGTACTCAGCACAACGTGGTAATGCAATTCAGCATTGAAGGTACTTTCCACCCAGCTGCAATGGGTAAGGCATTTGCTGCGATGATCGCAGGCCATAGTGCTCTGCGGACGTGCTACAAAGACGGCGCAGATGGTCCGCAGCAATGGGTTGAGAGCAAGACGTCTTCTGCGTTGCAGTTCATCGCTTCTTCAGAAGCCTGCCCGCAGGCCCAGGAGCGTCAGGTGCGAGCGCTCGTGCAGGCAGAACGGACCACTGTCTTCGATCTCGAGCATGGGCCAGTTATGCGCGGCCTGCTCTTTCAGCGAAATCCGCTACACCACGAGCTCATCATCAGCGTTCATCACATCAGCTTCGATGGTCGCTCAGGCGAAATCATGCTGCAGGATCTGGCTGAAGGCTACACAGAAGCGGCGGCTCGGTCGCAGTCGCAGGCGCAAGCGCAAGCGCAAGCAGCCGAAGCTATAGCAGCCCGACCTGCCGCCGAAATGAGAAAACAGTGGCAGTATCCGGATTTCGCCGAGGCTGAACCCTGCTTGCTTCCGCCAGATCTGGTGGCAGATCAGCTTGCATTCTGGCGTGGCCATCTGCAGGACATTCCGCTCCAGCTGCAGTGGCCTGAGGGTCGGCGTCAACAGGCGGCAGGCACTGGTGAACATCGCTTCACTATCGATGCGGCGCTCACAGCGAGTCTTACGAAATTCGCGAGGACGCAGAGGCTGTCGGTGTTCCAGACACTGCGCACGCTGTTCAGCGTCTGGCTGCATTATCTGGCGGAACAGGAACTCTTCCTCATCGGCACCGATATTCATGGGCGCAATCTTCCGGCCGGGTCCGCTTCAGCCGACTTCCGCAGAGGTGTCGTCGAAATGGTCGGTTTTTTTGTCAATCAACTGCCGTTGAAATGCGACTTGAGGGGCTCGCCGACATTGTCGATGCTTTTTGAGCGGAGCAGGCGTGATAGACAGCAGGTCAAGCACTACCAGCACCTCCCTTTCGACCGCCTGGTTTCGGCGCTCGCGCCAGATCGCAGGTCGGATAGCGCCCCACTGTTTCAGGTCAAGCTCAACTATCAGCCAGACCGGGTTACCTCCCGTGTGTTCGGCGAGGCGGTGCTCACACAGTTCAGGATCGAACAGGCGCTCGGCAATCTGGACCTGGTCCTCGACATCATGCACGGGCCGCAGGGCATGCATGCCTGCATCGAATACAACCGGCAACTCTTCAGCGCGCAGGACATCGACGTAGCGACAGCGCTGTGGCTGCGGCTACTCAAGGACTTTCCCTATCTGCTCGACCTGCCATTGCCCGAGATCTGCAGCCGCCTGAAACAGTGGGATTTCGAGCGACAACACAGCCGCCAACAGCGACATCACGCCAGTAATCGGGCTCGTTTGGCGACGACTGCTCGCCGGCCCATGCAGGTCTCTTGAACACCCGCAAAACCTTGCCCGAACAAGCCGAACCGAATTCGCCAGGAGAACCCATGACCACCAAGTTGACACCACCACGGCCATCCCCGATTACACGCCGGAAAGCGGTGACGATACCTGAACAGGGACTGGTTCGAGAGCGCCTGCTCGACGAGGCATCTGGTCTACCGCTCGTCATCGAGCCGGCTCTGGAGGGGGTCGATCTGGTGCAGTGGGCTAGCCAGCAGCGCGAGGCGCTCGAGCAAAAGCTACTAAATCACGGCGCCTTGCTGTTCCGCAACTTCAGCATTCGCTCCCTCGAACAATTCAACGAAGTCATCGGCGCTCTGTCCCCCGGGGCTCTTGAATATATGTTTCGGGCTTCACCGCGTACCCGGGTGGGCGGCAATATCTACACGTCTACCGATTATCCGGCAGATCAGATGATCTTTCCGCATAACGAGCATTCGTACTCCCCACGCTTTCCACTACGGCTGTTTTTCTACTGTCACCTTCCCTCTGAGACTGGTGGCGAAACCCCGATCGGTTCCACTCGTGAGGTGATGAAAAACATTCCTCCTGAGATTCAGGCGCGTTTCCGGGAGGCGGGCGTGCTGTACGTGCGCAACTACGGCGACGGCTTTGGACTGCCGTGGCAGACGGTATTCCAGACACAAGAGCGAGCTGAGGTAGAGGCTTACTGTGCTTCAGTGGGTATCGAGGTGGAATGGAAGGCCGGCAACCGGCTGCGTACGAAACAGAAAGGTCCAGCCGTCGTCCGCCACCCCCGCACCGGTGAGGAGATGTGGTTCAACCATGGCACGTTTTTTCACATCAGCACATTGCCAGCGGCTATTCGAACGTCTCTGCAAGCCAGTTTCGCAGACGATGAGCTGCCTACCAACACCTTCTACGGCGATGGCAGCCCAATCGAGCCGGCCGTACTGGAGACGCTGCGTGCGGCTTATCTGGCTTCGCTGGTGCGCTTCCAGTGGCAGCAGGGCGACGTGCTGTTCATCGACAACATTCTCGCGGTCCATGGGCGGGAGCCGTTCACCGGCAAGCGCGCCATTCTGACAGGCATGGCCGAGGCCCTGCTCGCCACCGAAATTCAGCTTTAAGGACCTATCCAATGTCATCCGTTACCGGTTTTCGTATTTCTCCACAGCAGGCCAGTTGGTGGCGAAACGCCCAGACGAGCGAGAACAGCCCCTCAGCGACCTGGCTGCAGCTTGAAGTGCTGCGTCCTGTCGTGCCTGGGGCACTACAGGAGCGTCTGACTGAACTCAGCGCCAGGGAAGAGATTCTGCGCACGCGCCTGCACCGTTCTGCCGGCATGGCGCAACCACTTCAGATTATCGCTGAGCAGGCGGATATTCCGCTGACCATCGAAGACCTGCAATCTCTCCCGCAGCCGGAACATGCGATACGCCTCGAAGCGCTGCTGCAAAAGACCATCACGTCGGGTCCTTTGGAGGTCTGGCTTCTACAACTGTCGGCCGAACGCTGGTCACTCACACTTCGCAGTACGCCGGGCTACCTCGACCTGCACAGTCTCGTGATCATTGCCAGCGAGCTACTAGCTGACCGTCCGTTTGCCCAGTCTGACGAGCCGACGCTTCAGTATGCGGACTACGCCGAATGGAAGCATGACGTGCTGACTACGGAGGCAGAGCATCCGGGCTTGCAGTTCTGGCAGCAGCACAAGCAGACCGTGCCAGACATCTCCCTGCCAGGCCTCCAGAACCGCGGGCGTGACAAAGCAGGTCCTGCGATGGCGGCTGGGCCGGTTGTGGTGGACGTTATCAAGGAACATCTGCATGAGCGTGCGAACAGCCTCGGCATCAACGTGGGCGACTACCTGTATGCCAGCTGGAGCATTCTGTTGGCGCGACTCACCGGACAAACGCGGGTACCTCTTGCCTGGCTGGATGTCGGCCGTGGCGACGGACTTGATGATGCGCTCGGCCCCTATGAGCAAACACTGCCGGTACTGGTAGACGTTGACCCGGCTCGCGCACTGCCGGATCAGATTCGCCAACTACTGCAGCCGCTGCAGCTCGCCCAGGGCTGGGGCGACTACTACGACAGCACCAGCGACAGCACCTTCGGCTTCAGCTATCGCGAGTTGACGAGTATCGCCGAACAGGTTCACGTCATGAATGCCGTGACCCTAGATGACGCTTGCAGCCTCCGTCTCGACTGTGTAGCGCACGGCGAGGCGCTGTCATGCCGCCTCATCTATGACAGCGCCCTGTTCAGCGCTATCGCCATCGAGTGCCTTGCCGAGCAGTGGCAGCAGCTTCTGCGGGGTCTTCAAGAGGCTTCGATTCCAGTTGGTCGTATTGGTCTTCAGCACAGGCGGCAGGCCGCACTATTGGCGCCGCAATCTGCAGCGCCAGCTATCGAGCCAGTGAGCGTGCTCGAGCTGATAGGCCGTCAGGGGCAGTCTCATCCATCTTCAGTGGCGCTGGTCGACCGCAACGGCACCCTCACCTACCAGGCCTTGCTCGAGCGCTCGAATCAGCTCGCACGTCACCTGCTTGATCATGGCCAGACACAGGGGGTGGTTGGCATTCTGCTCGAGAGAGGCACACCGATGATCGTCGCCATGCTGGGCATTCTCCGGGCTGGCTGCGCCTACTTACCCCTCGACCCCACCTATCCGGCCGATCGACTCGCCTACATGATCGACGACAGTGAAGCCCGTACTGTCATCACCAGTGCTTCGTTGACGCATTTGCTGCCCGACTCAACTACCCGACTTCTACTCGACAATTTTCTCCGAGACAGTCTCGAGTCATCCGCCGGCGACCCCTCGGACACCTTGAAGACCGCCGCTGCGGACTTACAGCAGCCGGCTTATCTCATCTACACCTCCGGCTCCACTGGCCAGCCAAAGGCGGTGGAAGTGAGTCATGCCAATCTGAGCCACTCCACGCAGGTTCGAATCGCTTTTTACAACGAACCGATTCACAGCTATCTGCTCCTGTCTTCGTTTGCGTTCGACAGCTCAGTGGCGGGCATTTTCTGGACCCTGACGCAGGGCGGCACGCTGGTGCTACCAGCCAGCGGCGAAGAGCTGGATCTCGCCCGCCTTGCCGAGCTGATCGAGCAGCACCGCGTGAGTCACAGTCTATCGCTCCCGTCACTCTATGAGACCCTCCTCGACTACTCGACACCCGAGGCGCTCAGCTCGCTCTCCACCTGGATCGTCGCTGGCGAAAGCTGCCCTTCGAGCGTATTGGCGAAGCACCGCCACAAGGTCCCGCAGGCTCGACTCGTTAATGAATACGGACCTACTGAGGCAACCGTATGGGCCACCGCAGATGTATTGAGCGAACAGGATGATGACAGCATCAGCATCGGGCGCCCCATTCCGACCGTCGACCTCTGGCTTCTGAATGATCAGGGCGTGCCAGCGGGGATCGGTGAGCCCGGCCAGATCGTGCTCGGAGGCCCCACCCTCGCCCTTGGTTATCGTGGACGGCCTGAAGCGACAGCACAGGCCTTCGTCTCTTCGACTGATTTCGCCGAAGGCCAGCGTGTGTATGCCACGGGGGATCTGGCGCGGTGGCGCCTTGACGGCCGGCTAAGCTTCCTCGGGCGCGTGGATCATCAGGTGAAGATTCGCGGCCACCGGGTGGAACTCGGCGAAATAGAGCGCTTGCTTGCCGGCCACAGTCAGGTACGTGAAGCCGTCGTGATTGCCCGCGCTCACGCCAGCGGCACTCAGCTCGTCGGCTACATCACCGCGCAGGCGGGCCCTGCCCCCAGCGTGCAGGCCTTGCAGGCTTATCTCGAGGAGAAACTGCCCGCACACATGATGCCTGCGGCATTGATCCCGATGAAGAGCCTACCTCGAACGCCGAACGGCAAGCTTGACGTCAATGCCCTGCCTGAGCCCGACATGACGGCGGCCACGAGAAGCGTCCATGTCGCGCCTCGCACGGCGCTCGAGATCACCCTGGCGACCATCTGCGCAGAGGTGCTGCGCCGGGAAAGCGTCAGCGTGATGGACAACTTCTTCCAGATAGGCGGTGACTCGATCCTTAGCCTGCAGATCGTCGCCCGTGCCAAACAGCAGAACATTCGTCTCTCCGCCAAGCAGGTGTTCGAGGCGGAGACGATTGCCGCCATGGCCGCCGTGGCAGTTCTGGAGGCACCTGCGGAGCTGACGGCGGACCGCCCGTCAGAACGTTTCGCGTTGGCGAATCTGGATGACCAGGGTCTGGAGGATCTGCTGGCAGAACTTGATGCGGCCCAGCACTAAGCCTCTGCGCCTCGAACAAGTAGCCATCAAATAAGCGACCGCCAAAAACAAGCAACCGTTTCAACGCCGGCCCGGCAATAGCCCCGGGCAGCACCACAGCACAGGTAACACCAGGATGTCAGCACAGACTGCCCAGAACATCGAAGACGTTTATCCACTTTCCCCGCTTCAGCAGGGCATGCTGTTCCACACGCTGCTCCATAGCGAGTCTGGTGTCTACCTCATGCAGGATCGCTATCGCATTGGCGGACATCTCGACACCGATGCCTTTCTGGAAGGCTGGCGACTCGTGGTTGCGGCGCATCCGGCGCTGAGAACCAGCTTCCTTTGGAAGAGTCAAAAGCAGCCGCTCCAGGCCGTTCACAAGCAGATTGCAGATCCAGTCGAGTTCATCGACCTGAGTGAGCTATCGGCCGAACAGCAGGACGCGCACATCAAGGCGCTGTTGGCACTGGAGCAGAAGCAGGGCTTCAATCTGGCCAAGCCGCCACTGATCCGTATTCGGTTGGTGCGTCTGGGGCCGGAAGACTACGAGATGATACGCAGCTTTCACCATATTCTCATGGACGCGTGGTGCATCTCGCTGGTGATGGTCGATTTTGTCGATGCCTACGATGCCTTGCGACAGGGCCGGCAGCCGGACATGCGCCAGCCCCGCCCTTATCGGGACTATATCGCCTGGCTGCAGCAGCAGGACAAGAGCATCGCTGAAGGCTTCTGGCGGCAACAGTTGGCAGGCCTGGACGCACCAACGCCACTGGTTGTCGAACAGGCTGCCCGGCAGAACCAGTATCAGGAAGCCGTACTCGTCGACGATATGCTGGTTCGCCTGGATGAGCCACAGACACAGGCGCTCATGCGCTTTTGCCAAGACAGTCGCATCACGCCGAATACGCTGTTTCAGGGCGTTTGGGCACTACTGCTCAGCCGTTACAGTGGCAACGCTGACGTGGTCTTTGGCGTTACCGTTTCAGGGCGTCCGCCGGAGTTGGCCGGCGTCGAAGAGATGATCGGCCTGTTCATCAATACACTGCCACTGCGCATTCAGGTGGATGAGGCTGAGCAGCTGGTCCCCTGGTTACAGTCCCTGCAGTCGCTGAACCTGGATCTCCGAGAGTTCGAACACAGCTCGCTTGTCGACATTCAGGGCTGGAGCGATTTTGTCCGCGGTGAGGAGATTTTCGACAGCATTCTGGTCTACGAGAATGCGCCGATCGATGCAAAGCTGCTCGGCGGTGAACTCAGCTTTCGCCTGGAAGACATGAATCACAGCGTTCATACCCATTACGGCCTGACGGTCGTCATCCTGCCAGAAACCAGGCTCGGCATTCGCATCTCCTACGATCGGCGTCGCTTCGCCCGTGACAGCATCGAGCGAATGCTCGGCCACGTGCGGCAGTTGGTGCTGAACATGGTGGCAGGCCCGACGAAAGCCCTCGGCAGCCTCGAGCTTCTGACCGGCATCGAGCGCGAGCAACTGCTGATCGGCTGGAACCAGACCAATCATGATTTCCCACTCGACAAGACCTACGCAGCGCTGTTCGCGGAGCAGGTCGCCGCTCGGCCGCAGGCTGTCGCCGCAGTGTGTGGTGCTGAGCGCTTTACCTATGCGGAACTCGACGCTCGAGCGAGCCGCTTGGCCGCCGCGCTGCTGGCATCTGGCGCAGGACCGGATACCCTGGTGGCGGTACTGACAGAACGCGGCCTTGGCTTTCTCACCAGCCTGATCGCCATATTCAAGGCCGGTGCGGCCTATCTTCCGCTTGAGGTCAAGCACCCACAACAGCGTCTGGCTGGAATCCTCAGACTCAGCCAGACAAGGCTGGTACTGACGAACACTGCGCAAGCTGCTTTGGCGGACAAGGTTTGTGCGCAGCTGGACACACTGCCGCAGGTGCTGGAAATAGAGCGCTTTTGGCAGCACGGTCCAGTCCCTGACATCGCGCTTCAGGGTAGGCCCCAGGACCTCGCCTATGCGATTTTCACTTCTGGCTCCACCGGTACACCAAAAGGCGCTCTGGTTGAGCAACTGGGCATGCTTAACAACATCTTCGGTAAAGTGCCCAGCCTTGGCCTCTCCACTGATGCCCGTATCGCGCAGACCGCGTCTGTCGCCTTTGATATTTCGGTCTGGCAGTTCCTGGCCGCACCTGTGCTGGGTGCTACCGTTCACATCCTGCCCGATGAAGTCAGCCAGGATCCGGCCTTACTGCTGGACGCACTCGAACAGCAGGGTCTGACGGTATTGGAGGCCGTCCCTGCCGTCATACGAGGGCTGCTGACTGCCAGTACCACAGCGACCGAACTCGCCAGCCTTCGATGGCTGTTACCAACGGGTGAAGCCTTGCCGCCGGCACTCTGTCAGGACTGGTTCGCGCGCTTCCCGAATATACCGATGATGAACGCATACGGGCCGGCCGAATGCTCGGACGATGTGGCGTTCTACGCTATAACTGAAGCCCCTGAGAGCCAGCATGATGAGCGGGCGCAGGCCATGCCGATTGGGCGTCCCACGGCGAACAATGAGCTCTTCATTCTCGATGCCGCCATGCGGCCAGTGCCTGTAGGCGTACCTGGCGAAATCTGCGTGGCTGGCGTTGGAGTTGGCAGAGGCTATCTGCATGACTCCGAGCGTACCCGCATGGCCTTCGTGCCTCATCCTTTTGTGAAAGGTGCCCGCTTCTATCGAACCGGCGATCTGGGTCAGTATAGAAGTGATGGCGTCATCGAATTCCTCGGCAGACGTGACCAACAGGTCAAGATACGGGGTCATCGAATTGAGCTTGGGGAAATTGAAACCCGGCTCCAACATGAGGCGTCCGTTCGGGAGGCTGCTGTCATTGCCCGGCCAGATGGACGAGGTGAGCAGCAACTGGTGGCGTACTGGTGCCGGCATACTGGTCACGACACTAACCTGACGACGCTTCGGGAACATCTCGCCCGCCAGCTGCCACCGTACATGCTGCCTTCGCGCTTTATCGAACTCGACAGGCTGCCACTCAACGCGAATGGCAAGATTGACCGTAAGCTGTTGACGCAGCGGGAGCTCGCACCGTCTGAGGACACCCGGGTCCTGATACAGCCGCGGAATGAGACCGAGCAGACCCTGTACGGCATATGGTCCGAGATTCTCGCGGTAGATACCTTCAGTGTGGACGATGGCTTCTTTGAGTTGGGCGGCCACTCGCTGCTCGCCACCCAGATGATCTCGCGCATTCGTGCCGCATTTAAAACCGAGCTGCCACTCAAGGCGCTGTTCGAACATCCAACGCTCGCGTCGCTGGCGCGGCTGCTTGAACAGAAAACCGCTCAGCAGGACGAGCGACAGAGCGGCCAGGGGGCGGTGCTTGCAGCCATTCAGCCCCAGCCCAGGCCGTCACGCCTTCCGCTCTCCTTCGCACAGCAGCGTCTGTGGTTTATCGAGCAGCTCAACCCGGGCTCGAGCCAGTTCAATATTCCTTTCGCGATGAAACTGGTGGGCCAGCTCAACCGCTCCGCCTTACAGCAGAGCTTCGAAGCCCTGGTGGTGCGTCATGAAGTGCTGCGAACGGCCTTCCTCAGTGAGAAGGGCGAGGCCTATCAAGAGGTCCTGAGCGAGGTGGAATGTCCTCTGCCGCTTGTCGATCTCACTGAGGTGCTAGCCGCCGATCGCGACCAGGTGGTCCAGGCACAGCTCACTGAGTGGTTCGAGCAGCCATTCAACCTGGCTCGGCCACCATTGCTTAGGGCCCAGCTGCTCCAGCTCGGAGCGCAGGAACACATCCTGGCAGTCACCCTGCACCATCTGGTATCGGATGCCTGGTCAGCGACCATTGCCATGAGGGAGCTTGCAGAGCGCTATGGCGCGCTGCAAGACGGCACCGCAAAAGACACGACTGCAGTGATGGCTCCACTTCCCATCCAATACGCTGATTTTGCACTCTGGCAGCGGCAACACCTGCAGGGTGATGTGCTCGAGCGCCAGCTGGATTACTGGAAACAGGCACTCGCGCCGAGTGATGGGGAAGCCAGTGAATACTTGTTGACCCTGCCGATGGACAAGCCACGGCCGGCGGTCCAGAGCTATGAATCAGGCACGCTGACCACACAACTCTCGCCCGCACTGAGTGAGCGGATCAGGGCATTCGCCGGCACCCAGGGTCAGTCACCATTCAGTCTGGTCTTTGCTGCGTTCGCTGTGTTGCTTCACCGCATGAGCGGCCAATCGGACATCCTCATGGGCACGCCGATGTCAAACCGCAGCCGGCCCGAGACGGAGCCGCTGCTTGGCATCCTGCTCAATAACCTGGCTATTCGAGCCGATTTCAGTGCAAAGCCCTCGTTCACCACAGTCGCGCGCCAGATCAGTGAAGGCTTGCTCGCGGCTCAGGCCCACCAGGACCTGCCCTTCGAGCAGCTGGTGGATCACCTGGCGTTGCCGCGCAGCCTGAGCCATGCACCGCTGTTTCAGGTCATGGTCGCGCAGCAGCTCACGCTCGAGCGACGCATACAGTTTCCTAAGCTCAGTTTCGAAGTGCTGGAGACCACACTCACTCACTCCGAATACGACCTCGACCTGCATATCATCACACCCGCTGATAGTCCTGTGGAACTTGAGCTGATGTATGCCAAGGACCTGTTCGAACGCAGCACGGCGGAAGGGTGGCTCGAGCGTTTCGAAACGCTGCTGGAGACTCTTCTTGAAACGCCTGAGAAGCCGGTGGCCGAACTGCCGCTGCTGACCGCGAGGGAATGGCAGCAGACAATCGTCGAATGGAACAGGACCTCACGGCCCTACGCCCGCGACCTCACCGTACATGAAGCGTTCGAACAGCAGGTTGCACGCACGCCGGATGCCATGGCGATCGTGTTTGAAGACCAGCAACTGAGCTACGGTGAACTCAACGGCAAGGCCAATCGCCTGGCTCACTATCTTCGCTCACAGGGGCTCCCAAAAGAAGCCCTCGTGGCGCTGTGTGTTGACCGTTCGCTCGATATCTTTATCGGCATCATTGGCATTCTGAAAGCTGGCGCAGCCTACGTACCACTCGATCCCACCTACCCAGCCGAACGACTGGCGCACATGCTGGAAGACGCCAAACCAGCGGCGCTACTGACCCAGCAGCATCTGCTGGAAACCCTGCCAGCACAGTCAGCGCCGGTCTTCTGTCTCGATAGTGACTGGCACAGACTCGCGGATGAGCCTGATAGCAACCCTGTGAATCAAACCCAGCCCGATGAACTCGCCTACGTCATCTATACCTCCGGTTCGACCGGACGGCCGAAAGGCACCCTCATCTATCATCGCGGGGTGCTGAACCTGCTGACAGCGCGACTCGAAGGCATCTATCGTCCGCTCGGGGTGGCGCAGATGCGGGCGAGTTTCAACTACTCCTATGCCTTTGATGCCTCAGTGGCGGAGTTCATTCTGCTGCTGGACGGCCACACGCTGCACATCGTGCCTGACGATGTGCGCTTTTCACCACTGGCGCTGGTGCAGTTCTTCAAGGAGACGCGGCTCGATACCTTTGAATGTACACCGCCTCAGCTCAAGTTTCTGATCGAGTCCGGCGAGACAGCCGATCTGCCACGCTTCGTTCTGTTTGGCGGCGACGCCATCGATGCTCAGCTCTGGCAGCGACTGCACAGCATCGAGAACACCGTATTCTTCAATACCTATGGTCCGACTGAGTGCACCGTCGACGCCGTGGCCTGCAGGATTACACCATCGCTACAAAAACCAGTCATCGGCCGCCCAATCGCCAACATGAAAGCCTATGTGCTCGACGACCACCTCAACCCGCTGCCTGTAGGTGTGGCCGGGGAACTGCACATTGGTGGTGAAGGCGTTGGTTACGGCTATATGAACCGGCCAGAGCTGACCGCCGAGAAGTTCATCACCGACCCGTTCAGCAATGTGCCAGCGGCGAGAATGTACAAATCAGGGGATCTGGTTCGTTTTCTGGCCGATGGGAATATTGAGTACCTCGGTCGCATCGATCATCAGGTCAAGATCCGCGGCTTCCGTGTGGAGCTGGGTGAAATCGAAGCAGCCATGGCTGCCCTGCCGGCCGTGCAGGAGGTCGTGGTGGTTGTGCGGGAAGACCGGCCAGGCGACAAGCGGCTGGTGGCGTATTTTGTCGCCGACAGCGCTGACAGCACCGCAGTCGCCGATCGCCTGGCGCCAGATGTCGATCAGCTTCGCCTCGCGCTCAAAGCGCAGCTCCCTGAGTACATGATTCCGGCGCAGTTCGTGGTGCTCGATACCCTGCCGCTCACCGACAATGGCAAGATCAATCGCCGAGCACTGCCCCCACCGCAATGGCAGGATCAGCAAGCGGCTATCGAACCCCCTCGAAACGAGGTCGAACGTCGCCTGGTGCAGATCTGGTCGGAGGTACTGCATGTACCTGAGGCGCAGGTCGGCCGCGACAGCAATTTCTTTCATCTGGGTGGTCATTCACTGCTGGCGACCGTGCTGTTTGCGCGTATAGGGCAGAATTTCGAACGCACGCCTGCCCTGCGCCAGCTGTTTGAGGCGCCGACCATCGAAGGGCTCGCACCGCTGGTTGGTACCCTGCGCTCACCTGATGCCGATATCTTCAGCAGCATCAGCGATATTGCGACGAAGCCGCGACCGGAACGCTTACCCCTATCCTTCGCTCAGCTACGCCTATGGTTCCTGGAACAGCTCAATCCTGGTTCAGGTGAGTACAACATCACCACGGCTGTCGTTTTCGAGGGTGATCTTCAGCTTGAATGGCTGAGGCAGGCGCTGGAAACCGTGGTCCACCGCCATGACATACTGCGCAGCAGAATAACGCCGGAAATAACTGGCGCAGCCCTGAGCATTCGGTCGCCTGAGAGCTTCGTCCTGCCCTTGAATGTCGTCTCGGTGAGTGACGCCGAGTGGCCTGCGTATATGCAGCAGGCAGCCGAGCACGAGGCCAGGACGGGCTTCGATCTGTCGCATGACAGTCTGGTGCGTGCATCGCTACTGCAACAAGCCGCGAGCCGGCAAACCCTCCTGCTGCTGACGCTGCACCATACGGTGGCGGACGACTGGTCCACGCAGTTACTTATCGAAGAAGTCGCAGAGGTGTATCAGGCACACGCGCAGCAGCGGGAAGCACAGCTTGTGGCCCTGCCGGTGCAATATACGGACTTCGCCCTCTGGCAGCACGAGCCGGCGCAACAGGCGCTCTACCGCCGCCAGCTCGAGTACTGGAAGCAGACCCTGGAAGATGGCGACTATGTACTGGATTTACCAACAGACAAGCCACGCAGCCCCCAGCTCGACAGCACCGCAGGCACCTGCTTTGCGCAACTTCCGCATGATCTCACGACACAGCTGCGACACTATGCGCAGGCGCATAACGTCACCACCTATATGGTGTTGATGGCCGCGTTGAAGATTCTGTTGGGTCGATATAGCAATCAGCGCGATGTGCGTATTGGCACGCCAGTGGCTAACCGAAGCCCTGCGGAAATCCAGCATTTGATAGGCTGCTTCGTGAATACGCTGGTCGTACGTTCCGAACTCGCACCCGACCTTGCTTTTGACAGCTTCCTGACGCAGGTCAAGCAGCAGGTACTGAGCGCGCAGGAACATCAGGACGTGCCATTCGAGCAGGTGGTCGAGGCCTTGGCACCTGAGCGCGAACTGGGCCGCACGCCCCTGTTTCAGGTCCTGTTCGTCATGCAGAATGCCGGCATGTCGGTAGCCGCGTGGCCGGAGCTGTCTGTACGGGAACTTGCCTTTGCATCCCCGGCTGCCAAGTTCGACCTGAACTGGGAAGTGCATGATGACCAGACCACGCTCTCAGTGATGCTGGAATACCGCGCCAGTCTATTCAAAGACAGCACCATGCAGCGTTGGCTGGATGAATGGCAGCAGCTACTGCGCGACATCGTGGCCCGGCCCGCGGCCATGCTGCGTGAGCTTTCGCCACTCACAGAAGCTGGACGCGAACAGCAACTCACGGTGTGGAACAACACAACGACGCACTACCCCGGCCCTCAGACACTGTCGCACGCGCTGTTGGCACAGGCGGAGCAGACTCCGGATGCGACAGCACTGGTGTTCGAGTCGACCCGGCTGTCCTATCAGGCCCTGCATGAGCGCGCGAACCAACTGGCGCACGCCCTGCGTGAGCGGGGCGTGGGTCGTGAGTCTATCGTCGGCGTGTGCATGACCCGCTCGGTGGAGATGGTCGTGGCGCTGCTGGGGATCATCAGGGCCGGTGGGGCTTATCTTCCCCTCGATCCCGAGCTGCCTGCGTCCCGTCTGCAATTCATGCTGGAAGATGCGAGCGCGAGCCTGGTACTGACCCAGAATGCCCTGCGTTCACAGCTGCCTGAAACGTGCCCGGCGATAAGTCTTGATGAACCAGCCTTCGAGCGAGGCACTGCCAAGTCGCCTGCGCCACTCAATGAACCGTCAGATCTGGCTTATGTGATTTATACCTCGGGTTCCACTGGTCAGCCCAAAGGCGTACTGACCGAGCATGCCGCGCTCATGAACCGCTTGCACTGGATGCAGGCGACTTTTCCAATCGATGGCGATGATCGGATTCTGCAGAAGACGCCATACAGCTTCGACGTGTCGGTGTGGGAGTTCTTCTGGCCACTTATCACCGGGGCCTGTCTGGTCGTGGCCAGGCCAGGCGGTCATCAGGACAGCGGTTACCTCGTCGAGACCATCCAGCGCGAAGGCATCAGCACCCTGCACTTCGTGCCATCGATGCTTGAGGCCTTCGTGGAGGAGCCTGGGCTCGCCGACTGTACGACCTTGCGACAGGTCTTTGCCAGCGGTGAAGCGCTGCCTTTCGAACTTCAGCAGCGGTTTTTTGCCCGACACTCAGCTGACTTGCTCAATCTCTATGGCCCGACCGAGGCTGCGATCGATGTGAGCTGGTGGCGGTGTGACCGTGAAACTCGCCTTGGCAGCGTCCCCATTGGACGGCCGATTGCGAACACGCAGCTTTACATTCTGGATGACGACCGGCAATTGCTGCCGATCGGTGCCATAGGCGAACTGTACATCGGTGGCGTCGGTCTGGCACGAGGCTATCTCAATCGTGCTGAACTGACAGCCAAGCGTTTTGTCGACAATCCCTTTGAACCGGGGAGCCGCCTCTATCGCACCGGTGACCGCTGCCGCTTCATGGCTGACGGTGCCATCTCGGGTGGCATCTCAGGTGCTATTTCAGGTGCCATCGAGTACATGGGACGGGTCGACCATCAGGTGAAGCTGCGTGGACTTCGAATCGAACTCGGCGAAATCGACGCTGCCCTGCTGAAACAGGCTGGGGTGAAGGCGGCGGTCACGGTCTTGCATGAGGCGCCGCGGGATGAGAAACGTTCGCCACAGCTGGTGGCTTATGTCGTCGCCGACGCGCTGACGTGCGACCCAGCGCCGCTTGATCTGGAGCAGATCAGAGTGGCCCTGGCGGCTGCGCTGCCGGCCTACATGGTGCCGACTCACCTGCTCGAGCTGCCGCGGCTGCCGCTGAGCCCGAACGGCAAGATCGACCGGAAGCAGCTGCCTCCGCCGGTGCTTGACAAGCACACGCAGCGTGGCGCCGAACTCATTGCTGCGCCGCTGGGTTCGACAGAGACGGCGCTGGCCCAACTCTGGTCAGAGGTACTGAATCTGCCGCTGGACAGCATTGGCCGCAGGAGTCACTTCTTCCGGCTCGGCGGTCATTCGCTGCTCGCGACGGTGTTGCTCGCGAAAATGCGCCAGCAGTTCACCAGCACACCTTCGCTACGCCAACTGTTCGAAAAGCCGGTACTGGCCGAGCTGGTCACGCTCACTGGCGCAAGCCGAACACGGCAGGCCTCAGGCCTGGTCAGGCAGCCGCGTCCGGAGCGACTGCCCCTCTCCTTCGCTCAGCAGCGTCTCTGGTTTCTCGAGCAGCTGGAGACTGATTCTGCTGAATACAACATCACGTCGGCTGTAGAGTTCAGCGGAAACCTACAGCTGGACTGGCTCAGACAGGCACTGGAACAAATCGTCGCCCGCCACGAAATTCTGCGCAGTCGTATCATCGAGCAGGGTGACGGTGCCGAGCTGGTCATCGATAGCAGCAGTGCCTTGCCCTTGTCTCTGGAATCGATCGATGCCGATGATGAGACCTGGTCGCAGCTGATGACAGATGCAGCGAACCAGGAAGCCAGCCGGCCATTCGATCTCGCACGCGACCGCCTCATCAGGGTCCGGGCACTCCAGCGCAGCGGCGGTCTGCAGACACTACTCTTGCTGACCTTGCATCATGCCGTCGCGGATGACTGGTCCATGCAGATTCTGATCAGCGAGCTCGCGGCGCTGTATAGCGCCCGGGCGCTAGACGCATCTGCTCAGTTGCCAGAGCTACCGGTGCAGTACGTGGATTACAGTCTGTGGCAGCGTGACACTGCTCAGGCCGAACATTACAGGCTCGAGCTCGACTATTGGAAACGGGTGCTGGAAGACGGCAGCTATGTGCTGGAGCTGCCGACTGATTACCCGCGTCAGGCTGAAATGGATACGGCCTCAGGTAGCCACACCTTCACCCTCCCACCACAGCTGACTCAGCAGCTGCGGCGCTTTGCCAACGACCAGGATGCTTCGGTCTATATGATCGTGCTGGCCGTCACGCAGGTGCTGCTCGGCCGCCTGGCCAATCAGCGTGATGTTCGCCTCGGAACAGCTGTGGCCAATCGCGGCCTGCTGGAGACCCAGTCGTTGATCGGCTGCTTCGTCAATACACTGGTGATTCGCACCGAGCTGGATCCACTGGCGGCCTTTCCTGCCTTCCTTGGGCAGGTGAAAGAACGTGTGCTGGAAGCTCAGGCGCACCAGGACCTGCCATTCGAACAGCTTGTCGATGCCCTCGCGACCGAGCGCGATTTTACGCAGACGCCGCTGTTCCAGGTCATGCTGACCATGCAGAACACGAGCCTCGAGACCACGAGCTGGCCTGAGCTAAGCCTGCGTGAAATTCCGGCCCAGTCTGCCGCCGCGCAGTTCGATCTGGACTGGGATATCCACGATGACCAACATGACATCAGCGTTTGTGTGTCGTACCGCAAGGCACTGTTCGAAGACGCCACGATAGCGCGCTGGCTCGATCTCTGGCAGCGCCTCCTGTCGCAGGTGCTTGAACCCACCACGCGACCGGTGGGTGAACTTGCGCTGGTGTCGCCAGTGGAGCAACGCCAGCTGCTGATCGAATGGAACCGTTCGGAGGCGGACTTCCCGCTCGATCGGACCTATGCCCAACTCTTTGCCGAACGCGTCGCCGCACACCCGGAGCGTATCGCGGCTGTCTGTGGTCAGGCATCACTCAGCTATCGTGAACTGGATGAGCGGGCGAGCCGGATCGCCGGCGCACTGTTGGAGGCAGGGGCCAAGCCGGACACGCTGGTGGCTTTGCTGGCCGAACGTGGCCTGCCACTGTTGACAATGATGGTGGCCGTATTCAAGGCAGGCGCCGCCTATTTGCCGCTTGACGTGAATCATCCCGCGCAACGGCTCCAGGACGTGCTGAAACAGAGCCAGGCCCCGGTGCTCCTCACTGCCTGCGCAGGTTCCGATGCTGTCGGCGCTGTACTCGATGAAGTGCTCACGGGACTGGAGGCGATGCCAGTCGTGCTGAACGCCGAATCGTTGTGGGAACATGGACCCGTGCCGGTTCTACGGGACACAGGCTCACCACAGGATCTGGCCTACGTGATCTTCACCTCAGGCTCCACGGGCACACCGAAAGGCGCCATGGTTGAACAGGCCGGGATGATCAACAACATCTACGGCAAGGTCCCGAGCCTTGGGCTGACAGCGGCAGATCGCATCGCCCAGACCGCCTCGCCTGCCTTCGATATCTCCGTCTGGCAATTTCTGGCAGCCCCTATTCTTGGGGCAACGGTGCATATCCTGCCAGATGATATCGCCCGTGATCCGGCAGCGTTGCTCGCAGCGATGGAAGCCGAGTCACTGAGCATCCTGGAGGTCGTTCCCACGGTCATCCGTGGCCTGCTGGACTCAGCCACCGCGGATACGTCACTTCAGTCACTGCGCTGGCTGCTGCCAACTGGCGAAGCCCTGCCACCCGACCTCTGCCAGGCCTGGTTCGGGCGCTTTCCAGAGGTGCCGATGATGAATGCCTACGGCCCCGCAGAATGCTCTGACGATGTCGCCTTCCACCCAATTTTCGAGGCGCCGGAGGCCTCCGGTGGCGCGATGCCAGTGGGCCGACCGACCGCCAACAACCAGCTCTACATTCTGGACCCCGAACTACAGCTGGTGCCGGTCGGTGTACCGGGCGAAATCTGCGTCGCTGGCGTCGGCGTGGGACGAGGATACCTGAATGATCCTGAGCGCAGCCGCCAGGCCTTTGTGACGCATCCGTTCGAGCCCGGCGCACGCTTCTATCGCACCGGTGACATTGGCCGCTATCGTCAAGACGGCGTCATTGAATTCCTTGGCCGGAGAGATCAGCAGGTGAAGGTGCGTGGGCACCGAATCGAACTCGGTGAAGTTGAGGCGCGATTGCTGGCCCACGATGCTGTGGCTGATGCGGTGGTGATTGCACGCCGAGACCAGCGTGGCGAGAACCAGCTCGTGGCGTATTGGGTGACGGCTGATCAACAGATAGATGTCGGTGCGATCAAGGATGCGCTGGCCGCTCAGCTTCCGTACTACATGGTGCCAACGGCATTCGTGAAACTCGACCGTCTGCCGCTGAATGCGAATGGTAAGGTCGACCGTAAAGCGCTGACTCAGCGTGAGCTGGATTGGACTGATGAAAGCCGCGCGATAACCGCGCCACGCACTGAAACCGAACACACGCTGTGCGAACTACTGTGCGGGCTTCTGAAGCTGGAGCAGGTCGGCGTGGATGACAACTTCTTTGCGCTGGGCGGCGATTCCATTCTGGGTCTGCAGCTGATCGCACGGGCAAAAGCGCGTGGTGTGGCACTCACACCAAAGCAGCTTTTCCAGCAGCGTACGATTGCAGATCTGGCCATGGTCGCTGGCAGCACCGATCAGATCCAGGCTGAACAGGGTGTACTCGCGGGCGATCTGCCACTCCTACCGATTCAGCACTGGCTGTTCGAGCAGAACGCGGCTGAGCCTGCATACTGGAACCAGTCGCTGTTGCTCACGCCACGCGAGTCACTCAGTCAGGACCCGCTTCGGGAAACACTGCGGGCGCTGATAACGCATCATGATGCCCTACGCATGCGCTTCGTGCAGGATCAACGCGGCTGGCATCAGTACTACGCTGGCATCGAAGGTGCCTTTGCACTGGGTCAGCTGCAGGTCGCCTCTATCGACCAGCTGCCTGAGGCGCTGCAGCCCTTCGCAGCCGGTCTCGACCTGCATCAGGGGCCGCTGCTCCGCGCTGTTCTGGTCGATTTGCCTGCTGGCCAACAGCGTCTCTACCTGGCCATCCATCACCTGGTGATCGACACCGTGTCGTGGCGCATTCTGCTGGAGGACTTCAATCAGCTCTACAGCCAGCTTTCCAGAAACGAAGCGCCATCACTGCCCGCCAAGACGAGCTCGTATCGCCAGTGGGCACAGGGCCTCAACCGCCATGCTGAAAGCGCAGCCCTGGCTGCCGAACGTGATTTCTGGACGACTCAGGGCCAAGATTCTGCCATGCCTGTGGATCATCCTGAAAAGCCGAACCTCAGCACAGATGAAGTCACTCTTGTCGAGAAGCTAACGGCTGAGGAGACCCGCCAGCTGCTGCAGGAGACGCAAAAGGCCTATCGCACGCAGGTACCTGAGCTACTGCTGACAGCGCTGAGCCAAACCCTCTGTGAATGGAAAAGCGACCGGGCGCTGACCGTCGCACTCGAAGGGCACGGCCGCGAATCACTGTTCCCTGAACTGGACCTGAGCCGTACCGTCGGCTGGTTCACCAGCCTGTATCAGGTTTGCCTGCGGCTGCCGGAAAGCGTAGACGCCGGCGCCTGCATCAAAGCTGTGAAGGAGCAGTTACGGGCTGTGCCGCAGCACGGGCTTGGCTACGGCGTGTTGCGCTATCTCGCTCGGGAAGCATTGCCTGCGCCAACCAGCGGCGTGCTTTTCAACTATCTCGGTCGCGTGGACGACGGGCAGGAGGCGGGATTTTTCGACATCTCTTCGGACCCCGTCCCAGCTGACCGTAGCGGTGCCAATGCGCACATTCATGAGCTGGAGATCGTCCCCATGATCCTCAACGACAGTTTGCAGGTGGAATGGCGCTTTAGCGGACAACGCTACGACATCGCCACCCAGGAACAACTGCTGACACGCTACATGGCGGCCCTACGAGCACTCATTAGCCACTGCGTGAACCCGGAGGCAGGCGGCTTTACGCCGTCCGACTTCCCATTGGCGAAAAAGCTCAACCAGAAATCGCTCGACAAGCTGCTCGGCAAGTTGTCGACCGCACAACCCTCTACCAGCAAGTAAGCAGACGCCATGGATACTATCGAGAACATCTACTCACTCTCGCCGCTGCAGCAGGGCCTGTTGTTTCACAGCGTGTACGAGCCACAGTCGCGGGTCTACCAGCAGCAGTTGAGCCTCCGGATCGACGGTCCTTTCGACACCGCTGCCGCTTTGGCGGCCTGGCGTACAATGATCGAGCGGCACGCTGTACTGCGCACAGCCATCCTCTGGGAGGATCTGGATGATGCCTATCAGGTGGTGCTGACTGAAGTGCCGGTACCGCTCACCGAGCTTGACTGGCGCGACAGAACACCCTGTGAATGCGCCGTTCGCGATCTCGAGATCAGCGAGCGCGAAGCCCTGCTGGACCTCAGCGCGCCACCACTGATGCGACTCTGCCTGGTACGGCTTGGCGAGGCCAGCTGGCAGATGATCTGGACCCATCATCATATTGTGCTGGATGGCTGGAGTGAGGGCATTGTGCTCAGCGACTGGCTCGCCTGCTATCGAGCCTTCTGCACCGGGCAGACCCCACAGCTTTCGCCGACCCGACCATTTCAGGACTACGTGGCCTGGCTGGCGGAGCAGGATGAAGGCGCGGCCGAAGCCTACTGGCGCAGCAAACTGGGCGCTATCACTGAGCCCACGCCGCTACCCAGACTCGGCGCCAGGCCCGGCATTCAGGACAGCACCCTGCCCTACGCCGAGCAAAGCCTTGTACTCTCGCGTGACGACAGCGAGCGACTGACCAGCTTTGCCAGAGCGCAGCGCATCACATTGAACACACTGGTGCAGGCAAGCTGGGCACGGTTGCTCGGTGCGTATGCCGGCCGTGAGAACGCCTTGTTCGGCATCACCCTCGGCGGCCGTCCGGAAGTGCTGACGCACTCAGAGGCGATGGTCGGGCTCTTTATCAACACCCTGCCACTGAACGTCGAATGGCATACGCCGCTCAGCATTGGTGACTGGCTACGGCAACTGCAGGCTGATGTCGCCGAACTGCGCCAGTACGAATACAGCGCGCTCAGCCGGCTGAAAAGCTTTAGCGGCATCCGGGGCGATCTGCCGCTGTTCGAAGCGATTCTGGTGTTCGAGAACTTCCCGCTGGATGCCTCACTGAGTGAGCACTCAGGTGAGCTGTCGTTCAAGGCAAGTGATGGCGACGTCCGCACTGACGACACCGACGGCGGAGTTGATGACGTGCGGCTTTCCCAGGGTCGGAACAATTACCCGCTCTCGCTCATAGCCATCCCCTCGGGCGACGCATTCGAGTTCACCCTGAGCTATGCCCGCGAGACGTTCTCCAACGATCAGGTGAGACTCATGCTGCGTCAGTTTCAGGCGCTGTTACGCGCGCTGACGCTGAACGCGGACCTGCCTGTCGACGCGTTGACCTGGGTGAGTGATGACGAACAACAGAGGCTGCTGGAATGGGGTACTGGCAGCCGTCACGAAGTACCGGCGATCGGCCTTCATCAGCTCTTCGAGCGGCAGGTGGACAGCTCTCCGGACGCGGACGCGCTGGTGGTGCTCGATGGCCGCCTCAGCTACAGAACCCTTGAACGCAGGGCGAATCAGCTGGCGCATTTCCTACTGGCTCAAGGCATCAAGCGCGGCGATTTCATAGCACTTGCGCTCGAGCGCTCTACAGACTTCGTCGTCAGTGTGCTGGCCACGCTGAAATGTGGCGCAGCCTATGTTCCCCTTGATCTCAAGCAGCCTGCGGCACGTTTGGACGAGCTTGTGAGGGATGCCGGCGCGCGACTGGTGATCTCGCATAGCGATCGAACGCGCCAGCTCGAGCTATGCGGAACGGCGCTTGTCTGCCTCGATGCTATTCAATCCGAGTTTCTATCAGCACCGGAGAGCCGACTTCAAATAACCGTAACGCCAGATTGTGCGGCATATATGATTTATACCTCTGGTTCTACCGGTACGCCCAAGGGCGTGGTCATGCCTCACGCAGCCATCGTCGATTACGTGACTGGTATATTGGCAGCGCTGACACTGCCGTCGCCGAGCCGCTTCGGCATGGTGTCTACAGTGGCGGCCGACCTTGGACACACACAGCTTTTTGGCGCACTCTCGAGCGGTGGCAGCCTGATCCTGGCTGATGAAGACACGGCTTTCAATCCTGTCGCGTTGGCAGCGTTCATGAGCCGCAGTGGCGTCGATGTTCTGAAGCTGACGCCAAGCCACCTGCGCGGCCTGCTCGATGCCTGTGCCTCAGCTGACCTGCTACCACGGCACACCCTGATACTCGGTGGCGAAGCCGTGAGTGGTGAGCTTGTGAGACGGGTCCGCGATCTCATGCCAGATCTGCACATCGTCAATCATTATGGCCCGACTGAAACAGCTGTCGGTGCCGCCTATCAGCGTGTTCCCGAGGTACTCGACCAGACGGCGACCATCCCACTGGGACAGCCTCTGCCAAACCGCCACCTGTACGTGCTCGATGAGCATAGACAAGTGGTACCAGCCGGCGTGCCGGGTGAGCTGTACATCGGCGGTGCAGCGATAGCCCGTGGTTACCTCAACCGACCTGAGCTGAATGCCCACTACTTTCTCGATGACCCTTTCGTCAGCGGTCAGCGCATGTACCGAAGCGGTGACCGCGTGTGCTGGATGGCGAATGGAACCCTCGAGTTTCTCGGCCGTGTCGACAGCCAGGTCAAAATTAGAGGCCACCGGGTCGAGCTGGGCGAAGTTGAGGCGCAGGTCAGGCGCCTGACGCCGCAAATCCGGGAAGTTGTCGCGAGATTGGTTCAACTGCCGGAACAGGCGCCGAGACTGGTCGCTTATGTCGTGGCCGATGGCTCGTTGAACGTTGAAAAACTGCGTGATGATCTTGGCCTGCGCGTGCCCGAATATCTGGTGCCAGCGGCCTTCATACTGCTTGATACCATTCCACTGAACGCCAACGGCAAACCTGACCACAAGCAGCTACCGCTGCCGAGCACTCAAGAAGCTGCTGATGGACTTCATTCCCCGACACACGTGGCGCCCAGGAACGAGGTCGAGCGTACGCTGGCGGCAATCTGGCAGTCCGTTCTAAATGTCCAGACGGTCGGCATTCAAGATAATTTCTTCAGTCTCGGTGGCGACTCCATTCTCAATCTGCAGATCATCGCGCGAGCCGGACAGGCGGGGCTGAAGCTGACGCCGAGGCAGCTTTTCGAGCATCGCACTGTCGCAGAACTTGCCGCCGTTCTTGGCGCGGATGGTGCGCATGCACAAGCTACTGCCTCGCCTACCACCAAAGCCGTTCCACTCACTCCCGGGCAGCGGGCGCGGCTGGCGTCTGGATTCACGAGCGCGACCTGGCGCTGCCTGCAACTGAGCCAGCAGCCCGAGGCAGAAGCACTCGCGCCAGCAATAGCTCAGGCCCTGCAGTTCGTGCAGCGACACCATCGTGCACTACAGATGGGTCTGCAGCACACTGGCAGCGGCGAATGGCAGCAAGTCCTGCTGAGTTCACCGCAGGCACCAACCGTCTCACGTCACACGCTGTCCACAGCGCTCACGTCAGACGACAGGCAGGATGCACTCGAAAAATTCGCAGCAGACGCCTTGCAAGAACTCGATCTGGCGAAGGCACAGAGCCTCCGTGCCTGCCTGCTGCAAAGCGGCAACACGACGCAGCTGCTACTGGTCGCACATCCGCTGGTGCTGGATGAAGCGGCATGGCCGGTATTGCTAAGAAACCTGAGCCTTGCACTGAGTCAGGTTCTGCATAAGCGACCAGTCGCGCTCACGCCGATGACGTCCGATTTCCTCGTCTGGGCGGAGCAGCAACAGCGTCGCGCCGAGGGTGATGAGCTCGACGACGCCTGGGAGCACTGGCTCGAGTTCGCCGGTGCCGAACTGCCAGCTCTGCCAGTACAGCAAGCGGCTACTACCAAGACTATCCGACTGCCTGCGTCTGTGTCGCAGCAGCTCGTGCGACTGAAGCAACAGATGCAGTTGAGCTGGGAGGGCCTCTTCGCTACCGCGTTAGGCTCACTATTACATGAAGCCCTGCCGCAGGCTGATCGCCTACTGCTCGGTCTGCAAACAGGGCGGCCCGATCAGACCCGCCTGCCGAATCGCACTGGGCGCGATGAAACGCTACTGAACGCCAGCGAGATCGTCGGCGCACTTGCTCATGATGCGCCGGTCTTCCTGAAGTGGAATGTTGACACTCCACCGCTGGAACAGCTGCGTGATGTCGAGACGCAGCTTGCTGCCCAGCCAGGCCGTAGCGCGGACTACGGTGTGCTGCGGTACCTGAGCGACAACAGCTACCTGCTGGAGCCGCTGCAAACAGTGCCGCGTCCGCAAGTCTCGCTGGCCTGGCTCGGCGACTGGGACGCTCATTGCGAGCCACATGGCGTGCTCGGGGCAGTCGTTGCTGCAGGCCATGCCACAGGCGAACAGACTGGGCTGCAAATCAATGCCTACTGGCAGCAGAATGAACTGGTGCTTGAGTGTCATGGTGCGCTCGCCCAGGACTGGTCAGCACGGCTAGAACAAGGCCTGCAGGGCTTTGCACAGCTGCCACAGCAGCCGGCGCAGATGCCGGTCTCACTCGACTGGGGGAACATTGCAGAAGTCTATCCGCTTTCGGCTATGCAGCAGGGCATGCTGATGCACACGCAGCTCGCGCCCAACAGCGGCATCTACCTGATGCAGGAGCGCTTCCGCTGGGAGGGACGGCTCGACCGGGAGGCACTTGACCAGGCCTGGGCTCGACTACTCGAGCGCCACCCTGTACTGCGGACAGGCTTTACCTGGGACGACGCCGATCAGCCCTTACAGTTTGTGTGCAACCGTGTGGCGTCGCCAGTGCTCTGGTATGACTGGCGAGGGCTCGATCCTGATGTTCAGACACAGCAACTGGAAAGTTTATTGGCCGCCGAGCGTCATGAGGGTTTCAACCTGCGGCAACCACCCCTCACCCGGCTGCGCGTCTTCCAGCTGGGCGAGCAGGCCTTCCGGCTGGTCAGAAGCTTCCATCATCTCCTCTCGGATGCCTGGAGCTTCAATCTGCTGATCCAGGATCTGCTGGCGATCTACCAGGCGGAATGTGAGGGCCAGCCAGTCGCACGGCCACTGGGTCGGCCGTTCAGTGATTACATTTATTGGCTCGCGCGACAGGACCATAGCGCTGCCGAAACGTTCTGGAGAGCCGAGCTTTCCGGTTTCCATGAACCAACGCCGCTGGTGATCGACCAGCACAAGGCTGATGGCCTGACCGAGGCGGCAGCCGAGGTTGAAATCAGCCTGGGTGTTGCACAGACAGAGCAACTTCAGCAGCGCTGCCGTGAGCACGAGCTGACCGCGAACACCTGGCTACAGGGCGCCTGGGCCTTGCTGCTATCGCGCTATAGCGGCAAGCAGGACGTCGCTTTTGGTATCACAGTGGCTGGACGTCCAGCCAGCCTGCCAGGTGCAGAAGGCATCCTCGGGGTGTTCATCAACAGTCTGCCATTGCGGCTGAGCATCGATGACAACAGGCCAGTCAGCAGCTGGCTGCAGCAGATACTCGAGCGGAATGTCGCGGTGCGGGAGTACGAGCACACACCCCTGGTCGACATTCAGCAGTGGAGCGAGGTCGAGCCAGGCCGCGCGCTATTCGACAGCCTGCTCGTTTTCGAGAACGCGCCGCTTGATGCCGCGGAGGCCAGTAGCGGACTCGATTTCAGCATCGACCTGCTCGAAGACCGCGGCCTGACCAACTACCCGCTGACGCTGACAGTGATGCCAGGCTCACGCCTGGGGCTACGCCTGAGCTATGACAGCCACCGCTTCGATGGCGCTGCGGTCGAACGGATGCTGGGGCACCTCAGGACCTTGCTGCTGGGCATGCTGGACGCTCCCGAGCGCCCGATTGGTGAGCTGGAGATACTGACCTCACCAGAACGACAGTTGATGCTGGCGGACTGGAACCAGACCGCACACGATTTCCCACTCGACGAAACCTACGCGGCGTTATTCGCGCGACAGGTGGCGCAACATCCGCAGCAGGTCGCGGCTGTATGTCAGGGCGAAGCGCTGAGCTACTTCGAGCTCGACCAACGTGCCAACCGACTGGCCCATGCGCTGATCGCAGCGGGGGCACAGCCAGACACGCTGGTGGCACTGCTTGCCGAGCGGGGGCTGCCGCTATTGACCATGATGATCGCTGTTCTGAAAGCTGGCGCAGCCTTCCAACCGCTGGACATCAATCACCCACCGCAGCGCCTCGGCGAAGTTCTGCGGCTTGGCGGCGCAGCGGTCGTGCTGACCTCGACACAGTCGGCTGCCCTGCTCGACCAGCTCATGCCGGCCCTGGATGTCGTGCCCGTTTGTCTCGTCGCGGAAGATCTCTGGCTTGCGGACGATTCAAACCGGGCCGTTGAGCAGCCAGTTTCGAGCGCAACACCCGACAGCCTGGCGTATGTGATCTTTACCTCAGGCTCCACTGGAACACCGAAAGGCGCCATGGTTGAACAGCGCGGCATGCTCAACAATATCTACGGCAAAATCCCGGCACTCGGGTTCGAAGCTGCCGACCGTCTCGCACAAACAGCCTCACCGGCTTTCGATATCTCAATCTGGCAGTTCCTCACGGCGCCGCTCCTGGGTGCCACCGTGCATATACTGCCCGACGCCATCACCCGAGAGCCGGCTCAACTACTGAAGGCCATCGACGATGAGGCCATCACCCTGATGGAGGTCGTGCCATCGGTCATACGCGCGATGCTCGCCGACTGCCCGGCAGAAGCCAGCCTGACCTCCCTTCGCTGGCTGATGTCTATCGGCGAAGCACTGCCACCAGCCTTGTGCCGTCAGTGGTTCGAACGCTTTCCACAAGTCCCTCTGCTGAACCTGTACGGGCCAGCGGAGTGTGCCGATAATATTGGCTATCACCCGATCACAGAGGCGCCTGCTGAAATCTGTCAGCACATGCCGATAGGGCGACCTACGGCCAATAATCAGCTCTACATACTGGACGAGGCCCTGCGGCCGCTCCCAATCGGCGTGCCTGGCGAAATCTGCACCGCCGGTATGGGCGTCGGCCGCGGCTATCTCAATGACCCCGAGCGAACCGCTGTCGCATTTGTGGCGCACCCACTCACACCAGGCGCCAGGTTCTATCGCACTGGTGATATTGGTCGGTATCAGTCTGACGGCGTTATCGAGTATCTGGGGCGGCGCGATCAACAGGTCAAGGTGCGTGGCCATCGGATCGAACTCGGTGAAATCGAGAACCGTCTGAGCGCCCATCCTGCGATTCAGACGGCTGTTGTGCTTGCCCAGCCCGATGCACGCGGTGAGACGCGGCTTATCGCCTATTGGCAGGCAAGAACTGCCGAGGCTGAAAGCCTTCAGGCCGTGAGCATCGATGCGCTACGCGAGTATCTTGCTGACACACTGCCCGCCTATATGCTCCCGGCCGTCTTCCTACGGCTGGACGAGCTGCCCCTGAATGCCAATGGCAAACTTGACCGCAAGGCGCTGAGCCAGATCCAGATCGAGGCGCCGCATACCCACAGCACACGGCCACAGCGCGCTCATAGCGACACTGAAGCCCGCATCGTCAGTATCTTCAGTGAGGTCCTGCACCTGTCTGCAGTCGCACTGGACGACAGTTTTTTTGCGCTGGGTGGTCACTCGCTCCTCGCCACCCAGGCGATGTCACGCGTTCGCAAGGCGTTCCAGATAGACCTGCCATTGCGTATGATCTTTGAGCATCCAACGGTGGCCCTGCTCGCCAGGCAGGTCGATCGCGCACTGGCAAAAGGTGGTGAAGCAGCGAGGCGCTCTGGCACGCTGCCAGTTTCACCATCACTCATACCTTCGATTTCAGCCCGGCCGCGTGATGCAAGGCTGCCGCTGTCGTTCGCTCAACAGCGACTGTGGTACCACGATCAGCTGAACCCCGGCTCAAGCGTCTTCAATATTCCCTTCGCGCTGACTTTGAGCGGCCAGCTCAATATCACGGCGCTGTCTCAGAGCCTTGATTATCTCGTCGCACGCCATGAAGTCCTGCGGACGGCATTGCCTAGTGAGCAGGGAGAGCCCTGGCAACAGATCCTCGAGTCCCTGCGCGTGGAACTGCCGCTGGAAGATCTATCGGCCCTCGAACCGGCATCACAGCAGGCGGCTCTCACGGAGAAAATTGCAGCTGTCGTCAAAGCGCCATTCGACCTGCAGGCGCCGCCACTCATTCGTGCCGCCCTGTTCCGGCTCGCGCCTGAGACGCATGTGCTGGCGCTCGCGCTGCATCATATCGCGGTAGATGACTGGTCCTTCGGGCTACTGGTCGACGACCTGGCGCAGGCTTACACAGCTTTCAGCACAGACAGCCAGCCCGAACTGGCGCCGCTCACGCTGCAGTACGCCGATTTCGCTGCCTGGCAGCGGCAGCATGTCAGCGGTGCTTTCAGACAGCAGCAGCTTGACTACTGGCGCACTCAGCTGGCTGGCTGTGCACCCGGGCTCACCCTTCCAGGCTTCAGGCGTAACACCGCAGATGTAACGCAGCCGGCTGAGCGCTATCGGCGCGAGCTTCCGAAAATAGTGAGTGAGGCATTACAACGACAGGCAGAACAGAGCGGCAGCACCCTGTTCATGGTGCTGCACGCCGCGCTGAACGTGCTCCTGCATCAGCAGACTGGTGCCACTGACATACTCGTCGGCACCGATATCGCGAATCGCCATCAGGGTGAAACCGAAACCCTGGTCGGCTTCTTCGTCAACCAGCTGGTGCTGCGCTGCAGACTTGAACCCGATCAAAGCTTCGAGGCGCTGCTGAAGCAGTGTCGTCACACAGCACTGGAAGCGTACCAGCACCAGGACCTGCCTTTCGAAACGCTGGTAGCGGAGCTCCTGCCACAACGCACGCACGATCGATCGCCGTTCTTTCAGATCAAGCTGATTCTGCAGAACGCTCCGCAGCAGGATCTGACGCTGGATGGACTGACGATCGAAGAACTGAAACTGACGCCGGCCGAGGCCGAGTTCGATCTGCTGATCAACTGCGTGCCTGGTCCAGAAGGATTGCAGATGCTCTACAACTACAGCCCAAACCGGTACGAAGCGGGTTATATCGAGCAGCTGGCTGCGCTATTCGAAACACTGCTGGGACATATTGCGACCGCAGGCAGCGATGCGGTGGCCGAGCTTGTCAAACACCTGGATCAGGTGCAGCACAGCAGGCAGCAACAGGCCCTCGGCAATAGCAGAGATCAACGCGACCGCAAGCGAGAAAAGCTGACAACAGCACGCCGCAAGTCGGTAACGATTACACTAGAGGATGGCATAGCGCGATGACACAGCAACCAGGCCAAGTAGACTTTGAAACAACGAATGAGGACGGCCTCGAGGCCTATGCACTCTCACCTCAGCAGGTACGGCTGTGGCAATGGCAGCCCTCTGCTTTCGGCGCGCACAGTGGCGCCAGATTGACCATCCGGCTCACTGGCGAGGCCGATCCTGTTCGTTTGAAGACGAGTCTCGCCCAACTGAGCCAGCGCCATGAGATCCTGCGAACTCGATATCAGCGCGTGCCTGGCATGCGTTTACCGGTGCAGGTCATTGCGTCACAGCCGCTCATCAGCTCGCCGGAAGATACCGAGACCCTGCCCGTCCAGCTCGTCTGCCGGCCTCTCGACGATGGCAGCAGCGAAGTTCAGCTGAACTTGCCAGCGGCTCACCTCGACACAGCAAGCCTCGTGCTACTGACGTCGGAATGGGCGGCGCTCTACGCTGCGGACAGCCCTGACGCACTGGAAGCCGGTCTTATCAGCGATGAGCCCCCGCTACAATACGCCGACTATGCGCCCTGGCGACAGGAGTTGATCGGCAGCGAAGCGGCGGCGCAGGCCTTCTGGGAGAACCAGCTGAAGACCGCCCGCCCCCTCACTACACTGCCGCTCTACAAGTCGATTCCAGCGTTAGGCGACAAGCCATCTCTTGTTCAGCGAGCGGTGGCCATGCCTGACGAGGCCATGCAGGACTGGTTGAACCGGGCGCAAGGGCTGGCGGTTGCGCCAGAGGTTCTGCTGCTGTCCACCTGGGTCACGCTACTGCATCAGCACAGCGAATCTGAGACCATTAGCCTCGGGCTGGACTGGCAGCAGCGCAGCTCGCACCTTGGCGATGCGCTTGGTCTGTTCAGCGAACTGCTGCCACTCACCGTGAGCGGCCTGGGGACCATGAGCTTCGAGGCGCTGTGCAGACAACTCGCCCATCAGTGCAGCGACCTGCTCGAATGGCGGGATTACTTCCCGAGTGAGCACCCTGAAGCCGACAAGATGACGGGCTTTGCAGCTGCAGGGTTTCGCCTGGTCTCTAACATCGACACAGAGGCTCTGCTGACAACCGGCTGGTCGCTGACACAGGCCGATAGCGCAACGGCGCCCTGTCAGCTCTTGCTGGAGCTCCAGATGGGGCGGGTCGCTGCCAACGCCACTGGCGAGCCAGGGAGCAACCCGACGAAACTGATCCTTCACTTCAATCCTGAAGTGTTTTCCGAAGCGGCCATCATGCTGATTCAGGACCAGCTCCTCTGTCTGCTGCATTCAGCCTGTGCCACGCCACAGCTCAAACTGAGCGATCTTGCAGCGCTCACCTCATCACAACAGCGGCAGCTCGACACAGTGCTGAGTGGGACCCTTCGCCCAGAGTGCGAGCAGCCCTACCAGGCCATTGCGTCACTGCACAACCTGTCCAGCTGTTTCGAAACGCAAAGTCGCCTGCACCCGCACGCGCCCGCCGTCAAAGGGCTGAGCGGCAGCCTGAGCTACGGGCAGCTGGATCAGCGTGCAGATAGGCTGGCGAACACGCTGCGCTCGCGAGGCGTCGGCACTGGAACCCGGATCGTCCATTTCCTGCGTCGGGATCTCGACGCCCTGGTAGCGATGCTGGCGATCCTGAAAGCGGGCGCCGTGTACGTGCCGGTCGATCCCGCCTATCCATCAAGCCGCATTGCCTACATTCTCAGTGACAGCCAGGCCATGCTTTGCATCACCTCCAGTGAGCTGACCGGTGATCTGCCAGAGGGATGGCAGGACCCACAGCGATTGGTGATGGCGGATGCCGCAGTGACGAGCGATGCGCCCGCGCCCGAAGGCATTGGCGCACCTGATATTCAGGGCCATGATCCCGCCTATATCATTTACACCTCGGGCAGCACAGGCGAACCCAAAGGCGTGGTGATTACCCACGCCAATGCCCTGCACTCGCTGGCGGCCCGTGTGGCGTATTACCCCGAGCCAGTCCAGCATTTCCTCTCGCTGTCCTCCTTCGCGTTCGACAGCTCGATAGCCGGTCTGTTCTGGAGCCTGGCTCAAGGTGGCTGCCTGCACCTTGCGACCGAGTCACAGCAGAAAGATCCGGCTGTGCTGGCCACGATCATTGCGGAAGAAGGCATCACCCATCTGCTGGCCTTGCCTTCACTGTACCAACTGCTGCTGCACTCACTGAACGCAGAGGCCTGCCAGCTCAAGACCAGCATCGTTGCTGGTGAGGCCTGCCCACGCGCCCTGGTAAATCTGCACTACAGCAGCTGTCCGCACGTTCGCTTGTACAATGAATATGGCCCCACGGAAGCCTCGGTCTGGAGCACAGTCGCAGAATGCACCGTGCAACGTGACGAGGCAGCAGTCGCTATCGGCCGCCCTATTCCCCATACCCGTGTACGGCTGCTGGATGCTAAGACCCGGCAGGTGGCGCAGGGTCTGAAAGGTGAGATCTTCATCGGCGGTGCCGGACTCAGCCCCGGATATCTGGATCGCCCTGCATTGACTGCCGAAAAGTTCATAACGCTCGAGGGCGAGCGACTGTATCGAACCGGTGACTTCGCCTATATCGACGAATATGGCGAGTTCGTGTTCCTCGGTCGTGCCGATGCGCAAGTCAAAATTCGGGGCTACCGAATAGAACCTGGAGAGATCGAAGCCGTGCTTTGTCGCCAGCCTGCCGTGCAGAGCGCAGCGGTTATCGCGGTGCCAGATCAGACGGGCGCATATCAGCTTCGTGCATTTGTGGCGTCCGAGGCAGACCTTGGTGCCGATGCCGCAGCCGAGTCGCTACACAAGGCGCTCGCCGCGCAGCTTCCGGCGCACATGCTGCCTGCAGAGATCCAGGTTTTGCCCCGCCTGCCGCGTTCGGCTAACGGCAAGATAGACCGACAGGCGCTCGCAGCGATTGCACCACGCCAGCAACGGGTTCGCTATGTTGCCCCTGAGGGTGAGGTCGAACGAGATCTGGCTGCACTCTGGGAGACGCTTCTTGAGGTCGAACAGATCGGCCGGGAAGATGACTTTTTTGCGCTTGGTGGGCACTCTCTTCTCGTGGTTAGACTCACCCACAGTATCCAGAGCGCGTTTCAGGTCGAGGTCCCCATCAGCCTGGTGTTTCAGCATCCAACGCTGAGACAGCTGGCTGGGCAAATCAGCCGGCGGGCCTGCAGCCCAGGTTTGGTCGTGCTGAACGAGGGGCAGTCATCCCACCCACCGCTGTTCTGCCTGCACCAACCTTCAGGAGAAGTGCATCACTATCGCCCCCTGGTAGCGGCCATGCCGGCTGAGCAGCCAGTTTATGGCATTCCGCTGCCCAGGGGATTGAATGCCGACAATAGCTCACTAACAGCGCTTGCCGAGCGCTATGCTGCCGAGATCCGGCAGCAGCAGCCACAGGGCCCCTATCATCTCTGCGGCTGGTCAATGGGTGGATTGCTGGCGCTCGAACTGGCTCGCCAGCTGGAGCGCGCTGGTGAGACCGTCGCTTTGCTGGCCATGATCGACACGACTTACAGCACCAACGACGAAGCCATCGATTTCGAGCAAGTCCTGACGATGTTCGAGAACGAACTGACGCCAGACAGTGCGGCACGATTTCGATCTCTGCCGCCTTCTGAACTGGAGGCCCTCAGAAGCAGGATTGGCGCGGCCGGCAAGGCCGAACAGCTGCGTTACCTGTTGCTTGAATGGCGCCTGGAGCAGGACCTGGCATTGACGGCACCGGTAGAGGTTGTGCGCCTGACACTCGATGCCATGCGCCAGGCCCGTCAGTGGGTGCAGCACTACGAACCGCGCCCCGCGAAGGCACACTTGTGCTGCTGGTGGGCGGAAGACACACTTGCCGCGCAGCCAGATCTGCCGGACTACTGGTCGACACTCGCCAATGGAAAGGTCCAGCATTACATCGTGCCGGGCGATCATGATGATATTCTCTCGCGCCGCGACTTCAAGAAGCAGTTTGTCGGCATGCTTGCTCAGGCCCAACGCAATATGGAAACCGTGACATGAATATGCTCCGCTACCTTTACCAGCAGTCCTGGCGGCTGGTCCTGTTCGCGACCATCACAGGTGCCATTAGCGGGCTGGCCAGTGCGGGGCTCGTAGCTGTCATCAACAAGGGTATCAGCGCAGACGCAGAGATTGCTTCTTTGGGCTGGACGTTCGTCGCACTGTGCGCAGCGCTACTGATCTTCAAGATCTGCTCAGAAGTTTCGCTGCTCCATCTCACCCAGAACGCCATCTATGACCTGCGTTTGCAGCTCAGCCGAAAGCTGCTCGCGACGCCCCTGAAGCGCCTGCAGGAACTCGGCAAGCACCGCCTGCTGGTCATACTGGCCGACGACATCAACACCTTTACCAATGCCTTCGAATGGGTGCCCGTGCTGTTCATGAACAGTATCGTCGTTACCGCCTGTCTCGGCTATCTTGCCTGGCTTTCGTGGGAGCTTCTGTTGATGCTGGCGCTGTTTCTCGCAGTCGGCATTATTGGCTTCCACTTCGCAGAACGGCGGCCACTTGAACACCTGGGTAAAGTGCGCGAACTCAAGGATGCCCTGTACCTGCACTTCCGCAGCCTCATCGAAGGCAGCAAGGAACTGCAGCTCAATCGGGACAAAGGCGAGGCGTTTGTCGGTCAGGTTATCGCACCCAGCGCCCATGAGTTCAGACAGTGGTTCACCCGTGGCATGACAGGCTACAGTATCGTCGCCAGCGTTGGCACCATGATTTTCTATGTCAATATCGGCATTCTGCTGTTCCTGATACCGCTCTGGTTCAAGCAGCCTGTGGAGGTGCTGACAGGGTTCACCATTACCTTGCTCTATCTCATACGCCCCATAGTCGACTTGATGATCGCCCTACCTGCATTGCGACAGGCCAGTATTGCGCTACGGAAGATTGGCCAGCTCGATGAGGAGCTGACATCCGCGGCCGAGCTGCCACAGGGTCCTGACCCCTTCCCACAGACCAGTGATCTGCGCCTGGAATTCCGCGGCGTTTGCCATCGCTACCCCGGTGAGCGCGAAGACAGTCATTTCATGTTGGGCCCGATTGACCTCACTATCGAACAGGGCGAGCTCATCTTCCTGGTGGGCGGCAACGGTAGCGGCAAAACCACCCTGGCCATGTTGCTGCTCGGATTCTATGCGCCGGAAGCTGGTGAACTCGTACTGAACGGAATGCCGGTCACGCAGCACAACCGTGATCATTACCGACAGCATTTTTCAGCCGTGTTCGCCGACTTCCACCTCTTTGAACAGTTGCTCGGGGGCGACCAGGCAGATCTTGCGACCGGTGCCGAGCGCTATATCGAAGCCCTTGGCATGCGCCACAAGGTGAAGGTGCAAGACAACAAATTCTCAACAGTGGCCCTCTCTACTGGTCAGAGAAAGCGCCTCGCCCTGGTGTCAGCCTATCTCGAAGACCGACCGGTCTACCTTTTCGATGAGTGGGCAGCTGACCAGGACCCCGCCTTCAAGCGCGTGTTCTACACCGAGCTGCTGCCTGAACTGAAAGCTCGAGGCAAAACAGTTATCGCCATTACTCACGACGACGCCTATTTCGGCTATGCCGATCGCATACTGAAACTGGAAGATGGCCATGTCACTGTCGACAGCGTTCAGCGTCCCGACGACACAGCCAACGTAGCCTGATGATGCAGTATTCACCGTGGATCCTGACCCGACCCTGCCCACACGCACGCCTGCGCCTGTTCTGCTTCCCCTATGCAGGCGGCAGTGCAGCAGCGTTCCTGAGCTGGCAGGCGCTGCTGCCACCGAGCATACAGCTGTGCGCCGTGCAGCTGCCTGGCCGCGGCGCACGGTTCACTGAGCCTTGCGAGACGGGCTTCAAACCCTTGATCACCAACCTGGCTGACGTCATCAGGCAGCAGAGCCACCTACCGTTTGCGTTCTTTGGCCACAGCCTTGGCGGTCTCGTTGCCTTCGAACTCGCGCGCGAATGTCAGCGGACAAGCCTGCCTCAGGCACACCACCTCTTTGTTTCTGCCACTAATGCGCCACAGCATCAGCCATGTCGCCCCGACTTCGATGAGATCGACGACGAGCACCTGATCGAGACACTGCGAGACTACAACGGCACGCCTGCCGCACTGTTGGAAAACCGTGAGCTGATGGACCTTCTACTGCCAGCGATCCGCGCGGATTTTTCGCTGCTGAATGACTATCGCTATCAGACACGTGACAAGCTCGAGATACCCTTGTCCGTACTGGCCGGACGACAGGATCAGCACCTGGTCCAGGCGCACTTACCGGCCTGGCAGGCTGAAACCAGTGCCGCCTGCCATCTGCGCTGGTTCGAGGGGGATCATTTCTATCTGCAAAACGAAGCAGCAGCAGTCATCGATCTTATACAAACTGAACTGCAGGCATATCTCTGATGAGCGTGCCGCTACAATCCGACACTGTGGATGTATGGCGCTGGGATCTTTCTGACAGCGCCTGGGATCAGTGTGCGACTCTGCTCAGCAGGGATGAAGCCGACAAGGCCGCACGATTTCGATGCGAACACCTGCAGGCGCAGTATCGACGCGGACGCGGCGTGTTACGCCTGATACTCGCCCAATACCTCGGTCGAGACCCGGCGAGCCTGATGCTGATCTGCGATGCTTTCGGCAAGCCGGCCGTGGCCGATTCGCCCCTGCACTTCAACCTGTCCCACAGCAGTCGAGAAGCAATACTGGCGATTGCGCGGCAGCCGGTTGGCATTGACATCGAGTACACTGAGCGGGCCGATATCGATGTTGTTAGCCTGCTCGATCTTGTCTGCCATGCACGGGAGAAGCAGGTACTGCTGGCGCTCGATGAGGTGGATTGTAGGCTTGCCTTTTATCGGCTGTGGACCCAGAAGGAGGCGTACTGTAAAGCCCTCGGGCACGGCCTGCAGAAGACGCTGAGCGAAATACTGATCCTGCAGCAGCCGACCGGCCGCTTTCATATCGTCGATAGTGGCGAAGCCGGTGAACGACAGCTGGAGATCAGAAGCCTCCCGGCCCCGCCAGGCTACCTGGCCAGCCTCTGCGTTTCGGTTGATGTGGCACAAGTCAGGACGTATACACCGACCGCAGATAGCGAAGCTGTTCTTCAAGCGGCTGACGCCTGAGTTTGGGGCACGACTCACACCAGACCGGGGGCCCGTCTTTGTGCAGGCGGTAATGCAGACAGCATTGCTTTCGCACAGGGATCTCCTGAGGTAGATCTGCCGCGGGCGACGGCTCCCATTGCTGCAGGGGTCTCAAGGCCCGCTGCCCCGCCTGAACGGTTCTGGTCTTCAACCAGCCGTGCGCTGCGCTGGCAGGCCGGAGGCTGCCTTCCAGTCTGGTAAAGAGACCATCCCATACCACGACCACGTTCGTCCAGAGCAGCTTCGGCGAGACCTTCCCGGCCATGGCCAGGGCTGCGACAAAAGGCTCCAGATGCTCGGTGAACAGATGGCTAAACAGCGCCGAATGTTCGCTTGGGCTGAGGGGCCGACAGCTGGCATCGACGAAGATGGCTGATGGCATGGCTTGATCCAGAAGCAGCTCGGCAGCCGCCTGCGTCGCGTCGATTTCAGCCCCCAGTTCCAGGGCGGCACCGACGACTGCCGGCATGATGAGGCACAGGTAGTCCATCGACCACTGCGAAGCAATGGCGGCCGGTTTGGCATCGGGATAGCGCGGGGCGTAGTCGTCCAAAAGCTGGCGGAGCACGCTGACCTCGGTGAGCCGTCGCAGAGGCACACCGCGACAGTCACCGCGCACGACGCGGAGAACCTGTCGCAGAGGCGCTGGGGCGCGCTGCAGCGCAAGATCGAGATTCATGAATCAGGCACCAAAAGCTACTCGCTGAACGCAAATGAGAATGTTTATTATTATTGAACTTAATGGAGTCAAAAGATAGACTCGATCGTTTTTGGCGCAAGCACGTTTTCTTATGCAAACCCTGCGGAACTTCTGGCGCCTTGCCAGGCCATTCTGGACCTCCCGCAAGCGAGGGCCGGCCCTGTGGGCGCTCATCCTGACGATCCTTTGCAACCTCGGACTCGTTGGCGTAGCCGTCCTGACCAACTTCTGGAACCTCTACTTCTATAACGCGCTGCAGGACCTCGATTACAATGCCTTCCTGCTGGGCGGTCTGCAGTTTGTAGGCCTCGAAGTTGCGCTGGCGGCTTTGACGATGGGCGCTTTCCACTTTCAGGAAAAGCTGTCGATTATCTGGCGTCGTTGGGAAACCGAAAATACGCTGCAACAGTGGCTGCACCGCAAGCGCTTTTACAAGCTCCAGCTCACGTCGCCCGAGACGGACAATCCTGACCAGCGAATCGCCGACGATATCCGTCTGTTCATTTCAATTTCCCTCAAGCTTGGTCTGGGCATGATGACGGCGATCACTTCGCTGTTTTCATTCGCACATATCCTCTGGGCGGCGTCGAGCATCGTGACGTTTACACTGGACGGGAAGGAAATCTTCATCCCCGGGCTACTGCTGTGGGCCGCTCTGCTGTATTCCCTGATCGGAACTGGTCTTGTGTTTTGGCTCGGTCGTAAGCTGCCGGGGCTCAACTTCACGCAACAACGGCGCGAGGCGGACTTCCGCTTCTCGATGATGCGCCTGCGCGAGCAGTCAGAAGCGGTTGCCCTGTACCAGGGTGAGGCCGAAGAGCATCAGCGCTTCAGTCACAGACTGAATAGAGCACTCAGCAACTACTGGACCCTGGTCAGACACAAGAAAGCGGTGCTGGGGTTTTCGAGCTTCTACATGCGCTCCGCGACGGTGGTCGGCATGTTCCTGATGGCGCCAAAGTTTTTTGCCGGCGCGGTTCCGCTTGGTCGGCTGACCCAGGTCGGTAGCGCCTTTGGTCAGGTGCAGGAGTCCACGTCCTATCTGATCGGCGTATTTCCGGAAATCGCGGAGTGGAAGTCAGTGATCGACCGGCTCGAGGGCTTCAAGCGACGACTGTGCGAGGTGGATGCGCACAGTACTGGAGAACTCCTGCACCAGGGCGGCAGCCTGTCTCTGAAGGATCTGGAAGTGTGGCTGCCGGATGGCAGGCACCTCCTGAAGCCTCTGAACCTCGATCTGCACGCTGGTGAGCGGCTCCTGATCCGCGGGCCCTCAGGCTGCGGAAAAAGTACGCTGCTACGCGCCTTCACGGGGCTGTGGCCGCACACAAGTGGTTCCACGAGTTATGATCGGGAGAGCGCCCTCGTACTCAGCCAGCGGCCCTATCTGCCACTGGGGTCGCTCAGACAGGTCCTGTACTACCCTCACCCGGAAAAGACTGATGATTCTGCTCTGGCAGACGTACTGCGCGCCTGCCAGCTCGAGCACCTTCAGAACCAGCTTGATGTGCATGCGGACTGGGAACAAACCCTGAGTGTTGGTGAGCAGCAGCGCTGTGCGTTTGCCCGGGCCCTGCTCTCCAAGCCCAGAGTGCTGCTTATGGATGAGAGCAGTTCCGCATTGGACGAAGCCAGTGAAGCCCAGCTATATGCGCAGCTTGCCGACTGGATGCCTTTGTCGGTCATCGTCAGCATCGGGCACCGCCAGACCCTCGAGCGTTTTCACACGCACGTTCTGGAAATTTCCCGAGAAGGACAGTGGAAAAAATGGCGGACTGAGCAGCAATCGGAAACGATGTCGACGAAATTTGCACCGGCGACTAATTTCGAACCAGAATATTCTTGATGAAACGAGGGGGGCCACACAGTTCCTCCGGAACCAGGGCGAGACCGAGGAGTGCTAAAGGTCGGCGGGAAGAATCTTGCAGCGGTAAGCAGAGGAGCGCAGACCGCTACGCGAGCGGTCTGCTAGTGAGGCTTCGGAAAGCCGGAGCTTAGTCTTCGCGTTCGACAGATTCAGCCAGCAATACACCGTCAGCTGTAACCATACCCTCAACGGCTGTGAGTTCCCCTAACTGCGGAAAAAAGTCGGCGGGCTCAAAGCTGGTATTGGAATCAGTCGTCACGGTGATACCAATGATGCTGAAGCTTGGCGGTGTGCTTTCTTCGACGATACCCTGGATACTTGCAGTCGCCCCTTCCTCTGTCTCCTGGCGCTCAATCGAGGTCGCTACCAGAGACCCATCAGCGGCCTGATAGGCATCGACCTCAACCCACTGACCAGTCAATAGCTTTCCCAGATTGAGAAACTTGTCAGACGCTGCGCTACTATCCTTGAAAAATGTGCGATCGCTAACTTTGAACTCACGTCCCAGCACAGTGATGCTATTGGCTCCTACGGCATCCAGTGAAGCTTCCACCTCTATCTGACTCTCCTGCTCAAAGGAGATTTCTTCAGCGATCAGAACACCGTTCGCGTCGACCTGACCTTCTACTTCGATGCGAATATCGTTGGCCAGGCTGGCAGCTGAGCCTTCATCGAATTCGGTATCACTTGTGATACGGATTCGCTGGCCGTTGACGGCGAAACCCTCCGGGCTAAAGTCGGTGACGATACCGACGATTTCAAGCTCCTCGCCTTCCTCGGCGTCTACACCCTCCTCTTCACCTTCGATCTCCTCCGCGACAAACACACCGCTTTGCAGCGGTTGAGCGGTCTTGACTTCTACGAAGAGGCCATTAGCGAGCTCTGCAATGTCTTCAAGTACCGCGCCTGTATAGGCAACAGTCAAACTGCCTAAGAGAAAGGTTTCATTGGCGACGTCGAGTCCAGTGATGCGGCCTTTGACTTCGAAGTCCGTGCTGTCACTTGCTTCTACAAGACTTGCGCGCAGATTGCCGGTGCTGTCAAAGAAACCGCTTACCTCGATCACTGTGCCCGGTGTAAGGATGTCAAAGGTGGTGCCATCGAAGACCGTACTGGCACTGACGATAACTGTCTGACCCAGGACGACCATCTGCTTGTTGATTGAATCGATGCTGCTTATTGGCCCCTCGAGATCGTCATCGAAACTGAGGCTGACGGCGGTACCGGTGCCATCGCCATTGTTCTGGCCACTCACCCGCACGATCATGCCTACTTTCAGATCAGCTTCCGTGATCGTTGCGCCGTCTGAAGTCACGCTGGCCCCGTCGACGTCGTAATGTACACCGTTGACGATTACCGAGCCGAAACCGCTGATGGGACCCATGACAGTCTTGCTGCTTGAGGTGGTCGGAGTGGGCGTCGGAGTCCCCACGCTACCACTACCATCGCTACCACCGCCACATGCAGAAAGAAGACCGGCAGTAATGGCGATACTCAATAAGGTTCTTGAAAATGTCATGATCAGGTTCTCAGCGGGGTCATGAGCGGCAACGCCGTTCTTCGGCATAATTATCCGCCTCGCCCGTAGTGAATCCAGATCGATTCAGTGTCGAATTGTGTAGTCGTGTATACACCCTAACGCCATCTGGGGCATCTCATGAGAAATCATTCACTCGCCCCAGTCCACCACCAGCCCATCCTTCGCGGCGAAGCGATCGAAATGTCGCTTCACCGTATCCTAGAGCTCTTCCAGATCCGCAATATTTGCGGACTGAATAGCTGAAGCGTGCTTTAGTCTGCTTTCAGCGCACAGGTCACGATACTGAAGTTGATCAGCCGCCCAGGTGTCTTCCCGCGCCTGAAGATCGGCAAGCCAGTTTTCCAGCGCTCTGGTATCACCAGCCTCGTAAAGCGCTTCGGCCGTCTCGCCATAGGCCAGCAAGGTTTCCTGATGTTCATCGGCGATAAGACTCATGGCCTGTTCGGTACGCAATGTCAGCAGACTAACGAGCCAGAACAGGGCAACGCTGCCTGCAGCGATGATCAGAAAGAACTTCCACAGCAGCGGCCTGTTCACGAAAAGCAGTAGCCGGTGCCGTGCACGGTTTGCAATCGGTCCGACGCCATGCCCGCATCGACGAGCTTTCGCCGTACCCGGCTCAGGTGCATATCGAGACTGCGGTCGTAGCGGCTGAACTCACGCTCCAGCACCAGCCGATACAGGTAGGCCTTGCTAAGCACCTCATGCTGATGCAGCACCAGTACCCAAAGCAGCTTGAACTGAATCGGCGTCAGCGTCACCGCAACACCATCAACTGTGACCGCCTGCTCCTGCCGGTCGAGCTGCAGGGTATCGACCACAAGTTTCTGCTGACTGCCTCGACTGCTGCTGACGCCCATCGCGCGCCGCAACAGCGCCTCGATGCGCAGCTGAAGCTCGGTAAAATTGAAGGGCTTGGGCACATAGTCGTCGGCCCCCTTGCTGAAGCCGACGATACGTTCCTCTTCCGCACCGCACGCCGTCAGCAGCATGACTGGCGTCTGCCGCGTCCTGCGCAGGTGGTTGAGCACGGAAAAGCCGTCCATGGCCGGTAGCAGGACATCGAGCAGGATCAGATCGAAGCTGCCCCTGAGCGCTGCAATCAGCCCGGCCTCTCCATCAAACTGCTGCTGAATATCGTAGCCGCGGCTACGCAGCAGACTGGAGAGCTGATCGCTGAGCTCTGGATCATCCTCGACAATGAGTATCTGTGGCTGTTTTTCGATAGCGGCAAGCATGGCATTCCAATCCGTGGTGACTGACCAGAATGCCATTATCGCTGAATGATAAGCATTATCAACTAGCGGATAGATTTATCCGACATTTCGATACCAGCCAAGGCCCCGATGATGGTGCACTCAGGCGCCTTGGCGCCGGGACAGCAGCTCCGGCAACTGTCGGCCATGGTGAGCAATGAGGCCTGAATCGCCTCAAGGCGCATCAATTTCTCAGCCACTGTCTCTAGGTGTCGTTGTACAGCTGCCAGTGCTTCGTTGCAGGATCGACTCTCGTTTTCTGACAGCCGGATGAAGTCCCTGGTTTCATCGAGCGAAAAACCGAGATCTCGTGCTCGGCGAATAAACAGCAAGCGCACCTTGTGGGACTCACCATATAAGCGGTGTCCGCCCTCAGAGCGTGGCGGATCCCGCATCAGCTCAATCTTCTCATAGTAGCGAATGGTCTCGATCGGACAGCCGGTCGCCTTCGCCAGTGCGCCAATGGTGGACATATCCAGCCCTCTCGTTTATGGAAAAAAAGCACTTGAACCTGTAGTTACTACAGGCCTCATCCTAGATGAACCAGGGCCTTGTCACAAAGCCCTCCTCTTCAATTTGGTAAGGAGATACCTATGTCATCGAACACGAACAAGAGAAGAGTATAATTGATTGCCGCCGCCTGTGTTGCCTGCTGTGTTGTGCCCCTCTACGGGATCGCAACGGCACTAACGGGCGCGGGTGCTGTCGCGCTCATGCCCTGGAAAGGTGCACTGGAACTTCTGTATTGTGTCCTGCCAATCCTGGTGATCGCCGGACTGTATTTTTGGTACAGACAATACAAGGTTCGCGAGAGTTGCTGTTCAAGCCCTCAGGTGACATGCTCTTCAGCTCAATGCACCCCTGACATCACTGCTGGTCTGGAATCACCCACTTCGGCACCACCCTCACATAAATGACCTCGCCCACCAGCTCGACCAGCGTCTGGGTCACGATCACAGCCGCCACGAGCGTTCGTGTCGAGTCCGGCAGTGCGAACGCAAGTGGCAGAACCACGAGAGAATTTCTTGTGCTGGCGCCAAACACGAGCGCCCTGCCCGCGGCGGCTTCGAGCCTGAAACTATGTGACAGCACTCTCGCTATCACAGGCATGATCAGCATGAATGCAACGAAGAACGGAATGGCACTACCGATGAGTGAGAGTTGATCCGTAATTTTTGGCAACTGCGAAGCAACGATGGCAAAAAGTACCAGTGCCATGAGCGGCACTGGCAGCCATGCCGTCGCTGCCTGCCAACGCTGAGCGATATGAAGCCGACCGCCGACCCACTCTGTGACTATCGCCAACACCAATGGTATGAGAATCAGGACGACAAAGGCCTTGAGCACCGGCGCAGCACTGAACAGGCTGGTGGCGCTGTCGCCGAGTATGAGCCATAGATACAGCGGGACTAGAATGATTTGCAGCAACAGCAGCAGCGGCGTGGCGGCCAGCATCAGCTTTGCATCGCCGCGACCGAGCTGAGTGAATACGACGACGTAATCGATACACGGCGCGAGCAGCACAAGGCTTACGCCGAGCAGCAGCGGAGACTCTTCCGGGAGCAAGCGGGTCATCAACCAGATCAGGAGCGGCACGATCATGAAGTTTGCCACACCCAGTGCCGCCATGAAGCGCCAGTGCGAGAACGCCTTCCAAAGCTGGAGAAACGGTATCTGAGCAAACATGGCGTAGAGTAGTACGCCGAGAAGAGGCTCGATCCAGCCCTCCCCCAGAAGACCGGTAGAGGGTGAAAGAAAACCAACAAGCGCCCCCAGAACCAGCGCTATGAAGTAGCTGCAGACCTGCGTACTTTCAAGCTCCTCAAGGGTCAACGGTCTAGTCGAGCTCGCTGAACAATTTGCAGTCGTTCTGCTGATCAGATGCGATACCAGTGGGCATTACGGCCATGCACAGCACTTCGTTGCCGCCAGTGAGATTCGTTGAAACCACCCGGTTTTCTTGCCCGTCAGATGACATGAAGTGCACTATGCGGGGCTCGCCCTCCTCCAGACCGGCTTCGTAGAGCAGGCCCGAACCATCCCGGGTCCAGAACAGCGTGCGATAGAGACGATCGGCCGTAAGCAGAGTCCGCCGGTTACCAAAGCCACCGCCGTCGCTGAGGTAGAGGCTGCCTGGCGAGCGGCCGTCGATGAACGCAAGACTTTGCCCGTTGGGCGAGTAGGTAGCACTGGCAGTCTTTATGTCAGGGCCGATATCCGCCAGCGGATGAACGCTCGAACTGCCATCGGCACGGGCTAAGAGGAGCTGATCCAGCCCTGCATCCTTGGCGAACGCAATAAGGCTGCTGCTGTCTGGCGACCACTTGAAGTTACGCACCGAACTCAGGCCCTGGGCGCTTTGTTTTGAAACCTGAACGTTGCCACCACCGCCAGCAGGCGCAACAAATATCTCTGCTTGGTTTTGCAGACTCTTGAAGGTGAACGAAGCAATCGCCTGATCATTTGGCGACCATCTCAGAGCAAAGATGCGATCAAGCAAACTCAGATCATTCACGAGATCGCGTCGCTCACCAGTGGCGGCATCATATGATGACAGAATTGGCCTACCGCCAAACATGGTGGAGACGTAGGCAAATCTATCACCGCTCGATGACCAGGCGCCCCAGCTGGTAGATCCGAAGCTGCCGCTGCCGACTGAGACTGCACTTGGGCTACCGGTGGTGGCAACGGTAAAATATCTGTTCCCGCCGATCATCTTCAGTGACAAGCCCAGATAGCGGCTGGTCGCCGACCAGCTGAAGCCAGAACCGCTGGGAAAAACGTCCACCACACCAGGGACAATACGCTGACTGGCACTACCGTCGACGGAGCTCACCCACAATTCGTCTTTTTTCTTGAAATCGCTGCTACTGACCAGATACGCCAGCTGGCTGGAGTTCGGGCTCCAGTTGACGCTTCGGACCGTCGAATCACGCTTGATGCCGCTCGACAACTTGCGTCGAACGCTGCCATCACGGTTCGTGACGTAGAGATCGAGCACCCGGTTCTTGTCATGTTCAGCAACATAGGCAGCCCAGCGGCCATCAGGCGACAGTGCTACCGAGATGACCTTCCCTGCCCTCGCGGGATTAGCGGAGAGTTCTACAAGATTGGTGCCGTTGACATCGACAGCATAGAGTTTCTGATCGGCGCCTCCATTTTCGGAGGAGATATAGACCACGCTGCGCCCAAATGGCGTAGCCGGATCCGCCTCTTCCGGCCCGGCGGGCTCGCCTGGCTCTCCAGCTGGTGCACCTGGCACCGGCGCCCCGCCCGGGGGTTGCGCCGGGTCGGCAGGTGCACGGGCACCCATTCCCCCAGTTTCCTCTGCACAGGCAGCGAGCGTAAGCAGGATGACCGAAGCGAATAACGCTCTGATTGTAGTTGCCGACCTCATAGCGCTATCAGACCCTTTCATTTGGACCACACCTTGGAGATATCGAAACAACCGGTCAACATTTGACGGGGCCTGCATCGATGCAATATACCGCGGCGCGGATACATTTAGATAATCGGAGTTACCGAAACTACAATCTATTACAAAGCGGTTACATAGGCTGTTCGTATCAAAAGCTGCCTGGCGCTCGGTTGTTCCCGGGTTCTCGCGGCTCAGCCTCGATTAAAACCGGAACATGGACTAATCTGGATTAATAATCTTGTTACCCGCCGGCAGTCTTGCCGAGGCACCTGCTACAGCCTGGCGCGGACGGTTCTACAGATCGCCCCGTTGACCTTGGAGAGTGAAAGGCGCCCATGCCGCTGCGTTCACCTGATCAGTCCACCTCGCGCCACAAGCGTATCGCTTACAAGCTCGGCCTGGCCCGCTGTCTGCGTGGTATGGCATCCGTGTTCGAGCGTGCAGCAGAACACATCACTTCTGCGGATCAATCTGACGGGCTGCAAGCTGAGCGGAGGGAGCCGGATGAACGCTTCGAGTGGCTGGTTCAGGGCATCAGTGAGTACGCCATCATCTGGCTGGACGCCGAGGGACGAATAGCCACCTGGAATGCCGGTGCCGAGCGCCTGAGCGGCTTTAGCCCCGAAGACATCCTGCAGCAGCCCTGGCGCAGGCTTTTCACCAAAACCGATATTGAGGCTGGTTTACCGGAGCAGCTGCTCGATCAGGCTGGCCGGGAGCACAGTGCGGTCTTCGAAGGCTGGCGCAAACGGATGGACGGCACGCAGTTCTGGGCCAGGACAAGCATCACCGCGCTCAGAGACGGCAGCGGCGTGCTTCTGGGTTTCGCGCAGGTCACCCAGGACTTTACAGCCTCCAAACATGCCGGTGATGAACACATTCTGCTGCGTTCAATCCTCAACACCGCCCTTGATCCCATCATCGTGATCGACGAGCGCGGAACGATAGAAACTTTCAATCCTGCCGCAGAACGCAGCTTCGGTTATACGCCAACCGAGATTATCGGTCAGAATATCAGTTCGCTCATGCCTGAATCCCATCGCGATCAGCACAATTGGTATCTCAAACAGTTTATCGAGACGGGCCGGACCCAGACCTCGGCTAAGGGCATAGAGGCTTCAGCACTGCGGAAGGACGGTACAGAGTTTCCAGCCGAATTCGGCATCAGTGAAATGACGGTGGACGGCCGACGAAAGCTTACCGGCGTTGTTCGCGATATTTCGGAGCGAAAGCGCAACGAAGCGGCCATCGAAGCCCGTAATCAGGAGCTCGCCCAGGCCATACATCGACTGCAGGAGGAAAAAACGCTCTCCGAACGCATGATCAACAGTATTCCGAGTATCTTTTACTTCTACGACTCCAAGGGCCGCTTTCTCCGCTGGAATCGACCTTTCGAGGAGGTCACCGGCTACAGCGCTGACGAAGTCGCCCGCTCTCACCCGCTCGATTATTTTGTGCCTGAAGAACGGGCGCGTGTCACCGCAGCCATCCAGAAGGTTCAGGACACCGGTCATGCCACTGTGGAAGCCAGTTTCAGGACTAAAAGCGGTGAGCTGATACCCTACTGGTTTACCGGCGCCCGCATTCTCATAGACGGAGAGCCGCATCTTGCCGGGATCGGCGTCAATGTCAGCGATCGTCTGAAAACCGAACAGGCGCTGCGTTTGCGTAATCGTGCCATCGAGGCCAGCCCTAACGGGATAGCGCTCATCAGTCTGGGCATCGAGCCTGGCAATATCGGCTACGTCAATCCCGCGCTAAGGCAGATGCTGCGCCTCAATGACGCTGAGCTCGTGGGCCAGAACTGGGCAGCGGTCCTGTTCACCAACGAAGAGCCGGAGCGGCTGAGCAGCCTGTACAGAATTCTGAATACGGGCGAGGAAGTGCATGTCACGCTGCGACTGATGCGCAGTGATGGCAGTGAGTTCTGGAGCGATCTCTACGCCGCACCAGTAGAGAATGACAAAGGTGAGTACTCCCATCTCGTTGCCGTGGTTGTCGATATTACCGAGACCAAGCGCTACGAAGAGGCGCTTGAGAAACGCGCCAACTTCGATGAGCTCACCGGCCTGGCGAATCGGAATCTGCTGATGGATCGGCTACAGGTAGCGATGGAGCGCTCGCGAAGAAGCCATCAAGCCGTCGCCCTGATGCTGATCGACCTGGATAATTTCAAGTACATCAACGACACACTCGGCCACGGTGTGGGCGACCAGGTATTGCAGCAGGCAGCGCTGCGACTGCAATCATGCCTGCGAGCTCAGGATACCGTGGCGCGCATCGGTGGCGATGAATTTGTCATCGTCGTGTCAGAAGCCGTGGACAAGGCTTTCGTAGCTGCCCTTATGGGCAGGATTCTCACGACCATTGCATTACCGATTCTGGCTGGCAACAGAGAACTGCAGCTGACCTGCAGCATCGGCGTCAGCCTGTTCCCGGAAAATGGTGAGGACCCAGATACGCTGTACAAGCATGCCGACATCGCGATGTATCAGGCGAAAGCTCACGGCCGTAACAACTTCTGGTTTTTTACCGAAGATCTCAACCTGCGCCTGAACGAACGGGTCCAGCTGGAGCACAGCTTGCGCGAGGCAGTCACCCGCCAGCAGCTGGCCCTGCTCTATCAACCCCAGATCGACCTGCAGACAAACAGGATCGTTGGTGTGGAAGCCCTGCTACGCTGGCAGCACCCGGACTTGGGCCTGATAGAGCCTGATCGCTTCATTCCTATTGCCGAAGATACCGGTCTCATCATCGGTATAGGTGACTGGGTGCTCAAGCAGGCAACGCGACAGAATAAGCTATGGCAAAGCATGGGGCTTGCGCCCTTGACCATTGCCGTGAATCTGTCCGCAAGGCAGTTCGCTGAAGCGAATCTGGTTCCACAGGTAGCCACAGTGCTCAAAGCGGCCGGGCTCGAACCAAAGTATCTCTGTCTGGAAATCACTGAAAGTCATGTCATGCAGGATGCTGAACTGGCAGTGCATACCTTGCACCAACTCAAGGCGCTCGGGGTGATGCTGTCGATCGACGATTTCGGCACCGGCTACTCGAGCCTGAGTTACCTGAAGAAGTTCCCCGTCGACGAACTCAAGATCGATCGGTCGTTCGTCCGCGACCTGCATGTCGATGCGGATGACGCCGTGATCTCACAGGCCATCATCTCGCTCGGCCACAGCCTGAATATCCGGGTGATTGCAGAGGGCGTCGAACACGCTGAACAGCTGACCTTCCTGAAAAGCCAGGGTTGTGACCACGGACAGGGTTTTTTCCTGGGACGGCCCATGTCGGCAGAAGCCTTCGAAGTGCTTCTGCGTGAGGCCGCTTCAGATCAGTCCAGCGACTCACGCCAGTAGATGATCCGGTCGTGCCCGCGGAACTGACCGAAGGTCGCAATCGCGGATGGATCATCGGCAGTACCATTGCCATCCCAATCGAATTTCAGCCAATCAGGTACGCTATGGGTCAAACGGACAGAGCCGGTCTTGCTGTCTTTCGGCTGGGTCAGTAACAGAGGCGCCGCATCGAGGTAGCGACCGGCCTGGAGAGTACGCTGAGCAGGTGCTGAGGCAGCTATCCTGACCTCGGTATCACCTGCCCCAAGCGCCCCTGTATAACTGTCAAGCGTGGTGTCAGCCGTATTATATATCGAGCAGTTGTCATCCTCGTTCACCGCCCAGACAGAGCCGGTCCAGTATTCCGAACGCACCGGTACAATCAGATCGGTCACTTCAGGGCCGAAGGCGTTTTCGAGGGCCATCCTGCCATAGACGATTTTCACGGGCAGTGATGTCGTGTCTAGCGACATCTGGTACGACTGGCAGCCTCCGGTGGCAGTGGCGCGATAGCAGGCGCCGTCTGCGTCGGTCAGTTCAGTAGAGGGGAAGTTCAGATTGAAGGCCGCCGTGAAAGGTGCATCACCTGCGGTCGGCCGCGGTGTCGCACGAAGGTAGTTCACCTCATCGTTCAGAAGTGTGATCGTGGCCTGGCCATTGTACTCGGGCGCTGTGAGTCGTTCGAATGAGCGACTGGTCAGATCAGGGGTCAGAATGCTGGCGGTTGCCGCCGTGTTCTGGTAGTCGGGTATTGGATTACCCAGTTTGAAGAAGGCGCCGTCATAGTTCTGAGTCAGCGTACCCTGCTGATTGAAGCCTCTGATAGTCAGGGCTGGGGGAGCGCTGTATTCCGCAGGCTGTGACTGAAAGCCGACTGTGCATGAGGATGTTGTCTGCAGCATCGGGGTAGAGCCCTCCACCGACAGGAAGGCGGGGTAAATCCGTCCGACGATGGTCTGAACCGAAGTGTAGTTCACGCCAAAATACGCTTGTGGCGAGGCGTCCAGTCCAAAGACACCCACTTCACTCAAGGCCTGATCCGGCGTAACGATCTGGCCGTTGTGAACGCTGGTCAGGCTTACACTGGCTCGACGCAAGGTACCCGGCGATCCTCCCGAGGGCGCTTTCAATGTATGAGTGAGACCGACATTCCCGCGGTATTGCCTGGCAACAGGACCAAGCGTACCCGATGTGCCTGCGCATCGGGCACTGATGGTATGACTGAAATTCGAACCGGCTGTAGTGAAGCGGCTACAGGTGTGGTCCTCTGTACTGCAGTCATGATTCGGCGGAAGCGTGAGAGCGAATGATTCAGGTGAGATTATCATGGCGCCAGTCGAGGCGAGCAGCGCTTTGACTTCGGGGGTCGATCCGTCATACGGCGCTGTATCGTGCCTGAAATTGAGAGACAGCAGCTGACCGACGTCGAGATAGCCCAGAGAGGCTGCAGCCTGACCCGCCGTAAATTTCAGCGTTAGATTGTTAGCAGTCGGCGTAGCGCCTGCAGATATTGCTGTGCCATTGATCGATAGCGGAGAACTTGTCACATCCGCCTGCGGCGGCGACTCTCCCGGATCGAGGTTCATCGTAAACCAGCTCTTGAATGGTTTTTCGCCATCGAAGCCCTTGATAACTGCGCAGTTCCCCGAGCCGTCGTTGGTCTGCCCGATTGCGGTAAGCTGCAGATCGATAGTGCGACCACAGCTGAATGACTGCGCACCACTGACAGCAAGTCCGGCCGTGCGCACATCTGTAGCGGCCGCAGCCGTAGCGCTGATGCCAGCGACGGCATCGCGTGCAGTCAGACGCAGGTCCGGCGTTTCGTCGCGATGATAGACGAATATTTCACGCTGACCGCCTTCGGTACCGTCAAAGGCCAGTGAAGTGATTGGTGCGCCACCGGTCGCGGCTGCGAACAGAACGCTGGCGGCACCGGCGCTGGTACTGAAGTCGACCGTGCCCACATAATCGGTGAAGGGCGTGCCATCGTCGCAGCGCGCCACGACCTGCACCGGCATGCGGGTGCCTGGGCAGGCCAGGCCAAAGGCGGGCTGGAGCAGATCGAAGCTGCCCAGCGAGCAGATATCGCAATCGCGGCTGGCCTTGTTGAGGAAATCGATCTCGAACGTTTCGAGCACCCGGTCGTAGAGCATGATCTCGTCCAGCACACCGTGGGCGGAGCTGCCTGGGGCGGCGTAGAGAGAACTGTTGTCGCCGAAGTGAAGGGTGCCGAGGTCTGCAGGTATAGCGCCATTGGTATTGTCGGTGCCCGAAGCCACCAGGCGTCCGTTGGCGTAGATCGCTGACCTGTCGGCCGGATAGTCCCAGGTAACGACGATATGCACCCACTGGCCGGCGGTGAAGCCCAGCGCCGCACTCCTCACATTGAAATCACGGTCTTGCGAGTCTTCATAACTGAACAGCAGTGATCCGCCAGCTTCCTTCGCCAGATAGAAATATTTATCCTGATCCGTATTGACCCGTCGCTGGGTGGCATCGAACAGCGTTCGACTGCGACCATCGTTCCAGTTGCCAGCAGCCTGCCACCAGAACGAAATGGACCCGGCAGCGCCCAGCACGGTATCGATGTCTACTCGCGTATCTATCGCGTCGATGACTGCGCTTGAGGTATTGGCGGGGATAGTGGCGCCACGGCAGATATAGCCGTTGACTGCTGAACTTGCCGCGCCGACGGATATACCCGCTCGCCCCTGGGACGAATAGTCTTCGATGACAACACCAGCTCCGCTCCAGCTCGCCTGCTCAAAGGCGAGATGGCTGAGCGGCTGCGTATCGAACTCATCCAGCAGAAAGGCGATAAGATTCAACCCGAACCGACCCTTGTCGTTAGGCGGCGTGTAGTTGGCACCACCAAAATTTCCAGTAATGAAGTCGACGTCTGTCGCGATGATCAGCTTGCCAGCGCCAGGGGCGAAGTCGCCTTCATCCCAACAGGCGACGGTAACCCGGCCATCTCGATCTCGCCCGCAAACCGTGCCGCCAGCTGACAGAATGGCTGACTCATCCAGGTATCCGAACTGGCCGATCTGCCCCAGTGCGTTCACAGTACCAAATGGGCCTTCCGGACTCTGTAGGGGACCACTAACCGTAGTCGGACCCGTAGACGTGCCGATGGTGGCGAATCCAAGCTGCTCACCAACCGCGTCATGCGCGAAATCATCCTGCAGGAGCACGAGATCGCCGCCCCCAAGATGCCAGCTCTGCAGCGTGTTTCGATAGGCACTGGAATCGCCATCTGCCCACCAGGAGGCGACGAAGGCATCGATTTCGAGCAGCGAGCTCGCAGTAATACTTGTAAGGTCGATGGTATCGACCGCCGTCAAATCCACACCACCGGGACCGAAATTGGCAGGATTCTCCGCTGCGCTTCGAAATGCAGTGAGTTCAGAGCCATCCCAGGCCCAGTTGCCATTATTGGGCGAAAAGCGCCGGCTGTTGCCACCGATGATATAGGTGGCGGCTGTTGAGACTGGTGCAGTCTGCAAGGTGACCCGGACATCATCGATATGCCAGTAGTCATAGCCGCGACCACTGCCAGTACTGAGGGTAAATCTCAGCTGGAGATTACTGGTAGCCGCTGAAGCGGGTAGCGCGTAAGTGCGGTCAAAAACCTCCCCGGCAGGACCGCCCCCGAAAAACTGCTCCAGTTCAACCCAGCTGTTGGAAGCGTCCAGATACTGCAGCGTGAGATTTTCACCACCCTCGGGATAATTACTCCCCGAGCCGTTGAAGCCGCGCCGAACCCATACGGCCACATCGACACTCTGTACGGTTTCAGCTGAGCTAGCATTGATGCGTGGTGACGTTGCATCGACCCTGCTCTCGCCAATCCACAGTGATCGCGATGGTGAATTGAAGATATTTGTTCCAATTGCGACCTCACCCGAGCCACCCGAACGCCGCCAATCCAACCCGGACTCGAAGTTGTCGCTGAAAACGACGATTGGCGCTGCCCAGCTCGATGCTGACGCTAATGCCAGCAGTGAAAGTAGCAGGGCCCTGAAGAGGAATGCGATGTTCATCAATGCGCCCCTATCACAACGGTTCGTTCTGCGCCATCAGCTGCAGCACCACAGCGACCCGTGCTGGTCACCGTAAAATAAAGGGTGCCATCGACCAGATTCTCGTCGCACTTCAGCTCGGCTGAACAGCCGGCAAGGCCAGGCTCGCTGAAGGTATGCGTGGCTGCGACGGCAGTGCAGACGGTCTTGCCATTGGGCGGTGGAAACAACTGGTGCATGGCAATCTCTGCGCCGCTCTCGGCAGCATAGAATGCACGTGTCGACTGCAGGCTGATCGAGAATCCCTCGGCCGTACTTTCTTCCAGCTGAGTCAGCGATAGCAGCAGGAAGCTGAGCACCACGATGACGAAGAGGGCCATAGGCAAACCGAAACCACGATCGCGATGCGCTTTGAATTGAGTGCTGTTCATGGCAGATTCCGGATAGCCGCCTCCTGTTCTACCACCAACTGCTCACTGTCTTGCTCTAGCCGGAAGCGGAAGTTGACTACCGCATTTCGCACCAGTGACATAGGTGAAAAATCGAACTGCACGCTTCCCGCCTGTACCTGATTGATCAACATCGCCATGTCTGCGCCCGATGGCGGCAAAGAGCCTAAGCCCGGGTTGAAGCCATAATTGCTGTACCGAATGATCTTGCCGCCGGCCTGGCAATAAGCGGCTGGCGCGCCGACAATGTAGAAGCGCCTGGCCGGTGAGTGCAGTGGAAATTGATGGGCCGACGACAGGCTGACCGTCACAGCGCCGGTCCCTGTCGGCATGCTTGCCGTGGCTGCGGTAAGTGAGCCAGATGCTGATGGTGAATAGAGCGGCGCGGTACTGATTGGATAGACAGCCACCCTACCCGAAATTGCAGAGTCACGCTGAGCGGAAATAGCCTGGAACGACGACCCGGCAGCTTCGACGGGCAAATCGATATAGGTACTGGCTGCGAAGATTGGAATGAACTCCACGCACGACTTGTCGAGACTTGTTCGAATCGAATTCGGCAGGGCTTCGCGAAGTTCACGCGTAATCTTTTCCGCCGCAACGAGGCCGGCGGTAGCCATCCGCTGGCGCTCTCCTGTGGCGATATAGCCGCCGACGCTGCGAGTGATGAAGCTGGTGATGCCTACACCCAGGGCACCGAGTATCACGATAACCATGATGAGCTCGATGAGACTGAAGCCCCGCTCTTTCGTCCCGACGCACGGAGGCATTAGAAGTTACTCCGATAGCGTGCAAAGGCCATGGCTGATCCGACAGGTGGGGTGACAGTCACGGTAATCAGTTTGAGGTTAGTAGCGGCCAATCCGAAGTCAGTGGTGCACTCCACTTTAACGCGCACGCTGTAGCCTTCATAGGCCGCAAACTGGTTGCTGGTCTGAGACTGTGGGGGACTGTCGACGAGGCCATTGTAGTCACCCACGTCGTCAAAGCTTGCGCGATCTTCGCCAGCTTCGGCGCTGGTATCGCAGGGATACGTCGCGGACGGCATACCGCCCGATGGCGTACTCTCGTCAAAACGCTTGGGCGCTATCTCGTCCAGGTAAGCCTGTGCCAGCTGCAACGCTCGATCCTGTACGACGATATTACTACTGCGGCCAATGGTGGCAGACATGGCGCCCACGATTGCGGCGACAGCGATCCCCATTACGATGATGGTGATGACCAACTCGACGAGTGTGACGCCCTGTTGGCGAGTAAAAGCGGGTTTATTGATCACAGGTTCCCTCATGGGCAAAGCCGAGGGCGCTGAGACAGACACTGCGAGTTTGTGCACCGATCACACAGATGAGTGTGGATCGACGAAGCCCGCTTGGCGAAATGAGATTACCGGCGCCGTCGAACTGCACGGTAAAGTCACCGGTGCTGCCTCCAACACAGGCTGAGGTACTGCTGTCCTTCCAGGTGATTTGCACGCCTTCCTGCGGGAGCCGGCGAACTGCTTTGTAGTCGCCGTTGGTAACCGTCATGACGTACTGGTCATCAACACTCGAAACGGAAAACTGTGTACTGCTGCTGCCGTGGCGCCCGAGGGCGACCTGTTGAGCGAGACGGGCTTGCGAGATGATCTGATCGGAGAGCGCGAGCGTCGCATAACTGCTGGTATTGCTGAAAAGCCCCACCCCCAAAACGGCAAGAGCCGATACCAGTAACAGGACCAGTACCAGCTCTACCAATGTGAAGCCGCTCGAATAACGCTTCACTGCAGGGCGACCATGTTCATCCGGATCAGTCAGGGGCTCCGGATCTAAAAATCGCTTCCTTGAAGATTACTGGCATTTGCCATCTACCTTGGCCTTGGTTACCAAGAGGGTCGCTGGGGTTGTAGCCGTTGCAACGGTATAGGTGGCCTCACAACTATCAACAGTGAGCTTGCCGTCGGCTGCGGTATAGGTAATGCCGTCGAAGTTAACGGCGGCAGCCAGGCCCGCACGTGATGGATAGCCGTAGACCATCTCCACGGGCACACCTTCAAGCGTCACGGAGCTTGTTGCATCGTTGGCTTCTCCCTCTACCAGGGACTGGGCACGTGTGATAGACATCGCCGACTTGCCAGCACCAACAGCACCGTCAAATACGGCAGCGCTAGCATTACCCGAGAGATCAGCAAACTTCGGCAGCGCGAACGCAGCCAGAATACCGAGGATCACGATGACCATGACCAGTTCGATAAGTGTGAAACCGCTTTGTGCACCCTTCGATCGGGACATGGCAGGGGCAGATGTGTTCATGGGTACAGACTTCATGGCAATTCCTCAACAGTTCAAACTGGACCAAATCAATGATCGTTATCAGGAGTATAGACGCTGAATCTGTGAGTGTTTGTAGCAATTGGCAACAGCGGAAGGGCGCTATGTATCTGTTTGCTAACCCCACCGCTCCTAAATTGGCAGGCCATGATTCGCTTACCTTCGCTTACCCCGTAGTTACACCCAGACTGGACTGCTTACTCTTCAGCCTGGAAAGCCCTCACTTTTCCGGTCGTGGTATCGTAGCGAAGTTCGAAACTGTGACCGCTTTCGTACAAAATTTGATACTGGCATTCGCCGCCATCAACCGCCGTAGTCAGTACCGGCCAGTCTTCGGCTGACCTGGGCAAGGCGTCGCCAAGCAGCAGCTGAAGCACCGCGACGCAGCCCGTCCTGGGCTCTATCGACGACTCACCCGCCACACCGCGCGGATAACCTTGTGCACTCATGACGAGCGATTGACCTGAGTCGATCACCAGCATCTGAGGCTGATTCGTCGCCAGCCAGCTGGCACGCAGCTGGCGCAGCGCAACTTCCATGACCTCCGCCAGCTTTGTCGGCTTCAGCCGGTCCACGTCGTCATAGGTGCTGTTGAAGCTGCGCATGAAGAGCACTATCAGCACCAGCATGACAATGACCGTAACCCACAGCTCGACACTGAACGCGCCGACACGCCGGCTTAGCGGCATATGCGTTTAGCCGCCCATCGCTGCGGAGCCAAGGTCCCACATGGGCAGGAATACGCCAAGTGCCAGCACCAGTACCATGATGCCCATGAATACCAGCAGTATCGGTTCTATGGAATCTGACAAACGCTTGAGCGAATACTCGACTTCTTCGTCGTAGAAATCAGCCACATCGATCAGCAGGTTGTCGATCGAGCCAGTCTCCTCACCAACAGACATCATCTGCAGCACCAGCGGTGAAAACATGCCAGAGGCGCGCGCAGTACGCACCAGGGTGTCCCCTCGCTCGATGCCGCTACGCATTTCCGTGATGGCGCGTCCGATATACTTGTTGTGGACTGCCTCAGCCACGATGCTGAGTGCCGATGTAATTGGCAGGCCAGCGCCAAGCATCATCGCAAAGTTGCGAGAAAACCGTGACAGCGCAACCAGCTCGAACAACGGTCCGATTATGGGAATCTTCAACTTGAAGCGATCCCACTTGTATCGCCCGTCAGGCGTCTTTATCCAACGCAGGAAGAGCACGAAAGCGGTGATACAGCCGATAAGCAGGAGCCAGCCATAGTTGAGCAGGAAATCGGACATGCCTACAAGAATCTGTGTTGGCAGCGGCAGGTCGGCACCGAATTGCTTGAATACGTCAGCGAACTTTGGGATCACGAAAAAGTTCACGATGAGAATCGCCCCAAATATGGCAGTGACGACCATCGTGGGGTAGCGGGTTGCCTGTTTCACGCGCTTGCGAGTATCGCGCTCGAGTTCCAGATTACTGGCCAGCTGGCGGAAACCATCCTCGAGCTGGCCGGTATTCTCACCGACATGCACCATGGATATGAAGAGATCGCTGAACACCTCAGGGTGGGCACGCATCGCCGTCGCCAGGTTGACGCCACCTTCGAGGCGACTGGCGACATCTCGCAGCACTTCTGCAAGCAACTTGGATTTGGTGGTATCGGCCAGACCGTGGATGGCACGGATTATCGGGATACCGGCGCGTGTCAATGCAAACATCTGGCGACACAGCAGCACCAGCTCGTCAAGCGAGACCGTCGGCTTGAACAGCGGGATGCGTTCGATCAGCTCATTAATATCGATCTGAGCAACATGCGGCTCAATCGACACCGGTGTCACGCCTTTCTTTAGCAACTCCGCCGCTATCAGCTGCTTGTTCGGCGCTGATAACAGGCCCTCGACCAGCACACCTTTGCCGTCGCGGCCCTTATAGGTAAAGTCGGCCACGCTAAGCGCCAGCCTGTGTGGTTGCGGATTCAGTCTCAGAGAACCCGGCATCTGCCAGAGAAGCGGTGATTCTGAACACTTCATCGAGTGAGGTGATGCCTTTGAGGGCATAATCGAGCGCACTCAGTGCTAAGGGCCTATACAGCGGCGTTTTTCTTGCGGCATGGGTGAACTCACTCTGATCACCACGCCGTAGCGCATCGAGCAGATCCTCATTCATTTCCAGAAGCTCATAGACGCCTACCCTGCCCTTGTAGCCAGAGTTGCCACACTGGTAGCAGCCGGCGCCCCGCACGAACTTCGCATCAGCCTGCAAGGCTACCGATGCCTTGGGACCGAGACCACGCAACCACACCCGCTCCTGGTCAGTGAGTTCATGTGCTCTGACGCAATCTTCGCAGACTCGCTTGACCAATCGCTGTGCCAGAATGGCTGTGAGCGCACTCGCGACCAGGAAGGGTTCTGCCCCCATGTCTATCAAACGCATTGCACTCGAGATCGAGTCGTTGGTGTGCAGGGTCGAGAGCACGAAGTGACCGGTCATGGCAGCGCGAAGACCGATTTCTGAGGTCTCCTGGTCTCGCATCTCGCCGACCAGCACGACATCTGGGTCCTGGCGAAGTGCTGATCGAAGCACAGTGGCAAAACTCAGCCCGATCTTCGGATTGATCTGCACTTGAGTAATGCGTGGCAGCCGATATTCGACTGGATCTTCTGCGGTGATGATTTTCGTCGCCGGCGTATTCAGCTCACTGAGCGCGCCATACAGCGTCGTGGTTTTACCGCTACCCGTGGGTCCGGTGACGAGCAGCAGCCCATAGGGTCGATGGATGAGAATACGCAGGCGATCGCGCAATGGCTGTGGCATGCCAGTCGCGTCAAGATTGAGCGTACCGGCGCTTTGATCAAGCAGTCGCATAACGACTGACTCGCCATACGAAACCGGCATCGTAGAAAGTCGAACGTCTATGGACCGGCCTTTGACTCGTATATTGAATCGACCGTCCTGTGGTAGACGCTTCTCGGAGATGTTCAGGCCCGACATCAGTTTCAAACGCAGGACCAGCGCGGCGTTGATACGCTTTTCCTTCATGACCTGCTCGTGCAGGGTGCCGTCGATGCGCTGCCGAATGCGCACCACGTTCTCGTCGGGCTCGATATGGATGTCCGATGCGCGGGCCATGACAGCGTCTTCGAATATCGACTCCAGCAGACGGACGACCGGCGCTTCGCTGCCCTCGCCGGTCGCTGCGATTTGCGCCAGGTCGAACGCATCATCGCCAAGCTCGTCCTCGAGTTCTCCGGCAATGCTGGCAATTTCATCGGTGCGCCGGTAGGCCATGTCGAGCATGTTGAGTAGCTCCGACTCTCGCACGACGGCCAGCTTGACCGGCTGCTTGAGCAGCCTGGTCAGCTCGTCATAGCCATAGATGTCCATAGGATCGGACATGCCGATCAACAGTGCCCCGTCCTGTTCCGACAGTACGATAGCACGGTAGCGACGAGCTGCGGTTTCCGGCAGCTTCTTCACCAACTCTGTGTTGAGCTGGAAGTTCCGCAGCTGCACCAAGGGGATACGCATCTGTTTCGACAGGAAGCGCAGCAGGTCGTCTTCTGCCATATAGCCAAGGTCGATCAGTGTTCGGCCCAGCTTGCTACCGGCTTTCTTCTGTTCCGCCAGCGCTTTCATAAGCTGGGCTTCAGTGATGATCTCGTTCTGCACCAGCATATCGCCGAGGCGCATCTTCTTGGCTGGTTCGCTCATGGCTGTTCCTGTCTGCTATTGGTCTCAGAGCCGCTCGTGTCGAGCACGGTCTGGTAATCGGGTTTGATGCCGGCCTTGTCGAGTGCGGCAATTCGGCCTGCTGCATAACTGCGAGTGGTCGTTGACAAGCCGCCTGCAGCCAGTGCGTTCAGCCAGGCGGCATGAGCTCGCTCAGGTTGACGAAGCTGCTCCTGCGCAATCGCAAGACCGCTCCACCAGCGGGCTTCGAGCGCATTCGAAGCCGCATCGGCTGATTTCAGTCTCAACAGTGTGGCATACAGATCTGCCGCTTCGTCGTAGCGCCCTTGCTGTTGTAGCAGACCAGCTTTGAAGCTGAACAAGGCCGGCGCGCGCGCAGGCTTTGCTATCGAAGGTTCGAGTCGGCTGAACAGGGTCAGTGCAGCATCGGTCTGTCCTGCTGCCTGTAAGGCACGTGCTTCATCCAGGCGACGGGCGGCCAGTGTGGTCACCTTCATTTCTGCGGTGGCGGCGCTGGGCTTCTCTCGACGTTCGCCAGTCCCTTGCGCCTCCTGGGGCAGTGACGCCGCTGGGACTTTTGCCTGAGCCGCTGGTGTTTCTGCGCTTGGCTGTTCTGTTTTCGGTACCGGTACACTGGTTTCGACCGTTGGCAAAGCAGCCGCGATGGGTTCGCGTTCGCCAACGACTGTAACTGTAGGCGCAGGCGCCACTGATTGTGGTTCGTTGCCAGGGGCAGAACTGCCCACCTCACTTGCACTGCTGTCGGGTTCACCAGGCGAAGGCCCCGACATCGACGCAGTCTCCGGAAGCGGATACTGACTACTGACAACGGGCGCAGGCGCTCCGGCAGTGACGCCAGGCTCTGGCGAAGTGATGCGCTCAGGGAGTGGTTCGACAGGCTTGACCTCGCCTGCTAACGGAACATTACGCGGCACCGCCTGGAGATTTTCATCCACGGGGATTCGATCGAGCGCCTGTCTACCGAAATCCAGCGTACGCCACCCAACGATCACGGCTGTAATCAGGGCAAGCACGATCAGCACCCAGACGATCAGTTTCATCAACTGACCGCGACCGAAGCCGCCGTCGCCGTGACCATGCTGATTGCCTCTGCCCATTAGACCTGGAGGCACACCATCAGGCGAAACTTCGCTCTGACCGGCATTGCGCTTGTCGAGATCACGCAGCACGTCATTCAGCAGACTCATGCCCTTGCGCTCCAGAGAATCGATGCGACCTTCATGCGCGCTTGAGCGACCATGGCCACCTCAACGGGATTGCACTCTCGGTATCGCGAACAGCATTACGGGCATGGTGGGCTTCAACACGCTGTGAACCTTCACCATAGGCACTGAGTAGCGCCTTGTGGGCGAGAATATTGATGAGCCTGGGCACGCCTCCGCTGCCGCGGGCGATCAGTCGCTGTGCGCCTTTACGAAACAGGTCCTGACCGTTATAGCCAGCCATCGAGAGCCTGTGATTGATATAGGCCGGCACCTCCCGCGCACTGAATGGTTCTATACGCTCCTGGAAGGTAATGCGCTGCAGCAGCTGCCGCAGACGTGGACTGCGTAGCATGGTGTCGAGCTCAGGCTGGCCGAACAGTACAACCTGTAGCAACTTGCGCGCTTCGGTTTCGAGATTCGTCAGCAGCCTCACAGCTTCTATGGTCGACTCGCTCATAACCTGCGCTTCGTCGATGACCAGCACTACGCTGCGCCCCTCGCGGGCATGATCGATGAGACGACCCTGAATCAGGCGCAGTAGATGATGCTGTCCTTCTATCAGGTCCTTCTTCAATCCCAACTCCTCAGCGACGGCACGATAGAGATCAAGCGGTTCGAGCTGGGGGTTTGGAATGTAGGCGGTCACGAACGGCGGCTTCAGCGCATTGAGCAGGCGACGGCACAGCAGGGTTTTACCGGTGCCAACCTGACCGGTCACCTTGATGAAGCCTTCCCTGCCTTTCAGTGCATGAACCACTGTCGCAAACGCGCGATCGTGACTCTGCGCACGCAGGTAGAACCGCGTGTTCGGCGTCAGTGTAAACGGCAGGCTGTTCAGCCCGAAGTGCTGCTCATACATGCGGTGCTGCAGCGCTCCCATTATGGCCTGTAGTCATTTTCGATTCGCTTCCTGAGGGCTTCATAGCGAAGACCCGCGGCTTCAAGATCTTTGCCTATCGTGTCGGCGTCCCCAATGGAGGGCCGAATGAGAATGACCAGTTCGGTCTTCTCTTGTGACTGTCGCTTCTGCGTGAACATCTCACCGAAAATCGGCAGGTCGCCAAAGAACGGCAATTCAGCCTGACTGTCACGAGTGACATCGCGAATGAGGCCACCGATCACGACCACCTGACCATTGCGCGCCTTGATCACGCTGTCGGTCTCACGAACCGTGCTGAGTGCCAATGGCAGCACCAGGTTGCGCGTGCCTATACCAATCGTTTTAGTCTGGTCCTGAACCTCGCTGACGGTCGGATGAACATGCAAGGTGATATCGCCCGTCTCGCCAATCTGCGGTGTGACATCCAGCGCAATACCTGAGAAGAAGGGCGTGATTTCCACATCAGTGGTCTCGTCGTTGCCAACCAGACCTGACTGGTTCGAATTGGTTTCAATGCCGGTGACGAAGAATTCGTCGGTACCGACCTTGATCACGGCCTTCTGATTGTTCAAGGTCGCAATGCGAGGGCTCGACAGCACCTGAACCGAGCCCTGGGTCGATAGCAGATCGAAAAAGGCAGAGAAATCATCGATTCGCAGGGCAGCGCTGAACACGCCAGAGGGATCGCCAAGCGTCTGAGCGGTCTGTCCCAGGCCAAGGCTCTGCGTTGGCAGACCTTCGGCATCAACGCTCGACGTAAACTCATCGAAATACTGCCAGTTGATCCCCTGCTGGAAACCCTCGTTCAGTGTCACCTCCAGTATCTTGGCCTCGAGCACGACCTGACGCTGCATGATGAGTTCAGACTGCGTGAGATAGTCCCGTACCGCCCGAAGTTCCTCCGGCATGGCCTTGACCAGCACGATTCCGGCATTGCCGTTGGCGATGATGGTCCGGCCATCGCCAGTGCCGACAATAGCGACCAGTGCGCGCTCGAGCGATGTCCAGAAGTCGGCTTCAGTCCGGGTAGTGATGCGCGAGAGTATTCTGTTGGTCGACGAGGTGGCATCACCACTATCGGACTGGCCCGAGTCTGAGCTGCCGCCGCCAGAGCTGCCGACAGTGCCCGAGAGCTGGCCCGAACTGACTCGAATATCCGATGCACCCGAGCGGTTGATGTTGAGGTAATTGATCTGGAAGATTTCCGCCTTCATCGCAGCAGGAAAGACCTGATAGATACCGTCAGATTTTCGGTAGTCGTAGCCGTAGAGCTCCCGCGTCAGTTTCATGACCTGTTCAACGCTTACATTATTCAGGTCGAGGCTGATCGTGCCATCCACGGAAGGATGGACGACCATGTTCTGGCTGGTGCCTGCCACCAGACCATTGAAGAAGTCTCTCGCTGGCAGATCACGGACCGAAACATCGAAGCGCTGAGCATTGGCATCGGCTGGCGCTTCATCCAACAGGGCGGCAATGACTTCCGCCGGTGGCGCGGGCGGGCTGACCGTATCCGCTGGGACTGGCTGCGAAGTACTGGCATCGGCAAGGATCTGTTCCATGCGCGCCGTGTTTTCGGTACTGACTGGCTGGCCGGGATGCTTCAGCTGACCCGGACCGGTGCAGGCGCCGATCGCAGCGCAGAACAGCGCTACAAGGCTGCGCGAACCAAGCTTGTTACTACAGGTCATTGCGTACTCCGGATATTGATCATGGCTGAGTCCTGACTGGCTGTCTCACCGCGTTACCAGACGCCGCCAACCGGGCCGTCCATTGTTCGCCCTGCCAGCGCAACTGCACACCGTCAGCACTGACACGTTGAACCTTCACCCCATTGATGGTGCTGCCCTCGGCGACGCTGCGGCCGTTGATGATGGCCAGACGGCGAGCTGGCGAAATAAGAATGGAGCTGACTTTGAGCTCCGGACGTTGCTGGTCTTGGGGGCTTGCGGTTCTGGGTCCTGTGCGCCAGTCCAGTGGCCGCGTGGGGTCGCTGATTTCTATACCATCGATCGTCATGCTTGCCGGCGGATTGGCGCTGGCTGCAAGCACGCTTTGCGTCAGCAGGCCAGTCGCTGCTGCGAGCAGCAGCGCTTTGACAGAGAAAAGACTTCGGTATAAATGACAAGTAATGCTCATATCAGACTCCCAACCAGCGTTCATCGAGTCCGAGCGTTTCGAAATCCAGGGTAAGTCGTGCCGAAGGGTAGTCATCGACCTCGTAGCGCAGCGACAGCAGGCGCAGTCGGTTCTCATCCCGTTCGATCTTCCTGAGATACTCGAGTGCATTGAAATAGTCCGTATCAATAACGATCCGGACGCGATGACTGTATAGCACAGCCGCTGAATCACCCTCGCCCTGCTGAATTCTCAGTGTGGGCAGCTTGCTGACTTCACGCACTGAGTAACCGCTCTGCCCTTCAAGCAGATCAATCAATACCGCTGTAATTTCCTCAGGAGAAACCAGTCGCGACAGATTGGCTCTCAATTCATTCTCACGGTGCTCGAGCTGCTGTGAAAGTTGATCGATCTCCTGCTTGAGCGCGGCATCGGGATCGCGCCCGACGGCGGTCTGTAGAACGGCAAGTTGCTGCTGCAGTGTCGCGGTGTTCTCGATGGATGTCTTGATTGCAGCTCTGCGGGTGGTATCTTTTTCCCATAAGGGCGCCCAAACGAACTCCATGGCAACGAACAGCAGCAGCACGAGAACAGTGCCTAACAGGATCAGTTTCTCGCGAACGGACATGATCGCGAAGCGCGCACTCCACTGCTTAAGCATCACCCGGATCCTCGGTGTGGGTATCAACGCTGAAGGCCCTGTAGGCACCCGAGCCAGCACTATCGCGGCCTCTGCGACCATCGAGTGCCTGGCCAGCTGCCTGCGCGTCAGGTTTTTCCAGACTCAACTGAAAGCCATTGAAGGCTCGCCCTGCGAAGGCGGCTTCTTTGCCAAGCGCCTGCAGGTATTGCGGCAGTGACTGCGGCTCGGCGGTCTGACCCGCCAACTGGAGACGCGCGCCACTGTCCTTGATCACAATGTCCTCGAGCCAGAGCGCGCCAGTGGTGTGCTTGCCCAGCGCAATCATGATGGCGGAGAAGGACGCATCGGCACGCTCATTAAGGAGACGACCCTGAATGGTGCCAAGCAGGAGATTCGTATTCTGCAGACGCTGCTGTAAGGTCTGTTGCTTCGCCTGCAAGCCGGTATCCCGGGCACGCTGCTCAAGTTGTTCCGTGAGCTGACTCACCTCCAGCTGAAGCCGGGTGCTCTCCGGCTGAAGCGCCAGTAGCTCTGCATCACCCACCGAATCCTGCCACATCAGGACGGCGCTGTACGCCAGAACCAGAGCAATGAAGATACCCAGAAACCAGGCCAAGCTGGCGGCGGAAAACCAGTCTCGTTTGGGGCGAAAAGCCTCGGTATAAAGGTTGACCTGCTGCATCAGGCACCGCCAGTGACTGGTTTGTGCTGATTGCGCAGCGCTGCGCCGCAGGCCACCCACTGGCCGGCGAGCGGAATCACGTCTTCCGCCATACCGGCTTCTGTTGCCGGTAACGGAACCACCTGCAATCCCAGTGTTTCATCCAGCGCCTTCAGCATCTGCTCTTCATGCAGTTCGGATGCAGCAAACAGGCGACGCGGCGGAACCTGACCTAGCTGGCTCTCCACGTAATCAAGCGAGCGCTGGACTTCGAGCGCCAGCTGCTGGCCGGTGGCGCCCTGCCGATCGGGATCGGCCAGACCTTCCATATCAGCTTCGAGACGGCGGGTGAGATACAGATTGCCGTCCTTGACCAGCACCAGGATGCCGCCGTGCTCGCGCATGATGAGGCAGGCCAGGCCAATGCCTTTGGCTGGTGCTTCGGTAGACTGGATCTGCAGCAGCAGATTGCGCAGCGCCAGCTCGGTAATATCGATACTCTCGAGCTTGAGCCCACTGCTTTCGACGAGTGTGATGAGATCCTGAAGAACACTCTTGCGTGCGCTGACGACATTCACCTGTGCAGGCCGGCCGCGCAGGGCGTCATCAGGAAATTCAAATGCTTCGACAATAGCGTCTTCCAGATCGTAATCGAGCAGGTCACGAATCTTCCAGCCAGCTGCCGCACTCATCTCGCTATCTTCGACGGGCGGCCGTTCTATCTGCTGAATACTGTAAAACTCAGGCGGCAACACGAGATTGCAGGCTGCACCTTGAAGCTTGTGATTCACCACGTACTCCGTGAGCTGCTGGAGACGCTGTGCAGGCTGTGCGCCGATGGTTTCAAGGCGGGTGATACTGACCTTCGTCTTCGCTGAATCGGGTGCCGTTATTGCGAGCACGATGGCACCTGGCCGCACTTCAAGACCGACCGTCTGACTATGCTTGCGCCTGAACGGCCACAAAGGACTCAAATGCCTACTCCACGCACGACTGCTTTTCTATGTAAGGTCAATTCAAGACTAGCTCAGTAAGCCATTGTTGCAACTGAGCCGACTATGCTTGGAGGATGGCGTGGCCGGATTATGCGTAGAAAAGCAAAAAGCCCCTCAATGAGGGGCTGGCGTGATTCTTACCAAGGGAATGACGAGCGAGTTACTTGCGCTTGCGGGCAAACCGAAGGGCGGCGATGCCTAGTGCAAGCAGGCCTGCGGTGGCTGGCGCTGGAACATCGAGCTCGAAACCTGGGCCAAGATCGAAGTTGATATCCCAGTGATTTGGTTCAACAAAGAGCGCATCGCCATTGGCAGAGTACATGTCGAGCCAGACAGAACCACCGAACTCGCCGGTTTTATCGTTGGCGCCTGTGCCGTACTGAAACACTGGCTTTGAGCCGATGTTGTCTGGCGCGCCGACCAGTCGGGCAAAGTATTCGGTACCATCGATGGTAATGGAGCTGTCTTCGGTCAGATTGGTATAAAAGCCCCAATCTGCAGTGTTAGATCCGCCACCGGTCTTCACTGGCGAGTAGTCAGTCGTGAACCCAAAAAGGTTCAGGTTGATCGTCGCTTCAACGCCAAACTGGTTGGTAGCCGTGCCGGTGAAGCTCGCAGTGCCGTCGTCGAATCTGGTGAAGTTCGTGCCAGGATTGATGCTGTAATAATACGAGCAGTACGAACCTGAACCGAGAGCAAGACCATTGGTGTACAGTCCATAGGCAGCGCCACCGCAAGAGCTGACCACTTGATCCTGATTTGATACTTCGTGAATAATGGCAGCAGAGACGGAAGCGGAGAAGCTCACCGCCAGTGTCGTTGCCGCCAGGCTTTTGAAAAAGCTTGCACTTGTCATGATATTTTTCCTTCGTAACTGAATTGTTCTAAGGCCTATCCGGCCCTCTTTTTGCAGATGATCATCCGTTCGACATCTGCAGTTACGACGAGTAGTACAGCAAATCTATGCGTCTGTAACAATTTGCAAGCAACAGCCATACCAATGACGTTAGATACTGATTTATAAAGCGTTCTCCGTCTTCGACCACGCTGCCTTCCTGCGCAATTCGTAAAGAATCTGGACATGAAATTTGCCAGTCTTTGCCTTAAACAACTCGGTTTTTGCGAGTAAAGGCAAAACGGAGCCGATCAGTTTCAAAGACGCAGCTCCGCAAGCTACCATCCATAAGGCCTAGGCGCGATCTCTGCTTCGACGCTTACCCGCGATCACAACGCCTTTGTTGAAAGCGGAACTGTTAAGAAATGTATAGTTACTTGACGCCTACAGTAGGGGCCGACTTGAACGAACATTCAACAACAGTTACGGTGGCGCCTGACCTTCATTCGCACACAGTGTGCGCTCGCTTTTTCGCCCATCATGTAGTACACCGTCATGCCAAAACATCTCCCTCTATCGCTATTACTCCTTCGACTTGGAATTTTCATTGTCTTTCTGATGTGGACCCTCGACAAGTTTGTGCAACCAGAACACGCGGCCAAGGTTTTCGGTGCGTTTTACGGACTTGAAGGGCTCGGGAGCAGCCTGCTCTATGGGATGGGTGCAGCCCAACTGGTGCTGATAGCTGCCTTCGTACTCGGATTATTCAAGACCTGGAGCTATGGCCTCATTATGTTGTTTCACGGCGTTTCGACCTTGTCGTCCTTTGGCAAGTATCTGGACCCTTTCAACAATTTGCTGTTCTTTGCCGCGTGGCCAATGTTTGCGGCCTGTATCGCCTTATTTCTGCTCAGGGAATACGACACACTGACCGTGGGTCGTATCGGCCAGGCTAAGCGACAGGATTAGCCGGAGACTAGTGCGCCGTAGGCAATCGTCTTGTGGAAGGGTTCGTTGAAGCCATTGTTGATGATTTGAATCGACTGATCGCAACTGAAACGAAGGCTTCGGGTCCTGGTCACGCAGCGCTCATGCCAATGACTGTAGATCATCAGCCCCTCGATTTTCTTCACGATACCTTCGTTGAGGCGCTTATCCTGCAGTGTGAGCGTCCCCAGGGTGAGATGCCAGATGGTTTCAGCACGCTTGGATCTGAGCTCTTTCAGGCGGGCTAGATGGTCGTTGTTCTTGTGTCGGGTCGAAACGAACTGCGAATAGACCATCGCGACGTAGTAGGCCCGCCAACCTCGGTCGAAGCGTCCAACGATGGCGCAGAAATAAGCGGTGTCCTCATCGGCCGACAGCCCTGTGGGGAGCATGTCGTCAGAAAGTGGCGTAGACCAGTTTATGGTGGCCCGAAGATCGACTTCGTTTTCGTGGGCCCAGCGCAGGATGTCAGACAAAATCAGTCCTCACTGGCCACATAGTCGCCCCAGATTAGATCCGCGAACTGCGGATAATCCACAAGAGGGTTCCTGTTACCCTGATAGTCGAAAGCAGCGGCGTTGCGGTCACGCTCCTTCTGGCTTACCGGATCTGCGGCGTGCCAGCGCATAAGCATGCGCAGGTACCATGGCTCGAAGGGCTGGTCCTGTTCGCCAGAAAGTACTGCATCGCCGTCAGGACTAAGGGCTTCCCAGCCTGCAATGAGATCCTGATATCGTATCGCCATATACAGCTGGGCTCGCGCTAGATCACCTTTGAATTCGTCTCGTGGCTCGAATACCGTCCCGCTATAGCCAAGCGACGGGCGTCCGGGGCCGGCCTTGGACCCATTTGCCGTCACATAGCGGGTTGAACCGACTTCGCCGTACGGATGATTGCTGCGTATGCCGTTGACATAACCGTCAACCGCGAAGATGTGGTGGACGTCGGAATTCATCGGCTCCGAACGGCCAAACCAGCTCCTCGGAAAAGCATGCTCGCGGTTGTAACAATCACCTTCCGCGCGGTACGCGCCGCATTGATCAAGACTCTTGCGGAAATTGTGTGGATCGTTCGTAGCCGGATTCTCGGAGTACATGTCCAGAATAGAGCCATCGTCTTCGTAATAACGATCTATCTCGTGATTGAGGTAGAACGACCAGAGTGCAGCATACCCGCGATTGATCTGGGTATTCACGATATCGAACAGCGCCGACCTGAGCGCCGCACCACGTTTGCCTTCGGCAGCACTGTAGTAGCTGTCGAGCGCTCCCACGCCGGTCTCTGGGTCATCTGCCGGGCCATCAGTGGCTGCCGGTGCGAAGGTATCGACGTAAACCAGTTCCGCGGCATCGAAACCTTCGATGTCGTAGAAGCGCAAACCCACTTCAATTGTGGTGTTCTGTTGTGCCTTATAGCGATGCGATAGTTTCTGCCAGCGGCCGGTACGCGCGGCGTCGCTGTAGTCCCGATAACCATCGGCATAAAGCCTGGCTCGTACACCGCCTTGCGTATGCCTGACCCAAACCGAAAACTCGTAAACCTGGCCAGCTTCAACAGCCAGGGTCTGGCGGAAATCCGTGTTCCCTTGATTCCCGGTCTTGACCAGCACTGCAGCGGCTGATTTGCCCTGGTGTCGAACCTTGGTGGATTGCGACAGTACGATACCGCTGTCGACTGTCGTCCAGCCCTGCGGCCTCTGCCCATCCCAGCGCTCGAGTGCAGCATTATCGATTGCGGCGCTGGCGGCCGTGCTGGCCAGCGAGAGCATGGCGAATAAAGGGGCAATCAGAGAGGCAGTTGACTTGCAAGAGCGTGTTTTTATTCGTGTATTGAACATCACTGACCTGTTCAGCAGCTCGGCCGTAGAAAGCGCCGGATCTCGAGTTTGGGAGGCCCAAGAGTAGCCGCTGAACGTGACAGTTTAAAGCATTTATTTATCAGCGGGATAAGATGCTAACTTCATATCGATCCTCATCCCGATTGTGCAGTACGGTCTCGCGACCCAGTAGCTGGGCGATCACTGCAATGTTCGTCAGCAGATGCTGCGTCGGCTTCAGGGTGGTGAAACCGCCGCCCGAGCCAAGTGCGAGTGGCAACAACAACTGGTCTGCCAGGTGCTCGTCGACCAGCACTCCGGCTGCCATGAATCGGCGGGCATCTCTGACCGCCCTACCAGCCACCCGCTCTGCCGTTACGCCCAACTCGCCTATCGAATCAAACACAACGCAATGGCTCGTCATCTTCAGGCTGATGGAGAGAACATTTCCCGGACCAGCGGCGCTAGTAAGGCGCTGTTCGAATGCAGGCGTCGGCGACAGGGCCTTCCGACGAACCGCCGCGAGCTCGCGCTCGCCCACGTGCTCGGCGATGCCCGCCGATAGCGCATTGACTTCGATCGCCTCGATGGTTGGCTGGCCATCCAGAGACAAGGCCTGCAAGCGTTCGACCGGATATATCCTGGCCCGCCAGGCGCCCCCGCCTGCCGGAAAGAACCCGTAACGCATGAACTCGGTATCGACGCGCAGCCCCATGAGCGCCATCAGTGGCAGAAAGCTCATCCGGATGAAGTCGTAACTCGGTGCGAAGTGGTTGTGCGTGCCGCCTTCGAACGTGACTTCACTCGTGGCGCCACCAGCCTGTCCTGCCGCGAGCGCAAGTGGCAGTAGAATCGTCTGGAACACCAGCGTCGTACTGCCTGCCGAGCCTACGGCAAACTCATACTGGCCAGGCACTACCGGGCCAGGGGAAAAGTTGACTTCCGTCGAGCCCAGCTCAGCGCCAGTGACCTCGGCTCTGCATATGGCTTGTGCGGCCCGTAAACAGGTCAGGTGCTGGCGCAGGAGGCCTGGCTTCTGCCGTCCTGCTCGAATTCGGCTTATTCTGATCGGTTTGCCAAGACACATTGATAGTGTCAGTGCGGTTCTGAAAATCTGCCCGCCGCCCTCTCCCTGGGCACCGTCTACTTCAATGACTGAGTCGACGAGGTAAGCCATTTCACATACTCCTGTTGTACTGCTTCCATTATTCTCGCTATATCTAGCCTTTCACGCACACGACCTGCTTGAGCGTATAGACGATCTCGACCAGATCTTTCTGGGCGGCCATTACAGCTTCAATAGGTTTGTAGGCGGCTGGTGTCTCATCGAGTACGCCAGCGTCCTTCCTGCACTCGACACCGAAGGTCGCCTGCTTGTGCTCTTCGAGCGACACCGCCTTCTTCGCCGCCGTCCGCGACATCACCCGCCCTGCGCCATGGCTGCAGCTGCAGAAGCTCTCTTCGTTGCCGAGCCCGCGGACGATAAACGACCGAGCGCCCATACTGCCTGGAATAATGCCCATCTCACCGGCCCTGGCCCGAACCGCGCCTTTCCTGGTCACCAGCACGTCCGCACCGTAGTGATGCTCGCGTGAGACATAGTTGTGGTGACAGTTCACCGCTTCCAGTCTGGCCTCGAATGGGAAATCCAGCGACTGTCGCAGCGCTTCGATCACCCGCCCCATCATCACTTCCCGGTTCGCCCTGGCGAAGTCCTGCGCCCACTCCACGGCTTCGACATAGTCATCGAACATCTGACTACCCTCTGGCAGATAAGCCAGGTTGATATCCGGCAGATTGATGTTCTGCCTCGCCATGTCCATCTTCGCCTCTTCTATGAAGTGAGTGCCGATACGGTTACCGACCCCCCGGGATCCGCTGTGCAGCATGATCCAGACGCTATCATGCTCATCCAGGCAGACTTCGATGAAATGATTGCCGGTGCCGAGCGTGCCGAGATGGTTGAGGTTGTTCGTGTTCTTCAACACTCTGTGCTTGTCTTTCAGGATGTCGAAACGTCCTGCCAGCGGCCCCCAGGCTGCGCGCACGTCATCAGGTGCGCTTGCCCAGGCGCCCTTGTCTCTTCCGCTAGAGCCTCGCCCACTTGAGCCTCGCCCCCGTCGACCGCTCATGCCAGAGCGGCCATGTGGTACGGCGGCTTCAATGGCTGACCTGATTCCTGCCAGACTGTCCGGCAGCTGATCGGCCCTGATGCTGGTTTTGACGGCCATCATGCCGCAACCAATATCCACACCCACGGCCGCCGGAATGACTGCGCCCAGGGTTGGCACAACGCTGCCAATGGTGGCGCCGATGCCGAGGTGCACGTCTGGCATTGCGGCCACCCACTTGTGAATGAAGGGCATGCGCGAAATGTTGGCGAGCTGCTCCCTGGCCTCAGCCTCGAAGCTGACGCCTCGGGTCCATGACTTAATGGGCACGCCGCCGGCGTGCGTGAGTTCGTAGCTGGTGTTTGAATGCTGCTCTGTGCTCATGTTTTGAGTCCTTATGATTGTTTACCTGGCCGGGTCTCTGCCGGCCTACTTGGTTGAGGTATAGCGATATCGGTGCCAATTTTTGACGACAGCAACAACAATTCGCCAAGTGGCTGTTTTTACCGCGTTTTCTCATCTCATCACACTTAAGGCCTTCCTCAAGAGCACCCGCAGAAGCCTTATGATATATTTATCACGATAGAGCCCTATTCGAGTCGATAGCATGAAAACGGTAGCTTTCAGTATTGTAGGCAGCGTCATGGACAACCGTGGCAGGGACGAAGGTCGTTGGGAGCGTTGGCGACCGACCGTATCCCTGTGCCAACACGATGACGTCATCATCGACCGTTTGGAACTGCTGTACGACAACCACACCGCCACGCTTGCGGAGCAGACCAGTGAGGATGTCAGCCGCGTGTCGCCTGAAACCGAAGTGCGCTGTCACCGGGTCAACTTCAGGGACGCCTGGGACTTCGAGAGCGTCTACGGGATTCTGCTCGACTTTGCGCGCAGCTATCGCTTCGACACCGAGGTGGAGCAGTATCTGATACACATCACCACGGGGACACACGTCGCACAGATCTGCCTGTACCTGCTTACTGAAGCCGGGTATCTGCCGGGTAAACTTATACAGACTGGGCCGCCGCGTCGAGGCAGCAAGACGGCGGGTACCTACCAGGTTATCGATCTCGATCTGTCGAAGTACGATCAGATCGCTTCACGTTTCCGCAAGGAGCACGACGAGGGCCAAGCCTGGCTCAAAGGTGGCATCGAAACAGCGAACGCCGATTTCAACCGGATGATCGACCAGCTCGAGCTTGTGTGCATTCGCTCGAACGAACCAATTCTTCTTACAGGACCTACTGGTGCCGGAAAGTCACAGCTCGCCCAGCGCGTGTACGCCCTGAAAAAACAGCGAGCCAAGCTCAGCGGCGAACTCGTCAGCGTCAACTGCGCGACACTCCGTGGTGATGGCGCAATGTCTGCACTATTCGGGCATCGCAAGGGCGCTTTCACTGGTGCCGTTACTGACCGGATCGGTCTGCTGAAAAAAGCCCACGGCGGCATGCTCTTTCTGGACGAGATCGGTGAACTCGGGCTCGACGAGCAGGCGATGCTGCTGCGCGCGATCGAAGAGAAGGTGTTTACGCCTTTCGGCGCCGACAAGGAGGTCAGCAGTGACTTTCAGCTGATTGCAGGTACCAATAAGGATCTCGCATCGGAAGTCAGGGTTGGGCGCTTCCGGGAAGACCTGCTCGCACGAATCGATCTCTGGTGCTATCGGCTGCCATCACTCAGGGAGCGGATCGAGGACCTGGTGCCGAACATCGAATTCGAGCTGGAAACTTTTGCCAGTAAAAGCGGCAGCCTGGTGACATTCAACAAGGATGCGCGGGAGCGCTATATGACATTCAGTCACTCTGCTGAGGCCAGCTGGTCAGCTAACTTCCGTGACCTGAATGCGAGCATAACCCGCATGGCAACGCTGGCGGATGGCGGTCGAATCACGTCGCAACAGGTGCAGGACGAGATCGAACGATTACGGGCAAAGTGGCGCAACGTCGACGGCAGCATAGCGCCAGCCAGTCACGATCCACAACGACTGGTCAGCGCACTAATTGGTGAGGAGGCCTGCGGCAATATCGATCTATTCGATCAGGCGACGCTCGCGGCCGTCCTTCAGGCCTGCCGCTCATCCAGCTCGATGGCAGAAGCCGGGCGCAAACTCTTCAGCCAGAGCCGCAAGCAGAAAAGTTCCAGCAACGACTCCCATCGGGTGAAACAGATACTGGACCGATACGGGGTCAGATTTGCCGATATCAGAGACAGGCTGCGGGACTGACCCATGCGCTTATTGGAATCCTGTCACCAGGAAGCCGTCCTCTTCATCAACGAACTCTTCGCTGTAGTTGATGAGAACATCGACCGGGTATCCTCTGGCTTTATCATATATGGCATCGACCCCGGCCACTTCAGCGGCGTAAGCGTCCTTGATTTCTGTGAAAAGCCCATCGATGGTAGTCACGCCATCGGCTTCGATGTCTGCGGCTGTCAGATATACGCCGTTGTGCTGGTAGAAAGCCGATTCGACAGCATCGTCCTTGACGATAACGACGACTGGTGGCCTTGGATCGCAATAACAGATCCTGGTGAGGATGAACTGATAGTCATTGATCGCGGCGGCTTCCCAGGCCGCTTCTGCGGTCGCCAGGCCAGCCGCTATGGGCGCTTCAGTGGGGGTTTCCGTTTCGTTGACGGGCCCAGTGACAGATTCAGTGACGGGTTCTGTGCCGGTATCATTGCCCCCTCCACCATTGCTGCAAGCAGATAGCAACAGCGATAGGCTTAGTACTGGTAGGGTTCTTCTCATTCTTACCTCCGTGTGAACGTCATGGCAAAGACATGCCATGGGAGAGTCTTGGCGACTCCCTATCCGAGTGTCGCAAGCATCAGCAGCAACCGTCCATAGCCCAGATCACCGATATTCCCTAAAGCACAGCAAGCGCCTGACGCAGATCATCGATCAGGTCCTGCGCATCCTCGAGCCCTACCGACAGCCGCAATAAGCCATCGCTGATGCCAAGTTTGCGCCGTTCTTCCGGACTCAGCGCATGATGACTCGTGGTGCATGGCTGGGTGACAAGGCTCTCTACGCCCCCCAGGCTCGGTGCAAGCAGGAAGACTTTCAGTTGGTCGGCCACCCTGGTAGCAGCCGCGCCGCCGCCCTTGATCTCGATACTGAGCATGCCGCCGAAACCGTGCATCTGCCGGGCTGCAAGCTCGTGGCCTTCGAAGTCTGGAAGTCCTGGATACAGCACCTTGCTAACGGCAGAATGCTCGGACATGGCCTGTGCAACCAGCATCGCATTGTGATTGTGCTGCCGCACTCGCAGCGGGAGTGTGCGCAGGCTCCGAGCCAGCAATGCCGCTGTTTCGGGTGACAGCACCTGCCCCAGGTTTTTACGCCAGCGCCATATGCTCCTGACAAAATCTTTCTTGCCCATGACGGCGCCGGCCGTGAGATCACTGTGCCCACCAAGGTATTTGGTCGCGCTGTGGACCACCAGATCAGCGCCCCACTCCAGAGGCCGTTGGTTGACCGGCGACGCAAAGGTGTTGTCTACGGCTAGCAGCGCACCACGCTGATGGGCGACTTCGGCCAGCGCCCGGATATCCAGAATGCTCAGGGTCGGGTTCGCTGGCGTTTCACAGTAGACCAGCATATCCGGCTTGTTCAGGTGCTTTGCCAGGCGTGCCTGATCCGCCTGCATCAACAGCGTGACCCGAATGCCCAGATCTGCACACTGCGTCAACAGGAATTCCTGTGTCCCGCCATAGAGTTCTCCTACACAGACGATACCGTTGCGACCGTGCGCCAATAGCGTCGACGAAATCGCTGCCATGCCTGATGCGAAAGCCAAGGCGGCTTCCGCCGACTCCAGTCGTGCGAGCGTGTGCTCAAGTGCCGTAATTGTGGGGTTAGTGCCGTAGCGGGTATACAGGCAGCCATCAGTCCGGCCCTCAACGACGTCCAGCAGCGCTTCAGTTGACTCGAAGCGCCAGGTGGTGGTGTTGTATATCGGCGTATGAGGACTGCCGTGCTGGTCATCATGCAAGTCGCTGTGAATCAGCTCAGTGGCCGAGACGCCGGCCGCTCGTTCAGACATATGTTCTCCAATGAAAACTAAAGGCGATTGCCTTGCTTAGTGCTGTTTCTGGGTATGCCATGCACGAGCGCCGAGTATGAGCAGCGTGACCACGGTGAGCGGCACGACATACCAGACAAGAGCAGCCTGGAATTGTGCAAAAGCCGGCGTGGCCGTGGCATACATGATCAGATAGGTGGTATAGACAATATAGTAGGCGAAGAACAGCAGGCCTTCCCAACGGTTGATGAGATAGCCGGAGAAGAAGACCGGCAGACAGGCCACGGCGACTGCGATCATGACGGGAAAATCGAAGACCAGCGCACTGGCAGCAACGTTGATCGGGGATGGTGAGACCAGCGATGCGAGCCCCAGAACAGCCAACAGGTTGAAAACATTGCTACCCACCACGTTACCGACAGCGATATCTCGCTCGCCTTTGATGGCAGCTGTGATGGACGTTGCCACTTCCGGCAACGAGGTACCGGCTGCAATCACCGTCAAACCAATGACCAGTTCGGACAGCCCCAGCGCCCGCGCAAGGGTGACGGCGCCTTCAACGAGGAAATTCGATCCTGTCACGAGCAGCACGAGTCCCGCCAGGATGAAGCCAACGTTGATCAAAGTGGCATACTGACGTGGCGCTGCCTTCAGACCGTATTCGGCGGCGAACTCATCATCAGCCGCTGCTTTTTCACGTCGGCTACTGACGATGAGAAAGACTGTATACGCGATGATCCCAGCAAAAAGAATGGCGCCATCCAGTCGACCGAGCGCACCGTCGAAGGCCAGCGCCATGGCCAGTACGCTGGCGACGATCATCACCGGCACGTCGAGTCGAATAAGCTGCCGCGATACCACCAATGGGATGATCAATGCGGATATGCCCAGGATGAATAGCACATTGAAAATGTTGCTACCGACGACATTTCCAATCGCAATATCACCATTACCGGAGAACGCGGCCTGCACACTGACCGCCATTTCCGGTGCACTCGTACCAAAGGCGACTACCGTGAGGCCAATGACAAGCGGTGAGATGCCGAAGGTGGCGGCCAGTCGGGCAGCGCCCTTGACCAGTACTTCGGCGCCAGCTACCAGCAAGACGAGACCAGCCAGTAGATAAACAAAAGTCATGATTGTCATGGTCTATCTGCTCCTGAATCAGATTTGAACGAGGAGGTTAATGCCGTACACGCCGAAAAATCCGAGCGCATACGCGGCAAGAAGTAGCGGGCTGTAACGCATATAGCTGGAAAATGTCAGCCCCGGCACCTTGCTCATTGCCACAATACCAGCGGCTGAACCGATGACCAGCAGCGAACCGCCGACACCAACGGCGTAGGTCAAGCCCATCCATTCTGCAGGACTCATGGTCAATCCCGATTTGAGCAGCGCAGCCGTCAGGGGCACGTTATCTATGGTGGCAGACACGATGCCCATCAGGAAGTTCGCTCCAGCCACTGGAATGGCCTCGTAGACCTGCGGGAGCGCGTCCAGTACATGAATTTCCTTCAGCATGCCTACGAGCAAAAGGATACCGAGGAAGAACAGCAGTGTTTCGAATTCAATCGTACGAATGTATTCAAGGATGGGGTCGTTATCATTGTCCTCATTGAAGAAGCGTGCGACCAGGAACATGATTGACAGACCTGTCAGAAAGGTCAGAACAGGTGGAATCTGGAACAACATATTGCCGGAGATCGTCGACAGAATGGTGATCAGAAATACCCCGGCAATAGCCAGATCAACCTTGCGCGTTTCTGTCTGATGGGACTGGATATGCACCTGGCCATTCATGCCAATCGACAATACAGCTGCCAGAAACATCACTGCCACGAATGCGGGAATCGATAGCAGCAGCAGACTCGAGATTTCCACCTTGCCAGCCAGAAAAATCATCAGTGTCGTGACATCCCCGGTGATCAAGGCAACGCCGCCAGAGTTCACCGCAAATACGCAAAGCGTCGCGAACTTGATGGTTCGGACGGCATCCAGCTTCAGCGAAAGCACGAGTGCGACCGATACCAGCGTGGCAGTGATGTTGTCGGCCAGTGACGAGAACAGAAAGCAGAAAGTCCCGGTTACGAACAGTAGACCCCGTTCACTGATCTGACTTGGCAGCACCAGATACACCAGGTTTTCTATCAGCCCCTTTTTGTTCAGATAGGCTACGAAGGTCATCGCAGCGATCAGGAACAACCAGAGCCCTGCGATATCGGTAATGTTTTCGGTCAAGCCGTGCAGTACGGCTTCACGGCCATCGCCTGGCGCAGCAAATATGATAAGCAACATCCAGGAGATCGTGCCAAAGAACAGCGTGATCTTGGCTTTGCTGACGTGAGTCTTTTCTTCAAGCACAACACCTGCGAGAGCGGCCACAGCGAATGCGATCAAAAGGTAAAACAGAAAATCCGGCATTATTTAAACCCTTATAGCCAACTTGCGGCGTGCTTTGAAATATTCGTAAAGTGGTGGCGTGATCGACAAGGCAATAACCACAATCACAATGTACTCGATGTAGTGATCCAGATTCGGAATGATGCTGCCCAGAATATAGCCACTGAGGATCATGCTGAAGACCCACAGAAAGCCGCCGACAACGTTATAGACCAGGAATGTTCGATACGGCATCCGGGCTGCTCCGGCAACAATTGGTGCAAAGGTTCTGATGATGGGGATGAATCTGGCGATAATGATAGTCTTGCCGCCGTACTTCTCGTAGAAGACCTGCGCCCTCTGAAGGAACTCGGGATGAAACATTCTTGATTGCTGGCGGGAAAATATTTTCGGGCCGAGATGCCAGCCACTGTAATAGCCTACTGCGTCACCCACGACAGCAGCCGCAAAGAGACTCGACAGAAGAATGTAGACGTTGAGGTCGCCTGTAGCGGCATAAAGCCCCGCCACCACGAGCAGAGAATCGCCAGGCAGAAAGAAGCCTATCGCAAGGCCCGTTTCCGCAAAAACGACAAGAATGAGAATCAGATAACCTGCCGCAACAATCGTACGCGGATTTATATAGCTCGATATCAAGCCATACAGCTCTGTAATGGAATCCATTTAGGAATGTCCTGAATGCTTTATATGAGGTCTGGCGCGAGATCGCCAGAAGGAATAGCGGAATCAGGAGCTAACGAGGAGGAGCCTGAGGATTCCCAGGTCGGGTAGCGGTCGGACGCCGTGGCAGATCGGATCCCGTGGTGAAGCGCTGAAGTCGCAGCATATCGCCAGCGTAAAGCGGCCACGCCGTGTACAATCGAAGCAGATCATCAACGACGTCGCCTACAGCGCCGGCTCCGGAAGGCTGAGATGCCATACGCTTCGAATACAGCAGCGCTTCGCGGAACGAAGCTTTGACGTGGCCGGCTTCGCCAGCCAGGGTTCGCTGCCCCTGAATGAAATCGCGATCACCCTGAAGAAAAGCTGAGACACCGCTACTGAAGAATATGACGATCGCGAGCATGATCATGCCGATGGTGGCACGATGGTCAGCGCACGCTTCAGTATGTGTCGGGTCAGATCTGGATGGTAAAGCGATCATCAAATAGCGGCCAGGACCGGCAGTTATAGCGTTCGAACAAAAAGACCGCGGTATGATGTGGTCAAATCACTGAAAAAGCCATAGGTAGAACGAGCATAAGTGGTCAGCATTCGAGTCAAAGACGAAGCGCCACAGCCTTGCTATAGTCAGACAAACACCGACTCGCAGGTCTCGATGCAACTCACTACGCTTACGCCGCCGCCCTATCTCTCCAACATCGTCAGTTACCTCAAGGATAACGAAGCTGAACTCTGGCAGTGGTTCTCCACACACCGGGTGGACTCGCAGCGGATGGATAGCGCCCGTCTGCACTTGCTGAAGACGACGTACCGCATCGAGAAGACAACCCATCCCCGGTTGTATGAGCTTGCTGAAAGCATTTCGGCCCGGCTCGGCATCGAAGGTACCATCACCTTCTATCAGGCGCAGGAAGCGACGCAGCTGAACGCGATGTTGTCATTCATTCCCGGCGAACCGCATGTGATTTTTTTCGGCCCCCTACTGGACACCTTTGATGACTCCGAACTCGAGATCATCATTGCCCACGAGCTCAGCCATTTCCTCATGTGGACGCAGGACGAACAGCAATTCTACACCGCAGAACAGGTGCTCAACGCCATCGCCGGTGATCAGCAGGCCAGTGCCTGCCATGCAGAATCGGCTCGGCTGTTCAGCCTGTTCACCGAAGTCTACTGCGATCGTGGTGCACTCCACGTCAGTGAAAACCTGGATCGCGCGATCAGTACCCTGCTCCGCGTCGGCACAGGCCTGAAGGCCATCGACGCGCAAAGCTTTCTGAAGCAGAGCGAAGAAATACTGCAGAGGGACCAGGCGGGATCAGACAGCCTTAGTCATCCTGCAAGCTATCTGCGTGCACGGGCCCTGCAACTGTGGCACGAGGAGACAGTAAGCGCTGAAGAAGCCATCACCAGCCTGATTCGTGGCCCACTCACATTCCTGACGATGGACTTGCTGGAGCGCCAGACGCTGGAGGGTCACACACGAACATTTCTCGACCATTTCCTCGCGCCTGCCTGGTTTGCCACTGAGGCGGTTGTCGCTCACGCCCAGCTTTTCATTCCCGGTTTTCGACCCATAGCCCCGGATCTCTCGCAAGCCGAACTGGCCGAATGGCTGCTGCGTGGCGACGAGAAACTGTATGACTATTTCTGCTACCTGATGCTGGATTTCATAGCGGTCGATCGCGAGCTCGAAGAAATGCCGCTGGCTCAGGCCATACGTTGTTCCCAATGGCTGGGTATCGAAGCCCGTTTTGCCGAACTGGCTATAAAGGAACTCAAGCTGACGAAGACCCGCTTCAACACCATTCGCAAACAGACCGAGGTCATACTCGATGCAGCGAACGCCCGCCAGGAGAAGCAGCAATGATGCCCCTGCAGGCCTACCTCGCCGAACAATTCGAGCAGAACGGCTTCACTACCGAGGACGCACTCGCCGCCTTCCTCCCGTTACTGGCCCAGGTGCTGAGCGACCATCAGGCTGGAAAGGTGGCACCACTCGAGGGCTTGCAGGCGCTCAACGTCGAGCGTGGCAGCATCTGGTACGAACGTATTAATCACCTGGCGCCACGGCTGCAGCCCGACCGTGTTCGCGCGATTGACGAAGCCAGGCATCTCGCGATCGATGTCGTCAATCGGCATCAACTGGATATCGACGTGGGTGGTCAGCAGCAGTCAAGACAGGTGAATGTTCGACTCGCGAACGAAGTGATTACCACGCCGGTCTACTTGCCGGGTTACGTCAGCTGGGAACATCAGCTCGATCATCATGATCCGCTTACCGACATCTTTAGTCTGGGCATGATTCTCGCCTCATTGTGCTGCAGCCTGGACTTCAACGATGAGAGTGACCTGCGACGCTTCGCCGCCAGCCGCAACAATCTGTTTGCCCTGCAGCCTGGCATTCATCCTGTGGTGGCCAAGACTATTCTGGGCATGACCGAGTTGAGTCGTCACGTTCGCCTGAGTGATCTTGAAACCATCCAGACGATGCTGACGAACTATCGCCAGCAGACTGTCGATTTCGATCTTGAGATCAGTCAGATTCCAGGTTTCGAGGCGAAGACCCTGGGGGACCGACAGCAGATCATCCTGAGCAAGCTGCAGGAGCGACTGTTCGAGATCTCCCGACGTAACCGCCTGTATCACTTCAAGCCAAGCATGCAAAGCCTTAACCTGACGCAGGCTTCTGTGCCGCTTTCATTCAATGTCGAGAATATTCGGCCTGACGAAATCATGACCTGGACGCCACGACTGCAGGCACAGATCGTCAGGGAAAAGCCGATTGCGCTCAGTAGCTACCTGAACTTTCACGAAGTCCTCTATCTGCCTGGCTCACTGGACAAAATACGCACAGAGGCCGCCAAGGACCAGAAGGAGTATGGCTTTGCGCAATTGCGCCTGGTGCTGTGTTTCCTGAACTGGAGCAATCTCAAGGATCAGGACCAGAGCCAGTTGCGGTCGCCGCTGGTATTGCTGCCGGTCGAGCTGCAGAAGAAAAAAGGCGTACGCGACACCTGGTGGCTGAAACCGCTCAGCAGCGAGGCCGAGATCAATCCCGTCATCCGGTATCAGTTCAAGACACTGTTCGGGGTGAACCTGCCTGAGCGCATCGATCTGCAGGAGACTACGCTGGATGCGCTCTACGACCACCTGCAGCAGCAGATCGCGGCCAGTGAACCTGGCGTGACACTCGACAAGATCGAACGCCCCCGAATTGACCTGATCCAGGCTTCGGCGAAGCGCAGGCTGGACCAATATCGCAAGCGGACCCGACTTACTGGCCGCAGCATCAGCCGTTATGCCAATCTCGACTACAGCTATGACCCGGCGAATTTCAATCCGTTGGGCATTCGGCTCTTCAATGAATATGTCCGAGCACCGGTGACAGACCTGAAGCGAATGGTCAGCGTCCTGCCGATAGCGCAGCAGTATGCGGTAGCGCCATCAGCTGAAACCGTTGCGCAGAACGAGGTCACCGCTCAGAGGCAGTTTTATCGGCTGCGTGACGATGATGAGCAGAACCCGTATCAGTGGGCCTTCGATCTGTGCAACATGACGCTGGCCAACTTTAAGTATCGCAAGATGTCGCTGGTCAAGGACTACGCTGAACTGGTGGAGAATCCGCTGGCAAACGATGCGTTCGAAGCGACATTCTCGCTCCAGGCCAGGGAGCTTGCGGCGACGCCCCCGGCTCCCCTGCCCCTGCAGGCGCGTTATCACGTCGTGCCATGCGATCCGACTCAGACCATGGCAATAGCCCATGCTCGTGCCGGCAAGAGCTACATCATCCAGGGCCCGCCAGGCACCGGCAAGTCGCAAACCATTACCAACCTGATCGCCGACTACATCATGCGTGATCAGCGGGTGCTGTTCGTGTGTGAGAAAAGGGCCGCTATTGACGTTGTGTTCCTGCGTCTGAAGCAGAAGGGTCTTGATCCACTCTGCTGCCTGATTCACGACTCGCAGGCGGACAAGAAAAGCTTCGTAATGGATCTGAAGAAGACCTATGAGGACTTCCTGGCTGCTGGCCATGGCGCCGGTGCAGATCAGGGCCCTGGCGAGGCGGCAAGGCGACGTCAGGATACCTTGACCGCCATGGAAGAGGTTCTGGCACCACTGCAGGCATTCAGCGAGCAGACGACAACGGTTCTGGAGCAGGCAGGGGGCAGCCTGCTCCACTTGATGCAAATGCTGATAGCGGCACCAGCATCGCATCCCTCGTTGGACCCTGAACAACTCGAGCAGCTGCCGCACTATACCGTGTGGGTGCAAAACCGCTCCACCATTGATGGCTTCATACAGCGTCTGGCGCCTTTGCAGCCCTCGCAGGTGTTCAGCGAGCACCCATTGCGCCTGCTGAACCCGATACTGGCTGATCACGACTCACCACTGGGGTTGCTGCGAACCACGGTACCCGATGTGCTGCAGAATCTCAGGATGCTTCTCAGCGGGCTCACCAGCCTGGGGTTGCCGGCTGGTAGTTGGGATACGCTCGACCATATCGAAGCCATGCTTGTTATCGCGCGACAGCTCGAGCCGCTGAGCCGATGGGGACTACTGGGCTTACTGGACGAACATAGCCAGCAGTTCAGCGAGTACCAGAAGCTGCAGCGGCAGAAGAAGAAGCGCATGCTGGAGCTGGTCGACAAGCACGAGCAGAACAAGCACTGGAACAGCCGGTTGAGCGCAGAAGATACCGGCATCGCCCTTGCACAGGCGACACGCCTCGACAGCGTGTTTCGCTTTTTCTTCCCGTCCTACTGGAAGCTGCGAAGCCTGCTCAAACACAGCTATGATTTCGCGGCACATGCCATCGCACCCAGCTGGATTCATGTGCTGCAGCAGCTTACACAGGAGCACGAAGCCAGGAAGGCGCTGCAGTCTATTGAGAGCGAGGCGCAGGAAAGCCTTGGGTTCGATGTGAGCCTTCAGGCTTTCGAGGGCCATGTCGTCGAGGCTCAGCGGATCATGGCCACTCTGGACGGGCCGGTGCAAGCGCTGCGTCCGACGCTGCAGGACCCGAAGCAAGCCGCTTCGCTGATCTCGCAACTGCTGAGTCTCGAGCTGCCGCTGTCGAACCTGCGACAGGGGCTCGGGCACATCCTTGTGGATTACCAGGATCTGAATGTAGAAGACCTGCAGGCAGAACTGCTTCAGATGGAAGGTGCGCTGCAGCACAATGTCAGCGAGTTTCTGTTCGCGCTGAAGCCATTGCGCGAGCTACCCGAACAACTGACGCGGAACTTCCGCCACCAGCCCTGGTCAATCGAACAGCTGGAGCTGATGTCTGCCGAGCGCAGCCTGAGCCAGGCTCTCAACAGCAATCGCAGCCTGCGAGAACACGATGGCAGCAAACGCCGCCATTATATCGACCGGCTGCGCACGCTCTACCAGCAGTGGCAACACCACAACAGCGCAGCCATTCTCGAGACTGTTCGCAACAAGTTCCTCGAACACGTTCGCATCAGCGCCGCGCCAGCTGCACAGCTGACCCAGGCGCAGAAGGATTTCAAGAAAGTCTATGCCAAGGGCCGCAGGGAGCTCGAGCACGAGTTTTCCAAATCAATGCGCTACAAGCCTATTCGTGACATGGTGGCGTTCGAGTCTGGTGCCGTCATTCGTGACCTGAAGCCGGTCTGGCTCATGAGTCCGCTGAGCGTTTCGGACACCCTGCCGCTGAACAGTCGCACGTTTGATGTCATCATCTTCGACGAGGCCAGCCAGATCACCCTCGAGGGTGCGATTCCCTCCCTGTTCCGCGCGCCGCAGACCATAGTGGTGGGCGATCAGATGCAGCTGCCGCCGACCAACTTCTTCTCGACACGAACAGACACTGAAGATGAGGTCATGGTGACAACCGACGAGGGCGAGCAGGTCGAGTACGATCTATCGAGTAACAGCTTTCTCAATCATGTCGCAAAAAATCTCAAATCCTACATGCTCGGCTGGCACTATCGCAGCCGTTCCGAGCACCTCATCAGCTTTTCCAACTGGGCCTTCTATCAAGGGCAGCTGCTGACTGTGCCTGATGAAAAGACCGTGCCGCGTGTTCAGGCGCCGATGACCATATCATCCGCAGCTGATGCCGGGCACCACATCCAGCACCTGCTCAGCCGCCCGGTCAGCTTTCATCACATGCCCGAAAACGTCTATGACCAACGACGAAACACTGGAGAAGCCGAGTATATTGCGCAGCTCGTGCGGCATCTGCTGGCACAGGACAAGCCGCGATCCATGGGCATCATCGCCTTTTCCGAAGCCCAGCAGGATGAAATCGAAAGCGCGCTCGATCGCCTCGCGGCCGAAGACAGCGAGTTTGCGCTGCGCTATGAGCAGGAGCAGGAACGTGAGGAGGACGGTGAGTTCGTCGGCTTGCTGGTGAAGAACCTGGAGAATATCCAGGGGGACGAGCGAGATATCATCATCATGAGCATCTGCTATGGCTACGGCAAGGACCGCAAGATGCGTATGAATTTCGGCCCGATCAACCAGAGCGGCGGCGAGAAACGACTCAACGTCGCGTTTAGCCGCGCCAAGCACCACATGGTGGTAGTGTCATCGATACAGTCCGTGGATATCACCAATGATTACAACGAAGGCGCGAATAGCCTGAAAAACTATTTGCGCTACAGTCAGGCCCTGTCCGCCGGCGATATTGCCAGTGCCAATCAGGTACTGATGGACATCGGCTTGACCGCTCAACGCAGTAGACCCGCTGCGCCGCCGCCATCGGCGGTTTCGAGTCAGTTGAAATCCGAGCTGGAGGCGCGCGGCTGGCAAGTCGATATGGCCGTCGGTCAATCGCATTTCAAATGCGATCTCGGTGTGAAAAGGCCAGGCGACGATAGGTATGCCTTGGGCATACTCATTGACTCCGAGCAGTTTTATGCACAAAGCGATCTGCTTGAGCGGGAATTCCACAAGCCTGAGCTGCTGAAGAATTTCGGCTGGCAAATCGAGTTTGTACTGACTAAGGACTGGCTGATGAACCGCGACCGTGTACTGGCTACGCTTACTGACGCATTGGGTGCTCCGCCTCACAAAACGTAACAGTGAGTCCTGGCACGCCGCCTATACTCAGAAATAGCGCCCTTTTTACCTATTTCTGAGAGTCATGATGTATTTGCGTGCCCTGCTGTATTGTTCCCGCGCTACTTCGCGGGTTCTGGGATTCGTAACCGCCCTCTGCTTCACCCTCAGCTTCGCAGCATCGGCCGAAGATGCCGTGCCGCTGAGCCTGTTACCAGATTATGCCGGCCTCGCTCTGGGGCCTCATCTCGTGTATCAGACAGATCAGGATCGAGCGTTGACGGCAGCGGATGTGAGGGATCTGGATAAAGGCTGGACGACGCTTGCTGGAGACAACCTGAATCTTGGTTTCAACAAGGAGGTTCTATGGGTTCGCTTCAAGCTGAGGAACGACTCCGCTCAGCTACGCAGCGTGTATCTCGACATCAATTATCCTTTGCTCGATGATATCCGGCTGACGCTGTTCGACGGACTCACTGGGGAGCCTGTTCAGGTCATCAAGGCTGGCGATGAACTGCCGTTCGCAGAGCGGCCCATACATTTCCCGAATTTTGTCTTCCCTCTGACTTTGAAAGCAGCTACCGACTATGTGGCTGTCATGCGTATCCAGACCACATCAGCAATGCAGGCGCCACTGACGCTCTGGACCCCCGAAGCGCTTGCAACCGAAAAATACGGTGAAGGCGAGTTGTTCGGCGCCATCATCGGCATGATCAGCATCATGGCACTGTACAACCTGTTCCTGTGGCTATCGATTCGCGAAAGCGGCTATTTCTACTATTCCCTGTGTCTTCTCGGGTATATCGGGGTCGAGGCTAGCCTGACCGGCGTCGCTTTCAAGCACGTCTGGCCAGACTCACCACAATGGGCTCAGATCAGCGTAGTGGTTTCGGCTGGCATTGCCCTGTTTGCGCTGGCAATGTTCACCCAGTGCTTTCTCAAACTGAGTGAGCGTTCGGTTGGCCTGGCCAGGCTCTTCCATGTTGAAGCTGCGATCTGTCTCGCCCTTGCCGGCCTGGCCTTTGTTGCGCCGTATCAGATGACCATTCAGCTGACTCTGATCATGGTTGCGCTGGTCTCGCTGAGCACCTATGCGACGGGCCTGTATTTCTGGGTAGGTCGACGGATTACGGATGCGCGCTATCTCGTCATCGCATTCACACTGTTCACGGTTTTCGCCGTGTATCTCATTCTGAGCAAGTATACCCTTGTCCCGCGAACCTGGCTGGCTGAATACGCCATCCACTTCGGCGCCATTTCAGTGGTTGCGCTGCTGTCCTTCGCTCTGGCCGACCGGATCAATCGCGAGAAAGTTGCGCGAGAGCAGGCGCAGAAAAATGCAATCGCCAACCTCGAGCGTTATCGGGTCATTCACGATGAGTCCATGGAGGGTCGGTTCCAGATCGACAGCAAGGGGCGTTTCCTGTCAGCTAACCCCGCCCTTGCGCGAATTTTCGGTTCGCAGAGCGTTGAGGAACTGGTTGTTCACCATGCCGACTCCCGGACACTCATGCCAGCGCGCCGAGAGGTTCTCCATGAAACGATGGATCTGTTGACCCGTTTCGGGAAACTCGATGGTTTCGAGGCGGAATGTCGCCGTGTCGACGGCAGCCTTTTCTGGGTGGCGGTATACGGGCGCGTCATTCATGATCCCCTCACGAAATTGCCGATACTCGAAGGCTCGCTTGTGGATATCACAGATCGCAAGGCCGGTGAGCATAAGCTCAACTATCTCGCTACTCACGATACGCTGACCGGTTTGCTGAACCGCCTTGAGTTCGAAAAGCGTCTGGAATTAGCGATACAGAATACAAATCGGGTAGACGACAGCCATGCGTTGCTGCTGATGGATCTCGATCAATTCAAGATCGTCAACGACACCTGTGGTCACGGCGCGGGTGACCAGCTGCTCAAACAGATCGCTTTGCTGTTTCAACGCCATACTCGTGCCACTGATCATCTGGCACGGCTGGGCGGTGATGAGTTCGCAATATTACTGCACGATTCGCCATTGGACGAGGCTGCGGAAAAGGCGCAGCGCCTGCGGCAGGACATAGCCGATCATCGCTTCAACTGGGAAGACAAAATATTCAACATCGGCATCAGCATAGGTGTCGTTGCTGTCACAAAGGATGCCGGTACGGTAGGCGAGCTGATGAGCCTTGCCGATACCGCCTGTTACGCCGCAAAAGACAGTGGCCGGAACCGCGTCTTTGTTCACGATACGGAAAGTGGCGAAATCGTCCGCCGGCAGAACGAAATGGAGCTGGTTGCGGTGATTCGAGAGGCCATCGCCAACGATGACCTGATTCTCTACCATCAGAACATCGCAGCCGTGAACGGCACTATCAAGGGTGACCGCTATGAACTGCTGGTGAGGATGCGCCGGAATGGTGAAATTCTACCGCCGGGCGCATTCCTTCCGGCTGCCGAACGCTACAACATGATCGTCGAACTCGACCGCTGGGTCATCGAAACCTACTTCCGCTGGCTTTCTGAGAACCCAGACCGTCTGGAGAGGCTCGCACAGGCCAACATCAATCTGAGCGGACAGTCAGTGGGCAATACGGAGCTTACCGCCTTCATACTGAGTGCATTCAGGCGCTATAACATTCCTCCACACAAAATCTGTTTCGAAATCACGGAAAGCGCTGCAGTGGCGAGCATCAACGAAACGCAAAGTCTCATTGCGACCCTGCGTGAGCTCGGTAGTCGCTTCGCTCTGGACGACTTTGGCAGTGGCTTCGCCTCCTACGGCTACCTCAAGAGCCTGCCGGTTACCTGTCTGAAAATCGACGGCTGCTTCATTCGTGATTTGCGGACAGATCCGGTAGACCAGGAGATGGTGTCATCCATGACACGCGTTGCCCATGCCATGGGCATCGAAGTCGTGGCCGAATATGTCGAAACGGCCGGAATCATGGCAATGCTGGATGACCTCAATGTGGATTACGCCCAAGGCTGGCATATTCACAAACCGGAGTTGCTGGTCGACAGGCACGCGATCGTGTTGGACGCTGCTTCAGCATCTTCTACTTCAACAGCATCCACAGGCCCATGGCGATCATCATCAGGTTTTCGGTAAGCGATACGAAGCCGAGCGGCACTTGGCTGTTGCCGCCGACGCAGGCACATTACTGATGGCGGCAGATCACTGCCCTGCTTGCGCACGCTCCCACATCTGGAGATAGCCTTCAGCCGAATTCATCACTGATTCATAGATGCGATCGCTGGTCTGCTCTCGAATATCCTGCAGGTGGTCAGGCAGGAGACCATAATGCGCAACACCGTCCGTATTCAGATCGAAAACGCGATTCCCGGTCTTCTGCCGATCAACGATGACCCCGGATTCGGTGGTGAACGGATACACCAACGGGTTCACTGCGGTGTCGCTCCGCGGCGCTGCCTGACTGCCCAAGCCGCTCATGTCGGTCGCGAATGGCACAGCGTGCAGATATGGCGTCGTCTCTACAACATCGAGGTACTCGCTGATGTCACTGGCAAGTGAGGTCGATGCCGAGTTATAGGGTGCAAGCACGCCGCCCGCCAGGGCAATCCTTCGGGTCAAGTCATGCACACCACCAAGTCGATCACGATTCATATGGCTGTGGCTGGAGACGACACCTGAATAGTTACGGGCATCGACGATATCCATGACAGCGGCAGCAGTCTTGTTCGACATGTGGTCAATCTCGATAATCATGCCAAGGTCGATCATGCGGTTGACGAGATAGTTTCCAAGCCTTGTCAGACCTCTCACGTTGCAGTGCGGCCGGCTCTCATCGTAATAGGGGTTTGCACCAGCCAGGTCCAGAATCTGCTTCAGCACCGGCACCTGGCCGATGAGTGGGAAGCCATTGGTCATCCAGGCGCCCCGGGTCTCGGCGTCACAGGCCTCTGTTTCGAAGAAGTGTCCTGTCGAGAGCCAGTTACCCACATTGATGAGGCCATCTTCGAGCCGGGCTCCGCCAAGCTGGTTGTCCAGACGATGCACCGGGTACAGCACTCGCACGCCGGCGGCATGGGCCTTTTGTAGTCCGGCCTCTATAGTCGCTTCGCTGCACTGATCTTTGTAGCCGCAATTAAACAGCTCTGAAACTTCGATGCCCATCAGTACCGCCATCTTGCCGTCGGCAATGACACGGCGCGCTTGGGCGGGTGAAGAGACGAGGCGAAAAAAGCCTTCACCGGGACCGCCGGCCTGTGCATCGATATAGGCCTGCATTTCATGCAGGCGCCGAATCTGCAAGTCCACACTCTCCATGGTATTGCAGCTGTTCGGATTGATCCAGCTAGCGGGATTGATGGTTTTCTGAACGTTACACAGCACCTCGTTCTCGACCAGATGTGAAACCATGAGTTTCAGGCCGCCCTTGTGGGCGCGCTCGATCCATCGATAGTAGTAGCCCATGTGTGACTGCTGCTTGTAGTTCGGCCAGAACGGAAAATCAGGATAGCCCCTGGTGTCATAGCGGAAATTGACGTCCCCATAGGCTTGCAGGTTGCCGATGATATCGAGCGCCCCTCGCGGCCCGTGCACATCTGAGCTGTCCTTCAGGGCTGTCTGAATACCCCATCGGTGAAAGGGCTTGCCCGCCATCATCTTGCCACCCATGAATTCATAGGATGTGATATGGGTGTGGGGGTCGACGAACCCTCGGATGGGCAGATCCACAGAGCCCGTAGCTGGCCCAGGTGCGTCGGCCACATTGAGCTCTGCCTCAGGAAATGGCGTGCAATCCGACTGCGCAACCAGCCTGAAACGATTTTCGCTCCACCAGTTCCAGGGATTGAACAGATCGAAAAAATACAGCGTCTGGCGCCAGGTATTGTGCCTGAGCGTCATGTTCAGTGCGTTGCCCCTGAAGCTGAACAGGTGCCCGCCCTGGCTGTCAGCCTGTGCGGAGATTTTCCACTCTGCGAAGCTGCCTGCAGCTGTACCTGCAGAGATCTGGCCAGGCAAATGTGTGGCGAGAAAGCGTCCATCGCGACCGGTGATCAGGTAATTCTGGAAAGAGGTGGGTTTGAAGAAGAAGCGTTCCGCCTGCGTAACCGGTCCGTCCGCGAAGCGGTAACTCAGACCATTGTCGATCGGCCCACCCTGATGAAATGGCTGCAGGAACCGACCAGTCGCCGGCGACTGTATCGAAAAGCAGCCCTGGGCGAGGTCGTGAACGGCGTCTTCAGGGCTTATCGCGTGCGCATTCATGCCACAGGAGGTCGCCAGGGCAACTACCGCCACAGTGCAGCTGGCATGAAGTCTCGAGTAATCTGCCTTCGAGGTGGCGTAGTGGTTGCCTGTTCTTGTTGTTATCGCACGCATGATGAGAGCCCTTAGTCGCTGACGTAATTGACCGCTTTCAAGCTATGACAGGCATTTGGCAGGCGCCAGAATAACAAATGATCAAAATCTACATTCGCTATGCAAAATCCTCAACGCCTATGCCTGAGCCGGGCGGACCCCGCCATAGGCGTGGGTGCCGGACTACGCCAGTACTTGACAGGACTCCGCCGCAGTGACAATTTGGTTCAACCGGCAGTCAGAAAAATAACCACAAGATGGACGGCGACGGTCATGCTTTTATTCACCGGTTTCGGCCTGGCGTGCATACTCATTCTGCTCATGGCATTCATAGGGGATAGCAGGTCCTCGCCAGCAGCCAAGGCTTTCATAGCCTTTCTCATCGCCGCTGCCGGTTTTCTGCTGCACCCTCTCACCTCGCCCGACTGGCAGTGGCTGACGCTCAACCTGGAAGTCACCTTACCTGCCCTGTTCTGGCTACTTTGCCAGACAGCGTTTGCCTCCCGCCTGAAATGGTTCTCCATCTATACCTTCCTGGCACTCTATAGCGTGCTCGCGCCGTGGACTGCGAGGATGTACGGCCTGCATGCCGAAGCGACTGGTGCCAGGTTATTCTTTGGCTGGGAACTGGCACAGCTGTTCGAGTTCCTGCTGATTGCGCACGGCTTCTGGACAATTTTTGCCCACTGGTCGACTGATCTCGTAGAACCGCGGCGGCAACTGCGCGCCCTGGTGCTTATGGTGGCAGGTGTCACAGTGCTGGGTGTGGCGCTCCTGTTCAATCTCGGCATCGGTGTAAGCGTGGATCGGGGGCTGGTCGTGTCTATTGCTGGACTTGCCATCGCAGCCTTTCTACTCCGGGGGCGGCACGGCGCTTTTGCACAGGATCTGCTCAAGTCAGGGCGCGGCGCTGAGCCTGTGCAGGCTGAAGTACCAGCGCCACCTGACCAGCCACCCACAGCACCCGGCGAACATGAATTACAGCTCAAGGCAGTCATGGCCGCCGGATACTACCGCACCGAACACCTGACGCTAAAAATGTTGGCGACGAAGATTGGCTTGCCCGAATACAAGACCCGGGCGCTCATCAACAGCACGCTGGGCTATCGCAATTTCAACGACTATATCAACCAGCTTCGCATTGAAGAAGCCATGCACAGGCTCAGTACTGAACCGAATACGCCTATCCTGAACATCGCTCTGGATATTGGCTACCGCTCCCTGAGCTCTTTCAACAGAGCCTTCAAGGATATTACCGGTCATACACCAAGTGATCATCGTCGAGAGCAGCTCGAGCAAGGCGGGCCTGGTAGCGCGCCAGACTGTGCAAATTCCTTGATTTGATAAATTGCATACGCTTGTCAGCGCTCAGAAAACTCCTCTCGAGCCCTACTCTCATAGGCGTTTAAACAAATTGCACAGCGATAATCCGATCGTGCACAGCCTATTTTCTCGTCCAGATCAGGACGTTCCGCTAGCGTGGTGATGTCAGTCCAGTCATCTGCCATCGGAGTCAACATGCCCAGTACAACTCATCTGCACGAGCAGTTTCTGCTCATCACACTGCTTGCGATACTCACGCTCTCTGGGTGCAGCGACGACGATGATGATGACGATGACAAAGTTGCGTCGCCTTTTCCGGCAGGCGCCATCATGCTCCCCGCGGATGCGACGCTGACGACTGCCGCCAAAAATGCACTGATCAATGCAAAGTCCGGCGACGTGATTGTCTTTCCTGAAGGCACCTATGCTATTCAAAGTACCCTCACCTTCGATGCCGACTCCGATGGCGATGGCATACCGGTCGATAACATCACCCTGATCGGCCATGGGCAGGACAAGACGATCCTGAACTTCGCGACGTCCAGCGGCGGTGACGGCCTGTTCATACAGAACGGCCGTAACGTGACCATCAAAGACCTCGCCGTCAATGAAGCTGCAGCCAATGCGATCAAGCTGAAGAATACTGATGGCATCAGGATACAGTCGGTCGCCACGGTCTGGGAGGGCGCCCTGGACGAGAACAACGGCGCCTATGGCCTGTATCCGGTCGAATCCAGCAATATCCTGATCGAAGACTCGTATGTCCGCGGCTCGGCCGATGCCGGAATCTATGTGGGGCAGTCGGAAAATATCGTCGTGCGTCGCAATCTCGCGAAGGAGAACGTGGCTGGAATAGAGATCGAGAACTCTATCAATGCAGACGTCTACGATAATCGAGCCGAAGCCAACACCGGTGGCATCCTGATCTTCGACCTCCCTATCGGCAACGGCATCTACGGCACCAACGTCAGAGTCTTCGACAACGTGATCACCGCCAACAACACTGTGAACTTCGCTCGTGTGGGCGACTTTGCCGGCGGCGTACACATCGTTCCACCTGGCACTGGCGTCATCGTGCTTTCGACCAACGATGTGGAAATCTACGCCAACCAGATCAGCGATCATCAGACCACCTCGGTTGCCGTTACGAGCTACTACATCGCAGATGACCAGTTGAGTTATATGAACCCCACCTACACCAGTGCGATCGACGACGGCTGGAATGCGGTGCCGCGCAGTATCGACATTCACGACAACATCATCACCAACTCGGGATTTGCGCCCGCGGGTTCGTTGATCGCAGATCTGATCACCGGCTATCAGATGATCCACGGCGCTTTTCCGACCATTCTGTATGACGGCCTGGGCGAGCTCATTGCCAATATCGGCGCAGACCCCGCCACTGCCGGCCAGCCCTTTGACGATGCTGCAAGCGTCTGCGCGAGCAACAATGGCGGGGTAAGCCATGGCGTCGTCTATGATCCGGCGGGCGACGGCTCTGCGATATCCACCACACCTGACTTCCTCTTCGAAGCCAGCCCTGCGGACCTGTTGACCTGTGCACAACCGCTTACTGCCCTCACGCCTGCGAAAGTTACGATCGGTGGTGAGACATTTGGTTGCGGCGCTGACGACGCTACAGATGCAAGCGCGACTTCCTGTGGGCTCTGATATGGACCGATATCCTGAACGCCTGATAAGGGGCACGGTGCTTGGCTCGGCACTTTTGCTAGCCGCTTGTGGCGGTGGTGGCGATGGCGGCGGCACTGCCGGTGGAAACCCGCCGCCACAGGACGGCCCGAAAGAGGCCGGTGTTTGTGGCGACGCTGGCAGCGGCATCAATCATGGGGCCTTGATGAGCACCAACTGCCAATACCTCAGTAGCTATCGTCTGTTCAAGGATGAGACAAATCCGACTGCGAACCCCGCGGTTGGAGCTGTGCCATATGATCTGACGACGGCCCTGTTCAGTGATTACACCAGCAAGTATCGCTTTGTATTTCTGCCAGACGGCAGCAGCGCACAGTACTCGACTCAGGAGGCCTTCGACTTTCCGGTGGGCACGGTCATCAGCAAGACCTTCGCACTGCCAGCTGATACCGCGTTTCGTGGGATAGAGAACGAGACCCTGTTGGAGACCCGCCTGTTGATCCGCCGTGAGAGCGGGTGGACAGCGCTGCCCTACGTGTGGAACGCCGACAAGACCGAGGCTGAATTCAGCGCGGCTGGTGCCTTTATACCAGTCAGCCTGATTCATGATGGTCAGCAGATCGATTTCAGTTATGAAGTGCCAGATACCAATATGTGCAAGCAGTGTCATCAGTTCAACGATGGCGTACGCAATGCCATAGTGCCAATTGGACCGAAAGCCCGGCTGTTGAACAGAGCATTTGACTACGATAATGGGCCTGAGAACCAACTGCAGCATTGGCGCAAGGCCGGCATACTCGCAGGGCTGCCTGATGATCTGAGCCCTGTAACGACTGTTCCGGCTTACGTTGATGCGGATGCCAGTTTACTAGCCGGCAGGACCACCGCCGAACTCACAGCGCTGGCCAAAGGCTATCTGGATGTGAATTGCGCACACTGTCACCGCCCCGAAGGTGGCGCCAGTAATACCGGCCTTCACCTTGAATATTGGCGCTCACTGGCTGATGAGCCAGTCAAGCACGGCACCTGCAAGTTGCCGGTCGCCTATCGGGCGGCTGAGGGGCTCAACTATGACCTGGTGCCTGGCGACGCCAGCAGTTCGATTCTGCATTACCGCATCAACACCGCTGAAGCCCGCCACCGCATGCCGGAAATCGGCAGACACCTGGCACATCAGGAGGGCGCAGCGTTGATTGCCGCATGGATAGACGGCCTGCCAGGGGGATGCCCGTGATGATCAGAAGTCGGTGCCCCTATTGACCTGCTGGGCAAGACGCATGGATTCGTTTTCCTCCATTTCCAGCAATGAGCCGGTGAGCGCCTTCGCTTCCGGAATGGTCGCACGCGTGGACAAGTCCCGAAATAGACCAATAATCTGGTCGTGTAAATCGAACACTTCCCGGCAGATTTCGTCATAGCTGAGATTGGCATAATGCCCATCGCAGGTCTGATGCGACTTAATCGGTTTGTGCTCCAGCCAATCGTAGAGACGAGTTTTCATCGCTTTCGGATCTGCCTGGCGTTCGAATTCAAGGACAATCGTCTCCAGCTCACGCTCATGAGCGGTGAGATATTCGAGCAGGAGGCGAGCCCGCTCATCCGGGTTCTGCTGTGCACATTCGTTGAAGCAATGCCCGAGCTGGGCGTGCATTTGTCGGGTCCAGTCGATAAGATCTTCGAAGGTCTTGATTTCCATATCGCGCCTCAGAGGGAAGACAGGGTTTCTTCAATAGACTGCTCACCCTGCCAGATATTGATGATGCCATTCAAAGGCGCCTTCTGCTTCAATGCTTCCAGAAGTACGCTTGCGACATCTTCGCGAGGGATCTTCTGCTGGTCCGGATCTCCCGGAAGGCTGGTGGTGATCCGCCCCTTGCCCTTGTCGTTAGTCAGCTGACCCGGCCGAACGATGGTATAGGGTATGCCACTGTCGATGAGACCTTCATCAGCGAGATGTTTGGCGATGAGATAAGGTCGCATCTTTTCAGGCCCGGCTTCCGGATCATCCGCGCCTTGCGAGCTGACCAGAATGAACTGTTCGACGCCTTGCTTCTTGGCTTCGGCCACGGCTTTTCTGGCCCCCCAGAGATCGACCAGGAACGTTTTGTCGAGGCCGGTATCCGGGCCAGATCCCGCGCAGAAAATCACGCGATCACAGCCTTCGAAGACGTGGCCAATATCTTTCTCCAGGTCAGCTTCGACGATCTCCAGCCCCTCTCTGTTCTCCAGCTTTTCCCGGTCCCGAACCATGGCTACCGTTGGAATGTCTGCCTCCAGAAGCATCGGTACGAGCAACTTACCTATCTTGCCGCTACTACCTATGAGCAAAGTCCTGCTTTTCATATCAACGTTCCTTTAATTGCGTGACCCGCCCGGCGGCGATTCACATGAGAAGATACTTGGGTTACGGGAGGGTGGTCAGGGTTGGATGACGGGGCTTCGGGGATAGGCCAGCGCCAGACGGCAAATCAATCCGGCTCTAGAAGGCAGGGGCAAGTGCGGGCAAGGCGTAATCGAATACCGAGAGTACCTCAAGGAAGCTGTCTTCTGGCGGGGCTGAGAGCTGCAGCTGCTCGCCTGTAACCGGATGTTTGAAGATGAGGCCGGTAGCGGCCAGCATCAGTCGTCCACGCCCGAAACGTTCGGCAAAATAGCGGTTATGGCGCCCGCGCCCGTGGTTTGCGTCGCCGATGATGGGGTGGTTGATATGCTTCATGTGTCGGCGAAGCTGATGCTTGCGCCCTGTTTCCGGTTGCAGCTCTACCAGGCTGTAACGACTAACCGGATAGCCCTCTATTTCAATCGCAATCTCCGTAGTCGCCAGCCGCTTGTAGTTGGTTCTCGCCTCACGCACCGCCTGAGCTTCGCCCTTGCGCCGTCGGTCTTCAGGCTCTTCGCGTAGCGGATGATTGATACTCCCCTGCTCAGGCGTCCAGCCACGAACCATGGCCAGGTAAGTCTTGTTCACAAGACCTGACATGAGCGCGTGTCCAAGCTCACTTGCCGTCTGCTGATCGCGGGCGAAGACCAGCAGGCCGGAGGTTGGTCGATCCAGACGATGTACAGGATAAACGTGCTCACCACCGTTCATCGCGCGCGCGTACTGTAATGCGAACTCGGTTTCGTGCTTGTCGATCGGGCTGCGATGCACCAGCAGGCCCGCCGGTTTGTGCACGACCAGTAGCCATGTATCTCGGTATATTTCAGTGAGTGGATTAGCAGCAGCGGCCGTCATCTTCATCATTCTCTTGCAGTAACTGACCGAAAGGCGGCTATTGCATTACCTTCCCGGATCGAAGCCAGCCGCGGCTCAGTGGCAGGCTTCGAGCAGTCGGTTTGCATGATCCTGCAGCGCTCGCTTTAGCGCAGAGGGCGCCAGAACGCTGAAACGGAAAGGCAATTGTGCCAGCCACCAGGCAAACCACTCGAAACTGTCTGTGTGGGTTCGCAACAGCATACCGTCTTCCACCTGCTCCAAACCAGTATGATTCATATCCCGCAGTCCGAGTGCCTTCAGTGCGCTGGCCTTGTCGGTATGCAGCACTATGGTAACCTCATGCGTCTGGCCCCAGGCGCACATGCTCTCGCGGAGATAGTCGGCAGCATCAAAGCCCGACGGTCGCTGAAAACAATCTGCCAGCAGCGCAACCTGACTGATTCGATCCAGCCGGAACGATCTGATCGCGCGACGCAGATGGCAATTGCCGATGACGTACCAGCGCCCCCCCATAAAAACCAGGCCGTAGGGATCGATAATTCGTGTCATGACCGCCTGTTGCGGAGAGTGGTACAGAAATGTCACACATCGTCCGGCTTCTGCGGCGGCAGTCAGTATCGCCGGCGCATGCTCGTCCAGCGTAGGCTCGCCTTTTGGAAGCACAACCCTGGTGGTTTCGACTATACCTCTGACACGTCGCTTCAGGTTCGCGGGCATCACCCGTTCGAGTTTCGCCTGGACGCTGGCGATGGATGGGGCAGATGCCGCCAGTCCGAGCTGCTGGGCAGCAAGCAAGCCGAGCGAGACGGCGAGACTTTCCTCTTCAGTAAACATCATCGGGGGCAATTTGAAGCCTGCTATGAGACGATAACCACCGAATCGACCCTGCTCCGTCATCACCGGTATGCCGAGCTCTTCAAGTACCGAGATATAACGACGGACCGTTCGACGGTCCACGCCGAGCCGCTCGGCCAGCTCGGCGCCGCTCAATTGCTGATGGGACTGCAATAGTTCGAGTGCTGCAAGCACACGAGTGGTCGGTCCAGACATGATTCGCCTCTGCAGAAACTTGCTATAAATTTGTATTCTGCACCTTAATTAGGACGGTTTCTCGCCTATATCGGGCTTATTCTGAATCTGCAGTACAACAAGAGCCAGCCCGAACCAAAGGAGTGATCCCATGTCAAAAATCAAGTTCTACAGCAACCCAATGTCACGAGGCCGTGTCGTCCGCTGGATGCTCGAAGAGCTCGCGGTGCCTTATGAACTCGAAATTCTGGAATTCGGCCAGTCGATCAAGAGCCCCGACTATCTCGCCATCAATCCCATGGGCAAGGTGCCTGCCATCAAACATGGCGACATCATCGTGACTGAAGTCGCTGCGATCTGTGCTTATCTCGCTGACCAGTTCCCGGAGAAAAAATTGGCACCGCCACCCCAGAGCGCTGAGCGCGGCGCCTATTATCGATGGCTGTTCTTTATGGCGGGGCCGTTCGAAATGTCGACCAGTGCGAAAGCCTATGGCTGGCGGATCGACGAGAGCAACGCTCCAGCTGTCGGCTGTGGACGTATCGGCGATGCGGCCGATGTACTGGAATCAGTGTTACAGAAAGGGCCCTATATCTGTGGCGAGCAATTTACGGCCGCAGATATTGTCGTGAGCAGCTATGTTGGCTGGGAGATGATGCAGAAGAATCTCGAGCCTCGACCGGCTTTCGAAGCTTATGTCGCCCGTACTGAAGCGCGACCAGCAGCGAAAAGGGCCAATCAGCTCGATGATGCGCTGCTAGCCTCACGGACGGCGGAACCGGAAGCAGCACTGCCAGCGTAAGATCTCGGGGACGCGACGGCCACTGTTAGCTGGCCTGTCGCGCGCCCCTCCATCGATATCGGACCGCCTACAGTACAGGCGCCCGGCTGCTGATATTACCCCGACTCAGCCAGGCATCGATCACCAGGAATAACAGCAGACTCACGCCCATCACCGGCGCAAACACGCCAAGCAGGAGGACCCCCAGTGCCATGATCAGAAGAGACTTCAATGACGCCTTTCGCAGGTGGTGAAAGACCCGCCGAGGACCTGAGGCCGTCTGCCGCACTTCGCTGGGTCTTCGTAGCCACCACATCCGATAGCCCAGTATGACCAGCAGACAGAGCGCCAGCGCACAGAAGGCCACGAAGAGCTGATTGAGTAAACCGAACAGGACACCCATATGCGCATCGATGCCCCAACGGGTGAGCTTCGCTACTATCGGGAAGTCTTTGAAAACCTGCTCACCGACTACTGTCATGGTGCGAGGATCGATGGCGACGGCATCGACCTGGGTAGGCCAGCCCCTGTCGATCTCGCGCACCACCCAAGCGCTTGCAGGATCGGCAGCGGGCTTTATTTCCAGAATCGCCGCATCGATACCTGTAGCTCTGGCTTTGGCCAACATCTGATCAAACAACTCGGGCCTGTCGATCTGTTCGACCGGTTCAGGATTGGCTGCGCCATGACCTTGATGATGCAGGACCTCACCCGCTGGCTGGTCAGGCGCAAGTGCCGTGTTCAGTTCAGGCGTACTCCAGTCCATCTGAGCCCTGAGAGCAGCAATATTAGCGCCCGCCCAATTCGACCAGGTAAGGCCCGTGATAGAAAAGAAGAGCAAGGCCACCGAGAGCACCACACCCAGGGTGCTGTGCCAGTATCTGAGTCGGCTGCGAGGACTGTCGCTGCTGAGCCCGCTGTCAGCGCGACGTCTTCGCCACCAGAGCAGCAGCCCACCCAGTGCCACCAGCCAGAGCCAGGACGCCGCAAGTTCGCTGTAGTAACGACCGACCTCGCCTAGATGAAGCTCCCGATGCAGAAAGTCGATCCAGATTCGAAATGGCAGCGTGCCACTTGTGCCATAGACGACAAGGCTGCCCCGGATATCCAGTTTCGATGGATCGACAAAAATCGCCTGATGCTCTCCTTCCGCAAGTCCATCGACCGAGAACATGACCCGTGTCGTCAGGCCGTCGGCTGGCGCCGGACGCACGGCCGACAGAATGGCACTGTGCCCTATTGCCTGCCGGGCAACCCGGATCTGGTCAGCGATTGGACGGTGCTCACCCCCCTGCTGGACGGTCAAAACGGAATCGTACAGCCAACGCTCTACCTGCGGTGTCAGCGCGAAAAGTGCGCCCGATAGCGCAGCGACAAAAATAAAAGGTCCGACGAAAAAGCCGGCGTAAAAATGCAGACGAACGAGCAAGGGGTAGCCCCAGCGTTCATCACTGGTTCGAATTGTAATAGGCATGAGTATCCCTGATTTTAGATTGAGAACTGTGTTCCGGGGTCAAGCCAAGGCTGGAGGCGCGCGAACTGGCGCATCCGGGAAGACTGGTGCTTCTCTGGGGAGTGATGTAGTGCGAGGTAAAAGCGGCTGAACGAAGTCGAGTTTGAAAGCAACGCTGACCATGGCCGCCGCAAGATTCGGCGGCACTTTTGTGAGCAGGGCACAGTATCCGCAATCGGCATGACTGACATGCTGATCAGCTAGCGGCGGGTCCTTTCGCGAACGCTCGTGAGCGCCATGCTGGTCATGATGCCCATACTGAGCGTCGGCGTGATGCTGAGGGGCGTGATGCTGAGGGGGATGGTGCGCGTGGCCTGATTTCGAGCGAGCGGCGAAATCAGCGGAGTCAGTCAAAGAGGACGGTGTGGACCGCGTCTGATCTCTGCTGGCGTCGAACTGCAGCTGAGTCAGAATCGGGCCCAGATAGATGAGCAGGATGGATAGCAGCGCCAGCCAGCATGTCAAACGGCGGTGTTCAGGTGCCTTCAAAACCGGTGGACATCCATGTGATACGGTGACGACGAGCGAATGAAATTTGGCTTTACTTCGGCCTGAGCATCAATGCAGCTGGATTAATGATCCTTTTTACGCGACTCGGATATCCAGTCCGTGAGCGCAAAGAACACGCCTGAAAGTACAAAAGTAAAGTGGATGCCCACTTTCCAGGCCAACTGCTCGGTCGTGAACTGACTGCTGACCAGAAAGGCCTTGAGCAGTTCGACCGCCGAGATAGCGACTATGGCGCCGATCAGCTTTAACTTGAGGTCTGCAAAACCGACGCGCCCCATCCATGCTGGACGGTCCTCGTGACCACCAACGGATATCTTCGAGACGAAATTTTCATAGCCGCTGAAGATGATGATCAACAACAGACTGGCAATAAGTGCGGTATCGACCAAGGTAAGAATCGAGATGACGGCTTCGTACTGGTCTGCGGTCCAGGCATTCTTCACGAGCATGCCCAGTTCCTTCATGAACTTGACCAGCAAAACCAGAATCGCTGCAATCAAGCCCACAAAAAACGGCGCCAACAACCAGCGACTTGCAAAAATGCCGGCTTCGATCTTACTTTCCAACGAACGCATTCAGTCTCTCCTGAGTCATCAATCCTGCAGCCTGCATCTTAACTCGGCGGGCGGAGACAGCAAGAGCTGATTGCACCGAATGCTACACCTTCATATGATCGGGTTTTCGCCGGACAATAAAAAAGCAGCCATTTGGCTGCTTTCGAGTACGGTTCGATCAGGATCAGCTGGTAACTGATTTTACTGTATCCTTGATCTTGCCCTTAGTCTCTTTGGCGTGGCCCTTGGTATGCTGGGCCTTACCCTCGGCTTCGGTATCCTTGTCGTCAGTAGCCTTGCCGAAGACTTCTTTTGCCTTACCCTTGATCTTGTCGATTGTGCCTTCTGCCTTATCCGTCTTTGAGTCTTTCATATAACCTCCGTGGTTTCAGAATCAATTCAACACCCCTAAGATAACAACGACTTAGCTCCAGCCGCCACTTACAATACCTTAACATCCAGAAGCTGGGCCGACGCGTATCCACTCAATTGCCCTGGGCGCTTGTGCTAGTAGAAATTCGCTTTATATTTAGGCAATAACGAGGTGTCACAGGCATTTGATGCCGCGCAAGGGAAGGATTCCACGGTGAAACTTGGGAAGCGATTAAAGCAGCTTGATGCCATGGTGCCGCCGGGCTATGACCACATCTGGGACTGCTGTTGTGATCACGGTCTGCTGGGCGCGACACTGCTATCCCGCGCAGCGGCGCCTCATATCCATTTCGTGGATGTGGTCCCTGCCCTGGTGAGCGATCTGCAGGTGAGGCTACAGCAGTTCCAGCCAGCCTCATCGACAGCCTGGACCGCGCACTGCATTGATGCACACGCCTTGCCGCTGGCACAGTACGATGGGCGTCATCTGATCATCATCGCAGGTCTGGGTGGCGACCTGACTGGCCAGCTTGTGGAGGCGATACAGGCTGCCTCGCCTGACTTAACGATTGATTTCCTTCTCTGCCCTGTCCGGCAGCAATTTGCCTTGCGCAGTCAACTCATTTGTCTGAACTTCGCTCTAAAGCACGAAGCACTGTTGGAAGAAAACCGGCGATATTACGAAATTCTTTTCGTAAGCTCTAAGGCGATGCTCGGAAGCCAAATCAGTCAGGTCGGTGAGCTGATCTGGCAGGCTGAAACGCCAGAGCAGGCAGCAATCGCAAGAGGCTATCTGACGCAAACACTCAATCATTACCAACGGGCATCGCTGAACGCGCCTGCGCACGCACAACACATTCTTCAAGCTTACGAAATGGTTCAGACAAGATGTGATGCGCGATAGCGATAGCCTACGCCGGTGACGGTTTCAACCTGAACGGCGTGCTCACCCAGTTTTCGGCGCAGGGTGCGCACAACGGCATCGACTACATTACTACCACCTTCATAGCGTGTTCCCCAGACTTCACGCAGCAGGTCGCTGCGCGACACAGCCTTGCCGGTCCGGGCGGCCAGCAACTGCATCACACCAAATTCGAGCGGGGTCAGACTCACCCGACCGGTACCCATCACCAGCTCGCGGGCTTCGAGGTCGAGCAGGTCGACTGCTGACTGGACACCCAGCTCTGAAGCCGCCAGTGCGGCCAGCCAGCCGTCGACGGAGCCCGCACCGAAGTCGAGCATCGCAGTGTGGTAGATGGCGCCATCGAGCGAGAGCTCGCGCCCAGTCAAGGCTACCAGGCCTAAGCGCTGAGCGACCGGCGCGTAGGCAGCAAGATCACGCACCAGGAGATAAACGCGACGCAGACGCGGCCTCAACTCCATATAGTGCCGCTTGAGATCGAGCCATACAGCAGCCTGGACTTCGCCAGGTGAGTCACCTTCAGTGCTGGCCAGCCAGCGCCGGCAGAACAAGGCTATCTGATCGTCCGGGAGTGGATTGCACCTGAGGTGGTCGCACCAGCTTGCGGTCACCGGATCGTCACGCAGCCAGCGGGGCTCAACCAGATCAGAGCGAAGTTTGCAATACAGGCCCACCACATGCCCCACCCGATCACGCACGACATGGAAACTCTGTGGCAGCCTTCGCCACCATGACAGCAAGCTCTCGGCAGCCTGAATGCCCTCCTGGGCATGAACGATGCTGAGTAGGTCTTCGGCGTCGCTCTGCTGAGCCATCTCCACTGAAAGTGCCGATGTATCCCGTGGGAAGAAGGCCTCGCGCACCACAGGGTTCTCGATCAGATAAAGCATGTCTGCCGTATAGCGCCAGAGATCTCCGCTCCCTGCAAACTGCGCTTCGGAAACGAGCTGGCGCCAGGCTGCCCGCCGATACTCAAGATAACGACAAGGATCACTGGCATGCAGGGAACGGGCGATGGCATCACGCACAGCCTCCTGTACGACCAGGCCGTCGCTGACACAGTCGACGAAGGGCAGATCGCTCAGGCGCTCATAGACATCCTGCGGCGCCAGATCAGGAAAGATGGCTCTTAATAAGGATATCGTCGACCGGCGGGTCACCGCCGCGCCTTCCAGCACGCGCCGGGTAACAGGATCGCTTACATCGGCAAGGAAAACGTGGGTGAGTTCATCGACCGCCTGCTGAATCGGCGCTTCAGAGAAGCAATAGCCAGGCGGCTCGTTCCGCACACTCGCCGCGGCAAGTTTGAGGGCCAGTGGGTGCCCATGGGTGGAACGTGCGATGAGCGCCGCCTCCTCAGGGCCGAGCCCGAGTTGTGTAAGGACTGATATGGCATCATTCGCATTCAGCGGTGTCATGGCCACAGCCTGCAGTCTGTGGCCCCATCCCGGCGTGGCATACCAGCCAGCCGAAGGCCTTTGCCGACCGAACAACAGCACTCGCACCCTGTCTGGCAAGGTCGGTAGAAAAACCTGCCGCAGCCAGACATCGAGAAGCCTGAACGCATCATAGTTGTCGAGGGCCAGAAGAATGACGGTGTTGAGCTTGTCGAGACGTTGTGCGAGGGCTTCAGCGGCATGACAGACACCCCCCACGGCTTCGCTCAGCTCACCAAGGAAGCCGCGCTCGGTCGGCTCCACATTGCGACAGTCGATGTGGATAACGATCGCTCCGTCGTCTCTCGCCTCACGCGCAAATTTCTCCAGCAAGGCCGTTTTGCCTATGCCAGCAATGCCGTGCACATGCAGCACCCATGGCCCTTCAGGCGTGAGCACACTCCGCAGGAAATCGAGCTCAGTTTCTCGTCCGGTGAACGCCTGCTGAGCCTGACTTGCAAGCCATTCCGACATTCGTCTGGTCATAGTAGGCCCTCACGAATTCTCACAGTATTCTCATCACGCCCTCACGTCCATCTGTTCATCGGGTGGTATAACTGAAGTCACAGAAATCAGCCCGATTAGGGAGGTGTACTGTCATGAACAATACCGTGCAAACAGCGTGGAGCCTGAAAGGCGACTATCTCGAAAGCTGCAATTGCAAGGGCGCCTGCCCCTGCCTGTACCTTGGTGCACCCACCGAGGGCGAGTGCACTGCGCTTGTAGGCTGGCATGTAAGCCGTGGCCATTTTGGTGACCTGCCGCTGGATGATCTGAATGTTGTGGTGGCGCTGTTGTCTCCCGGCCCAATGGCGGAAGGCAATTGGAGAGTCGTGCTATACCTGGACCAGCGTGGCAACCAGCAGCAACTCGAGGCGCTGGGTGCCATTTTCGGTGGGCAGGCCGGAGGCCACCCAGCTGTGCTCGCCTCGCTCATTGGTGAAGTGCTTGGCGTGGAGCACCTACCAATCCTGTTCGAAACGAGCAAGGGTCGGCGACATCTCAAGCTTGGTGAGTATGCTGGTGCAGAGATAAAAGCCATCGAAGGCCAGGCCGGTGCCGAGGTGCATATTATCAACCATCCATTGGCCGTAGCGCCGGGTAACTCGCTGGTGGTCGCGAGCTCTCAGTCCCTGCGTCACCAGGCCTACGGGCTCAATTTCGATCTGAGCGAACGCACCGCCTACTATTCACCTTTCAGCTACGCCGGACCATGAACAAAGAAAGCAGTGTGCCCCTCACAGTAGCCAGGGCTCGCGCGCTCGAGCGGATGCTGATCGGCACTGTACTGCTCGTAATCACACTTCTGGCATGGGGCCAGCTTTACCTCATGGATATGTCTGCGAGTATGGCCTTACCTGGCATCAAGGCCCCGGCAGATCAGTGGCATCTGGATGTGGCAGTGATGGGCGCGCTCATGTGGAGCCTGATGATGGTGGCCATGATGATGCCAGGCGCGAGTCCGATGATTCTGACCTATACCCGGATTCATCAGCAGCGTACCGGCAGAGGTCGGGCAGTGGCACCTACCGGCCTGTTCGTGGCGGGCTATCTTGTCGTGTGGCTCGGCTTCAGCGCGCTTGCCGCCACAGCTCAATGGGCGCTGTACCACGCCGGGCTATTAAGCGCTGCCATGGGCAAGTCGAGCGCGCCACTAGGCGGGGTCTTGCTCATTCTGGCCGGCGCATTCCAGTTCAGTCGTCTCAAGCAGGCCTGTCTGCGCAAATGCCGCTCACCAATCGGCTTCATCATGACCGAATGGCGCGAAGGCCCCACCGGGGCACTCCTCATGGGCATCCGCCACGGCGCCTACTGCACAGGCTGTTGCTGGGCACTCATGCTGCTGATGTTCGTAGGTGGTGTAATGAGTCTGATCTGGATGGCTGGCCTGGCCCTCTACTTTCTGGTGGAAAAGCTAACACCCTGGCCCCGGCCAATCGGCCAGCTCACAGGCCTGCTGCTTATCATCGCAGGTGCCATAATGCTGCTGAGTGCCGCATTCGGCGGCACAATGCGATAAGCCACCAGATCAAGCTTCCGTCGCAACATCCATTCGAGCAGATCTGGATGGCTGGCGATATGAAGAGTCGAAGCGGTATTCTGTAATCGAACCCTTACTGATTCAGGAGATCGATATGCGGAACCAATTCGCAGGCAAGGTGGCGCTAATAACCGGCGCCGGCGCAGGTATAGGCCGAGAGACTGCTGAAGCATTCGCTCGCCAGGGCGCAAAAGTCGTCGTTTCAGACGTCAATGTACAGGCCGGTGAAGCTACCGCTAGCGCTATCGCCGCCCAGGGTGGCGATAGCGTCTTCATTGCCTGTGACGTGAGTCAGGATTCGCAGGTGCGTCAGCTGATCAAGAACACGCTTGAGGCATTCGGCCGCCTTGACTTCGCCTTCAATAACGCAGGCATCGAGGTCGAGCAGAGCAAATTGGCGGATGGTGACGAAGAGACCTTTGACCGGATCATGGACATCAATGTGAAGGGCGTGTGGCACTGCATGCGCCATGAGATCAAGGCCATGCTGCCCCAGGGTGGTGGCGTCATCGTCAACACTGCCTCGATAGCGGGTCTGGGCGCAGCGCCCAAGATGAGCATCTACAGCGCCAGCAAGCATGCGGTGATCGGCCTGACCAAATCGGCGGCGGTCGAATACGGCAAGAAGGGGATCCGGGTAAATGCCGTCTGCCCTGCCGTCATCGATACCGACATGTTCCGCCGTGCTGCGGAGCTGGACCCCAAGAAAGCAGCGTATGCAGCCGCTATGCATCCGGTAGGCCGCATTGGGCAAAGCAGTGAGATTGCGGCGGCAGTGCTGTATCTGTGTTCCGAGGGTGCTGCCTTTACAACTGGCGTCGCCTTACCGGTCGATGGCGGCGCAACGGCGATCTGAGAAAATTTCTTTCATGGCGATGTCGATTTCCGTTTTCTGCAATCGACAAATAGGTGAAGACATTCTTTTACAGAACGAACAGCCTTTAGGAGTCTGCCATGAAAGATTTCAAGAAGTTCCTGCGGGAATTCAACGATGCCTGGGCAAAACCGGATATCGAGAGCATCCTTGCCGGGGTCACCGATGACATACGCTTTCGTATGGCAAACAGTGAGACGCCTATCGAAGGCAAGGCGGCTTTTGCCGACTGGCTGAAGTCGATGGACAGCTGCGAAAGCCAGGCCCATATCACAATCGAACGGCTCATCGTGGACGGTGACTACGCAGCACTTAATGGCGACATCACCTTCAGCGGCAGGGACGCGGGTAAACACTACGTCTTCTGTGACATCTATACGCTTAGGGGTGATCGCATCAGTGAACTCACTGCTTACTGCCTGAGCGTTGACGAAAGTGCTGGAATGAGTTGATGCATCATTTGGCTCGTGCCGAGCCTTCCAGGCGTATTCCGTAGGCTTTAGCCAAAGTGTGACCGGCCTGCAAGCAGATCAGCTGTAGTGCACGCGTGCCCGGTCAAGCAGGTCACGTCTGAAGAAGGCATAGTACGCGCCGATGAGTCCGCCAATGAGCGCGCCGCCGAGGTGAGCCGCGTAGTTGATGAGACTGTCGTTACCAAGCCGTCGCATATCGTAGATGTCCCAGCCGACGTACCAGAGCATGAGGAAGAAAGCGGGTATTCGGATGACCCTGAAATACAGGATGATCCAGAGCAAATGACGGATACGTGCGCCTGGCATCATCAACGCGAGCGCGACCAGGCAGGCCATGACGACGCCGGATAGGCCGACTGTCGGCAAGGCGGTTTCGAGATGCATGACGGTGAAACTGTAGGCCAGGCTGGTGCCAATAGTCGCTACAGAAATAAAGACCGCAAAGGTAAGCGTGCCCATCAACAGTTCGACTGATGCCGCGAAGATATAGAAGAACAGGAGATTGCCCAGCAGATGCCCGAGATCACCATGCGAGAATGTCGCTGTGATCATGCGCGTCCAGTCGAGATCCTTGGGGTCGTACGCCAGCTTGTCTGTCAGCAGTTCCGGGATGGCGCGATCATAATACTCGTAACTGTCCCTCAGAACTGAAGCAATATAAGCCTGGCCATCGATCGGAGAGACAAAGATATCCAGTGGCTCAGCCTGCGCCACCAGTTCTGCCATGGCGGCTTCTGGATCACTGGCTTCACGGATCGGATTGAAGAAACTGAAGCAGGGTCTCTGACGTTTATCGTGCGTGATCGTCTGCAGAATTGATATGGCATGGTCATCGAGTGCAGAGCTACAGAAGCTCTCTATGGATGCCCTGTACTGCCTTTCCGACTCCACCTGCTCCCAGAACACGACACCGCTGATGAGACAGATGAGCACTGTGATCAGTGGCAGCCCACGCTTTCGCGCGTCTATCCTGTAGGGCATTAGCATCAGCATTGGGACTCACCTCGTGGCCAGAAAAAGCAATCCTGATCATTCTGCGATCAGCAACGGCGCAAGCGTAAACGAGGTATACAGGCAGTAACAGAGCACACGATCTCTTTTGACAATTGATTACATTTACTTTGCCGCCGACGGGGACAGGCTAGCCAGAAGTACCTGCAGACGTTCCACGCCCATCTCGTTCATCAGCGCAATGTTCCGCTCTGGTATCCCCCCCACGTCCGGGTGATCATCGATAGCCTTTTCGAGACTGTCCTCTCGCAGAATGTGCAGCATTTGCACGGGTGAACGGTTGGTGTAGTTCTCGGCATCTTCTGGCTGAGTACCGCCAAACCGATAGTCGGGATGAAAGCTGGCAATCTGATAGATGCCCTCCCTGTCAAGCAGCTGCAGCAGGCTGTCGGCCTCCGGCAGAAAATCATTATAGGTGCGGAAGCTGGACAGCACGTGGGGATGAATCAGCAACGTGGTTTCTATCGAAGCGTCTTCATCGAGCAGAATAAGCTCTTCCTTGAGCGCCTGGAGTAACGCCGCTTCGTTGGCCGCTTCAGTAATACTGAAACGGATTCGATTCTTCACCAGTTCACGTTTGGCAAACGGACAGAGATTGAGGCCGACCACCACAGTGGTGACCCAGTTCCGAACAGCATCGAGGATTGCATCATTATTGGGGGTGCTATCAATCATTCATAACTTACCTAGGTTCAAGATGTTTCCGCGTGTCGCCGCTCTGGATGATGACCAGTGTTGCACTGCGGAGGGCACTCGGCAAGCCGACGATCGAGCATTCAGTCAAGCGGCGAGCAGTTCGCATGCTTCCTGAATCGGAGGCGGACCGTCCGTTGAACGCACAAGGGTAGCTGCGTATGGAATTTATGCGGTGAACGCGTAATGATCCGATGCCAACACGGACGAGTATTGTCTGTGCTTATCACGTCTGGTCCCATTCGAGTCAAACATGTCAATAACTCCAAGATTCGCCATCAGCGCGACCTTCTTCGCCGTCGGCTGCAATGTCGCGTTGGTTTCGGTCATGCTGCCACTTATTCGGCTCAAGTTTGGTTTCTCCGAAGCAGAGTTTGGACGGTTTCTGCTCGCCTTTGGTTGTGGTGCGCTAGTTGCCTTGCCGCTTGCGCGCTACCTACTGGCCCGGTACGCCAGTGCCACCGTCACTCGCTGCGCCGCATTTCTCGCTTTCGTTGCCCTTGCGCTGCCGGCGCTGATGCCGGCTCCCGCCTTATTGGTCGTTACGGTATTTCTGGCCGGCGTTCTCCTTGCCTCTACCGATATTGCCATGAATGCGAATGCGGTAGCCGTCGAGCGGCTACATGTGTCGACCGGCAGAGGCCCGATGCTGTCATCGTGTCATGGCTGGTACTCGGCTGGCGGGCTGGCCGGCTTGTTGATCGGTCCAGCGGGCGGTTTGCTGGGCCTGGAGTTGATGGCGGTCGTCGCCTGCACAGCCGTGCTGCTGTTGTTTGCCGTGATCAACCGCGGTCTGCTCTACGAGCAGCCGGAATCGAGCCGCAAGGATGGCCAAGCGGCTGCGCGAGCGTTCTCTCCCGTTTTGGTTATTATCGGGCTGGCGGCCCTGGTTGCCTTTACTGCCGAAGGCGCTGTTATTGACTGGTCTGGTGTGTATCTCGACACGGTGATGGGTGTTGAGCCGGCGCTCTTCGGTGTGGGGTTTGCTGCCTTTTCCCTATCGATGGCGATACTTCGTTTCAGCGGCGACGCTCTTCGAGCCCGATTTGGCGACCGTAGAGTGATTGCGCTGAGCCTGATTGTGGGCGCGGTGGCCTACATGGTGATCGTCCACTCGCCCAACGTTGTTGTCACCACCCTCGGCTACGCCTTGCTCGGGCTGGGACTGGCCAATGTGGTGCCAGTCTACTTTCTCATGGCGGCGAATGTTCCGGGGCTGCCACACGGCAGCGGCCTTACGCTGGTAGTGGGTCTTGGCTATATTGGCCTGCTGACCTTTCCTCCCCTCATTGGGTGGGTGGCAGAGGCCTTCAGCCTGAGAGCTGCTTTTACGGGGCTATCGTTCATGCTGCTCGTGTCGCTGCTAGTGCTACTGGTGGTCTCACCTGTGCGCGGCCGTCCTCCTGTCCCAGTGAGTCAATAAGGATCACCTCTGTCACATCCTCAGGAAACGTTGGATCACAGGCCAGGAAGACCCGGCCTTGGCCGGGCTGTTCGCCAGCAGCCACCGGGCCTGGTGGTAAGGCTAGGCCACTATGCGAACAGGTACGCCCTTGTACGCCGGGGTCTTGGACTCCTGGTCATGATATTCGAGCGGAACGAGGGGATTCGCCTCGGGATAGTAGGTGGCCACGCATCCATCCGGCAGGTCGTAAGCGGTGACCTTCAAATCAGCTACCCGTCGCTCCACGCCGTCGTCCACTGCGCTTTCGAGAGTCACCATCTGACCCTCACTCAAACCCGCGTCCGCCATTTCTTTCGGGTTTATCAGAACGATATAGCGTGAGCCTTCAAGTCCGCGCAGCCTGTCGGTGTAACCGTAGACCGTGGTGTTGAACTGGTCGTTGGAGCGCAGCGTGATCATGGTGTACTGGCCCTCCCCCGGTAGTTCACCAAGCGCTGTAAGCACCTTGGGTGCTGTGAACTCAGCCTTGCCTGATTCGGTTTTCCACTGCCGTTCCCGGGCCGGATTACCTCTATAGAAGCCGCCCGGTTCGAACATGCGGGCGTTGAAATCCTTGAAGTCGTCAGGATAGGTTTCTTCTATCAGATCCCGAACGAGGCTATAGTCGCCCAGCCAGTCATCCCACTTGACCTTCGGGTTCGGCTTCAGCGTCGCCTTCGCCAGACCGGCCACAATGGCCATTTCCGACTTTACATGCTCGCCCGCCGGCTTTCGTTTGCCAACGGAGCCATAAATATTACTGAGGCTATCTTCCATACTGACAGCTTGTGGGCCCGTCGCCTGCATATCTTCCTCGGAGCGGACAAGGCACGGTAGCAGCCAGGTCTTCCTGCCGACCAGCAGATGCGAGCGGTTGAGCTTGGTAGCGATCTGGACATTGAGCGTGAGGTCCTTCCAGGCTGGATCAGCCTGCCCCTGATCAGGAATCGCTCGGGCAAAATTGCCGCCCAGGCTCAGGAAGGCCTTGACCGAACCATCGAGGACGCCGCGAACCACCTCTACCGTAGTGCGGCCCTCGTCCCGAGGGGGTTCGAAGTCGAACATCTCGGCCAGCTTGTCGAGCGGGACCAGCTCCGGTTTCTCCGAGATACCTACGGTTCGCTGACCCTGTACGTTGGAGTGACCGCGTACCGGACTGATGCCGGCACCAAAGCGACCAATATGGCCTTTCATCAGTAGCAGGTTCACATACATCGCCAGATTCACGAAGCCATGGACATGCTGAGTGAGCCCCATGCCGTAGATACCGATGGTCTTTTTCGCATTGGCGTACATGCCAGCGATGATCTCCAGGTCGGTCCGCTTCAAACCAGAAGCCTGCTCGATATCTGCCCAGCTCGTCTGCTGCATCGATTGCGCAAATGCCTCGAAGCCGGTCGTATGCTCTTCTATGAAGGCCTTGTCCAACACGCCACCATTTTTTTCTTCCTCAAGTTCCAGAACGCGCTTGCAGAGACCGGCCAGCACAGCGATATCGCCCCCGGGTTTCACCTGCAGATAATGCTCCGATATCTTGGTGCGAGAGCTTGTCAGCATCTGCATGGGGCTCTGCGGATTCGCGAAACCGATGAGTCCGCGCTCGCGAACCGGATTGAAGGTGACGATGTGACAGCCGCGTCTTGCTGCCGCCTGCAAGGTGTGCAGGAATCTTGGACTGTTACTGCCGGTGTTCTGACCGAAGAACATGATCATGTCGCACTCATTGAAGTCTTCGAGCTTGCAGGTGCCTACCGGAGAACCAATGACTTTCTTCAGACCCACCGAAGTGGTCTCGTGACACATGTTCGAGCTGTCGGGCAGATTATTGTGACCGTAGAGCCTGGCGAACAAGGCCCAGAGGTAAGATGTTTCAAGCGCAGCTCGCCCTGAGGTATAGAACACGACTGATTTCGGATCGAGTTGCTTCAATTCTGCAGCAATGCCCTCGAATGCCTCCTCCCAGGTCGTCTCGATATAGTGATCGCTATCAGCATCGTAACGCATCGGGTGCGTAAGCCGGCCGGCCATTTCGAGGTCATGGGCGCTCCAGCTCTTGAGCGCTTCGACACTATGTTCGGCAAAAAAATCTGGAGTGCAGCGATGGCTGGTGAGATCCCATGCTGTAGCCTTCGCGCCATTCTCACAGAACTCGAAGGTGTGTGGCTTGTCTGGCTTGGCCCAGGCGCAGGAGGTGCACATGTGGCCACCCGGCTTGTTCTGGCGCCAGAGGGTCTGCATGATGCCAGGGTCGGGACGGGACCGGGCGATGATCTTGGCGAGGCTCTTGACCGAACCCCACCCACCGGTTGGGTGGTCGTAGTATGGGAGATCTTCGTCTTGTGTCTTGCTCTTGTCGCTCATGCTGTAGGCATCCTTATCAAGCGGGAGGTGACCAGGCTGACTGCTAAGCGAGCTGATCCATCTAGACTTGTTGAAGATCTTACGAGCGGGTTTTCATTTCATATTGGCGCCAGACGAAAAAGCTCAGGTCTCCTGCGCATACTTCTGCAGAACCAGTTGCAGAGCCTGGCTGTTGAGCGGCTTGACCATATGCTCCCTGAAGCCTGCGGCATAGGCCTTGGCGACATCCTCCTTGTTGCCCCAGCCAGACTGGGAAAGGAAAACGGTATGTTCTGCCTCAGGTAAGGCAGACAATATTCGACACAATTCATAACCGTTGAGATCCGGCATGCCGATATCCAGCAGCGCAAAATGGGGTTTGAAGCGCTTGAACAGCTCAATGGAATCACGCGGTCTCGTCACACTCTTGGTGTCGTAGCCTGCAGCATTCAGGAGTATTTCATACATGGCGGCGATGTCTTCATTGTCATCGACGACAAGTATTCTGTTGCGGTTAGTCGCGACTTTGACCAGCTCAACCGGCCCGCTGTATTCTGCGTTCTGATCCAGTTGCGACTGCGGCAACAGCACTTCAAACTCGGCACCCTGCCCTATACCAGCGCTGCGGGCAATAATTCGGCCGCCATGCAGCTCAACCAGCTTCTGGACCAGAGTGAGCCCGATACCAAGCCCGCCCTTGACCCGACTGGAATGCGTGTCCATCTGAGTAAACATGGTAAAGATGAGCCCGGTGCTTTCCGGCGCGAGACCTACACCATTGTCGATGACCTTGACCGATACCGTGTCACCGGCGGCCTGTGCGCGAATCTGAATGCGGCCACCGGCATCGGTATACTTCGCCGCATTGTTAATAATGTTGCCGAATACCTGCCCCAGGCGCGTATTGTCACCAGTCACGAAAAGCTCGCTGTCCGGCATCTTCATTTCAATGGTGTGCTGCTTTTCCTTCAGCAGGCTTTCGCAGGTTTCCAGCGCGTCGCGAATCACGTCCTGAATGGCGAGCGTGCGCAGGTCCAGTCTGATCTTTCCTTGGGTGACCCTGGAAACCTCCATGAGATCGTCGATCATTCTCGTCATGCTATCGACCTGACGGGTCATGGTCTGGATTACTCGCTCACGTACGGCCTCGGTACCTTCGCGCTCGAGTATGGCTATGCCCGTGCTGATGGGCGTAAGCGGATTGCGTAGCTCGTGCGCCAGGGTGGCGAGAAACTCGTTCTTGTGGCGATCCTGCTTTTCGAGATTGGTCAGGTTTCGGTGCATCCGCTCCTGGGTTTCGAGCGCATAGGCCATGAAGACACGATTGAAGCGCTCCGCCATGCCAACATCGTTCTGGTCCCACTTCTTGCTTTTTCCGCTGATTTCCCGGATGTGAACCTTGAACGACGTCCTGGGCATCAGTCGCTCCCGTTTCGAACTGGACACCGCTTTCTCGTCTGGCACGCCCGCCCATCTCTGGATCAGCTTCTCCTCTTTGCGGAACCAGACGGTATAGTAATTCTGCTTCTCCGCCAGTGGCATGAAAAGCGCGCCCTTGATGCCATTGAGATGATCAGGCGCATCAAAGTCAGCACTGATATCAGAGGACACATACGGTTTCTGCTGTGAATCACTAAAGCGCGCACAGACTTCCTGGATTACTTCGAGATCGGGCGTGGCACCGATCGCCACAACCTGGATCTCGGAAAAGAAGACGAAGCCGTCAGCCTCCATTATCTGCAGCACTTCGCTCTCATGCTGCTTGAAGATATCGATGATCGAGAGTTCGCTCGACACCATCGACAGCATTCGACTGATAGCCTGATCGGCCTTGTCCTTCTTGCGAAAATACAGCTCCTCCTCCTTGGCGTAGAGGTGCCAGCTGAATAACTGGGAGATCATTTCGCATTCGAGCCGGACGTTCTGCGGTATGTAAGTCGCCTCTCTGCTATGACAGGAGATGATGCCCCAGAGATTGCCGTGAGTGACAAGCGACATTGACATCGAAGCCTTCAAGCCCTGGTTTCGTATGTACTGACGATGTATCGGGGAAAGTGTTCTGAGAATCGAGTGAGTCAGATCCAGCGGTTTGCGGCCACTGTCGACAACGGTGGGCAGCAGCCTTGAAGGCTCGAGATCTACATTGGGTGTGAGCCGGACCCAATTCTTCTTGTACAGCTCCCTGGCCTGCGGTGGGATGTCCGAGGCCGGATAATAAACATCGAGATAGGACTCCATGTCCGGCTCTTTGGCTTCGGCTATCACTCGACCAGAGGCATCGTCGTTAAAGCGGTAGAGGAGTATGCGATCCATGTTGGTCACGTACTTGATCGTATCGACGATCTCCTGAGCCATGATTTCGAGGCTGTCGAACTTCTTGAATTTCGGTGCGACCCCAAGCGCATACAGCTTGATGAAATGCTTTGCCGAATAGGAGTCGCGGAAATCGGCGGCTGGCTCGAGTTCGATGACGAAACGGTCGTCACTGTCGTAAACCACGGCGTAGTAGTCAGTGCTCTGATCAGGGGAAATGACCGATCGCTTGAACTTGACCTCTACCGGCAGCCTGGTCTCCTTCTGCTTGGCTCGATGGTAGGTTTCCTTGAGGAAATCAAACACTGCCTCTGCACTATCCAGCAACTCAAAGAAGTTGCTGCCGATGAGGTTATCACTGCTTATCAGTAGATCGCTGACGTTCTCGCTGACGATCTTGATCTTGCCTTCGGCCCGATCGAGCGCGAATAGATAACCGTAGCCCTGAATGGACTCGGGAATATGGATCGGCTCATCTTCACAGCGTTCAAAATCAAGATCATCAACATTCAGGGTCATGCGTCACCACTACTACCAGATCGTTCGAGCGGATGCTCTTTTCTCATGTCTGTTGCTCAAGTACAACTATAATGCCCTCATCGGCGGCAACCGAGCCCTCGCAGACCTTGGGATAGACTTCGGCAAGCCCGTCGAGTCCATCTATAGTCGCAAGTCTCATCCACTTCCAGCTCTTCTCCGCGCTATCTCGCAGAAAGGCCGACGAGCGCGTCGCAAAGCCATCGGCGCCCCAGTCCTTGATGCGTTTCTGGACATGGCTCGGTGCGAAGAAGCGCTGACTGCGTGACTTGATGATGCCTTGGCCCGGGACCGCCTCGTCCCAATGAGTGAGGCCTACATTGATGCATTGCTTCATATTATCGGCAAGATGCGTATGTAGCTGACCCAGTACCTTGCCACTGCCAGACATGTCGACGATGACTGTGGGTACGCGGGCATCGATGGCAGCGAGTTCGTCATACGTATGCGAGTGTGCATACAGGCCAAGACTTTCGACAAAATTCATGTTTCGGGGTGATGTCACAGCGATAACATCCGGGGCCGAGTCGTCGCTGGCCAGGGCGTAAGCGAGCCCTATGCTCGTCTTGCTCGAGGCACTCAGGATCACGATCTGCTCAGCACCGAACCAGTCCTGTTCCTGGAGCATGTCCCAAAGGCAGTAGGATGTGATGTGCAGGGGCCAGAGCAGCATGCGCTGGTCGTCGAAGCTGCTCGTGTAGCCTGGTTCGTTATTGACTCGGCTGTAACTGTTATAGGCTGGGGGTAGCTTGGCGCGGTGCGGCGAACCGTCGATGAGTCGGGTGTCACCTACGCGCACAGGTGTCATCCGCAGTGTACTTGCCGGCGGAAAGTAGCCGAAAAGGCGGTCGCCAACTGGCACCGCCTCGTTACGGGAAGCCACCACATCGGCAAATCCCCACACCGGGATGACGCCCCAGCCAGACGCATCCTCACCGGCTTCAGCGGGTACAGGCGGAAAGAACTGCCAGTACCCGAGCTGATCGCCCGCTACCGCATAGGTCACATTATTTGCGGTGAAGGCAAAACGATCGATGGCAACGACAACGTCGCCATCCTGCAGTGACTCTATTTCAGCCGCAGTATCAGTCGCGACTATGCGGCTGCTGGTAAACCGCCCCTTGTTGATCTGGAATTGTGCCATGCGAGACCTCTCCTTTTGTTTGTCGGATAGCTTGGGTGGTCACCATACACTGGTGTAGGGTGGGCTTGTCCAGCAGCGCGAATGTGTTTCAGGGCTTTCGGCATCACCGGTGAAGACAAACCGGACAGAGTCGCAGTCTGCTCAATATGTGCTTAACTTGATTGGATTAATTCATTAATTTGCGCGCCTATGGGCCATGTTTTTAGAACGATAGTAGTCGAGCAGTCACTATATGGCAGATTTCAAAAAGCTCATTCCCGGCGCGCTCTACGTCGGCAAGCCTCTGCCTTGGCCGGTATATGACGAACAAGGTGGCTTCCTGCTGAGTCAGGGCCATGTCATCCAGAGCGAGTATCAGCTTGAGTTGTTGTACAAGCGGGGCATGTTTCAGAAAACCCTGCAGTCGGCCCGCGCCCACAACTCGGAAGAGCGTCAGGAAGGCCGCAGGGTCAGCCCCTTTGCAGAGTACGCCCCCCTGCTGGAAGACCTTGAAGCTGGCCTTCACTCAGTGCTGGTAAAGGATCCTCGGGCCAGTCAGAAGATTCTGATTCTCGCCAAGCGCATCGCCGACATGTGCGCCAGCGATCCCGACGCCTGCATAGCGCTTGTTCACATCTATTCGGTCGAGCCCACCGCCTACGAGCAGGTCCTGTTCTACGCCATTCTCTGCTGCATCATTGGCCAGCGCCTGAACTTTATCGAAAAGCGCACGATTCTTCTGGCTGCAGCAGCCCTGTCCGCAAATATTGCGCTGCTGCCCCATCAGGACAAGCTGAACAATTCGAAGCTGGCCTTGACCGAAGCCCAACGGGCCATCATCAACAAGCATCCACTTCTGAGCGTGGCTGCGCTTCAGACTGCCGGGGTCGAACAGCCCCGCTACCTCCGCATCATCGAGCAGCACCACGAGGTGTTTAACGGCACGGGCTATCCAAATGGGCTAAATGGCGACGAAATTCTGCCCGAAGCCAAGGCGCTCGCGTTGGCGGAGCGTTATACCGCGATGGTAACAAGGCGGGCATACCGCGACCGTTACTGCTGCGACCAGGCCCGACTCGAAATACTTCAGGCCTACGCCGAAGATCCTGATCAGTCGGTATATAACGCCCTGTTCGATGGCATGGGCGATTTTCCACCGGGCAGTCTGGTTACGATTCAAACAGGTGAAACAGCGGTTATCACACGACAACGCAAGGGTGCGCCACCCTTCATGCAGGCCGTGGTCAGTGCCAAGGGCAATGCCTATATGGGCGGTCTGAAACGTGACAGTCTGGAGGCGGAGTTCACGATAGTCGGCGTGGTGGTACCCAAGGTTTTACCGACACTGAACCTCGATGAGCTCTGGAGCTACAACCAGGCCTAATCGAAATTCATGTGAAGTCAGAAGTCTTTCCGATATTCGACACGCGCGCGGAGGATTCGCGGACGCTGTGGGTATTGCCAATGGGTTAGAGAAAGCGTAGTGCGTAAGTTGATCAATCGCAAACTTGCAGCCTATCGGCAAGAGCCCACTTGCGTGTAAACTCTCAGCCTTTCACGAATCAGCTCCAGGACACCGGTATGGGCAGAGCCTACCAGAACCGCAAAGAATCCATGGCCAAAACGGCCGATGCAAAAACCAAGGTCTACAGCAAGTACGCACGCGCCATTTATGTCACGGCAAAAACGGGTAGCCCTGACCCGGATGCCAACCTGACACTGCGCAGCATCATCGACCGTGCGAAGAAGGATCAGGTGCCTGCGCACGTGATCGACAAGGCTATCGACAAAGCCAAGGGTGTGGGTGGCGAAGACTACGCCGTAGCACGCTATGAAGGCTACGGCCCGGGCCAGACCATGGTCATCGTCGACTGCCTTACAGACAACCCCAACCGGACTTTCGGTGACGTTCGCCTGGCATTCACCAAGACCAAGTGCAAGATCGGCACGCCTGGCAGTGTCAGCCACATGTTCGACCATTGCGCCGTACTCGCCTTTGCCGGTGAAGATGAAGACGCCGTACTAGAAGCCCTCATGATGGCCGATGTCGAAGTGACCGACATTGAGAGTGAAAACGGCAAGATCACCGTGTTCACGCCGCACACTGATTACAACAACGCCAAACAGGCGCTGGCGGAAGCTTTCGGAGCGATTGACTACGAAGCCGACGATATCCATTTCCTACCGCAGACACTCACGCCAGTGACCGGCGAGGACGTGGCAATGTTCGAGAAGTTTCTCGACATGCTCAACGAGCTGGATGACGTGCAGAACGTGTATCACAATGCGGAATTGCCTGAATCCAATTAGCCACCCTGGGGTTCAGGCCACCGGTGACTGAACCCCATGCACCCTCCAGAATAGCCAGTCTCGATGTGCTGAGGGGCCTCGCGCTGCTCGGCCTGCCGACGATGAATATCATCGTTTTCGCCATGCCTGCAGCCGCTTACGTGAACCCGTGGGCCTGGGGAGAGGCTCACGATATGAACGAGCTGCTGTTCGGCTTCTTCTACCTCTTCGCTGACCAGAAGTTCATGGGCCTGTTCACGCTGCTGTTCGGTGCCAGCCTGCTGCTGCTCGCGGAAAAGTCGGAATCCCGCGGACGTAGTCCGGCCGCTATCCACTATCGTCGAAGCTTCTGGCTGCTGATCATCGGGCTTGCCCACACCTGGTACCTCTGGGAGGGCGATGTACTGCAGATCTACGCCATGATGGCGCTGCTCCTGTATCCGTTCAGGCATCTCAACGCATTGAGCCTCATGGCAATTGCCGCCTGTGCCATCAATGTCTCGCTGTATCTCAGCTACTTTCCTGATATCAGCGAGGCCAGCATTGGTACTGAAGGACGCCAGGATCTGCAGGCCTGGTTTCAGCCTGACATGTCGCAGATTGCGGAACAGCGAGCCACCTATCTGGGTAGCTATGAAGACACCGTTGCTGCTGCGCGGGGTGCACTGGCACCTGATGTCAGTAGTAGCGAGCACGATGCGGACCTCATATGGGCAACCCTGGGTCTGGCCTTGCTGGTAAGGGTTTTTGGAATGATGTGCCTGGGAATGGCGCTGTACAAACTGGGGGTCCTGCAGGGCTGGCGAAGCACCCGGGACTACAGGTGGATTGCTGGCATTGGTCTCGCTGCCGGTCTGGCCATAACAGCGTTCGGACTGTGGTGGAACTATGCCCAGCGGTGGAGCATGGATGCCTGGTACGCCTTCGGCACGATTCCGCAGAGCCTGGGTGCGGTGCTCATGACGGTGGCCTACGCCGCACTGATCATATTGGCGCTGCGATACCTGATGGCATCAGCTGTGACCAAGGCCCTGGCCGCCGTAGGTCGCATGGCGCTGACGAATTATCTGATGCAGTCGCTAATTTGTGCTCTCATTTTCTACGGCTATGGCCTGGGGCTCTATGGCTCACTCTCACGGCTCGAGCTGCTGCCGATTATAGCGGGGCTCTGGTGCGTTCAGATCCTGTTCTCGATTATCTGGCTCAGGTATTTTATGCAAGGCCCGGTTGAGTGGCTGTGGCGAACACTGACCTACTTCAGGCTGCAACCATTGCTCAGACACCCGCACTCGTGAATCTCCAGGAGAACAGATATGCGCTCGATATTCCACCTTGCCTATAACGTCACCAGTCTCGACGAGTCCAGGGCGTTCTATGGCGAGCTTCTGGGTTGTGAGGAGGGTCGGAGCACCGAGACCTGGGTCGACTTCGACTTCTTCGGCCATCAGATTTCATTGCATCTCGGCGAGCCGTTCCGCACTGCCGACACCGGACGCGTGGGCGAACATATGGTGCCAATGCCCCACCTCGGGCTGGTGCTTGAAAAGCAGGATTGGACAGCGCTCGCTGAACGGCTTCGATCGCGAGGGATGAAGTTCGTTCTTGAGCCCACGACCCGGTTTGAAGGCCTGCCTGGCGAGCAGAGCACGATGTTTTTCCGTGACCCCTCGGGCAACCCGATCGAGATCAAGGCCTATGCCAGGGGCGATGAAGTCTTCAAATCCTGATGATCGAACCAGGGCGCCGGGTATGTCAGTGGCGACCTGGCCGAGGCCCGCGCGCACTTAGAGCGGCTGGACGCCATCATCCATGGACACAGACTTTGCGCCGGAGCGATCAATGATCTTTATGATCGTCGTCTGCACGGCCACGTCCTCACGGATATCGCTCTGAGTACTGAAGGTTTCGGTCATCATTTCCGCATCTTCCTCGGCGGTGAAACCCACGACGACCTTGGTCGCCAGAGAATCGCTTGGGCCGTGATAGGTGATACTGATGAGTGGATAACCCTGAAACCCCTTCCTGACCTGCTTTGCTATTCTCTTGTGCGATTTCTCGAGATTCATTTGCCCGCGCTCGCTGATTGGCCGGCCATTATAGCGGTAACTGTGGCTGGCAGCTCGCGCATGTCGTTGATCACCGCAGTGACCCCGAGCTCACGAAGTACTGCATCATGCCCCGGCGGTATGTGGCTGGCGCCCGTAAAACCGATCACTCGCATACCGGCTCTGCGCGCAGCGAGTACACCAGTCGGACTGTCTTCAACGACGAGACAGTGCCCTGGCGGCACGCCCATGGTTTCAGCAGCGAGAAGATAGACGTCAGGCGCTGGCTTCGGGTTCGGCACCATGTCCGAGCTGAACAGATTGCCGGCCACACGCTCAGTCAGGCCGGCTCGATCGATTGAGGACGCCAGATTATGGCGGCGACTGTTCGAGGCCACAGCCAGCGGGAGATCAATCGTCATCAGCGCATCCCTCGCCCCTGGAATGGCCTGAACATCGGTGGCCAGCAAGGCCTCGGTCCGCTCCCTCAGTTTGCTGTCGAAATCCGCCGGCACCTCCAGATCGAAGCGCTTCTCGATGAGCGTGATGATATCGGGCACCATAAGACCGAAGGTGCCCTCCAGCGCTGCATCGAGTTCATCGCGCCGGACATAGACGCTCAAGGCGTCCACCAGAATACGATGAGTAAGGATTTCACTGTCGACGATGACGCCGTCACAGTCGCTGATGAGGAGCTCAATGGTTGGCATGTGATGTCCTGGTAAAGAGGCATATAGAGAGAGGCATGGCCTGCTGCAATGGGTATACGGCAGACTTTACAGCTTCGCGTATTGTAAACGTAGTGCCATTGGCGCTTTTCCCGACTGCAGCACCGTCGGTCCTGCATCGCCGATTGATTTAGCCGCTGGTTTGCAGCACACTTATTGACGCTTCCCTGCTCGGCGAGACCAGCCAGAACTGCTGACCAGAACCCCTGGCCAAAACTGCTGGCAGGGAACGACCCCGAATGTCGCTCAAGACAGCCTCCAAAGAACAACATAGCAGTTTGCAGCCATGAACCAGATTCACAACGTCAACGTTGAAAGCCAGACGGTGCTTATCACACCAGAACAACTTAAATCCGAATTGCCGCTGAGTGAAAAGGCTGCGGAGACCGTCTATACAGGTCGCCGTACTATCCAGAATATTCTGGATGGCGAGGACCCACGCCTTTTCGTCGTAATCGGCCCCTGCTCCATCCATGATCTCGAGGCCGCCCGCGACTATGCCAGACGCCTTAAAGGTCTGGCCGAAAAGGTCGACGAAACACTGGTTCTGGTCATGCGGGTCTATTTTGAGAAGCCACGGACAACAGTGGGTTGGAAAGGCCTGATCAACGACCCTCATATGAACGACTCGTTCGAAATCGAAGAGGGTCTGCGTCTGGGTCGCGGTCTGCTGCTGGAGCTCTGCGAAATGGGTCTGCCGACCGCGACAGAAGCACTCGATCCGATTTCACCGCAGTACCTGCAGGATACCATTGCCTGGTCAGCGATCGGTGCGCGGACTACTGAGTCGCAGACCCACCGGGAAATGAGCAGTGGCCTTTCGATGCCTATCGGTTTCAAGAATGGCACGGATGGCAGCCTGACCGTGGCGGTCAACGCCATGAAATCAGTCGCGCATCCCCACGCATTCCTGGGCATCGACAACGAAGGTAATGTTGCCATCATCAAGACCAAGGGCAACCGCTACGGTCACGTGGTGCTTCGAGGCGGCGGCGGACAACCGAACTACGATTCTGTGTCCGTAAAGCTGTGCGAGAAGGAGCTGGAGAATGCCAAGCTGCGCAAGGCGATCATGATCGATTGCAGCCATGCCAACTCAAGCAAGGACCCTGGCATACAGCCACTGGTGCTGCAGGATATCAGCCGTCAGATTGCCGAAGGCAACGAGTCCATCATCGGCGTGATGGTTGAAAGTCACATCAACTGGGGCAACCAGCCTATCCCTGCAAACCTGGCTGACCTGAAGTACGGTGTGTCAGTGACTGATGCCTGTATCGATTGGGAAACCACCGAGAAGGCGATCCTGGAGATGGATCAGAAGCTGCAGCCGATCATGAAGCAGCGTCGAGAGCGTCTGTCTGCCAGGCCAGCTGGTCACGGAGCCTGACCACCGTCCCCACGATGATGATCGTGGGGCCTGGTATTTCCTCGGCGGCCACCAGGGCCGCCAACTCAGAGATCGTGCTCGTCAGTACGCGCTGCTCCGGCAGCGTTCCCTTCGACACGATAGCCGCAGGCATATCGCCCGCCATGCCATGTGCGACCAGTTCCCTTGCGATCAGCGGCAGCGCCGCAAGCCCCATATAGAACACCAGCGTCTGCCGCGGCCTCACCAGCTCGAACCACGGCAGATCGCTGGTGTTGTTTTTCAGGTGTGCGGTGATAAAGCGCACCGACTGGGAATGGTCACGGTGGGTAAGCGGGATACCCGAGTAAGCTGCGCAGCCTGAGGCCGCAGTGATACCAGGCACGACCTGAAAGGGCACGCCCTTCGATGCCAGCAGATCGATTTCCTCACCGCCCCGACCAAAAATGAACGGGTCCCCACCCTTCAGACGCAGTACCCGTTTGCCCTCGAGCGCCAGACGCGCCAGCATCTCATTGATTTCTTCCTGCGGCACCGTATGCTGCGAACGCGCCTTACCGACATCGATGCGTTCGGCATCGCGCCTGACCAGATCGAGGATCTGTGGCGATACCAGGCGGTCGTAGAGCACGACGTCAGCCTGCCTCATCAACCGCAGGGCCCTGAAGGTCAACAGATCCGGATCGCCGGGGCCGGCGCCCACGAGATAGACTTCACCGCCACTGTCGATATCATCGGCTGCATCGAGCACTTCGAGCATGCGTGCTCGAGCCTTGTCCTCTGCGCCACTGTAGACCAGGTCTGGCACCTGGCCTTCCAGTACTGACTCCCAATAACGGCGGCGCTGATTGATATTTGTCAGCTTCGCTTTCACGCGCTCTCTTAGCGAACTGGCCAACTGCGCGAGATGTCCCAGTCTTGCAGGCAGGAACGCTTCGAGACGATTCCTGATGAGACGTGTGAGGACCGGGGCCTCTCCACCGCTCGAGACAGCGATGAGCAAGGGAGAGCGATCGACGATGGATGGGAAAATGGCTGAACTCAGCAGACGGTTCTCTGCGACATTGACGAAGACACCAATGGCATGAGCCTCAGCCGCGACGGCTTCATCAGTTGCCGTATCACCAGTAGCAGAGACGACGAGCATGACGTTCTCGAGCGCAGTAGCAAGTGAACCGCTACTGGATGTCTTTACGAACTCCTCAGCGCCCATCCTCCGGATATCAGCTCCGGCCTTTACCAGCAACTCGCACTTTCGCTCGGCCTGGACTGTCTCACCTACGACAAGACAGCTGGCCCCTTCGAGGCGTAGAGCAAGCGGCAACAGGGGCCAGTCGGCAGTCTGGCTCATGTCAGGCAAGAGACCCGATGTGGGTGCGCTCACCAAACCATGGCCGCAGTACTTCAGGAATACGAATGCTGCCGTCAGCCTCTTGATAATTTTCCATCACAGCGATCAGGGTGCGGCCAACGGCGAGCCCTGAGCCATTGAGGGTATGCACGAGCTCCGGCTTTGCACCGGCCTGCGCACGCCATCGCGCCTGCATCCGCCGCGCCTGAAAGTCACGCGTATTACTGACCGAAGAAATCTCGCGATAGGCATTCTGACCAGGGAGCCAGACTTCGAGATCATAGGTCTTGGCCGCTGAGAAGCCGATATCTCCGCCGCATAGCAGCACCTTGCGGTACGGCAGCGCCAGCGCACGGAGGATCGCTTCAGCGTGACCGGTCATGGCTTCGAGCGCGGCATCGCTGTCTTCAGGCCTGGTGATCTGAACCAGCTCGACCTTCTCGAACTGATGCTGGCGAATCATGCCACTGACGTCACGGCCGTAGGCACCGGCTTCACTGCGGAAGCAGTTCGAGTGTGCAACGAACTTCAGTGGCAGCGCGTCGGCGTCGACGATCTGCTGGCTGACCAGATTGGTGAGCGGCACTTCTGCAGTGGGAATCAGATAGAAGTCACGGTCGCCGGGAATCCGGAAGAGGTCATCGGCGAACTTTGGCAGCTGGCCGGTTCCCATCAAGGCGGCTTCATGAACCAGCAGGGGCACGATGACCTCCTGATAGCCATGCTTGTCAACCTGAGTGTTGAGCATGAACTGAGCGAGTGCACGATGAAGCCGGGCAATATCAGCACGAAGCACAACGAAACGGCTGCCAGACAGTGCTGCGGCAGCGGCAAAGTCCATCTGCCCATGTAGTGCAGCGTTTTCGCCGGCGAGCACATGGTGCTCCCTGGGCTCGAAATCGAACTGCGGCAGCTCGCCCCAGCGCAGAACCTCCTGATTGTCAGATTCGTCCCTGCCTTCGGGCACGGAGTCATCAGGCAGATTCGGAATGCCTGCGAGCATGGCATCGAGTTCTTCCTGAAGCACTGTCAGCGCTTTTTTCTTCTCGTCCAGACGTTCGCCCAAACCGGCTACTGCAGCCATGATGGCTGAGGTATCTTCCCCTTTCGCCTTGGCCTGGCCGATCTGCTTTGAAGTCGCGTTACGCTCGCTCTGTAATTGCTCCGTGTCGACCTGCAGTGTCTTGCGTTCGGCCTCAAGGGCCTGGAATCGATCTACGTCGAGCTTGAAGTTTTTTTTGGCCAGTGCGCCTGCGACGCTGTCGATGTCCTGCCGCAGCAGTTTTGGGTCAAGCATGTGGGAGAAATCCGTTATCCGAACAATGAAAAGAATAAGTAATCAGGTGAATGATATCGCATCAAGCCTGCGTGAACGATTGTACCAGCAGCCTGGTGAACATATAGCCACCAGCAAAGGCGAGACAGCCAAAGACGAGACTGCCGCCAGCATAAAACAATGCGATTGCGACGCGCCCAGCTTCCAGAAGATTCACCACCTCCATGGAGAAGGTGGAAAAAGTCGTGAAAGCGCCTAAAAAGCCGATCATGACGAACGCTCGGAACTGCTCCGGATTCAACCAGATGCCCGAAGGACTCGTCGAAACCGAGGCTGGACTCATCGACGCACCGGTACGCGCGGTAGTCCAGGCCAAGAGGACTGCCAGACACACACCCATCAGTGCCGAGCCGAGAACGTTGATGGTAAAGGTTGGTAGCGGCCAGTTGGGACCGAACCTTCCGATGATGTAACTACCGCCCGCGTATCTGGCTACGGCACCAAGGGCGCCACCGGTTGCGACAGCCAGCAGCAGCGAGAAATTCACCTAGAAATCCTTGATCACGTCGACGCCGTCAGGCACTTCAAACTTGAACACACTGCCCTCAATTGCAGGGTTGACCTTCACCGAACGCAGCTCCAGCACGGTGAACTGCCCCAGTCCGTCCTGGATAAGCAAGGCAACTGGCTTGCCCTCCAGAAAACTGATCCGTAAGGTCTCAAACAGCGACTCCTTCGCTTTCGGCTTGAGCTCGAACATACGGAATTCATCAGGATCCTTGTCACCAGTCACAACAAGGCTGACCGTATAATGCTCATCAATGGCTGCCACCTCGCCACTGAACAGGAGGGCTGGGGTCGTCTGAATTTCGCCAGACATCTTCTGCACGGTGACCTGCTCCAGATCCGGGTCGTAGAGCCAGATAAAATCGCCATCGGTGACAAGCGTCTGGGCAGATGGGGGATCCGTCTTCCAGTAAAAATGCCCAGGCCGTCTTGCCTTGAAACTGCCTTCGACACTCTGCATGGCATTGCCGTTTTGCGAAAATACGCGCTGAGTGAATTCAGCGCTTAGCGTGTCGAGTGGCTTGAGCAGTTGCACCAGCTCCTTCAGAGCCTCCCCTGGGGCGGCTTCGAATTGCAGATCGGCTTCCGGTGATCCCTTCTGCAACTGTCTCACCGCCTCCGGCACGCCAGCCTCATCAGCCGCCGTAGCCAGCAATGGCAAGGCCAGCAGACCAAGCAGCAGCACCCGACCAGTTCGCAAGATTCTATTCATTGTCATTGCAGGTCCCTGTTTGTATGAAAGCTGATAATCGACAGCAACTATTCCCGTGATGGTGGGGACAGGACCTCTCGTGCACCATTGTGACCGGCCGCACTAATGACACCGGCGGCTTCCATGGCATCGACAAGATTCGCTGCCCTGTTGTAGCCTACTTTAAGCCTTCTTTGCACAGAAGATATAGACGCTTTCCGTGAGTCGATGACGAAGGCCACGGCTTCGTCGTACAGCGCATCCTGTTCGCCATCGCCGTTATCACCGCCACCACTGCTGCCATCGATGCTCTGCACGAAATCACTGTCCGAGGTCCCGTCGAGGATCTCGTCTAGATAGTCCGGTTCGCCACGGCGCTTCCATTCAGCAACCACACGATGCACCTCGTCGTCGTCGACAAAGGCTCCGTGCACGCGAACCGGCAGCGAAGTACCCGGCGGCATGTACAGCATATCACCGTGACCGAGGAGCTGTTCGGCGCCGCCCTGATCGAGGATGGTTCTTGAGTCGATCTTGGATGAGACCTGGAAGGCCATCCGGGTTGGAACGTTGGCCTTTATGAGGCCCGTTATGACATCGACCGAAGGACGCTGTGTGGCAAGGATCAGGTGTATGCCCGCTGCCCGCGCCTTCTGCGCGATTCGGGCAATAAGTTCCTCCACCTTCTTGCCGACGATCATCATCATGTCGGCAAATTCGTCGATCACTACCACGATATGAGGCACAGGCCCCAATGCGGGTGGCTCATGCGCCAGCGCCGAATCTGACGGATTCCAAAGCGGATCCGGTATGCCCTCACCTGCCGCGAGCGCGTCCTTCACCTTGCGGTTGAAGCCTGCCAGGTTTCGTACACCAAGTGCCGACATCAGGCGATAGCGCCGCTCCATCTCGCCGACACACCAGCGCAAGGCGTTCGCAGCTTCCTTCATATCCACCACGACCGGCGTCAGCAAGTGCGGAATGCCATCGTAGATCGACAATTCCAGCATCTTGGGGTCGATCATGATGAGACGCAGTTCTTCAGGCGTCGACTTGAACAGCATGCTTAGAATCATGGCATTGACGCCAACCGACTTACCCGAACCGGTCGTACCGGCTACCAGCAGGTGCGGCATCTTCGCGAGATCCGCGACCACTGGGTTGCCGGCAATATCGTTGCCGAGACCGAGCGCCAGCGGCGACCGCATATTTTCATAGTCACTACAGCTGAGAACTTCCCGCAGGCGAACTATGTCACGGTTCTCGTTGGGTATCTCTATGCCAACAACCGATTTGCCTGGTATGACTTCGACAACCCGCACACCAACAACTGCCAGTGATCGCGCCAGATCCTTGACCAGATTGCTGATGCGGCTGACCTTGATGCCGGGCGCCGGCTGGATTTCGAAGCGGGTGATGACCGGACCGGGATTCACCTCGACGACCTCGACAGAAATGCCGAAGTCGGCAAGTTTTGCCTCCAGCAGACGAGACATATCGATAAGCGCCTGCTCAGAGTAGCCACCCTTCTTGGTCACTTCAGACGGGTCAAGCAGTGACAGGGGTGGTATGGGGCTGTCGCTGGTATCGAAGAGTGAGGGCTGATCCCTGCGGGCACCGCCCTCTTTCTTGCGCTGGAACGGCGAAATTCTAACGGCCTTTTCTGCAGCTTCCGCAGCCGCTGCTGCGGCTGCCCTACCAGCGGCCTGCACACGACTCTCGGGACGAGGTGCTTGCGCTGCGGGCGTGTCCTGAGCGGCAGCCGGTGCACTTTGTGGTGCTGATTGCGGTGCAGACTGGGTCGCAGAACGCTCACTGCCCTCCGGCGGCAGGCGCGGCAGACGCTTCACGCTGCTCCTCGCGGCTTTTTCTGCCTGCCGCTGTGCATTACGTTTGCGCAGGAACTCAGCGGCAGCCGAGGAACTCTTGCGGAGGCCGCTACCCGACCAGGCTGCCACGATGCTTGTCCAGCTGCCGAAGCTCCGTACCGCCCTTAGCGCATATTCGCCAGTAAGGTCCATGAAGCGTAACCAGGAAAAGCCGGTCGCAAGACTGAAGCCGAAAAACAGCGCGGCGATCCATAGTAGGGTGCTGCCGACAATGTTGAGACTGCTGGTTGAAAGCGCACCGAGCGCATGACCCAAGGCCCCGCCAGATTGCACAGGCAAGGCCATGACGGCATAGAGATCAAAGATGGCGGTGAGCGAGCAGACAATCAGCATGACGCCGAACAGCCGCATCGCAATCACCGGCCAGTGCACGATGCGACCGGTTATCCGACTGCGGAGCACACTGATGGCCTTAAGCCCGAATACGAATGGGAACAGGTAAGCGACGTGACCGAAGAAGAAGCGAAGAATGTCCGCCACCCAGGCACCGCTGCGACCAGCATAATTTTCGACGAACTCCCGATCACTGGTGCTGGACCAGCCAGGATCGGCGGGACTGTAGGTCGCAAGAGCTATCATCAGAAAGGCTGCCATGAACAGCCAGAAGATGAGCGAGCCCTCGCGCTCGACGTGCTCCAGGTAACGGGCAAACGCAGGTGAACGCGCTGCCTTGGTGGAGGCCGAGGACGATGAGGGATTTGATCCCCGTGCCGGTTTCTTGCCGGCAACTGGTGCTGCGTTTTTTGTGGACATTACAGGAGTCTAGAGGGCCTTACTGCCACTGAGCAAATCTTTGCGTATATCTTCTGCCGACTCAAGTCCGATACACAGCCTGATGAGGCCATCGTCAATGCCTGCCTGCGCTCTGGCCTCTGGCGTGAGCCGCCCGTGCGTGGTGCTGCCAGGATGCGTCATCGTGGTTTTCACATCACCGAGATTGGCAGTGATGGAGATCCAGCGGGTCCCGTCGATAAAGCGCCAGGCCGCCTCTCGACCGCCGGCCACTGTAAAGGAGACGACCCCACCAAAACCACTCTGCTGCCGGGCCGCGATATCATGGCTGGGATGCGAAGGCAGACCACAGTAGTACACCTTCTCTACCCAGCTTTGCTCAGCCAGCCAGCGTGCAATTTCGGCAGTCTGTTCACAATGCGCTTTCATCCGAATACTCAGAGTTTCGAGGCCCTTGAGAAATATCCAGGCATTGAAAGGGCTCATGCTGAAGCCCCCACTGCGCATGAAGGTCTTGATTTCGCTGATGAACTCGTTGCGCCCGACTACCGCCCCGCCGATGCCCCGCCCCTGACCGTCAAGATACTTGGTCGCAGAGTGAATGATGAGGTCGGCGCCAAAGGCCAAGGGCTGCTGCAGCACTGGAGTACAGAAACAGTTATCCACCACCAGCAGACAATTACCAGCAGCAGCAATGGCTTTCAGCCGATCGAGATCGGCGACGTCATTAAGAGGATTGGAAGGCGTCTCGAGGAACAGCAACTTGGTCTCTGGTCTGATCGCAGCGGCCCAGGCCGCGTAATCAGTCAGATCGACCCAGGTCGTCGTCACACCAAATTTGGCGAGATATTTATCGAACACGACGTTCGTCGTACCGAAGACCTGGCGAGATGAGACGATATGATCGCCCTGCTTAAGCAAGGCCATACAGGTGGCTAGTATGGCAGCCATGCCACTGGAGGTACCAACACAGCTGATTTCACTGCCATCCTGACCAGCCGGTGTTTCCATGGCCGCCAGACGCTCTTCGAACATGCGAACGGTGGGGTTGGTGAAACGACTATAGATATTGCCCGGTACTTCACCGGAGAACTTGGCTGCGGCTTCTGCCGCTGAGTTGAACACGAAGGACGAGGTCGGGAAGATGGCTTCCGAATGCTCCTGTTCTTCGGTTCGGTACTGCCCGCTACGAATGGCCTGTGTTTCGGTGGACCAGTCTGCCTGATGTATTCGGCCGAGCCGGCCACGTCCGTCGGGGTTGCTTCCAGCCGGTGCAGATGACGCGGCTTTCGGCTTCTGGTGCTCTTCAGACATGGGCGGTTCTCGTGCTCCTAGACATCATTATGCAGGTCGAGGGGCACCTGCGTATGCGACGCTTCCTTGGAAGCCTCCCATAACGCTTCGTTCCTGTCACCGCGGAGTTTCTCAAGTTTGGTCAGGTAGTCTTCGGTAATATCACCGGTAATATACTCGCCAGTAAATACCGAGCAGTCGAATTCAACGATATGAGGATTACCTTCATGCGCCGAAGCAATCAGATCTTCGAGCGTCTGATAGATGAGCCAGTCGGCGCCGATGATTTCCTGCACCTCCTTCTCAGTACGTCCATGGGCAATGAGGTCACTGGCCGCAGGCATGTCGATACCGTAGACGTTAGGATAACGCACCGGCGGCGCTGCAGAGGCGAAGTAGACCTTGTTGGCGCCAGCATCACGCGCCATCTGTACGATCTCTCTACAGGTCGTGCCCCGCACAATCGAGTCATCAACCAGCATCACATTCTTGCCACGGAATTCGAGATCGATCGGATTCAGCTTCTGACGCACTGATTTCTTGCGCTGCTGCTGTCCCGGCATGATGAAGGTGCGGCCGATATAGCGATTCTTGATAAAGCCTTCGCGATATTTCACCCCAAGGTTGAACGCCATTTGCAGCGCGGCAGTTCGACTGGTATCCGGTATCGGGATGATGACATCGATATCGTGGTCAGGAAAATTCTCCCGAATACGCGCCGCCAGGCTGTCGCCCATGCGCATGCGCGCCTTATACACCGATATGTTGTCGATGATGCTGTCCGGCCGGGCGAAATACACGTGCTCGAAAATACATGGTGCGAGCACGGGATTTTCGGCGCACTGCGCGCTGTGCAAGGTACCATCGATTTCGATATAGAGTGCTTCGCCAGGTGCAATGTCGCGCTCTAGCTTAAAGCCCAGTGAGTTCAGCGCAACGCTTTCGGACGCAACCATGTACTCCTTGCCATCTGCGGTTTCACGTGAACCGTAGCAGACAGGACGGATGCCATGGGGGTCGCGGAAGGCCACAACGCCGAAACCGGTGATGAGCGCGACAGCGGCATAGGCACCACGCACTCGTCGATGCACGGATCTGACAGCCTCGAACACTTCGTCTGGGCCTGGACGAAACTTGCCCTGCTTCTGCAGCTCATGCGCAAACACGTTAAGCAACACTTCCGAGTCGGAGTGCGTATTGACGTGCCGCAGGTCCGTCTTGAAGATGTCTTCAGCGACATCATGCGTGTTGGTAAGATTCCCATTATGGGCAAGCGTGATGCCGTAGGGAGAATTCACATAAAACGGCTGGGCTTCAGCCGAACTGCTGGTACCCGCCGTCGGGTACCGGACATGGCCGATACCGGCGTTGCCAGCCAAACGCATCATGTGCTTGGTTCGAAACACATCCTTTACAAGGCCGTTGTCTTTTCTAAGAAAGAACCGGTCGTCCTGACAGGTTACTATTCCAGCGGCATCCTGGCCTCTATGCTGCAACACCGTCAGGGCGTCATAGAGATCCTGATTGACATTGCTTTTACTTACGATTGCGACAATTCCGCACATAGGCTACCTGCTTTTCACACGATGACACTGCAATGTATGACTTCAGACTGCTGTTTTTTGTTAGTGTAAAGAGTAACGCAGCAATTTTCAGAACCAGACATCAAAGTGCCTGGAAATCGATGCGTTCGAGAGGATCACCCAGCGTAGAACGCGCCCAGGTTTCGATCCTTCCAAAGGATGGTATGAATGCAGAATTCTGCCACCAGTCGTCTTCGACCAGGGGCGTCATCCGCAAGGTACCGGTAATGACGAGAACGATGATCACACCTCTCAAGGCGCCAAAGACTGTACCAAGCACCCTGTCGAAACCACCAAGACCGGTCGCTTTCACAAGCGCCGACAGCAGATGATTGGCTAGCGAGCAAACCAGCAAGGTCAGCAGAAACAGACCACCGAAGGCGACGATAAGCCGCATCGAAGGCGTTTCGATGACATCCACCAGCAGCGAAGCGAATTCAATGTAGAACAGCCTGGCGACGATGAATGCCAGAAACCAGCCGACCAGTGAGAGCGCTTCTTTTACAAAGCCTCTCATCAGGCTGACCACCGTCGAGAGCGCAATAACGCCAAGGATGGCCCAGTCAAACCAGTTCAGTGCTGCCAATTATGCTTCAATCCTGATTCGGGTCGGTGTTCGAAGGGCGCGGATTGTAACAGCTCAGATTAAGGTTGCACAGGGCGGTATCGCATAATCAGGGATTTCACGCCTAACTTCTTGTCCAGGGTGACCTTCAGCTTTTCGGCGGTACTGCGCTCGAGCATTGGCCCTGCATAAACCCTCACCATCGTAGACCCATTGTCCATCTGAACCTCCTGCACATAGGCAGCCGTGCCCTCTTTCTGCAAATCCGCCCGAACCTTCTGGGCCCGCGCCTGATCGGAGAACGAGCCAACCTGAATGGCCCACGCCTCCCCAAAGCCACCGTTGGGGACTGGCGCCGAAGTTGCTGCCGGCTTGGATGTCGCAGGTTTCGACACGGCTCGCTCTGTAGGGTTGGCTACAGACGTCGAGCTTGACGCGGGCTTTGTATCAGCCGTAGAACCGACCGGCGCACTCGCAGGCTCTCTTCGCGGTTCAGCCGGAGATTCCACCTTGAAGTCATCACTGCCTCTAGCCTCGACGGCCGACCTCTCGGCCTCAATCTCTGTGGCGCGATCAGAGTATTGCAGCGCAGGCGCCGTCGGCTTTTCTATCGTGAATTCAGGCACATCCGGAGTAGGCGGCACTTCCAGACGCTGCGATGCCCGGGAATCGGTCTCGGTCATTGGTGTGCGATCCGCTGATCCAGTACGGAGCGCATCATCACTAAGCGGCGTCTCCACCCGGCCTGGCTGCTCGACAGGACTCTTGAACAGCATGGGCACAAAGATGACAGCCAGTGAGACAAGAATAACGGCGCCTATGACGCGGGTTTTAAATGAGGTCATCTGTAGTTTTATCCGTTCATGATGCGTTTAAGTTGTTGTCGGAGCGGCGCTGCCACTGCAGCAGCATGGCCTCCACCACCTGGAAGGACCCGAAGGCTACCAGGCAATCGCCCGGCCGCAGACCATCAGTAGCGGCCTCGAGCGCAGTCACGAGAGATTCGTGTGCCTCGATCGAAGGCACAAACGCTGACGCCTCGCCCGCGCCGCGGTCTTTGAGAGCCGTCGCAATGGCTGTGTCGGCAGCCTGCCTCAGACGTGGCAAAGCCGCTGCCCGCGCACCCTGCAGAGGAAACAAGTACCAGCGACTCACCAGATGCAGCATTGGCAAGATCAGCGCTTCAATCGACTTGTCGGCAAAACAGGAAAAGATTGCCCGGATCTCCCCGGTCTTCTCGCCTTGAGTGGCCTGCGACGAGCCTGCCTGGCGACCGGTCTGACGCTCGAGCCATTCAGCCAGATACACTGCCGCCTGTGCATTGTGCGCGGCATCTATACAGATAATTGGGTCGGACTGCAGGATTTGCAAGCGCCCGGGCAGCGTCAGTGAATCGAGCAGCTGAACATGATTGCGCGGCAGCTGGTGACCGAGCAGCTCGAACGTTGCACAGGCAGCTGCCAGGTTCGCAGCAGGCAGGCGAGTGCCAGGATGTCCCGGACTGATATCTGTCAGACCGTAACGATGCTCATCGAAGTGTTCGCCATAGATTCTCACCTCGTTGCGCAGATCTTGCACGTTCGTCAGAACACTGTTCGGCATATCCCTGGACCCGAGCACGCACAGGGCTTCGCTTCGCAGAACACCGGCCTTTTCGGCGCCGATAGCGTCGAGGGTATCCCCCAGCACAGCCTGATGATCCAGGCCAATACGGGTGATGACAGCGAGGTCGGCATCGATAAGATTGACGGTGTCGAGCCTGCCACCCAGCCCGACTTCCAGAACCACAAGATCCAGCGCGGCATCACGGAGCAAGGCAAACACGGCCAAAGTCGTGAACTCATAATAGGACAGCGGTGCGACGGCCGGTCCGCCGCACTGCCTGCGAGCCGCCTCCACGCGCTCGAAAGCGGCGCAGAATGCTGCATCACTGACTTCCACGCCGTCGATACGGCAGCGCTCATTGAATCTGAGCACATGAGGCGAGCCGTAAACGCCGACACGCAGACCGCTGGCACGACCCAACTCCGCAATCGCCGCGGCGGTTGATCCCTTGCCGTTGGTACCAGCGACAATAACGATCTGCCGGGCAAGTCTCTGATCATCGGGATTGAGTTGCTGCCAGACCAGGGCGCTGCGCTCGAGACCAGGCCGCATGCTGAACTCTGGACCAAGCATGTTCTCCAGATAAGCCAGCCAGGCCGGCAGATCCCGGCTACCTGGGACCGGTGATTCAGCAATCTCCTGTGTCATACGGTCGTCCCGCTCACTCAGAGGACGTCGAATTGCCGCGCTTCGGCTCAACCGAAGCCAGTTTCGCTGGCTGATTTGTATTCACAGGCGAATAGGCTGCGCCTTCGACCTCATCCCAGGCTTCTTCGGAGCCAATGGCGGACATGCGCTGGTGCACAGACTCTGCCGGAGCGACGTAGGCCTGTTGACCCTCGTCGGTTTGCTCGGGAACGCGCGGTGGCTGTTCGGCTTCGATATTAGCTAGTGGCGCGGGGTCTTTAGACTGTGCAAGCTCGAGCTCGTCGCTGCTCAGCAATGACCGCGGGACCGGCAGCCGCATCAGTTTGGCCAGCAGGCTCGCGACGCGCTCGCGCATCTCTGGCCGAGCTACGATCATGTCGATGGCACCGTGAGCAAGCAGAAACTCGCTGCGCTGGAACCCTTCGGGCAGGGTCTGCCGCACGGTCTGCTCGATGACCCGGGGGCCTGCAAAGCCAACCAGAGCCTTCGGTTCAGCGATGTTGATATCGCCGAGCATGGCCAAACTCGCCGAAACCCCGCCAAATACTGGATCAGTCATGATGGAGATATACGGCAGCCTTTCGCGCTTCAAACGCTCCAGCGCGGCTGCAGTCTTCGCCATCTGCATCAGTGAGATGAGGGCCTCCTGCATTCGCGCGCCTCCACTGGCCGAGAAGCAGATGAGCGGCGCACGCAGCTCGATGCAACGATTCACTGCCCGGACGAATTTTTCGCCGACAACTGCACCCATCGAACCGCCGAGAAACTTGAACTCGAAGGCCGCTACCACCACAGGAATACCGTGCAGGCCACCTTCGACGACAATCATGGCATCCTTTTCGCCTGTACTCTTCTGATTGGCTGCGATTCTGTCTTTATACTTTTTGGTGTCACGGAACTTGAGCTTGTCGGTGGGTTCGAGCTCTGGCGCAATCTCCTTCTGCTCGATACCGCCTTCGTCCACCTTGTCCAGAAACACAGCGATCCGCCGCCGCGCACTGATGCGCATGTGATACGAGCATTTCGGGCAGACCTCGACATTCTTCTCAAGCTCAGGCCTGTAGAGGACGGACTCACAGTTCGGGCACTTCTTCCAAAGACCCTCTGGAACAGTGCTCTTGTGCTTGGATTGTGCACTGCTCATTCCGGGAATCAGTTTTTCGAGCCAGCTCGACATGCCTCAATCCTGTTACAATAAATGAGTTGTTATCGGTTTTGCGCGCTCAGATCGTCAAGCGCCTGTCTGATCGATGTCATCAAGCCCTTCACCTGCTCGATCATCTGCTCTGGCTGCTCTGCATGCTCGGCGATGATATTGACAAGCGCACTGCCCACGATGACGCCGTCGGAAACCGCAGCGACCTGGCGCGCTGATACCGCATCCTTGATACCGAAACCTACGCAGACCGGCAGCGCAGACTCTTTCCTGATGGCTTCTACATGCGTCCGCACTGATTCGACATCCAGCTTGCTTGAACCAGTCACACCATTGAGAGAGACATAATAGATGTAGCCGCCACCATTATTGGCAGCAGTTCTGATGCGGGCAGTCTGCGTGGTTGGGGCGATAAGAAAAATCGGATCGAGATCTGCAGCCTGCAACATCGGAGCGAGCCGTCCAGCCTCTTCGGGCGGGAGATCTACCGTCAGCACGCCGTCTACTCCAGCCTTTGCAGCGGCATCGGTGAACACCTGGAAGCCCATGGCCTCGAGCGGGTTCAGATAACCCATCAGTACCAGCGGCGTGCTCGTGTCATCCTTGCGAAACTCGCTGATCATGGCGAGGATCTTTTTCAGACTGGTGCCACTGGCGAGCGCGCGTTCACAGGCTTTCTGAATCACGGGACCATCTGCCATCGGATCGGAAAACGGTATGCCGATTTCTATCGCATCGGCACCGGACTCGACCAGGGCGTGCATCAGTTTCAGCGTGATATCGAGATTCGGATCGCCCGCAGTGATATAGGGGATCAGGGCCTTGCCACCCTTGGCTTCAAGCGCTTCGAATTGCGCCTTCAAACGACTCATAGTGTAATTCCATCCAACTTCGCAACAGTAAGTATGTCCTTGTCGCCGCGACCAGAGAGGTTGACGATTATGCTCTGTTCCGGACTCATCTCCTTGGCCAGCTTCATCGCATAAGCGATCGCATGCGCCGTCTCCAGCGCTGGCATGATGCCTTCGATACGGGTCATGGTATGGAACGCAGCCATGGCTTCGTCGTCGGTTGCGGCAACGTATTGGGCGCGGCCAATGTCCTTCAGCCAGGCATGCTCAGGGCCGACGCCGGGATAATCGAGACCAGCAGACACCGAATGGGTCGCCGAAATCTGGCCGTCTTCGTCTTCCATGAGATAAGTGCGATTGCCGTGCAGCACACCGGGCCGTCCAGCAGAGAGCGGTGCCGCGTGCAGGCCGGTTTCGAGACCCTTGCCGCCGGCCTCGACGCCGTAGATCTTGACTGTTTCATCACCGAGGAATGGATAGAACAGGCCGATGGCATTGGAGCCACCACCCACACAGGCCACAAGCGCATCAGGCAATTTGCCCTCTTTCTTGAGATGCTGCTCCCGCGCTTCACGTCCGATCACCGCCTGAAAGTCTCTGACCAGCAGAGGGTAAGGATGCGGACCTGCTACCGTACCGATGATATAGAAGGTGTCTTCCACAGTACTGACCCAGTCACGCAGGGCTTCACTCATGGCATCCTTCAAGGTTGCAGTGCCACTGGTGACCGAACGAACTTCCGCACCTAGCAGCTTCATTCGGAACACATTGAGCGACTGCCGTTCAATATCTTCGGCACCCATGAAGATGACGCACTCGAGCCCCAGCCGCGCCGCAACGGTAGCTGATGCCACGCCGTGCTGCCCGGCGCCGGTTTCAGCGATGATTCGCTTCTTACCCAGGTGCTTAGCCAACAAAGCCTGGCCTATGGTGTTATTGACCTTGTGGGCGCCGGTATGGTTCAGGTCTTCACGTTTGAAATACAGCTTGGCGCCGCCGATCTGCTTTGTCAGACGCTCAGCCAGGTAGAGTGGCGAAGGCCGGCCCACGTAGTCAGCGAGATCACGATCAAACTCGCGCTGGAAGGCTTCGTCATTTTTCAGTTTGGCATATGCCTGCTCGAGTTCGAGCAGTGAGGCCATGAGCGTTTCTGACACGAAACGGCCACCATATTCGCCGAAGCGGCCGTTAACGTCAGGAAACTGTGCGAGATATTCTTTATCGAATTGCATATGTAGCCATTACCTCATGCAGGAACTGCTGAATCTTTTGGGAGGACTTGACGCCCTTCTCTATTTCGACGCCGCCGCTGACATCCACGGCATACGGCCGCACTGAGTGTATTGCATCAGCGACATTGGCAGCGGTGAGTCCACCGGCGAGAATAAGTGGTTTGCCGATGCTGCCATCGGCCAGCCCCCAGTCGAAGGTGCGGCCGGTACCGCCGTGGCGCACTGGATCAAAACTGTCGAGTAATAGGGCCTGCGCATTGCTGAAGCGATGAGCCTCCGCCGCGAGGTCAGTGGCGTCGGTCATGCCTATCGCCTTGACCCAGGGCAGACCGAACTGCTCGCAGAACTCGGGAGATTCGCTACCGTGAAACTGCAGTGTCTGGCAACCAGACTCGCCAATAGCCCGCCGTACTTCATCAGCCGCCGGATTGACGAACAGGGCCACCCGAGTAACGAAAGGCGGCAATTCACGACAGATTTCAGCGCAGCGACCAGGACTGATCGCACGGATGCTCGGCGCGTAAAAAACGAAGCCAAGTGCGTCGGCACCCGCCTGCGCAGCCGCCAGAGCGTGCTCGGGTTCGCGGATACCGCAGATTTTTACACGCACTCGCTGCAATCGGGCAGACCTCCGAAGATAAATCGATCCCGGAGTATACATGTGCTCATGCCTGCATTAAAGACAAGAGACCTGTGTCAGATCTCAGGTGGGAATACGGCAGGCCCTTTGGGGAGTGCTGGTAGACAGAAGTGCGCCGGATAATCCACGCCGACAAGGTAGAGACCATGAGCTGGTGCTGTGATGCCGGCGCAGCGGCGGTCCCGCGAAGCCAGCACCTCAGAGATCCAGGAGACGGGGCGCGTACCCTCACCTATCGGCAGCAGTGTTCCGGTAATGTTTCTCACCATGTGGTGGAGAAAGGCATTGGCCCGAAGTTGCAGCAGAATATGGTCGCCATGACGGCTGACATTGATTGAATGAAGTTCGCGCACTGGTGTCTTCGACTGACATTCCGCAGCACGCAGTGCGCTGAAATCATGCGTACCCAACAGCAACTGAGCAGCGTCGTGCATACGCTGCTCATCCAATGGGTAGTGAATCCACGTGCTTTGCCGATGGCGTTGGGCCGGTGGCACAGTCTGGTTGAGTATGACGTAGCGGTATTCGCGTGCGGTCGCACTGTAACGGGCATGAAACTCAGTCGAGACGGGGCCAGCCCATCGCACCACGATATCCGGCGGCAGGAAATGGTTGGTGCCGGCAACCCAGGCATGGGGAGAACGGGATGCAAGGGTATCGAAGTGGACCACCTGGGCGGTCGCGTGAACACCGGCATCCGTTCGGCCGGCACAACTGAGGGCAACGTCGTGCGCTGCCACCCGGCTCAGTGCCTTCTGTAAGGCACCTTGAACCGTGTCATGATCGGACAGTTGCGCCTGCCAGCCATGATAGAGACTACCCTGGTAGGCGACGACGAGGGCGATGCGACCAGCCGGAAGCGGCTCATTACTGAATCGTTCTAGAGCTGATCGCAAATCCTGCTTTCCCCGACATCCCTGTTACCACCAACTTACAGGCCAGCGAGGAGTTCGTTGGCTTCTGTCTTCTGCTCATCGCTGCCTTCTTCGACAACTTCGAGCAGGATATCACGTGCACCATCCTTGTCACCCATATCGAGATAGGCGCGGGCGAGGTCCAGTTTGGTCGCAGCTTCGTCAGCATCTGACATGAAATCGAAATCATCTTCGATGTCTTTGCTTTCTACAACTTCGGCATCATCACCTGAGCCAGCAGGCGAATCTGCGGCAGTGGCCAACGAATCTTCTGTCGCGCCGGCGTCAAGCTCATCCAACTCAAGGTCGCCATCATCAAGATCATCAAGATCTATGCTATCGATATCGAGGTCGTCCATTTCAAGATCAGCCAGATCCAGCGTCTCATCGCGCCCTTCGCTCAGCTGTCGGTCGGCCGGCGTCGTCTCAGCCACTGGCGCCGCTGTGGGAATGGTATCTTCCTCATCGAGCTCAAGATCGAAGTCGGCAAGTTCGTCTTCGTCAGCTTCACTGAGCTCGAGATCCAGATCGCTGCTATCCAGGTCGATCTCGTCATCCGCCGAATCCAGTTCGATAGGCTCTTCCAAGGAAGCATTGATTTCGTCAGCAGCGGCCTCAGCAGCCTGCAGTGAGCGATCGAAATCGGTACTGCGTGGGTCGCCATTGCGGTCACCATCGACGCTCTCGAGTGTGTCGAGATCAAGTAAGTCTGCCTCGTCTTCGAGGCTGCTCGTCGACACGGCGGCTGGGGAACCATCTGCATCGTCGAGATCCAGATCGCTGATCCGGAAATCGATATCCAGATCGTCGCTGTCATCAAACGCGCCCGATGTTGTGGTGTCGTCCAGGCTGAAACTCAGATCGCGAGTATTATCCGGCGAGTCAGGTGTCCTAGCTGCGACATCATAGCCGGAGTCTACATCCAGATCGTCAAGCTCATCGCTGGCCGAAGGGGTGCTGCGATCAGAGGACTCGTCGGAATCTCCAAATACGTCCGCCAGATCGTCATCACTCAACTCATCTTCGGTATCCGGGTGTCCTGTTCTGGCGTAAGCCAGCGTTGGTGAAGACGACGAGTTTCGCAGTTCTTCTTCCAGCGCCTCAAGGGAGGTATCGTCCGCTTCGTCGGCATCTTCGTCGGTGGCGATGTCATAGCGATTCATCACGCTCTGCGCTTCGACGATGGCGTCTTCATCTTCACCAGCCATGATGCGATCGTAAGCCTGGTGCATGGCGGCTGTAGCACCAGCCATACCAAGCACATCAAGCAATTTAACCCGATAGCGCTGATTGTCAGGCTCTTTCTCGAGCGCATCTTCGAGCACTTGCCGAGCCTGATCTTCGCGGTCGTAGGCGAGGTAGACGTCGGCAGCAGCGACCGGGTCGGACTCGTCAGAGGCGGCATCTACGGCGCTGCGCGACATGCCGGCTCGTGATGCTGCTATCGCTGCGCCTGAAGGCCCGCCAGCAGCATTCTCAGCGCCCAACTCATAATCGTCTGCTTCCTTGTTGGCCCTTCGACGGGACATGGCCCACAGCAGTAACAATATCAGGAGCAGACCACCAGCCAATGCCATTTGATACAGCGGATTGGACGCGATCTGGTCAAGCAGATTCTCAGGCTCTGCGGCAACTGGCTCTGCTGCTTCCCGTGGCTTAACCACTGGAATTTCTTCAGTCAATACCGCCACTTCGGCTGCAGGTTCATCGCCTGCGCCCTCGGTCATGTCACCAGCGGCCATCTCGGCTTCTGGGCTGGCAGGATCAATCGCGGTGATTTCGCCTGCCTCGCCCTGAGGCGCGGCTGGGTCACTGCTCGTCATGCCATTAGCCGGGACGCTGGCTTGTGTGGCAGGATCGCCTGCCTGTCCGCCTGCGCCATCTGCAGGCGAGGTTTCAGGCTGGGTTACAGTATTGGTGGCGGCCGCCTTCTCAGGCGAGCCCGCTGCAGAAGATGCCGCGCCTTCATTCTGAGTCCGCTGCTTGGCCAGTTGTGCCTGCAATGCCGCGAGCTCATCATCCTTGAGCTTCACAAGACGTTGCGCGGTCGCCAGTTGTTCCTGCACAGCGTCGAGTCGACTCTTCAGCTCTTCATTGGCGCGTGTCTGCTCCGCAAGATCCTCACCGAGCACAACCGGATCGGTGGCGCGAACGCTTGTACCCGTAACCTGCCCCTCACCGGAGTTGGCTTCAGAGCCGGTCGCTGTTCCACGCTCGTCAGCGAGAATTCGCATCTGATCTGTTCGGGACCCTTCGCTGCCTGTGATGACCTCGAATTCACGATTCTGCACCGCGAACTCGCTGGTCGCATCACGACGGTCGCGTTCGAGAATGGTTTGCTCATCCGGAATCTTCAGCATCTGGCCACGCTTGACCAGATTGATGTTGTTGTTGACGAAGGCATCCGGGTTCAGATCCTGAATCGCCAGCATCATCTGCTGTGGAGAAATCTGACTATTGGGCCGGGTTTTGAGCGCTATTTCCCACATGGTTTCATCAGCGCGAATGGGACCGTAAGCGTCAGTCTGTCCACCACCCTGCGGCGCCGAACTGGCTGGCACGGTGGAACGAGCCGTTTGTTGAGTGCCCGCGGCAGGCGTTTTCGGAGCAGGGGCGCTCTGTCGTGCCGGCGGCTGAGACGTCGTGTTCGTCTGGACGGTCTGTACCGGCGCAGCCGACGTTGTATTGTCGAGACTATAGGTCGGCGGATCGATCAGCAAAGCATATTCACGAAGCAGACGACCGGAAGGCCAGTTCACTTCGACAAGGAAATTAAGGTAAGGCTCTCGTACCGGTTTTGAACTGCTAAGACGGATCACAGCGCCGCCAGTGTTCTTCCATTCGACCTTGAAGCGAACGTCATTGAGGAAGAATGCGCGATCGATGTTCGCCCGCCTGAACGCTTCCTGACTTGCCAGGGCCGTGACAATTTCAGACGGCTGCAGGCCCTCCGTGTTCACCAGCTCGATCTGAGCATCTAGGGGCTGGTTCAGCGACGAGTTGACGGTAACTTCGCCGAGGCCTAGTGCCTGTGCGATGCTGGCAGAGAGCGAGGATGCTGCGAAGAGTGCAACCGCGAACTTGCGAACCATAGCCATTTCCTTAGTGTCACAATACTGAGTCAAAGTAGTCCGCGGAGGTGAGCCCTGCAATTTTGCAGAGACAGGCAGAGCCTCTAGCGTACCTAGAATTGAAGTGTCTTATCGAAAGTAAGTATTGATGAGGGATCAGTTTTTTACAAGAAAATAGCCCGCGGGCTCCGCGGGCACACTTACGCCCCCGGGCTTGCGGGGCGAGAGAGGCATCAGTACGAGCTGATCAGAGCCTGCCGACCAGGATTGCCAGCATTCGACGCAAAGGCTCTGCGGCACCCCACAGGAGCTGGTCGCCAACCGTGAACAGGCTGAGGTAGTCATCCCCCAGTGAGAGCTTGCGGATGCGACCCACCGGGATCTGCAGGGAACCGCTGGCATAGGCAGGCGTGAGTTTGGCGCGGGTGGCTTCCGGCGTATTGTCGATGACTTCCACCCACTCATTTCCGCTGGCAATGATGTCTTCCAGGGCGCGAACCGACACACCCTTCTTCAGCTTCACCGTGACCGACTGGCTATGTGAGCGCATGGCGCCGACACGTACACACAAGCCATCAATCGGGATCGGGCGCTGGGAATTGCCAAGGATCTTGTTGGCCTCAACCCCAGCCTTCCACTCTTCACGTGTCTGACCATTGGCGACAAGACTGTCGATCCAGGGAATCACGCTACCAGCCAGTGGGGTACTGAAACACTCCACCGGAAAATCCTTGTCATGCATGCTGGCGATAACTTTCTGGTCGATATCCAGAATTGCACTGGCAGGATCGTCGAGCAGCTCGCGACAGTCACCATGCAGGCGCCCCATCTGCTGGAGCAGTTCACGCATATGGCGCGCACCACCACCAGAAGCAGCCTGATACGTGGTCGGATTTGCCCACTCCACAAGATTCTCGCGGAACAGACCGATGAGCCCCATCAGCATCAAACTGACCGTGCAATTGCCGCCGACATAAGTGCGAACGCCTGAGTCGAGGGCACGATCGATGACATTGCGATTTACCGGATCGAGAATGATGACCGCATCATCCTGCATTCGCAGCGCCGAAGCAGCGTCTAACCAGTAACCATCCCAACCAGACGCGCGCAGGTCCTTGAAGACCTGTTTTGTGTAATCGCCGCCCTGACAGCTGACCACGATATCCATCTCTGCGAGCGCCCTGATATCGGTCGCGTCCAGCAGTGGTCGCCCATCTGGACCAGCTTCGCCACCCTGCGACGTCGAGAAATAGCAGGCATCGATAGCATCGAGATCGCCACAGGCTTCAAGCCTGGACATCAACACCGAGCCAACCATGCCACGCCAACCTACAAGACCTACTTTCTGTTTCATGACTTCATCCATATCTATGGTGCATTCACTGAATCCAGATCGGAGAATTCAGAATAAGAATTTTCTGTGCGCCAGCTATGCCAGCGCGAGCGCAGCCACTACGGCTTCACCCATTTGCTTCGTGCTGACGCTCTGCCCTGGCACATCAGCAATATCTGCGGTTCGCAGACCCTGATCCAGCACTGCGCCTACCGCACGCTCAATGGCATCGGCTGCCTGCAGGGCCGCATCACTTCGGATTGAGTATCGCAGCATGAGCGCAGCCGACAGGATCGTCGCCAGCGGATTGGCCACGCCACGACCAGCAATGTCAGGTGCAGAGCCATGGCAAGGCTCATACATGCCCTTGTTGTCGGCATCGAGTGAGGCCGAAGGCAGCATACCGATCGAGCCAGTCAGCATCGCCGCCTCATCCGAGAGGATATCGCCGAACATGTTTCCAGTTACGATAACGTCGAACTGCTTTGGTGCACGAACAAGCTGCATCGCCGCGTTGTCGACGTACATGTGCGAGAGTTCGACGTCAGGATAGTCGGCAGCCATGCTTGTCACGATTTCACGCCAGAGCCGCGTCACTTCCAGAACGTTTGCCTTGTCGACAGAGCAGAGTTTGCCAGAGCGCTTGCGTGCAGCCTCGAACGCCACTGCAGCGATCCGGCGAATTTCCGGCTCACTGTAGCGGTAGGTATTGAAGCCTTCGCGGTCACCCGCGTCGTTGACATGCACGCCCCGTGGCTTGCCAAAATAGATACCGCCGGTGAGTTCCCGAACGATAAGAATGTCGAGACCCGACACGATTTCCGGCTTCAACGAGCTTGCCGCGGCAAGCTGAGGATACAGGATCGCGGGACGCAGATTGGCAAATAACTGCAGACCCGAACGCAGGCCGAGCAGGCCGTTTTCCGGACGCTTACCGGCTTCAATGGCATCCCATTTGGGTCCACCGACTGCACCGAGCAGAATGGCATCCGCAGCGCGAGCCTTGTCCATCGTTTCATCTGGCAGCGGCGTGCCATGGGCATCAATGGCCGCACCACCGACCAGACCATGCTCGATCTGCAGACCAAGCCCGAAGAGCTGATCGACACGATTCAGCACCTTGGCAGCCTCAGCCATAATCTCTGGGCCAATTCCATCGCCCGGGAGTAACAACACTGAACTCATACTCAATTTTCCATATGGGATTACGACGTGGGCGAGCTTAGACGCCAGCGCTTACTACGTCGGTGAACATCCAGGGGGTGATCTGCTTACGCTGCTGCTCATAGGCGCGAATGGCATCGCTTTCCTTCAGCGTCAGACCTATTTCGTCCAGACCTTCCAGCAAGCACTTCTTGCGGAAACCATCGATTTCGAAATCGAACACCAGTTCATCAGCGCTGCCATCGAGTACGGTGACCGTCTGAGCCGGCAGGTCTATGGTGACTTCACAGCCAGGCACACGTGCAACCGCGTCGAACAAGACCTTTACCTCTTCTTCTTTCAGAACAATAGGTAACAAGCCGTTCTTAAAGCAGTTATTGAAGAATATATCAGCGAAGCCTGGCGCGATGATCGAACGGAAGCCGAAGTCTTCCAGTGCCCATGGCGCGTGCTCACGTGACGAACCGCAGCCAAAGTTTGGACCGGCCAATAACACGCTGGCCTCGTCATAAGGCTGCTTGTTGAGCACAAAATCAGGGTTCAGCGGGCGCTGACTGTTGTCTGCATCAGGCTGGCCTTCATCGAGATAACGCAACTCGTCGAACAGATTCGGCCCGAAGCCGCTGCGCTTGATCGACTTCAGGAACTGCTTCGGGATAATCATATCTGTATCAACGTTGGCACGATTGAGCGGCGCCACGATACCCGTGTGAACAGTGAACTTTCTCATGCCGCAACTCCGTTGGGTGACTCGCCAGCTGACAAATGATCAGGATCAACAGGTTGCAGTGTTCTTATGTCAACGAAGTGACCGAATACGGCCGCCGCCGCCGCCATAGCAGGCGATACCAGATGCGTGCGACCACCAAAACCCTGTCGGCCTTCGAAATTGCGATTGGAGGTCGAGGCGCAATGCTCACCCTGCCCCAGTTTATCCGCGTTCATGGCCAGGCACATCGAACAGCCAGGCTCACGCCAGTCCAGACCAGCTTCACGGAATATTACATCAAGCCCTTCGGCTTCTGCCTGTCGCTTGACGAGTCCCGAACCAGGCACAACGAGCGCCTGCTTGATAGTCGATGCAACCTTGCGACCCTTCACGACGGCCGCAGCCTCGCGCAGGTCTTCTATGCGCGAATTCGTGCAGCTGCCGATAAAGACGCGGTCGAGCCGAATGTCAGTGATTGCCTGACCCTCGCTCAAACCCATGTAGCTCAGTGCCCGCGCCCGCGAGTCAGCATTCTGCTGCACACGATCTGCACTGCGCTCGCTACCATCAGGCACGTTTTCATCAACAGCGACCACCATCTCAGGCGAGGTGCCCCAGGTGACCTGTGGGGCCAGGTTACTGATATCGATCTCGACCACGGTATCGAAGTGGGCGCCGGCATCACTTGTGAGTGTGCGCCAGTAAACTACCGCACGATCCCACTCTTCCGGATCGTCATTTCCGGGGCTGAATGGCCGACCGGCGAAATAATCGATGGTGGTCTGATCAACGGCAATCATGCCTGCTCGTGCACCAGCTTCTATAGCCATGTTGCAGACCGTCATTCGACCTTCCATCGAGAGCGCTTCAATGGCTTCGCCAGCGAACTCTATCGCGTGACCATTACCGCCAGCGGTGCCGATTCGACCGATGATTGCCAGGACGATGTCCTTCGCATAAATACCCTGTGGCGCCTTGCCAGTGACCCGCACCAGCATATTCTTCATTTTCTTCGCGACGAGACACTGGGTTGCCAGCACGTGCTCGACTTCGGAAGTACCTATGCCGTGGGCCAGCGCACCGAACGCGCCATGCGTGGAGGTATGCGAGTCGCCGCAGACTACGGTCATGCCTGGCAGCGTTGCACCCTGCTCCGGACCGATCACATGGACGATGCCCTGACGCATGTCGTTCATTCGGAACTCGAGGATGCCGAAATCGTCGCAATTGCTATCCAGCGTCTGCACCTGTATGCGCGAAACCGGATCGACGATGCCACTCACGCCCGCGCTCTGGTTCTCAGTGGGCACATTGTGATCGGGCGTGGCAATGTTGGCACTGATGCGCCAGGGCTTGCGCCCGGCGATCCGCAGCCCTTCAAAGGCCTGCGGCGACGTGACTTCGTGTAGCAGTTGTCGGTCGATGTAGATCAGTGCGCTGCCGTCATCGCGCTGGGTGACGACGTGGCTGTCCCATAACTTGTCATACAGGGTCTTGGCGGACCTATTATTAGACCTATCTATCGACATATACGCTCGCAGACCTGGTGGTCTTCCTCAAAAAACGGCTCATCATGCTACGCTTCGAGGCCCGAAAATTCAATGCTGCGGGGCTACGAGCCCCGGCAAACGCACGCGCCCGCTCAGGCTGGAACAGCCTTTACCGCACGACACCAATACGTCTCGGGACCACAGGACCGCCAGCCAAGCAGCAGCACGAGCATGGCAGCGGCGGCTGATGCGGCCGCAAAATAGAAGGTATCGCCAGCAGAATAATGAAAAGCAATCTGCCCGCTTGCCCAGGCTCCGACGGCACCCCCAGCCCCGAAACTGACAGCGCTGTAGAGCGCCTGCCCTTGCCCCGCGACCGAGCCTCGCCCGAAGGCGCGGTGCACGAACTCAATCGATACGGCATGAACGCAGCCAAAACTAAGGGCGTGGCCGAGTTGAAATAGCAGCAGTAGCCACACCTGATCGGCCAACTCGGCGATTCCCCACCAGCGCAGCGCCGTTAGCGTCAACGCAGCAAGCATGAGAACGCGCAAGGAGTAACTCTTCAGGAAGCGATGCATCACCAGGAAGAGCCCAACCTCTGCCAACACGCCGACAGCCCAGAGAATACCTATAATGTCAAATGAGTAGCCCACGTTTTTAAGGTGGATTGTAAAGAAGGTATAGTATGGACCGAAAGAGAGCTGAACGAGGAATGCTATTATGAAAAACAATATGATTGGGATACTTTTGAATTCTTTTGTGAAGACTTTGAGCACATCCCTGAAGCCCATCCCGCCGGTCGAGTCAGGCGCATGAATCATCAGTGAGGACCATAGCAGAGCAGCCATGAGCAGGATCATGGCATACGGCAGCAGGGCCAGGCCGAAATACTCGAAAACGGCACCGAGCCCGATCACTACAGCGATGAAGCCGACCGAGCCCCACAAGCGGATTCGGCTGTAATGATGCTGACGCCCCTGCTCACGGAGCGCCGACAGAGTGATGACTTCGAACTGAGGCAGCACTGCATTCCAGAACGCGCTGAAGAAGACCATGAGGATGAGCAGCGGCCAGAAGCTTTCAAGCATCGGGAAGACGAGCAGCGCGACCAGGGCGAAACTGATCCCGACGCGAATCAGTCGCAGCCGCCGACCGGTGGCATCGGCAACGATGGCCCAGAGGTTGGGCGCAAGTATTTTGGTGACCATGACAGAGGCCACCAGCAGGCCAATCTCTGCATGATTCAGCCCAAGCAGGCGAAAATAATCAGGCAGAAACGGCGCTATCGTGCCGACCAGCGCAAAATACCAGAAATACGCTGCCGAGATGGGTCGAAAAGAAGCGCTCACTGGCGCCTTACGGTGTTTTCTTCTCGCGCGCTACACGCTCGATGTCTGGCGTCTCGACCTGTACACCCATGTTCTGACCACGGTGTCTCAGCATGTGATCCATGAGGGTCAGTGCCATCATGGCTTCGGCAATCGGTGTGGCACGGATACCTACACAAGGATCATGTCGACCAAGCGTGCGCACCACGACCGGCTCGCCAGCCACATTGATGCTGTCACCCGGCAGATGCAGACTGCTCGTGGGCTTCAGCGCAATACTGGCGACAATGGTCTGACCGCTGCTGATGCCGCCGAGAATGCCGCCCGCGTTGTTCGAAAGAAATCCTTCAGGCGTGAGCAGATCACGATGCCGGCTCCCCTTCTGACTCACCGAGTCGAAGCCTGCGCCAAACTGCACGCCCTTGACCGCATTAATGCTCATCAGGCCGTGCGCGAGCTCTGCATCCAGCCTGTCGAACACCGGCTCGCCCAGACCCACAGGCACGCCCGTAGCTGTTACCGTAACCTCGGCACCAACTGAATCGCCTTCCTTGCGCAAGGCATCCATATAGTTCTCGAGCGCTTCTACCTGTGCAGAGTTGCCACAAAAGAAGGCGTTATTGTCGGTTTCGGCCCAGTCGAAGGTTTCATCTTCGAAGTGACTCAGGCGAATTGGTCCCAACTGGGAGAGATAGCCGCGGACCTGTATTCCGTACTGCTCCAGAAGGTATTTTTTGGCGATCGCACCGGCTGCGACCCGCATGGCCGTCTCTCGGGCTGAGCTTCGACCGCCACCGCGGTAGTCACGAAAGCCGTATTTGTGCCAGTAGGTGTAGTCGGCATGGGCCGGACGAAACACGTCACTGATATTCGAGTAGTCCTTGGATTTCTGATCGGTATTGCGAATAAGCAGCCCGATGCTGGTTCCAGTGGTCTTGCCTTCGAATACGCCAGAGAGGATTTCGACCTCATCCGGCTCCTTTCGCTGAGTGGTATGGCGAGAGGTACCAGGCTTACGGCGATCGAGGTCGACCTGAAGATATTCGGCACTGAGCGCCATGCCCGGCGGGCAACCGTCAACGATGGCGCCTAGAGCGGGCCCGTGACTCTCACCAAAGGTGGTGACTGTAAAAAGCTTACCGAAGCTATTGCCTGACATAGACGCTGAATGCCCTGATATTGATTGAAACCGAACGCGCCAGTGTAGCCGCTTAGCCTTCTAAGTTCAGCAGCTGTTCTCTGGAAACGATGAATACGCCCTCCGCACCACGCTCATCCTCGGGACTTTCCTCAAGCTCGGGTATCACGAGCGAAAGTCTTGGAAAGGCTTCGAGCAGCCTGGGCAGACTGTTGCCGATTTCGCAGATGAGTATGCCATCGTCGGTCAGGTAGTCAGGTGCCTCACGCAGCAGCCGCCTGGTGAAATCGAGACCATCTTCACCTGAGGCCAGCGCAAGCTCCGGCTCATGTGCATACTCGGGCGGCAAATCGGCCATGTCCTCGGCGTCAACGTATGGCGGGTTGCAAAGAATCACATCGAAACGCTTGCGATAAGCGCCGAGACTTGCGAACAGGTCGCTGTGAATCACCGTGGCGTCGCTGAGCCCGTAGCGCGCGACATTTCGTTTTGCAAGTTGGAGTGCAGCCTTAGATATATCGCTGAGCACAACCGTGGCTTCCGGGAAGGTCATTGCGGCAGCTACGCCAATGCAGCCTGAGCCACAACAAAGATCGAGAATATGAGTCGGTGCATTGCCGCCTAGCCAGGGCTCCAGCTGGTTTGCCAATAGTTCGCCCAGATGTGAGCGCGGGATAAGCACATTGCGGTCGATATGGAAAGGCAAGCCCATGAACCAGCCTTCACCAAGCAGATACGGCACCGGCTCCCGTGCCTCTACGCGGCGTCGAAGCAGCTCAAACAGATGCAGCCGCTCGGAGACCAGCAGGTTGGCATCGAGTAGGCGATCATCACCTTCAGCCGGCAGATGGAGTGCGCCGAAGACGAGCCGAATGGCTTCATCCCACACATTATCGGTGCCATGACCAAAGTGAACCTCGTGCTGTCGAAACAGCGAGCAACTCAGCCGAACCCAATCGCGAACAGTCGCCATCGCTTCAAGATCAGCCGCTTCAAGTGGCTTGATTTCAGTCATTGCCAGCATCTCCAGCCGGTAGCCATACCAATTCTACATAGCGCACGAGCCCACCCACTTCCGCATCGACGCTCGACCTGTCCGAGATGGGAGCCAGGTTCTGCAACTGGTCTCGCCACGGACCTATGGTCAGGGCCTCGACTTCATCCAGCTGCACATATCGGCGGCGGAGATAGGTTCGCACCAGACTGCCGAGCTTCGCAGCCTCTCGATAGTTTCGCTTCGCGTCGATATTGGGCTGCTCACTGAAACTGCCGATGATGATGCGTCCCGACCTGCTGTCGAAGCCGAGCGAAGCTACTTCCGCGAACCACTGCTCAAGCCGTGAATCGAAGGTCCTGCTGGACTGTACGCCTTCAGCCGTGACCACCAGAGTTCGCACATCACCAGCCGTTTTCAGTAGCTTATCAAAGCGCTTAATCTCGACGAGCGCCTCTGGGCCTATCGTTATCGGGAGCGGTGTCGGTCGCTCGGTCTCAGCAGTCGGTGGTCTTGCTTCGGGCGAGGGCAAGTCACCTCGCCTGGCGTTTAGCTGAGTCGAGAGCAGTTTCGCGTCGCCCTCGAGCGCCAGTACCCGCTCGTAGCGAATCTGTTCCACATGCGCGTACAGCCGCTGGTTGCCACGACGAATGACGTAGGCTGTTACGAGATAGCTGTCGTCCCCTTCCCACAGACGAGCGGCCAGATATCGCTGGTTCCGGTCACGCCCATAGAGAATCCTTCGATCGAATACCGTATTCGCCCAGTCATTGCTACGCCCGCAGTTCCGGGCCTCGCATTTGAACAGGAGCAGCCCGCTCTGACGACTGACCTCTGCCATGTAATGCTCGAACACTTCGTCGACGTCGTGGCGCTGGGGAATTTCATAGGTGGCGGTAACACGGTTTCCACTGACTCTCACGGCGCCAACGGCCCTGAGTCCACTGTTGCTGTCTGAAACCCGGCCGGTCATGACCTCATATTCAGGCTTGTTGTCTTCGCTGCTGCTTTCAAGTTCCGAGAACGGAAACGGACTCAGGAGCAGGTCCTTTGCCCATAGCGAATGGCAAAAGACCATGAGCACCAGGAGGCATATGCTTCGCATCATGACGTGCTCCGAGTTTGCTTAAGGAAGGCCTGGATGTGTCGCGCCATGGCGGTATAATCTCCATCCAGATGACCGTGATGGTTACCTTCGACGGTGACGACCTGCAGGAAACCGGCGCTGCCATCGAGTGTCTCTCGCAAAATCCGCAGGCGATCATTGCGACTCTCATCGGGCGATATGAAACCCTTGCTGGTTACGATCAACAGTGTGGGTAATGTCTGGTTCTTCAGTAGATCAATGACCTGCGGCTCGGTCATGCGTTGACTCGAGGGTAGACGCAGACGGGGATCTGAGCGCCAGGTCCAGCCTCCATCGCAGGGCTTGAGCGCCCTGGTCACGAGCGCTTCGGCAGCAGACTCGGAAAGTCCGCCAAAACCCAGCATTCTCGCTTTGCAGACGGCCTCGATACTCGGGTAAACCGGTCGTTCGTTATCCAGGCGACGCCGATTGCGCGCCTTGACGAGGAATTTCTGTAACTGCGCCGCTGTCTCTTCCGCGGGCCCACTGAGAGGGCCGAGCGCTTCGATACTGATCAGTCCGGTAACGCGCTCCGCCGCCACTGCGGCATAAGTCAGGCTGATCACACCACCGAGCGAATGACCGAGCAGATAGAGTGGTCTTGTTGCCGCCACTTCGCCATTCTCGACCGTAGACGGCTCGCAGTTGAAGGAAAAGTCCGCACTAGCCTCGCCAGTGAGCCAGTCGATTACGATGTCGAGCGTCTGAACATAATCGACCACATGGTAGCCCCCACCCGGAGGACGATGCTCACTTAGACCATGCCCAGGGAGATCGATTGCCAGCACATCCGCATCCTGCGCCAGTAGCGGGGCGATGCGATGGAAAGACTCCGCATTGTCCAGCCAGCCGTGCAAAGCCAGAAAACAGGGTCGATTTGCTGAGGGCTTAGTCGCGGTACTCCAGTAGAGTGCCGCCAGTTCGCCCACCGCCGTCGGGATGCTGAGGGCCTGCGCAGCTAGGGTCTCTGACGATGCCTGCATCGCTCAGTTCACCGGGATGGCGCGATCGAACAGTTCAAAGAAGTTGTTCCGAGTCTGCTCAGCGATCACTGCCGGCGCCACACCCTTGACCTCAGCCATGCAATGCGCCACTTCGACCACCCACTTCGGCTGATTACTCTTACCTCTGTAGGGCATGGGCGCCAGATACGGCGAATCGGTTTCGATCAACAGGTTTGACAGCGGCAGCGCCTTTACTGTCGCCCTGAGGTCGGCAGCATTCTTGAATGTAATGATGCCGGAAAAGGAAACGTAGAAGCCGAAGTCGACGGCTGCCTGAGCCATTTCGAGGGTATCCGTGAAGCAGTGCAATACGCCGCGGAGCCCCTGCCCCACATAGGCCTTCAGCAGCCTCAAGGTGTCCTCACGAGCTTCCCGACTGTGTACGATGACTGGCAGACCGAGTTCACATGCCGCAATGAGTTGGGTTTCGAAGCGATTGAGCTGATCCTGCCTGTTGCCCTGCCCTTTGAAGTAGTCCAGTCCGCACTCGCCAATCGCAACCACTTTCTCGCTGCTGCCCGCAAGCTGTATCAGCGTATCGACACTGGGGTCGATGCTGAACTCGTCTTCACCCAGTGGGTGCACGCCGACCGAGCACCAGACATCATCGTGAGCATCGGCCACGGCCCTGACCGCTTCAAAGTTATCGAGATCAATATCGACACAGAGAAAACCGTCGACGCCACGGCCACGTGCCTCTTCGAGCGCCGCAGCCAGGCGGCTTGCATAAATATCGGGTGTGGCGGCATCGCCCAGATCGAGACGGTCGAGATGGCAATGAGAATCTATGAACTTCAATGAGGAACCTTTCGTTGGCAACACGGAAAATAGGCAACACTGGAATCTGGTTTAGATTCAAAGTCTGCCCATTGACCGAAGCGAACGCAAGCGCTCTCTACATGGTGTGGGTCGGTCGGTCGCTCCCCAGCGCACCAGCGAGATAGGTTTCGATTTTGCCTTTGGCGATTTCATCGTCGCCGGTGAACTGTATACCGATGCCGGCAGCTTTGTTGCCCTGGGACCCTTTGGGCGTGAGCCAGACGACCTTGCCAGGGATAGGTATCTTGTCAGGCTCATCCATCAGCGACAGCAGGAGGAAGACCTCGTCACCATAGAGGTAGGTCTTGCTCGTGGGAATGAACAAGCCACCGCGCTTGATGAAGGGCATGTAGCTCGCATACAGTACGCCCTTATCCTTGATCGTGAGCGTCAAGATGCCGCTACGTCCGCCTGAAGGAATCATAAAATCTGTTCCGCGTCGTCAACTATTGAATATCGGTCTGACCATAGTCAGACTTTCAGAAGTATAGTCAAACTTGCGCTGAGAGCCACAGTCGGGCTGCTGCTGCTGAGCGGCTGTTCCCGCGAGGAGACAACGCCCCCAGTTGGCGCGGTCAGCTCGAGTGGCGACAAAGTGGTGATCATCAGTTCGCTCAAACCCTTCGCATTACTTATCGACGAGGTCTACGGCGATGTCGTCGAAAGCAGCTATCTGGTACCACCAGAGCAGTCGCCCCACCACGTGACCCTGAAACCGTCTGCGGTCAATCGCCTCAGAGGCGCTGACTTGGCCTTATGGGCGGGGCCAGAGCTCGAGAGCTTTCTGCCCAATCTGCTGGATCGGTTCGAGTTCAAAGCGCTTGGCGCCGAACCAGCGTCGATACCGCCAGACGGGGCCCGCTTTCAGCTCGCTGCGCTTACAGTTCTTCCGAGCCACCTGCTTGTCGAATACCAGGACGGGAAGGAAAACGCCGAAGACAAAGAGCAGCCTGAACAAGGCGGGCATAGCCATGCCCTCGGCAGCATCGACCCCCACTTCTGGTTGAGTCTGGACGCTGTCGAGGCCTTATTGATAGCACTTGAGCCAGTTATCGTGCGCTTGCACACAGGTAACGCGCATGCCGACCCAGCACGCGAGGCGCTGACCAGAGAAAAACTCAGCTCCGCACGAGAGAGATTCATAGATAAGCTGAGATCGTCGTTCCCCTTGCGCGGATCAGAGATCGTAGACAAATTTCCGCTGATTTATAGCTATCACCCCGCCTTCAACTATCTCCTGGCGGATCTTGGCATTCCTGATGAAGGCTATCTGACGAAGAATCCGGAATCGGGCGTGCCCCCGTCCGCAATTGCCGCATTCCTGGAAGCCGCATCGCAAAACGAAGTTTGTATGCTGGCCGAGCCACAGTACCGGCAACCGGTCGAGCGTCTGATGGCCCGATTAGCCGACGATGCGCATGCTCGGACAAGGACGGTTGTAGCAGACCCGCTAGGCGTGGAGGCTGCCAGTTTCTCTGAACTCTATGGCAATGTTCGTAAAGCGCTTAGAGCCTGCCTGGGCGCTGAACCTCTCACCACCCAGCCCGCTGCCTAGCGCCCTGTCGAATTGTCTGAGGCCGGCTCAGAGCTTCTGGACGGCGGCTGAGCGCTGGATAGCAGCTGCCAACCATAGCGATTGAAGAATTTGACTGCAGAGCTCAGGAACAGACGGATGTGCGTCAGGCCCTTGCGCCCCGCGCCACCACCGTAGTGACTGATACGCAGCGTTGGCAGAGCGACCACCCGCCCGAGCATGCCAGCCCGCAGCGACAGGTCGTAATCTTCGAAATACAGAAAGAAATCTTCCGCAAAACCGCCCAACTGCCTCCAGCATGAGGTCGGCAAGATCATGCAGCAGCCGCTGACCAGCAGCGGCTCGTAGGGTGTGCCGGCATCGCGCTCAGTATGCATTTCGTAAAAAGCACGGTCACGGCTGGCCGCCCGAACACCCAGGAACCGGCTCGCAAAGGTCAGTGCGCCGGGATACCGCTTGTGCAGGTATTGCGCCTGACCGGTCTCGGGATCTGAAGCATCGGGTGCGAGCAGCGCGACATCAGGCCGCTCCTGCAGGTAGAGGACTGCGTTCAGCAGCATATCTTCCGCCAGCAACACATCGGGGTTCAGTACGATGACATAATCGCTTGCCGAATCATTAAGCGCCAGGTTGTTGGCCGACCCGTAGCCAAGATTGGCACTGCTGTAGATGATCTCGAGGTGGACCCCAACATGTGCCAATACCGCCTTCAACTGAACCGAATAGCGCTGCAGATGGTCACCGGTGTTATCGACGATCGTAACAGTGAGCTGTGTATCGGGGAGAGAGGTCTGCAAATGTCGAAAGGCATCGGCAAGCGAGCTCAAGGTGCCGCTCAGACGGCCAATATCTGAAAAGAAACTCACGATGGCGACGTCGAGTCTGAGGCCATTGACCGCCCTCATCTCACTGGAGAGGTCGTTGACGCGGCTCCCTCTACTATTCGCCATCGTTGAGGATTTCCAGCACACCCCTACCGGGCTTCCAGTTTGACGGGTACTCCACACCACTGATGTCGACTTCCAGGTCGCCAAACAGCTTCTCCGCGAAGCCGAGCTTGTCGGCAATTCGCCTGGCAAGGCGACCAGGCAGCGCGTCATGAGCGAATGTCCTGCATTCCACGCCGAGCTGTGAACAGATGTATCGATACAGTGCTTCGGTGGAGTATGGGTGCGGATCTGCGACCAGAAGAATTTCCTCCTTGTTTTGCGAGCTGGCACACGCTTCTATCAAGGATACTAGGGTGGGCAGGTGAATCAAACTTTTACGGTTGCTTACGCCTTCGAGTGGCAGTGGCAAGCCTACGCGCGCAGCTATCTTCAGCAGACCCAGATTACCTTTGAAATCTGCGCCATACACCAGGGGAAAGCGCAGAATTGAGCACGCCATACCGGATTGACTGCAGTGGCGCAGCAGCGCAACTTCACCGGCGCGCTTGGAGCGCCCATACTCGGTATCGGGATCCGCAAGCGTGTAGCGGTCAATCTTACCGCAATCAGAGGGGAAAACCTTGATCGTGCTGAGCAGTATAAAGCGCTGAACATTATGTCTGGCGCACTGCGCTGCAAAGGCATCCACGCCCTCTGAATTGACCAGGTAGAAGGCTGGATCAGACTTGGCTGCATGGGCCGCCCCTGCGCAATGGATCACGACCTCCGCACCCTCAAGCCATGATTCATCGGAAGAGTCAGTGATCGCTGTCAGATCAGGTACTACGACAACATTCAGCGTGTTGGGATAACGGGCCACTTCATCCGTGAGCGTCTGGCTGGCCGCGCTGGTTCTGACCACGGCCGTGAGCTCGTGGCCAGCCAACAGGCAGGCGCGGACAACGGACCGGCCAATGAAGCCATTCGCGCCGGTAACAACAAGCTTCATTTCCGCGCCAGCATGCGCGCCCGCTGGGCGCGGTAGCCGAGCGATTTGAGCCTGTAGCGAACGAGGAGCGCCAGCAGGAAGACTGAGCCCAGGCCAGCCAGTGCCAGCTGGAGTTCGAGGTCCGGTCGCATGGTCGCGAGCAGACTCAGTGGCAGCAAGGCGATCAGGGTGACCAGGAAGTACAGTACACTGACAGCTGCATGCGAGCCCAGACGGTCAACCATCTGCTGATAAATATGATGCCGATGGGCAGTAGTAACGTTTTCGCCACGAACCAGGCGCAGAATGACAGTATGTCCTGCGTCGACCAGGAAGAGCATGAGCAGGAGTGGCAGCGAAGCCCAGCTGATCTCGGTCATCATCGGCAGCACGAGCGATAGGGCCGCAAACAGCCAGCCCAGGAAGGTGCTGCCGACATCACCCATAAACAGCGAGGCAGGCGCCCAGTTGAAAATCAGGAAGCCGAAAACACTCAGGGCAAGCCAGACGCCGGCCATCATCCAGCCGGTCTCACCTGTGAGATAAGCCAGCGCCGCGATACCGCCACCCATGATCACAGCCTGACCAGCCGCCAGGCCATCAATACCATCCATGAAGTTGTAGGCGCTGGTCACCCCGGTGAGCCAGAGGACACCGAGCGGGAAAACGAGCAGGCAGAACAGGACATCGATCTGGTGCAGTGGCTCCAGCGCCAGTAACATCCAGACAATGGAACCGAGTGCAATGACACCCTGCCCGAGGAATCGCAGGCGGGCAGACAATCCACGGAAGTCATCTGCCAGCCCCAGAGCAGCAACCAATCCGCCGCTGACGGCGAGAAGCGTAGCGAAATGCACCTGTAGCCAGAGCAATCCGAGCGAGATAAGCAATACGAAAAAAAGACCGCCACCACGTGGCGTCGGCACAACATGCGAAGACCGGCTGACGGGCGTATCGACGACAGCAAGTCGTCGCATTACAGCTCGACACGCCCAGGCCCCCAGAACAGAAATTATCAGCAACGCCGCAAGGACTATAGCCTTGTGATCATGGATCACATCAGTCAATTCAATCATGGGACCAATATATAAGAAGTGCGAAGTGATGTCCGACGCCGGTCAGGCTATTTTGACGACCTTTGCACCTGACTGAGTATCGGCCGGAAGGCTTAGAGGGCGTGTCGGCGTGTTTAGGCTCTGGTGCCAGACCAAATCGGCGCAGTCGCCGGCAGGCTCGTAACCGAGTGGTGCCAGTCTGAGCAAGCTGGTCATCGCCTCACAATCGAACTTGTCGCAGGCTCTGGTCACACGCCGCAGCAAATCCTGCACCTCCGCCCATTCCAGCGAAGGCTCTCTTACCGTGAGAATCCGCGGATGACGGGTTTGCTGACTGTCTTCGGTGATCAACAACTCTTCATACAGCTTTTCACCAGGACGAAGGCCGGTGTACACGATTTCGATGCCTTCAGCCGAGTCCACACCACGCACTTTATGACCCATCAGGCGAATCATCTTCATGGCGAACTGTGCGATATTGACCGGCTTGCCCATGTCGAGCAGAAACAGAGAACCTGACTCCAGCTCGGATCCCAGCGCGCCCGCCTGGATAACCAGACCTGCTGCTTCTGGAATCGTCATGAAATATCGGATGACATCCCGATGAGTGACCGTAACGGGGCCGCCGTTACGAATCTGTTCCCTGAAGAGAGGCACCACCGAGCCAGAGGAACCGAGAACGTTACCAAAGCGAACAATGGAAAACTTGGTCTGCGAATCGCGCTTGGCCATGCCCTGCAGCACCAGCTCGGCCAGCCGCTTTGATGCACCCATGACATTCACAGGACGCACAGCCTTGTCGGTGGAGACCAGCACGAATGAGTCGACGCCGGCCGCAAGCGCTGCTTCAGCGGCGTTGTAGGTGCCCAGCACATTGTTGCGCACACCCTCGATCATGTTCTGCTCGACGATGGGCACATGCTTGTAGGCTGCCGCATGGTATAGCGTCTGAACGCCGAAACTTGACACGATGGACTTCAGGCGCGCAGCCGACTGCACGGAACCGAGCACAGGAATCACTTCGATTCGAGAGTCCAGTTTGGCCTTCATGCCAGTGAGTTCGTGGCTGATCTTGTACAGTGCGTACTCGCAGATATCCAACAGTACGAGCTTCTTGGCACCCTGCTTGACGATCTGTCGGCAGAGCTCGGAACCGATGGATCCACCCGCGCCTGTGACCATTACGCATCGATCGGTAATCGGCATTGATACCAGCTCGGAAAGGCCTGGGACCGGGTCCCGACCGAGCAGGTCCTCGACTTCAATATCTCTCAGCTCCCCAATGCCATGATTCCGGTACACCAGATCTTCAAAGCTGGGAATAGTCTGCACTTTCAGACCGAAGGGCTCAAGAAAGAGCAATATTTCTGCCCTGCGTGCATGTGACGCCGAGCTGATGGCCAACAGAATGCGGCTTACCCCATGCTGCTCGACCAGTGTGCTGAGATTACGGGCCGGGTGTACCGAAAGCCCACTGATCGTGGTCTTCTGGATGGCACGGTTGTCGTCGATAAAGGCGACCGGTTCAAAAAGAGGCTGATGCTGCAGAGCTGTCAGAAGCTGATGGCCAGCGGAGCCGGCGCCGTAGATCACCACGCGTTCACGCTCGTAATTGTTCGCCTTGCCTGCGTTATAACGCATGATGATGGCGATAAGGCTGCGCAGGCCTATCCTGAAGCCGCCCACGAGCATGATCACCATCATGAAATAGATGATCGGGACAGATCGTGGAATGAAGGCATCGGTGGCAGACGTCATCATCAGCAGCATCAGCGACGAGAAGATAGCGCCGGAGATAACCGATGACAGAGCACGCTGGCTCAGGAAACGAACCATGGCCTTGTACAGACCCAGCAGTGCAAAACAACTGATGCTGGCAAAGATGGTTACCGCAAACGCGATGAAGTGCGCACGCGTCGGGTCAAAAAGAGATTCCAGCCTGAGACTATAGGCTGCTACGGTAGCCAGAAGAAGCAGCAGTGCGTCGATGAGGACGAGAATCACCTGCTTTGGCCGCCGGTCGAGGGTCAAAAGCGTATTAATCAATCCGTTCTGCTTCATGCAATCATTGTCCGCCTATCCATTGCTTAGCAGCTCCATTGGCCGAATATGGTCCGACAGCTTCTCTGAGGAGGTCGGGGCTCGAGCTAACTGGTCCACGCGGACGACTTGATGAAGCCGCGTCTGCCGATCGCAAATATACAACAGCATAGACCATGATCAGGCAACGGCAGCAGTTTTACAATGTGACAAACCCATACATCGCCCACCCTAGACCGAACTCACTACAGCGGTTCGGCTTGATGAGACGGACTAGGAAGCCCAACTGTTCACTGCCTCCTTCCCATACTTCTTGCGCCAGGCGTTAAGCGTCTTGTGATTACCACCACGAGTCTTCACCTCTTCACCAGTTTTCGGATTCCGATAGGTCTTCAGTGTTCTGGTGCTGCGCTTACGCTCGCCACCACTGTCTCCGGTGCCTGATTCGAGATTCCACATACGCAATACGTCGGTGGCAGAGAAGCCGTATTCATCCATGAGCGCAGATAATTTCTCCTTGAACTCATTGGCGCGTTGGACCGTTTCATTCTCCGAGAGCGCCGCCAGCTTCTTCTGTAATGCCTCTATGGCATTTTTTGTTTCAATATAATCCACAAACTTGCTCATTACATCGTCCTTCTTACATGTTGGCGTTATAAATAAACGGTGCCTATTATTAATGGAAGATCAGACGAGTGCAATTTAAATCTTGGAATCAGCTGCTGGTATCTGGGTACTTCTTATCTGCGCGTAATTCAGCACACCGACAAATATGCTCCCACCAATAAGGTTACCGGCCACTGCAGTTGCAATAAAAAATGCTGCCTGCTGAATTGTAAAATGTGGCGCAACAAGCAGTGCGGCAAACATTTCGACCGCACCTGCTATAGAATGATGTAGCCCGCCCAACCCAATGAGGAAGGTCACGATAAATATGGCGATGATATGACTGGTCGCGTCTGCGCTGGCCCGTAAAAGCCAGGCACCGATAGCCATTAGCCATCCCGCCAGTACAGCGCTGAGCAACAGATCCTTGAAAGGATAGCTTACGAGGTGATGTCCTATTGCTTCATAGCCAGCTGAAGCGCCAATGACTACATCTGAAGACGTAAGCAGCAAGGCGCCACTGAAGGCGCCAAGTAAATTACCGAGGATGACCGTAGCCCAGAGACGTAATAAACGTTTGGGGCTCGCTCGTTTATCGAGTACTGGATAAATTGCGGTGGCGGTATGTTCGGTAAACAACTGCGTGCCACTGAAAATACACAGGATAAATCCAAGCGGATAAACAAATGCCACAGCAACCCGGGAAACAAAGGGCATGTCGGCATCGGCGAGCCCGGAAACCACCAGGGCGACTGCCATAACAGTAAAAGACAGTATAAGGGCTGCAGCGAAGGATGATAGAAGAAGCGAAATAAAGGGCCTGTAAAGCTGCTCCTGGCCCTCTTCTATCGTACGTTCGAGTATATCATCAGGGTGTCTGGTAGATTCGTCTATCCGCTTGACGATGACATTGGTGTAGCGGATCTCTTCCCGCTCACGCTCAACTGTTCTTGAAGTTTTCTCTGGAATATCGTTCTTGTCGAGGAAGTCTGAATCAGACTGTGCCACCTGGTTCTCCCATGGCGGCACGTGCCGCCTATTGATTAACGATCAGGACTTCAACCCGTCGATTCTCCGACCGTCCGCGGCTATTTTCATTGCTTGCGATCGGGCGCTGCTCGCCGTACCCGACCGAGGTAAAGCGATTCGCTTCGAAACCACCAACTTCGCTGAGGAAGGCTGCAACCTTCGATGCTCTATTTTGAGATAGCCGCATATTGGAGTTACCGTCGCCGGAGCTGTCGGTGTGGCCGGACACGACGATTCGAGCGTTTTCGAAAGTCCTGATCGATTCGATGACCTTATTCAGCAGCGGAAAATTCACTGCCGCAATCTCACTGTTCCCTGGAGAAAAAACAAAGCCCTGAGCCCGGATCAATACGTCATTATCCTGGCGGTAGACCTCTGCTTCATCGATATCGAACAGTGATTGTACGAACGCGAACCTCGCCGCACGCGCCTGTTCGGCACTGCGTTCGGCCTCGGTTTCAGCTCGAACATCTTCGAGAACCAACTGTTGCGCCAGCACCAGATCAGCCAGTTTTCGATCGGCTTCATCGAGTTGGAGCTGCAAACGGTTCCGGTTTTGCACCAGCTGTTCAATCTGACTACGCAGCGCCGCGATCAACACCTTGTTGGCATCGTCAAAGTTGGGCGCATGAACCATCGGCTCGACCAGACGAGCCAGTTGTCCCTGATACCAGAGCACCTTGTCTTCTTCACTGAAGTCAGATGTCTGAAAAACCTGGATGATGTCCTTTATCCCCATTGCCCGGTTGATGTGGAACACTGCCCGCTGTGCATGATTCTCCGCTTTGATCTTGTTTCTGCGGTCTGCATCGAGGGTCGCGAGTGCCAGTTTGTGCTCCTCGCGCGCACGCTTCAGCGTCTGGGGCGCAAAGTCCTCAAGCGCCTCGCGTTCAGCCTGAGCCAGCGCTGTCTCGATTCTCGCCACGGTATCGGTCTTGAGTGCTTCGAGCTCCAGCGCTTCGAACAGGTCTATCAGCGTCTGCCGTCCAGCCTTGGCCTGCTCGAGACGCCCTTCTTCCGCGATGCGACTGAGTGAGATTAGCTCTGCTTCGGACTCCCTATAACTACTGGTCGCGTGCTCGGCCGCGCCGGCTGCCAGCGCTCGACGTCGAGTGCGGAGAATATCTTCAAAGATATCGGCAGTGACTTCCGCCTGGGCTCTGGCTTCACTGAGTGCTTTCAGCCCCTTGGTGGCCTGCTTCTGGGCGGCGTCGTCTGCGCGCTGAGCAAGCTTGTACGCCTCTTCATAGGCACTGGTCGCCTGCTCGTGAGTCGCCGGAGCCAACAGCTCAAGCTCTTCGCCATCCGCTGCCCTGAGCGCATCCCTGAGCTCCGTCACCAGTGGAAACTGGGTTTCGATAACGCTGTCGTCCAGCACCGCCTGTGAAGCACAGGCCGTGAGGAACAGCGACAGAGTAAGCGTAATGAAGTGGGGAAGGCGAAAAATCAGCAGGTCTGGCGACAGCGCCAAACCTGCGAACTGCGGATAGAAGAAACGCGCGCTCGGCATGTAGATTCCCTGTAGAGAATTACCAGACGCCTCAGGCGTTCTGGATAGGGGTGAACTGTTCTGCTGAACGCTCCTGCATGTGTGTCTGGAATTCGCCGACCACCTCTACGGCCTCAGTCACCTTGTCGAAGCGTGCAATGTGGTAGACCGCTTCGCCCTCATAGGCCAGAGGAAGATTCGTGCGCCCAATGACGACGCCGGAGTGCGGCGCCTTGATCAGCACCCCCTCATCGTCAAGGGGGCCGCAGATCATGCCAATGGTTTCATCCGCTCTGATGCGATCACCAAGAGAGCAGTATAGTGTAAGAAATCCACTTTCAGGGGCGCGTATCCAGGCGGATGAACGAGCCACGACAGGCTTGACTATTTTTCGTCCACGCTTGCGCATGGCAAGCATACCGAGAGACTCCATGACGCGCCGAACGCCGCGGACACCACCGGCGATGCTCTGCTCTTCATACCGCAGTGCTTCGCCAGCTTCATAGGTGATAATTGGGATACCGAGGTCTTCCCCGGTGCCACGCAGTGAGCCGTCCCGAATCGGAGCATTGACAATTACGGGCGCGCCAAACGCATGAGCCATTTCTTCGGCCTTGGGACTGGCAAGATGCACGCGGATCTGGGGAAGGTTGCTGCGATCTATTGCACCGGTGTGCAGGTCGATGGCATGTGTAGCCGACTGGAGGACTTTGGTATTGAAGATATGCGCAATACGGCCGGCCAGCGAGCCATCCTCACTGCCGGGAAAGCAGCGATTCAGGTCACGTCGGTCTGGGAGATAACGGGTGCGCTGGATGCAACCGAGCACGTTCACCACCGGTACGGCAATGAGGGTGCCCCGAACATTATTCAGCCAGCTGCTGTGTAACACACGTCGGACGATTTCGATGCCGTTGAGCTCATCGCCATGAATGGCGGCGCAGACCAGCAGACGCGGACCTGGCACCTTGCCGTGCACAACTGCAATCGGCACCGAAATGTCTTTTTGAGTGTAGAGCCCGCCTATCGCCAGATTGAATATCTTGCGCGTTCCGGGCGCTACCTCTTCATCGAGAAACTCGAAAGAATCTGCCTTCACCATCTATGATCTGTCTCCACTTGATTAAGTCAACGGAGCAGATCCACCTCAGTCCCTGGGCTTACGCGGTCCTTTGCGGGCCCCATCCTCACGGGAGAAACCAGGCTTGTCACGTCGTGGCGGCCGTCGACCAGAAGGTCCACCGTCATTACGACCACGAGGCTTGCGGAAGCCGCCGCCCAGTTCATCTGCAGGTACCTCACCATCGAACACGGTGATCCGCAATGGCTTTTGCCTGACACGGGTTTTCTGCAGCAGCTCGGTGACTTCGCCTGGCATTTCCGCCGGCAGATCTACTGTACTGAATGTATTATAGATCTGAATTCGACCTATGTAGCGTCCTTCTATGCCTGATTCGTTGGCGATGGCACCCACGAGCTCACCTGGTGCTACGCCATCCTGATGACCAACGGCCACTTTGTAACGCTGCATACCAGCTTCAGGACCTGCAGAATTCGACCGCGGCGGCCTGGGCGCCCGCTCCCGATCACTGTCATTACGGGCACGAGACGGCCTGGCATCCGCTCCACCAGTCCATTCCGGCTGGCTTCTCTCATGACGCTCCTCACGCTCGGGCTTCGGTCGCAGTGGACGATCTTTCTGTTGCAGATACGCCAGGGCGCCGGCGACTTCAACTTCTGTCAAGGTGCGCTCGCGACACAGTTCTTCGACAACCTGCTGAAAGAACGCGAGATCCTGCGATTCGATGGTTTCGAGAATTTCAGTCTTGAAGCGATCGATGCGTTGTGCGATCAGGTCATCGCGCGACGGCAGCTCCAGCGGTGGGATCTGCTGCCTGGTCGTACGCTCGATGGATCGTAGCATGTTGCGCTCACGGGGGGCGACGAACAGAATGGCTTTACCTTCACGCCCTGCCCGACCGGTACGGCCGATGCGATGGACGTAGGCTTCGTTATCGTAGGGAATGTCGTAGTTGATAACGTGACTGATGCGTTCAACATCAAGACCTCGCGCGGCGACGTCTGTTGCTACCAGGATGTCGAGACGACCTTCCTTGAGCTGCTCTACGGTGCGCTGGCGCTGAGCCTGCGCGATGTCGCCATTGAGCGCGGCGGCGTTGAAGCCTCTGGCGTTGAGCTTGTCGGCCAACTCCGTGGTCGCGGTTTTAGTTCGCACGAAGATAATCATGCCATCGAAGCGTTCGATCTCGAGAATGCGGGTCAGCGCATCCAGCTTCTGCATGCCGCGGACGAGCCAGAAGAACTGCTTGATGTTCTCGCCAGTAGTTGCCTTGCTCTCTATCCTGACTTCGACAGGCTTTTTAAGGTACTTTTCTGCCACGCGACGAATCGCCTGCGGCATGGTAGCGCTGAACAACACAACCTGACGCTCGGCCGGCGTCTTCTGCAAAATGGTCTCGACGTCGTCGATGAAGCCCATCCGCAACATTTCGTCAGCCTCGTCGAGCACCAGCGTTTTCAGATTGCTCAGGTCCAGACTGCGTCGCTCAAGGTGGTCAAGCAGACGGCCTGGTGTGCCAACAATGACGTGTGGGCCACGCTTCAGTGAGCGAAGCTGGGCCCGCATGTCCTGGCCACCATATAGCGGCAGGACATGGAACTTCCCGCCCATACCAGCGGAGTAAGTCTGAAAGGCCTCTGAGACCTGCAGCGCAAGTTCACGCGTCGGACACAGCACCAGCGCCTGAATATCGGCACTGCGTGTATCGATTTTTGCCAGAATCGGGAGCGCGAAGGCCGCCGTCTTACCGGTGCCCGTCTGAGCCATACCGACCACGTCATTGCCGCCGAGCAGCAGCGGAATGGTTTTGGCCTGAATAGGCGACGGCGTTTCATAGCCAAGCTTTGAAATTGTATCCAGCATGCTGGCTGGAAGGCCAAGGCTGAGGAAGTCCGGCTGTTGAGCCTGATCGTCAGCGATAGAAGCTTGTGTTGAAGACTGAGCGTCTTCGTTTTGTATAGACATTGTTTACCTATTGAGAAAATAACCAGCGAGTCACAAAGCAACCGGCAGGTAAGATTATGGACCCGCGCTTGCTGGTCCTGCAGCCAAATGTTGTACAGGATGTTCTGAAGGGATGAGCGCGTCTGGCCAGCTTCAGAGGGGCAGACATCGAAGCCGGCCGGGGGGAAGCGGGGTTATCGCAAGCTGGTAGCATCACCGTTACAGGGGCCTCCGAGCTTCAAATTAAGCCAATCAAAATCACCTGACAGAATCAGGCTGCGCAGTATACAGGTTTGTTCACACTTTAGACACAACTCTAGTGTGTGGGCCGCCTGAGTGGGCCGCCTGAGTGGGCCGCGTGACATGCCCAGGTCGGCAATCCGAGGCGGCTAGGGGCTGGTCCAGGTGTGGCGCAGACCGACTTGTCGCCTCGTACCGCTAACAGTTGGTCAGTCCTGCTGAATGGCCACAAGCGTTTCGGCCGGCGCTACGCGATCACCTTTCTTCGCGTAGACTTCGCTAACGGTGCCACTCACATCCGCCCTGATCTCGGTTTCCATCTTCATGGCTTCGATGATCAGCAGCGCCTGACCGGCGTCCACCTTGTCGCCCTTCTTCACCAGCACGTCGACCACATTACCCGGCATGGACGTTGCGATATGACCTGGCTTCCCTGCCTGCGGCCGCTGCTGACCGGTCTGCCCGGTTTCGGCTGTGTCGAAGGTTTCGATAATCACTTCCTCGGGCACGCCATCGACCGTCAGATAAATACGGCGCTGCGCCTTGCCTTTTGGCCCAAGACCAGTGATCGCCACGTCATACTGCTCGCCATGCAGCGCAATCTTGAATTCGCTCGACACTGCGGCGCCGACTTGCGAGGCACTGGCGACTGCTGGATCCAGCAGTACTTCAGGCTGCAGCGTGCCGGCCGCGCGCTGCTTCAGATATTCGCCGCCGAGGTCGGGGAACATCGCATAGATCAGAACATCGGTATCGGTCACTTCGGCCTTTCCGCCATCGGCAGAGAGCAGACTCTGGACCTTCGACTTCAATGTAGCCATTTCATCCTGCAGGTCATCCGCAGGTCTATGGGTGATGACCTCTTCATTACCGATAGCAGCCTTGAGCAGGTCCTGATCGACAGGCGCTGGTGTGCGGCCATAGCCGCCCTGAAGGTATCGCTTGACCTCATTGGTAACGGAAGCATAGCGCTTACCGCTCATGACATTCACGGCAGCCTGTGAGCCGACGATTTGCGAAGTTGGCGTGACCAGTGGTGGATAGCCCAGATCCTTGCGCACAGCTGGAATTTCGGTGAAGACATCGTCGATCTTGTCGAGCGCGCCCTGCTCCTTGAGCTGGTTGCTGAGGTTCGACATCATGCCGCCCGGCACCTGCGAGGTCAGCACTTCGGTATCTACGCCTGAATAATCGCTTTCGAACTGCGCATATTTCTTGCGCACATTACGCAGGTGCTTAGCCGCCGGCTTGAGCACGTCGAGATTAATACCAGTGTCGTAACCAGCGGCTTCCAAGGTTACGACCATGGTTTCTGTCGGCGTATGGCTGGTGCCCCCAGCCAAAGGAGACAGGGCCGTGTCGATGTGATCGATACCCGCTTCCACCGCCTTCATGAGACACATTGGCGCCATACCGGAGGTCGCGTGGGTATGCAGGAACAGCGGCACTTCTATGATCTTCTTGAGGCGTTCGACCAGCTCTGCGGTAGCTGAGGGCGTGAGCAGGCCAGCCATGTCCTTGATGGCCACCGAATCACTGCCCATATCAACGAGTGACCGCGCGAGATCCTCGAAGCGCTCCATAGTGTGCACAGGGCTCACGGTGTAACAGATCGTGCCCTGGGCGTGCTTGCCAGCGGCCTTGGTAGCTTCGATTGCCGTTCGCAGGTTACGTTCGTCATTGAGCGCGTCAAATATTCGGAAGACGTCGATACCGAGCTCGGCGCTCTTTTCGACAAAAGCGCGTACGACATCGTCGGCATAGTGTCTGTACCCCAGGAGGTTCTGTCCTCGCAGCAGCATCTGCAGTCGCGTGTCAGGCAAGGCCTTGCGCAGCGCGATGAGTCGCTCCCACGGGTCTTCCTTCAGAAAGCGTACGCAGGCATCAAAAGTCGCACCGCCCCAGACTTCGAGTGACCAATAGCCAGCTTTGTTCAGTGCTTCGCAGGCGGGCAACATGTCTTCTGTGCGAAGACGTGTCGCCAGCAGCGACTGATGGCCGTCGCGCAGTGCGACGTCCGTGATATGAATCTTTCTCGCCATGACCTGTCCTACCCTCTACTGGAGCTTGCTATTGGAGCTTGAAGCTGATTGATATGCTATTTGTTCTACCATGACTGTTGAGCGGCCAGTGCCGCTGCAATGACCGTGGCCACCTGGCTTGGCGTCTTCTTCAGACTGTACTCGGCCAGCTGCGGGTTCGCGGCAATGAAACCGGTGTTGAAATTCGTGGTCCTGAAATCAGGGTGCTGCAATATGTTTAGGTAGTACGGGATCGTCGTCCTGATACCAAACAATCTGATGTCGTTCAAAACCCGCTCCGAACGGCTCAGCAGACTCTCCCAGTCGGCTGCCCAGACGATGAGTTTGGCGCACATCGAATCATAATAGGGAGGCAGGGTGTATCCCGAGTAGATTGCCGTATCGGTTCGTGTGCCTGGCCCACCAGCGGCATAATAGCGGCTGATGGTGCCAAAGCTGGGCAGGAAGTTGTTCTGCGGGTCTTCAGCGTTGATGCGGAACTGTGCAGCGAAACCATTGATCTTGATATCCGACTGCTGCAGCCCCAGCGGCATGCCCGAGGCAATTTCGATCTGCTTCCTGACGATGTCCACGCCAGTGATTTCTTCGCTGATGGTATGCTCGACCTGGACGCGGGTATTCATCTCCATGAAGTAGAAGTCGTCCTTGTCATCAAGAAGAAATTCCACCGTTCCGGCGTTTGTGTAGTCGACTGCTTTGGCAGCCCTGACCGCAAGATCACCGATCATGTGCCGCTGTTCATCGTTCAACTGGGGCGAAGGCGCCAGCTCGATCAATTTCTGGTTGCGGCGCTGAATGGAGCAGTCGCGCTCATAGAGATGGACCACGTTGCCCATCTGATCACCAAGAATCTGCACTTCGATATGACGCGGATTGACGATGCACTTTTCCAGGAAGACTTCCGCCTTCCCGAACGCCTTGGTGGCCTCTGAAATGACTCTTTGATAATTATCACGAAGCTCACGTTCATTGTCGCAGCGCCGGATGCCTCGTCCGCCGCCACCGGAGGTCGCCTTGAGCATGATCGGATAGCCAATTGCGGCGGCCTGCCCTACCGCGTCTTCGACGTCGATGAGATTGCCTTTACTACCGGGTGTAACTGGAATACCCGCCGCTATCATGCTGCTCCGGGCTTCGGTCTTGTCGCCCATACGGGCGATCACGTCGGCAGTGGGCCCGATGAAGGTCACGCCACGCGATTCGCAGACGCTCGCAAACTCGGCGGATTCGGATAGGAAGCCATAGCCGGGATGGATGCCATCGCAGCCGGCGGCCACCGCAATATTCACCAGCTGGTGTGGATTGAGATAACCTGCCAGCGGATCACTGCCAAGCCCATAGGCTTCATCGGCCTTCTTGACATGCAGGGCGAAACGGTCAGCGTCGCTGTAGACCGCGACCGAAGGGATTCCGAGTTCACGGCAGGCACGGATGATCCGCACTGCAATTTCGCCCCGGTTGGCGATGAGTATCTTCTTCAGCATGTCGTCTGTCCAAGTGCTCTTCTGGATAAAGTCGGTTGATGGTCAGTCAATGTCAGCTTGCTTCGGTACTGTCTTGCGAACGGTTTTCGGTTTCGCAGGCTTCCTGGCAGACTTCGGCACCGGAATGATCTGCGGTGGCTTGCCCTGCAGAAATGACCCGCCTGAATCGACGATGAAACGACTACGCAGCGCGTTTCTGCCCACCAGCATCTGGAAGGCCATGTCGCCCCGCTCCGTGAGCGTCATTTCGCAGTCAAAACTGTGATCCCTGAAACGCATGTGAGTATGAATGACGTACCGCGTCTCTGTCTGCCCTCCGGAGTTGGTCACGTCGCGCACGTCTACCAATGGTGCCTGACAAAGCACCAGCGCGTGGCTGCGCCCCTGCACGGGACTGGTATGGAAGCGCGCATAGCGCATGCCGTCCTGCTCCACGATCTTGATGTGCATGGCATGCAGCGAACATGTCTTTGCACCGGTATCAATCTTGGCTTTGAGGTACCTGATACCGAGATCCGGCAACCCTACCCACTCGCGCCAACCTACTAGACCTTTCACCTGCCCTAGCCCTTACCGCGGGTCTTGGTGGTGGCCTTGTTGGATTCCATCACCTTTTCGAGATGCCGATAGATCATGGTGGCGACATCCTTACCGGACGCATTCTCTATGCCTTCAAGTCCTGGCGAGGAGTTGACTTCCATGATCTTGGGCCCGGACTCAGCGCGCAGCAGATCGACCCCAGCCACATTGAGTCCCATGACCTGAGCAGCCTTGAGCGCCGCCTGACGTTCCTTGGGCGTTATCTTGACCAGCGTTGCAGTACCCCCACGGTGCAGGTTCGACCGGAACTCTCCTGGTTGCGCCTGGCGCTTCATGGCAGCCACAACACGGTCACCAACGACGAAGCAGCGTATGTCGGCACCGCCAGCCTCCTTCACGTACTCCTGCACCAGTATATTGGCCTTCAGGCCCATAAAGGCTTCGATAACGCTCTCGGCAGCCTTCCTGGTTTCTGCCAGAACGACGCCAATACCCTGCGTACCTTCGAGCAGCTTGATAACCACCGGGGTGCCGCCGCACATCTGAAGGAGATCGTTGATATCGCCAGGCGCATGGGCAAACCCGCTGACAGGCAGACCGACCCCTTTTCGCGACAACAGCTGCAGAGAACGCAGCTTGTCGCGGGATCGTGTGATGGCAACAGATTCGTTCAGAGGGTAGACTCCCATCATCTCGAATTGTCGCAGCACAGCTGCGCCATAGAACGTGATCGATGCACCAATTCGCGGTATGACTGCATCAAAGCCTTCGAGCGGCTTGCCCGCATAGTGTATGGTCGGTTTGGCGGTGGCGATGTTCATGTAGCAGCGCAAGGTATCGACCACATGGACCTCATGCCCAAGTGCCTCGCCAGCTTCTACCAGGCGGCGGGTCGAATACAGCTTCTTGTTCCGGGACAGAACGGCTACTTTCATTATGAATTCCTTGGTTTTGTTTGTTCTGCAGGCGATCAGGCAACTGCGTCAGGCTTCTGCTCTTCAGCGCGCCGGACTGCATCGCGCTACTATGATACGCCCGGTTTGCAGGTGCAAGCTGCTCGATGAATCTCTCTACTTTTCAATTAACGGCAGGACTCAATCGTAGTGGCCAGCTCAAGTTTCCAGGCGCTGTACTCCCTCATCCGCTATGCCCGTGGTTACCGTCGCCAGATCATCTCTGCAAGCATCTGTTCAGCGATCAACAAGCTCTTCGATATAGCGCCCGAAATTCTCATCGGCATCGCCATCGATGTGGTCGTGAACCAGCAGACGAGCTTCGTGGCGCAGATGGGCGTCGAATCACCCGCCATGCAGATCACGCTGATCGCGGTGCTCACCTTTCTCATCTGGGCCGGTGAATCCATATTCGAATACGCCTATCTCATCCTCTGGCGTAACCTTGCCCAACAACTACAGTCGGACCTGAGACAGGATGGTTACGAACACCTCCAGCGGCTGGATATGGCGTATTTCGAGTCACGCAGCTCAGGCGAGCTCATCTCGATACTGAACGACGACGTCAACCAGCTCGAGCGGTTTCTCGACGGTGGCGCGAACGCGCTGATACAGGTATTCGTTACGGTGATAGCCGTGGGCGGGGTCTTCTTCTACATCAGTCCGATGATCGCCCTGCTCGCCTTCACCCCTATACCGGTAATCATTTACGGTGCTTTCGCGTTTCAGAAGCGAGCACAGCCACTTTATGATGATGTCAGGCAGCGCGTTGGGGATCTTTCCAGCCGGCTGGCCAATAACATCGGCGGCATTGCGACCATCAAGAGCTTCACCGCAGAGCAGAGAGAGGCCGCTCAGCTCAGGCAGATCAGTGAATCCTATGTGACATCGAACCGCGCAGCGATCCGGGTGAGTTCTGCCTTCATTCCCATCATCAGAATGGCAATTCTAGCCGGCTTTCTTGCTACGCTCGTAGTTGGTGGCATGCAGGCGCTGGATGGTGATTTGAGCGTTGGCGCCTACGGCGTTCTGGTCTTCCTGACCCAGCGCCTGCTCTGGCCACTCACTTCATTGGCGGGCACAGTAGACCTGTACGAGCGCGCGATGGCGAGTACCCGGCGCATCCTCGGGCTGCTGGAGACACCGGTCACCGTCATCGACTCCACAGGCGGCGAGGCCATGTCGATTTCAGTGGCTGACGATATCCGGTTCAGTGCGGTCAGTTTTGGCTATGAGCACAGCTCCGCCCCGACTCTGCGTGATATCGACCTTACCATCAGAGGTGGCAGCACCCTTGCGCTGGTCGGCACTACTGGCAGCGGGAAGTCCACTCTGATCAAGCTGCTGTTGAGATTCTATGACCCCAGCGCGGGCGATATCACCATCGGCGGGCACAATATTCGCGACATATCACTGCAGAATCTGCGTGACGGCATCGGCCTGGTGAGCCAGGATGTTTTCCTCTTCGATGGCACACTCTTCGACAATATCGCCTACGCCCGCCCCGACGCCGATCGTGAAGCCGTCGAACTGGCGGCCCGGATGGCCGAAGCCTGGACTTTCATCTGTCGCCTGCCGGAAGGATTGGACACACAGATCGGCGAGCGCGGTGTGCGACTCTCGGGCGGTCAACGCCAGCGGATTTCATTGGCCCGAGCGCTACTGAAAGATCCCCCGATTCTCATACTCGATGAGGCGACGAGTGCGGTCGATAATGAAACCGAAGCGGCCATACAGCGAAGCATGGTGAAGATCCGCCAGGACCGAACCCTTATCATCATTGCACACCGGCTCAGCACGGTTGTCGACGCCGATCGCATCGTGGTTGTGGAAGATGGTCAGATCCTGGAGTCGGGCACGCATGCCGAGCTCCTGGCCGCAGATGGTCCATATCATCGGCAATGGCGCGTCCAGACCGGGGTGAACGCTTGAGGCGCCTGCGACAGTGGTACAACAATGCGCCCCTGCGGACGAAGTTTTCTTTCGTGTTCTGCTCGATCACCTTTGTGGTCACAATCTGCATGTCGCTGGCGCTGGTGCTGCTATACGCCACCCAGCAGCGCGATGATTTCGCAAATGCTGTCGAGGCCGAGGCTCTGACATTCAGCCAGATCATTCAGGCCCATCCATTGAACGGATCGGAAGCTGCGACCCTCTCTCTCTTGCGCAATCTCTCGTCCCAGGTCACGACACACGACCTCAATGTGTCTGTCTGCCTTGTTGAAACGATGGAAAATTTCGGTCTGAAATTCAAGTCGGCGACCGCGCTCCCTGCCCTGGCAGAAGTAGACCACCAGGAAGTGGCTAGCTGCTCCGGCGGCACGTTCTCGCAGTGGGACGCAGGTAGCTATGAGGTCGGCAGACTGGTCAGTCGAGGCGAAACTATGGCGGTAGCCTATCTTGGCATCGAAGCTGACGCCGCAGTGCTGCTCGACCGCGTGCTGGCGCTCGCATTGCTGCTATTGTTCGCGGTGCTGGCCACGGTAGCACTGGCGTCGCTCGTAGCCTACCGCATGCAGGGCGCCATCCTGCGCCCGCTCGGTGCGCTGCAGCGCGTGAGCAACTCGATTCTCGCAAGCGCCGATTACGATCAACGAGTGGCGGTCGAGGGCGATGATGAAATTGGTGCCCTGGTCGAAACTTACAACAAGATGCTCAGCACTATCGCGCAGCGACGCAAGGAGCGGGATAAAGCTCTCGCCACACTGGACCGGCTTGCCAATTTTGACGGGCTTACTCACCTGCCGAACAGGAACGCCAGCCTCAGAACACTCAATGATGCCGTTGCGGCCGCCCGCCGTAACGCTGGCGAAGTCGCGGCTATGTACATCGATCTCGACAATTTCAAGCTGGTGAATGATTCTCTTGGGCATGAAGCAGGCGACGCGCTGCTGTTGGAGGCAGCAGGACGATTGAACAAGACCCTGGGCGATCAGGGTGTTCTTGGCAGGCTGGGTGGAGATGAGTTCCTCATCATCGCGGCTGCACCAGATGGCCAGCTTTCTGACGACAGGCTTGGCGAACTCGCGAGCAAGTGCATCGCTGCCCTGGCAAAACCGTTCACACTCTCCGGCCACGTCGTTTCGACCCGGGCGAGCATCGGCATCGCCCGGTTTCCACAACATGCTGATGATGGCGACGTCTTGCTCAAGATGGCTGATGGTGCAATGTACAAAGCCAAGGAAGACGGCAGGGATACCTATCGCTTTTTCGACGAAAAGATCAACAAGCGCAATCAGCGTCGGCACATGATCGCAACCGATCTGCGAATCGCCCTGCGTGAGCGGCAGATGCAGGTGGCCTACCAGCCTATCGTACAGGTCGACAATCATCAGATCGTCGGTGCCGAAGCGCTCCTGCGCTGGCACCATCCACAATTTCGCATGATAGGACCGGCGGAGTTCGTACCGGTTGCCGAAAGTGCCGGCCTCATCAACCAGCTCGGTATCTGGGTGATCGAACAGGTCTGCATCCTTCTCAAGCGCCTGCAGTCCGGCGCAATGCCATTTCTGGCGAATGATCAGTACTTCAGGATTGCGGTAAACCTGTCGGCAGTGCAGTTCCGCCAGGACGACCTGTTCGAGACGATCGAGAACATCATGCTCGAGCACGGCGTCTCCCCCTCCAGGCTCCGCTTCGAAGTGACAGAATCGATTTTCATGGATGAGCTCAACCGAGCCAGTAGTGTGATAGCCCGGCTGCGAAAGATTGGCTGCGGGGTCTCGATTGATGATTTTGGCACCGGATACTCATCACTGTCCTACCTGAGCAAATTGCCCGTCGATACGCTCAAGATCGATCGCTCCTTCGTCAACGAACTGAGCTCGTACTACAGCTCACTGCATGAGCAGGCACAACCCTCTGTCTCGGGCCTGAATCAGCCTGATCCCAGGCAGGCCCAGGCCATCGCACTGGCCATTCTTTCGCTGGCGAAGAATCTCGGGATGCACGTGGTGGCCGAAGGTGTAGAGCACCTCGACCAACTGCGCTTTCTAAAGGAGCATGGCTGCGATTCGGTACAGGGATATCTGTTCGGGAAACCGATGCCCGAGCGCGACTTCATCGACTTCATCAGTCGAAAAAAATAAGACCACCGCACATGAGACCTTTATGAGCATCAGCTTTTCTTTTCATTCACCGGAACGCCGAATTCAGCGGCTTGCACCGAAACTGCTGTTACTTTTCACGACCGCAACTCCTGCCGTCGCGGCTGTTCTGGACGATGTCAGCTTCAGCAATCGTCTGCAGAGTGAACTGCGATATTTCTGGGAGGATGCCCTGTATGGGCAGACGAGTCCGCTTCGGCCATCAATAGCCTGGGAGCCCGAGATTGCCTGGCGAGGCGAGTCTCCGATAAGCCTCTACTTCAAAGGCTTTGCGCGAGAGAACTTTATCGGCGACAGCCACCGTGCTCATGCTGATGTGAGGGAGCTGTATGCCATTTACGAGGGCGACAGCTGGGATCTCGTTGTTGGCGCCAATAAGGTGTTCTGGGGGGTCACTGAATCACGGCACCTGGTCGATGTGATCAATCAGTCCGATCTGATCGAAGATATCGACGGTGAAGACAAGCTTGGGCAGCCCATGCTCAATCTCAATATGCAGGCAGCCTGGGGGCGAATGGCCTTTTTCGTACTGCCCTACTTTCGTGAGCGAACCCTGCCTCATGATAATGATCGCTTTCGCCTGCCGCTTTCCATTGAAGACGATCCTGCCTATGACAGCGGGGACGAGCAGTGGCATCCGGACCTGGCCTTTCGATACAGTCATTACATCGACAGCCTTGACTTCGGCCTCAGCTATTTCAACGGCACCAATCGCGAGCCAGTATATGAACTGGAAATTTCGCCACCTGCCGCTGCTGGACTGCCACCTCAAGCCAGCCTGCGCCCCCGATATACACAAATGCGACAATACGGCCTGGATCTGCAATACACTGTAGATTCATGGCTTCTGAAATTGGAAGCTATCTACCGCTCGACCCCTAAAGACGACTTTTTCGCTTCTGTCAGCGGCTTCGAGTATACGATGTATCAAATTTTCGGCACTGATGGCGATCTGGGCCTGCTGCTTGAATACCTCAATGATCGCCGTGATGAGCGAATCGATCCGGTTCAGGGTGACGACGATATTTTTGCGGGGCTACGCTGGGCCGCGAACGATATCGATGGCACATCGGTACTTGGCGGCGCCATTGTGGACCTTCAGGGTGGGACGACTTTCGTCAGTATAGAGGCCGAGCGCCGCCTGCGAGACGACATCAAGCTCGAATTCGCCATCAGAATGATCACCGAAGCGGCCAAGGATGACAGTGCCTTTGCATTACGGAATGATGACTACGCCGAACTGGGACTGAACTACTATTTTTGAGTGTCGCCCGGGAACTTATCCAGCCAGCACCGGCGTCAAGCCGGACTGGACTGGGGGCACATCAATCCTCCGCTGAAGGCCGGACTTCTTCCAATAGCGCCCTGACAACTTCATCGACCTGCTGCTGGCTATCATTGGCGCTCATGCCGAGGAAGTTATGATTGGCAACGCCGAACCAGACGACCTCACTGGCCACCTTGTCGGACCGCGCCTCAGCATCGCCGTCAAGGGCCGCGGGGCGTGGTTTTCTGAGTTCTACCGCGAAGCGTCCGGAGGTATAATCCTCAGGCAGCACATCCCTCGCGCCACCCATCAGGAGCCCACCTCGACGCACGCCGAAACCGAGCGACAGTGTGCTTGGGCGATACCTCACTCGCTCCTCAGACTGCAACGTGAAATCGACGATCAGTAAGCCTTCCGACGCCTCAGCGCCAGGGGTCTGTTCAAGTCCCATGGCCTTGAGCTCTTTCGCAATGGCTTCCTGTATTCGATTGACCACGAGCGGGTTGACCAGATCGGCCGACTTGGTTACTGCGGTGACCGGCTCTGCAAAGCGGAAAGTAGAGTAATCCGCCAGGGCAAAACCATCGTCCTTGTCGGTCTTCACCGAGTAGCCCGCGCAGGCCTGCAGCAGCATCAGGATCAGAGCAATAAGCCCGGCCTGCAACAGCCGACCCGTTCCAGCTGACGGGAGGTTGGCTAGCAGCGCTTGAGTAATACTGGGGAGTGCTCTCATGTTGGTCTTTCTCATCTATTGAATCTTCACTTGAAAATGTCCTGAAGCCAGAGGCTTTCCGGCTTTATCACGTATTTCAACCTGCCAGGCGCCTGCCTGGCTACTCGCAATGGCCACGCTGGAAGTGACTACAGCTTTTGATGTATGCACTGTGATAGGCAGACTCTGCACCTCGCGACCGCCCTGGAACCAGAGCAGGCGTAGCGTTTCGCCTTCCATATCCTCGACCTCGGCAAAGAGGTGAATCGTGGTCTGGCGGCCCTTTGCCACTTTGACAGGATCGCTCAACAGCTCCGCAGGTTCGCTATAGCTGACCTCGTCAGTGATTACGGCACGCGCAACCTTATTGGATTGAACGGTCATGATACCAGCCGGCGCTGGGCCTTGTTGCGGGCTTGGGACAGCACCGGGCTGCCTCACCGGCTCATCCTGGACCGTCAGACGATATTTCGAGCGCTCAGCCTCGCTCTCTGGTGCGAGTACAGAGGCCGTAGCGGCCGGTTGTTGCTTCTGATGAACCTGGTCACTGAGTGATTCGGCCAGCGGACGCCCGCTGCCGAAAGCATTTTCACGCGTGGCGTCTCGCGGCACGGGGACCCGTTGAGCGCTCCCCCCCGCGGCTTGCCCAGCAGCCGCTTGGGCAGGTTCTTGAACCGATTCACTCGTAGCGACCGGGTCGACCGGCTCTACAAATACAGGCGCTTCAGTAGCTTCGGAAGGCGCTGGCGAGGCAATCTCGATGTCGCCATCACTCGCCAGTCCCGCCTCGTCGTCATCACCGGAAGCCGCCCAGAAATAGAGCGCGGCGATCAGTCCAAGTAGAACGACGCCTGCCCCGATGATCCGTGGCCAGTGATATTGAGTGACATAAACGGAGGGTGACAATGGCCGCTCACTGGAAATCTGCGGGTTGTTCACCGATAAACGAAGTCTCTTTGGCATAGCGGACTGAAAGCACCTGAAAAGAAGTCAAAGCCGTCGCTCATGCTTCGGCTGGGCGGAACGCCATGGTAGCGGAGGCGAACGGTTGCCTCAAGCGAATGCAGTTCTATTGAATTGAATTAACGCAGGAATTTTTGCTGCTTGTCAAACAGTGCTGCTGGGGACTTGGCCAGTCCACTGACCCATACCGGCCGGCTGGCCGATTGCAGAAAACGCTCGAGAGTCATTGGCTTACCGAAATAGTAGCCCTGTACACGGTCAGCGCCCAGCCTGGCGATCTGCTCAAGCGTGTCGCTGTCCTCTATACCTTCCACTACGGTTTCGAGCTGCAGCGTCTTCGCCAGCTTCATGATCGTCGCGATGATACTGGCATCGTTCTCCGCCTCACGCATGCGCTTGACGAACTCGCGGTCGACCTTGAGCTCATGGATGGGCAGCTGACTCAGGTAACTGAACGATGAATAACCCGTGCCAAAATCGTCCAGCGAGAGTCGCGCGCCGTGCTGAACGAGGTGATTCAGGTTCTGCAGCACACTACTCATGTTTTCGATCAAAGTGGACTCTGTCACCTCGAAGGTCACCTGAGAGAGATCTATCGCTTCCTCACGTGCCCTTGAGACGATATGAGCGGCGAAGCCGGGACGCGTCAGGTTGTGCACCGATATGTTGATACTGATATTGAAGCCGGGCGTGCGTTTATTGATCTGCTGTATGCACCCAAAACTGAGATCGATAATCAGCAGGGTCAGTTTATCGATCAGGTTTGCGCTTTCAGCCAGCTTCACGAACTCATCAGGCGGCACGTCTCCGTGGCGAGGAGAGTGCCATCGAGCCAGCACTTCCGCGCCGATAACCTGATACGTGAGTATATCGACCTGCGGCTGCAGTACCACCGAGATCTCCTGACTTTCGAGAGCCTCCGCCAGCGAGGCAATCAGCTGCAGGCGACGCCGCCCGCTCTGTTCGATACTGCTGTGATACACAGTAATCGGATCGCCATGCATCATGCCGCTTTCACAGGCGGAGCCAGCCCGCTGCAGCAGATTCAGCGGTGCGTCGCAGTCAGTGGGATAGAACGCAATGCCGCAGAACGCGTCGGTATGTATTGATATGCCGTCGACCTCATAGGCTCTACTGAGTCTTGCACGCAGAGCGTCTGCAGTATGTTGAACCCCAGCATCACCTTGTCCAGATCTGACGAGGCACACTACGGAACCAAATTCTGGAACGCAGACGAGGCCGGTTCTGTCCCGCTCAAGGCGCACTGTATTCCTGGCAGTCTGCAGGTAGTCATTGGCTTCGGCAACGACCATGCGAAACAGCGACTCGGCTACCGACCGGCCCAGACTGAAAATGGCACCACGACACTGCGGCAGGCGGAAGTACAAGACCGCAAAAACATTGTCTTCAGCGTGCTTGCTACGCATGAGCGCCTGCATGCGATCGATGAGTGGAAACTCGTTGGCAACCGAGGTCACAGGGTCCCGGGTGGCCCGCTCGAGCGCCTGCAGTTCTACAGCCTTCATTTTCTCCGCCATCTGATGCCGCTGCTCAAGCGCCTTCATTCGGCGACGGCGATCTTCCTTGATGCGATAGGCCAGCGCGAAAGACAGTAGCAAGACTTCGGCTGCAGAGCCGAACTGCAGCGCGTGACTGCTGATATCGGTCGAGGCTACTACGCCGAAGACGCTCAGCAGATAGAGCGCGAGACCGCCACAGAAGAGCAGCCAGGCGGCCATGAAATAACGCGCCACGATGACTCCCTGCTGCAGCGCGTAAGCGCCGGCATAAATCACGAAGAGCATCGCTATGCCAGAGCAGATGCCCGCAAATCTGGCACCCAGCTCAGGCCATATCAATGTGACCACGAGCAGTAGCGCGGCGGTTCCCATGAGCAACCGGAAAGTCCGATTGATGGCCACAGGGATTGCATTCTCGAACAGTAGTGCACGCGCAAACATCAGACCGAAAATACAGCTCGACAGCGTGGCGACAGTCAGGAGCGTAATACTGTATTGAGGGTCGCCTGGCCAGAGATAGACTTTGTCCAGGCCCGAGATGGGCAACATGGCACCAATGATACTGCCGAGATAGAGCACGTAGAACAGGTACTGCCGGTCAACCGTGCTGAGCAACAGGAAGAAGTTGTAGACCAACAGCGCGGCAAGCAGCCCAAGATAGCTGCCCCAGATCATGACCTGCGTTCGCTCATTGGCTATGAAACGATCAGGCTGCCAGAGCTCGAGTGGAAGCTGTAGAGAAGTCGAGGATTTGGCAGATATATAAATCGTACCACCGTCGGCGAGCGTGGCTGGCAGATCGATGACTGGGAAACGGTTGTCGTGCTGATCTGGTCCCAGATAGCCGAAGCGCAGCAACTTGCTCATATTGCCCTGCCCGTCGTCGTGATAAACCGTCAGGTCCTCAAGCAGTGGATACGGCAAGGCGAGCGTGGCACCTTCAAGCGCGTCTGACGCTTCGAAGCGGATCCGAATCCACACCTCGTATTCGGAAAAGCCAAGGTTGACCGGGGCTGCGCTGGGATTGGCCTGCCAGTTACTGAACTGGCCTATATTCTCTGCGTCGAGTGCATCCGCATGATCAAGCGTGTAGGCGACAAAGGGGTTCAAATTCAGCCGACTGAAGCTCTGATCGACATTGACTGGCGGTACTGCAGCCATAACTGTAGTGCCGAATCCAGCCAAGATGAGGATCAGATAAATTTGTCGAATTGTGCTCGTCCAGAGAATCCACTGCATTCGAATTCCAAATTTGCCAACATAGTACTAGTTTGAATAAAGACAGGCATGCCAAGTCCGTAAAAAGCGCTGTAGACTTCGCACCATCAGAACAAAAAACAATCACCGGATCCCGACGACAGGATCTGAAACTTAACTATAGATCATGATTACGGTCATGACTCAGGATTTATTTCATCTATGAAGTCGTCAGAATCGCTAAATAGAGCGGAACAGAGGCGCATGCCTCGCCATGAATTTTCCGGTCAAGCCCAACTGCTGATTGATAAGACTACAGTTACTGCGCACTGTCTCAATATTTCAAGTGACGGTATATTGTTGAGTATTCCTGCCGAAAGTGAAATCGCAGCTGCCGGTATTCGCAAATCCTCACATATCAATCTCTGTATCGACTCCTTGCCAGTGCAGAACCTCAGAGCCGCGGTGATGCACCGCAACGCAGGAACGATAGGCCTGAAATTCGATACGCTGATCCACTCTCACATCCCTGAACACGAGATGCTGATCGACAAGCCAGCGAAGAAAACTGGCAGTCGTTTCGGACTGTACCAGATGCGCAAGCAGGTCTGGATACAGGCTCGTAGATGGAGCATTTTCGGCATCAACAAGTTCGCCCGTAATGCGATCTTGAGGGCTGTTCAACCCGGTTTTTTATTTGCGGTCTATGGAAATAAGCGAGATGTTTCGCGTTATATCAGTGAGGACCTGCATGCGCGCCTGCCCGAAATTTCCCTGGGCAACTATATCAGCAAGGGAAAGTTCAAGGGATTCGTGGTGGCATCCAAGTCCTTCGAACACGAGCTTGCCGAAGATTCGGCCAAGGTCGTGAAGTATCTCGATAACCTGCGCAAGGTCTGGCCCTCAGTAAACAAGGTTGCCCTCGTGGGACGCCTGCCGACTTTCGCCATGAAGGCGCGTTATCCCATAGAAGCCCCATTCGTCGAAGGCTCACTCGGTACCCGCTTCATGATTCTGGAGCTGGCGAAGGAACTGAAGGCTCGACCGGAATATCAGCAGGAAACCTCCATAGTGGTCCTGGGTGGTGCCGGGAGGATTGGGCGCGCGTTGTGCGACGATCTCGCCAAATACTTCGATCAGGTCATAGCCTTCGACCGGCGCTACGATATCGACTTCCAGTCGACCGAGAAAATACTCGAAACTTCAAATCCCATGCATTTCGGCGATCATAAGCTGTTCATCGTCCTCACGGCCCGCGGTTCAGCTGTCGAAGAATTCCTGCCCTTCCTGCCACGCGGCGCAATTCTGGCGGATGACACGCATCCGTCGATTGAGACCCCGCTGCGTCAGGCGCTCAGGCGTCGAGGCATCGAAGTCGAAAAAACCGTGCTGACCAACCCGGAATTCACGGCCTTCCCGAAGATGCCGCAGTGGAGCAAGGGCAGCATTCCAGGCTGTCTGGTTGAAGCGCTGGTGCTACTTGAAGAACCTGAAGCCGACAAGCAGACCATTGAAGAATTCTCCAAAACAGCCGTTCGCCTTGGTTATAAGGCCCAGCTCGTCAAACCCTTCACGCCAGAGTGATGGGCCCCGCCACGGAAGGCGGCCCCACTGTTACGAACGCTTACAAAGAAAGACTGCGCCAGTCCTCAGTTTTGTCAATCTTTTACAATTGCCCACTACCAGCCTGATCAACTGCTCTCTAGAATTATTGGAGCAAGACCGGTGTGGTTGCGTAGCGTTCTGTGAGGCAGCGAATTTGAGCGGTAAGGTTGATACGGAACTGGCTCAGGCTGCACAGCAGCTGACAGTTTCTACTAAAGTGCTGCCACTACTCTTCCTGGCACTCGGCTCGATTTCCACCCTGGCTACAGTTTGGGTATTTGCAGCAGGCGATAGTGGCTACAGTGTCGGCATTCTGGGCAAGCTGAGCGTGGCTGGCGCGCTTTGTCTGCTTGGCACGCTTGCACTCTATCTCTTCCAGCTCAACAGAACCCTCTCCCGCAGTATCGCCGAAAGCCGGCAACAGGACCTTCGTCTCAAGAAGCTCGGCAAGGCTGTTACCAAAAGCGGCTGTGCCATCGCGATTCTCGACAGCCGCGGGCGCGTCGAGTACATCAATCAGCAGTTTGAGCAGACTACCGGCTACTCGATGCAGGAGATCATCGAGAACGGCATGCAGATCCTGCACCCGAAGATTTTTGTCGGCGGTCAGCTCAAGCTGATTAACCGGACTGAGTGGCTCAAGGACGCCTGGACCAGCGAAGTTCATCTTACCCGTAAGGATAGTGCGGTAGTCTGGGCATCAGTCTCAGTGTCCGTTGTCGACAACAATGAACTGCCGTTGGCTGCAGAAGCCGAGCGCGACTCGAGCTGCGTTGGCAAGGCTCAGGGCTATGTCGTGTCTGCCATCGACATCAGCGAACTAAAAAACCTGAACCACGAGATGGAGCGTCTTGCACTCAACGACGACCTTACCGGCCTGGCCAATCGGCGTCTGTTTGTAGATCGGCTCGAAATGCAGCTCAGGGTTTCTCGCCGCGAAAAGAATTCGATCGCACTGCTGTTTCTCGATCTCGACAAATTCAAGCGTATCAACGATACCCTGGGTCATGATGCAGGCGACCAGCTCCTGATCACGGTGGCGGAGCGACTGAAGCGCTGCGTGAGGGCCAACGATACCGTCGCCCGTTTCGGTGGCGATGAATTTGTAGTCCTGCTCACAGACATCACCGACCCGCTCTCCGTAACGCACATTGCGCAACTCATCCTCGCATCGCTGAAGCAGCCGATCACACTAAACCAGCATGAAATAATCGTATCCACCAGTATTGGCATCACCCTGGCGCCGACTGACGGGTTGGAAGCCGAAAGTCTGGTGAAAAATGCTGACCTGGCGCTGTACAGGGCCAAGGATCAGGGCCGCGACTGCTACCACTATTTTACAGAGGAACTGAATGCGCAGGCTATTCGCCAGCTTGTGCTCGAGCAGGAACTGAGGCTGGCACTGAACACCAACCAGTTCAGTCTGGCGTTCCAGCCTCAGTTCGATTTCAAGCAGGGGCGCCTGATCAGCGTCGAGGCCCTGCTGCGCTGGAATCACCCAACCCACGGTACCGTTTTTCCTAACGACTTCGTCACGGTAGCCGAAGAGACAGGCCTCATTGTGCCAATCGGAGACTGGGTGTTACGCAACGCCTGCAAGCAGATCAGACAGCTGCAGGTTGTCTCTGGCCGAAATATCAAGGTTGCTGTCAACCTCTCAATGCGTCAGTTCCACGATGAACACCTTGAGGATACTATCGCCCAGGCACTGCATTACTCCGGGCTCAAGGCCAAGTATCTCGAGCTTGAAGTCACCGAAAGCATGCTGATGGGCGATGTGGAAATGGTCGTGGCAAGACTGACCCGTTTGAAGTCTACCGGGGTGAGCATCGCTATCGATGACTTCGGATCGGGTTACTCTTCACTGAGCTACCTGAGAAAATTGCCTGTAGACGTCCTCAAGGTCGACCGCGCCTTCGTACGCGATATTCCCGAACAGCTTCATGATATGGAAATCACTGCAGCCGTGATTGCCGTAGCTCACAAGCTCGGTCTGAAAGTGGTCGCCGAGGGTGTCGAGAACATCGACCAGCGTGACTTCCTGATGATCAACCGCTGCGACTATGCGCAGGGTTACTTCTTCTCGAAGCCCCTGAGCTACACTGGCCTGAACGAGTTCATGCAGCGCAATGAGTGTCGCCAGAAGTTCGAACTGAGTCTCTACCCACCTGAAGACACTGTGGGACAGGCCGGCAGCGAGAACTGGCTATCGACCTTGCCCACGAATACCACGTCTCACTAGCTCAGATGCGCCCCGTTCTATCGGCCGGCCTGAAGATTTCCCAGTCCGGGGCCAGTTGCACCGGCGCCGATAACTGTTTCTTGCTCACCGCCAGTGCATCGACTGGTCTCGCCTGCAGTGCTGGCCGAGACCAGTCACCCGTGTCGAGCAGCTGCATGGTTTCGGTTTCCACCTGATCAACAACGTACAGCTTGCCATTGCTGACGACCAGCGCGCCAAAGCTCAGACCAAAAATAAAGCGACAATAGTCCATTTTCAGTTGGACCAACTCATGCTCTGCCTTCCTGATCTTTCGCAATAACAGAGACTTGACGCCATCCGCATAGACACTGGGCTGCACATTTCGGCTGCGCGCCTGGTCAGTGGCACGGACGCTAGCCGTGCGCATCGTATTTACTTGAACTCCCTGCGACATCTCCCACTCCCGGGCTTATTGTGGTTATTATGAACTCACTGACTGTGTTTGTGTCCTACCCATCCAACTGTATACAAATCGCGCCGTCTATCAAGAAAATTGCGAACGGAACCTTCATTTCGGATAAATTCCAGCTTGCTCAGATCGAGATCGACGATGAGGGTCATCTCGGTATTGGGCGTCGTTTCGGCCATGATGGCATCGTGTGGAAAGGCGAAGTCCGATGGTGAGAACACTGCTGACTGGGCGTACTGGATATCGAGACTGTCCACCTGCGGCAGGTTACCGACTGATCCGGCGATCGCCACATAGCATTCGTTTTCGATCGCCCGCGCCTGTGAACAAAGCCTGACACGAAGATAGCCGTTCTTGGTGTCGGTCCAGAACGGCACGACGAGTATCTGCACATCCTGGTCTGACATCAGACGAGCCAGTTCCGGAAATTCGGAGTCATAGCAGATGAGTATGCCGATGCGACCGAAGTCGGTATCGAACACCTTGATCTGCTCACCGCCCTGCATGTACCAGTCCTTCTTTTCTGAAGGGGTCGGATGGATCTTGTACTGGCTCTCGATGGTCCCATCCCGGCGGCAGAGATAAGCGATGTTGTACAGCTCATTGTCTTCAAGTACCGGCATCGAACCTGCGACGATATTGATGTTGTAGGACACCGCGAGCCGACTGATATGTTCCAGCAGTTGCTCGCTGAAGCCGGCCAGAAAGCGGATGGCCTCGACCGAGTTTTCGTGTTCCTTCAGACCCATCAATGGCGCACAGAAGAACTCCGGAAATACGGCCAGGTCGCACTTGTAATCCGATAAGGCGTCGGTGAAGTATTCAAACTGCTTCAGCAGCTCCTCTACACTCTGGTGTTCGCGCATCTGCCATTGCACACAGCCTACCCTTGCGGTCGTCTTCTTGCGGCCAATGAGCTTGCGTTCCTGCGGCTGGAAATACATGTTGTGCCAGATCAACAGGGTGGCATAGCCCTTGGATTCCTTGTCTTCAGGCAGGTATCCGGGTAGCAGCTGCTTGACCTCGAAATCATTGGCGAGTTGAAAGGTGAGGATGGGATCGTAGATCTCCCGCTTGCTCACCTTTTCGATATACTCGAATGGCGACAGCGTATCGGAGACCGCCTTGTATCCGGGAATGCGGCCACCAGCAATGATCGAACGCAGGTTGAGGTTCTTGCACAGCTCCTTGCGGGCCTCGTAAAGGCGACGGCCAAGGCGCATGCCGTGATAATCAGGGTCAACGAAGACATCAACACCGTAGAGCACGTTCCCCTTGGGATCGTGTGTGGTCAGATAATAATCGCCGGTGATTTCCTCATAGGTGTGGCGATCACCAAACTTGTCGTAGTCGACGATCGCTGAAAATGCGGCGGCGACGACCTTGCCGTTATCCTCGATGCAGATCTGACCGTCAGGAAAGCGTTTCAGCTGACTGCTGTATTCACGCTTGGTCCAGCTGCCGCCAAGATGGGCGTAAACACGCTCCATGATGCTGCGGACTTCATCGAAGTCAGAGAGCTTGAGGCTCCGCAGCAGCAGCTTGTGTTCACTGGTCTCGTCCAGAGAAGAGACTTCTCGCTCGATCGAATGATCGTCATCTTTCATCATGTATAATTCCTGAATACTGCAAGCTGCCAGCAGGCAGCCTTGAATGGAGAACTGGAACAGAGAACGGCCGGCTCAGGCTCGGCTCGTCAGGTCAGCGACTGTAACGCATCTGATAGTAACCGATACCTTCGGCGACGAGTTTTCCAGTACTATCGGTCATGGTACTGGCGAGCTCGAAGCTGGCACGGTCAGACTGTGTCATCTGCGTCTCAAGCTGAGTCAGCGTCTCGGGTGAGAGCTGACATTCAACGGAGACATCGGATTTTGCAGCCGCAATATAGTTGATATCGTAACGCTCGAGAATGGGCACGAAACGCCCACCGAAATCAAACAGCACCAGCACGCCGCCCGGAATCTCTCCCAAGGTGAACAGCGCACCGGCATACATCGTACCGAGGTGGTTCCTGTTGCGCCCGATCGGCACTTGGGCGCGAATATAGCCTCGCTCGAGCGCGAGCACCTTGAACCCGCAGCGTCGGGCGAATGGTATGGCAAGACCTACAAAGGTATTGACGGCAACCAGGCCGCTGGCACTTCGGAGGCCGCTGAGCGGAAGTGTATCCGATGCCATCCACTGTCTGAGACCGCCATAAAGGCTGTGTTGAATAGCCATGAACCTGCTGTACCCCGGCAACTTGCGATGATGATAGGGCATCCAGTGACGCCCCTGTCCTTTCCGACACGTATCATAGCGCAATAACCATGCAAGATGCTGTTTCTGCCCAAGCTGCGGAGCCTGAACTGTAGTCGTTTGCGCCCGACTCCCTTATACTGGGCACCTGACTTAGCACAGCTACTGCATAAGAATAGGGAGTTGGGAAAACTCCGAATCACGCCAGTCAGCAGAGGGGATATCGAGTGATTAGAGTGCTGATCGCAGACGATCATGACCTGGTGCGAGCAGGTCTCGCACGTATGCTGGAAGATGAGCCGGGCATCGAGGTCGTCGGCCAGGCAGATTCCGGTGAGCAAGCGATTTCTTTCGTTCGAGAAAACGCGGTTGATATCATTCTCATGGACATCAGGATGCCCGGGATGGGTGGGCTCGAGGCTATCAAGCGCCTGCAGCGACTGGATGACAGCGTCCGCGTCATTGTCGTGACTGCTGTGGAAGAGGACCCCTACCCTTCGCGCGTGTTAAAGAGTGGGGCTTCGGCCTACATCACGAAAGGGGCCGACCTGCGCGAAATGATCAAGGCCATCCGCCTGGTTCACTCCGGCCAGCGCTACATCAGCCCGGACATTGCGCAGAAAATGGCGTTGAAGCCCTTTCATGGCAGTGCTGCCGACAATCCGTTTTCCACGCTTTCCGAACGTGAGATGCAGATTGCAGTCATGGTCGTGAGCTGCAAAAAAGTGCAGGACATCTCGGATCAGCTTTGCCTGAGTCCGAAGACCATAAATACCTATCGATACCGACTGTTCGAAAAGCTCGGCATCAGCAGCGACGTCGAACTGACCCTGCTGGCCGTCAGACACGGCATCGTCGATGAAAGCAAGGTCGAGGGGTTCTGAAGATATAGTGACCGACAGTGATTCCACTGCTTTCGACGCCCGTGCCTTTCTCAGGCAGGCGCCGCAGGACCCCGGCGTCTACCGCATGTACGATGCCAGTGACAACATCCTCTATGTCGGCAAGGCCCGGAACCTCAAAAACCGTCTGTCCAGCTATTTCCGTGGCTCAGGTCTGGCGCGGCGAACACAGGCATTGGTCGAGCGCATAGCCGACGTTCGCTATACCACAACGACAAATGAGACCGAGGCCCTGCTGCTCGAGCAGAACCTCATCAAGCGACTGCATCCACCGTTCAATATCCTGCTCAGGGATGACAAGTCCTACCCCTATATCCTGCTGTCAGACCACCCGCGCCACCCCTCACTCACGCTACGCCGGATCCGCCGCAAGAAGGCCAGCTACAAGGGGCGCTATTTCGGTCCTTATACCAGTGCCCATGCAGTAAGGGAGGCGCTGACGACGCTACAGAAAGGTTTCGGCATCCGCTCCTGCTCAGACAGTTACTACAGCAATCGGCAACGGCCCTGCCTGCAGCATCAGATCGGCCGTTGTAGCGCACCTTGCGTCGATCTCGTGAGCGAGGAACAGTATGCGACAGACATGCAACACGCGGTCATGTTCCTGCAGGGCAAGAAGCCTGAGCTCATGGCAGCGCTGATGGCGCAGATGCAGCAGGCGGCCGATGAGCTCGACTTCGAGCGCGCCAGCGTACTCAGAGACCAGATCGCTTATCTGCGCAAGGTTCAGACACACCAGGGCATCGAGGCTGGAGTAGCATCAGATGTCGATGTGTTCGCCGCGGTTATCGAAGGTGGCGAGGCGCTGGTGTATGGCGTTTTCGTCCGCGATGGCCAGGTGATCGGCTCGCAGAGCTTTCACTTCAAGGATGTGGTCAATTCCATGGACGATGACGAGTCTGCCAGCGAGCCCGAAGCCGCCCTGCTCAGGGATTTCGTGGCACAGTATTATCTCGCGGACCACCAGGTGCATGGTCTGCCGCGTGAAATCGTCACCTCCAGCCCAATAGAGGAAGCAGAAGCGCTGTCCGCTGCGATTCGCGAGCAGTCAGGCGTGCAGATCCGTCTTGCACATGCGGTCAGACAGGATCGGGCACAGTGGCTGAAGCTGGCCCAGCAGAATGCCCAGCAGCAGCTCACACTCAAGCTGGACACCCAGCAGGCCGTTGCTGCGCGCTGGCAGCAACTCAGTGACACCCTCGGCTTCGAGACGCCAATGTCGCGCATGGAATGTTTCGACGTAAGCCATACCTTCGGCGAGGCAACGGTAGCATCCTGTGTGGTCTTCGACGCCTCGGGCCCGGTAAAATCGCAATATCGTCGCTTCAACATCACTGGCGTGACCGCCGGCGATGACTACCACGCCATGGAGCAGGCCCTGCTGCGCCATTACAAGCGGATCAAAGACAGCGATCTCGGCCTGCCGGACCTGCTCATCGTTGACGGCGGAAAGGGCCAGCTCACCATGGCCGAGAAAGTGTTTCAGGAACTTGGTATCGATGATGTACTATTGTTAGGCATCGCCAAAGGCGTGACGAGAAAGCCTGGATTCGAGACCCTGATACTTGGCTATAGCGGCAGGATTATAACGCTGCCGTCCCATTCAGCCGCGCTCCATCTGCTGCAGAACATTCGTGACGAGGCTCACCGCTTTGCCATAACCGGGCACCGCAACAAGCGCAGCAAGAAGATGGGCGAATCGATACTGCAGGATATTCCGGGTATCGGGCCGAAGAAGCGTCGCGACCTGCTGAACTACTTTGGCAGCGTGAAGGGCATCGCCGGCGCGAGCATCGAGGATCTGCAAAAGGTTCAGGGTGTCAGCCAGACGCTTGCCAAGGCGCTCCACAATGCATTTCGCGAGTAACAGTTGTCCACCATGTTTCTGAATCTACCGAATACACTCACGCTCGCACGACTGGTCCTCATTCCCATCATCGTGCTGGTGTTCTACCTTCCCTATAAATGGGGCCCATTTGCCTCTGCAGTTATCTTCGCGCTGGCGTGTTTCACCGACTGGCTTGACGGCTATCTGGCACGGCGCCTGAACCAGTCCACGCCCTTCGGCGCCTTCCTTGATCCTGTTGCGGACAAGCTCATTGTCGCTGTCGCACTTTCCATGTTGATCGAACTGCATGCCTCCCTCCTGCTCACGATTCCGGCAATGGTCATCATCGGTCGCGAGATCGTGATAAGTGCACTGCGGGAATGGATGGCTGAAACCGGTAAACGCGCCAGTATCGCCGTATCCATGATCGGCAAGATCAAGACTTTTGTGCAGATGGGCTCGATTACCGTGCTGCTCGCCTTCGATCCTGATCACTGGGGTGCCGTGTTGGGCCTGGCCTTGCTCTACTGTGCTGCGGTGCTGACGCTCTGGTCGATGATACTGTATCTTCGTGCCGCCTGGCCGGATCTGACCAGCACTCGCGCCATTGGGCGTGACTGACAAGATCTCTCGAATCGTCGGCTGCGCTGGCAGCCTCCTTAAGGAATTCCGATGGAAATGAAACCCGCTCTGAACGTATTTGGCGAGAAGCTTCAGTCGTGCAGTACCTCGCCCATGACCGGTTTCTTTCGGGATGGTTGCTGCAACACCAGCAATCTGGATGGCGGTTCGCACACCGTTTGCACCATATTGACGGCCGAGTTCCTCGAATTTTCCAAGCGTCAGGGAAATGACCTGTCGACCCCGCGCCCGGAGTTCGGTTTCCCTGGTCTCAAGCCTGGTGACAGCTGGTGCCTGTGCGCGAGCCGCTGGCGCGATGCATTCAGGGCAAACAGCGCGCCGCGGGTGCGTCTGCAGGCGACGCATCTTGCCGCACTCGATATTATTCCGCTCGCGGAACTGAAGCAGTTCGCTGCAGATCTCAACTAGCTTTGCCTACTGCCCCGCCTCGTACATAGGACTACGCAATACCAGCCATAATTACAATCTATTTGGTTTCGTACGGGGAATGAGCCATCTTAGAGAGCAGTGTATTGACGGCAGCTGGCCGTTCAAGGAAGTGGTGGTACGGTAATATGCATGTTGGAAGCGCATTGCGACATCTTCGGAAGTCGAAAGGTCTGACGCTCGCCGAGGTTGCACTCAAGGCAGCTTCGCACGTGGGCAATCTCTCACGTATCGAGCGCGGCTCGACAATGCCCAGCATGGATCTGCTGTACCGGCTTGCTGCATCGCTAGACGTCCGTGTGTCTGACGTCTTCTCCATCGCGGATAATCGTGAACACGATGAGCAGCAGCTGGCACTGAATTCTCTCTATATCACCCTTCCAACCCGGGAGCGGGATCTCCTTTTCGCCTTTGCCAAGCTTTTACAGGATCGTGACCAGCAGGATGTCGAGGCCTTATCTATGGAGCCGGTTATCCTCCCCGTCATGTTTGGTGATTCGACAGACGTCTGAAGACTCTGGCCACATTGCACTCATTGGCTATTCTGTACTGATACAGAAGCGTCTGGAGTGTATTCATGCTCGAAGCCCCCATTCCCGAGGATGATGAACGTCGTCTTCAGGCCCTCGATAGCTATGGCCTGGTCGATACGCCCGGCGAACAGAAGTTCGACGATCTTATCAGTATTGCCGCCTACATCTGTCAGAGCTCAACGGCTCTCATATCACTTGTGGATGCCAATCGGCAGTGGTTCAAATCTTCCATCGGCCTGGGCGAGGTGCGGGAGACGCCGCGCTCGGTCTCATTCTGCGGTCACGCGATACAGACTGGGGCGCTCTTCGAAATCACCGATACTCATGAGGACCTGCGATTTTCCGACAACCCACTTGTCACCTCAGCGCCCTTTGTGCGCTTTTATGCCGGTGTGCCGCTCATCGATGAGGATGGCTACGCGCTCGGGACCCTCTGCGTAATCGATCAGCAACCCAAGCGACTCGATGCCGCACAGAAGCAGGCACTCCTTGCCCTTTCCAGAACAGTACTTCAGCTCTTCGCTGCCCATCGAGCTGACCGCAGGCGTGAATACCTCGGGCAGATGTTCGATAGTAGTCCCACTTACGTCTTTGTGGTCGATCTCAAAAAAATGCGTTTCGTATACGCCAATCCGGCAGCCTTCAGGTCGATGGAGATGCTTGACGAGCAGTTGGCCACACTTGAGCCCCGTCTCGTTTTTGATCAGGTCGATTACGCGCATTGGCAGTCCAGTCACAAGGATGAGCACACCCCGCAGCAGGAATGGCAGCTGCGGCGAACACGACTCAAGCGGAAGGCCGGACCGCCCATACCTGTCCAGCTCAAGATAAGCACGACGGCCATCCATGGCCGGCCAGCACTACTGCTGATAGCCCAGGATATCTCCGATCTGCTTGATACCGAAGATAAGCTTGGCAAGGCACAGACTCAGGCGATGAAGCTCGCGCTGGTCGCCAGCCACACAAGCAACATTGTTCTGATTACGGACGCGAAGCGACAGGTTGAATGGGTCAACCCGAGCTTTACCAGGCTGACCGGCCTGACGCTCGCAGAGGTTCAGGGTCGCTCGCTTCGCGACTTATTAGGCGGCAGCAGAGACAACACCCAGATTCAGCGGATGCAGGATGCGCTCAAGAAAGGCCGACCTGTATTGGAGGAGCTGCATAACACCACGCCGGACGGCGGCGAATATGACCTGGTGCTCGAAATGCAACCGGTTGTCGACGACGCCGGAAACGTTCGTCATTTCGTCTCGATTGGAACGGATATCACCGAAAGAAAGGCCTTCGAAAAAGCCCTGGAGGATGCAAAAGAGCAAGCCGAGGCGGCCAATCGGATCAAAACCGACTTCCTGTCCATGATCAGTCACGAAATTCGTACGCCGCTGAATGGAATCATCGGCACCGTGGAGCTGTTGCGAAGAGTAGTTGTCCCCCCGGCCGAGCTTCTGGACATTCTATCCGAGGCCTCAAACACCCTCCTCGTGCTCATCAATGATTTGCTGGATCTTTCTCGTATAGAGGCCGGGCGGCTTCAGTTGGAGCATGAGCCCTTTAACCTGCCCAGGCTCATCGAAACTGCCGGCGCACTCTACAAGGCTGGCGCTGACGACAAAGGCGTCAGCCTCGAGACCGTGGTGGATGCCGATCTGCCTGAATGGTGTGTGGGGGATGGATTTCGTTTGAGGCAGGTGCTCATGAATCTGGTCAACAATGCCGTCAAGTTTACCGCTGACGGTCGTGTGCGGATCAGCTGTGATCGTCAAGGCCAGGATTCAAACGGTGTCATCTGCCGCTTTGAGGTGGCTGATACAGGCATCGGGATAGCCCCCAGGGCCTTGCCTCATATTTTCGAAGCTTTCACGCAGCAGGACAATTCACTTGCCCGACGATATGGAGGCAGTGGGCTCGGCCTGGCAATCTGCCATGATCTGGTTCAGATGATGGGCGGCGAGATGACGGTCAACAGCTCACCTGGGGAAGGCTCAGTCTTCAGCTTTGCGATCAAGCTGGAAATCGCAAGCAGTGCGGAAACCAACACGGAACTGACGACATCCAGCACAGAGGCGAGTGTCGAGGGACAGCTGAGTGGTCAGCGCCTGGCTGAAGGCCTGAAGGTGCTTATCGTTGACGACAGCGCGACAAATCTCACCGTGCTATCAGCCATGCTGACCGATTGCGGAGCCAAGGTCCTGGCCTGCGAGCATGCTGCTGCGGCACTCGATGCTTTGCAATCAGACCGCTTTGATATCGTAATGACAGATTTGCGCATGCCGGACATGAATGGCTTTGAATTGCTTCAAACCTTGCGTGGGCTGAACAAGCACAGCAGCACATCGGTGGTGGCGGTCACGGCACATGCCGATGCAAAAACGCTCGAAGCCTGTCAAAAGGCTGGCTTTGATGCGCACCTGACCAAACCGATTACCTTCGCTGCATTGAACCAGACGCTGACGCACGCACTTGGGCGAATCACAGATAGCAGCCACGTCGCAAACGCCCAGGCCAGCTACGGCACACTGCCGCCGCTACGACTTGACTGGACGCAGGCACTCAAGCGTCTTAATAACGATAAAGGTCTATTGCACACACTCTGTAAACTGTTTCTCCAGGAACACGCCCGTTACATACTGGCCATCAGCGCTGCAATAGACAAAGCTGATCTGGAAGCTGTACAAACCGCGGCTCATAGCCTCAAGGGCTCTGCTGGTTACTTCGGTCAAAACGAGCTTCTGACGACAATAGAGCGGCTCGAACTGGCTGCTCGTCAAGGCGACTCAGTGGCTTGTCGGCATCTTTCTGAACGCCTCGGCGAGGACCTTCCGGCCTTCCTGGATGCCATTCGTAATTTTGCAGATCATGATTAGTTCCCTCCTCAGATCCGTAGTGAACGCCCACCATGCGCCAGCAGCGCCACCACGTGTTCTGCCATTTGAGAGAGCGGCAGCACGTGATCGACCGCGTGAAGCAGGATAGCTTCCTTCGGCATGCCGAATACGACACAACTGGCCTCATCCTGAGCAAAGGTCGTCGCGCCAGCGTTCTTCATTTCCAGCAGGCCGGCAGCACCATCGCGCCCCATGCCGGTGAGGATTACGCCCACGGCGTTGCGCGCTACGTGTTGAGTTGCTGAGTCGAACAACACGTCGACCGAAGGGCGATGTCGATTAACCGGGGCATCGTCCGAAAGTGAAATAAGATAATTCGCACCACTACGTGCGATGCGCATATGGCGGCCACCAGGCGCGATATAGGCATGGCCAGGTAGTACCCGTTCGTGATCCTCGGCTTCCTTCACATGCATGGCACAGAGGCTGTTGAGTCTATCGGCGAAGGACCTGGTGAAGCCGGGCGGCATATGCTGAGTGATAAGTATGGCTGGCGCGCTACTCGGCATCTGCTGGAGGAAGACCCGGATGGCCTCGGTTCCCCCGGTGGACGCCCCGACAAACACCAGTTTCTCACTGCTCAAACGCACCGTCTTGATCGGGCCGGAGGCGGCTTTGGCGACAGCCGGTGTGCGTCGAGCAACCCTTGCGCTGGCAGCCGCCCGAAGTTTGTTATGGATATCGATCGAGTATTCGTGCAGTCCTTCCGAGATGCCGACCTTCGGTTTCGTGATGAAATCTATAGCGCCAAGCTCGAGCGCCCGGAGCGTGATCTCGTTACCCTTCTCAGTAAGCGAAGAGATCATGACCACCGGCATGGGGCGCAGCCGCATCAATCGTTCGAGAAAATCGATGCCATCCATTTGTGGCATTTCGACGTCCAGAGTCAGCACATCCGGATTCAGATCCTTGATCAGCTGTCTGGCGACAATTGGGTTTGGGGCGGTGCCGACTACTTCAAATGCAGGGTCCGACTGTATGATTTCGGTGAGCAGCTTGCGAACCAGTGCAGAGTCATCAACTACCAGTACACGAATGGTCATACAGCCTCTGAGGGTCTAGAACAGATCAACGCCACCCTCAATGGGGGTAGCTCTTAGCTTTCGACTATAGTCCAGTTCGCGTTCAAGTACGGAATTGTTGTTGAGTGACCAGAGCTTCTTCACCCGCACCCGACCGGTCCTGGCAAAGAAGTACACCTTGCGTGGGTAGTTATCAAGCACGTCGCTGGCTACCACTGGTATCTGCTCTGCAGCAAGATAGGCGTAGACGAACTCGGTGTTACGCTCTCCAATGTTTGCGGAGGCCAGTGTCGGCATGACAGCGCCCCCGCCGAAGACCTTGGCCTCCAGATACTGACGTCTGGCACCCAGCTTGATGAGATCGTTGATCAGTTTCTCCATCGCATAAGCGCCATAGCGCGCTGACGAGGCGATAGGGCTATCCGGGTCTCCGACCGATGGCAGCATGAAGTGGTTCATACCACCGATCTGCGAGCGTGTGTCGCGGATACAGGCTGAGATACACGAACCCAGCACCGTCACGATCACCATGTCCCGCGCGGTGGCGTAGTATTCACCTGGCAAAAGCTTGGCTGCTTCAATGTCGTGGTATCGATCGTAATAGACGTTGGGGTAACTATCCTGCGACGCGTTATCTGGTTGGCCCGCCCTGCGCTTGTCACTCATCAACCAGCAGCCGCCGACAAGGGCGCAGACTCATCACCTGAACTTTCGTCGCTGTGTCGCACCAATTGAGCCGTCGGTTTATAAACCGTTCGCCCGATAGACTGGAACATAGCGCCAACCGTGAGCAAGCTCTCCGAGTGGCCAGCGAAAAGCAGACCGTCGCTCTTGAGGATCCGGTGAAAGCGCTGAAGGACGGTGCCCTGCGTTTCCTTGTCGAAATAGATAAAGACATTTCTGCAAAAAATGATATCAAGGGCGTCAGGCACCTTCCAGCCGCCTGACAACAGGTTGAGTGGCGCAAAAGTCACCCGGTCTGCCAGTACATTTTTGACCCTGGCCAGGCCTGCATTCTTCCCGACGCCTTTCATGAAGTATTTCGCAACCATCGCGTCATCCATGCCCTTGAGACGTTCAAGATCGTAGACGCCATTTCTGGCGGCCTGCAGAGCGTTGGTATCCACATCGGTGGCCACGAGCTCGAAGGGATAATCCGTTCCAAAGGCATCCAGCAAGGCGATGACGATGGAGTACGGCTCTTCTCCAGTCGAAGCGGCACAACACCAGAGTTTCACCTTCTGCCCACGAGCCTTCTTACGAAGGTGACTGACCAGATACTCGAAGTGGTGGGCCTCGCGGAAGAACGCCGTTAGATTGGTGGTTAACGCGTTGACGAACTCCTGCCACTCGGACGAATCCGCCCGCTCGAGGCGCTGCAGATAAGCCTTCATATCAGGGACGCCGAGCGTCCGCAGCCGACGAGAAAGCCGGCTGTAGACCATTTCCATCTTGTTCGGGCCGAGGTTGATGCCGACTCGCTGATAGATGAGCTGTCGGACCTTTTCGAAGTCCTGCTCGGTATATTCGAAATCGCGAGCTTTTCTATTACTCACGACTCAAGCCTCAGCAGCGACCAGCTCCATGCCGTCGCTCATCATAAGACCTTCTATATCGGTCAGGATGAGCATTTTATCGCCTACGGTCGCCAGACCCTGGACATACTCGGTATTCACAGAGGCCCGGAACTCAGGTGCCGGCCTTATCTGCTCCGGTTCGAGTCCGATGACATCGGAGACGCCATCGACCACCACGCCAACGACGCGCGTCGACAGGTTCAAGATGATCACGATGGTGAACTCGTTATACTCAACCCGACCGAGATTGAATTTGATTCGAAGATCGACGATCGGGACGATAATACCCCTGAGATTGATAACGCCTTTGATGAAGGCTGGCGCATTCGCAATCTTGGTCACGGAGTCATAGCCCCGAATTTCCTGCACTTTCAGTATATCAATTGCGTACTCTTCGTCTCCGAGCGTGAAGGTGAGGAACTCCCTGCCAACCGCCATCGAACCAGCGGTTACTGACTGAACATCTGCTTTTGCCATTATCGTGTCCTCTCAGCCGGCCTAGAACTCTTCCCATTCGTCGTCAGCACGAGTGCGTGCGATGCTTCCTTCAGACTTCAAGGCCACCGCCGAGGCACGCTTGGGTGAAGGCATGGCTGTCTTGACCGGTGCCGCTGACGCTTTGGCCGCCACAGCTTTTTTACTGACCTTGCGTGCGTTCTGATTTTCTAGCCGGAACACCGCGACCGTCTGTTCGAGTTCAACAGCCTGGTCCTGCAGCGATTCCGCCGCTGCTGCCGCTTCTTCGACAAGCGCCGCGTTTTGCTGGGTAACCTGATCCATTTGGGTTACAGCCTGGTTCACCTGCTCGATACCTGAACTCTGCTCGAGCGATGCAGCGGTAATTTCGCCGATGATATCGGTCACGCGGCGGATACTGGACACGATTTCCTGCATGGTGGTACCGGCCTGATCAACAAGGCGCGTGCCTGAGGAGACGTTTTCGACCGAAGCGCCAATGAGGGCCTTGATCTCCTTGGCTGCACCGGCGCTTCGCTGCGCCAGACTTCGAACCTCGCCCGCGACTACAGCAAAGCCCCGTCCCTGCTCCCCTGCACGCGCAGCTTCGACGGCCGCATTCAGTGCGAGGATATTGGTCTGGAAAGCAATTCCGTCTATGACGCTGATGATATCAACAATCTTCTTCGAGCTTTCATTGATGGTCGCCATGGTATCGACAACCTGAGACACCACTTGGCCACCCTTGACCGCCACTTCACTGGCGCCCTGCGCCAGTACGTTAGCCTGTTTGGCATTGTCGGCATTCTGCCTCACGGTCGAAGTCAGCTCTTCCATACTCGCAGCGGTTTCTTCGAGATTCGAAGCCTGCTCTTCTGTGCGCTGGGAAAGATCTGCGTTGCCGGTAGCAATCTGGCCTGAGGCGCTGCCAATGGTTTCGACGCCATTTCTGATGTTGCTGACTATATCGACCAGACTGGCGTTCATGGTTTTCAGCGCAAGCAACAGTTGGCCGGTCTCGTCTTTCGAGACGACCTGAACATCTTGTGTAAGATCACCTGCGGCGACTGACTCCGCGACCGCAACTGCACGGCGCAGCGGACGAACGATGCTATTGGTAATAATCCAGGCTGCGAGTATGCCAAGCAATATGCCGCCAGCGATGATAGCAATGATGAGCGTGCGGGAATCGGCGTAAATCTGATCGCCCAGATCGCTCGCCGCTTTGGCACCCTCTTCATTGAGATCTATCAGCTGCTGCATGGCTAGCGTACTTTTATCGAACAAGGCCTTCGACTCGCCCCGGATCAGCGCCAGCGCCTCGTCGTTTCTCTGCTGACGTGAGAGCGTAATCACCTGGTCATGGGCTGCGAGATAGTCTCTCCAACTGGTTTTGATTTGCGAATGCAGCTGTCGTCCTGCTTCGAAAACCAGAAGCGGAGCCAGATTTGACAGATTTTGCTCAAATGAGATCACGTATTCTTTCATCTGCTTTTCGAATGGAGCCATCTCCTGTTCGGTCAGCGACTGAATGTGCTGTAGCTCTGCGACCCTGAAGTCACTCATCGTGACATCCATGACGCCCAGCATTCGTATCTTTGGCAGCCATGACTCTTTCATCTCAGTCGATGTATTGCTGACTTTTTCAAGCTGAAGAATACTGAAAACGCCCAAACCGAGCATGAGGGCAAGCAGAAGACCAAAGCCGAAGCCTAGCTTCGCTGACAGACGGAGATTACGATAAAGATTCATGGCGATATCACGACCTTCAGTGATGAATATATATAGGCCGTCACTGGAAAGCACTCTAGGCCAAGGGACGGTGTTACTGCGAGCAGTTTTGCACTCAAAGCATTTTCTATAAAAATGATATGTAGAAATAGTTAAGCAGCAGAATGCGAAATGAGAAAGCTGACGTCCAAAATAAGTGCGACACTACCATCGCCCATTATCGTAGCTCCTGAAAACCCTGGAATTCTTCGATAATTTTTTTCGACATTTTTGATGACGACTTGCTGCTGACCGAGCAACTCATCCACCAGTAGGGCTACGCGGCGGCCTTCGCTCTCAATAACAACCGCGGTTGCTGTCTCAGCTTCCTGCGCGCGCTCCATGTGAAACTCCTTGGCTGCATCGATGAGCGGAATATATTCACCGCGCATCTGCATGAGGGGGTTCCTGCCCTGCACGTCCTTGATGCGCTCAGGCAATAGTTGTACCGATTCAACGACGGCGCCAAGCGGAAGCACGAATACTTCGCCTGCGACCGATACGATCATGCCGTCGAGTATCGCCAGCGTCAGCGGCAGTCGGACACTGAAACGACTGCCCTCGCCCTTGACCGACGAGATCTCGATTCGACCACCAAGTTCGAGGATATTTCGTCTGACCACGTCCATACCGACGCCTCTGCCGGAAACGTCGGTAACAGTTTCCGCCGTAGAAAAGCCAGGCAGGAAAATGAGATTCCAGACTTCGCCATCAGTCATCGCGTCATGACTGGGCAAGCCATTCTCGGCTGCCTTGGCCAGAATCCTTTCACGGTCCAGACCTTTGCCGTCGTCGATGATTTCGATAAGAATCGACCCAGCCTCATGTGCTGCAGACAGCGTGACCTGGCCCTTCTTCGGTTTACCGCTCGCCACTCTCTCATCGGGGCGCTCTATTCCATGATCGATGCTGTTGCGAACGAGATGGGCAAGTGGGTCTGTCAGCCGCTCAATGATGCTTTTATCCAGTTCGGTCTGCTCGCCGATGATCACCAGCTCGACCTCTTTCTTCAGTTTAGATGCGAGATCTCGCACAACTCGGGGGAAGCGACTGAACAGGAAGCTGACGGGGAGCAGGCGGATCGAGAGCACGGACTCTTGCAGGTCCCGAGTACTCCGTTCGAGGGCCATGAGGGCGCTCATATGCTTCTCATGCTTGACCGGATCAAGCGCCTTGCCAGTCTGCAGCAGCATGGACTGGGTTATGACCAATTCGCCCACCAGGTTGATGAGCTGGTCCACCTTGTCGACCGACACTCGTAAGGAGGCTGCCTCTACGTTAGCCTTGGATTCCTTGGTAGGCGTTTTCGCAGTAGCCTTCGGTGCAGGTTTGTGATCGGCTGCCGGCGTGTCTGGTTGACTGTCAGCTTCTGTAAACAATCCGAATGCTTCAGACTCGTCAGCCGCCTTAGCGGCCGGCTCATCTGAGAACAGACCGAAATCTTCATCTACAGCGGCTTGCCCTGCCGGCACAACGTCCTCGAAAAGACCGAACTCATCATCTGTCGATACAGTCTTCTCGGCGCTTTTTACGCTGTTGCCCGCGGCTTCCAGCCTGTGCACCAGCTCGTCGGTGTCCATGTCAGGTTCACCGCCGTTGCGAAGGATATCAGCCATGGCTCGAATGATATCCACCGACTCGAGCACCAGGTCTATGATGTCCTGTGACAATTCGATCTCGTGCTGCCGCACCTTGTCCAGCAGTGTTTCGAGGTGATGAGTAAAGCCTGATATAGACACAAAGCCGAACATCGAGCCAGAGCCCTTGATGGAGTGTGCGGCACGAAATATTGCATTCAGTGACTCCGCATCTGCCGTCTCAAGATCCATGGCGAGCAGCTGGTTTTCTATTTCTGCCAGGTGCTCCTGAGCTTCCTCGAAAAATACCTGATGGAACTGACTGAGATCGATAGACATGATGGACTGATTAACCTACAGAGGAATTCAAGCGCCAACTTTCTTGAGCACGTCCAGAAGCTTCTGCGGCTCGAAGGGCTTAACCAGCCAGCCTGTCGCGCCAGCCGCTTTACCCTGCGCCTTCATGGCATCGCTCGCTTCTGTGGTCAAAATCAGGATCGGCGTCGTGCGGTAACCGGAGGATGCACGCAGGGCTTTTGTCAGGCCAATGCCATCGAGCCTGGGCATGTTCTGGTCGGTAATGACCACGTCATACTGGCCAGCTCGGCTCTTGCCAAGCGCATCTTCCCCGTCCACCGCCTCAGTGGTCTCGTAACCCGCTGATTTCAAGGTAAAGGACACCATCTGACGGATGGAAACAGAATCGTCTACGATCATGATTTTCTTGGCCATTACTGCCTCTGATAAGGAATTGGGGCGGCGACATCGCCGTGGTTCTAAGGAACACTTTATTGATCTAGGTATAGTTCAACTTCTACACTTTCGCCTCGGCCGATAAAGCTCATCGAGTCCGCAAGGCTGTTGACCAGACGAATGCCTCTTCCATGGGTAGCGCGGGTATCGGCGCCAGTCGTGGCATCGAGATAGGCCCGGTAGTCAAAACCGTTCCCGCTATCACTGATCAGCAGGCGCAGTAGAGAATTACCATTACGAGACTCTCGGCTACAGCTCACGTGAATATAGCCATCTGTGAGTTCAGCCAGACGTTTCTCGCGTTGATTGAAGTAGGTTTCGAAACCCAGTGCCCCCTGTTTGAGACTCGAATCCAGGCCGAGCACACCGTGGTCGATGGCGTTGTTGATAAGCTCGGTGAGAACCACATATGTCTTTGTAGCCACCGAAGCCGATAATCGCAGCTGATCCAACACATTATTCACGAGCGGAACCAGCTCCATTTCACCCAGCTGGGGACCAGTCAACTCGATAGTAAAATTCCAGCCACCGGTCATGACAGAGCCGAGTGGCCTTGCCGCTTGCGAAGGCTCAGAGTCAGTGCAATAGCCAGCTGGATCCGCACCGCCATCCTTCAAAGCGTTAGCCGATGACAGGCCACCACCTGGTAACTTCAGCACCAGCACTGACTGATCATCGCTCTGCTGGGCAGAGCCACACAGGTCGGTCAAGGCCTGACGAATACCAGCTGCAATGCCCTCTGTTCCAGGTGCTGTTATGATGTCCAGGAGCCGCTGATTGCCGAACATCTCACCCTGCAGGTTGCGTGCTTCGATGATGCCGTCACTACAGGCAACGAAGGTGCTGTGTTCCAAAGCCAGCACACGTTCGGTCGTGCAGCTGAAGTCCTCATTGGAAAGAATGCCCAAGGGGGGTTGTCGGGATGGAAAGCTCATCTTCAGGGAGTGGTCTGGTTGAAGCAGATGGCCTGGGGGACAGCCGCCGTTCCAGACCTCGAGCATTCGGCTGTGCGGGTCGTAGCTGAGCACGAGTGCCGCAAGGAAGCGGTCCGCGGTCAGTCGCTGCTTCAAACGCAGATTCATCTCGCGAACAATGGTTGAAACGGTGAAGCCTTTCCGGCTCATGGCGTAGAATATCTCGAGCGCCGGCATCAGCGTCATTGCAGCGGGCAGCCCATGCCCCGTCGCATCGGCGACAACCGCATACACCTGACCTGAACGTGAGAGTTCGGTAGCCACAAGGTCGCCACTGAAGGTATCCATAGGCTGGACGCTACTGTCGACCGAGTGGGCTCGCCCACAACTCGAGCTCATCATCTTCTCGATGATGCCCTTGGCAAAGTCGTTCTCCGCTCTGCTGCGATTATAGTACTCGGCGAGTTCGCTATGGGTGCGTTCAAGTGACTGGTAGAGGTTTGCAATGCGCCGGCTTGCCACAATCTTGGCCTGAAGAATAGGAAAGCTGATTGGCTTGGTAATATAGTAATCACCGCCGCCGGCAATGCCGAAGCTCAGGTCCTGCTCCTCACCATCGGCACTGATCAGAATGACCGGCACCCATCGCGACGCGGCCTGTGCCTTTATCCGCTGACACGCTTCAATGCCGCCTAGCACCGGCATGTTCACGTCCAGTATTACAAGGTCGAACTCTGCCTCCTCGTAACGATCTACAGCCTCGTTGCCATTGCCGACGACACTGACCTCGTGGCCCTGTGCCAGCAGGAACTCAGCGAGCAGGCGCTGAAGTATGCGGTCATCTTCTGCAAGCAGTACTCTCAGAGCAGAAATTTCCGGAGAAGCGAGCGCTTCCATCGTCTAGCCGATGTACTCAAAAAGTTTCTCGAAATGCGCCACACCTAAAATTTCTCTGACGATGCCTTGCACACCTCGAAGTGCAACCTTCTTGTTGCGCTCGGCGGCCTTTTCCCGCATCAACAGGAGGATACCGAGCGCTGCACTGTCGAGGTATTCCAGCTTGCTCATATCAATGATGATCTTACTCGTACCCGGCTGGGTGAGTAGCTCTGCCTGAATAGGCTTGAAACTGCCATAGGTACTGAAATCGAACCGCCCGGTGAGTTCAAGCACCGAGGCCTGGGCCGAATGAGTGAGACGTGATGAAAACATGGTGTTCATTTCCTCAAAACAGATCAATCGAGCCGGCACTCATGGACTGCTGGGCTACAGGACTTTTTCTCGAGTTCTGCCGCGCATCGCTCACACGACCAATCTCCTGATCGAGCACCTCATGCTGCTGCGCTGCACTGTACTGTCCCTCAAGTCCGGCGCTCAGACGCTCTACCGAATCCCGGACAATCGAAATCTGCTCACCGAGATGTACAAGAATTTGCGCAATCAGATCCTGGAACTGCATCTTCATCGTTACGGAAGAAACATCCGCCTGCACCGCCAGGGCGATCTCGGCCAGGGAATCCGTCGCGAGCGACCGCCGCTCGTTTACGCTCTGGATCTCCTGCATCAGATGTTCGACTGACTTCTTCGATTGCAATGCGAAATTCATGTCATGCGAGGCAACACCGTTGATAGCCTCCTCGGCCTGCAACACGAATCCGCTCACATCACTGACATGTTTCTTGATCAGATCACTGAACTGCGTCGAACGCTGGGACAGACTCTGAACTTCCTGGGCAACTACGGCGAAGCCGCGACCAGCATCCCCTGCTCTTGCAGCTTCGATAGCGGCATTGATCGCCAGCAGATTGGTTTGTTTGGCTATGCTGTCCTGCTCCGAGATCGTCTTGCGAATATTCGCGACCTCAGTTGTGATGTCACGCATAACGTCCACCAGCTGAATTGACACCTTACTGGTACTCACAGTGGCCTCGACAAAACTGTTGAGCACTCTGCTGACATCGCTGACCAGCTGCTCAAAGTTCGAAACGGGCTCACCGCTGTTACTCTCCCCGCTCCCTGAAAGCGAACGCGCGACATTCGATTGCTCTTCAATGTGCTCATTCAGCTTGACGAAGAGGTTCATCAGCGGTGGCACCGAGTCCTGCAACAGATCTGACATCTGCCTGGCTTCCGCCGAAGTATCGTTCAGGCCTTCAAGGTAGACAGACAGGAGACGCTGATAACCCACCCCCAGCTCTTCCGTGCCTGCATTGAGCTCGTCTTCGGCTACGCCACTGGCGGTACCAAGCTCGGCCGCATTCGAGACCAAGGCCAGTACAAGAAGAAGAAGCCCGATGAGACAGCCCACCTGAGCTATGGGCGCAAACACTGGATAGGCACTGCCCATGAACCCCATCGAAGCGATCACCACGGCCAGCACGACGATCGACACTGCGTAGCCCCGATAGCGCTTGAAGATCACAATGGCATTCGACGTCATAAGGTAAGCCCGATATGGCAGCGTGAAATGAACTGGCTCAGTACCTTGAAGCTCGGCTGAGCGTGTCATACGAGGGGGATTGCACGCCGGCGACGACGTGTGTTAGTCGAAGTTTAGATGTGATCAGGGGGGTGTCAAACGAGGAGAAGCATGCAGTACAAATAAAATTTCGGGAGCTAAATTGCGATATGAGCACACGGTTCGCCCGCATGCTGTGTGCGAGCGAACCGGCTGGCAAATTCGGCTCAGCTGTGCCGCTGGGCCTGCAATGATCTTACGCCAACAACAAGAAGCGTAACCGCCGTCAGAGGCAATATGAACCAGACCATGGCGTCAGTAAACTGAGCGGTCATAGGTGCTTCAGTCGCCGACATGACCACGTAAGCGGTATACGCAATGTAGTAAGCGAAGAAAAGCAGACCTTCCCAGCGACTGATCACGTAGCCCGAAAAGAAAATCGGCAGACAAGCGAGCGCCACGGCGATCATGACCGGGAAGTCGAATGCCAATGCGCTTGGTGACACGGAAAGCGGAATTGGTGACACCAGTGAAGCCAGTCCCAGTACAGACAGCAGGTTGAAGATATTGCTGCCCACGACGTTGCCCACGGCGATATCACGTTCACCCTTGATGGCCGCCATGACGGATGTAGCAACTTCCGGCATCGAAGTGCCCGCCGCAATTACGGTCAGGCCAATGACCAGTTCAGACAGACCGAAAGCTCGAGCGAGATCAACGGCGCCTGTCACCAGGAAATCGGAACCCAGCAGCAACAAAGCCAGGCCCACAGCAATAAAAGCGACATTAACCAGCCAGGCGAATTGGCCAGGCTTCTCCTTCAGACCATATTCATCGACAAACTCGTCGCTGGCAGCAGCAGCCTGCTCCTTCCGACTACTGATGACTAGATAGGTGGTATAGATGATCACGAGACCGAACAGGATCGCGCCATCGAAGCGCCCGAGCTGACCATCAAAGGCTAGCGCCACGACTAGCACACTGGCACCAAGCATGACGGGAACATCAAGGCGAATCAGTTGGCGGGAGACAACCAGCGGGATAATCATGGCCGACAGGCCGAGGATGAAAAGCACATTGAAGATATTGCTGCCTATGACATTGCCAATGGCAATATCGCCCTTCCCTGCGTAGGCGGACTGAACACTCACAGCCATCTCGGGTGAACTCGTGCCAAAAGCGACCACAGTGAGACCGATCACCAGTGGCGAAATACCAAAGATACCGGCCAGTCTGGCCGCACCTCGGACAAGCACCTCAGCCCCCGCCACCAGCAGTACCAGACCGCCAATCAGATATACAATGGTCATTACCATGATCAACAGAACTCCTTTCTCGGACAGGATGAGCGCGTGCGCGCGAGGCGGCAGTTTGCCACGAGAAAGACTACGGGAGAACTATCTGGAGGTATTAGTTGAAGAATGATTCAATGGTGCCCGGAGCCGGAATCGAACCGGCACGGAGTTGCCTCCGAGGGATTTTAAGTCCCTTGCGTCTACCAGTTTCGCCATCCGGGCAGGAACAACAGGCTTGCACCTGTATCTAAATCTAACGTAAGAATGGAGGCGCGGGTCGGAATCGAACCGGCGTACACGGAGTTGCAGTCCGCTGCATGACCACTCTGCCACCGCGCCTAAAACTAAAAACCCCGAGAGACTCGGGGTTCAGCAAAATCTGGAGCGGGAAACGAGATTCGAACTCGCGACCCCAACCTTGGCAAGGTTGTGCTCTACCACTGAGCTATTCCCGCTAAACTATCTAACCGCCGCAGCCTTGTGGTGACCTCGTTCGAGGTGCTATGCCTACAACGTTTCAGAGCGCGTAATTCTACCTTTTTGCACCCCGGTGTCAAGCATAAAACTCGGCCTTTTACGTTGGCTCAACCGGCGTGCGCATTGTTACGAATTCCTCGGCACTCGTGGGGTGGATACCAATAGTGCTATCAAAATGCGCTTTCGTCGCTCCAGCCTTGATTGCCACTGCCAGCCCCTGAATTATTTCGCCCGCATCCGGGCCCACCATATGGGCGGCGATCACTTTGTCAGTCGCTTTTTCGACGATCAGCTTCATCAGCGTACGCTCTGGATTGCCGCTCAGGGTATTCTTCAGTCGGCGAAAACTGCTGCGGAAGATGCTGATATCAGCATACTTCATTCTCGCTTCTTCTTCGGAGGGCCCGATGCTGGCTGCACTGGGTTGCGAGAATACCGCCGAAGCAATCTGGGTATAGTCGATGGCCCTTGGCGGATTGTCTTCACCACCAAAGAGGCTCCTTGCCACAAACATGCCTTCTGCGAGCGCAACCGGCGTGAGCTGCACCCGATCAATCACGTCGCCAACGGCGTATATGCCTGCAGCCGCAGTTCGGTACCGCTCATCCACCAATACTTCACCGCGGGCACCGGTCTCGACCTCGGTGTTTTCAAGGCCCAGAGCATCACTATTGGGCACCCTGCCGGTGGCGTAGAATACGTGGTCGGTGAACTCGGCCTCGTCGTGCCCGAGATCGAGCTTCAAGCGCCCCTGCGCCTGTTCCGCATCAGAGACTTCACTGATTTCATGAACCTGGCGTTCGAGCAGCAGTCGGATGCCCTTCTCCGCCAATTCGCGATGCAGCTCCTGCCTGATATCGATATCAAAGCGTCGCAGCAGCTGCGGCCCTCTATGCAGGAGTGTGACCTCGACACCCAGACCGTTGAGAATGCCAGCAAACTCGACGGCAATATAGCCACCGCCAACAACTACGGCGCGCTTGGGCAGGGCTGGCAGAGAGAACAGATCATCACTCAGGCTGACGAATTCGGAACCTGGGAAGTGAGGCAGAAATGAGCGGCTACCACTCGCTATGAGAAAGTTTTTCGCCTGGTACCGCTGCCCCTCGATGCTGACTTCATTATTGGACTCAAAATGTGCGCGGCCATCGATCACGTCGACCCCGGCCTGCACCAGCATGTTGCGATAGATGCCCTTAAGACGATTGATTTCAGCGTCCTTATTGGCCACCAGCGTCGGCCAGTCGAAATCGACCTGTCCTGCCGACCAGCCGTAGCCTGCCGCGTCAGCAAAATCTTCACCGTAATGGGACGCGTACATGAACAGTTTCTTGGGCACGCAGCCCACATTCACACAGGTTCCGCCATAGAAGCGGTCTTCTGCGATAGCAACTCTGGCGCCGAATGCAGCGGCCATTCGCGCCGCACGCACACCGCCAGATCCTGCCCCGATTACTAAGAGATCATACATTATACAACTCGCTTGAAGAGTACAGTCTCGGTGATATTGTCGAAGCGGACTTCGCCGATACGTTCATACCCCAGACTCTCATAAAATCGCAAATAGCGTGCATTGCCGGTATCAAGACCGATTCCTGAGCTGCGCGGTGATTCAGCACAGAAGCCCTCGATGGTCTCCATGAGCAGGCGGCCATAGCCACGGCTCTGGTATTTGGGATGCACGCCTATGAATGGCAGGTGATGATAGAGGTCATCCGGGAAACAGCGCCGGATCTGGCCATGGTAATCGAGATAGCGCTTGGTAGTTGAGATGCCGGCCGTCATCATCATCCTGAGCCGCCAGCTTAGCTGGTCGGCAAGATTGAAACGATGTTCGGGCGCGCCTATGAGGGCTACCGCCGCCAGCACATCGTGATCAAGCAGGCCGATTGCGTCCTGCTGATGCTCGAAATGCAGCTTTAACCCTTCCCTGAGCGTCGCTCTGACTCGCTGCTCGTAACCAGGCCGGGAGGCTTCGAAAAGATATTTGAATGTCGGCTCGTGTCGGTACGCGTGATACAGCAGGGACTTCACTTCAGGAATCGCGCTGCTGTGCAGCCTGACGATCGTCGGCTCCTGCTGGGCGACTGCCTCGAGCTTCTCGTCAAACTGCGCTTCGGTTTCCACGTCCAGGAAATCCGCCATGAATGTGCCCTACCTGTTGTTCAGCTGACTCAATGAGCGGGTAACGATATATCAGTGCCGGCCGCGAGACTACAGTTCATATGGCCGAATCTGGCCCCATTAAAGGGTCAACGAGATTCGGGCGCTGATCTGACCACTGACATCTGTTCGATCGACATTGATCTGCGAAACTACAATACCGCTCTGCTCCCGCAAAGTCTCGAGCCAGAGCATCATCTGATTGAATTCGATTTTGTCGAGCCAGACGTTTACCTGGTCTTCGCCGCGTGGCTCGAAGCGTTGCAGCTCCAGATCGAAGTTGCGTGCCGAATTACCAATGACAGAGATCAACGATTGTCCCTGCGGGAGTCCGGCAGATGAGTCGGCCCCCAGTGTAGTGGCGACAGAGCGAGCCTTGGCCTCGTTCTCCTTCATCCACACCAGCGCTGCTTTTTCCTGAAGTGCAGCAGCTTCTGCTGCATCTGCATAACTTGCGACGGGACGCCAGATCAGCGCATAGACGAGGAAGGCAGCCAGGGCGACGCCCAACAGCTGCACCGCAAGCTGGTCGCGACGCGATAGATTGAGGTAGCTGGCACGTGCCGAACGCAGTGCCGGGCTCTTGTCGAGTAATCTGTTCATCATGCCCCGGGCGCTCCACGTAGCGTTATCTTGCCTCTGACACCATTGGCTTCCTTGATCGCAGAGCCGATATCGACCTGATAGCCTGCCTGATTCAAGGCTGTCTTGTACTGGTCGATCTGGCCAAGAGCGGCTGCGCGCACTTCAACAGCGAGCTCGCCGCGTTGCGCATTGTACTGCAGATTGCTGAAACTCATGCTGCTGCTGTTGGGCTGGGTGCTTAAACGAAACCCGGCCTCACCAAGCATCTGCAGAAAATCAGTCGCAGCAGAACTTGTGTTGGCGTTTCTGATCCGGCCTTCCATCTGGCGCCGCGGATTCGACACACGGCGGTCGGCTGGGAATATCGATTTGTAGAGCGCCAACGATTCCTGCTGAAGCTGCTCGGCCTGCTGCTGGTAGAAGAAGCCCCGTACGCCATTAAAACCGAGTAGCACCAGAAACACGAGACCGGCAGCCATGGCCACGGGCTTCCACTGGCTCAGTCCAGTACTACGACCGTCGGCCTGGGCCTTGTACGGTCCAATACAGAAATTCGCCACGGGGAAGCGGGTGGCATAGTCACACAGCACAGTAAATGGTGAAGCCTGGTGGCGATGCACCCTGACGGTAAAGCCAGGATGACTCTCGAGTGAGGTCAGCAATACAGCATAGCGCTCTGCCATGGCATCCGAAATGGTGACATGCAGCGTGACATCGCTGCCGCCAGCGGAGAGGCCGAGTTCCGCCGCATCGGCATCCTGCAGACTCTGCTCGACTGACGCCGTCAGCCCCTCAGGCTTCTCGCTCTCAGCCTGTCCAAAGGTGCTCAGAGAGTCGATAACGAGCTCAACCGATTCGGCAGGTACAGAAGTCGCCATGCGACCGGGGGCACAGATCAGCGTATTGACGGGCAAGCTGTTCGCAAATCCATCGTCGCCTACTGATGCACCAAGCTGATCGAAGAACAAATGAATGTGTTGCCCCTTGTCAGGGTCATCACCAGCAGCTTTCACGATGCTGTCATGTGCGGCGATCACAATGGCGGCTTCGCAAGTGATCGAGTCCAGCGGCACAGGTTTCAGCATCGCCTCATTATAGAAGCTTGCAAACAGGTTGCGGCGGCAGACCCAGGTAGGGAAGCCACTCTCGTCACCCAGCTTGACCCGGGCATCGGCAACCAGATGAACCGACTCGATATCCTCCGCGATCAACTCCTCGACAGCAAACGGCAATGCCTGCTGCATGTATCGCGCCTGCTTGGGCGTCAGCTTCGCCAGCACATAACCGAAATGCTGCGAAGGCATGATGAACGATAACAGTGCATCTTCGAGGTTCTGCTGCTCTGTCAGCTGCATGATCCCTTCGAAGGTATCCACACCAGCAGAGAGCTCATGGCCGCTAAAATCGACCAGCGCCCATTCGTAGACCTGTTCGTCATCCGGCTTCGGCGAGACCGGTGCGAGCTGATCCCGATGGGGATCAACAGGTCGTACAAAAAGTTGGATACTCATATAGGCTACTGGTCCAGAATTGCTATTTGTTTGGTGAGCTCGAATTTCTTGCCGTAATCACGCTGCAGCACGAGCGTTGAGCCGTCGTTGGGGTCACGATACAGCGTCGAAAGCAGGCGCATGATACTGTCTTCGTTTATAGACCTTATACTAGCCTGAAAGTAACTGCTCGCCAACGTCAGGTCCTGTGACGTACTTCCCTTACCGGCCAATGCAGGCAAGCTCAGAAAGTCCTTGGTCAGATCCTTGAAGCCACCAAGCTTGAGCCTTTCGGCCACAATTTCCTCGGCATTCTGCCGTGGAATCGAGAGGGTGGCCATCAACACTGGTACGGTTGCCGTATTCACATTCACCTGGGTCACCCACCAGGGCAGAAATGCCACGTGGGGCTCGAGCGCCCGATAGACCTCCGGTGTCATCGCTTCGATGAGCCAGAGCTCGGTCATATCTCTGAACCAGGTACCACCTGTTCGGTATGGCGGCACCTTACCAAGGTATTCATAGTCCTCGGCGCCCTTGAAGTTCAGTGAGTCCTGATTGTCATCGAGCCAGTCGACAAAATGCTCCCGGTGCAACTCTGGCGGCCGCTGAATTGAGCCTTCATCGTCGTAGAGACTATCGAGCAGCCGATTGAGTTTCTCCAACGCCAGGGTATTCACCGTCGTTCGCAAAGCGCCACTGGCGTCCCGCCCCCCTGTGACTTTCAGCAGACTGTTCATATTGAAACGGCCCTGCAGGTCATCAATCTGGCCCTCGATGCCAGAGGTCAACGAGATGGGTATCTGTACCGCCCGTACGCCCCAGACCTCATTAAGCGGGTCGGCCTTGTTGTCGACATCGAAATCCACCAGCTCGCCGGTCTTCTTGTCCTCTTCCAGGTCTTTCTTGAGCAGCAGTCGCGCATAGGTCTCGCCCGCCAGGGCAAACTCCACAGACTGCTGCTGCATGAGCACGTTAGCGGTGCGCGCAAAGCTGATTTCTGCCGTGGTGCGCATGGCGGTGACAATGGCTGTACCGAGAGCGACGACAAGTAGCACGAGTATCAGCGCCACACCGCGCTGGCGTTGCGACGCACCAGTGACTGTACGGAAACGGATCATTGGTCGAAGCCACCTGAATCTATGGGAACCTGCCCTGCGCCACCCTCACCTTCCGGCTGAAACCCACCGCCGGACTGGCTGCCATCGATGGGCACCTGACTGCCACCATTCTGGCCGTTCTGGTCGCCAGGACTCTGGTCGCCTGGATTCTGCCCCTCATTGCCGCCAGGTGTGGTCGCGCCAGGAGCCTGCTGACCCGCATTCTGGGGCACGGCCGGCTGCTCGAATCCGGCCAATGCAAACAGGCGCTGCAACTTGCCATACACTTTATGAGTGAACGTGACCTCTACTATTCGAGGAACCGTCGTGTTGATATCGACCTTGCCAGAGCCCAGCTGCGCCGCAGTTGGCCAGTCCGTCTGCCATTCGTTGGCATCGTCCAGCAGCCGGATGGTGAAATCACTGACATCCGTCATGAGTACCTGTCTCACGGGCTCCGAGTCCTGTGGTTGGTCAAGTACCGACCAGTAATAGCGAATGAGCTCTTCTTCCTCAACCGCATAGGCGACGCGCTGCAACTCACTCCGAATAGGAATCTGCTCTAAATCCTTGATGTTCTGGAGCAGCTGCCGAGGATCCCGCCAGCCAGTGCGGGTAAACTGGATATCGTACATGGTGTCTGTGGTGCGAACGGCTGGCTGAAGGTCGCCAAAACCATCTCGGACTGGTCTGGCAATGATCTGCTTGAAATCTCGGCTGATGACCGAATCGGCCAGCTGGAGGCTGCGCAGCTGGGCGCCACGAAGCTCCAGCGTGTCGTTGACGCGAATGGTCTGACTCAGCAGCGTTGCTGTGCCGGTACCAATGATCGCAGTTACGGTGATGGCGATAAGAATCTCGAGCAGCGTAAAGCCGTGCGCAGGTGCCTTAATACGCATCATGGCTCACCGAGGAAGCCGATGAGACTGAATACAGGAACTTCGTTCAAGCCGCCGCCTGCTAAAAAAGCGACGTCCATAGTGACTTCTCGCAGCCGCTTTTCCGCCGGGATCTTGACCGTTCTTGTCACTCGCCATTGGCGGTCCGCAAAACTCACCTCTTTTTTCACTACGCCGGCTGGTGGCAACTGTTCCTCGACGCTCAGCATCACCAGCTCATTACTGGCAATCCAGCTCGCGAGCGTTTTCTGCTCCAGACGCTCTTGCGCTTTGAGCGGCACGGCCGTCCCTTTGACAATGGCAGCAGAGGTGACCGCAAAAATAAGCAGGGCGACCAGCACTTCCATCAGCGTAAAGCCTTGAGCAGCCTGCTTCATCAGTCTTCTTCGTCCGTATCTCTGACTATCTCGATGGGTGCGAGGCCATCGGTTTTGAGGACGACCTGGGCGTCCGCATCGCTGCTGATTCTAAGCGTCAGGGTAAAAGGCGTGACTTCCCCGCTGGAGAGAAAAAGGATCTGGGGCAGGAACAAGTCTTCCTTTTCCTCACCGTACATGCGCACCTCATCCTGCTCGGGCGGCTTCAGCTCGAAAAAGGAGGTGGCGTCCTTGAACTCGGCCTCGAGCCAGTCGGGAAAGGGCTTGGGTTGCATAAAGCCCTGCGGCAGCTCGATCCATTTCTGCTCCTTTTCGGAATAGCCGCGGAAGCTGAAGCCGTCCTCCTTGATTTCGAGACCGATCTCCATGTTCTGGTAGACCGCCTCTTCACGGCTCAGCTGCATCGTGGCAAGCAGCTGCCTGCCCGCCTGGTCGAGCTCGCGACGCTGCGCGTTGCCGCCGGGCACCAGCGTCACGGCACCGATGACCAGCGAGATCAACAGCATGACTACAAGGAGTTCAATGAGGGAAAAACCGCGCTCACGCAGAGCGCTCTGCTTACACAGCCTCGAACAGCGGACTGTCACCAGAATTATTCGCTGCTGGCCCAGTTGCCGACATCGGCGTTGTAGCCTTCACCACCTTCCTGGCCGTCAGCACCGTAGGAAAACACATCATAGGGACCGTTCAGACCTGGAGAGACGTAGTTGTAGTCATTCCCCCACGGGTCCTTTGGCAGAGTCTTGATATAGCCTTCGGGATTCCAGTTTTTCGCTTCGGGGAAGCCGGAAGGCTTTGAAACGAGCGCCTGCAGACCCTGATCGGTACTGGGATAAGTATGGTTATCGAGCTTGTACATGTCGAAGGCCTGTTCGAGGGTGCGAATATCCTGCTCGGCCACGGTCACCTTCGCTTGATCGGTCCTACCCAGAATTTGAGGCGCAACCGCGGCAATAAGCATGCCGAGTATGATCATGACCACCATGATCTCGATCAGCGAGAAACCGAGCTGCCGCGACTGGGCTAGCGCTGGTCGACGTTCTCTGGACACCGGGGGGTGCTGAAATCTCATTACCATTTTCCTTTGTCTTTGATTTGCTTTAATCGACGGAAGACTATCCGGCGAGATTACTCATGCTCAGTATCGGCAACATGATACCCATGACGATCAGGAGCACAACCACACCCATGAACAGCAACATGAAGGGCTCGAACATGCCGATCATCGTGGCGATCTTGCCCTGGAGGTCATTTTCCTGACTGGCCGCCGTCCGCTCCAGCATTTCGCCCAGCTGACCACTGGCCTCACCACTGGCGATCATGTGGATCATCATCGGTGGAAAGTAACCGGTCTGATCCAGTGAACGGTGCAGACTACCACCTTCCCGAACCTTTTGAGAGGCTTCGGCCACCAGTCGCTTGAGCCACTGGTTGTCGAGTACTTCGCCCGAAATCCGCATGGCATCGACAAGCGGCACACCGCTACTGTTGAGAATACTGAGGGTACTGGCGAAGCGGGCTGTATTCAGTCCCCGAACCATCTTGGCCAGCCCCGGGACGTGAAGCATCGAGCGATGTATCTTCATCTTGAAGTCGGGCCGCTTCATCATTGCCGTAAAGCCGAAAACGAGCAGCGCGATCACGATGATCAGGTAAATGCCATAGCCGACGATCCAGTCACTGAGCGTGAGGATAACCTGGGTCAGCGGCGGCAGCTCCTGACCACTGTCTACGAACACCTTGACGATGTCCGGCACAACATAAGCCAGCAGAAAACCCACAATACCAAATGCTACAACTGAAAGTATGATCGGGTAGATCGCGGCCAGTTTGATCTTCTGCCTGGAGATCTGCTGTTGCTCTGTGTAATCCGCGAGCCGGTTCAAGACCAGCTCGAGGTGACCTGCGTGCTCCCCCGCTGCAACGGTGGACCGGTACAGGTCAGGAAACGCCTTCGGGAACTCGCTCAGACTGTCAGCCAGAGAATAGCCCTCGAGCACGCGCGAGCGTACCGCCAGCATCATACTCTTGACCTTGGGCTTCTCACTCTGCGAAGCCACTGCACTGAGCGACTCCTCAATCGGAATACCTGACTGAATGAGGGTGGCAAGCTGACGGGTCAGCAGCGCGAGATCGGGTGTACTCAGCGAGTTGCTGCGAGTCCTGACGCTACCCTTGGTCTTGCTCTTGGCCTGCGAATCACTCGATTGCTCGACAGAGACCGGCATCCAGCCCTTGTCACGCAGCATTTGTCGAACCTGTCGGGCGCTATCGCCTTCGAGGGTACCCTTCTGGTTCTTGCCCTTGGCATCGAGTGCCTTGTAATCGAAGGCTGCCATTATTCGCGGTGCGTCACGCGGAGTACTTCTTCAACAGAGGTCACACCCTGCAAGATTTTCTGCACACCGTCGGCATGGATACTCGGCCCGCGGGCACGCGCATATTTTTCCATTTCCATTTCACCAGCCTGTTTGTGTATCAGCTGCCGCATGCCTTCATCAACTTCGATCACTTCATAGATCCCCAGACGCCCACGGTAGCCGAGCTGATTGCACTCGGGGCACCCTGTCGGCCGATAGATTCGAGGTGGATTGGCCGGATCCGCATCCAGGAAGTCACAGATTTCGGCATCCGGTGAATACGCTTCCTTGCAGTGCTCGCAAAGTGTTCTGACCAATCGCTGAGCCATGACGCCCACGAACGACGATGAAATGAGGAACGGTTCGACGCCCATATCCATGAGTCGCGTAACCGCACCCACTGCACTATTGGTGTGAAGGGTGGATAACACAAGGTGACCAGTCAAACTGGCCTGTACCGCTATTTCTGCTGTTTCAAGGTCCCGAATTTCACCGATCATCACCACGTCGGGGTCCTGGCGCAGGATGGCCCGGAGCCCCCTCGCAAAGGTCATGTCGACCTTCGTGTTTACCTGGGTCTGCCCGACGCCTGGCAGGTTGTATTCGATTGGATCTTCGACAGTGAGGATGTTTCGCGAGCGGTCATTGATCTCACTCAGCGCAGCATAGAGCGTCGTGGTTTTACCCGAACCGGTAGGCCCTGTAACCAGCATGATGCCGTGAGGCCGGTGAACGGTCTTGCGCATGAGTTTGAGATCGCGCTCAGACATCCCGATGCGTTCGAGCTGCAGGCGTCCTGCCTGTTTGTCGAGCAATCGAAGCACGATACGCTCGCCATTGCTCGAAGGCATGGTGGACACCCGGATGTCGACTTCCTTGCCACCAACGCGCAGCGAAATTCGACCATCCTGAGGTATTCTCTTCTCGGCGATATCCAACCTTGCCATAACCTTGATACGCGAGACCAGCAGCGGTGCGAGTGCGCGCTTCGGTTTCACGATCTCGCGGAGCACGCCATCCACCCTGAAGCGGACTACCAGATCCTTTTCGTAGGTTTCGATGTGAATATCCGAGGCGCTTGATTTGACAGCTTCGGTCAGGATGGCATTGATAAGCCGTATGATCGGGGCATCGTCCTCCTGCTCGAGCAGGTCTTCGGTCTCGGGAACAGAATCTGCCAGACTGGCAAGATCCATATCGTCACCAAGCCCCTCGACCATCTGCATGGCTTCGGCACTGTCATTCTGATAGGCACGACCCAGCGCTTCATCGAACTCACTGGCATTGACTGCCCTGAATTCGCACTGCCCACCGGAAAACCGGTTAACCTCGGCGAAAACCTGTGGATTGAGTGGCGGTCTGAACTGTATGAGCTGACGCCCTGTCTGTTCATCAGGTTGCGAAATAAAGATTCCGTGGCGCTTGGCAAAGTTAAAAGGCAGGCGATAGATGTTAACCGCTTCCCGTTCCGGCGTTGCAAAGGCTTGTGACTGGCTGTTGTTTGGCATAGTTTTGTGTAAGCTATTTCGACGGCTAGAGTATACTAATCATAGCTGAGGCGCGTTCGATGTTCTGCGTCACAGTCTTAAAATTTTCGTAAACCCTTAAATTCAGGCGGGCTTGATGCCTTCAAGACTACAACAATGGCTGCCCTGGCTGCTCACGACCTTAATCGTAGTAGGCGCAGCAGTCTACCTGACATCTCATTCGCTCGCACTGTGGCGCGACTATCAGCAGCTTCAGCGCTCACCAGTTGCCATCAGCGCCCAGGGAAACAACGCAGTCGTACAGCGGCCTGTGCGACAGTTGCTCGGCCTAAATCTGTTCGGTAGCCCCACTGCCAAAACCGAGGCGCCGGTGCAGACCACTGAAGAGCTGCCAGAAACAAATCTCCAGCTGACCCTGCGGGGCATCTCTTCGTCAGACGCAAACGACGTGGGCGGTGCCCTTATCGAAGGTCCGGACCGGATTACCGATTTCTTCAGAGTCGGGGAAAGCATGCCCGGCAATGCCAGCCTTCACTCGGTTTATGCCAACCGTGTTGTCATCGACCGAAGCGGCCAACTCGAAAACCTGTTCTTCCCTGAGGAAATCGGCAGTGGTAGCAGCGTCGAGGCCTACTCTCCCCCAGACGACAGCTATAACCAGAGTTATGAGCAGGAGTACCAGGAGCCAGCCTACGATCAGTCAGCCGAGGTACCTGTGTACCAGCCGGAAGTTCAGGAGATCAACGAATATGCGCCGGAAGTCATGCCCGATGAGGGCGCACCGATACCAGGCGAGCAGTTCGATGCCGGCAGCTATGAAGTGCCGGATGCCATTCCTGCCCCGCCTGTTGAGGCTGTAAGCGAAATTGAAGAGGCTCGTAGAGCGGAAATCCGAGACCGACTGCAGAAAATGCGTGAAACCATTCGATCGCAGGCTCAATAGTGCCGTTGAAAGCCTACGATCTGTAACATAGCGATACCATTCTCATAAAGTGATCCCCTGCACTGCTGGATATACTCTTTTAACCAGTTTGTTGTCGTGGATTACCATGTTCCCCCATCGCCGTATCAAGATGTCGATAGTACTGAGTCTGTTCAGTGTCCTGATCGTGTTGGCCACCCTGACTTTTGAAATTTCAGCGCGTCAGGCGAACCAGCGAAGCATTCAGACACAGCCCATCCATCTTGGTGAAGATTGGCCGGGCTCCTTGCTCGAGCGCAAAGTTCATCAGAGCCACAGCGGCGGCCGCCAGAGTGCCCAGTCGCTACCGTCGCAAGATCTCAACGTGATCGTTGCCTTCTAGTACCGGACCATTTCGCCACACCTCCTGGTTCCGCCCGCCTGCCAATTCGCCTTTGCAACACCACTTGACCTCCTTACGCCGGCGTTTTACAGTTTACGTTAACGTCAACTGCGCCAGAGTGGTGTACAGGACCCTGAATGCCCCTGAAGAATCAATCCCGGCTCTACACGATAAGCGACCTGGCGAGTGAATTTGGCATCACACCTCGCACCATTCGTTTCTATGAGTCTGAACGGCTGCTGGAGCCAGAGTCTCGTGAATCGCACGGGACACGGCACTACGGTGAGAGGGCCAGGGTTCGGCTCAAACTGATCCTGCGCGGGAAGCGTCTTGGCTTCAGTCTTGCGGAGTCCAAGTCGCTTATCGAGCTGTATAACGCTGACTCCGACAACACCGAGCAGCTGCAGCGTTTTCTCGAGCTCATCGCTCAGCATCGCCAACAGTTGCAGCGGCAAAAGCAGGATATTGCGGTCCTGGAGCAGGAACTTGACGCAGCCGAACAGCGCGTTCGGCAAGCCATGCCAGGATCCACAGCCAACTAAACGCGAAATTCGCGGGAGAATAAAACAACAATGACCTACCAGGCCGACTACCCTACCCTTCGCTTCCCCATGAGCGAGGATCAGGCTCAACTGCAGACACTTGCGCGTCGCTTTGCGAGGGAGCGAATTGCGCCCATCGCCGCCGAGATTGATAAAAACAACGCCTTTCCCAACGAACTCTGGCAGGAACTCGGGCGCATCGGCCTGCTTGGTGTCACGGCTGGTGAAGATGTCGGTGGCGCCGACATGGGCTACTTCGCCCACTGCCTGGCCCTTGAAGAGATTTCCCGTTGCTCTGCCAGCATAGCGCTCAGCTACGGTGCGCACTCAAACCTCTGCGTCAATCAGATCGACAAGAACGGTACGCAGGAGCAGCGCCTACGCTATTTGCCAAAGCTGGTCAGCGGGGAACATGTAGGCGCCCTGGCCATGAGTGAGACGCTCGCCGGTAGTGATGTCGTCAGCATGAAGCTCAAAGCTGAACGGCATGGCGAGATGTATCGGCTCAACGGCACGAAAATGTGGATTACCAATGGCCCCGACGCCGACGTTCTGGTGGTTTACGCGAAAACAAATCCAGACGCGGGTTCGAAAGGCATAACGGCCTTCATCGTGGAGCGCGGCATGAAAGGTTTTTCGAGTTCGGCCAAGCTGGACAAGCTCGGCATGCGCGGGTCGAATACCTGTGAACTGGTATTCGATAATTGCGATGTGCCAGCTGCCAATATTCTCGGCGAGGCGAATCGCGGCGTCCAGGTACTCATGAGCGGCCTCGACTTCGAACGGGTTCTCCTGGCTGCGGGCCCGCTTGGCATCATGCAGGCCTGTATGGATATCGTGATTCCATATGTCCACGAACGGGTGCAATTTGGCGAGGCCATTGGCAATTTCCAGTTGATCCAGGGCAAGCTGGCCGATATGTATAGCCAGCTCAATGCCAGCCGCGCCTACCTCTACGCAACAGCGCAAGCCTGCGATCGCGGAGAAGCTTCGAGAAAGGATGCTGCCGGCGTGATACTGTTCTGCGCAGAAAACGCCACGAAGATGGCGCTTGATGCGATACAGATACTCGGTGGTAACGGCTACACCAACGATTACGCTGCCGGACGTCTGCTGCGGGATGCCAAACTTTACGAAATCGGCGCTGGCACATCGGAGGTGCGACGCATGCTGATAGGCCGCGAACTGTTCAACGAGACGGCCTGAGGGGACGGTGACATGACAGAAAGCCGCACACCTGCTTCGACAACAGCCTCAGCCGCGTCCGCACGCCTCGAGCAAATGACGCAGCGCCTTGCCTACATACAGGCCCTCGAAGCAAAAATACGTGAGGGTGGTGGCGCAGAAGCCCAGGCAAAACAGCGGGACAAAGGCAAGCTGCTCTGTCGTGAGCGCATAGCGCAGCTGCTGGATCACGATTCGCCTTTTCTGGAGATAGGCATACTCGCCGCTCATGAGGTCTATGAGCACGAAGTCCCCGCCGCCGGTGTGGTTGCGGGCATCGGCTACGTCTCCGGCTTTGCGTGCATGATTGTAGCCAATGACGCCAGCGTCAAAGGCGGGACTTACTACCCGCTCACCGTCAAAAAACACATCAGGGCGCAGACAATTGCCGGAGAATTCCGGCTGCCATGCATCTATCTGGTGGACTCGGGCGGCGCACATTTACCCCTCCAGGACGAGGTTTTCCCCGACAAGGAAGATTTCGGCCACATTTTCTATAAACAGGCTCATCTCTCAGCGCAGGGTATTCCGCAGATTGCGGTCGTCATGGGCTTTTGCACGGCGGGTGGCGCCTATGTGCCCGCGATGGCCGACGAGTGCATCATGGTTGAACGGCAAAGCTCACTATTCCTTGCCGGTCCAGCCTTGGTGAAGGCTGCCACCGGGGCCGAAGTTGATGGCGAGGAACTTGGCGGCGCACGGATGCATGCCACGATATCAGGTGTGGCCGATCATCTTGCAGCAAACGACACTGAAGCCCTACAGCTTGCCCGCCGCATTCTGTGTCATGCTGGTCTACCGCGAAAAATCGATGCGGCTCAGCAGCCGGTTCCCATCACTGAACCACTGTTCGATCCCGCAGAGCTTCGAGGCATCGTACCCGCAGATTTTCGGACACCCTTCGACGTCAGACAGATAATCGAGCGCATTGTGGACGGATCGGTACACGATGAATTCAAACCGCTCTACGGGCCGACGCTTGTCTGCACCTTTGCTGAAATCGGGGGCCACCGTGTCGGCATCCTCGCAAATAACGGGGTGCTCTTCAGCGAGTCGGCGCTCAAGGGCACGCACTTCATCCAGCTTTGCGAACAGCGCAATACCCCACTGATCTTCCTGCAGAACATCACCGGGTTCATGATCGGGCTTGAGCATGAGCAGGGCGGCATCGCCAAGCACGGTGCCAAAATGGTCATGGCGGTCGCCTGCGCAACTGTGCCCAAATACACCATCATCATTGGTGGCAGCTTTGGTGCCGGGAACTACGGGATGTGCGGTCGAGGCTACAATCCGCGGTTTCTCTGGACCTGGCCCAGTGCAAAGATCTCGGTGATGGGCGGGGATCAGGCAGCAGGCGTATTATCGACAGTGAAGGCCGAAGCACTTGCCAAAAAGGGCCTACCTTTCGATGCAGAAGCGAAAGCGGCGATAGAAGAGCCGGTCCGACGACAGTTCGAACGGCAATCGGACACCGTCTACGCTTCGGCGCGGCTATGGGACGACGGCGTCATTGATCCCGCCGACACCCGAGCCATACTACGCTTTGCTCTTGATCTCGAGCCTGGAGAAGCGACCGACGGCATGCGCGAGAGACGCCAGGGTGTAGCCGCCTATCGTTAGTTGCACCTGCCATCGCGAACTGGATGGCGCCTGCCTAATGGTGGGCGTGCGACTCACCACTGACCGGCTGGACAGCAAACCAGGAATCGAGACGAATGGGTGTCTGCCCAGACACCTCAGAAGGCTCGAATACAAAAGTTGCCGGAAGACGCTCACCGGCCGTCGTCGGCGAAACCAGCTTCATAAACATGATATGCACCGCACCAGGCGCCAGCTCTACAGTCGCTCCCGGCGGAATCAGGACGCCCTCCGGTAGCGGCTTCATAGACATCATACCTGTCTCAGAGGTCACAGATTCATGCAATGAAGTCTGTGCTGCGACTTCAGTCTCTACGGCGACAAGTCTGTAGGCCTGCTCGCCGCTGTTGCTGATAGTCACATACCCAGCGCCGTTCAGACCTGCCACGGGCACAGATCGCGTCCAGGCATGACTAATCGTCAATCCCGCCTCGCTGGCACCGTGAGCCACGGCCTTGCCAGCGGCGATAAGCAGCAGCACCGACACGATCAAGCGGAATTTCGCCAGCGCCGCTGTCACAGGAAATCTCTTCATATATTACAATCCTTTAGAACAAAAAAAGCCGCACAAGGTGCGGCTTCGATAGGTCGTGCGGGAGCCGGCACTTAGCTGACTGCTGCTTCCAGCTGCGGCACAGCTTCGAACAGGTCGGCAACCAGTCCGTAATCAGCCACCTGGAATATCGGCGCTTCTTCGTCCTTGTTGATGGCAACGATGACCTTGGACTCGGACATACCAGCAAGATGCTGAATAGCGCCCGAGATACCAACCGCAATGTAGAGCTGTGGCGCGACGATCTTACCCGTCTGACCAACCTGCATGTCGTTAGGCACAAAGCCTGCGTCGACAGCTGCTCGCGATGCACCGACTGCTGCGCCAAGCTTGTCGGCAAGCTTATACAGCATTTCGAAGTTCTCGCCGTTCTGCATGCCTCGGCCACCAGAAACAACGATTTGCGCACCGCTGAGGTCAGGGCGATCGTTCTTCGCAAGCTCTTCTCTCACGAATGAAGACACGCCAGCATCCTTGGCAATGCTGCAATCTTCGACTGCCGCAGAACCGCCTTCACCAGAAACCGGGTCGAAACCTGTTGGCCGTACGGTGATAACCTTGATGGCATCCGAAGACTTTACGGTGGCAATGGCGTTGCCGGCATAGATTGGACGAACGAAGGTATCAGCAGATTCAACGCGAATGATGTCAGAAATCTGCGCCACGTCCAGCAGGGCTGCAACGCGTGGCATGAAATCCTTGCCAGTGGTGCCAGCAGACGTCAGGATCGCTGCATAGTCCTTGCCCAGCTCGACAACGAGTGCCGCCAGGTTTTCACCAAGCTGGTGTCCATAGACATCGGCGTCGGCCTTGAGGACCTTTGAAACGCCTTGAGCCTTGGCAGCCGCTTCAGCAGCGCCAGAGCAATCCTTACCTGCGACCAGTACAGTGATATCGCCGCCGATCTTCTGGGCAGCTGCAATCACGTTCAGTGTGGCAGACTTGAGGGAACTGTTATCGTGTTCCGCAATGACTAGTACGCTCATGATTAAAGTACCTTCGCTTCATTCTTGAGTTTGTCGACCAGTTCGGCGACGCTCGCAACCTTCACGCCAGCTGAACGCTGGGCAGGTGGCTCGACCTTGACCACAGAGATTCGTGGCGCGATTTCAGCACCAAGATCTGCAGGACTCATGACCTCGAGCGGCTTCTTCTTCGCTTTCATGATATTCGGCAGCGAGGCATAGCGTGGCTCGTTCAGACGCAGGTCTGTGGTCACTACCGCGGGCAGTGTCAGCGAAACAGTCGCCAGACCACCGTCAATTTCACGAGTAACTTCAACCTTGTCACCTTCAACCTTCACTTCGGAAGCGAAAGTGCCCTGGCCATAGCCGCAGAGGGCGGCCAGCATCTGACCAGTCTGGTTGTTGTCTGTATCGATCGATTGCTTGCCAAGGATAATGAGCTTCGGCTCTTCCTTCTCGACAATCGCCTTGAGCAATTTGGCCGCGGCGAGTGACTGGATTTCCTCGTCGGTTTCAACATGAATGCCGCGATCAGCGCCCAGCGCAAGCGCGGTACGAATCTGCTCCTGGCAGGCTTTCGGGCCAATAGACACAACTACAACCTCAGTAGCCACACCCTTTTCTTTCAGGCGAACAGCTTCTTCGATGGCAATCTCACAGAATGGATTCATGGCCATTTTGACGTTGGCCAGATCGACACCTGAATGGTCAGACTTCACTCGTACTTTTACGTTGTAATCGATGACACGTTTGACAGCGACAAGAACCTTCATAGATTCCTCGTTGGTTTGAGGTGGAATAAACGAGCATTATACCCTAAATAGATGACGCATAGCTCGGCGACATACATGCATAAGACGCCAGACAGGCATATTGAGTGGCTTCAGGCGCATGACCAGCGCGTGATCTGCCCAAGGCCGCAGCGTCCATACTGGCCGTATTTAAATTCAAATGGCGGCAGAATTCAAACAAACGTTTGTTTGAATTTCGAATTCCGCTATCATGAGGCCGAATTTTCTAGAGGAGATTGCTTGTGGAACGTGAGTCAATGGAGTTCGACGTACTCATTGTCGGTGCAGGTCCAGCCGGACTCTCCACGGCCTGCAGATTATTGCAGCGTGCCAAGGATGCCGGCAAGGAACTGACAGTCTGTGTGGTCGAAAAAGGCTCTGAGGTCGGCGCTCATATCATGGCAGGCACCGTCTTCGAGCCAACAGCTCTGAACGAGCTGTTCCCCAACTGGAAAGAGCTCGGCGCACCGCTGAACACGCCGGTCGACCATGACGAGATTTTCTACCTTCGCAGTCAGGATTCGGCCATCCAGTTTCCGAACATGCTTGTGCCAAAGAACATGCACAACGAAGGCAACTACATCATCAGCCTCGGCAACCTCTGCCGCTGGCTGGCTGAGCGCGCGGAGGAACTTGGCGCCGAAGTCTATCCGGGCTTCCCGGCTGCAGACATCCTGTACAACGATGACGGCAGCGTAAAGGGTGTCCTGACCGGTGACATGGGCGTAGGCCGTGATGGCGAACCTACCGACAGCTTCACGCCAGGCATGGAACTTCACGCCAAGTACACGATTTTCTCCGAGGGCTCGCGCGGCCACCTCGGCAAGCGCCTGATGGCGAAGTTCAATCTCAATGAAGGCAAGGATCCGCAGCACTACGGCATCGGCATCAAGGAGCTCTGGGACGTGCCGGCGGAACAGCACAAGCCGGGCCTCGTGGTTCATACGACTGGCTGGCCCCTTACCGAAAGCGGCTCCACAGGCGGATCGTTTCTGTATCACCTGGAGAATGGGCAGGTCTATGTCGGCCTGATTACCGACCTGAGTTACTACAACCCACACCTTTCGCCGTTCGATGAGTTCCAGCGCCTTAAGCTGCACCCGGAAATCAGGAAGCACATCGAAGGCGGTAAGCGCGTGTCTTACGGGGCTCGTGCCATCACCAAAGGTGGCTTCAACGCACTGCCAAAGATGACTTTCCCGGGCGGTCTGCTCATTGGCTGTGACGCCGGCACGCTCAACTTCTCCAAGATCAAGGGCGCTCACTGTGCGATGAAGTCAGGCATTATTGCTGCTGACACACTCGTCGATGCGCTGGTCAAGGACGATGTTGGCGGCAAGGAACTGGTCGCCTACACCGAGAACTTCAAGAATTCATGGCTGTATAAAGAGCTGTATGACGAGCGCAACTTCGGCCCGGGCATGCACAAGTTCGGCAATTTCCTCGGTGGCGCCCTGGCCTTCTTCGAGCAGAACATTCTGCATCGCAGCCTGCCGCTGACCATCCGCGATATGGTACCGGATCACGAAACCCTGCGACCTGCAGACAGCTGCAAGCGCATGGAGTATCCGAAGCCGGACAACAAGCTCACCTTCGACAAGCTGACATCGGTATTCATCTCGAATACCAACCATGAAGAAGAGCAGCCTGTACACCTGAAGCTGAAAGATCCTTCTGTGCCTATCGAGTACAACCTGCCGAAGTACAACGAGCCTGCGCAGCGCTACTGCCCTGCCGGCGTGTATGAGGTGGTTGCACAGGATGATGGCAGCAAGCGCTTCCAGATCAACGCGCAGAACTGTGTGCACTGCAAGACCTGCGATATCAAGGATCCTACCCAGAATATTACCTGGGTAACGCCTGAAGGTGGTGGCGGTCCGAACTACCCCAACATGTAGCCTGACCGGACTGCATGAAAAAGGCCCTGCGTACAGCGATGTACCAGGGCCTTTTTATTTGGCAGCTACTCGAATCGGAAGTGATGCGCTCAGGCTTCGATCGGCCCCAGCACATGCGATCTGCCACCACTGCGCACCACCGCACAGGCTCTCCCGCCAATATCTTCAACAGTCGATAGCTCCGTCAACTGATAAAAGACGGATCGACTCAGACGCGCACGAAGACTGCGATGCAGTGTGAGATATGGCACGCCGTCGTGAAGCTCAAAGGTGCGTGAAGCATCGAGAACGACAGCGGGCGCGTAGTCCGGCTGCAATGCCAGGAACTCAGTGCCATTTTCGCTTAGTCTGTGGAAGGTCAGTATCTGGAATGGCGCATCAGCAACCTCGATGCGGGCCTTTTCGACCGGCGTCGTCAGGTAGTGCTGGCCATCTTCACAGGACATGATACGACCAAATACCTGTCTGGTCGGCTCACGTGTAAGTGGTGCCCCCCGGTAGTGCCATGTATTGTCTGCCGAAATTTCCAGCGGTAGATCATAAACGCGCTCGGGATGCCAGCGCTCAACTGGATACGGGTCGAGTGCAGCGGGCGCATCGTCACCGACCTGTTGAGCCTGCTCCGCCAGCAACCGTTTGATATCGATGTCGGGAACCTGACTCATTCATCGGCCTTTAGAAAATGGGCTGGCGCCGCCGCGCAACCAGCAGCAAGATGCTGATAAGTGTCTGCATCAGGGAATCGGTAGCGGCGAATTTCAGCAGTAGCAAATGCACGGCCATCAGTCTTCGCACCCTCGAGACAGTGGCCGTCGAGCAGCGCCACGACCGGCATATGACAGACCACAAGAAAATGTTGGTTGGGATATTTTGTAAACACCGCCGACAGGCTATCTATGGCATCCTGGAGGGAGTCTTCCGGCGTGATACCATCGATGGTCAAGGCGTCCCGGGAAACGCAGTCTGCCTGCTGCATCACGAGCTCTGCAGTCTCTCGCGCTCTTAAGTAGGTGCTTTGAATAATCCGGTAAGCCGGCACCGGGCCAGCCTGATCGCGAAAAAATGCATCGAGCGCTCTACCCTGACGCTCGGCCTGCCGTGCACCTCTCGAGGTCAGCTCACGTTCTTCGTCCGTGATACCGTAGGCCTCGGCCTGACCGTGACGCATCAAAAGAAATTCTTGAACTGCCAATGGGAACTCCTGTTATCTGAAGCTTAGTTGCCCGGAGCGGCATCTGAGCCGCTTCTCGGCAGAATGAATTCAACGTCGCTATTTTGCCCCCTCGCCATAAGACTGCGAAGAACCTTATCGACTGGGACCTGCTCATAAAGAATGGCGTAGAGACCGAAGGCCAGCGGCATATCGATGCCCATGGCCCGCGCACGTTCCGCGACGAGGCGTGTCGTATTCACACCCTCCGCCACTTGCCCGAGCGATGATACGATCGATTCGACCGATTCGTGCTGGCCCAGCGAATAGCCCACTCTGTAGTTACGACTCAAGGGTGAGGAACAGGTCACGACCAGGTCGCCCACCCCCGCCAATCCGAGGAAAGTCATCGGGTTCGCACCCATGCGCACCGCGAAGCGGCTCATTTCGGCAAGGCTGCGGGTAATAAGCATCGCCTTGGTGTTTTCACCCAGACTCAGGGCCGCTGCCATTCCAGCGATGATGGCGTAGATATTTTTGAGCGCTCCAGCGAGCTCGACGCCGAACACGTCACTGTTCTCGTAGACCCTGAAGGAATCACAGCCCAGTACGGCTTGAGTCGCTGCACGAAGCGCAGCACTCTCGCTGGCTATGACTGTTGCCGTAGGCACTTGCGCAGCGACTTCCCGCGCCAGATTTGGTCCACTCAGCACCCCCGTAAGACAACCTGGTACCGTGCTGGCGAGGATGCCACTCATGAACTGAAACCCAGGCTGGGCTATGCCCTTGGTAAGAGAAATCCAGAACTGCCCAGGGTGGGCAAAGGCAGCCGCATCGCCGCAGACAGCCTGAAAGTGCTCGCTTGGTATCGCCACCATAACAAGTTCGGCATCGCGCACCGCCTCTTCCAAGAAGGTGGTTGCCTTCAGGTCTGGCGACAAGGCCGTGTCAGGGAGATATTTCTCATTACTGTGGCGCGTGTTGATTTCGGTGACCACATCACCGTCACGAATCCACTGAATTGTTTCCAGGACCTGGGGGTTCGCAGCCGCAATAGTCGCCATAGCGGTGCCGAAGCTGCCGCCGCCGAGAATGCAGACTTTGGAGATCGGCGCCGGCATTGTCTTATCAGGAGCCATGGCGCCCGAGCGTCGCCCAGCGGCTTTCGTTCTCTGCCTGATCACACTCCAGCGCAGCTACGAGATCACGAAAGGTTTCCTTGTTCGCATCATTGATCTCCATCAGCGTGAGGTGGGCGGCAAGCACCTTCTGTCGCACTTCATCCTCACTGGCCTGAAGAATTGGAATCTCGAGCAGATCGCTCGCGTGGGCAGCGGCCTTGCTGACGATCACAAACAGATCATCCAGCCCCATGGTCATGATCAACCTGGTAACGTCGGCATTGACCGATATGATGGTCGGCAGTATGCGATCCCGCTCCCTGGCGAACAGCCCGATCTTGGCGATAAGGCCGAGCGTGGTACTGTCCACGACAGTGGTTTCGGTGAGATCCACAATAACCGTGACGAAGCCTTCGTCAGCCTGCATGCGTTCGATTACGCGATCAAGTGTAGAACAGAGGTTCAGCCGGATCTCGCCTACAAACTTGATGACGTAGACGCCACGCTTCTCTGCCTGAAGAATCTTGAAGCCGGGATTTACAACCATCATTAAACCAGCGTTTCGGTGATGGAGACGATGGCGATGTCGTCAGGGATCTCTGACAGGGCATCGAGCTGAAAAACCGACTCCAGTTCGCCGATAGTGTGGCCCGATGAACGCACTCTTTCAAGCATCAACGCTTCCTTGGCATCAAGCGAGGGCGCATCAAGCACTTCAAACAGGCCATCCGAGACGATAATGATTGAAAAACCTGGCGGCAGGGGGCGCTCGAAAGTCTTGTAGTGGGCCTGAGCCATCAGCCCCACGGGAGCGCCGCGTCCTTCAAGAAATGAACAGTCCTTGCCGTCACAGAACACTGGCATTGGATAGTGGGCGCCAACAGAATAGGTCAGCATGCGTTTTTCAGTATCGATGATGCCAGCGAACATCGTGAGATGCTTGCCCAGATCGGTCTCCAACAATTCACTGTTCACTCGCGCCAACAGGCGTTCTGGATGCAGGATATCGTCGCTCGACTGGCGGCGGATATTGCGCTGCAGGCGGTTGCTGAGGTTCTTGAGCAAAACAGTGACGAAGGCCGAGGAAGCGCCGTGCCCGGACACGTCGGCGAAATAGAACCCCACACGATGTTGATCGATGTGATAGTAATCGAAGAAATCGCCACTGAGATACAGCGAGGGCTTGATACAGTGGTCGATACTGATCTTGCCAAAACGCAGGCCTTTCTCCGGCAGCATCTTCATCTGTACCTGCCGTCCGGCTCGTTGGTCCGCCCTGAGCTCATCCAGATTGTATTTGAATTCTGAAACGGTTCTCTCGAGATCCTGTCGATAGCGCTTGGATTGCTTGAACAGACGGACCCGCTCGAGCTGCCGCGCCAGCGCTTCATCGAGCGCAGTGATGTCAAGGGCAACCTTGGAAACGACATCTGCGGCACCGGCCCGAAGTGTTTCCAGAATATGATCGGTAGAAATGGGATTGGTGAGAACGACGACAGGTGGACGCGGCTCGAAGGGCTCGAGAAAATCGGTCAGCCATGCCACACCCTCGGGCATAAGGTCGCCGATAATGACATCGGGGCGTTGATTCGCAGGCATTTCCGCACACGATTCTGGCGTGGCGGCAGCAGTGACTTCGAAACCCTGGGCAGCAAAGTGTTCAACTAGCCAGCCTGAGGACCTTGAGTCCGCATCGATGACCAGTAAGTGCTCTTTGCTTTGTATCACGATTTGTCCGAGGTCACGATGAATGCAATAGCTTCCCTACCCACAGATTTCTCTTCCATCCAGACCCTCCTGCTGCGTAGCCTACAGTCTAGGTTAGTCCCGGCAGCCGGCATTGTCGTTGTTATAGAATTCCATTACCAGAGGCTAGGTAAAAAAGTTAGAGTGATCATACTAAAAGACCCATCACCAACCGATAAGCACTACTGACTATGATGCACACCCGTTCTTCTCCCCGTTTCGAGCTGCTTGGCCTTCGGGATCGTCTGATCATGGACCCCGTCCATGGCGGCATCGCGCTCAGCGAAATCGAGGTGGCGATTATCGACCACCCCCTGTTTCAACGACTTCGCTACATCTGTCAGAACGATATACTGTCATTGGTTTTTCCCGGCGCTACCCACTCACGTTTCCTGCATAGCATCGGCACCATGCACGTGGGCCATCGAATATTCAGTCAGCTCCTGGAAAACGCTCTGGCCGAGAGGGTAAAACAGCACGGTCAGGCCTACGACTTGAGTGAAAGCCAGCTTGGCGCGCTGCACTTTTTCACCCAGATCGTGCGATTGGCCTGCCTGCTCCACGACTGCGGCCACAGCAGCTTCTCTCATCAGTTCTCACGCGCTGAGTCGATTCACAAGCTTTTCGCTGACGGCAAGGCGGTGAAGACACTCTGGGAAGGCATCGACACGACGAAATTATTCGGAAGGCCGCCGGAAAAGATTGTCCATGAGCATTTTTCAGTGCGGTGTGCGATGGCCATTTTCCAAGATAGCCTGCCTGCATCAGCGGACTTCACCATGGACGATGTGCTTTGCCTGATGGAAACGACCGCGATACAGCCCAGCGAAGCGTTCATGGCGGCAACAGCTGCAATCTGGCCGGTGCTCACCGGTGATGCAGAGGGCACGCTATCCTCTCAGGACGCGCTAGACAATGCTGCCCGTCATCTCATCGAGACATTGGGGCTGGTGGTATCTGGCGAGTTCGATGCTGACCGAGCGGACTACATGCTCCGGGACGGCTTCCATTCGTCGGTCACGATCGGCGGCTTCAATATCGATCATCTCCTCAAAAATCTTCATATTGGCTGGGATTCCAAGGCGAACTGGATGGGTTTTGCTGTCACTGGCAACGGCCTCGGCGCGCTTGAAGACTTCGTCTACAGCCGCTATCAGATGTACCGGAAGGTCTATGGTCACAAGACGTCCCAAGGCTTCGATCTCATTCTCAAGCACGCAATCAATGAGGTCATGGCCGACAGTGAGGTGTCAGACTTTGTCTACGACTGCCTCACGGACATTCAGGAGTTCCGCCATTTGACCGACAATTATTTCTGGGAACAGTTCAGGCGGTTCGCACGCACGAACCCGAATTCATGGTCGGAGCGCATCATAAACCGACGGCGACTGAAGCATCTTCGTACCGTTCAGGATGCGGACGCGGAAACCCTGAAAACCCTCTCCAGAACGCTCGACGACGAGCTTGGCATCGAGGCCGGTAATGGCGTCCTGCACTGCACCCTCAAGGCTCGCTTCTCCAAGATAGGCAGTGGCTATCGTGAAATCCGAGTGTTGAACAAGCGGACCGGCACGTACTCGGACATCACACACCAGAGCGACTTTTTCAGTAAATTCAGGGATGTATCAATCACCCACTTTTACCGGGAACCCTGAGCAGTCGGCTGCTCTCGTGCACCTGTCGGCTGCTGGTGGTACTGTAGCGAAATCCGGTGGGTGCAGGGCCGCTTCCGCCGACTTCTGGTATTGAATTTATGGCAGGTATGAAAACGAGAGAACGCATTGCGATGGCGAGCCTGTCGCTGTTCAATCATTTTGGCGAGCCCAACGTCACCACACTACAGATTGCCGACGAACTGAATATCAGCCCTGGCAACCTGTACTACCACTTCAAGAACAAGACCGAAATCATCAATGACCTCTTTGGCCGTTTCGAGCGTCAGATGCTGAACCTGATCAGCGCGCCCGACGCCGAGGTCTCCATTGATGACTACTGGATAGTCCTGCACCTGGTGTTCGAATGTATTGCCGAATACCAGTTCCTGTACAAGGATCTGGTCAATATCCTGCAACGCTACGAACGCATAGCGCCTCGATTCCGCAAGATACTGAATCGAAAACTGGCCGTCACCCACAGTGTTCTGCAACGCCTGAAAGAGCGGCATGTCATCGACGCAGCAGATTCAGAGCTTGCGGCCTTGGCCCACAACGTCGTACTCACCCTGACCTGGTGGCCCAGCTACGATGTCGTCACGGCGAAACTGCCGCAGGAAATGGATCTGAACAGGGGTATAGCGCAGACGATCAGCCAGGTGGCCCCGTACCTGCGTGAAGCAGAGCGTGCCGAAGTTCTGGCCCTGAGTCGCGAATATCTGGCGACTGCTCCCGGAGGCAGTCCTGAACGGGAAGTCTAGAAGCGTCTGATGGCTGGGATTGCTGTCAGGACCTGCCGGATGGCTTGCGTTGGTCAGCGCGAGCGCCGTTCTTGACTTTGCTCTTGCTCGAGCGCTTGTCATTGTCGTCGCCCGCGTCTTCGGGATCGCGCAATCCGTCCCCATGCTCGGCCAGTGACAGTGCTATGACTGCTGCTCTCAATTTGGCCACTTCAACGCGGAGCTGATCAATCTCCTTCTGGGTCGGAATGCCAAGACGAACGAGTGTTTTCGATACCCGCTGATCAAATACGGATTCGAGCCTGTCCCAGGTGGTGTTCGCGCGGTCCTTCACTTCCTCCACGCGACCTTCGACTACACGTATCTGTTTTTCAACGACGCCGCGGGTCTTGCGCTCGAGCTCTTCACCTTCCTGAACCAGCTTGTCGAAGACCTTGCCCGCGTCTTCCTCGGCTTTGTTGAACGCGCCCAGACCGGCTAACCAGATCTGCTGCGCAGAGTCCTTTATTCGGCCCGAAAGCTGTTTGAGAGGGTCCTGTTCAGACATGGTATTCTCCTGCTACCTGAGCGGCTGGCGTTGGTGTTGCTGACCGTACCGAATAACTGTCAGTATAGTCCATTCTTATTTCAGTCGGATGACCTGGTGCAGTCGAACAAGCGGTTCCTGAATTTCAGTATCGAACATCTGAGGTCGAGCAGGCAAGGTTTCTGGTTTGCGCTCGACCTGGTCATGCTGCTCCTGTTGAGCCTTAACCTCTTTCTCATCATTGTCGATTCGGTCTATCGAATAGGCACGAGCGATGAGCTGATAGCCACTTATTTCCCAGCCTTATCCCCCGCTCTGGAATATCTGCGGGAAAACTTTCTCTTCATCGACCTCTGCTTTGTCGCGATCTTCCTCAGTGAATTCTGCCTGCGCTGGGCAGTCTCGGTACGCAACAGTGATTATGCCCGCTGGTTCTACTATCCCGTCATACACTGGTACGACCTGGTCGGCTGTATTCCACTAGGCGGCGCACGACTACTGCGCTTTCTGCGGGTATTTTCCATCATCCATCGCCTGCAGAAATACCGCATTATCGATGTACGCCAGACCGCCATTTACAGGTTCTGCCTGTTCTACTACGAGGCGCTACTGGAGGAATTGAGCGATCGGGTCGTCATCAAGGTCATTAATGGGATACAGGAGGATATCCGTAGTGATGAGACACTGACCCGACGAGCCGTTGAAGAGCTTGTGAAGCCCCGACTCGACAAACTGCTGATTTCTGCCAAGGCGGTCACCAGCAGCATAGCGGGTGCCATGAAATCAGACGTCGACCATCCGTTTTCCGAAAAGCTCAGGTCCAGTGTAATTGCCGCCATGCAGAATAACGCCGAACTCAAGCGGCTCAGCACAATACCCATGATCGGTGAGCAGCTGAGCGATACACTTGAAGACGCCGTGGCCGAAGTGGTCATCGACAGTATCGCCTGTCTTATCGATGAATTCCCCGAACTGCTCAAGGAGGATAGTCTCCGCGCAAGCCTCCGAACCAGCGACGCCAGCTGGGAAGCCCTGGACGCTATACTGCTGAACCTCATCGATGACGTTCTCGAGTTCGCCAAGCAGCAGGTCGCCACACAGAAATGGAAACAGCAGCTGTGAAGCTTTTTTTGAACCTCATCATACACTTGTAAGCAGCTGCGTTATATCATGCCGGTCCATGATCACGGATTGATTCCCATTCAGATCGCCGTCAGGCAAAAGGTAAGCAATGAGAACTCGTACCTGGCTTAAGCGACAGCTTGTTTCAAAGGAACTTGACAAGCAGTTCGATGCCATAGAGAAGCCCGTTGGTTCCATGGGCTACGACCCCTGGGGCTTCAACCGGGACACCAACAAGATTGCTGCCGCGATTTTCAGCCCTCTTTTCAGACGTTATTTTCGTGTGGAAACGACCGGCATCGAAAGGGTTCCGGCGACCGGACCAGTGCTGCTCGTGGCGAATCACAGCGGACAATTACCCATCGATGGCGTGTTGATCGGGTTCAGTATGGCGACGCGTCAGGTGAACCCGCGGCTGCCGCGCGCCATGGTGGAGCGCTTTTTCGGTACGGTGCCGTTCCTTGGCAATCTGCTGAACCAGATGGGCGGCGTGCTGGGCGACCCCGTAAATTGTGCCTCCATGCTTGATCAGGGCGAGGCCGTCATAGTGTTTCCCGAGGGCGTACGCGGTTCCGGAAAGCCCTGGGGCAAGCGATATCAATTACAGCATTTCGGCGAAGGCTTCGTTCACCTGGCGATGAAGTACAAGGCCCCGATCATTCCAATCGGCGTCATCGGGTGCGAAGAAACGATTCCCTCATTAACCAGTCTCAGACCTCTGGCCAAGCTCCTTGGCTTGCCCTATGTGCCGGTCTGCCTGCCGGCCGTGCTGCCTGCAAAGGTTCACATTCATTACGGTGAACCCATCGTGTTTGCCGATGACGATGCCGACGAAAGCGAGATTGGCGCCAGGGCCAGAATAGTCAAGAATGCCATCGATTCCTTGCTCCGCGAAGGTCTCACAGCCCGCAAATCCATTTTCTTCTGAGCGGAGAGCTCAATCCCATGTCGAATTCAGTGCGACCGCGCGCCACATCCAACACTCAGCCGCCTCGCAGGAAGCCGGTGGTACTGATCACGGGCGCCGCGGGCGCCCTTGCGCAGCGCGTCATCGAAAATCTCCTGCCACGTTATGAGGTCGTCGCCGTTGATTTCCGTGAGCAGGTTTATCACTGTAGCGGCGTTCAGAGCTACTGCATCGACATCAACAAGCGACGCTTTGAAGACCTGTTCAGGAAGCACGACATTGCCGGCGTCATCCATATGGGCAGGGTAATGAGCAGTGAGGAACCCAGAAATCGCCGCTACAACTCCAATGTGCTCGGCACAGCAAAACTGTTCAAATTGTGTGAAAAGTACAAGGTTAACAGGGTGGTCATTCTGTCGACGTTTCACGTCTATGGCGCAAACGCCTATAACCCGGCCATGCTTGACGAATCTGCACCGTTGAAAGCGGCAGAGCTCACCATGGACCTGATCGACTCGGTAGAGCTTGAGAACCTTGCCCACATCTACCTCTGGCGCTGCCCTACCCTCAACGTCACGATACTGAGACCCTGCAATATCGTGGGGCCGGGCATTCGCAACACCATCGCCAATCTGCTCTCTTCGCGGGTATGCCCAGTGCTCACGGGCTTCTCACCGATGATGCAGTTCATCCATATTGACGACATGGCAGAGGCCATCACGCTTGCCTATCGCAAGAACAAGAAAGGCATCTATAACGTAGCCACTCCGGATTGGGTGGGCTTTCAGGATGCGGTCACAGCATGTGGCTGCCTGCGCATGCCAATTCCTTCGATCCCACCCTTCCTCGCCAGGCAACTACTCGCGCTGATGCCTGGCCACCCCCTGCCGCCCTATCTGGTGAATTACTTCAAGTACCCGGTCGTACTCGATCATCGGCACTTCGAGAAGACTTTCGGTTTCGAAGCAAAGTACTCGCTGAAAGAAATTTTCAGATATTATCGATCAGTGAAGCATTGAGCCTGCTCGCTCGATCGCGCCTGTGGGTCAGCTGTTCGTGATGTATACATGACTATAGATTTCGCCTCCGTCACGCTGGCCATGGCCGCGATGGCTTATTTGTTCATATTCGGTCTGCTGGTATCCAGACCGCTCTCGACCAAGGCAGACAAGGCGCTTTTGCTAGCGCTGCTTTGCAACAGCGTATGGCTGATGGTGCTCACCTCCCAAGCGTTAAGTGGCGAGCCTGGCTACGAATATCGCTATAGCCTCGAGATCATTCGCAACGGGGGATGGATTGCCCTGTTCTCGGTGATTCTTGGGGTCAGCGTCAGGAAAATTCGTAAAGGCGCGACCATTACCATCAGCTGGTTTCTGCTCGGGCTCTTGATACTCTTGGCCACGCTGGGTGCGGACGCAATCTCAAGACTATTGGAAGCCCCAGAGCTGATTCCTACGGCGCTGGTTCCTGTAGGACAGGTACTCATCGCCATTGGAGGACTGGTACTTGTCGAGCAACTCTGGCGCAACAGCGACCAGAATGCGATGAACCACACCAAATACCTGTGCATCGGCGCCGGCGCAATATTCGGCTACGACTTTTTCCTGTATGCCGATGCCATCCTGTTCAGTCGCATATCGCCCGCTCTCTGGGAAGCTCGGGGCGCCATAAATCTGCTCAGCAGCCCACTCTTTGGCGTTGCCCTGGTGGCGCGGGGTCGTAACAGATTCGATGTGCGCATTTCGCGGAAGATGGTATTCCATACCTCAGTAATCGTCTTCACCGCCCTCTACCTCATGTTGATGGCAATCGGCGGCTACTATATCAACGCCCTTGGTGGAACATGGTCGAAAGCCGTTCTGATCACGCTCCTGTTCTTCTTCACACTGCTGCTGATCGTTGCCGGCTCCTCACATCGCATCCGTGCACGGCTGCTGGTTTTTGTCACACGGCATTTCTTCAATTACAAATATGACTATCGCGAAGAGTGGCTGAAAGTCACCCGCGATCTCACCACCTTCGACTCGGACCCTGATCTGAGTCAGTCAGTGGTGCGCATCATCTGCTCGCTGGTCCACAGTAGCGCGGGCGCGCTCTGGCTCAGAGACGAACATAATCACTATGCTCAGCAGGCAGCATGGAACTGTCAGCGTTTGCGTCACCACCAGATCGACGTTACCTCAGAACTGGTTGACTATATGACGCAGCACGAATGGATCGTAAACCTGCGGGAGTACCGGGAAGATCCGACACTCTACAACCTGATGGAACTGCCAGACCCCATAGAGCAGTACCCGAAAGGCTGGCTGGTGGTGCCGCTCTATGTTCGCGAACAACTCTTCGGCTTCGTGCTGGTGCTCAAGGCCGACATGCACGTGGATCTCAACTGGGAGAATTATGATCTGCTGAAGACGGTTGCACGTCAGGCCGGCAGCTATCTGGCCATGCTGGAAGCGCAGGACGACCTTTCCGAAGCCAAGCAATTTGATGCTGTCAATCGCACATCTGCCTTCCTGATCCACGATCTCAAAACCATTATCGCCCAGCTCTCGCTCCTGGTGAAAAACGCGGCCAAACATCGTCATAATCCCCAGTTCATCGATGATATGATTCATACTTCGGAGCACGCGCTTGGCAAGATGAACAACCTGCTGCAGCAGATCCGCAACCCGGTCAGCCGTGACACTGTGGTGCGGGTAGATATTGCAGCCTTGATAGCGCAGGCCTTCGAGCAGGTCGCCCGCCGCCAGCCTCGCCCGAAACTTGACGGTCCAACAGGCAGTCTGTATGTAGAGGCGGACAGGGAAAAATTGTTGGCTGTTTTCGTTCATCTTCTGCACAACGCGCAGGATGCAACAGCCAAGACCGGCGAAATTATCGTATCTCTCAAGCAAAGCCCGGGCTGGATCGTCATATTTATCCAGGATACCGGGTCAGGCATGAGTGATGAATTTATCAAGACCCAGCTGTTCAAGCCGTTCGAGAGCACCAAGGGGCTGAGCGGCATGGGCATAGGCGTGTATCAGAGCAAGGAATATGTGCGCAAGCTGGGCGGCGCCATCGACGTGACCAGTGAGCTTGGTGTCGGTAGCTGTTTCACGATCAAGTTGCCAGCCGTAGAGCCGGAATGAGCATGGCCGGAGACTCGGACTATGCTGTAAGCTGCCGAACATCAGGAAACGGGAAGACAATGCAGAAAAAATTGTTGATCATCGAAGACGATCCGGGTCTGCAGAGCCAGATGCGCTGGTGCTTCGCAGAGGATGTCGAAGTCATTCTGGCGCAGGATCATGAAACCGCCATCGCGGCCCTGCGTCGGCACGAGCCGCAGGTCATTACGCTTGATCTCGGCCTACCGCCGGACCCAGGCGGGTCCAGCGTCGGGTTCCAGCTCCTGCATGATCTCCTTCAACTAGCGCCTTCAACACGGATCATCGTCGTCACCGGGCGTGAAGAACGGGAGAACGCAGTAAAGGCGATAGCCAACGGTGCAAGTGACTTCTATCAGAAGCCTTTGGATGGCGACATCCTCGCCTTCGTGGTGGAGCGGGCCTTCAGACTGTATTCACTCGAGCGGGAGCATGAGGAAAAGCAGCAGCGACACAGTGCTTCCAGCCTCAAAGGCATCGTAGCTTCGAGTCCGCAGATGCTCGAAATCTGTAGAACCGTTGAAAAAATAGCACCCGCTGATGTCACTACGCTGATTCTTGGCGAAACGGGTACGGGCAAGGAAGTGCTAGCCAAGGCCATACACCAGCTGAGCAGCCGTGCGGCAAACACCTTTCAGGCCATCAATTGCGCCGCCATCCCGGAGAACCTGCTCGAGAGTGAGCTGTTCGGCTATGAAAAAGGCGCGTTTACCGGCGCCAGCGCGCAGAAGAAGGGTAAAGTCGAGCAAGCAGATGGCGGCACACTTTTTCTTGACGAAATTGGCGACATGCCGATGCCCCTGCAAGCCAAACTGTTGCGCTTTTTGCAGGAGCGCGTCATTGAACGTGTGGGTGGCATGAAAGAGATCCCGGTCGATGTCAGAGTTGTTTGTGCCACACACCAGAATATTCAGACACTTATCAGCGAAGGCCGTTTTCGTGAGGACCTCTTTTACCGTGTCAGCGAAATTACGCTGCGCACGCCGCCGCTGCGCGAAAGGAGCGGCGATGCTGTAGTCATCGCCAAATATCTGCTTGAGCAATACTGTAAGTCGATGGACAAGCCGAACATGTCCCTATCGAGTGGCGCCGTGCTAGCCATTCAGAATCATAAGTGGCCTGGCAATGTCAGGGAGCTGATCAACAAGATCAAACGCGCAGTTATCATGGCAGACGGTAAGAAAATACAAGCGTCTGACCTGGAACTGAACGAGCATGATGCGGGATCCCCCGACGCACTGAATCTTCGCCAGGTCCGTGAAACTGCTGAGAAGAACGCCATTCTTCACGCCCTGGAGCTTTCGGGCCACAACATGGCACAAGCATCGCGTTTACTGGGCGTAACCCGGCCCACTCTCTACAATATGACGGACAAGTACAATATCCACACGCAATCCAACTGAGGTCTGCAATCTCGCAGGGCGTTATCTATGAAGCAAATGTTCGACAAACGGAATTTCAAGGCCAAGGCATTCGGCCATTCAGCCAGCCGAAACGCGCTGAAAGTCTGTATTGCATCATTCATCATCCTGATTTTTTCAGGCTGTGAGAGCAATGAGGAAAAGGCTCTGAAGCGCGCCCAGGTGCAATTCGCCAGCCATATAGATCAGGCCAGCTTCTTCATGAACCAGGGCCAGCTCAAGGCGGCGATGCTCGAAGCGCAGAACGCCAGAAAGCTCCTGCCGACCAAACCAGAGCCTTATCTGCTGATGGCAGACGCGCTGCTCACTACCGGTGATGCGCGGCAGGCTCAACAGGTCTATCAGGAAATACTGGGCGGCGACGAAGCCAAGCCACAGAGCGGTGCTGTGAAGATTGAGACCGAACAGTCCGATCTGAACAGCGCGCGGCTTGGTATGGCGCGAACGCAGATGTTGCTGGGCGACATCGAGGCCGCCACCAAGGTACTCGACGAACTCGAGGAAGCCACTGCAGAACAGCAGGCTGCAGCACTGGTCCTTCGCGGTAATCTCGCTCTAGCCCGGCGTGAGCTCACCGATTCGGAGAATTTTTATTCTCAGGCGATCGAGAAGGATGCCGCCAGTATCGATGCCTACATCGGACTCTCAAAAGTCTCCTTCATCAAGGAAGACATGAATGCTGCCGGCGACGCTATCGCCAAAGCCGAAAGCATAAAAGCTGACTCCTCCGAACTCTGGTTGTGGAAAGCACAGTTCGCTGCGGCACAGAATCGTTTCGCAGAAGCTGAGACGGCGTATATCAAGGCGCTGGAGAAGATTGGTCAGTACGATGTCATGACCATGCAGAAGTTCCAGACCATTTCTCAACTTGTCGAAGCGCTGCGTGCCCAAAGCAAGTTTGCCGAAGCATTCACTTACCAGGAAATTCTCGACAAGTCTGGGCCTGGCAATATCCGTTCGAATTACGAACAGGCGCTCGAAGCAATACAGGCCAATGACCTGGATAAGGCAGAGGGTCTGCTCATGAGCATTCTGGAGTCTGCGCCAGGCCACAAGCAGGCTGGCATCATGCTTGGTATCGTCAAGTTCCAGCAAGGAGAATGGGCGATGGCGGACATGTACCTGAGCCAGTATGGCGGCGATAACGTGAATGATGTCGTCTCGCGAGTCATGGCGGAAACCAAGTTGCACATGAAGGAGCCTGAAGCGGCCAAAGCCTTGATGAGCGGTCTGCCACGTGAGACTAGCGACAATCTTTCGATCTACGGTATGGCGGAAATTGCCACTGGCAATCTCACAGCGGGTATAGACGCGCTCCGCAAAGCCCTCGCGCTTGACGAAGGCAACGTTGGCATTCTTGAGCAGCTCACTAAAGCCTTGCTCAAGGAGGGAAGACCGGAAGAAGCGCTTCAGGCACTTGAGCAAGCGATAGTTCGTTCACCTGGCCAGGAAAAGATCCGCTCGATGATCGTGGCCGTCCACGCAAGCCAGAAAGACTGGTCCAAAGCAGAAAAAGCCATCGAGGCATGGAAGCGCAGATCATCGAACAGCGCCCTTGCCTTCAACGCCGAAGGCGCACTGCTGATGCAGCAGGACAAAAAACAGGAAGCGATTCGGGCGCTCGAAAGAGCCAAGAAGGCTAACGAAAAACTGGCAACGCCCTACTTCAACCTCATTCGCCTATACCTTTCGCAGCAGGAAGATGCGCTGGCGCTGTCTGAAGCAAGAGCCGGTGTTCAAAGCATGCCCGCCAACATGATGATGATCCGTACCTATCTCGACTTGGCCTCGCGCCAGGAGAAACTCGAAGAAGGCATCGAGTTTCTTCGTACAGTGGCTGAGCAGGGTACCAACTCGGCCCCAAGTCTTGTCCTGGCGGAATACTACGGTCGGACCAATCAGTTCAAGGATGCCCGATCGTTTCTGAATCGTGCCCGTGAAGCTGGCGCTGATCCATCTGCCGTCGAAGGTTTGGAGCTATTGCTTGCAGAGACCGAGATCCCCTTGCTGATACAGGCGAAGCGACTGGACCAGGCCAGAAAGCTGGCGGACTCCGTCGGCTCAAGTTTTCCGTCTTCTCCTGAGGCACAGCTGCTGAGGGCGAAGGTAGAGCTCAGTGCCGGAGACGAAAAAGCAGGCTTCGATCAGCTGAGCAGGATAAACCGCAAGTATCCACAGCAGCCGATAGCATTCGAGTTCCTTGGTGACTATTACTTCACCAAGGAGTCTTTTGAGAAGGCAGTCGATGTTTATCAGAAGGCATGGCTGCGCGCCCCGAGCCAGGCGCTTGCAATCAAGATGCACCGCGCCCTGCGCGAAGCAAACTCCACAGTCAAATCTCTCGAACCACTGAAGCAGTGGCTGGAGATCAGTCCTGACAGCCCACAGGCATCGACATTGCTAGCCATGGGTTACCAGGCCGCCGGCATGAACGAGGAAGCCATAGCGCTTTATGAGAAGATCAGAAAATCACGACCGGCTGATGCAGTCGCGCTGAACAATCTGGCCTGGCTCTACTATGAGCGCAAGGATGAGCGCGCCCTCGAAGCGGCCGCTGAAGCCTATCGCCTGCGGCCGGATAACAGTGCCATAGCTGATACTTACGCGCTCGTATTGCTCCAACAGACCGACGAGACGACCAAAGCCATCGAAATACTGGAAAAAGCCGTTGCCGCTGAGCCTGAAAACGAAGAGTTGAAGAAGCATCTCGAAGAAGCCAAGGCAGCTTCAGCCAAGCGCGGCTAGTACCGCAAGACGTAAAAAGCCGCAGCTGCCTTTCTGGCGGCTGCGGCTTACTTCAAAACCGGTTCAGCTTAGATCCCACTCCGATTCAGTATCGGCAACTCTGCCCTCTTAACGGGCAAAGAGGCGCTTGAAGCGGGTCGCACCCAGGGTTCAGTAGCGAGGTAGACCCGTGGGGCAACGAAACCTTCCGAGGCTACTGAGCCGACTCGAGCTCAGCTGCAGGCCGAGCATGTAGGCCCAGCAGGTTAGTGCGAAGTGGATAGCTCGTGTCGTGTATCAAGGTAACACCATGCTCGACGCGGACCTTCTCGTGAAGCAGGCCCGTGATCGAATGCAGCGGACTGCCTACTGAAGAATACACCACCCACAAATTTTTATCGGACTCTGCGCTCGGCCACTGCACTTCCTCTATAAGTACGCGACGGTAGAAATTATCAACCGTCAATATCGTCGGCTGCTGCTTGAGCTTGCAGTCAGCGAGGCCTTCAATTCTGGTTTGATAGTATACGAAGGTGGTGTACACGCTGGGGTTTGGAAACAGTACGGAATCACCTGGCGCACAGTGTTCTGCCAGCTTGGTGTAAAGGTCGCGGAACTCAAACTGAGGCCGCTCTGCCTGATTGTACAAGCCGTAGAGCCCAAGCCCAAACAGTATCGCGTAGATACTCTGTCCTAGCTTGCGCGGCAACATGCTTAATAAACTAATTACCAGTGGGGCAAATGCAACCAGCGTAAAGATGAGATAACGGTCGACAAAGAGCGGCTTGATCTTGGCCGCTATTGCCAGAATGACAACTGGGCCACCAGCACAGAAACAGTACATGAGACGGTAGTGGGCAAGCCGCAAACCAGGATGATTGGTTCGCGCATTCGGGCCACTGTAGCCCCAGAACAGGAAGACTGCGTAGGCTGCGCAGGCGCCCAGCAGAAACAGAATGGCCAAGGCTGCCGTTCTCAAATACCAGTCATAGGTGAAACGGCCCACAATCTGGTCAACGTAGAACTCGACAGCTACTGAGAGACCAGTAGGCTCGATCCAATTCACGTTGGGCGCGCTGTTCCCCTGAAACACGAAGAAAGCCAGTATGGGTGTAGCAATAAGCCCCATAAGCAGATAGGCGAGCAATGCGCCTCTGCAACGCTTCATGCGGTTTTCTGCCTCTGCAAGACTCAGCAGCAAATAGAGGCCAAGCGACCCATATAGCAGTAACAGAAAAATGTGGGCGTAAAGTGACAGTCCGGCGAGCACGCCAAAGCCAACGAAATACCGCATCGATCCGGTTCGCACAGCGTGCCAGAACAGCGGTATTGCGAAAGCCGTAAACATGAAGACCATGCTGTACGAACGCGCTTCCCAGGCATACTTGATAAACATCGGGTTCACGATAATCAGCGCTGCAACCGCCAGCGCCTGTCCAGCCCCTCGCTCCTGCCTGACGAATCGGTAGATCCACATGAGACCGATTAGCGCAAATACCGCCGATGGCAAACGAAGCATGAACTCAGAATGCAGATCGAGGTAAAGATAAAATTTGAGGAACAGGTAATACAGCGACATGTTGGCTTCGCTGTGCCAGAGCGTCGACCAGAATGCTGGCCAAGGCTGCGAGGCAAAAAACAGGCTGCTCGTTTCATCTACCCATAGGCTGTCGACAGGAAAGAATACTGCGGATACCACTGCAAATATTGCGAGTAGAACCAGCGTACTGAAGACCCAACTGGTGATAAGACGATCATTGACTACATTCATGGCTTCAGCTCGGGTGTCCGGTCACTCGCTGTCTTTCGAAAATATTCGTCTTTGGGCAAGGCCGACTGCTTACGGGCATAGTGGGCATTGATCCAGCTCCTTACTGGCTGTTCATACCAGTAGTACGAAGCCATGCCGACGGCTATCGTAAGCAAGGCAATCAGCGGATCAGGCAGCGGAATTGAATCTCTGTAGATATAGAACGGCTGCTGCCATATATATATGGAGAACGACCAGAGGCCAAGATATCGCAACCAGCCGAATGTGAGGAGACGGCGGGCGATCGGCGTGATTTCCTGCAGGTGATTGATGGTGAAGGCCAGCAAGAAAGGTGCAAGCACAAGCCTGAAAAGCTTTGGTATTTCCATGCTGTAGCAGGCGAACGCGAGTAACAGTGTCACTACCGGCACCATCGGGTTGACCCGTATGCCGTAGTGAGCCTTCAAAAGATTGTAGGCGGCTGAAATGAAAACGAAGCAGACAGCTGTTTCAGTCCTGATGAAGTAAATTTCCTTCGGGTAATCAGTACCGAAATAGAAGCCCAGTACGGCCAGCAGAGATAGTCCCGCCAACCCAAGCAGGGCTAGTGCCGGCTTCAGCAAACCGGTGAGCATGAGCGTCACCAGGCTCATGAGCACATAAGCATGCTCCTCGACGTTCAGTGACCACAGGTGCTCTGCGGGCAGCGACGAGCTCCAGATGTGCGGCTCGCCGGGAAGATAGGTGCGCAGGAAGAAGACATTCGCAACGACCTCCCCAAACGTAAACGGCAAACCCGCAATTGCAGCTCCAGAAAACAGAACCAGCAGAAAGAGCCAGTACAGCGGAATGATGCGACTGAACCTGCGAATATAGAACGTCGACAACGACGTCCTCTTTTCGAACAGGATCTTGCTCATTAGCATGCCAGACAGCACGAAGAACACGTCTACGCCCATCCGGCCTTCCTTGAGGAAAGGAATGTTGGCGAAATGATCGATCAGTACTAACAGGATCGCCATCCCGCGCCAGCCGTCCCAGATACTGATACGGTCATCCAGGTTGGTGTGGTGTGCTACCTGTGCTGTCAAGACGCTATACTCCAGATTAGCATGAGGCCCAAATCAGGCCTTGCGATTCTTCCTGTAGTCACGATAGGCCGCAATCAGCATACTGACGTCATCATCCTTTGGCACCCAGCCAAGATCACGCTCGCCTTTCGAAACATCGAGCACGCAGGTTTCATCAGCGATTTCATACTGCTCAGGATCCATAATCGGCTTACCCATACGATCCAAGGCTGCCAGCGTCATCTTTACCAGCCCGGCCGGAGTTGGTACAAGAAATGACTTACTGCCTGCTTCTTTAATCAATCGCTTCAGCAGTTCATTCACCGTAGGCGGATTGAGCGAGCCGAGGTTATAGGCCTCGTTCGGGAAGCCTGCTTTGACGGCGCAAATCACAGCCTCGGCACAGTCGCTTACCGAGATGAACTGGTAGTAGTTGCGTCCGTTCCCGATCGTGGGAACCGGCAAGTTGGCATCGACAAGCTTGAACAGCTTTTCCAGAATACCCAGCCTTCCAGGCCCGATAATGAGTCGAGGGCGGAAAATGGTGATGTTGAAGCCTTTTTCGCGATACCGCTCGCACAGCAGCTCAGTCTGGTATTTGGCTTCACCGTAAGGTCCGAGCGGCTCACGTGGGTGATCTTCGAATCGCGGATGGAAGCGGGTGTGACCGTACACCATATCCGTGGTGTAGTAGATCAGGTTGCGCAGGCCGGTCCTCTGCATCCATTCAAGAACGTTTTCGGTGCCGACGTAGAGCGATGTCCAGAAGTATTCCTTGCGCTCAGCTCTCGGCACGATAGGTACCAACAGCTTCGCTGCGAAGTGATAAATGACATCGCCCGCCTCTGCCTTAACGAGATCGAACTGTTTGGGATCGGTTACATCAAAGCGGGTGTAGGTGACCAGCGCGGTGTTATCGTAAATGCCGGAGCTCTTCGTCTGTTTCAGATCGAAGATTTCCACCTTCTCGCCTTTAGCCGTCAGCTTCCTGGTCAGCTCGGTACCGAGAAATCCATCTCCACCAAAAATGATATGTTTCATAGGCAGTCCCTGTAGTAAATCAGTAAGTTTTAGAAAGAATTAACTCTTTGCGACGAGCGACACGCCGAGACAGATGAAAAGCACGCCGACGATACGCCACATGTTGACGCCTTCGGCCAAGACGAAATAACCCCAGGCCGTCACCAGCACGAACGACAGTCCAAGAAACGGGTAGGCATAACTGATATCGACTTTTGACAACACGACCAAGTGCGAAGCCATGCTGACTACCATCACGAAGAGCCCGGTAATGACATAGAAATTAAAGATGATGTCGAACGCAGCACCCTTTATACCTGCGGCCGAAATATCAAAGGCTGGGAGCGAGGTCATGCCCTTCTTTAGCAGAATCTGCGAAGCGAAATTCGTAAGCACTGTAAAGAGAATGAGTGGAATGTACTTTGCCATATACTGCCTGAGCCTGAGTTACAAATAATCGTTGTGTGGCGACTTCGTCTGAGCCCTTACAGGCTTAGACGCTTGAAGATAGTTTCGGGTATCGATTTGATGATCAGCATGATGAACTGCCAAAACCATGGCGTGTAGAGCACCATTCGACCGCCGTCCGCAGCTCTACGGATATCATCTGCAACTTTCTGCGGCTTTGCCCATAAAGGACCACCCTTGTCGATGTCTGCTGTCATCTTGGTATCTATGAAACCGGGTTTGACGGTCAGGACACCATGATTGACCTTGTATAGCCTGTTTCGAAGACCTTGCAGAAAAACAGTCAATGCACCCTTGCTAGCGCCATAGACGTAGTTACTGCCACGTCCACGATCCCCAGCCACCGAACTCACCACGATGATGGTGGCGCCGCCGGTCGTATTTTCCAGTGGATAGCGCTCGAGAGCTGTCGCCAGCCAGGTGAGGTATGAAACGATCGAAAGAAAGTTGACCTCGACCGCTTCCCTCGTCAGTTCGAAGCTCGCTTCGCAGGCTTTCTGGTCAGGCAGACTACCCTGAAAGAAATAAAACCTTGCAGGTCTGTGATCGGAAAACAGCGATTCTATCAGCGCTGGGTGATCCTCGTATGTCAGGGAATCCTGCAACAAGGTACGCACCGATACAGCACCCCGCACGCGAAGATCGTCGGCCACGGCCATGAGCCTGGACTCGTTACGGCCAATCAGAATTAAAGACGCACCTTCCTCGGCATAGCGCCGCGAAAGCGCTATCGCCACGTCTGAGGTTGCCCCGAAGACCACTATCGGCCTGAGAGGCCTTCCTTCACTGTCGCTCATTTCCCTTGTCATTCCATGTTCACTCAAAGTGTGTCTCCATGCTGACCCTGCGCCAGAAGTCGGAACTGAACGCAGGGTCGATCCAGCGACTGAATGCCTCATGCGCTGGAAAAAAGCTTCTGAACGCCGATGCGCTCATCAGTCGATCTTTTGCGGGATAGACCGCCCCACCGGCAGCAACAACCTGCTGCTCGATGCGCTCGATCAGGATCCGCGATTTCAGCCCGCGATTTGAAAAGTCCAGCGCCAGACACAGGCCTGGCCGGGGAAAGGACAGCAGACCAGGTGAAGCAAGCTCGCCGAACTCCTTCAGAACGGCCAGAAAAGACCCCATGCCGGACTCGACAATGCTACGCAGAATCGTCTCCAGGGCTCCTGAGTCGGTTGGCACTACGAACTGACACTGATAAAACCCTTTGCTACCGTAGATGCGATTCCAATTGGCGATGCTATCGAGCGGATAAAAATATGGCTGATAATGATCTCTGCTCATTCCGCCCCGCGCAGCCTTTTTGCTGTTGCTGCGGTAGTACAGTTCATTGAAGAGCTTGATGCTCAAGCCATTCAGCGCTATTGACGGAAAATTGAACGGTATCGACAGGCGGCCTTCTACCGGCTGTTTTTCACGGGTCAGTTCGTCGCTGCTCAATGCCGCAGAATGACGGGCCCGATAGAAAAGGCCCCGCGCAAAGTTTCTCCCACTAGCCACGCAGTCCAGCCAGGCGACGGTATAGTCGAAGTCCGCCGAATCTGCCGAAATTGCCCTGAAAGCCTCCAACCCACTGAAAGGAACGGTTTCGACATCCATGAACGGTGAGTCGATACTGATCAGCTGAATTTCAGCGCTCAGTATGAGGCCAGTCAGACCGAGTCCGCCGATGGTCGCAGCAAACAGCTCGCTGTTCTTTTCGGGCGAACATATCAGTCTCGTTCCGTCTGAGCGCAGCAGTTCGAACTGCCTGACATGACGGCCGAAGGCGCCTGCGACGTGATGGTTCTTGCCGTGCACATCATTGCCGATGGCGCCACCAAGTGTCAGAAACTGAGTGCCTGGTGTGACGGGGAGGAACCATCCTTTGGGCACAACGTGTTGCAAAATGTGCTGAAAGCTGACCCCCGCTTCCGCTGTAAGCACCCCCGTTGCAGCGTCAAGTGCAACAAAACGGTCGAGCCCCCGGGTATCCAGCAAGGCCCCTGCGGTATTCAGGCAGGAGTCTCCGTAACTGCGGCCATTACCGAAGGGCAGCACACTCTGCTGGCCAGCCATCTGCTCAGCCGGGGCATCGCGCCAGCCCCATCGGATGGCCTTCTGGGGCGTCTGCGGATCTACGCCCCAGCTTCGATAGGCGTTACTCACAGAAAGTTGGCCGACATTGCAGCTGCCACGATGACACCACAGATCATGATTGTCTGCAGACTCACGCGATCGCGGATCGCGAACACGATTGGATCTTCATGCATCTTGCCTCTGGACGTGACCATCCAGATACGACCCACCCAGAACAACAGTACCGGGCACAGCAACCACAGCAGCTCTTTCACAGCATACATGGAGGCGACCTTGTCACTATTGATATACAGCGCCACCACAAGCACTGAAATGAAACCGGACACTACGCCCATCATCTGCAGCAGAACGAGATCGCTGGTGACATAGCCACGGCCGCTGGCCTGATTCAGTTCGCGCTTCTCGAGATTTTTCAGCTCGGACACCCGTTTCGCCAGGGCCAGGCTGAGGAAGAAGAACATCGAAAAGGCCAGCAGCCAGAATGACCAGGCCGCATCAACGGCGAGCATTCCGGCGATGATTCGCAAGGTGTAGAGTGACGCCAGCAGACAGACATCGAGAATAGGCACCTTCTTGAGCTTGAACGAATACGCCAGGGTGATGATGGTATAGAGCAGCGCCACGCCAGCGAAAGCCGGCGGAAGAAACAGAAAGATGAAGGAGCTGATACCCACCAGACCAACCATCATCTTGATTCCGGTCAGCAGCTGAATCCGACCGCTTGCAAACGCCCGCTTCTTCTTGATGCTGTTGACACGATCACTGTCGAGATCGAGCAGGTCGTTCCATATATAGGTGGCTGAGGCCAGTAGAGAAAATGATATGAAGCAGAATATCAGCGTGATCCAGCCGCCAATGTCATCGAAACGCTGCTCGAGCAGAAACGGTATGAATAGCAACGCGTTCTTGGTCCATTGATGAACGCGCAGCGCCTTCAGGTATTCGCGCGGCGACGGCGCCTCGTCACGGAAGATCCTGTCAACAGTAAAACGTTGCTGGGTTTGGCGTAGAAAACGGTCCGATTGGGTAGCGACCAGCACCTGGCGAGCGTTTGCCCAGACCTTCCAGTCGTTCCAGTCGTTCCCGATATAGTCGAAGCCACCGTGGCCAAAGCGATCAGTGAGAATTTTCGCCTTGGCGAGCCCCATGATATTGTCACGCTCGTTAGACGCGATGACTTCGTCGAACACACCTACATACTCAGCGACCTGGCGCGCCAAGCGTTCGTTGCTGGCGGTACAGAGGATGATGGCTCGCTCGGGACAGGCCTTCTTCTGGGCACGGAGGAAGACCACAATTTCCTGGTTATAGGGGATGAGCTCTGGCGAAAGCCAGTTCTGTGCGGCCAGTTTGTATTTAAGGTGGGCCTTGCCACGATAAAGCCAGACCAACACCCAGAAGATATGCAGCGGGTTGAGCTTCACAAAGCGCAGAAAGGACTCGATCAGTAGATCACTTTTGATAAGCGTACCATCGAGATCGACACAGAGAGGCGGTAAAGTCGCTTGCCCCGCAGTAACACCAGGGTTACCGTCTGTTGTCGTCACTTGCTCATTCATTTCCGAATCCATCCTTAAACCAGCATCGTTGAAGCTACTGCCAACGACTCTTGTGCTCTTTTACCGCTCATATCACGACCACTATATCAACAGCGAGATGTGCCGTCCGTGACATGCCTCAGCGAAGGTGGCATACGCTAACTTGATACCCGTTTAAAGAACAGTACTCTCGACTAAAAATTGGTCTGTTTCGTTGCGTTTTGACAAAGTTTTACAATTGGGAGACTTTTCAATACAAAAACCCGTGTACACTAGCGCCGTTTCGAGTCGTCGACCTGTTTGAGTGCCTGTCGTTCAGCCCTGTCCTAGCGTTGCTGGACTCGCGTTTCCACGGATGCACAGCCTGCTTAAACTCGGCTACGCTTGATAGGGGCAGTCGAGCAGTCGCTCGCTGATGCCTGATCATGTAAAGGATTGATGAACCCTATGGCAATTGAACTTTCCGTCGTCGTACCTCTATATAATGAGGAAGACAATGTCCGGCTGATGTTCGAACGGATCGACGAAGCCCTGCAGCCGTTCAAGGGTCGGTACGAGATCATTTTCGTCGATGATGGCAGCCGTGACCGGACATTTCAGGTTGCCAGTGAAATTGCCGCCACAACACCTTATCTCAGAGTCATCACCTTCCGTCGCAACTATGGCCAGACGCCAGCAATGGCTGCTGGTATCGACAATGCCGTCGGTGAGCTCATAGTGACTATGGACGGCGATCTGCAGAACGATCCATCTGATATTCCGTTCATGGTAGAAAAGCTTCGTGCTGGCGATGGCGAGGGCAATCGCTATGACATCGTGGTTGGCTGGCGCCATAACCGACAGGATAAGCTGGTCACCCGCAAGATACCGTCCATGATCGCCAACCGGCTTATCGGCAAGGTCACCGGAGTGCCCATCAAGGACAATGGCTGTTCTCTCAAGGTCTATCGTGCCGAAGTCATGCAGAAGATGCCGTTCTATAACGAGATGCATCGTTTCATCCCTGCCCTCCTTTCGCTAGGCGGCGCTCGTGTTGCCGAGGTTAAGGTAAAACACCATGCGAGGCAGTTTGGTGAGTCCAAATATGGTTTGTCCCGGATCTACAAGGTGTTGTTCGACCTGTTGACCATGAAGACGATACTTTCGCTCATCACGCATCCAGTACGATGGTTCCTGCGCCTGGCGCTTATCCCGCTATTGCTGACGCTGGTGAGCCTTGCGTTCGTGGTCAGCGGCTTCACCGCCGGTGAACCCATCGTGGTTAGCGCAACACATGCTGTTCTATTCCTCAACCTGACACTGTTTCTGGTTTCCCTCGGCTTCATTAGCGAACTGATCTACAACAAGAGTCCGCTCGACCTCGGCGAAGTCGCGCCGTTGACGGCGAGGCTGGACCTGTATTCGGGAAAAACCGAAGTTGATGAAACAGCAAGATCAGCAGAACTGCGCACAGAACCAAACAATTCCCGGGCTGATCATCGATCCGCCTCTATCTAGATACAGGTAAGACAAGACATGAGTCACACACCAGACCAGAGGCCCCAGGTCGATATCACGGCACTGGTTCCCATCACGGAGCGAGCGGAAAACCTGGATCTTCTTATCAGGCAATACGACGAGGCGCTCGCCAGCCTCGGTCGCAGCCATGAATTCATCTTCCTGCTGAGTCCTGAGTACGCCCAATACGGTCCGCAGCTTGAAAACCTGTGCATGTCTGGCATCAACGGCAAGACCATCACCATGTCCAGAGGATTTGGTGAGGCGACGATACTGCAGGTCGGCGGAGAAATGGCCAGCGGTGACCTCATCATCACACTGCCCCCATATGAGCAGATCGCGCCAGCAGCTATCACGCAGCTGTTCGATGCCCTGACTGACGATCTTGAAATGGTAGTCGTCAACCGGAGCCCGCGTACCGATGCCAAGTTCAACCAGACCATGGCTCGCTGGTTCAGCAGAATACTGATCAACTCGTCCGGCTCTGGCTTCAAGGACATGGGTTGCGGCATCAGGCTGTTCCGGAAGAACATTCTGCGCGAACTTCGGCTCTACGGTGACCTGCATCGTTTCCTTCCACTGCTGGCGGAACAGCAGGGCTTTCGAGTTAAGGAAATCGACATTCAGCAATCGCCGCAGGACTCGCGGAAGCGGGTTTATTCTGCTTCCACCTATCTTGGCCGACTGTTCGATCTGTTGACCATCGTCTTCCTGACGAAATTCAATCAGAAACCACTGCGCTTCTTCGGGGCGGGAGGGGCAGCCTGTCTTATCGTCGCCCTCATCGGCTTGGGCTGGCTGGCGATAGAACGGATATTTTTCGATGTTGCAGCGGCAGATCGTCCGCTGCTGGTGCTCTTCAGCCTCCTGCTGGTGCTCGGGGTACAGCTTGGTGCGATTGGCCTGGTAGGTGAAACCATCATCTTCACGCATGCCAAGAACAACAAGCCGTACACGATCCGGAAAATTGTCAACAAGCACGAAGCCTGAAACACGGATGAGCGGCACCGGCGACTCCACACCGGTGCCGCGCCTGAAAAGCATCAGTGAGCCCGCCCAGCAAGCTCTGATGCTGAAGGTCATCACCACTGAAGTCGATTTCGATCAACTGGCAGCAGATTGGGCAAATCTCCTTCATCGCAGCTCATGCGACGCGTTGTTCAATAGCTGGCCCTGGCAGAGGGCCTGGTGGCAGGTCTGGTCTCAGAAGCTCGATCTACAGCTTCACCTCGTCGCTACCTATCTCGATGATGACACCGAACGGCTAGTCGGCTTGCTGCCAGTCTGTTTCAGCCCTCGAGACAAGGTTTATGCCTTCCTTGGCGCCCTGCCCCGCGCCACTTTCCGTAGCGAACTGCTCGATGCCCTGATCGACCCCGACTATGAAGCTACCGTGGTGGCACGCTTACGCACGTATCTCGGTGGACTCATGGCCGGCGCTGATTTTTTCGCTGCGGATGTGCCTCGGCATGCCAGTATCGGAAAGATACTCAAAGGACTGCCAGTATCTGGGGGCGCGATGATTCTGGGCCACCTCACTATGACAGAAGACACAGTCTACGAAGTGGACTGCCAGGGTGGCTTTATGGCATACGTGAGTGGTCTCGGCAAAAACAGCCGCCTCAAACTCTTCAATCGAAGAAGCTATCTGCAGCAGCACTACCCCGGCACAAGCGTGCACGAGCGTGAACTCGTCGGCAGCGAAGGCGATGGGGCAGCTTCAAGCGGGTTCCTGGCGTTCCAGCCTGAGTTCGACCGCTTCCACCAGCTTCGATGGAACAAACCTTTTCTTGGTCAGGATGGCCTGAGCTTTCAGTCCCGTTTCATTGATCTCTGTCAGCGCTGGAATGGCTTTTGTGCTGATATCCCTGCAGTTGCCATCAAGCCCGTTGTTTCAGTAATGACGCATCAAGAACGGACGATTTCCCTGCTCTACGATGTCGTCGTGGGTGATACCCGATACAACATGCAGATGGGTTTCGCAGAGGACTTCGACAAGAAACTGTCTCTCGGCACCCTGCATCTTGGCTATGCCATTGAGGCCGCCTGCGAAGCTGGACTCCGCCAGTACAGTTTTCTCGCCGGGTCGGGCCGGCTGGCCGAGGCCAGTTACAAGGCCCACCTGGCGACGCATACCCACCCTATCAGCTCGAGCTGCACCGCGGCCAAACATCGTTTCATCAGACTCGCAGCTCGAGACCTTGCGCGGCGCATTTATCAGAGTATCCGCCGCTAAGGCTCAACGGATGATTATCCCCGGCTAGGCCAGACCCATCTCCCAGAATTGTGCCTGCCCCTGCCGTGGGTCAAGCTCATAGGCAGCGAAGCCAAACTTCCTGTATGCCTGCGCAGCGACCTCATTGCCAGAGAGCACTTCCAGCGTAAGCTTGCAGCAGCCGCGTGACTCAGCCAGAGCCTTGACCCGGTTCAGCATCATCTGGCTCAGGCCAAGCCCACGGTAAGCCGCCTTGACTGTAATGTCGTGGATATTGACGATTGGCTTGCACTTGAAGGTAGAAAAGCCCGGAAAACAATTGGTGAGCCCTGCTGGCTCGTCATCAACATAGGCCAGTATGCTGAAAGCCCCGGGCGTGTCCGCCAATGCAGACGGCAGACGCTGCTTGACGCCCTCAGGCAGACCTACCCCACCACCCATCGGATCCCGCGCATAGTCATCGAGTAAGGCTGTAAGATGTTCAGCCTGCAGTGGATTATCATAATCAACGTCTACTATGTTGATTTTCTTGCTAGACATGAGTGCCCCTTATGGAAAATTATCACTTTAAACCATCAATTTTCCCACACTGCAACTTGCGTGGAAGACTATACTCAGGATGACTGTTTCTAAAACAATAACGGAGTCCTAAGCTCATGAACAAGTCGATCGTGCTTTTTTGTGATGGCACATGGAATAAGCCAGAAGACGAACACGGGCTTGTACATCCTACCAATGTGCTCCGCTTCCTGCGGCTGCTGAAACCGAGGGACAACGAACAGCATCAGGTTGTCTATTACGACACTGGCATCGGCACCGGTGGCCCTTGGGACAAGTATATGGGCGGGGCTTTCGGGCTTGGTATTTCCGACAACATCATGGACGCCTATCGCTTCCTCACCAACAACTGGGCTGAGGGCGACCGCATCTTCATGCTCGGCTTCAGCCGAGGCGCCTATACCGTCAGATCGCTGGCGGGCTTCATCCATTTCATGGGCCTGCTACATAAAGAGAGTATGCCAGCCTTTCCGCTGTGCTATTCGTACTACAAGGCCTTCAGCAAGGACCGGCCTGGCATGAAGCAGGCAGAACTGGTGGAGAGCCTACGATCAACGATTCGCGAGGCTCATCGCCGTCCGCCTATTCATTTTCTTGGTGTCTGGGATACCGTAGGCGCGCTTGGTGTAGCCATACCAGGGTTCCAGTCGCTTTCAAGAAACTGGGTGGGCTTCCACAATACGCAGTTGTCATCGACCATACAGCATGCTGTTCACGCTTTGGCGATCGACGAAACGAGATCACAGTTCCAACCGAATCTATGGACTTATCCCGCTGATCCTGTAGAAGCAGACGAAGAAGCGAATGGCCCGGCTGCCGGCGCCGACCAGGTGCTACAGGTTTGGTTCCCAGGCGCCCATAGTGACGTCGGTGGCGGCTCGGCTGACTCCGATATTTCAGATCAGGCCTTGACCTTCATGATTGCACAGGCGCGCCGACATGGACTTCAGTTTTACGAGGCGGCCGGCGACGTGGCACCCGATAGCCCGCCTGTGAAATGGGTTATCAATGACGAATACAAAGGGGTCTATCGACTGACCTCGCGTTACTATCGCCCCATTGGTGATCAGCAGCGTATGGATGCCGGGCTCGAGCTTGCTGTAAACGAGAAAATTCACGAATCCACCATACAACGACTGCATGCCGGCGGCACTTTTCAGAATGGCGATTGTTTACGCGAAGCATTACGAGATGGCATGGCTATCTACTATGAACGGGATGCCGCCCGAATCACCCTCCCCGGCAATGGCAAGACTGGCAGTATCATTCATGTCGACTTCGGCGCTGGCAGCGAAACCGGCTCACAGAAACAGCGCCTGCCGTGCAAGATACTCGATTATTCAGACCGTGGTGCCCGTATAGATTGCGGCGACACCGCTGCGCTGCGCCCGGGGAATGTCGTTCAGTTCCAGACGGACGATCAGCGGGTTCGTAGTGCAACGGTGCGCTGGCAGCACGATTCTACCGCCGGGATTCAATTTAACGAAACACCGGCGGCCTGATTGCCACTACCTCTCGTCTACCACCCATGTTACAGCCCGCCGTTCCCGAACCAGCACCGGTTCCCCATGCAGAAATTCGCGCTACTCTACGAACGGCTGCTGGGGCTGGGGCTTTTTGCAGACAACCCGCCTCACCATCCGATCCATTTCGCCGACGCCGAACAGAGCACAGTGGACTATGTTGCCCTTGCGCATGATGAGGCTTACATCGATGCGTTCCGACGGGATGCTTTTACGGCACCGGCGCGCCGTAAACTGGGTCTGCCCTGGTCCACAGCCATCATGCAGCGCACCTTCACTGCGGTCAGAGGGACCATGCTCACCGCCGACCTTGCTCTGGAATTCGGACTCGCAGCCCACCTGGCTGGCGGCACTCACCATGCCCATCACGCGGAAGCTAGAGGCTTCTGTATTTTCAATGACCTCGCTGTAACAGCTCGCTATGCCTTGCGCCGCCCTGATGTAGATCGGGTGCTGATTATTGATTGCGATGTACACCAGGGGGATGGCACCGCTCGTATACTGTCGGAAGATGCGGATGCGCTTACCGTGTCGGTGCATTGCCCGGCCAACTACCCCTTCGACAAGGCCGACAGCGACTACGATATCGAAGTCATGAAAGGTTGCAGCTCACAGACCTACCTGCAACTGCTCGATGCCTATTGGCCGCTTCTGCTGGATCGGCATCAGCCAGATCTCGTGCTGTACGATGCTGGCGTAGATGTTCATCGCGAAGATGCACTCGGTTTGCTTGCCCTCGACGATGGCGGCATTTTCAGGCGGGACACCCACGTCATCGAAGCCTGTCTCGAACGTCGGATTCCAGTCGCCTGCGTCCTTGGTGGTGGCTATATGAAAGATCTGAGGCGGCTTGCCGAAGTGCATGGCATAGTCCATCAGGCCGCTTTCGCTCTATACCGTCGATTCCTGGAATAAAATTTGGAGGCGCTGCAATGGCCGCAGAGATATTAGTCGTGAGTGGCCTGTCCAAAGCCTTTGAGCAGCCGGATGGCAGAGTCCAGGTGGTCGAAAATGTCAGCCTTCGTTTGACTGCTGGCGCTTCGACAGCACTGACCGGCGAAAGTGGCAGTGGCAAGAGCACGCTGCTCCAACTCATCGCGGGATTGCTTGAGCCCGATTCCGGCATAGTGGCAATCGCGGGACGGGAGCTTTCAAATATGACGGATGCCGGGCGAGCTGCCTTCCGTCGCCGACACGTCGGACTCGTCTTTCAACAGTTCCGCCTCATTATGACCCTGACGGTGCACGACAACATCCGCCTTATGGCGGCTTTGAACAATTGCGTGGACGCAGATCACGAGGCCTTCCTCATCCACACGCTGGGTCTCGGCGATCAACTTGAGAAATTCCCTGCCCAACTTTCTGGTGGGCAGCAACAGCGTGTAGGCATCGCTCGAGCGCTCAATCATAAGCCGCAGTTGATACTGGCGGACGAGCCGACCGGAAGCCTCGACGAAAATACCAGCAAGGCCGTGGCAGGCCTACTGCTCGAACTTGCCGCGCGTACAGGCGCTGCCCTGTTGACGGCGACCCATAGCTCCACTCTGGCCGATACCCACCAGACTGTCCTCAAGCTTCGAAACGGCAGGCTGGACACCCGCTTGTGCTAAATGTTCAGCCCGGACTTACCGTCGTTAGAACCTTGCTGAGCCACTACCGCTATCATCCCTGGCAAAGTCTCTTTCTACTCACCGGACTTGTAGCGGGTGTGGCACTCTGGGCGGCGGTGCAGCTCATCAATGCCGAGGCAAAAGCCAGTTATGAGTCGGCAAACCGCGTTGCCGGCTCGAGCATAGCCTGGCGCGTCGTGAGCAGCAGACAGCTGGGCGTACCGGTATCGGTTTACGTCGATCTACGTCGTGCGGGTTTCCACAGTCTCTTCCCTGTTATCGAAGAACAGGTCGCTCTTGAAGCCGGCGGCTCGCTGCGTATCTTTGCCAGCGATCTACTCGCACTACCACAGATTGCACGTGCCGACCTCGGTGTGGGATCTCGTTGGCTCAGGCTGATCCAGCCGCCATACTCAATGCTGCTCTCGACGGCAGCGGCCGATCGCCTTGCGACCGAATCAGGCGCACGCCTCAGGCTCCGGAATGGGCGTCTGTTACCACCGTTGAGCATTGATACGGCCTCGCCAGCTGGCGAAGCGGCGTTTATGGATATTGCTGCAGCCCGCAGCCTGTTTCCTCAATACGAGCGCACTGATACGGTAGGCTATCTCGCGTCCAGCTCGCTCGACCAGGCCCAGTTAGCGGCCCTGTCGGCCGCCCTACCGGAGGGGCTCCGACTGCAGCGGGATACCACCGCACCTGACCTGAGGGCGCTATCAGCCAGTCTCCACCAACATCTCGACGCACTGGGCTTCCTGGCTTTCGTGGTCGGCACGTTCATCGTGTTCAGTGCACAACGCTTTGCGCTGGTTTACCGTCAGAAGACTTTTACCGTGCTCACGGATCTCGGCGTCTCCTTCCGTTGGTTGATGCTCGGTGTGCTTGCTGAAACCCTGGTATGGAGTCTTGTCGGCACTTGCCTTGGCCTGCTATCAGCGTATGTGCTTGCACAAGCACTTCTGCCGGAATTCGCCGCGACACTGAACAGTCTGTATGGTGCGCCCCTTTCCACACAGCTGCTGCTTCGCATTGAGACCGTCACGGTCGCCTGGCTGCTGAGCCTATCCGGACTCCTGCTAGCAGTAGCCGTACCTGTGCTGTTGAAGATGTCCGCTGGCCGTCACAAGCCCTCACACTCCCGCACTGGTATCTATTGGGGATTCCCCGCTTTCGGCCTCCTTATGTGCATCACTGGTGGCGCCATGCTCTTTTCAGGTATCGACAGCAGCAATGAGGGCTTCCTCGCCATAGGGCTCGGCCTGCTTGGCGCAGCCCTCCTGCTGCCAGCTCTACTGCATCAGTCCTTCGCGATGAAATCTCAGCGGCAGGTCGAACACGGAAAGAAAAAAAACCAAAGGTTACTGAAACGCTGGCGCGCTGCCGAAGGCGTCGCGCAACTCCCAAGCTTGCAACCTGCAATGATGGCCTTACTGCTGGCGCTCAGTGCTGCCGGTGGGATCGAGCTCATGATCAGCAGTTTCCGCTCTGCGCTTGAAAATTGGCTCGAAAATCGCCTATCGGCGGACCTCTTCATCACGCTCGACCAGACGCCGGCCATGAATGCTGTTCTGCAGGAGGTCATCAGCTCGGGCCGGGAATCGGGCTGGCTTGCCTCGGTCCACCACCGAATCACGAGCGAAACACATTGGCAGGGACGACCGACGCAAGTTCGTGGTTTAGATCCTGCAGCACCCGATACCAGTACATTGATGCTGGCCAAAGGTACGCTCGACAATTGGCGCTCGTATAGCGGTGAGCCATCGCAGCAGATTTTGCCTGTGCTCATTAACGAGCAGGCAAGTTATTTGCGCCAGCTGAATGTGGGTGATCAGATTGCGGTGGATAACGGGGAGCGGCTGGTGCCGATGCGCATCGAAGGGGTATTCTATGACTACGGCAATTCACAGTTTGCGCTCTTCCTGCCGGCTGCAGCAATGCGCAATAGCTGGCCCCAGGTGACCGTGGCCGGCGCATCGCTCTGGCTCAACCCTGACCGTGCCGACAGCCTGGAACAGGCCACAGCAGCAATCGTTCAGGCTGGAATACCCACCGCACAGTGGTTTCGACAGGATGACGTGCGAACACTGTCGCTGAAGATCTTTGACAGAACCTTTCTGATCACGGCAGCGCTGAATGTGCTTACCTTGCTCATCGCCGGCACGGCGCTGCTGGCGGCCCTGCTTGGGCTCATGAGCCAGCGTCTGCCTCAGTTCGCGCTATGGCGCGCCCTTGGACTGTCGCACCTCGAGATTGCGCGGCTCATCATGACGCCCGTGGCTACGATGACCGGACTCACTTGGCTCGTGAGCATCCCGCTGGGCATGGGTCTTGCCTGGGCTCTGGTCAACCGTCTCAACCTCGTTTCCTTCGGTTGGAGTATGCCGCTGAATATTGAAATCACGCCTTTTCTGCACCTCGGAATACTTTCGATGTCTCTTGTCGTGGTATCGCTGGCCTTCGTGCACGCCCGCCTCAGTCGGCAAATTGCAAGCGCTGTAAACGAACTTGGTGCAGATGCATGAAGGGTCCCACAATCCTTACTCCGCGGATACGCCTGCGATTCGCCACTATGCTGCTTGCGCTTCTAATGGCGCTGACAGGCACCTCTCCAACGCGAGCCAGAAGTTCAGAGCAGCACGAGAGTATCCTCCATCACAATCCCTCCCAAGCCGCGCGTGATGATCGCTTCGAGTTCAGGCGCGTTGAGCCCGGTCGCAGTTTTCAGTTTCCGCAGGATCATGCGGCGCATCCCGGCTACCGTATCGAGTGGTGGTATCTCACCGCCAACCTGAAAGATAAGCAGCACAGGGACTGGGGGTTACAATGGACGCTTTTTCGTACATCTCTTGGCGACGAGTCCGCGGTACTGAGCTGGGAAAGCCCAGTGATCTGGATGGCGCACGCAGCACTATCACCGCCGCTGGATGTGTCAGCCCTGCCCGGCCATCAATTCGAACAACGCTTTGCCCGGGGCGGAATCGGTCAGGCTGGCGTGAGCAGTCCCGCTGACATCGCGGCTCTAGGATTCGAGGCATGGCTGGATGACTGGCTTTTCAAAAGCGATCAGTCGATGGCCTTGTTTCCGGCTTCGCTGCACTTTACTGTCGGCGAGACCCAGCTCAAGTTTCAATTGCGGGCAACTGGTCCGATAGTCCTTCAAGGGCAAAGCGGCTACAGCCGCAAGTCAGCTGATGGACAGGCCAGCTATTACTATAGTCATCCGAATCTGGCCATTCAGGGTGAAGTCGCTGTCAAGAACGCGGTGTTCGAGCTTGAAGGGCTTGCGTGGCTCGACCGCGAGTGGAGCTCGGCATTCCTGGCGCCAGATCAGGCCGGCTGGGACTGGTTCGCACTACACCTCGAGGACGGGCGAAAACTTATGGTCTATCGACTTCGCAACACGCAGGGGAAAGATCACCTCAGTGGTTCGTTGGTCGAAAGCACCGGTGAAGTGCAGCAGCTCGATGGCCACGACATACAGTTGACCGCCTTGCGCACAACAACACTGAGCAATGGCATCGTACTGCCGCTGCACTGGCGCCTCGAACTACCAGGCAAGCAACTCGGCTGGACGGTTTCGACCGAGAATCCGGAACAGTTCATGGAAACTGCAGTGCCCTACTGGGAGGGGCGGGTCGATGCCAAGCCGCTATCAGAGGGTCCGGGTGGTATCGGCTACATGGAGCTTACCGGCTATGACGCAGTAGACTGATGCTCTATTACCACCAGTACCTGCCGAAATTTTCCGGATTTGCCCAATTTTCGGCGTTGTTCCACAAACGCCTGAAGTTATAGGAGTTGATATTGTATTCGAAGGCATGAAGCGCATGCGCCTCGTGCTCGAAAGACGCACAATGATGAAAACCCAGAGCCACGAAATCCTTTGCCGTCAACGGAGACGCCGCAAGATCGACAAAAACGATGACCGAGACGATCAACGCATTCCGATAGCCAGCCAGCAACTGTATGGCTGCTTCAGCCTCCATTGATTCGAGGTAGTCCGAAACCACCAGACAGTCTGGGGGCAATGCCGAACCCACAAGCTCCAGAGGGCTCATACCTGCTGCGTCACTCAGCGTGATATCGCGACTTTTCGCAGCAGACAGCGGGGGCGCCGAACCCAAAAAGGCGATACTTGTAAACCCGTTCTCCACCACCCAGCCATTGATAAAACCGACCGGGCTCTCATGAAGCTTGCGCTCTTCGATTACTTCCATTGTTACTCTGCCTCATTCTGGTAATACAAGCGCATACCGTCGTCCAATGCACCAAGGCCTCATCAATGAACGATTTGAGCTGACTATAACCCTCGGCAAGCTGCAGTGCTACGTCATGACTACTAATCGAATGAGGCGGAGGAAACATCAGTAGGCAAAGGCGAGTGAGAGTGTAGTCTCGGTATCAACTTTCTCTTTGCCTACCGGAACCTGACTGGTATGCCTGAGTGTGTAGCCGACGCTCAGGGAGATTTCATTACTGACCTTCGTCTGAAGCGTGGAAGTGGATTTGGTCACACTCTTTTCCGAGCCTGTCTCGTTCGTAAGCTCCTGCTCAAATCGTGCGGTATCATTGATTTCCCAAAGATAGCCAAGTGAAGAGCGGAATATGGCCTCTTCAGTCACCTCTCCGCCCTCCTCCAGCTGGGTCCGACGATAACCAGGGCCAAACTCGATCTCCAGACGCTGGGCCTCCGTATCGATCAGCCGATGCCCATAACCCAATGCCGCCGTCAGTTCATACTCCACACCAGTAAAACGCTCGGTCATGTACTCGCTGCGAAGGAAGGAATACTGAAGTTCGTTGAATTTGTAGTCCTGCTGCACTGCACCAAGATAGCGTTCGACACTACGCTCGTCATTACTACTTTGATTGATGCCTTCAAGTCGCAGATTGGAGCGCCAGTTCTCCACCTCCCTGATCAGCGTCCACTTGCCCGACAGAGTCTGTGATTCAGCATTGCCGCTCGTCATAACGACTCCCGCCTGAACAATCCCGCTCCATTCCGGCGCCGGCTCCTTAGCCGCCGAAGCTTGGGCAGTGAACAATGCTGCGAGTGCCAGCGACACAGACAGAGCAGGTGGCGCCGCATTCCGTGGCCTTGTTGATATGAATCCTGAGTGCTTTGTGCCACCCGAAAAAACCTTGATCATGTTTAAACAAACCTCTGATTGAAAGACACTGGCGCGACAGGACTATGCTTTGACAATCGCACCAGCTTGGTGAGATCCCAGCGATGCGAGGACAATACTTCAGACAAAAAAAATCCGACGCTGGAACAGCGCCGGATCTTGAGCGAGCAACTGAGGCTTACTGTATCGTAACCTTGTCGACTCGCGCGAAGGTGGCATAGCCATCTTTTTGGCCAACCAGCTTGATGGTCTGCCCCGGCTTCAACGACACATTGCTGAAGGTCAGGTCGCGATATCCAACCACACGAGGGAACGTTTGCTGTCCCTTGTAGACGCCGTCGACATAGAGACTAAGCTTCGACTGACCGTCATCTTCCGCAAGCACCCTTGCCACAACGTTGTAGTTGCCACTCTCTACAGTAGAGCTGAATGTTGCTGAACCAGTGCCGTTGGCAGCTGAACTCTTCAACACGATGCGTGCGCCGCCCTCAATGCCATAACCGCTAAGGGACATTTTCTCGGCCTCAACACTCATCGACGAACCGCCGCCAGTTGTTGGCGAAGTTGGTGCTGTAGGCGCTGTTGGCTCGGGATTGCTGATGCTACCTGAGCCACCACCGAGACGTACCTTGTCGATTCTTGCGAACGTCGCATAGCCATCCTTTCGACCGACCAGTTTTACTTCCTGGCCATTGTTGATAGCGACATCAGTAAAGGACAAAGTTTCGTCCCTCGCGGCAAGACTCAGTTTCTTCGAACCAACGCGATTACCAGCAACGTAGAGTTCAATTGTGGATTGCCCATCGTTTTCGGCTATCGCATCCACGTTCACAGTGTAACGGGCTGACGTGCCGGTAAAGGTTGCGGAAGCAGAGCCTGACGCATTGGCTGAACCGCTCGACACCTTGATACGATCGCCGCTCTCAACGCTATAGCCACTCAACTTCATGGCTTCGGCTTCAATAGCCGAACTGAAGCCAGCTGAAGTACCACCACCGGCGGATGGCTCACTTGGCGCAGAGCTACCCTGGCTGGCAAAGCTGAGGCTTTCGAATCGTGCCCGTGTTGCGTAACCGTCTTTCTGACCAACCAGTTTGACGATATCACCCTTGTTTATCTGCACACCTGCAAATGAAAGCGTTGTATAGGCGGCCTTCCGTGGGAAGGTTTGAACGCCGATATACTTACCGTTGACATAGAGCTTCAGAGTGGACTGACCATCGTCTTCCCCAAGCGCACGGACGTTGACGGTATAGCTGCCCGAGCTCTGTCCGAAGGTCAACTGAGCGCTACCGGTACCATTCGCGGCTGAGGAGCTGACGCCAATCAAGCCATTGGATTGAACGGAATAGCCACTCAGTGAGAGGGTTTTGGCAAGAATTTCACCAGCACTCGGCGTCGTCGGCGTTGGCGAAGTCGGCTCAGGAGCAGGTGCTGACCCGCCCTGGCTGAAGCTCAGTCCGTCGATCCGTGCGAACGTAGCGTAACCATCTTTCTGACCGACCAGCTTGATGACATCACCCTTGCTGAGCGAGACGCCGGCAAAGGTCAGAGTTTCGAAGGCATTCTTACGCGGGAAGGTCTTCGTACCGACATACTTGCCGTTTACGTAGAGCTTGACCGTAGACTGACCATCGTCCTCTCCAAGCACCTTCACATTCACATCATAGGTACCAGAGCTGAGACCGAAGCTCATTTGAGCGCTGCCGGTCGCATTAGCTGCAGAGGAAGACACCTTGATACGGCTGCCGCTTTCAATACTGTATCCACTCAGAGACAGCTTTTCGGCTTCCGCACTCGAACCAACGACGGGTCCACCTGTTGATGGAACAGAAGGCGGATCAATTGTTTCGCCGCCACCTGAACCACCTGAACCACTATCAGAATCGACACCGATCTTGATCTGCATCTGGTTGAAGGTGTAATAGTTGCTTGAGAACGGACCAGCGTGATCCGACCAGATCAGCGTCATTCTGGTGCCATCACTACTGATGTTCTTAGGATCGAGCTTGGGCTGATACGTGCGTTCGGAACTGCTACTCGCAGTGAAGTGATCGATGTGACGTAGCTCCTTCCACGGTCCGTACGGGTTGTCCGAATAATGGAAAGTCAGCGAGCCTGATCCATTGTTCTTGCCGGCGTCGGTGCCATTATAAGTCTTGGCGTACATGCCACCATTGACCATGATGTACTTGCCCAGACCCTTGTTATAGACCACGTCAGGCAGACCCGAGTACCAGCTAATTGGATTGCCAGCGCTGTCGGTCCTGCGCAGCGAATGCACTACGCCACGATCATCTATGTTCTTGGTCCAGACTGGACGGCCGCTAGTATCGTAATACTTGAAGAATTCCCAGTTCGCCCGAACGTCCAGCTCATAGTGCTTGACTCGAGCAAGGTTGATCTTCGATGCATGGGTAGGATCAGGGCTGTAAATGTAGACGTAACCATCGCGGTTCAGACCTTCCTGGTAATCTTTGCCAGCCTGCACGAAGGTGTTATAGACGAAGGGGTAATAGGTCATGGCCCCGACGGCACTGTCGTAGTGCGTGTAGCCCTTGCCCTTGTAGAAGAAGTACTCACTACTGTCACGGCTGTCCCTGTTGGAATCCCAGGCACCCATGTAATCTTCACCGCCATTCTTGTCGACGCGATACCATGTGCTGCCGTTGTCATACGACTTTAACAGTTTCATGCCGTAGAACTGGTTCCAGTTCTCTCCGCGACAGCGGCTGACCATGCTATAGATAACGCCATCAACAGAAAGCAGACCGTAACCGAAGGAGCAGCTCTTCTTATATGAGAAGGTCGGATAGTTCGACAGCCGACTCACATTGGACATGCTGAAGTTGCTGGAGGAAGAGCTTGGATAGTTGATGCGGTAGATCGCGTGGCTATAGGTGTTTGCGCTGGAGCTGAACCAGTTGCCATCGTCCATTGTAACCAGCGTAGAACCATCCTTGGCCCATGTCAGTGTCCAGTTATCACCACGGCCACCGATTTTCTGATGCGTACTTGTCTCAAGCGTGACGCTCTTTGGCGTTGCAGCTTCGAGTGTCGGCACCATTGCCAGCGCTGGCATCAGACAGGCGATCCTGACTAATGATGACGCATGGAAGTTCTTGAATAGCATAATGATCACTTCACCAAATTTTGGGTTAGCCGCGGACAAATAACGATATTCACGCGGACGCGATACTGCTGATCCTGCGTTCAGGCCCAACTGACAAGCGCTAATAGATTAAGCGCAGCGTCACCAGAACCCACTGAATGCAGAACAGCATCTCGTTTGGCATCGGTCTTGTTTTTCTGCCAAGTGCCCGGAGTATAGGGAAGGAGAGGGACTAGAGAATCGTCCAATTGGGGTAAATGCGTATGATCTGTTCAGAAAGCACGAACGCATCGCGAAATCAGACTTGCCCGCTTGCACAAATTCCACGCATAAGGTATTGATTTTCCACACGTTCAATTAATGACCAGGCATCCTTCTCTGCCCTTTCAAAAAGCGGAAAAATTCGCTCTTTCTTTTGGCCATCAGAGAAAGCTGCTGTCGACAGCCACTGCTTCTCAGATAACACGTAGCTGGATGTCCTGATCGGTCTATCAGATGGAGACATCAGGGCGCTCTCTTCGGGGCTTAATAGCTCAAAATCCCGCAGACCTCGCAGCAGTGTTCCGGCTGATAGTTTGACGGCCGCCTCTTTCATGGTCCAAAGCCTCACAAAAGCGATTTCAGGGCATTCGGCCTGAGCAATCCAGGCCTGCTCGGAATCGCTGAAAAAACGGCGGGCAATGCTTTTCCAGCTTGGCGGGCAGCGCGTCTCCAGATCTACGCCCACGGCCTGCTCACTTAGCGCAATTGCTATACAGTTTCCTGAATGGGACAGACTGAAATGACATGGCAGGCAATCAGAGGCTAGTGCCAGCTCTGGTTTCCCCGTGGGCCCTATCCCGATGGGCACGGCAGCAGGCTCAAGGCCTAACCGGGCGCCTAGCAAAGTTCGCAAGTAAAAGCGTCCCATCTCGAAACACCGGCGAGCCAGGGGATGAGCGATTGTCTCAGCGCGCTGGTTTTCGACATCAGACAGGTGTCCAGTAGTCGACCGCGCCATACAGTGGTCGTCAGAGAGGGATATCAGATATATCCCATCGGTAGTGGGTAATGCAGTCATACAGTAGCCTTCAATTTGCCTCCAGTATAACCAGCCATTTAATTCAGCACACAAAAAAGCACCGGCCATTACTGGCCGGTGCTAGTCAACACTGCGCTTGCGATTACATCAATCTATATTGATTTTGTCGATTCGAGCCCGGGTAGCATAGCCATCCTTCTGCCCGACCAGCTTGATGGTCTGACCGTACTTCAATGCCACATTCGCGAAGTTCAGTGTGCGGTAGCCGACCACTCGGGGAAAGCTCTGCTGACCCACATAGGCACCATCGACATACAGCGATACTTTGGACTCTCCATCGTCTTCAGCCAGCACTTTGACGCCGAGCGTGTAGGTGCCTGATTTCACTTTGGAGGTGAAGCTGGCAGAACCAGTACCGTTATGGGCGGAGCTGGAGACCGCAATTCGTGCATTGCTTTCGATGCCATAACCGCTAAGTGCCATTGACTCAGCTTCCATCTCCATGGATGAAGAACCTTCGCCACTTGTCGGCTCAGTAGGCGTCGGGGTCGGCGCCGGCTGAGAAGTCGAACCGCCAGACTCGATGCGGACGCGATCTATTCTTGCGAAGGTCGCATAACCATCTTTATGACCAACTATCTTGAGCTCCTGCCCTTTTGCAATGTAGACGCCTGTGAAAGCAAGCGTCTCATCCCTGGCAACTCGTGCCAAACGCTTCGCGCCGATCAGCTTTCCGCCGACATGTAGCTCAATTGTGGACTGACCATCATCCTCAGCGATCGCGTCGATATTGACTGTGTAGCTGCCACTATTGCCATTAAACGTCGCCTTAGCACTACCACTCGCATTGGCAGCAAAGCTGCTGACCTTGATACGTGAAGACTGCTCAACACTGAAGCCGGACAAAGACATGGTTTCAGCTTCGATAGATGAGACGACTGTAGCTGTGCTTCCACCATTGCTACCACCGGTATTCCCGGTAGGCTCAGTCGGCGCAGGCGTCGACGTGCCGCCAGCAGCAGCAAATGCGATGCTGTCGACCCGTGCGAAAGTCGCATAGCCGTCCTTCTGACCCACGATTTTCACCGTATCGCCAGAGTTGATAGCGACATTGCCAAAGCTTAGCGTGGCAAAATTGGCCACCTTCGGGAACGTCTTGGTTGCTATGTATTTGCCATTTACGTACAGCTTCAGAGTCGACTGCCCATCGTTCTCGGCCAGTACGCGAACGTTGACATCGTAATTGCCAGAAGCTCTGCCGAAAATCATGGACAGGCTGCCAGTTCCGTTATGTGAGGATGAGGCCACCTTGACTACACTACCGCTGCTGCCGCCTTCAACACTGTAACCGCTCAGTGTGAGCGCTTCCGCTTCAACACTCGATGCAGTCACTTTTACGGGACCGGATGCAGGTGGAGTCGTGGTTCCTCCAGTTGTACCACCACCCGAGCCGCCACCAGTCGAACCACCGCTGTCGCTACCCACACTGAGATTGATCTTCATCTGATTGAAGGTGTAATACTTGGTATCGAAAGGACCAGCATGATCCGACCAGATCAGATTCATCTGACGACCGTCACTGCTCATATTCTTTGGATCTAGCTTGGGCTGATACGTACGCTCAGTGCTCGATGTCGCTGTGAAATGGTCAATATGCTTGAATTCCTTCCACGGTCCATATGGGTTGTCTGAAGAGTAGAATGTCAGCGAGCCCGAACCGTTATTCTTGCCAGCATCCAGACCGTTATATGTCTTGGCATACATACCACCATTCACCATGATGTATTTGCCCAGGCCTGGGTTGTAGACGATATCAGGCAAGCCAGAATACCAGCTGATGGGATTACCGTTGCTGTCAGTTCTTCTCAGACTGTAAGCGACGCCGCGCTGATTAATATCCTTGGTCCACTGTGGGTTGCCATTGCTGTCGTAACGGGTGAAGTATTCCCAGTTGGCGCGCACACCGATGTCGTAGTGCTTCACACGGGCCATGTTTACTTTGGAAGCATGGGATGGGTCGGGCGAGTAGATATAGATATAGCCATCTCGCTGCAGACCATGCTGGTAGTCTTTGCCAGCCTGTACGAAGGTATTATAAACAAACGGGTAGTAGGTGACGTTGCCCTTGGCACTGTCCCAATGGGTCACACCATTGCCCTTGTAGAAAAAGTATTCGCTGCTGTTGCGACTATCACGCTCGGAGTCCCAGGCGCCCATATAATCTTCGCCGCCATTCTTGTCGACTCGATACCAGGTACTGCCATTGTCATATGATTTCAGCAGTTTCATACCGTAGAACTGGTTCCAGTTCACACCTTCACAACGGCTGACCATGCTGTAAATGACACCATCGACGGCAAGCAGGCCATAGCCGAATGAACAGCTCTTCTTGTACGAAAAGGTCGGATAGTTTGACAGCCGGCTCACGTTCGACATGCTGAAATTGCTTGATGTGGAACTTGGATAGTTGATGCGATATACAGTGTGGCTGTATGTATTGGCGGTATCGCTGAACCAGTTGCCATCATCCATGGTCACAAGCGTCGAACCGTCTTTTGCCCAGGTCAAGGTCCAGTTATCACCACGGCCACCAATAGTTTGATGGGTACTCTTGTCAAGCGTCAGCCCGGTAGGCGTTGCAGCAAAAACTGTCTCAGCTGAGAACAGCACGGGCAGAAAGGCGGCGAAACCAATTGCACGAGTCAAAGTTGTAATGTTGGGTTGCATATAGTATCCACTTTTAGCGAAAGTTTTTATGAGCGGCCAGCCAATGCATGTTTGACATGTCTTCATAGGGCGGCAGCGGCGATGAAACTTCGTCAGCATCTGCGCGGTCGTAAAAAGCGCTGATTGCTGAAGTTCGTGGATTGATAGTACCCAGTGGCTGTGTATTTCACTGTTTGCTTATGTAGGAAAAACGTATCCCCGCACTGCATATGCGCCCCTCTCCCGCTCAGCAACTTACAATGTACATCGGGCAAGCGCTTAAACTTACGGAAGTTCTACTCAGGGATACGCGGATTAAAATCTGTTACAGAGCTTTACATTCAGAAAGCGTCGAATTGTAACGAAGAGGCAAAAATAGTACAAAAGGCCTATATAACAGGAGCTTCGGCACTTCTGACACGCATAAAAAAAGCCCCGCTGCGTTCGCAACGGGGCTTTCGGTGTAGATGCCTGACAACGACCTACTCTCGCATGGGCAAGTGCCACACTACCATCGGCGCTGGACGGTTTCACTACTGAGTTCGGAATGGATTCAGGTGGTTCACGTCCGCCATGATCATCAGGCAAAACTGGTTAACCTCGTTTCAGAGGCCGTTGCCGGAAGTGAGTGTACAGAACCCGCCAAGACTACATCCTTGTAGGGCGCGTTTGCCATCCATGGCAAACGATGTTCTGTACACACACTTCCGTCAACTCACGAACAGTCATGATCGAAACTGTTCGCTTGTGTTTGGTGTCTTCAACAATTAGACAAGCTGTGTAGTTGTACCAGGTGCTTGCGCAGTCGCAATACCTGTTTGTGTCAGAGAAAATCTGACCGCCTTTGCTTTGGCGTTATATAGTCAAGCCATTCGGGCAATTAGTATTGGTTAGCTCAATGCCTCACAGCACTTACACACCCAACCTATCAACCTCATAGTCTCTAAGGGCCCTTATGAATCTCAAGGATTCGGGAAATCTCATCTTGAAGGGGGCTTCCCGCTTAGATGCTTTCAGCGGTTATCCCGTCCGAACGTAGCTACCGGGCAATGCCATTGGCATGACAACCCGAACACCAGCGGTTCGTCCACTCCGGTCCTCTCGTACTAGGAGCAGCTCTTCTCAAATTTCCAACGTCCACGGCAGATAGGGACCGAACTGTCTCACGACGTTCTAAACCCAGCTCGCGTACCACTTTAAATGGCGAACAGCCATACCCTTGGGACCGGCTTCAGCCCCAGGATGTGATGAGCCGACATCGAGGTGCCAAACACCGCCGTCGATGTGAACTCTTGGGCGGTATCAGCCTGTTATCCCCGGAGTACCTTTTATCCGTTGAGCGATGGCCCTTCCATTCAGAACCACCGGATCACTATGACCTACTTTCGTACCTGCTCGACCTGTCCGTCTCGCAGTTAAGCGCGTTTATGCCATTACACTAACCGTACGATGTCCGACCGTACTTAACGCACCTTCGTGCTCCTCCGTTACTCTTTAGGAGGAGACCGCCCCAGTCAAACTACCCACCACACAGTGTCCTCGGTACCGTTATACCGGAGTTAGAACCTCAAACATGCCAGGGTGGTATTTCAAGGATGGCTCCACGATGACTGGCGTCACCGCTTCAAAGCCTCCCACCTATCCTACACAAGCAGGCTCAAAGTTCACTGTGAAGCTATAGTAAAGGTTCACGGGGTCTTTCCGTCTAGCCGCGGATACACAGCATCTTCACTGCGATTTCAATTTCACTGAGTCTTGGGTGGAGACAGCGCCCCCATCGTTACGCCATTCGTGCAGGTCGGAACTTACCCGACAAGGAATTTCGCTACCTTAGGACCGTTATAGTTACGGCCGCCGTTTACTGGGGCTTCGATCAAGAGCTTCGCTTACGCTAACCCCATCAATTAACCTTCCAGCACCGGGCAGGCGTCACACCCTATACGTCCACTTTCGTGTTGGCAGAGTGCTGTGTTTTTAATAAACAGTCGCAGGGGCCTGGTATCTTCGACTGGTCTCAGCTTACGGAGCAAGTCCTTCACCAAAACCAGCGTGCCTTCTCCCGAAGTTACGGCACCATTTTGCCTAGTTCCTTCACCCAAGTTGTCTCATACGCCTCGGTATTCTCTACCTGACCACCTGTGTCGGTTTGGGGTACGGTTCAATCTAACCTGAAGCTTAGTGGCTTTTCCTGGAAGCCTGGCATCAACCACTTCGCCCAAAAAAGGGCTCGTATTCAGTCCTCAGCCTTAAGGAGATCCGGATTTACCTGAACCTCCAGCCTACAACCTTAAACGCACATCCAACAGTGCGCTGGCCTAGCCTTCTCCGTCACCACATCGCAGTTAAATTAAGTACAAGAATATTAACTCGTTTCTCATCGACTACGGTTTTCACCCTCGCCTTAGAGGCCGACTCACCCTGCGCCGAAAAGCGTTGCGCAGGAACCCTTGGTCTTCCGGCGGGGAAGTTTTTCACTCCCCTTTTCGTTACTCATGTCAGCATTCGCACTTCTGATACCTCCAGCATGCTTCTCAACACACCTTCATCGGCTTACAGAACGCTCCCCTACCACGTATCCTAAGATACATCCGCAGCTTCGGTGACCAGTTTAGCCCCGTTACATCTTCCGCGCAGGCCGACTCGACTAGTGAGCTATTACGCTTTCTTTAAAGGATGGCTGCTTCTAAGCCAACCTCCTAGCTGTCTGAGCCTTCCCACATCGTTTCCCACTTAACTGGTACTTGGGGACCTTAGCTGGCGGTCTGGGTTGTTTCCCTTTTCACGACGGACGTTAGCACCCGCCGTGTGTCTCCTGGATAGTACTCACCGGTATTCGGAGTTTGCATGGGGTTGGTAAGTCGGGATGACCCCCTAGCCCAAACAGTGCTCTACCCCCGGTGGTATTCGTCCAAGGCGCTACCTAAATAGCTTTCGGGGAGAACCAGCTATCTCCGAGTTTGATTGGCCTTTCACCCCCAGCCACAGGTCATCCGAATCTTTTTCAACAGATTACGGTTCGGTCCTCCAGTTGATGTTACTCAACCTTCAACCTGCCCATGGCTAGATCACTCGGTTTCGGGTCTACGTCCAGCAACTAATTCGCCCTATTCAGACTCGGTTTCCCTACGCCTCCCCTATTCGGTTAAGCTCGCTACCAAACGTAAGTCGCTGACCCATTATACAAAAGGTACGCCGTCACAGAACAAGTCTGCTCCGACTGCTTGTACGCACAGGGTTTCAGGGTCTATTTCACTCCCCTCTCCGGGGTTCTTTTCGCCTTTCCCTCACGGTACTGGTTCACTATCGGTCAACTGGGAGTATTTAGCCTTGGAGGATGGTCCCCCCGTCTTCAGTCAGAATTCCACGTGCTCCGACCTACTTAATGCGTGTCAAAAGTGTTTTCGAATACGGGACTATCACCCTCTCTGGTCGACCTTCCCAGGTCGTTCTTCTAACACAAATAACATCGGCTGGTCCCCGTTCGCTCGCCGCTACTTGGGGAATCTCTATTGATGTCTTTTCCTCTGGGTACTTAGATGTTTCAGTTCTCCAGGTTCGCCTCACCTCCCGTACGGGAAATGATACTGCTCAAAAGCAGTGGGTTGCCCCATTCGGAAATGTCCGGATCATAGCTTGTTTGCCAGCTCCCCGAACCTTATCGCAGGCTCATACGTCCTTCATCGCCTCCAGTTGCCAAGGCATCCGCCCTGTGCGCTTATTCACTTGACTATATAACCCAAAACAAACGCATCCTTTACAGGACACCTTGTTACAGGTCCTTCGTCATTGCTGATTCTCTGCTGACACAAACACGATGTATTGTATTGCTACAATCTATCGCCGGTATTGCGTCTGAGTACAACTACAGTAAAACTCCGCGTGAATCTCATCTGACCAAAGTCAGAATTATCCACTCGTTGTTTACTTCAGCTTGTCCAAATTGTTAAAGAGCATCAACCCGTGGGTTGACCAAAGAAGCCATCAGCTGCTTTGGTCAAACCAGTGGTTGTCGTAGTGTTCAAGAGTATTGCAGTAATGGTGGAGCTATGCGGGATCGAACCGCAGACCTCTTGGATGCAAACCAAGCGCTCTCCCAGCTGAGCTATAGCCCCTAACTTGTCTTGGCTTCGCGACTCGGCGTTGCCAGCTTCACTCGCTGCGGTCATGACCAAGAGGTCACTCCCTTACTCGTTCGGCTTGCGCCTTGATTCGCAAAACCAATCCTGCGTTAGCTAAATACTGCCAAGGCAAAGATAGGTAGGTAACTGACTGTGGAAAATCCGCTGACTTGCGGGATTCCGCAGAATTTTCCGAGACAAGGCGCAGAGGGTCGACGCATAGCGTGCTATGCGAGGCGCTCTGCAACGCCGTATCGGGAAATTCTGGTGGGTCTGGGTGGACTCGAACCACCGACCTCACCCTTATCAGGGGTGCGCTCTAACCACCTGAGCTACAGACCCAGAACTGTCCAGGCCTTTCACTCGTCAGACCATCTCTTGAAGTACGACCATATCAAGCAATTTGTTGTGGGTACTTAACCTGCACTGACTGACGTGCGTTTAAGGAGGTGATCCAGCCGCAGGTTCCCCTACGGCTACCTTGTTACGACTTCACCCCAGTCATGAACCACACCGTGGTAAGCGTCCCCCCGAAGGTTAGACTACCTACTTCTGGTGCAATCCACTCCCATGGTGTGACGGGCGGTGTGTACAAGGCCCGGGAACGTATTCACCGCGACATTCTGATTCGCGATTACTAGCGATTCCGACTTCATGGAGTCGAGTTGCAGACTCCAATCCGGACTACGAGACGCTTTGTGAGATTCGCTCCACCTCGCGGCTTTGCATCCCTCTGTACGCCCCATTGTAGCACGTGTGTAGCCCTGGCCGTAAGGGCCATGATGACTTGACGTCGTCCCCACCTTCCTCCGGTTTGTCACCGGCAGTCTCCCTAAAGTTCCCACCATTACGTGCTGGCAAATAAGGACAAGGGTTGCGCTCGTTACGGGACTTAACCCAACATTTCACAACACGAGCTGACGACAGCCATGCAGCACCTGTCTCTGCGCTCCCGAAGGCACCCCTCCATCTCTAGAGGGTTCGCAGGATGTCAAGGCCAGGTAAGGTTCTTCGCGTTGCTTCGAATTAAACCACATGCTCCACCGCTTGTGCGGGCCCCCGTCAATTCATTTGAGTTTTAACCTTGCGGCCGTACTCCCCAGGCGGATCACTTATCGCGTTAGCTGCGCCACTTGAAGATTAAATCTTCCAACGGCTAGTGATCATCGTTTACAGCGTGGACTACCAGGGTATCTAATCCTGTTTGATCCCCACGCTTTCGCACCTCAGCGTCAGTTTTTGGCCAGAGAGCCGCCTTCGCCACTGGTATTCCTCCCAATCTCTACGCATTTCACCGCTACACTGGGAATTCTACTCTCCTCTCCAAAACTCTAGCCATACAGTTCGAAATGCAGTCCCCAGGTTAAGCCCGGGAATTTCACATCTCGCTTGTATAACCGCCTACGCGCGCTTTACGCCCAGTAATTCCGATTAACGCTCGCACCCTCCGTATTACCGCGGCTGCTGGCACGGAGTTTGCCGGTGCTTCTTCTGTGGCTAACGTCAATGTAAGCCGCTATTAACGACTTACCCTTCCTCACCACTGAAAGTACTTTACAACCCGAAGGCCTTCTTCATACACGCGGCATGGCTGGATCAGGGTTGCCCCCATTGTCCAATATTCCCCACTGCTGCCTCCCGTAGGAGTCTGGACCGTGTCTCAGTTCCAGTGTGACTGATCATCCTCTCAGACCAGTTACGGATCGTCGCCTTGGTGAGCCTTTACCCCACCAACTAGCTAATCCGACATAGGCTCATCTGATAGCGGATGGTCCGAAGATCCCATCCTTTCCCCCGTAGGGCGTATGCGGTATTAATCCGGGTTTCCCCGGGCTATCCCCCACTACCAGGCAGATTCCTATGCATTACTCACCCGTCCGCCGCTCGTCAGCACCCGAAGGCCTGCTACCGCTCGACTTGCATGTGTTAAGCCTGCCGCCAGCGTTCAATCTGAGCCATGATCAAACTCTTCAGTTTAAATCATCAAAACTAAATAACTTCATCAATGGCAAGTTTAAAACTACTGAATTGCTTCAGTGTTTACCTTGACCATTCTTATCAGAACAGTACCGGTAAGCACCCACACAAATTGCTTGATATCTATGTTAAAGAGCGGTCTTCAGTGCCTTGCTTAGCGCCTGCTGTGTGCCTGCGTTTTGCTGTTTGCCCCGAAGGAGTTGCGCATTATACGCAGCTGGATCGGAAGATCAACACCCGATTTGAACTTTTTTCAAAGTAACGCAATTGATACAAGTCAGCTGTCTCGGCATAGATCATATCCCGTTGATATATAATGCTTTTATATCTCGGCCTTTAGTTTGTTGTGTGCAGACTCCACGCGCACTTTGGCCTCGTCGACGCTTTTAGCGCTTGCAAGCACCACACCCATGCGGCGCCTTCCCTGCACCTCGGGCTTGCCAAAGAGGCGCAGGTCAACATTAGCCATGGCGAGTACATCGTCCACACCCAGGAAACGAATGCCTTCATCACTACTATGCCCCTCCACCAGGAGCGCTTTCGAGGCACCGGCAAGTGGTCGCTCGATCGAGGGGACCGGAATACCGAGCAACGCTCGCGCGTGCAGAGCAAATTGTGAGTGACGCTGAGTAATCAGTGTCACGAGGCCGGTGTCGTGCGGACGGGGTGAGACCTCATTGAAGAAGACCTTATCACCTTGAACGAATAGTTCGACGCCGAAGACGCCGTAGCCTCCTAATGCCGCGGTTATCTTTTCGGCAATTTCGCGGGAGGCTCGCAGCGCGTCTGCCGACATGGGCTGCGGCTGCCAGCTCATCCGATAATCACCGTCTTCCTGAATGTGGCCAATGGGATCGGGAAAGCTTACACCCCCGGCATGCCGCACGGTCAATTGGGTAATCTCATAGTCGAACCGGATAAAGGCCTCGACGATGACCCGCCCTTCCCCGGATCGCCCCCCAGCCTGGGCATAGCTCCAGGCCGATTCAATTGCCTCCGCTGATCGAATCACGGACTGCCCCTTACCAGAGGAGCTCATTACCGGCTTCATGACACAGGGATAGCCGAGTCTTGCTGCCGCATCCTTTGCCTCCAACAATGAGTCGGCGAATGCGTATGGAGTAGTGGGTAGCCCCAGCTCTTCAGCCGCGAGTCTTCGTATACCTTCTCTATTCATAGTGAGGTTCACGGCTCTTGCCGAGGGCACAACCCGGAAGCCCTCATTCTCCAGCTTGACCAGCTCGCTGGTCGCAATCGCCTCGATCTCGGGCACTATATAGTCCGGCCGTTCCCGCAGTATGAGTTCTCGGAGCTCGTTGGGGTCGAGCATGTTAATGACGACAGCATGATGGGCCACCTGCATCGCAGGTGCGCCGGCATATCGATCGACCGCGATGGTTTCGATGCCAAGCCCCTGCAGGACCATGATGAGCTCTTTCCCAAGCTCTCCGGAGCCAAGAAGCATGACGCGTAGTGCCGATCGAGTGGCTGGCGTGCCTATCAGTAGTGGGTTATTTGGTCGCAAGTTCGGGGTGGAGTTTTTCATGACAGATACCAATACGAAGGATGGATAGGCTTAAAACACCATGGCAAGGGCAGACAGGGCGCAGGAGGGATCAACCTGTCACATAGCTTAGAGCGTGCGACCGCTGGCCTTTTCGCGGACGGCTACCTGCTCAAGCACGGCTCGGCGTTGGTCATTATTCAGACCCGACCAGGCGCAGATTTCATCCCCGGATCGATAACAGCCTATACAAATATCGTTTTCGTCGAGACAGCAGATGCTGACACATGGCGAACGAACTGGCGTCTCCGAGGCCGTCCGGGCCGCGCGAGGATCAGAGGCGGATTTCTGGGAATCTGCTGCTAACGATTTCATTGTGCGTCAACAGCCTGCAGGCCTTTCGCATAGCGTGCAGCATTGTGAACGTAATGCGCGGCGCCAGCCTCGAGTAATTTCTTCTGCTGGTCAGTCAGAGATTTTTTAACCGTACCAGGAGAGCCGACAACAAGACTTCCGTCCGGAATTTCCTGGTTTTCGGTTATAAGCGCATTGGCACCGATAATACAGTGCTTACCGATCCTGGCCCCGTTGAGAACGACTGCATTGATGCCAATGAGCGAATAGTCGCCGATCGTGCAACCGTGAAGCATGGCCTTGTGCCCCACGGTGACGCCTGTGCCTATGATGAGCTTGATACCTGGATCAGTGTGGAGAACTGCGCCATCCTGGATGTTCGAAGCTTCTCCAATTTCAATAAGGTCGTTGTCGGCGCGGAGGACCGCGTTGAACCAGACACTACTTTTCGCTTTCAGCACAATATTACCGATCAAGGTCGCGTTGGGCGCAACAAAATGGCCTGCGCCCTCGAGCGTCGGTTGCTTGTCATCTATTGTGTACATCATTCGAGGTTCTCCGGTTATAGATGGAGGTAATCAGGATACCAGGCGGTCTAGCTCAACCTGCAGATCGCCACTGACGTGACCAAGCATCTGTTCGAAGGCGACATGGAAAAACTCCATGAGCACGACAGCGGTCATACCCCAGATATGATAGCGGCCAAAATACCAGGCAGGCACCTTCAACTCGAGATTGCCAAAGCCGAGATTATCGAGGCGCGCAGGCTTTTCATTAAGGAAGAAGGTCAGAGGCACCTTGAAGACGCTTTCAAGCTCAAAGGTGTCAATCCGCATAGGCAACTCCGGCGCGACTGAGCCCACAAACGGTGTGACGAGAATGCCGTGTTTCGACCAGACATCGCTAAGCCTGGCTTGATGCTTGATGCTTGATGCGGGCAGGCCGATTTCCTCGTACACCTCACGGAGAGCTGTCGCTAGCAAGGTAGCATCTCCATGATCCTGCATGCCGCCCGGGAAGGCCACCTGGCCGCGATGCGTGCTAAGGATCTCGGACCGCTTGGTCAGTATAATCTGGGGGTCGTCTTCCTCAGTCAGCAGCATCATCACAGCAGCTCGCGGGAGATTGCTGGTGAGGCTTCGGAACTGGTAACGTTGTAATTTTTCGTAATCGGTCATCCTGTCAATAGTACACTGTGCTGCTTTGACTTTGCCATCGAATCAAACAACCTGGTAAATAGCCTTGAATCAGATTATTCGCTTCTGCATGTCCTGTGGAGAACCTACCCAGAATCGCACGCCTGACGGCGATAACCGTTCGAGAGCCGTCTGCGGCCAGTGCGGCGAAATTCACTACGTCAACCCAAAGATAGTCGCCGGGGCAGTTGCCGTTCATGAGGACCGGGTCCTGCTGTGTCGACGCGCCATCGAGCCGCGAAAAAACTATTGGACGCTACCGGCAGGTTTCATGGAAACCGATGAAACTGTCGCCGAAGCTGCACAACGGGAAACTCGGGAGGAGGCACTGGGCGAAGTCAGGCTCAATGGATTGCTGTCTATTGGCGATGTGCCGCACATCGGGCAGGTACATATGTACTACTTGGGCGAGCTTGTCGATGGCGTCCACGGTGTCGGTATCGAGAGCCTGGAGACCCGCCTTTTCACTGAAGCCGAGGTTCCATGGGAAGAACTGGCGTTTCGAACGGTGACGGAGACGCTTCGCCATTACTTCAGCCTGCGGTCGCGTCCCGGATTCGATGCGACCTCGCCAGGGGCGCCTTATCAGTTCACTGCGCAGTGGAAGCCGGCAAAGTAGCCTTAGCGTCGTCGTTCCTCACCTGATATAGCTCGATAAAGTCATACGCAGGTTCTTCATAGGGGTGCGCGCGCCTGATCGCCGCCTCTACATCTGCAGCCAGCTCGGCCGGAAGCAAGGTTTCAAGCTTGTATTCGTCTACATGCGCCGTCTCGCCTATTTTGCCAATTGCCGGCTCACTGCCTGGCAACGGCCGGAACTGCCCTTCTCCTTTTACGAGCCAGCAGCAACGATCGTAGAGGCCCGAGCGCCCCGCACCTGCTTCAAAAAGCGCTGCTTTGACCTTCTCTAAGGCGGGCTCGGGGATATATACAGTCAACTTCAGCAAGGCAGACCTCCTGAGGGATTATCAGTGGATTTCGCGACATTCCGCTGCGCCGACTTTGGAGCTGGCGACGTCCGGTTCCTGTACAGGACAACGCCAGCTCCTCTCGCTTTAGATCGGCTTGAACAGCCACACGCTCAGGATACATTGAGTTACACAATTGGACCAGGCACGCCCAATAGTGGGCAACTTGAGCTGCGATTTTGTAGTTTTTACAAAATCTGCCGCTAGGCGAATCGGTTTTTGTTAATATAGGTGATACTTGAGGATAAGTTCTGGACAAGTTATCCACAGGCAGTGAAAAACGATTCATTTTTAAGGGCTTTCGACCTTTCTCCACAGAAAATGTGGATATCACTGTGGATAGCTTTTTGATGGAAGGCTGTAAGCCTTGTGAACAGGGACTTGTTTCCCAATTGTTCGAGTTTTAACCAATTGCATTTATCTAGTTAAATCAATAGCTTGCGAGATAGAAAGATAATAGCAAAGTATTTGCAGGAGGGCTTGACAAAGATTATTTCGGATATGCCATATTGTTGATAAGAGCGCGGACCGAATTGAAAAAAAATGCCAAATTAACGATTTCGGGCTTGCAAAAGACGAACAAAACGCTTCCTGCCTAATTTTTAGACAAAGACATTACATTCAGTAGCAGTTGCTTACATTTAGTTACGTTTTAGCCGTTACGGTTACAGGACCGCACCACCCTGGGGCCACAATGACGCCAGAGTGGCCCAGGGGAGGCTAGTTGAGAGGCGTATTCAGTGCTTGGCTGCGTTCAAAAACATCTTTGCCCAGGGGCTAAACTCTGAAAGCCTCGCCGTTCGGTCGCTTCGCCCTCCATTGTTGGCTCGTGGACTCCAGGAGTGCTGAATCTCCCTGAACACGCGCTCGGGATGAGGCATCATGATAGTCACCCTACCGTCTGCAGTTGTCATGCCAGTGACACCACGAGTCGATCCGCCGGGATTGCTTGGATAACTACTCGCCGGCTTACCTGTCGAATCGACATAGCGAAGAGCGACAAGCTGATGGTTCTGAAGCTCGGCCGCCTGCTTGTCAGTCAGATCTGCACGTCCTTCCCCGTGCGCCACGGCAACTGGAAGAATGGATCCAGCCATGCCATCAAGAAGGATTGACGGCGATCGACAGACCTCGACCATGACAAGGCGTGCTTCAAACTGCTCGGAGCGATTTCGCAGGAAACGTGGCCAGTGATCGGCACCCGGGATCAGGGACTTGATCTGGGCAAACATCTGACAGCCATTACACACGCCCAGGGCGAGCGTATCGGGGCGCTCGAAGAAGGCCTGGAACTCATCCTTGGCGCGAGGGTTGTGAAGAATGGTGTTCGCCCATCCACTGCCCGCTCCAAGAACGTCCCCATAGGAGAACCCACCGCAGGCGACGAGTGCTTCAAAGTCCTTGAGGGAGACTCTACCGGAGAGAATGTCGGTCATATGAACATCGACGCTGTCGAGCCCCATCGATGCAAAGGCGGCCGCCATCTCAAGCTGCCCGTTCACACCCTGCTCACGGAGTACCGCGATGCGCCGACGGCCCTGTCCTCCCGTCACGCCGCTCAGACCTGAACGCTTGACGATAGCCGCCTGTGCCTCGACTTCGCTCATATCAAAGCTTGGTTCGCTGCGCAGGCCGATATCATCGTTGGATTCGATGATGGCGAACTCCTCGTCAGCACACTCGGGGTTGTCGCGCAGACGTTGAATTTCGTAGCTGGTGCGAGCCCACAGTCGCTCAAGGCTCGCTCTGCTCCGTTGCACTATGACATCATCGGCAAAGCGGAAAATGAGCTGATCGGACTCTGGTACCACCTCGCCTATTTCGAGGTAAGCCTCCTCAAGACCATTCTGCACGAACATCGAATGTACGTACTGAACGTGCCTGGATTCAACCTGAAGCACAGCCCCAAGCTCCTCATTGAAGAGTTCACGTACGATGTGCGACCGTTCCTTCACCCAGCGATCCAGCTGAATGTTCACGCCACAGCGACCTGCAAAGGCCATTTCAGCCAGTGTAGTGAACAATCCGCCGTCGGAGCGATCATGATAGGCACGAAGGTAGTCACCATCATTAAGATGCTGGATGACTTCGAAAAACCAGGCCAGGGTCGAAGGTGAATCGAGATCAGGCGCTATGGCTCCCGTAGCCTTAAACACCTGTGTGAGCGCAGAGCCACCAACCCGATTGCGACCGAAACCGAGGTCGATGAGGATCAGGGTAGTGTCGGCGATCGGTAGGAGCTGAGGGGTGAGACTGCGGCGAACATCATGCACTGGTGCAAATCCGCTGACGATCAGCGACATCGGCGAGATGACGCTGACTTCCTGCTGCATGCCACTGCTCTGGTTCTCGAATGCGCGCTCGCCATCAACCTTCCAGCGTGTACTCATGGACATTGAATCCTTGCCGACCGGAATGGCTATGCCCAGTTCAGGGCACAGTGCCATGCCTACAGCATGGACGGCATCATACAAGGCTTCGTTTTCACCAGGATGTGCAGCCGCAGACATCCAGTTAGCCGAGAGGCGAATATCGGAGAGATGCCGGATACGCGCTGCCGCAATGTTGGTGATGACCTCACCGACAGCCATTCTTGCGCTGGCGGCGGCGTCTATGGTGGCGACAGGCGTGCGCTCGCCCATGGCCATAGCCTCACCGTGAAAGCCAGTAAAACCGGTCATGGTCACGGCGCAATCGGCAACCGGCACCTGCCAGGGACCAACCATCTGGTCGCGGCAGACTTGACCACTGATTGTGCGGTCGCCAATGGTGATGAGAAATTTCTTGCTGGCAACGGCTGGCAGCGAGAGCACACGATCTACGGCTTCGTTGACATCTATACGGGTAGAGTCGAAGGTTGCTTTGGTGAATCCGGTGCGATTAAAGCTGCGCTCCATGCGCGGCGGCTTGCCAAACAGTACCTGCATCGGCAGATCAACCGGCTTGTCGGCGAAATACTGATCGTTCAGGGTGATGTGTTTCTCATCAGTGGCAGTGCCCACTATGGCATAGGGGCAGCGTTCACGAGCACAGATTTGGTCGAAGCGCTCGACAGATGCTTCAGCGATTGCCAATACATAGCGCTCTTGCGACTCGTTACTCCAGATTTCCATCGGCGACATGCCCGGCTCATCAGAGGGGATGTCGCGGATTTCAAACTGTCCGCCACGCCCTGCATCCTTGACCAGCTCGGGCAGAGCATTGCTCAAGCCGCCGGCGCCGACATCATGGATGAACAGTATTGGGTTGGAGCTGCCAAGTTCCCAGCAGCGGTCGATGACTTCCTGGCAGCGCCGCTCCATTTCCGGATTGCCCCGCTGCACTGAAGCGAAGTCGAGGCCCTCACTTGAAGCGCCGCCGCCTACCGACGACGCAGCACCACCGCCAAGGCCGATCAGCATGGCAGGTCCGCCAAGCACGACAAGGCGTGAACCTGCAGGAACTTCGCCCTTCTGCACATGTTCTTCCCTGATAGTACCCAGACCACCGGCCAACATGATCGGCTTGTGATAGCCACGCCATTCAAGGCCGTTCACCGTCGCAGCCTGCATTTCATAGGTTCTGAAATAGCCGCAGAGGTTAGGACGGCCGAACTCATTGTTAAAGGCCGCTGCGCCAATTGGCCCGTCGATCATGATTTCCAGTGGCGATGCAAACCGCTCGGGTCGACCGGGGCTTTCTTCCCAGGGTTGCACGGCACCGGGTATGAAGAGATTCGACACCGTAAACCCGGCGAGCCCGGCTTTTGGCTTGGCGCCACGACCAGTCGCACCCTCGTCACGGATCTCACCACCGGAGCCAGTAGCCGCGCCTGGGAAGGGGCTGATCGCGGTGGGATGGTTGTGCGTTTCCACCTTCATGAGAATGTGAGCCGGCTCTACAACTGCTTTGTACGAGCCAGTGGCAGGATCTGCGAAAAAACGCTCGCCAGTTGATCCCTGGATGACTGCAGCGTTGTCGGAATAGGCCGAGAGAATACCGTCAGGCGCGCTGTTATATGTATTGCGAATCATCCCAAAGAGGGAGTGCGGACAGGCTTCGTCGTCGACGATCCAGCTGGCATTGAAAATCTTGTGTCGGCAGTGCTCGGAATTGGCCTGCGCGAACATCATGAGTTCAACATCCGTCGGGTTGCGTTGCAGCCCTTCGAAGGCTGCGACGAGGTACTCGATCTCATCTGGCGCAAGTGCCAAGCCGAGTTCGACATTGGCCTTTTCCAGGGCTCCACTTCCACCACCAAGTATATCCACGGTGTCCATGGTACCGGGCGAGCGATGCGTGAATAAGAGGGATGCGGCCGCGAATTCGTGGAAGACCGACTCGGTCATCCGGTCATGAAGCAGCGCTGCGATTTGCTTCCTGACCTTACCCTTGAGCTTGTTCTCACTTATTACAGCGTAGGCTGTGCCACGCTCGACACGCGCTATACTGTGGAGCCCACAGTTATGGAGGATATCAGTGGCCTTGGAGGACCAGGGAGAGATCGTACCCTGACGCGGAAGTACCAGGAAGAGATTGGACTCCCTTGCAGCCGTCGATGATGCCAGTTGTAGATCACGGGGCGCCGCGTCCTTTGGATGATCCGGCCACTGCCCTGCTTCTACATGATCTGCTTCAAGCAGTGTGGCAGCGAGTTGGCGATCGCGAGCACTGAGATCCTGATCGCTTTCAAGAAAATAGACGTGGCGCGCTTCGACATCGGCTATCGTAGTACCATGGGCTTGCTGCAGGCGGTTGAGCAGGCGCTGCTTTCGGAAACTGGAGAGCGCTGACGACCCGTTGAATTCGTGCATAATCGAAGGTTTTTTGACCGGAGCAGGTGGAAAGGAAGGTGAGCATCATAAAGTATTCGCCGGCATCGAGCCAGACTGACTCTCACAGCATTGGACTGTGCTATGAGCCGCCAACCCGCCACCGGCATCTTTGGCTGCCACTGATGATCTGCGTTCTGCTCATTTCCATGCTCTCCGGCTGCACCCGGCCTGATCAGGTCGAGAAAATCAAAAGCGAAGGCGTTCTGCATGTGGCGACCCGTGTCGGGCCGTTAACCTATTATGAAACCGATGATGGGCCGGCAGGCTTCGAATATGAGCTGGCCGTGCGCTTTGCCGAATATCTCGGCGTCGAGCCCAGAATTCGTGTGACCCAGGGTGTCCCGGAACTCTACGAGATCATTGGCCAGGGCTTCACCGATATTGCGGCAACCGGACTGAGCCAGCAGGCGGCGCGCAGCCTGCACCCGAAGTTTCGCTTTGGTCCCGTCTATAAGCAGTTCCAGCCGCTGGTGCTCTACCGGCGCGGAACCACCAGACCTCGAGAGTTGAGTGACCTGCTGGGTAAGTCAGTGCTGGTTCCAGCCAGGACTGCCCAGATCGACTATCTCATCGATATGCAGGCAAATGACTACCCTCAACTATTGTGGCAGGAGCGTGATACGCTCGATCCTGCGGATATCCTCAGCCTGATCGATGCGCAGGCCCACGACTTCGCAATCATGAACTCGTACGAGTACGGCATTCATTCAGCCATGTTTCCTGAGGTGAGCAAAGCTTTCGAACTCATGGACCCACTGGATGTCAGCTGGGTCTTCCCGCCGGGTAAGGACAACAGCCTGCTTGAAGCAGCCCAACATTTTTTTACCGAGATAGAACAAGACGGCACACTAGCCTTGCTCCGCGAAAGGTATTTCGGCCATATCGATCAGCTCGACTACGTCAATGCGGCGGTTTTTCAGCGCGACGCCAAGGAGCGGTTGAGTCGCTTTCTCGATTTCTTTCTGGCTGCAAGTGCGAAGGAGGATCTCGACTGGCGACTGCTCGCGGCCATGGGTTATCAGGAATCGCATTGGCGCCCCTACGCCCGCTCGCCGACAGGCGTCCGAGGATTGATGATGCTGACCTTGCGGACTGCGAAGGAAGTTGGCATCAAGAACCGACTTGATCCTGAGTCCAGCGTTCGTGGGGCTGCAGTCTATCTGAGGGGCTTGCGCCAGCGCCTCGACGAGGACATCGTGGAACCTGATCGTACCTGGTTCGCGCTGGCTGCCTATAACGTGGGTATCGGTCATGTCAGGGATGCGCAGGAAATCACCCGTCAGAAAGGCGATGACCCCAATAAATGGGTCAACGTCATGAAGTATCTGCCGCTGCTGCAGAACAGGGAATACTATGAGAAAACCCGTTACGGCAAGGCCCGTGGCTGGGAACCCGTACATTATGTGCAGAATATCCGGCGCTTCTATGATGTATTGGCCTGGCTTGACGATACAGGACGGCTACATGACATAATCTCGAGGGAAGCCAGCGAGACATTGAAGGCCTTCGCAGCAACAGGACAGGTTGATCCTGATTCTATGGCTGGAACCACTCCACTGCATACTACGGCAGGCGATGATGCAAGCGCCGAGGCCGGCACGGATCCGGCGAGACGGGTCCTGCTCGAGCAGGTGTCCGGTGGCTTCATACTTGCCATGTAGATGTATGATATCAGATTGAAAAACAACAACCCGTGAGCTCCAATCATGCCCAGTATTCTTTCGCGCCTGTTCAAACCCCGTTGGCAGCACGCCGATCCCACCATTCGCGCCGAAGCGCTGAGCCAGCTTGAGTGGGCGCGCGAAGCGGATCGAAAGATCCTGCTGCAGGTGCTCGCGGAAGACAGCGCAGAACAGGTCGTGGCCGCTGGCCTCGCACAGATACGGGACGCGGGCGTACTGCTCAATTTTGCAGGACACCCTGAACCCTCGATTGCCGGGATCGCTGAAAGACACATCACCTCACTGAAAGGCGAGGCTCTGACTGCGCTCATCGAATACTTTGAACAGAACTTTGCCCAACTTGACGAGGCACGACAAAGTCGCCTGCTGCATCTGCTGCTGACACATGAACAATCCGGCCTGCAGTCGCAGGCGCTGCTCGATCACGCGGCGAACTGCAACGAGGCCTGCGTCGCGCATGTCGCCATGCATCATCCTAGAGGCCAGGTACGGCAGCAGGCGGCGGCGCTGTTGAGCAATGTCGAACTGCTTGAGCAAACAGCACAGGTGCTGCGCCGCAAGGATAAAGGCGCCTATGCCATCGTCAGGAAAAGGATCGATTCGGCGAAATCTCGTGCCGAAGCGTTGAACCAGTCTCTGCAGGGTCTTTCTGGCATTGCACATGAACTCGAAGCCATGATCCAGAGCGAATCCTGGTACCGGCTCGACGAGCGACTGCCAGGCCTGCGCAAGCGATTTCAGGACCTCACCGCCGCAGGGCCGGCGGACGATGCGCAGCTAGTAGAGTTGACCCGGCGCGTGAGCGAACTACTGGGCCAGGCTGAGCAACTGGTACAACGGGTGGATCGCAAGCTTGCACTGAAAGAAACAATAGAGGCGCTACACCAAACACTCGACCAATTAGAAGCTTCGCCCCCAACTGCGAATCAGGCGCCAGCACTCGCTGCGCTCATCAGCACTCAGACTACCCGCTGGGCAAATGCCTGCGAGGAAGCGGCCTACGATAAACCGCCAGCTGACTTGGCCAAAGCTTTCGATGAGGCCATGGGGCGTCTCGAAACCATGCAACAGTCGCTGATGCGTGCTTCACAGGCAGCCCAGGCCGAGGCGGAGCTCGAGGCACAGGCGGCGCGTGCCGAAAAAGAGGAGGCCCCGTCTGAAGAGCAGCAAGAGGCTGCCAGAGTCGCAGCTGCGCGTGCTCAGGCGGTGGCGGAGCTGCGGGATCGACTTGGGCGTCATAAAACAGAACTCGCGGCGCTGTTGGCACAGTGCGAGCAAGCACTCGAGGACGGTCAGACTTCTCAGGCCGCGCAACAGCTGAAGGACTTCGATGAGCGCGTCACTGCAATCGAGAGCGCTGCAGGTGATGCGGCTGGTCGTGACGGCATCAGACTTACCAAGGAATTTGTCCGATCGCTTGACGCTGAGCGGAGAACTTTGGGGCAGAAACTGCATGAATTGCGCACGTGGGCCTCTTTTGCCACGCAGCCGAAACAGGAAGCGCTACTGGAACAAGCAGAGCGACTCGACTCGATGTCAGTTGCACCCAGAGACAAGGCACAGCGCATGAAAGCCTTGCGAGAAGAATGGAATCAGTTGGGCCCCTGCCCAGACAAACGTCTGTATGGTCGATTTCAGTCAGTCATGAATTCGATACAGAAAAGCTGCAGTGCCTATTTCGAGGAAGAAAAGCGCTTACGAGCGCTGAATAAGCAAAAGCGCGAAGAGATTCTCGCTGCGCTCGGCAAACTCATGGAACAAAGCGATCCTAAAGATGTTGAGCTATCAGCACTCGAAACTATAGTGGAGCGCTCCAAGAAGGAGTGGCGGGCGGCTTTTCCTGTCGACCGGCGCGACGAGAAAAACCTGCAGTCAGCTTTCGATGCCCTGATCGCCCAGGTCGAGGCGCCACTGATCACCGCCCGTGAAACGGGGAAGGCAGGCCGTCTTGCGTTGATAGAAGAAATAGCGACACTGCTCGAAAGCAGTTCGGACGGCGAGGTTGAGCAAGTGACGAACGCCGTCAAGGCCGCTCAGGCACGATGGAAGGCCCTGCCCCAGACATGGCGAAAGGATGATCGACAGCTCTGGCTGCAGTTCAGAGCGCTCTGTGACAAGAGTTTTGAACGACGGAGCGAGGTGGCAGCAGGCAACCGGGACTCACGTCGCCAGTTCGAGCAGGCGATAAGCTCAAGCCTCGATACCCAGGCCAAGCGCTTGTCCCACCTGGTCACACAACTGAAGGCCGAGGCTCTTTCTACGAGTGACCGACAGGCGCTCGAAAGTGAACTGTCCGCAGTCGAAGCTGAAATACGTGCAGTAGGTTCAGAGCTTCGGGCAGGTGCGAAAAACGACGCTGGCGAATCGTCACGGCGCGCGTCACCTAGTGGCAGGGGTACTGATTCCAAGCTTGAAAAGCGCGTCGACATGCTGCTTGCAGAGGTAAACGATGCCAGGAAGCACCTCGAATCCAGCCAGACTGAAGCTGTGTGGCGTAAGCTTGTTCAGTTCGCCCGAGCGCTCGGCGATGACAGGGAAAGCGGGGCTGCAAGCGACCCTGAGTCACTGCTGAGCACTGTTGTTCAAAAGGTATTCGGCTCCGATCAAAGTGCCGACTGGTTAGACAAGGCCCACATACTGCATGAAGCGAGGCGATTGCTAGGCGAACTTGAGAAGGGTGCCGACGCGCAGCTACTCGCAGCCAGCCTGCGACAGTCGATCGTGCGAGCAGAAATCGCAACCGGGGTGGACTCGCCCGCAGCCGATCAGCCGGTTCGGATGTCTCTGCAGATGCAGCGTCTGGCAGAAATTGGCCAGCGCAACCGACCAGCAGCGGAGGCGGCGTATTCGGCTCAGCGAGGCTCGCCAGCCGAGCTGGAGGGCTTTCCGGAGACCCTCCTTACGGAATTCGAACGGGGTGCCGCTGCTGTTGTGGCGCTACAGTCGCTAGACGCCCCGGCGGCCAGTGACACGACCGCACTTAGCGATCTCTTTACGACCCGCTGGCAGAATCTGCATGCTCGGGCGTGATTTTGCGAATGGCCTCGCGAACACTCTCCGCGACTGCGTCACGCATCTTGCGGAGGTCATCAGCCTGAAGAAAGAAGGCCATATCCACACTATGGCGGATGTACCGTGGAGGTAAGCTGTTGAGCGCGACGCAGGCCATGTCACAAACCTTGTCCTGATCAGGCTCTCGCCCTTCCAGTTGCAGCGCCAGTTCCTCTATGACCATCCGCTCATAATAGTTGTACATATTGTCTAGCACTGTCACTTGTCTTTCTCCGTTTCGACTTACAAGGCTTTTCCGAAGTCTAGCCCAGTTCTGGGCTTTTGTTAGACTTCAGAGAGCGGCCAGAACAGGCAAAGTATGGTCACGGTGCTGAAGCCGACGATGATATTCATCGGAATGCCGACTCGTAGAAAATCATTGAAGCGATACCCACCAGGACCATACACCATCAGGTTGGTCTGATAGCCAAGTGGGGTCGCAAAACTTGCTGAAGCCGCCATCATGATGGCGAATACAAAAGGCTCGGCGTTGAGGCCAGACTGCTCCACCAGGCTCAGTACGATCGGCAGCATGATGACAGCTGCGGCATTATTGGTGATCACTTCGGTCAATAAAGACACGGTCACATAAGCCAACAGCAGCAGAAGCCATGGGCGGCCATCGCTGATTTCGGTCAGTTGCGAGGCTACGAAGCCCGCCACCCCGGTTTTTTCAAGCGCTGCGCCGAGCGCCAGGGAAGCGGCTATCGTGATGAGCACCCCGAGGTCAAGGCTCCGCTCCGCCTGTGAAACCGTGCAGCAGCCGGTCAACAACATCAGACCAGCACCCATGAGCGCGGCATTGAGCATCGACAGGATGTCAAAGGTTGCGGCGAATACGAGCGCGAACAGTATGATCCACGAAAGAATCGCCCTGCTGTGGCGTGGGGTCTCTTTCTCGAGATCGCTGATCAGCAGGAAGTCCTTGTTATAGCGCTGGCGGCTTACGAAGGCCGGCCGCGCTTCGAGCAGCAGAGTGTCGCCGGCTTTCAGCTTGATGCTACCAAGATTGCCTTTTACCCGCTCACCGTGCCTGGCCACCGCCAGCACGACTGCGCCGTATCGATCACGAAATTGGGCTTCACGAATGGCGAGTCCAACAGCTGAGCAGTGCGGCGAGACCACCACTTCAACGAGACAGCGCTCTGCCCTGTCAGTTCGCAGGGAGCTCGTCGGTGTTTGGTCAGTCGAGGGAATGATGCCTTTCACCCGTAACAAGTCCGAGATCGCTTCTGTGTCACCAGCGAAGACAAGGCGGTCGCCGCCCCGCAGCGTCTCTTCAGGCGAGACGGCAGTGAGGATGTTCTGGTTACGCTCGATCTCTACCAGGAAGACGCGTTTGAGGTTGCGCAAGCCAGCAGACTGTATAGATGCACCGACGAGCGGCCCATCGTGAGCGACCTGCACCTCCAGCGTGAACTCGCGAAGATTTTCAAAGGTCTCCTTTCTGTTTCGATTTGGCAGGAGCCTGGGGAATGCGAGCCACATGAACAGCAGTCCGATAACCGCGACAGGCAGGGCGACGGCCGTAATGGAGAACAGCGAAAAGCCTTCCTGGCCGGTCAGTGTCTGGTATTGGCCGTCCACGATGAGGTTGGTGCTGGTACCGATCAATGTGATGGTCCCGCCAAGGATAGCGGTATAACTGAGCGGGATCATCAGTTTCGAGGGACTTATATCGATCTTCCGAGCCCATGCCGAGACAGCTGGAATCATGGTCGCGACAACCGGGGTGTTGTTCAGGAAGGCGCTGAGAATAACGACGGGCGCACTCATTCGCGTGAGCGCAGCACGATGGCCGCTGGGGGTTCCAAGCACACGATTGACGAGGATATCAATGCCGCCCGAACCATGGATGCCGCAGGCAACGACGAACATGGCCGCCACGGTGATCAAACCGCTGTTGCTGAAGCCAGCGAGAGCCTCCGCCGGCGTGAGCAAGCCGGCAACGCTAAGAATGGTCAGAGCGCCCATCATTGCAACATGCGCTCGTATCTTTGTTAATGCGAGAAGCAGCAGAACGCTCACCGTGAGCGCCAAAGCAAACCAGCCTTGCCATTGCATTTGAAAGACTCTCCCTACCTGTAAAAAGTGAAGGGACTATATAGGGAGATCTTTAGGCACGGAAGAAATTAAGAGCTATCTACTTAGATTGCCTTTTCTTTTTAACCGGCGGCGGGGCCAGGAGCTCTAAAGCTGCTGGTGACTGGTAGAAATCTGCCAGCCGTCGTCTGACGATAGCTTCGAGCTGTCCACTCTCTTTCAGGGCTGTCATGAGCGATGGCAGCAGAGGTTCGACCTCTGTCAAAATACGCTCTGAGGTCACGTCAAAATCGTCCAGCAGCAGACTGAGATCACCCTCACCATACTTGGTGAAGATGTAGTCGACGATCATCTCATAGCTGTCTTTGAAATATGGCGTGGTTCTAAAATTGAGCCAAAACTCATAACCGAGCACCACGAATTCAGAGAGGTCGATGCTATCCATCCCCTCCTGAATTTCGCCAAGGGTCTTGTTCTCTGCAATATCCCAAAGATCCATCGCAGACTCTCTGAGATCTTCATCGGTAAAGGATTCAAAGAAGGACTTGCTTTCACGCAAGAGGAAGCCAATGTTCTTATTGATGAATTTCTTGATATTTTCTTCGACGGCACTTTCGAGATTTGGCATGGTCTTGTTCATGACCCCGCGCCCCATCTTGAGCATCGACGAGACGCCCCTGACGTTCATCATGCTGGCGTCGGCGATGTAGCGCGCAATAGCCTTGTAAATCACACCGGAAATCAACTCCCTGTAGATAGGCAGGTCGATGATGTGATTAATGCCTTTCATACGCTGCTCACGCAGTTCGAGCACCTTGTCTGCAAAGCCTGCGAACTGGACTGTGCTCATGATCTGCTTGAGGCGAGTCTGGCGATGAGCTTCAGAAGTAAAAAGATGTGTCGCGGCTTCTCCGGCGATTTCGACGCCGGCACCTGAAATTTCGCGGTCGACGACGTTACGCCGAATGATATCCTTGACCTGCTGGGCCGTCACGATCTCTTCAAGACGCCGCCCCCGAAGCCACGTCATCAGCTCATGCAACTCAGTCCTGAGCCATTGGCTCAGGCTTTCACTGTCGAAGCGGTCCAGCTCGTGCGCAACATGGCGCTCCAGCAACTGTGCTGCCACTGAATCGGGTGGCTGCGACATATGTTTTCCCTGCTCGTTATCTAGCTGTTTATCATGAAGCAAGCGTCCGCTGCCCAGTAAACCTGCCGAGCATTCGATTGACGACGCCGCCTACCTTATCAAGAGCACCGCCCGGCTCAGTCAGACTATCCGGCACTGAATGTTTGAGAATTCGAGTGACTACGGTCTTGTACTGATTGAGGAAGGTGTCCGTGTTGTACGGGACGCCGTAGCGTCGGCAGATCTCTTCCACTCGACCTGCAATTTCCGGATACCGGTGCGCAGGTATGTCGGGATACATGTGGTGTTCGATCTGGTAACTCAAGTGACCGCTCATGATATGCAGCCACCGCTTGCCAGTAAAGTTACTTGAGCCCAGCAGCTGCCGATAGTACCACTGCCCCCTCGACTCATCCTCGCACTCCTCTTCGAGGAAGGTTTGCGCGTCTTCCGTAAAGTGTCCGCAGAAAATGATGGTTGAGGTCCAGAGATTACGATTGAGATTGGCAATCAGGTTGCCAGCAAAAACCTTAGGTGCGAACGGCCCTGCCAGCAAAGGAAACAGCACGTAGTCTTTGCCGAGCTGATGACTGGTCTTGTCGACGAAGCGCTTGAGGAAAGGGATCTTGTCCAATGGCTTGACGGTGCCCTTGCGTATATTGTCGATTTCAAGCTCATGCAGTGCAACGCCCCACTGGAAGAACACCGACAATGCGAGATAGTTGCCGAACTGTGTCAGGTGCCAGGGCTTCCAGGGCTCATCTCTGCTCAAACGCATCAGACCGTAGCCGTAATCACGATCCTTGCCGATGATATTGGTGAACGTGTGATGTTCATAATTATGATAGTGCCGCCATGATTCGGAGTCACAGACAATATCCCACTCATAAGCGCGTGAGTTCAGCTCAGGATCGTTCATCCAGTCGTACTGGCCATGGAGGACATTGTGACCGACCTCCATGTTCTCGAGTATTTTGGAGAGCGACAGCAGACCCACTCCGGCAGCCCACGACAACGGGGTCAGGCTGAAGTGAATAAGCGCGCGGCCTGCGATTTCGGCATACCTCTGGCGACGCACGACACTACGAATGTAGTCCGCATCCCGCTGCCCGAGATCAGCCATGACTTCATTGCGCAGCTCGTCGAGCTCAGCGCCAAAACTGTCAAGTTCTTCTCGTGTCATCAGACTAAGTGGCCTGGTCTGCATATCCATATTGTGTACTCCTTTGCGGGGCTCGAGCTTAAATTGGTGAAAGTGTCTGTTCGGTCGGCGACGCGCAGGCCTTACCAGCCTGCGATCGAAACCTGACCGATGGGTACTGAAATACACGCCTGCACATGAACACCGGGCTCTGAATCGATTTCGCCTGTCAGGCGGTTATAAACCGGTCCGGATGCTTTTTCGCATAGACATTCCTTACAGATGCCACTGCGGCAGCCGAACTTGGGCCTCAGGCCTGCTGCCTCACCGAGTTCCAGCAAGGTCTTGCCGCCTTCCGATTCGATGCTGCCACCGCTGCGCGCGAAATGGAGCGTGGCTTTGGCATTCGTTGAGAGGGGTGAAGCGGGTACTGCCGCGCCAAAACTTTCGATGAAGACTGCTTCCGGCGCCACACCAAGCGCAGTGGCCTCTTCTGTTACGAGGCTCATGAAGCCTTGAGGGCCACAGATGTGCACTGAACGCTGCGCGATATCAGGCACCAGCTTGAGAAGCTTTTCCTTTGACACGAGACCATCGGTGTCGGTGTGCACAATATCGAGCTTCAAACCGGGATGCCTTTCTGCCAACTGCTGCATGCGACTGGAGAATATGACTTCACGTTCGTTGCGAACGAAGAAGGTCAAGTGGGTGTCGGCCATCGGCTCATGTTGCAGCCGTGTCTCCAGCATGGACATGATCGGGGTGATACCGCTACCTGCAGCGACGAAAAGCGGGGCCTTGATGCGATCGGATCCCAGGCGTTCGCGGGCTGTTTCGAAATTGACAAGGGTGAACTCGCCGTTGGCCGGCGCAAGATGAATGAGATCACCCACTTGGCAATGCTCAGCCAGCCAATTCGAGACCCGACCACCTTCGACCTGCTTGATCGTGATGCTGATACAGCCGGTTTTTTCAAGTTTCGACGGCGCACACGACATGGAGTAATTCCGACTGATGCGAACACCGTCAATCTCTATTTCAATCCGCGTATATTGGCCAGCTTCGAAGCTGCCCCAGCGACGTGCCGGTCGAAGAACATAGCTACGAACGGTGTCGGTTTCTTGCGTGATGGCGACTACTGCGGCGGGCACCCGGGCCTGGTTGAGCCTGGGGTCTATTTCACATAACAGGAAATTGAGATAGCTTCCCAGGAGGCCTGGCGGCAAAATACCAGGCGTCTCCCTAACGCGTTCATGCAGGGTAGACACCGACGCTTCAAGAGTGCGTGCTATGGCGTGCAGGGTATGGTAACCAGTGACCAGCAATGGCATGGCTCCTGTAATAGGCATGAGATGACTCCGACCCGATGCAAGGGGACTTTGTGTACAAGTGTGCACTCACTTTATGCCGAAGCACCCTCTCAGTCAACATCTGTACACTGAAATTTGTGGTCGTTTTATACCTATTCGTCACTTATACGGGGGCTGTAGGCCGAAAGTATGAGTAGCGTGCTCGGTGATTGCTCGCATTCTGGCGGGCCAGGCTGGCAATAGTGTACAATTGGACACAACTAACCGGTAGTGAACGCGCTATCGCCCTAACTTCAAGTGCATGGTGACCCTCTGGACAGTCAACGCATCCTGAGTCGTGAAGAAAAGAAGCGACAGACTCGCCAGTCTCTGGTCGACGCTGCGCTCACTCTGGTGGGGAACGGAGAAAACTTTACCGGGATCAGCATCAGGGAGGTTGCGAAGAATGCCGGCGTCGTGCCCACCTCTTTCTATCGTCATTTCACCGACATGGAGGAGCTGGGCCTCGATATCGTAGACGACCTGGGCATGATGCTGCGTCGCAAGTTGCGCGGCGTACGTCAGGCGGACGGCTATTCGGGTGAGCTGACGAGAAGTTCAGTAGAACTCTTCACCGACTTCGTGTGTCGCCATCGCAATCACTTCTATTTCATGTATCAGTGCCGGGCCGGCGGCACAGTGAGATTGCGGGCAGCCATCCGCAACGAGCTCAGCTTTTTTGCCAATGAGCTGGCCTCCGATATACGTCAGCTTCACATGCTGGGGGACGTCGATAGCGCTGACCTTCAAATGATTTCGCAACTCATCGTCGCCGCCGTTTTCGAAAGCACCACTGACCTGCTCGACCAGGTCGACTCCAGTCCGACCTTCCGCCAGGAGTTTGTGGATCTGACAGTGAAAAAGCTGCGACTGATATGGCTGGGTGCTGAACGCTGGCGATCTCGTATTCCGGGTAACTGAGCAGAGCTGATACCTTCGGCGTATACCGGTAAGCGCTGCGCTTTTGCGGCGACGGCCATACAGGAGCAGCACGAGCGCATGAAGACACCCCGGTTTGCGAACTACTTGAAGGAAACCTTTAGCGACTGGCTCGCTGACGACGCCTTTCAGAAAAGTGCTGCCCTAGCCTACTATTCGATCTTCTCCATTCCCGGCCTGGTCATCATCGTCATTACCTTGGCCAGCCTTGTGTGGAGTCCACAATACGTCAATCAGGTAGTGGCAGAGCAGATCGCCAACACTGTTGGCCCCGAGGCCGGGCAACAGATTGCCACCATGGTCGAGAACTCGCGCAAGGAGACCAATTCCCTGCTGGCCATGATCGCTGGCATTGCAACCCTGGTATTCGGGGCGAGTGGGGTGTTCAGTCAGCTGCAGAAATCCATCAACGCCGTCTGGGGCGTGGAAGTCGATCCATCTGCCGGCTTCAAGCAGATGGCCCTCGGCCGCATCACGGCATTCAGTATTGTGCTCGTAATCGCATTCCTGATGATTGTATCTCTGATGATGTCAGCCGCGCTCGCGCTGCTGAACGGGTGGATAGAATCACAGCTGCCAGGTTTCCCTACGGTGATCTTCTTCCTGTTGAACAATTTGCTGAGCATTGCGGTACTGACCATTTTCTTTGCGCTGATGTTCAAGGTGTTGCCGGATGCGAAGGTACAGTGGCGTTCTGTCTGGCTCGGTGCACTGCTCACCAGCGTTCTGTTCACTCTCGGCAAATTTCTGCTCGGATTCTACTTTGGAAAGTCCGACCCTGAGGCCGCCTTCGGCGCGGCAGGATCCATCATCCTCGTGATGCTCTGGGTGTACTACACAAGCCTCATACTCCTGTTTGGCGCTGAATTCACCCAGGTGTTTGCGCGCAACAATGGCCACGGTGTGCAGCCGGCACGACATGCACGACACGATGCTGCGTATCGGCTTCAGGCCCTGAAGACTGCTGCGGCGCAACAGGACAATGCCACAGTCAAGAAACTCGCAGACGACCTCTAGCATCCCACCCCTTCCGGACGGCAGCCAGACTGCCGTCCCTGGCCGCAGTGGTCAGCCCGAATGTCGGATTACGTCATACCTGACCTCAGACGCTTGCTCTAAGGTAGGGCCAGCGTTCAAACCAATTTTTCGGAGCACCTGGCCATGACACAACACGCCTTCATCTATGATGCCGTGCGCACACCACGAGGCAAAGGCAAGCAAGACGGCTCACTGTACGAAGTCAAGGCTGTCGACCTGCTGGCAACAGCGCTGCGCGCGATCAAAGACCGCAATCAGCTTGATACCAGTCACGTGGATGACATCTTGATGGGATGTGTGACAGCCGTTGGTGATCAGGGCGCTGACATAGCGAAGACAGCAGCCTTCGTCGCGGATTGGGATGAGCGAGTGGCTGGCGTCACCCTGAATCGCTTCTGTGCTTCGGGTCTTGAGGCCGTGAATCAGGCCGCTGCACGAGTGCGTAGTGGCTGGGAGCAGCTCATCGTAGCCGGCGGCGTGGAATCCATGTCGCGCGTGCCGATGGGCAGCGACGGCGGCGCCTGGGCGCTCGATCCCGCGACCAACCTGAAAACAGCGTTCGTGCCGCAGGGGATTTCTGCCGACCTTATTGCGACGATTGAACATTTCAGTCGTGATGAGCTGGACCGCTTCGCATTGTCATCGCAGCAGAAGGCTGCAGCCGCCTGGAAAGCCGGACGCTTTGACAAGAGCGTGATTCCCGTTGTCGATGCCAACGGGCTGACGATACTGAAGCATGATGAACTCGTTCGTGCTGATGCCAGCATGGAAGCGCTATCAGGTTTGAAAGCATCTTTCCAGATGATGGGCGACATGGGCTTCGATGTCGTTGTCAGGGATAAATATCCCTGGGTCGAGCGAATCGATCATCAACACACGCCTGGCAACTCATCGGGCATCGTCGACGGTGCTGCGGCCGTGCTTATCGGTTCAGAGCAACTTGGTCGATTACTCAAACTGCAGCCGCGAGGGCGCATCATTTCTGCTGCGGTCACCAGCACGGACCCCACCATCATGCTCACCGGGCCGGCACCTGCTGCCAGGATCGCACTCGAGCGAGCTGGCCTCACAGTCGCAGACATCGACCTCTTCGAAGTCAACGAGGCCTTCGCCTCGGTAGTGCTCAAATTCCAGCGCGAGCTCGATGTGCCAATGGACAAGATAAACGTCAACGGCGGGTCGATCGCCATGGGCCACCCACTTGGCGCGACCGGTGCGATGCTGGTCAGCACACTGCTCGATGAACTCGAAGCACGGCAGCAGCGCTATGGCCTTATCACGCTTTGCGTCGGCGGCGGCATGGGCATCGCCACCATTATCGAACGCAGCAATGACTTCCATTGATTCGACCAACTACAGAGGCTACACAATGAGCGCCATACAGTATGACCGCAGAGACGATGGCATCGTCGTGCTCACCATGGATATGCCGGGTCAGTCGGCCAACACCATGAACCAGGACTTCCGCGACGCTTTTGGTCAATGCGTCGAACGACTGCTTGCCGAAAAATCAGATATCGCCGGTGTGATTGTCGCATCAGCCAAATCTACCTTTTTCGCGGGCGGCGATCTCAAGGAGCTCATAGCGGTACAGCCAGCTGATGCCGAACGCTTCATGACCATGCTGACCGAGCAGATCACCAAACCGCTCCGTCTACTGGAAACGCTGGGCAAACCGGTCGTCGCGGCTATCAATGGCGCGGCTCTCGGTGGCGGCTGGGAGCTCGCGCTCGCCTGCCACGGCCGTATTGCTGTAGCCGGGCAGAACTACCGTGTCGGCCTGCCCGAAGTGACGCTCGGACTGCTGCCGGGTGGTGGTGGCTGCACGCGGCTACCCCGCCTGCTCGGTATTGAAAAGGCGCTGCCGCTGCTCATAGAGGGTCAACAGCTCACAGTTGAGAAAGCGCTCTCCATGGGGCTACTGGACGGTGTAGTCGACAGCACCGGTGAGCTTATCGAGGCGGCCGTCGCCTGGATAAAGGCTCATCCACAGGCAAAACAGCCCTGGGATGACAGGGCATACAAGATGCCCGGCGGCAGCCCCGACAGCCCGAAGGTCGCGCAAATGCTGGCGATCGCCCCCGCCATGCTGAAAGCGAAGACCAAGGGCTGCTACCCTGCCCCTGAAGCCATCCTGAGCACCGTCGTCGAAGGCGCCAAGGTGGACTTCGAAACTGCACAGCGTATTGAAAGTCGATATTTTACTCAGCTGGTCACAAGCCAGGTAGCCAAGAACATGATAGGCACCTTCTGGTTTCAGCTTAACGATGTCAAAGGCGGCAAGAGCCGACCTCAGATCGAGACGGGCGGTGACAAGGCGAACAAGGTCAACAAGGTCGGTGTGATTGGTGCCGGCATGATGGGCGCAGGAATCGCTTACGCAACTGCGACGAAGGGCATTCAGACTGTACTTAAGGACGTCTCGCAGGAGCAGGCGGATAAAGGCAAGGCCTACACACAGAACCTGTTGGACAAGAAGCTGCAGCGCAAGCGCATCTCTCAGGAGCAGCGGGACGAACAGCTCGCGCTGATTGAACCGAGCATATCCGCGAATGCGCTCGAAGGGTGCGATCTCATTATCGAAGCAGTGTTCGAGGATAGCGAGCTGAAGGCGAAGGTGACTCGTGAGGCTGAGCCAATGCTTGCACCGGGCGGCATCTTCTCGACCAACACCTCGACAATTCCGATATCACAGCTGGCGAGCGCCTCGGAAAAGCCAGCAGATTTCATAGGCCTTCATTTCTTTTCGCCGGTCGACAAGATGCAGCTCGTCGAAATCATCAAAGGTCAGAAGACTTCGGATGAAGCGCTGGCGAAGGCCTTCGACTTCGTGATCCAGATCGGCAAGATTCCAATCGTCGTGAATGACAGTCGAGGATTCTTCACATCCCGCGTCTTTGGCACATTCGTCAATGAAGGTATTACCATGCTCGGCGAGGGCATCCACCCTGCCAGCATAGAGAATGCGGCACTGCTCGCCGGGATGCCGGTCGGTCCTCTGGCCATATCTGACGAAGTCAGCCTGAAACTCATGCGGCATATTCGGCGTCAGACGGAAGCCGATATCAAGGCAGATGGTGGTACATATCAGAAGCACCCCGCCGAGGCCGTCATCGACGTGATGGTCGACGAGTTCAAACGTACTGGCAAGGCAGATGGCGGCGGCTTCTATGACTATCAGGTCAAACTGGCCAACGGTAGCCAGGGCAAGCGCCTCTGGAGCGGGATAGTGGATCGCTGGACCGATCATGAGCTGACACGCGCGACTGAGCTGCAGACTTTGAAGGACCGCTTTCTATATATTCAGGCGCTGGAGACCGTACGGTGCCTTGATGAAGGTGTGCTACACAGTGTGGCTGATGCCAATATCGGCAGCATTTTCGGCATAGGCTTTGCCCCATGGACTGGTGGGGCACTGCAGTTCATCAATCAGACGGGGTTGACAGCATTCGTCGCACGCAGCCTTGAACTCATGGCAGCGTCTGGTGAACGTTTCGAACCACCCGCCAGCCTTAAGGCCATGGCACAGATGGGAAAACAGTTCAGCTGATACGCGCGCCGCAAGTCACAGATATACAAATAAGCAACGTTGCTAGTGAGAGAGTTTATGATAGCCTAGACTGAATCGTGTACATTTTCACAATGGTCGATCACATGCCTCAGCTTCTTCGTGCAAGTCGCCGCTTTCGCGGCGCGCCTTCTTCCCGCTCACTGACATCAGGGGGCGGCTCCGGATTCCGTCTTGCGGGCGTCGCGCTTCTAATCGCCTTGTGGAGCGGCGGACCGGCGTTTGCCTTGCAGGAGCCGCAAGCCGAAAGCGGTGTGACCGATCGTGAAGCCTTCCTGGCGGAAAAACTTTCGCCCAGCGTGGCCCAGGAAAAGGTCAGCCGGGATATCGCAAGACAGCTGCAATATAGCCACTACCGCACCCTGCGCATCGATCGTGAGGTCTCGTCCAAGGTATTCGATAATTATCTCAACTACCTTGATGGGCAGAAGCTCTATTTTCTGGAAAGCGACATCAAAGAATTCGAGATCTATCGTCATCGCCTGGACGGGGCCCTCAAAACCGGTCAGCTCGACCCCGCTTTCCGCATTTATAACCGTCTTCAGGAGCGTCTTTACGATCGCATCAACTATGCGCTGAGCCTGCTTGAGCAGGATAGTGACAAGCTGGACTTCGAGAAGGACGAAACCATTCTGGTCGACCGGGCTGAAGAGTCCTGGCCAGCCGACGAAGCGGAAATGAATGAAATCTGGCGCAAGCGCGTCAAGAACAGCATCTTGAGCCTGGAGCTTACTGGCAAGAAAGATGATGAAATCAAGAAGACCCTGCGAAAGCGCTATGAGAGTCAGCTTCGTCGTGCGAGCCAGACCCGCAGTGAAGATGTATTTCAGGGTTACATGAACGCTTTCACTGGCGTGTATGATCCTCACACCCAGTATTTCAGCCCACGTGTTTCCGAGAACTTCAATATCAACATGTCGTTATCGCTCGAAGGTATCGGCGCGGTTTTGCAGACAGACGATGAATATACGAAAGTTGTGCGACTGGTACCCGCTGGTCCCGCCGACAAGGCAGGCCAGCTCAAGCCTGCCGATAAGGTCGTAGCAGTCGGTCAGGACGATGATGGAGAACTGGTCGACGTGGTTGGCTGGCGACTCGAAGAGGTCGTCGACCTGATTCGCGGCCCCAAGCAGTCTATCGTGCGCCTGAAGGTCATACCTGCGAATGCTGCAAGCGATGATGAAACGAGAGTGCTCAAGATCGTCCGGGATCGTGTAGCGCTCGAGGATCAATCGGCCAGCAAGGAAGTGCTCGACATCGAGCGCGACGGCAAGAACTACAAGGTGGGTGTGATCGAAATCCCGACCTTCTACGCTGACTTCAAGGGCGCGCAACTCGGCGATCCTGACTACAAGCACACCACGGCCGATGTCAGGAAGCTGCTCAAGGAGCTTGAGCAGAGTAATATCGACGGCCTGGTCATTGACCTGAGGAACAACGGCGGCGGCGCGTTACAGGAAGCCATCACGCTCACAGGCCTGTTCATTCCGCAGGGACCGACGGTGCAGGTTCGCACCAGTGATGACCGCGTAGCCGTTCATAACGATCCAGACACGAGCATCGTATACGGTGGCCCACTAGTCGTATTGGTCAACCGAATGAGTGCGTCTGCCTCTGAAATTTTCGCTGCCGCCATCCAGGATTATGGCCGCGGCCTCGTGGTAGGCAACCAGACCTTTGGCAAGGGCACCGTGCAGTCAGTGCGGAACCTGGCGAGCGGTCAGCTCAAGATCACCGAGTTCAAATTCTATCGTGTGTCCGGTGGCAGTACTCAGCATAGTGGTGTCCTGCCCGACATCACCTTCCCATCAGCCATTGATGTGGCAGAAATTGGCGAAGATGCCTTGCCCGAGGCCCTGCCCTGGGACCAGATTGCTGCCGCTGATTTCGATCGGGTCAGCTCGTTCGACATGTATCTTCCAGAGCTCGCGCGCAAGCATGAAAGCCGGATGCTGAAGAACAAGGAATACCAGGCCATTCTGGAAGAGATCAGCTTCCTGGCTGAAGCCAAGGCCGAAAACGAGTTGAGTCTGGTGCTGTCCAGCAGAAAGGCGCAGCTGGAAAAGCAGCGCAAGAAGGAACTTTCTGTGGTCAATGCCAAGCGAAGTGCGCGTGGCGAAGAAACGTTCAAGGACTTCAGTGCCTATGAAACCTTCGTTGAATCCGAGGCGATGCGAACTGACAAGGACAAGGATGAAGCCGACCTGTTCACACGGGAGTCCGGTGAAATTCTGATAGATCTGCTGAATGCGCAGAGCCAGGTCGCCAAGCATTCGCCGACCTGACGTCGAGCGCACATGAGCAATTCGGAGAAGCCAGACAACGCTGCGAAAATGCGCAACTCCGGCGAAAAGGAGCCTGCGAAGGATAGACAAGGCGGCGCATTTAGCTGGGTGAACCGCCTTGGCGGGCTCACCAGCGGCGCATTCAAGCTTGCCCGCAAGACTGGTAGTGGCTCCTACAAGGTTGGTAAGTCCATACTCAACAGTCAGGATCAGCTCAGACTGATGGCTGCTGCGGGACAGTCACTGAAAGATCTCAGAGAAGTGACCGGTCTTACGATTACTGAAATCAGTGATGCAGTAAATCTCAAGGATCGCAGTTTCTGGGAAGCGGTCGAGGACGGCACAGCGACGCTGTCATTCGAACTCATCCTGCGGCTATCAGCGCTGCTGGCCAGAAACGACCCCATTCCCTTCATTCTCAAGTACACCCGCACCTATAACCCCGAGATCTGGCGCCTGCTGAACGACTGGGGACTTGGTCGCCTGCCATTGCAGTACGAGCGTGAGCGTCAGTTCATCAACATCTATCGCCGTCATGACGCTGCACGTACGCTCAGCGACGAAGGTTTCCAGACCGTGCTGGGCTTCACGCGTAAATCATTCGAAATGAGCCTGCATTTCATTCAGGAAAGCGAGCGACTCACCGGCGAGAATGAGCGACTGCGGAACGAGAACGCAGCCTTGCAGCGGTCCCTGGCAAAAGCAGAGGACAGTGCCAGGCGTTTCAAGACAGAGACCGCCCGGCAGCATGATGAGGCTGCCAGTGAGTATCGTCGCTCGATCGGCTCCGAGCGCGATAAAAATGGCGGAAGCGCTTCAAAAACCTCCAAAAATCGTTCAACGAATCAGCAAGCGGAAGAAGATTCGAGAACTGCCTCTAATAACGGACAATCAACTCAAGAAAATTAATTCGGCTGGGCTATAGTTACAAGATTACAATATGCTAATCAACGAGCTCGCCCGTTCCGGCCTACCCGGCTCAGACCGGCTCTCCCCGGCTTACCACAGCCCTCAGTTATTAGTTTGGAGTGGTCCCCTTGCAAGCGCAGTCAGCACTCATCGTCGATGATTCAGCGACAGCCCGTCTCATGCTCGCCCGCATCCTCAAGAGCATGGATATTTCAACCAGACAGGCCCGGTCAGGAGAAGAGGCTCTTCAGGTAGCGGCTAACAACCCGCCGGCCATGATCTTTCTCGACCATCTCATGCCTGGGCTCGATGGCTTCGAAACATTGAAGCTGCTCAAGCAGCAACGCGCCACGGCCGATATTCCGGTCGTTATGTACACATCCCAGAACGCTGCCAAATACGTCGAGGAGGCCAAATCGCTTGGTGCCATTGGCGTCATTACCAAGCAGGTCGAACGCGGCGATCTGTTTGAACTCGTAGAGAAGATGCTGCTGCAGCGCGCTTCCGTACGCGCAGATGCCAAGGCGCCACGTTACGATCTCGACTCACCTGAGTCGTTCGAATCTTCGGCTTCAATGAATCCTGAATACGATCTCGACGTCGTCGACATCGAGATGAACCACGACGAGGATTACTCGCCGCGCTTCGATTCGCGCAAGTTCCGTAACGCGCTGGTGACCGGCGCCAACGATCATGAATTCTCCCGATCGCAGGGTCACGGGCCAGTGTTGAGCTTCGAGCAGATTGCTGCCATTGAGGCCAATATCAGAGAAGCCGTCGTTGCCGAATTGCATGCGCAGGATCGCGTACTGGTGAAACGCTTCAAATGGGCTACGCTTGGCTTGGCAGCCTTTGCAATCATCATGCTGTCCACCCTGCTGGCCCAGGAAACGCATATCGATCAGCTCGATAACAAGATTGCGACCCTGGAGCAGAGTTTTTCGGCCCGTCAACCTGCTGTTGAACTGGCCCAGCTACAACAGCTTTCGAAGAAAGTTGAGGCGCTGGGAACAGAAGCCCAGCAAGTTGATGTGCTTGAAGCTCAGGTTGGCGAGATGAGACTTATGGTGAACGAGATGATTGGTATCCTAGAGGATAATTAGTGTTCTTTCGCGCCTATGAACGGAAGAAGTTTCTCATCGTAGACGACTTCGACAGCTTTGTTATCTCCCTTAAACAAATGCTCCGTAGCATGGGCGCATCGGATGTCCACAGCGCACGTAACGGCGACGAAGCCGTTGAAGCCTGCCTAAGTCGACATCATGATGTGGTCTTCTGCGATTACAACATGGGTGATCGCAAGAACGGTCAGCAGGTACTCGAAGAACTGAGACATCGCAAACTCCTGCGCCACACTGATATATTCTGCATGATCAGCGCCGAAGCCAGCAGCGACATGGTATTCGGCGCACTCGAATATTCTCCCGACGCCTATATCACCAAACCCATTACCCGTGCACTGCTCGCCAACCGCATGGACAAGCTGATCGAGCTGAAAGACTCGGTGCTGGATATCAACAAGGCGATTGACCTCGAAGACTATTCCAAAGCTATCAGTCTGTGTGCGAAACACCTGCGAATCGGTTCGAAATTCAAGGTCTGGCTGTACAAGACCCAGGCCCACCTGTTTTACATGGTGGGCGATTATCAGCATGCGAAGAAGATCTACGCAGACATCCTGAAGAGTCGCGATATCGACTGGGCTCGATTGGGTATGGCCCGTGTCATGCTGGCTGAAGGTAGTGCTGCAGAGGCAGAGGCAGAATTCGAGTTCCTGCTGCAGAAGAATCCTCAGCTGGTTGAAGCCTATGACCTCAAGGCTGAGGCGCATCGCCAGCAGAAGCAATACAAGCTCGCCCAGCAATCCCTTCTGGCGGCCACGACCATCTCACCCATGGCCCTCACCCGGCAGCGCAAGCTGGCAGAGCTGAGCGTCGATATCGGTGATCTTGACCAAGCCATGAGCGCCTATAAGCAGGCAGTCAAACTGAGCGACAAGAGCTGTCTCGAGAGTTCGGACACCTATTTGCAGTATGCCCAGGTGATCGCCGATGTGACGAGCAGGAAGGTTACGGAGACGCCCGACGATCCAAACCTGCAGCGTGACACGGAGCTCATGCTGAAAGAGGCCTCACAGGCGCTCGATCGAACCAGACGCCGATTTGCCAGTGACCCTGGCGTAGTCATGCGGGCGCACATGGCCGAGGCCAGAAACTGCCAGGCCGCGGGCAAGGAGCATCGCGCCGCGGACGCGCTCGACAAGGCTCAGGCAGTGGTGGAAAAAGCTACTGCGAACCCGGAAGGTACGCTCGACCCAATGGTTCTGCTCGACATGGCCCAAAGCCTTTTCGATATCGGCAAGAAGGAAGAAGGCGATGCGCTGCTGAAACGGCTGGCGGAAGATAATGCCAACAATCCGACGATTCTGCGGAAGATCAACGAGCTCATCGAAGAACCGGTGAGCATGAAGGAAAAGCTCATTGCTCGAGAGCGCAACAAGAGCGGCATCCAGGCTTACGAGCAGAACCGCTTTGCAGAGGCGATTGCCTACTTTGAAGAAGCTATCGCGATTACGCCGCTGCAGGTGGGCCTCAACCTCAACTTCATCCAGGCCCTGGTGAAGATGGCAGCTGATAAGCCCCTCGACCAGCGACTGGTCGAAGCCGGTCGACAGAGCTTGCGCTCGCTTGAGCGAATCGAGGCATCAGACAAGCAGTACAAGCGCTTTACCCACCTGCAGGAACGCTTCAACAAAGTCACTGCAAGCGGAGCAAGCGCATGAGCAATTCAGGCCAGCCGATCGATTTTGCCTTCGTGATGGCTTCCAGCGTTCACGATATGAAGAACTCGCTGAGCCTGCTGCTGCACAGTATCGACGAACTGGCGGCACTGTTGCCGGAGGTCGATGGTAACCATCCGGCCAGTCATCGGATTTCGACCCTGCAATACGAGGCTTCGCGGGTCAACAACGACCTGGTTCAGTTGCTCACCTTGTACAAGCTGGAAAACAGCGTCGCCGGTATTACGCTTGACGAACACGATGTCGATGATTTCCTACTCGAGCAAGTGGCGCGCTATGAACCCCTGTTCCAGTCGCGTGGTGTCGACTGTGAGATTCAGTGTGCGACTGGACTGACTGCCGTATTCGACCGGGACCTTGTAAGCGGCATCATCAACAATGTTCTAGCTAACGCCATACGCTACTGCGAGAAGACCATTGTCATTTCGGCTCAAGAACCAGTGGCACCCTCGGATGCTGAATATGGCGTGCTGATATCGATAGCGGACGATGGCACGGGCTTTCCTGACGAAATGTTGAGCGCGGCGGACGAGTTTCACCTGAGCAGTGATTTTCGTTCCGGCAGCACGCATCTCGGCCTCTACTTTGCCGACCGGATCGCTAAATTGCATAGCGGCAACGATTTGACAGGCAAGGTGCGGCTGCGCAACGGTCAGGTAGGCCCTTCTGGTTCAGGCGCCGTATTCGAGCTGCTGCTGCCCTGACACTCGGGCGAAACGTCTAAGCAGATAAGCCAGTCCGAAGGCTGCCGAAGCCAAGCCGATGCCCAGTCCAAGCCAGATGCCCATCAGTCCTAGCCAGTGCAGGCCCAGCCACGCCGCTGGAAAGCCAATCAGCCAGTAGCTTATCGTTGCCACCACTGTAGGCGACGTGCCCATCCTGAAGGCTCTGGTGGCCGTCATCAATATCACCTGCACGCAGTCCACTGCCTGGAAGATTGCCGCCACAAACAACAGTTGGATACTCAAGTCACGCAACTCAGCTGCCTGATCAGCTTGTCCCGCGGACGATGCGGCGGCTGCGGTACTGTCGACCCCGAGCGTGAATAGTCCGACCAGCCAGTGTGGCACGAGAATAAAGACGCTAGCTGCGATCGCGCAGAACAGCATACCCAGTACGAGACCGCCGCGCATGTAGCTGAAGGCCAACGCAATTTGTCCCGCACCGAAACACTGCCCGACTCTGATAGCCGTACCCTGGGCTATACCGATGTAGATATTGAAAGACAGCGAAGCCGTCTGGAAGGCGATTTGATGCGCAGCCAATGCCACCAGCCCAAGCGTACCGGCCAGCACGGTAGCCATGGTAAACAGGCCAATCTCCATAGCCCAGGCCAGCGCTATTGGCACACCCAGCGTCCAGAACGGGATGAGTTGGCGGAAGCTGAATCCTGCGCCAGAAAGCGCCTGCAGTACCGGTTTAACCTGCTCGTCACGCCATAACTCGCGCAATAGCAACACGAGCATCAGCAGCTGAACCACGGCCGTGCCCATTGCCACACCCGCAACACCGAAACCAGACCAGCCCCCGAAACCAGACATCAACAGATAGCTGACCGGCGCGTTGAGCGCGCAGCAGAACAGGCTGATACGCATGAGGCTGCGGGTTCGCCCGAGCCCTGCTGCCAGGCCACGGAAGATCAGGAATACGAAAGCAGGAAAACTGATCAGCGCCGCAGTCTGCAGATATGTTGCTGCATGCGGTATGTTGGCAGGGCTCTGATCCAACAGTGGCAGCAGCGCTGGCAGGAACTGCAGCGCAAGGGCCAGCACGAACGCGGTGAAAAGCGCCAGCACGATGCCAGCCTTGACAGCGCAGGCGATGCGATGTGTGCGTTGTTGCTGCGAGATACCAGTTGTGCCAGAGAGTATGGCAACTTCATTACCTAGTGCCGAGAACAAACCGGTCATTACTGTAATGATGAACAGGTATATACTGGCACCGAGTCCGCCGCCGCCAAGCTCGGCAAGACCGAGCAGGCCGAACATCACGGTGTCGGTGAACATCATGAGCGACTGTGCAATCTGGGCGGCCGACAGCGGCCACGAGAGTCTGAACACCTCTCTGAACACCTGAATCTTCAAGCGATTGATATCCTGCGAATGACGAGAAGCCGCAAGATCATACATATAGATGCCGATGCCTTCTACGCCGCGATTGAAATCCGTGACGATCCGGGGCTGCGTGGTCTGCCGGTGGCCGTGGGCGGTAGTGCTGATCGGCGCGGCGTGATCACCACCTGCAGCTATGAAGCCCGACGCTATGGCGTAAGGTCGGCGATGTCGACCGGTGAGGCCATGCGACTCTGCCCTCACCTGGTACTGGTCGGCGTCAACATGGATAAATACCGCAGCGCGTCTGCCGTGATGCGCGACATCTTCAAGGAATATACTGACCTCGTTGAACCGCTTTCGCTCGATGAAGCCTATCTCGACGTGAGTGACAGTAGGCAGTGTCGAGGCAGCGCCACATTGATGGCCACCGAAATCCGCAGACGAATCTTCGAGGCTTTAGCCATCACGGTGTCAGCGGGTGTCGCGCCGAACAAGTTTTTGGCGAAGATAGCCAGTGACTGGAACAAACCGGATGGGCTTAAAGTGGTACGGCCGGACGAGGTGGAAGATTTCGTCACCGACTTGCCTGTGAAACGCATTCATGGCGTTGGCCGCGTTACAGCTGAACGGCTGCAGCGGCATGGTATCGAAACCTGTGGCGATATCAGATCGTGGCAACTGAACGATCTGATGAAACAATTCGGCAGCTTCGGGCATCGTCTGCATGAGTTCGCCTACGGTCGGGACGAGCGGGAAGTCACGAGTGACCGCATTCGCAAGTCGGTTTCAGTCGAGCACACTTACGCTGAAGATCTGGCTGATGCGAAAGCCTGCTACGACTGTCTGCCAGATTTGCTCGAGCGGCTGAACACTCGGCTATCGCGCATGCCGGAACACTTCCAGGTGAGCAAGAGCTTCGTCAAAGTGAAGTTCGATAATTTCACTACGACCACGCTGGAACGAGTCGGCACCGATGCGACGGCGGACAATTTCGCAGCCTTGTTCAGCGAAGCACTCGCAAGGGAGAACCGTGCCGTCCGCCTGCTCGGCATTGGTGTGCGATTCCGTCAAACGGGTGACGCACACGGCGGCATTCAGCTCGACCTGTTTCCTGAGTTGGCTGGGCTGACAGCTTCGCGCGCTTAAGGAGCGGCTTTAGCGCTGGAGGTTCAACAGCCCTTGGGCTCGCTGCAGGTCTGCCGGCGTATCGACATCCACGATACAGCCTTCGCAGCTCGTGGGCAGCAATCTCAGCCGACTCCCGGCTGAAGCGACGACAGCCTGGGCGCCGCTATCGCCGGAACATTGCATAAGCTGGGGAAAGAAGCTGTTGCCGAATACCACCGGGTGCCCGGCCTTGCCACTGGCTTGATGGACAGGCCTGACGACGGCACCGGGCCCGGCGTATTCGATGAGCTGGCTGAGCAGATCTGACGAGAGTAAGGGCATATCAGCAAGTGCGATACCGACTGTCTCGATGGGCGTTTCCGAATGGCTGAGCAGCGTCTGCAAGCCAGCCGCTATGGAATCGCCAATGCCATTGGACGTGACTGATAGCACCTGCACATCCAGACTGACTAGCGCACGCTGCAGAGCGATATCATCTTCACGAATAACGATGGCCACGGGCCAGGCCGTTGCGCAAAAACTCGCTATCGTCGCTTCTATCAACGGGACCTCACGGGCCTTCCCTTCTGCCGGAGTGTTCAGCTGGACCGGCGCCAGTAGCTTGGCTGCGCCAAAACGTCTCGCCATGCCAGCAGCCAGAATGAGCCATGTCATACGCTATTGGGCTAGCCGCGCTGGCTCAGCGACTGTCCGTTCGGCAGCACTGCCCTGCCTGGCCCGATTCCGCGCTGCTATGAGTGTAGCGGCTGCCGCAATTGCTATTTCGGCCGGCGTCTTGCTGCCAATATCCATACCGATCGGTGCGTCGAGCCTCTCGATCTGGGCAGGGCTCAGGCCGAGGGAAGCGAGACGTTCGCAACGCTTGGCGCTGGTTCTGACCGACCCCATGGCGCCGACATAAAATGCCTCAGAGGCCAGTGCCGAAAGCAGAGCCATGTCATCTATCCTGGGATCGTGCCCAAGGGCCATGACCGACGACCATCGATCGGAGAAGCGGCTCTCGACAAGGTCGTCCGGCAGGCTCTGCACCAGTGTGCCTTCAGGCAGTTGCTGCCACTCGACACTGCCTGTTGCCAGCTGATAGAACCAGTCACGTGGCTCGCAGACTGTGGCCTCGAAGCCAAGATCCTGGGCGATGAGCACCAGGCGCCTTGAGACATCATTGGCCCCGATCAACAGGAGACGCCACGACGGCTGGAGATGGAAGCTGAAGTGACGCTCGGAAACAGAGAGATCCGGGTGCCCTGCATCCAGCGTCAGCGAATAGGCTTGCGAGCCTGAATCTATCGTTCGGACAAGACTCGAGCGCGCTAGTAGTGCATGAGTAATGGCAGCGAAATGCTTGCTATGTCCCTCTGCGATCTGAACCTGTTCATGGCCGAAATACTCGATCAGCAGACGCAGTCTGCCGCCGCATGGCAAGACAGCACCATCTGGCGGCGCAAAATCCTGCAGGTCGAAGTGCTGATTCGCGGACACTGGGTCCAGCGTCGCACTGTCGCCGTAGTAAATCGTTTCAACCGCATAAGCGGGCAATGGCCTTTCATCTGACTGTGAATGCCGGGCAAGATACTGCAGTAGCTCCGCCTCGATGCAGCCGCCTGAGACCGATCCTGCAGACTGCATCCGCCCGTCGATACTGCGACAGAGGGCCAGGCAGGCGCCGGGCGGCCGTGGTGACGAACCGAAAGTTTCAACGACGGTGAGCAGAAAGATCTCATCACCCGCAGCGAACCGGTCCCTTACCAGACTGAAGATACCCGGCGTCGCCTGGGGTGCTTGCATTTGCGCTGTCGTCACCTATTAGCCGAGCCGCAATGGCAACTGCCTCAGACGCTGACCTGTTGCCGCAAACAGGGCGTTCCCAATTGCAGCGGCCACCGGCGGCAATCCCGGCTCGCCAACGCCAGTCGGAGAGGCATCACTATCGATGATGGCCACTTCGATCTCCGGCGACTCGCTCATTCGTAAGAGCTGGTAGTCGTGAAAGTTGGATTGTTTCACCCGGCCCTTCTCGAATTCGATGTCGCCGTACCTCGCAGCCGTTATGCCAAAAATGATACCGCTCTCCATTTGCGCCCGCACGATCTCGGGGTTGACCGCTGTACCACAATCGACTGCACAGAATACTCGGCTGATGCGGTAGTCTTTGGGCGCATCGACGTTATCGAGCTCTAATTCGACGATCTGCGCCACATAGGTGCCGAAGCTCTTGTGCACGGCCAGGCCCTGCACCACATTGCCGCTCTTGTTGCGATGGGCAGGGGCCAGACTGCGCTTCTGCTCCGCGTCCCAGTGCCAGCCGGCTATACTCGCGACTTTCTTCAACACGGCCTGATGACGCGGACTCTCTGCCAGCAGCTGCAGGCGGTAAGCCAGTGGATCCTGTGCCTTGGCGTCTGCAAGCTCATCGATAAACGACTCGACAACGAAGCCATTGAAGGAGTGGCCAACTGCTCGCCAATACGTTACCGGGATGCCCGCGTCGGCGACATGATGATCAACCTGGATATGATTGAAACCGTAGTGAATGTCGTCCGCACCTTCGAAGGCCGATATGTCCGGCGTGATCAGGCGTCCAAGCGAGGCCACCATTGACGTCAGACCACCACCCGCCCACCCAGGCAACTGCACGCCGGCAGCATCTTCGATGAAGTAGGTGATGACCTTGGGCGCAGCGATCTTGTGCTGCCAGCCTTCAATACTGCCGTCGCTGGTCGCGAAAGCCTTGAGTCGATGCAGGCTGCCGGGACGATAGATGTCGTGCCTCGTATCGTCTTCACGGGTCCAGATGACCTTCACGGGACGGTCGATATGCACCGCAACGGATGCGGCGTCAGCGACATAATCCTGCGAGAGCCGGCGGCCGAAGCCGCCACCAATGTAGGTCTGGTGCACCTGTATGTCGTCCCTGTGCAAGCCGGTTTCGCGCTGGGCAACGAAACGGGCGATGTCAGGCCCCTGAGTTGGCGCCCAGATATCGCACTTGCCGTCGCGCAACCAGGCCACGCAGTTCTGTGGCTCGAGCGTGGCATGCGCGAGGAACGGGGCGCGGTACTCGGCTTCGAGCGCGACAGTGCCTTCTTCAGCAAATTCGTCGAGATCACCCTGCTCACGCACCCGGTCGAAGCCGGACTGCGCGATGCGTTCTTCGTAGAGTCGAAAGATATCAGCGGTATCGGGCTCGCCGACTTCCGGATCCGGCACCCAGTCAGCCTTGATGGTTTCTGCAGCCTGCTTGGCCTGCCACCAGCTGTCGGCAATGACGGCCACGCCACTGGGCACTGCAGCAACCTTCAGCACACCACGCATTTTAGTGGCCTTACTGGCATCGAATTCCGTTAACCGTCCACGAATCATTGGCGCACGCAAAATATAGGCGTACACCATATCCTCGAGTTCGACATCTATGCCGTACTGAGCCTCACCGAAGGTCTTGGCCACGGCATCCAGCCGCTGCACCGGCTTACCAATAAGTCGGAACTCCGACGCCGGCTTCAACTCGACCGCGTCGGGCAAAGGTCGGTTCGCAGCAAGCCCAGCCAGCTGACCTATCGTGAGTGTGGTGTCCTTTTTCGGGTGATAACACAAGCCTTTGTCACAGCGTACCGAGGCAGGTGCAACTGACCAGAGATCTGCTGCGGCCTCGACGAGCGCCATTCGTGTCGTGGCAGCCGCCTGTCGCATTGGCAGCCAGCTGCTGCTGAGGCTGTTACTGCCACCGGTAATCTGAAAACCGTATTCGGGATGGACGTAAGGCTCTGCTGGCGGTGCAAAGACAATCTTGATCTGGCCGGGGTCGATGTTCAGTTCTTCGGCTACCAGGGTGCTGATGCCCGTCATGGTGCCCTGCCCCATTTCAACCCGAGCCAGCGTGACCAGGACCTGGCTGTCTGGCAGGACTTCGATGCTGGCGTTCGGCCGGAATGAGTTTGCCTCGGTAGATTCCAGCGCTGAAGTCGCACAGCCTTGCAGACTTATGCCCACACAAAGCGCACCACTCATACCAGCCGTCATCTTCAGAAAACTACGGCGGTCGACACCACTGCCAGGCGAAGGCGACGTTTCGACACTGCCAAATTTGCTGTCCGCCAGTGCTTTAGATACATCAGACTGTCTGATCATCAAGATTGCTCCCAGTACTGAACAGCAGACACCGAAGCACTGGCAGAATCAGCTTTCGGCGCCTGTTGCGTTTGCGCTGCAGCGGTATGTATGGCCTTGCGGATGTTCGGATAGGTTCCACAGCGACAGAGGTTGCCACTCATGGCATCGTCTATCTGGCTATCGCTCGGCTGGGGATGCTGGGCGAGCAGCGCGGCTGCGCTCATCAACTGCCCCGACTGACAGTAGCCGCACTGCGGAACGTTATGAACCAGCCAGGCGCTCTGCAAGGGATGAGGCGCCTCCTCGCTACCAAGACCTTCGATCGTGGTGATCTCCATGCCTTCCGCCGCTGATACCGGTGTGATGCAGGTCCGTATCGGTGTGCCGTTGAGATGCATGGTGCAGGCGCCACACAGACCCATGCCACAGCCGTACTTGCTACCCTTCAGCTTCAGCTCGTCGCGTACGACCCACAACAGTGGCGTATCTGGCGGGCTCGCGACCTCCACCAGTCTGCCGTTGACAGACAGTTGCATCTTTCTTCCTCGTGATTGTTCTTGTTGCGGAGAGTAAATGACCCCTGGTCAGTTGTAAATGTCGGCACACTATCCGCTGGTACAGGTATTAGACACCTGTGGGATAGGCCTTACCGCCGAAGCGCTCACGGTTCTCCTGCTTCTCGCGCTCGCTTTTGCGCAGCATGATGTAAACCGAGCCAGTACCACCGTGCTGGACCTGGGCACTGTGGAAGGCAAGCACTTGAGGAAATTCTGGCAGCCAGATATTGAGATAGCTCTTGAGCGTGGCGGCCTGATCAGCATTCCGGTCACCTTTACCATGCAGGATCATCACGGTACGCAACTCATATTTGCTGCAATCACGGATGAACTGCCATACCTCCTGTCGCGCCTGTTCGACGGTGCGGCGGTGAAGGTCCAGCCTGGCCTCAATAAGGTAGTGACCCAGGCGCAGCTTCCTGAACACGCCGTTCTGGAGACCGGTGACCTTGTACGACAGCACGTCATTGCTTTTGAGCAACGGCACTTCATCAGTTCGAAGATGGTTCTGATCGAGCAGTTGGCGGCGGGTTGCTGCTGCCCTGCGTGCGATAACGCCCGGTGTGATTTCCGCACTTTTTTTGACAAGCGCCTGGCTCGGCTCTTCGAGCGGCTTGACGTCTGCCATTTCAGCGAAAAAGTTTTCTTTTTCCGACATGATCAACCCCCTCGCTTGGCGTCCCACAATGATAGTGAAACCAGTAGTGCATGCTACAGGGCTCTCATTCAGCCCCTCGTTCAGTCCCTCTTGTCGGCACAGTCCCGAGGTCGGGCCTGCACGGCCCATCGTGGACCTGCTGGTGTGAGAATGACAGCGGCATCTGCCCGTCCGACACTGATGGCAGCCCCGCCAGTCAAGGCGCCGAATGCCGGTAGCACACAGAGATCCGGTTGAATCCAGAATACCGGAAATCGAGCCCGATCGGCAACGGTACCGAGTGTGAGACAGGGGTGGATATGACCACAGAAGCCGTAGGTGCCGGCTACGCGCTCTGAGGGCTCGTGATGGAAGCTAAAACCTGCCTCAGCATACGAAGGCAGCCATTGCAATCCCTGGAGCTGGGCTACTGCCGGTTCATGTAAGGTACCCTTCGCACGCGAGGCGCCATGGCGATCATGATTGCCCACGATGGCGAGCACGTGTACGGGTGTGCCTGCACTGGTGAGCAAGGGCTGCGCATTCCACTCATCGAAGATAGCCTCAGTGCCAGTCGGCCGCGCATGAAAGATATCGCCAAGCAGAATGAGCCGTGTGGCCGCAGTCGCCTGGACCAGCGCCCTGATCTTCTTCAGGTCCGACCGGTCCGAACCATGTGGCAGCTGAACGCCACGTCGCTGCAACGCCTCGGCCTTGCCGAAATGGAGGTCAGCCAGCAGCAAAGTGGACGTATTGACCCAAAGGACGCCACCACCCGCCATGAATCTGAATTCCTGGCCGCGTATCTCGTGACTGACAGGTGGAAACATGGGTCCGTCATCCTGTTGCAGCGATTTCACCAACTGGCTATTGAACATGGTCGAAGGTCAAAAAAGGTGGCTCTGACTGAGGTTAAGGGAGACGAATGACTGTACAGGCGAACAGTATGCCAGAAATCGCAGGAATGCACCCCCAATAGGCGTGAAAAACGGTTCACAAACCCTTGTAGAGTGACTCCAGCATGCGCTCCAGACGATCCTGCCACTGCTCGGATGAGACCACCTGCTCGCGAATGCGCTGCGCCCACAGCGGAAAGGCCAGCGGCGTGAGACGGCCCGGCGTCTGTAGCTCGACCTGCATATCCTGTAGCTTCAGCATTACTGACTGCAGGCGCTCGTATTCCATCTGCTCATGCAGTACCTCGCGGAAGGCCTGCTTGATAAGTTCGTTCTCGGGGTCGTACTCACGTAGCACGTCGAACAGGACGCCGGTCGACATCTGCAGCCCACGATTCGATTTCGCCGCGCCAGGATAGCCACCGAACACCAGACCAGCGATCCTGGCGATATCCCTGAACTGGCGTTTGGCAAACTCGGAGCTGTTGATACTGGCCAACAGGTCGTCATCGAGCTGCTCGATGCTGAACAGATCCTTGAGACTGGCCTCGTCGAACGGCAGGGCCCTTGCGGTCAGCAGTTCGATGCCGTAATCGTTTACCGTCATCTTGAAGGTGATCGGTGTTCTGCGTGTGAGTCGGTAGCCGATAATGGCCGCAAGGCCTTCGTGAACCAAGCGGCCTGCGAAAGGATAGATGTAGCAGTGTGTGCCCTCACGGGTTCGGACCGCCTCCACGAGCAGCCGGCCTGGCGCTGGCAAGGCAGACAGGCGTTGCTGAGTCCGCAGCAGAGACTCGAGGGCCAGGATTTCACGCGGGAAATCTTCGAGCGCTTTCACCGCCTGGGTCAGGTCACGAGGATCGGCTCCACCGGATTCCAGCGCCTGACTGACCCGCCCCATCCAGCTGATGACACCGTCAGCCAACTGGGTCGAAAGCGGCATCTTGCTACCTGACCAACGCGGAATAATGCGGCCTTTCTTTCGCGCCAGGCGGACTTCCGCAACCATATCCTTCAAGCGGACGAACTCGAGCACACGACCGGCAAACAGAAAGCCGTCCCCAGGCGTCAGCTTCGCTATGAACGATTCCTCCACCTGCCCCAGACGCCGGCCCTTGATCAGTTTCACGCTGATTTCAGCATCGGACGTGATCGTTCCGATTGCCATGCGGTGGCGTAGGGCTATGCGGCGCGAAGGCACGGACCATGGCTCGTCAGGCGCCTCGCCTGGCGCCACCTTGCTGAACTCGTCGTAGTGCTGGAGCGCGTTGCCGCCACGGCTAATGAAGTCCAGCGCCCACTGCCAGGCCTGATCACTGAGTCCAGCAAAGGCATGAGTCCGACGAACTTCTGCCAGAATCGCATCGGGGATCAATGCCTTGGATAATGCGAGCGTAACCAGATGCTGCACCAGCACATCGAGGCACAGGCGCAGCGGTGGTCGCTTCTCGATATTACCAAGTTGAACCGCCTCACGCGCAGCCAGCGCCTCCAGTAGCTCGAAGGCATGCGAGGGTACGCAGAGAATTCGACTGGTAGACCCTGGCTGATGGCCTGAACGACCAGCCCGCTGCGAGAGTCTGGCCACACCTTTCGGGCTGCCAATCTGAATGACCTGCTCGACCGGACTGAAGTCGACGCCCAGGTCGAGGCTGGAGGTACACACTACGCACTTGAAGTAGCCGCTGCGTAGACCGTCCTCGATCTGCCCGCGAACCTTTCTCGACAGCGAACCATGATGCACTGCTGTCACGGTGAGCCAGTCGAGACGGGCCTTGATAATGGCTTCATACCAGAGTTCGGCCTGGGATCGCGTATTGGTAAAGACAAGTGTCGACTGTGCCGACTCGATTCTGGCCAATACACCATCCAACTGTGAAAGGCCCAGATGCCCAGCCCAGGGAAAGCGCTCGATACGGGCGGGGATAAGCGTATCGATCTCGACCTGCTTGACCGCGTCGCCCTCTATTCGCAGCGGTGCCCCACCACGGGCCGCAGGCAGACCATGGCAAAGCACTTCGAGGGCCTCATCCAGGTTGCCGAGTGTGGCTGAGAGCCCCCAGCGGCGCATCTGTGGTGCCAGTGTTTGCAGACGCGCCAGAGCCAGCTGCAGCTGAACGCCTCGCTTGCTACCGAGGAGCTCATGCCATTCGTCCACCACGCAGACCTGAAGGCTGCTGAACTGCTGCTGACTATCGGGATAGCTCAGCAACAGCGACAGACTTTCAGGCGTGGTGACCAGCACTTCCGGCAGCCGGCGGCGAATCTTCTGTCGCTCCGAAGCGGAGGTATCGGCTGAGCGCTTCATCACCTGCCAATCGGGCAGCAGCTCTGCCACCATTGTGCGGATGGCATTGGTCGTGTCGGTAGCGAGTGCTCGCAGCGGGGTCACCCAAAGAATCTGGATGCGGCCTCCGGCCTGCCCTTCATTTAACGCCTTGGAAAGGGGCCCAAGCAAAGCCGCCACCGTCTTGCCGCTTCCGGTCGGTGCGTGCAGGAGACCTGAACGACCCGCTGTGAAGGCTTCAGCGGTCTCAAGCTGGAAGGCAGCAGGACGCCAGCCACGAGCATCGAACCACGCCTCTATGGCTGAAGGCAGCATCAGTCGCCGCTGGCCGTCGGGTCGATCAGCGCGCTGATGGTCTCGAGGCTATCGATGTCTTCCACGGTCTTGTCTTCGCGCCATCGGGATATGCGTGGGAAGCGCACGGCGATGCCGGACTTGTGACGCGTCGAGCGTGCGATCCCTTCAAAAGCCAGTTCAAAAACCTGCAGCGGCTCTACCGACCGCACCGGCCCGAAACGCTCGATGGTATGGCGCCGGATCCAGTGATCCAGCCGACGGATTTCGGCGTCGGTCAGTCCAGAATAAGCCTTGGCAAAAGGCACCAGCTCTTCGCCGGCCCTGACGGCGAATGTGTAGTCAGTGTACAGATTCGAGCGACGGCCGTGTCCTGCCTGTGCATAGAGCATGACGGCGTCCACAGTGTATGGCTCGATCTTCCATTTCCACCAGCCACCACGTACCCGCCCTGCCTCATACACCGAGTCCAGCCGTTTGAGCATAAGCCCTTCAACGCCGCGCTCACGACTTTCCTGTCGTAGCGATTCGAGCCCCTGCCAATGGCCCGCCCTGGAGTCTTTCTGACTAACGTCAACAACAACCGGCGGTAAGGTACGAAGTGGCTGCAGACCAGCGTTGGCCTCGGGCTGAGTTTTCAATATTCGATCTATATAGGCTCGCCGCTCGGTCAGTGGGCGCTGTCGCAGATCCTCACCCTCAAACTCGAGACAGTCGAACACGAGGCAGACGATCGGAATATCACGCTGCATCTTTTCAGATACTTTTTTGCGCCCAAGACGCCGCTGTAGCTGGTTGAAATCGGCCGGCCGCCCTTCCAGTCCGGCAGTGCCGGCACCTCTTTGAGTTTCCAGCTCGGGCTCGTCGGCCCAGGCCAGCAGTTCCGCGTCAAGCACACAGTCATAGCCAAGCGCTTCCACGGCGCGCTCGATCTCTGGGAACTGCGCGTTGATCATGTCCTCACCGCGCGACCAGATCATCACCGTGCCTTCGCGCCTGATCAGCTGGGCGCGGATGCCATCGTACTTCCATTCCGCCAGCCAGTGCGCCCGATCGCCCAGAATGTCATCGAGGGCGTTCTCACCTGGCTCGAGTGGATAGGCGAGACAGAAGGGATAGGGCTTGGCGGGATCGGCCTCCTCGGTCCGGCTGATAAGCTTTTCAAAGACCTCAGCGCTCGGCTCCCACTGACCGGCAAGGCGGTGCTGGATGACGGCCGGGGGCAACTCGGCAATTTTCGCCAGGGCTTTGGCTACCACGCCTCTGGATACGCCCACGCGAAAGCTGCCACCGGCCATCTTACAGAGTACGAAACATTGCAAGGGGGGTTGCGGCAAAACGTTTGTCACGAACCACTCGCGCTTGACCTCGTCAGGTTTGTTTACGAGTACGCGAAGTTCGCTCATCCAGCTGGCAAGACTCTTGTCCGGCGGCTGGATTGCGGCGCTCTGATCAATACCTGGCGAAGATTTCAATAACAGCGCCACAGTTTCGGCAATGTCACCGACATGGCTGTAACACTCTTCAACGATCCACTCGGGCCAGCCACAAGGGTCCACGAGCACCTGGCGCAGGAGGCGCCCCGATACCGCCCGGCGAGCACGCAGCCCTGAGAGTAGAAAGGCCGCCCAGGCACCGTCGGCCGCATCGCAACTTCGGAAGTACTTCACCAAGGCATCGATCTTCTCGTTAGTCGACGTCGTGGTATCGAGTGCGTTGAACAGTGCGGTGAAGGCTTTCATTCTTCGTCCGAAAATGCGGTTGCCAGAGGCTCGCAAGCTCGCCCGCGTTCGCGGAGATAACGAATTAGAATATCGGTATTGCCATGCGTGGGGAATACGGCCGAAGCGCCGCTGCCATCGATGAGCTGCATCAGTTGTGGCCAGTCCGCGTGATCGGAAATGATGAAGCCGCGGTCATAACCGCGTCGGCGGCGGTTGCCCCGCACCTGCATCCAGCCGGAGCAGAAGCCGATTTCGGCTTTCCTGAAGCGTTTCATCCAGGTAGATCCGCTCGCGCTGGGCGGCGCCAGTACCAGCTGGCCGGCTACCACATCGGCGTCTTTCGCAGCGGCTGTGGGGTACATGGCAATGCCTGCTGCCCGATACAGTTCGGTAAGCGTCTCCATCGCGCCGTGCTGCAGCACGTGCGGGGCCGGCGGTGGTTCATCCTCAGCCTCGGCATACCGCAACAGTTCCGCCAGAATTCGCTGCGCCTTGCCAAAGGCGTAGGCACACAGCACAGCAGTCTTGCCGCGGGCAGCACAATGACGCCACCAGCTCACGATATCAGCAATCTCCGATTCGATTGCAGGCCAGCGATAGATGGGCATGGCAAAGGTGGCTTCAGTGATCAGCTGATCGCATTGAACCAGCTCGAAGGGCGCGCAGCTGGGATCGGGCTCGATCTTGAAATCGCCGGTTATGACGGTGACGCCCTCCCCGCTCTCGATCCTGACCTGCGAGGAGCCCAGCACGTGGCCGGCAGAATGCAGCGTCACGGCCGGCGCATCGTTGGCAGCCCCACCCAGATCAAGCGGCTCACCATAGTCGAAGCCTCGCACATCGATGTCATTGCCCAGGCGGTGCCGCAGGATTGGCACCGAGTCATGATGCGCGAAGTAATGGCCATGCCCCATGCTGGCATGATCACTATGGGCGTGTGTAATAATGGCACGGCCAACCGGCTTCCATGGATCGATATAGGCTTCGAGCGCTGGGCAGTACAAGCCATTATCGGTGAGCTCGATGGTATGCAACCTGGGAGACTCGTTCACGGCGGTCATTTCATTGCGTAAGTCATGGACTATACTTCGATGATGGGTGCGGTCGGCGCGATAGTAGTGCTCGACTATGCAATACGCAGATGAATTCAGATTGGACGGTGTTTTGGATAACGACGACGATGACTTCGAGGCATTACTCGGAAAGGACAAAGAGTCCCAGGATAATCATGATGACCTGGATTTCGATGACGAAGATTTCGCTGCGGCCGCGCGAAGCAAGGAGCTTCGGCAACATCAACGCATCAAAGCCTCGTTCAGGGTAGAGGTCGTGCACCCGTCGACGGGCACGATGGTGACGCAGACACGGGATATCTCAGAGTCAGGCGCGTTCATCAAGCTCAGGAACGAGCTGCTTTCGCACAAGAACGTGGAAATCCAGTTGCGGGTGCTTGGCTTGCCATCCGGGCCCGGTGAACTGGTCACCGGTCGGGTCGTGCGGGTTGAGGAGGAAGGTCTGGGCGTCCTCTTCGTACAGGTTGACAGCGACGGCGCTGCCAACGACGACTACTGAAGGCTGCCCTGCCTAAGGGGCATGGCCTAATAAGCGCGCTCGAGTAGCTTGAGCAGGTCTTCGTAATCCGCTTCTACCGGATTGAAGATGATGCTGCCGTCATCCAGCGCCAATTCGGCAATTCTCTTCAGCTGCGAGCGCTCGACCTTGCCGGTTTCAGAGAGCGTTCGGGGTAGTGAGCACAGCGCATAGAGTTCGTCGCGAAGGCCACGAATCTCTGCAATGGCGGCCTCAGGTCGCTCCTCCTTTGGTGTAGCGGCGTACACTTCCGGACCTGCGAGGTACAACAGCAGTTCACCGATCACGTCCCGTCCCTGCCCTTGCTCAAGGTTGTACTCGAGCGCAAAAGGCAAAAAGATACTCATGCACATGCCATGCGGCAGATGCGCAACCGAACCGGTGGCGTGACCAAGCGAATGCACCAGCCCGACCATTGAATTGGAAAAGGCTATCCCCGCCATCGTAGACGCCTGCGCCAGCTTCAGTCGCAACTGCTTGTCCTTCGGTGTCTGCAGTGTGGCAATCAGATTTTCGCTGATCAGCTTGATAGCGGCACTGGCATAGGCATCACTTAATGGATTCTTTCCAAGACAGGTGAACGCTTCGATCGAATGCGTCATGGCATCCATGGCCGTCGCGGCTGTGATGTGCGGCGGCAGGGTCAGCGTCATGCGCGGGTCGATGATGGCGGCATTGGGCAGCAGAAATGGCGAGCTGAACGGCAGCTTTACGCCTTTGGCCAGATCCGCAATAACGGCGACCGAGGTGACTTCTGAGCCTGTCCCCGCAGTGGTTGGGACGACGAAGAAAGGCTTCAACGGATGCTTGAGAATGCCCGCGCCAGAGAATTTCGCCAGGTTGTCACTCTCCTCAGACACCAGGATATTTACCGCCTTGGCAGTATCGATCACCGAACCGCCACCGACGGCTACCAGCGAGTCCGCGGCCAGTTTGCGATACTGGGCAACGATCGCCGCAACAGTCTCGACTGACGAATCGGGCGGCACATCGTCACAGGTGCCGACGAACTCCATTTGCGCGCTGTCCATCGCGGCGTGGATATAGTCAGTCAGACCAGCACCGACCACGCCCTTGTCGGTAATGAGCAGTGGACGCTTACAGCCGATGGAAGAGAGTTCGAATGCCAGATGTTCCAGCGCTGCCTCGCCAGCGATTGTTTTGACAGGACAGAAAAACTCGTAGTAACCCTTGTTTGCAGACTTCATGGTTTGTTCCTGTAAAAATCAATGCTTGCCGAGAGGCAGTGCAGGTGAAAGATCGCTCATGGTGGATTTGAGATGATTGAGCTGGTCGCCGATAAAGGCGGTGGTGGCGCCGGCGTAGACTTTCAAAGCCATCGGCACTTTCGTAGTGAACGGCAGTCGATCTACCCGCTTTACCGCGAGCTGAGCTACCACATCTGGAAGAATGATGCTTTCGAGCCGGTTCAGGACCCGCACCATACGCACGGCGTAAGACACATCGCCGTCCACGATCATACGATCATTCGCGAAGGCCTGGCTGGTGCTTTCCTGAAAGGAAAGCATACGGAAAGCCAGTTCGATGTGCTTGATGCTGATGGTGAGATCAGGCTCGGCCTGGGCCTTGGCGCCAAGATAGCGCAGGCTGCCGTCGCCATCTTTCATGACCATAAGCGCTGGCTGACCAGTCCCGACCCTCATGCAGAAGATGAACCCGTTCGGTAGCCCTGCCACCTCGCTTTGCACCAGTGCATCCTGCTGGGACAGCGCCTGCAGCGCCCGTCCCACTGTTTCCATCATGATGGTGACGTATAGTTTCTTGCCGGTAAAAGCGAGTTGTAGGCCCTGTTTTCGCATCGACTGCTTCCGTTGTGACTGCTTGATGCGACGAATTAGAGCAAAAACTCTAAAATTATACAAGGGCGAATGATTCGGAGCTGTTGTAAGTACCAGCGTTGGATGAGATCCGGTCTCAAGTTACTGGAGATATGGGTTGAGCCAGAGCGCGGTGCAAGAGAATATCCATGAGTGGAACGAAATTGCGCTGCGCACACAGCCCGGAACTGAAAGCGAAGGTCGGCCTTGGCCCAGAGCTTCTTTACTTGCAAGCGAGGGCCCAAGCCAGCGGCAACCTCGCAGCCAATAGTTTCATAGATTTTCGCGTGGCGAAGCAGTTTCCTGGGCCGCACGTCGTAGCACTGAGTACGCAGAATAGCTATCATCACATTTCAATTGACTGGAACTTTAGGAAGATATCAAGGATGAACACTATTTCGCCGAGCGCAGAAGCTGCAGCCAGCGTCGTACTCCTCCTTCAGATCCTCGCCTATGCAGTCATGCTCTATCCAGTAGCGTACCTGGTAGGCATGGTCGCAGGCCCCTCCCTTGGTCAGAACATAACGTGGCTAATATCCATAGTCGCTGCATTTGTCGTATCAAGAGTCATGTTCGATCCAACGAAGTCTTCGACACTGGTTCGCCGAGCACTAGGCTTTGTGATTACCCCATTCGCGAGTCATCTCTCCAGCGTATCATCCCGTACCGTCCAAGTGGAGTGTGCTGTGCTGACACTGGTCGGCTTCGGTGGTGTAACTGGCGCCCTGTATACAATGACCCTTCTGGCTAGTTTTAATGGTCTTATGGTTCGGTATTCCTGAACCTCTCACTATGCTCGAGACGGACTTGAGAGTCTTATTAAAGCGGCAAGCTGACGCTTCGACTGTCGCTGCTTTGTTTTCGAGACAGACGAACAACAAACGAGAGAAAGCGACGTCAGCCGATCTCCGCAACACCCTCCTCCCCAAACTCCTATCCGACCAACTGCGGATTGCTGAAGCCGGACACCAGCGCGAGTTTATGCCAAGAGAGAAACTAAACTTCTCAGCATGACGATTGACCGAAAATGAACTTGATACGAATATCACCTGAGTGATTTGTCGCTCTGAAAGGTGACCCGAGCAACTGATGATCCACCTACACTGCACCCAGAAACTCTTCGCCAAGCTGCCGGTAAATGACATTGGCCGGCTGCCGAAGACGAGAGCCCGCCCCGGCGCAGCTAACGATCCGGGCGAAAGCCCGCTAAGCGGCTGGCACGCCAATCTGATTACGCTCCAGCGCCGCAACTGTGTGTTGTTCGTGCACGAAAAAACACGCTTTCCAGTAGTGATTACCTGCCTGACCAAACCAGATTTCGCCGAGTTTGATTATTTCTTTCAGGACGGGTTGATGAACACCCTGCTCAAGGGTGGCGCGAATCAAGCTCAGCTTGACGCCGCCGCCCGCGCCCTCGCGCCACTTCAGTGCGATGCGCTACGCGATCGCTCAGTGCAGGGTACGCTCAATCAGATGAAGCAGGATGTGGAGCATCTTCTCTGGCACGACCAACTTTCGATTGCCGATCTCGGCCCGTACAGCACTGGCGTCTGGCTTGCTAATCGGCCCTGTGGCATCAAGGGTGGCAAGGACTATATTTGGCCGCTGAAGGCAATGCTGGCGCTACTGGACCAAAAGAGGTTTTCACCCCCGCTGCCTACACCCGACTTGTGATGCGCGACCCGCCGGACCTACTTACCGGCAACGCTCAGAAGGTTTATCTTATATAGAAAACTAACACCTTAAGGGTTACTATTTATGCCAGAGTAAACCCAATGTTTAACAAATACCGTTTACTAACACCCAAGGCGTGACTATGTCCTCCAAAATAAACTGGCTGATGAAACATACCTTACCGGGCTCACTGGTGTTACAACCCTGGTTAACGCGGCACGACATAGGCTATTCACTGACCCAGAAATATGTTGCCAGCGGCTGGCTGAGCAAGCTTGCTCCTGGAGTATATGTACGCCCACAAGCCGGCACCACCCCTGCGCCAAACTGGGCGGATGCTCTCCAGGCGCTAACTGAACAGCTAAATTTACCTGTACACCTGGCCGGCTTGAGCAGTCTGGCGCAGCAGGGTCTCAGCCATTATTTATCACTTGGGCAGGAAGCGGTTTGGGTCGGTGTGGGAAATAGACAGTCTCTTCCCAAATGGTTTCGTGAACTCCCGGGGCAGACATGGCGCTACTGCGGCAATTACAAACTGACCGACCTCAAAGCAGATGATTTCACCCTGCTGACGGTCGATGGACGAAAAGTCGAAGCCAGTAAACCGGAGCTGGCTGCCTATGAAGTAGCGGATGCCGTTGGCGACTTCATCACCTTTGAACACGCGGCGGAGCTGTTCCAGGGGCTGGTCAACTTAAGCCCGCGGAAGGTTCAAGCGTTACTTGAGCGCAGCCGCGCGGTGCAAACCAATCGCGTGTTTCTGTTCCTGAGCCACCAATGTGGGCATCAATGGGTCAAACGCCTCGACGAATCCAAGGTGACGCTGGGTGCCGGAAAGCGCCAGGTAGTGCCTAACGGGCGCTACGATGAGCGTTATCAGATAACCGTACCCAGTTCCTTGGCGACAAGCGAGTAAGCCAGATATGGATAAGTCCTCGATCTATTATCGGCAGGTCTCTCTGCTGCTCAGATTGTTACCTATAGTTGCCGAGCAGACCGTTTTCGCGCTGAAAGGCGGCACTGCTATCAACCTGTTCATACGCAATTTCCCTCGTCTGTCTGTGGACATCGATCTCGCCTACCTACCGCTGGAGCCACGGGATGCTGCCTTGCTGCATGCTCGCGCTGCCCTACAACAAATAGTTGCCAGGACGAAGGCGCAGCCGATGTTGAACGCATCACTCCACGACAATAAACTGGATGAGCTCAGGGTGATCGTTAGTAGTGGCGACGCGGTAGTCAAGATCGAGGTATCACCCGTAGCCAGGGGCACACTACATGAGCCAATAACCCTTTCCGTGGTGACGGCTGTTGAGGAAGAATTTGGTTATGCCGAGATTGCTGTGGTGAGCCTTCCGGATCTTTATGGCGGCAAATTATGCGCCGCACTGGACCGCCAGCACCCCCGAGACCTGTTTGATGTGTATATGCTGCTGCGCCACGAAGGCATCACTCGGGAGATCTTCACCGGATTCCTCACCTATGCTCTCGGGCATCCACGTCCCATTCACGAACTCATGGCCCCGCGCTGGAAAGCGCTGACCGAAAGCTACCAGGACGAGTTCGCAGGCATGACCAATACGGCTGTCACGCAGGCGCAGCTTGAACAGACCCGAACCGACATGGCAGCTGCCCTGCAGATGCACTTCACCGAGCGTGATCGGAACTTTTTACTCTCGTTCAAGCGCGGCACACCTGACTGGAATTTGTTTGATGAGCCCGCAGCAGCCCAGTTACCCGCTGTGCGTTGGAAGCTGATGAATATTGAAAAACTGGCAACCAATGCAGTTCGGCACCAACAGCAGATCGCCCTGCTCGAATCGGTGTCAGACCAATGGCTGTCAGGTGATCATTAGCTCCAGCATTCGGCCGCTGAAGGCAATACTGGCACTATTGGACAAAATGGCCTGATGTGGTGGAATGAGGGAGTACCGAACGAGTTGCAACGAAGCCAGTCTGGAACAAGCGATCATCGCGCTGCTCGCGCAGCAAGGCTATCCGCATTTCGCCGGCGACAGCCTGCAGCGCGGCACTAACAGCGAGGTACTGCTGAAAGACGATCTATGTCAGTTTTTCTGGCCGCGCAATATGCTGGCGACAACATCACTGCCGGCGAGACCGAATCCGTCATTCAGCAGCTGGACAGCCTGCCGGAGCAGCGGGTGCCGCTCGAGGGTGAAGTAGAAACGCTGGTGCTCGAACCTGCTGCCGCCTACGACACCGGCAATATCTTTCGGCTGGTCAATCAGCTGGTTGTCGAAGGCACTGAGAAGCGCATTCCTGACGCCATCCTGTATATAAACGGGCTGCCGCTGGTGGTGTTCGAGCTTAAGAGTGCGGTGCGCGAAAACGCGACCATTCCGTCTGCCACCGAATCGTGGCCTAAACTCGGGCGTGCTGGTCGAACTGCTCACCATAGGCGACGGCAACGCGACGCTGCCGCCGATAGAACTAGTGACTGACTAGCATAAGTTCCGCCCGCTGAGGCCCTGTAAATAGCGACTCCAGATGCCCTCGGCCGAATGCCCTCCCCAGAAATTAGCGCCATGTTCACCAGACGAATTCTTCCGCATGCCCTCGTTGCAACCGGTACTTTAATCCCCCATAAGAAACACCCACCGACTCGCTGGCAAAGACAAACCTACAAGCTACGTAATCCAGTCCGCGCCGACAAGGCGTCGCCTATTATCGGGCGCTGTATTGAAACGAGCATGGTTGCGAACAGGGAGGTGTCTAGTAAACTTGTGGCGATTCAATTTGGACTGCCCCCGCTTCCTCTGCCAGATCTTGCAATCATTTTGAGGCTGCGAGGTGTCTAAGAAACTGGTAGCGACTCAAACTTCGGACGGGGCCGTAGGCATTGTCGCCTTCGCTATCTAGGACCAAAAAAACGAGCAGGATTATTGGGCCGATGAAAGGCAGAATAGTGATCAACTGCCACCATCCGCTACGTCCAATATCGTGCAGACGACGACAGGTAATACTGAAATAGGGCACTAGCGAAAAGAAGAAAAACGCCATTGCTAACCCGAATATGCCCAGCAATTCATCCAGGCCCGCCAGCACGGCAAAGGTAATATAGAAAAACAGGGTGAACAGCCAGTATTCCTTTCTACGGGCCCGACCAGAGAAATCAGCGTACTTTCTGTACGCACCGATGAAATAGTCCATTATTTCGACCTCTTTGCTGAATGATGGATGGCGATTGAGCCTCCGGTAGATGAGGTTGAATTGTAATTATTTCCGATTGGCAGGTCTGTAGCCTGGTTCTAAAAGATTGCAGTCGAACAGAGAGAGTGTTTTCACGTACCTGTCCGTCAGTTGTTATGAGAGCAATAAGGCGAATTGATCGGATTGTTTGGCCTGACAAGGATGCGGAGTACAAGGCATGGAAACAAAGAATAAAGTAATTATGGCGCTCGTTTGTCTGATCATCGCTCTGAACTGGGAGCGTTTGGTCGAGGACGGCAGGAAACTTCAGGCTGCACAATCGAACAGCCCTGAAGTCATGCTCTACTCCACGGCATGGTGCGGCTACTGCGACGAGACACGCGCGATCCTGCGCGAGAACAAGACTGCTTTCACAGAATTCGATATTGAAGAGTCCGATGAAGCCATGACCCGCTTCCAAGCCCTGGGTGGACGAGGCGTGCCCCTGCTCATCATTGGTAACGAGACAATTGAGGGCTTCGACGAGCCTCGTCTGCTAAAGCTGATAGCAGCATCTTCGAATGGCGGGACCCAACGCCCAGGTAGTGCTGCAAAATAAAGCCTAGTGGGATGAGAGGCCGTTCAGCCCCCTTTTATGCAAACCTGCTAGACTTTTAAAGTCTGCTCAAGAGCTTTTCAAACGGCTATGTGCCGCTCTCGTCGAAGACTTCGTGAAAGCGCTTGTGCAAGGATAAAGAGACATGCTGTTTGTTCTCGTCATCGTTCTCGTTCTGCTACTGATTTATGGGCCGCATCTGTGGATTCGTCACGTTATGGCCAGGCATGGCGGAACGCTGGATGAGCTGCCTGGTACGGGTGGCGAGCTGGCGCGACATCTCATTGAGCGCTTCGATCTCGGCGATGTCGAGGTCGAGCCAACAAGCGGCGGTGATCACTACGATTCAGCCGCCCGCAAGGTACGTCTGTCCCCTGACATCATGAATGGCCGCTCGTTGACGGCGGTAGCTGTGGCGGCCCATGAGGTTGGCCACGCCATTCAGTACCATCGGCAGGAACGGATCACCCACCTGCGCCAGCGCTACTCCCCACTCGCAATGACGATCCAGAAGATTGCGATAGGCATCCTGCTTGCTGCACCCTTACTCGCCGCCGTTTTTCACGTGCCCCAGATTGCCTTGGTCACTGTGCTGGCCGGCATATTAGCGATGCTGGCCTCTGCGCTCATCCAGATGATCATCCTGCCGATGGAATGGGATGCAAGCTTCAACAAGGCACTTCCTATCCTGATTGAGGGTGAGTACATCTCGCAGAGTCAGTATGCCGCTGCCAGAAGTGTACTGCGAGCCGCCGCACTGACCTATGTCGCCGCTGCCCTTGTGGACATGCTACGCCTTGGGCGATGGCTGGCAATATTAAGGGCTGCTATCCGCTAGACAACGTTTACCAAACCATCAGAGTACGAACATGAAAATACGCGCTTCCCTGCAATCTGCTGCCGAGCGAATAGAGCCATGGTCGTTGCGACCCGTCGGGCATGGCGACCGCTGTGGCTCATCGGCAGTACATTGATGGCCGCTGTGGTGCTGAAACTCTCTACTGTAGATATGTCTGGTACGGGCACAGTTTCCAGAATCGTCGCTTTTCTGGGGGTAGGCATTTTGCTGTTGGTGGTGGGCTATCGAAGGGTTTCAGTTTTCGGGTTTCGGAACACTGTTGGCGTCCGCGGACTGATCTTCAGCAATCTCATCGGCCCATTCGTGATCGTCCTGGTCGGCCTGCAAACCTTTTTGGTCTTTGCCTGCTTGCGGATTGAATAGAAGCTCGGTGAGTAGCGGAAAATGATCAGAGCCTATCGAGGGCAGCCGCTTGATAGATGTGACTGTGAAATGAGCGCTGTGAAAAAGATGGTCCAGAGGCCATCTGAGAAACGGATAACTCGCATGGAATGTGTTGTACATCCCACGCCCAACTCGGGGGTCTAACAGACCGCTCAACTTCCGAAACAGCCGCGTTGTGGCAGACCATGCCACATCGTTGAGGTCTCCAGTGACGATCACCGGATCATTGCTGCTTTGTATACTGCGCGCAACGATCACTAACTCTGCATCGCGCTCGGCTGACTCAGGGTTCTCGGTCGGACTGGGTGGCGCAGGGTGAAGGAAGTGGACACGTACCCTATCGCCAGAGGGCAGTATGATCTGCGCATGCATGGACGGGATGTCGTCTTCTATCAGAAATGATATCTCGGTTTTTTCCAGCTCGAGGCGAGAGTAGACGTGCATGCCGTACAGGTTATCGAGCGGACACTTCAAGCTATAGGGCATTTCAGTTTCCAGGATATCCAGCCTCGCTTGCCACCAGAGATCCGACTCCAGAGTGACAAGTACATCAGGCGAATGTTCTCTTACCAGCGCAACCAATTTATCTGCCTCACGATTTGGCGTGAGCACATTTGCTGTAAGGATTCTCAACCGACAATCAGGCTGAACAGTGATGGTCGACTTCACTTCGGGAGACCACAGACGGGTGTAGGGCAGGATCCACCATAGCTGCCATATTAGACAGAGGGCTGCGACACCCACAGACAGCCATGTAGCGGCATGACTCAGGTCAGATACGAGAAGCTGGGCAACTACCAGCCCTGCAGCACAAACAGCAAGTTGAACTCTTGGGAAGTCCATTCCACGGACGAACCAGTGTGGATGTCGCCATAGTGGAAGAAGGCTCGCTATAAGTATCAGACCAGTCGAAATATGTAGCAGTATCATCTGGCGAACCCTGTGAGAGTGGAATCAATACGATGTATTCGGCTTAATTGTCTTAGCTGTCGAAAGTGGAATCGGCGGGAGAAAAAGTCACGCCACGCACTTAACTTCATCGAGGGACTCCGTCAGAAGCTCAGCAAGTGCCGTTAGAAAGGCAAGCTCCTGCTCGCTCACGTTACGCGGCTTGGTATCGATTACGCACAGGCTTCCCACCGCCAGGCCGGCTTTGCTGCGCAGAGGAACTCCGGCGTAGAACCTGATGCCTCGGCTTTTCAGGAAAGCGTTATTACTAAACCTTTTGTCTAGTGCGATGTCTTCAACCACCAGAGGACTGTTCTGTGCAACAACATGTCCGCAAACCGATGTATCACGGGGTGACTCGCGCGCCAAAGCAAGATCTTCAGGCAGGCCGGTCTGCGCCTTCCAGAACTGACGTTCCGAGTCGATGATCGAGACGAGCGAAATTGGAACATTGAAGGCTTTAGCGAGTGCTCGAGTTACGCTATCAAACAGCTCATTCGGGTCTTTGCTCACGAGATTCAGATTGTAGACTTCCTGTAGACGCTCTGGTTCATTGCTTGGAATAGGCGCCGAGACCATCGAGTCATTCTCAGATGGGCTCACTAGAGATTGTATCTGGGTCACGGCGGCCTGGAAGCTGGTGACCACTTGTGCTTCGGTGTTCTTGCTCAATCGTTTTTGCAGGTTGTAGCTCTCAGCCGTTGGGCTCCAGATTCCAATAATACATTTCACGCCTGGGCAAGCTGCGCTGATACGACGATATAGCTGGCGGGCGGGGATGAACGCTGCCGGTGGAACAGCCGAGATACAAACCACTTCAAACGGTTGCTGCATGACCCGTTCGGCGCACACTGCGGTAAGATCTGTCGCGGCGTGGATTCTGACCTGGATGCCTACTGAGACAAGTACGGCGGCAAGTGTCTTCGCTGCCAGCTCATCCATGTCGTCTTTGGCAGGCACGATGAGGACACGAACGGCGCCCTCCAGCAGGCTCAATTCTGGCCTGTCGTTTTTGACCAGATCTTCGAAAAGCTCTGGGACGTTCTGAAGAATGAAGGTCTGCCTAATTTCAGCCAATCCCCCGGCATGCCTATCCGCCTCAGCCGCATTTAAAGCCGGTATCAACGCCTGGTCACAGTACTCGGTCAGTGAGTGTTCTTTGACGAAATCCTGTGAAAGCAACAACATTTCGTTGTAGTCCATTGCCAGCATCCGCTGATAAAGGCGTTCAAACGGCTGCAATGCAGGCACGCTTCCCAGCAGAACACTGAAGAAATTCAAACTGGGCACATAGTTGCCAAGAACAACCAGACAAACCGTCAGGGGCGTGGACAAAAAGAGCCCGACGGGCCCCCATAGCCATGTCCAGAATACAGCCGCAACCATCAAGGCGAAATTGGATATGCCTGTGCTTACCCCGTAAAGCCAAGGCTCAATGATGTTGTTGCTTACAAGTTCCAGGGTCAGAAACAGCCCAAGCGTCATAAAGAGCATCGACCAGCCAGGATCGATTGCAAATGCCAAGGCTAGTGGGAATACAGCAGCAATCCATGGACCTAGATAGGGTATGAATCGGAGGAGTATAGCCAGAAAGCCCCATAACATAGCGTTAGGCACACCAATCAGATGCAGGCCGATGCCGATAGGAATACCGTAGAGTGCGTTGACGAGCAGCTGCATCGTCAAATAGCGCGAAATCCGCTTTGCTGCGTCATCGATAGCTTCGGTCGCGACGTTGAGCCCGGCTCCGCTAATGATGCGCACGAAGCGTTCGCGGAGGTCTTCCCGCTGGAAAAGCATTGCGATAACGAAGATGCCAACCAGACCGGTAGTTCCCAGAGGGCCAACGAGGGGCCCTATGACCTGCGCGGCTGACTCGACAACACCGCTGCTTTCCGGCTGAAGCTGAACCGTCACTGGTGCTGGAACAGGTTCTGCCACTTCAGCGCCAGTGTCGGCTTGACGCCCCGGCAAGTCTGGCAAGTCACCACCATCCAGCTCCTTACGAAGCTTTGATACCAATTCGCCGGCTCGGGATAGCGGGCCCTCTGCATTGTGCGAATCATTGAGCTGCCGAATTTTGCTTCTGAGCGTTTGCTCATACCGAGGGAGCTCATCTGCGAGACTGACCACCTGCACACTTATGGTCCAGGCGATCGCCGCGATTGCGAGGAAGGCAATTACAACGGTCGCGATGATTGCCACAACTCGCGGCAAGCCAATCCGCTGCAACTTCAGGACGAGAGGCGCCAGCAAGAAGGTGAGCATTACTGCCATTGCCACAGGCAGGATGACCACCTTGGCGAAATAAAGCACGGCCACTACAGCGATGAGTCCGAACAAGGTCAAAAGCCCTTCCCGGTCGGACATGCTCGACTGACTACCCATTGAATCCTTCAAGGCGCGCCCCTCTTTATTGATGTTGTTCTTATGGACTTAGGTGGGTGAGGCAGACTAAGTAATAGTCCCGCTTGCTGCGCGTACAGCGTGCAGGTCCTCTGGCAGAGACAGAGCGGCCTCTGATCGAGCCAGTGCTAGTCGAGATTGTCTCTCTGCTGCGCTACGCATGGCCTCATTGCCGACACTGGCTAGCGCAATCAAGGCCTTTTGAAGGCGGACCCCAACTTCTACTGTACCAGCCCCGTCGCGCGCCAATGCCTTGAAGGCATCGTCGAAGAGATCGTGTTCATCTAATTCAGGCACCTCAACCCTATCATGAAGGAGGGGCATTCTTTCGTCGGTGTCCACCGGTCTGTTCCATTGAACGAAGATTCGTACAAAAGCATTGATGATGTCTATTGCAGTACCGGGGTCATTAACTGCAGGCGAAAGTGCGCGACTTGCTATCTCTGAAAGCACTATCAATCCAAACCTCGGATCTTCCTGGAAAGTTCGATTGTTAGCGATTTTGAAGCACTCTGAGATACGTTGCCGATCGATACGGACCGCCTGCGCGGCTTTTGAAATAACAAATACGAGAGGACGACCTGGTAACAAATAAGTCCCTGGTAAAGACGCAACCCGAAAACGCACATCAAGCTCCTCTGCATAAGCTTGCAACAGCGACATTTCGATTCGTTGCACATAGCCTACTTCATCCGAGGATACTGGCTCCCCCGCTCCACCCGTAGCGTCTACTTTCGCGCCACCAAGAGTGGGTGCCCTCCGCCGAGCGACTACTGCTTTTGTGACCGCGTCTTCAGCCTTCTCGATTGTTGTCCCTAGCCGTCCAAGCCGGGCGATCCGGTCCACCCACCCCACAAAGGTGAGAATGACGGCAGCAAAGGTAAGGAGTGTGAGGCAGAACAGCACAAATCGGCCGCCCTTGTCGTAGAGACCGCTTAACAGAGCAATAAGGGAAACCAGGCTGAAGATAAATGAACCGACGAAACTTGAAAGTGCATTCTGTGAGACGTCGTCCGCTATGACTAACGAAAAGCTGCGCGGCGTTGCCGATCCGCTAGCGGAGGCATACGACGACACCATCGATCCAACTGCAAAGGTGGCAATCACGAGCATGCTTGCAGCTATGATCTTGAGCAGCGTTTCTATGGTTTCTACAGAGATTGCCGGAACGAGTTCTGCTATATCAGTGTAATCTCCAAGCTTGGCCAGAAAGACCAAGCCGATCGAAAACAGGCACATAATCAGGGGACGCAACCACAGCTGCTCCCTTAGACGGGCTAAAAAAAACTTAAGGCGTTCCATATGTATCGTCTCTGTTTGCGGATTCCGGGTGAGGCAGAGCCCGTCAGCGCACGCTCGCGCCGGTTTACCCGCAGTTACCCCTGACGGCCTCCAGCATTATATTTCGCCTACAGGATATGGATCAGTAGTAGTTCAGGCTTCCCATTTCTCATACTCAGTTATTGGAAGCGGAATAGCTACGGTTATAGGTCGCTTGCTGCCTATTTGCCCGTATCAGATACGATACATCGCGGAAAGCTGGCAGAGAACGACCAATCGTCGGCAGGGTGTAATATTTCAAACTGAGCGCAGTGGCTATTTCACTATCAAGGGCTGGTTATGCAGATTCAAATAGGCTTCACACTGATTTATGAGTGCCCCCAACCTACACCCATGATCCTGATGCTGAGCGTGCATAGCAGCCGATCTCACGACATGGTGGTGCCAGACGAACTCAAGTCCAATCCCAGTGTGCCATTCAGGAACTATATCGATAATTTCGGTAACTGGTGTACCCGCTTAGTGGCGCCTGCTGGTGAACTGGTGCTCACAGCGGACGGCGTGTTCAGCGACAGCGGAGAGATTGATCCCCAGACACCTGCAGCTCAGCAACATCCGGTTCAAGATCTGCCGGACGATGTGTTGACTTATCTAACCGGGAGTCGTTACTGCGAGACCGATCTACTGTCCGAAACCGCGTGGCAGCTTTTCGGTGGCACGCCCGCGGGCTGGTACCGCGTTCAGGCCATTTGCGATTTCGTACACGACCACATTCGATTCGACTATCAACGAACCAGACCGACAATGACCGCGAAAGATGTCTATAGCGAACGCACTGGCGTCTGCAGGGACTTCACTCATTTAGCCATCGCGTTCTGCCGTTGCCTCAATATTCCTGCCCGATATTGCAGCGGCTATCTCAGCGATGTCGGGCTGCCACCACCATACCCGCCTCAAGATTTCGCTGCCTGGTTCGAGGTTTATCTCAACGGCAGCTGGCATACATTTGATGTGCGAAACAACTCACCCCGGCGGGGACGAATTCTCATGACGCGGGGACGGGACGCCGGAGACGTTCCGCTGAGCACTACATTTGGCCCGAATACACTTAAACTGTTCGAGGTGCGCTGCGAGCCATATTAAGACGGCCCCACCTCTTCAACATCGACAGTCGCATCTGAGTACCCTGCTTCCTAAATGCTTGGACTCGTCAGGGCATACCTGATCTGGTCCATCGTAAAGCCGCGATTCGCCAGAAACCGTGCCTGCTTCTGCCGTTCCTCGTGGCTCGTCGCCGGAGACTTGAACTTCCTCCTCAGCGTGTTCGCCGCGTTCTCACGCCAGATCTCGTCATCAGTGATGAGATGTTCGTCGATCAGCGCCCGATCGACGCCTTTCTGCATCAACTTCGATGCCACCTTCATCGGCCCATCTGAGCCCTTTTCCACGGCCATTCGCACATAAGACCGGGTCATGCGCTCGTCCGATAGATAATTGCTTTCGAGCAGCTCGCTGATGCATGCATCGACCAGATCCCTGTCCACGCATCGGCCAGAGAGCTTTGTCAGCATGCGCGCCTGGGAGTACTCACGATTGGACAACAACCACAGCGCGTAGGACTTCAATTCTGCAAGGCTTTCAAGAGGCTTGGGCTCCTTGCGTGCCTTCAAGGCGCATCACCTGCAGGCATGGCCTGTTCCAGTTGTGTGATCAGCTCATGATTAAGCGTACGCCGCTCGACGAGGGGATCGTCGCTGGACGGAACTTTGCGTATTGCGTCGATGTAGTCAACAGGGAAACTGTGATATTCGCAGCCCAGCAACACCAGCCGTTTGTACCAGTGATGTGGGACCAGTGAATCATCGACAGCCTCTGACGAGGCGATATAGGTCCAGCACGGCCCGAAACCGCTGACGTCCACGATAGCTCTATCGTAGCCTCGCCCTAAGCCTTCGATCAGATCGAGCACTGGTTGATCTTCAACATCAATGGCATAGACAGCCACATGCGTATGCTCCGCCGCTTCGACGAGACTGCACTTGGCCGAACCGTCCAGTCCACGCTTGTGAAAGCGCACGCCCATGCCATCGACGAGGCCAGTGCCAATCAGCCTGGCGGTTTCTACACGCGTGCAGAGCCGGTGTGGGTGTAAGTTACTGCCGTAGGCGGCATAGAACATGTCCGACATCGTTGTTGGGTCTCCAGATGATTGTGTACTCAAAGCCATTTGGGATAACTACGATCGACTCAAGTCTACGTAATCATTCAATGCTGACTGCTGGCGGAGTCGATATTGCCGCTGCTGTAGCAATGAGCGGCAGGTTATCCTGCCACAATGACGCAAGCCTGTATCACAGGCCAGATAAGGATAAGTTATGTGCCGTGTTCTTGCCTATGTTGGGCCAGAGTTACCCCTTGCAAGTCTTCTGCTCGAACCTGAAAACAGCCTGATCAACCAGTCGCTCGATCCTGAGCGTCATCCGCACCTCCAACTCGCCGGTTGGGGCTTTGCTGCTTATGGCGAGCACATGTGCAAACCCGAAACGCCGCTGATCTATCGACGCCCCACAGCGGCCTTCCACGACGATAACGTTCCAGGGATCGTTCCCAGCCTGCAGGCCAGCACCATGCTGGCTCATGTCAGAGCAGCAGCCTATGACTCGAAAACCGTTCTCGCGGATGAAAACTGCCACCCGTTTTCCTTCACCGGCACGCCGTGGATCATTGCGCAGAACGGCAACCTGGCAAACTGGCAGCTGCTGCAGAGAGAACTCCTCAAGCACTGCAAGGACAAGTTCCTCAAGCAGATGAAAGGCACCACCGATACGGAGTTCCTGTATGTGCTGCTGCTCTCCTTGCTCAAGGGCAATAGCGACGATGAGGTGCAGGAGGGCTTCGAGACGATGCTCAAGCTGATCGTCCAGGCGATGAAAACACTTGAGCTCGGCGCGCTCAACAAGCTCAAAATCGCGCTGGTCGCACCCAACCGCATCATCGGCGTCAACTGCGGCACCGGCCACAAGGGCGAGCTCGAGGTAGAGGGAGACTGGAAGGCACTGCGCAAGTCCGACCCGGACTCAGATGATTACGCGCTGTCGATGCTGCTGGAGCCGATGTATCTGCTGACAGGCCGCAACTACCTGAAGCACAAGAAGTCCTATGAGGTCGATGCATGCCCTGATGCTGAAGCGACGTCTGCCATATTTGCCTCAGAAGCGCTGACTGAAAAGCACGAGGAATGGATGCGTATCGAGTTTGGGGAACTGGTAGCCATCGAGAGGCAGGGTGAGACGATCACGAAGCGCGTGAAGCAGATGAACCTGTAGCTCTAGACGGAGAGGCGCCGGCTATCTGCGCTGCAGTCAGCCGGACAATTGCTGCGAGCTACCCGCAGCACTTCTTGAACTTCTTGCCGCTCCCGCACGGGCATAGCTCATTGCGGGCTGGTGGTGCGGTCACTTTCACGGTGTTGCCCTTGTTCAGCATGGCCGTCAATTCCTTTATGGATTCCACGGCCCCCTCACTGCTATCTACCGTGACATCAACGAACACCTGGGCCTTGGCCGCCATGGCTTCGACTTCCTGCTTGCGGACTTCACTCGTCACAACCAGCGCGAGTGGATATTTCTCACTGCCTGGCCTCAAACCAGCTTTAGCCTTATAGCCGAACTCGGTGTGGTGCTGGCGGGCGTCCTGCCGCCCCTTGAAGAAGAACTTGTCTGACATATTGAACCCTGAGAATGGAGGAAGATCTGCGTCGTTTATTCTAGCTGACTCGCGGCCGCAGGTAGTACATATTCGCGCCACCTGAACGGTCAGTGCCAGCTCAATGATGGTGGGCTGGTGTGTGGCAGACCGTGAGCATTAGTCCGTAGCGGTCCACCAGGTCCGCAGCGTTCATTTCTCGGTTTAACACAAGAGAATCGAACACTTCTTTACTCACCAGTGCGGTAGTGACAAATATCGCGCACGCTGTAGAACAACATTCATACATATCCTTACCACGCTTTTTTACTCCGTCAGGCAGAATGCGTGCACCTCACTTTACGCCTGCATGGCTCGGAATATCGCATGACATACCCCCCATCTAACAGGAAGAACGATCTCAATACGCTTTCGTTCAGACACTTGCCGCTGCAGTTGACGATAGCCGCTGCGATGACCGTTTCTCTGGCTGCCTGTGGTGGTGGAGGCAGCAGTCCGGCGGGATGCTGATGCAATCGGCATAGCGGAGTTTTCCTTTGATGCGGACAACCGACTCATCGGCGTGCTTTTTACCCGCACTGAAGGTAGCGAAACGAGCGTTCTCCAAGAGACCAGGACGTTCGAAAGCGGTCTGTTGCGAAAGATTGATACGACCGTCGCTCACAACTCTGTTTCTACAGTATTAGTAAATGAGCTGTTTTATAACGAAGGAAGACTTGCCTCCTACACAAGCACCGACCAGAGTTCGGACGGTAGCAGTGGAGATAATGAAAACTACAAGGTTCAATACAATTTGGAAGGGCAAGTCTCAACATTGACACTTGAAGTCGACGGATCAGAAAGAGAGCGACACGACTTTACATGGCGACCGGATGATCAGCTGCAGCTCATAAGTTCCACCAGTTCGGCCGGTAGCGCCACGCTTGAATTCAGCTACAACGCTAAGGGGCAGCTGCAGTTCACTCAAAAAACGCTGGCGGGGGTTGGTGCTGAGTTCAACGAGTTTTTCGCAGATTATAATTACACGTTGCATCGTAAGTACGACAACCGTGGGCGCGTTGCCAGCCTCGACATTGACATACACTCTGACAGCGTTATTGATGGAACAGTGGTCTTTGAATGGGAAGACGGCGCCTGTGTGCCTTTCATTGATCTCGACCCTGAAGGACTGCCTGGGTATGTGAGAAATGCTGGTGTCCCTTATGAGCCTGGCTCTGGAATTGTTCTGTCAACTTATTGCTCCGATAAATAGTTGACTTGCTCTGGCTGATCGATGACGTTTCGGCCGGCAGGCCGGATCATCGCTACAACTAATCCCACGCTATTCGTTTAGAATGTCCCCGGAGGCACCCTGCCTCCAGGGCATCCACGACTCCGCCTTACAACACTTGGCTATCCCACGCACATGCTGCTTTAATGGGGCTCGGTATTTTACCGACTAGTTGCCTCGTTCGACGTAAATAATGACTGGATAACTTGCCAATGAGTCAGATTGTTCGTCACTGCAAACCGACGATGATAAGTGCCTGCCTCACGCTATCCTTGTGTTTGCAAAGCGTGGCTGGTGCTTGGGCCGAGTCAGAAGTGGTGGATATTAGCGTCGGGGACTGGCCACCATTTATCGATGAGAAGCGGCCTCATAATGGCTTTATCGCACATCTGATAAGTGAAGTATTCGCCGAGGCAGGCTATACAGTCAGATACCATTTCAGACCGTGGAATCGCGCTTATCAGGAAGCTGCAACCGGCCAACGTGATGCCACAGCAGTATGGATGCATGAGCTACTCACAAACAGAATTTTCAGCGACTTCTGTTGAGTCGCATCGACCTCGTTCCCGAAGAAATCCATGTTGGTTACAACAGCTTGCGCCGTGATCTACCTCCCGAGCAGACGGAAAAAATAACACATCACCCGAAGCCGTTTCTGAAAAACCAGAGTTATGTGCTATTTCCTCGGGCTAGCCCAGAAAGTTTGAAATTGATGAAGTTGTTCAATGAACATCTGCGAAAATTCAGAAAGAGCGGTCGTTACCGCTCTTTCTTTGAAAATTTCGAAGCTGGTCTCTACGACAGCCCGAAGTAATCGCGTTACTTGAACCAGGCATCCTGCCAGTGCGAGCCGGTACCCGGCGTATACTGGTGAGCCTTTATCGTACACCAGCCGCTATAGGGAAAGGGTTTGCAGGTGTAAACGTCGCCATCGCTGCCAAGCACTTTCGTACCTGCCGTGTAGCCTGAAATCCCATCTGGATAAACATGGTCGTAGTCACTGCTGCCGCCATTGTCGCCACCGCCGTTACCACCATCGCCGCCGTCACCGCCGCCATCGTCAGCCTTGTCGATCGAGATCTCGACCCGACGAATAGAGGAGTCGGCCGGTGCGTAGATCTCATTCTTGCCATTGGCGATCTCGAAGCTGCCATCCGCTCGTAGTCGCCCTGCCCTGATCACGTCCGACTCGGCGTTGATCTTTTCAGCCAGTGCCGCTGGCCAGGCAAATTGCCCACCTTCGGCCATGCTGTTGATCGGTAGCCTGACTTCCTGACCAGTATTTTCGCCCTGCCCATCGAAAACCCTGGCCCGCACGAGGTCCCCAACCGCCAGCGACATCAAAGGATTGATATCGCCCACATCGAGCCAGCTCACACCAGGCTCGCCACCGCCGTCTCCACCACCGTTATCTCCGCCGCCGCCATTGCCAGCCAGGTTCACATCGATGACGTTGTAGAAGGCATTCGTGGTATCGCCGATGTCCCAGACCGCCAGGATGACATGATAACCGTTGCGGTCTGGCACGTTACAGTTATGGTTGACCTGCTTGGGTGGCTGCTGCTGATTGCCCGATACGCTACAGAATGGCTGCAGATCGAAAGACTGCCGGCTCAGCGCCGCATTGACGTTCCAGCCCGGCTTGGTGATGAAATAGCGCCAGTTGGAGGTACTGTGATTGGCAGTAAAGGTCCAGCTGAAGGTGTTCTGGCCAGGTCTCATGCTCTGCTTGGACCAGCGGTTGGCGGACTGCGCATCCAACGGTGAAAACTGTGCCAGTCCCGCGCTGGCAATCTTGCCGTCAGCCGGTCCGGATTGAGGGAAGCCCTTCGGTGCTTCCAGACTCTGTGGTTCCCAGATGATCGCGCCGCAATTTGTGTTATCACCAAGTTTGCAGGCGTAGTTTCGGCTCGTCGGGCTGGTTACGTAGCCGTGTGCAAGAACCTGTTGAGCGATACCGAGAAGAGGCACAGCGGTGGCGAAAGCCAGGGCTGTGAGTCGTGTTGTTGAAGTCATGGCGTCAAATTCCGTCTGGACTCGAATGAAGTCCTTATTGGAACAGCTTAGGGCCCGTGACTACCATGAGACCAAAGATCGAAATTTCAGGGGCTCCATCAATCCTTTGGCCTAGTACTCTGCTGGCAATAGCTCCTCCAGTACCTTGAACAGCTCATCACGTCGAATGGGCTTGGTGAGATGAGCAACCATCCCGGCGGCGAGGCTCTTCTGAATATCGCCAATTTCAGCATAGGCTGTCATTGCGATGATGGGGATTGTGGCCAGTCTGCCACCACGTGCATGAATCTGTCTAGACGCAGTCAGCCCGTCCATCACAGGCATCTGGACATCCATGAGAATGACATCGTAAGTATTCACCTCGGCCAGTGCCAGCGCTTCGAGACCATTGCTACAGGTATCGACCGAGAATCCAGCAAGCCGCAGAAACTCCATACCGATTTCGCGGTTGGCGGCGTTGTCGTCCACGAGCAGCACGCATCGGCCATCGAACGGCCTCTGCAGCTTGCGCCCACTCGGTGCCATCTCTGGCTCTGCCTGTTGCACGGCCGTTGCCACGCCTACACTGAACAAATGTCGAATGGCTGCGGACAGCTCGGGCAAATGCACAGGCTTGGCGATCACGTGATCGAAAGCCTCGGCAGCGTTCTGCCTGTGCATGCTGGTCAGGGCCCAGATCTGCGGCACCGACCGCCCCTGCTTCTTCAAGTTGTTCGCGAGACGACTGGCCGTCCTGTCGTCGGCCTGACCATCAAGAAACTGGTCGATGATGATCAGGTCAACCGGCTCACCATCTGACTCCAGACGCGTCAAGGCTGCTTCGGCCTCTTCTGCATCATATGCGCAGATGATGCTGCCAAAGTAATCCAGCGACTGCAGTTGCTCACGCAGGACGGTTGCGGCTGTAACGTTGTCATCCACAATGAGCAAGCTTTTAGGCACTCCGGATTCGACTCCCTGAATATCGAGCCCTTCGGCAATCTTTGGTCGCGGGTCCGCAAACGGAAGTCTCACTGTAAAACTGAAGGTTGAGCCCTGCCCCGGCTCACTCTGGACACGAATTTCACCCCCCATCGCTACGGCGAAATGCTTACAGATGGACAGTCCCAGACCGGTACCGCCGAACTTTCTCGTGATGGAATTGTCGGCCTGGCTGAATGGCAGAAAAATTCTGTCGATCTGATCGCTGGTCAAGCCGACGCCAGTATCGGTGACAGCGATGGTGATGGCTTCCGCATCCGACTGATCACGCTCAGCCTTGAGCACGATTTCACCAACTTCGGTGAACTTCACCGCATTGCTCAGTAGATTGTTCAGCACTTGCCGAAGCCGCGTCGGGTCGCCCACGACGAGCCTCGGCAGACTCGGTGAGGCGGCCACTATCAGCTCGACCCCCTTCTGCTGGGCGAGCATCTGAATACCGTCAGCGCTATTGGCGAGCAATTCAGTAAGATCGAATGGAATGGCTTCGAGTTCAATCTCGCCGGTCTCGATCTTGCTGACGTCAAGGATATCGTTAATGATCGTGAGCAGAAGCTCGCCGGAGGTTCGGGCCGTGTCCAGCAGCCTACGCTGACGTTTGTCGAGCCGCTCGTCACTGAGTAGCGAAATGAAACCTAGCAAAGCGTTCATCGGGGTGCGTATTTCATGGCTCATATGGGCGAGAAAAAGCGTTTTGGTTTCGCTATGAGCAATGGCCTGATCACGCGCCACCTTCAGTTCGCTGGTGCGCTGCTGTACCTGCGCCTCAAGATCCTCGGTAAGCGAAGTCAGTTCCTGATTTGCCACATAGAGCTCGCGGCTCTTGGATTCGAGCAGCGCTTCGGCCTGTTCCCTTGCCGCTTGCTCACGTTCGTAACGCCTCCTTAAGCGGCGGAGCTCCTCCTGATGCTGCTCGGACATGCGAACTCAGACCCGCCGAAGCCTGAACAGCACAGAACTGGCACCATATGTACTGTGATCTTCCCGGCTGATGTCGAACTGCTCGCCATAATGCATCATGGTGCCCTGGATGAGCCCATGGGCAAGATCAGCAAGTTTTCTCACGGACTGATAGTGCAGTTCGAATGTATCTTCATTGAGCTGCGAATAGGAAAATTTCGGCAGCTCTGCATCAGGGTAAAGCTTCATGACCTCTACATGAATATGATCATCGATTCGCTTGAGGAATGAGAATGTATTTGGACACTCGTCAAAAAAACCCTTGAACTTGACTGCGAAGGCCGCGGCCAAATGCTGACCGAAATCGAAGACAAGCTGTGACTCTGCCAGTCCCGTCCTATTACTGAGTGCCCCAACAAGCCTCACGAGTTCATCAGCCTCATAGGTTCCGACAGCTGTATAAACCCCACCTGACGCGAGCGGTGTCCGGTCGAAAACATCGTCCATCATCGCCTCACCGAAGCGCAGGTCGACCATGTTCATGAACTCTCTGAATACGATACCTTTCATGGCACCCGTCACCTAAGAAGAGTTGAATGCTCAGTATAACCTACCTCGCAGGAATGCGGCGCCTGTCACGGAAGGTCTAAAGCAGGCGCCAGCGATGCATAATACGCAGCCAGGCTCTGCATCTGCGCTTTATCGAGGTGGGGCACCACTTCATGCATGAGCCTCGCGCGTTCGGATCCACCGCGGCTATCCGATTTAAACAGTTCCAGTTGACGCAGGATGTAGCCTTCGTGCTGGCCGGCCAGTGCCGGAAATAGCTCAGATCGTTCGACAGGATATGGCCCATGGCATGCGTTGCAGGCGGGTACATCACGGTGCTCGGACTCACCTGCGGCAATCTTCGCGCCAGCGGCGATCAGGTCCGCTGACCTGTCCACGCCTTCTGTCGGCGGCACTGCAGGAGCAGTCCGCCCTGATATCTTGCCGACTACTTCTGCCAGTGTATCGATCTCCTCGTCAGACAGTAGCGAGGCAACTTGCTGCATGATTCCGCTGTGCCGCTCGCCGCTGCGATACGCCAGCAGGGACGCCTTGATATAGGCCTCGTTGAGCAGATCGAGCCTCGGGACATAGCTCGCCTCTACACCTAGTCCTACAGGCCCATGACAGACCTGGCAGCGCTGCCGGTACGTCTGTAAAGACGCCAGGCCTGGCTGCTGCGTTGCATCCTGTGTCAGCATGGCATCATAGGCAGCCGCGTCCATCTCCGTTACGCGGTTCAGAAAGGCGACCACGGGCCATACCTCATCGCTACGTTCCAGGGTCGGCCAGGCGGGCATACCGCTCATCTTCACACCATTTTTGACAATCCAGAACAACTCAGCCGGATTCCAGTTCTCCACTGCACCCTGTATCGGCGGTGGCATGGGCACCATATGTTGAACTGTCGCGCTGGACGCCTGCCCCGGCACGCCATGACACATCACGCAGGCGCTATCGTAATGCCCAGCACCAAGCTGCACGAGCCCTTCATCAGTCAAGTCGGGCACGGTATCAACGGAGGGGGCGCGCAGATCCACGGAATTGCGATAGGTTGTGTGCAAAATCCAGTATACCCCTGGAAGATGGCCTTGCCGTGCCGAAACATTGAAGAGCCCCAAGCCAACGACGGCACACGCAGCTATCAGTGCCAGCAGGATCAGGCAGAGCGTGAATACGACATATCGCTTCATGAAAAGACCTCGGCTTTCAGCGACCGGCGCAGCAACACCAGGGCGCCAAGAATATAAATGGGCGTGCCGATTGCGAGCATGATCATGCCACCCATCTGTTGATCCTGCAGAGCCATTGCGCTCGATGCGGCCAGGCTCTCAACCGCCGCATCATGCAGATAGAGCGCTCGTGGACTCAATATCAGCAAGGCGCCAAGCATGGTCATGTGCATGGAGGTCAACAGCAGGCCACCAACACCGGCCATAGCCTGCCCCGGCTGCAGCACCGAGCCCCAGATAAGTATGCCGGCGCCTAGAAACATGCTTTGCTCCAGCAGATAGACCAGCATCGAATGCGCCGCTGCTGCATGCAGGTCAGGCAAATGCCATCCCCACACGACGAGGAATTCGATCAGCGTAGCCAGCAACGGAGACAGGGCTACGCTACAGAGCAGGCTGGGGAACATAAAGACGAGCAAAGGCGAGACGAGCGTGACCAGTATGATGTGCTGCAGCATATGATGGCTGAACGGTGCCGGCGAAGGTAGCCACGTCAGCGCCAGGAGCCAGAGCAGCATCAGCAAGGCCAGCGCGATGCTACCGTATAGTTTATTGCCCAACTGACGCTTCACAGGCAGGTCTTCATGAACAGCGCTGGTAGCGCGACATATACCACGCCGATGAAGGCGACGATGCCAAGCATGAAGGCTGCGTGTCCCAGAAATTCATGTCGGTCTTCCTCGAAGGCCAGGCCATGGCTGTAGTCGAAGTCATCGAGGAAATCCCACTGTTTCCAGGCTCGCCAGCCCGTGACGCCGATACCGACTAGCGCGATGACAGTCACTACTGCGATGACGATACGCAGGATCTGCAGCCAATCGGCGTTGCCGCCCAACTTGGCGCAGACCATTGCTGTGAGCCCATAGCAGACCAGGAAATGCAGAATCCAAATCAGAGGACCCAAGGTGATCAACCACAAACTATCGCTTTCCTCGGCAAAGGTCTTGCGCTCCTCGTCCTCGCGAAGTGACGCTTCGTCAGCGGATTTGGCGACTTCAGTCTTGCGCTCGACCATTAGACCAACCTCGGCAATACGCCCAGCGTGAGTACGGTGACGGCCGTGATCACGCAGAGGAAGTGCCAGAACAGGCAAACGTTCACCAGAATCGCATCATAGCGCGGCGTCAGTTTGCCAAAGAGCGAAGCGGCCAGCGTGTAGCCCTGCATCAACAGCCCCACGCCAATGTGGAAGGTGGTCCAGACCATCAGTGCCCATACGGTTGCGGGATAGACATGACTGGTAGGTTCCAGTTCGCGACTGCTTACCGCGTAAATCAGACTTGCGCCTGCGACTATTGTGAGGCCGGTGGAAGCGATCAACGACATGCGTGCGCGTCCTACATGGTCGTGTCGGTTCCAGTGCCTGGCCAACAGCATCAGTGCCCAGGCCGTACCAACGGCGAGCGCAGTCAGGCCGAGTAGCCATGGGTCGGCATGATCACTCCCTGGCGGAGGGAAATCAGGCTTGCTCGTCCAGTAGAAGAACACGCCAAATATGAGACTGGCAAAGGCCGTGATCGCAGCAAGCATGGTGATCCACATCCCCCACCACCCGGGCGCCTGCGGCCCAGAGGCATACACCGGCAAACGCAGGTCGAGTCCGACATCCTTCTGCGGCTGCTCAGGAATCAGCGCTGTGGAGGACCATAGCCAGTACATGACACACACCACTGCAAACACCGCTGAAATCATGGCCGGCGTATACAGGTGGAAGGTCGGCAGGATGAAGGCGCCACCGGTAAAAATCGCCGCCCACATTGTGACCCAGGCAGGCCCCGTAACGCGCTGACAAAGCACCGGCCGCGCATCGAGCACAGTAGTCACCAGCGTCTCACGCTTGCCCTCGGCAGCATCCGGCAGGTAATAGCGACCGGCGTCCATACGATCGACCAACTTCTTCTGATCCCACAGTGGATAGCGACTGGTGATGAAGGGAATGGAACGCACGCCCCAGGCCTGATCCGGAATATCGTGCGACCACTCGAGGGTGCCCGCATTCCAGGGGTTGCGCGGTGGCTGTCCCTGCTTACCCTTCGGCCGGAGCAGGTCATAGACGAACACAACGAAACCGCTGGCGACGATGAAGGCGCCTATTGTCGAGAGCATATTCAACCAGTCCCAGCCCAGCCCTTCCTGGTAGGTATACACGCGCCGGGGCATGCCTTTCAGCCCGGTCAGATGCATTGGCAGAAAAGTGACATTAAAGCCGACGAACAGGAGCCAGAACGCGATACGCCCCAGCCGGTCGGACATCTGCTTCTTGGTAAAAAACGAGTAGAAGTAATACACGCCGCCGATAACGGGAAACACCATGCCGCCGAAGAGTGTGTAATGCAGATGAGCGACGATAAAGTAGGTATCGTGCACCTGCCAGTCGAAGGGTGCTAGCGCGATCATGACCCCTGTCAGCCCGCCGATGGTGAATATGGCGAGCGCACCGGCGATATAGAGCATCGGCACATTTACCTTGACCCGCCCGACCATGAGCGTGGCGAGGAAGGCAAACAGCTGTATACCGGTTGGAATGACCACTGCTTCGGACGCCGCAGAGAAGAAGCCCAGCGAGAGCGCGGGCAGCCCTGTGGTGAACATGTGATGCACCCACAGCCCGAACGACAGGAAGCCGGTGCCAACGGCAGACACGACGATCCAGGAATAGCCAACGATGGGCCGCTGCGCGACGGTGGGAATGACCATCGCAGCGATGGCAATCGATGGCAGGAAGACGATATACACCTCAGGATGCCCGAAGATCCAGAACAGGTGCTGCCACAACATGGGATCGCCACCGCGTGTGGGATCGAAGAAGGGCCAGTCCATGCTGCGCTCGAGCTCGAAGAGGAAGTCACCAGCGATCAGCGGAGGGAACGCAAACACGATCATGCCGCCGACGACGAGCACATACCAGGCGTATAGCGGCATGAGGTTAATGCGCATGCCAGGCGGACGACACTTGAGCACGCCCACGATAAGCTCGACTGCCGCCGCTATGGAAGCCACTTCGATGAACGACAAGCCCAGCAGCCAGATGTCCGATCCAATACCGGAATATTGGGTGGCCAGCGGTGGATACATGAACCAGCCGGCATCAGGTGCGGCATCAAACAGTAAGGACCCCATCACAAAGATGCCACCGATGACGAAGCACCAGAAGCCGTAGGCAGACAGCCGAGGGAAAGGCATATCCCTCGCGCCCAGGAAGGCCGGTAGCAACAGGATCGAGATGGCCTCGAACATCGGTACCGCGAACAGGAACATCATCGCGGAGCCGTGCATGGTGAAGAACTGGTTGAAGGTATTGGCGGACAGGAAATCGTTCTCAGGAACAGCCAGTTGCACGCGCATCATCAATGCCAAAACGCCCGCGAGCAGCATGAAGAACAGCGCGGTGAGCGAATACCACTTGCCCACTTCCGAGTTATTGACGGCAGACCAGTAGCGCCAGCCCTTCGGCGTTGCCCAGACCGCCCTCAGTCTGTCGGCGGACTGCTGCTGAAACTCCCGATCGACCGGGGCTTCGAGCATGGCTTCAGTAGGCGGATAGGTGCCCTCTGGTGCAAGCGTGTCCGAGAGTGCCTTACTCTTTCCCGTGGTTTCGTCAGCCACTAGCGAAGCCCCTCCAGATAATGCCCAAGCGCATTGAGCTCTTCCCGGCTGAGCATGTCATATGATGGCATTTTCACCCCTGGCTTGATGTGTTTGGTTTCGCTCAGCCACCGCACGAATGCATCCTGCGTCACCGGCAAAGTTCCTGCCGCCAGTGTTTCTCGTCCGCCAACATGGGTTAGATCCGGGCCCACCCGTCCGCTCGCAGGCGTACCTCGAACGGAATGGCAAGCACCGCAGCCTTGTGCTTGAAAGACTGCCAACCCTCGCTCAGCGAGCTCATCTGCCGGCGGCTGCGCCGGCGCAGCCTGCTGCTCAAGCCAGGCGTCGAATTCATCTTCAGGCATGACCACCGCCTTGAAAGCCATTCGCGCATGCGATTCGCCACAGAACTCTGCGCACTGCCCCCTGAATGTGCCGACCCGCTGCGGCTCGAGCGCCAGACGCGTCTCACGCAACGGAAACATATCCATCTTGCCGGCGAGCGCCGGAATCCAGAAGGAGTGAATTACCTTGGCGGCAGTGAGTTTTACTTCCGTACGCTGGTTCAGTGGCAGGCGAATTTCGTTGGCGGAGACAATTGGCTGATCTGCACCCTTGGGCCAATACTCGACCCGCCACCACCACTGCTCGCCCGTGACCTTGAGCACGAGATCGTCCCCCGCCTCACGTTGTTCAGGCATCATCATGAGGCCATAGCTCAGCAAACCCGCCAGCACCACTGTTGGAAAAACGATACCGCCACCAATAATGAGAGCCTCGGCGAGACGGCGCGACATGGAGCGGGTATTGAGGCGAGTGACGTAGAAAAACAGCCCGTTGACGAGCAGCCAAAGCACTACGGCGCCGGCGAACAGCACCCAGAAGAGTTCGGCAAGTGTAGAGGCCTCCTTGCCAGCAGGATCCAATACCGACTGCATGCCCCCGCAGCCAGTCAGGTAGACGATGCAGAGCAGTAGCATGAACCGGATGCCGCTGCATAAGCACCTGATGGGTAGCGGGGCAGGAAAGATCGATGTCAAGTCAGCGTTACCATGCAGCCAAATTCTGGAGCGAGAATAGCTCCGGGACCAAAGCAGCTGTTACGTTAACTTTCCGTCACGAGCTCAGCAGGGCTGGGTATTTTCTGCGGAGGTCACTCCGTCGCATCCTGGGCAAGACAGCTCACTTCGAGGGCCACAGCGGCTTCACTATCAAACACCTGGACGTTCGGCGACTCATCGACGCCGAGTGATATGCAGCGGGCAAGGCAGCCATTGCGGCTATTACAGCCACTAAGCGCCAGATATTGCTGCTGCCCAAGTGGCAACAGTCGAGTATCGGGGAACTGAAAGAACAGTAGCCCCTCCCCCTTGCGATCAATAAGCGCATATTGATCCGGCTCCTGGCTGTACTGGACGAAGGCCAGACCATCCCTGAACGGTGCGGCATTGATGAATTGTGCGGAAATAACGACATTTCCTCGCTCGTCGACGTACCCGAAGCGTTGATCAAATCGCAGCAACGACAGGCCCTCTTCATAATCGCCGCTGATGCGGGCACCGACAGGCAGTTCCCTGATACGGTTGCCATTTTCGTCGATGAGCCAGGTTCGCGTGGGCTCATCCGACGTTTCGACGAAGGCTGATCCTTCGGTGAAATCGCCGACTTTGACAAACTGCGGGACCACGATAAGCCGCTGTTGAGCGATACTGTAATAGCCCCACCTGTTGTCGAACCGTACCGCCTGCAAATCACTATCCGGATTAGGGCGTGCCTCATCGAACTTCAGGGGCACAACCAGCTGACCAGCCCTGTCTTGCAGGCCGCATAGGCTGCGACCAAAGCGGTTGCGTTCACAAAGTGCGATGAGCGCCTGCGTGGGTTGCTCATCCTTCACTGCCTGTGCGGCAGACGTTGCTGAACTGTCCTCAGAAGCAGTAACTTCTGCCGAGGCACGGAACATGGCTTCAACATCGTCGGGTGCCGGCGGCCAGAAACGGAAACGGCTGTCTTCGACTGGCGCTAGTTGGAGCTCCCTGAACGACTCACAATGCGCGCGGCCAGCCTTCACCGGCCTCACCTGATATATCTGCGTGGTTGGCTCATCCTCATCAGTGTCCTCATCGACGTCGTCCACATCTTGGTCCGCTCCGGCTTCAGCACCGACTGTACAGCGCGGTGGCAATGTCGTGAGAATCGTAGGGCCTTCCAGGGCAAGTGCATGCGTAGGCGTGGTTTCAGCCCGTAAATTTGCACACAAGATGAATGTCATCAGGCCGACGAGTGTCCAGCGGACCAGGCACCGAAGATCTGGGGCAGCAACGCTCGCAGTAAATATTGTGATCATAAGGCGTATCAGGGACTACGGTACAAAGTGAATAAGACTGGCCGATACGGTACCCGATTTCGTATCAAGTTATTGTAATCCCGACCATCTCGGAGCCTGCGGAATGTACCTAGAGTCCCGCAGGTCGAGGCCTCTCTTACCGAGGTTACCCCCAATGTCGCCGCATCATGACTTCAACTTCGCCCTGCCAGAACAGCAGTGGACAAACGAACCGATCAGGGCGGTGGTGACTGGCAGTAGCGGTGGCATTGGTAGCGCGATTGTGAGCGCCTTGCTATCTGCCGATGAGAGCAAAGTCGCGAAGGTTTTTACGGTAGATAGAAGCAGCGCGAAGTCCTGTGCATTCCCAAACGAACGTCGCCTCATTCGACTCGAAACCGATTTTGCCGATCCCGCAAGCTATCAACGCTTGGCGACCCGGATTCATGAGCATACCAGCCAGATCAACCTCGTCATCAACTGTATCGGTCTGCTGCATAGCGAAGACGTCAGGCCGGAGAAATCTCTCAGGCAGGTGGCTCTGCCCCAGCTGCACGCGCTTTTCGCGGCGAACGCTTTCCCTGTTCTCCTATTGGCTCAGGCGCTCGAGAGCCTGCTGAAGCACAAGGGTACATCTGTTTTCGCGTCACTGTCCGCCAGAGTGGGCAGCCTTGCCGACAACCGAACCGGTGGGTGGTACGGCTATCGCGCCAGCAAGGCCGCGCACAATATGTTCCTGAAGACGCTTGCACTGGAGTGGGGTGTCAAGTTGCCCCACTGCGTATGCGTAGCACTGCATCCAGGCACCGTAAACACCAGCCTGAGCAAGCCCTTCGTGACTGCCAATTATCAGAAAACACTACACTCGCCTGAATCGGCAGCCGGGCATCTGCTTGCTCGCATCGGAGAGCTGAGACCGGTGGATAGCGGCCAGTTCATCGCCTGGAATGGTGAACGGCTGCCGTGGTAGTGCGGCGGCAAGGCAACTTGAGCGGATCGGTCCGGCACGTTAAGGTGGTCGGCTAAGCAAATTGCGGATAGCAAACACATCAGGAACGGAGTTGAGAATGACGGACAGACAGAAAGAAGCACCTGCCAATTCAATGGATGCGAACAATCTTTACGAGGAAGCAGTATTCACTGATCAGAAGGTGGGCACGATTCGGCGGATGACGCCGGTAACCAGCGAAGGTGAGAAAGATCCCGGCCGTACTACACTCTACTTCGGCCAGGCGCAGATGATGACACCAGCAGGCGCCATTCCGCTTAATTTCGAACTGCAGGCCGAATCGCTATCCGAAGCGGTGGCCGGCTTTGCAGAGGCTGCCCAACAATCCATGCAGGATACGATGAAGGAGCTGCAGGAATACCGCCGTCAGCAGGCTTCTTCAATCGTGGTTCCTGGTCAGGAAGGTGTAGCCGGCCCAGGTGGTTTACCCGGCAGCGGAAAGATTCAGCTCCGTTAAGCCTTCACCACCGACCGCCTCTTCGGGCTTTCTCGGCTTCAGCGCGTAACGGTTCAAACCCGGAATATGCACGTTGCGCATGTAATGCTTCCAATCGAACGTCGCTGGATCCACAGGGAACATCTTCTGCTCTTCAGCGCTGAGGCGCTTGGAGAGCGAAAGCATCTCTGACATATCGAACACATAGTTCGGCGACGTGTAGAAGGAGAATATCATCGCCAGTTTATTGGTCGCTTCTATCTTCTTCTGCTCGTTCGGTGCAATGCCACTGAGCATGCCCTTAAGCTTGAGTCCCGCACTCACGCCAGACAGCATCAGCTTGAAAGCCGGTCTTGGCAGTACGATAAACGGTCGCTGAGGTCGACGATAAAACAGCCGATCGTGCGCCGCATGATTCGTTTGCGCCTCCTCACTGACATGTTCCACAAGCTCGTTGATCGTCACCGGATTGCGCTGGCTGCTGCCTACCTGATAAATCCTCCTGCCGGAGGTCAGCGTGAGCAGCTCTGCTGCGGCCGTGATGATGCCATTGGCAACCAGGTCGGCTGGAATGACATCGATGACCGACTTCTTCCGACCAGGAAAGAAAGTGACGCGTTCCCTGGCGTAGGCCAGAATCAGGGCATCAGCCACTTTCACGCCTTCGATCCAGCCTGGTACAGGACTGGCCAGAGTGCTTTCAACGATTGCCGGTCTCACGACCGTTAAACGCCCGCTATCACCGAAGTGGTTGTACAGCAGCTGTTCCCCCAGCCACTTGGTCATGGTGTAGGTATCGTTCCAGCCACGCAGCCTCGACTCCTCTACCCCAAGCTCGATGAGCGCATGTTCGGCTGCTTCCGAGTCCACTGCAGCTGCCTTTACCGCAGCAGCGGCGCTTTGCAGATGTCGCAGTAACGCATCGACTTCGAAACAACCACCGGCTCGCGCTTCCACACCAGCTTCACCTACCGGAGCGTTATTCTGCTCGAAGATGACACCAGGTCGCTTGCCATGAACATAGCAGGTGGACACCTGCAAAAACTTACAACGCCCGTTTACGTCAGCCAGCGACATCAATGACTGCAGACTGAACGTATTGATCGACAATGCCTGATCAAGCGCTTCGCGGAAGTTAACACTTGCCGCAGAATTTATTATCAAATCCAGTTCCCTACCGAGCGCTTCAAACGCTTCGGCACCCAATCCCAGCGATGGCTGGGTCAATTCCCCCGCGACACAGCTGACGTCAACCAGTCGCTTCTCGAGATCGCCCTTCTCACGCAAGTTGTCGAAAATCGACGAGCTGAGTACTTCCTGCTCGAACCGCTGTCGTGGATCGGTAAACTTGCTTGAGCCACGGAGCAGCAGTTTGATTTTCAGGCCTACAGGGCCCTCCGCCAGCAACCGCTCGAGCACAACCTTGCCGAGAAATCCACTGACGCCTGTGATAAGCACAGTCTTGTTTGCGAGACTTGTAGCGATACTAAAAGACATAGAAACTCCCGTTCCATTCTGATTGATTGTCATCCTTGTTAACCCATCCACGCCTGTGATCGACGTCACATTTGGCATGATGGTCCAATGGTACAGATCAATAGTTGTTTTTGGTATCTGCCGTACAGCTGAAGTAGACGCCGATTCGGGGCAGTCTGGCAAGGCTTGTCAACAAGCGCTGCCGCGTCCTGTGAAACCCGCCTCAATCGGTTATCCGTTTGTAGGACAATCTATTTCAGATTATTGAAATTACAGCATTTTTTGTTTCTGCATTACAAGCTTTTCGTAGCGTTTTGCGGCCTGTCTCACAGTTCTCTTACAGTCGGTAACATAGTATGGCTTCAGCTTTCATGGCGTCTTCAATCCATCGAAGTGCTTGAATCAACCAGCGAGTCATCCGACGGATGGACACATCAGTCACCACGACTCCATAGAATTTGGATACAGCATTATGCAAAGCGCCCAACAGCCAGTTCAGTCAGCCAACTCACCTGCCTCTACCGCAGCACGCCCTGCCGAAGCGCGAGACAAGTACAGGTTCGTCGGTCCGGTCTATGATCTGCTCAGCGCTTTCTACAGCGGCAAGGCCATACACGAAGCCAAGGTCGCGATGCTTGACGAAGCCAATCTCAAGGCTGGCGACAGTGTCCTGTTCGCCGGTGTCGGTCATGGCAAGGATGCGATACATGCTGCTGAAAGAGGCGCTCGTGTCACAGTGGTCGATCTGTCCGAGACCATGTTGCGCAAGTTTGATGACGAACTGGTTAAGCAGGGCAAGACGCATCTCGATATCCGCCGCGTCCAGGCCGACATCTTCAAGTTCGAAGAGTTCGGTCAGTACGACATGGTGGTGGGCAACTTCTTCCTGAACGTCTTCAGTGAAGACATGATGGATCGTGTACTGAAGCAACTCATCGATCTCGCAAAAGACGATGGCAAAATCGTTGTTGGTGACTTCGCCTTGCCACAGGGCAACATCCTGCGCCGACAGTTTCAGAAGGCTTACTGGTACGTCGCCGTGTCGCTATTCTGGCTCACTGCGGGTAACGCTCTGCACAATATCTACGATTATCCTGCAGCCATGCGTCGCGCCGGTCTTGAAATTAAGTCCATCAAGCGTTTCAGCTTTGCGGGCCTGGCCAACTACTGGTCCATCCTTGGCGACAAGCAGGCCATTGCAGCTGCGAAGGCCAAGGCCTGAATCAAATACGATAGAACAACTATAAAATCCTTAAGAGTCAGTCAGAGGTGAATGCCATGAGCCAGTCGAGTCTTGTTCTTGACCTGAGTAGTACGCTGGATCTTCCCAATAGCGGTATCGGCAAATTCAGCTTTGCTGAACGCGTGCAGATGCTGAAGCAGCATGGGATTCACTCGCAGGCTTTTTCGACCCTGCAGCCGAATATGGAATTTTTCGACGTGCCCGGCGTCGGCTACATCGCCTTCATGCGCCAGTGGTCACAGATCTTCGTTCTGGCCGATCCGGTCTCTGCGCCAGAGCAGTTCGCCCTGATGCTCGAGCTGTTCAACAAGCGCTTTCCAAATGCGGTTTACTTGCAGGTGACCAAACCCGTCGCGACTTATCTGAACGAGCGTCACAACTTCTACGGTACTCAGCTTGGCTCCGAGATCCGCATTGATCTCGCGAAGTGGTCGCTGAGCGGCAAGAAGAAGCAGGTTATCCGTACTGCGCTGAACCAGTCTGAAAAACAGGGCATCACAGTTCAGGAACGCTATAGCGACGACCACACCCGCGAAATATCCGACGCCTGGATCAAGACGCGCAAGTGCAAGAAAAAGGAAATTCGTTTCTTCATCCGTCCCATGCAGATGGAGTACAAGGAGAATGAACGTCATTTCTATGCCTATCAGGATGGCAAGGCCGTGGGCTTCGTGTATTTCGATCCGATCTACAAGAACAACGAAATTATCAGCTATGTGCCGAACATCTCGCGCGCCTGTGCCGACTTCAAACAGGGCATTTTCTACACCCTGATCGTCCACGCGATGGAGCAATTCAAGGCTGAAGGTGTACCCTTTCTAGACCTTGGCCTGGTGCCGCTGATGTTCGATGGGCCCGATGAGCCTCAGGAATCCAAGCTGCTGAAAAAAGCACTTAGACTCACTTATGAGAAAGGCAGCTTCCTGTACAACTTCAAGGGGCTGGAGTTTACGAAGTCACGCTTCAGAGGTGATGTTCACAGGATATACACCTGTCATCGACGTGGCATTCCGGCTCTCGAGTTCCTGACAGTCTTCAAACTCGCCCGGCTGATCTGACGCCGCACCCATAACGACAGGTCGAGCGGCTCAACTCTACTTGAACCGCTCGATGCTATCAAAGCCCATTCGGCGCATGGCAGCTCGCCACTGCTCGTCGACCACCGCAATGCGTTGCCGGTCGGCACCCGCAGCCGGCTTCGGCTCGGTGTACAGTAGCACGTGATGCGCCCGTCGTTCTTGCCCCCCCAGGCCCGCCTCCCCTGTTGCGACTTCAGCCCACAGGGCATTTACCCTGCGACAGATAGCTGCCGTTGAATCGACCCATGCGGCCTCTGGAAGCGCCTTTTCAAACTCAGCTCGCAGCAATGGAAAGTGAGTGCAACCGAGCACCACCTGATCACAAGCGGCTTCGCGGAAGGGCTCGATAATTGCGGTAAGCTGCTCAGCATCGTCCTGCTGCTGAACGCTTTCTCCGCCCCAATTCCGAATTCGCCGCTCAGCCATATGCACCAGCTCTGAGCTACCGACCCTGACGACCGTGCAGTGCGCAGCAAACTGCTCGACAAGCCGGTCAATATAACTGCGCTTGATAGTGCCTGGCGTGGCCAGCAAGCCTATACGGTGCTGTCGGCTGGCCGCGGCAGCGACCTTGATTGCAGGCACAACGCCGACGAAAGGCAGCGGGAACTGAGCGCGGAGTGCATCCAGCACCACGGTGCTGGCAGTGTTGCAGGCAATGACAACGATCTTTGGCTGCCACATTTCGACACAACGCCCTACGAGGTGGCGTAGACGGTCTATCAACGCTGCTTCGGTCTGCTCACCGTAGGGGTAATGATTGAAATCAGCGAGGTAGACCGTCTCCAGTGCCGGCATGGTGGCCGTCAGTGCCTGCCAGATGCTCAGCCCGCCGCTACCTGAATCCATCACCAGGACATCACAGGTCGACATTGGCACTCAATAGCCTCTTTGAGCGCGAAGCTCGTCGACGGCCAGACGTATCAAGCGGCCGGATATGGTCAGCTTGGGTGGAACTGGTGGCAGATCATCGATGCTGAACCACTGCGCATCCTCTATCTCACCCGGCTCCGGGACAATGTCGCCCGATTCGTACTCTGCCAGAAACCCGAGCATCAACTGATGTGGAAAAGGCCAGGCCTCGGATTCGATGTAGCGTATTGATCTGAGCAGAACGCCGGTTTCTTCACGAACCTCACGATGCACGGTCATTTCCACAGACTCGCCCGGATCGACGAAGCCTGCCACGCAGCTATAGAGGCCACGGCTTTTCAAGGCCACGTTCTGCGCCAGTAACAACTCGCCAGGCCGATGAACGGCAGCGATCATGCAAGGCGCCACCCGAGGATAGACAGGCTTGACGCAGTTGCTGCAGAACAGCGCCAACTCGGTGGCTGAAGTCTCGAGACGGCCACCGCACTGTTCACAGTACCGCGTCTGCAGTACCCAGTGACTCCACTGAACCAGACGGTTGAATAGCCTGTGTTCGGAGCGGTCGAGCTGGAACAGCGCAGTTCTCAGGGGCACAAGAGCATGGCCATCTGGCAGGTCGAGCGCCTCAAGCTGCACTTGGTCTACTGCAAGCACCGGCAAGGTCCCGAGCTCTGGCGAGCTGGCGTTCAACAGCGGCGGGGCGGCCAGCGCGGCGTCAGGATAGACCTCGAAGTGCCCCACCTCGACGCCGTCCAGGACCATGAGCGCATTGGCAAAGTCATCCATCGGTAACTGAAGCGCGGAGTGCCTGTAGTCAGACGCATCCAGGATTGTGCTTTCGGACAGGACGATGTGCGAGTTCGACAGTAGCATGAACCGAGCACCGGCACTTCGGGGCAGGAGTGAGGCGGTATATGGCACTCGACCATAAAATCCGGAGCGGCCGGCAACTGCACCTGGTGGCGTAAGCAGGGCGTCAAATTTTGGCAAGGCAGACTCCTCTTGTACTGCGAGCGGCCCGCCAGACTGGCGAGCAGAAAAAAGCCGGTTAAAGAGTAGGAAGACTTTGCTACACTTGCCGCCCAAGATGCTCTGATAAGGTGATTGAGTACCGGATGATAGCGCGCCGGCTCGCATACTTCATCATTGCCAGAACACGCGCTGAGCTACCGGGCCTGATAACAGAAACATGCATATCATAAGTTCCTACTTCTTTACCCTGCTACGCAAGATCCTTTTCCTCTGGGTGCGTACCGATGTTATTGGCAATGACGCCAGTAAACTGGGCCTCGATCCAGCCAGACCAGTGGTGTACGTGCTACAACACAAGTCGCTCAGCAGCCGACTGGTCCTCGAGCAGGAGATTTTGAAGGCTGGCATGCCCAGTTCACAGGCTGCGCTGCATCTGGGCAGTGAAACGCTGCGCAGAAGCCATTTCTTTCTCTACCAGAAACGCGGTCGAACCTTCCGCAAGCGCCCCTCGCCAACCATAAGCGATCGATTACGGAGGCTCATCGAAGCCAGTCATACCAACGAACTCGATGTTCAGGTCGTGCCAGTCACGCTGTACTGGGGTCGGGCGCCCGAGAAAGAAAAGTCACTGTTCAAGTTGCTGTTGACGGATGCCTGGTCAGTTGGTGGCCGTCTCAAACAGCTTTTCGTCATACTGGTTCATGGCAAGAACGTCTTCCTGCAGTTCAGCAAGCCAGTCTCGCTGAGTCATATCCTGGAAGGCAGCCCTGATACCGCACGCGCCACTCGAAAGACTGCCAGACTGCTGCGGGTCCATTTCCGGCTTATGCGTCAGGCTGTGGTCGGGCCGGATCTGTCGCACCGCAGAACACTGGTTTCACGTCTGATCCGTATGCCGGAAGTCGAACTCGCCATCGAACGGGAGATGCGCACGGCCAAGATCGATCGTGAAAAAGCCACACTACGCGCGAAGAAATACGCGGAGGAAATTGCCTCTAACGTCTCGATTGGCGCCGTACAATTCCTCGACATTGTATTGTCATGGGTCTGGAACAAGATCTACAACGGTGTGGCTGTCAACAACATCGAAGCTGTGAAGGATGTGGCACAGAAAGGCAGCGTTATCTATGTGCCGTGTCATCGAAGCCATATCGATTATTTGCTGCTGAGCTATGTGCTCTACAACAATGGATTGATGGTTCCGCACATTGCCGCCGGTATCAATCTCAATATGCCGGTGCTCGGCTCTCTGCTCCGTCGCGGCGGGGCATTCTTCATGCGTCGTACCTTCAAGAGCAACCAGCTGTACGCGGCAGTGTTTACCGAATATATGCATTCCATGTTTGTGAAGGGCTTCCCGGTCGAATATTTCGTCGAAGGTGGCCGCAGTCGCACAGGCAGAACACTGGCTCCTAAGGCCGGCATGGTGGCGATGACGGTTCGCTCCTATCTGCGGGAGCCAAAAAAGGAACTGATTTTCGTACCGGTGTACGTCGGCTATGAAAAGATTCTGGAAGCCGGTTCCTATCTCGGCGAACTTCGTGGCAAGAAGAAACAGCAGGAGTCGCTGTTTTCGGTGTTCAAGTCCATCAAGAATCTGCGTAACACCTTCGGCCAGGTCAGCGTCAACTTCGGTCAGCCGATGTATCTGTCTCAAATTCTGAACGAGCATCGGCCAGACTGGCGAGAGCAGCCATTACAAGCCACTGACCGTCCAAACTGGCTCAAGCCCGTGGTCGACGACGTAGCCGATCGCATAGTTGTCGGCATCAACGCGGCTGCAGCACTCAACCCGGTCAACATTCTTTCGACCTTCCTGCTCGCCACGCCCAGGCAGTCAATCGATGCCACCATTCTGGTCCGGCAAAGTGAGCTGTTGGTGGGCCTGTTGCGAGCCTGTCCGTATAGCGCTGAGATGACCTGCCCAGACGTAGATGGCCCGCGCTGGATCGACTATCTGGTCGAAATGGGGCTGGTCGAGATACGGCCGCAGAAGCTCGGCGATATCGTCCAGCTGGATGCACGCAACGCAATCCTGCTCACTTATTATCGCAACAACATTCTGCACCTGCTGGCGCTGCCAGGGCTGATTGCCACCTTCTTCCAGCATGAGAACGAACTGAAGTCAGAGCGTCTGCACTGGATGATGTCTTCGATCTATCCCTACATCAGATCGGAGCTGTTCCTGCGCTGGTCTGAAGACGAACTGCCTGCGCGCGTGGATGCGTGGCTGGCGGCGCTCATCGATGCTGGCATGCTTTCAAGTAGCGGAGATGTCTATCACGCACCGCCGCCGGGCTCGCTGCAGGCGGTGTGTCTGCAGAGCCTGGCCAGAAGCATTCTGCCAACGCTCGAACGCTATTACACAGTGATTGCCATATTGCGACGCCATGGCTCTGGTCGACTCACCGACCTCGAACTTGAAGAGCGTAGTACGGCCATGGCCGAGCGTATGTCGATCCTTTACGGCCTCAACGCGCCGGAGTTCTTCGACAAGACACTGTTCCGGAATTTCATCCACACGCTTCGCTCACAGCGGGTGGTTAGCCACAATGAAGAAGGTTTTATCGTATACAATCGGAAACTGGACCGCATAGCAGACGAGGCGCGATTTGTGCTCGATTCAGATCTCCGACAAAGCATCATCGAAGTCGCTGAAGACCAGGTGACACATCGCTCAGGCTCCGCTTCGGGAGCCGGAGCGGCTGCCTGATGTCAGCAAGCGTGGAGGCCGATATGAGACCAGTGCTGAGCGTTCTGTCAGTCGATGACCATCCTATCTACAGCCAGGGTCTGGCGCTGGCTCTCCATGCCATGAAAAACAGTCGGGTCCGAAACGATCACGGTCCCCTGCGTTTCGAATACGCCGATTCGCTACATGCCGCATCAGCGCGGCTCCAGCGAGAGCCAGGCTTTGATCTCCTGTTGCTGGACATGATGTTACCCGATGGCAATGGCCATGAACTGCTCGCACATCTGCAGCGAAATCAGCCGGATTTGCCTGTGGTCATTCTGTCGGCCAATGATTCACCCAGTGACGTCACGATGGCCATCAGTGCGGGGGCGAACGGCTTCATCAGTAAATCCGCACCACTGGCAGAGGTCGACCAGGCACTGAGTGATGTGCTGTCGAGGAAGATCGTCACGCCTTCGAATTATTCACGCTCCGCCCCTACGGAAGCAACGCTGCAACTGGATGAAGCTGTGCCGAATCTGACGCCCAGGCAGATCGAGGTACTCGGGCTATTGGCCAGAGGTCTGCCCAACAAGAGGATAGCGAGCATTCTTCAGTGTCAGGAAGATACCGTGAAAAGTCATCTCAAGGCGCTGTTCAACAAGCTGGAAGCGCACAATCGCACCGAGTGTGTGCGACGAGGCTTTCAGCTCGGCCTTCTTGGGCATAACGACAGCTGAACGTCTGTCCAGTGCATTAGAGCTGCAGTTCGTCCAGCATCTCTGACGGCACCTCGATCACCAGCTCAGTACCCCCTCGACGCTCGCCGGTATTCGAAGCTGTATCTTCAGAACCGCTTATCCTGCTGGCGCGAATCTGTATGCCAAGCAGCCTTGCAAGTTCTGTAGCCGTCACCAATCCCAGGCCGGTGCCCTTGGCATTGGCAAAAAACTCGCTGCGATCTTCAGGTGGGTCATTGATATGCGCAATGAGCTCCTTGCTGAGCCCGGTGCCGTTATCGCAGATTGCAAGGATGAGCTTATCGCCACGCGTCCGGGGCAGTCGCACCTTCAGCTCGTGTCTGGTCGCACGGGCGTGCTTGACTGCATTATCCATCAGGTTGCTGCAGATACGCTCGAACAGACCGCGATCGGAGGCCAGCATGACGTCTGCCGCGCCGTCTCCTGGACTCTCGAGACTGAAAATGAAGCTGGGGAACTCTGCGCGTAAGCCCTCAAGCACTTCGCTCAGCTGGAAGCGCTGCAGCGCCGGACTGATAACGCCCAGTTCCAGACTGCTGAGATCCAGAAACGAGCGAAGTTGACGCTGCAGTAGATCGCTCGACAACTTCAGGTGCTGAACGATCATGAGCAACTCGTCGGTCCTCGGGCTACTCATTGTGTCGGCAGCACCGTTTTGCTGCTGTGGCGAAGGCTGTGTTTCCGGGAGCGCGCGGACCTGGTCACCCAGCCCACTGAGCAGCAACTGTATCGCGCCGAGCGGTTGACGAAGGTCATGACTGGCCGAGGCGAGGAACCTGGTCTTGCTGCGATTATCCTGTACGGCTCGTTTCCGCGCCGACTCGATGTAGCACAGCTGACGGAAGTTCTGCCGCGCCGAGCGCTCCAGCAGAACAGCACCGATCACGCCCAGCACATTGGCACTGAGCAGGAAGTACGCTTCGAGTAGCCACGAAATATGCGCAAAATCGTAGGCCCATGCCAGGGCCAGGTAGACGAGCGTATAGGTGAAGGAGATCAGCGAGGTCAGTAACACCGGCAGCGCGATCAGGTAATAACCGAAGGCCAGTGCGAGAAAGAGCCCGTCGTAAGGTACCGGAACCTCTTTCATGTGACTGATCGTAATAACAGCGACCACGCTCAGTCCAGCGGCCAGATAGCTTCCGGCATAGACCGTCATGAATCGTTCATAAGGCCAGTCACGGTGCTGTGCCCAGAGCACCAGTAGCATGCAGGGTGTGACAACGAGCAGACGCAGGGACACCGTGAGTGCCGCTACGCGAGCCGGGAAGATGAGATAGTCCAGCACGCTGTAGATGATGAAAAACATCAATGCGGTGGCATAGACCAGGTTAAGCCTGCGCTTGATCTGCGCAAGTCTGTACTCGCGCCAATCGAGGACGGCAGCGGTATCCTTCACACATGTACTCTCTTATTGTTAGTTTATGCAGATACCGGTCTTGCGGCACCCGATGTCCGGTCTTCCTAGTGCGCCCCGGCTCTTATCAGACCGCCGAGCCCATGCTGTTCAAGCACCTCGGTCAATCGCTGACGGATGGCAGACTCCGTCTTCATCATCTGGACTTCATTCCACACCGACACGGCTACTGACTGCGGAATGCTTCTGATAACCCACTTTGTTTTCGGCAAGGTGTAGGCCGACATGCTCAGTTGATCGATCCCCATTCCCATCAGCAAAATAACGGCAGCTGGATCGGCGGCCATTTCGCCACAGAGGCTCGTCGGCAAGCCGAGCGCCTTCGCCTGCGATACGACAGATTTCAGCCCCCGCAATACCGACGGCTGGAACCAGCTGTAAAGCTGGGACACCTTGACGTTGTTGCGATCAACGGCCAACAGATACTGGGTAAAGTCATTACTGCCAATGGATATGAAGTCGATATGCTCGGCAAGCTGATCGAGAATCAGCATCGCGGACGGCACCTCGATCATGATACCCAACTTCGGCAGGCTGACTTCATAGCCCTCACTCTCGAGCTGCAGTACTGCCTCGGTCAGCAGCTGCCTGAACTCGAGCACTTCATCTAGCCGGCTGATCATTGGCAAGAGCAGACTGAGGTTATCCAGCCCGATATTCGCTCGCAGCATTGCCCTGATCTGCGAGAGAAAGATGCTCGAGTTATCGAGCGTGAAACGTATGCCCCGCCAGCCAAGGAAAGGATTGTCTTCAGTGAAGACGAAGTAAGGCAGATTTTTGTCCCCACCGATATCCAGCGTTCGCATGCAAACGGGTTTGGGATGATAAGCCTCGAGAACCGGCCGATAGATTTCAACCTGCTCGCCTTCAGATGGAAACGACTCATGCATCATGAAGGGTATTTCGGAGCGATACAGCCCTATACCTTGCGCGCCTCGGGAGAGCCCAGGCGTGATGTCAGCCAGCAAGCCCGTATTGGCCATGAGCGTTACGGCCGTACCATCCGGGGTCTCTGCCGGAAGGTCGCGAAGCGCATCCAGCCCCTTGAGGAGCGCGGATTCCTGGGTGAGGAGCTTGCGGTACTCACGCTGCAACTGCTCGACCGGCTTGAAAATGACGATGGCGCGGTAGCCGTCGAGGATAGTTTCTGCCTTGTCTATGCGGTTTGGATCCAGCTCACCAACGCCGAGCACGGCCGGTACGCCCAGCGCATTGGCCAATATCGCCAGATGGGACAGCGCAGAGCCTTTGGTACAGACGATGCCTGCCAGCTGCTCCGTCGGAAACTCAGCGATGTCACTGATACTGAGATCAGAGCCGACCAGTATCGTCGGCCCCGCTACTCCCGCGATATCATCCTCTTCGCCACGAAGCTGGGCATAGACGCGCTGGCCAATGTGGAGGATATCTTCAGCCTTTGCCTTGAGATAATCATCTTCCATGGTCTCAAAGGCCCGCGCATGATTCTTTACGGTCTTGCGCAGAGCGGTCGCCGCAGTCCAACCAGCCTTGATATAGGTCTCTATTTCGTCGGCAAGGCTGCGATCTTCCAGAATCATGCGGTACATGCCGTAGAGTGCGAGCACATCCTTCGGCAGATTGCCGCGCATGCGCTCCTTCTGTTCCTTCAGGTCTTCCTTGGCGGCTGCAAGCGCCACCCTGAAACGTTCGACCTCGGCATCCCGATCTGCATCCCTGTCGGACGAGACATCGGCCAGCCTGGTGTCGACGATCCCAGCCAGCGTGTGCTTGCGCTTCAACCACAGCGCCTTACCCATGGCAAGACCACTGGCGCCTTTGACGCCACGAAAGCGTATGTTGACATCCGGCACACGCTCATCGCGCAGATGCAGGTCACCGTTATCCAGCGACTGGTCGAGCGGTCCGGCCAGCTGAGCAGCGATGGTAATCGCAAACGCTTCCTGCTCGAGGGTGAATTTTTCAGCAGCGTGCTTCTGGATGGTCAGCACGCCGATCAGCTTGCGGAAATGGACGATGGGCGTGCCGAGGAATGACTCGAACGCCTGCTCGCCGGTCTGGGGGAAAAATACGAAATTCGGATGCTTCGATGCGCGCTCGACGTTCAGCAGCGCCTGATGTTCAGCAATGTAGCCAACCAGGCCCTCACCCCGTGGCAGACGCACCTGGTTGATGGCACTCTTGTCCAGGCCCTCAGTAGCCTTGAGCACAAAACAATCTTCAACTGCATCAAGCAGATAGATACTGCAGACCTCAGCCTTCAGGGCCAGGCGGACACGCGAGACGATCAATTCGAGGAGCTGACCCGGCTCGTCCAGATCGGCTGCCACCTGGAATATTTCTCTGAGGGTATTCAACGGCTCTAGCATAAAACGGGTATTCCGGATCTAGACGGCGGCGAGGACCCTAGACTAGCAAGAAATGCCTTGCCTGAATACTTATCGGCGGCATCCGCGCCCGCCAGAGGCGAATTTAGCGGATTAGCGATGCATCGGCGATTGCCATAAGTTTGAAGTCTGTTACAATCCACGCTGCCCAAGAGGGTGTGCTACCCGGAAGCGTTCACAAGAAGCTGGTGGTAGTGCCTTTTAAGGGTCTGTAGCTCAATTGGATAGAGTAGTGGCCTTCGAAGCCATTGGTTGCAGGTTCGAGTCCTGCCAGGCCCACCATTATTGCCCTTCCTGATTATTCTTGTTGTTCCTGAGTCTGCCAGCGCATGATGAAGCGCCCTTCGGGATCATAACGCTCAGCCTGCTCATGCAGGTTGAAACGCCGTTGCCCGTGCGGGTCTGTGCCGACGCCAGCCAGATACTGCCAATTACCCCAGTTATTCGCCACGTCGTAATCGACAAGCCATTGCTCGAACCAGGCAGCGCCATATCGCCAGTCCACCTGTAATTCATTGACCAGGCAACTCGCGACAAGTTGGCGCGCGCGGTTCGACATCCAGCCAGTGAACTTCAGTTGCCGCATGGCGGCGTTGACGATCGGCCACTCTGTGCTGCCCTCGCACCAGGATTTGAATGCCTGCGGGTAGAACGTGGTCAGCTTGCGCTTCTGCTGGATACCCTTCTTCAGAAAAAGTCTTCGGCCGTATTTGTAGAGCAACCACTGGTAGTATTCACGCCACAGTAGTTCGAAGTAGAGCCAGTCAGTGGAATCGTTATTACCGTGAGCCAACTCAAATCTGCTTATGGCTTCGGCGACCTGTACCGGCGATAGACATCCAGCGGCCAGCCATGGCGAGAGCTTCGACGAGAAGTCCCAGCCATCGAGCCCGTTTCTCGTGGCCTTGTAGCGGCTGATCAGCCTGCTCTGTACCGTATAATAATCAAGCTGGGCCTTGGCAGCTCCGACGCCGCCCTTGAGACGATCGGTCAATTCGGCGACGGGCTCTTCAAGCCCCGCTGGTATGGCTGGTTTGGACAGCTGGGGAATATCTGGCGGGCTGCCGTCTGATATGCGTCTTCGGAGTAGCAGGCTGCCGTCGTCGATCTTGACGACGCACAGAGGCATCAGGCTCTCGAGCACCGCGGCCCGGCCGGCCGAGGGTAGTTTTCCGAGCGTGCTCTGGTTTCGAGCCTTGCGACCTTCCACCGCTGTTTTGAAGCGCGTGAATTCATCAGGCATTTCAGCCAGCTCGAAGGGCAACTGTTCCGGTTCAAACAGGGTGCTGCCGAACTCTTCGATTAATCCGAGGTCTGGAAAATAGGCGCGGGTTGCTTCTATCGTGGCATTTTCATACGGACCCGGGTGTGCGCTGAGGCCAAGCGTCGTGGCTCCCGTGGCTGCAAGCAGCTGCGGCAGCAGGCGCCGGGGCTGACCGTAGAACACATGGAGCACCTGCCCTACCCGATGCAGCTCCGTATCGAGCGCAAATAGTGTCTCAAGCAGAAAGCGCCAGCGATGACAGCCGATGCGACGCAACTGCAACTCTGCGTGCGTAAAGAGTGCTGCATCGATGAAATAAACGCAGTAGAGGTGATCGACCTGGCGAGCTGTGCGCTGCAGTGCCGGATTGTCGTCAAGCCGCAGGTCGTTCTGGAACAGAAAGAGCCCGGTGATCACAGCGGCCGCCCGTTGGGCGAGAGGTCGTAGTGGCGCATCAGGCGAGGAGACAGATGCGTTCGGACAGCTCGTTGGTAAACACGCGGGTGTTCTCGGAGTAGTCGATTGGCACGTCGAGGATGTGCACGCCACCCACCTTGAAGCAGTGCTCGAGCAAGGGCACGATATCTGCCGCGGCTTCGACTCTATGCCCTTCAGCGCCATAGGCTTCGGCATACTTCACGAAATCGGGGTTACCAAAGCTCAAGCCAAAATCTTCGAAGCCTTCCTGAGATTGCTTCCATTTGATCATGCCGTAGGCTGAATCGTTGACGATGAGCACCACGAGATTGAGCTTCAGACGCACAGCGGTCTCCATTTCCTGGCTATTCATCATGAAGCCGCCGTCGCCGCAGATCGCGAGCACAGGGGTCGTCGGATTGAGGTAGGCCGCCATCATGGCGCTGGGCAGGCCGGCGCCCATACTGGCGAGCGCGTTGTCCAGCAGAACCGTGTTGGCCTTGTGAGCCTTGTAGTTCCTTGCGAACCAGATCTTGTACATGCCATTGTCCAGCGCAATCACACCCTCGTCCGGTATGACCTTGCGCACATCGGCGACCAGGCGCTGAGGCAGCACCGGGAAGGCGTCGGAGTCGCAGCGCTCCCTGATCTGGCGCTCGACCTCCACCTTCACCTTCTCGAAATAGCTCAGATCATGCTCGATAGCATGAGACTGGTTGACACGTGCAGCCGCCAGACTCCGCTCCAGATCCTGCAATGAATTCGCAATGTCCCCGACGACCTCGACCTGCGGAAAATATACACGGTGGACATCAGCAGGACTGAAATTGATGTGGATGACTTTCTTGCCACCCGGCTCCATGAAGAAAGGTGGCTTCTCGACGACGTCATGACCCACATTGATGATGAGATCGGCATAGTCGATGGCGCAGTGCACGTAGTCTCCACTGGAAAGTGCGGCTGTACCAAGGAAGCGCTGGTGACGTTCGTCCACCACGCCCTTCCCCATCTGGGTATCGAAGAAGTACAGACCTGAGGACTCGATGAAGCTCAGCAGCGCATCCGAGACGCGCTTGCGGTTGGCGCCAGCACCGATGAGCACCAGCGGATGGCGACTTTCGGCGATGAGTCTGACGGCTTCTTCGATACTGGCGCTACTGGCCGACGGTCGCCGCACAAAGCTGCGCTCGAAGATGTGTACATCACGGTCCGGCAGCTCTTTGGCGATATCTTCCGGCAGTTCCAGGTGAACCGGGCCAGGTCGCTCGTCTTCGGCCAGGCGAAAAGCCTCCCTGATACGCGCCGGAATATTATTCGCGTTGATCAACTGATGCGTGAACTTGGTCAGGGGCATCATCATGCCCACTGTGTCGATGATCTGAAACAGGCCCTGCTTGGATTTCTTCACCGGCTTCTGCCCGGTGATCATCAGCATCGGCATAGCGCCAAGTTTGGCGTAAGCCGCACCGGTAACCAGGTTAGTCGCGCCCGGGCCAAGCGTCGAAAGACAGACACCTATCTGGCCGGTCAAGCGCCCGTAAGTTGCAGCCATGAAAGCCGCTGCCTGCTCATGACGAACGAGAATCAGCTCGATACTGGATTTTCGAATCGACTCGAGCAGGTCGAGGTTTTCTTCGCCCGGCACACCGAGAATGAAGCATACACCTTCTTTCTCAAGCGCCTGAACGAAGAGGTCCGATGCCTTGATCTGCTGAACATCATTGGCTGAAACCGATATTTTCTCGCTCACTTGGCCCTCCGGTACAGGTAAAACGCTTCGATCCTGAAGGTACAGCAAATATTTACGAGCGTCATCAGTGTCAAATATCGGGCGAGACGCTTTGTAAAAATGGCTTATTGTCAGCCGCCAGGGTGGACTGTATTTACGATTTTACAATTGTTACAGCTTGAGATTCGCTTGCGCCATCATCGACCGACAATGCTCCGCATCTTCGACAGAGAACCGCGAGCGTGCAAAAGCGTAAACCTCCAAAGGGGCCAGCGGGGAGCAGATACTCTCAGGCAAGGAAAACGGCCCCGAATTCATAATTTACCTTGAGAATGGCACGCAACATGCTGATATTCCGCGCGAACACCACTTCAACCTCAGGGAGAGTATGGTTATGAAAGTATTAGATCCGAAAGTTCATGGAGTTCTCGATTATCTGCTCGCGATCGCATTTCTGATCGCACCAAGCGTCTTCAACTTCGTGGAAGTCGCCGCGACATTATCCTATGTGATTGGTGTCGTGTATCTGTTGACTTCCATCATCACGAAATATCCGCTCGGCCTGGTCAAGCTTCTGCCGTTCCCGGTTCACGGTGTATTGGAAGGCCTCATGGCTGCAGCCTGGATCGTATTCCCCTGGCTGTTTGGCTTTGCAGATGATGAGGCAGCGAGGAACTTTTTCATCATCGCTGGTGTAGGCTTGCTGATTGTCGTCGCGCTGACCGACTACAAAGGCATTCACGTCGAGCGCAGCCACGGCACACATGCGCGAGTTTAGAACTGACAGACCGTAAGACCAAGGGCCCTCGAAGGGCCCTTTTTTATAGAGATGAGACTCAGGACGCCGCGTTACCGGTCAGGCTTTCTGAGCGTAGTGAGGCGAAATCGAACAGCTGCGTATCGCACAACTGCGAAGGTGCAATGTTCTGCAACGCAGCGAACATGTTGTCCAGCCTTCCAGGCGTTTCACGCTCCCAACCCTGCAACATGTCCTTGATATTCTGGCGCTGGAGATTTTCCTGACTACCGCAGAGGTTACAGGGAATGATCGGGAAGGCTTTCAGATCGGCAAACTTGCTCAGATCCTTCTCCGCGCAATAGGCGAGCGGCCTAATGACGACATTGCGACCATCATCACTCTTCAGTTTGGGCGGCATCGCACTCAGCTTGGCGCCGAAGAACATGTTGAGGAACAGTGTTTCGAGTATATCGTCACGGTGATGCCCCAACGCAATCTTGTTGCAGCCATTTTCCTGGGCAAAGTTATACAGAATACCCCTGCGCAGCCTGGAACAGAGACCGCAGGTGGTTTTGCCTTCAGGGATGCGATCCTTGACGATGCTATAGGTGTCACGTTCGACAATACGATAATCGACTCCAAGCCTATCCAGATACGCCGGCAGCACGTGCTCGGGAAATCCTGGCTGCTTCTGGTCCAGATTGACAGCCAAGAGGGAGAATTCGACCGGCGCGCTTCGCTGCAGGGCCATTAAGATGTCCAGCATGGCATAGCTGTCCTTGCCGCCACTGAGGCACACCATGATCCTGTCACCGGCTTCGATCATATTGAAATCAGCGATGGCCTTGCCGACGTTGCGACGAATGCGTTTCTCAAGCTTGTTGGCATTGACCGAACCAGGCCGCAGTCCCGGTTGCTGATCGTCGGCTTCATCCACTGCCCGTAACGGGATGCGGCCGCCCGCTGCAGCTGCAAAGGCATCAGTGTACTGGACGGTAGGCCCTAGCGGGCGTCCAGCGGCATCTGTATTGATTGACATGGGCGTGCGTAAACCTCGAAGCGGCAAAATGTCTATGATACTACATGAGGCGAATCGGCCACAGTCTGCTCAGCGCCTGATATCGTTCAAGCGCCAATCATAGTCGTAGTCGATGTCTTCAGGCTTATTGCCACCGGCGAGCAGCTGGCTCGCGTGATAAGTCTGCAAGTGTTGGAAGAGCTCAGCCTCAGCGCCAAAGTCCGCAGCATACCAGTCATAGATCGAAGACAGCCGAAACTGCCCTTCTCCCAGCACCGCCACACCTTTACTCTGATTGATGAAGGTCTTCGCTGCCTCGTCCAGCTGTTGCTCGAGTGCATCGGCCGAATAAGCCTTGGGAGCCAGGTTCGGACAACCAATGCTCGCGCAGTTCACCGCATAGTGAATGCGCTTGTCCTGCCAGATCGGTCGCAGGATTCGATGCTCGATATCGTTGAGCGTGAGCTTCTTGCCCGCGACCGTAGTGACTTTCTCATCCCACGGGCCGGTGTTGAAGAAGCCGCCCTTGATCTTCTTGATGCTGTCCACAGGATACGCGTCGATGACCAGTTGAACGGTCAAGACGTTATACAGATTTATCCAGTACGCCATTTGCTCAGCTCTGTTTAGAGCTCTCGGGTCGATGGCTGTTAGACCGTCGATATAGGCGCGCAAGCGCCCGGCGTCATCCGCTTTCAGCGCGGCATAATCCACGAGCGCGTTGCCCTGTTCGTCATGACTCAAATGACTATTGAGAATGCTGGTCCAGCGCTCGTGATCGATCTCATGTTGCGACTGTTCGTCGGATTTGTCCCAGAACGGCCAAAGGTCCGACTTCGGCGCCGCCATCAGATGCGGGCTGGCCAAAAGGAGGCAAAGTGACAACACAAGGCCTAGACTAGGCATTCGAGATCGTATGGTTTTGGTCCAATTCGGCCGGAGCTTCATGATCAGACTGCCTTCTCCTGACAAGTGGTTTATCGAATGGGAAAGTCGCTATTACAGCAAAATCCGCTTCACTGTGATGAGGATTCAAGATCGGCGCCAACATTGCCGTGTCGAACCGACGATATGGTGTCAATGAGAGCAGCGTTGTCTCAGCGGATCGAAGCGCTGCAACTGGCAATCGACGAGCTACTGCGCACGAATCGCGGACCCACTACCGAGCAGCAGTTGATCCAGACGCTTTCCAGCCCACCCTATGCCCTCATCGACTCAGCTGGTCTTCGTTCGCCGCTTGGCCTCTTTCAACTGCACTTTCTGATATTTCACTCACTGTACAGTCTGCGTCAGCGGGACGCACGGATACTCATACACACACTCCACATCGGCTACAACAGACCCAGTGCTTCAGACCTCGACGACAGAGACCTGGCAAGTGAAGATTTGGCTCCGACGCCCATGAGCCAGGTCGACTGCATCGAGCATATGCAGGCTACTGCCGAACCGCTGGCGCAATACTACCTGGACCTCGACAACCTGTTCACGACCTCATCGGGCGACGTGCAGGCGCTGCTGGGCAACTTCTGGAATGCCTTTGGGAGGCATGTGACTGCTTCTTCTTCGACGCACCGGGAGGTGGTCAGGGAACACCGACAAGACTGAGCTGAACGGTCCCGTGGCGCACATGGTTCAATACATCGGGGCCATATTCGTCGGGATATACCACACTCTTGCGCGACTGATCCCGCTGGCGAGACAAAATCACGGCATAGGCCTCGCGTTCGGGATCCAATTCGAGAAATCCCTCCAGATAGGCGCGCCGAAACCAGGACTCTGCTTCGTAGCTGTAAACGATGTCGTTGAACAGGCGAACCGGCTTCCAGTCCTTGTCGAGCGTCAGGACCGCCGGATAGTAAAGATCTGACTTGTTGGCGTTGACGAAGGAGCGAAGACGGACGCGTCTGGTGCGCTCCAGTTCATCGAGGCTGACTACCCGGAACAGGCTACGTCCCGTTCCAAAGCCATAGTCGGCCTCGTCCGCGGCGATGTTGAGGACGATGCCATCCTCACCATCGAGCTCATCTACCGGGTACTCAAGCTTGCGCATGTAGTCCAGCAGCTCGGCACAACAACTGTTGGCCAGACGGTCAATGTCACGCGTCTCCTGAGCCTGGTTCAGCCCCAAAATTCTGCTTGCTTCAGCGTCTGCTCCCTCCGGCACAGGCCTCCCCGACAGCCACTGCTCCTCCGCAAGAATCTGCTGGCCATCAGGCAGGCTAGCCTCGGGCTTCTGCGTCTGCCCTACGTCCTGATAGGGCCGACTATGAAACTGGCCTGACTCATCGATATAGGTGTAGAACTTCTGCCGGCCGTCGCGCTGAAAGCCGGATTTCTCCAGTTCAGCCGCATCGATATAACTTTCATCCGGCTCGAACCGCCCGCCATTTGCCTCGGCACCGGCTGCCGCTTCAGCTTCAGCTTCGCGAACTTCAGCTTCGAGCGACACGCCGTTTTTGGCTGCTGGGTCCTGCGCATCGGCACTCGGCGCAGCAGGACCTGCATGGTCATCACCTGCATCAGCCTCCTGCAGACCCAGCTCTTCCTCTGCATCACCTGAAGCTGATGTCGACTCGACACGTCGCACTTCCACGCTGCCATCTTCACGTGTAATGGTCTCGTAGCGTTCAGCACTGATCGGATAGGCAAATCCGAGGAAAAGCAGCCCAAGGCCTAGTACGATTGACCGTTGAGAGCAGTCAGTAATCAACGAGAGTGCCATACAGTTGTCTGGTCCAGCTCTAGAATTTCGTGGTGAACGAGATGGCCGCCTGCACAATCTTTGTTGTCGTTCTCACGTCCAGGCCCGCATACGGGTTCAGAATAATATTGTTGATGGCTGTCGAGTTGACGTTCAAGCTCGAGTTGGCGGGAATGCTGACAGCTGAGCGCAGATAGCCAATCGCCACGTCAACGTCCGAGTCCCGATCCCACTTGTAGCCCAGTCCGAGCCCATACATTGTCGCGTCACCCAAAGGGTTTGCGGTATCTCGTCTGTTTCTCGGAATTGGGGAGTCACGGAATTCGACACCTGCCCGTAGATCCAGACGACTGGTCGCATGAAATTCCACCCCTAAAGCGAGGTTCCAGACGTCCTGATACTCAAGTGGCAGCGTCAGCGTCGTTTCCGTGGCATTCGGCGACAGCAGGCGTGCGGCACCCAGAAATTCGAGCGGCCGGTCAAATGTGAAGTCGAAGGCATCCCACGAGCTATAGTCGGTCCAGCCCAGGTCTGCGTTTACAGTAAAGGCGTGATTGAGCTTGACGCTGATGCCTGTCTGGAAATGCGCTGGATGCGTGAAGTCCATTGAGACGTTGCCGGACTCCTTGGGAACGCCGCTTGGCAGGCCGAAGATGGCCCCGCCTATTGCGCCGAATAGCGAGCCTGTAAAGCGCTGCCAGAAAGCCTGCCAATCTTCGGTATACTGGACCTCGAATTGACCCTTGAGCTTCATTTTGGCTTCACTGGTATAACTTGCCCCCCAGCTGAACCAGTCAGTTGGCGTCCACGTCAGACCAAGGACATATTTGGGTGACAGCGTTTCCTGGGTTTCAATGGTGATACCACCGATGTCATCCCACGGTCCGATATCACCGCCGCATAGTCCGAGAAAGGGTGCGAGCGGTTCGTTACCGGTTTCACAGTTGAAGGCTGTCTGCAGTTCCTCCGCTACACCGACCAGCAGGTTGGGTGCACGTGCGAAGGTATCGATACCGATGGCCTGCTGCGAGAAATGAATGCCCAGGCCAACGGACCAGTGATCATCGATCTCGTAGGCTACGGTCGGTGACAGGTAGGTAAAGCGCTGAAGCACGGCTGTCTTGGCAAGATAGCGACCAGGATCATTGTGCGAACGGTAATAGCCGACGAGATCAGGTGCGTAGGTCATGTTGCCGAAGGTGAATTTCGAGCCCGGGGGATTGTACGAAAACCCCGTTGAAGGGAGCACACCAGGCCCTTTAGGCAGGCGGATGATACCGAAGCCTGGCAAATAGGCTGCCAGCGTAATCGTTCGACCGTTGCCACTTTTAGACAGGATCGGGTCGTTTTCCACGCCGTCGATGCCGAAGATGTTGTATCCCGGCGGTGCATCGAACTTTGTCTGGATACTCGCTCTGACGTTCAAGAGCGTAACATTGAGATTGCGCCCTTCAAGTTGGGTCAGACCAGCGGGATTGAAATGAATGGCCGCGATTCCGGGCGTGTCTGCCGTCACGGCATTGCCAAGCGCCAAGGCTTTGGGCGAAGTGACCAGGTTGGTCGCAAGCTGGGCCTGTGCCGTTGGCGTAGAGAGCGCCAGCGCAAGCAGTGGATAAGCCAAGCGTTCGCTGAAGCCCTTTTCTCTGATGCGAGCGGGATATTTCGCTGGCCGACCGGCGATTATAGGTTTCATAGCATGAGCCCCGGCTTATTCAGCGTCTTTCAAGCCGTCGATGTTGATGGGTACTGAAACACCCAACAGCACGTCCGGTGATTCTTCTGTGAGACCGAAGCCAACGCTCGTGTTGATGATCTTCGTCTCAGAGACACGAATACCAAGGGCAAAGCTCATCAGGCCACTGACCTGATCCTCGGCAGTGATGGTCGCCTCAGCGCCGCCAGTGCCTGATAGCTTAAGTCTGGTCTCATCTGAGTAAGACAGCTGTGACGAGACGCTCAGAGAGACATCGTATGAAAGCGCGTAGGAGAAGCCGGTGGAAAGCGACAGTGAGTTAGCTGGTTCGACTTCACGCAGAATAAGACTGCCCCGCACCTGATTGAGATCGGTTTGATTCACCCCGTAGCTTAACGACAGGCTGCTGAAAACAACAACCGGATCCAGCACCTTGGACCAGCTAGCGCCGCCGCTGAAGCTGTAATAACCGCTGCCCGTCGAGATCTGACGGTTCAGGTCGATCTCATAGGGGCTGGTGCCCGTCTTCGTCTTGAAGCCACCAAACAGGGTATAGGACGCTTCACCCGGCACATAGGCGAAGGGCTGCCATCGGGCGGTCAGTGTGACGTCGCCCCAGTCCGTGTTAGCGCGCTCTTCCTGGGTATCGTATTTTGCTACGAGTGGAATCCGGGCCGAAAGGGTCAGGTTATCCAGCAAGCCAAAGTCGATGCTGAAGCTATTGGTGAATGTGTGCTGGGCCGAAGGCACGACGTCGAAGTTACGGGGAGTGCCGTTGACGATGTCAATGTCGAGGCGCTGATCGCCAAAATAGCTGTAGTCAAAGGCATAGGTCAGTGACTTCTTGCCCTTCTTCAAGAGCGAGTAATTTTTCTCGGCAGCCTGAAAAACTTCTTCCAGCTGCTGTGCAGAATCCGTATCCCCTTCACCCTGAGTCAAGGCTTCACGAGCTTTGTCTACCGAAGAAGACTCCTCCTCGGCCTGCAGGTGCTGACTACCTACGATCATAGTCGTCACAACGCCAAGACGTACTACCCAGTGTCTCATTTAAATTCCTTTCTAGTTATTGTTTCTCTGCACTGCAGACTGGTGTCCCCCGGAATGAACCGCACCAGCCAGCGCTTAATTGCGTTTGAAGTGTAGAAACTTATTAGTATTTTCAACCGTTCCGTCGGGTTTATTCTTAGCTCGCTCGAAAGCATTCTGTAACTTGAACTCGGTCGCCTCGTGGAACTCCGGAAAGTGGCGATAGGCGTTCAGCGTAAATGTCTGCTCATCAATGAAGCGCATATCTTCCTCCCTCAGCTCCAGCCCATCGATAGGCTTTGCTGTCCCCGGAAACACGATGAAAAGCACGTTCTGGTCCCAATGTTCCTTGAACAGCTCCTCGGTGAAGGTCATGTTGCCCAGCGAAGGATCTGCGATGAAGACACGGCCGTTTCTGACAGCTCTGACCACGACGAAGTGTTTGAAACCACCGTATTCGATCGGAACGATGGCCGGATGATCCAGCGCCTTGAGATCTTCCATTTCAGCCTTGAAACCACCTGATGGATAGCCCAGGGCTGTAACCAGACGCTTGAAGTCGAGCATTGAAAAGCCACGGCGCTCGACAATGCGATCTGCATCCCCGTAGTGCAGCAGACCTTCCATGATTTGCCGTTCCTCAAAGGTACGGCCGAGATAATGCTCGAGAACGGTGGTCAAGGCAGCCGACCCGCAACTGTAGTCGTAGGCCTGCTTGGTGATATTGCGGAACTTTTGGACCTTCGCCGGCTCAACTTCGTAGTTATAGCGAACGAAGGCCAAGTCGGCGTTACTCACGTTGATGCCGTATTGATGCACATACTGGCCGTCTTCGTAGGGCGGGGAGAGTACAAACTCATCCACCGTCTTGAACGCCAGTATCGAACCTGTGAGTATCAGAAACATAACTCTGCGCCGGGCGGTATGGTTTTCGATGATCGGTTGCAGCGGCGTAGAGATGGCTCCACGACCCGCTGATACCGATAACATTTGCTTACACAAAACTTTGGCAACAGTACCCGATTATCACTTTGTTTAAAGATAACCAGTTAGCAAACTGCCCCCGCAGCGGCCTGCGCTGCTAGGGTTTTTCGACTTCTGCCGTCTCCCGAAGACGCTCGAAATACAGACCGAGCTCCTGCTGCGCGATCCTGTTTTGCAGCAGCGCTTTGAGCGTACCGCGTTCAGCAGCTGAGAGCGTCTCTTCAGGGTGACTTACGCCCTTGAGCGCAATGACAAATATGGCATTGCCTTCGGTGAAGGTCTGCACAGGCATTGCAGCAGCACCTTCGCCATCAGCAGGCCTCTGCATGGTGAACGCAAGACGAGCAGCATCGGCATGCTGAGTATTTTGCCTGGGGCTGTTCTCGACCTCTGTCCACTCAGCGCCTTCTATATCCGGCAAAGCCGAAGCGTCAGATGAACTGGCTGCATGGAATGACTCAAGTTCTTTCTCAACCCGCGCCTCGAGCTGTTTGAGCGCCTTCTCTCTGGTGAGTTTCTTGCGAATAGCCGCTGAAACTTCGGACAATGGTTGCACTGAGGCGTCCTGCCTATCGGACACTCGCAGCACGACACTATTCTCGTCATCGACCTCTATCAGCTCACTGTTGTTACCATCTTTGAGAACATCGTCTGAGAAGGCCTGAGCCCGGACGGTCGGATTACGAACGAGACGCCTCTCGAACTCGTCCAGCTGCTTCGACGAGCCTGATTCAGGATAGACTTTGCCCTTGCGATCAATGAGAGGTGTCTGCAGCACCTCCAGCCCCAGCTCTTCCGCAGGGCCCTTGAGGTCGCCAGCGCTATAGCTCAGGTCTGCCAGCTTTTCGCTTTGCTCCAGAAGACGGCTCTCTGCCTGACGCTTGCGAAGTGAATCGAGCAACCTCGGCTTCGCTTCGTCGAAGGTGGGCACGTCGGCCTTTTCGATGGCATCGACCTTGACGACATGAACACCGTAGTCAGATACCACCGGATCACTGATCGCACCTTCCTCCAGAGAGAAAATCGTCTCGTCCAGCTCTGGCAGGGTGCCCTTCGCGATCAAGCCGAGACTGCCACCTTCGTCCTTCGTACCAAGGTCATCCGACCGCTCTGCTGCCAGTGCAGCAAAATCAGCGCCGCCTCGAAGCTGCTCCACAAGCTCAGCTGCTGCTGCAAGCGCTTCCTTCTCATCACGATCGCCGTTGACCTCTAGCAGGATGTGGCGAACACGTCGCTCCTCGCTAGCTGCAAAGGTGGCCTTCTCTTCTTCATACAGCGACTTCAGTTCCCCCTCGGCAGGCTCGATGCCAGCCGCGACGGAATCATGGTCCAGACGCACATAATTGAGCTTTACACGCTCCGGTAGCGCATAGTCGGACTGATTGGCCTCGTAGTATTCCTCGACATCTTCTTCAGTGACGGTAACGTCATCGGACAGCGCTGCAGCATTGAGGCGGGCGTAAGCGAACGATCGCTGCTCTCTGTCGATGCGAAGAATATTATCGAGCTCGGCCTGAGTGACGACAGCTGTCTGGCTAAGACCGTTCGACAGCTGATTGAGCATGAGATCCTTTCTCAACTCTTCCCGGAATGCCGTAGGCGACAGACCGATGCTACTGACAACCGAGAGGAAACGGTCCTGATTGAATTTGCCGTCAACCTGAGCCTGTGGCCAGGTAAGGATGAACTGGTTGATTACCTGATCCGAAACAGTCAGCCCCAGATCTTCGGCAGCTTGCAGTCGGACACGCTTGGTTATTTCATCTTCGAGCACACTGCGACGCAGCGCGTTTTCATCGATCAGCGAGGGATTGAAGCCCTCACCCATCTGATTGTAGAGCTGTCGGGTTCTGAGCTCGACCGCTCTCTGGAATTCGGTGTCGGTGATGGGGTCACCGTTGACCACAGCCACTTCAGGCTCCCCGCTTATACTGCCGATAATCGATTCGACACCGAAAAGTGCGAAGGTGACGATGATGAGGCCAACGATGATCTTGGCAACGGTGCCTTGGGCGTTATCGCGAATATTCTGTAGCATAAAGGGTACGGTAGCTTAACGAAGGGTGGACGAGTGTAGCGCAGAACCTGGCACTGGTCAGCAGCACAGTTGCCAGACAAAAAAAAAGGCGCTATGACACGCCTTCTTCCGCAGTAGATATGCTTAGTTCACAGCATCCTTCAGCGCCTTGCCGGGCTTGAATGAAGGCACCTTTGATGCAGCAATGTCGATAGCCTTGCCTGTCTGCGGATTGCGGCCTGTACGCGCTGATCTTTCCTTGACGGCAAATGTTCCAAAACCGATCAGCGTTACCTGATCGCCCTTGGCGAGTGTATCTGTCACAGAATCCAGAATTGCGTCCAATGCTCTGCCGGCGGCTGCCTTGGAGAGATCGGCAGATTCGGCGACGGCATCAATAAGTTCGGATTTATTCACAAAGAACCCCTTGTCTTAGAACTGAAGGTTAGAATTGTTAAAATTTAGCTGGCAATGGGCAAAGCCGGAAGTGTCTTGACGAAGCGCCTACAAACCGACATCGGTCTGAAGCCCTTGATACACAACGCTTCACAGAGCGCAAGTTATACCAACTCGCCAAAATAGGGTCAACCGATTTCACCGACCCAACGCCCTTTTTTCCCGGGCGCCAGGCCAGATTCACACGGTCCGCAGACGATTAATGGTGAGCCCGATGGTCGGTATCACCCTCATCATCCTTCTTCTTGTCGGGCTTCTCGGCATCTACTTTTGCGACACCGTCCTCGCTGGCAGACTCGGCAGACGCCTTGGTGAACGGCGTGCTTTCAAGCGCAATCGCGAGCACTTCATCGATCCAGCGCGCCGGAATGATTTCCAGCTCATCCTTGATATTGTCCGGTATCTCCTTGAGATCCTTGACGTTATCGTGTGGGATAACGACTTTGGTAATACCACCGCGGTGTGCTGCAAGCAATTTTTCCTTGAGTCCACCTATCGCGAGCACCTCGCCGCGAAGCGTGATTTCGCCGGTCATGGCGACATTCGCATTAACCGGAATGCTCTTGAGACTGGACACTAGCGCGGTGCACATCGCGATGCCGGCACTTGGTCCATCCTTGGGTGTGGCGCCTTCAGGCACATGGACATGAATGTCGAACTTTTCATGAAAATCGTCGGCGATTCCCAATAACTGGCTGCGTCCACGAACCACGGTAAGCGCTGCCTGAATCGATTCCTGCATCACATCGCCCAACGAACCGGTCTTGATGACCTTGCCCTTGCCCTTCACGGCGCTGCACTCAATGCTCAGAAGCTCGCCACCCACCGAAGTCCACGCCAGGCCAGTGACCTGCCCTATGCGGTTCTCAGAGGCTGCCCTGCCGTAGTTGAACTTCTGTACGCCGAGGTAGTCGCCCAGCTTTCCACCAGCCACCGTAATAGGCTTGCGCTTCTTGCCAGCACTCTTCGGCTTAGCGGCTTTGCCTGGAACGCTCTTGGTCGACTTCTTACCGCCAGCTTCGGCCTGGATCTGCTTCATGACCACCTTACGGCAAAGCTTGGCGAGCTCGCGCTCCAGCCCGCGCACACCCGCTTCCCGCGTGTAGTAGCGAATGACTTCACGAATCGCCTCCTCTTCAACGGTGAGCTCATCATTTGCCAGGCCGTTATTCTTCATCTGTTTCGGCAAGAGATAGCGTTGCGCGATCTTGACCTTTTCATCTTCGGTGTAGCCCGGTATGCGGATGATTTCCATACGATCCAGGAGGGCTGACGGAATATTCAGCGTGTTCGACGTACAGATGAACAACACTTCCGAAAGATCGAAATCGACCTCGAGATAATGGTCATTGAAAGTATGGTTCTGCTCCGGGTCGAGCACCTCCAGTAAGGCCGACGCAGGATCGCCACGCTGGTCCATGCCCATCTTATCAACTTCATCAAGCAGGAAGAGCGGGTTGCGTGAGCCGGCCTTCGCCATCTTCTGTATCAGTTTTCCAGGCAAGGAACCAATGTACGTGCGTCTGTGACCACGGATTTCGGCTTCGTCACGAACACCACCAAGCGCCATTCTGACGAACTTTCTATTGGTGGCCTCAGCAATGGACTGCCCCAGGGAAGTTTTGCCGACACCAGGGGGGCCCACCAGGCACAGTACAGGCCCCTTGAGTTGACGCACGCGGCTTTGAACGGCGAGATACTCGAGTATCCGTTCCTTGACCTCATCAAGACCGTAATGATCGTCATTGAGCACTTCTGTAGCGCGGGCAATATCATGCTTGACCCGCGTGCGCTTCTTCCACGGCACCTGCGTCAGCCAGTCTATATAGCTGCGGACCACGTTGGCCTCAGCAGACATCGGTGACATCATTCTCAGCTTGCCAAGCTCCGCAGTTGCCTTTTTAAGCGCCTCTTCCGGCATGCCCGCCGCACGTATCCGCTCTTCGATATCATCGAACTCATTACCCGCCTCATTGAGGTCACCGATCTCCTTCTGAATAGCCTTCATCTGCTCGTTCAGATAGTACTCACGTTGACTCTTTTCCATCTGCTTCTTGACGCGACCGCGTACCCGGCGATCGACCTGGATAAGATCGACTTCGCCAGACAGATACTGGATCAATTTTTCGATACGGGCTGAGAGCTGACGCGTCTCCAGGAGGTCCTGCTTCGACTCGAGCTTCAGTTCCAGATGCGCGGAAATGGTGTCAACCAATCGGGATGGCTCATCAATCGTCTTCAGGGAATCCGCAAGTTCCTGGGGGATCTTCTTGCTAAGCTTGACGTACTCCTCGAACTTTCCACTCATGACATCCAGCAGCTCGCTCAGATCGCCTCTGGCAACATCCGGAGCGAATTGCCTGACTGTCGCGGCGGTGTAGTCGTCCTGATCAAAATGAACGAGCTCTGCGCGATTACTACCCTCGACCAGCACCTTGACTGTGCCATCTGGCAGTTTCAGCATTTGCAGGATGGTGGCTACTGTGCCGATCGAATGCAGACCTTTACGGCCAGGATTTTCGTCTGCAGGGTTTTTCTGTGCGACCAGCATGATTTCCTTGCTGGTTTCCGTTGCCGCCTTGAGCGCAACTATAGACTTGTCTCTACCAACGAAGAGAGGCACCACCATCTGGGGGAAGACAACGACATCTCTCAATGGCAGAACCGACATGCTGACCACTGACGCAGAATCACTCATAAATAACCTCGAACTGACTTGAGAGAATTGGCCCTTGTAGACTACACCAGAACCAAACGAGGTTCAGCACTACGACTCAGGCTTAATCTGAAGAGAATATGATGGTTATCTGGGGGCGTAAAAGTGAATTACAAGTTAAAGGCCGCCAGTCGGATCTCGATCCGGGAGCCTGGCGCAGGCCAGAAACGCATCGAGCGCCGGGAGGGCGCTCGATGGTTAGAGATGGTACTGAGCAGGCAGACCGACTCAGTCCTCTGCGGACGCGGCTTTCTGTTCGGAGTTCTTGTAAATCAGAATCGGATCTGACTCACCAGATATCACACCATTGTCGACAACGACCTTGCAGACATCTTTCTGCGACGGTATGTCATACATGGTATGCATTAATACACCTTCCAGAATAGAGCGAAGTCCTCGAGCACCGGTCTTGCGATCCATGGCCTTGCGAGCCACTGCTCGAAGCGCGTCGTCACGGAAGTCGATATCGACGCCCTCCATTTCAAACAACTTCGCATACTGCTTGGTGAGCGCATTCTTAGGCTCAGTCAGAATCTGCACCAGGGCTTCTTCATCAAGTTCAGTCAGCGTGGCAATTACCGGCAATCGACCGACGAATTCGGGGATTAGACCGAATTTCACCAGATCCTCAGTCTCGACATCCTTCAGGAGCGCACCCACGGCCTTGGAATCAGACTTGCTCTTGACCACTGCACTAAAGCCAATACTGCTCTTTTCCGATCGATCACTGATGATGCGATCCAGGCCCGCAAATGCGCCGCCACAGATGAAGAGGATATTCGAAGTATCCACCTGCAGAAACTCCTGCTGCGGATGCTTTCGGCCACCCTGAGGCGGAACGCTGGCAACAGTACCTTCGATCAACTTGAGCAGGGCCTGCTGGACACCTTCACCAGACACATCACGGGTGATGGATGGATTGTCTGACTTTCGCGAAATCTTGTCGATTTCGTCGATATAGACAATACCACGCTGCGCCTTCTCGACGTCGTAATCACATTTCTGCAGAAGTTTCTGAATGATATTTTCAACGTCTTCACCAACATAACCAGCCTCAGTAAGGGTGGTCGCATCTGCTATGGTGAATGGGACGTTGAGAAGACGAGCAAGAGTCTCTGCAAGCAGGGTCTTACCGCTACCAGTCGGGCCGATGAGCAGAATATTACTCTTACCCAGCTCTACCTCGCCCTTCTTGTCTTCGTACTTCAGACGCTTGTAATGATTGTATACAGCGACCGCCAGCGCGAGTTTCGCACGCTGCTGCCCGATGACATACTCATCGAGCGTCTCCTTGATTTCCTTCGGCGTAGGCAGACGATCTGAATCGTCCTGCGAGCCGGATTCCTGAATCTCTTCACGGATGATGTCGTTACACAGGTCGACACATTCATCACATATAAAAACTGAAGGTCCCGCAATCAGCTTGCGAACCTCGTGCTGGCTTTTACCGCAGAAGGAGCAATACAGCAGCTTGCCGCTATCTTCGCCTTTGCCGTTTTTGTCATCAGCCATCATATCACCTCATAAACACCGAATCCGCGCCCGCCCGACGATCTGCCGGCTACTGGCCGGCAGGACGAACACCATTCATGCGCGGCCTACTACCAAACCGCTTCCCATTTCGCTCAGACGGGCTGACTGCGCTCATCCAGAACCTGGTCGATCAAGCCATATTCTACCGCAGCGTCGGCACTCATAAAGCGGTCACGGTCGGTATCTTTGGCAATTTGCTCAATACTCTGGCCCGTATGCTTAGCAAGAATACCATTCAACTTATCCCGTAGACTCAGGATTTCCTTAGTATGGATTTCAATATCAGAGGCCTGCCCCTGAAAGCCACCAAGCGGCTGGTGAATCATCATTCTGGAGTTCGGCAGTGCGAAACGCTTACCTTTGGCACCACCAGCCAGAAGAAATGCTCCCATACTGGCCGCCTGACCCATGCACATGGTCGACACATCGGGCTTGATGAACTGCATGGTGTCGTAAATTGACATACCCGCGGTGACGACGCCGCCTGGAGAATTGATATACAGGTGAATATCCTTGTCCGGATTTTCACTTTCGAGAAAAAGTAGTTGGGCCACGATAAGATTTGCCATGTGGTCTTCAACCTGACCGACAAGAAAGATGATTCTCTCTTTCAGGAGTCTTGAAAAGATATCGTACGAACGCTCACCACGAGCACTTTGCTCAACAACGATAGGTACGAGGGCGTTCATTGGATCTGACATAGTCATTCAACAGGTTCCGATTGAAGGTGAAAGCGGAGTCAGCTAGTTCGACGATTTAAGATACGTCGGCGTTGGCCGATACGGCTTTTTCAAAGACTAGATAAAAATGCCACGAAGCGCAATCAAAGTCAGGGCCGTCAGGCCCTGTAGAGAAGCATAACTATAATACACTAGATGCCCTGAAACGGGCCGGCGAGACGCCTGACAGCCGGGAGCAGACCGAATGGTTTACCCCCAGCCGTAACGGAAGCTTAATCTTCTGAAGCGGCTTCAGTCGGGCTATCAGCCGACTCATCGGCCTTGCCACGTGCAGGCTCATCCTTGCGGATCGCTTCCTGATAGCTCACCTGGGCATCTTCTACCTTGGCGTTATCCATGATGTGTTTCACCACGAGATCTTCCATCACCACAGATTCGACCTGAGCACGCTGCTCTGCATTCGACTTGTAGTACTTGATGAACTCTTCTGGCTCCTGATAAGAGGCAGCCATATTTGTAATCTTCTCATCAACCAGATCGTCGCTAGCCTTGATACCCTGATCCTTGACGATCTGGGCGAAGATAAGACCAGTCTTCACACGCTTCTCTGCCTGATCTTTGAATAGCTCGGCCGGCAGTTGACTGGCCTGGATCTGCCCGCCACCACCGAAGCGCTGTACGGCATCTTCACGCAGGCGATCGATCTCCTGGTTGACCAGAGCGCTCGGCACCGCAAACTCGTTATGTTCAATCAGCTGATGAACAATACTGTTCTTCAATCTGTTTTCGATCGCCTGATCGCCTTCGCGCTGCATGTTGCGCTTGACCTCGGCACGGAAAGCTTCTTCCCCACCTTCGGAAACGCCGTACTGCGCAAAGAATTCGTCGTTGACTTCAGCCAGCTGCTGCGATTCAACCGTGTGTACCTTTACTTCGAACTGGGCAGCTTTGCCTTTAAGGTTTTCAGCGTGATAGGCCTCGGGGAACTGGAGCTCCAGTGTTTTCTCATCGCCTTCCGACAGGCCAATGAGACCTTCCTCAAAACCAGGAATCATGCGCTTGGCGCCTATGATGATCTCCTGCTTCTCGGCTGTACCGCCTTCAAAAGCTTCGCCGTCGACTATGCCTTTGTAGTCGATGATTACACGGTCACCGTCTTCGGCAGGGCCCTTTTTGGTTTCCCAATTCGCGCTCTGCTTGCGCAGTGTCTCGATCATGGTGTCGATGTCGGCATCAGACACTTCTGTGGTTTCACGCTGTAGCGAAATCTTGTCGAGGTTCTTGATCTCGATTTCCGGATACACTTCGAACACAGCCACGAACTTGAGGTCTTCTCCGGACTTCAGGTTCAGGGGTTCAAACTTTGGATGACCAGCAGGATTGATGGACTCTTTCTGCAGCGCAGCAATATAAGAGTCGCGCATGACTTCGCCGACCACTTCCTGTCTCACAGACGGCTCAAAACGTCCCTTGATCACGGACATAGGCACCTTGCCAGGACGGAAGCCATTGATTTTAGCTGATCCGGCGGCTTTCTGGAGTCGCTTGTTGACTTCAGACTCGACAGTGGCCGAGGGCACGTCGATGGTCATGCGGCGTTCGATTGGGGAAGTTGATTCTACTGAGATCTGCATGAATGTCCTCTAAGCCTGGTCAGTACTGATTGGCTTCGGACAGCTCGCCAGGCGCGTTGTTGTAGCAATATGATCGGATATCGGGGAAATCCCCGTTTGCGGTAGTTAGTACGGTAACTGTTCAGCACGCCATCAGTATCGATGACGCTTCAGACAAGCACATGTCTGACAAAATTCGGTCTGGCAATTATCTGGCAAATAACTCGCCGGGTATTGCGGCGATTGCACTCCGACATTGGTGCGAAAGGAGAGACTCGAACTCTCACGCCTCGCGGCACTGGAACCTAAATCCAGCGCGTCTACCAGTTCCGCCACTTTCGCATGTCGTCAATTCGCAATCGAATTGGGGTGGACGAAGGGTTTCGAACCCTCGACCGCAGGAATCACAATCCTGAGCTCTACCAGCTGAGCTACGCCCACCATCTCCAGCATGCTGCGCCTTCCAGCCTTGACGGCCTTGCAGACTACAACCCCTTTTGCCAAGGGTGCCGAACCTTTTTTACTCGACTTTCGTTTATCTCACTCTGTCACAACAGATCTGCCGTGTGGAGCTACTTCAACTTGATTCGAGCAATATTCAGGGCCGAGATATTAATAATGCCCTGCCGTGATGTCAAACATTTGTTGTCATTCAATGCAACGAAACCCCGATTGAGTGGCGCGCCCGAGAGGATTCGAACCTCTGACCCACGGCTTAGAAGGCCGTTGCTCTATCCGACTGAGCTACGGGCGCTCATGCAATATGGTAGTACCTTCACATTGAAGCGCGGATAATACGGGCTGGGAACGGCAGAATCAATACAAGCGTGCTCTGCATCACAGAGACCGAGGCGCTCGCGAACCAGGCCATGCTTACCAGCACGAGCAAATTTCGCTACACTTGTGCCGCCAACACAGCCTCGAAACGCCGCCAGTCAACGCGCCGCCTTCGACAACGGATTCCCAGCCAGAGACCATTCATGCCGACCGAGAACAAGTCTACTATCAGCCACGACCACCGCCCCGCAACCGAGCTCACGTTTGAGGAAGCTGTGAAGGGTGGCGCAAGACTCATACCGGGCAAGGCGATTGCAGCCGGAATTCGAGCCGAAGTGAAGCGGGCCGTGGATGAAAGATCGAAGAACGGCCTGCGCGCACCGGGGCTCGCTGTCATTCTCGTAGGTGAAGATCCTGCATCGGCCGTCTATGTAAGTCACAAGACCAAAGCCTGTGAAGAAGTCGGTGTGATGTCCCGCCGCTGCGTCCTGCCGTCAGATGCATCACAAGCCGCACTCGAATCGCTGATCGACGAACTCAACGCTGATAGCGAAATCGATGGCATCCTGCTGCAACTCCCTCTGCCTGGGCATCTGGAAGCCCCACCACTGCTCGAACGCATCAATCCTGCGAAAGACGTGGACGGTTTCCACCCCTATAACATCGGACGGCTGGCACAGCGCATGCCGGCCCTCAGACCTTGCACGCCCAAGGGCATCATTACCCTGCTACAAAAAAGTGGAATCGATCCCAAGGGCAAGGATACCGTAATAGTCGGCGCATCGAATATCGTCGGTCGCCCCATGGCACTGGAGATGCTGCTGGTCGGCAGCACGGTGACGGTCACCCACAAGTTCACCAGCAATCTGGCTCACAAGGTGGCGATGGCGGATATTCTTATTGTGGCGGTTGGCATCCCGGGACTGGTAAAGGGCGAGTGGATCAAGCCAGGCGCTGTAGTCATTGATGTAGGCATCAACCGACTGGAGTGCGGCAGACTATGCGGCGATGTGGAATTCGACGCCGCCGCACAGCGTGCTTCGCTTATCACGCCTGTGCCGGGCGGCGTGGGCCCCATGACGGTAGCTACACTGCTCGAGAATACCCTACTCGCGGCGACGCTTAATCCTTAATAGGACCGGACGGCTCGACGCGCTGCCAGCTGGTACCATCGCGGGTGTCTCTGAGTTTGACACCACGCGCCAACAGGTAATCCCGCACCCTGTCCGACTCGGCATAATCACCGGCTAGCTTCGCCTGCTTCCGTTGCTCGATGAGCTGCTCTATCTCATCCTCGCCCAGCGCCGAATCAGCCGTTTTTGGCGACCAGAGGAAATAGGCTTCCGGATCCTGTTCGAGCAAACCAAGTCGCGAGCCAAGCGCTTTCAAGGTCGCCAGCTGTTCGCCTGGCGGCTCTGCTGTGCGAATGCGCTTGTTGAGCTCTTTAGCAGCAGTGAAAAGCACGGCTACCGCTCCGGCAGTATTGAAATCATCGTTCATGGCCGCATCGAAGGCCGCTACAAGATCCTCGTCCAGCACCTCGGCTTTCGCCCCCTCCTGGCCACACGCATCACGTAAAGCCTGATATAGTCGATCGAGCCCCTGTCGCGCTTCTGCAAGCCCCTGCTCCGAATAATCGATAGCACTTCTATAGTGGCTCGAAACCAGAAAGAAGCGCAGCACTTCGGGCTGATACTTTTCGAGTATTTCGCGGATGGTGAAGAAGTTACCCAATGACTTGGACATCTTCTCCTTGTTCACCCGGACGGCTCCGGCATGCATCCAGAAATTGGCGAATTGCTTGCCGGATGCACACTCTGACTGTGCGATTTCATTTTCGTGGTGCGGGAACTTGAGATCCGGACCACCGCCATGGATGTCGAAAGATTCTCCAAGCTCGTCGAAAGACATTGCCGAACATTCGATGTGCCATCCAGGCCTGCCCTGCCCCCACGGCGATTCCCAGCTCAGTGGCGGCGCTCCGCTACTGCCCGCATCAGACTCTGATACCGCCTTCCAGAGCACGAAGTCTGCAGGATGACGCTTGGCCTCGTTGACCTCGACCCTTGCGCCCGCGACTGACTCCTCGATTTTACGCCGGTTCAGCTTACCGTATTCCGGGAAGGCCTCGATGGAGAAATACACATCGCCATTATCGGCATGATAGGCAGCATGCTGTGAAATCAGGCGCTGAATCAGCTCGATGATTCCGCCGATATGACTAGTGGCCCGTGGCTCGGCATCGGGAGGCAGAACTCCCAATGCGCGCTCATCCTGATGCATGGCATCGATGAACCGATCAGTCAGGGCCACGGGGTCTTCGCCGTTCTCCGCCGCACGCTTCAGAATCTTGTCGTCGACGTCGGTGATATTGCGCACGTACTTGAGCTGGTAGCCTAGCGCCCGCAGATGACGGGTTATGACATCGAAAGCCACCATGACCCGTCCGTGGCCGATGTGGCAGTAGTCATAGACGGTCATCCCGCAGACATACATGCCTACGGTGGCGCCGTCGCCGCTATCCGCAGCATGCAGAGGTTCGAACAGCCGCTTCTGACCACTCATTGTGTCGTGAATGAACAGTCTTCCCGGCGCCGGCCCGACGCTGGTGTCAGCCGTTGTCATCCGCACCTCCAGCCCAGGTGTCACGGAGTGCGACTGTTCTGTAGTAAACACCGGGCGCCTGCGGCCCCGCTGCTATGAAATAGCCGGTACGCTCGAACTGAAGTGGAAAACCGCCACCATCCTGCGCCAGCGAGGCTTCACCCAGCGCGCCCTCGACGACTTGCAGCGAGTTGGGGTTGAGACCTTCCAGGAAGTCGACATCCTTATTGGCTTCAGGCAAGGGCTCACTGAACAATCTATCGTACAGATGCAGGGTCAGCGGCACCGCATGGGCGGCCGACACCCAGTGGATGACCCCTTTCACTTTTCGATCTTCGGGATCACGGCCCAGCGTTTTGTCGTCATATTCGCAGTGGAGCTCAGTTATTTTCCCAGCAGCATCTTTCACACAATCCACGCAGCGAATGACATAGGCGTTGCGTAAGCGCACTTCCTTGCCAAGAACAAGACGTTTGAACTTCTTGTTCGCTTCTTCGCGGAAATCGTCTGCCTCGATATAGATTTCTCTGGAGAACGGCACTGTCCGAGCACCAAAATCCGGATTTTGCGGATGCCTTGCCGCATCGAGCGTCTCGGTCTGACCCTCAGGGTAATTGGTGATGATCACCTTGAGCGGATCCTGCACACACATGGCCCTTGGCGCGCGCTCGTTGAGATCTTCACGCACAGCGAATTCCAGAGTGGACACATCGACCACTGCGTCGCTACGTGTCACCCCAATCATGCGACAGAAGTGATTGAGTGCTTTCGCGGTAAAACCTCGGGCGCGCATGCCAGCGATCGTCGGCATACGTGGATCAGCCCAGCCGTTCACAATGTTCTCGTCAACCAGTCGCTTGAGCTTACGCTTGCTGAGCACCGTGTAATTGAGATTCAGGCGGGCGAACTCGATTTGCACCGGCAGTGCTGGCACATCCGGGGCGCCGAGCGTCGCGAAGTCGACTTCCCGCATTACCCAGTCATACAACGGCCGATGATCTTCGAACTCCAGAGTGCACAGACTATGGCTGATACCTTCGAGCGCATCGCTGATGGGATGCGTGAAATCGTACATCGGGAAAATAGGCCAGATCGCGCCGGTCTGATGATGCTCGGTTCTGCGAATCCGATACAGGATGGGATCGCGCATATTGATATTCGGCGACGCCATATCGATCTTTGCTCGCAGCGTATGCTGACCATCTTCGAATTCGCCGTTTCGCATGGCCTCGAACAGCTTGACGTTCTCCTCAACGGAGCGGTCGCGATATGGGCTATTCTGACCAGGCGAGGTCAGGGTGCCGCGAGTCTGAGTCATCTCCTCAGGCGTCAGACTGCAAACAAAGGCGAGGCCCTTGTTGATCAGCTGTCGCGCTGCCTGATAAATCTCTTCGAAATAACTTGAAGCGAAACGCTCCACACCGAAACTGGGCAGATCGGTGAGCTGCTTGGCCTTGCCGTCCTCATTCAACAACCAGAGCACGTCTTCGCGGATCGCGTCTATGTAGGTCTGCTCTTCCTTCTCGGGATTGGTATCATCGAAGCGCAGATTCATGGTGGCACCGTCGCCACGCTCCGCCACACTGTAGTTCAGGCAAATGGACTTGGCATGACCCAGGTGGAGAAAGCCGTTGGGCTCGGGCGGAAAGCGTGTGCGCAGGGCGGATGGATCCAGCCCCTCGGAAAGCGCCTTGTCCACTCTGGCAAGGATGAAATTATGCACGTCAGCGTGCCGCTTTTCGGTATTGGACTCGCTATCTGCCGCGCCTGTGGGCGTGCCGCTAGCACTGGAATCTGCCATGATGCTCTCTGTGAATGCTGAATGAAGATACAGAGGTGAACTCTGTGATCAAACCTGCTATTTTCCAGCAAGTTGCCTAGCTAAGCAATGGCAGACGCGTTATCAAACCCAAAGCCACACAGGAAGACTCATCAATGGTCAAACTCGAAACCTCCATGGGCGATATCTACATCGAACTCAACCATGAGAAAGCGCCAAAGACAGCAGCCAATTTCGAGAAGTATGTCAAAGACGGTTTTTACGACGGCACGATCTTCCACCGTGTCATCTCCAACTTCATGGTTCAGGGCGGCGGTTTCGAGCCAGGCATGAAGACCAAGAAGACTGGCGAGCCAATTCAGAACGAAGCCGACAATGGCCTGGGCAACAAGAAAGGCACCGTCGCCATGGCTCGAACCATGGACCCCCATTCAGCGAGCGCGCAGTTCTTCATTAACGTGGCAGACAACGGTTTCCTTGACCACAGCGCCAAGACGACCGAAGGCTGGGGCTATGCGGTGTTCGGCGAAGTCGTCAAGGGCATGGACGTGGTCGACAAGATAAAATCGGTCGAAACGACAGTGAAAGGTATGCACCAGGATGTACCTGCTGATGACGTGATCATCAAGAAGGCCACGATCGTCGATTCAGCCAAGTAAAAGGACGCCCTTCCCCTTGGCGATCAAGCAGCACACCTATTTCATAAGTGACCTGCACCTGGACGAGTCGCGACCAGGTGTACTCCTGTTCTTTCACAGATTTCTGGATGCCATCGAGGCGAGCGCAAATGCACTCTATATACTCGGTGACTTCTTTGAAGCCTGGATAGGTGACGATGCCACCGCGCCGTGGCAGAACGAGATTGCAGAGCGACTTGAGCGGCTGGGCCGGTCCGGCTGCGATATCTTCCTCATGCATGGAAACAGGGACTTCCTACTGGGCGATGACTTTGCGAAGCGATGTGGCGGTACACTGCTGCCCGATCCATACGTCACTGACATCTATGGCCGGAAGGTCGTGCTCCTGCATGGCGACAGTCTCTGCACCGACGACGTGCGTTACCAGAAGTTTCGCAGCCTGACACGCGATCAGGCCTGGCAGCGGACGGTACTCGCGCGTCCCGTCGAGGACAGGCTCAAACTGGCGGCGCAACTCCGAACGATGAGCCAGGCAGACAACTCGACCAAGGCCCAGGACATCATGGATGTGAATGCGGCTGCAGTGGCTGGCTGCTTCGACAGGAATGACTGCGACGTGATGATTCATGGTCATACGCACCGTCCGGCCCTGCACGCAACGCCTGGCGACGGCGCCACGCCCCGGTTACGCTATGTCCTGGGCGACTGGCATGAGCATATGCATTACATACGTGCAAACGAAGATGGCATCAGGCTGCTGCGTTTGTCTCCAGACCATCTGGCAAAGTCGGCGGGCGATCTTTGACAGCTGTCGAATCAGCCTGCCAGCAGCAGAGGTGGCCCGCTATGGAAGCGGAAAGTCTCGTCTGGCGCGATGACCAGCGTATTTTCGACTGCTCGCAGTTCGGCCAGCCGCGCCTCTAGTGAATAGCCAGCACGCGCTTCAGCCAGTTCGATGTAGTGCTTGAAATGTCGTCCCTCCGAAGCCAGCAAGCCTCGATAGAAGTCAGCCAGTTCAAGATCTGCTGGCCGACCGGTGTCGACTAGCCATGGCACGAGGGCTGCGAAGCGCTCACAGGAACGTGCTTCTATAAAGGCGCCGACCAGCAGGGCATCGATCAGACGATGCGGTTCATCCTTGCGAATATGAGTCTTCAGAGAACTTGCGTAGCGCGAGGCCGTCTGCTGACGATCGACGATCTGCCTGGCCTGCATATGTGCAGCAACCTGCTCGAAATGACGCAGTTCCTCCCTCGCCAGCTTTGACATCCGCCGACACAACTCTGCGTCCTGGGGATAGCGAAACATGAGCTGCATGGCCGCCGATGCCGCCTTCTTCTCGCACTGGGCATGGTCTACAAGCAGAGCTTCCAGATTATTCACCGCCGTCTGCAGCCAGAGCGTCGGCGTTGAGACACCCAAAAAAGCCTTGATATCGGCAAGCATGCTTAACAGCTGGGCAGACAGCGCTTGATCCTGTGGAGCGTGGTATGACACGGGCAAATTCCTGCTATTTCCTGATTCATTAGAACCTTAAAGTCTATCCGAATTCAGATTCTGGCGCCCGTGCTATCCTCAAAGCAGCCGGTTGTTGTCTCCAGGAATGGCCCTCCCCTCCCCCCACCGGTAAAGATTAACTTACGCGCACATTTCGCGTAGAATGTGCGCCCGAACTGCGCGACCACCTGCGCCAGCCGAACTATCGACGTTCGTACTTTGTCCCGACACGAGGAAAGATCTGTGCTAGAAGCCTATCGCAAACATGTAGAAGAGAGACAAGCTGAGGGCGTCGTTCCAAAGCCCCTGGACGCCGATCAGGTCGCCGGGCTCGTAGAACTGTTGAAGAATCCACCTGCTGGTGAAGAGGATTTCCTTCTCGACCTGCTCGAAAATCGCGTACCACCTGGCGTGGACGAAGCGGCCTACGTCAAGGCTGGCTTCCTGTCTGCCATCGCCAAGGGCGAGACCACTTCCCCGCTGATCGATCGTGCGCGTGCCATCAAGATACTGGGCAACATGCTCGGTGGCTACAACATCGCCACACTGGTCGAACTGCTTGATGACAGCGAGTATGCTGCAATGGCAGCAACCGAGCTCAAGCACACCCTGCTGATGTTCGATATGTTTCACGATGTCGAAGAAAAAGCACAGGCTGGTAACGAGCATGCCAAGGCTGTTATGCAATCATGGGCCGATGCCGAATGGTTCACCAAGCGTGAGAAAGTGCCTGAGAGCATCCGCGTGGCCGTGTTCAAGGTCACTGGCGAAACCAATACTGATGACCTCTCACCAGCACCTGATGCCTGGTCGCGCCCTGACATCCCACTGCACGCCCGTGCCATGTACAAGATGGCCCGTGAAGGTCTGACACCTGACGAACCGGGCAAGGTCGGCCCGATGAAGCAGCTCGATGATCTGCTCAGCCGCGGTATCAAGGTCGCCTTCGTTGGCGATGTAGTTGGAACAGGTTCCTCACGAAAATCAGCCACCAACTCGGTATTGTGGTTTTTCGGTGAAGACATCCCAGGCGTTCCCAACAAAAAGTCTGGCGGTATCTGTATCGGTAACAAGGTAGCCCCTATCTTCTACAACACCATGGAAGATGCCGGCGCCCTCGTTTTCGAAGCACCTGTCGATGAGCTGAACATGGGCGACGTGGTCGAGATTCGCCCGTACGACGGCAAGATCCTGTCCGAATCCGGCGACGTGCTGTCGGAGTTCGAACTGAAGTCCGATGTACTGCTCGACGAAGTCCAGGCTGGTGGCCGTATCAACCTGATCATCGGTCGTGGTCTGACTGACAAGGCTCGCGAATCACTGGGCATGTCCCACTCCAAGGTATTCCGTCGCCCACAGGCACCGGCTGATTCCAACAAGGGTTACACCCTGGCGCAGAAGATGGTTGGCAAGGCTTGCGGCGTTGAAGGCGTACGGTCTGGCCTGTACTGCGAACCAAAGCTGACCACAGTCGGTTCACAGGACACCACTGGCCCGATGACCCGTGACGAGCTGAAAGACCTGGCTTGCTTGGGCTTCTCTGCCGACCTGGTCATGCAGTCCTTCTGTCACACGGCAGCCTATCCGAAGCCGATCGACGTCGAAATGCAGCACACCATGCCTGATTTCATCATGAACCGCGGCGGTGTCTCACTTCGTCCTGGCGACGGCATCATCCACAGCTGGCTCAACCGCATGCTGCTGCCTGACACCGTCGGCACCGGCGGCGATTCGCACACCCGTTTCCCGATGGGCATTTCCTTTCCGGCCGGTTCTGGCCTGGTAGCCTTCGGTGCCGCGACTGGCGTCATGCCGCTGGACATGCCTGAGTCGGTTCTGGTGCGATTCAAGGGCAAGAAGCAGCCGGGCATCACCCTGCGTGACCTCGTGCACGCGATCCCGTATTACGGCATTCAGAAGGGTCTGCTGACTGTAGACAAGAAGGGCAAGAAGAACGCCTTCTCTGGTCGCGTACTCGAGATCGAAGGCCTGGAAGACCTGACCGTCGAGCAGGCGTTCGAATTGAGCGATGCCTCTGCCGAGCGCTCTGCTGCAGGTTGCACCATCACACTGTCAGAAGCCTCTGTTGCAGAGTACCTGAAGTCGAACATCATCATGCTGCGCTGGATGATCGCGGAAGGCTACGGCGATATCCGTACCCTTGAGCGTCGTGCCAAGGCTATGGAAGACTGGCTGGCCAAGCCTTCCCTGATGCGGGCTGATGCCGATGCTGAATATGCTGAAGTGCTGGAAATCGACCTGAGTGAAATCAAGGAGCCGATCGTTTGCGCACCTAACGACCCGGACGATGCCCGTCTGCTTTCAAGCGTCGCTGGCGACAAGGTCAACGAAGTGTTCATCGGTTCGTGCATGACCAACATCGGTCACTTCCGCGCGGCTGGCAAACTGCTCGAGCAGAACTCCGAGCCACTGCAGGTTCGCCTGTGGATGTCTCCGCCGACCAAGATGGACGAGAAGCAGCTGATCGACGAAGGCTACTACGACATCTACAAGAAGAACGACGTGCGCACCGAAATGCCAGGCTGTTCACTCTGCATGGGTAACCAGGCACGAGTCGAAGCTGGCGCGACTGTACTGTCGACTTCTACCCGTAACTTCCCGAACCGACTGGGCGATGGCGCGAACGTCTACCTGACTTCTGCAGAGCTGGCAGCCATTGGCGCTGTCAAAGGCCGTCTGCCGACGGTCGAGGAGTACATGGAGTACGCCGCGAAAATCGACAGCATGTCTGGTGACATCTATCGCTACATGAATTTCCACACGATGGAGAATTATGTTGATAAGTCAAAGGAATCAGTGACCAGACTCTCTGCTTGAATCGACTGAGAGCATTGTTCCTTCCCGGAACAATGCTCTTGGAACAATCAATCTCATCAGACCGGGCCTAGTGCCCGGTTTTTTTATGTTCTCTGACTCAACGCCTATCGAGAGCCCTGCCGACCGCCTCGCCTATGGCGCACTGGACCTGATCGAGGGGCTGGTTTGCATCAATGATGAGAAAGCGAGCCGGAAAGGTCTCAGCCCGACGCAGATAGCCCTGCTGAACCGACTCGAAGAAGCTGATCTTCTCCTGCTCGAAACGATCGCTTTCGCCTCGTGCACGGACCCGCTCCAGTCCAGTGGCCGCATCAACCTTCAGGAAAATAGTCAGATCGGGTTGTAGATCGCCGATGCAGCTAATTTCAAGCTGACGAATAATCGCCGGGTCCAGCCCCCGTGCGGCGCCCTGATAGGCGTAGGTGGCGTCGGTAAAGCGATCACTGACTACATGGACACCGGCCTCCAGTGCTGGCAGGATCTTCTCTTCCACGTGCTGTGCCCTGGCTGCGAATATCAGCAGGAGTTCAGCCATCGCACTAAACCGGAAGGTTTCAGGGCGCACCTTGAGCAGCAGCGCTCTGAGCTCCTCGCCGAGCGTAGTCCCCCCCGGCTCCCTGGTTTGCTCTACAGCGCCGTGTGCACTAAGCAGGCCCGCTATGAAACGCTGGTTGGTGCTTTTGCCGGCGCCTTCAGTCCCCTCTATGGTGACGAAAAGTCCTCTTCGCGCAGGTGTGCCAGATTCAACATGATCGTTCGAGCGCAAGGCTATTTCTCCAACTGCACGGCCGGAGCCGATCGATAATCCTGGCGCCTCTGGAGCTGAAACTCCTTCACCGCCTCCTGATGTTCAGGATAAGTTCTGGAGAACTTATGCGAACCGTCGCCGCGCGCCACGAAGTAAAGCTCGCCGGTTTCATCGGGTTGCGTCGCCGCCATGATTGCGGCAGCGCCCGGCAGTGCGATTGGCGTCGGCGGGAGACCGCTGATGAGGTAGGTATTATACGGAGACATGGTCTGAAGATGCTTGCGGGTGATATTGCCATCATAGCTTTCGCCAATACCATAAATGACCGTTGGATCGGTCTGCAGTCGCATACCCTGTTTCAAGCGGGAAGTGAAAACACCGGCAATACGCTGTCGTTCTTCAACGACCCCAGTTTCCTTTTCAATCAGGGAGGCCAGTATCAGCGCCTCGTAAGGCGTATTTAAAGGCAAGTCAGGGGCTCGCGATTGCCAGCTCTGTTCAAGCACAAGTCGCAGGGCCTGATTGGCCCGGAGCAAAACCGAGCGGTCAGTCTCACCTCGGCGATAGCTGTAGGTTTCAGGCAAGAACAGTCCCTCTGCATTTGTTTCGGGGAACTCAAGCTCCTGTGCGAGCTCTACCGCGGACTGGGCCGTGAGCGTGTGTTGGAGTCGCTCCTGCTGGCTGAGCGCTTGGAGCATATCACCAGTTCGCCAGCCTTCAACTATCGTAAACAGGTACTGTACATTGGAGCCGCTCTGCAGCAAGGCGAATATATCCTCGAGCACCATGCCCGGTTCGAAGCGGTATTCACCGGCCCTCACACCCCGATCGTACCCTTTGTATCGGCCCCAGTAGTACATCAGCCAGTCATGTTCGATGACACCTGCTTCTGCAAGGGAACCCGCCACAGCGCGCAAACTCGACCCGGGCTTCACGTGAAGCTCTACGGCCTCTTGCATTGGTCCGCTGCGCTCGAGGGCATTCTGCAGCCAGAACCACGCCACACCTGCAGCAGCCAGCGTAAGGAAAAGCAGTACCACGGCCGTGATCATTAAGCGCTTCAGCATCCTGAGCCTCTATGGTTATTGTTGTTAGCGCCATGATCAGGCATAGCCACACCTGGCATTCAATTCAGCAGCGAAATTCGTGATCAGCCGACCGCTGGGCAGCTTTATTTCAGCCAGTTCACTCACTGGGCGCACACCCATCACGCTGTTGCAGAGTGCGAGACCATCTATGGGGCAGGCCTCCCAAGCCGTGGGAGGCAGTCTGTCCGCTGGCAGCCATTCGTCATTCAGCACCTGATCAAGCACCTGCAGTCCCCCATCTACATCCAGCCGCATGCGGACAGACTTAACGGCTTCCGATCCCGCGTTTGACGCATTTAATGAATCGAGGAGAGTACTCCGTAGACCACTCCTATCGAGCAAGGGCGTCAGCAGACGACCTTTGGTCTCAATGATTATATTGCTACGGGTGCCTTCAATCAGAAAACCGAGCTCGTCATGCATCAGGCCCTCCCAACAGCAAGCATTTCCATTTTTATTGCCTGTGAGTAACTCGCTTGCCGCGAGAACCTGCTCAAGCCGACTGCAGTGTTTTATGCCACATAGCAGTCGACTGATCATCAAGCGAGTGTCGAGAAGACGCACCTTGATCACATCTGGAATGAGAGGGATTGCATGACAGGTGATGACTTCACGAACGATCGAGGGTGGATCAGGCGGTGTGTAACCACGTCCGCCCTCACCTCTTGACAGTTGCACTCGCACCACATGACGCTGGGCGGAAGCGAGCTCCGTCGCCGTGTTACGGGCTAGTCGACAGCGCTTGAGCAGGTTCGCCGGGTCCACAACATAGTCGAGGGCCAGACGTTGCACGCCGCGTGTTAAACGAAGGATATGCTCATCAAAGAGCACCGGCTCCTGATCAACAAAAAGAATAGTTTCGAAAAGCCCGTCTCCATAGCGGAAACATCGGTCCAGCTCAGAAAACACGGCGCCGCTCAACTGTTATCAGTCAGCTGCATCGACGCCAGCTGGATATACGACCCTGGCATGGGAAATACTGACAGCAGGCCGCTTACGAGACCAGTCCGCCAGCAGAAACATCCGTTACCCTGGAGCAATCAGATGCTACTGATGCGAAACGATGTAATCGATAGCATCCTGAACCGCAGTAATTTTCTCAGCTTCCTCGTCAGGAATCTCCGTCTCGAATTCTTCTTCGAGCGCCATAACCAGCTCGACGGTGTCCAGCGAGTCAGCACCGAGATCTTCCACGAACTTGGAAGTCAGTTGCACGTCAGACTCTTTCACGCCCAGTTGTTCGCAAACAATCTTCTTGACGCGTTCTTCAACAGTACTCATATATTCCTCGCTTCATTTAAAACCGGCTCCGAATGCCAGAGCCGTAGTGTACCAACAAAAAAGGACCGAGGCGAAGCCTCTAGCCCATATAGAGCCCACCATTTACATGGATTGTTTCGCCGGTGATATAGCCGGCTGAGTCTGAGCAGAGGAAGGCGACCAGGGCCGCAACCTCGTTGGGCTGGCCGAGACGCTGTAACGCAATGGCATCCTGCATCGCGTCTCGCTGATCCTGGCTCAATCCCGCAGTCATATCGGTTTCGATGAAACCGGGCGCCACTGAATTGACTGTTATATTTCGTGAGCCCAGCTCCTTCGCCATAGCGCGGCTCAAGCCTTCGACGCCAGCTTTAGAGGCCGCATAGTTGGTTTGGCCTGCATTACCCATACTGGCTACGACAGAGCTGATGTTGACGATACGTCCCCAGCGCTGCTTCATCATGCCTTTGCAGAAATATCTGGACAGTCGGAACACGCCACTGAGATTGGTGGCGATTACACTGTCCCAGGCCTCGTCTTTCATACGCATGAGCAGATTGTCACTGGTCACGCCCGCGTTGTTGACCAGGATACTCACAACGATCTTTTCGGCCTGAAGCTGCTCAGTAAATCCAGCAAGGCTTTCGGCATTGCTGACGTCAAGAACACAGCCCTTCGAAGACGGGGCCGCTGATGAGGGCCGACCCTGAAGGGCCGTCGTAATTGCAGCGGCGCCGTTTTCATTCGTAGCGGTGCCGATAACGACAATACCTGCATCGACCAGGGCGCAAGCTATGGCTGCTCCGATGCCTCTGGAGGCTCCGGTTACAACGGCAACTCGAATCTGTGAATCATTTGCTGCCATTAGCCCGCCACCTCATTGGCTGCTGCTTCGCCGGCCGCACGCCACTCCGAAGCTCGCGAAAGAGCCTTGACGGACACAGAGCGATCTATCTTCTTGAGCAGACCGCTGAGCACCGCGCCTGGACCACATTCGAGCACGACGGTCGGCTGATAGCGAAGCAGCGTCTGCATGCTGCTAACCCACTGAACCGGCGTATAGAGCTGGCGTACCAGCTTGTCTTTTACAGTCTTCAAATCTTGCGCCACTTCACCGTCGAGATTCTGAATAACAGGCACGGCCGGCGCGCTCACAACTGCTGTCTCAATGGCCTCAGCCAATTCCTCAGCGGCCGACTTCATGAGAATACAGTGACTGGGAACGCTGACTGGGACTGGAACAATACGTTTGGCACCCTCTCCTTTCAGCTGTTCCGATGCGCGGGCAACAGCTTTTTTGGTACCCGCAATCACGACCTGACCAGGACAGTTGAAGTTAACAGCTGCCACCAATTCTTTCTGTCCCATCGTCTGGGAAAGATGCTCACAGACATTGATCACATCCTGGTCCTCAAGACCAAGAACTGCGGCCATGGCGGTGTCCATACCGGCGACTGCTGCCTGCATGAGGCGGCCCCGCTCGGCAACGAGTCTGGCTGCAGCACCGAGTTGCACGGTACCGGCAGCACAGAGCGCGGAATATTCACCAAGACTGTGCCCCGCCACGGCGACTGGCGCTTCACCACTGAAGCCTTCGATTTCAAACTGACCGCTTCTGAGCATTCGATAAACGGCCACACTGCCGACAAGGATTGCTGGCTGGGTATATTCAGTTGAGTTCAGTTTCGACTCAGGACCATCGCATACTACCGCCCATAAGTCATAGCCAAGGGCCTCAGAGGCCTCTGCGTAGGTGTCAGCAATGATGGCACTCATTTCAGCGAGCGGCTGAAGCATGCCAATTGATTGGGCGCCCTGGCCAGGGAAGACAAGCGCATAGCTCATGCAGTGTTACCTTGGTTATTCATATTATTGGAAGGCGCCTACATTAAGCATTAAAAGCAATGCTATCAAGCTCGCGACAGACTCTGAGCGCCACTTCTGATCGGGCTTCTGATGCCGCCTGCCTCAAGGCTGCTGCAAATCCGCGCCGATCGGCGGCACCATGGCTCTTGACGACGGTCCCGAGTAGTCCCACGAGGGAGGCGCCATTGTTGTGGTCAGGATCAATTCCGAGACGGATACGGGCGAAAAGCGGACGCGACAGCCGTCTGACAAAGAAAGACCACCAGTGGCCAGTGAGCATCGCATCGACCTGCTTCAGAATCTGCCGGGCAACTTCTTCCCCGGCTTTCAGCGCCGCATTGCCGACGAAGCCATCGCACACGATGACATTGGCGTCTGAATTGAACAGCGCCCCACCCTCGACGAAACCACGATAGTTCAGCCACTTCGCTTCCTCAATGAGCCGAGCTGCGAGGCGGACCTGCTCATTGCCCTTGATGTCTTCAGATCCGATATTCAACAAGGCTATCTGAGGTCGCTCGATATCATGCAGAGCAGACACCAGCGCCGAGCCCATCACGGCAAACTGGAACAGTCTCTCGCCCCGACAGTCGACGTTGGCACCCAGGTCAAGTACGTAGGAAATGGCCGAGCCAAGCTGGAGACGCTTGATAAAAGCCGGGCGCTCGATACTGGTATGAGTGCCGACAAGCGCTTTGGCAAAGACAAGCAGGGCGCCTGTATTGCCTGGAGTGACACAAGCCTGTGCTTCTTGCGCAGCTACACACCGCAGAGCGTCAGCCATGCTACTGTCAGCACGATGCTTATAGGCATAGGTAGGTTTATCGGACTTGTCGATGACACTCGCAGAGTGTCTGACTTCTAGCCGACCATCAGCGAGCAGAGCCTTCAGATCAGCATCTGCAATGCCGGGCATCACAGCTGACTGGGCAACCGTCTGATTGAAAACAATAATCTTGAGCGCCGGGTCGGTTTCAAGCACATCGACTATGGCCTGATACACGACGCCGGGCCCACGATCACCGCCCATTGCGTCAACGGCGATCGTGCAGTTCGCAGCCATCACTCGGCTGCCTTCTCAGCAGGCCTAACTGAGCAGTTTATTCCTGCTCAGTCTCGATGACCTTCTTGCCGCGGTAAAAACCATCAGCAGTGATGTGGTGACGACGATGACGCTCACCAGTAGTTGGATCGGTAGACAGAGCAGGCGCAGAAAGTGCGTCATGCGAACGTCTCATGCCGCGCATTGCACGACTTTTCTTGCTTTTCTGAACTGCCATTGTGAAACCCCTTTCAAATCATTTTCAGGAAAATTGCTGTGAGATCCCGCCGGATTGCATCGCAATCGCACTGGCAGGACCAGTTATTCTTTAGACCCTAATAGTTTGTCCAGACCCTCGAAAGGTCTGTGAGTCTCCGTACTGGCTGCACCTGCTGGCTCTGCAACCACGTCATCTGCATCAGTTTCAGGCTCAACAGAACCTACCGTGACCGTGGACTGCAGGTCACACGGTCTGAGCTGCAGATCACCTATTTCGCCATCAACCGGCAGCGGCTCGTGATACACGAACTGAGGCACCGTAAGCAGTAACTCGTCTTCGACAAGGGTATGCAGCTCAAGACTGCCCTTGTCCAGCAGCACCGGCTCATATTCTACCGGCATTGCTTCAAAATCGGCTTCCGAACGAGCGAGGCCAAATACGCGTGTCGCTTCGATGTTCAAGCCAACCGGCTGGCCGCATCGCTGGCATTCAGCGAAAACGCTACCTTTGATGGTGCCCTGAACAATCGACTGCTTAAGCTCGTCACGGCTAAAATCGAATGCGCCGTTGATCGTCTGCGAACTACTGTCCACTAGAACTTTATCGAGCCTTTTCAGCTGCCTGACCTGGATACTGCCCTTCAGACTGACACGTCGATCGCAGTACGAGTCAGCATCAACACGCGGTGGTAATAGCGATCCAGCTGCCTTAGAGTCCTTCTTTTGGGCGCCTGGCGCATCCATTTCCGTCGGTTTTTTCATAGGGCGCGCATTTTAATGACAGACGCAGTCAAAGTAAAGCATAAGCCATACCCCATCATACTTGCCTCAACTTCCAGGTATCGCGCCGATCTTCTCCGCCAGCTCAATCTGCCATTTTCTGGCGTCGCGCCCGACTATGATGAAGCTGCAGATCCGCTTCGAGAGCGACTCAAAGATGAGCCGGCCGCACTGGCCTGCCATCATGCCCTACAGAAAGCAGTCTCACTTTCCAGGACGAACGCAGCGAGCGTGATTATCGGCAGCGATCAGACCGGAAGCTGCAATGGCAACCTTCTGCATAAGCCTGGCAATGCTCTCGCCGCTCGAGCGCAGCTCAGCGAGTGCGCTGGCAATGAAGCGACTTTTCATACAGCACTGGCCGTCCTGCTGCCCCAGGAGCTCCAGCTACACGATACCAGGGACCAAACGCGGTCGGCATTCAAAGACCGCGACTGGTTCAGAGCGGCACAAGCCGCCTGCAGCACCCGCCACAGGATCGTGAGCCTTGTCGAAACCACGACCCTGCGCTTCCGCGCCCTGACGGCAGATGAAATCGACGGCTATCTGGCTCTGGACGAACCTTACGACTGCGCAGGCAGTTTCAAGATCGAGTCCCACGGCATCGGCCTGTTCGCCAACTACCGTAGTAACGATCCGTCAGCGCTCATAGGCTTACCACTCATCAGCCTGGCTACGATCCTGAGGGCCGCTGGATTCAACCTGTTCAGCAAACCCCAGGATCTCTAGTGGCTAACGAAGCTGCGGAAAGCTCTGCTCGACGAACAAGGCACTGATGCCCTTGCCAATGCTTACCCCAAGCTGTCCCACAAGGTTTTCGAAGGGGTTTTCGCGCAAGGTATAGTCAACGAGCTCTTCAGCGCCAATTATTTCCCGAGCCACGTAGGAGGAGCTGCCAAGACCATCGATCAGACCGAGATCAAGCGCTTGCTCGCCGGACCAGATGACCCCCGAGTAGAGAAGCTCATTCTCCTCTTCGAGCCGATCTCCCCGCCCTTTGCGGACCTGCTCGATGAACTGCTGGTGAGTCGTTTGTAGCACGTCCTCCCACAGTTCACGCTCATAAGGTTTCACCGGTATGAACGGGTCCAGGAAGGCCTTATGTGCACCAGCAGTGAACACCCGACGCTCGACACCGAGCTTCTCGATCGCCTCGACGAATCCGAAGCCGGTTGCCGTTACGCCTATTGAACCCACAAGACTGGCCTTGTCGGCATAAATCATGTCTGCAGCTGCAGCAATGTAGTAGCCACCGGAGGCCCCGATATCGACGATGACCGCATAGGCTTCCTTATCCGGATACTCCGTTCGCAGACGTCGGATTTCGTCATAGATGTACCCAGCCTGGACCGGACTCCCCCCGGGGCTATTGATCCTGATGACCACAGCTTTGGCATCCGGAGCTTCGAATGCAGCCCGCAGAGCGGTGATCACTCGGTCTGCACTGGCACTTTCGCCGGCCATTATGACACCTTCGATATCGACAATGGCCGTATGCTCGCCAGGCGCCACGTTGATACCGCTACCACTCATACTGAAGCGCACGGCAAAGAAAATAAGGAACAGGTACACGAATGTCAGCAGCTTGAAGAAAATTCCCCAACGACGGGAGCGACGCTGCTCACTCACACTTTCAGTGACGATCCGCTGAATGAGGCGCCATTCCTTTTCACTCTCCGGCCTTGTAGGGCCGCGCGAGCCGTCTTCCACTCTTTGAGTCATTTAGTCGTTTCCATAATCGATATCAGATTTTTCAGGTGTTTGTACAGGCAGATGCAGACCGGGCTCAGGATTCCACTGCGCCCTGAGCCGCTGATGTGGCGCATCATCCCATTTGAGAACGAGTTCGGCCGCATGCAGACACAGCCGCCTGACGTTCTGCTCACTGAACCGCCGATTGACTGTCCGATCCCCATACCGTTCGTCACCGATGACAGGACAGCCTGCGTAGGCCGCATGAACCCGTATTTGATGCGTCCTTCCAGTGACCGGACGCGCCTCAACCAGCGTCGCATGCTCAGTACGACCGATCACCGAAAACAGGGTCTGTGAGGCTTTGCCATCACTGGCGACAATTACGCCCTTGTCCTGCCCTACCAGCTTTTTCAGCGGCGCAGTTATCTCCGTCACATGCTTCGGCCATTGTCCGGCCACCCAAGCGTGATAGATCTTCTCCACTCGCCCCTCCTGCAGCATAGACTGCAAGCGCAGAAGCGCGCGGCGTTTTTTCGCGATCAACAGCAAACCCGAAGTTTCCCTGTCGAGACGGTGAACGAGCTCAAGAAAATGGTCGGACTGGCGCACAAGTCTCAGTGACTCGATCAGGCCCGTTTGCAAGCCCGAGCCACCGTGAACCGCTATACCCGATGGCTTATTGATGATCAGGAGCAGCTCGTCCTCAAACACGATGTCGGTAAGCGCATCCGCAGCGATCCGGCCAGCGACGAAACGCTCGGCTGGCGATGTATTGCCTGGACCAGCCTCGGCGTCAACAGCAGACTTGCCGCTAAAGGGCGGAATACGCACGACATCCTCAAGCTTGAGCTTGTTGCTTGGCTTGCAACGTCCTTTGTTAATCCGGACTTCACCTCGTCGAATGGCGTTGTAGATCCGCGACTTGGGCACATCACTGCAGACCCTGAACAGGAAGTTGTCCAGCCGCTGCCCATCAGCGTCCTCGGTAATATTCACGAATCTGACCAAAACCTCTCCTCTATTCAACATATGAAAATCAGGTGGATCTGCCGTTCAGTGCGAGTTGACGGCGCACGCAGGGTAATACGGACTCGGCTTGCGGGCTCAGCTTACATTGCCGGATGATTACGAAACAATGATGGCGTCGATTGAAAACAATCGTTGCAATTGCTATATTCCATCTGTCAGGCGGCGTCTATGACAGCCATCACGCACGACTCGTTGTTACTTAGAGCTCAAACAGAACTCACAGCACGAGAGACGTGGGCCGCTAACTATACCGTTCCCGCTTTCGAAATCCAATTGCGATAGCCTGACAGCTTGCTGATATCAGCGTCCGAACCATCCAGACGCGGGCGAACATCCCTCCTAGGTGCTCGGGCTGATGCTAGCAGCAACCGTAGGCGTATCAGCTTATGTCACCGGATTGCATTTGGTTTCACCGATTGTGAAACACTGCTCTCAGAAGACCCGATACGCTCCATATCTCTACATACCAGAACGTGCATGGCCGCATTATGCACTGACAGAGACTTACGCCGGACCTTTCAAGGTGCGCAGCACTTGCCGCAGCACATAGTTAGGCCAGCAATTTTGACCGAAGGGACGCGTGCCGACCGCCTCGATACCGATCGAGGCCGCTCAGAGCACCTTTCGCTGCGGATCAATCTCAGAGCCTGCTGCACCTCTGATGAACCACGAGTTCGTCGAGCCAGCCGATCAGGCCCCCTCTGCCAGTCATGTCGCCGTCTGCACGGACAATAATAGCGACCCATCAAATGAAAAGAATGCTTATAAATGCAACACAGCGTGAAGAACTGCGTGTTGCGCTGGTAGACGGCCAGAAACTGTACGACCTTGATATAGAAGCAGCCACTCGCGAGCAGAAAAAAGCGAACATCTATAAGGGCAAGGTTACCCGCGTAGAGCAAAGCCTTGAAGCCGCCTTCGTCGATTTTGGCGCAGAACGTCATGGCTTTCTGCCACTGAAGGAAGTGGCTAAGAACTATTTCGAAAAGCCGCAGAACGACCAGAAAGGCGGCAAGCCGATCCTTCGTGAAGGCACAGAAGTGATCGTTCAGGTCGATAAGGAAGAGCGCGGCAACAAGGGCGCCGCACTCACGACCTATATCAGCCTCGCCGGGCGCTATCTGGTGCTCATGCCGAACAATGCCAAAGCTGGCGGTATCAGTCGTCGCATCGAGGGCGAAGAGCGCGAGCAGCTGAAGGACGCCACGCGCGGACTCGAAACCCCCAAGGGCATGGGTACGATCGTTCGCACCGCTGGTGTGGGCCGAACAACTGAGGAACTGCAGGGCGATCTTGATTACCTGATTCAGGTGTGGAGCTCCATCGAGCAGGCTACCGCTGCCAGAAAGGCCCCTTTCCTTGTGTATCAGGAAAGCAACGTGGTTATTCGAGCAGTGCGTGACTATCTCCGTAACGACATCGGTGAAGTTCTGATCGACAACCCCGAGGTGTACCAGGATGCACTGACCTTCGTGCGGGCCGTCGTGCCAAGCATGGAAAACAAGGTCAAGCTCTACGCAGAAGACATCCCCCTGTTCAATCGCTACCAGATCGAAAGCCAGATCGAAACAGCTTACCAGCGTGAGGTACGCCTGCCTTCCGGTGGCTCGATCGTTATCGATCCGACTGAAGCGCTCATCTCCATCGACATCAACAGTGCCCGAGCAACCAAGGGTGGCGACATCGAAGAAACTGCTTTCCAGACCAACTGCGAAGCGGCCGACGAAATTGCGCGCCAGCTCAGGCTCCGCGATATGGGCGGACTTGCTGTAATCGACTTCATCGACATGATGTCAAACAAGAATCAGCGTGAAGTGGAAAACCGGCTGCGCGCTGCTCTCGAAATTGACCGTGCACGAGTACAGATGGGCAAGATTTCCCGCTTCGGTCTGCTGGAAATGTCTCGCCAGCGTCTACGCCCTTCACTGGGTGAAACACGCTCCGAAACCTGCCCGCGCTGTGAGGGTCAGGGGACCATCAGAACTATTGAATCTCTCGCCCTGACGATCATTCGTCTCATGGAGGAAGAGGCGGTCAAGGATCGGACGACTGAAGTTCGCGCCATCTGTCCGGTCAATGTCGGCACATACCTGCTCAACGAAAAGCGGATTCAGCTGTGTGCCATCGAGAAACGGCTGAAGGTTTCACTGATCATCGTACCGACCCCCTCTATCGAAACACCGCAATTCGAAGTTCAGCGTATTCGCGATGACGCCAGCAATCTTGGCGAGACCAGCTATACCGTTACCGCGGAAGAGCTGGCTGACGACGATCAGTCGATGGACTTCATGTTCAAGCGTGGTCCGGTCCGTGAAGAAGCTGCCGTCAAGGGTGTTATTCCAATGCCTGCAGCTGCGGCCAAGCCAGCGGCCGCTGCAGAGCCCGTGCCTGCTGCACCTGCAGCAGCCCCTGAACAGGCGACTCAGGAAGCCGGCCTGTTGAGCAGGCTGAAGAACAAGCTCGGCGCAATGTTTGGTGTTGCACATCAATCGCCGGAGAGTGCTCAACCCCAGGCAGAAGCGCCGACGCAGAAACCTCGTCAGCCGCAGGCGCAGTCGCCTGCTGACCAGCGGGAAGATAGCCGAAGAAACAAGCGCAACGATCGCAACAGGCCGCCGCGTAACCGTGGCGACCGACCTGCTCGCGGTGAGCAGACCGGCAATACATCCGGTCGCACGCCCAATGAGCGTGACGGTAACGGCTCGAGACGGTCACAGCCATCAGCTGACTCGCAGAGCCCGGGACGAGCGGAGCGTGAGTCTGCCAAAACGGACGACGCCGGCAACAACGCCCAGCCGGGTAACTCTGGAAATCGTGCTTCAGGCGCCGAGGGCGAACCGAGACGTTCCCGCAGAGGCGGCCGTAATCGTGGAAACCGTCAGAACCGACAGGGTGGCGAAAACAGAAATGGCAACCAGGATTCCTCGGCTGAAGACAACACCAACGATCACAGCGCTGAGGCAACTACTCAAACTCCGGATACGGCAGACAATTCGCAGAAGGCTAGTGAGTTCGCTCGTCCAAGACGCAATCGCGGTAGTGGTTCGTCAGTGAAAACACCAGAGCCGACACGCGCAGCTGCAGCCCCAGATGCGGCGCCAGGACAGGTTCAGACCGAAGCTCACGCGAGCCAGGACAAGGCAGCACAGACTGAGGCACAACCTGCTCAGCGGCCACCAAGATCCGAGCAGAAAACGCGTGAAGCATCTTCTGCGCCTATCGGAACCGAAAGCGCCACGACGCTGAATCCGGACAAGATTGAGCAGGCTACGCATGACATCGTTGAAAAGACCGCCGCGGCTGATGCAGTCACTTCAGAGCCATCTGAGAAAAAAGAGCGCCAGCCGACAACTGAGATAGCGGCACCCGAAACTGCTGAGCCGCGCCGAGTAGAAAACCGCGTGAGCCCACAGGCGCCTCAAAATGCAGCGTCAACCCAACGCCCTGCGCGCACTTCACGGGGCCAACAGGCTTCTCAGGGCAGACGTGCGCCCGCGGAGCGAGACGGGAACGTTGCCGAGAGCGCAGCAGGTGCTACGGACAATAACGGCAATGTCGTGAGAGCGCATAACGACCCACGCGAGCGCAAGCGTCGTCAACAGATGGATGCCAATAATTCGACATCTGCTGCTGATGCTTCCGGAAATCAGTCGGATGCCAATGGCAACACAACGAACGATAACGGTGATGGAGCCTCGGCCCATGGCTGACGCCCGGGGCCTGCCAGAGGCCTACCCCTATTCACTCGATGATATGCAGCGCCTCGAAGCGCTGCTGTTCTCCGATCGTTTCCCTGATGCCATCGATTGTGTCGGACTCCATGGCCTTTGCAGTGCACTGGCGGTTGGGCCTGCTCATGATGACGCCTTTGATCTTGCCGCTTTCATACTCGGTGCAGAATCAATCGAATCGGATCCCGACAAACAGGCGGGCGAGGATAGCGTAAGCTGCTCGCCCGAGGATGCAGCCTTTCTGTCTGATAAAACTGCAGCGCTCGTCAGGCACATCCGTCGTCAGCTCGATAATGAACAGCTCCCTGCGTTGCCTGATGAAATTGAGACTGACAAGGATGCAGCTAGCGAGAACAGTCAGACCGCCCTCGAGAACTGGTGCCTGGGTTTCACCGAAATCGTCCTGACGCTGGAGGATCGCTGGTTTGCCGATCAGGCTGAAGAAGTCGCCACGCTGATTGCGCCCATATTGGCCGTAGCCGACGTGGAAGATCTTTCAGACGATACCGAGCTGGCGTCGACTTCACTGGCCGAACTATTAGAGCGGGGCTCCGATGGCGACTTCAGCATTCCAGAGCGCCTGGTCGATCTTTACCTGATTTTCAACGGCGAGTAATTCTTCGCAATCAATTAAGGGCCTCGAACAAGCTGGGAACTGCTTTCCGGCAGTTTGCAGGCCCTGACCCTTCCTTCAGTCCGGGCATGTCCGGAAAAAGACCAAGACGCCGCCATGGTGTCCGTCTCCCGTGATAGTCACTTCCCGCGGTCTGAAACAACTCATGTTTGCGAGCTAAATCAGCCAGCCATGCGGCCCTGCCCTGTTTGACATCAGGCGTAGCAACTTCAAGTGCGCGTAACTCACAGGCGCTACTCATGTCCTGATATTCTTCGACCAATAAGCGCAGCCGTGTGGCTGAAAGGTTGTAGGCATCTGGGTGAGCAAGTGATACCGCGACGCCACAAGCCGCCAACTCCTCGAGCAGTGCAGCCATCTCCGGCCAGTCGACGACTACATCGCCGGCCTTTCCTTGTCCAAGATAGCGATTAAACGCCTCCCTTTCCGTCCGCACTTCACCCATGGCCACCAGGGCCTGAGCGAAATGTGGTCTGGCGAGGAGCTCGGTATCGGGAAGATGCTCGCGCAGGTCCTGGCGTCCGGTAGCCTCTGACACCCTGGCGACAATGGTATCTGCGCGATGACGCCGCCTACTCATCTGCGTCTCAAGCAGCCCTTGCAAAGCAGGCTGATGTATATCGAGACCATAGGCGAGGATGTGGATAGTCTTACCTGCCCATTCGCAGGAGAGCTCGGCACCAGGTTCAATTGACATGCTGTGGTCAGATTGAGGTGAACGAACCCAGAGGCGCTGATCCGCGCCATCAACGCTCAGGGCAATGTCTCCGTCAAGGCTCTCATCACTGCTTGGCTTAGCTAATGTAGCGGCTGTCAGCAGCTCGTGATAGCCATTGAGCGTGTCATGATCAGTCATATAGAGTGTCGTAAGACCTCGACCAAAAGCCAGTGCGGCAAGCTCTCGAGGGCTATTCGTACCATCCGAGGCTGTACTATGACAGTGGCCATCGAAAGTGTGTTGTTTCAACTGCAAAATTCTGCTCCAACTCTGACTTTTGTAAAGGCTTTCTGTGTTCTATGCTATATTTCAAATGATCGCTGATCGGATCGTCATGGCAGCATCAGAACCTGTCAGGCTCTGCCTTCAATCTCAAATTCATCAAATAAATTGAAACAACATGAAACGAGTTTCTGAGACTTCCGGGCCGGTAGTTCGAACCAATATTTCACGCCCGCTCATCAATTTCATCTGCGTCGTAGGTCTTATCCTATCATTCCCTGCGCTAGCCGAACGGAAATATATCGACGATACGCTGTTTGCTCCGCTCAACAGCGGTGAAGGACTCAATTACCGAATCGTTCATCGTGGCCTTAAGAGCGGCACGCCAGTCGAAGTGCTCTCCTCCAACAAGGAAACCGGCTATAGCAAAGTCAGAGAGCCGGGCGGTATCGAAGGCTATTTACCAACACGCTTTCTATCGGATCAGCCTATCGCCCGTGATCGGCTCGAAAAGCTGACCAAGGAAACCAATCAGATGCGCGCTGATTTTGAGAAGATGCGCAGCGAGAACCTCACCCTTCGTGAACGCGCCGAAGCGATGGATGGCGAACGTGCCAAGCTCAGCAAGGAAAACGTCGCCCTTGAGCACGAACTGAGCGAGCTCAAGCGCATCTCTGAAGGTGCCATCGCGCTCGACGCCACCAATCGCGAATTTCGTGAAACCAACGAGCGGCTCAAGAATGAAGTCGATCTGCTCACGGCAGAGAATGATCGACTCAAAGAAGAGAAGAACAGCAACGCGATGCTACACGGCGGCGGTCTTGTCGCACTCGGGATTCTGATCGCGGTGATACTGCCAATGTTCAGGCAGCAAAAGAGAAGCAGCTGGTAGCCTTCCAGGAAAAACAACGACCACAGAGACCCTGCGTCATGAGAGATTACAGCGAGAAAAGAAATTTTATTCGAATGAAAGTCGATGCGCCAATCGAGCTACGCCGAACGGCGGACGGCAGTGAGAATGCTGAGCGAATACAAGGCATCTGCCGCAATCTGAGCGGCACTGGGATGGAAATACTGGTGAATGAGGAAATCGCGCCTGGCACTGAACTCTACAGTACGATGCCGTCGAATAACCCCTCGTTTCCTTCCTTCGAGACAAGAATCAGCGTACTGCGAACTCACCAGCATGAGGATCAGTACATTCTTGGTGTTGAAATCACCGAGGTCGCGTCCTGAGGCAAGTTGAGAGACATAAAAAAGCCGCGAAGTTCGCGGCTTTTCTCATTCTGGTGCTAACGGATGGCTTATTGTTGCACCAGTGACTGCTTGGAGACGATGATGCCATTGTTGTCTGCATAGATAAAATCGCCGGGCTGAATATCAACGCCGGCAATCTTGATCGGTACATTCAGGTCGCCAAGACCGCGCTTCTCGGTCTTTCTGGGAATCGAGGCCAGTGCCTGTACACCCAGATCGGTATCTGCCAGCTCATCAACGTCACGTACGCAACCATAGATGATCAGGCCTTCCCAGCCGTTCTGAGCAGCCTTTTCGGCCAGCATGTCGCCAAGCAGAGAAGCGCGCATGGAGCCACCGCCATCGACGACCATCACCTTGCCCTTACCTGGCTCGTCGACCTGCTCCTTCACAATGGAGTTGTCCTCAAAGCATTTGACGGTCACGACTTCGCCGCCAAAAATTTCTCTGCCGCCAAAGTTGCTGAACAATGGTTCCAGTACCTGCACGTCCATTCCGTGATCGTCACAGAGATCTGGTGTAGAAAAATTCATCGTGTGCAATCCTCCGTTAAAGCTGCTTTTCCGCAAGGAAGAACCAGGTATCCATGACTGAGTCGGGGTTCAGCGACACGCTGTCGATGCCCTGATCCATGAGCCAGCGGGCAAAATCCGGATGATCCGAGGGACCCTGCCCACAAATACCGATGTACTTGTTCTGTCGCTTACAGGCTGAGATAGCCTGCGAAAGCAGCGCCTTGACCGCATCATTCCGCTCGTCGAAAAGATGGGCAATCACGCCAGAGTCACGGTCCAGACCGAGCGTAAGCTGGGTCAGATCGTTCGAGCCAATTGAGAAACCATCGAAATATTCGAGGAACTGATCGGCAAGCAGCGCGTTGGCGGGCAGTTCGCACATCATGATAACGCGCAAGCCGTTCTCACCACGTGTCAGCCCGTTCTCAGCCAGCAGCTCCACAACCTGCTTCGCTTCACCGACTGTCCGAACGAAAGGCACCATGATCTCGACGTTGGTAAAGCCCATGGTGTCACGCACATATTTCAGCGCGCGGCATTCGAGCTCGAAACAATCGCGGAAGGTCTCGGAGATGTAACGGGACGCGCCACGGAACCCGAGCATGGGATTCTCTTCCTCGGGCTCGTACAGCGTGCCGCCGATGAGGTTGGCATATTCGTTGGACTTGAAGTCTGAGAGACGAACGATGACTTTTTGCGGATTGAACGAGGCCGCCAGTGTGCTGATCCCTTCAACAAGCTTGTCGATGAAGAATTCAACCGGACCTGCATAACCGCTGATGCGCTTCTCGACGACCTGACGCACATCGCGTGGCAGGGTTTCGAAATTAAGCAGCGCCTTGGGGTGCACACCGATCATGCGATTGATTATGAACTCGAGACGCGCCAGACCGACGCCCTCATTCGGCAGCCCCTGAAAGTCGAATGCGCGATCCGGGTTACCAACATTCATCATGATCTTGAACGGCAGCGCCGGCATGGATTCGATGCTGTTCTGGCGGAGTTCGAAATCGAGCAGACCTTCGTAGATCAGGCCGGTATCGCCCTCAGCGCAGGATACTGTGACATTCTGGCCTTCCTTCAGTATTTCGGTCGCGTCACCGCAGCCTACGACGGCTGGAATGCCCAGCTCGCGCGCAATGATGGCAGCGTGGCAGGTTCGTCCACCGCGATTGGTCACGATGGCAGAAGCCCGCTTCATGACCGGCTCCCAGTCGGGATCGGTCATATCGGTGACGAGCACATCGCCATCTTTCACCTTGTCCATCTCGTTGATGGAGTGCACCAGACGAACAGGACCCTTGCCGATGCGCTGACCGATACTGCGGCCCTCACAAATGACTGTGCCTGATTCCTGGAGCAGATAGCGCTCCATGATCGCGGAGCTGTTACGACTCTTGACCGTCTCGGGCCGTGCCTGGACGATATAGAGCTTCTGGTCGTCCCCATCTTTCGCCCATTCGATATCCATCGGCCGCTTGTAGTGCTTCTCGATTTCAATGGCCATCCGGGTGAGCTCGATGACTTCATCATCAGTGAGCGAGAACCGACCCCTGTCTGCGGGATCAACATCGATGGTGCGCACGGAGCGGCCGGCTGAGGCATGCTCGCCGTAAACCATCTTGATGGCCTTCGAACCGAGATTGCGCTTGAGAATCGCTGGACGACCCTCTTCGAAGTTCTTCTTGTAGACATAGAACTCGTCAGGGTTCACAGCGCCCTGCACAACGGTTTCGCCCAGACCATAGGAAGATGTGATGAACACGACCTGATCGAAACCTGACTCTGTATCCAGCGTGAACATGACGCCACTACTGGCGGATTCACTGCGCACCATGCGCTGAATGCCAGCTGACAGGGCTACGTGCTCGTGGGCATAACCTTGATGCGCACGATAGGAAATCGCTCGGTCGTTGAACAAAGATGCAAACACTTCCTTTACCGCATGCCGGACATGGTCCAGACCAGTGATATTGAGGAAGGTTTCCTGTTGACCTGCAAAAGACGCGTCTGGCAGATCCTCAGCGGTTGCCGAAGAGCGAATGGCGACTGGTGCTTCAGTCGCGCCTTTCTGCATTTCCTCATAAGCAGCTGCAAGATCCTTTTCCAGACCTGCAGGCAACTTCGCATCGGTTATCCAGCCGCGAATTTCCCTGCCGCATTCGGCAAGCGCGACAACATCGTCGATATTCAGTCGGTCCAGCCTCTCCTTGATCCGCTGTGCCAGACCATCCTGTTCAAGAAACTCGCGATAGGCATCTGCAGTAGTCGCAAAGCCGTTCGGCACGGTGACTCCGGCGCCTGAGAGATTGCTGATCATTTCACCCAGCGAAGCATTTTTTCCGCCGACCCTGTCGACATCGTGCATGCCCAGCTTGTCGAACCAGATGATGTTTGTTGCCAAAGTCTATCTCCCTGTCTCATACCATGGGCCCCAGGCTATGAGGCTCCAGTGTTAGGTCTCTTACTATTGCGAGATTCTTCTCAGAATGTTTCGAGAATTTTGAATGCGAATTCTGTAGGCTATCATAGCCTATTCGCCACGAGTACTCTATCGATGAAACGTACCGCCTTTTTCATTTCCGATGGCACCGGAATCACCGCCCAGGCGCTTGGTCAGGCGCTCCTGGCGCAATTCGAGACAATCGATTTCCAGCGCATCACCCTGCCCTATATCGACAGTGTGGAGAAGGCCCAGAACGTGGTTGCCCGCATCAATCGAACCGCCGATACCGATGAAGGTAGCCCGATTATTTTCGACACTATCGTCAACAGCGAAATCCGCAGCGTCATCCGCACCAGCCAGGGATACATGATCGATATCTTCGGCACCTTCCTCGAACCGCTGGAGATGGAGCTAGGTCACAAGTCCTCGTACACTGTGGGCAAATCTCACTCGATCACTGGTAGCGAACGGTATAATCAACGCATCGAGGCCATGAACTTTGCCCTCGAAAATGATGATGGCGCGCGAACGAGGCAGTACTCAGAAGCTGATCTGATACTCGTCGGTGTATCGAGAAGCGGCAAGACGCCAACCTGTATCTATCTCGCGCTGCAGTGCGGCCTCAAGGCGGCAAACTACCCGCTTACTGACGACGACATCCTCGACCAGAAGCTACCGAAGGTGCTGCAACCTTACCGCGAGAAGATCTTTGGACTCACCATCGATGTCGATCGTCTGGTCATGATCAGGAACGAGCGCAAGCCGAATTCGCGCTATGCGTCGGTCAAGCAGTGCATGTATGAAGTACAGGAAGTCGAATTGATGTATCAGCGCGAGCGCATTCCTCACATCAATTCCACACATTATTCCGTCGAAGAGATAGCGACCCGCATCCTCATGGAGACGGGTATAGAAAGGCGGGTTCGTTAGCGCCCCAGCGACATTGGCGCCATAGACGCCATGGGGCATCCTGAGTGGATGCCCCGGCACTCACGTCAGAGCTTGCGCAACTTGAAGCGTTTGGTATCCAGCTGAGAAGCGCCGCGCTCACCCACCACCAGACCTACAGAGTGCCTGGCGGCATCAGCCGCTGCCGTCAGGTAACGCTCTGCAACCTGCTTCAACTCGGCAGAACCGGTTTTCAGAACGCTCGACCTGAAGCGGGCGTGATAATCATCATCGCGACCGAACAAGGCATTGATGAAAGCGGTCTTGCCCTCACCGGCTGGCGAGCGAGGCTTGTCCAGTCCGCCAATCACACCGAGGATGGCCTCTTCGAGCGCTGCGTCCTCGATCCTGGTCTCCAGCAGCCAGTCCACTGAACGGGCAAAGTCCTGCAGCGTCTCGTTGAGCCGCGGATCGCGATAGCTGTAGAACTTGAAGGCACAGCTGCTCGCATCCTGTGCTGCACCGCCGCCATAGGCACCACCCTGCTCGCGCACGGCCCGGTGAAGGAAGCCATTTCGCATCAGATTGCCGATGACGGTAAGCGGCGCATTGTCTGGATGATCAGCGGGCACGGTAGGCACTGCGATCGCGGCAAAATTGACTTGCGAGTTGATCTGCCATGCTTGCTGCACCTGTATTGGCTGCTCCAGGCTAACGGTGCGGAGGTCCAGTCCCGTCATACCAAGCTGCAGATCGGCGCCAAAGCGATCAACGATCGACTGGCTCCGCTGAAGAAAGGCAGACTCGCCAATGGCTGCAAGTTGACCAGGTTCTGCAAGCAACTTCTGGTGCAGCTGTTCAAGCTTGCCTGCGAACACTTCGAGCTTGGCGCGATCGCTGAAGCCGGCGATGGTTTCGCGCAGCCATGGAATAGATTCGATGCCACCCATCTTGTAGCTGACCGCTGCACTTGCGCTCAAACCCGACGCTGCCAGCGACATGGCAAGGCTATGACCTGAACCCGTCACGCGCTCGACTCGCCGTGTCAGAATCTGACTGCAGAGCTCATGGATGCGGTCGAGCTCGTCGAAACGGCACTCCGCCATCGTTCGCGTCATCAGATCAGCCAGTTTGTCACCATTGCGCTCGAGCGCCTTGCCGCCAAGCACGAAGGCGCCGCCACAGAAGGCCGACGAATCCAGCGGACCACGATACTGCGTGAATGCACCGATACCACCGGTACTGGCTGACTGCGCCTCCTGCATCTGCAGATAGCTGGCCTTGCCTACGCCAAGCTCTGGAATGATGGCCGAGAGTAAGGGCAATAGCCTCAGCTCCTCATCGCCAAGCTGTGGAATCGAGGACACATACTGGAGATAGACCAGACCGTTGGTCCCCTGGTCATAAGCCGTGAGTAACTGTCCCTTGTCACTGGACTTGCCCAGCGCTTCAGCTGGCTTGACCATTGGCTTGTTCGGCGGCACATCCGCCAACCCAACTTTCGGCAGAATATCTGGCTTGTCAACCGAGGCCTGTCTTGCCGTAAGCGCTTCAGCGCGCTCGATCAGCTGTTGCCTCTGTTCAGCGCTCAGGCGTGAATTGATTTCAGCCAGCTTGCCAGCTTCTATGGCTGCCTGCCTTGCCGCCATCTGTTCGTCGGGCACCAGCGCCACGGTCACTCGATGCATGTTTTCCAACAGCAGGCGACGCACGAGTCCGCAGATGTAGTCAGGATCGGTGATTTTCTGTCTCAGCGACTCCAGAGCCTCATCGATATCCAGGTGTGAACCGGGATTGATGCCAGCCAGAGCCGGTGACAGACCTGCCAGAATCAGCTGAAGACCGTAGGGGTAGCCGTCGCCGGAAATCTCCCGCTGGCTCAGCTCGAGCTGATGCAGTACCGACTGCAACTTGTCCTGATCGATGCCGTTCTCGGCGATGTCCTGCAGTACGCCAAGTACGAGCTGTTCGAAGGCTTCGATGTGGCTTCTTTCGGAGCCCTCCAGACCACACACGAATACCATCTCGCGGAAGCTGTCTTCGAGCCCACAAAGTCCGCTGGGTGAATTACCCAGATCAGTGGTTTCAATCGCCTGCATGAGTGGTGACGCGCTGTGTTCCAGCAGCACGTTCGCCAACAGATGCGCCTCGAGATTCTGCTCCAGATCACTGCCGTCGCCCAGCAGCCAGCCCATGACGATATGAGTCTTGTTTTTCAGCCCGTTTTCTTCATCAGCCTCGCAGGGATAATGTTCGATAGCGGTCAATGGCGCGGCGTAGCGTTTTTCGGCCGGAATGGAGATCAGCCTGGACAGGCCGTCCGATGCGCTCACCGTAGCTGCGACACCATCAGGTACAGCAGCGAAGTGGCGCAGCGCATTGTCATGCAGCGACTGCTGGATTTCTTCCACCGGCAGATTGCCAAAGGTCATGATGACGGCGTTGGAAGGATGATAGTGTGTGGTATAGAACTGCTTGAGCTGCTCGTAGCTCAGCTCGGTGATCTCAGCCGGGTCGCCGCCACTATTGTGGTGATAGGTGGAACTGGGGAACAGGTGACGCGTCACCGCAGCCCAGAGTTGGGACATGGACGAACTCATCGCGCCCTTCATCTCGTTGTACACCACACCCTTGTAGACCAGCGGCGACTCGGGATTGGACGGCTCCGCCACCTCGATACGGTGACCCTCCTGCGCGAAATCCAGCTCGTTGAGTGTGGGGAAGAAGACCGCGTCCAGGTAGACGTCCAGCAGATTGAAGAAATCCTTGCGGTTTTCACTGGCGAATGGATAGGCCGTCCAGTCTGCACTGGTGAAGGCATTCATGAAGGTGTTCAGCGAGCGACGGGTCATCATGAAAAAAGGATCACGAACCGGATAGCGCTGGCTTCCGCACAAGGTGGTGTGCTCGAGGATATGAGCGACGCCAGTTGAATCGGTGGGCACCGTGCGCAGGCCGATCAGGCAGACATTCTCATCGCTCTCGGATGCAAGGTGATAGTGCACGCAGCGGCTGGCTTCGTGATACCAGGTTTGCAGGTTGACGTTCAACGATTCGATGTTTTCGGTCGAAATCAGGCGAAAATGGGCGGTAGCGGGGCTTGCAGCGTCATCCACCGCGGCTTGATTAGCATTTTTTCTCATAAATTTTTGTGCCAAATGATGACAGGTTCAGCGGCAAGCCTATCACAGGGTGCTATGGTTGTGACTAGACTGATAACTATCGGCGCAATAGGCATGGGTATGCCGGCCTGTCGTGAATCCTGTGGTGAACTTATGTTGCGATCTGACCAGCCATGATGAAATCGTCTTCAGCAAGCGACGAGGCGACAGCATTGCCTGTGCCTGAGCCCACAAGATCGTCGACCGAAAGTCTTCTATCAGACCGGCCGCTGCCTTCGCCTGAATCAGACCCCGGCACTGCCGAGGTCGCGAGCCCAGCCGAACCTCACACAGCATTCTTCGACACGGCACTGCTTTCGCGCCAGTATGTCAGGGAGCGCACTCGCTATATCGAGGAGCTTAAACGGCAGCCCGGCATGCTGCGCAAGCTGGTGACAGCTTCGGTGCTCTATCTTACGCGTCGCATGATATGGAGCTTTGGCTTCTTCCCGATCGTGATAGCGTTCTGGCTGCCGCTCGTGTTTGCCCGCTTCAACCCGGTGGTAATGGTCAACAACCTGCTGCCCTCGCTGCAATCTTTCGTGCAGGCCAACCCGCAGGCACAGGCCGCCGCCCTGGAAACCGTATTTATCGCCTGGTTCTCCATCGGCTTTGCGTTTACGATATTCGACCTGATTCTTACGCCATTCAGGAATCCGCTGGAACAGGCGACCAAATATCACATGCAGGCCTGGCTGGCGCTGAGAGCGCCTGGTGTAAGGGCTGCTGATATCGAAGCTGCCGACCTGGTGCAGAATGACCCGGAGACAGTACAAAAATCAGACAGTCAGCGCGCTGACTCCTGATTCAGTTCACAACAATCTGTTACAATAACGGCTACACTGACGCCTGTTACCTGTACCCTTGAGGGACTCATGGTCGACCTGAGACCGCTACTGTTCGTAAATCTGCTGGTATTCATGCTGTTCATCACAGCGGCCTTCGCCGCTTACGAACATGGTCGTCTTGACAACCTGCTGCCACCCTCGATTCAGCTTGCTGGTTCGAGCAAAGATCAATCCATGCCGGCTGACGCAAGCAGGGGCGCGTCCGAGCGCTCTTCCAGTGCAGCTATCGGCAGTCTCTGGCAAGACACTGCCGACGCGCAGGGTCGAGTCGATCGCGAGCCTGAAACGCTCAGCGACTTCAGTCCCTATGATGAAAATACCGAGGCCCTGTCAGCTAACGAAGATGTCGATGAGGCCATACTGTTCGTCGATCAGCTCGAGGCAGAGAGTGGCCCGAGCAGTGGCGATGCCTCCGAAGCGGCCGACAAGATAGCCGGTACGCTCGCCATGGCCACCGTGGACTCGGGTACGGATGCCACAAAATCCGCGTCAGATATCGCAAAGCGTGCGAGCGAACAGGCAAACGATGCTGCTGAGCAGGCAGAATCGACACAGGTCCCTGCCGACGCGACAGCTGAAGCACCGCAAGTCTCGGAGCCCGTGGTTGAAGCACCCGCGGTACCCGTCAAACCCGTTGCGCCAACGCCAACTACCGGCACCCTGGTCATTCGCTCGAATGTCACCGGCGACCGCGCATCAATCAACGGTCGTGATTATGGTGCGACGGCGGTTACCGAGCGGCTCAAGCCCGGCAGCTACGAAATAACAGTGACCAAGCCCGGCTATGAAGCCTGGTCAACGCAGGTCAGGCTTGAGCCCGGCGCAAAGCGCATTGTCCATGCGAAGTTGAACGAGATCAAAGGCGTCGATTTTGTCGATGGTGTCTGGCGAAACAACGTTCGCAGCGGTGAAGGCAAGTATCAGACCAGTGATGGCACGCGCTATACCGGCAACTTCGACGACGGACAGTTCGAAGGCTTTGGCAGTCTGAAAAAAGCGGACGGCACACGGTACGAGGGCAATTGGCTGGATGGCGAGTACCACGGTAGTGGCACACTGGTCCTGCCTGATGGCACCAAGTATGTCGGCACCTTCCGCAGTGGGCAGTACGACGGTCAGGGTACGTTGACGCTGGCCAACGGTGATATCTTCACCGGCCTCTGGGGCAACGGCAAGCTGAATGGTGAAGGCACATTCACAAGCTCGGATGGCGACCTATACGTAGGCAGCTTCGTGAACAATGAGTTTCATGGCCAGGGCACCATCACCTATGGCGATGGCTCGCACTACGAGGGAACTTTTGCCAATGGCGAGTATCAGGGCAAGGGCGCCCTCACCTTCGCTGATGGCAAGCGCTACGTCGGCCAATTCCTCGATGGCAAGTTCCACGGCCTCGGTGAGTTCATGAACCCGAACGGCAGCAAGATCACTGGCAATTTCAAATTTGGCGAACCGTTCGGCCAGGCCAAACTTACAACGGCGCAGGGCGAAGTCTTTACAGCGAGGACGAGCGAGCCAGGCACCTGTTATCGAGAACAAAGTTACAGAGCAACGGCCTGTCCGGAGCTGGAGGGATGGTAGGAACTATGTCAGCACTTAAACAAGACAGACGCGAACTGGGGACTCAAATGAGTATCAGAAAAGCTTTACTGGTCGATGATTCCAAGGTCGCCCGGTTTGCCCTGAGCAAGTTGCTTGAGAACAAGAACCTGGTCGTAACGATGGCCGGCTCGGCGGAAGAGGCCCTGGACTATCTGGCAGCCAACGAAGCACCCGATGTGATCTTCATCGATCACCTCATGCCAGGCATGAGCGGCGTCGAGGCAACCAAGGCTATCAAGGCCAATCCTGATACGGCATCCATTCCGGTGGTCATGTGCACGTCGAAGAAGTCGCGGGAATTCGAGGAAGCTGCCAAGCGCTTCGGTATCTACACCATCCTGACCAAGCCACCGCAGAGTGAGAATATCGACCGCCTGCTACAGGAGCTTAGCAATGACATTGCAACCGGCAACCTGAACAAGGAGCCGGTTGATCCGACGGCGCTCGATTTCGTGCATGCCGATGACAATGAAACTTCGCTGACTGCAGCGCAGGCTTCTGCCTATTCACAGTTCCTCGAAGCAGCCAACTCGTCATCGTCGGCCAAGACACCCGCGCCGGTAGCCGGCAATCAGGTCTTCTCCAGCGCACTGGACGCCGACGCCATCGAGCACATTGCCCGCTCTGCAGTGAAAGTGTCGATGAATACGCGAATTCACGAGCTGCTGACCGACCTGTTCGACGAGCAGTATCATCACATCAAGCGGGTCATCGACGAGCAGAACAAGCAGGCGTCCACCCTGACGACCGAACTCGACCGCATCGTCGAAAACAAGCTGAACAACCTGCGAGACACGCTGACCGAGAGCGTAACGCTTGCGGTCACCCAGGAGATGGAAGATATCCGACGAGCAGTGAAGGAGCGTCCAGCGCCTTCTAGCCAGGGCATGACGCCAGTGCAGCTCGATGAGCTGAAGGATCACCTGACCTCGGTACAGAGCATCGATACAGATTTCTGGCAACAGCTTCAGGCCGAAGCCATACAGCAGGCGCATGACATATCCAGGGAGACTGCGGAGGATATTGCCCGCAGGACCATAGAGATGTATGCCGAGAAGGAAAGACGTGAAAATCGAAAGACTTACGGTCTGGCGCTTGCTGTCAGCCTGAGCGTCTTCTCTCTCGGTATTGCCTATCTGGTCGGCTTCATGGGTTAATACTGTCCGGCACACCAGCAGCTGGACAGGTAATGAACCGACTTTTCGTAGATGATCTCACCGTACTCGACTTTTCCTACCTGCATCCCGGCAGGGGAATCGTCGGGGAAAGCTGGATTGTCGACATTGAACTCGCAGGCGAACTCGATGCCCAGGGCATGGTATTCGACTTTGGACACGTCAAGAAACTCCTCAAACAGTCGATCGAATCCACGATCGACCACAAGCTCGTCATTCCCGAACAACTGCAATACCTCGACGTAGAGCACTACGACGAGGGTGAGACTGCACGTACTGACGTTTCTGCCACTCTCGCCGATGGCAGCCTCGTCAGGCTCTCCTGCCCGGCAGAGGCCATCGTGATCCTGCCGCTCGCAGATATACAGATTGACACTGTAGTACCCCTTCTGAAGCAGCAGCTGCAGGCCGCACTCCCCCCGAACGTGAAGGAGCTAAGCCTTTACCTGCGCGAAGAAGTGATTCAGGGCCCCTATTACCACTATACCCACGGCCTGAAGAAACATGAGGGTGACTGTCAGCGCATTGCTCATGGCCACCGGTCGCGCATCGAGATCTACAGCGACGGCCGCAGAAGCCAGCTGACGGAGTATCAATGGGCCAAGCGCTGGAAGGATATCTATCTGGGGCACTCAGAGGACGTTGTGAGCGAAGAAGTACATAACGGGCGCAAGCATATTGTATTCGAGTATGAGAGCTCTCAGGGACGCTTCAGGCTCGTTATAGGGGAACACTCCGTCTACATGCTGGAAACGGAAACGACGGTGGAGTGCATTGCCGAGCATATTGCGGCGAGACTCAAGCGGCAGAACCCCCAGAACCGATTCAGGGTCAAGGCCTTCGAAGGGGTCCGGAAAGGGGCCATAGCGGAGCGCTGAAGCAGCTCAGCGCAGTTCACCTCGTCGCTCGGACCGACTGACGAGGTGTGGCACCCACCAGCGCTGCACTTTTCTACAGACGAAAAAAAAGCCAGGACTAATATCCTGGCCTTTTTCATTTGCAGAACCCTGGAGCAGTTCGAACTTCAGTTCTTGCTGATCCATCTCACATCGGGCCTGCGACACATCACGAAGATGGCGTCCCCAAGGGGATTCGAACCCCTGTTACTGCCGTGAAAGGGCGGTGTCCTAGGCCTCTAGACGATGGGGACTAAAACTTTGACTCATGAGCTTTCGCTCAATACGTCCATCACTGCAATTACTACTACAACTTACTTGTACAACTCACTTTCATTGCGCCGGATTGGTGGAGCCAGACGGGATCGAACCGTCGACCTCAACGCTGCCAGCGTTGCGCTCTCCCAGCTGAGCTATGGCCCCGTTGACCAGCACAACGGGGGCGTATGTTATGGATAAGCCCCCTATGAGTCAAGCGCTTTTATTCACTTTTTTTCGCTAAAAACTCGGCATAATCTTTTTCCGCCTGCTTCAGCTTTTTCTTTGACAAACCGCCAAGAATTTTGATAGCCGATCGCAGTCTGGCACGCGTCATATCAGGGCCCAGCATCTCCATCGAATCGACGATGGACCAGGATTGACTCGTACCAGCCACACTCACGAAAACCGGAAACATGAAGACGCCGAGTTTGACGTCCAGATGAGCGGCCAGCGACTTGAGCGCGGCAAAGAGCGCATCTTTATCCCAAAATTGCTGCGCGTCAAGTGTCCAGCTCGTTAATTGCAGTGCCGAGACCATATCTTCGGGCGAAAACTTGCTGTGCTCGAAGTCAGCAGGCGTCAGAGGCAGCTCGCCAGCGAACAGGAAGGTGGTCATGGGCGCAATGTCGGAAAACGCGCTTACGCGGGTCCTGATGTGATTGACGACAGGCTCCAGGTGTCGCATAGGGTATCCCCACTGCTCCACCCGCTCGGCAAAGCTCGCATCGTCCAGGGATTCACGGATCCACACACCATTGAGCCAAAGTAGCTTCTCGACCGAAAATACCGGGCCACCTAGCGATACGCGCTTGATATCGAAATGCTCGATCATGGTCGCCAGGTCAAAGCGCTCCCGCTCGTCAGGCATGGACCAGCCCATGCGACCCAGAAAATTCAGCAGGGTCTCGGGCAGGATACCAAGGCGCTCGAAGTAACGGATGCTCACCGGATTCTTGCGTTTGCTCAGCTTGGTCTTGTCCTCGTTCCTGAGCAGCGGCATATGACAGAAGCTCGGCAGTTCCCAGCCAAAGTAGTCGTACAGCAGCTTGTGCTTGGGCGCAGAACTGATCCATTCCTCACCTCGTATCACATGGGAGATTTCCATCTCATGATCATCGACCACGTTGGCCAGGTGATAGGTCGGCATGCCATCCGATTTCAGCAGGATCTGACAATCCACCTGTGACCATTCGATTTCAATGGTGCCACGCAGCATGTCGTCGATCACGCAGACGCCTTCGTCTGGCACTTTCATGCGAACGACGTAGGGATCGCCGGCCGCAAGTCGACGCTCGACCTCGTCCTTTGGCAACTCGAGGTCACCTTTGATTCCGGGGTTGAGCCCTGCTGCCTTGCGCTCTTCCCGGATCTGGTCGAGTTCTTCTGACGTGCGGAAGCAGTAGAAGGCGTGTCCGCTTTCAATCAGCTGTTCGGCGTATTTGCGATAGCGGTCGCCCCGCTCGCTCTGCCGATACGGCGCATGCGGACCGCCCACATCCGGACCTTCGGCCCAGCTCAGGCCCAGCCAGCGCAACGACTCAAGTATGAGCGCTTCGGATTCTGGCGTGCTGCGAGCCTGATCGGTGTCTTCGATTCGCAGTATGAAGTCACCGCCGTGCTGGCGTGCAAAACAGAGATTGAACAGGGCGATGTAGGCGGTGCCGACGTGAGGGTCACCGGTAGGCGATGGCGCGATTCGGGTTCGCACCCGACGTGACGAGGCGCCACCATTCGCTGAATTTTCAGTAGTGGTCATGGGTATTCCTGTGATGAGCAGAAGCGTTCGAGGCGCGTATGCTACTGCGCCGTCGCCTTCATTGGAAACTCGACGTTACAGCCAGCCAGGCCGCAGTAGCCATTTGGGTGCTTGTCGAGGTACTGCTGGTGATAGCCTTCTGCGTAATAGAACTGAACGTTCTGGCGGATTTCCGTGGTAATTCGGTACTGACCACGCTGCTGTTGCGCGAGCGCCTCTTCGTAGATTTTTGCCGAACGGGCAGCAATCTCATGCTGCGTGGGTGTTGTCGTGTAGACGGCGCTACGGTACTGGGTACCGACATCGTTACCCTGTCTGAAACCCTGTGTCGGATCGTGTGCTTCCCAGAACACCTTGAGCAGGCGCTCGAGGGGCACTATTTTCGGGTCGAATACAACGAGCACCACCTCAGTGTGGCCCGTCTGCCCGCTGCAGACTTCATCGTAAGTCGGGTTCGGCGTAGTGCCACCGGCATAACCGACCGCGGTGGTATACACACCTTCGAGGCGCCAGAACAGCCGTTCAGCACCCCAGAAACAGCCAAGTCCAAGGATGATCGACTCGTGGCCCTCAGGGAACGGCCCCTTCAACGGCGTACCGAGCACATCGTGAACACCGGCAGATCCTTCGAGTGGCTGTGGTTCATCGCGCCCTTTCAAGGCATTTTCAGGTTCGACTATCCTGAGGGACGCTGGATCCTTACGTAAAAACATGCTGCTTACTCCAATGATTTGAGGTGTTATACGAACCGACGCCTGTAACTGTCGAATCAGCTGCGGGATTCAGCCGTTTCATATCAAAAGCGTGCGCCGCTTTGCGTCAATTTTCCTTGAATTGCCACAGATTGTGCTAGATTTAAGGGATACGCACTGCCCTACGCCCAATCTCACAGGATCTATCTGCATGGCACTTCAGACCGCGCTTGTTGTCGATGACTCCAAGCTTGCCCGGATTACGCTGCAGCGTTTACTTGAAAAGCACCAATTGAGGGTGCAGACGGCCGAATCTGCCAGAGATGCGCTCGCGATGATCGACATGCAGAAGCCCGACATCATCTTCATGGACCATCTCATGCCCGAGATGGATGGTTTCGAGGCCACGCAGGAGATCAAGCGCAATGCCTCCACGACCCATATCCCCGTCATCATGTGTACCGGCAAGGAAGGCGTGGACGACTATGATGCGCAGGCTCGAGCCATAGGCGCTTCCGGCACGCTATCGAAGCCGCCACAGGCTGATGCACTGGCTGCAGTGCTCCGCGAAGCCGGCAGTGCGCCTTCGTCGGCCCAAACTGTCGCGCCTGCTGCGCCTGAACCGATTGCTGCGCAGCCTATTCCGCAGCCAAAGGTATTTCAGTCGGAGCTCGACCAGGCCTCTCTGGACAGGATCGTGGCCCAGGTACAACAGGCACTCGACCAGAAATTGCTCGCCCCGGCATTTGCTGGCATCGAATCCCGGCTGAAGTCGATCGAATCCGAAGTGGTCGATCTCGCCTCTACAGAGGCAGCGGTAGCGCCTTCGATGAGCCCAGACGATATTCGCGCGTCGGTTAGTGAACAAGTGAGATCCCGCTTCACCGACCTGTTTGAAAGCCGGATCCGACCGCAGATCCAGACAGATATCGACAAGGCCATGCAGGCGGTGAAGCCTGTAGCTGCCGAGCCTGTGAAGGCGTCCGAAGATGAGACCATGACAGCCAGGATCGTGGCCGACGTGGAGCAGACCCTGCGTCCAATGTTCGACTCGGAAATTCAAGCTGTGGAAGAGCGCGTGCAGACCGCTATGGACGAGACCCTCAGCGAGTGGCGCCGGGACCTCGATCAGCAGATGCGTGTGATCGCCGAAGAGAGTGTCCTGACACAAAAAACCGACGGCAGCGTCGATATCGACGCGACTGTGGCTCGCCTGCGTGAGGAAATGTCCGATGTCGCTACAGCTTCCGCGGTGGGCGCAGTCGATAGTGCCATAGAAGATCGCCTGCAGGCCTGGCAAAGCCGTCTGGACTCAGCTATTGCCGACATGAAGCGGCAGCTTGCCGACGACTCACGCGCCAGTTCCGACCTGAGCGACGATGCTCAGGCGCAAATCGAGGCTCTGGTCAGTGAGAAGATTGCGGTGGCTCGTGGCGCACTGCATGATCAGCCTGAAACTGAGCGTGCGCAAGGCAGCTCAGGCGGCTCTGGCATGCTGCTCGCGATTACTGGTATCGTTATCGCTACCATTGCCCTCGTGAAAAGCTTCGGAGTCTTTTGAGAGACGAAATTTACCGGTCTATCGACGCAGGTTCCACCAGATCAGATAACGCTGCATCCGCAGCGTCAGTAGCGCCTTTCCGCTTTAATGAAACGGTTGCACATGTCTTCCACGACATGATCAACCGTTCGGTGCCGGGTTATTCGCTCATGCTCGAGCTCATCACAGTGCTGGCCGGCCGCTATGCTGGCCCTGGTGCTCGCTGCTATGATCTGGGCTGCTCCCTTGGCGCATCAGCCTTGGCGATTGCCCAGGGCCTGAAGGGACCTCTCGATGACGCGCAGCCGAATGCCCGCATCATCGGCATCGATAATTCTGCGGCGATGCTGACACGCTGCAGGCAGAACGTCCTGCGTGATCCGGAAGCAGCGGCACTGATCGAGCTTCAGGAAGCAGATATCTGCGAACAGGTCTTCGAGCCCAGCCAGTTCATTGTCTCCAATTTCACGCTGCAGTTTGTTGCCCCCGATAAGCGACCTGCCCTTCTAGCAAAGCTGTTTGATGCCCTGGAAGCCGGAGGTGCCTTCTTTCTGGCCGAGAAGATCCGCTATGATGATGGCGAAGTCGACCGGCTGATGATCGACATTCACGAACGCTTCAAACGCAGCCGAGGCTATTCTGAACTCGAGATTGCAGCCAAGCGAGCAGCACTGGAAGCCGTACTTCTGCCTGAGAGCTCGCAGACTCATATCCTTCGATTGAAAGAGGCTGGCTTCAGTCAGGTCACAGAGTGCTTCCGTTGCCTCAATTTCAGCGCGTTCCTGGCCATCAAGTGAGGCCAACATGGGCGAGCTACGGTAGCTTCTACGACTGGATACTCCTGCCAGCGTTCGAAGCGCTATCCAAACGTGGCGACGCCGACATTGCCGAGCGCTATCGAGAGGCAAGCGCAGCGTTCATCGGGCAGCGTGACCACGGCGATCAGGTCGCGTGGCAGGCCGCAATGGATGCCTTGCAGGCCCTACAAATCGAAGGCAAGTTCAACAGCCGCCTTGATGAGCCCGTCGTGGCCATCACCAGCCCACGAGGCATTTCGGCCCAGACCAACGAAGCCCTGACAGCAGCCCTGGACGCCTTGCATCCCTGGCGAAAGGGCCCGTTCAGCCTGTTCGACGTGTTCATCGACACCGAGTGGCGCTCTGACTGGAAATGGCAACGTCTCGAGCCCTGGCTGGACCCGCTCAAAGGTCGCGCTGTACTTGATGTCGGCTGCGGCAGTGGCTATCACTGCTGGCGAGCACGTGGCGCCGGGGCCAGCCTGGTCGTTGGCGTGGACCCTTCCATCAAGTTTCTTTACCAGTTCGCCGCGCTCAAGCATTTCATGCGCGATGAACCAGTATTCTATCTGCCGATGCGCTCTGAGGACCTGCCAACCACTTCGGGGTCGCGTAGCCGGCTTTTCGATACCGTGCTGTCGATGGGTGTGCTCTATCACCGCAAAGAACCCTTGAATCATATTCTTGAACTCAAGAGCGCGCTCCGACCGGGTGGTCAGCTGGTCCTCGAGACGCTCGTGATTGACGGTGATGCACAGACGGTGCTCATGCCGGAAGACCGCTATGCGCAGATGCGCAACGTGTGGTTCATTCCATCACCGGAGATGCTGATGCGATGGCTCCGGCGCTGTGGCCTGAAAGATGTAAAACTTTGTGATGTGAGCGTGACAACTGTAGAAGAGCAGCGTGCGACCCCGTGGATGCGCTTCCAGTCGCTGACAGATTTTCTTTCGCCCGATGATTCGACATTGACGATCGAGGGTTATCCAGCACCAAAACGCGCCATTATTACAGCAACGGCAGTCTAAGGTCGCTTGGCGTGAAATGAATGGGTATTGGCAAATCTGGAGCGGGAAACGAGATTCGAACTCGCGACCCCAACCTTGGCAAGGTTGTGCTCTACCACTGAGCTATTCCCGCAAATGGTGGTCGTGTAACGGCCATGGACGATGCCGTAACACGCTGATCCGGCTAAGCTAAAACTGCCTGCGAACCAGTGAGGGCGCAGTATAGGGAGCTGTTATTCTCATTGCAAGCCTCCTGATGTGGATTAATCCACATGTCGAGCAAGAGAATGCTCGCCCAGGTTCAAACGGTCAGGGAGCCCTTGACAGCCGTAGTCTGCAAGGCAGCCAATTGCTGTGGTTCCAGCTCGTCTCTCAGGCCTTCGAATAGCGCCTGCCCCTGCTCGCGCACACGTGCTGGCCGGCACGCCATCATGGCGACATAGATGTGAGCACGCTCATAAGCATCCAGCGCCAGATCATCTCCATTCGCCACGGCCTGCAGACACAGGGCCTCGACCTTCGGCAGATAGTTGTTCTCCAGCACCGTGTTGGCGAACATGCTGTTCTGGACGAAGTGCAGCAGGATTATGAGCGCCAGGACGCCTTCTGGACTGCGCTCCCAATTGTCGAAAGTACCCTCGCTGGCCAGTAATACCATGCCGGAGAACCGTCGCCGGAGCGCGCGCGCAGATGTTTCCCTGTCGTGGAACCAGTATCTTAGTATTTCATCGGCTGACCACATATTCTTCCTCAGTCGTATAACCAGGTCCGGCAGGAGGACGCTGGGCGTCGGGCTACAGTGCCTTGCATCATCTTCTACGAGGCTAGTGTGCCGTCTGGTTGCTACGCATAATTAAAATGCGTGTCCCAGGGCTGGATGGCAAGGCGCAGCCCGCAGCAAAGGGTCAGCGAGAAGGGTCACGCCATTGCCAAGGCTTGCAACGCGGCCAGGGGGCGCACCCGGAGGGCGAGTTTTAAGTATGCGTATTAACCAGACGGGACACTAAGATGACAATTGATCATACGATTCTGATGGCACATGGCAGTCGCGATCCGCAATGGGCGGCCCCGTTCGAAGCGCTGCATGAAGCTGTACTGAAAGATATGCCTGCGGCGCATCCCACCACGCTCGCCTATATGGAGCTGAGCGAGCCGACCCTGGAACAGGCAGTCGCCAGCGCCGTCGAGGCCGGGGCGAAGTCAATCGCGGTCCTGCCCCTGTTTTTCGCCGCCGGTCGTCATCTGCGCGAAGATGTTCCGGCCATGATTCGTGAACTGGAGAAGCAGCTGCCTGTCAGCCTGACTCTGCTACCGCCGGTAGGTAGTCATCCGAGCTTTTTCAACGCCGTCGCTGACATCATTCAGGAAAGCATACGGGAGTCCGCCTCATGAACGAAAACCTCTCGCACGTATTGCTGACCGGCGGGACCGGCTTCGTCGGCAATCATTTGATCGATCGCCTCCTGCGTGGACGAGCCGGATCAGGGGCTTCCGCTGTCGAAGGCAGGCTTCTGATCAGTGTGCTCACGCGCGAACCCGATGATGCCGTCAAACAATTCAGACAGCAGTACTCCGATCTCGACGCATCGCTCGCACCGCAGGTGAGTGGCGATCCCAAATCATTCGCCGCCAACCAGCGTCATGGCATCCTGTGTGTCGACCGGTTCGACCAGCTTGCGGGGTTGGCTACGCCCGATGCAGTCATTAATCTGGCGGGCGCAGGAATTGCCGACAAGCGCTGGAGCGACTCGCGCAAGCAGGTGCTCCGCGACAGTCGGATTCATACGACCGAAAAACTGGTGGGCTGGCTCACTACGCTGGACAAACGGCCTCGCGTGCTGGTATCAGCCTCGGCAGTGGGCTTCTACGGTGCTCAGGGCGATAAGCCGGTGACCGACGAGACAGCTCCGCATCAGGAGTTTCAGCATGAACTCTGCCGTGACTGGGAACTGGCCGCACTGCAAGCGGAAAAACTTGGTCTCAGAGTATTCATTCCTCGCATTGCACCGGTACTCGGGCGCGATACTGAGGGCGATCTTGCAGGCTTCCTGAAGCGACTGGTTCCACCATTCCGATTTGGTCTGGGCGGCCCGATCAGCGACGGCCAGCACTGGATGCCCTGGATCCATGTCAGCGACCTCTGCAGGCTCATTCTGACGGCCCTCGACGACGAGCACTTCTCCGGTCCGGTTCTCGCCTGTGCGCCAGATACCCGTCGCAATGCCGACTTCACCAAGGCTCTGGCAAGTACGCTGCATCGGCCCGCGGTACTACCCTTGCCCGCCTTTGCGCTCAAACTCGGTTTCGGTGAAATGTCGCGGCTGCTATTGACCGGTCAGCAGGCCATCCCGAAAGCCGTTGAAGCACTGGGCTTCAAATATGACTATCCGACCCTGGACGAGGCGCTGAAAGCCGTCCTCGGCTGAAGCGCCGTGGCGAGGAAGTTTGCGAAGCAGGCAGTCGGAACACTAGAATGCTGTTCCAGTGACCATTCCTTTTGATGGACGACCCAATCCGCATGCAGCAGACGACATTATCATGAAGGCCAGCCAATATCTTATCGCCACCCAGAAAGAGACACCCGCCGACGCAGAGGTCATCAGCCATCAGCTGATGCTCAAGGCCGGTATGATCCGCAAGGTCGCCTCTGGCCTGTACACGTGGTTGCCCATGGGCTTGCGGGTCCTGCGCAAAGTTGAAGCCATCGTTCGTGACGAAATGGAAAAGGCCGGTGCCCAGGAAGTGCTGATGCCGGGTATACAGCCGGCGGAACTTTGGGAGGAATCCGGACGCTGGTCCAATTTTGGCGACGAGTTGCTGCGCCTGAAGGACCGCCATCAGCGGGAGTTCTGTGTCGGCCCGACGCACGAAGAGGTCATTACCGATCACATGCGCAACGAGCTGCATTCATACAAGCAGCTCCCGGCGAATTTCTTCCAGATCCAGACCAAGTTCCGTGACGAACGGCGCCCCAGATTCGGTGTAATGCGCGCGCGCGAGTTCCTGATGAAGGACGCCTACAGCTTTCATGTCGACCAGGACAGCCTGGATTCGACCTATGAAATCATGTACCAGGCCTATTCAGCCATCTTCGACAGATTGAGCCTGCGCTATCGCGCAGTTCAGGCTGACAGTGGCAGTATCGGTGGCTCTGCTTCACACGAGTTTCATGTGCTTGCCGACAGTGGTGAAGACGACATCGTATTCAGTAGCGGCTCCGATTATGCCGCGAACATCGAAAAGGCTGAAGCGCTTGCGGTAGGTCCCGATGGCGAATTGTGTACGGATGCCTTTACTGCCCATATCGACAGCAGCGGCATGCCTGCGGCTGAATCAGTCTCTACGCCCGGCATGACAAGCATAGACGAAGTCTCCGGATTCCTGAATATCAGCCCCTCGGCTACCGTAAAAACCCTGCTGGTCAACGGCGCCGAGGGTGGTCTCGTGGCCTTGTGCCTTCGCGGTGATCACAGCCTGAATACGGTAAAGGCGGAGAAGCTCGAGGAAGTGCATACGCCGCTGACCATGGCTGATGAAGCGGTTATCGAGGAAGCCATCGGTTGCAAGCCGGGGTCGATTGGACCGCAGGCACTCAAGGCAAAAGGCATCCCGCTTATCGTCGACCGCTCTGCGGCAGTGATTCCCTTGTTCACTGCCGGGGCGAACGAGGAAGGCCGTCACTGCACCAACCTCAATTGGAAGCGCGACATAGGTGATGATTTCATTGTCGCTGACCTCCGCAATGTCGTGAGCGGGGATCCAAGCCCCGACGGCAAGGGCACGCTCGACATCAAGCGAGGTATCGAAGTCGGGCATATCTTCAAGCTGGGTGACAAATATTCACAGGCGATGAATGCCACCGTACTGAATGAAAACGGCAAGAAGGTCGTGATGACGATGGGCTGCTATGGCATCGGGGTAAGCCGGATTGTGGCAGCCGCCATTGAGCAGAACCACGATGACGCCGGAATCATCTGGCCCGAAGCGCTGGCGCCCTTCACTATCGTGCTGATTCCGCTGAATTATCAGAAATCAGAGCCCGTTCGTGAACTGAGCGACACGATATACAGTCAGCTGCGTAACCGTGGTTACGACGTTTTGCTGGACGATCGCAACGAACGCCCTGGCGTCAAGTTTGCTGATGCCGAACTGCTGGGCATTCCGCACCGCGTTACAATCGGAGACAGGGGTCTGGCTGAAAATGAGATAGAATATAGACAGCGCAACGACACTGAAAACCGGAGTATCGCGGTCGATAATGCTCTCAGCTTTCTTGAATCAGCCCTCGCCCATCCAACAACTGGCGAGCGTCTTATCGTGGATGACGCGGCGGCCGAAGGGCAGTCGAAGTAGTCATGCGTGGGCGCATGCCTGTGCGGTGGTGCTATTGGCATTTGCCCTCGTCAGTGTAGACGCACAGGCTTCGGCGCAGGAGCCTGATCCGGAGCTTGCCGCTGCTCTGCGGCAGACGGTCAACGACGCAGCCAGCTTTCCGGATCGCTTCGATGCCGAGGTCTGGCTGGTCGATATGTCTTCACGCCTCTCGCGATACGTCAAGGACCATGATGAGCGACTCATGTTTCTCAAGCTGGTTCATCTGGAAGCGACCAAGGCCAACCTCAGTCCGGAACTGGTGCTGGCCGTGATACATGTCGAAAGTCTGTTCGATCGCTTTGCAATTTCGAGTGTCGGCGCCCAAGGCGCTATGCAGGTCATGCCCTTCTGGAAAAACGAGATCGGACGGCCGGATGACAATCTCATGGATATGGCCACCAATCTTCGCTATGGCTGCACCATTCTCAGACACTATATCAAGCGTTCGAAAGGCAACCTCACCGAAGCGCTGGCAAGGTATAATGGCAGCTACGGCAGGATCAAATATCCTGTGAAGGTTTTCGATCGCTGGGAAAAATACTGGTTCGTCAATGGAAAGTAAGTCAGGGAAAGCCTTGGTACGCGAGTCGGTAGAGAAGAACACTCAAGCAGCCAGATGGATTCGCCGTAGTCAGGCGGTGGTCTACGACAACCCATGGATTCGCGTCGAGCATCATGAGGTCACCGCACCGACAGGTGTGGATACCATCTACGGCCTTATCCATATGCACAATACCGCTGTAGGCATCATCCCTATCGATGACGAGGCCCACACCTGGCTTGTGGGGCAGCTACGATATCCGCTCGGCGCCTGGTCGTGGGAAGTGCCGATGGGTGGCGTCAAGTTGACAGAGCAGACTCAGACAGGCGAGACCTTCGAACAGATGTTGCTCGATGGTGCCGCGCGCGAGCTGACCGAAGAAACTGGCCTTTCCGCCACTCGATACACCGAGCTCGTTCGTCTTCATACCAGTAACTGTGTGACAGATGAGCTCGGCGTCGTTTTTCTGGCAGAGGGCCTCAAACATGCTGCGCCCACCCCTGATCCCACTGAACAGCTTACCGTGAGACGCGTGCCCTTTCGTGAAGCCTGGAACATGGCCATGGATGGCAGCATCAGCGATGCACTTTCAGTGGCCGCCATTTTCAAGCTTGGCGTACTCCGGCCACATCTGATCACATCCTGATGCCATAAATCATCGAACGACGTGAATGATGCCCCCGCCTGAGAAATAGCCTCGTTCAGCACGTATGCTTATTTTTCAGGCTTCCCAACTGATATACACTGAATCCATCAACAAGGAGTGATTATGATCAAGAAATGTCTCTTCCCGGTAGCCGGCTACGGTACACGCTTTCTGCCAGCTACCAAGGCAATGCCCAAGGAAATGCTGCCCATCGTCAATAAGCCCCTGGTCCAGTATGGCGTCGAAGAAGCGGTCGAAGCCGGTATCGACAATTTTGGCTTCGTGACCGGGCGTGGTAAGCGTTCCATTGCAGATCATTTCGATTACTCCTACGAACTCGAGCATCAGATCAAAGGCTCAGGCAAGGAAGAGTTGCTGACTACCATTCGCAGCCTGATCAACAACAACAAGTTCACTTTCACCCGTCAGAACGAGATGCTTGGCCTTGGTCATGCGATTCTCTCGGGACAGACGCTGATTGGCGATAACCCCTTCGCAGTCGTACTGGCGGATGACCTCTGTCTGGTTGATGATGGTGGTCCGTCCGTGCTTGCGCAGATGACCAAACTGTACAACCAGTTCCGCTGCAGTATCGTTGCCATCCAGGAAGTGCCTGAAGATGAGGTTCACAAATATGGTGTGATCGCTGGTGAACCGATGAAGGACGGCCTGTTCAGGGTCACCGACATGGTGGAAAAGCCGAAGAAGGAAGATGCGCCAAGTCGCTACGCCATCATTGGCCGCTACATTCTCACGCCGGATATCTTCAACATCATTCGCAACACCAAGCCCGGCAAGAACGGTGAGGTCCAGATTACCGACGCGCTGATGCAGCAGGCGAAAGATGGCTGCGTGCTGGCGTACAAGTTCAAAGGTCGTCGGTTCGACTGTGGTTCCATCGAAGGCTTCGTCGAAGCGACCAATCATGTATATGAGAATTACTACAAAAAAGGCAAGAACTAGTCTGACCAGAGCCTGACCCCGGTCGGGCCAGACAGGACTGAAGAAGCCTGACGTAAATAGCCGCCCGGCAAGCCTGCTGCGCGGCTATTTTTTATTGGGGCGACGATTTGCCTTTGCTGCCTGCGGCCGAGTCAACTTTGGCCTGAGTAGCGGCGCCTTTATTTGCTGACCTGTTCGCCCTGGGCAGCATCTGCATGATGAAGGTGCGCTTTTCATCATCGCACTGTCGGTAGCGTTTCAATAGCTCACGTTCATCTTCGTCTGGCAGTCTGTTTTCAAGCTCCTCACCGAGTTCTGCGAGCGCACCCAGCATCCGGGTAGCCGGATCATCATCTTCGTCGCTATCCAGCCCGGGCAGGACCAGCTGACGCTCCATGCTGCCAGTGGTATCGAGATCGAGGAGCACTTCCAGCGGCACGGAGGCCTTTACGCAGAAGTCGATCAACTGATCCACGTCCGGATATTGACGACGCCCCTCCTCCAGCGCTTCCCAGCTGCGGACCTGACTCTCGGACACCGCGCACATCATGGCCACGTCCTCCTGGGTCAACTTCTTCTGATGCCTGACATCCAGGAGCTTCTGATTGAAATTACGCAGGTACTTCATGCGGCTCTCCATGATATCCAAGTCGCGGTTATTTCGGGCTGGGCTCTGCCGCTTTTTTGAGCGGCCAATGGCTGTTATACCACGAAGCCAGCGCTTCAGCTAACCACTCAGGATCTTCTACCGGAAGATCGTGGCCGGCCTCGGGATGTGTGAGCAGCTTCTGTCGCCATGCCGTCGCCAGGCGCTCTGAGCAGACAGGGTGGACGAGGGCATCGCCCAGGCTTCTCAACACAAGACAGGGTATCTGGAGTGGCGCCCGCAGAGGGTCTCTGTAGGCAGCGGCTGCGCGTAGCTGACGAAGTGCGTTAGCTGGCGCCACTGGCTGCGCCTCGGTCCATCGCACCCACTGCTCGAGTCGGGCCTCAGCGTGGAACTCCGGCCTCAATGTCAGCTGCATGATGAAACGTTCCAAGCTGCGGATAGCTGCCGTCTCGCCAGAACGCCTCACGAGCGTCGTGGTCAGGCGGGTGAGTATCCGAAGCCAGTTGTTGACCCGCAAGCGCTCCCAGGGATAGGCGTGCGGTCGCATGCTTGAATTGATGCAGACGAGGCCAACGATTTCGTCAGGATGGCGGTGGACCCACTCAGCCGCCAGCATGCCACCCATGGATATGCCGATGAGCAGCAGCGGGCCACCGTCTACCTCCTCTCGAATCGCCTGCATCATCTGGGTAATCGTGGCTGGGGTCCGCTCCACGCATCGGCGCCCATTTCCGGGTAAATCCGGCGCAATTATTACAGGAGCCCCTGAACTCGATGGGTTGGCGACTGCGGCTTCCCGAAGCTTATGACTCAGTACTGCAGGAAAGGCCTCCCAATGGCGTCCATCCCGCATCCATCCGCGCAGGAGCACGATGGTCGGTGGCCCTGTCATGACTGCGGCCCGACCGCTTGCTACAGTCATGACGGCGTGTACCAGAGCTGACGCGCTGCGGCTTCGAAAGCCAGGCGATCGTTTGAGACCGGCAGCCAATTGGCGTGAGAGCGGACTGCATCTTTCATGAAATCGAAGAAGGTGAGATGACGGCGCAGCACACGCTCGAGACGATGCGGCATGATTGGATGGAAGAAGCCGAGTAGTTGGGTAAGCTGACGCGGGTTTTTCCGAATCCACTGCCAGGAACCCAGCTCCATCGTCAGCGGCAGGAAGCAGCGCTTTTCTGCAAGCGCCAATTGGTAGAGATAGTCCCAGAGGTCGCCATGCGTGTTATAGACGTTCGCCTGGGGCTCGAAGGTGTAGATGTTATGCGGGTAGGTTTCGGCAAGCAGCTTGTGAAATGCAAAGACCTCGGCAATATGCACTATGGGCTCCTTGCTGCAGGCGTAAGGAAACCAGAGTTGATCCTTGAAGCCAAAACCGGAGTGGCAGTCGAGGACCATGCTGAACGGCGCGGTGAACAGATGAGCGCGGGCGAAATCGCAGAGCGCTTGCGCTTCGGGTTCAAGCTGATCAGGATTGCCACGAAACCAGGGTAGCTTGCGGCTTAAACGCTGACCACCGAGTAAGGGCGGCACCGTGATGCTGGCTTCGACAGGCGCGTTGCGCATGAGATCCACACCAGCAGCATTGGCTCTCGAGTTGAGCCACATACCACTGGGGTTCATGGCTGGGAGCACCCACAGCTGCACCTCGTTCAACTCTGCCCTCAGCGCGTCGTCCCAGCGTAATCGCGCCAGCAAGGTTCGTACGAATGCCAGTATGATCTCGGTACCGATGCGCTCAATACCGTGAATACCGCCGACTAGTGCCAGCGCCGGTTTCGAACTGTCGGCGCGACCGATCTTCATGGCGTAGATAGGCAGCTCGTGCTGCTTTACACTTACCGTGTCGAGCAACTGTAGCTCACAGCTACGAGGATTGTGCTCGGCCATCAGTCTAAGCACTTCGAGCTCGGGTACTTTGTCCCGACTTCTGGATGAGAGCTTGCGCATTCTGGTGGCCAGATTGGCCATTATCAACCTCCTGTTCGCTGGTGGTTTGAAGCTGGTGATGAAACTTGCTCGAGCTTTCGGGCGACAGTAGCAGCCTACTCTGTCTGCGCCCACCTTAGTTGCGCCTGTCTGACATTGCGAGATCACATGACAACAGACCAGAAGCACTTGCTGATCGTGTCGCACCACCCATCCAGGAACACGCAAGCGATGCAACAGGCACTGCTGCGGGGTGCAGTTGACGACACTATTGAAGCCGTAAGCACTGATGTCCGCTCACCATTTGATACGGCGGCCGAGCATGTATGCGCTGCTGATGCCATCATTCTGTTTACCCCGGAAAACCTCGGTTATATGAGCGGCGCACTGAAAGACTTCTTCGACCGAATCTATTACCCCTGCCTTGAACACACCCAAGGCAAGCCCTACGCACTGCTAGTGCGCGCTGGACACGACGGCACGGGCACCTGCCGTGGCGTAACCAGCATCACGACGGGACTGCGGTGGCGGGAAATCCGTCCGCCGACGGTTTGTAGAGGTGACTTTAGTTCGGATTTTATTGAAAACGCGCGAGAACTTGGGCTGATAGTGGCCGCAAGCCTGGATAATGGTCTGATATGAGAACCACTCCCGCACATAGTAAGAATCCTCAAAACTGGCTGGGGCGTATTACTACCCTTCGTCGCAGCGGATTTTCGCTCAAACACACAGGATACTAAGAAATGATTACCGTTCATCATCTGAATAACTCGCGTTCGCAGCGCATACTCTGGCTACTGGAAGAACTGGGCCTGGAGTACGAGGTCAAGCGATACGAGCGCGACCCGAAGACAATGGCCGCACCAGAGTCACTGAAGCAAGTTCATCCGCTGGGCAAGTCACCGGTCATTACAGACGATGCCACTGGCCAGACCATCGCCGAGTCAGGTGCAATCGTCGAATACCTTGCGGAATCCTATGGCAGCAAGGACAGGAGCGATGCGCCGCTACTGCCGGAGCGTAAGGGCGGCAAACTTGATAAAGCTTACTGGGACTGCCGCTATTGGCTGCATTACGCAGAAGGCTCGCTGATGCCGCCTCTGCTGGTAGGACTGATCACTGCAAAGCTGCGGGCAACGAAAATGCCATTCCTGGTAAAACCCGTGGCCAATAAGATTGCCGAGCAGATCGACAGGAGCTTCACTCAGCCCCGACTGAAGGAGCATTTCAGCTTCGTGAACGAACATCTGGCTGGCAAAACCTGGTTTGCCGGTGATCACCTGACAGCAGCCGACATACAGATGAGCTTTCCGCTGGAAGCCGCAGCGGCCCGAGGACTAATCGACGGCAAGTATCCAAACATCAGGCAATTTGTCGACATGATTCACGCACGACCTGCTTACAAGGCTGCGCTGGAAAGCGGCGGCGATTATGACTATGCATGAAGGCCTGAAACGGCCGGGACTAATGAACTGGGTAGGCTTGAACTAAGAAATTGGTAGGACCGACCAGATTCGAACTGGTGACCTCCACGATGTCAACGTGGCGCTCTAACCAACTGAGCTACGGTCCTACTGAGGGCGTGTATTTAAGCAAATTCGGACCTGCCGTTCAAGCCGCCAATCGCCGAAATATGAGAATATTTAGCCCGTCTGAGCAGTTAATTGCACAAACGGGCGTGCCTGCTCTCTTCAGGCCGTGAGCATACCCACAAAATTGCACGGTTTATGACTGCTATTGAGCTGTTCGCTGAGAATTCGGTTCCAGGCCGTTTTACAGGCGCCGGTTGACCCAGGCAGGCAGAAGATCAGCGTGCGATTGGCAAGGCCCGCCACACAGCGTGACTGGATGGTCGAAGTGCCAATTTCCTCATATGAAAGCTGGCGGAATAACTCGCCAAAGCCGTCGATGCTCTTGTCGAACAGGGGTTGCAAGGCTTCTGGGGTGCTGTCCCGTGAATGAAACCCTGTGCCCCCAGTCACGATAACGACCTGAACGTCAGGGTCCGCGATCCAATTCGAAACCACCGCACGCATCATGTAGACATCATCTTTGACGATTGCACGGTCTTCAAGCGAGTGACCATCTTCAAGTAGCATTGTCACCAGTGCATCGCCGGAAGTATCGTTACTCGCGTCGCGGGTATCTGAAACCGTCAGCACGGCGATATTCAGCGTCTTCTCGGTGGTGGATGCTGTATTGCTCATCTCATGTCAAACCTTGTAGTAGTCTCTGTACCAGTCAACGAAACGGGAGATACCTTCTTCAACCGGCGTTGCAGGTTTGTAGCCAACATCGTCGATGAGTGCCTGGACATCGGCAAAGGTCGCCGGCACATCGCCCGGTTGCAGTGGCAGCAGGTTTCGCTCCGCTTTTTTGCCCAAGCATGACTCGAGAATTTCAATATATCGCGACAGCTCGACGGGGTTGTTGCTACCGATATTGTAGACACGGTAAGGCACTCTGCTCGTGCCAGGATCCGGATCAGCCCCACTCCAGTTCTCGTTAGGCGTAGCGATATGGTCAGAGGTTCGAATCACGCCTTCGACGATGTCATCGATATAGGTGAAATCGCGCTTGTGCTTGCCATAGTTGAACACGTCGATCGGCTCACCGGCCAGAATGCGCTTGGTAAAAATGAACAGTGCCATATCAGGCCGGCCCCAGGGACCATAGACCGTAAAGAAGCGCAAGCCGGTTGTTGGCAATCCGAATAGCGAGCTATAGGTGTGCGACATCAATTCGTTCGACTTCTTTGTCGCGGCATACAGCGACAAAGGATGGTCCACGTTATCGTGAATCGAGAACGGCATGGTTTCGTTGGCACCGTACACCGAACTGCTCGAAGCATAGGTGAGATGCTGAACGTCGTGATGCCTGCATGCTTCGAGTATATTCATGTGGCCAACCAGATTGGCGGTCACATAAGCATGCGGATTCGTAATGGAGTAGCGAACTCCGGCCTGTGCAGCCAGATGAATCACCCGATCAGGTCGGTACTTCTGGAAGGCTGCGTTTACGGCCTCGGCATCAGCAATGTCGATGCGCAGATCCGTGAAGGCCTTGTTAGACGTAAGCCTGGCCAGCCGCGCTTCCTTGAGCGAGACCTCATAATAATCATTCAGATTATCGATGCCGATGACTTCGTCGCCTCGCGCCATCAATCTCAGGGCAACATGTGACCCAATAAATCCGGCCGTACCCGTAATCAGTACTTTCATCTTCCCTGCTCCTCAGCCAAGAAATTCACAATCAGAAGCTGAGACCAACGCCCAGGAACGGACCACCGAGCGTCATGTCGGCATCTACATTATCAACATCGTCAAGCTTGATCTGCAGCTCGCGCCAACCCACTGTCACATCAACCATATTCAGCTCATAATTCAGTGCCAGATTGGCGTCGACGATGCTGTTACCCGAATATCCGATACCGGCCACAGAGGCATAGGCAGAGAGCCCGGTCAGCGGCAGATTCAGACCCGCGCCACCATAAAGCATCGGAATCACGGCCTTGAACTCTTCTTCGACACGATTGGCAGTACCATCCTTCTCGCGGATCGTGATCTTACCATCGACAAATTTCGCCTGAAGGCCGAAATCGATGTGCACGACGGTATCAAGCAGCTCCCAAAACACGATCGCATCGGCCTGGTTCAGCTGCAAGCTATTACTGGTGCGTCCATTGATAGCGACACCGTCAAAGAATTTCGCTGTAACGGTACCCGTGCCATCCTGATCTACCGCCGAGTACTGCACCCTGACGTTGGGAATCAAGGGAATCGGGTTCTCGAACATGGCAAAAGCCGAGAAGTTGAAACCATCGTCAAAACCCAACTCGTCCTCGAGCTGAAAATCGCCGCCACCTGAGCTGATATCTCCAGTGATCCCGGTATACCAGGTACTGGCACCGAGCGATAAGCCCAGCAGATCGGCCTGTGCAGGAGAGGCCAGGACCGCCGCGGCGAGCAATGGCAAGCCGTATCGGACCTTCGAGAAACGAGAGACTGATTCGGACGCCTTGGATTGGCTCGTAGAGACGCGTTCAAGCATTAGTGTTCTGGACATGGGTGCACCTTGTTCATTATTTTGAATTGGAAGCACGAGCACTGAATAACAGCGCTCTACTTTCCCGTCTTCTGGTCCTGGCTCAGGTCTACGCCAAGACGACCGGCAACTTCCTTATAATAGTCGACAACCTGGCCAAGGTTTTGACGAAAACGGTCCTTATCCATTTTCTCACCGCTCACGCTGTCCCAGATTCGGCAACCATCCGGACTAAACTCATCGCCCAGGCAAATTGTTCCATCTCCGGCGACGCCAAACTCGAGTTTGAAATCGACCAGCGTCATATTCGCTTTCGCGAATAGCTCGACCAGGTGCTTGTTCACCTCGAGCGAAAGCCGCTTCATTTCGTCAAGCTGGGCCTGACTCGCCATGTTCAGCGTTACGACCAGAGAATCATTCACCATAGGGTCGTGCAAGGCGTCATTCTTGACGAACAGTTCATAGGTGCTCGGCTTCAGCGGCAGGCCTTCCGTGAGACCCAGACGCTTGACCAGACTGCCTGCGGCAAAATTGCGAACTACCGATTCCACCGGAATCATGGTCAGGCGGCGGACAAGTGAATCAGTGGCCGATAGCTTTTTCTGGAAATGAACGGGTATGCCCTTATCAGCCAGGTAGCTCATGACGAAGGCATTGATACTGTTATTGATCACGCCCTTGTCTGCGAGCTGCTCCTTGCGAATACCATCAAAGGCCGAAGTATCGTCGCGAAAATGCATGATGACCAGGTCGGTGTCAGCCGTTGCATAAATGTCTTTCGCCTTGCCCGAATACAGCTTCTCGGTTTTTTTCAATTCCATCAGCCTAGCTTCTCCATCACTTCATTCAGGATCGTTAAGGAATCCGCCCGATGCTGCTCGTTGCCGCTCAGGGTGGAAATATCGAAAGGCACGCCTGCAGTTCGCGGCAGCACGTAAACTCGCAGCTCGTCCGATACACGCCTCAGCTCGATCTGAAAGTTGTATTCGTCCGAAAGACGATCGGTATCGCTGTCTTCGTCATCGCTGAACCAAGAGGCCATGAAGCCTGGCTCTTCGTTGCTGCGGGACTCGTCATACTGTATGTATAGACGGCCATTTGCCCGATTCTGGTCGATAAGATCGAAGCGAGTCTTCTGGACGGCTTGTTCAAGCTCGAACCATGCCCGCCCCTCGCCAAGCTTGACCTGAATGTAGGGAACGGTCAGCCCTTCAGTAAGCAGCTTGACGCGCTGCTCGCTATCGATGCGCTGGGCGACTAACGAGTAGGTGTTGTAATCGGAAACACTCTGACTCAATCCATAAGCTAAAGATTTCAGCATGAGTTCAGGGCTCCGGCCCGGCTCCAGCGTCTCTTCGCCAGCGCCATCGGCAGCCGAACTGCGGCTAAGTCTGTAGTCCAGTGACTGTACTCGAATTTCGGAACTTTTCTTCTTCAGGCCCTGGGTGACTTCAACTTCCATGGCCACAGAACCTGTTGGATCAGATGCAGGCATGCTTAGCTTGTGACGGCGAGTCCAGGACGATGCCTTGGCAGAGGTCGCAGGAAATTCGACGACCATGACGCCCTCCTCGATCCTGTCTTCGCTGACATCAGCACCATGCGATTCCCAGTATTGTTTCATTGCCGGCCAGATACGACCAGGCGGCTCTGAGGTAGACAACCAGACGGCATCGTCCGACTTGCGCACACTGAAAAGCGATTCACTGATTTCACTCTGCGGTTGCGGTGCTGCCGGGACTTTGAAGCTGCCCTTGGCGATGAAGGCTTTTTCAGCTTCAGGGATCGGGTAGCGGTCGTCTAGCGCAACTTTGCCTTCGAATGGCTCCGGGATGACCAGCGGCTCGGCCGGCTTGACGGTCATATAGCGGTCGCTGCGGTCTTCAACCCACGAGCAGGCTGAGGCGCCAAATAATACGGTGCCCAGCATAATATTGCGTAGCAAGTGGGTGCCCGACAGAGCGCATCTTGCAGTACGGGAGAAAACAGACATGGTAGTACTCAAGGTACGAGATCGAAAATGCGAAGCGCGTCCCGCACCTGCTGATGATATTGCGGTTGCAGGGGCGTGAGAGGCAGACGAATCCCCCCTTCCATGATACCCATTTCGGTGAGCGCCCATTTAACCGGAATGGGGTTGGCTTCGAGGAACATCGCACGATGCAGCGGCTGGAGCTGGTCCTGAAGAGTACGCGCTGCGTCGGACTCACCTTCGAGCGCCAACCTGCACAGACGTGACATCATCTTCGGGCAGACGTTTGCTGTGACGCTGATGTTACCCGCCGCACCACTGAGGATAAGCTCCACGGCAGTGCCGTCATCACCCGAGTACACAGCGAAATTGTCTGGCGCACCAGCAATCAGTTCGCGCCCTCGCTTGAGGTCTCCCGTTGCGTCCTTGATCCCGACAATGTTTTCGTGCTCCGCGAGCTGGAGTGCAGTGTCGTTATGAATGTCGCAAACGGTCCGGCCGGGCACGTTGTACAGGATCTGAGGAATCTGAACAGCATCGGCAATAGCTGTGTAATGCGCGAGGATGCCATTCTGGCTAGGCTTGTTGTAATACGGCGCCACCAGCAAACAGGCGTCAGCGCCGGCGCTATGCGCCTGCCGAGTGAGATGGATAGCCTCTTTGGTAGAGTTGGCACCGGTACCGGCGATAACGCTGATTCGACCATTTACCTTTTCAACGACGAAGCGCAAGACGGTGGCGTGCTCGGCGAAGTCGAGTGTTGCCGACTCTCCTGTGGTGCCTACAGCCACTATGGCGTTTGTGCCATTGACGATATGGTGTTCGATGAGTCGTGCAAGCGCGTCCCAATCGAGTTCGCCAGCAGACAGCATTGGAGTGACCAGGGCAACGATGCTCCCAGTGATCATGAACGGACTCCCAAGAATTTGAAGACAATCAGCCTGGATGTTGAGACCGATTCAAAGAAGTAGCGTATGTTACTGCCGAGCTCAGCAGGAAACAAGCTGAGACTCGGGCGTAGCAGGAATGCGCCGCGCCTGTAAAATCAAGCTCCGGAGAAGGAAGCAAGTTATGAAAATTGGCGACACCCTCCCCCCAGTCAGTGTGGACGTGACACCACGCACCAAGCCTGGTGCCGACCAGCTGGACCTGTTATCGCTCAAAGGTCATCCACTGGTACTGTTCTTCTACCCAAAGGACAATACGCCCGGCTGCACCACTGAAGCCCAGGACTTTGCCAAACATTACGAAGAATTCAAGTCGACACGCACGCAGATATACGGCGTGTCACGCGACGGCCTGCGCTCGCACAACAACTTCAAGACCAAACTCGAGCTGCCGTTCGATCTCATCAGCGATCCCGACGAGTCACTGTGCCGGCACTTCGGCGTCATCAAACTGAAGAAGCTCTATGGCAAGGAACATATGGGGGTCGAACGTTCGACATTCCTGTTCGATCCTTCCGGAAAGCTGATCAGGGAGTGGCGCGGTGTGAAGGTCAAGGATCACGTTGCCGAAGTGCTCGAGGCCGTGAAAGGCTCGACCCTCGTTGAAAACGCCTGAGGCAGCTTTCAAATTTCGGTCGTGATATTACCATCGTAGGCGAGCGGCGCTGTGGGCCAGGCAGATATGATTGCCTTCAGCAGCGTGGCCAGGGGTATCGCAAAGAAGACGCCCCAAAGCCCCCACATGGCACCAAAGAACAGCACACTCACGATAATAACCACCGGATGCAGGTTCACCACCTCTGAAAACAGCAGCGGCACGAGCACGTTGCCGTCGAGCGCCTGGATGATGCCGTACACGGTCATGACCCAGATGAACTCACTGCCCCAGCCAAACTGAAATATGCTCACCAGTGCTACCGGAATAGTAACGACTGCAGCACCAACGTAAGGCACGACCACCGACAGGCCGACGAGCAGGGCCAGAAGCGCTGCATAGTTAACGCCCATCAGCACGAAGGCGACGTAAGTCGCAGCGCCGACGATCACGATTTCCAGCACCTTGCCGCGAATGTAGTTGGCAAACTGCTGATTGGCTTCGGTCCAGATGGTATTCATCAATTTGCGTTTCGCTGGCAGGCGTCGAGACAGCCAACCAACTAGCAGATCCCTGTCCTTCAGCATGAAAAACACCAGTATCGGGACCAGCACAGCGTAAATGAGTATCCCGATCAGGGCTGGGATGCTGGAGGAAATCGAACTCACGACCCACTGCCCCATTGCGCTCGCCTCGGTCGCAATCTGGCGATAGAACTCGCCGATCTGCTCCTTCGACAGATATTCCGGGTAGCGTAGCGCCAGCTGATCGATCTGTGCCTGCGCACCGCTCAGCATTTTCGGCAACTCCTTGACCAGCTCGGTCGTCTGCGAAAACAGCAATGGCAAGAGCAGGAATATCGACGCCAGTGTCAGACTCAGGAATATCAGGAAAACCACTATCGTCGCGGCCAGATGCGGCATGCCAAGGCGTTTGAGCCGCGCTACCACACCTTGCAATACATAGGCGATGACGAGCGATGCCAGAACGGGCGCCAATGCAGAGCCGAAGTTAATGACCAGCGCGAGCACGAGCACAAGGAGCAGCAGCAGGATGACCGCTTCTTCGTCTGAAAAATACTTATGAAACCACGAACGAAGAACTTTAATCATTGGGCAACGATGACTCGGTTGTAGGTTGGGCGACCTGCGCCTGTTCGTGAATAATATGATAGATGAAGCACTCGCCTTCCACCCGCATCTCGATCAGATCGAAGTGACTGAGGCGCATGAAGGCTGGAAAGTCCTTGCGCGTTCCAGCATCGTCAGCCGTTACTTCAAGCATTTCGTTGGGCGCAAGCGTCTTCAGGGCGAGCTTTGTTTTCAGCAGCGGCATCGGGCATCGCAGCCCACGCAGGTCGAGTTTCCGCACCGTTGTAGGGGAAACCGGGGAGATTGCTGATGACTCGCGTCCACTTTTTTGACTAGACTGATCCATTACTCGTTTTTCCAGCTGAACATGCCTTCAGCATATTGTGGATTGAAGTAAAATACACGGTTACGGCAGGGTTTAATTAGTAAGCATCTGTTAAAAGACCAGGAGAGCGCCCGCTCGGCCTTCCTGAATTGAGGTCCTTCCATTGCTGTTCAACTCTACCAGTACCAGTACACGAAAACATAGCACCAGATCCAGCGTATGGTCGCTGCCGACCTGCCTGCTGCTGTTCGTGTGTGGTGTGTTTTTCAATACTCAGTCCTTGGCGCGCGAGCTGCCGAATCTTGGCGATGGCAGTTCTGCTATCAGCCTGTCCGAAGAGCGTCAGCTTGGCGAGATCTGGTTGCAGAAGCTCCGCGGCGGCATGCCGCAGGTTCAGGACTGGTATGTGCAGCAGTACGTCAGGGACCTTGCCTTCGTTCTGTTGCCGAATTCAGGCCTCTCCTACAGCTCAAGTGGCGCTGGCGGCTTCACTGAAGGTCGTTTGAATGCCACCGAGATCAAGGTGATCGTCGTCGATTCAGCAGCGCTCAATGCCTTTGCCGTGCCGGGCGGGATCGTGGGCGTCAACGCAGGACTGTTCCTGTATGCCCAGAGCGAGGAAGAGTTTGCGAGTGTCCTGGCACACGAACTGTCGCATCTCAGTCAACGTCATTTTGCGCGAAGGCAGGAAAACAGTCGCGCAAATGCCGCCTTGAGCATAGCCAGCCTGGTTGCCTCGATTATCGTCGCTGCAACGGCTGGCGGTCAGGCAGGCATGGCAGCCCTCGCTGGCTCGCAGGCTTATTCCATGAATCGAGTGCTTGCCTACAGTCGTGATGCCGAGCGCGAGGCCGATCGGTTCGGCCTGCAAACGATGATTGCCAGCGGCATGGATGCCCACAGCATGGTCTACATGTTCAAACGCATGTCCGAAGCCAGCCGCTTCTCCAATCAGGTGCCAGAGTATCTGCGCACGCACCCCCTTACGGAAAATCGCCTGTCCGACATGGCTGCCTATGCGGCCAATGCGCCACGCGGGGTTTACAAGGAGCAGGCCGACTATTATTTCGCGCAGGCTCGGGCGCGCATCGTGCTGGCCAGCGACAATCGTGCCGCCTTCGACTTTTTTGAGCAGAACCTGAAGGACGCAAGAAACCTGCAAGCCGAAGGCTACCGCTATGGCAAGGTCTTCGCCGCCATAAAGACTGCTGACAAGGCCATCATCAAGGCCCAGGAAGATGAACTGAAGCAACTCAAGAAGAACTATGGATTTTCAGTGGCCGTTGCCCTGCTCGAAGCCGAGTGGTACGCCGCGCTGGATGAAAAGGAGAAGGCAGTCGAGACCCTGAAATCCATGATCGGCCGGGCACCAGGTAATTATCCCCTGCTACGCACGCTGTCGGATATCGAGTATGAGCGCAGGAACTACAAGGCAGCGATCGAGCCACTGGAGCAGCTGTCGAAACGCCATCCGGACGAACCGTCTCTCTGGTATGACCTGGCTGAGCTATATGGCCTTGTGGGCAACATACAGGCCGTACACATGGCTCGCGCCGAATATTTCCTGCTTAACGGCCGCCTGAAGAACGCAGACAGTCAGCTACAGCGAGCACTCGAGAAGAGCAGCGAATATCGCGAGAAGTCACTCATACAGAACAAGATCAATGAAGTGCAATCCATGGCCCAACTACATGCCAAGATTCTTGGCCGACCGGCAGAACTTACCGATCAGCCCTGACCCCCGAAGCGCTGACTTGCCGGCCCTTAGGGCCTGAAGTCCAGCATTCGCTGCAAGGGCACCATAGCCTGTCGACCGAGCTCCGGATCGACGATGATTTCCTGGTCCATGTTCAAGAGCACGTTTCTGAGCGACTCCAGCCCGTTCATGGCCATCCAGGGGCAATGCGCACAGCTGCGGCAGGTTGCCCCTGTGCCAGCTGTTGGCGCGGCTATGAGGACCTTGTCCGGCGCCTGCTGCTGCATCTTGTAGAAGATGCCCGCGTCGGTTGCCACGATAAAGGTCTGCTCCGATCGCTCGCGCACCGCCTTGAGCAGCTGTGAGGTGGAGCCTACAACATCAGCGAGCTCCGTTACTGCAAGCGGAGATTCCGGATGTACCAGCACAGCGGCGTCTTCATACACCCGCTTCAGATCCTTCAGCGCTTCCGCCTTGAACTCTTCATGAACGATACAGGAACCATTCCAGAGCAGCATGTCGGCTCCAGACTTCTGTTGAATGTAGCGGCCAAGGTGCTGGTCTGGCGCCCAGAGAATCGATTTTCCCTGGCTCTGTAAATGGGCACAGACGTCGACCGCGATGCTCGACGTGACCACCCAGTCTGCCCTGGCCTTCACTGCGGCAGAGGTATTGGCGTAGACCACCACAGTGCGCTCCGGATGCTGATCGCAGAAAGCGGAAAACTCGTCGATGGGGCAACCAATGTCCAGAGAGCAGGTCGCTTCGAGCGTCGGCATCAGGATTGTTTTTTCAGGACTGAGGATTTTAGCTGTCTCGCCCATGAATTTTACGCCACAAACCACAAGGGTTTCGGCTGAATGGTTGGCCCCGAACCTGGCCATTTCCAGGCTATCCGACACACATCCACCAGTCTCGTCAGCCAGAGCCTGCAAATCACCATCGGTGTAGTAGTGGGCGACGATGGCTGCGTTACGGGTCTTCAGCAGATCAATGATTTCAGCCTTGAGAGCAGCCTTACGCTCCGCGCTCAGGTCAGTCGGCTCATGTTCGCGAGCAAAATGTTCCTGCACGAGGATTCGGGCTGAGGTATCCGCACTCACGTCAGATGAGGTATGCCTGATACTGTCTGAAGAATCGTGATTCATGGTCGGGTAATTTCCAGCGCTGCGGGGAGTCAGTCGAAGGCCGGGTAAGCCCAACAACTGAAGTAAGGGCGACAACTATACCAAGAGTGCAAAAGTGTGAACAGACGGTAGCCGTGGCAGCAGCCAATCCTTCTATCCGTAATCAACGCGATGGCTGACCCGATGAACTTTCCAAAGGCAAAAAAAAGCCCCTCGTTAAAGGGGCTGATTCGTTTGGATATAATGGTGGGTCGTGATGGATTCGAACCATCGACCTACTGGTTAAAAGCCAGCTGCTCTACCAACTGAGCTAACGACCCAAACGAGGCGCTCATAATACGGATTTTGAGCTAAATGACAAGGGCAAATGTGAGAATAAAACTAAATTATTGGGCTTGAAATCAGAGCTGTTTTTTGTAGTCACCCGCGAGACGCGCTGCTGTGGTATCAGGATAACGCGCCTGGACCTCATTCAGCACCTTACGGGCCGCATCGATATCACCGAGCCTGTGCGTGGTCACACCAAGCTTGTACATGGCGTCTGGTGCTTTCCTATGCTGAGGAAACTTGCCGACAACAAGCAAAAAGGACTGCTTGGCCAGATCGAGCCTCGGAAGCACCAGGTAAACTTCGCCAAGCCAGTAGTAGGCATTCGCTGTAAGATCACTGTCCGGATGCGCCTTCACGAACGCATGAAGCGCATCGACCGCAGGTTCGTACTGACGCTGCTTGATAAGCGCGTAAGCGTCATCATAAGCCTTCCGTGCCTCAGGGCTGGCCACCTGATTGCTATCGGCCAAAACTTCTCCGGCCTCAGTAGTTGCCTGCGGATCGATGGATTCGCGAATCGCGCCGGATTCCGCTAGCGGTGGTACGACACCCGCTGCGGAACCTGCTGGGGCCTGTGAAGCTGGCTTGCTGCCTCTCCCCGAGCTTCCGGCGGCACCTGCTCCCCCCTCACCCGAAAGTTGCTGCAGACGTGAATCCAGATCGATGTAACGGGTCTTCTGCTGCTCTTCGGCCTGTTTGAGTCGATGCGTGAGCTCATCGACCTGACCACGAAGATCACGCAGCTCTTCCTTCATCTGATCGACGGAGTACAGCAGCTGCGCATTAATGGCTGCCGAGTTATCGGCAGCCCCAACTTCCGGTGACGACAGACCGGCCAGGGCTGTCAGGCTGGACAATGCCAACCCGAAGCCCATTCCGCCTAGTCCCCGGATCTTATTCACGAACATAACGCGACTCCCGGGCCTGACGACTGTCGACTAGCGATATTCCAGAACCACTCGACGGTTCTTGCTGTAGGCCTCGTCACTGCTGCCATAATTGGCAGGAAACTCTTCCCCGAAACTCACAGTTTCAACCTGAGCGTCGGAAGCACCATTGACCAGCAAGAAGCGTTCGATTGCCTTGGCGCGTCGCTCGCCGAGCGCAAGATTGTACTCTTTCGTGCCGCGCTCATCGGTGTAGCCGTTCAAGACCACAGTGGTATTGGGATTGTTGCTGAGGTAGGTGGCATGAGCTTTCAGTGGCACCTGAGCCGCCGGTTCAACGAGAGACTTGTCGAATTCGAAGTAGAACACTCTCACATCTCGAAGCGCGTCCTGTTCAGCTGTCAGGGCATCTTTCTCCTGCTGCCTGGCCTGCTCTGCGAGCTGCTCTTCGCTCAGGCCACCATTGCTACCAAAGCCAGTAGACTCACTACCATCTTCAAGGCCTACAGTATCGGCGTCGAAATCCGGCCGCTGGTCCTGTCCGGCGCAGGCTGAAAGAAAAACACCGGCAACACTGGCCAGCAGGATAGAACGCAGACCGATCATATTCATATTAGATTTTCCCTTGATGTGGCGGTAAATGAACAATTCGCTTTTCTAACCGAGAGTTCAGAGGAACGGTGACCAAGCTGGCTCCCGAACATCACCTTCTCTCGATGGCAATACATACCTGGCGCCAGTCGTCACGCCGACTACTGCCAGCATACCCCGATCGTTGTCTTTTGTGGCGTAGATTACCATATTTCCATTTGGCGCCACGCTGGGTGACTCATCCATTCTAGTGCCACTCAGCACATCGAGTTCACGCGTTTCCAGATCCATTCTTGCGACGTTGAACACGCCTTCCCGCTGGTGCACGAAAAACAGACTCTTGCCATCCATGCTGTAGCGGGGACGCGCGTTATAGCGTCCGTCAAAGGTTAGTCGTGTTTCGCCGCCGCCGCTAATATCTGTCTTGTAGATTTGCGGGCTTCCGCCCCGGTCTGAGGTGAAGACCAGCGACTTGCCATCTGGCGACCAATTGGCTTCGGTATCAATTCCCCAATTATTGGTAATTCGCTTCAGGTCACCGCTTCCAAGATCCAGCGTGTAAATTTCAGGATTGCCGTCCTTTGACAGGGTCATGGCCAGCTGACGGCCATCGGGCGACCAGGCTGGGGCACTGTTGATTCCCTGATACGCAGCAGTCTTGGTTCTCACACCGGAATTGATATCCTGAATGAAGATTGCAGGGCGACCGGTTTCGTAAGATACGTAGGCCAGTTTTTTGCCATCCGGCGACCAGGCTGGCGAAAGCACTGGACTTGGCGATTTATAAACGACCTTGGAGCGCTGGCCATCCGCATCGGCAACTTCAAGCGAGTAGATGGGCTTCTTGTTGCTGCCTTCCAGGACGACATAGGCAATCTTGGTCGAGAACACGCCTTTCGTACCCGTAAGCGCCTCGTAGATGGCATCTGCTGCAGAGTGCGCCATATCTCGTAGTGCGCTTTCCTTACCAGTGACGACCCGACCTAATATACGCTTGCGAGAGGTGACGTCATGCAGTTCGTAGCGAAGTTTCAGTGTATCAGCCTCGTCTCCCTTGCTGAGCGCACCGACCACGAGATACCGCTGCCCTAGCAGCGACCAGTCACGAAAGAAAATATCTTCTCCCTTGCTGGGAAGACTGAGGAAATTCTGTTTGCCGAGAGGCGCGAAATCACCGCTTCGTCGCAGATCTTCAGTAATGATTTCAGACGGATCCTGAGGCAGATTGCCGTTGGTTTCGTTGGCAAATGGCACCACGGCGATCGGCACAGCACCCTTGACGCCCTGCGTGATCTCGATGACCAGATCGGCGCGCGCTGCAGCCGACAGCAGCAGCGAAAGCAGTAGTGTGGCCACTACAGTTATCCTGGCAGCGGCTTTTGGCATGGTTTCGTTCAACAAACTGTCTGCACTCCTTGATTTGAATTGGGCGAAGTTCTACTTCGGCCTGAACTTGATAGTGATGTTGCGAAAATCAGCATTGAACAGTGCGGTATCTCTAGGCACTGGATATCTGGACACTGAATAGGCGGCGTTAAGCGCTGACTGATCAAAGCCGCTGTTTCCACTGCTCGATGTGATTCTCGCCGTTTTCAGTTCACCCGTCGGCAGCAGCTCAAGACGAATATCGACTTCAAGGCCGCGATTCTGGCCCGGCGGCTCAATCCAGCTGCGCTCAATTTTTTCAGTAATCTGCTGTATCAGTCGTTCACGCTCACCCGCCATCGCCTGCAGCTGGGCGTTATTGGTTTGCTGGGCGGGCTGTCTACTGGCCTGCTTGTCGAACATCTTTTCGAATTGCGCAGCTTCGTCAGCCAGCAACTGTTCCTCTGCACTCTTCCGGTTCTGCTCGGCCTTGGCCAATTCAGCCTGCCGCTCAGCTTCACGCGCCTTTTCCCTTTCCTTTCTATCAAGCTCGCGCTGCTTTTCCTGGGCTATGCGTTGTTGCTCGAGGAAAGCCTTGTTCTTCTTCTCCTGCTCGAGTTTTGCCTGGGCTTCGCGCTTTCGCTTTTCCTCATCCTTCTTCTTTTTCAATGCGAGTTCAGCAATGCGTGCCTGCTCTTTCTCTGCCGCAATTCGTGCTTTTTCGGCGGCGGCCTGATCCTTGGCCTGCTGTTCTTTCAGACGGACCACTTCCGGATCTGGCTGAGGCGGTTTAGGGGGCTTCTCCACCGGTTTGGGCTCAGGCTTTGGTTCAGGTTTTGGTTGGGGCTTAGGCTGCGGCTGGGGCTCGGGCTTTGGAGTCGGTTGCGTCGCCTGCATCATGGCTTTGAGCGTATCGTCATCAATCATGACGGCCTGAATATGGCGTGGCACCTCAATCATCTTTTGCGATGAGTCGATAGTGACCCACATCAATGCCATAAGTGCGATGTGCAGAAAAACAGACACAGCAACGGGCATGAGCCATGGCACATCGGTGGTCGTTGAGCGCGTCGCAGATTGGCTCGTCGGCTTGCCGACAGGCCGGTCATGTGAACTCGCCGTCAGATTTCGATCTGAATCAGAACCTTGAGTCATCGCTATTTGGGCTGCTCGGTAATAAGACCGACATCCTTAACGCCGGAGCTTCTCAGAATCGCCATCAGATTAACCACAGTGCCGTACGAGGCGTTGGTATCCCCACGCACAAGCACCAGCAACTGGGGATCTTCCGCTTTCTGTGCTTTCACCTTGTTGGCCAGCTCGCCAAGCTCCAGTGGCTTGCTCCGTTCTTCGCCAAGCTCAACATAGTAAGCGCCGTAGCTGTCCACGCTGACAATTAGCGGCGGCTTGTCCTGCGGTAACTGCAGGGCGTCCGAGTCCGTCTGCGGCAGGGCAACATCCACGCCCTGCATCAACATGGGCGCTGTGATCATGAAAATGACCAGCAGTACGAGCATGACATCGATATAAGGCACGACGTTGATGTCGGACATCGGCTTGCGCTTGATGCGAACAAAATCCATAAGCTGTCGGCTCCTCTAAATTCAGGCCATTAAACTTCAGGGTTGCCGGGCGCATCTAGAGCCCACGGCAAACCCATGACATCAGGCAGCAGCTTTGGTGTGGGCGCGCCGGTGGAGAATACTGGAGAATTCCTCAGCAAAGGTCTGGTAATTATTTGCGAAGGTATCAGCCTGTGAAGAGAAGCGGTTGTATGCGATAACCGCCGGGATTGCTGCGAACAGACCGATAGCCGTTGCAATCAATGCCTCGGAGATACCAGGCGCCACGCTGGCGATTGTCGCCTGCTGCAACTGCGCGAGACCTCGAAAAGAGTTCATGATACCCCAGACCGTGCCGAACAGTCCGATGTAGGGGCTGGTAGACCCGACGGTGGCCAGGAAAGAGAGATTCGATTCGAGACGCTCCATCTCACGCGTGAAGGCAACCTTCATTGCACGCTGGGTACCCTCCATGACTGCGTCAGGGTCAACACCAGTCTGCTGGCGCAAGCGTGAAAATTCCTTGAAACCCGAGCGAAAGATCTGCTCCGAGCCCGAGTGCAGATTGGGCGCGGCATTGACTTCCCTGAACAGCTGGTTCAGGTCCATACCGGACCAAAAACGTTCTTCGAACTTCTGGGTGACCCGCTTTGCCTGGCGATACACCTGTGCGCGCTGAAAGATGACCACCCACGACAGCACTGATGCCAGCAGCAGTATGATCATGACTATCTGAACCAGGATGCTAGCCTCTGAAACCAGGGACCAGATCGACATTTTATCTTCCACGCAAACGAACCTCTTTTTAAATGTTGTTCAGGTTAGGCTTTCGAGCCCATTACAGGGCGCTCAATTTTTCCCAATGCGGCCGCCAATGGGACGGGCATTGCAGTTGGCTTCAGTTTATCGTGAGTGACGCAGGCGATTTTGATGCGGCCACTGACAATCGGTTTGCCGAGCTCTGCCGATGTTTCAAACTCGGCCTGGCGAAGGTAGACGTTCTGGCTGAACTCAATATAGCTGCGCCCAAGCCGGGTTATGTCTGCCGTGACCAAGATTTCATCATCCAGGCGCGCGGGCTGATGATATTGCAGCTCGGCACTGTGAACAACGAATATGACCTGTGACCACAAGGTTTCCAATCGTGGAAAGCCCAGAGAACGAATGCGCTCAGTCCGTGCCCGCTCCATGAATTTGAGATAATTGGCATAGAACACGATGCCGCCGACATCGGTATCTTCGACGTATATTCGGATGGGCCAGACGAAATCACTCACGATGCTGGCCTGCCCGACTGTATCTGCTGCTCGTCATTCTCGACTTCAACCAGTAGAGCCGGCGCTGTCAGTCCGAAGTGTCGATAGGCCAGTGCTGTAGCCATTCGGCCTCGCGAGGTCCGCATGAGAAAGCCCTGCTGTATCAAGTAAGGTTCGATGACATCTTCCAGTGTGCCCTTGTCTTCACCAAGCGCCGCACCCAGGCTGTCGAGACCGACCGGGCCGCCTTCAAATTTATCGATGACTGCCATCACGAGACGACGATCCATATGATCGAGTCCATGCAGGTCGACCTTGAGCATATTCAGCGCCTGATCGGCGACATCTCGATTGATGCGGCCATCACTGCGGACCTCAGCAAAATCCCTCACTCGTCTCAGCAGCCGGTTGGCGATACGTGGTGTACCACGAGCACGCCGGGCGATTTCATGAGCGCCTTCAGCATCGATACTCACCTGCATCATCTGCCCGGATCTGGACACGATATGACTGAGGTCGGCGACGTTGTAGAACTCCAGGCGCTGCACGATACCGAAGCGGTCACGCAGTGGCGAGGTCAGCAGCCCGGCCCGTGTCGTGGCTCCGACAAGCGTAAAAGGCGGCAGCTCAAGCTTGATGGATCGCGCAGCAGGCCCTTCACCAATCATGATATCGAGCTGGTAATCTTCCATGGCCGGATAGAGAATTTCCTCAACCACCGCGCTCAGCCGGTGAATCTCGTCGATGAATAGCACATCATGTGGTTCGAGATTGGTCAGCAAAGCTGCCAGGTCCCCAGCCTTTTCGAGCACAGGGCCCGAGGTCGTGCGTATGGCCGTACCCATCTCATTAGCAATAATATTGGCCAGCGTGGTCTTGCCCAGACCCGGCGGGCCGAAAATCAATGTGTGGTCGAGGGCCTCGCCACGCTTGCGCGCCGCTTCGATAAATATTTCGAGCTGCTGAGACACCTGCGGCTGACCGACGTAATCATTCAGCAGCTTTGGTCGTATCGCCCTGTCCTGGATCTCTTCTCTTGGCAGGGGCTGTGGTGCAATGAGGCGGTCAGCTTCTATCATATGTCGTCATTTGCTATTTACCTTTCACCATCGAACGCAAGGCCTGTCTGATCAATTCATCTCGCGTCAACGCATCAGTATAGACTGCAGTGATCATGCGGGTGGCTTCTGGCGGCTTGTAACCCAATGCAATCAAAGCCGTTTCTGCTTCAAAGCGTATCTTCGCCGGGGAGGACGACTGTGCATCCAGGCCTTCGTCAGCACCAGCCACCGCCATGGTTTCAATCCCAACATCGCCTGATTCTGACGCCTCAGCACCACCTGTCAACCGTTGGCTTGCCTGATCGGGCTTCTGCTGAAAACTCCAGTTGGCCAGCCTGTCCCGCAACTCGATCAACAGACGCTCTGCCGTTTTCTTGCCTATACCCGGCAAACGGGTAAACGTAGCGAGATCTTCAGCACGCACCAGCGCCACGAGGTCCCTTGCTGTCAGGTGCGAGAGAATATTCACGGCAAGTTTTGGCCCTATGCCACTGACCTTGAGCAGCACACGAAACAGATCACGATCCTGCCGAGTGAGGAAACCATACAGTAACTGAGCATCCTCCCGCACCACCAGATGTGTGTACAGGGCGTATTCGGCGTTGATCGTGGTGAGCTCGAGCGCTGCAGTCAGGGGCACTTCTATTTCATAGCCCACCCCACCAGCATTGAGCAATACATGCGGAGAATCAATTAAGAGCAAGCGCCCCTGAACATACCCAATCACACTTTTCCCTCTTCATTCATAGAGTTGGCCTTCGATATTAATTATTAATTTAACTTAAGCCCTCTTCAGATTGATCTTTCTGAGCTTTTTAAAACGGCTTAGAGATGCGGCCGGATAGTGATTGCGTGGCACCAAATCGCTTTCTATACTGTATAAACAAACAGTAGTTCTGTACAGCGGAGATGCATATGTCACTTGAACAGCTTATCGACAGCGGGCGGATCTGGCGCTATGAATCACGTACCTCCCGGCAGAACTCGCTTCAGACCTCAGAGCCCGCACTGGCTCTCTATGATAATGAAATTCGTCAGGATGGCCCCGAGCCAGCTTCTGAAGCCGCTCCGCCAGCCGAACTTGCCACAGGTTATCCGCTGCTCGACAGAGTGCTGACAGACAGGGGATGGCCATGCAGTGGCGTGACTGAAGTCCTCTATACCAACGATGGCATCGGAGAACTTTCGCTGCTGCTGCCGGCCCTGCGCACACTCAGCAGAGGCCAGCGCTGGATCATCTGGATTGCGCCACCATTCCAGCTCAACTCTATCGCATTGGCTGCGGAGGATATAGATGTGCACAATCATATCGTGCTCAGCCCCGAATCCGATCGCGATTTCTGGTGGGCCTGTGAAGAAGCGATCAAGAGCGGTGCCTGCAGTGCCGTGCTCGCCTGGCCGGGTTTATCGAGGGAGCGCTCGAACGGACGCGGGCAGCAATCCTCGCAGAAAGCCTATGCTTGCCTCCGCCGATTGCAGATTGCAGCGGCCCAGCACAAGGTGGCTTGTTTTCTATACCGACAGAATGCCCAAGCGGCTGTGGATCAGGGCGGTAGCCCCAGTTCGCTACGCCTTCAACTCAGGTCCGACACGGCTTCAGACGCGCTGATGGTTGAAGTGCTCAAGCAGCGGGGGCCCCGGCCTCACGAGCCAATGAGCCTGAAAATTCCAAGGCCGCAACCTTTTCATTACAGCCGGCTGAGCGACCTGAAGCATCTGCTGCAGACCGCCGCTGTCTGATTCCCATGCATTGGTTGTACCTTCATCTACCGCATCTGTTTGCGGAGCATAGTCTGCCCGAGTTCCGTTCGGAACAGCCGGTCATCGTTGTTACACAGGATGGCCGCCAGGTCATCGATATTAATGCGGCTGCGCAGCAGGCCGGTCTCGAAACAGCTATGACCAGCGAAACAGCCTGCTGTCTGTGCCCTGCTGTGCGTGTGGTGAAGTACAGCGCAGCCACTGCCTTTCAGGCACTGCGTCATGTTGCTATAGCCGCGCTGGCAGAATCGGCATGGGTGAGCCCAGATGCACCTGATGGGCTGTATATGGAAGTTGGTTCTATGCGGCGTCTGAAAGGTGACTACGCCGCGCAGATTGCCTTTCTACATGAGTTTTATGCCGAGCTCGGCTATACCGTGCATATCGCCCAGCACAGTCGTGCCAGGGCTGCGCGCATTCTGGCCAGGCAGACCGGAGCTGCCGCGGCTTCTGAGCCTGATGCCCTGATCGAGTTGAGACACCTGCCGGTGACTGTGCTGTCTTTGTCTGCAGCCATGGTCAAGCGGCTTCACAAGCTTGGCCTCAAGACCCTCGGTGACCTCAACGCGCTCGATACCGGCGAGCTGAATTATCGCCTCGGAGCCAGCCTGGATGAGGTCGACTTCATCTTCGGTCGCAGACAATGGCTGCCAGAACCCTTTTATGCGCCCGAAAGCTTCGACTGGTCGCAGTCCTTTGAGCACGATATCGAGCAGCAACAGGCGCTGTTCTTCCCCATAAGTCAGGGCATACGCACCTTCTGTCAATTCCTGCGCCTTCGCTGCCTGAGTGCGCAACGTCTCATACTGGTACTGCGTTTCCGTGAGCGTGAGCGCCACCCAGCCCGCACGCTGCAGATCAATCTGGCTGAAGCCGAGAACAGCACTGAAAGTTGGCTCTACATGCTGAAGATGACGCTCGAGCGTTGCGAGCTTCCAGCACCTGTCGTGGCGGCTTCACTACACGCAGGGGGTAAGCATGAAGCTGAGTTGATACCGGTCGAACAAAAGGCGGCGGTACTGTGGGAAGCCCCCACAGACCAGATTCGTGCTCGTCAGACCCGCCTGCTGAACCGGCTGGCGGCCCGCTTGGGTGAACACCACCTACTGTTTCCACGCTGCGTGCATGACCCTCGCCCTGAACGACAGAGCATCTATGCCAGCTCGATCGTGCAGAGCACTGAGACCGCAGCCATCACGCAGTTATCAGGCAGGACCAGACCGCTCTGGCTCACCCCGGTCACGCCACTGGTCTTCAGCTCCAGAGCGATGCTCAGCGAATTCAGGATCATTCATGGGCCAGTGCAGATCCACACCGGCTGGTGGGACGACGAAGGCTGTTACCGGAACTATTACATCAGTCGTCTCCCGGGCGGCAGCCTGTGCTGGATTTTCTTCGACAAGAATCAGCAGTGTTTTTCGCAGGGTCTGTTCGCGTGATCGATTTTGCCGAGCTGCATTGTTTGAGTAACTACAGCTTTCTTCAGGGCGCTTCACATCCTGAGGAGTTGGTGCTGCAGGCCTTCGAGCTGGGTTATCGCGGACTGGCCATCACGGATGAATGTTCCGTAGCAGGTTCGGTAAAAGCCTGGAAGCAGCTGGATTCACTCAAGAAGCAGGCTGCTGGCGGCCATCCCCAGCAGCCCGGCAAGGACCTCACACTACAGGCAAAGCTGGATCGCTTCCGTCTTGTCACCGGCAGTGAGTTTCGCCATGACGGGCATCATTTCGTCGTACTGGCGACTACTAAAACGGCTTATGCGGAACTCTGCCGGTTGATTACACGCTGTCGTCGTGAAGCGGAGAAAGGTCGTTATCATTTCCATCCGGAGTGGCTGCGAGAAGAGATCCAGACGGGGTTGTTGCTGTGGCTACCGGGCTATCCGCCTGTAAGAACCATCAGCGCGGAGCTCATTGCCATCATCAAGTCATTTGGCGATCGTTGCTGGCTGCTATTGCAGCTGTTACTAACGGATCACGATGCGGCGCATAGTGCACATGTGGCCGAACTCAGCGAGCGCTGGAACCTGCCCATCGTCGCCAGCAGTTACCCACAAATGCATAGCCCCCGACGCAAGATGCTGCATGACTGCCTGAGAGCCATCGACCTGAACATGTCAGTCAAGGCCGCCCGAGCGAAGCTGATGCCGAACGCTCAGAATCACCTGCGGCCAGTCAGCCGCCTGACCGCGATCTATCCGGCGCAGGCGCTGCAGACCAGCATGGATATTCTGACACGCTGCACCTTTCAGATGGAGGAGATCACCTACCAGTATCCTCGCGAAGCTGTACCTGAAGGTCTCGACCCCAGCGCATATCTCCGCAAGCTTACTTTCGAAGGGGCGCATCAGCGATACCCCGGCGGTATACCGGACAATGTGCTGGCACTGCTTGAAAAAGAGCTGCGCATCATCGCCGAGCTGCGCTATGAATATTATTTCCTCACCATTCACGACATCGTTCGCTATGCCAAAAGTAACGACATTCTCTGCCAGGGACGAGGCTCTGCTGCGAACTCTGCCGTGTGCTACTGCCTCGGCATTACCGAAGTCGATCCGTCCAGAAGCAGCATGCTGTTCGAGCGCTTCATATCCAAGCGTCGCAATGAGCCCCCTGATATCGATGTTGATTTCGATAACTCGCGACGAGAAGAAGTCATTCAGTACATCTACCGGCGCTACGGACGAGATCGTTGCGCCATCGCAGCCACGGTCATCAGCTATCGCCCCAAGAGCGCCATTCGGGACCTGGGCAAGGCCCTGGGACTCGAAATGCATCGCCTCGAAAAGGCGATCGCCAACTTTGGCTGGGGCTATCGCAGCAAGGCCAACTGGATCGATGAAATTTTCAGTAGCGAACTCAGTGACGACAACCGGACGCTGCGCCTGTTCAAGCGGCTGCTCGATGAACTGCTCGGCTTCCCGAGACATCTGTCGCAACATGTTGGAGGCTTTGTCATCACTGAAGGTCCACTGAGCGATCTGGTGCCGATCGAAAACGCGGCCATGGTCGACAGGACTGTTATCCAATGGGACAAGAATGACCTCGAAGCCCTCCACCTGATGAAGGTCGATGTGCTGGCGCTCGGCATGATATGCGCGCTGCACAAGTCTTTCACGCTGATCAGCGAACTGACTGGTCGCACCTTCAGGATGAGTGATATTCCGCCTGAGGCCGATCCACGTGTGTTCGACATGCTGTGCAGGGCCGATTCCATAGGCCTTTTCCAGGTGGAGTCACGGGCGCAGATGAACATGCTGCCGCGCCTGCGTCCGGCCACTTTTTACGATCTGGTTGTTCAAATCGCACTGGTTCGACCGGGTCCTATTCATGGCGACATGGTGCACCCGTATTTGCGGCGGCGGGCGGGACTGGAGACGGTGGAGATCCCGCTGGAAGAACTCAAGCCTATACTGGCTCGCACCTATGGCGTACCGATTTTCCAGGAGCAGGTCATTGCCATGGCCATGATCGGTGCTGGCTTCAGCGCAGATGAAGCCGAGGCATTGCGGCGCGCTATGGCTAGCTGGAAGAAGACCGGCCACATGAGTGGTCTGCGGGAGAAACTCAAAGCGAATCTGGCCAAGCGTGGCGTGCCGGATAGTTTTATCGATCGCATCGGGCGGCAAATCGAGGGCTTTGGCGAATATGGCTTCCCCGAGTCCCACGCAGCCAGTTTTGCACTGCTGGTGTATGCCTCGGCCTGGCTAAAGTGCTACTACCCGCTGGTCTTCTGCTGTGCCTTGCTCAACAGTCAGCCCATGGGCTTCTATCAGCCCTGGCAGCTGATACAGGATGCCAAGCGTCATGATGTACTGGTACTACCGGTTGATATCAATCGCAGCCAATGGGATCACACGCTTGAGCCCATTTCCGAGCCCTATAGCACTGGCGCGAATCCTGAAGAGGACCTGCGAAGGGATGCCCGATACGCACTTCGGCTCGGTTTCAGACTTGTCAAAGGCATGCGAGAGGATAGTGGCCGAGCCATTGTGAGCAGCCGTCCTCCTGGTGGTTTCGAAAGCTATGCCGCGGTAGTCAATATTGCCGAGGTTCGCCGGGATGATCTCGAAGCGCTGGCGTCGGCTGATGCCTTCAGCTGCTTCGGCGAGCATCGCTATCAACAACGCTGGCAGGCGGCAGGTCGTGGCCTGTATCGTGATCTGTTTTCAGAGTCGGAACAACAGCGCAGCCCAGTGCCACCGCCCGACCGCCTGCAAAGCCTGCTCGAAGACTACGACACAACGTCGGTGCTGCTGAACGATCACCCGATGGCTTATCTGCGAGATAATAAGCAGTTGCCGAGGCAATACAAAGCCGAAAGTCTGGCGCAGCTGCCGAACAAGAGCCTGGTGATCGTCTCTGGCGTGGTCATCAATCGTCAGCGACCCAAGACTGCAGCTGGCGTGACATTTCTGACACTGGAAGATGAAACCGGCAGCATCAACCTGGTGGTCTGGCTGGCCCTGGCAAAGAAGCAGATGAAGGTACTGGTGCAGTCAAGGATACTGAAGGTATATGGCAAAGTTGAGCGCGATGTCGATGGACAGGTTGTCCACGTAATTGCGCATCATCTGGAAGATATCAGTGAGCGAATGCATGAGCTGAAATCGGCTTCCCGAGACTTCCAGTAAACCCGGACAACGGCCTGAGGAGACGCCCGTTATCGCGTTGCCTCAGGCTGGTAACCAAGAGCACGGGACGCGAAGACTCCGCGAACCCGTGAATTCATCAGGCTAGCAAACCGCCGTCGATGGCCCAGGACTGGCCAGTGACGAAACTGCTTTCGTCACTGCACAGCCAGGCCAGCAGGTTCGCCGCTTCTACGGGCTCACCCAGGCGACGCATGGGATTGGCGTTGGTGACTGCTTTCACCTGACGTTCATCCATCATCGACAGGGCACGCTCGACCATTGGCGTACGCAGGAAGCTTGGACAGACCGCATTAACGCGGATATTTGCCCGGGCGTATTCCACGGCCGCCGTACGCGTGAGTCCAATCACACCAAACTTACTGGCAGAGTAAGGCCCCAGCATTGGTGCCGAATGCAAACCTGCCACTGACGCGATGTTGATGATATGACCACCAGACGGGGAGCCGTCAGCACTTTTAGCCTTCAACATATGCCGGAGCTCATGCTGCATGCAGAGGAAGACACCCTTGAGATTGATATCAATGGTCTTGTCCCAGAGCTCTTCACTGCATTCGTGCAGTGGCATGTTCCTATGCTCGACACCGGCATTGTTGATGGCGACATCGAGCTTCAGACCACGCTTCTCGATTTCGGCAAACATGCTCGCAACCTGCGCAGAGTCAGATACATCAGCCTGAATGAACGTGACGTTGCCACCAATTTCCTTGACGAAGGCCTCACCAGCTTCACGATTGACATCGTTCAGCACGATGGTTGCGCCCAGATCCAGCAGATGCAGCGCCGTCTCGCGACCGATACCAGACGCCGCGCCGGTGATCAATACGGTCTTGCCTTTCAGATTTGCACTCATGGCAACCTTCCTTAGTGATCGACCTTGAGAACAAGCTTGCCGAAGTTCTCGCCCTTGAACAGCATCATCAACGTTTCAGGGAACGACTTCAGACCTTCGACGACATGCTCCTTGGCCTTCAGCTTGCCCTCATGGATCCAACCTGCCATTTCCCTCGCGGCTTCGCCGTAGTGCGCAGCGTTATCGAATACCACGATACCTTCCATGCGTGCACGGTTGACCAGCAGCGACAGGTAGTTAGAAGGCCCCTTCACCGGCGTCGTGTTGTTGTACTGCGAGATAGCACCACAGATCACGATACGGGCGTTCTTGCGGATGCGCGTCAGCACGTCATCCAGAATATCGCCACCGACGTTGTCGAAGTAGACGTCGACACCTTTTGGACAGGCCCGCTTCAAGCCATCTTTCACTGACTCATTCTTGTAATCGATGGCATCATCGAAGCCGAGCTCATTGATAAGGAAGTCGCACTTCTCCTTGCCCCCAGCAATACCGACCACGCGGCAGCCCTTGATCTTGGCGATCTGTCCAACCACGCCACCGACTGCACCAGCAGCACCAGAGACCACGACCGTTTCACCAGCCTGGGGCTGGCCGGTATTGAGCAGACCAAAATATGCGGTCATACCAGGCATACCCAGTACACCAAGGAAGCGCTCAAGCGGCGCAATAGAAGGATCAACCTTGTGCAGGCCGCTGCCGTCAGAAACAGCGTATGCCTGAACGCCCAGATGACCGTAGACGTGGTCGCCTTTCTGGAACTTCGGATGCTTCGATTCGACCACTTCACCGACAGTACCAGCGCGCATGACTTCACCGATCTGAACAGGTTCGATGTAGGACTTGGCATCGTTCATCCAGCCACGCATAGCCGGATCAAGTGAAATGAACTCGACTTTGACCAGCATCTGGCCATCCTTCAATTCAGGTGTCTCGTTCTCGACGTACTCCCAGTTGGACGCATCTGGCTCACCGGTTGGTCTGCTTGCAAGTAGAAACTGTCGGTTTTTCATAGTCATTCCTTAAGTCACTTTGACTTTCTGTTTATTCAGCTCGAATCAGCTGAATGGACGGCACGATGAAGTGTTCAGCGGCCTTTGAAATTGGCATCTCGGCGTTCCATGAAGGAGGCAATGCCCTCTTGCATATCTTCGCTGCGGATTATTGGAACGAGGTCAGCATACATTCGCTCCAGCGCATCCTTTTCAAGCGTCTGTCGCATGAGCTTCGAAGACCGTAGGCTGCCTTTAACCCCCAGTGGTGCGGCACTGGCAATTCGCTCAGCGATCCTGAGCGCTTCGTCAAGCTGCTGACCTGGCTCGACCAGCGACTGTACCAGCCCCCAGTCAAGGGCCTGCTTGGCAGTCCATTCATCACCAGTCAGCAGATAACGCTGCGCATTGGCCCAGCCAATCTCGGTGGGCAGGCGCAGCGTGGCACCGCCGCAGGCATGAAAGCCCCGCTGCACTTCAAGCTGTGCGAAACGCGTATCAGTGGCCGCAACGCGTACATCCGAATTGAGCAGGAGCTCCACTCCAGCGGTAAAGCACAGACCTTGCACCGCAATCACGACCGGCTTGGTCAGCGGCTCGCCGGCCAGGCCGTAGGGGTCGATGTCGCCTTCACGCAGGTCCGGCATCTTGCCTTTGGCGAAGGTCTCGGCCCAGCCATCAAGTTCCAGGCCAGCGGTAAAATGCTTACCATGAGCGAAAACAACGGCGACCCGAAGATCATCATCGCGCTGCAGTCGCCCATAGGTAGCGGCCAGCTGATAGTACATGTCTACCGTAAGCGCATTGTACTTCTGTGGTCGATTCCAGCCGATAAGGAGCACATGGCCCCGCTGTTCGATCGTGACATCCTGCGTCTGTGTGCTTGCTGAGTCAGTCATATCAGAACCAGTTGGCTTGCATATCCATGGTTGTCGTGTCGCCAGACATCAAGAGATCGACATCCCGTTGTACCAGCGGCAGTTCATGACGATAAAAAAAGCGGCAGGCCTGTAGTTTACCGCTGTAAAACGAGACCGCCTCTTCATTCGAAGCGTCAGTAGTCTTGAGCAGGTGCTGTGCTTCAGCAGCCTGCATGAGCCAGAGCCATGCTACCGTAGTGTGCCCTACCAGATGCAGATATGAAGCTGCATTCGACAACGCCACGTCCGGACCTGCCTGCTGCATGGCTGCACCTATGGAGGCTGTAGCTGCGGCTACCTGCTTGATCAGCGCATCGAGCTTCTTCACTTCAACTTCGAGCTCAGGAGGTGCTGACGACAGCGTGTTCTGTATACGCTTGTGCAGGATGGTCAGACCCCGACCCTTTTCCTGCCAGACCTTGCGCCCCAATAGATCGAGCGCCTGTATGCCGTTGGTGCCTTCGTGAATTGGATTGAGGCGATTGTCGCGCCAGCACTGCTCGACCGGGTATTCACGGGTATAGCCAGCACCGCCATAGACCTGGATGGCCAGGTCGTTAGCCTTGACGCCGTACTCGGAAGGCCAGGCCTTCATGATCGGCGTGAGCAGGTCCAGCAGTGTCTGCGCTTCTTCGGCTTCGGCCTGAGGGGCGCTGCTGATATCGTCGACCAGGCGGCCGCCGTAGAGCGTTAGTGCCAGGGCACCTTCACAGTAGGCCTTCTGTGCCAGCAGCATGCGTCGGACATCCGCATGCTCAATGATGTTGACTGGAGCGGCGAGCGGATCACGCGATGCTGCAGGACGTCCCTGAGGACGGCCCTTCGCGTAGTCCAGGCTCAGCATATAGCCGCGGTAACCGATAGATGCGGCACCCAGACCCACCCCGAGGCGAGCCTCGTTCATCATCTGAAACATGTATTTCAGACCCTGGTGCGGCTCACCGATGAGATACCCGACACAACAGCCCTTCTCACCGAAGTTCAGCGCAGTCGAGGTCGTACCGCGATAGCCCAGCTTGTGGAACAGACCGGCCAGGGCTACGTCGTTGCGCTCACCTAACGAACCGTCTTCCTGCAGGAGGAACTTTGGCACCACGAACAGCGAGATACCTTTGACGCCCGGCGGCGCACCTTCGATCTTTGCCAACACCATATGCACGATATTGTCAGTCAGTTCGTGATCGCCACCGCTGATATAGATCTTGTGACCCTTGATGCGATAGGTACCGTCATCCGCGGGCGTGGCCTTGGTGGTGATGTCAGCCAGGGAAGAACCAGCCTGTGGCTCGGTCAGCGCCATGGTGCCGGAGAAACGGCCACTCTGCATGTGTGGCAGGAAATGTTCTTTCAGGGAATCGCTGCCAAAGTTCTTCAGCAAGCGAGCCGCAGCCATGGTCAAAAACGGATAGCCGCTTGTGCTCGGGTTCGCAGCCATGAAGTACGCCATGCACGCCAGCATCACCGTTTCAGGCAGCGCAATACCGCCCTCCTCCTGAGACTCCCGTCCAGCCAGAAAACCGGCATCGGCTATGGCTGTCATGGCCTGTTTGACCTCTGGCCGAATGCTCACGGTCTTACCGTCGAACTGTGGCTCATCCTCATCCAGCAGCCTGTTGTGCGGTAGCAAGTATTCGCGGGCAATGCCTGCCGCAGTTTGCAGTGCTGCCGTCAGGCTCTCCCGATTATGATCAGAGAATGCCTTGCGCTCGCAAAGGCTATCGGCCTTGAGCACATCGAAAAGCAGGAAGTCGAGGTCACGTTCGTTCAGAAGCTGGTCGGTCATGAGGTATTCGGCCACTCTCTAGCTGATTGACAGATACCTAGCATTACAAATGCGGCTTGACAAAGTCAGTGGCGTATATGACATATTAGTGTCCAAACGTGCCACACCTCTCCGTTTGTGAAGATTGGCGCTAACCTTCAGCCTGGATAGGATCAACGAATGATCAAGGTGGTGGTAATCGGCTTCGATGGCTGCCTCGCGTCCGCCCTCACAGGGGCGGCGGACGTTTTCCGACTGGCAGGGGTCACCTGGGACCGACTGCATGGCGAGAGTTCAGCACATTTGTTCGAGGTGCAGATCGCGTCGGTCCAGGGTGAAGATATCCTTTGCACGAGCGGCATCGTTATCAAACCACATACGGCACTGGAAGATATCGACGCCTGCGACCTCGTGTTGGTGCCGACGATAGGTGGCCGACTTAATCGTGTGCTTGCCGGCGCAGGCGATGTCGTCAGCCATCTGCAGCGCCTAGCGGCCAGCGGCAGTGATCTGGCCAGCAACGATACCGGCGCTTTCCTGCTGGCGGAATCGGGACTCCTTGACGGCCGCAAGGCGACCACACACTGGGGCTTCACTGCCGAATTTCGCGCTCGCTATCCTCAGGTGAACCTGCAGACGGAAAAACTCATTACAACGGACGGTCGGGTGTTCTGTGCTGGCGGCGGCAGTGCCTGGCTAGACCTGGTGTTCTTCCTGATCGAGCGCTACCACGGCTATGAGATCGCGCGGACTACGGCGCGGGTGTTTGTGTTCGACTACGGTCGGAACAATCAGTCGGCGTACAGCAGCCTTCAAGCACGATTCAATCACACGGATGAGCCTGTGTCGGTCGCCCAGGCCTACATACAGTCGCATTATGCGGAGCCGATACTGGTCACGTCCCTGGCGGCCCTGGTCAACCTGTCCGAGCGAACCTTCAAGAGACGCTTCAAGCAGGCTACTGGTCTGCCCCCAAGAAGTTATTTACAGAAAGTCAGAATAGACAGAGCCCGACGACTGCTCGAGCGCAGCCGGGAGAATGTGGATCAGATTGCCTTGAGTGTAGGCTATAGCGAGAGCGCGTCGTTCAATCGACTGTTCAAACGCGAGGTGGGCATGTCACCCGGGCATTACCGGTCCAAGTTTTCCCGCACGGTTTGATCGCTGTCGTCCTGCAGATCGTCGTAAGGATCGATATCTTCAGAGGATTTTTTCGACCGCCTGCCACCGAAGAGCCCCTTTTTCCGCAGCGCACGTACTGGATTGAAACCACGTTTTCTGGCTGGCGGATACTGCGCGACCTCAGGTTCATCGAGCAGCAGCAGCAGGTCATCTTCTTCAACAATGACGCCAGCAGATGCTTCTCGTTCCAGGGGGCGCGGCGATGTCACTTTGGTGACTGGACTCTTAATCGCGGAGGATTTGCCGGCAGCTTTGTCCACGACCGGACGCGCGGAGCGAGACGGTGTCTCTGGTAGTGGTGAGCGTGCGATGTGCAACGAAAACTCAGCCTCGATTTCGCGCTCATCCAGTTGCTCACTGATAGCTTGTTCGAGTTGTTTGTAGACTTCCTTGGTGATCAACACCGGTGCTACTTTCGAGCCAAAGCGGCCGAGCATCGATTCGCGCCGGGCGACCGCCAGCGGATCTTTCAAGGCAATCTTGATGTAATAGTCGGTGGGCCGCAGCTTGCGGCGCCGCTCGGAACGATGCGCAGCCTCTGCATCCAGCTCACGCAGGGCGCGTTCGCGCTGTTCGTATTGGAGGATGAGAAGATAACCGCAGCCTGCAACCGCAGGCAGCGTGATTAAGAGAAAGAGCCAGTAGAGCATCGCTGCTTCGCATTTCCTTAAGGAGACAGTGACCTGTCAGAGGCAAACGATGATACCGGCTTCAGCGATCCCAGCAAGTCTTATTGTCGCCTTCAGTGACCCCTTTGGCACCGATACTGTTGATGGAGAGCCCATCGCATTTATCGTCGAGCTGGCCTGCCTTTGCGTTGGCTGTAAGCGTGTAGGTCACCGCGTTGCCAGCAGCTGCTGCCGGTGAGTTGGTGATGACGATGTTGTAATGCTCATTGAAGTTAAGGGTATTTAAGGGAGTACCCTTCGCATAACCCAATTCCTCGACCGTTCTGGAGTAACGACCATTGCGCGAGAAGAACTTCTCCTGCGCCGTCGCCATTCTCAGGAGCTCGGCCTTCGCATCAGCGCGATGCGACTTCATCACGCTGTCACGGTAGGCCGGGTACGCCACCGCGGCGAGGATGCCGACGATGGCGACTACGATCATGAGTTCAATGAGGGTGAAGCCTTTTTGGTGGCGCATGTTATTGCTCCTGCATGTTGCCGGGTAGCTCGGGCTTGAAATCCCGTCTGATTAAATTGATCGATTGAATCAGGCGGTCTCCGTTGCTTAGGACGATCCCGTTGAAGGCCACGATATCTCCAGGTTGTAGCTCGGGTATTGCTGCAGCTTTCTGACCTCCCTGCACGATGAAAACCTCCTCATCTACCCGATACGTCGAGCCAGCAACATTCAGCGAACGGACAATTGGGTCCACCTCGCGAATAAGCCCCTGCGCTTCGAATGTTTCTGCCGCCTGCAGCGAGCTGCAGGCCGTAATAAGGAGCGTCACAACACCAACTCGTAAATTGAATATACTCATCTCAACTGCCTCCAGGTCTGTCGTCCATCCGATGCGCCAAAGCTCGTTTTGACCGTATCGATACCAGTAGCGGTTGATAGCAGTAAATTTTCACCAACAGCATTGAAACCGCCTATGTTAGCGACTTTGACCGCCGCAAGATTATTGGTTGATCCGTACTTGGCATCACTGGAATTATAGTCGCCGCTGTTCACCATGCCGTCATTGCTCAAATCGAACTGACGTTTTGCAGGCGCACCACCCGACGCAGTCAGACCATAGATATAGTTTTCCAGGCCGCTCTCGCATACAGAGCTAAGTGGAGTCGCGGTTAGGAAGAACACGATTGGGTCAGCGCCAGTTCCGCGCACAATCGGGCTGGTCATGATCATCTCGCCCAGGTTCACAGGATCTGCGGAACTGGCTTTGCCTGTTCCATCGTCTTTGTACTCCACGAAGTCCAGGAACCAGCCGCGCTCGTTCACAACTGGCGCGTCAAAAGGCGGCGTATCGTCGTAGGTGAACCAGTCTACCCTCTCTGTTGTCACGCGCTTGATGGTATTCTTCTCCTTGAAAACAATGCCCCCAATTTCAACTTCATACTCCTGATCCTCAACCCTCAAGAGCTTCTGCTGCTGAAGATTGGATCGTGTAAAGGTGCCGTTCGAAACCGTTTTATCCAGAATCGATCTGTCCCAGACAGAATAGAAGCTATCTACCCGTGTAGTATTCGGCAGCGCATCGCCGCTCTCAAGATATCGGCCAGTACCGAAGACTACGAGGTAACTATCCCCGAAAGGATGCAAGGCCAGCTGCGGACGGCTGGAAATCGACTGCCTGCCGTTGTCGGCTTGCCTTGCAGTGAACAGAGGTTTGTTTTCCGCTATCTTCCACTGGCTAAGCGAAGTGCCGTTGATCCTGGCAGGCGTCGTAGCATCGCCGAGAATGGCGGTACGCGTCGCAATGGTGGTGTTAATGAGGTCAAAACGCCACAGGTGTCCATGGAGATCTCCCGCATAAACAGAGTCGATAATGAGGTCCCCGTTCACATCGGCCAGAAGCGGCTCAGCCATACCATTTGGATCATCAGGACTACCGACTCCAGTGTCGAATGTTTTGATAGTAGCGCCCGTCAGTGCGTTCAGAACCAGAAGGCGGGATCGGTCGAGATTGCTTTTGTATCCGTTGCCAAGAATCACGCCCCAACGGCCATTATGCAAACGGCCTATCTGAGGCTTACTGTAAGTGAAGCCCAGCTCTGGTCGGACGGTAGAGCCTAATGCCTGGGTGCCACTGACCTCCCACATCAGCTTTGGAGTAAGCGGATTCGTGATATCAAGGGCAAACACTGATCGCCCACCACCACGGAGCGTACCTACTAACAGCGTACGCCACTTCGTGTCGCTGGATGGGTCATAAACGTCGAAGGAGTTGAGTTCGCCGTCCACAAATGACTCGTGCGCGTACCCCGGTGAACTCAGCTTATATAGATTAGGAACCACTTCGCTCGGTACGAAAGCGAACTCTTCCTGGCCTGTCGCCGCGTCGAACGCATGTAGCATGCCATCGTTGGCGCCTACATAAACCATTGGCTTTCGCGCCGCTTGCGCAATCTTGAATTTTGCATAGCTATTAGGGTCTGCAGCGGCGAGACCTTCTGTCTTATCCAGGTTCAGGAAGCTTGGCGGACCGACATACAGGGGAGTCGAATAGATAATATCCCCTAGAAGCTTCCGCGCAGTGTCTGGGCCTCTAGAGCGAAACGTGGTGCCCTCTCCAGCCTTGCTGCCGCGTAACCACTCGACTCGCGACTCGCCTAATGCATCAGTACCGCCGACAGCATTTCGACTCATCATTATCTGCTGTGAAGACGGCAGGTTGCTGTATTTGAATGGGACCAGCTGCTTGGAAGCATTTGCTATGAGAATTTTTCGATCATTGGGATTAGTCGCGCCAAGCTTCTGCTGAGCGGACCATGTAGGCGTGTCAGCTACAGTGAGCGTGCCATCGGTCTCAGTAAGCGCGAACGCCCGAAGATCCCCGCTCCAATCTTCGGAGTTGAAGCTTGCGGAATAGCTGAATTCGGCGCCCTGAATAATAGCTGAATTCGAGGCGGGGGCTGCAGCAGTTGCAGTTCTATCCTGAATACCCTGTAAAACTGCACGGAAAGACTCTACGAGGCTGTTCGGATCATCCGCACTAAAGAACTTGCCACGACCGTTGATGGCAGCATGCCACAGGTCATACGCATTTTGGTTGCCGTCCTTTTTCGCCTCGGGCCAACTCTTTGCACCGCTACTAAGTGCAGTAAAATCCCCACCGAAAGTGTCACCATTGAAGTTCGGATCCGTCATGGTCGCGCTGAAGCCAAGACCTACAGTAAATGTAGTCATATGCTGCCAGTGCGCAGAGTCATTTCTTGGATTCCAAAATACATCTTCAGCGGAGCCTGCCTTGGCAGCGATGAAAGTGGGAACCTTGTTCGCAATGGTTGGCTGAGCGTCGGTGATCCATTGCGAGAAGGCGATATCAGCCAAGGTGTTAGAGTAATCGTCTTTGTAAGGTGCTTTTGGTGAATAGTTCTGAATACCGAACTCACTCGCTGGCGATCCAGTCGGCATGGCCACAGACTTGTTGTCAGCATTACCGTAACTACTGATGTTATCAGAGTTCCATACCCCGTCTGTAAACATCATGTGGTAGGAAGGCCGGCATTCGATGATAGGCTCCAAGGTGGTGCCTGGTAGATAAGCATAGGCACCATTCACACCCGTTCTGGCAATTTCGTTGCCGGCTCGATCCATGGCACTCCGAAGCGGTGTTCCATTCCTAGCCGGGGCAATCGAAAGCCATTTATAAAGGCCATTACGATGGCTGCCTGTAAAAGGACGTAGGCGGCTGTCAACATTTTCACCGGTCCAGCCGGAACAGCTACTGCTGAACGAGTTACACCTGTTCAAAGCCTGGAACCCGAGTCGCGCAGTTGGGCCTACAGCTTCGAAAGCCAACGTTGCCGCACTTGCTGCAGCAAAAACACGAGTGCGATAGAACGAATACCAGTTAGCAAAATTCTGTTGGGATTCTGCGGCGGGGCGATTGTTTTCGCTGCCTACCTGGACGTACTTATAGCAGGTTTCATCATAAAGTGATTTATTACCTTTACATTCCCCGAGCACATAACGGTAATAGTAAGCGGCTTGCCCCTTTTCTGTACCATTTTTCGAGATTGTTCCCTTAGAACCGAACTCCTGCACTGGATGCCGTTTTATCTGAGACGGAACGCTCTTGCCTAGGTTCGTGGAGGGCTCGTAAAGATATTGCACCCTGTAATCATTGGACAGATTGCGCACATCATCGCCTGTCACACCATCGACGTTTGGATGGAAACCGTTGATGTAGGCCGCTGTAAAAGAGGTGCTGTAACTAGTTCCGTCAGCCCTTTTCGGCGGTGCATAGATAATATCAGGGTTATAGTACTGCGCATTAAAATCTGGCGACGCAAAACGCCTATAGATATGGTCTTTTTCATCGTCATCGTTATACCAGCCATACCCTTCCCATCCGATGAAATCCGGGGTAAATGCCCAGGACATCGAACCCGAATCGTCGAAGGTGACAAATATGTTTGGATCAACTCCCTTCTTGATAAATAAAGGAGTCTGGGACAAAGCCAACGGCGCAGCAAAAGTCTGCGTCGCAGGTCCAAGCAGCACCAAGGACGCGAGCGTATACAAACCGGATCTGCGCGCGACACATGCAACAGTTTTCAAGGTCTCATTCAACATACATCACCTCACCCTGCCCCCGGCGCATGCCAGAGGCTGTAGTAAATCAAAGAATCTTTATGTAGCGGCTTTCGACTGTAGAGGTTGTGTCCTCTCGCCAATCCGTAGTGTCAGCATTGTCTGAGCGTAAGCCAGCAGCTGTACTGACTACCGAGTAATAGTGTGGCCCTACGCCGGCTGCGGCGGTTTGTGGATCAGTGACTGCAACACCGAATTTGAGATCAGCGCTGGGAAGATCGAATCCGTCATATATCAGCATCCCTCGAGGCGGCTGCGAAACACCCGCGAGCTTTTCAGTATCAGCATCAATGTAGTTATAACGAACGGCCTGATTGTTCCACCAGGTCCAGTCATCCAGCTTGGTGTCCCATGCCTTCTGACCGGCAACCCATACTACCGGCTCTGCGCCGCCACAGAGTGGTGGCGAAGCACAGTCGCTTGTGAGCTTGGCAGGCGGATTTCCTGTCTGCACGGCGAGATAGCGCTCCAGCCGTCGCAGCATTGACTCACCAGCTTCTACAGACATGCCCTTATCGCGCATATTCAGGAGCATGCGCTCTTCAAGCGTCGTCTCTTCCATGCCCAGTACAGCGATGACGGTCATAACCAGTAGCATGACGAGCGCGGCAATGAGCGCCACGCCCTGCTCGGCCGGTCGGTGGATACCATTCGTTTCACTTAAGTACCTCTGTGTCATGGTCATCTCCTACAACACAATGTTCTTGAGGGCGATGGTCTGAGTGGCCACGCGATAAATGCGGGCGTCTGATGCAGTCGTATCAGTCGCGGCATCCAGGGGAAAACGGAAGACCTGTGGTGTCGTATTGATATTGCCCGGCGCTACTGTCAGCACATCGAAGCGCAGACTTACAATTTTCATCCAGTCACCGCTAGCAGGTGCTGTCACGTACTTGTCGGCGACACGGTCGTTATTGCTGTCGATGCCATAACGAAGTGAGAAATCTTCGATGTCGCTGACCAGAGGAAAAGCATCGCTGCCATCGCGGCCGCATAACAGTTCGTTAGTGGCGTCGTTGTAGTAGATCCGCTCTATGACTGGTTCTTCGTAACCTGGCGCATTCAGATCAGCTGCTACGCCAATAGGTTCCCCAGTACAGTCGACATCATCAGCAACTACTTCCTGGTATCGGATACAAATACCAGTGCCGGTCTTGGATGCAGCAATCACTTGACCTGGATCAAAAGTCGCACAGTCCGACGAGGCGCCCTTTTGTTTGTACACGAAGAGCTTTGTGGTCTGGGGCATCTGACGGAAGCCCGTCTTCTCGAGAATGTCCTCAAGGAAGGTCATCGAGAAACGTGAATTTTCCTGTACCTGCGACTGGGCCTGCTGAAAGGTATAGGTGTCCTTCTTGGCCAGCATCACCTGCACCACACCCGCCAGCAGCAGTGAGCTGACGAGAATGGCGATCATTAATTCGACCAGTGAGAGGCCGTTCTGTCTGGCGTGCATCATGTCAGCTCCTATGGCTCAAAACTGGTAACGTAAGTCTGGACTGTCGCTGCGGGATCGGCAGCCTGCTGGTCCAGCACTGTCGACTCGGACCAACTAAAAGCAATCTTGACCGCACTGCCGAGGCCGTCGCAGTCTGGACTAAGAACAGGATCAGGGCTCGAGTCAAGGCAGATAACAGCGTTTGCTGTAAGCTGACTATCGGTGATCGGCAGTACGCGCTTGAGGCTTTCAGACCATTGAATTAGATCGTTGGTCGCCATTTCTTCTTCCGTGCAGCCCGTGCTCGTATAGCAGGCAGCGGTCAGTTTGCTCACGTCAGGAAAAGCCGCCTTGGCAGCCTTACCATAGTTGCCGAGATCAGGCATGCCCTTGTTATCGAGAATGGCGCTGCGATTGGCGCGTATGCGATCCATGAGATCATTGGTCAGCATCATCGCGTGGGTGTTGAGATTCGAATTCGTAGTCGATTGCAGGCTGACCATCTGGAGGCTGGCGATACCGAGAATGCCAACTGATAGCACCATCAGCGCGATCAGCACCTCGAGCAGTGTCATGCCTGTTTGCCGACCGATGCCGGATCGACAGGAAGTTTGCTGGAACATTGAGAGGGTTCTCCTGAAGCAATTTACCATGGTCACAGGCAACTGGTGGCGGGACCAGTCGACACACGACCTGTCCTTGAAAGAGTGATCATCCGGCCATGGTCCTTACCCCGGTCGTCACAGACCGCGAAGGTCATGGCCGCGTTCTTCGCCAGCATGCCGTTGGGTCGGAATGGAATACGGCTCGCTGCAGAGCTGTCAGACTTGATTTGGACATCGCCATCGAAAGGGTCTCGATCGCGCAGAAGCTGATCAGTTGCTGCCGCGAAGGTCGTGTCACCGTCGCTCTTGTTGCTGGCATCTCGATAAATAGTCCAACCGTTGCTCCACACCTGGGAAGCGCTGCCTTTTCTCTCTAGGTTCACTGCCCAGTTGAACCGAATAGCCTCACTGCGGGCATAATTCAGCTGCGACACAAAGGCGTTGGTCGCAGTGGTCAAACGGTTATTCTTGATCATCGTCTGGAAAGACGGCACGCCGACGGTCAGCAGAATAGCTGAGATAGCCAGCACGATCATGAGCTCAAGTAGCGTGAAACCCTGTTGTCTCGACGTCATAGGACGTAGCCCCGATATGTTTATATATCAGGAAGCCTAGTCTTCCGATCAACTTCTAACCACAGGCATCCGACGAACGGCAGGATTAAGCCGACGAACGGTTGAGAAGGGCCTAACCAGGAGGTACTGGACGATAAAACTGAGAAACAGTTAACAGTTTACGAAAGCTGCTTGACCTTTTCGAGATCCACCAGAAATGCATCGTAAGCCGACTGCTTGGCTCGTGCAGGGATTCGCAGAAGATAGGATGGATGGACGGTCGAAAGCACCTGCCTGCCCCCATGACTGATCCAGCGCCCCCGAACATCCTGGAGACGGGTCTTACTACCTAGCACGCGTTGAGTGGCCGTTGCGCCGAGACAGAGAATGTACTCGGGATTAACCAGATCCACCTCAGCATCCAACCAGCCTGAACAAGCCGAAATCTCCCTTGCGGAGGGGCTGGCATGCAGACGGCGCTTGCCACTCGGCTTCCATTTGAAGTGCTTGACGGTATTGGTCAGGTAACATTTATCAAGATCTAGCCCCACCTCTTCCAGCGCGCCTCTCAGGAGTTTTCCCGCGGGCCCTACGAAAGGCTCGCCCTGCAGATCCTCCATGTCACCTGGCTGTTCGCCTATGATCATCAGCTTCGCATTGCTGGCACCGCTACCGAAAACGGCCTGCGTTGCATCTTTAAAGAGCGGGCAGGCACTGCAGCCTTGGGCCATATCACGCAACTGCTCGATCGAGCTGGCTTTCTGAATGGCTTCGGAATTATGAGTATCGATAATCTTCAGCGGCTCCCGCGCGGTTACTTTGTGCCTGAGCTGATCCTGTGTGGCTCTAATCGACGAAGATCGCTTACGAAGCTCGTCCGAATCCAGCATATCCGCACTCAACATGGCATCTACTGTTTCATCCGAGCCACTGACCAGCGAAGAAATCAACGCTGCTTCAGGCATGTTTTTCCAATAATGCTTCGGCATCTCACTTTGCATCAGGGCTACATTGGTTCTGGCCGGATTGAAGGTCTTCGCGTAGTAGGTCAGCCACATGGCCTCGAAATCGTCCTCCGCGCGCGTCAGCGCATCTTTTACTGGAGATTGCCTTTCGGCTGACTCAAACCGCACCCTCCCCTCATCGTGGTGAGCGATGCCGTCCGGCGTAAAAATGCTCCAGCGCATATTCGGAAAACGTCGAGCAAAGAATGGCGCGGTAAGTGGTAAAACCGGATGTAAAGGCTCAAACCAGGCAGTCCAGCGCGCATGGCCGAGCTGCGGATCCAGAGCGCCCTTACCATCCTCCGGGAGGCCGGGGAATTCAGCGAATTGAGGACCTTCAGGCGGATCAAGTCGAAGCGGTGTGAACCGCAGAAAGGCTTTCATTTTATGGGCGGCTCGGTGTACGACCTGAGCACGTCTTCGAAGATCATGGACATCAGGATCGATGGTGAACGCCAACAAATCGCGCTCACCGTGCACAAGCCTCCACAGCACTCGATACAGGAGCGCCCAGTTATCAGTGGAGCGATGGCAGGCAACTTTCTCTGCCACACTCAAAAAGCTGGCCGGCACGGTTGCACGAGTTTCATTGGCTGGCGTTAAAGGCAAGCTGTCCCAAAGCGATGGCTGGTGAGCATCTTCCCAATTCACAGCTTCCGGCGGCACCTGCGCGTTCAGCAATTCCCGAGAGCGATCCCTCCACTGTCTGAAAGTTGAAATGCCAGTCATGGATAAGCCTGTTTTGTGAAGACGCTAAGGCGAGAAAACTGAGAAATCAGCCAAAAAGGGCTAATTGCTCGCCCACGCCATTCAAGCCTGGAAGTGTCATAGATGCTTGTTGAGCGGGCGGCAAGAACAGGGCCTTGAGTGTCAGCGAGTCAACAAGCGACGAGGCGGGCCAATAATCCTGAGCGATGATGAAAGGTTGCACCTTTTTAAGCGACACCCGCATCTTCGCCAGATCGTTCAGACGCAGTGCATGAAAACGACGGTTCGTCAGAATGCGGTCTACTGATCGAGAACCGATGCCAGGTATGCGTAACAGCCAATATTGTGAGGCACGATTGATATCTATGGGGAAGTGTTGCCGATTTCTCAGCGCCCATGACAGCTTCGGGTCAATATCCAGCTCCAACTCCCCCGACTCCGGAGGCACGATTTCCTCAACCCGGAACTGGTAGAACCGCAGGAGCCAGTCGGCTTGATAAAGTCGGTTTTCCCGTACAAGTGGTGGCGGCTTGATAGGTAGCTGTCGCGAAGCATGAGGAATCGGGCTGAACGCAGAATAGTACACGCGCTTCAAGCCATAGGAATGATAAAGATTTGAGCTGGTTGCAAGAATATCGCTGTCGTTCGAAGAATCAGCACCGATTATCATCTGCGTGCTCTGCCCTGCAGGAACGAAACGCTCAAGCTTCACTGTGCGAGAACCAGCGTGCTTTTGTTTCGCGATATTTTCTTCCTTGGTGACATCGCGCTTGAGCCGAACCTTCGCCATGGCAGAACGAATCTGGTGCAGGTCTTTCTCAGGCGCGAATTGCTGCAGCGAATCTTGCTTGGGTAGTTCAATATTGATACTGAGACGATCAGCGTATTTACCTGCTTCGTCTATCAGATGCTGGGACGCCTCCGGGATGGATTTGAGGTGGATATAGCCGTGAAAGCCTTCTTCCTCACGCAGCTTTTTCGCCACCTGGAGTAACTGTTCCATCGTGTAGTCAGCAGACTGGATGATGCCAGAACTGAGAAACAGGCCCTCGATGTAATTGCGCTTGTAAAATGAAACGGTAAGCTGAACCACCTCATCGACGGTAAAGCGGGCTCGAGCGACATTGCTTGAGCTACGATTCACACAATAACTGCATTCGTAGATACAGAAATTCGTAAGCAGGATCTTTAGCAGCGATATACAGCGTCCATCTGGCGTATAGCTATGACAAATGCCCATACCTTCGGTGGAGCCGAAACCTTTGCCCTTACCTGCAGCTTTCTTGCCTGCCCCGCTACTTGAACAGGAAACGTCATATTTAGCTGCATCGGCTAATATCGCCAGCTTTTGAATCAGCTCCATTCCCAGCACCCACTATCACCGCACACTACTGTATCTTTGTACAGTATCCGGTAAATGTAAAGCGCTTATGCGGGAAATCGCGAGAATTGAAAAGTCTTTCAGTCATGAGGGTTCGCTTTCTGATAAACTTCAGCCCACTTGGTAGCCGCACCTCGGAACGGCGCCACAAGCCCATTTGATCGTAGCCATTGTTCATGACAAACGAAACGACAAGCGCCGAAAAGCCAGCCCACCGCGGTGGCATGCTGCAAAACCTACTGTTCAACATCATCATTCCAGTGATCATTCTGTCCAAGTTTAGTGGCGAAGATTCACTTGGACCGATGGTGAGCATTGTGGTCGCTCTGGCCTTCCCTATAGGCTACGGCCTGTACGATTACAGCAAATCCCAGAAGACCAACTTTTTCTCTGTGTTGGGTATCGTCAGTGTATTTCTGACCGGCGGTATGAGCCTGTTGAAACTGGACCCGGAATATATCGCCATCAAAGAAGCGACCATTCCGGCGCTGATTGGTCTGGCAGTCCTGATTTCACAGAAGACCAAGTTTCCGCTGGTGAAGATCTTTCTGTTCAACGACCAGATCATGCAGGTCGACAAGCTGCACCGAATCCTGGCGGAAAACGGTAAGGAGAAGGAGTTTCAGGGGAAGCTGTGGAACGTAGCCTCTATTGTTGCAGGCTCATTCTTTCTCTCGGCAGTACTGAATTATATGCTGGCGAAAATCGTCCTTGTCAGTCCGCCTGGCACGTCTGCCTACAGTGAAGAACTGGGCAAGATGACAGCGCTGAGTTTTCCGGTAATTGCCCTGCCCAGCATGATCGTGCTGATGATCGGTCTGTGGTACCTGATCAAGCAGATCAAGCTACTGACCGGCCTTAAGCTGGACGACATTCTAAAACAGCATTAGGTTCGATCAGGGCAGCTGCCGAACTAACGCAGCCGGCCCCGGACGAAACTGCTGACGCGCTCGCTGTTGGTCCGCAAGACGTTCAGGCTGTGGGTCGTGTGCATGTGGCAGATCGCGATCGACAGTGCGTCAGCCGCATCGGCCTGAGGTGTGGCGTCAAGTCTTAGTACTGCCTGAACCATGTGCTGCATCTGTTCCTTGGTCGCAGCACCCGTGCCAGTCATTGCCTGCTTCACCTTGGTCGCAGAATACTCACCAACCTCAAGTCCAGCCTCAGCCATTGCAAGAATAGCCGCGCCCCTGGCCTGCCCCAGTTTAAGCGCACTATCCGCATTTTTGGCCATGAAGACTTTTTCGATCGCAGCCGTTTCCGGCCGATACATCTCGATGACCTGAGCCACTGAGCGGAACACGCACTGCAGGCGCTCCGCCAGCGTGTCACCCTGCACTCTTATGCAACCACTCGCGACATACACCGGCTTATTATGCTGAGCCTGAACCAGGCCATAGCCAGTGATGCGCGAGCCGGGATCGATCCCGAGGATAATCACCTTACGCGACTACTAGGCGCCGGGGACTTCTTTCGCACGCAGACGAATTGAAAGCTCCTTGAGATGGCGATCTTCTACTTTGCCTGGCGCCTGAGTCAGCACACACATCGCACTCTGGGTCTTCGGAAATGCAATGACCTCGCGAATGGACTGCGCACCTGTCATCAGCATAACCAGGCGATCCAGACCGAAGGCCAAGCCACCGTGCGGGGGTGCACCGTACTTCAATGCGTCCAGCAGGAAGCCAAACTTGTCGGCAGCTTCTTCCTCGCCAATACCAAGAATCTCGAGAACCTTCTGCTGCATGGCGCGGTCGTGGATACGGATCGAACCACCACCGAGCTCTGTGCCGTTCAGCACCATATCGTAAGCTCGGCTCAGTGCAGTGCCCGGGCTCTCGGCCAGCATCTCTGGTGAGCAGGACGGTGCGGTGAATGGGTGATGCAGTGGTGTCCAGGCGCCTTTGTCGGTCTTTTCAAACATCGGGAAGTCAACGACCCAGCATGGCGCCCAAGGCTTGGTGTACAGGTTTCTGTCCTGACCGATCTTCACACGCAGTGCACCGAGTGCTTCATTCACGACGGTAGACTTGTCAGCACCGAAGAAGATCAGATCGCCATTTTCCGCGCCGGTTCGGCTAAGAATTTCGCTGATGGCGGCTTCCGGAATGTGCTTAACGATTGGTGACTGCAAGCCTTCAGCACCGGCAGACTTGTCGTTGACCTTTATATAGGCCAGACCACGGGCGCCGTAAATGCCGACGAACTTGGTGTAGTCGTCGATCTGCTTGCGAGACAGCTCGTTGCCGGCGGGAATCTTCAGCGCAGCGACCCTACCCTCAGGATCGTTGGCTGGACCAGAAAACACCTTGAACTCGGCATCCTTGAGCAGATCAGCAACATCGACCAGCTCCAGCGGGATCCGCAGATCAGGCTTGTCGCTACCATAACGCTGCATGGCTTCGGCATACGGCATACGCGGGAACTCGCCGAGATCAACACCGAGCACGGTCTTGAACAGGTCGACGATCATCGCCTGGGTCAGCTCGATGATTTCGAGCTCGTTCATGAACGAGGTTTCGATATCGACCTGGGTAAATTCGGGTTGACGATCCGCCCGAAGGTCTTCGTCACGGAAGCACTTGGCAATCTGGTAATAGCGATCCACACCCGACATCATCAGCAGCTGCTTGAATAGCTGTGGACTCTGGGGGAGTGCAAAGAAGCTGCCCGGATGCGTTCGACTTGGTACCAGATAGTCACGTGCACCTTCCGGGGTAGCTCGCGTGAGTATCGGCGTCTCGACGTCGATAAAGCCTTGCTGATCCAGAAAGTTACGAATGAAAGTGGCGACCTTGGAGCGCAGGCGGAGCTTGTCCAGCATTTCCGGACGGCGAAGATCCAGGTAGCGATATTTGAGACGGACTTCCTCGCCCACATCGACGTAATCGTCGAGCGGGAATGGCGGCGTCTGCGCCGAGCTCAGCAATTCGACGTTCTTGGCGAGCACTTCGACCCGGCCGGTGGACATCTCTTTGTTCTCTGTACCGGCAGGTCGAGTACGCACACGCCCAGTGATCGCCAGCACGTATTCGCTTCGTACCTTTTCAGCAAGTGAGAAGGCTTCGGCAGTGTCTGGGTCGACTACGATCTGAGCTATGCCGTCTCGATCACGGAGATCTAGGAAGATAACGCCGCCGTGGTCGCGCCTGCGGTGAACCCAGCCGCAAAGGGTGACAGTTTCGTCGACGTTGGACTCGGATATGGCACCACAGTAGTGACTGCGGCTGAATTGACTTTGCATTGGAATTTCCCGTTCGCAGGCGCCGTTAAAAAGCGTGCTAGTATAAACGCTCCATACGCCAATTGCAGTCCTGAGTTTGGAATTCGCGCTAGCTCGACCCTAGAATGAATGGAATAAGAACAATAAGCCCTGAATTGGAGCTCAACATGCAAAAACCGCTGATCGTTCTTCTACCTGGCCTGTTCATGCCTGTGAGCAGCTGGAGTCGGGAGACCCTTCGCAACCTGCGGCAATTTGGTGACTGCGTTACGCTCTCACTGCCCGGTCATTATCCCCAGCCGGCGCTACAGGAAGACCAGCACTATGACAAGGCGCTCGTTCTTGAATCGATCGACCGTCAGCTCGCCGAGCATCTGGAACCTGAGCAGCTGGCGAGTCGGCCCGTCGTCCTCTTCGGTCATTCTACTGGCGCGCTTACCGCGCTCTATTATGCCAGTCAGCGGCAGTCGATCATTTCGGCCGTTATCAGCATCGGCGGTACTGTTGATGGACGCGAAGAGGAAAACGTCTACTACTGGAATCAACTCGGCACGCGCTATCTGGGCAAGTTTGGCCTGCTGCTGACCAACTTCTCGACCAGCATTGGCACCAGGTACGCAAGCACTCATCGGCTCGTCATGAAAGCTGCCTTCCACAATCCCGACAAGGTTTTGGCGGACGATGACTTCGAAACCGCGATGGCTGATTACATCCCGGATCTGAAGAAATTCGACACCTCCACAGCCGGCCGAATTCTGCGAGACCTCTATCACTTTGATGCCAAGGCGGAGCTCAAGCGATTGCACCGGCCGGTGTGGGTTTGTGCAGGTGAGGAAGATGACTTTGTTCCTGAGCGCCGCACACGGCAACTCGTGGAGACACTACCTGATGCGACGCTGGATCTGATCCCAGATACCGGGCATTTGCCCTTCGTCGAAGAAACTCAGCGTTTCTTTCGGCTGATGCGGGTCTTCATGCAGCAGGCTGGATTAGCTGAATGGGCCGAGAGTCAGCCCTCGCTGTCGATGAAAGAGTCTGCGGGATCAACGGCATCAAGAGACAGAGCTGCCCTGAGATCACGAACCCGCAAGTTCAGTGCGTCGGGCTCATAGGGCTTCGGCGGGAAACGACCCCATACCGGCCCCGGCCAGGCCTGATCGTGACTGAAGCGCACGATGTGATGAATATGCAGCTGCGGAACGACGTTCCCCAGCGCAGCAATATTCATCTTCTCACCCGAGAACAGATCCATCATCACCGTCGCCAGCAGACATGAGCTGTCGTTGATCGATGCACGCTGGATACGCGTGAGCTCGTGCAGTTCACGAGCATCGGCGACAAGCGGAATCAGCAGGCACCAAGGATAGGCCGCATCGTTCATCAGCCTGATTTCACAAATGCCCAACCTGCCGACAAAGACCGAATCGCGCTCGATACGATGATCGAGCTCGAATCCATCCGCTGCAATGACTTCTGCAGACATGCTCAGCTGTCCTTAGATAAACTTCTGAACACTCAGGCCACGCCCCATCGCGTAATAGTCGAAGCCTTTGCGCGCCATACGCTCTGGATCGTACAGGTTTCGGCCATCGAAAATCGCAGGTCGTGACAGGCTGTTCTTGATCACCGCGAACTCTGGCGAACGGAATTCCTTCCATTCCGTGCAGATCAGCAGCGCGTCCGCACCCTTGAGGCACTGCTCCTTCGTGCCGCAGAGATCGAGATTGTCCTGGTCAGCATAAATCCGCTGCGTCTCCTTCATGGCTTCAGGATCGTAAGCCTTGACCTTCGCGCCGGCCTCCCACAACAGCTCCATGAGAACACGGCTGGACGCTTCACGCATGTCGTCGGTATTGGGCTTGAACGACAGTCCCCAAATGGCAAAGGTCTTGCCCTTCAGGTCGCCATCGAAGTACTTGTTGACCTTCTCGAACAACTTGGACTTCTGACGATAGTTGACCGACTCGACGGCCTTGAGCAGCTCGGAATCGTAGCCCACTGAGTCAGCCGTCATCACCAGCGCCTGCACGTCTTTCGGGAAGCAGGAGCCACCGTAGCCGCAGCCAGGATAAATGAAGTGATAACCGATACGCGGATCAGAACCAATACCACGACGAACGTTCTCCACGTCTGCGCCCAGTCTTTCGGCCAGGTTAGCCACTTCGTTCATGAAACTGATCTTGGTCGCGAGCATGGCATTTGCCGCATATTTGGTCAGCTCCGCTGAACGGATGTCCATGGAAATGATACGGTCGTGACTACGGTTGAAAGGCTCGTAAGCTTCGCGAATCAGTTCAATCGGCTCTTCACTGTCGGCACCGATGACAATTCGATCTGGTTTCATGAAGTCACCGACCGCGTCGCCTTCCTTGAGGAACTCGGGATTGGACACGACATCAAAACGCAAATCGCTATTACGCGACTGCAGCACTTCCTGGATAGCCTTCTTGACTCGGTCACCTGTGCCCACAGGCACGGTAGACTTGTCGATGACAACCTTGTAGTCGTTCATGTGCTCGCCAATCGTGCGCGCAACCATGAGCACGTACTTGAGATCAGCCGAACCATCTTCGTCAGGCGGCGTGCCAACGGCAATAAACTGCAGCTGACCAAAATCCACGCCCTCTTTCGCGTCGGTGGTGAATTTCAGCCGGCCAGCTTCGAAATTCGACTGCACGATGGGCTCGAGACCAGGCTCGAAGATCGGGATAATGCCGTTCTTCAGGTTTTCGATCTTCGTCTTGTCGACGTCGACACACATGACGTGATGACCCACATCAGCCAGACAGGCGCCAGTGACCAGACCGACATAGCCGGTGCCGAAGATAGTTATGTTCATGATTCACTCCTTGTTGAAGACTTTCGCTCCTGCCAGATTTTTTCCCAGTTCAGCGCTGAACGGACGATTGTCTCGAGTTCGGCGTGATCAGGCTTCCAGCCAAGCACAGCTTTGATTCGGTCGTTGGCGGCCACCAGTGCGCCCGGATCACCTGGGCGGCGATCAACGAGCTCCACGGGAAAATCCACACCAGAGAGCTTCTTCACAACGTCAACAACTTCCTTGACGGTGAAGCCTGTGCCATAGCCACAGTTGAGGATATTCGACTCGCCACCGGCGGCCATATGATCCAGCGCCATCACATGCGCCTTGGCCAGGTCTTCGACGTGGATGTAATCTCGCACACAGGTACCATCGCGAGTATCGTAGTCGGTGCCAAAAATCTTCATGCCGTCACGAACGCCGTTCGCGCATTCGCAGGCGACCTTGATAAGGTGGGTCGCTTCAGGCGTGGCTTGGCCGATTCGGCCTTCGAGGTCTGCGCCTGCAACATTGAAGTAACGCAGGATGGTGTAATTCAGGCCGCTGGCTGCTGCAAAGTCCTGAATCATCTGCTCACTCATGAGCTTGGACGCGCCATAAGGATTGATTGGCTGCAGCGGGCTCGCTTCGCCGATGACAGTCTCATCGGGCATACCGTAAACAGCCGCCGTCGAGGAGAATACCAGGCGGGGAATCTTGTGCTTCTCGATAGCGCCTAACAGATTCAGCGTATTTCTGGTGTTATTCCGATAATACTTCAGCGGGTTTTCGACGGATTCGGGAACAACGATATGAGCGGCGAAGTGCAGCACGGCTTCAAAATTCTGACCTTTCATGAGGCGATCGATGGCGTCCGGGTCTCCCAGGTCGCCTTCAACGAGCTTTCCGCTCAGAATGGCCCAGGGATAACCGGTCGACAGGTTATCGAAGACCGTTATATTGTGGCCAGCCTCGCCCAGCTGGCGTACGACATGGCTACCGATATAGCCGGCGCCGCCAGTTACTAAAACTTTCATGCTGTTTCACCTTATAAACTTCAGAAAAAGATTGTACCCGCTAGGGGTTCTGATCGGCTGAGACGCCCGCTCGCGCGGCTTTTACTGCTGCTCTGCGCTCAGCGAAAAATGTCTGTAGTAAATGGCGACTCTCTTCGGCCTGCACACCCTCACTCCAGGCCAACTGCCAATTGAAGGGAAACTTGGCAAGCAGATCACCATGGCTCACCACGGCGCCTGATTTGGGCTCACGTGTCGCGAACACCAGACGCGTAACGCGCGCATGGATAGCCGCACCGAGACACATCATGCATGGTTCGAGCGTCACGTAGAGTGTAGCAGGCGTCAGCCGATAATTACGGCGGGTTTGACCGGCCTCACGCAGCGCATTCATTTCCGCATGGGCGCTAGGGTCACAGCGGCCAATGGGCGCGTTCCAGCCTTGGCCGATTACCTGACCAGTATCATCATCTACTACAACGGCGCCGACGGGGACTTCACCCGCTGCATAAGCTGATGCAGCCTGAACCATGGCCAGTGCCATCCATTTTTTATCGTTCTCTTCTACGTCTACCTGAGCAAGATGGCTCTGACAGACCTTAGCGTTTTCAGCGCCTATTCCCATTCAATCGTAGCCGGCGGCTTCGACGACACATCATAGGTGACCCGGGAAATACCCTTGATCTCATTGATGATGCGGTTCGAAATGCGTTCGATCAGCTCATATGGCAAATGCGCCCAGCGTGCCGTCATGAAATCGATGGTCTCGACAGCCCTAAGCGCCACGACATATTCATAACGCCTGGCATCGCCCACTACGCCTACTGACTTCACTGGCAGGAAGACGACGAAGGCCTGCGCCACCTTGTGATACCAGTCAGCGGCATGCAGCTCATCGATGAAGATGGCATCGGCCTGTCGCAGCAGATCGGCATAGGTCTTCTTGACCTCACCAAGGATACGCACGCCCAGACCCGGCCCGGGGAACGGATGGCGATAGACCATATCGTGAGGCAGGCCGAGCTCGACACCGATACGTCGCACTTCGTCCTTGAACAGCTCACGCAGTGGCTCGACCAGCTTCAGATTCATCAGCTCAGGAAGACCGCCGACGTTGTGATGGCTCTTGATCACATGGGCTTTGCCGGTCTTGGCGGCAGCGGATTCTATGACATCAGGATAGATAGTGCCCTGGGCCAGCCAGCTGACGTCCTTGATCTTCGTCGCATGCTCATCAAACACGTCGATGAACACCTTGCCGATGATCTTGCGCTTCGCTTCGGGATCGCTGACGCCCTTGAGCGCGTCGAGAAACTGGTCTTCGGCATCGGCGCGGATGACCTTGACGCCCATGTTCTTGGCGAACATTTCCATGACCTGCTCGCCTTCGCGCAGGCGAAGCAAGCCATTATCGACAAATACACAAGTCAGTTGATCGCCAATCGCCTTGTGCAACAGCGCCGCGACGACAGACGAGTCTACGCCGCCGGAAAGCCCAAGCAGCACCTTATCGGTACCGACCGTCTCCCGGACCTGGGCAATCGCATCATCAATGATGCGGCTGGCGGTCCACAGGCATTCGCAGCCGCAGATATCTTTTACGAAACGCTCAAGTATGCGTTGTCCCTGAATCGTGTGCGTGACTTCGGGGTGAAACTGCACGCCATACCATGGCTTCGACACGTGCTCGAGCGCCGCTACTGGCGCACTCGGCGTCGTCGCTGTAACCCGGAACTGATCACCGACATCGACAACCTTATCGCCATGGCTCATCCAGACGTCGAGCAGCGTCCGGCCATCAGGACCAAGGTGGTCACGGATATCTGCCAACAATCGAGAGGGCTCGCCTATGACCTCAACCTGCGCATAGCCAAACTCGTGTGCTTCAGCGCCAGCCACCTTACCGCCGTTCTGCTCGGCCATGGTCTGAAGACCATAACAGATGCCGAGCAGTGGCAGCGGCTGCTCATAGATGAAGGCCGGCGCACGCGGCGAATCAAGCTGCGTTACAGACTCGGGCCCTCCAGCGAGAATAACGCCCTTTGGCGCAAACTCTTCGAATTCCGCCTGCGTGATATCGAAAGCGCGAATTTCGCAGTACACACCGATTTCACGGATACGACGCGCGATGAGCTGGGTGTACTGACTGCCGAAATCGAGCACCAGTATGCGGTGCTCATGAATGTCCTTGCCTGCGTTCTCAACTGACACGGTAGTTGGGCGCCTCTTTGGTGATTGTGACGTCATGGACGTGGCTCTCGCTGATACCGGCAGACGTAATGCGTGTGAACTGCGGCACCGTGCGCATGGTCTGGATATCGGCACACCCCGTGTAACCCATAGCGGAGCGAACACCGCCCATCAGCTGAACGATGACGTTCGACAGCGGGCCCTTGCTGGCCACCCTGCCCTCAATGCCCTCGGGCACCAGCTTCTCGACGCCGCTACTGATGTCCTGGAAATACCGATCACTCGAACCCTGCGTCTGCGACATGGCACCGAGCGAGCCCATACCTCGATAGGCCTTGTAGCTACGACCCTGGAACAGCACGATTTCGCCTGGCGCCTCATCGGTACCAGCGAGTAATCCACCAACCATGACGCTGCTGGCGCCAGCAACGATGGCCTTGGCGATATCGCCGGAGAAGCGGATACCACCATCAGCGATGACGGGAATGTTCTTCTTGGCCATTACAGCGGCTACGTTCGCAACAGCGCTGATCTGCGGCACGCCGATGCCTGCAACGATACGGGTCGTGCAGATGGAGCCAGGGCCAATGCCAACCTTCACGGCATCGGCGCCAGCATCAGCCAGCGCAAGCGCAGCGTCAGCGGTCGCAATATTGCCGCCGATGATCTGCACATCAGGAAAGTTCTTCTTGATCCAGCGCACCCTGTCGAGAACGCCCTTGCTATGGCCATGCGCGGTATCTACCACGACGACATCCACGCCAGCGCCGACCAGGACCGAAATCCGGTGTTCTGTATCGCCGCCTGTACCGACGGCAGCACCAACCCGCAGACGACCCTGGTCGTCCTTGCAGGCATTGGGGAAATCTTCTGCTTTCTGGATGTCCTTCAGCGTAATCAGGCCGCGCAGCTTGAATTCGCTGTTGACCACGAGCACCTTCTCGATGCGGTGCCTGTGCAGCAGTGACATGACAGTAGCGGCATCAGCGCCTTCCTGAACTGTGACAAGCTTGTCTTTGCCGGTCATCAGCTCGGCAACTTTCTTGTTCAGGTCAGTTTCGAAACGGATGTCGCGGCGGGTCACGATGCCTACCAGCTCCTCACCCTGCACGACCGGCAGGCCTGAGATCTTGTTCTCGAAGGTAATCTGGCGAACCTGCGCCACTGTGGTATCAGGCGAAACCGTGATAGGGTCCTTGATTACGCCGGTCTCGAACTTCTTGACCTTGCGAACTTCGGCGGCCTGTCGTTCCGGCGTCATGTTTTTATGAATGATGCCGACACCACCTTCCTGGGCCAGTGCGATCGCAAGACCACTTTCGGTGACAGTGTCCATTGCCGAGGAAATGAGTGGAATCTTGAGAGTTATGTCGCGAGTCAGCTGGGTGGAGAGATCAACATTCTTTGGCAGCACCTCGGAGTAACCTGGGAGCAGAAGAACATCGTCGAAGGTGAGAGATTCTTGCGCGAGTCGTAACATAGAGAATATCTTCGCTGGGAAATGGCGTGAGCGCTACGATCGAAAGCGGCCGCAGCTAGCAGGCGGGCGCATCAAGCGCATCGGGCACAGAGTCAATAGTGCCGGGTATTATATGTTACTGGACTCAACAAACAAGCACGTGGAAACCAAGATTACCTTATGGCCTTTTTAAATACTGATGAGACCGGCGCACGCCCGGGTACCTCTGAGCAGCGGCCGCTCAGTGTTTCAGCGCTCAACCTGGCCGCCCGGATGCTACTGGAAAATACCTTTGGCCAGGTGTGGATCATCGGTGAAATTTCGAACTTTATGTGTCCGGCCTCTGGTCACTGGTACTTTACATTAAAGGACGATGCGGCCCAGGTGCGCTGCGCAATGTTCCGCAACCGCAACACAAGTGTCCGCTGGAAACCGGCGAACGGGCAGTCGGTACTGATCTGCGCCCGCGCCAGCATCTACGAGAATCGCGGCGAATATCAGCTCGTTGCGAATGCGATGCTCGATGCTGGCGCAGGTTCACTGCAGCAGGCCTTCGACCAGCTCAAGCGTAAACTCGAAGCCGACGGCCTGTTCGACCCCCTGCGGAAGCGCGCGATTCCTGTCATGCCGGCGGGCCTTGGCGTCGTCACCAGTGATACCGGTGCAGCACTGCACGATATTCTGCATGTGCTTAAGCGCCGTTGCCCGCTACTGCCAGTCAAGGTCTTCGCAAGCACTGTGCAGGGCGATACGGCGGTATCTGAACTGGTAGCGGCCTTACATTGTGCCGATCGGGATCCCGCAGTCGAACTGATCATCATTGGCCGCGGCGGTGGCTCGGCGGAAGATCTGTGGTGTTTCAATGACGAGCGGCTGGCCAGAGCCATTGCCGCCTGCGAAACGCCGGTCATCTCGGCAGTGGGTCACGAGACCGATGTGACGATAAGCGACCTTGTTGCAGATCTTCGGGCGCCGACGCCCTCAGCCGCGGCAGAGCATGCCAGCCCGGTACAGGCGGACTGGCTGGCGCGGGCCGCCCAGCTCGACGCACGCCAGAACCAGGCCATGAGCCGCGTACTTCGCCACAGCAGCCAGGTATTCAAGGCACTGTGCGATCGCCTCCAGCACCCGGGCCAGACCTTGGAGCGACACGCGCAAACGCTCGATCAGCACCAGCTACGTCTTCAGTCAGCTATGGATCGCCTGCTCTCCAGCCAGCGGCGGCACGTCAGCCAATTGAGTTCACGCTTTGACGCAATCGATCTGGCCAGGCCGATGCGTGATCGTCGACAGCGGGTGAACGACTTGCTCAGCCGGCTATCCCGCTGTGGCCAGCAATCCCTGCACAATAGTCGTCAGCAATTCATCATAGCTGCTCGCCAGCTCGAACAACTGAGCCCACTGGCAACCATGAACCGCGGCTACGCCATCGTAAGCACAGGATCAAAAGGTGTCAGCACCATGACGGATGGCGAGCACGCGAGCAGCCGAGGTATAGTCGGCTCAGTAGTGAGCTCAATAGAGCAGCTTGATCCCGGCGACCGTCTGACCGTACGACTGAAAGACGGGCAGGCCGAATGCCTTGTAGAATCTGTAACTGACTCAGGCGGAGACTGACCAGCCATGATACCAATGCGTATTTTTCTCGCGGCGGCCCTTACCAGCCTTCTAGCCGCATGCACGACCAATCCCGTTACCGGCAAAAAGCAGCTCGACCTCGTATCCGAGTCGCAGGAAATGGCTATAGGCCAGCAACAGTACGAACCTGCGCAACAGTCACAGGGTGGTGCGTATACGCTGGACCCTGAGCTCACGCACTATGTGCGGAAAGTTGGCGAGAAACTGGCTGCAGTAAGCGATCAGCCAGATCTACCCTACGAGTTCGTAGTGCTTAACAACGATGTGCCGAACGCCTGGGCCCTCCCCTCCGGCAAAATTGCTATCAACCGGGGCCTGCTCACGAAATTCGATAATGAAGCGCAGCTCGCGGCTGTACTCGGTCATGAAATCGTTCACGCAGCGGCAAGGCACGGCGCGCAGCGCATGCAGAACAGCATGCTCGTAAGCGCAGGCATGGCGGGCCTCGGGCTGGCTATGAGCAACCAGGAATACGGCCAATTGCTGGTTGGCGGTGCGGCTTTGGGTTCAACGCTGGCGCTGGCAAAATACGGTCGTAACCATGAGCTCGAGTCAGACCATTACGGCATGGAATACATGGTCAAGGCCGGCTACGACCCCAAGGCAGCCGTGGAGTTGCAAAAGATTTTCGTCGAGCTTTCGGAGGGCAACAACCCGTCATGGATTCAAGGTATGTTCGCCACGCACCCGCCCTCACAGGATCGCGTCGAAGCCAATGCCGAACATGCGAAGCAGCTGCAAGCCCGATATCCGGATGCGGACTATCGCGGTGAACAGGCCTTCATGAAGGCAACAGCCCGGACCCGTCGCGCCGCACCCGCCTATGAGGCCTATAACGAGGGCCTGAAGGCCTTGAGCGAAGGCAACACCAGTGCCGCAATGACCTTGGCCGAGAAGGCAATCAAGATCGAGCCGGAAGAAGGCAAGTTCTATCAGCTCAAGGGCGATGTCTATGCCAAGTTGGGGAATGAAAAACTCGCCCTGCAGAACTATGACAAGGCCATATCGCTGAATCCCGAGTATTTTGAACCCTTGCTGAAGCGAGGTCTGGTTCGCCAGGCAACGGGGCAGCTGGCCGGTGCTGAGCGCGACCTACAGAAAGCTAATGAACTGCTGCCCACCTCTGTTGGCCACCTGGCAATGGGGGATATTTCGTTGAAGAAAGATCAGCCACGTCAGGCGATCGAATACTACAGGGTCGCGGCTCAGGCTGAAGGTCGAACCGGGGATATCGCCCGATCACGATTGGCGCAGTTTCAGTAAGCGGGATGACTGCTGAGCGCCTGCAACAACTCGTTGCGGGCGAGCTCGGGATCCTCCTGCATGAAGCAGTGCCCGCCCGGTAGTTCGCGATAGCTGAAGTGACTGTTTTGCTTCGCTGCGAGCCGAGCCGCTTTGGCGACGAAAGGATAGGAGCGTTCACCGTAAAGAATTCGGGTTGGGGTCTCAGAACGTTTTATGTCCCTCCACAAGCCGAATGGCACGCTGTTGAAAATATCCGACTCAAGCCAGGTCGGACAGCGTAGCGCCACTGTCCCTCGTTCTTCCCTGGCTTCAAGTGCACCGAGGATAAAATCCTGCAAGCTCGCCTCACACCAGCCTTTGTAGATGCCTCGCCCTCTGAGACTATCGGCAGCCTGTTGGAACGAATTCCAATGGTCGCGCCGCTTCAGGGCTTTCTGACTGAAGGGTGTGCGATACCGGGGCAGAAAAAACTTCTGCACGCGAAGCAGGTTAATCATCACTGGCGTGAACAGCACTGGGTCCAGTAAGACGGCGCGACTGAACAACTTCGGATTCCGGCTGCATAACATGGCGGTCAGCACGCCACCAAAACTATGGCCAATTGCGTAACGCGTTACCTCGCCGAATTCCGCAGCAACAGACTCGATTACAGCCGTAGCCAGGCTCGCGTTCCCATTCCAGCCTAGAAAATGACTGCCGGCCTCTGACTCACCATGGCCCTGCAGATCTGTCAGGATGCAGTCGAACGGCGCCTGCTGCCCGTCGCTGTCGCACACCAGCGGCGCAAGCATCTGCCAGTAAACCGAAGCACAGAAGCCGTTGCCGTGCAGAAAGTGAATGAGAGGACGCCCCCTCACCGGTGAGCGCCACCCACGAATGACAAGGTTCTGCTCAAGCCCGTCCAGCTCATCCTTCGCGAATACCTGCTCGAACTGAATGAGTTCGCTGTCGTGGATAGGATGATGAGCCGGTTCTACTGCGGCCGCCATATTCACTTCAGCACCGCTGCCGGCTGCTGCCGCATGGCTGAGCGAAGATTGAAGCTGGCGTAGAGTGCTATGACAAGGCCCAAGCCGGCTGGCAGCAGCAGCCAGTATTGCCAGTACACCGTCGGGTCCATATCGAAGACCTTGATCTGCAGCACCAGGCTCGCCGTCTGGCTCAGGACCATGGCCAGCAAGCCGCTCGCGCAGCCAATGAAGAAAAACTCACAGCGCTGCGTCGAACGCAAGGAGGCGGGATCGAGTCCCAGCGCCTGCATCAGCGCCGTCTCATGTGCCCGCACCGGCGCCTCACGTAGCATGACCACCACAACAACCAGAGCCGCCGCAGCAATGACGATAGCCAGAAGCAGCTCAAGCCCCTGCCCGACCTGCTTCAGCAGCACCTGAATTCTCGATATCAGCGGCCCAAGTTCGAGAATGGATACCGTGGGATAATTCCTATTAATCGTCGACAGGAGTGCTGCAGAGCGATCATCGTCCACCCGAAAACTTGTGATATATGAGGGAGTGAAAGCCTCAAGCGCACCGGGCTCGAAAATGATATAGAAATTTGGTTTGAGGCTGGTCCAGTCAACGCTGCGAATGCTGCCGACCACTGCGGGCAAGCGCTCTGACCCGATATCGAAAACCAGGCCGTCGCCCACGGCAAGATCGAGCTGTTGGGCGAGTAGTGACTCGACCGATACCCTCACGATCCCCTCCTCCGCTTGTGGCTCATACGGCTCGGACCACCATTCGCCTTCAACGACCTTGTTACTTTCCGGCAGATCCGCCGCCCAGGTCAGATTCAGCTCCCGATTGAGCGCGTTCACGTCTTTCTCCTTGGACACTGTCGTCTTGACGTCCTCGCCGTTGATCTCGGCGAGACGTCCACGGATCAGCGGATACATTGGCTGCAGCGTCTTCGCGGTGCCCTGAATCAAGCTCTCCAGATCCGCCCGTTCGAAAGGGGCGATGTTGATGAGAAAATGGTTTGGCGCATCATCCGGAAGCTGTGTCGTCCACTGGGTGATGAGCTCTGTGCGGATAAGGAAGACGGTCAGCAGCAAGCCAAAGGTACTACCCAGCGCAGCCGTCTGCGGAATCACCCACCAGGGTCGTCGAAGTATATTTGCCAGCGCTGAACGCCAGGTGCCTGGATAGATGACGTGGCGATCGCCAGACAGCATTCTGGCTGCCAGTCGGGCCAGCAGGAATAGCAGGGCTGCCAACAGCAATGGCACGAGGAAGAGCGCCATGACCACGACCACCAACAAGGTGCTGCCGAGGTAGAGGGCGAGAGCCACCACCAGCAGCGCATAGCCCACCAGCGTCCACAGCCTCCCGGCTTTCGAGCTCGCCACACTGCCGTCTTCGCTCTGTCGCAGCAGACTCGCCGGTGGCGCCTGCAACAGCGATCGAAGCTGTGGATACCATTGAAACAGACAGACGAAGACGACGACGCCGGCGGGCAGCAACATCCACCAGCCGAACAGCGGTGAGGCCGGCAGGTCGACCTGCTCGCCAAGCAGGGCAAACAGACCTCGCTCCAGTCCCAGCGAAGCTGCCCAGCCGAAAGTCAGCGCCAACAGGAGGCCCATGCCCAGCTTAGCCAGATAGTCCCGCAGCAGAACGTCTGATGTCATGCCCAGCGTCCGCTGCAAGGCGACGATGCGCTGTTGCTGCATGACGTAAAGTTCCAGAGCGAGCTGCAGGGAAACCAGGGTGATCAGAATAGTCGCGAGTGCGGCCAAGGCAAGGAACGCGCTGCTTCGTTCCCAAGCGCGAGACAGTGTGCCCTCCCGCGAATTGGCCCACTCCAGTTCGTCGGATGCCCCCATCATGGGCGTTGCGGCCGCCTCGAAGGCATTCAACCTTTCGGTTGTGCCGCTCATGTTGAGTTCATACTCGTAGCGGCTGCCGGGCAGGATCACGCCGGTCGACGGAACATCGGCAAAGTTCATCAGCACGCGCGGCGCCGCACCTACAATACGAAATGAAGGGTCTGGCTCCGACAGCAGGCGACCACCAACTTCAAAAACCTGTCGACCAATTCGAATTTTCGATCCGAGCTCGATACCCAGGCGTTCAAACAAGGTTCTGGCCAGATAGATTTCTCCCGGCGGCGGTCCTGAGGATCGTCTTTCACCAGCATTCTCGCTATCCGATGCGCTTCCCCTCGTCTCGACATCGAGGTCGCCCGCCAGGGGATAATGCTGGTCCACAGCCTTGACCGAGACCAACTGAAATTCAGGGAGTGCGGACTCAGGATCTTGAACCGCTGGCCGGTCTTCTACCGCCGCCATGGTCGAAAATTCGTAACTCTCCGAAAACGAAAGGCCCTCTTCGCGTGCTAGGGTCGTCCATCGATCGGCAGGCTCAGGTTGCCGGTTCGAATCCAGCAGGAGATCCCCGCCTGCGAGCGCCCGCTGCCCCTGCTCGAACTTTTCGACGAGTGCCACATTGAGACGCATCATCAGCATCAGCATCAGGCACATGACGCAGAGACTGTAGAACACGATTCTGAAGGCAGGCTGCCTCAGCTCACGACGGATACTCATGCGACTGTAGCCGGCTCGTCATGGAGACGACCGTCGTAGAGATAGACCCTACGGTGGCAGCGCTCTGCCAGCTTGATATCGTGCGTCACGAGAATCAGTGTCGTTGACTGCTTGTGATTCAGTTCGAACAGCAGGTCGATGATCTCCCCACCTGTCGCCTCGTCAAGATTTCCCGTTGGCTCATCGGCGAAAAGTATCCTGGGTCGGCCGGCAAACGCTCTCGCAAGCGCCACGCGCTGCTGCTCGCCACCAGATAACTGGGTCGGCCATGCATTGATGCGGCCGCCGAGACCAACCTGCTGCAACCACGACTCGGCTTCCTGGGCAGACGTCCTCGCGGTGCTGTCCAGCTCGCCGTACTTCGCTTTGAGATCGAGTGGCAGCATGACGTTTTCCAGCGCGCTCAAATATGGATGCAGCTGGAAGTTCTGGAAGACGAAGCCAACCGAAGTCCGTCGTACACTCGCCCGTCCATTTTCGTCGAGGCTACTGAGCTGTGCACCCTGTAAAACCACTTCGCCAGCAGAGGGCACATCAAGGCCGGCCATAATGGATAACAGTGTGGTCTTGCCTGAACCTGAGCGACCCAGAATCGCCAGCGACTCACCCGCCACCACATCGAGATCAACCTGTTCGAGGATGGTCAGTGGTGTGGCTCCAGATACAGTCTTGCGGATTCCAGACAGCGCCAGCACAGAGTCTGACGAACTTTGCGATTTTTTCATTACATCATCAGGCATGGACTTTGGGGTCGCAGTTATCGTAAATGGATGGGGAAACGAGTGGAAGCTGGCCAGGCCGGCTTTCGACAAACCTTATACGCTCGGCGCAGGAAAATCTATTGCACCGGGCTGGGCAGGACGGGATTGATATAGTGCAGTTCATGAAGGTAGTAAGGCAGTGGCAGTTTTGTTTCATTACGCTTCTTTTCTCGGTGAGCCTGGCAACGGCTGCCCAGGCAAGTCCAGCTGGTAGCAAGAAGATTCTGGTGCTTGGAGACTCACTCAGCTCAGGCTATGGCATCGAATTGAGCCAAGGCTGGGTGCAGAAGCTCAAAGACAGACTGGCAGAAAATCAGTGCGAGGATAGTGAGGCGCCGGACGGCTGTGTACCAGGTCAGTGGTCAGTCATCAATGCCAGTATTTCAGGGGAGACTATAGGTGGTGGACTGCGCCGCCTGCCGCGACTATTGGAACGGTCTGCTCCCGACGTGGTGATTGTGGAGCTTGGTGGTAATGATGGCCTGCGCGGCTATCCGGTTCAGCGGATGCGTCAGGAGCTGACCAAGCTGATCGAGATGGCACAGAACAGTGATGCTCATGTTCTGTTGGTAGGCATGATGATTCCGCCAAATTACGGGCCCGCCTACAGCGAGGCTTTCGCGGCGCAGTATACCGACCTGTCCGAATCGCTTGAGGTACCCCTTGTACCCTTCCTGCTTGATAAGGTAGTGTTTACGGAAGGCTATATGCAGGAGGACAGAATTCACCCTACTGCCAAGGCTCAGACCCAGATTCTGGATAATGTTTGGCCAGAATTGAGGGACCTTCTTCGGGAGGTGAGCGGTCAGGAATCGAGCAGCTGAAAAAGATCGAGATTTCTTGCATGCAGATGGTTGACTCAACGGAGTGAACTCAGTAATATCCTGCCGCTCAACGATGATCCTCGATAGCTCAGTTGGTAGAGCAAATGACTGTTAATCATTGGGTCGCTGGTTCGAGTCCAGCTCGAGGAGCCATTTTTGAATTCGGGGTATAGCGCAGTCTGGTAGCGCGCCTGCTTTGGGAGCAGGATGTCGGGAGTTCGAATCTCTCTACCCCGACCATTTTTTGGTCATCCCTTCGTTGTTCGTTTCAAGCCAAGCTTCTGCAGTTAGCACGGCTGCTAATCGCTAGCCATCGGCTCATTTCCAAATCATGCAAATTTTTCGTCGTTTTCGATAGGCTGCCAGACGTTTTTCAGGCATGTGCCCCGGCATGATCCCTCAAGCAATCCAGCGCTAACACTACTCAGTTTTACCCCCCGATACTTAAGCCTTTTTTGCCTGCCCACGCTTGAGCGCTATGATTTACTTTCAGCGCCTGCTACTGCAATGCCCTCCGAAATTTGACTTCAATCCGATGCCAGCTAATTTTAAATAAATGTTCATCTAATAAGTCTCCTTGTGTTCCAACCCTGGCAAAGGCCCTGCTGAAATGACTCTGACCCTTCAATCCAGACGCTTGCAGCTCTTATCGTGCGCCTGCGTTTTCTCACAGACCGCGCTCGCTGCCGATATAACGGCCAACCTTTCCAGGGAGCAGATTACGACTGCGCTCGGTATCGCACCTGAGCAGGTCATTTCGTTCACGACCAATGGCACTGATCCTAGAGCCATCGGCCTTGCAGATACTTCGGTATTGGGCATCGTCGAAACCCCGAAGGCAGGCAATGATCCAAGTCGCCTGCTGACGAACGGCTACCCCACTGAAGGGCGAGACTTTCTGATCATCTCGACAGGCGCGGCGACAGATGCTGCGTTGGCGAATGACAGCGATAGCACGACCACAGAGCTTGATGGCCTGAATGTGGCGGCTGGCACCGACCTTGCGCAAATCGATATGGTTCTGAGGGCGCCGGAAAATGCCCAGTGCGCCAGTTTCGATTTCTCGTTCTTTTCCGAAGAATACAATGAATTTGTTGGCTCGCCCTTCAATGACACCTTCATCATCGAAAAGGATGAATCCACCTATACAGTCGAAAGCGTTGGCAGTGGTATTCAGGTCAACGCACCGAATAATTTCGCGTTCGACACCAGTAACAATGTCATCTCGATCAATTCGACCTTCGATACGATTTGCGGCACAAACGTTACCACGCCGGAAGACTGCGCCACCGGTACCACGTACGACAACGCCACCATAAGGCTGCGCGCCTCCACACCGGTCATTGGTGGCAGTGATGTGCGCTTCATCATTTCGATCATGGACCTGTCGGATTCGATCCTCGACTCCGCAGCCTTTATGGACAAGTTTCTCTGGCAAACCGAATCTTGCGCCAGTGGCGCCCAGGAGATCCCGGATATCGACAACGATGGCCTGCTCGACGACTGGGAAACCAACGGCCTTACTGTAACTTTACCAGATGGCAGCAGTGAATTTCTCGATCTACCAGCCATGGGTGCCGATCCGCTCGTCAAGGATCTGTTCATCGAACTGGACTGGATGGTACGACAGAACCTGATCGACTATCGCCCGTCACCCGAAGTGCTGGCCAAGGTTATTGCGGCCTATGATGCGCTCGGTATCAACGTGCATATCGACGCAGGCCCTGACTCGATCATGAACCCACAGACTGGTCAGACCTGGGCCGATGCTGGCATGAGTTCGCGAGGCAGCGCTATCGATCTCGTCGACACGCTTGGCCAGGCTCAAGGCACGAACTACGACTGGAATCAGTTCGATGGCATCAAGGCCACGCAGTTCAGCCCGGCGAGACACAACGTATTCCACTATGGAATTATCGGTCACGGCTCGCCATTCAAGGGCGTATCCGCCATTTCACGTAATAATAACTCGAGTGATTTTTTCGTCCCGCTGGCTGACTTCCTGGGCACCACCAATGAACAGGCGGGCAGCATACTGAAAGCGACCGGCATGAACCTCGCCCTCAGAGAAGGTGGCCGGGATAACCTGCCTAACAAGCCGAACTACATCAGCGTCATGAATCCCCTCTACACCCTCGATGGGACCATCAGGGACGGCGTGGACGGCCACATGTTCTTTTCACAGGTCGCGCAGCCAGCACTCACTGAAGCTGCGCTGAACGAAACTACGCCTTTGCTGACGTCTGCGGAAGGCGCAGTCTTTGCTGTCAAACATGCTTGCAACTCGAATCTCTTTACAATTGCTACTGGCACAGACGGTGGTGTGGACTGGAACTGCGATTCATTGTTGGGCGATGCAGTCGCTGCTGATATCGACCTGTCGGGCCGACCAGATGGTGTGCTCGCTTCCTACGTCGACTTTACCGGCATGCGATTCAGCGGCGGACTGATTGGCGAGCCTGACAGTATCATTACCCTGCCCCGGTTCACCCCAGTGACCGGCTATAAGCAGCCTACCGCTGTGGAACGAATCATACCGAGTCTTTTCGAAGTCAGCGTCGTGATGCCAGGTTCTACTGCCCAGGGCACGTTCACGCAGAAGGCGATTATCCGGAATCGGGGAACGACCGACGATGTCTTTACAGTGACGGGCAGCAGTGCGCTGGGCCTGGCGGACTTCAGTGTGCTCTCCGGTAGCTACTCGATAGCTGGCGGCAAGCGTGTCGAAATCGAATTTCCGATCGCCACACCGACTAATCCTGCCCAGACCGACGAAATTCGCCTGGTAGCCACGAGCAACACCCATAGCACCATCAGCGATACAGCCGTGCTGTACGTCAGTGCAAATGGTGCAACTGGTGGCCCTGGCGCTACCCACGCATTCGAATTATACGAAGATGGCAATCCCTTCCGCTCGGGCGGCGGCGGGTCACTGGACTGGCTGGCCCTGATCGCTGTGAGTCTCGGCTTCTCCGCCAGACTCATAAAGGGTCGCACTACTCGCTCAATCAGCAAAGGAGCTGCACAATGAAGCGGCCACACATCATCACGCTGGCGGCGTTGCTGGCCTCAAGCTCGCTGACACACGCCGGTGAAGTCTATACCAGTGCAGCCTTGTACTATGCCGACTATCGAGGTGGCGACGTTCAGGTACCGGGGGGTGGCAGTTATGACGACTCGATCGCCGGTGGACTCAATGTTGGCTACACCACCAGAGATATCGTCTGGGAGATCGGCTACCTCTACATGGACGACTTCGAATTTGATTCGCCAGTACTGAACAATTCTCAGTTCTCGATGCAGGGACCACAAATATCCATTGGTGGTCAGCGGGCATTCGGGGAGAAATTCGCGCTCGAGCTGAAAGTTGGCGTGTTCTCCTGGGAAGCCGAGGGCGCCTACGAAGGCGTGGACGTCGGTGATGTCGATAAGGGCATCACCCCAATTGGCACTCTGAATTTGCGGTTCGCCTTGACGAAGAACCTGCAGTTGTATGGCGAATACATGTATGTTCACGATGCCTTCCTGGACGATCCACTCAACCTGCTCGGCGCCGGGGTTCGCGTCGCTTTCTGAGCACTAGCTCTGCGCGGCCCGCCTGTAGTCCGAAGGCGTCATGGCCGTGTAACGAGCGAACACTTCGTAGAATCGGGTGAGCGAGGAAAAGCCGCTATCGTAGGCGATTCCCGCCACCTGCCTGTTCGATGTCGCCAACTGAGTCTTGGCATGACGCAAGCGCATGTCAGTCAAAAAACTCAGGATAGAAGTACCCAGCGTAGATTTGAACACTGCCATGGCTGCACTCTTATGCAGTCCCGCAGCATCGGCTATATCGTTGATAGTGATATCACTTCGGAATTGAGCTGCGATGAACTCAACCATACTGGCTGTCTGCTGCAGTCCCCGCTGAGAGACCATGGCCAAGGGCGCCCCCGCCTGCCCTGTCCGGCTGCTTTCGAGCATGCACCGGCGCAGGAAAAGCAGAGCCTCGTCGAGCACGAGCGCCGTCAGCTCCGCATGGCCGTGACGAAGATCATCGACCCAGTCCAGCACCTTGGAAAACGACAGGCGTGCATCCAGTGAGGAACGAAATGGCCGTGCGTCTTTCAATAATCGTGTCAACTCCCCGAGGGGCAGACTTTGGACCAATGCCGCCAGCGGAATACGCATGCGAAGCAGCCGGCAATCGTCGCTTATCTCATCGAGGCTGTGGGCATGAACCGCCGAAAAGCAGATCAAATCGCCTGCAGCGAGGGCGTAGATCCGGTCACTATAACTGAGCGCCACTTGCCCACTCAGCATGGCCCAGAACTCGAGATAGCCACTTCTCTCACCGGAATGAACCTGTGGCGTTTCGAAAATGGCATCACCACGATAGCAGCTGGCATGAAAGTCCGAGTGCGACTGAGGTGATGGAAAGTCGTTTGAATAGCTTGATAGAACTTGTGTCATGAGGCAGCCCGTCTCTATTGTTTTTTTAGGTCACGTGCAGTGAGGCCAGTATATGAAGGGCAGATGGGCAGCGGGGTAAAGTAGCGAAAGCGAATGTAACAAAGCCCTGCAATTCCTCACGAAGTCTTGCAGGGCTGTCTAAACATGAGCCTGGGGGCTTGCCTAGAACCAGATCTCGGTCTGAACACCGGCGACCAGCGCGTCGGTCTCGTTGCCTTCCGGTCGCACCAATCCCGATTGAGCCGTTGCGGCATCATTCCAGTCAAAACTACTGACGTAGAACCGCAAGGCAGGACGGGCCCAGTAGTCACCAGCATCGGTGCTTGCCTGCAGAGCCAGCGTATACTTCATCAGTTCCTGTTCTTCCATACCCTCCTTCTCATAGATGTTCATGCCGACCTCCGCCAATACACTCCAGTATTTCGACAGCATGAAGTGCGGACGGATGCCGATGCTCTTCAATTCATGAAAGGCATCAGAGTTTTCGTACAGCGCCAGGTAGTTCACCTTGAAGGCCGGAGAAATATTGAACAGGCCCGTGTTGAAAATCCTGATATTGTCGTCGCCGCTGTCCGCAGTGAGATTGTAGCATCCGCCGTCCGTGCCCATGCAGCCGGGGTTTTCAGCAAAGATACCCGTGCCATATTGAAGCACTGTCTTCTGCTCCAGCATGCCTATGGTCTTCTGGAATTCAAAGGTTGCTGTGATGCCATCCGGGCCGCCGTCGTTCTGGGCAAATTGCAGCCCGAGCACGACATCGCCTGTATCACCAAGGCCGATTTCATTACGCGCATCGAACAGCAGGACATTGCTATCGCTGATGGGTTCCTCTACATCGCTGTTGAGGAAGGCGGCCAGATGCAGGCTATTGTCATCGCCCAGCTCAATATCGGTCACGCCGAAACCGTTGCCGGAACTCTGCATGTAGAAGGCGTCGAACATATGTATGTCGCCGAAGCCCTGGGTTCGATAATAGCGACGACCCACCCAAAGATTACCAGTTGGCAGCAGACCTTCGGCCTCCACATAGAGCTGTCGGGTTCGTCGCGACCATGGCTCGACGGTTGTTGGCCCACGGGAGTCGCCCGCAATGTCCATCATCCAGACTGCGGCTATCTTGATATCGTTGACCTGCTGCACATGGCTGAAGGCAAATTCAGCGTAATCGCGGCACTCATTGCCTAGCCGATAGTAGGCACCGTCATTCTTTGGATAGTTGAGCCCGAAACACGAGCCCCCGTTCTTGCTGCCGCCACTGAGGAAGGCGTTCGCGCCAGCCCGGAAGTAGCCGCTGAACTCGAAGCCTGTGTCCGCCTCCGGGCTTGGCGTCAGGTCGCGTGGCTCGGCATGCATTTCTTCAGCCACGATCGAGCGGACATACTCGATCGTCTCCGGCGAGAGGTCTGGTGGTGGTGTTGCAGCGACACCATGCAATGGCATGACCCCCGCAGTCAGTAGAAGTGTTCGAATCTGTAAATTGGTATTCATTGAAGTCGCCCCGTCTTGTTGTTGTAGGAGACGAAGACTAGGAATCTCTGGGCTCGACTTCTTCCGCGAATTGCAGGGAAGCTTTCGGGATCGTCAGGCTGAGCGGCGAAGACGTGCGGAACATCGCAGAATACCTCGCCCTAAATTGACCCGCTGTGATGAATAGCTGAGACTGTATTCACTATCAGCACGACCGGGCAATCATGACGATACAGGCCAGACGAATCCTAGTGGTGGATGACGACGCGGAAATTCGCGAGCTGCTGACACGCTATCTGAACAAAAATGGATTCGACGTCGAGTCGCTCGAAGATGGCGCGGAACTGAGTCAGCAGGTAAGGCGCTGGAAACCGGATCTGCTGATCCTGGATATCATGCTGCCCGGCGAAGATGGTCTAGCCATATGCCACAGACTGCGCAAGGAGTCCGACCTGCCAGTGCTGATGCTAACCGCGAATGCAGAAGAAACGGACCGGATAGTCGGCCTGGAAATGGGCGCAGATGACTATCTCGCCAAGCCCTTCAATCCGAGAGAGCTGCTCGCAAGAATCAAGGCCATACTGCGACGCTCACGCCTGCCTGAATCGGCTGCAAGAGTACCTGTCCGCTACCACTTCGACGGTCGCCAGCTGGAAGTTCGTACCAGGACGGTGATCTTCGAAGACGGTCATCAGACGATGCTGACGGGTGCCGACTTCAAGCTGCTCATGATGTTCCTGCAGGTCGGCAACGATATTCTCGAGCGTGATCATATTTCCGAAGTGCTGCATAGCCGTGATTGTGGGCCCTACGACCGTAGTATCGACGTTTCAGTCAGTCGCTTGCGCCAACGCCTTGAAGATAATGCCAAGTCACCCGAACTGATCCTGACGCATCGTGGCGTTGGCTATGTGCTGGCAGCCAATGTCAGATGCGAGTACGACGACGGTGAGTAAGACTCCGGTCCGGCGCAAGCGACCGGCCTGGCTACGTCTTCCGAATTCCCTGCTTACCCGGATTCTCGCAGTGCTCCTGCTGGCGATATTCATCGCCCAGGGCCTGTCATCAGCGTTGTGGTTCACACAGTTGCAGAGCCGCCAGAATACGATGGTTCTGGCTACGGCTGAACAGCTTGCGCTGAGCATGGCCACGACGGCACGCTTTTTCAATTCCCTGCCCCTGAACTATCGTCACATCGTACTGGATCAGCTGAGACGGATGGGCGGCTCACGCTTTTTCATCTCGTTCAACACACGGCAGCTGCCGGTTCCGGTATCCGAAGATTCCGACCTGAAGACAAGCATCCTCGACAGGGTGCACGATCTACTGACCAGAGAGCTTGGGTATCAGGTGTCGATAGATACGCAGCTTTCCATAGCGCGGGACCTGCGTGTATTCAATCAAGCCATTCCACTGATGGAACTACCCCCAGGGTGGGGTCACCATGCACTAGTCCTGGACCCGGACCGCACACCAATCCTGGTGGTGCAGATTCAGACGGAGGACAGCGGATGGCTCTATATGGCGACAGTCGTTCCCACGCCGACCGGCACACTGGACACAGAAACGCTGTCTGCCGAGCGACTGCTCTTCCTCGGCCTCACAGTCATTCTCATATCGCTCGCAGCATTCCTTCTGGTCAGGTCCTTCCTGCGGCCTCTGGCGATGATCTCTCGAGCAGCGGACGAGCTGGGCAAGGGTAACGACCACCCCCCGATTGCGGAAAGCGGCAGCTACGAAGTGGCCCGGGCAGCTCGCTCCTTCAACGCCATGCGCCACCGTATAGAGCGTTATATCAACGACAGGAACCGCTTCTTCTCTGCGATCTCGCACGATCTGCGTACTCCCATCACCCGTCTGCGCTTGCGGGCAGAACTCCTCGATGATGAGACGCTGCGAGAAAAATTCTGTCAGGACCTCGAAGATCTTTCGGATCTTGCTCAAGGCGCGCTGCAGTCGATCAACGACACTACGCTGCGTGAGGAGAGCACCAAAATCGACATCTGTCAGCTTCTGCGTCGGCTTGCAGAGACCGCCGAACTTGAAGGAGAGCCTGTCGCTGTCAATGGTTCATGCAGACGAATGTTCATCGGCAAGCCTCTCGCGCTCAAGCGGGCTCTGGGCAATCTACTGGATAACGCGTTGTTCTACGGCAAGAAAGCAGAAATCAACGTGCAGGATGACGAGCGACAGCTCCGCATTACAATACGCGATTACGGGCCAGGGATTCCTGAAGCTGCAAGACAACGCGTGTTCGAGCCCTATGTTCGACTCGAGTCTTCCCGCAATCGCAACACTGGTGGCGCTGGCCTCGGTCTGAGCATAGCGCGGAGCATCATCAGGGGGCATGGCGGCAACGTGCTGCTGTCTAACCATCCCGAAGGCGGCCTGCTGGTGACTGTGCTACTGCCGCGAGCCTGATACCTTGTAAGGTTCCGTTACATTTGGTTGCGCTAGCTTACTCGTCTTCGGATTCAGGACTCTTATACTGGCTCCACCTCATCAATAACAATAAAAGGTTTCCTCATGATGCAACTCAAAAAAGTTCTCTCTCCTCTCGCCCTTACCTCAGCCATCGCACTTGCCAGTACTGCGCAAGCCGGTGAAGTCGAAGTACTCCACTGGTGGACCTCCGGCGGCGAAGCCGCTGCAGCAAACGTCCTTAAGGACCTCCTGAAGAAGGAAGGCCATACCTGGGAAGACTTCGCAGTGGCTGGTGGTGGCGGTGAAAGCGCGATGACCGTACTGAAGTCCCGCGCCGTTTCAGGTAACCCCCCGGCAGCGGCCCAGATCAAGGGGCTGGATATACAGGAATGGGCACAGCTCGGCCTGCTCGGCAATCTTGACCCGGTGGCCAGCGAAGCACGCTGGGACGAACTGCTGCCCCCAGTTGTCGCCAAGGTCATGAAGTATGAAGACCACTACGTCGGCGTACCGGTGAACGTGCACCGGGTCAACTGGCTATGGTCGAACCCAGACGTCTTCAAGAAGGCCGGCGCGGAAGTTCCAAAGACCTGGGACGAGTTTTTCGTGGCCGCTGACAAGATTCAGAAAGCCGGTTTCGTACCGCTGGCACACGGTGGTCAGGCCTGGCAGGATGCGACCATCTTTGAGGCTGTGGCTCTCGGCGTGGGTGGCGCAGATTTCTTCCGGAAGGCCTTCGTCGACCACGATGAAGCGACTTTGAAAAGCGATACCATGATCAAGGCCTTCGAGGTCTTCAGACGGCTCAACCAGTACATCGACAAGAACTCAGCAGGACGCGAATGGAACGTTGCAACCAACATGCTGATCAATGGCAAGGCCGCCATGCAGATCATGGGTGATTGGGCCAAGGGCGAACTGACCTCAGCCGGGCTCACACCGGGCGTCGACATTGTCTGTACGGCCACACCAGATACGGCGGGCGCCTTTACCTTCAACATCGACAGCTTTGTCATGTTCGAACTCGAAGACAAGGAAAACACGAAGGCTCAGCACGCCATGGCACGTCTGATCATGGAGCCAAAGTTCCAGACCGCGTTTAACGTGAATAAGGGGTCGATCCCGGTCCGTTCCGATGTCGATCGCGAACCATTCGACCGATGCGCGACCGATTCGATGGATACCTTTGCGGAAAGCTCACAGTCCGGCAAGCTGGTACCCAGTATGGCGCATGGCCTTGCCACGACTTCCTATGTGCAGGGGGCGATCTTCGACGTAGTGACCAACTTCTTCAATACGCCTTCTATAACGGCTGAAGAAGCGGTCAACAAGCTCGCTCAGGCTGTCAAAGCCGCAGGCTGACAAGGACCACATCATGAGACTGGCCATTCCGGCTACGGTCGCCGTCGAGCGCCCGCGGCCCTCCTGGCAAGGTTCGCTTGCCAACTTCATTCCTCGATTGGTGGTCGCCCCCACCTTTCTGGGCATGCTCGTATTCATCTATGGCTACGTGATCTGGACCGGCGTACTGTCGCTGACGGATTCACGTTTTCTGCCAACGTACAACTTCGTTGGCTTTGTCCAGTATGAAAAGCTGTTCGAGAACGAGCGCTGGCTGGTCGCCTGTACTAACCTCGCCGTTTTCGGTGGGCTCTTCATTCTGATATCACTGGTCATCGGAGTGGTCCTTGCGATCTTTCTCGATCAACGCATCCGGCAGGAAGGTGCGCTCAGAACGATTTACCTGTATCCGATGGCGCTTTCCTTCATCGTAACGGGCACGGCCTGGCGCTGGATGCTGGACCCCGGACTGGGGCTGGAGAAGCTGATGCATGATATGGGCTTCACCAGCTTCAGCTTCGACTGGATCGTCGATCCTGAGATGGCGATCTATACACTGGTGATCGCGGCGGTGTGGCAGAGCTCTGGCTTTGTCATGGCACTGTTTCTGGCCGGACTGAGGGGCGTGGACAACAGTATCGTGCAGGCAGCCCAGATCGATGGCGCGCCTATCACGAAGATCTATGTCCGCATCATACTCCCTGCCCTGCGGCCGGTTTTCTTCAGTGCAATCGTCATACTCGCGCATATCGCTATCAAGAGCTTCGACCTCATCATGGCGATGACCGCGGGGGGGCCAGGATACGCCACCGACATGCCGGCGACCTTCATGTACGCACACTCGTTCACCAGAAGCCAGATCGGCCTCGGCTCCGCGAGCGCCATGCTCATGTTGGCGGGCGTACTGGCCATCCTGGTGCCTTACCTGTATTCAGAACTGAGGAAGCGTGACCATGACTGAGCGCAACCTGCATATCCAGAGGCTAGGCCTCTACGGCATTCTGATCGCGGCGGCACTGGTTTATCTGTTGCCACTGATCGTCATGATGCTGACTTCGTTCAAGTCTCTGGACGATATCCGCACCGGCAATCTGTTGTCCCTGCCGACTGAGTGGACGCTGGCAGCCTGGCGCTCGGCCTGGTCGAGTGCCTGCACGGGGATAGACTGCAAGGGACTGGCCCCCTATTTCATGAACTCGGTGCGAATCGCGGTACCGGCCATTCTGATTTCCACGCTCATCGGCGCATTGAATGGCTATGTGCTCACGCAGTGGCGTTTCAAAGGCAGCAACCTGCTGTTCGGCATGCTCCTGTTCGGCTGCTTCATCCCCTTCCAGGTCGTGCTGTTGCCAATGGCGCAGACGCTTGGCTGGCTGGGCATGGCGAATACGACAGGCGGGCTGGTGCTGGTACATGTCATTTACGGCATGGCCTTTACGACGCTGTTCTTCCGCAACTTCTACGTCAATATTCCGGGCGAGCTGGTAAAGGCAGCTCAAATTGATGGTGCCGGATTCTTCCGCATCTTCTGGCGCATATTGTTGCCGATATCGGGGCCGATTTTCGTGGTCACAGTCATCTGGCAGATGACGCAGATCTGGAACGACTTTCTGTTCGGTGTGGTGTACGGCAGTGGTGATACCCAGCCGATCACAGTAGCCCTGAACAACCTGGTGAACTCGACGATCGGGGTGCGCGAATACAACGTGCACATGGCGGCGGCTGTAATTGCCGGACTGCCGACGCTGCTGGTCTATGTGCTGGCGGGTAAATACTTCGTTCGCGGCCTCACGGCCGGATCGGTCAAAGGCTAGATTTCTGGAGACATACCATTATGTCCGCACTACAAATAAAAAATGTTCGCAAGCGTTACAATGCCAATACTGAAGTACTCAAAGGTATCGACATCCAGATTGAAGATGGCGAGTTCCTGATTCTGGTCGGACCATCTGGTTGTGGTAAATCCACACTGATGAACTCGATTGCTGGCCTCGAAGCCATCAGCTCGGGCAGTATTCATATCGGCGGGCGAGATGTCGGCAATCTGTCGCCGAAGGATCGCGATATCGCCATGGTGTTTCAGAGCTATGCGCTCTACCCCTCCATGACCGTGCGTGAGAACATCGCGTTTGGTCTGGAGATGCGCAAGGTGCCCAAGCCCGAAAGAGACGCCGAGGTGCTGAGAGTCGCCAGGTTATTGCAGATCGAGCCCCTGCTCGACCGCAAGCCGAGTCAGCTGTCTGGAGGCCAACGTCAGCGCGTGGCCATGGGTCGGGCGCTGGCGCGAAAGCCGAAAATCTATCTGTTCGACGAGCCCTTGAGTAATCTGGATGCCAAACTTCGAGTCGAGATGCGCGCTGAGATCAAGAAACTGCACCAGGATCTTGGCACGACTATCGTCTATGTGACGCATGACCAGATCGAAGCCATGACTCTGGCCGATCGCATCGCCGTTATGAAAGATGGCATCGTGCAGCAGTTCGGTACGCCCCAGTCCATCTACGATCAACCTGCCAACGTGTTCGTAGCCGGCTTCATGGGCTCGCCCTGTATGAACTTCATTCCATTGAAAATTGAAAAGCGCAATGGCGAGTTCCTGGCGACGATTTCAGATCATGCGGGACATGTGCACCAACTGGATCTGGGCAAGACTGGGCGAGAGCTGAAACAGATGGGGCACAGCGAAGTTCTGCTTGGCATACGCCCGGAACGGCTGCCAGCTCGTCGCGCCGACGAAGCGGACGACGCAGCCAACCCCACCCTGAAGGCCACAGTCGAAATTGTCGAACCCACAGGCCCCGACACGATGTTGCACGTGCGGCTGAACGATGTGAAGGTGACCTGCCGAGTTTCGCCGGACCATTCGGTGAAGCCTGGCGACGTTGTAGAGCTGGTGCCGGATCTATCGAGAGCAGTATTCTTCGATCCCGAGTCGGAGAAGCGTCTGGCTTGAGGGCAGGCAGGCACAGACCATAATCTGCAACAGCCAATAAGCTGTTGTCTGACTCATTCAGCAAGCTTGAGTTTGTGGGGCACGACGGTTACTGGCGGTATATCCTCGCCATTGACCGCCTGCCGCATAAGCTCTGCTGCTTTTTCGCCGATCTGGCGGAAGTCGACATAGACGTAGCCGTGAAGAAGTCGGTCTTCCACCAGCTCATCATAAGCGGGCAGACCTTCGCCGACAGCAGCAACGATTACCGGATCGTACTTTTCAATATTCTCGAAGAAGGGGGCGATCGTTTGTCGGTAACGCTGAGGATCCAGGATCATCCAGTGTCCCAATGAAATCAGTACATCGGGCTGAACACTTCGTAGTGTGGCCTCGACCTGCATCAGCGCCCTGCTCACGTCGTCACCCGAATCCCACGGGCATCGGGGCGACTCTGTCCATCCCCCTTCGCCGGTTAACGGCTGGCCCGGCGGTCTATTCAAGTCCCCGCTCAACCCTTGTCGGACTCCCCAGGTTCTCAGCATCATATTAGGATCATGAACACTCGACATAATGCAGATGGTTGCGGGCGCGACCCTGAGTTGCAGCACCGCTTTTGCCAGATCACGCCCAAAGGCTACGTTGTCCATGCCAACATAGCCGAGCGCAGCGCTTGAGTGTGGCGGACTGAAAGGGGAATCGAAAGTGATGACCGGTATCTTTTTGCGCTCAAGAATACCTGCGATCAATTTCGAGTGAACGACCGACACAGCCAGTGCGTCGAACTTTTGTTCAGCCAAAGCAGAAATGATAGCGCTGGCCTGTTGCCTGGGCTGCGCGGGGCCCTCACTCCCGATAAAAACGCAGCGGTCACCCCAGCGCTGTGCGGCCTGGTTGCAGCCTTGCCAGGTATCGACGAAATTTCTGTCGCTGGCACTTTTACCTGCGATACCATAGGTCAGGCCTTCAGCATGACTCACTTCAAGTGTCTGCACTACCGCCAGCAAAACAAACGTTAGAACCTTAGTGGACCTTATCATATGGCTGCAATTCCAGTTCGAATGTCCGCGTGTGTCTCGATACTAATCGTGGACGAAAGACAAAGCGAGGCCTGATAGATTGCCCCAGTCCGGACCGAGCCGCATGCACGCGCATGATCTGAAACTACTGCTGATCGACGCCATTATTTCAAACCTGAAAACGGATCTGGAGACAGCAGTGGCGCAAGCGCTTGGCGCCCACGACGCTGCCACACATGAAGAGAGCGCGGCTGAAAATAAATATGACACCTTTGGACTCGAGAGCGGCTATCTCGCTTCGGGTCTCTCACGGCGGGTGCGGGAAATCGAGCAGTCATTGCAGGCCTATCGCGACATGATGCCACGGGCTTTCAACGTAGACGACGAGATCAGGCTTACGGCCTTGGTCACGCTTGATAACGACGAGAGCCTGCAGTACTTCCTAGGGCCTGGCGCCGCCGGATTGGTCCTCAGCTTCGAAGACTGTGCTGTCCGCGTCATCACCCCACAGGCCCCATTGGGTCAGCAGCTGCTTGGCAAGCGCGTCGGCGACGATATTCAGTTGATGCAGAAAGGCGCTTTGATACCGGCAAGCATTACAGACGTCGCCTGATTCGACCTACGGCTGTGCCTACTGCGCGCTTGGAGCAGGTGCTACCATGATCTGCTCGCCTTCGCCGGCAAAACCCGGATCATCTCATGTCGCCTGCTGCAATCGGTATTGGTAGTGCTTTTTTAGCCTTCTTCATCTGGGGCTTTCTGCCACTCTATCTCAAGCTACTTGGTTCGTTAGGCTCGTGGGAGATCCTGGCCCACCGTATGGTGTGGTCGCTGCTTTTCCTCGCGGGACTCCTTACGGTTCTGAAGCAGTGGCGCTGGCTCAAGCCGACGCTAAGATCCAGACGCCTCATCGTGCTGAGTACAGTAGCGGCGCTGTTGCTGAGCGCAAACTGGATTACCTATATCTGGGCAGTCAACTCAGGCTTTATCGTCAATGCGAGCCTCGGCTATTTCATAAATCCGCTCATCAGCGTGCTGCTCGGATTCCTCTTCCTTCAGGAGCGGATGCGGTCGGTGCAGTGGCTGAGTGTGGCACTTGCTGCCTCTGGGGTATTCTATCTGACAATCTCCATGGGAGAACTGCCCTGGATCGCGCTCGTTCTGGGCTTCTCCTTCGGCTTCTATGGCTTGCTTCGCAAGCAGTCAGTGCTGAATTCGCCGAATGGGCTGACGCTGGAAACCATGATTTTAAGCCTGCCTGCCCTGGCCTATCTGCTTTGGCTGGAGGCAGATGGCAGTGGTGCATTCCTGCATAGCAGTTTTAGCCAGAACCTGTTGATGATCGGCACAGGCGTGATCACGGCGACTCCACTACTGCTGTTCGCACACGCTGCACAGCGAATTCCGCTGGCGACACTGGGGCTACTGCAGTACACGGCGCCCAGTATTCAGTTGCTGCTGGGCGTTTTCCTTTATGACGAGCCGTTTGGCGGCGACCGCATGATCGCCTTTGGACTGATCTGGACAGCACTCGCGATCTATAGCGGCGAGGGCCTGCTGCGCATGCGCAGGCGTCCCAAGCCCGCTGCCGCGAGCGAGGCCGTGATTGACGCACGACCCGTTTGAAAACTGCCTAAGGCAGCGTTTTGGTACCGAAATAGGCTTTCATGACGGTGTAGAAATTGTGCGGATCTTCGCTGCCGCAAAGCTCGCGCACTGAGTGCATGGCCCATTGCGGCATGCCGATATCCAGAGTTTTCACGCCGAGGGCAGAAGCGGTTATCGGGCCTATCGTACTACCACAGGCCATGTCCGACCTGACTACGAAACTCTGCCAGGGCAGATCGCACCGACTGGCCAGTTCTTCGTAGAATGCGCTGGTCACAGCATTGGTCGCATAGCGCTGGTTATGGTTCACCTTGATGACAGGGCCACGATTCAACTGTGGTCCGTGATTTTCATCATGGCGATCAGCATAGTTGGGATGAATGGCATGGGCATTGTCCGCAGACACCATGAACGAGCGCTCGAGGAGACGGTGGCAGCGGACGCTGACATCCTCAGTCGTCTTTTTGCTACGCACAGCAGCCACGATTCGCTGAATGGTGGAAGGTAACAGATTACCTTCTGCGCCCTCTGCAGACTGGGAACCGACTTCCTCGTGATCATTAAATACCAGAACACAGGGTTCATTCGTTTTCGAGTCCAGCATGGCACGCAGACCAACATAGCAGGACAGCAGGTTGTCCAGCCTTGCCGAGGCGATCATCTGCGACTCCAGACCGATCACTGCACCGGGCTGGGTGTCGTACAGGCTGAGCTCCCAGGACACTACGCGCTGCAACGAATCATCGTCAGCCGCTTTGCGAGCTTCTTCCAGCAGTATCTGCTCAAAGCCATCAGCCGAAAAACCGCCATTTCCTGCCTGTTCGAGCAGGATCACCGGTGGCATATGCTTTTGAGGATTCACCGTGCGATTCTGATTCACTTCGCGGTCCAGATGGATGGCGAGACTCGGAACCGTAGCAATCGGTCGCTGAAAGTCGACAAGCAGACTGCAACGCTCACCACTGCTCGTGGTGACCACCACCCTGCCCGCCATGGACAGATCCCGGTCAAACCATGGGTTCAACAAGGCGCCTCCGTAAATTTCCACGCCGAGCTGTCCTGTGCCGTGACGACTCAGTGCCGGGAGCGGTTTCAGTTTGAGGCAAGGACTATCGGTATGTGCACCATAAAGGCGCAGGCCGCGGTTCACGGCATCGGCATCTGCCAATGCGGCAACGTGAGCGAGAATAACAATCGAGGAGTCGTTCCTGACGACATAGCTTCGGTCGAGCTCGGCTGCGGATAGCGTCCCCCAATCGGCCGCCGCATCGAGGCGCCGGAATCCTGCCTTGTTGAGCATCGCCTGCATGTTGGCGACGGCATGGAATGGCGTCGGCGAGTCATCAATGAATTTCAGGAGTGCCTTGTTGAAAGACTCCAGTTTGCTCTTTACCTCAGTCATATCAGTGTTCCGTTTTCGGATCATGAGAATCTTTGTGCTTATCCGGCGCCTGGGCGTTCTGCTCTGCAGCCTGCTGACTCAGAGGCTGTTCCGCGTCCTGAGTCAGCTGCTCGGGTTGTTTCTCTTCAGACGTCGGCGGAGCAGATGCATTCAGTCCAGCGACTGCATGGCTGGACTCATCCACCTCTGAATCCGCCGCTGCCTCGGTTCCGGGCCCGTCCTTGTCGTCCACAGCGGGTACTGGCTCAGACATACGTCGCCAGCCCCAGCGCAGCCACGCCAGCATCGCAAAAGCCAGCCACAGCGACCACAGGAGCGCAAGCGCCCTATACAGCCAGATCGGTGTCCAGAACAGCTCGATCTTCGGCAGGCTGGATGCAGTATTGTCAATGTACCAATTGAGCACATTGGCCGTAGAACCCATGCCCATGACGTAATCCACTGGCTGCCCAATAAGCCCTCGCGAAATGCTCATCAGCACCCAGGCGAAAGCGGCGAGCGTGAGCGCGATGAGAAGCACCTGATAGGCTTTCTGCTGCGAGCGGCTAAGCTGGCTCATGACCCGCTCCCGATAGAAGAGCGTCGTAAGCCAGAGCAGCAGGATACCCAGCCCAGCCACCCAGCCCAGACTTGCACCGGCAGCCAGCAGCATCCACTGACCTATGCCCAGAGGATTATTACGGAGCAGTCCTGCTACGACGGCAGCAATGAGGAGTACGATGAGCAATGGCCAGAATAGCAATGCCGGACCGTAGTTCGGCCCATTCATGTGCAAAAGCCACGCGTTTCCGGGCAACACTGTGGTCACCTCGACGTTGTTCAGGGCTACAGGAAACTCGATGCTCGGCGTGGCGCCGCGCCAGTGGCTGCGTTGTGGCTCGGTCCAATTGACCTCGATGATCTGACTGCCGAAGCCGAGTATGACATCGACGGACCCGCGACTCTGGGCCTGCGGGACCCGCTCACCGTTAAGCGTTACCGAGGTGATGTCGGCTTTTTCAGGCAGACGGAAAGAAAAGCGCTGGCTCCTCGACGCCCTGGCCTCGATGGTGAGATGACTCTCAGCTGATGACTGGCTGAAAGTCTTGCGCAGTTTTGCCTGATCGATGGTGAGCTGCTTACCTGCGATGACGTCGGGTCTGGTGATGGCCAGCGATACACTTTCGCCGGGCCGCGGCAGCCAACTTGGCTGCCACACGCCGCTGGAAGTCACGCTGTAGGGCGCAATGCCAGTGTAGGTGACCCGCCACAAGGGGCCGACCGCGAGATTCCACTGCTCTGTCCAGCTGTCATTCTGTGGCGCCTCCAGTTGAAGGGCGGACCGTGGGGCCAAGGTGGATGTCCAGCTGGTTGAGTCCTCCCCGTCCTGAATGGTGACCCGGATCCAGCCTGGCTTTGGTGTCTCGAAGCGACCCATCAGAGTTTCGCCCGGCAATAATGGCAGATCTATAGTCAGACTGCCGTTCAAGGGCGCAACTCGCTCTACGGTGGTTTTCACACGCCAGTCGACGCCAAGGTTGAGCGTTCTCTTGACCTTGGCGAACGCTGGTGCCGGCTCCTGAAACAGCAACTTGCGGGCATCAGGTCGTCTCGTGCTGCTGGAGTCACGTTCGAAGGTAAGCTCCCTTGCAAGCAGCTGAGTACCTGACAGACCCGAAGCGATCCAGTCGGTACTCTGCACGTCGACAAACCGTGGCAACAGAGGGAAGTAAATCTTGAACTGATCGAGATCCTCGATGCCGGCTTCCAGCCTGAGCGTAAATACACCCGCTTCGAGCTCTGTCTGCCAGACGCCGTTGCGATCGGTGTGCCAGCGTTCGACGGGCTCACCATCAACTGAAACAGTGGATGGCACCCACCACCCACGCCGTGCTGGCAATGGCACCATCTGTCGAGTCTGGCTACTGACGACGAGGGTAAGCACGGCTTTATGCGCGTCAACCTCAAGAGAGGCCCGATCTACACTGACACAGTTCGGCAGACAGGCCGGGGGCATCAATAGTCGAGCTTCCATCTGTTGAAGCAAGGTTTCTGACGGTGCTGCCATAGCAGCTGCACTTGAAGCGGATTCGACAGTCGCTCCGACTAACTGTTGTGCTTCTGACGACGGTGACCATAGCAGAGGCAAAGAGCACCCCAACACCAGAGCCACCCCCAGACGTGTAGTAATACCTGGCTGCCAGGCACTATTGCCGGCATCAGCAGGCGCCGAATTCATCTTGCGTCGCCGGAATCGACGTCCCAGCGAACCGAATATGCCTGAATCGGGGAAATCGTCCGTCTCGTCGCCATATTCCTTGGGCAGCCACAGGCGTATCAACAGGAAGGCCAATAGCAGGAGATGTATACACATGGCGGTCGCGGTCTGCCATCGTGATAATACGATGAGCCGCAATGACTCTGACTGGCTGGCTGCGCTCTGCCACTTCAGCTCTACGCGGTGCCATCGCCATTCCGGTATCGCCGGTCCGGTTTGAAGCGGTTGATCACCCACGTCGTAGAGCCATTCTACATCCGGATCCGCCTGCGACTTGTAAAGCGACGGCGCGCTTTTGTTTCGCTCAAACACTGATGATGCCATCGGTGCGCCAAAATCGAGGCTCAGCGCATCGGCAGCCGTGCGCGATTCAATATCCGATCGAGGCAACAGAGGACGCTCTAGTTGAGGATGCATGACCAATCTGAGCTGTTCCGCGGCATAGATGACCAGAAAGACCGAAAACGCCGTCAGCGCCGTCATGTGCCCTATTCTGCGTATAGTCTCCAATCTGAAACGAAGTGTACCGACCGCATTGGCCCGAGCCAGGGGCCGACCGAGCAACAGTGTCGCAATCAGCAGCAAGAGGAGGACGCCGGCAGCCTGATAGGCGATAGCCACGGCCGGCAGCGCCACCATTCCCCAGCCAGCGCCGTAGATTCTGAAGACGCACACGCCGGCAAAAAGGATGAGGAAAAGATCCCAGACAGACCATTCATCGATCCAGCTACCCGAACTGAAATCCGCGCCTAGCGCAGCGAGTGCCCACCAGCCGGGCGGCAGCATGATCTCGAGACTGAGCTCCGTCAGCGGATGCTTCCAGCCGCTCGCTGGCATGGTGTATGTGAGCCCGTTATGCAGTGCGGGCAATCGCGAAACTGCATCCAGATTGACATCGGTGGAACGAATTTCTACGCCATGGAGACCCGAATCCTCAAGCTGCGTAATGCTCTGCGGCACACCATCGAGTCTGACATGGCCAAGAAAGAATGGCGGTGCCATCTCAATGCGCCAGCCATCGTTCATGCGCCCGGTCAATCGGTCGCGCCAGAGCCACTCACGGGCATCGAACTGCAGCCAGACGGTACTGACCTGGCGAAGCTCATTACTTTCGACCTTGCCTACGCCACGATCCAGCTCCTTCAGCAGAAGTGGTGATCCTGGGGCAACACGAAACGCTGGCAGGGTTTTCCAGTCAGCGGGCAAAAGTGTTCTGTCCGGATCTATAGCCTCACCATTGATTTCAATCCGTCGCAGGCTAGGCCGGTTTTCAACGACCCAGATTTCCTGAGAGGGCCAACTGCCCTCGGCAGGCTCGGTGATGGAATAGGCGTTGACCTCACTGGTCTGGCGAAACACCGCATTGATAGTGAAGGAACCAGGCTGAAGCTGCACTTTCAGCGCGCCGTCCGACTCTATTTTTGCCGGTAGCGGACTGGCGAGATCGATAAGTTTGAAGCCGGGAAGCTGAAAACCTGGCAAGGCGGCTTCACGACTGTCGCCCGCGACGTCCAGAACCAGCTGGGTGTGCAATAGTTTCGGTTGATCATCGACGAGTTTGCGGTAGACCTGCAGCCGCAGTGATGCCGGCTTCGCAGCACTCCGATCCCGATCGGTGACCAGCCAGATGTCATTGCTGTCGTCGATATAGACCTCATTACTCAGCACACCGGAACGCTGTAACTGCACCGGGCCAAAGGCCACTGGGACAGCGAGTTTCTGTGGCACACTCTTCCAGCGCAGTTCACCGCGGATCTCATGTTCTCCCGCGTCTACGTAGATACCTGGCTCACCGTGCTGGGAGGCCACAACTGGCGCACGCTGCCCATCCACCAGAACATCCTGTGGCCAGTTCGCCTTATCGCCCGGCAGAGGTGCGAACACCGCCTTACGGGCTGACAGGCGAAAATCGAACGATGCCCTGTTGGCACCAAGATCTACCGTGAGCGGGCTGACGTAAAAGCAGACATCGTTTTCGATGTCTTTATGATCTGCCTTGTCTTCCCAGTTGACGCTGTTGCGGGTACACGCCAGCTGCTCATTGCGCTGAAGGATCCATGGCACCCATTCCTGCAGGCTCGCAGGCCAGGCTGCAACTATGGATTTCTGCTGTGGACTCAGCTGTGACACGGAGACTGTCGCCTGTGCGAGCGCAGGCATCGAGAGCAGCAACAATACCAGGAGACAGCGCAGCAGACTGCTGCTGGCCTGAAAAAAACTCCGGTCAATGGGCGTATTCAATCGCGGCCATGCGAACCTGTGCGCAACGCAAACTTCAGCTTTCATGGAAAATGTCTTATAAATAGTAAAGCGGGTGCTCGCGAAAGTAGCGTCAGGACCGGCTAAATGCAACTTAAGACACCGTGAGACTGGGAGAATACGTAATAACAATGGCGCATAGCATTGATACTTCTGACATCTGGCTGCTCGATATCGAGGCCTACTCCGGTGAAAGTGACAGTTTCCCGGTAGCCATCGCTTGGGGCATTATGGGCGGGCACATCAATCACGAACTGATCATTCCTGAAGACGAGTGGCTTGAAGAAGCCGAAGATCAGCCCACCACTTCCGAATTCAATTTGAATGACCTCCGCGAACGGGGCACGACTGCCCTCGACATCATAAGACAGCTGAACGAAGAGCTGGCTGACAAGCGTGTCGTGGTCGACGGCCTGGATATCGACGAAGCACTCCTCGAGCGCCTCTACGAGCCGTATAGCGCAGAGCCATCATTTGAGATCCACAGTCTGACCAACTTTCTGAGCGATAATAATATCGACTACGACTTTCACGAGCTCTACGAGCGTCGTACGGAATTCGTTCAGGAGCAGGCCCAGGGGACAGATGAGGCCGAAAAGAGCGTGTTTGCGCTCCATCAGCTCATAGAGGAGTATGTCCGGCGAAACGATGACTGAGCTGGGTGATCAGCTACGCTTGCCGTAGAATCGCGGGCGACCCACACTCATGTTTCGGGTTTCAGAGGCCAGGCGGGCATGTGGCCTGGCGTCCGGCTCCCCTGGCTCCTTCTTCTTGGAATCGGCCACTCGATCAGATTGCCGGCGCCTCGGTTGAACGGATTCGTTTTCCCAGCTTGGTTCCGCTACGGCTTCATCCTTGCTGCCGACCCAGTATTTCTCGACGGCCATAGCCACACGTTCTGAAATATCGTCGTCGCGACTGTAATATTCGCGATCGAGCAGCATTTCGCTGATGGCCCTGACCGCATCTGCCATTTCGTCGCAAGCCATCTGCAGACGATAACTGAGGTGTTCTATTTCATCGTCATCCATCGCCTGCATACGATGGCCGGCCTCATAGAAGAACGCGTTCTTGATCCAATGGCGCAGAAACAGCGCTTTCTGCAGGATATTCCAGTGCTGCTCAGGAATCTCGAGATCATAGATGATGTCTTCTGTGACCTTACCGAGTTGCGCCTGGCTGCTGGTGTACATCATCTTTCGCAGCCGGCTCTTCCAGCGACTGGCAATGCTGTGAGGGCTCGTCCCGTACAGGCCGGCAAGTGTATGCTCCAGTGCCTGTGCCTGGTAGAAAGCCTTGCCCAGAAGTGCGAGCAGGGGGACGGCGGGTTCACCGTATTCAGTTGATTTGGACATGGTAAATCTGTAGCTCTGTCTGTTTTATAGAAGTTCGACTGGTATAAAGATTTGTTTTGTGACTATTTTCCGTGACTGTAGAGAATGAGCAGGGCAAAATCCACGCCCTAGTTAGCAGTTCCGGCAAGGACAACAAATGATCTTCAGCGCAAGCATTCAATCTGACCTCCGCGTAGCAATGCTCTGGAGCAGGTGTCTTCATTATAAGCCATTCGCGCCTGTCCTGCTTGCTACAGTACTGCTTTCCAGCCCTGCGCACGTCCTTGCGGATGATGCAGACAGCGGCGCAGCGCTGTCGTCGGCGATCGCAAATGCGCCAGCGAAGAAGACCAAGAAGAAACGAGCGCCTGAGATCGTGCCCAAACACGAGCGCTCGTATATCGGCATATTTGGCACACAATTCGAAGTCCGTGGCGTAACGCCAGCGCGGGATGATCTGAAGTTTGATGGCGCCTCGGTCGTAGCCGGCACCTATATCAGCGAGAACTTCAGGCTCGAGGCTCGAGCCGGCACAGGCCTGGAAACAGCAGTTGCCGCAGAAGATCCCGCAAACTCACTCGAATTTGACATCGACTATTACGTATCCGGACTGGTCGGTCCACAGGCCAACCTCACGGACTATTTCCAGATCTACGGTCTGGTAGGCGTTACTCGTCTGGTACCGTCAACCGAACGCTCGGCCCTCAGAGGTTTCCCGGACATACCGGAAGACCTGGTGGACAGCTCATTCAGCTTCTCCTACGTCCTCGGTGCAGACGTGCATATCTACTACGATATCTGGGCCTCACTGGAATTCGGCCAACTGCACAAGGACACGATAACCAATATCCGTACCGAATTCCTGAACGTCGGGCTCAAGTTCGAGTTCTAGCCGCCGTCTAACTCTACGCCTTGTGGTTAATGAGCCAGCAGCTGTGAATCCGGTGGTTGCGGGCAAAGTCTTCCGGAATAGACTGTTTAGTGAAGTCGGTCACCTCGAAGACTTTCCGGATATCATCATCGAGCTTGAAAGATCTCAGGTTGCAGGAGAACAATAAGGTTCCCTGCTCCGCCAGCCGCTGCATGGCTGCACGGATCATATCAGCGTGATCGCGCTGGATATCCAGAACGCCCGTCATCCGCTTCGAATTGGAGAAGCTCGGTGGATCCAGGAAGATAAGATCGAAGCGCTCCCGCTGCGTTTCCTTCGAAGACAGCCACTCCATGACATCTGCCTGTAAAAACCTGTGCTGCCCGCTGTTGAGACCGTTCAGGCCGAAATTATGGATGGCCCAATTGAGGTAGGTCTGCGACATATCGATACTCAGTGTCTCTGCTGCACCGCCAGCGGCCGCCTGCAGTGATGCCACCGAGGTATAGCTGAAGAGATTGAGCACGCGCTTACCGTTGGCCTGCTCGCGCAGCCAGCTGCGTGCTGGCCTGTGATCGAGAAAGAGGCCGGTATCGAGATAGTCGTGAAGATTCACATACACCTTCATGCCAGCTTCGTGGACCACCCGGAAGGGAGACGGCAGTGGCGCCTGCCCTGGCTGTCGAGACAGGGGTGATGGGCCAGACCTGCCAGCCTTCTCATACTGGCTATTGCCTCGCTGGCGGCTACGCTGCTTGATCACGACCTGCTGTTCACTGAGCTCGAGTACCGATGAAATCACCGCCCTCGCTGCAATGAGACGCTGCCTGGCCTTTACGGGATCCACTGACTTCGGGGCGGCATATTCCTGAAGGGACACCTCGCCCTCGTACCAGTCCAGTGCAAAGGCGAACTCCGGAATATCAGCATCATAGAGCCGGTAACAACTCACATCGTGGCGCCCTGCCCATTTGCGGAGCTGCTTGAGATTCTTTTTCAAACGGTTGGCCAGGGTGTGCTGGTGCTCGCTCCAGACCGCAGGCTCACTGGACTGCGATGGCAAGCCAGAGAGTGGCTGTTCGCTTGTGCGAGCGAACGTGTCGCCTGGCGCCGGGGCCTCGGAGAGCCTGGCAGCGGTTTTCGGGCCACCATACAGCTCGAACACACTGAGCACGACTTCCAGGTCACCATTGTACAGCTGATACTGCTTCTTGGCCTTGAGGTGCATGACCTGCGGAACATCTGGCAAGCCTGACAGCACCGCCAGTCGACAGTTGTGCTTGAGCTGTTTCAGCACCAGTGCCCAGTCGGCGTAGAGCTGCTGGATTTCAAGTGTATTGCCCAGTCGTTCGCCATAGGGGGGGTTGGTCGCAATGAGCGAATAGGTCGAAGCCTCTGGCGCACTCATCGCCTCGGTTGCCGAACGTCGCTCCAGCTCGACGAACTCGACGACGTCGGCGCTCCTGACGTTGATGCTGGCATGGGTCAGGGCCTTCGGATCGACATCGCGACCGAGGCAACGGCCGGTCCAGCGCTGTCGCGCAGCCGCTGCCTGAGCCGTGGCTTCAACCACCACGTTCTGCCAGAGCTCTGGCTCATGCCAGCTGGCATGCTGGAACAGCCCTGTTTCCCGCAGCAGCCCAGGCGCCTGTTGCGTAGCCATATGGGCGGCCTCGATCAGAATGGTACCAGAACCACAAAATGGATCGAGCATGGAGGCGGCAGGATCTGCGCTCACCATCTCTGGCCAGCCAGCGCGCATCAGAACGGCAGCGGCCAAATGCTCCTTCACGGGCGCGGCGCCCTGGGCATTGCGGTAACCTCGCTGGTGCAGGCTGCGACGACTGCAGTCAAGTGCGATAGTGAAGCCACGACCGAACCCTAGAGCTATGACCTGGCGGGCATTGTCACGGTCAAGATAGGGCGCCTCTTTCCCGGCGGCGCGAAACGCATCGACGATGCCATCCTTGACCAGCTGCGCACCAAAACCGGCACTTCGAATATCCCCATCCTGGCCCTTCGCATCGATCCAGAATGGACTCCCCGGCTTGAGCAGGCGGACCCAGTCGATGCTGGAAGCAGCCTCGGACAGCGCACTCACCTGTGTCGTTTTGTTATCCACAGCGAGGTTTATTAACACTCTGCTTACCAGACGGCTGTACATGAGCAGCCAGTAGATCTGCCCCAGGGTGGCCTGGGTAACCGCCCTGGTACGAAGCAGCTGATCTGTCTGCAGGCCGCAGCCCGCAATCTCTGACGCCACAAGATGATCGAAGCCTCGAGGGTACACCAGCTGAATCTGGGTGGTCTGCAAGCTGTCACTAAACAAGGGATTAGAATTAAAAGTCATTTTTATAGACCAAACTATTCGTTCACATGCAGCGTCTGTTAACGCTACTTTGATGGTGTGGAGACTGTCGCCCATGCATAACGCAGTGGCAAGCACAGATTAATCTTGATACCGCCACAACGGCAACGGTCGTCCGCCATGCCTGACAGGGCCCGATTCTAGCGCTCCGGTCCTCACCGGGGGCAGCCATAAAGGGCACCGGGAACTCGAGTTCTGTCAGCATTGTGTTTCCAATTTACCAGATCGTGAGGAATGGAAATAATGAAGAGACAGAAGCGTGACATGTCTGAACGAGCGTATTCGAAAGGCTACCAGGTCGGCGTATCGGGTCGTTCAAAAGATCTTTGTCCAGACACCAATCACGATACATGGATGAGCGGCTGGCGTGATGGCCGCGCAGATAACTGGGATGGATTCACCGGAGTTTCCGGCCTTCACAAGCAACCTACCCTGAACGGCTGATCAGGCAGCCAGTATGTGTTGACGAGCAGCGACCTTCCCTGGCCAGAGTCTGACCAGGCTGACTTATCCACTCACTCATCGTCGCCTCGTCAGGCAGCCCGATTCACGGGCTGCCCCAAATTCAGATCTGCGATAGCTTCTACAAGTGCAGGTCCAGCATAAATAAATCCGGTATACACCTGCACCAATGCGGCGCCAGCCTTTAGTTTGGCCTCTGCGTCTGATGGCGTCATGATGCCACCCGATGCGATCACAGGCATTTCCGAGTTCACCGATTTCAACGCCGTCACCAGCCAATGCAGCAACTCGTCCGCACGCGCGGTCAATGGTGCGCCACTGAGGCCACCGATCTCACGGGCGTGCTGCGCCGTTTCCACCCCCTGGCGAGACAGCGTGGTATTAGTTGCAATCAATGCATCAATGCCGGCTCGATGCGCCTGTTCGGCCACACTTTGGACTTCTTCCTGCGTCAGGTCGGGTGCAATTTTCAAAGCGAGCGGCACATAACGGCCGGATTGCTTCTCCAGACGCGCCTGCTCAGCCTTCATTGTTTCCAGCAGCTGATCGAGGGCCGCGCCAAACTGGAGCGCTCTCAGACCGGGCGTGTTCGGTGAAGAGAGATTGATAGTGACGTAATCCGCCACATGATGAACCGCTCTGAAACAGTCAAGGTAGTCGACATGGGCAGATTCCGCGGGCGTATCCTTGTTCTTGCCGATATTGACGCCAACGATCCCCGGCCACTTACGCACCTCGAGACGCGACACCAGCTTTTCCACACCCCGGTTATTGAAGCCCATCCGGTTGATGATGGCCTGTCGATCCTCGAGACGGAACATGCGGGGCTTTTCGCTCCCGACCTGCGGCTTCGGCGTCACTGTACCTACTTCGATAAAGCCGAAACCGAGTGAGCCGAAGGCGTCGATGCACTCACCGTCCTTGTCCAGTCCAGCCGCAAGCCCAACGCGATTCGGAAACTCGAGGCCCATGACAGTGACGACGCCGGCCTGTCCTGCAACCGAACCACGAGCAAGACGCTTCAGAAGCCCGGTGCGTTGCATGAAACGAAGGCCTGCCAATGCCTTGTCATGAGATTGCTCCGCATCCAGTCGAAACAGGAAATTTTTCATCCACGGATACATTCTTGCCAGAGCGCTCAACATCCGTTGCCCTCCCTCTTTGCTACGTTTTCAACTCCGCACCAGCCGCCCGGCTCGTGTCGAGGCGGGAGTATAACGAGGCCGCAGCGAAGACGAAAGAACAGACGTCTCGGCCCTGTGGAAAGCTATTGTTTCAGGACTGTCACTTATCCACGAATTCTGTGGATAACTGTGTGTGTATCGCAATAGCAACCTCCCGGAGCCTACTGCGGCGCGGCTTTGACGCAGATCGTGCGAAATTTGTCCAGGTCGATTGCCAGCACTACTTATGAAAAAAAGGACGTGTATAAAGTTCGGAATGCAAGCCCTGTCAGCACCAATTTAAACCAAAATTTGAAGCGATCTTCATTGACATGTTGAAGAACACGCAGTCCGACCTTCGTTCCTACCCAGGCGGCCAACACCATGCAGACCAGCACAGTAAGCCATGGCAGAAAGCTGAAACCGGCCAGCCCGAACACCAGAATTTTCAGACCATGCTGTGTAGTCATACAGGTAGAAAAGAGTGCGGTATAGCGCCATTTATCCAGACCCGAGCGGCCAATCCAGGCTGAAACCAGTGGTCCTGTGGCGCCTACGAGCATGGTGGCCAGGGTAGTGAGCAGGCCGCCTGTCATCAGACCCAGCGGACTCCGTAAGCCCAGCTGAGGCACCTTGCCCCAGCAGAGATAGAGTATGAAGAGCGAAATGATGACGGGAATCCATTGCTGATCCATACGTACCAGCAGTGCGACCGCCATCACCGAGGCCACCAGCGCACCGCCTGCGAAAAACAGCGCCTGCGAAGTGTCCAGATGCTCCCGGGTCAAGACCGCCCTGCTCGCGTTGGAGCCCATCTGCACGAGACCGTGTAGCGGAATGAGCGCCAGCGGCGGTACCAGACCCGCCATGATGATGATCAACAACGAGCCACCACCGACCCCCAACGCAGCCGTCAAGACCGAACCGGTGAAGCTCGCCACAGACAGCAGGATAAGATCGATGACCGAAATCATCTCTGGTAACAGCGAGTCGAACACCGCTCAGGCCATCAGACTGTTGGTCTTGATCTTCTGCAAGCGGTCGCGAAGTTGGGCGGCCTTCTCGAATTCGAGGTTCCTGGCCGCTTCGTACATGGCATCTTCGAGCGCCTTGAGCGCCTTCATGGCCTGCTTCGGATCGTCTGGCAGAACATCAGGGCCAGTGTAGTCCGCAGTCGGTTCGGCCACCTTGCGCTGCGCAGGACCTTTCTTCTTGCCCGGGTTATAGGCGCCTTCCATGATGTCCTGCACATTCTTGTCCAGGGCGGTCGGGGTAATGCCGTGTTCGAGGTTATGCTCGATCTGCTTGTTGCGGCGGCGCTCGGTTTCGTCCAGCGCCCGCTGCATGCTGTCAGTTATCTTGTCCGCATACAGGATGGCCCGCCCACGCAGGTTTCGCGCAGCTCGGCCGATGGTCTGTATCAGCGAGCGATCACTGCGCAGGAAGCCTTCCTTGTCGGCATCGAGTATGGCGACGAGAGAGACCTCAGGCATGTCCAGGCCCTCCCTGAGCAGGTTGATGCCGACGAGCACGTCGAACACGCCAAGCCTGAGATCACGAATGATTTCGACCCGTTCAACAGTATCGATATCCGAATGCAGGTAGCGGACCCGCACGCCATGCTCCATCAGGTAATCCGTAAGATCCTCCGCCATCCGCTTGGTCAGCACCGTTACCAGGACGCGCTCCTGGCGCTCGACCGTGGTTCGGATCTGACCCATCAGATCATCAACCTGTGTCTTGGCTGGCAGGATCTCGATCACAGGATCAATGAGGCCGGTCGGCCGCACCACCTGTTCCACGATCTGCCCCTGATGCTCAGCTTCATATTTGCTCGGCGTGGCGGACACGAAAATGGTCTGCGGCGCCGTGCGCTCCCACTCGTCAAAACGAAGTGGCCGGTTATCGAGCGCCGAAGGTAGCCTGAAACCGTATTCGACCAGCGTCTCCTTGCGCGAACGGTCACCACGGTACATGGCGCCAATCTGAGGGACGGTCGCGTGTGACTCGTCGATGATGAGCAGCGCATCTGGCGGCAGGTAGTCGTAGAGGGTCGGTGGCGGCTCGCCTGTGGCACGACCGGACAGGTAGCGGCTGTAGTTCTCGATGCCGTTACAGTAGCCAAGCTCCTGCATCATCTCGAGATCGTAGCGGCAGCGCTCCTCGAGTCGCTGGGCTTCAAGGAGGCGATGATTGTCACGCAGGTTCTTCAGGCGCTCGGTCAGCTCGCTCTTGATGCCACTGATGGCGTCGAGGATGATCTGACGGGGCGTGACATAGTGCGTCTTGGGGTAAATAGTGGCTCGCGGCACCTTGCGAATGACTTCCCCGGTGAGCGGATCGAACCATGAAAGCGACTCGACCTCATCATCGAAGAGCTCGATTCGCAGGGCCTCGCTCTCGGATTCAGCCGGAAACACGTCAATCACGTCCCCCCTCACCCGATAATTGGCCCGATGCAGTTCGACATCGTTACGCTTGTACTGCAGCTCTGCCAGCCGCCTGACTATGGTGCGCTGATCAATAGTATCCCCGCGGTCCAGGTGCAGCATCATCTTCATGTAGGACTTCGGATCGCCGAGACCATAAATGCAGGAGACCGTGGCCACGATGATGACATCGCGGCGCTCCATCAAGGCCTTGGTAGCCGACAGCCGCATTTGCTCGATATGCTCGTTGACCGACGAATCCTTCTCGATAAAGGTGTCCGAAGACGGCACATAGGCTTCTGGCTGGTAGTAGTCGTAGTAAGACACAAAATATTCGACGGCGTTATTCGGGAAAAATTCCTTGAACTCGCCATAGAGCTGCGCGGCCAGTGTCTTGTTGTGCGCCAGTACCATGGTTGGCCGGTTCACCTGTGAGATGACATTGGCCATGGTGTAGGTCTTGCCGCTACCGGTCACCCCCAAAAGGGTCTGATGGCTCAGACCATCGTTCAGCCCCTCTACGAGCTTCGCGATCGCCTGAGGCTGATCGCCCGCCGGCGCATAGGTACTCTTCAGTTCAAATGATTTCATACGTCCTTCAATCCGTGTCAGGCGCTATCGATGCAAACAGCCTGATGTTACAATTTCGCCCAGCGTTTTCTCCCACTCTCAACAATCAAGAAAGGATCGCCTGCGTGGAAATTCAGTTGTCGGATCGTGTCAACAGCATCAAACCATCGCCTACTCTCGCCGTGACCAATCGCGCCGCCGAGCTCAAGGCAGCGGGTAATGATGTCATCGCACTTGGCGCCGGAGAACCGGACTTTGATACGCCAGAGCATATCAAGGAAGCGGCCATCAAGGCGATCAGAGACGGGCGCACAAAATATACCGCTGTCGATGGCACGCCTGAGCTGAAGCACGCGATCATCGAAAAATTCCGGCGCGACAATAACCTGAAATACGAATCCAACCAGATACTCGTGTCATGTGGGGGCAAACAGAGTTTCTTCAACCTGTCGCTCGCGCTGCTCAACCCCGGTGACGAGGTCATTATCCCGGCACCCTACTGGGTATCCTACCCGGACATGGTACTGATCTCCGGCGGAAAGCCAGTCATCATCGAGACCACGGTCGAAGCGCGCTTCAAAATCACGCCCGAACAACTGGAACAGGCCATTACGCCGAAGACCCGGCTATTCGTTATCAACAGCCCCTCCAATCCCAGTGGTGTCGCCTATACCCGCAAGGAACTCACGGCGCTGGCTGAAGTGCTCAAGAAGCACGAACAGGTACTGATTGCCACCGACGACATGTATGAACACCTGCTCTGGAACGACGAAGGCTTCTGCAACCTGCTGGATGTCGCGCCTGAACTCACTGACCGGACAGTCGTCCTGAACGGAGTATCCAAGGCTTACTCCATGACCGGGTGGCGAATCGGTTACGCCGGTGGGCCTCTCAAGCTGATCAACGCCATGAAGAAGGTGCAGTCACAGAGTACATCGAATCCAGCATCGATTTCACAGGCAGCGGCAGTGGCTGCACTGACTGGCGATCAGGACTGCATCAAGCCAATGCTGAAGGCATTCAAGGAGCGGCATGATTATATCGTGGGCGCGCTCAATACGATTCCTGGCGTCAACTGCCCAGAATCTGATGGTACGTTCTACAGCTTTCCCGGCTTCCAGGGTGTGATGGAGCGGCTCGGCATGGCCAACGATGTCGAGCTCGCCGAACTTCTTCTGGTCAAGAACGGGGTTGCGCTCGTGCCAGGCTCAGCGTTTGGTACGCCCGGGCATCTGCGAATTTCCTTCGCGACCAGCATGAGCAATCTTGAAAAAGCCATGCAGCGTCTGCAAGAGCTGGGTAGGTAGTCGCCATGCCATTACTGCATCTTGATCAGATTTCTCTCGCCTATGGCATGAAGCCCTTGCTCGACAATGTTTCGGTCGTTATCGAGCGGGGTGAAAAGGTCGCGCTCGTGGGGCGCAACGGCGAGGGAAAATCGACCCTGCTACGCCTGCTGTCGAAACAGGCGGAGCCGGATAGCGGCGAGATCCGCGGTCTGGATGCCATAAATGTCGGCGTACTCGACCAGGACCTGCCTGAGCGTACAGACACGACAGTGTTCGAACTGGTTGCCGGTGGTCTGGCGGAAGCCGGTGAACTCATCACCCAGTTCCATGAGCTTTCGCACAGCGAGCTCGATGAAAAGGGACTGGAAGCGCTTTCTGTCGTGCAGTCACGAATGGAAGCCCTGAATGCCTGGCAGCTTGAAACCAAGGTCGAGGCGATCATCACACAGCTTGGGCTCAAGCCAGAGGTGACGCTGAAGTCACTTTCCGGCGGCTGGCGTCGACGTGCCCTACTGGGGCGCGCGCTGGTATCCGACCCTGATCTGCTGCTGCTCGACGAACCGACCAACCATCTGGACATTCCAGCCATCGAATGGCTTGAAGGCTTCATCCGTAACTTCCGTGGTGCGGTTATTGTCGTGACACACGACCGACGCTTTCTGGCGAATATCGTCAATCGGGTGCTGGAACTCGATAGAGGCAATATCTATTCGGTCAGTGCAAGTTATCCGGAGTATCTGAATCAGCGGGAAAAGCGTCTACAGGATGAAGCCACCGAGCAGGCGCTGTTCGACAAGCGCCTGGCTGAGGAAGAGGTGTGGATTCGTCAGGGCATCAAGGCCCGTCGCACCAGAAACGAAGGTCGTGTGCGTGCGCTGAAAGCCTTGCGTGTGGAAAGATCGCAGCGCAGGGAGCAGCAGGGCAAGGCCAATATCGAGCTCGAAAATGCGGACAAGAGCGGCAAGCTGGTTATCGAAGCCGAAGGCGTGACCTACAGCTATGACGGCAACAGTAGCGACACCCCCGTAGTAAATAAACTTACCTTGCAGATACAGCGTGGCGACCGCATCGGCATTGTCGGCAGTAATGGTTGTGGCAAATCGACCCTTCTGAAACTTCTGCTCGGCGGCCTCGAGCCAGATTCAGGTAAGGTCAAGCACGGCACAAAGCTGCAGATCGCCTATTTCGATCAGCTGCGTAATCAGCTCGACCCAAAGAAAACCGTTATCGACAACGTCAGCGGTGGTCAGGATTTCATCGAAATCAATGGCAAGCGCAAGCATATTATCGGCTACCTCGGCGACTTCCTGTTCCCGCCTGCGCGGGCACGGACACCACTATCGGCACTCTCTGGTGGTGAGCGCAACCGGGTGCTGCTCGCCAAGCTGTTCACCCAGCCAGCAAACCTGCTGGTGATGGACGAACCAACCAACGACCTCGATGTCGAGACCTTGGAAATGCTTGAAGAGCTGCTGACCGAATACAAGGGCACGCTGCTACTGGTCAGCCACGATCGGGAGTTTCTTGATCAGGTGGTCACGAGCACCCTCGCCTACGAGGGGCAGGGCCGCTTCAAGGAGTATGTCGGCGGCTACACCGACTGGGTACGTCAGGGCCATGGCTTCACCACCGCAAATAGCGGCCTCGAGAGCCTGGCTGACGATACGGCGGCGGCCGATAGCAATCAGGCTGACACCACCCCCTCGGTCGCCGCGAGTGTTGCAGCGCCTGCTGCGCCAAAGCCCGAGCCAAAGAAGAAGCTCAGCTATAAACTGGAGCGCGAACTTCAGCAACTGCCGACTCAGATCGAGACGCTTGAATCGGCCATCACGACCATGCAGCTGGCGATGGCAGAGCCTGGCTTTTTTGCCCGTGAGCAGAGTGAAATCAACAAGGATACGGACAAGCTGGCACGCCTGGAAGGCGAGCTCGCTTCGGCCATGGAACGCTGGCTCGAACTCGAGTCGATGTAGCGTGTGGGCTGCGTCCGTGTGAGCCAGACATGCTCGATGACGTAGTGATTCATCATATAAGCTGAAAGGAGACACGATATGCACTACATGAGAACGGTACTCACAGGCAGTTTGCTAGCCATGGGGATCGCCCTGACGGGTTGCGACCAGGAAGCCGCCGAAGATATGGACCGCGCTGGAGAAGACCTCTCGCGTGCCACCGAAGACATGGTCGAGAGTGGCAAGCGCGCGGCAGGCGAGGCCGCAGATGAAACCGGTGAATTCCTTGAGCGCGCAGGTGAAGGCCTTGGCGAAGCTGGTGCCCGAGCGAAAGAGCTTGGTCGCACTGCCCTGGACAAGACCGGCGAAATGGCGTCTGAAGCCGGTGATGCCATGCGCGACATGGCCAACGACACAGAGTCCAGGATCGAGGACGCTGATGACAATGTCGAAGAAGACACCGGTATACAGTAGACCATTCAGCGCCTGTTCTGTCTGAGCAGGCGCCACTCCCCGAGCAAGCCTACAGCCAGGCTGCCGCATAGCAGCAACAGCACGAGCGTAAACGGCAATGCTGTCGTGATCGCCCCGGCCCGCAAGGCATCCAGCGCCAGTGTTCCTCCGCCGACAAGCAGCATCGATGCGATGAGTCCCTCCAGCGTGGCCCAAAACACCCGCTGTGACGTCGATGAGTCAAACGAACCGCCGGACGCCAGCGAGTCCGCTACCAGGCTTGCAGAATCGGATGAGCTCACGAAGAACACGACGACGGCGAGTATGCCCAGCACTACCGTCACGTCTGACCATGGTAGCGTCTTCAGCAGAGTAAACAGGGCCAGAGACGGTTGATTCCCCAGCGCAAGCAACTCACCACCGGCAGTTTGCAGCTGTAGCAGAGCGCTGCCTCCGAAAATAGTCAGCCACATGAATGTCAGGATACTCGGGATGACCAGGATGGCGACGAGGCACTGGCGTATGGTTCGACCACGCGAAATTCGAGCGATGAACAGCCCGACGAAAGGCGCCCAGGAAATCCACCATGCCCAATAGAACACCGTCCATTGATGATACCAGCCTTCATCACTGCGATTGAACCAGAGGCTCAGCGCACCGCTATTCTGAATGTAGGCCACAAGGCTATCGGCACCCATGAGGAGAATTGCCAGCGAAGGGCCTACCGCGAACACGAAGCCTGCCAACACGACGACAATCAAAAGATTCAGCTGACTGACCCGTCTGATACCGCGTTTGATACCGAGGATCATCGACATAATCACCAGCACTGTTATGCCAACAATAATGCCCAACTGTACCGGTATGGTATCTGGCGTACCGAAGAGAAAATTCAAGCCAGCACTGATCTGTCGGGCGCCGAAGCCCAGAGAGGTCGCAAGACCGAAGACGGTGGCGATCACGGCCGTACTATCGATGATGTCGCCCGGCCATCCCCAGATCCGCTTGCCCAACAAGGGGTAGAAGGCCGACCGAAGCGTGAGCGGCAGTCCACGATTGAATGCGAAGAAACCCAAAGCCAGGGCCACAAGGCCGTACATGGCCCAGGGATGAAAGCCCCAATGATAGAGCGTAGAGCCCATGGCGAGCCTGGCGGCTTCAGGGGTGGCCGGGGCTATGCCAAGCGGTGTGCCATCAAATCCGAGGTAGTGCGACATGGGCTCCGCTACGCTCCAGTACATGAGCCCAATACCCATGGCGCAGGCGAATAGCATCGCAAACCAGGACAGCACTGAGTATTCAGCACGAGCGCCTTCCCCACCGAGCCGGATCCTGCCGAGGGGTAGCACGATCAAAAGCAGGCAGAACACGATGACGACATCGGCCGTAAAACTGAAGAGCCAGTCAAAATGCTCGATGGTCCAGGTCATGGTATGGGAGAACAGCAGGTCTGCCTGCGCTGGCGCCACGATCGCCGCCATGACGAATATGAGAATGATGACTGAACTGAGAAAGAATACCGGCGCGTGCAGCTCGAGCCCCATGATGGCGAGCTGCTCCTGGGCGTTAGGATAGTCGCCCACCAGTGGTGGTGTAGCTGCCTCCTCCAAGCCCGTGTCATCGTCGTGCTGAATGGCATCGCTGTCTACCAGATCTGCCTGAGTTCTACTCCCCTTGTCCACGCTGGCCCATCACTCCTTTGTCCTGTTAACGTTGCGCACCAAAAAACGATGACCTAGCATAACGGTGACATCGAGCTTACGCACGGTAGCAATATAATTCCCGCTTGCCTAAACTTCCTTGCCTCATCTGCACGTAATGCAGTCATCCAGATTCGAAAAGTCAGGAAGACAAGCTGATATGAAGGTTCCGAAGTTACCAGGCATTATCTTTCCGCTCATCAGCCTAGCGATATATTCTCTCGGGCACGGGGTGCTCTCCACCCTCGTCACCGTCAGGCTTTCAGCTGAAGGCGTCTCCAGTACCTGGATAGGCTTCGTGAGCTCGGCCTACTTCGCAGGCCTCATTGTCGGCACCTTCGTCAATGCCCGTCTCATCGTCAGCGTGGGCCACATTCGTGCGTTCGCCGCCTATGCCTCGATACTGGCCGCAATCACCCTGTTGCTCGGGCTTGTCGTAATACCGGAGTTCTGGGTATTTATGCGATTTCTCGGCGGGTTTGCCTCCGGCGGGCTGCTGGTCGTCATCGAGTCCTGGATACTGGTCACCACGCCTTCGGTCAAACGTGGGCAGGTGATGGCCGCCTACATGATCCTTTTCTACGGATCGATGGCCCTGGGTCAGATGGTTCTGAAGAACGTCGACCTCAACACACTGGTCCCATTCGCCATCTGCGCGATCTCAGCTTCGCTTTCGGTTGTGCCGCTCGCTCTGGCACGTGTGAATATGCCGATTCTGGAAATTGGCAAGAACCTGCCACTACGACGCCTGTTGCGTATCACGCCTGCGGGCATTACTTCGAGTTTTGCATCCGGGCTTCTATTGGGCGCGTTATACGGTCTTCTCCCGCTGTTCTTCGCCAGCTCAGGCTACGACCTGGGTAACACCGCAAACATGATGGCTATCGTGATCGTAGGCGGCATGGCGCTACAATACCCGATAGGTCGCCTCTCGGATCTGACCGACCGACGAATCGTACTGGCCGCGCTCTTCGGCATATCGATGGTGATTTCGATATTCTTCGTATGGGCGGCGCCTACGGAAAACTTCTGGCTAACAGCTGGCTTCATCTTTCTTCTCGGCGGCACCATGTTTTCGATGTACCCCATCAGTCTCAGTCATGCCTGTGATGAGATCGAGCCGAACATGGTCATGAGCGTAAACCAGGGCCTACTCATTGCCTATAGCATAGGTGCAATGGCTGGCCCAGCGATGGCGCCGCTTTTCATCGAGGTACGTGGACCGCTCGGGCTGTTTGCGTTTTTCAGCGTAGTTTGCGCAGCAACGGTGGTCTTCCTGCTGTATCGTAGAACCCGCCGCGAAGCGGTCCCACTGGGCGAGCACTTCAGCCATGCAATGACAATTCCAAATACGCCGATCATGGCGGAGATCGATCCTCGGGCGGAATTCCCCGAGGTGACGCCAGTCATGCCCGAATACGAACGCCGACATCCGGATTTTCACCCGGCCGATGATGAACAGCATCACCCGCACGATGACCTTGATCATCCGACCCGGCGCCGCACCGACTTCTAAGAGCGAAGCATCATGGCTTTCACATTAATAGATTCGATCGACAACGGCTTTCGCCTACCTTTCGATGGTCGCGTGTCGATGCGGGCGCTCAGCACATCGCCCGTCGATGAAGACAGTGCACTGTCGAAGGACGAACTGAAGGAACGTCTGCAAGAGAAGGTCGACGCGCTGAGTGAGCTGCAGCGGAAACTGTTTGCCGACAAGCGCTTTTCGGTGCTGCTGATCTTCCAGGCGCTGGATGCCGCCGGCAAGGACAGCACTATCCGCCACGTGATGACGGGCGTGAATCCCGCTGGCGTGTCAGAGACGAGCTTCGGACGGCCAAGCACAGGGGAACTTGACCATGGTTTTTTGTGGCGGACAAACGCCGCCCTGCCCGCCAAAGGCAAAATAGGCATCTTCAACCGGAGTTATTACGAAGAGGTGCTGACTACGCGGGTCAACCCGGAACTCCTCGTTCCCCAGCGGGTACCGGGTGTTACACAGCTGCCGAATGGCCAGGTCGAAGTGGACCCGCAGTTCTGGGAAGATCGCTTCGAGGCCATTGCAGCTCATGAGCAGTACCTTGCCCGGCAAGGTGTACTGGTGCTGAAGTTCTTTCTCAATGTCAGCCGCGACGAACAGAAACAGCGACTGCTTGCCCGCATCGACAAGCCACGGAAAAACTGGAAGTTCGAAGTGGGCGATCTGGACACACGCGATCGATGGCCGGCCTATGCCGCAGCGTACGAGGACATCTTCAGCTGGACCGCGAAACCGTGGGCGCCGTGGTACGCCATTCCTGCCGATAGCAAGCCATATATGCGCCTGAAGGTAGCAGAGACCATCGTAGCGGCCCTGGAACGGCTCGAGTTAGGCTGGCCGGAACTGAGTGAGGAAGGAAAAGCCGGCCTCAAGTCAGCAAGAGAGAGACTGGCGTCAGAAAACTAGTGTGCCGGCACTAGATCTCCTTCTTCGCCTTGGCGTCCAGCAGGTTCTCGTCGTTGCTCGCCTGGTCAGCATTGAGCTGTTGCTTGATATCCGTTTCCGGCCTGAGTTCGGAGGCGGCCTTTGGCCTGGCACTTGCCGAGGCACTGCGATCAGGTGATCCAGCCCGACGTGGCTCAGACTGGCTGACTGTGTCCTCTGTCTCACTGAGCGTAATACCCTTGGCACCCGACCATTTAAGATTGTAGGTAGGCTCAGGCATACCGATATCCGCTTCATCAAAACGAACCTTCACCAGTCTTATGGCTTCGCTCTTCACCTTGACGAAGCTGTACTGTGTCTGGTCTACCCAGGCATAGATGTGCAGTACAACGTTCGAATCGCCTAATGCTTCGATGAGCGCCTGCGGCTTGGGGTCTTGTAACACACCTTCCATACTCGAGAGTGTGTCGATAGCCAGGTCCTCGGCGTGATTGAGATCGATCTCGGTGGAGACGCCGACTACGAAATCAAAGCGACGCTGAGCGTGCCTCGAATAATTGATGATGACAGCCTTGAATACCAGCGAATTAGGAATTCTCACGTGGTTGCCGTCGAAGGTCAGCAGGATGGTCGCGCGGGTGGTCAGCCTGGAGACAAAGCCCTGGTACTCGTCAATCTTGACCAGATCATTGGCTGAAAAGGGTTGGCGCACACTGAGCATGAGCGACGAAATGAAGTTCTCCACGCTGTCCTTCAAGGCAAAGCCAAGCGCGAGACCAACCACGCCCGCTGCGCCAAGGAGCGTGCCCAGTATGGCCGTTGCTCCGAACAGCTCGAGCACGGCATACAATCCAAACACGAAGGTCAGAAATGCCGCGACCTGGGCGGCAATTCGTGCCACAAAAACGTTAGGCGTGATCCGATTAAACAGGCTGTCGAGGCCTGACACGAGACGCGCCAGCCACCAGAAAATGATCAATACCACCAGTCCCGCCAGCACCAGAGGCAGCCAGGTCACAAACGCATCGAAAAGATTTTCAGCTTTCTCAAGAGCTGGGTTGACCCGCTCACCAATGGCGGACTCCTGCTGCAGCGTATTATTCACCGCGACTACCTGTGGCAGGCGCCCTGCGATTTCGGCAGCCTTTACTGAAACATCCTTGGCCAACACGTTGCCCGACAGTGTAACCACCCCGGCATCAACGCTCACTTCCACCTCGGCCAGGCTGGGGAACTGGCTGTAGATACGCTTCAGGCGTTTGGTGATATTTGAGTCGTGCTGGGAGGGGTTGCTGTACAGGTCATCGTCGAGGGCGCCTTCGGCCACCTGGATCTCGGCCTGGACCGATGAAACGACTAGCGCAAGGAAGCACAAGCCCAGTATGAGCGCAAAGCGTGGCAGTGATTGAAGTCGGTCCAAGTATCCTCCCCGTCCGATCTGGTGAATGAACGGAAGAGAAAATTTTGGCAACCGTTCCCAGATCTTGAATACGTACCCGGTGCAGGCTTCGATCTGAAGCATTCGAGTCCGTGCCAACGGGCTCATTGCAATAGTTGGCAAGACGTTGATAATGAAACTGACCCAATTCTAGCGATAAAGACATGAACGCAAATACCGGCAGCAGCGCAATCAGCACGCCCAAATCTGTTTCGAAGTCCAAAGAGCGCGCTCAGGCCCTGCAGCGGATCACCCTCATAGGCATGGTCCTGGACCTCGTTCTTGGCGCCGCCAAAATCATCGTTGGAATTTTCGGTCACTCTTATGGCCTTATCGCCGATGGCATTCATTCGCTGTCTGATGCGCTGTCCGACGTGCTGGTCCTCGTGCTTGCGCATGTTGCTGGCAAGGCACCGGATGACGACCACCCCTACGGTCATGGCAAGTTCGAGACCGTTGGCTCGGTCCTAATGGGTAGTCTGCTGATCGGTGTGGCGGGTGCATTGGCCTGGGACAGTATCATCCGCCTGTTCAGTGATACGCTTTTACAGAAGCCGGAGTGGCCGGTACTTGTGGTAGCGGCGTTCTCCGTTCTTTCCAAGGAGTGGATTTATCGAGCCACCCGTAGGGTCGGTGAGAAATACCGCTCTGATCTCATCATCGCCAATGCCTGGCACTCGCGGACAGATGCCTTCAGTTCCATCGCGGTGTTGCTCGCTGCAGGCGGCGCCATGGCCGGTGTGCTATGGCTGGACGTCGTCGCGGCCATCGTTATCGCCATACTGGTCGGACACGTAGGCTGGCGACTTTCACTCTCAGGCCTCAGACAGTTGGTGGAGACCGCCGTACCCGAGGAAAGTAGCCTTTCTTTTGCGCAAACCGCAGCCGCAGTAGATGGCGTAGAAGGCCTGCATTTCCTTCGTGCACGAGCGGTAGGCGCTGAGACGCTGGTGGATGTTCATATCAAGGTCGCGCCATATGTAAGCGCATCCGAGGGGCATCACATTGGCGTTCTGACCACCCGCGCCTTGCGCAATGCGCATCCGGAAATCGCTGATGTGACCTGTCATGTCGATATCGAAGGTAACAATGCGGAATTGAAACAGCGCCAGTCAGTCCACCGGAAATATCTCGCGGCAGCCGACAAGCTTCCAGACCGTGACCGGATCGAACGCGAGATCGGAACCTGCCTGTCAAACCATGATGTGGAACTGACGCTCGAACGCCTGCAGCTGCACTATCTCAACCAGCAGGTCGAGGCCGAACTATTGATCAGCTTTGACGACAGCGCAATCAGCTTGCGGGGCAGCCATGACATGGCCGGCGAGACCCTCCGCAGCACTTTGCTGGAGCGTCTGCAACCAATCGGCATCAGTGAGCTGAGAATCTGGTGGCGCCATGATCTGCCACCAGTTGATCAGCCGACGCTCAAGCTTTGAGGAAATGGTCGATACCTGCCTGCGCGCAGTCGATGTCCTGCTGAGGCGTTCCAGAACTCAGGCCTATGCCACCCACCACTGCGCCATCGACCGAGACAGGCAAGCCTCCGCCAACCACGCACAGGCGACCAGCCATCGAGGTATGGATCCCGAATACGAGATTGCCCGGCACACAGGCCGCATTGTATTCGTGAGTCGCCTTCCGTGCTGCAGCAGCGGTGAACGCCTTGTCCTGAGCCACTGTAATACTCGTGATCTTGCCACCATCCATGCGCTCGAACGCAATCAGATTTCCTGACTCATCCGTTACTGCAATACACATCGGCACATTGATTTCTATAGCCTTGGCACGGGCGCCCGCTATGAGCCGCTGTGCATCGTTCTGGTCAAGCCGTTTGATCGTGAGCATGGTGAGCGTTCCTCTGAAGGGCAGACAATAGTCACCCGATCATCCGTCGGCAGTGGCGGGATGTCCAGCAGTAAACTGATCTTAATGGGGCTCGGATCACTCGAGGTAGAGCGTGGCAAAGTAATAGATGCTGAGCAGGCTACCTATGGCAACGACCAGCCCACGCAGCCAGGAAGAAGGCAGCCATCGGGCAATGCGGCCACCAGCCAATCCGCCCACGACGGCACCAGCGAAAGCGATGGCTGTCAGGTGCCAGTCTATCAATCCAGACAGCGCGAAGATCAGCACGGCCATGCTGGTGATGATGGCACCAAGCAGGTTCTTCAAGGCATTGTTCTGCTGCACATCGTGGACGCCAAGCATGTGCAGGCCTGCCATCAGCATGATGCCCATACCAGCGCCGAAGAAGCCGCCGTAGACTGCGATCAGAAATTCCGCCAGCCGTGTGCCTGCCGACGCATGTGCATCGCCATAGCCCCGCCCGGCCGTGCTGAGCGCCTGACTCAGCCATGGGCCTGCCGCGAAAAGTACGGTCGCAAACAGAATGAGAAAAGGCACCAGTTTCAGAAATACGGTGTTTGGGATGAAGATGAGCAGTGCTGCGCCACAACTGCCACCGATGAGGGCAATCCACAGCGTAAGGCTGATGGCCCCTGAGAAGGCACGCAGCTCCCGGCGATAACCCACGGCGGCGAACGCGTGACCGGGCCAGACAGCAACTGCATTGGACGCATTGGCCACGACCGGCGGCAGTCCCGCAGCAAGAAAGACGGGAAAAGTGAAAAAAGTACCGCCACCAGCGACGGCGTTACATATGCCAGCAAGAATACCGGCGCCAAACAGGACGAAAGATAGCGTTTCGATAGCAGCGTCGACCCAGAAAGAAATAAGACTTGCCAGCGCTACAGGGGGTGCGCAGGCTTGGCGGTAATAACTCTGAAAACTACACCAGGAAGGCCGCCATGACCAGACCAGCCGCTTTTACCAGATACCCACGGATAGCCGCGAACCTCTCAATGCTATTCACCGAATATCCTTTTATCGATCGCTTCGGCCACGCTGCCGACGCAGGTTTCAGAGGTGTGGAGTGTCAGTTTCCCTACGACTTCGACTGTCATGCCATTCGTGATGTACTCGATGCGCGCGATCTCGAACTGGTGATGTTCAACCTACCCGCTGGTGATTGGACAGCCGGAGAACGAGGTATAGCCTGTCATCCCAACAGACGCGAAGAGTTTCGTGATGGCGTCGACCAGGCCATCGCCTACGCGAAAATTCTCGGCAACAGGATGATTAACTGCCTTTCAGGTATCACGCCTGATGGTGTGAGTTCGCTGGAGGCACACGAAACCTTCATCGACAATCTTGCGTATGCAGCTCAGGCGCTTGAACGAGAAAACATTCGACTGCTCATCGAAGCCATCAACACGCGCGACATTCCCGGCTTCTTTCTGCACGGTAGCGAGCAAGCGCTCGCAATACGTGAGCGCGTCGGCTCTGGCAACCTGTTCCTGCAGTACGACGCTTATCACATGCAGGTGATGGAGGGTGACCTTGCGCATACGATAGCGCACAACCTGAAGCATATCGGTCATGTCCAGATTGCCGATAATCCTGGACGCCATGAGCCAGGCACTGGCGAGATTAATTATCAATTTCTGCTCAGCCACCTGGCCGCCGTAGGCTACAAGGGATGGGTAAGCCTGGAGTACACGCCGCGCACCACGACGGAGGCCGGCCTGAAGACCCTGCGTGACTGGTTATTCGACTGAAGCCTCACCACCCGCATGCAGTGGAGCCAGCCAGGCCAGCAACTTTTCGGTCACCTTCGGATGATATAGCAATTGCATATGGTTGCAGCTGTAGCAGATGAATTGCTTGTCTGGCTCGAACTCCAGATGGCGCTCACCTTCATGGTGCTGGCCGAGTGCGCTGGCCACAGGAACCAGCCCATCACCGAGCATCCTGTCGCTGATCGCGTGCGCTTGCGGTGCCGTCGAAGCGGCGATGGTATAGCAGGTGATATTTCCCGGTAGCGGCATCGCCATACGGCGGTCGCCACTACGTTCGAAGCGGTCTCTGTCCTGCCAGTCTTCGTCGCGGATATTGCCGAAGCGCAGATCTGTGATACCCGCGCTACGAAGCTGACCCAGTTTTGCAAAGGGCGCAGTGTGTCGCGTGCTGCCCAGAATGACATCGACCCAATTGCCTGCGCGCTCCAGCGGCGAGCCATGATGCGGTGTGCCCAGGCTCACGAAGGCCTTGCAGTGTGCCAGCCACTCCAGGTTCGCCTCAGCTGCGTAATGAAAGGCGCTACGGGCGAGTAAACCGCCCATGCTGTGACCAATGATGCTCACGCTCTCTACCGGCACTGGCCATGCATCGACGAGCGCCTGAAGCAAGTTCGCGAGCTCACGTCCGTTCTGGGAAATGTGCCGACCGGAGTTGTAGCGGATGTGTACGGGTGTGCAGCCGTTTGCGGCGGCCAGACGATCCGCGTGGCCCTGCGGGTACTTGCTGCTGCGCCACTGCAAATCGTTCATACACAGACCGTGTAACATGAGCACGAGATGGCCGCTGACTGCTGGTAGGGCCGCTAATGCATCATGCACAGCGATATTTCCATCTACATCTGCCGAAATCACGGTTTCGCCCTCCACCCGCAGCGTCATGAACAACTGCAGTGTGTTGCCACTTGCCTGAAGATGGTCGCCGAGCACACCGTTCAGTGCAGCGACCATGGCAGCTCGCTGCGCTGACTCCGGCCCAGCTTCGTCTATAGCTTCAAGCAATGGTTGCAGCGTGCTCTCAAGACTGCCGATCGCCTTATCGAGCCCCCACCCTACAGCGCCAGTGATATCGAGCACGCTACGGTAGACGAGGCCGGTGATGCCCCTGGCCGTACCGGGTGCTTCGCCGCCGGGCATGCCGAGGGTCGACCAGACCGACTGGTGCACGCCCTCGGCAATGCGCGTGACGTTCTGGGTCGCCTCAGTGGCCAGCCTTGCCAGGCCACGAAGGTCCGCTGTCGATCTTGATTTCTTCATTTGCGCCTCTACCTGTCGTCATCCTGCGAGTGGTAAAGGAGAGCATCGCATGAGCAGCTTTGCGCTACCAGACACTTATACGACCAATGTCTAATGTCATTCCCGTGTAGGTGTGCTTAGCTGGCGATCTGACAGGCCTGTCACAAAACCTACATAAGGGCTTGTTAGTGTCCCGTCTGGTGAATCCGCATACTTAAAATGCGTGTCCCTGGGCTGGATGGCAAGGCGCAGCCTGCAGCGCAATGGTCCTACCATTGCCAAGGGTTGCAACGCGGGCAGGCGGCCCAGGGTGCGCACCCGGAGGGCGAGTTGACGCGCCGCGCTGCCGCGTTACGAGCCTTGCCCTTGGAACCACCAAGGGCTTCGACTCGCGCCTTGCAGCACGACGCGTCAACTCGTTTTAAGTACGCGGATTCACCAGACGGGACACTATGTCTGCAACCTCACAAGCAAGGCGGAACTACTCCATGACCAGGCCACTGAAAAAACGCTTCAGTTCGACGACATCGCTCGCCCTCACAGCTGGACTCACACTCCTGGCTGCCTCAGTCCATGCAGAGACACTGCGACTGCTGACCTGGGGCGGCTATGCGCCAGACGAGGTCGTGGAGCAGTTTGAAAAGGAAACGGGGATCGACGTCGAAGTCACGACTTCCAACAACGAAGACATGATTTCCAAGCTGCGTGCGACCGGTGGCGCTGGCTTCGACCTAGCTCAGCCGAGTCAGGACCGCATCAGCAGCGCGCAGGCTGACTTTGACATCTATAAACCGATTGATCTAAGCAAGATCAAGACCGAACAAATGACGGCTTCGATGCTGGAAGCGACGAAAACTAACACCTCGTTCCAGGGCCAGGTGTATGGCGTGCCGCACATCTGGGGCACCAGCGGGCTCATCGTGAACAAGAAGGATGCCGCCAGCGTAAAAGACTACACCGACCTTTGTAACGACAAGCTGAGCGGCCCTGTATCATACCGACTTAAGCGTCCAACGCTGATCGGCTTTGCCTTCGCAATGGGCGAAGATCCATTCGCTGCTTACAATAACCCTGAACGCTACCAGCAGATCCTGAAGAAGGTCGAAGACAAACTCATCAGTTGCAAGCCCAAGGTGAAAGCCTACTGGGATGGTAACGACGAGCTGCTGAATCTGATCCGCTCAGGCGAAGTGGTCGCAGCCATGGGCTGGGATGCCGGCGGCTGGAAGCTCAATAGTGACAACAAGAACATCAACTTCGTAGCGCCGAAATCTGGTGCACTTGGGTGGATCGATACTTTCGCCCTGCCGCGAAAGACCAAGGCAGAGGATGCCGCCTACAAGTGGATCAACTTCGTGATGCAACCAAAGGTCGCAGCGCAGATCGCTGAATCTGCCGGCAACTTCACGGCTTCTGAGGGCGCTGATGAGTTCGTCAACGAGACGCTGAAGCAACAATACCAGGACAGTTTCTCGAAAGAGGACGTCGATAACATCAAGTGGTATCCACCGGTACCGGCTGGGCTTGAAGACTTGGAAGGCAAAGTGCTCGATCGCGTCAAGGCTGCTGGTTGAGCGCCAGCCAGAACGGGCCACGCTTCGATCTTGAATGCGTGGGCCTCAGCAAGGCTTTCGGCGAGTTCCAGGCCGTCGATTCGGTCTCCTTCAGCATCCCGCACGGATCTTTCTTTTCGATCCTCGGGCCGTCAGGCTGCGGCAAGACCACACTGCTGCGGATGCTGGCGGGTTTTCAGAAGCCTGACGCTGGAGACATTCTGATCCAGCAAGACTCCGTGCTCGCCACACCACCCAACAAGCGGCCGGTCAACATGGTGTTTCAGCACCTCGCGCTGTTCCCGACGATGACTGTGGCTGGCAACATTGCCTATGGCCTCAAGCGCCGAGGTGTGGCGAAAGCTGAGCGTGAACGGAAAATTGCAGAGGTTCTCTCGCGCATCGGCCTGCCCGATGCGGCCGACAAGCGAATCGACCAGCTCTCCGGTGGGCAAAAGCAACGTATTGCGATCGCCCGTTGCCTGGTGCTCGAGCCGGCCGTCCTGTTGCTCGACGAGCCGCTGGGGGCGCTCGATCTCAAACTGCGTGAGCAGATGAAAATCGAACTTAAACAGCTTCAGCACGCCTTCAACACCACCTTCGTGTATATCACCCATGACCAATCTGAAGCGCTGGCGATGTCGGATCAGGTGGCTGTCATGAATCACGGTCGCTTCGAGCAAGTCGGTACGCCGCAGGCACTGTACTATGAACCAGCGACTGCCTTTGTCGCCGGCTTCGTCGGCGAGAGCAATCGCTGCCTTGGCACAGTGAAGCGTATCAGCGAAACCGTAGTTGAACTGCAGACCGAATATGGCCCGCAACTGCGAGCGACTGCGCCTGCCTCAGTACGTCGCACGCTGACAGCAGGCGAGCCAGCCGCTGTTTATATTCGGCCCGAAGCCATCAGTATCGGACAGCCACCTGAGGGCAGTGGGGCTTTCAATCGTGTCGAAGGTCATGTTGATACCATCCTGTTCGACGGTGCCCGTAGTCACTTTACGGTCGAGGTGAACGCGGCGCTCAAGCTACAGGTGCAGCTGCCGCAAAGCGGGCCTTACGCGCAGCTCGCCAAGGGCGACGCTATCACCTTGTACTGGGACGAGGCGCGAGCACTTTGCTTTCCGGCCACGTGAACCGCGGCAACGGTGTGGCGGGGTCCGCTGGTCGGCTCAGCCTCTGGCTGCTGCTTGCGCCGATTCTACTCTGGCTCCTGCTGCTGATCATCCTGCCGCACCTGGACCTGCTGGCCATCTCGCTACGCCAACGCGTCGCGGCTCGCGAGTATGCATTCAGCCTGGACAACTACACCGCCTTCTTCACGGAGCCGCTGTACTGGAACACCTTCGTTCGAACGGCGGTCATGTCGATCCTTGCGACTGCCCTTACTCTGATTATCGGTTTCCCCATCGCCTACTACATCGCCAAGATGCTGAGAGGCCGAACGCGATCGCTGCTGTTCATCCTCTGCCTGATTCCGTTCTGGGTGAGTGAGCTGGTCAGGACCTATGGCTGGATGATTCTGCTGAGGGAATCCGGACTGATCAGCGGCCTACTGCAGTGGCTGGGACTGGCGGATCAGCCAGTAGAAATGTTGTATAACGACATCGCTATCATGGTGGGTCTGGTCTATACCTCGATGTTGTTCATGGTCGTGCCGCTGGTCAGCACGCTGGACAGTCTCGACGACAGCCTCATCGAGGCAGCCTACGATCTTGGTGGCAACAGCTGGCATGTTCTCCGAGCCGTGGTCATCCCTCACGCCGCCCCAGGCATCGTCAGCGGTTGCATCATCGTGTTCATGCTTACCCTGGGCAACTACCTCACGCCAACACTCCTCGGCGGCAAGAGCAGCCTGTGGTTCACAGAGCAGATCTATACACAGTTCATCACCCGCTTCAACTGGGAGCAGGGTTCGGCCTTCGGCATACTGCTGCTGTTGCTGTCGTCGCTGATTGTATGGTCGGGGCTCAAGATCACAAGGCAGTCCTTCACCAGGGTGATGTCATGATCGCGTCTATCCCCGGCAGCCGCTATTTCCGACTGACCTATGGTGTTTACGTCGCACTGTTTTTCATGTTCCTGCTGGCACCACTGGTCGTGGTAGCGGTATTTTCCTTCAACGACTCAGGCTTTCCAGCTCTGCCCTGGAATGGTTTCACGCTCGACTGGTATCTCGCTGACGGCACCGCGAACAGCGAGGGCATATCGCGCAAGGGCATCTTCCACGACGAAGCGCTGCTGGGCAGCATCTGGACCAGCGTAGTCGTGGCTTTGGCGACAACGATCCTGAGCATCGCTGTCGCCATCTGCAACGCCTTTCTCTTCGAGCGCCGTGAGTTTCCGGGCAAAAACCTGCTCTATATTCTGATGCTGACCCCACTGGTCGTGCCCGGCGTCATACTGGGCGTATCGATACTGGTGTTCAGCAGTAACACCGCGAACTGGATTGACGAAACCTTCGGTTATGAAGTAGAGGTGCTTCGCCCAGGACTCGCACTGGTCGTCGCGGGTCAGTTTGCGTTCATCAGTACAATGGCCACGCTGGTCATCTCTGCCAGACTCCGCAAATTCGACATAACGCTTGAAGATGCGGCAATGAATCTCGGTGCTTCTCGACTGGTCGCCGTGTTCACGGTAACGCTACCGTGGCTCATGCCCGCGGTCATCGGCTCTGCCATTGTGAGCTTCCTGATGTCCTTCGAAAACTTCAACACCACGCTCATGCTGGTCGGTTCGGACGCCCCACTGACAATCGCCATGTTCGATCGACTCAAAAGCGGCTCCACGCCAGTATTGAATGCCGTCTCGGTGCTCTTGATGATCGGCTCTGCCGCTCTGGCACTGATCTCGGTTTTTGTACAGCGAGACAAAACAGCTCGTAGTGGCTAGTCAGGCGCGCCCATAGACAAGTATGATCCGGCAAGGAAGTATGTTGTTTATGTCGCTAAGGATGACCGTGATGTCCGGTACTGCCAATACTGTCAAAACATCCCCTCATTGGGGCTTCGAACTTAAACAGGCGACGTATGACGAGGCCTGCCGCGTACTGGAGAATATTCGCAAGGCTGGTGCGCATGAGCCTGTCGATCAGCTTGCCAGGGAAGCCGGCCAGGCTGTCACGCTTCTGACCGAAGCCGGGTTTCAGGGTTACTACCATCGCCCTACTGAAATCGTGCCGCTACCGGCCATGGCGAAGAAGACTGCCGACACGGGTATTCGCGGCATTGAGAAAGCCATCGGCTTCGTGATCGGGCAGTTTTTCAAGAAGCGCACCGCTGACGAGCTCGCGCAGCTTGCAGATTATCTGGAGACGATGCTTCATCACAATTACGAAGCAAAATCGCATCATCTTGTTTTTCCGATCAGCGATGATCTTCACGAACGGGCACTGACGCTGATCAGCAAGGTGCAGAACGACCCCCACCCGCGAGCGAGCCTTGACTTGATCGTGGCCACGCTGAGCGAGCTGGTCACTGAGAGCATCGATGCCTACTATCTGCAGCCGACTGCCATGGTGAGCATTGGCTCGATAACGCGCAAAACTGCGGACATGAGTGTGAAAGGTGTGGGTTCAGGCGTACGCGGACTCATCGACAAGCTCGTCAGACAGCTGACGGACGAGCAGCTCAAGGCGCTCTCCTATTATCTTGAGAGCATGATTCACGACCGCTCGCTCTGACGGCTGAGGCATCTGACTTTGAACCTGAGCATCATCGCCGGTCGACGCGCACTGGACCACATTCGTCAGCATGGCCTGAGACAGGCCGATTTCAGAGCCGTGGTGGCTGCCTCGGGCGGGCCCAAGTGGTTCGTGCTCAAGAGCCTGAACCAGTATCTCTTCGGAGAATTCTTCAGGCACCGAACCACCCCGCTCCATACGCTTGGATCGTCCGCCGGCGCCTGGCAGATGGCCTGCTTTGCACAGGATGACCCCGCCGCTGCAGTGCAACGTCTCGCGGATCTCTATTCGCGGGAAACTTACTCGGCCAAACCGAGTCCTCAGGAAATCAGTGGCAAGGCGCGCGTTCTGGTCAAGCACTTTCTCGGTCCGGAGGGCGCCCGGCAAATCGCCGAAAATGACCGCATTCAGACCCATATCATTACCAATCGTTGCAAAGGTCCTGCGGCCAGCGAGACCCGGTGGATGCAGCTAGGCGGACTTGTCACGGCGGGCGCGGCCAACATGCTGTCGCGCCGAAACCTTCGCTATTTTGTCGAACGTGTGATCTTCCACAGCGGCCATCAGAGTTTTTTCGAATTCGACGATTTCGCCACCCACAATGTCAGGCTCACCGCGGACAACACCGAAGACGCATTGATGGCGAGCGGATCAATTCCGCTCATTCTCGAAGGCGTGAAGAACATTGAAGGTGCGCCTCCAGGAATCTATCGTGATGGTGGCATTCTGGACTATCACTTCGACCTGCCGTTCTTGCCTGCACACGACAGCGGCCTGGTGCTCTACCCTCACTTCAGCCAGCTGATCACGCCTGGCTGGTTCGACAAGTCACTGCGCTATCGCCGCGCCGCCATGCACAACTACGATAACGTCGTGCTATTGGCACCCTCTCGTGCTTTCGTAGCCCGCTTGCCGTACGGCAAGATTCCTGATCGAAACGATTTTCTCGAAATGGACCCTGTCACGCGTCTGCATTACTGGCAAACCGTCATTAGTGAAAGCGAGCGCCTGTCGGAGGAACTCGCAGAGCTGGTCGAGCTTGGCCGGGGTCTGGATCGCGTCACGGCCTTTTCCAACAGCAGAACCTGAACCCTGACAAATTGTCCATGATACTGGTTGCGATTTCGCCAGACACACAATTATAATGCGAATCGTTCGCGTTTGCGTTTGTCTTATCACCAGCACTTCAGGGACATATCTTGAATCAGCTCATCACTTCGTTCGTCGAGGGCGGCCCGGTCGTCTGGACCCTCTTCATCTTCTCCATCGTTGCGGTGACGATAGCAATCGCCAAGCTATGGCAGTACACCATCCAGCTCCGGCTGGCTGATACTGCCCCGGACCGCGCACTTGATCTTATCGATGCCGGAGACAGATCGGCCGCCCTGCAGCTTGTTGCCGATCGAAAATCACTGCGGGCGCGCATCGTAAGGCAGGTCCTACAGGTATTCGAGCAAGCCGGCCTGGCGCCGGACGAGGCACGGGAAGAGGCCATGCGTCAGGCACGTGTCGATGCTGCCGAGCTGACAAGCTACCTGCGTGTGCTGGAAGTCATTGCTACGCTCGCGCCCCTACTGGGCCTGCTCGGTACGGTGATGGGCATGATAGAAGCCTTCAAGGCCATGGAGGTGGCGGGCGCCAACGTCGATCCATCAGTACTGTCTGGCGGCATCTGGCAAGCCTTGCTGACCACTGCAATCGGTCTGGCTGTCGCCATTCCGGTATCACTACTGCACAGCTGGTTTGAACGACGGAGTGAGCTCGAGGCGGCCGCCATCGAAAATCAGCTACAGCGCATGTTTACTGCGGAAGCTCTTTTCCGTGGCCGGAGCAAGCCAGCTTTGACTGCTGCCGCTGCGTGATGAGCAGCAGTCTTCTGCCGCTGCGGGCACGCAAGCGTATCAGCCTCACCGCTCTGATCGATGTCGTGTTCATACTGCTGATGTTCTTCATGCTCACCAGCACATTTTCAAAGTGGTCAGCAGTACCGCTCAAAGCCGCCACGACTGGTGGCGAGTCAGTCGCGAACGTCGAACCACAGATGTTGATCATGCATGACGTCAATAGCTTCAGCATTCGCGGCAGCGAATCAAAGGCTCAGTTGCCGCTGAGCGAACTGGTATCGCAGCTCGACACCTCACGATCACTGCTCCTCGTGCCGGTTAGCGGCATCGCAGTCGATGCGCTCGTGCGCACACTGGAGACTCTCAATGAAGCCGGTCATGAATCAGTTCAATTAGGGCAACTTGTGAAATGATGAAGCCACCTTCCCTACAGGTCGTTAGCCGTAGGCACAAATCGGCTGAAGACAATATGATCCCCCTCATCAACATCGTCTTCCTGCTGCTTATATTTTTCATGATTGTGGGCACTATCGCGCGCGTCCCCAGCGCTGATATCGAACTGCCTTCGACGAATCTTGCGCGCCAGCAGGCCGAACCTGAAACCCTCAGTCTGTCGCTGACCGCCGACGAGCGCTTCTACCTGAACGGTGAAGAGCTCGACTTCGAGGCGCTGAGCCGCCAGGTCGCGGAAATGGACGAGGAGGCGGCCGCCATCGTCTCCATCAGTGCCGACAGGCAACTGGAGGTGAAGAAACTCTACGCCGTCCTCAGTCTATTCAGTAAGGTCAAGGGTGCTGCAGTGAACCTGCGAACGCTCAATGAAGCAGACCATTCACGGCCTGTAGCGGCGAATCTGTGAAACCACGCTTACTGATTGCTTCAGGCCTCACTGCACTGCTGCTTCACGCCGCAGTCGCTATTGCCTACCTCAAGACCAGCGAGTACCGCCCAAGCGATAGCGGCTCGATTGCTGAAGGTGAACAGGGACTGGAGATTGGGCTGGGCATGCTAGGCACCTATGTCGACCTCTCGCCCGCGCCTGCTGAGCCAGAGCCCGAGCCAGAACCCGATCCAGCTCCGAAACCAGAGGCCAAGCCCGAGCCAGCGCCCAAACCTGAGCCCAAGCCAGAGCCGAAGCCAGCGCCCAAACCTGAGCCGGAGCCGCTGCCTGAGCCGGAGCCTGTGGTCCAGCCGGAGGCCGAGCTGAAACTGGAAAAGGCTGAAGCGCCAAGCCTGGTTGCGCCAGCCGAGCCGGCGCAGGAACCTGATCCTCAGCCTGAGCCGGAGCCGGAAACAGAAACAGAAACAGATGATCGCAAGCCCGAGACAAAACCTGCGCCGGCGACTACCGCGCGACGCGCGACCGGTAGCAGCAACGCTCGCAGCAACGGTGGTAAGGCTGGCGCCAACAAAGACTATTTCAGTGAACTCTTTGCCTGGTTGAACCGGCACAAGCAATATCCTCGAGCCGCAAAGCGCGAGAAGCAGCAGGGCACGGTAACCATAAAGTTCAGCATGCGACGCGATGGCACCGTGTTGCACCCGAGCATCAGTAACAGCTCAGGCTTTCCTCTGCTTGATGCGGCGGCCCTGGATATGCTGCGTGAGGCGGCACCGCTGCCGCCATTACCGGACAGTATTGAGAAAGAAGAAATTTCCCTTGTCATTCCAATCGAATATTCGCTGATTACCAACGCCCTGTTCAGGGACTAACACCAAGGACTAGTCATGCATAGCAGTACCTCAAATAAAGCGATGCCGCTTACTTTACGTCGTACAGTCATCACCCGGAAAGCCGGCGCATTCACGCTCGGCATTCCGGCGCTGATGCTTGGAGGCTTTGCGCAGGGGGATGATGACGACGCTTTCGTCCTCGACACCATGCAGGTGGAGGAAAGAACAGTAGACACCAACCCTTACTCTGAACCGGGTGCGCCATACAAAGCCAAGGTCTCTGGCGACGATCGCCGCGTCAAGCCGCTCGCCGAAACGCCGCAGACCATCAACGTGTTCACCCAGACTCAGATCAAGGACGCCGGCCAGAGCGACCTGAAAGAGGTACTCGCAGCACAACCTGGTATTACCCTCGGTACTGGCGAAAACGGTAATGCTTTTGGCGATCGCTATATCATCCGCGGCCACGAAGCCCGCAGCGACGTCTTCGTCGACAGTTTGCGCGACCCAGGCATGACCACGCGGGAGACCTTCGCGACCGAACAGGTCGAAGTGACCAAAGGCCCGAGCTCCACATTCGCGGGTCGCGGCTCTACCGGCGGTGCCATCAACAGCATCACCAAGCACGCCAGCACTGAATACGATTTCAACAAGGCAGAAGTCGGCGTCGGCACCGATGCCTATCGCCGGCTGACCCTGGACAGCAACGTCGGAGTGACCGAGCGCACGGCCCTGCGTCTCAACCTGCTTCACGCCTACGAAGAAGTACCTGACCGCGAACCCGCGGACCGTGAACGAAATGGCGTGGCCTTGTCCGGACTTTTCGAGGCCACCGATCGGCTCGACCTCAAGCTCGATTATTACTATCTCAATGCCATGGACCGCCCTGACCTCGGCACCTATATCGTTGCCGGGGGTGGCCGGCCCGTGGATGACCTGCCGAGTTATTCTCAGGACGAAGATTTTCTCGATTCCAAAATCGAGGTGTTCACCTTCAGGGCTGGCTACGATATCGACGACAACATACGACTCGAAAATGCCAGCCGTTATGGCACCACGAACAACGGCTATGTCACGACCGGTGCCAGAGGCACGGCCAGAGCAGCTGAGGATGTGCTCGCACCCGGAGTGGAAACCGTGTCCTTAAGTACCCACCAGGGCTATCAGGAGGTCGAGTATTTCGCCAATCAGCTAAACCTCTTCCTCGATACCGAATGGATGTCGATGCCCAACCAGTTCGTGGTTTCGGCTGAATTTTCCAACAACAATGTACTGAATGGCGTCTATGACGTAAGTAACACTGCGCCCACAAACTGCGCGGTTGCAGGACGTGGCAGCGTGTTCCAGACCTATTGCCTGGTCGGACCTGATGGTGCGACAGTTGGCAAGCCCGACGGCATTATTGGCCGGCAGATCAGCAAGGGCGCCTGGGATAGCGACTATTCCGTAGAAACACTATCTCTTTCCCTGATGGACACCGTCGATATCACTGATCAGTGGTCGGTCTTTTTCGGCGTTCGACTCGACAGTTTCGACTACGAAAATGCAGTGATTTCAACAGACCGCACTACTGGCCTCGCCAACACCACCGACTATACCTACTCTGACGAACTCTGGAACGGGCACCTCGGGGTCGTGTACCAGATCACCGAGCAGGGCAACTTCTACGCGACCTACAGTACCTCAGCGAATATCAACGGTGGAGAATCAGACCTGGGTAGCAACTGCGGCTATGGTGGCCTTTGCGGCGATGACCCTGTACAGGTCACGAAAAGCGAGCCAGAGCTGACGGAGAATATCGAAGTCGGGACCAAGTGGAACATCATGAACGAGAAACTGCTGGCTACTGCTGCGCTATTCCAGATCACCAAGGATGATGTCATGGAAAGCGTAGGCGACGACTACGCCACGCTCGGCACGCTCAATACTGGTGAGAATCGTGTTCGTGGTGTAGAGCTGTCTTTGGCGGGTAATCTCACCGATAAGCTGAGCACACAGTTTGGCGTGTCAGTCATGGAGGCTGAGGTTCTCGAGTCCTATGATAGCGAGAGTGAAGGCCGTACACTGAGCAACTTCGCAGAGGAAAGTCTCTACCTGCAGCTCCGCTACCAGGCGACCGAGAAGTTCGCCTTCGGCGGCGCAGCGACTTACTCGAGCGAGATGTTTGCCGGACAGCCGGATTCGGCAGCTGGCTTCGACGCGGCTCGGAACGACTATGCGTACAGAGTGCCGAGCTACTCAAAATATGATCTCTTTGCCAGCTATGCCTTTACCGAGAAACTCAGTACACGTCTTAACGTCAACAACGTCTTCGACAAGGACTACTACCTCGCGGCCTACCGCAGCGGCGCATTCACTTATATCGGTGACGCCCGAAATGCACAGCTCGCGTTGGCCTACGAGTTCTAAGTCGTGAGCAAGACGACGGAGAGCGCGACGCTCAGCATACCCCGGGACATCGTGAGCCTGGGGGACTATGAGCGGGTCGCGCTTACCCGCCTGGATCACGCCTGCAGTGAGTATATTGCTGCAGGCGTGGCCGACGAACACACTCTGGCTCGAAATGTCGAGGATTTCGAGCGCATCAGGATCCAACCGCGTCTTCTGCGTAACTTCAGCAATGCTGATACCGGCTGCACGCTACTAGGCAGTGCGCTGCGTTATCCGATCATGCTGGCTCCGGTCGCTTATCAGAAACTGGTGCATCCCGACGGGGAACTGGCAACAGCTGCTGGCGCTGCCGCAGTCGATTGCGGCATGGTGGTGAGTACGCTGGCCTCGGAGAGCCTTGAAGACATTGCGCAGCAGGGTCCTGACACACGCTGGTTCCAGCTCTATTTTCAGCCAGATCGCTCAGCCACACTCGCTTTGCTTCGTCGTGCCGAGCGTGCTGGCTACAAGGCGCTCGTCGTCACACTCGATGCCCCTGTATCCGGGTTACGCAACCGCGGCCAGCGTGCTGGCTTCGAAATGCCCGACGATGTCAGAGCGGTCAATCTCGATGGACTTCCCAAATCGCCGCAACGAGTGCTCGAGCCGACCGACAGCGTAATCCTGCACGGCTTCATGGCTGACGCACCCACTACGGCGGATATCATATGGCTGCTATCGGAGACGCAGTTGCCTGTCATCATCAAGGGTGTACTGAATCCATTGGACGCACTGGAACTGAAGGCATTAGGCTGTGCGGGCATTGTGGTATCCAATCATGGCGGTCGAACGCTCGATGGACTGCCCTCGTCGATCAGTGTATTGCCTGCCGTTCGCGCTGCGGTCGGCGAAAGCTTCCCGGTGCTGCTCGATAGCGGCATTCGTCGTGGAACGGATGTGCTGAAGGCGCTGGCTCTGGGGGCCGACTGTGTACTCGTTGGTCGTCCCCAACTCTACGCATTGGCAGTCGCCGGCGCCCTGGGTGTAGCCCACATGCTCCGCCTCCTGCAAACCGAGTTCGAAACGGCCATGGCCCTGAGCGGCTGCCCTACCCTGAGCGCCATTACCAAGGACTGCATTCTTGCTGACTGAAATCCCGGCCCTGCTAAGCGAAAACGAAATAATAGCCATACGTGAACGGCTGGCCACTGCCGAGTGGGTAGATGGTCGTCAGACTGCGGGCAGTCAGGCGCGCCAGGTGAAACGCAATCTGCAGCTTGACGATGATTCCGTACTGGCAAAAGAGCTGCGTGACTTTATTCTTCGCAAGCTCGGCAGCCACCCCACCTTTCTTTCGGCCGCCCTGCCGTGCAGTATCTTTCCACCACGTTTCAACTGCTATGAGCACAGTGGCGCCTATGGCCTGCATGTCGACAATGCCATTATGACCCTGCCAGACCAGCGCCTTTTGCGTAGCGACATTTCAGCCACACTCTTTCTCTCGGCGCCAGAGTCTTATGATGGTGGCGAGCTGATGATCGAAGGCAGCTTCGGCGCGCAAAGCGTAAAGCTCGATGCGGGGAGTCTCATTCTCTATCCGTCCAGCAGCCTGCATGAAGTGCGACCGGTAACAAATGGCCGGCGACAGGCCGCTTTCTTCTGGGTACAGAGCATGGTGCGCGAGACTCATCAACGCGAGCAACTGTTCGAGCTCGATCAGGCCATTCAGGTACTTTCAGTCGACCGCGGCGCTGATGATCATGAAGTTCGCAGACTCAGCGCGCTCTATCATAATCTCTTGCGAAGCTGGTCAGTGACGGCATAGCTGGTCAGTGATTGACATCAGCTGCTCAATGCCAGCGAGGCAGATATAATTCCGCCTTCACGGACCTCGTGGATAGATCCGAACTAATTTCGATCCGGCCACCATGCAGCTCGGCGATTTCTTTCACGAAGCTCAGCCCAAGGCCTGAACTCTTGCGGTCGCTATCTGCTCTCGGTAGCGAGTAGAAGCGTTCGAATATGCGTTCGGCAGCGTAATCGGGAATCACGCCCCCGCCATTGATAATGCTGATTCGACACAGATCATCGTTGCCGGGGCTGTCTATCGTGAGCTCGATTTCTGCATGTTCCGGACTGAAATCAATCGCATTGTCCAGCAGGTTGCTCACGGCCTGAGCCACCAGAAACCGCTCGCCCTTGACGTGACAGTCACCCGTCGGGACGTGGAGGCGAGTCTGCAGGTGTTTCAACTGCGCTCGACTCGACTTGGCTTCGATTTCAGCTTCGACCAGCGACTTGAGGTTCAGTCGCTCCGCATTGCGCAGCTCAGTTCGCTTCTCGACTTCGGCAAGGGCAAGTAGACGCTCGATAAGCAAGGTGCACCGCAGCGCTTCTCCGAGTATGTTGTTGAGAAAGCGAGTGCGCCGGGCGGCCTCCATGTCTGCCTCCTGCAGCAATTCAGCTGCGCCTCTGATCGCTGCGAGTGGGCTCTTCAGCTCATGGGTCAGCGTGTGGATATATTCCTCGACGTAACGCCGCCCTTCCAGAGATTCCCTCATTGCTTCCATCGAGTCTGCCAGATGCGCAAGCTCCCGCTCGTGGATTTTTGGCAAGGCAGGTCGCCGCCCGGCGCTGACTTCGTCGACATAGCTCGACAACTTTCGGATCGAACGGGTCAACCAGAACGACAGCAGTGCGCCAAGGATGAGCGCAGCCAGCAGAATGATGGTGCCCTGTTGCCAGATCTGCTGTCTGGCCAGATCGATGAAAGGCTGCAGACTGGCGTTGGGTTGGCTTACCGTAAGGCTGCCAACGATATCGCCTCGATGATAAATCGGTGCGGCCACATACATGGCGGTGCTGAATTCGTCGTCCTCATTCAGCTGCGTCGTACGGGCGCCGTACTGGCCCGCCAGGGTAAGCCTGACGTCGTTCCACTGCGAATAGTCCTGGCCGAGTTGCGCGGGATCGGTGTGTAGAACGACGATGCCGTCACGATCAGTAACATAAATCGTGAAACGCGGCTTGGTCTTGTCCAGTGTCCAGATACGCGCATTGAGCGGACGATGCTGATAGCGCTTGAGCGCCACCGAGAACGCGGAGGTATTCAATCGTGCGTCGATCTGCCCATGCGGGCGCACTTCCATGGCCACCAGCTCCGCCAGCAGGTTGGCGGTGTCGACCAGGGCTTCTTCGCTGGACTGGCGGATCGAGGGCCTCAGCTGATCGGCAACGCCATAGAGAAACCAGAGCGTGGCCATGCCTACCAGTATGAAATAACCAAGAAATATGCGGCGACCAAACTTCACGTGCCACCCTGCGCCCCGACGGACAGACTATAGCCGAGGCCACGGTGCGTCATGATGGGGTTCGAATCGGCATGAATATCCCGAAGTTTGGCGCGAATACTCTTTACATGGGTATCTACTGCTCGTTCGAAACTGGCTTCCGGTTCGTTCCAGACCTGGTCCATCAGCTGGCTGCGGCTGAATACCCGCTCAGGATGCTTGATGAGGTGACTCAGGATCAGATATTCGTAGCGGGTCAGTACCAGGGTCTGGCCATGGAAGCGTATCCGCGCCCTGTCCTCATTGAGATCGAAGACCGAGCTGCGGCCAGAGGCAAGGGCCACAGGCTCGATAGACGCTGCAGGTTGCACCCGCTTCAGAATGGCACGAATCCTCGCGCAGATCTCCCGAGGGCTAAAGGGCTTGGTAACATAGTCATCCCCGCCGATCTCAAGGCCGACGATCCGGTCGATTTCGTCACGCCGCGCCGTCAGGAACAGCACCGGCACACTCGACTTCAGCCTGATCTGCTTGCACAGCTCGAAGCCGTTGATGTCTGGCAGGCCGACATCCAGCACCACGAGATCCACACTCGATGTATCCGCTGACAGCAGGGCCAGGCCGTCCTGCCCCAGCCGCTTCCAGCTGACCCTGAAGCCGTCGGTTTCAAGCGCGTAAACCAGTGTGTCGGCGATTGCTGCCTCATCCTCGATCAGCAGTATGTGCTGAGATGACGTGCTGTTCTGTTGATTCAATATCGTTGCTTCCTGAAACCTGTTCGGTCATCTCGGCCGTCACCACATAGCGCAGTGGTCCACCGGCCGTGAGTTCGTCGAAAGGATAGCAGCTCACGAGCTGCAGCTCAGCCGCCGCACCCCCGAGGTGCAGCTTCTCCGCACGACTGTCGACAATCCTGATCGAACGAACAGTATACCTGCGAAGCACGCCGCGGCTATCCTGGAGGGTAAATACGTCCCGCTCGCGAACGTCTTTCAACTCGGCGAAATGGGTATCCCGGTGTCCGGCCAGAATCGTGCGGCCGGCACCGGGCGCTGCACTATTTTCCACCTGACCTGGCCCGAATGCCAGGGCCTGACCACTGGTGCCGTTAAGCACCACATACGTGCTGCCATTTGGAAACTGCAGTCGACCCACTGGCCAGACATCGGCCCATGGCCAAGGCTTCACCTGCAACATGTTCTGCCCAGGATCAGCATAGCGCTGACTGGACATCGTGCTTGCCCAGGCCTGCTCGAGCAGTGCCTGTGCAACGATTGCTTTTACATCGATCCATAACGCAGAGCCGAGCGCCCAGAGGCTGCCGCAGAGCACCAGACCAAGCAGGCCCCGTCGTGCCCAATGGCCGGCGTTGAAGCTCATGGCCGAGTGATCGTAAGCCCTAGCCTCGGCCAGAGCCCCTGGCGTCCTCACGATGGCGTACCGATGATCTGACGACGGTCGCTTTGCCGGCGCTCGAAAGCAATCAGTACTACGCCGAGCAGTAGCCCCACCAGGCCAATCAGCATGAACAGCTCCCCAGAGGTCGCAGTATTCGGGTAATGTACAGCGTACTGCGGCACGGCAATTTCCGGGCGCACACCGACTTCGGAGCCAGCCGGCAGAAGATTTGCCACCTTCCCTTCGCCGAGCGGCTCGTTAAGGGCTCGCACTGGCGTCTGTTCCTCAGCAATGAAGCTCGTATATCTTGAAGCCAGGTGGTGCTCGAGCGCTAGATCAAGAATAGCCGGCTTCAGTTCAGCTTCCGGCGCACCGGTTTCAATCCGCCGCGAGAGTGCCTCTATTCGGGCCCTGGCCCAGACGCTTGATACCCCAATGTGCTGAGTAGCGCCATCGAGACTCAGCGTTTTCGTCCAGGGCTTGCCAGCGAGCGTCCCCCGAAGCGTCAGGCTCACCGGCTGCTCTGACTTGATGGCTACGATAAGCGGTTCACCGGCATAAAGATCCGGCACTTTTGCGGGCTCCAGGTCTACGGCGACGCCGTCGGGAGTTTCAACATTGATATCGGTCAGCAAGGGCGATTCGAGCTTGCGAAACAAGCGTTCCATCGACTCGCTCACCTGCTCTGCGGTCGAGATGTAGGTAAAGCTACCCCGGCCCGCCTCAGCAGCCTTGCGCATGAACCAGGCGTTTGGTGCAGATCCAATTCCAACCGTAAACAACCTGCTCGAGCCCAGCAACTTGTGGATGATGCCAAACAATTCAGCCTCGTTGCCCACAGCACCATCGGTGATGAAGACGATCTGACGCATACGTTCGCTATCTTCCACATTATCAAGTGCGCTTCGCAGGGCTGCCGCCATTTCAGTTCCACCGTCGGCGGCCAGGTACCTCACAAATTCCAGCCCCTGATTGATATTCCGCGTGGTGGCTGGTTCTGAAACCGCATAGAGCTGACTAAACGTGGAATTGAACTCGATGACATTGAAAGTGTCCTCAGGCCTGAGTCTTGTAAGGCCCTGCTGTAATCCGGCCTGGGCCTGCCTGATTGATTCGCCACCCATGGATCCGGAGGTATCGATCACGAAGATGATCTCTCTTGGCGGCCTGACACCGTCTTGTGTCGCTACAGTTTCCACACGCTGTGGCGCAAGGACGAGCAAACCATAATTCGCGCCGTTGACGGTTTCGGTGAAGACCTCGGCATAGGGCTCTCCCTCGCCCGCGAGCGCCCAGGTCAGGACGATATCGCGATCCATCGGCTCGCTGGTCTTGCTGAAACTGACGTGTCGATCACTGCGTCGATGACTGTTGATCTCGTCCTGACCGCCACCCGGGGCATTTGAATCGACAATAGTATGATGAAGACTCTTGAGCTCATCGATATGCGCGCCACGAAAGCTGGCGGAAAGCTGTACAGTCGGTATCGCTTCAGCAGGCAGAAGCGCCCCGTCCACACTAGGCGCACCGATAACGGCGGCATCTTGGTCGTCTCGCGTGGCTGTCGATGAAAAATAACGCGGCGTCAGCGTGGTCGGGATTCGTACCCTCGCTGTCCCAGCGTCAATGTCGATGGTTTCGATATATTCCAGCCGAACCACTACAGACTCTGCGGGTGGAATGTTTGCGAGCCTGGTCGAAAACAGATTTGGTCGCTGCTGCTCGACAAGACTGCTTATACGTCCTTCATCTTTTGCTGCCGCATAGCGAGTTCTGGCTTCTTCACGTTCGGCTATCCGGCCATCAATCACTCGGTCACCGATCTCGATGCGCATCGCACGCACGGCGGCCTTGTCAGCTAGCGGAAACAGCCAGCTACCTTCGGTAAACATGTGGTTGCGGTTGAAAAATCGCTGCTCGATGACGACGCGGGCAATGCTACCAGAGACCTCGACCTGGACTTTGGTATCCAGCAGGGGCGCGGGCACGGGGACACCATCACCCGTTTGCAGCATCAGCACGCCGGTCGCAGGCGACTCATAGTCGCTCGCCTGCGTCAGCTGCGCCAGGCAGGAAATAACGACCCAGACGCAGATCGCCAGCAGGGCACGGGTGGGATCGAGCCAGCGGCTCGGAACGGTATGACGTGGCATGACAATTCTCCTGTGATTTGTACAGGTTGCATTGTCTGTCGGCAGATTGGTTTTACTGTGAGGATTGTGTGAGCAGCCATGCCAGTGCCTAGGGCTGCGTGGTAATCTTTAATCGGATGCCGGTATCGCTAACGTACAGATGGAAGGGCGCTGTTTTACCAGCGTAACCAAGCCGCTTCATACCGGTGGGCATCCGACAAGAGCGTTCTTTCTCGCTCAAAGATGCCTTCTTTTAACTAGTTTAAAACAGGGTGCGCCAGCTTTGGTGTTCAATGGGGCCCCCTCACCCGGCGTACAAGGTCAAGCTCTCAATTGAATCTGGAATCAGTTTTTGAATGGTCGGCCTCGCTGACTGGCGTATTCGCCGCCATCGCCGTTGCAATGAATGCAGGTAGCAGAGTTACCGGTGCAGGGTTCGTGGTATTTACAATCTCCTCCGTGTGCTGGATCGTTGCTGCCCTGATGCAGAAAGAAACCCCACTTGCCTTGCAGAATGGAGTCCTCTTTATCATCAATTGTGTTGGAATCTATCGCTATCTTATTCGGCCCGCGCTGAGCACTCCCAAGGGGGCGCCCGCAGAATGAGCTGTCTGATCGACAAGATGAACTATTACATCGACCTGAGCAGCGAGGAAAAATCAGTGCTGCTCGACCTCGAGAGCATAAAGGTTCAACACAAGGCCAGAACGATCATCTATCACCAGGAAGCGCAGGTGGGTGATATATTCGTAGTCAAGGACGGTTGGGTGGCATCTTTCTCCCAGTTGCCTAACGGCAATCGAACCATCCTGAACATTCATTATCCCGGCGATATTGTCGGCTCGTCATCAATGCCCTTCGAGATCCATGCCTCGGGGCTGATGAGCATTACGCAGGCGACCTTATGCCCATTCCCCAAACAGAAATTCGCGAATATCTTCAGGCACCATCCAAATCTTTCGGCGCTGCTCTACAGCATGAGTCTCCAGGAGAAGATGGTTCTGGTGGATCGACTGAAAGCGATTGGCCGCATGCCCGGGAAAAATCGTCTGATGTTATTCGTACTGCAGGCCCACGCTCGCCAGACAGCCTTTCGAAATCTTGATGCGCTAACGTTCGAGTTTCCGCTCTCACAGGAGCTGATAGGCGATGCCATCGGCTTGACGACCGTGTATGTCAATCGCACAGTCCGCGAACTCGAAGAAGAGGGTCTGATGAGCGTACGTAATCGTGAGGTCACGATTTTCAACAAGCGACGCATGGTTGAGCTCTGCGATTTTAAAGACCGCTATCGTCGACTTGATACCACCTGGTTTCCGGGCTCCATCAACTAAAGCACGCAGCAGGGCCCCAAGACGCGCCCTTTATCGGTATAATGATGGATCAAGGCAGCTTTGAGATGCCCGCAAGCCACTTTTTATCGTTGTATCAGAATGCATAAGCGCCCAACCACGAAATTCAGTGTTGCCCCGATGATGGACTGGACGGACCGACATTACCGGTACTTCGCCCGCCTCCTGAACAGGGAGGTCGTCCTGTACACCGAAATGGTCACAACCGGTGCACTTATTCACGGCGATACCGATCGCTTCCTGGCCTATGATCCCTCGGAGCATCCGCTCGTACTCCAGCTCGGTGGCAGCAATCCTGAGGAGCTCGCGCAATGCGCCCGCATGGCGCAGCAGCGCGGCTACGATGCCGTCAACCTGAATGTCGGCTGCCCCAGTGATCGAGTGCAGAACAACATGATTGGCGCCTGCCTGATGGCCCACCCACAGCTGGTCCGGGATTGCCTTAATGCAATGCGTGAAGCAGTGGACATTCCTGTGACCATCAAGCACCGAATTGGCATCGACGACCAGGATGGCGAAGATAGCCTGCATCACTTTGTGGACACAGTTAGTGGCTCCGGATGCTCGACCTTCGTTGTCCATGCCCGCAAGGCCCTGCTACAGGGGCTGTCTCCGAAGCAGAACCGTGAGGTGCCGCCCCTGATCTACGAGCGGGTCTACCGCCTCAAGGCGGCCTTTCCGGAGCTCGATATTATCATCAACGGCGGTATCGATTCGACGCAGGCCAGCCTTGAGCACCTGCAACATGTCGATGGTGTGATGATTGGCCGGGCCGCCTACCAGACCCCCTGGCTCCTTGCAGAACTGCCGGGCGGCTTGGCTCATGATGTCTCTGAAGGCCCCACCGACATCGAACGGCGTCTCCAGGTTGCCCGGCAGTTCCTTGATTACGTGGAACGGGAGCACGCTGAAGGCACGCGCGTCTGGGCCATGCTCCGCCACATTCTTGGCCTGTTCCATGCCCAGAAAGGCGGCAGGGTCTTCAGACGGGTGCTGAGTACCGAAGCCGTGCGTCCGGGCACGTCACCTGCGGTTTTTGCCCGCGCCATTGACACTGTCGAAGCATTGCAATACAACGAAGCAAGCTAGTCCCCCAACAGATTCAGGATGAATGATGGCCAATCTACTCGAGCAACTCCGAACCATGACCTCCGTGGTTGCAGACACTGGCGATGTTGAGGCCATCCTCAAGCATCGGCCCGACGACGCAACTACCAACCCATCGCTTCTGCTCAAGGCTGTCGACCTGCCGCACTACCGAACGCTGCTCGACCAGGCCGTTAAAGCTGGCGATGGTAATGTCGAAGTCGTTTGTGATCGCTTTGCCACACTGGTGGGTGGTGAAATCCTCCAGGTCATCGAGGGCTATGTATCAACCGAGGTCGATGCCCGTCTCTCCTTCGACACTGCTGCCACCGTCAGCAAGGCCAAGCAGATCATCGAGTACTATGAAGCAGCCGGGATTGCTCGCGATCGCATTCTGATCAAGATTGCAGCCACCTGGGAAGGCATCCAGGCAGCAGCTGAGCTCGAGCAACAGGGCATACAGTGCAACCTGACGCTGCTGTTCAGCTTTGCCCAGGCCCGCGCCTGTGCCGATGCCGGCGCCACCTTGATAAGCCCCTTCGTCGGCCGGATCTATGATTGGTACAAGCGCGATCGCGACGTGCGCCACATCGACCCGATCGATGACCCCGGCGTCAAATCGGTTGCGCAGATCTACGAGTTCTACAAACGACATGGCTTCAGGACCATTGTAATGGGGGCCAGTTTCCGTCATATCGGTCAGATCACTGCCCTCGCCGGCTGCGACAAGCTCACCATAGCGCCGAATTTGCTGCAGGAACTCGCTGAAACCGAAGAAGACCTGCAGCGCGCATTGCCGCCTCATGACAGCGAGCCTGAAGCGCGGCCGGCAGCACTGACAGAAGCCGAGTTCCGCTGGATGCTGAATGAGGATGCCATGGCAACGGAGAAGCTGGCTGAAGGTATCCGTACCTTCGCTGCCGATCAGATTGCGCTGGAACGCATCGTCAAACGGGCTATACAGGGTGATGTGCGGTAATGAGCGAGCAGAAGAACAGCAACATTGTCTGGCAGGCTTACAAGGTCAGCGCCACTCAGCGGGCAGAGCAGAAGGACCAGCAGCCCTGCGTAGTCTGGCTGACCGGCCTCAGCGGCGCTGGCAAGTCCACATTGGCCAGCGCACTTGACAGTCGCCTGCATCAGATGGGCCACCATACCTATGTGCTCGACGGGGACAACGTGCGCCACGGCCTCAACAAGGATCTGGGATTTTCTGAAGTGGACAGGGTCGAGAACATCCGACGCGTGGGGGAAACTGCCTGTCTGATGGTGGATGCAGGCCTGATTGTGATCACGGCCTTCATTTCGCCATTCCGAAAAGACCGCAAAATGGTGAAGTCACTACTCAAGCCAGGGCAATTTATCGAAGTTCACGTCTCGACGCCTCTGGAAACCTGTGAAGGCCGTGATACCAAGGGCTTGTACAAGAAGGCGCGCTGCGGTCAGATCAAGGATTTTACCGGTGTGAACTCGCCGTATGAAGTTCCGGCCTCAGCCGATATCAGCATAGACACCAGCAGCCGTAGCCTGGACGAATGTATCGATGAACTCGTCGATTACCTCACGCAGTACGGCTACATCCGAAAGCTGACCAATACCGATCAGCCTCCTGTGACCGACATCAGCCGAGCCGGGCAGGCCTGAGCACACCATGCTCCAGCGCATACACGGTCTGCATGGTATTGGCGAGCGCGTGATCGTGCGTCACTAGCACGAAGGCAATGGCCAGACGATCAACCAGGTCGCGAAGAATGGCAGTAACCTGATCGGCCGTGTTCGGGTCGAGATTGCCCGTGGGCTCATCCATCATCACACATGATGGCTCTGTCACCAGGGCTCGGGCGATAGCCACACGCTGGCGTTCTCCGCCCGACAGTGCGCCCGGCTTGTGCTGTAGCCTGTGTTTCAGCCCCACTTGCTCCAGGTAGGCCTCCGCCCGCGAACGCGCCTTCGAAACCGGTAGCTTGCGCAGCAGCAATGGCATTGCCACGTTTTCCAGTGCCGTGAACTCTGGCAACAGATGATGAAACTGGTACACAAACCCAAGATGCTGATTGCGCTGGCTGGCTTTCGCCGCCTCGCCGATCGTCGTGAGGTCTGTGCCAGCCAGTTCGATGCGCCCCCTGGTCGGGCTGTCCAGGCCACCAAGCAGATTCAGCAGTGTCGACTTGCCGGAACCGCTGGCACCGATAATGGCTACCGTGTCGCCAGGAAATATGTCGATCGAGATATCGTTGAAGATCTCGATTTCCGTTCGCCCCTGTTGATAGGCCTTTCCCAGACCGGAACAGCGGATGACCGGCTTGGTTCGGTCGATGACATTATTCATAGCGAAGAGCCTCGGCAGGCGCGATTTTGGACGCCTTCATGGCGGGATAGATGGTAGCCAGGAACGCCAGGCCCAGGGCACTGCCGCAAATAATCGCCACGTCGTTCCACAGCAATTGTGAAGGAAGATAGCTGATGAAGTAGACGTCTGCGCTGAGGAACTGGAAGCCGAGAGTCTGTTCAACCCAAGCGATCAGGCCGCTGATGTTGCTAGCCAGCAACACACCCAGCACTGCACCACTGAAAATACCGATGCAGCCGATTAGTAGTCCCTGGAACAGGAAGATGCGCAGAATAGTGCCAGGTGTGGCCCCCATTGTTCGCAGTATGGCGATGTCTGCGCGCTTGTCCGTGACCACCATCACCAGTGTGGAGACAATGTTGAAGGCCGCGACGGCGATAATCATCATCAACAGCAGCCCGACCAGTGTCTTTTCCATGCGAATGGCCTGAAACAGGTTGCCATGGCTTCGCGTCCAGTCACTCGCAGAATAGTTCGAGCCGAGCTCACCCACTGCCCGCCATGCGACCTGCTGGGCCTTGAAGAGATCATCGACCTTGAGCCGGATGCCATCAACACGCTCGCCCATACGCTTGAGTTTGGCCGCATCATCGATGTGGATCAGTGCCAGGTTGCCGTCTATCTCTGCGCCGACGCTGAAGATGCCTACGACCTTGAAACGCTTAAGCCGGGGGAATACTCCGGCTGGGGTCACAGAGGCCTCTGGCAGCACCACAGTGACCTTGTCGCCTATCCTGGCATGCATGTACGAAGCAAGGATGTCACCGAGCACGATATTGAACTCACCGCTCTCCAGGTCGTCCAGCGAGCCGGCCTTCATATGGTTCTGAACGATAGAGACGCCCTTCTCGAGCTCGGGTTCTATCCCGTTGAGCAACATACCTCGAACGCTGCCGGCCGAGGTCAGCATGCCCTGCGCGTGGATATAGGGCGCCATGGCGACGATATCGGGACTATCGGGAATCTTCTCAGCAATGGCCTGCCAATCACGCATGCCATCGTAGGCCTGAATGGTAGCGTGCGGCACCATGCCGAGAATGCGTTCACGCAATTCACGATCAAAGCCATTCATGACCGACATCACAGTGATAAGCACCAGCACACCCAGTGCAAGGCCGATCATGGATGACAGCGAAATGAAGGAAATGAAGTGGTTGCCCTTCTTCGCCCAGGTGTAGCGAAGTCCGATGAAAAACGGAAGTGGTTTGAACATTCTTCAAAAAATCCTTCAGGACTGCGGCGAGCCACTATAATAAATAAATGGCGGCGTTGCGACTGCCCTCTGCATCTATCAGAAAGGCTAGCGAATCGCCCATGAAATCAAGCAACAGACCTATGGCCCACGATGAACGACTTCCCCAACAACAGACGTAATTTCTTTCGTGTCAGAACAATGGCACAGATTGAATACCACGCTGTCCGTGCCGATCGCGATGATGAGCTCAGCGTTCGGCCAGTGTACTACGAGCTGCTGACCGAGCTGCAGAAGATCGACGTCGAGTGCCAGCGAGCCCTGACGAGCCTGCATGATCTGCCGGAGGTGAACAGACACATCGTCTCACTGTTCAAGTTGCAGAGCCGAAAGATCGACCTGATTGCACGCACACTAGCGCTTACCGAAGACAAGCTCGACGAGCAGCGCCTGACTGAAATCAGCCTGAGCGAGGGCGGCATGGCTTTTCAGGTGGGCGGGATGCAGCAGCCAGGCGACCGCCTGGCCGTGAAGGCGACCTTCCTGCCCGGTTATACCACCATGATCGTTCACGTCGAAGTCATTGATGTGCAGCATGAAGAGGACGGCTACTGGGTCCGAACCGCATTTCTGGACCTGGACGAAAGCCAGCGACAGCTTATCGCCAAGCACATTCTTCGCATGCAGCAGAATGAACGGCGTCGCTATTACGAAGAATCAGCCGAGCCTGTCATCACGCCGGTGGACCGTCACCACATGTTTCGGGACGACGACCTGCTGGGTTAGTCGTTAGCATTCTGATCAGCCAGCTTGTCCCGGCGCGGTTTCCGTTGCCGCTCGGGACGGGCAACGCACAGGAGTACAGACCATTGAAGACGCTTCAACTCATTACGCCAGCCCTGCTCTGCCTGGGACTTACCTTAGCCCCTGTACAAGCCGACGAACTGAAGATCGGCGTCGCTTCGCAAATGCAGAGACAGAAGTCCGCCTACGACGGTAAGCTACCGGAGCCGGGTCTTCCTCAGGATACCGTTCAGCGTGAGTTCGGTGAGCCTGTCAGAGTGAGAGGCCCTGTCGGCGACCCGGCGATCACGATCTGGGAATATCCCGGATATTCCGTGTTTTTCGAAAACAATACTGTGATTCACACCGTTCTGAAGTCAGGGTAAAGTACGCAGCTCTCTCAGCCACCGAAAACAGTTGACCTACATTGACACAGACAAGAAGAATCCGACTGCCCGCAGAGTGGGAGCCGCAGAGCGCGGTGCTACTCACCTGGCCCCACGAACAGACCGACTGGCAGGATCAGCTCGAGCGTGCCCATGCCACGTTCCTGGAGATCGCGCTGGCCATCTGCCGTCATCAGGCCCTCATCATCAACTGCCAGTCCTTCGAGATCATCGAGCGTATTGCTGATGAACTCGGTGCTGCGGGTGTGGATCCACGCCAGGTCAAACTGGTTCACGCACCATCCAATGATACCTGGGTGCGCGACCATGGCCCGATCACGGTCTACGAACGCATGCCAGGCGAGCAGGAGCCGGAAGCCGTCCTGATCGACTTCCAGTTCAATGCCTGGGGCGGCAAGTTCGCGGCGGAGAAAGACAATCAGCTCACGACCATCCTGCACGAGCTCGATACCTTCGGCATGACTCAGCTGCATCATGTGGACTACATCCTCGAAGGTGGTGCCATCGAGTCCAACGGGGCGGGCACGATTCTCACGACGACCCGCTGTGTGACGAGTGCCACGCGCAATCCCGAACAGACCAAGACCAGCGTCGGCAAGATCTTCGCCAAGCATTTCGGCTGCGATACCGTGCACTGGCTGGATCACGGCTACCTCGCCGGCGACGATACCGATGGTCATATCGACACCCTGGCGCGCTTCTATGGCGAGCGGCAGATCTGCTATGTGCAATGCCAGGACCCTGAGGACGAGCACAAGTCGGCGCTCGATGCCATGGAAGCCCAGCTGCAGGCCTTGCGCACCAGCGACCACCAGCCCTACGAACTGACGCCTCTCCCTATGGTTTCGCCGCAGTTCGACGACGAGGGCAACCGTCTGCCAGCAACCTACGCCAACTTCCTTATTATCAACGATGCGGTGCTACTACCGACCTATAGCGCGCCGGAAGACGAGGAAGCCATTCGCATCATGCGCAAATGCTTCCCCGATCGCGAAATCATCCCCATCGACTGCAGTGTCCTCATAACCCAGGGCGGCAGCCTGCACTGCGTTACCATGCAGCTCCCGGAGGGTGTCGACTGATGTCACTGAAAGCACTGCAGACGGCGCTGGGCAACCTGCGCCAGACACAGCTGAATATCGAAACGGTCATTCTCGGCAAGTCCGAGCAGATCACGATGGCGCTGTGTTGTCTGCTCTGCAAGGGACATCTGTTGATCGAGGACATTCCGGGCATGGGGAAGACCACGCTCTCGCATGCACTCGCAAACGCACTGGGTCTGTCGTACAACCGCATCCAGTTTACCAGCGACCTGCTGCCGGCCGACCTGCTCGGCCTGAATCTGTTCGACAAGAATAGTAACGAGTTCGTTTTTCACCCCGGCCCGCTATTCGCACAGCTGGTGCTGGCCGATGAAATCAATCGCGCAACGCCGAAAGCGCAGAGTGCGCTGCTTGAGGCCATGGAAGAACGCCAGATCAGCATCGAAGGCACGACGCATCCTCTGCCAAAGCCATTCTTTGTGATCGCGACGCAGAATCCCAGCGACCAGAGTGGCACCTATCTGCTCCCGGAATCACAAATGGATCGCTTCTTCATGCGCATCCATCTCGGCTTCCCGCCACCAAAGGCCGAGCGTGAACTGCTGCAGGGCGTCGATCGCCGAGCCATGGTCCAGGCAATGGAAAGCATGCTCTCGCCAGACACGCTCACTGTGCTCCAGGATGCCGTGGAGCGTATTCATACCAGCGACGCACTGCTCGACTATGTTCAGCGCATCATCGCCTTCACACGCTCTGGCAGCAAAATGGGTAACGGCCTTTCGCCGCGAGGCGCAATTGCCCTCGTCCGCGCGGCCAAGGCATGGGCGCTCATGCACGAACGGGATTTCGCACTGCCGGATGACGTGCAGGCCGTGCTACCCGCTGTTATCGAACATCGTCTTGGCAGCAGCAGCCGTGCCAGCCATCACCCGCTATCGGAGCAGATCCTACAGCAGGTGCCTGCGCTATGACGCTAACGGCCGCAATTCGTGCCCGCCAGCGCTACCGACAGGCATAACTTTGCTATGTCTGCGATTGCCAGAACTCATCATATCGCGCCTTGTTCTGTGCTAATGTGCCCCCATTGATTTTATGCCTGACCACCAACATCAAAGCCCTGACCTGGCGTTGCCACAGCAGCTCCGGCTGTTGCCGTCCATGTCCGCTACAAAGGATTCTTCATGAGCGAAGCCCAAAAGAAAACCAAGCCAACCCGACACATACAACTCCTGATTCTCGGCTCTGGGCCCGCCGGATATACAGCCGCCGTATACGCCGCACGCGCCAACCTGAAGCCGGTCATGATCACCGGCATGCAGCAGGGCGGACAGCTGACTACGACCACTGAGGTCGACAACTGGCCGGGCGATGAACATGGTGTGCAGGGGCCGGAGCTCATGCAGCGCATGCTCAAGCATGCCGAGCGCTTCGACACTGAAGTTCTTTTCGACCATATCCATACCACTGATCTGACCAGCCGACCCTTCAGACTCGAAGGCGATAGCGCGGTCTATACCTGCGATGCTCTTATCATCTGCACTGGCGCCTCGGCCATGTACCTGGGCCTACCATCAGAAGAGAAATTCATGGGCAAGGGCGTAAGCGCCTGCGCCACCTGTGACGGCTTTTTCTACCGTAAGCAGGATGTGGCTGTAATCGGCGGCGGCAATACCGCGGTCGAAGAGGCATTGTATCTTGCGAATATTGCAAAGAAGGTCTACCTGGTTCATCGCCGCGACAAGTTGCGTGCTGAAAAGATCCTGCAGGCGCGACTGATGGAAAAAGTGGAAGCCGGCCTGATCGAAATCATCTGGGACCATGTCGTCGACGAAGTGCTCGGCGACGACAGCGGCGTGACTGGCTTGCGCATCAAACAGCGTGATGGCGATGCCACCCGTGACCTGCAGTTACAGGGTGTGTTCATTGCTATCGGTCACAAGCCGAATACCGACATTTTTGAAGGCCAGCTCGACATGACGGACGGCTATATCAAGATCAAGTCCGGACTCAGTGGCAATGCTACGGCAACGAGCGTGCCTGGCGTGTTCGCCGCTGGTGACGTCAGCGATCATGTCTATCGTCAGGCCATCACCTCCGCGGGTTTCGGCTGTATGGCCGCACTCGACGCCGAGAAGTTTCTAGATAGCTGAATGGGCCATGTCCAGACGCTGAGCCGGTTCTGACATGCCAGCCTACCTGCCCTGGCTCGATGAACGCTCAGTAGAGCGCTCATCGAGCGGCGAACTCAGCTATCACTTCCCTCCAGTAGAGACGGCGCTCGAAGAACCTGATGGTCTGCTCTGTGCAGGCGGGGATCTCTCTATGGGACGCTTGTTGAGCGCCTATGGAAAAGGCATCTTTCCCTGGTTTTCTTCGGACCAGCCCATACTATGGTGGTCGCCGGATCCTCGCTGCCTCTTCCTGCCAGGCGATCTTCATGTCAGCCGCAGTCTCCGCCGCCGAATCAAACGACAGATGTCGTCCCCAAACTATCGCTTCACTTTCGATACTGATTTCGCCGCCACCATGGCCGCCTGTGCGGATCGTGAGGAAACGTGGATAACGCCCGACATGACACGGGCTTATCACCGCTTGCACAAAGCCGGACACGCGCATTCGGCAGAGCTTTGGCACCTGACGGACAACGGCCGCTGGCAACTTGTCGGCGGACTCTATGGCCTCGCTCTCGGCCGCTGTTTTTTCGGCGAGTCCATGTTCTCGCGGCAGACTGATGCCTCGAAAATTGTTATCGCGCTACTGTTCTGGCACCTCACCCACTGGGGTTATCGCCTGCTCGACTGCCAGGTCGTCAGTGATCATCTGCTCTCCCTTGGGGCCACAGTGATGCCCCGCGTCGAATTTTCAGCCTTGCTCGAGATGCATGTGGCCGCAGAAAGTAGCCCGCAACATCAATGGAAAATGATTCCGGAATTATTACAAAACGTTTCATGAAGCCTAAAGCGGCACACATTCGCTTTCATCCAAGGTTTTTTGCAGTATGCTTAGTCCATCTGGATTATTGTTGAGCTGTGATAAATAACGTGACCAAGCTTCACTCACTAATCTACTTCGCTACGCCCGAGCACGAGTGCAGTTATCTCGACGGACGTCTCGCTACCACGGTATTTGTCGATCCATCGGCAGAAATCGATTTCGAGACCTATTCCAGACTGTCGCTTAATGGCTTCCGTCGTAGTGGCAATCATTACTACAAGCCCAAATGCGAGGCTTGCAGTGCTTGCATTCCTGTCCGCATTCCAGTGGCCCACTTTCGGCTCAGCAAGAGCCAGAAGCGAATTGTGTCGCGCAACAAGGACCTGACGATCAACATTCGTAAGCCCGAATATGATCCACGGCATTTTGCGCTTTACGAACGGTATATCAACACGAAGCATGCCGACGGGGACATGTATCCACCCAGCCTGAGCCAGTTTGAAAACTTCCTGCTGGAGGCTCGACCAGAAACCGAGTTCGTGGAGTTTATCGACGATGGCAATCTGCTGGCGGTGGCTGTAATCGATCATACTGCTGATGGGCTTTCAGCCATCTACACCTTCTATGACAACCTCCAGGCCAGACGAAGCCTCGGTGTTTTTGCTGTGCTCTGGCAAATTGCCTATGCCCATGAGCGCGGTGTGCCGTATCTCTACCTGGGTTACTGGATACGCGGTTGTCAGAAAATGTCGTATAAAACCAACTATCGACCGCTCGAAATGCTGGTGCACGGCCGCTGGCTCGCTATAGGCTGAACTCGGCTTTTTTGCGTTTTGCCCGAAACTCGTGCAAAATCCGTCCTCATTTTTCTGCACATACCAATATTCTTAATTTTCACCGGGTGCGCCGTTTTGCTGCAACTCGGTCAGGCCGTTTGCCGCGCCGAGGCGTAGTAACGACCAACAGTCCAACAGAGGGTTGATGCCGGATGGCAAAAGAAGACAACAGTATTGAAATGGAAGGGACTATCGTCGATACCCTGCCAAACACCATGTTCCGGGTTGAGCTCGAGAACGGTCACATTATGACTGCACACATTTCTGGCAAGATGCGCAAGAACTATATCCGCATACTGACTGGAGACAAGGTCAAGGTCGAAATGTCACCTTACGACCTGAGCAAGGGCCGCATCGTCTACCGCGCCAAGTAAGCCGACGCCTCTCTTTACAGACAGATAGGCCATAAAAAAGGCCGTACAGCGAACTGTACAGCCTCGTTTGTGCGGTGAGCCGCCTCACCGAATCAGATCCGGCAAGGCGTTCGCTGCAATCAGACCTACTCGGCTGACGCGTCTTCGAGAGACTTTGTCGGCTCGAACTGGAAGGTCAGCTTGTCGTCCTTTACCGAGACATAGGCTGTACCACCGTGGTCGGCCAGTTCGCCGAACAGAATCTCCTCAGCCAGCGTCTTCTTGATGTGCTCCTGAATCAGGCGGCCCATCGGTCGAGCACCCATCTTCTTGTCGTAGCCGTGCACTGCCAGCCACGCTTTGGCTTCAGTATCCAGATCAAGCAGAACACGCTTCTCGTCCAACTGCGCCTGTAGCTCCGTGAGGAACTTGTCGACCACGTGGGTGATCGAGGTTGGCGCCAGCGGATCGAACTGAATGATGCCATCCAGACGGTTCCTGAACTCGGGCGTGAAGCTCTTGGTGATGATCTCCATACCGTCTGTTGCATGATCCTGGCTGCTGAAACCAATCGAGCGTCGGCTCATCTCTTCGGCACCGGCATTCGTGGTCATGACCAGAATGACGTGGCGGAAATCGGCCTTGCGTCCATTGTTATCGGTCAGCGTACCGTGATCCATGACCTGCAGCAGCAGGTTGAAGACCTCAGGATGCGCCTTCTCGATCTCGTCGAGCAGCAGCACACAGTGCGGATGCTTGGTGACCGCTTCGGTCAACAGACCGCCTTGGTCGAAGCCAACGTAGCCCGGAGGCGCACCAATCAGTCGTGACACGGTATGACGCTCCATGTACTCCGACATATCGAAGCGCACCAACTCGACACCCATGATCTTCGCCAGCTGACGGGTCACTTCGGTCTTGCCCACACCAGTCGGACCTGCGAACAGGAAGGAGCCTTCAGGCTTGCCTTCAGTCGTCAGACCGGCACGTGAGAGCTTGATCGCCGTACACAGCGCACCGATAGCAGGATCCTGACCAAACACCACCATCTTCAGGTCACGCTCGAGTCGCTTGAGCTTGTCCTTGTCGGTCGAGGACACCGTCTTCGACGGAATTCTGGCAATTGAAGCGACAATACTTTCGATCAACTCGAGATCGATGACTGACTTGCGCTCGCTTGCCGGCTTCAGCCGCTGACTGGCACCAGCCTCATCGATAACGTCAATGGCCTTGTCAGGCATGTGACGATCGTTGATATACCGATCTGCCAGCTCCGCAGCACCCTTCAGCGCTTCGTCGGTATACTTGATACCGTGATGCTGCTCGAAGTACTTGCGCAGGCCCCGGAGGATCTCGACAGTGTCTTCTACTGAGGGTTCGCTGACATCGACCTTCTGGAAGCGACGCGCCAGCGCACTGTCCTTCTCGAAGATGCCGCGGAATTCAGTAAACGTCGTTGAACCGATACAGCGCATCTCACCACTGCTCAGCAATGGCTTGAGGAGGTTGGACGCATCCATAACACCGCCTGACGCTGAACCCGCACCGATAATGGTATGGATCTCGTCAATAAAGAGAATGGACTTGTCCTGCTTCTTCAGTTCTTTCAACAAGGCCTTGAAGCGCTTCTCAAAGTCACCGCGATATTTCGTGCCGGCCAAGAGTGCGCCCATATCAAGACTGTATACGACAGCTTCCTTGATGATCTCAGGCACTTGACCATCGACAATACGCTTCGCCAGACCCTCAGCGATGGCCGTCTTGCCAACACCGGCCTCGCCAACCAAAAGCGGGTTGTTCTTGCGGCGACGTGACAACACCTGCATCACCCTGAGCAGCTCGCTGTCGCGACCGATCAGTGGGTCGATCCGACCCTGCTTGGCCAGCTCATTAAGGTTTGTAGCATACGCATCGAGTGGTGAAGCGCCGCCCTGCTCGTCCGAACCTTCCTCGACTGACTCGCCATCTTCATCACGTGCGCCTTCGCCACCGATCTTGCTGATGCCGTGGGAGATGAAGTTGACGACATCGATGCGAGCGACGTTCTGCTTCTTCAGCACATAAACTGCCTGGCTTTCCTGCTCACTGAAGATGGCAACGAGTACGTTGGCACCGGTGACTTCTTTCTTGCCAGAGGACTGCACATGGAATACTGCGCGCTGCAGCACCCGCTGGAAGCCCAGAGTTGGTTGAGTTTCGCGCTCCTGATCATCAGTCGCGATAAGTGGCGTGGTGGAATTCACGAACTCGGAGAGCTCGCCACGCAGCTGCTCGATATCCGCTCCGCAGGCGTGAAGCACTTTCACAGCGGACTCGTTATCCAGAAGGGCGAGCAGCAAATGCTCTACGGTCATGAACTCATGACGTCTTTCACGTGCATTCTTGAATGCCGCGTTCAGCGTAAGTTCGAGGTCCTTACTTAACATATTTCACCTCTTCGATCTTGCGATCTTCTATAAGCGATGATTGGAAAACCATCTTTAAACGGCCCGTTCAATCTCGCATACCAGCGGATGTTCACACTCGGCTGCGTATTGATTAACCTGTGCAGCTTTGGTCTCTGCAACATCCTTGCTATAGACACCACATATTGCCCGGCCCTGCGTATGCACGGTGAGCATGATCTCGGTGGCCTTCGCTTCGTTGTGCCCAAAAAACGTCATTAGCACCTCCACCACGAATTCCATCGGCGTATAGTCGTCATTAAGCATGACGACACAATATTCGGCTGGACGTTGCAGCGCTGGTTTGGCTGGCGCTATTGCCAGACCTCCGGCCCCACGTCTGTCCTCGTCTTCGCGTGAACCCTCGTCACCAGTCATGGAGGCTCGGCACATCGCGCTGTCTGAATTTAATTCTAGTCGAGTATCTATGACTTTACCCATGCCTGTCAGATTAAGAATCTTAGAATTTGGTAACGAAAGGTGGCCACATTGTGACCGCGTTAGGAAGACTCCCGATCCGCTCCCGTCACGCCCTTCGTACATGATATGTGGACTTAAGCGAATATTTTAAATGGCTTGTTGCATTCAGTTACAATCCTGACTCGCTGGTAGTATCATTGTTCCAGCTGATTCGCTTCAGTTAGCAGTAGGATTGTATAGTTTTGTAAGTGGGGACTCAGGTTCTGCTTTTCAACTGTATACAATACGTCCGGCCTTATGTAGCCAGATCGACTGCACGGGGTCAACAACAAGAAATTTTCGGTATTACAGCGCTGCCCGACGTCAGCCTGTACGCTTCCAGACAGGATTAGCGGTTACCGATGCAGAAGGACATGGGAGTCGAACATGCCTCAGGGTAAAGTGAAATGGTTCAACAATGCCAAAGGATATGGCTTTATTATTGCTGATGAAGACAATAGCGATCTTGCCAACGAAGATCTCTTCGCACATTTTTCAGCGATTAAGATGGAAGGTTATCGGACCTTGAAGGCTGGTCAGCGGGTGCTTTTCCAGGCGCAGCCGAGCGGCAAGGGTTTTCACGCAGTTGATATCGTCCCAATAGACGAATCAGGCAACCCTATCGTTCATTCGGACCAAAGTCAGTCACGCAGTGGCGAGGTAGCCAGTACTGAATCCTCGGCTACAGGTGACAGCGGCAAACCGCTGAAGCAGCAGTCGCCGGATGATACGACAGCAGATGGGCATGGCATCGCTTCGGAAGAGAAAAAATCTGACCCGACAAAGGGTGAAGATCGGACCAGACAGGCCAGTAGAGCTGTTGGTGCAGATTCCTGACCGAACACGGTCAGCTTCAATCCTTTCTCACGCAGTAGGTCGAGTCAGGTGGACCTGAATTTCAGGTCCACCCGTTCAGTCTCCATATCAATCGACTGCCTAGTCGATTCGCGATCGATCAGAGACCGACCGTAGCCTTATTGATATGCCCTATTATCGCGTCTCCGAACTGCGACGTCTTCATCAGAGTGGCATCCGGCATCAATCGCTCGAAGTCGTAAGTCACGGTTTTCGCTTCGATGGCAGCCGATATTCCGGTCAGCACCAGGTCTGCCGCTTCAGTCCAACCCATGTACCGCAGCATCATTTCTGCCGATAGAATTAGCGAGCCAGGATTGACCTTGTCCTGTCCGGCGTACTTCGGAGCCGTGCCGTGGGTGGCCTCGAAAATAGAGACACTACCACCTATATTGGCACCCGGCGCTATACCGATACCACCAACTTCCGCCGCCAGCGCATCAGAAATATAATCCCCGTTCAGGTTCAGAGTTGCGATAACACTATAATCCTCAGGCCTCATGAGGATCTGCTGCAGGAACGCGTCCGCAATTACATCCTTGATGACAATCGTCTTACCGGTTTTTGGATTCTTCAACTGCATCCACGGCCCGCCTTCGAGCAGCTCTGCGCCGAATCGTTCGCGTGCCAGCTCGTAGCCCCAGTCCTTGAAAGCGCCTTCAGTGAACTTCATGATGTTACCCTTGTGCACCAGCGTGACAGAGGGCTTGTCGTTATCGATGGCGTACTGGATGGCCTTCCTGACCAGGCGTTTCGTACCCTCTTCCGATACTGGCTTGATACCGATACCACAGCTCTCAGGAAAGCGGATCTTGGTCACGCCCATTTCCTCACGCAGAAACTTGATCAGCTTCTTGGCACCGTCGCTGTTGGCCTTCCATTCGATACCCGCATAAATATCTTCAGAGTTTTCCCTGAAGATGATCATATCGGTCTTTTCAGGCGCACGGACCGGACTCGGCACACCCTTGAACCAGCGCACGGGACGGATACAGACATACAGATCCAGCTCCTGTCTTAGCGCGACATTCAATGAACGAATACCGCCGCCTACCGGCGTAGTGAGTGGCCCTTTGATACTCACGGAATATTCGCGCAGGGCTTCGAGTGTTTCTGCAGGCATCCATTCATCAGGCCCATAGACCTTGGTCGACTTTTCGCCGCAATACACCTCCATCCAGGCTATGGCCCGTTTGGTGCCGTAGGCTTTCTGAACCGCCGCGTCGACGACCTTGATCATGACCGGTGAAATATCTACACCGATACCGTCGCCTTCGATGAACGGGATGATGGGGTGATTCGGTACATTCAGGGAGAGATCTGCATTGACGGTAATTTTGTCACCATCGGCTGGCACCCTGATCTTTTGGTATCCCATTAATTAAACTCCGTTTCTTGTTTATATTGCACCGGTCATATCGACTACCGGCTGGCCGGGAGTTGGCCAGCTGCGTGTTGGTGAGCCACGGACTGCCGTCACCTTCAGGTGAGCCATGGCTGGCAGATCAGCACACGCAAACCAGAGCCCTGCTCTGGAATTTGCGCTGGGTAGGACGCCATTTGTAGCAGTGCATTCAAGTCGATACTATAGCAGTTTTATGTTACGGCTGGCGTTCAATTTGAAACCCCGAAGTGAAAATTCAGAGCGCTACAAAGGGCGCGCACCGCGTCTGCGCAACAGCACTGACGATGCACCAGTTCGGACCACCGAAGAGGTGCAAAAGGCCATCATCGTGTTCAACAAGCCCATGAACGTGCTGTGCCAGTTTAGCGGCAGCGATGACAAGCGAACGCTGGCCGATTTCATCGACGCACCCGGCTATTATCCGGCGGGACGCCTTGACTATGACTCTGAAGGCCTCCTGCTGCTGACCAACCAGGGTTGGCTGCAGGCGCGCATTGCCGAGCCTCGGTTCAAGCTGCCAAAAACCTATCTTGTGCAGGTCGAGGGTGACATTACTGATGACGCGCTGATGCAGTTGACCAATGGTGTCGAACTGAAGGATGGCCTCACCCGCCCAGCCGTAGCACGGCGAATCGAGACGCCGGATTTATGGCCACGCGAGCCTCCCGTGCGCTTTCGAAAGATGATTCCCACGAGCTGGTTATCGCTGTGTATCACTGAAGGTCGTAATCGCCAGGTTCGCCGTATGACAGCCGCTGTAGGCTTCCCCACCCTGCGCCTGGTTCGCTGGCAGATTGGTGAGCTGGACCTTGCTGGTCTGGCGCCGGGGGCGTGGCGGACTCGACCGGTGCCGGACGAACTCCTACCACCAGCGGCAACATCACCCCGCCACCGCCGAGGTACACCGCGTCATGGCTCATGAGCAGATATTGCCCTCTGACGACAGATGGTATCCACATGCTACTGTGGCTTGCGTAGTTCCCCGATGCGCCACGGGTATTCAGCTGGATCCATTTGCCAGCAAGCCCTCGAACGCCAACGCCCTGGTCGATAATCTCGAGTTCCTGATGGTAGAAGAGGGTATCGAAGGCCGTAGTGTCTTCAATCAGCCGGCTGGTCATGTGGAGTACGGCGAGACCATTGCGGATGCCGCCATTCGCGAAGCCCTGGAGGAAACCGGCTGGCAGGTGAAGCTGCGGGCATTTCTCGGCATTTATGTGCTGCGGATCCCCGAACCGACGGGTCATGACCGGGTCTATCATCGCTATAGCTTCCTGGCGGAGCCAGTTGCTCAGATTACAAACGATCTCGACGATGCTATCATCCGCGCCCTCTGGATGGACCGCGCCGCACTGGCAGCCACTTCAGACCGCCACCGCAGTCCCCTGATCATGGCATGTATCAGCGATTATCTGTCGGGGCGACGATACCCGCTCGATCTCATTCAGGAATTTTCAACCGGAGACAGGCCTTGACGGCAGCTGGACACGCACCGCAAGCATCGCAGCAACCGACAGTCGCGACAGCCAGATCGCCCCAACGCACCCGGGTCATCGTCGGGATGTCTGGCGGCGTAGATTCTTCATTGGCCGCCGCGCTATTGGTTCAGGCTGGCTATCAGGTTGAAGGCCTGTTCATGAAGAACTGGGACGAGGATGACGGCACTGACGCCTGCACAGCCATGGCCGACCTTGAAGATGCGACAGCCGTTGCCAACACCCTCGGCATCAAGCTTCATACCGCGAGCTTCGCTGCTGAATACTGGGATCGCGTATTCGAGCATTTTCTGCAGGAGTATGCTCAGGCTCGTACGCCCAACCCGGACATCCTCTGTAACCGCGAGATCAAGTTCAAGGCCTTTCTGGAATATGCGCAGACGCTCGGCGCAGACTACATAGCCACCGGTCATTATGCACAAACGGCGGTTCTGGGCGACCAGACCTGGCTTATGAAGGGTGCCGATCCGGCCAAGGATCAGAGCTATTTCCTGCATGCTGTGCCGCAGGCAGCACTCGCGAAGACCCTGTTTCCGCTTGGAGGCATGATCAAGACCGAAGTGAGACGACTGGCAGCCGATCTTGGCCTGATCACCCATGACAAGAAAGACAGCACGGGTATCTGTTTCATAGGCGAACGCAAGTTCAGTGACTTTCTGAAGACCTACCTGCCAGCCCAGCCAGGCGATATCGTCACCGAACACGGTGATATCATTGGCCGCCATCAAGGGCTGATGTATCACACGATCGGACAGCGCCAGGGTCTGCATATCGGCGGCCTGAGTGATTACGGCGAAGCGCCATGGTACGTAGCCAGGAAGAACCTCGACGACAACACACTCACCGTGGTCCAGGGCAGCGGCCATCCGCTGCTGTTTCGTTCGGGGCTCACTGCCGGCCACCTGGATTGGGTGGCGGGAAGTCCACCGCCGAGAGCGAAGCTGATGGCGAAGATCCGCTATCGACAGCCCGACGTTGCCTGTACGGTTTCACTGCATGAAAACCAGGCCGAAGTCCGCTTCGACCTCCCCCAGCGAGCCGTCACGCCAGGTCAATCCATCGTGTTTTATGACGGACTCCGCTGCCTCGGCGGTGGTATCATCCTCTGATCATTTCTGATAGTTGGTTCTTTTTTCTTATGTCTCAGTATTCACTCGAAGACCAGGTCATAGCACTGTCAGCCGTGTTCATGTCTGCAAAACTTGTCAACGACCTCGCCAAGCAGGGGCAGCTCGACCAGGATGCCATGAACTGTCTCATGGCCAGTCTACTCAAAACCGATGCGGAGTCGGTGCCGGCGGTGTATGCAGGGGACGGTTCAGGCCCAGGGCTGCGCAGCCTGATGCCAGGGCTCGAAGAGCTCAAAGGTGCACTTGGCCGACGCCAGGAAAAGCGACGTATCGACGTCATGCGCTATGCCCTTACACTACTGTTTCTCGAGAACAGGTTACGCAAACGTAGCGATCTCATGGCGCTCATGGGCAAGCGCATCGATCAGATCAAGATGCAGTCGCAACATTTCCCCCTCAACCACAGCACGATCGTCGGTGCCTGCGCGTCGCTTTACACCGATACCGTAAGCACCTTTCCACAGCGCATTCAGGTGACCGGCGATCCAAAATATCTGCGTGTGGATGAGAACGCAGACAAGATCCGCGCGATTCTGTTGACCGGAATCCGCGCTGCCATCCTCTGGCGCCAGACCGGTGGGCGTCGCTGGCGCCTGCTGTTCAGCAAGTCTGCACATCTCAACGCCATCGAAGCCGTCCAGTCGCGGTTGATGAACCAGGCCTAGTGGCTGGGTAGTGCCACTTCATTCTTTCAAGTCAGAATCTACAGTCAAAGAGCAACCCATATGACCCAGAACGCCCTCACCGAGCTCAACGCCATTTCACCGATCGACGGCCGCTACGGCTCGAAGACCCGCGCACTGCGAGCGCACATGAGTGAGTTCGCCCTGATCCGCGCACGAACCGAAGTGGAAATCCGCTGGCTGATCGCTCTTGCCGATCACCCGGAAATTGAAGAAGTGCCAGCGTTCTCTGCAGAAACGAGGCAGTTTCTGAGCAGTCTTTATGAAGACATGACTGAAGGCGATGCCCAGGCCGTGAAGGATCATGAGGCCGTAACGAATCACGACGTCAAGGCTATCGAGTACTACATCAAGGATCGACTGGCGGCCGGTGAAGCACCTCGCGAACTCGCCGCCATCAGTGAGTACGTGCATTTTGCCTGTACTTCGGAGGACATCAACAATCTCGCTTACGCGCTGATGCTCAAACGGGCCATGAGCGAAGTAGTCGTTCCGATGATCAACGAGATCAGCCAGAATCTCGCCGAAATGGCGAACAGCTTTGCCGATCAGCCCATGCTGTCGAGAACGCATGGTCAGACTGCCTCACCGACTACTGTAGGCAAAGAGTTTGCGAATGTCGTCGCGCGTCTGCAGCGACAGCTGAAACAGATCGCCGGCCTTGAGTACCTTGGCAAGATCAATGGCGCAGTCGGGAATTTCAATGCTCACGTCTCGGCCTACCCGCAGCTGGACTGGGAGCAACTGGCACAAAGCTTCGTCGAGTCCATGGATTTGACCTGGAACCGCTACACGACACAGATCGAACCCCACGATTTCATCGCCGAGGTGTTCGATGCCATGGTGCGGGTGAATACCATCATCATTGATCTCGACAGGGATATCTGGGCCTATATTTCGCTGGGTTATTTCAAGCAGAAGTCCGTGGCTGGTGAAGTGGGCTCATCGACCATGCCGCACAAGGTCAATCCGATCGACTTCGAAAATTCCGAAGGCAACCTCGGCATCGCCAATGCGGTCATGTCGCATCTGGCCCGCAAGCTGCCAATCTCTCGCTGGCAGCGTGATCTGACCGACAGCACCGTATTGCGGAACCTGGGCGTCGGTCTCGGCCATACCATCATCGCCTTTCAGGCCACTCTGAAGGGCCTTGGCAAACTGGAACTCAATGCCGAGCGTCTCGAAGCCGATTTGCAAAACAGCTGGGAAGTCCTTGCCGAGCCTATCCAGACGGTCATGCGCCGGTATGCCATCGAAGGCGCCTATGAAAAGCTCAAGGACCTAACCCGTGGCAAGGCGATTACAGCCGATATGCTGCCGCCATTTATCCAGGGTCTCGAGATTCCGCAGGATGCCCGGGATGCACTGCTCGCTCTCACGCCACGAAACTATATTGGCCTCGCGAGCGGTCAGGCGCGTGCGATCAGCAGCTACAAGCCATGATTAACGAGCGCTTTGGCAAGCTCGGTATCGAAGGCTTCCTGCAGCACCACTGGCACAAGAAGCCGCTCTTCGTTGCTGGCGCCTTCAATGATGTCGCTGACGAACTGGAATTCGATGAGCACGATCTCGCGGCCTTTGCCACGGACGAAGCCGTGGAATCGAGACTGGTGCGTGAGCACCACGAGGGCCGCGAGTGGACAGTGCAGAATGGTCCATTCGACGACGAAACGCTCGAACAGCTACCAGCCGGCGGCTGGAGCCTGCTGGTGCAGGGTCTGGAACAGTGGGTGCCGTCAATGGCGGCGCTACTCGACGAGTTCCGCTTCCTGCCAAACTGGCGCCTCGACGACATCATGGCCAGCTTTGCGCCGCCTGGCGGCAGCGTAGGGCCGCACTACGATCAGTACGACGTCTTTCTGATACAGGTGAAGGGCAAGCGGACCTGGCAGCTGGGCGAGCTGCCGGCAGACATCGGCGGGAAAAGCAGACAGCCGTCCGCCGGTGATATTTCCGCTGCGCTCTCACCATGGCTAAGAACCGACACCGACCTGAAGATCCTCAAGGATTTTCCCTTTTCGGACACCTTTGAGGCGAATCCGGGCGACCTGCTATACCTGCCGCCGGGCTATGCGCACTTTGGTGTCGCCTCAGAGGATGCTATTACACTTTCAGTTGGCTTTCGCTCGATAGATCCAGCTCAGCTCGCGCTGTATTGGAGCGAGGAGGCCAATGAGCAACTGACGGGGCGCCTGCTGAGCGACCCGCTGCGGCGCGGCCCAGGCAGCGTCACGACTGACGACAGCGGCCGCATAGACTCAGCAAGCCTTGCTGAAGCACGAAAGGCGCTGCTGAGCGCGCTCGATGATTGTCGGCTGCTGCAACACGCCTTTTGTCGCGCCGCCAGTGAAAGCCGCAACAGCAGTGCACTCAGCGAGCAGGCACAGGCCAATGGTCTGACGGCCGACGAATGGCTGGCAGCCGCCCTTGAAACTGGCTTGAGCTGCCGCGACGGCTCCCGCTTTGTATATAGTCACGAGGGCGACAGCCTGGTATTCGGTGTGGATGGTGATACCTACGACTGCGAAGCAGGCTGGCTGGACCATGTCAAAACCCTGTGCCACGAGCGTTTTGTCGAATTGCCTGTCAGCGAGGCCGAGCGTTTCGACACGGCATCCGATCTTGTACACCTGATGTTCAAGCTGTATCAGCACGGCAGCGTCTGCGTTCATTGCGACGACTTTGAAGACGACCCTGACGATCAAGACTGACTGGACGACGTCGCGTAGCCTGAAATAAGCTGAGAGGGCTGCCACCAGAGATCACCACATGCTGAGCTACACGAAGATCATCGACCACTTTGACGACGAGCCTGATCTCAAGATCATCAGGCAGGAGGTCTTTGTCGAAGAACAGGCCTGCCCACCCGAGATCGAGTGGGATGAACTCGATGCCGTTGCCACTCACTTCATTGTCAGAACTGATGAGCATGAGCCTATTGCTACTGCTCGCCTGATCCCGCTCGAACAGGGCGCAGCGAGCCTCGGACGCTATGCCGTGCGTAAGCCTTTCCGTGGTCAGGGCATCGCTGCAAAGCTACTCGCCTATACCATCGCCTACGCCCGTAGCCAGGGTTTCACCCACCTTCAGCTGAGCGCTCAGATCTATGCCGCGCGCCTGTATGAAGCCGAGGGTTTTGTGCGCGAAGGTGATCCCTATGAGGAAGCGGGCATTCCTCACATCAAGATGACGAAGGCCTTGATCGGGCGCCAGCAGACAGCAGCTGGCATACTCGGTGACGATCCGGCGGTTCATCGCTTCAGTAATGCCGCAGATTACGCAGAGGCGGTACTCCAGTTAGCCACGCAGGCCCGCTACAGACTGCTCCTCGTGACGCCAGACCTCGAGAAAGGCGTGCTTGACCAATCCGCCGTGCTGGATGAATTCGTCAGGTTGGTCCGCGATCAGCCTCGTAATCACATCAGGATCATCTGCGCCGACGACAAACCTGCGGTTCAGCAAAGCAACCGCCTGGCGGCACTTGCTCAACGCATGACGAGCAGCCTTGAAATTCGTACCCTGCGCAAGGACGTTCCCTTTCCGGATCAGGTCTACCTGATCGCAGACCAATCCGGTATTCTGCTGAGGCACGACCACAGGTCCCCTGCCGGTTTTGTCTGCTTCCACGACCCCGGACTGGTGCGGCGCCTGTCTGACGCTTTCACCCAGTTGTGGGAGTCAAGTGAAGAGAACAGAGAGATCAAACCGCTGACGCTTTGATCAGCCCTGGCCGCAGGCCATTACGCCAGATACCAGCTCATGACCAAACTCTCGACATCACAGAAAGCCTGGGTCATGTACGACTGGGCCAATTCGGTCTATTCGCTGATCATCGCTACCGCCATCTTCCCCGTGTATTACGTCAGCATGACGGCCGACATCGGCAGCCTCGATACGATTTTCGGCACGGTGGACCCTGCAGCGGTCTACAGCTTCTCGCTCACCCTCGCCTTCCTGATCGTGGCCCTTGGTTCACCAGTGCTGTCAGCGATAGCAGACAGGACCAGCAAACGGCATTACTTCCTCACTGGCTTCTGCAGCCTTGGCTCCGCAGCCTGTATTGGCCTGTACTGGTTCGACGCCTCCACCACGGTCTGGCTGGCTGTTGTACTGAGCGTACTGGCCAGTGTCGGTTTCTGGGGCAGCATCGTCTTCTATAACGCCTACCTGCCGGAAATCGCTGAGGAGAAGCTCAGGGATGAGCTTAGCGCCAGAGGCTTTGCCATGGGCTATTTTGGCTCCTCGCTACTGCTTGTGGTCTGCCTGACAATGATCCTTGCTTACGAGACCTTTGGCTTCGAGTCCGCAGCGCAGCCGACCCGACTATCTTTTCTACTCGTCGGCATCTGGTGGTTTGGCTTTGCAATGACCTGCATCTACTACCTGCCAAAGCCCAGGAAGCCGGCAGCACCTGACGGTACTGGCAGCGACCACACCAGGCTCACCGCTATGATCATTCTGAAGCGAGTGGCTGCTCAGGTGCGCCGCTCGAAGGATCTGCGTTTCTACCTGCTGGCGTATTTTTTCTTCAGCACTGGCGTTCAGACCATTTTCTACATCGCCAATCTCTATGGCGCCAACGAGCTGGAGCTGCCGGCTGGTAAGCTGATCGCCACCATATTGGTTATCCAGATCATCGCGATCGTAGGTGCTCTCAGCTTTTCACGTCTATCCGCCCGGCTGGGCAATCTCAGGGCTATGCAGACAGCTCTGAGCCTGTGGGCCCTGCTCTGTGGCCTGGCCTTCCTCATGGATAAATCGCAGGCCTGGGTAGAGTATTACTTCTATGCGCTCGGCGCTGGGGTGGGTCTGGTGATGGGTGGCATACAGTCACTGGCCCGTTCGACTTATTCGAAATTGCTGCCGCCTGATGCTGACAATACAACTTTTTACAGTTTCTATGACGTGCTCGAGAAGATTGGGGTCGTGCTTGGCACGCTGCTGGTCGGCGTCACCCTGCAGATGACTGGTAGCATGAAACCCGCCATATTGATGCTCGGGGGGATGTTCATACTTTCACTGCTGGCGCTAATTCCTGTGCGTGAACCGTCCAACGCCAGCCGTCAGGCGTCGCTGACTGCCGGATAACAGGCTCTTCCCCTAATCACGCTCGCGTATCTCCGGTTCATTCGCATCCACAACCTTGCTGATCTGATTCCTCAGCCAGCGATGATCCGGATTGTTCTGCAGCAATGGGCTCCAGGCCATATTCAGATCGAAATTGGGGATAGGGAATGGCGGCGGTTTGATAACGACGTCGGGATTGTGCCGCATCAGTTCCGCAGCACGGCTGGGCAGGGTCGCTATGAGGTCCGGCTGGCTGGATAACAGCATCGCCACCTGATAGTGCCGAGTGAACACACTTATCCGGCGCTTCTGATCGAGCTTCGCCAGCGCTTCATCGACCCAGCCCAGCTTTTGCACATCCTTCGGATTGACACCCACGCCCACCCCAAAGCCGGTTTTGCTCACCCAGATATGCCGCGCCTGCAGGTAGTTCTCGAGCGTGAAGTCGAACACCAGAGGATTATGCACGCTCAGCAGACATGAGAACGAGTCCGACCAGAGCACCCGCTGATGAAAGGATTGTGGAATCTTGTCGAAACGGTTGATGGCCATGTCAACCCGCCCCTGTTCGACATCGAGAAAGGTCACATCACTCGGCGTCAGCACGTCCAGGATCAGATCCGGGGCGCGTTTACGCACCCGCTTCAAAAGTCCAGGTATAAGGGTACTTTCCGCGTAATCGCTCGCCATGATCCTGAATACACGCTTGCTATGAGCCGGATCGAAGTCATCTTTCGGTTGCACCGCTCTGTCGATCTGCACCAGCGCTGATCGTACCAGCGGCTGGAGCTCCAGCGCTCGCGCCGTGGCGCTCATGCCCTCGCTCGTCCGCACCAGCAAAGGATCAGAGAACAGATCACGCAGGCGCTTGAGGCCATTGCTCATGGCCGGCTGGGTGATACCGAGATGATTGGCTGCCTTCGTGACGCTACGTTCGCGAAGCAGGACGTCGAAATAGACGAGCAGGTTGAGGTCGATACGGGACAGGTTCATCCCTATAGTGTGATCTGCTTGAACCACCGGCGCAATCGGCGCCTGCAGCAGTTCGGCAAAATCTAACTATACTGAGAGTAATGTTCTCTTGAAAAGTCTCCTATGTCTCCTGCGACCATATCAGCCGCTATCGGTGGTCTCGTCATCACGGTTCTGGTACTTGCCTTCTTTTTCCAGTGGCGCCAGAAGCATCGTGAGGCTCGTCAGCGCCGGCTGCAAGAGCTCAAGGCACGGGATCGAAGGCTGCGCAATCTGGCGGATGGCCTGCAGGGCGGGCTCATCGCAGCGGATGTCAGGCTGCTGCTGAGCCGAACGGGACAGGAGGTTGCCAAAGAGCTGAAGGAGCTGGGGCTTTCCGATCTGGCGGATGAAGCGAGTATCGACTGGCAGACTTACTCTGGCAACGCAGCAAAGGCGGCTGCAGAGCCAGTCCCTAAATTCTCGAACGAAGCTTCGGCCGTGGCGGCGAGAAAGCTGCTCAAGACGCTCTACCGCTTCATCGAACTGCAAATCAGGATGAAGCGTCTCGACTACAAGACTGGTTACGAGCGGCTACAGCAGACACAGTTTCTTATCGCCCGGACCATGGCAGACGCCCATCACCGTAAGGCGGTAGACGCCACCAAGCAGAACCGCCTACGGGTCGCGATACATCATTACCATGACGCCGTGGCTGGGTTTGCAAAATTGCAGGACAACCCTTTGGCGATCAAGTACATCAATGCCTTCCGCTCGAAGATCAAGGCGCTGGAGGCGCAGGCGACCGAAGAACAGAAACAGAAGTCCGTCGAGACCCCCGACCCCGGCGACTCCAAGCTCAAGCAAGGTTGGAACGCCATCGATAGTGAGGCCGATACCTGGAAGAAGAAGCAGGCCTATGACTAGTCTTCGCCGGGCCTAGAGGAGCGCCTCAATAGGCTCTTTCAGCTTCTTTGGCTCGGTATTGGGCGGGAAGCGATTCACCACATTGCCTTCACGGTCCACCAGGAATTTGGTGAAGTTCCATTTGACGGCCTCAGAACCCAACAAGCCCTTCGCTTCCTTCTTCAGATAGGCGAACAATGGATGTGTCCCCTCGCCGTTGACTTCGATCTTGCCGAACATAGGGAAGCTGACCCCATAGTTCTTCTGGCAGAACTCGGCAATTTCCGAGTCTCCCTTCGGGTCCTGTTTCAAGAACTGGTTACATGGAAAGCCGAGCACGATCAGGCCTCGATCCTTATAGGTATCATACAGGGCTTCAAGCCCCTCGAACTGCGGTGTAAATCCGCATTTGCTGGCTGTATTAACAATCAGGAGCACCTTACCGGCGAACTCCTCCAGCTTGCGCTCCTGGCCCTTGATATCTTTTGCGGAATATTCGTAGATTCCCATTCACAGTCTGCCTTTTGATTATTGAAAGAGTGCTGAGCGCCTGATCAGTCGCGGCGGTCCCTGGGCGACCGCCGACGCGCTGCAGTCATCAGGACTTCGGCTTGAAATCGAGACTGGCCGAGTTGATGCAATAACGCTCGCCAGTCGGCTTGGGACCATCAGGGAACTTGTGGCCGAGATGGGCGCCGCAATTCTGACACAGCACCTCGGTCCTGACCATGCCATGGCTCATATCACGCGACTCGGCCACGTTGGTGTCGACGGCGGGCTGCCAGAAGCTAGGCCAGCCGGAGCCGGAATCGTATTTCTGCTCGCTGGAGAACAGCTCGACGCCACAGCAGCTGCAGTGATATTCACCACTGGCCTTGAGGCCGTTGTACTTGCCGCTGAACGGCGCCTCAGTTCCACCCTGGCGAGTGATTCTGAAGGTTTCTTCGTCAAGACGCGCTCGCCACTCTTCGTCTGTGAGCTTTGTGTGTTTTTCGTGTGAGGACATACTCATCTACTCGCTGCTGGTCGATGCTAAACATCAGAATTGATGTATGCTTAAGGGCTTGTGACACCTACTCTTTACGGGTAGCCATCAGATTTTCCACACAGGACTATGGATCCGATTCGATGATGTACCAGGTCAAGAAGTCAAACAAGCTTCAAAACGTATGCTACGACATTCGCGGGCAGGTGCTGCAGGAAGCAAAGCGGCTGGAAGAGGAAGGCGCACGCATCCTCAAGTTGAATATCGGCAACCCCGCTGTGTTCGGCTTCGATGTGCCCGAGGAAATTCAGCAGGACGTGGTCTACAACATTTCCCAGGCCCAGGGCTATGTCGACTCCAAGGGCCTGTTCTCGGCTCGTAAGGCGGTGATGCACTACACGCAGCAGCGCCGCATCGCCAACGTGGATATCGAAGACATCTATCTGGGGAACGGCGTCAGCGAACTGATTGTGATGACCATGCAGGCACTGCTCAACAGCGGTGACGAAGTCCTTATTCCTGCACCGGATTATCCCTTGTGGACGGCTGCTGTCACCCTCTCGAGCGGCAAGGCCGTGCATTATCGTTGTGATGAAGAGGCCGACTGGTACCCCGACCTCGACGATATTCGCGCCAAGATCACGCCGAACACCAGAGCCATGGTCATCATCAACCCAAATAACCCGACGGGTGCCGTGTACGATGAAGCCATGCTCAAAGGCATGATCGAGATCGCCCGAGAGCACCGTCTCGTGCTGCTTTCAGATGAGATCTACGACAAGGTGCTCTACGACGGTACGACCCATACATCGACAGCCGCGCTGTGCGACGACCTGCTGGTCATGACCTTCAACGGCCTGTCAAAGAACCACCGCGCTGCCGGCTATCGCGCTGGCTGGCTGATTATCAGCGGTGCAAAGCACAAGGCCAAGGACTACATAGAGGGCTTGAACATCCTCAGCTCGATGCGGCTGTGTTCCAACGTCATGGCCCAGCTCGCCATTCAAACCGCGCTCGGTGGCTATCAAAGCATCGATGACCTGGTAGCGCCTGGCGGCCGTCTGTATGAACAGCGGCAGGTCGCCTACGATGCGCTCACCTCGATTCCGGGGGTAAGCTGCGTGAAGCCGAAGGGCGCCATGTACATGTTCCCCAAGCTCGACCCGAAGCGTTACCCGATCCTGAACGACGAGCGTCTGGTATACGATCTGCTGAGCCAACAGCAGATTCTGCTCGTCCAGGGCAGCGCCTTCAATATGAATGATACCCAACATCTACGCATCGTTTTCCTGCCGCGGGTAGATGAAATCGCAGATGCCATAGGCCGCATAGGACGCTTCCTGACCGGTTATGAACAGCACTAGTCTGTTGTCCTGAGGATCCTTCTTATGGCCGACCTGCATATCGAAGAATTCCATAAGCACTGCGTTGCAGTGCTGCTGCAGCTGTATAGCGTATTCCCCCGCAAGGCTACGGTGTTCGTCGAAGACATTATCGGACTTGAGGAAAAGGACGAATTCGGCCTTCATAGCGATCTGCATCAGAGCTGCTTTGGCGCAATGATCTGGCTCGCCGATGAAGGCTACCTCCGGTTCGAGGCCACCATACGTCAGGAAGCCGTAGATCAGGCAGTACTCACGCAACACAGCTTCGCCAGGCTGGCCAAGCTGGTCCCGGAGCATGGTCAATCGGTCGCACGCGTTCTCGAGCAGACATTGAGAAATGAGTCCAGCACCACAATATCCCGACTGTGTGAAGAGTATCTGGTTTATGACTGAGGTCCCGTGTGGGACGCTGAATCAAAGGACGCTGATGTCATGATGAGAATTCTGCTATTTCTAGCGACCAACCTTGCGGTCGTGCTGGTGGCAAGCTTTACGCTACGCCTGTTTGGTTTCGATTCCTACCTTGAACGTAGTGGTGGCGGACTGAACCTGACGGCCCTGTTGATTTTCTGTGCGGTCATCGGTTTCGGCGGCTCCCTGGTCTCGCTGCTGATCTCGAAGTGGATGGCCAAGCGCACTACCGGAACCCGGATTATCGAGCAGCCCAGTAACGGAACCGAGCTGTGGCTGGTCGAGACTGTCGCCGAACTGGCCGAGAAAGCTGGCATCGATATGCCCGAGGTCGGCATCTTTCCGGCGCAGCAGGCCAACGCTTTCGCTACCGGCTGGAACAAGAACGCGGCGCTCGTGGCCGTCAGTCAGGGCCTGCTCTCCCGCTTCAGCCGCGAGGAGGCAAAGGCCGTTATGGCTCACGAAATTGGCCACGTTGCCAATGGCGATATGGTGACGCTGGCGCTGATACAGGGTGTGGTGAACACCTTCGTACTCTTTTTTGCCCGCATCATCGGCAGCATTGTGGACCGTCTCGTGTTCAGAAACGAAAACGGTCATGGCATTGGCTTCTTCATCGCCACGATGTTCGCCGAAGTCGTGCTTGGCATACTCGCGTCGATGATTGTGCTGTGGTTTTCGAGAAGACGTGAATTCAGAGCTGACGATTGGGGAGCGAGACTGGCCGGTACGCCGGGCATGGTTGGCGCGCTGGAGCGGCTACGCGCCGAAAGCGGCGTACCGAACCAGATGCCCGATAACCTTCAGGCTTTCGGTATAAACGCAGGGTACAAGGAAGGTCTGAAGAAGTTGTTCATGACCCACCCACCCCTCGAAGAACGCATCATGGCGCTAAAAGCTCGCGCCAGATAAAACCTCAGGGGTTCCCGCTGCCCTGATCCTGCTGCTCATAAATGAAACCCGTCAGCATGATCTTGGCAGCGTCGGATAGCTCGACGAACTGCAGACCGTAGAGATAGCGGTTTTCATCAGCAGGATCATTCATCACCTGGCGCTGCCGGATGATACAGCTGATTCTGAATTTCTTGCTGATACCGCTGACCGAAAGATTGAAACTGGTTCTGATCCTGTCATCCGGGTAACCGACCGAAACCTTGGATTTGAGACCCGCACCGGTCCGGCTGAGATCACAGACTACGCCCGTCTTCGGCCAGCCCTCGACAACACCGTCTTCGGCTGGCGTGATGTCCGCCTGCAACTCGATCTTGAGCCGCTGGGCATTTCTGACCTCGAGCGCCAACAACTCTTCAGGCCAGGCGAGATGCGCGTAAGCAAAAGGATACAGGTGGGCTTCAATGATTCTGCTCTTGAACGCACAGACCTTGTTCCTTGCGGCTGACCTCACGGTGAACGGCTGATCCTTCTTCAGAATAACCTGTCGACCCTCGAAGACGGGCATCCTGATCAGAATCGTCTGTCCCTTCGAAAAACCAACCAGACGGGTCGGATATCGTGACTGCTGATCAGCAGATTCAAGAAACAGCGGATCGCCTATCGAGAGCCCGAGCTGATCAAAGTCAATCTCGACATCCTTACCCTGATACTGAGCTGGTTTGTCCTGCTGCGCCATGCATTCTCTCGTTGGTTCGGCCTCGTCCCATCACGCTTGTGCTGATGAGCTTTCGGACACAAGGCTAGTCGATCCTGAAGCCAACTGCCTCAAGATAATCCTGCAACACCGAACGGCCGCCTTTCAGACCGACCTTTACTCGGCTGAAGCTGCGCCGGATACGGTAGTTCGAACGAAGCTTGTCGAAATACTCGCCCCTCTGCTCTTCCGGAAGATAACGACCGTGCCGAAGCTTGTTATAGTCACCACGAATGTCGTAGCAGGCGCGGATGGCTGTATGTAAGGCCCATTGAGGGTCAGCATCACGAGAGAAATTCATCTTTCGCAGCGGCGGCTCCGGGAGGAACTGCCCCAGCTTGTGGCGCACAGGGAGGCCAAGCGTATGCGATAGCGCCTCATAGACCTGCGCCGTGGCCATGCCCTTGCCATCGAGTGAGTGGCCTGCGATATGTGGCGTGGCAAGACGGCATAGCATCATCAGTTCGTGGTCGATGTTCGGCTCGTTCTCGAATACGTCGAGCACCGCGAAGAGCTCATCAACGCGCTGCAAACGCTTTTTGAGCGCAGCCTGATCGATGATCTGCCCGCGGCTGGTATTGATCAGGGTCTGGTGAGACTGCAGGTTAGCCAGCATATCCGCATCCAGCAAACGCAGGGTCTTGTATGGACCTTCTTTGATCAGCGGCACATGGAGGGTGATGAAGTCGCACTCGAGCGCCTTCGCCATCGGCTCATAAACGGGCTGGGAAGGCGCTCGGCCATCGTCACGCCCTTTCGCGGTCAGTGCCTGCTGAGCCTCCTGTTGAGCGTCATGCAGGGGTGGATCACAACGCACGACCGTGCACTCAAGCTCTTCAAGTATGTCAGCGAGCATCCCCCCGACATGGCCACAGCCGATGACGCCAACACTTACATCGGCGAAAGCCTTGTCGCGCTCATCCAGCACCACCGTCATGGCGCTGAGAACGTACTCGACCACAGCACTGGCATTGCAGCCTGGCGAATTGGCAAATGGTATGCCTGCCTGTTCGAGCCAGTCGGTATCGATGTGGTCGGTGCCCACAGTGGCCGATCCGACGAAACTAACCGAGGTGCCTTCCAGCAGTGCCTGATTGACGGGCGTGATGGAACGCACAAGCAGAATATCTGCTTTGTGCTTCAGCAGATCCTGCCGCGTTATTCGCCGCCCTGGCAGCTTGACGATATGCCCGATGCTGGCGAAGAAGGCCTCCAGCAGTGGCATGTTTTCATCGGCTACGATGGTAAGGCGCCGGTCTACCTCGTTGGTCGACGCCTGTGCAGCAGTGTCCATTTATCGGCTCGCTTCTACGATAATATTCAGGGGTTCCCCAACAATGACTCGTCGGGATGAGTGAGTTCCAGCTTCTTGCCGAGGTAAGCTTCGAGGTCTGGAATCATGAAGGAGTCGTCCTCGCAGGCAAAACTGATCGAGACGCCGCTTGCGCCTGCCCGGCCAGTTCTGCCGATGCGATGCACGTAATCTTCCGGGTCTTCCGGCAGATTGAAATTGATGACGTGAGACACGCCTTCAATGTGAATACCGCGGCCAGCCACGTCCGTTGCGACCAATACACGGTAACGTCCCGCACGGAACTGCTCTAGCGCTTTCTGCCGCCGGGCCTGCGGCAGTTCGCCCGATATCATCTCGGCAGGAATATTATTCTTCGCGAGCGTTTCATTCATGGCGCGGGTCTGATCCCGGCGATTGCAGAACACGATAACCCGCGAGAGCTCATCACTCTTCAGCAGATTCACCAGCAGATTGAGTTTCTGACTGCTCTCGACCATATACACGCGCTGTTCGACGTTGGTAGCGGCCTGGAGGTTGTCCACGGCCAGCAGAACCTCAGCAGGATCCTGCGTCCAGCGTCGGGCCAGCTCCATGATATCGTCGCTGAATGTCGCACTGAAGAGTAAAGTCTGGCGACCTCTCGGCGTCAGTCGGACGATACGCTTCACATCAGGTATGAAGCCCATGTCGAGCATACGATCGGCCTCGTCGAGCACCATGATCTCGACCTGATCCAGGAAAAGGTCACGGCTGCTGATATGGTCGATCAGCCGGCCCGGCGTGGCAATTACAAGATCGACGGCCTCCTCACGCAAGCGTTTTCTGAAACGATCGACCTGCGTGCCACCAATCAGCGTCACGATATTGAGGCGAATGCCGCGACTCAGCTGCCTGGCATCCTTCTCGATCTGCAAGGCCAACTCTCTTGTCGGGGCGATAACCACCGCGCGTGGCTCACTTGCGAAGCGATCTTCGAGCGCTATGGGACGGCTCAGGATTCGCTCGAGAATCGTCAGCAGGAAAGCGGCTGTCTTGCCAGTGCCGGTTTGCGCCTGGCCGATCAGGTCCTGCCCAGTGAGGGTAACCGGAAGCGTCTGCGCCTGAATCGGCGTGCAATGACTGAAGTTCATTCTGGCCAGAGCGCTTTGCAGTGCGGGATTGAGTGCGAGCTGGCTGAAAGCGACCTCACTTGTCTTTACCCCTTTTGCCTCTGCGTTGCCTTCACCGGCCTGCGGCGCTGAGGGGGACACGGGGATGTCCTGCTCTTCATCCGCAGTGGATGAAGTTTCAGCTTCTGCAGCATCCTGAACCTTGGCTTCACGGGCTGCAGCAGCATTCTCCGCCTGCTCGACGTGCGCCTTGGAACGCTCCGCGGCATGTTCCTCTGCGCGAACATCTGAATCGACAGACACGTTGGCTTCATCATCCCAGGCCGGGGCATCCGGAAAGCCTGCGCTGTCATCTATACGCGGCGCACCGTCCTGCGGAGCGGATGCAACCGCGACACTGTTGTCCTCGTCCGGGGTGACTTCCGGAACCGTTTGAGCCGCTTGCGGGCGTCCGGCGGTTACCTGTCCGACTGCGCTCTCATCGAGCGATTGCGCTGCTGTCTTACGATCGTCTGATTCTGTCAAAAGGCCTGTCTCTGCTTGCTGTCTTGGCTTGATAGGAAGGTAGTATCTGACGCCTGAGTGGCTGCATGTCTACACGCGGCTAAGGACCGCTGCATTCACTACCTCTAATAGTGGTGGTAATGTACGCCAGCCCTAACCATGCTGCAAGCCGGCATAATGTCAATAGTCGCCTGTAACGGGGTGTCGCGATTATGTGGCATTTCGTCATTATGACAGGATCGTCAACCTTTACCGCGCCTGCCTCATGTATTCTTGCACCGGTGATGGCTCGTCAGACCATAGTTCGCCGCGCGCGCAGTCACCAAAGCGGACACAACGACCCAGACGGAACTCGCGAAACATGGTAACGCTGAAATATATTGCAGGTGTGCTGGTATTGCTGCTCGTAATGAGCCAGCAGGCGCTCTCCATTGCACCTTTTCCCAGTGGATCAGGAAGCGGCACCCAGGCCTTTTCTTCCGAGCCTTCCGAATTCCTGCCCCCTCAGCAGGCATTCAGGCTTCGAACCACAGTGGATGGTGCGCAACTCAAGGCCGAGTGGGACATCGCGGCAGACTACTACCTCTACAGAAATCGTTTCGACGTCAGTTTCACCGCGCCCGAGCTGGCTCATCTGGATCCGGACTTCAGCTTCCCCGCTGATGGCAAGCCGAAAGAGGACGCTTATTTTGGCTTGGTCGAGGTGTTTTATGACAAGGCCGAGCTGAGCGTCGACCTCGAGCCTGCGCTCGAGATCCTCGCATCCCGGGGCCAATCGGCTGATGCCGGCATCGAACTGGCCATCACCTTCCAGGGCTGCGCCGAAGCAGGCTTGTGCTACCCACCCCAAACCGAAAATGCTCTCTACCTGGCTGACACCGACACCGAACAGGCCAACGCGACTCCGCCCGGCGAGCAATCTTCCGTGTCAGGTGGTGCTGGCGAACTGGATACCGCGTCCGCCAGCTCGCTCGCGAGCATACTTCAGTCCGAGGGAACCTTGTTCAATCTGGGACTGTTCTTCCTCTTGGGTATTGGCCTGGCCTTCACACCCTGCGTGTTTCCGATGATCCCGATTCTTTCGAGCATCATTGCTGGACAGCAAAATCGGCCCTCCACCGCCAGGGCCTTCATGCTCTCCCTCAGTTATGTGCTCGGCATGGCGATCACGTATGCGATGGCCGGTGTAGTAGTCGGTTACTTTGGCGCGGCAGCCAATATACAAAGCGCGATGCAGAACCCAGTCGTGCTCTCAGTATTCAGCGCGATATTCGTGCTTCTGGCACTGGCCATGTTTGGCCTGTTCGAGCTCCAGCTACCCGCTTTCGTTCGAGATCGCCTCAGTTCAGTATCACAGAAGCAGAGCGGCGGCCATCTTGCGAGCGTAGCAGGCATGGGAGCCGTTTCAGCGCTGGTGGTTTCGCCATGCGTAACGGCACCGCTAACAGGTGTACTTATCTATATCAGCACCACCCAGAATGCTTTGTATGGAGGGCTGGTCCTGCTCGTACTGGCGCTCGGAATGGGTTTACCACTGATTCTACTCGGCACCGGCGGCGGCAAGCTCCTACCCAAAGCTGGTGCCTGGATGAACCAGGTGAAGGGCGTGTTTGGCGTCATGCTGCTCGGAGTAGCCATCTGGTTGCTCGAGCGCGTGCTTCCAGGCGCCGCAACCTTGGCGCTATGGGGCGTGTTGGCTGGCGTCTCTGCCGTATACCTTGGCGCGTTCGATACACTGCCAGCTCAGGCGCATGGGTCCGGAACGTTCCGTCTGCGCAAGGGGCTCGGCCTCGTACTCTTCATTTATTCGGTGACGCTGCTATTGGGTGCGGCCGCGGGGGGCAATGATCCCTTCAGCCCGCTCGATCGCTTTGCACTAGGCAGCCGACAGATCGAGCCGGGAAGCCCGGTGGCATCCGCCGCGGCAGATGGATCGAGCCCAGAGCGCGGCGCACCCTTTACCTTTCGCATCGTCAAGACGCAGTCAGAACTTGATGAAGCACTGGCCTCCGCGGTTCGCAAAGGTCAACCGGCCATGCTGGATTTCTACGCGGATTGGTGCATCAGCTGCAAGGTCATGGAGCGCCAGGTGTTTCCGCACCCGGATGTCAGCTCGAAATTGCAGGCATTTACACTGATCAAGGCGGACATCACCGACAATGACACCGAGCATAAAGCCATGCTTGATCGCTACCGGTTGTTCGGCCCGCCTGCCCTGCTATTCTTCAACAAACGCGGCGTTGAGCTGGAAGATGAGCGGATAGTCGGCGAAATCGGGTTGGAAGCGTTCAGCCTGCATCTGACTGGTGTGCTGCTGACCGACAGCGAGCTGACGGCGAGCCGGTAGTTTCAGGCCTTGTCGCCAAGCCTGATCAGATAGTGGTATTCGTTTCCAGTGGCCTGGGCCTCACAGAGTTCGTGACCGAGGAACAGGCAGAATTTCGGGATATCCCGCTGTGTTGCAGGATCAGTCGCCCGTATTTGAATGGTATCTCCTGACCGAAGGGTACGTATAACTTCATGCAGCTTCATCACAGGCTCGGGGCAATACATCCCCCTCAAGTCGATAGTGCAGGCCGTAGCTGACTTAGTTTCGTCATTCATTCATGTGCCTCTGTCGCGCCTCGTACAATCGTTGGCTAAGCTTTGTGCAGCGTTTGCGCCATAACAATATTTGCATTCTTTAATTAATGCATCCGCCTTGATCTGAATCAGTATATCGAGAGTCGCCAGTTGCGACTATTGCTCATTGGAGCGGGCGACCTTGCCTGCTGGCCCACTGATCACTTTTTAGGTTGACTCACCCAGAGCTCGAACCTAGTATGCGAGCCGTTTCAAGCGGCGCCTCAGAGCTGGAGGCGCTTGCGGCTACCTCGGACAACATTCAGGAATCCCGGTAACCCCGTAATTCAATATCTAGCGTGGTAAGAGAATGACTACTGCAGTGAGCAATGAAACCTACAACTACAAGGTCGTTCGCCAATTCGCGATCATGACCGTCGTCTGGGGCATCGTAGGTATGTCAGTCGGTGTACTGATCGCTTCCCAGCTTATCTGGCCTGAGTTGAACAGTTCACTTCCATACTTCCACTTCGGCCGTCTCCGCCCGCTACACACGAATGCGGTCATTTTCGCCTTCGGCGGTTGCGCCCTATTCGCCACCTCTTACTACGTCGTCCAGCGAACCTCACAGGCCAGACTGTTCTCCGACGGGCTGGCAAGCTTTACCTTCTGGGGCTATCAGGCGGTTATCGTGGCGGCAGTCATTACGCTACCGCTCGGCTACACGACCAGCAAGGAGTACGCTGAACTCGAATGGCCGATCGACATATTGCTGGCGATCGTCTGGATCAGCTATGCAGTCGTGTTCTTCGGTACCATCGTCAAGCGCAAGATGAAGCACATTTATGTCGCCAACTGGTTCTATGGTGGCTTCATTCTCATGGTCGCCATTCTGCATATCGGTAACAGCATGGCAGTGCCCGTGGGTCCGATGAAGTCGTACTCTATCTATCCTGGCGCGATAGACGCGATGGTGCAGTGGTGGTACGGCCATAACGCAGTTGGCTTCTTCCTCACCGCCGGTTTCCTGGGCATCATGTATTACTTCGTGCCAAAGCAGGCCGGACGTCCCATCTATAGCTATCGCCTGTCAATCGTGCACTTCTGGGCACTGATCAGTATCTACGTCTGGGCGGGTGCGCATCACCTGCACTACAGTGCGCTGCCCGACTGGGCTCAGGGTGCTGGCATGGTCATGTCACTCATTCTGCTGGCGCCATCATGGGGCGGCATGATCAATGGCATGATGACGCTTTCAGGCGCGTGGCATAAGCTGCGGACCGACCCGATTCTCCGCTTCCTGGTCGTTTCTCTTTCGTTTTACGGTATGTCGACGTTCGAAGGTCCCATGATGTCGATCAAGACGGTCAACGCACTGTCACACAACACGGACTGGACCATCGGACACGTGCATTCCGGTGCCCTCGGCTGGGTCGCCATGATTTCGATCGGCGCCTTGTACCACCTGCTGCCACGTATGTATGGCCTGAAGGAAATGTACTCGGTCAGCTTGATCAACGTTCACTTCTGGCTGTCGACTATCGGCACAGTGCTGTACATCGCGGCGATGTGGGTAAATGGCATCATGCAGGGCCTCATGTGGGGCGCGACCAACGATGATGGCACCCTGACATACAGCTTCGTTCAGTCGGTTGATGCCAGCTACTACGGCTACGTCATTCGAGCACTCGGAGGCTTCATCTTCCTGAGTGGCATGTTCGTGATGGCCTATAACCTCTACCGTACTGTGCGTCAGGAAAAAGCCGTCAGTCTGGACAGCGTAGCGCAAGCTACCTGAAGACATTAGCTGGAGAGTATTGACTGATGAAACATGAAGTAGTTGAAACCAATCTAGGATTGATGATTCCACTCATCATACTGGTGGTAAGTTTTGGTGGTCTGGCCGAAGTCGTTCCATTGTTCTTCCAGAAGTCGATCACAGAGCCGATCGAAGGCCTCACACCGCTGACAGCAGTCCAGCTCGAGGGGCGTGATATTTACATCCGCGAAGGCTGTAGTGTCTGCCATACCCAGATGATTCGACCATTCCGATCAGAGACCGAACGCTATGGCCCCTACTCGGTCGCGGGCGAGTTCGTGTACGACCATCCGTTTCTGTGGGGGTCCAAGCGTACAGGGCCTGATCTGGCTCGCGTAGGCAACAAGTACAGCGATGCATGGCAGCGAGCTCACCTCTACAATCCTCGCGACGTCGTACCCGAATCGAACATGCCAGCGTTCCCCTGGCTGTTCACGCAGAAGCTCGACGCCAGCAATACGGCGGCGAAGATGACCGGCCTTCGTCGGGTGGGTGTCCCTTATACGGACGAAGACATCAGCGGCGCAGCCGAGGCTGTTGAAGGCAAGTACGAAATCGAGGCCCTTGTGGAGTATCTGCAGCAGCTAGGTACCATCCGAAGCGGTCGTGAGCGGGGATAAGCGTGATGGATGCAGGAACGCTCAGAGGCATTTTTACGCTCATTCTCATGGCCACATTCATCGCACTGATCTTCTGGGCCTTCAGCCGGAAGCGCGCGAAGCAGTTCGATGAAGCCGCCAACCTTCCCTTTGCGGACGAAGAAAAAGACCGCGAAACTCTACAGAAACAACAGGATTAATGGGCTATGAGTACCTTTTGGTCTGTATGGATATCAGTCATCGTGCTTGGTTCGATCATCGGGTGTGCCTGGCTAATCCTTGCTACGCGCAAAGGCGAACGATTCAAGGACTCCACCGAGGAGACAACCGGTCACAGTTTCGACGGCATCGAAGAATATGATAATCCGATGCCAATGTGGTGGTTGAAGTTGTTCTGGCTCACCATCATATTCGGAATTATCTATCTCATTATTTACCCGGGTCTGGGCTCCTACAAGGGTGTCGCAGGCTGGACCTCCCATGGCCAATGGGCCGATGAGGTCTCAGCAGCGGACCAGCGATTTGCCCCGCTGTATGCCGAGTTGGCGGCTCAGGATCCGGAGCAGCTGATGAAGGATGAAGAAGCGCTGGGCATCGGTCAGCGACTCTTTGCCAATAACTGCGCGGTCTGCCATGGCTCCGGCGGCCGGGGCAACGTCGGTTTTCCTGATCTGACCGATAACGAATGGCTATATGGCGGTTCGCACGAAAAGATTCTGGAGACGCTGCTGAACGGCCGTCAGGCGCTTATGCCAGCGTGGCAGGATGTACTGGGCTCGGCAGGTGTGACCCAAGTTGCGCATTACGTGCGCGGACTGAGTGGACAGAAGAACGTCGATGAGAAATTGGCACAGGCGGGCGCTGAGAAGTTCCAGCAGAATTGTGTGGTCTGTCATGGCGCGAATGGTGAAGGCAACGAAGCTTTCGGCGCACCGAACCTGAGCGACAGTATCTGGTTGTACGGTGGTACCCAGAATATCGTGGAAATGACTTTGCGTTATGGGCGTAAAGGCAGAATGCCGAACTTCGAAGAGGTTCTTGGCAAGGATCGGCTCTATGTGCTGGCTGCCTACGTAAAAAGCTTATCTCAGCAATAATAAAGACAAAGCTCAGGTAGATAAGCCTCAAATGTCCGGCGGTACTGTAGCTGCGCTGCAGTACCCCTGACGATTCACTGCAAGTGAGAGGCCAATGCCAGAACGAATCCCGGCTATTCAGATAGACCCAAAGACTGCGGGTGCTGCGCTTCACGCTGATTCCAGGCGGGAACACGAAACAACCGATCTTTATGAAAGGCGTAAGAAGATCTACGTCAAGAAAGTGCTCGGCTTCTTTCAGAGAATCCGGACCTTTACGCTCTATTTTTTCATGGGCGCCTATTTCCTGACCTGCTGGATCAGCATCGATGGTCAGCAACTCGTTCACTTCGATCTGCCGGAGCGGCAGTTCCATATATTCGGCGCGACATTTTGGCCACAGGATTTTGCCCTGCTGGCAGCCATGCTCATCATTGCGGCCTTCGGCCTGTTTTTCGTAACCACCCTGTTCGGTAGGGTGTGGTGCGGTTATACCTGCCCGCAAACGGTCTGGACCTTTATCTTCATCTGGCTGGAGGAGAAATTCGAAGGCAGTCGTAACGCCAGGATGAAGCTCGACCAGCAACCCTGGACGCGGGAAAAGGTCGTAAAGAAAGGCCTTACGCATGCCAGTTGGCTGTTGGTGGCGCTGGCCACCGGTTTGACCTTCGTTGGCTATTTCTATCCAGTCAGGGAGCTGGTGCCGGATTTCTTCACGCTTTCTGTGGACAGCGGCTGGGCCTATTTCTGGATAGCCTTCTTCACCGTAGCGACCTATCTCAACGCAGGCTGGCTGCGTGAGCAGGTATGCATTTACATGTGCCCCTACGCCCGCTTTCAGTCGGTCATGTTCGATCAGGACACGCTCACGGTTGCCTACGACCCGGTTCGCGGTGAACCTCGCAGTGGTCGAAAGAAGTCGCTCGATCACAAGGCCGTTGGGCTCGGCGACTGTATTGACTGCGGCATGTGCGTGCAGGTCTGCCCGACAGGGATCGATATTCGCGATGGCTTGCAGTACGAGTGCATCGGCTGCGCCAAGTGTATCGATGCCTGTGACAACATCATGGACAGGATGGGTTACGACCCAGGTCTGATTCGGTATGCAACCGAACGCGAGCTTAACGGCAAGCAATCCAGACTGATCCGGGCGCGAACCATTGGCTACGGTCTTGCACTGACGGCAATGCTCGCATTCTTTGCCTATTTCATCATGGCTCGCGCCGATCTGGCTCTCGATGTATTGCGTGACAGGGGCTCTCTTTACAAAACCGCGCCAAGTGGCTTCATCGAGAATGCTTATCTTCTTCAAGTTTCGAACAAGACTGACGTGGAGCGCCGTTTCCGTGTCGAGGTCTCTGGTGACATTGACTTCCAGATCAGTGGCAAGACCTCGATTACGGTGCCGCCCGCCGCTGTCGCTTCGTTGCCGGTAGCCGTGGAGGTGGATCCGGAAACGATTCGTCAGAGCACCTCCGAACTTGAATTCGCGCTCGTATCCGATGAAACCGGCGATGCTGCGGTGCGTACACAAAGTACATTTCTTGGTCCCATAGCGCGTTGACGACTCATCGCGCTGTCATCAGTCACACGAGTATCTGAGCTATGCATCAGCAAGAACGCGCCAGTAAGCACCCTGCCGACGATGCAGGGATTTCCCGACCCTGGTATCGGGAAAAATGGGTCTGGCTGCTCATCGCCATACCTGCCTCCTCAGTCATTTTCGGCATAATCATGCTGACGCTGGCGATCCGAAGCGATACCGCGCTCGTCAGTGATGACTACTACAAGGAAGGCCTCGCCATCAATCAGACAATGGCCCGTGAGCGCGTGGCCGAGACGCTGGGTCTGCAAGGGAGCATGACACTTGACGACAGTACCGGTCAGCTCAGCATCGTACTTGATAGCACGATCAGCAGTTCGGCTGAAGGCCAGCGACTGGGGCACATTCCCACGCCGCCGGCACTCGTTCTGGAAGTCGCGCACCCCACCAAGGCCGATCAGGACGCCTTCATTCAGCTTTACCCATCACAGCGGGGATCAGGAAGCTACGGGAGTTACGAGAGCTTTGTTTCCGCTGAAGTTTTGCGAAAACTCAGCGGTCGTCGCTATTTCAGTCTGACAGATTCTGCCAATACCTGGAGAATCCGCGCGGAAGGCAATCTGGCTCAAGAGGATACAGTGGCAATTGGCCAAGCATCCGAGTAAGACCTGTTTCCACTGCCATAACGCGATAGCGCCAGGCGTTTTCATTGCCGTTCAGCGGACGACTGAGGCTGTAGACCATGTCTGCTGCTATGGCTGCAAGGCCGTAGCAGAGCTGATTCTTGGCCAGGGCCTCGGCCGGTTCTATCAATACCTCGACACGCCTCTGCCCCGTCCCGACGAAGTGTCTGACGCGCAGGACATGGCCTTGTCAGTCTACGACCGAGATGATCTGCTCGCGGAGTTGGCAGAAGCCCGCCTGGTCAAAGCGTCAGATGGCTCAGAGAAAACACTGCTCGACATTCGCTTGAGTATTCGTGGCATAACCTGCGCCGCCTGTGTATGGCTGATTGAGAACGCCATGCGAACTGTGCCAGGTGTCGAAAGCTGTCTGGTGAATCTGGGCTCGCATGAAGCTCAGTTGGAATGGTATCAGGACGAGGTGCCGCTCAGCACCCTGTTGAGCAGGATGCGCAGACTTGGCTACGAAGCGATACCACTGACCGCCGAAATTCAGGAAGCCGAGCTTAAAAAGAATCAGCGTACAGATCTGCTGCGCATCGGGATCGCCGGCATCGGCGCCATGCAGGCCATGATGCTGGCAATCCCAACCTATTTCGGCATGCTCGACGTGAGCGGTGAAACCATGCTGACGTTTTTCAGGATGGCGGCCCTCTTCATCGCCACGCCTGTCGTCTTTTTCTCCGCACAGCCGTTTTTCGCCGGTGCGAAACGCAGCCTGATCAACACCTTCAGGACCCGTCAGGTTGGTCAGCTCACCATGGAGGTACCAGTGGCGCTGGCTATGGCCCTCGCCTACGGCTCAAGCCTGATGATCACCTGGCAGGGCGGCGACGAGGTCTATTTTGATTCTGTCTGCATGTTCACCTTTTTTCTCCTGTTGGGGCGCTTTTTCGAGAACAAAGCGCGTCTCAAGATGGTTCATGAATCTGCCCGGCTGTCGCAGCAGCGTTTCGTTCTCTACGAGCGGCTGGACTCCGCGACGCTACGCCTTAAGGATCAGGTGCTCGTGCGCGATATGCAGGTGGGCGATGTCATCCGCCTGGGGAGCGGCCAGCTTATTCCCTTTGATGGCGAGATCTGCTCTACCGACAGCACGCCGGGGCAAAGTTATCACGTCAACGAAGCAGCGCTTACAGGGGAGTTCAGGCCTCAGCGCAAGCGGCCGGGGGATAGTGTGTTGAGCGGGTCGGTAGTGGTCGATACACCCGTCCCTGCCCGCGTCGTCCGCGTCGGTAGCGACAGTTTCCTGTCAACCGTAGATCGCCTGGTCAATCGGGCGCTCTCGGAGCGGCCTGCGGTCGCTCGGCTCGCAGACCGGGTCGGCGGCATATTCGTCTTCGGTGTGCTCGTCGTGACTTCACTCGTTTTCGCCTTCTGGTACTGGTACGACCCTGATGCACCGCTGAGGGCCTTTGAAATTGCCTTGTCGGTTCTGGTAGTCACCTGTCCGTGTGCACTCGCTCTGGCAACGCCCACCGCACTCACCTCCGCGACCAATGCACTGCGGCGCCTGGGCCTTATCGTAACCAGAGGCCACACGATAGAAACCATGGCAAGGGTCGATACCATCGTTTTCGACAAGACTGGTACCCTCACGTACGGTCACCTGTCGCTCCGTAGCGAGATTGACCCGGTGCAGCTTCAGCTTGCAGCGGACCTGGCCGCCCACTCGGAGCATCCCGTATCACGTGCGCTAGCCAAAGCCGCCGAAGGTCATTCCACGAGCCGCCTGCAAGCAGGGTCACGCTTCGAAGCGGTACGGGTCGTTCCTGGCTCAGGCGTGGAAGGTAAATTCGACGGCGTGGTCTACCGCCTGGGCAACGCCGAATTCGTTGTGGAACTGTTGCTGGCGGATTCGCTGCCGCAGAGCGACGGCGAGCACACTGAAGCCTGGTTGGTAGGCGCCACTTCGCCAGCGGTGTGCACGCGCTTTGAATTTGATGATGAAATCAGGCCGGAAAGTCCTGAGGTCATCAGCAGGTTCAACATTGACCTTCACCACGACTGCAGGATGATGTCGGGAGATCGACCTGGTCCGGTACATCGCGTGGCAGAAGCACTGGGGATTCGCCAGGCGCTCGCCGGCTGCTCGCCGGATGACAAGCTCGCGGCTGTGCAGCGACTACAGGATGATCGAGTCGTCGCAATGATTGGCGATGGCATAAATGATCTACCCGCCATGGCGGCGGCCCATGTGTCCATCGCGATGCACGAGGCCAGTGATCTCGCCCAGGTGAAGGCCGACGCACTGCTTGGCGCTGGCCGCCTTGCTGCCCTGCCTGCTGCATTTCTGCATGCCCGCAAGACACTCAAGATCATTCGCCAGAACCTGGGCTGGGCGCTGGGGTATAATGCCATCGCATTGCCGCTTGCTATGGCTGGCCTGGTGCCGCCATGGGCAGCTGCAATCGGCATGTCGCTGAGCTCACTTATCGTCGTGTTCAACGCTATGCGGCTCAACCGGATATCACCAGCCTGAGGCTCTATGGAAATTGTACTCGTCTTGATACCGCTTTCGCTGATACTGCTTGCTGTTGCAGTGATGATATTCCGCTGGGCCGTTCGCAATGGGCAGTATGATGATCTCGATGGACCAGCCCATCGAATCCTGTTCGATGATGATCTGGCCGAGGACCCGGAGAAAAGGGGTAGCAGGGCTGGAAAAGAGGCCGACGGAGCACCGCGAGCGGATAATACAGACTGATGTGGGCACCGCTCATCGCCATCGGAATCGGCCTGTTGGGCAGCACTCATTGTCTGGCCATGTGCGGCGGCATTGCAGGTGCCCAGTCTATTGCAGCTGGTCGAGCCGGCAACGCGGGCGCCACCGCAAAGATTGAAATTGCGCCGGTCCTGCTGTTCAACTTCAGCCGCCTGCTTAGCTACGCATTCCTCGGATTGATTTTCGGTACGGTCGGCTCAGTGCTCGCCGTAAACGTGCCAGCACTGATTCTGCTGCGAACCCTCGCGGGCTTGTTGCTGGTCGCAATGGGGCTCTATATAGGCCAGTGGTGGTATGGTCTGGTGACGCTGGAGCGCATCGGCAGCCGGCTGTTTCGCCCTGTTCAGCGCGGGCTGAAAATGAAGACCACCGCCTGCGGAGGACCCAGCGCCGCCCTCAAGCCCGGCCGTTCTCTGTGGCAGATCTCTGCTGCGGGCATGCTCTGGGGGCTGCTGCCATGTGGCCTGGTCTACAGTGCGCTGGCCTGGTCCTTCAGCCAGGCAGATGGCCCGCAGGCCGCCTGGCTCATGTTCTGCTTCGGCCTCGGCACGCTGCCAAGCATGATATCCGCTGGCCTCCTGGCCTACCATGTCCGCCGCATCCTCGGCCGGCGCAATGTTCGCAAGGCTGCGGGTCTCCTGCTGATCGCCTATGGTCTGTGGACCATTCCCCTGGGCGCCATCATGAACGTCGTGAGTTTGGCCCATGCCTGAGCCGACGCTGATCTATTTACTTCAAACACCGATCACTGACGCCAGAGCCCTCCGCGCCGAAGTCGAATTCATCAGCCCACTTCCGCTCGATTTCCGGATCATTGAAGACCTTCAGACACTGAAGCAGCTACTGCTGCGAAGCCAAGACGCTGTATCTGAAGGCTCTCAGAAGCCGCCCGCATTACTCTTGTACTGGCAGATCACCAGACGCCGCCTTCGCGAGGGCTGCGACCTTCTGCTGCGGGCCTGCTTCAAGGACAATGACGAGCACCGTGCGCTAGAGAGTTTGCGCAATGTATTACCGTGGCAGGATGATGCGGTCATCGCAGCAAGGTTTGAAGACCTGCTGCTGGCTTTCCAACAAAGACAGCTTGACCAGAATGATCTGGTCCAACGGCTCACAAAGCTCGCTGTGGATCTGGATCATCTTTATCGTCAAGTCGTCGCAGGCGCAGCTCCAGCGTGCCTCGACCTTATTCGGATACCCGAAGCGGCAGATCCCGCGCATGCTGCTGCTTTGATCGTCGAGCGGCTTGCCTTACAGCACGGCCAGAGTTTCGAGCCACTTCAGCAACACTTTTCTCAACGGATCTACGCCAGCGACAAGGGCCGCATCAGGCTGGATCTGATTCTCGAAGATGTTCTGGCCATAGCTGAACAGGCGCAAAAGCCGATGCAGGTGCTGGATGTAGGCTGTGGCGAAGCGCCTGTCAGCCGGCGACTACTGGGAACGACTCAGCGTCTGGTTTTGATCGAACCTTCACCCAGCATGCTGGACACGGCCGTCGCGAACGTGGAAAGCGCACTCGTCAGCCTTGGCAATGCTGCGCCGACTGTCGAAGCATTCAAGGGCTATGCGCAATCAAGCATTGCATCGATCAAAGGTGAGTTCGATCTGATTCTCGCGCATGCGGTGATTGAGTGGACCGAGGCACCATTGGCCCTACTCGGTCAGCTTTGCGACCGGCTCGGACCCCGGGGCAGACTTTCGCTCGCCGTCTACAATGAGCACGGTCTGCGCTTCAGGCGATTGATCCGTGGCCAATATGACGATCTGCCGCCGCGACCGCGAAACTACAAGGGCGGGCTTACACCCATACACCCACTTGCGCCCGAAGAAATCGAAACATGGTGTAGAGCGAGGGGTTTGAGGATCGAGCGCCTGCGAGGTCTTCGCTGTTTTGCCGACTACCAGGCGTCCCCGCGAGACTCAGTACGCCCTGGCGCCTCTCCGTCCGACAACGCTACTGCCGGCCCACCGAAAGGCAGCAAGGCGTTCGCCTCAGCGCTTGATCAGTATCAGCAGCTTCTGAGTGCAGAGCGCGAAGTCTCACGCCAGGACCCCTTCAGACGGCTTGCGCGCTATTTACACATCGTCATCTGTCGGGACCAGGACTGAGCCCGCTGATCTACAGCAGGCTTCGATTAACCGCCGTCAGAAAAAGTATCGCAGTCTTCGACCCGGCCACTGCTGTAGCCGCGCTTGAACCAGTCCATGCGCTGCTGGGAGGTGCCATGGGTAAAGCTTTCAGGAACGATATAGCCCTGGCTGCGCTTCTGAAGTCGATCGTCACCAACGGCACTAGCGGCAGCGAGGCCTTCTTCCAGATCACCCGCCTCGAGCAGAGACCGTTTCTGATCAGCATTGTGCGCCCAGATACCGGCAAAGCAATCCGCCTGTAACTCCTGGCGGACAGAGAGCGCATTCACTTCGGCCTCAGATCGCCCCTGTCCCTGCTGCTGCACCTGTGCGGAGACACCCAGCAAGGTTTGCACATGATGTCCGACCTCATGAGCGATTACATAAGCCTGTGCAAAGTCACCTGGCGCACCGTAGCGCTGCCCAAGATCATCAAAGAAGCTAAGGTCCAGATACACCTTCTGATCAGCTGGACAGTAGAATGGCCCCATGGCTGCCTGCGCAAAGCCACAGGCTGATCGAACCGAGTCAGAAAATAACACCAGCCGCGGCTCTTCATAGCTGCCGCCTTTGCTCTCAAACAAGCTATGCCAGGTCGTTTCGGTGTCGCCGAGCACAGCTGCAATGAACTGTGAGTGTTCATCGTTCAGCTGTTCAGGCGCCGTCGGTGCAGACTGCTGCGAACCTTGTCCGGAACCGGGGTCCACCAATGTGCCTATGACTGCCGGATCAACTCCGAAATACATAGCCACCAGAATCAGTACGACGGACCCAAGGCCACCACCCAGCAGGCGCCGCCCGCCGGAGCTGCGTCCGCGTCTATCCTCGACATTGCGGCTACTCCGCAGATTTCTCCATTTCATTCCAGTCTCGCCTCACCTGTTGATACCTCAGGTACGACCATACGTGTCTTCGAGGCGAACGATATCATCCTCGCCGAGATAGCTGCCGGATTGAACCTCTATCAACTCGAGCGGAATCACGCCAGGATTTTCGAGGCGGTGAGTCACGCCCAGCGGAATGTAGGTGCTTTCATTCTCACTGAGTAGCGTGTCTTCACCACCACGGCTAACCAGTGCAGTGCCACTGACGACGACCCAGTGCTCAGCACGATGATGATGCTTCTGCAGGGACAGTCTGCCCCCTGGCTTAACCTGAATACGCTTGACCTGGAAACGCTCACCGAGTGCGATACCCTCGTAGGTACCCCATGGCCGGTGCACCTTCTTGTGGAATCGATGTTCATCACGCGCCTTGGCGCGCACCTGCGCAACCAGCTTCTTGACATCCTGGACCCGGTCCATCGCAGCTACGAGAACGACGTCGTCAGTTTCCACGACGACATGATCCTGCAGTCCGATGGCAGCGATCAGCCGGCCCTCTGAATGCAGATAGCACCCGCTGACGTCCTCGGTGATCACATCGCCTCGGGCGACATTGCCATCAGCATCCTTGCTCTGCATTTCGTACAGTGCCGACCACGAGCCGACATCACTCCAGCCGGCGTCGAGCGGAACGACGAGGGCCGAGTCAGTCTGTTCCATCACCGCATAGTCAATCGAATCATCGGGGCAGGCATTGAATCGAGCCTCATCGACTCTCAGGAAGTCGAGATCTCGGGTCTTGCCAGCAAAAGCCGCCTGGCAAGCCTCATGAATCTCCGGTCGAAACTTTTTCAGCTCTTCGAGAAAGCGCGCAGCCCTGAAGACGAACATGCCACTGTTCCAGAGATATTCGCCCGAAGCTACGTAACGCTCCGCCGTCGCCTGATCAGGCTTCTCGACGAACTCGGTGACCCGCATAGGCGTACTATCGTCAGCAGCACGCCCCTCCGCTCTCTCCGAGCGGATATAGCCATAGCCTGTGTGCGGGCTGTCCGGAACGATTCCGAAGGTCACCATTGCGCCTGATCTGGCGGCCTCGACTGCCGTGGCCACTGCTGCCACAAAAGTTTCGGTACCGGTAATAACGTGATCGGCCGGCAACACCAGCAGCATGGCATCCGGATCCGTCTCGAGGGCTTCGAGGGCAGCCAGCGCAATCGCCGGCGCTGTATTTCGTGCACTTGGCTCCAAGATGATGGCATTGCCGCCGGTGCTGGCCTTGAGCCCCTGATTCTGCAAAGTCGCAGCGACCAGGAAACGGTGCTCCTCGTTACTCACGATCAGCAGCCTGTCGGCCTCGAGCTTGCCAATCCTTGCGATGGTTTCCGCAAGCAACGAGCCCGCATGAGTCAGACTCAGGAACTGCTTGGGAAAGGCTTCTCTGGAAAGCGGCCACAGACGGGTGCCAGACCCGCCGCATAAAATGACACTGGTTAACATCCTGTGATCCTGTCGAAGTGTTACGGCGCGCCGGTGGCGCCAGTCAATCTGGTCAGTAAGTCTACATCACTCTTGGCAAGTCTGCCGCAGGCGAGCATATCTGCTACAACTACTGATACCGCCGATTTGGACAAGCGCCTAAACTAGCCGCTTCCAATGGAATGCCAGAAACGGAGACCGGAGTGCCGGCACAAGCGACACCAATTCGACATCAAAGTGTGCGACGTCAGAACGCGCAGTTCTACAAAGCAATGTTTGCCACAGCCTTCATCGGCTTGCTAGCGCTCGCAGGTAGCGATAGAGGCCTTCCCGCCCCTCCCACTCAAGTGGTCAGTAATGGTGAAGACACTTCACGAAGGGCTGCACTGCGGGAACATATGGAGTGGCTGTCGGTCGAAAAGTTCAATCCCGATTTTGTATCGGAGCCAGTCAGAATCCTGACCAGCACCTTCGGGGCGCGCTGAAGACGTCCCGCTTACTCCTGAGCCAGGCGCTTGCGCTCAGCACTTGATACGGCGCCTGGAACTCCGACCTGAGTTCAGGCCTTGGCCGTCACTCTGACTACAGCCTTCCCGACCAATTTTCGTTGAGCCATGTTGTCGATCGCTTTAGGCGCATCGGCGAAATCATAGATTTCGTTCACCTTCGGCTTGAGCTGGCCATCATTCAGCCATACACCCAACTGCTTGAAGTTGGCAAAATTTTCTTCAGGAAACTTTTGCGCAAACGCACCCCAGAATACGCCGACGAGCTGGCAGCCTTTCAGCAGGGTGAGATTTGCGGGAACCTTCGCAATATCGCCGCTGGCGAAACCGATCACGAGATGACGACCGTTCCAGCCCAGTGAACGGAGGGCGGTTTCTGTCTTGTCACCACCTACTGGATCGTAAACGACGTCTATCGGATCGTTCTTGGATATCGCCTTGAGTGCGTCCTTGAAGTCGTCCCGACCGTAGTTGATGAACTGATCGGCACCTGCGGTCTTGGCTGCTTCAAGTTTCTCGTCACTACTGGCAGCAGCAATCACGTAAGCGCCCATGGCCTTTGCAATCTCCACCGCAGCAAGCCCCACCCCGCCGCCAGCACCCAACACAAGCACGCGCTCTCCAGCCTGGACGTCTGCACGCTGCTTGAGTGCATGCATGGAAGTGCCGTAGGTCATCATGAACCCTGCGGCGGTCAAATCATCCAGGCTCTCCGGCGTCGGCACGATGTTAGCTGCACCCACCACGACCTTCTCGGCAAAGCCACCCCAGCCAGTCAGTGCCATCACCCGATCGCCAGCCTTGAAGCCTTTCACCTGCTCGCCCACTTCCAGTACTCGACCGCTGATCTCGCCACCCGGGCTGAATGGCAGCGTTGGCTTGAACTGATAGTTGCCTTCGATGATGAGTGTGTCAGGAAAGTTGAGCCCAGCCGCGGCGACTTCTATCAACACACCCTTGGGATTCAGCTTGGGATCGGCAGTCTCTTCAACAACAAGATTGCTCGCAGGTCCGAGCGTCTTACATAGAACGGCTTTCATGAATCACAATGCTCCTCGTGTTTTTGTAGCCCGAGTCTACCCCAAGCCAGCCACTCAATCGACGCCAAGCTTCAGCTCGGCAATGCTTTCACGCCGGGGCCTGCTGATGACGCCACGCTCGCTGACGAGATAATCGACCAGTGCTGCCGGTGTCACATCAAAGACCGGATTGATCGAACGCACACCGTCGGCGGCGAAGCGGCGATCTGCGATCTCGATGATCTCACTGCCCGGGCGCTCCTCGATTTCGATCTCTGAACCATTCGCCACACCGGGATCGAAAGTACTCGTTGGCGCCACCACCATGAACTTCCATCCGTGATAGCGCGCCTGGACCGCAAGGCCATAGGTGCCGATCTTATTGACCACATCGCCGTTGGCAGCCACACGATCGGCACCAACGATGACCCAGCCAGGTTTTGTTGATCGCGCCATCATCGATGCGGCAGCCGAGTCGACGATCAGCGCACACGGTATACCTTCGCGTTGCAGCTCCCAGCTCGTCAGTCTCGCGCCCTGCATCCAGGGCCGCGTTTCATCCACGTAGACCAGCTCGACCATCTGCTGCTCATGCAGGCTGCGAATCACGCCGAGCGCTGTACCGTGGCCACCGGTCGCCAGGCTGCCAGTGTTGCAATGGGTCACAATAGGCTGCGCCTGACCGCCCTTGGCAGTGGAAGCAATCAGCTCGGCGCCATGTCGGGCCATGAGCAGATTGTTCTGCAAATCTTCATCGTGAATCGCCACCGCTTCTTCGGTGAAACGCTTGATAAACGTCTCGGCAGCGCTGCTGCCTTCGTCTAGCGTGGGCAGCAGATCCTCGAGACAGCGATTCATGCGTCGGATCGCCCAGAACAGGTTTACCGCAGTGGGTCTGGACGCTGCCAGCAATTCGCTGGCCGCATTCACGGCAGCCTGGATCGAGCCCTGACTGCAAGGCGGACTGCCCGCACCGACAGCAGCTCTGGCAGCCAGCACCATGCCATAGGCTGCACTGATGCCGATGGCCGGTGCCCCACGCACGACCATGGCCCGGATGGCATCTGCGACGGCAGCTGCCGAATCGCAAACGATCCATTGCTCCCTTAATGGCAAGGCGCGCTGGTCGAGCAGGTGTAGGGCCTTATCGTCCCAACGAATGGCTGTGACTGCGTCCGGGGATATGGCAGGCGTTTGTGATGAAGATGTCATGATCTGGCAGTTACTCCGGCAGGTGCTAAGTGGGTACGGGCAGGATGATTTTCTGTATACTTCTGTGAATGTTACAACGCACCGCAGATACCGGATACGAGTAGACATGGAGTATACAGCAAGCACTCGCGCAGAATCACCGACGGCGCCGCCCGATCATGGCCAGCATGGTCTGACTGCCCTCGATGATAGCGGACAGGCCATGAAGGACCGAAATTCACAGCCCGCGACCGAGCTCATCGTACCGCGCTGGCTCATCACCATGGCCGGCGGCACAGCGCAGGTGCTCAGTGAGCAGGCAGTTGCAGTCGCCAGTGCTGACATCATCGCGGTCGGACATGCTGCAGAGCTCAGGCAGCAGTATGCGGGAACGCGGGTGACTGAACTTCCCCATCATGTGCTGATACCAGGACTGGTGAACGCTCACGGTCACGCAGCAATGACCTTATTCCGCGGACTGGCCGACGATCGCGATCTCATGACCTGGCTTCAGGAGCATATCTGGCCTGCGGAAGCCGCACATGTTTCTGAGCAGTTCGCTACTTGTGGTGTTGAGCTGGCTATTGCCGAGATGCTCCGTAGCGGCACGACCTGTTTTTCCGACATGTACTACTTTCCGGAAGTCACGGCCAAGGTCGTGACGCGCCTGCATATGCGCACGCAGATCGCATTTCCAGTGCTCGATTTTCCAACTGTCTGGGCGAGCGACGCCGACGAATATCTGCGCAAGGGTACCCGTCTGCTGGACGACTATCGCGACGATGCGCTGGTCAAGGTCGCCTTCGGCCCCCACGCGCCCTATACGGTATCGGATGAACCGCTGAAACGAATAGCCGTACTTGCGGACGAACTCGATGCCGACATACAGGTCCACCTTCATGAGACCGCTCATGAAGTGGAAGAGTCACTGAAGATTCACGGCAAGCGCCCGATACAGCGCCTGGCAGAGCTGGGTTGCCTGACACAGAACACGCAATGCGTGCATATGACGCAACTAACCGACAGCGATATCGGCCTGCTGCAGACCAGCCACGCCAAGGTCATTCACTCGCCAGAGTCCAACCTCAAGCTGGCCTCTGGATTCTGCCCCGTGCAGAAGCTGCTCGATGCTGGTGTAGTGGTTGGTATCGGTACCGATGGGGCGGCCAGCAACAACGATCTGGACCTGCTGCTCGAGATGCGCACGGCTGCCCTCATAGGCAAGGCCGTAAGCGGCAATGCTGCGGCCGTTTCGGCATCGGCGGTGCTGAACATGGCGACGCTCGGTGGCGCGACAGCTCTGGGCCTGGCCGACCGTTGCGGCAGCATCGAGGTTGGCAAGGCGGCCGATCTTACCGCCATCACGCTGACAGACCCATCGGCACAACCCTGCTATGATCTGGTCTCGCACCTTGCCTACAGCGTAAATTCCCGTGATGTCAGCGATGTATGGGTCGGCGGTCGGCGACAGCTGGAGCGGGGTCTGCTTGTCGGCATCGATACTGATCGTCTGCTGGCCGAAGTCGGTAAATGGCGGGAAACCATCGCGGGCAGCAAGGGATGATCAAAATCGACCATTGACCGGCTCGTGGCACCGACACCACCGATCTCGGTTTGCATATCTTCTTTAGGGACTTCAGGACAGGATAATGACTCAGCAGAGTAGCTCACAGGAACATGGCAGCGTGACAGCACACAGTGCTGGCGGTCAGGACCAGGTGGTCAGGATGGCCAATGTAGATAGTGCCGAGATCGCGAAGTTCGACGCACTGGCGCACCGCTGGTGGGACCCCCAGAGCGAATTCAAACCACTTCACGACATCAACCCGCTTCGGCTCGATTACATCAACGAGCGAGCCGAACTTCCGGGCCGGAAGGTTCTCGATGTGGGCTGCGGCGGTGGCTTGCTGAGTGAAGGCATGGCGAGATTGGGCGCACACGTGACCGGCATCGACATGGCTGAAACGCCACTCTCGGTCGCCCGCCTGCACAGTCTGGAAAGTGGGGTCGAGGTCGAATACCAACAGCGTACCATCGAATCGATGCTGCCTGAGCACGCGGGCAGCTTCGACGTTGTGACCTGCCTGGAAATGCTCGAACATGTGCCGGACCCTGCTGCGATCGTCAAGGCCTGTGCAGAACTGGTCAAGCCGGGCGGGCATGTGTTCCTCTCCACCATCAACCGCAACCCGAAATCATTTCTCTTCGCCATCGTTGGGGCGGAATATGTGCTTCGCCTGCTTCCGCGCGGCACCCATGAGTGGAAGAAATTCATCACCCCCGCTGAGCTCGGCAAGGCGGTCAGGGCTGCAGATCTCGAACTTCGCGAACTCACCGGGATGACCTACAACCCGCTTACCAAAGTGTACAGCCTGGGCAAGGACGTAGACGTCAATTATATGATGCATGTGCAAAGGCCGGAAAATGACTGAGACAGCAGTCCGTCTGAAACGAATTCCGGCGGCCGTACTGTTCGACCTTGACGGCTGCCTTATCGACACTGCGCCCGATTTTCACCGCGTAGTTAATCTGCAGCGCGAACGCTATCAGCTGGCGCCACTGGATTATTCACAGGTTCGTCCGGTGGTATCTTCAGGCGCCAGAGCGCTGATCGGTCTGTCGTTCGGTATCGACGACAGCCACGATAGCTATGCTGAAAAACGTCAGGAGCTGCTGGATCTGTATCTTGAATATATCCGAGTCGACAGTCAGCTTTTCGAAGGCCTCGAAGCGGTAATCGAGTGCATCGAAAGTCGAGATATCAAGTGGGGCATCGTGACCAACAAGCCCCGCATCTACGCGGAGGCACTGCTCAAGGCAATGTCTCTGGATCAGCACTGTGGGGTGCTGGTCTGTCCTGACGACGTCAGCCGTACCAAGCCGGACCCTGAACCGCTGTTTCTGGCCTGCCAGCTACTGGGCGTCGAGCCGGCAGCCTGTTGGTATCTCGGTGACCATGTGAGAGATATCCAGGCTGGCAATGCGGCAGGCATGTTCACGATTGCTACGGCTTACGGCTACGTGGATGCGGGAGAAGATCCTTCGGCCTGGAACGCCGATCTCTGCATCCATGCCCCTGACGAGTTACTTGGCTACCTGGAGGCATTGCCTCGCACCACCGGAGCCGCTCATTGATTATGATTAAAAGGAACCCCCACCATGTTTAGTTATCAGGCACCCAGTGATCTTCTGAAAGAGCGGGTCATCCTTGTGACCGGTGCAGGTTCCGGTATTGGCCGTACCGCGGCGCTGACCTATGCGCGTCACGGTGCAAGTGTCATCCTGGTAGGTCGCACGATCAGCAAGCTTGAGTCTGTCTACGACGAAATTGAGGCGGCGGGCGGTGCCAAGCCGGCCATCTTCCCGGTCAATCTAGAGAGTGCGCTTACTAATGATTACGACCAGCTCGCGGTGGCCATCGAAGATACTTTCGGTCGTCTCGACGGTTTGCTGCATAACGCTGGCGTGCTCGGCCAGCTGACACCGCTTGAGCAGTATGATCCTGATAGCTTCAACCGGGTTATGCAGGTCAATGTGCATGCCGAATTTCTCATGACACGTGCACTGATCCCTCTGCTGAAGCAGTCACAGGACGGCTCACTGGTGTTCACCTCATCGAGTGTCGGCCGCAAGGGTCGTGCATATTGGGGCGCCTACAGCATCTCCAAGTTTGCCGTGGAAGGCATGATGCAGGTGCTGGCTGAAGAACTGGGCAGTGCAGTACGTGTCAACAGCCTGAATCCTGGCGGTACACGCACAGCCATGCGAGCGAACGCCTTTCCCGGCGAGGATCCTGAATCCCTGCCGACTCCGGAAGATATCATGCCCGTTTATCTCTACCTCATGGGGGCAGATAGTCGCGGCATTAGCGGCCAGACCTTCTCTGCGCGCGAAGGTGCCCCAGGCAAGCATTGATTTCATAAGCTCGACAAAATAGGGATGCAGTATGATTAACCTAAGGAAAATCGCGCCCATGGCGCTCGGCAATGCACGCAAAATTGGGAACAAGGTTGGCGCGGTTGCCAGCGGACTGGGCCTCGCCGCCATTCTCGGCGGCTGTAGCGGCACGCCACCGACTGATCTCGGTGTCGATGGTGACAGGCTTAAACCATGCCCGGACAAGCCCAACTGCGTGAACAGCTTCGCAGCAGCAGATGATACGGACCATCACATTGCGCCGCTCGCTGTAAAGCAGCCGCAGGAGGACTGGCAGGCCTTGCAGGCGCTGGTCGATAAAACTGACAACGCCACCATTGTGTCGCAAAACGACGGCTACATGAGGGTGGAATACAAAAGCAGTCTGTTCGGCTTTGTGGACGACGTCGAGTTTCTGCTGGTCCCTGACGCTCAGCAGATTCACGTTCGCTCTGCTTCACGTATGGGCTACAGCGACCTCGGCGTGAACAGGGAACGCATCGATGAAATCAGAGCAGCGCTCGGCAACTATAGTGTCTCGCCTGACTGATCGGCTGACTTAACACGCGTTGACGAGAAACCAGCCTGCCGCCGCAGCCCCACTCAGGGCTGTTCGATTACCCTATCGATAATCAGTTTGACTGTTTCGGCGCCGGGTGCCAAATCATGGCCGCTCAAACGGCCTTCGAGATCGCCGGCTTGAGCGATGGGTGATCCGGACCTGGACAACCTCGCAATAACATCGACCTGCGGAAACATCGACAGTTTCGCGGTATCCGTCATTGCATTGTCGTCACTCAGCGTGACGACAGCTGGCAACTCGGCGCCAGAGGCTTTTACAACGGCCAGCGGCATCGGCGGCCCCTGCCCTTCAGGCGCCTTCGCCAGCACAAACAGGGTCATCTGGCTTAGCTCGGCTTCGCTGAACTGTTCGGCGAGCGCTTCCCCTAAGCTGGTGTTCACCACCAGCTTAGGGCCCTTCGTTGCCACTTCGGCAGGCGAAGTCGACGGACTCTGAGTCGGTAACGGTTTGCCACTGGCAAGCTGCTTCGCCCTCGCAATGCCGTCGCGTAATACTGCGGCATCCTTACCCTCTGGATCGAGCGCCAATATCCTCTCCCAGTATTCTGCCGCCTGCTCATACTTCCCTGCCTGAAAGCTGGCAATACCCAGCAGGCTCAGCGCATTCAGCTCGGCTGGATCGTTCGCCAGTGCCTTGTCCACTGCTCGCTGGACATCCTGGGTAAGACTGTTATCACGGAAAAAGAGTGCCTCAGCTCTCAAGCCCCAGGCCGATGCCAATCGCCTGTCATTATCCTCAGTGCGCTGCAAGGCGTTCACGAGTTGTGTATAGCTTTCCGCAGCAGCCGAGTACTCCTGCATCGCCGTCAATGTGCGCCCCAGAAGCAGCCAGCCTTCGGGGTTATCAGGATCATCCTCAAGCCTGTCTCTGAGTGTCTTCACGGCCGCTTCCACGTTACCTGGCTGTGCAGAAATGGCCGCTCTGGTCTCGCTCAGCCACTGCGCCTGTTTCAGGCCTTCAGCATTACCAAGCAACTGATATAGCGCTATTGCTACAATAGGAAGTAGACATGTTAGTACCGTCAGTGTCGGCCCAGCCCAGCGGGCCGGCCTGGCGCCCATTAAAGCCGAGTCGCCCGCATCATCCTGAAGCAGACTCGAGTCGAGCTCTTTCAGCAGCAGAGCATATTGATCAGCATCAATAACGCCAGCGGTGTACTCCGCTTCCAGCTCCTTTTTCCGGTCTGAATAGAGGGCAAGATTTGATTGTGCCTCATTGGGCACGATTTCCTGCTGACGCCCTCGTGCAAGCCGTGCGCCCACAACAGGCCCGAGCAGTGCCGCGACTGTTCCGGCTGCGATAAGAAAAAACAGTATCCAAAGGGCAGGCATCAGTCTCGACGTACCTCATAATCTGCCGCCTGCCGTTTCAGTTCAGCCAGGCGCTGCGTATTTTCGTCGTCGACCGCAGGCGTCGCATCAGCTGTTACGCTGTCGCGTCGAGCCTTGAGGCGGAGCCACCAGAACAGGCCGATCAGCGCCGTAAGCACCGCTGCCGCAGGGCCAAACCAGAGGATGGCCGTCCGTTCGTTGACTTGAGGCTTGTAGAGCACGAACTCGCCATAGCGATCGATCATATGATTGTGAATTGCCTCATCGCTATAGCCGTCTTCAAGTAAACGCTGCACTTCGTCCCGAAGATCACTGGCCAGCGGCGAATTCGAATCGCCAATGTTCTGGTTCTGACACTTTGGACATCGAAGCTCATAGATCAGCGTTTCGAAGCGAGCCTCCAGCTCCGGATCAGTGAAGTCATAGACATTTGCCTGCAGAAGCCCAGAAAGGCCCAGGCATGATAGCAGCAAACAGAGTGGTAGCAGCTGTCTCACGGTTTCCAACCTGCTTCAATGAGTTGTGGACGAAGCACATCCTGCCATACCCGCTCATTCACGATGCCGATATGGCGGTATCGGAGCAGACCTTCGCTGTCCACCACGTAGGTTTCGGGCGCGCCGTAGACGCCAAGATCAAGCCCGAGCCGACCGGCCTTGTCGTAAAGCACCAGCGTGTATGGATCGCCCAGTTCCTTGAGCCAATCCTGTGCCTTGGGGCGCTCATCCTTGTAGTCCAGGCCAATGATCTCCACACCCCTTTTCTTCAGATCCAGCAGGTAAGGATGCTCGACACGACAAGCTGGACACCAGGTCGCCCAGACATTAATGAGATAAGGCTGAGCGGGCAGGTCAGCATTGGTGAGCAAGCGATCTGGCGAGTCCAATGCTTCCAGGCTGAACTCCGGCACCGGCTGGCCAGCTCGCGCCATCTCGAGCTTGGTAGGATCAGTATCCATCTGGGCATTGAAAAGAAGGATGAGAACAATGAAAACCAGTAAGGGGATGAACAGTAAAATGCGTCTTCTCAACAATCAGGCTCCACTTCGAGGGGCTGCACGTACCGGCTCGCCGGAATCGATATCTGCTGAGGCCTCGGACTCGACAGTAGTCCGATCCAGACGCTGACGGATCTTTATCCGGTAGCGGCGATCACTGACGGCAAGCCCGCCGCCCAGTGCCATGAATATCGCGCCCAACCAGAGCCATCTGACCAGCGGCTTGTACTGAAGACGGACAGCCCAGGCCTGTGTGAGCTCTCCTGATCCAAGCGGCTCACCGAGAGAGATATAGATATCCCGGAACAAACCAGGATCGATCCCCGCTTCAGTCATGAGAGAACTCGAGACGACATAACGGCGTTTTTCCGGCAACAGCTGAAATAGTGGTGCCTCACCGTTAGCAGCCAGTTTTTCGCGGACGGCAGACGGTGAAAGGCCTGCCAGCGCGGTCGTGTCTTCCGGCGCATCATAAACACTGAAGCGAGCCGCATCACTCACGTAATTGGCGCCGCGTACTTTATTCATATCATCGAAAACCACGAGATAATCAGCAAAAACGGCCGCTTCTCCAGGGGCGAGCCTGACGTTGCGCTCTACGGTGTAGTGGGAAACCACAGCCGCCCCCATGATCATTACAGCAAAGCCAAAGTGACCGAAAACCATGCCTTTATAACTGCGCGAGGTCTGCTGCCATCCCCGCCAGAGGCCCTTCTTGCTGCGCGCCTTTTCCAGAACATCGCTCACGGTGGCGCAGGTTACCCAGAAGGCAATGAAGACCCCGACCATTGCAAGAAAGTAAAACTCGCCATACAGCCAGGGTATCAGGATGGCCGCCGCAAGCGAGACCGCCAGATGAATGGCTGTCTTGTCCAACAGACGGGCTGAGCTGGTCGTCTTCCATCGGCTGCGGGCACCGAAGCCCAGCGCGATAGCCAGCAGCGGTGTCAGGAAGGCAAACATCAGATTGAAGTACGGGGCGCCTACAGACACTTCGTAGTCGTAGAACTCGGCAGCAAGCGGAAATAGCGTTCCGCCCAGCACCGTGAGCGAGGCCACGAACAAGATGATGTTGTTGGCCAGCAGAAAACTTTCCCGACTGGTTTCGGTAAAGTGCACGCGACTCCTGATGACCGGGGCCCGCAGTGCATAAAGCAGTAAGGAGCCGCCGATGACCACACCAAGCATCATCAGCACGAAACGCCCGCGCTCAGGATCGTTGGCAAACGCGTGTACTGACGTGAGTATGCCTGAGCGCACGAGGAAGGTGCCCAGCAGACAGAGTGAGAAGGTGAATATCGCAAGCAGTACCGTCCAGCTCTTGAATACACCACGCTTTTCCGTGGCAGCCAGCGAGTGCATCAGTGCCGTGCCAGCGAGCCAGGGCATGAAGGAGGCATTCTCCACCGGATCCCAGAACCACCAGCCTCCCCAGCCGAGTTCGTAATAAGCCCACCAACTGCCGAGCGCAATGCCCATGGTAAGGAAGGCCCAGGCCACCGTCGTCCAGGGTCTGGACCAGCGCGCCCACGTCGCATCGAGCCTTCCTCCAAGCAGTGCGGCGATTGCAAAGGCAAAGGCGACCGAAAAGCCCACATAGCCCATATAGAGTAAAGGCGGATGCACGATCAGACCGAAGTCCTGAAGCAGTGGATTCAGGTCGGCTCCATCTGTTGGCGACGTCGGCAGATAACGCTCGAAGGGATTACTGGTCAGCAGGATAAACAGCAGGAATCCCACATTGATCATGCCGAGGACCGAAAGTACCCGCGCTTTCAGCTCGAGCGGTAGTTGTCTGCTGAGGAGAGCCACAGCAGCTGTCCAGAACGAAAGTATGAGAACCCAGAGCAGTAGCGAACCCTCGTGCCCACCCCACACCGCACTGAGCTTGAAATACCAGGGCATCAGGGAATTGGAGTGCGAGGCCGTATAGACGACCGAGAAGTCATCTGTGAGGAAGGCGTGGGTCAGTGCTGCAAACGACAACAGCAGCAGGGCGCCGTTCACCACCGCAAGTGGCCTTGCACTCTGCTGCCACAATGGTACCCGGAGATAGGTACCTGCAATCGGCACGACAGATAGCAAGGCTGACACACAAAGTGCCAGGATGAGGGCGAAATGGCCGGCTTCAGGAATCACAGAGGGTCAGCTGCTGCAGGCGCGTCGCCTGACTGGTGGGCTGCATCCAGTGCGCGCTGTACATTGGGGGGCATGTAATTTTCGTCGTGCTTTGCCAGTACTTCGGTAGCTTCGAACACACCTGCACCGTTCAGCTCCCCTGAGGTCACGATCCCCTGCCCTTCTTTGAACAAGTCTGGAAGTATACCAGTGTACGAGACGGTCACGGTATTCTTGTAGTCGGTGAGTGCGAACTGGACCTCCAAGGACTCTGGATCGCGCTGGACGCTATCCTCAACGACCATCCCGCCGATGCGGATGCGCTTGGCCAGCGGCGCTTCACCGGTAGCAATCTGGCTCGGGTTAAAGAAAAGATCGATGTTGCTGCGCAGCGCGTACGCAGCGAGACCAACTGAACTCGATACACCGAAGACGATCAGGCCTACGGCCATCAGACGCTGTTTGCGTTTTGGATTCATGACTACTGCAACCTCTGACTTTGGGTCATGCACGGCTATTGACGCCAGGCGTCAGGACATTCCGCTACTCTCGATATCGTCCGGGCTTTTCTGGCGCGTGTCACGGCTTGCCGAGGCTGGCGCGGCTGCGGACGGATTTTCCAGCCTGACGAGGCGTCGAACCTGCTCGAAGGCCTGATCTCGCTGGCGTTTCGCCAACAGGATGTTGATGAGAATAACGGCAAAACCAACGCCATAGGCAAGCCAGACGTAGAACCCGTGCTTGCCCATTGCGAAGAAGGCTTCCAGGCTGTCGAAGGCAAACGTCATGGCTGCGCTCCAGATCCTGGGATAGCCGAATCGGGCACGACTGTGCCAGATACAAGCGATCGCACCCAAAGGGTACGTCGTTCACGGCGTATAATCTCGTTACGCGTTCGTAAGAAAACCAGGGCGAGAAACAGCGCATAAAAACCAATAATACAAACCAGCAGCGGCACCCACATCTCGGCAGGCATGCTGGGTCTCTCGGTAAGTTTCAAGCTGGCAGGCTGGTGCAGTGTGTTCCACCAGTCTACCGAGTACTTGATAATGGGAATGTTCACGACGCCGACAATCGCGAGCAGCGCACACGCCCGCCCGGCTGCGGCAAGATCCTCGATGGCCGAATAGAGGGCGAGTATCCCGATATAGAGAAAGAGCAATATGAGCATCGATGTCAGCCGCGCGTCCCAGATCCACCAGGTACCCCAGGTCGGCTTGCCCCATACAGCGCCGGTAAACAAGGCTATAAAACAGAATGAAAGTCCGATTGGCGCGGCCGAGATCAGCACGACATCTGCCACCTTCATTTTCCAGACGAGACTGACCACACCAGCCACAGCCATCATGATATAGCAGGACTGCGCGACGAAGGCCGCCGGTACGTGCAGATAGATGATTCGATAGCTATGTCCCTGCTGGTAATCCACTGGCGCAAATGCCAAACCCCACAACACACCGAGCGGCACCATCACCAGCGCGACGAAAGTAAAGATCTGCTGCCAGCGCCGACCACGGTCGTAAAACCATTTGGGCGAACCCCAGCGGTGAAACCAAGTTTTGAATATAGCCGTCATCGTGTTCCATTCCAGAGACAGGTGCGCATCAGTTCTGACTCACACTGATGCGCAGTGCAGCGGCAATAGCGAAAGGTGCCAGCGCCAGCGCGAGTGCCAGCAGAGCGCCCAGTACTGCCATTTGGCCATCGTAAGACACACCGGCCTGGGCAGAGAGCACTGCGCCCGTTGCGAACAACAGAACAGGCACGTACATCGGCAGCACGATCAGGCTGGTGATGATATGTGCACCCCGCAGCCCCAGGGTCAGCGCACTGCCAATGCCACCAATGAGGCTGAGCACAGGCGTGCCGAGCAGCATGGATAGCAGCAGCACTGGCAGCAGGTCCGCTGGCAGCTGCAGCATGACGGCCAGCAGGGGCGTCATGAGAATGACCGGCAGTCCGGTGACAACCCAGTGCACCGCGACCTTGCACAGCGCTATGGCAAATAAGGGCTGACCTGAGACCAGCAATTGCTCCAGTGTACCATCCACTGCATCACTCTCGAACAGTTGATTCAGCGAAAGCAGTGTCGCCAGAAGCGCAGCCACCCATATGAGTCCTGCAGCGGCAGGCACCAGAAAACTGTCTTCAGGACTTACACCGAGCGGGAACAGGGTCAGGGCAATCACAAAGAATGCAAGGGCATTGACGAAATCGGCAGGCCGCCGGAGCGCGAGCTTCATGTCATGACGGATCACAGCCATGAGCGTACTCACGCCTTCTGCCCCAGCTCGAGCAGCCGCAGACCGGCAACATCAGGCACATGGTGTGAAGTCAGCAGGATGATCTGTCCCGCAGCAGCCATTGCCTCGAGTCTACGCTCGAGTAGAACGGCCCCGTCGGCATCAATAGCCGTGAAGGGTTCATCGAGAAGACAGACGGCGGCCTGCGTGAGGGCGAGACGGGCGAGCGCTGCCCTACGCTGCTGCCCTGCCGAGAGGAAGGCACACTGAGTATCTATACTGTGAGAAAGACCGGCCCACTCGAGCGCTAGGCGCAGTTCATCAGCAAGTTCGGCATCAGACCGCCTATCGACGTAATTGAGGCGATACCAGAAAAGCAGGTTCTCCAGTGGCGTCAACAGGGCTTTCACACCACTGCGATGACCAATGAAGCAACATTCGAGACCATTTTGGGACCAGTTGACCGAGCCGCCTTCGGTGCCGATCTCCAGCGGCGCTTTCGCCGCTGTACCGCCCAGCTCGACTACCAGCCGACCTGACTGTAATGGGGTAAGACCAGCCAGGCTTTTCAATAAGGTGGTCTTGCCGGCGCCGTTGGCACCGCGAAGCTGGCAGATCTCGCCCGCCCTCAACTGGAAGTCGAGCCCTGTATACAGCAGACGATCATTCCGTTCGCAACCAAGGCCGCGTGCGCTCAGGAGACTGACTTTAGCGGCCAAAAGCCCTCACTCATCATTGATTTAACGGCAGATATGATACCCCTCAACGGTGTGAGTGTCGGCAAGGGGCTTACGGATGCGCTACTCTAGCATGAACACATGCATCTTTTGCAGCGTCCATTTTGTGAAGCCCACCGCGAACGAGAACAGTGCATGACTGTCGACCATGAGCATAGACAATAATATTGGCAGCCCGCCGGGCGGCGGCTATACCAGCTCACGACGCAATGCTGGCGCGACCGGGGATGCGGGGCGTTCGACAGATGCCGCGAAATCATCCGCCGAGACCGGCGGGCTTCGTGAGAGCAAATCGGTCTCAGCCTCTTCCACGATCGATGACGTGCAGCGCCTGCCCGACGGTACGCGGCTTGAAGCCAGGGTCGTCTCAGTCACGGCTGCCGATCTGCAGTTGCAGCAGAGTATGCAGCTGCGAAACCAGCAGGCCGCTCTACTCGCGCTGCGCTTGCAACTCACCAGCCAGCCTTTGCCAGGCACTGCACCTCGCGAAGGCGCAGTGCTGACTACCACCATCACGGCGACGCAGCTTGCTGCAGCGCTCTCTGACCATAGCAGGTCTGCAGGCCGAACACCGACGACAGCAGCCAGTGACACATCAGGGCTCCAAGGTCTCAAACAGGCTGTGAGTGCACAGCCATTTCTTCAACTCCGCATCAGCGGCGGACGGCTTGAGCTACTGTCGGCCACTGCACTTCCGACATCAGCTGACAGCCGGGCGGCGGTGACACTCCAGAGCCAGCAACAATCATTGGCGAAGTGGATGCCGCTACAGGCGGACTCCCGAGCGAGCCTGCGGGCAATTTTAGACCTGGCCGGCACTACAGCGAGTCCTGCAAGCGGCGCAAAATCTGCTACAGCTGCCGAACCCGTAGCCACAGCCCTGCATGCGAAGCTCGACAAGGCGCTTGGCATGCTGGCACCGCCGCCTGTTTCAGCAGTGCGCACAGAGGGTTTTCTTCAGAAGCACATGCAGACCGCTGGTGTGTTCATGGAAAACCGGCTCGCCGCGACACTGAGTGCAGCCTCCGCTTCACCGCAGGAGAGCAAGCCAGCATCGACCTCAGCCAGCCCCGCAAATCCCTTCCGCAACCTTGCCTCTGCGTTGAAACAGGCCTTCGCTGGCGAAACAGGCAAGACAGTGACGAACACGACAGATGCACGTATGCAGACCGATGCTTTGCTTACAAACGCCCGTAACAGCGTCGCTTCTCGGCTGCCGACCACACCATCGAGCTCCAGTCCCACAGCGGCTGGGGCATTGCCCAGTCTACCGCCCAGCGACCTCAAGAGTGCCGTTATAGAGGCCCTGGGGCTCGTGTTGAAACTGCAGGCTGGCAATGTTGCAGGCGCCGATAGTCGGGAAAGCCAGGCCACTGCTGCAGGGGGACCCGCAGCACCGCAGACAGCTGCGCAGCTTATCAGGGTGCTGCGAGCTGAAATTCTCAAGACACTTGAAACCCCCACTCGCCTTGCCAGCCTCTCCCCTGATGCCCAGGAACAGGCTGCCGCGTCAATGATCTCGCGTGCAGCGCGGAATATCAGCAAGGATGACAGCGACCGCGACACGGGCGAGATTCTCAAGCATCTCGCCAGATTGCTGGCGCGGGTGCAAACCAATCAGCTGACTTCGATCCAGGGCAGCCAGCAGGCCGAGGCCGAGCTACCGGGTAGCCAGACACTCGTGCTCGACCTGCCGTTCCTGCATCATCAGGCTGAGATGGTGACCGTACTCATGGAGCGTTATCCAGGCCCAGGAAGACAGGGCGACGGCCCCGAAGAAGCGCGTTATGGTTACCGTATCGTGCTCGACTTCAATTTCGATAAGTCCGAACGCATCACCTCGTTGAAGACGCACGTTCGGTATACCGAAGGCACGGTGTCTGCAGCATTCTGGACCGGCAGCGAGAAAGAAGCCGGTATTATCGCCACGCATCTGCCGCAGCTCCGGCAGGAACTCATTCGATGGGGACTGACCGTCGGCGAACTGAGCCTGCAGGTTGGAGACGCCCCCCCAGCCAGAGAGGGCGTTCGCAAGCAGATCCTGAATGAGAGAATCTGAATATGAGCACACCGAAATCCGCTATCGCATTATTCTACGACGGTAAGGCAGCGCCAAAACTCAGTGCAAAGGGTGAGGGTGAGGTTGCAGAAGAGATCATGCGAATCGCGCGGGAGCATGGCGTGCCTCTTTATGAAAACGCGGCGCTCGTGCAGTCCCTCTCGACGCTCGAGCTCGGTGACGAAATTCCAGAGCTGCTTTACCGTGTGATTGCTGAAATTATCGCTTTCGCTTATATCATCCAAGGCAAGAAGCCACTCGACGAGACAGCGCCTGACGATGAGCACTGAGCTCTGATTTTCTGTATGGCGCCGGGTACAAAGCCGCCGTCTGACTGTAGTACACTCAAAATCAAAATCTTCCCAGGTTGTCTCCGCCGTAGAACGTGCGGTTTGCGACCAGACCGGAGCACATTGATGAGTAATAAAGACAGTACGCCTGCCTTCGAACAACTTGACGAGCAGACCCAGCTGGCGCTAAAGGCCGCGGCATTTGATCGCCTGGTTTCGCACTTCCAGAGCAGGACCGATGTTCAGAATGTCGATGTGATGAATCTGGCGGGCTTCTGCAGGAACTGCCTGAGCAAATGGCTGGCGAATGCAGCCGACGAACGAGGTATCGACCTCGACAAGGATGCCGCTCGTGAACATGTTTACGGCATGCCTTATGAAGCGTGGAAGTCGCTGTACCAGAAACCCTGAGTGATGCTTCAGCGATTCGAGACTGCAAACTCCAGCCCGCATGCTATTTCCTCTTGAGCAAACTATTTGGAATTTAGTGCGTAGAATAAAAATTTAGAACTTTTACCTCATTTAAGAAAAGTTCTACTATGCTTCAATCCAACGATCAATGAGATCGACACACTACTTAATCCATTTTCTATAATAATAGTGCTCAATAATGATTCACAGAAGCTCTTCAGGTCGGCAATTATTCCGCCTCCCCGTTCGCTCGGCAACTCGATTAGCTGCAGCTGGCCAGGCGGCCGGCATGCATCGCACTCGGCTTGTCACCTGCACTGCAGTGATTCTGCTTGTCCAGGGTTGCTCCATGACTGAACTTAGAAAAACCGCCTACTCGGCCGCCATGCAGTACGGCTGTCTTGAAATGCGTAGCGACATACCCAGCCAGGAGAGCAGACGGCTGGAATGCGCGCTCGGCTTTAACGAAGGCGCGATGAGTTTCGAGCAATACGAGAGCCAGAGAAAAGACCTGGCTGAGCCAATGCTACCTTCGTTTTCGTACCGCTAGTTCAGGCGGCTATCAGCGCCCTTCGTGATAGCGTGGCTTTAACAAAAGTCGCGCCGCCAATGAAATTACTGAACTTTGTTCTACACTTGCACATGAGTGTGCTGGTTTGTGCCTGCTTTGTGTCAGGGGCCTCAAAACAGGAGCATATTCTTAATCAAGCCGGCGAAGGGTACAGGAGCACTAAAAATGGCTAAAAACGAGAAAGGCGTTGTCAAAAAGAATATCGACAAGATCAGTGAAATCGTCTCAAAAGAACTCGGAAAAGCGACTCAGCAAGTGCAGAGCGTTGTAAACGATTTCTATAAGCAGGCCGAAGAGCTGCAGAAGCAGATCAAGGAACCTGTGCTGAAGATGATCGGTGATCTCGACGAGCTCAAGGACAAGGAACTCAAGAAGGTTCAAGACGAGTACCAGCGCGTCATCAAGGAACTGAATGATCTCCAGGAGCAGATCCGTGATCGTATTCCCATGCTGAAAGGAAAGTCTGGCGCCGAGGCGAAACGTAGACTGCCAGCACCAGCCAGATCCAAGGCAACCGCGAATTCGACTGCGACCACCAAGTCCGCGACCAGCTCCGCCGCAGCAAAGACGACCACCAAGCGTGCAGCATCTGGCGCTGGCTCGAAGAAGGCTAGCACCACCAAAGGCACTGCAGCAAAGACGGCTGCCGGCAAATCGAGTGCAGCAAAAGCCACCACTGGCAAAGCCGCAGCAGGCAAGTCAGCCACTACAAAGACCAGCAAGGCCAAGCCGGCTTCTACCGCTGCCTCCGCCAGTACAGGCGCTTCCGCCAAGAAGACTGGAAAGGCTTCTGGCGCAGCCAAGTCAGCCTCTGGGAAAAGTGCCGCACCAGGCGCATCAACCGGCTCGGTGAAGGCTGACGGCAAGAAGCCAGCTGGTAAAACCGCCAAGAAAGTCAATAGCCCGAAAGCGGCGACGACCAAGAAACCTGCAGCGGGCTCTAAATCGAGCGCGGGCAAAGCCACTACGGCTGGCAAGAGTTCGGCAAAGTCTGCCACGGGGTCTACTGCAGGCGGAACCGGCACCTCTGCATCGAAGACTGCAGCCGCCAAGCCAGCAGCTGCGAAGCAAAACACGGCAGGCGACGCGGATACCGATAAGGCCTGATCGACCGCTGGTCGAAGCAACAGGGCCTGCTGCAGACATTCATGTGCCTGCAGCGGGCTTTTTAGTTTACGGGGCCAGCCCTACTGTCTTATGCCTTCGATCGAGAGATATATATCGACCGTCTGTGAAGCCGGTCCAAGATCCTTCGGTACGCCGAAATCATCGAGCTTCAAGGTCGTAGTACCTTCAAAACCCTGCCTGTAACCACCCCATGGATCATCGCCACCACCAATTCTTGTCGCATCGATCACGATCTCCCTGGTCACACCTCGCAGCGTAAGGTCGCCAGTGATTTTGGCCGTTTCATCGCCCGTTTTCTTGACGTCGGTGCTCACGAAGCTTGCCTTGGGGTACTTGGTAACATCAAGAAAATCGTCTGAGCGCAGGTGTTTGTCCCGCTCGGCATGGTTCGAATCAATACTGGCCGTGTCAATTTCGACCTTGACCGAGCTCTTCTCCGGGTTCTTCTCGTCGAAATTGAAGGTGCCTGAGAAATCATTGAATCGGCCAAGCAACCAGCTGTAGCCAAGATGCTGAATCTTGAATTGGACGAAGGCGTGGGCATCCTTGGTGTCGATGAGATATTCCGCAGCCTGAACACTCGCTGAACCCAGCGCACTCGCTGCGAGAATTGAAGCACTGAGGAAGGCAGAGCGAATTTTCGAGCCTGATCCGAGCATGAATGACCTCTCTTGTTTGCCACGTTGAGCCATGGAAAGAGGTTCAACAGTAAAACAAAGGCAGAAGTCACATCATTACGCTTAGTTCATTTGGGTGGAGTGACCTTCAGCATGCGCATCAGGGTCTGGTCGCGATCCACAAAGTGGTGTTTGAGGGCGGCCGCCGCATGTACGCCGGCCATGGCTACCAACGCCAGCGCAGCATACCAATGCACTAGACCAGCCAGTTCCTCCCTGCCCTTTTCTGCCGCCAGCAAGGCAGGGACCTCGAACAGACCGAAGACCTCAATGCCGCGGCCATCAGCCGTGGAGATGAGATAGCCCGAAACCATCACGATGAAGAGGTCCAGGTAGAGGAAGCCATGCACCACGACGGCTGCCACACGCTCAAACTGTCGATGACCTGCCAAAGGCGCCGGGCGCTGATTGACCAGGCGCCATAGCAGACGGAGAATTACCAGCACGAATAGAAGCACACCAGCGCTTCGATGCAGATCCGGCGCGTCGGTGTACCAGGGGTCATAATAATCGAGGTCCACCATGTAAAGGCCGAGGCCGAACATGGCGAAAACTGTGATAGCGACAAGCCAGTGAAGCGTCACTGCAACGAGACCGTAGCCATGTTCGCTGTTTCTTAGCTGCATACGGCCTCTCTGATTTACCCCGAGTGGGACCAGGCGATACTCAGCGCGCCGATGGTTTCTTCAAAGATCTTAATGCATAGATATCGAAGCGACCAGCCTTTCCCTCGAGCTGCAGATCAGTCTGCTCACCCGCTAGGAAAGGCGCTAGTCTGGCTCGCTTGACCACGACTCTCGCGGGCTTCAATGCGAATGCTTTATCCAGAATTCTGCGCTCGTTCAAATGGCGTTCATCCGTGTCTGCAAGCTCTACAGCATGCAGCTCATGGAGTAGCTGCATATCCTTTTTCACCAGCGGGCTCAGCTTCCTGCTGGTGCGGCCACTTGCCTCGACTTTTGCAGCGGCGGCAAACATGGGATCGAGGTAGACGATATCGACCTGAACGTCCTGAGGCGGCGTCCAAAGGCTGAAGTCGATATCGCACAGCTGCATCCGGCTGATTACTTCCAGTTGCACGGCTGACGCGGCGCTGTGCCTGGCGCGCTCAAGCCCATCCTGCAGCAGCCTGGCAACGACAGGATGTCGCTCGAACAACCAGACCTGGCCCACCTGACTGGCAATAATATGCGCGTCACGGCCAAGTCCAGCTGTTGCATCAACCACGGTAAGTCCGGCACCCGAATTCCGGTGCAGACTCATGGCCTTGATCACCTGCTCCTGAGCGCTTCCGCCAGCGCTTCGGATTTTCTGCTGTCGGAATCCCGCCTTGCCTGAGATAAAGTCCACATACAGAGGCTTCAGTCGGGGCTCTGATAAACTCCGTAACTGCACTGCGCTGTCGGAAAACTCGAGGGCAAGTGAATGAGCTGTCGATGCCAGGGTTTCAATGGCTTCAGTAGGTACGGCATGAGGAAGGCAATCGAAATCGTGGGCAGCAGCGAAGCTTTGGGCTTCGGCTCGTCGCTCAGCACTAGATGAAAAGATCAACACCGATCAATTCTGTCGACGAAGAATCAGCGTTGCGTCTGTTCTGATCACTAGATTCGACAGCGCTATACATAGTCAAAGCGGCCTGACTTCGAAGGGGGAGCTCGTCCAGATCGCGTTGTCGACGCAAGGGCCCCTGCTCAACAGTAACAATACCTGAAGTACCGTCATCCCGCATTTGCCGAAGCTTATTGAGCTCGAGAAAAGCCTGCGTCGCCGCATAGGGCTCAATCTTATAGACAGCCTGATCAGGCTGCGACGAGCGGACGCTGGCATTGCCAATATCGGTAACAACCGACGGGCGCGCGCCAGCCCCGGACCGTAGTAAGTCCGATTGTTCATCGCGTCCAGAAGCAGGATCAGAATTCTGATGCGACTTCTGACGTGCTGCGGCGTTGTTCGGATACTGGTCAGGTCTTAGCCTTGTGGGCCCCTGACCGTTGATGACTGACATAGATCCAGAGAATCAGAAAAGGAATACCAGATATAATAGCCCAAGACCTAGCACCATGCGATACCAGACAAATGGCATAAATCCTATTTGTTGCAGTAATTTAAGGAACAGGTGAATACAGGCCAGAGCGCTAATGAACGATAGCACTGCTCCCACCAGGATCTGCATCCAGGCAACATCATCGCCACTCGTGGCCAGCTTGAGCGTCTGATGTCCACCAGCTGCAAGTATGAGCGGTATGGACAGTAGAAAGGAGAAGCGCGCTGCAGCGATACGATCAAGACCCAAAAACAGCGCCGCTGTCATCGTAATTCCTGATCGGGAAACCCCTGGAATAAGGGCAATCGCCTGTGCAAGGCCTATCAGCACTGCATCCTTCAGAGTCAGCTGGTTGATGGTTCGAATGCCACGGGCCTTGTCAGCGAAGCCGAGCGCAATGCCGAACACAATGGTGGTGACTGCAATAACAAGTACAGAACGGAGCTCTTCTTCTATGAAATCGGCAAATACGAGACCGAAAATGACAGCCGGCACCGTTCCAATGACAACAGCCCAGGCCAGACGGGATTCCGCCGATGCGCCCTTGCCACCTATTTGCCTGAACCAGGCCTGAGTGAGCAATGCGACATCCTCACGAAAGTACAGCACTACAGCCAGTAGTGTACCGATGTGCACGGCGACATCGAAAGCCAGCCCCTGATCTGACCAGCCCAGAATCTGGGACGGGAGTATGAGATGGGCTGAGCTCGAAACCGGAAGGAATTCGGTAATGCCCTGAATCAATGCGAGTACGACAATTTCTAACCAGTTCATACCGCTTTAGTTCCGCTGCCAGTGTTGATCACGTTGATGAAGATCCTTGTCTTCCCTAATCCCTGCTAATTCGAAGGATCGGTCTTATGGGTAGTCTTTTTCCAGGCGGACGCACCGCGGAGGTAAACTGGGATGGCAGCTGCCGGCATCTCAACCGTCGTATTGCCAGTCCGTCTTGCTGCCAGCAAGGCGATACTTTCTGCACTTGGTTGATCAATGACCACGCGGAGTTCATCAGGGGCTGATGTAGAAACGGCGAAGTAATCACCCGTCATTAGCCGAACCGCTTCTGCTTCGAGCTGAGCCAGACAGGCTTCAGGTGTGCTGAGTTGCGCCTCACCAACTGCGCGAAAAGGCAGCTCGTTCGTGCCCTTATCAGCCACTTCGAATATCTGCCAGTACACCTCGGCCATTCTGGCGTCGATTACGCAGGCAAAACGGTCACCTGGGTCCAGGCCTTCCTCACTGGCGCGCTGCCAGGCCAGGGCGTGTAGCGAGCTGATACCAGCCACAGATTGCCCCCCTGCGAACGCAAGCCCCTGCACCAGTGCCGCGGCGATCCGGAGGCCGGTAAACCCACCCGGGCCAGCGTCGAAGGCCAGAACGTCGATTTCAGACACAGAAGCCAGCCCTGCGGCGGTAATGAGTTCATTGGCCATGGGCAGAAGTCGACGTGCATGAGCCCGTGCGGCCGACTCGCTCAGACTGCTTAGCTGGCCCTGACAAAGCAAGGCCACCTCGCAGCGTTCAGCCGACGATTCAAACGCAAGGATGGTCTGCTTCGCTGGTATTTTTTTCAGTTGTCGAGCTTCTCAAAGATCTGATCACGAATGCCGTTGACATCGCCAACACCATGCACCCTGAAATATTTGACGTGAGTATCGGCCTCTGCTTCGCGAGCCTTGTAGAAGTCGACAAGCGGCGCCGTCTGGGCGTGATAGATCTTGAGACGCTTGCGTACGGTATCTTCATGATCGTCGCTACGTTGAACCAGCGGCTCACCAGTGACATCGTCAACGCCAGCCTGCTTCGGCGGATTATGCTGCATATGATAGATCCGGCCACTGGCCTCGTGGACTCTACGACCACTCAGACGCTGGACGATTTCCTCGTCATCTACAGCAATCTCGATAACGTAATCGATAAGGATACCCGAGTCCCGAAGCGCTTCAGCCTGGGGAATAGTGCGCGGGAAGCCGTCGAACAGAAATCCATTCGCACAATCTGGTTGCTGAATTCGGCTTTTGATCATGGCGATGATCAAATCATCAGATACCAATCCACCAGCGTCCATGATGTCCTTTGCCTGACGTCCGAGCTCAGTTCCCTCACGGACCGCTGCACGCAGCATATCACCAGTAGAAATCTGAGGAATATCATAACGTTGGGTGATGTTCTTGGCCTGCGTTCCCTTGCCTGCTCCGGGCGCACCCAGCAAAATGACTCTCATAACGTAGTTCCTTGGAAAATTGTAGGGAGGCATTATACGTAAGCGTGCCTGCTTGTCCAAATTCTACAGGTGAGTTCACCTGAAACCGGATGCAGAACACGCCAGCGCGTTCAGCCAGTGTTTCTCATGCCCGCAGCCACACCTGCCATTGACACCTTCAAGGCTTTTTCCACTGTCTCCGAGCCTCGTTTGTCGGCGGACTGCCGCCTGTCACGAGCCAGCAGCTCGATTTGCAGGTAATGCAGTGGGTCCGTGTAGGGATCGCGAACTTTGAGGCTAAGTCTGAAAACCGGGTTATCGGCAAGCAGACCGTCCTGTTTTTTAAGCTCACGAACCAGTACCACAAGTTTCATGACTCGCTGCCGGAGCTGTTTCCCAATGTCATGCAGACGGGGCTCCACCAGACGGGCTTCATAGGATGCCGCAATGTTGATGTCCACCTTCGCCAGAACCATTTCGAGCATATCGATGTGGGTCTGGAAAAACGGCCAACTCGCCAGCATATCTTCAAGTACGGATTGCTTACCTTCGTCTATCGCCTTTTGCAGTGCGATATCGCTACCTAGCCAGGCCGGCAGCATGAGCCGCATCTGCGTCCAGGCGAAGATCCAGGGGATGGCACGAAGCGTCTCGACACCGCCACCAGTCTCGCCAGGCGGAATCTGCCGGCGAGCCGGGCGGCTACCCAAGGCCAGTTTGCCAAGTTCCTGCTCAGGCGTGGCTGCTCTGAAGTAGGCCACGAAGTCATCGTTACCCTTGACGAGTGCTCGATACGATGTGGTGACGCACTTCGCCATGGCGGTCATGGTCTCACGCCATTCCGGCTCCGGATCTGGCGGCGGAGTGAGCGTAGCCTCCAGGACTGCACCGACATACAGATTGAAGCTCTGCACTGCCACAGCAGGCTGCCCGAATTTGAAGCGGATCATTTCGCCCTGTTCCGTGATTCTCAGACGACCAGCCACGGAACCCGGCGGCTGCGACAGGATGGCGCGGTTGGCTGGTCCGCCGCCCCGTCCTACGGTACCACCTCGGCCGTGGAACAGGGTCAGACGCACCTTGTGGCGCTCGGCCGTGGCGACCAGCGCTTCCTGCGTCTGATATTGGGCCCAGGCCGCAGCCATCTGACCGCCGTCCTTTGCCGAATCGCTGTAGCCAATCATGACCTGCTGATAGCCACCAGTGTAGGCCTTGTACCACTCGGTACTCAGGAGTCGATCGATGCTTTCGGCCGCGCCGTCAAGGTCGGACAGCGTTTCGAACAGCGGCACGATGGGAATGTTCCGTGTAACCCCGCAAGCCCGCAACAGCAGTATCACTGCCAGGACGTCCGAAGGTTGACTGGCCATCGAGATCACATAGCAGGCGACGCTGCCTTCCGGCTGGGCAGCAATGACACGACAGGTATTGAGCACCTCGTGCACCTGATCGCTCGGCCGCCAGTCGAAGGGCAAAAGCGGCCGCTTGGAGTCGAGCTCGCGCACCAGAAAGGCCTGCTTTTCGGCTTCCGACCAGCTTGTGTAGTCACCATAGCCAAGTTCGCTGCATATCTCACTGACGGCTTCACGATGGCGACTGGAGTCCTGCCGGATATCCAGGCGCACCAGCGACAGTCCGAAAGTTCGCAGACGGTAGATCGTATCCAGCAGCGGACCCTTTGCAATTACACTCTGTCCACAGGAGGTGAGTGAGTCGTAGCAGAGCCGTAGTGGCGCGAGCAGCTCCTCATCGTAGAGCAGCACATCTCTCGACGCGGAGTCGAGCGACAGCAGTTGCTTCATCTCACGCAGGTAAGTTGGCAGATCCATGGTGGAGACTCGCCGCGCCCAATGGCGCGTCGCTTCCAGCCTGTCCCTCAGGTTGGTCAGCATCGCCCGATATGGCTCATTGCTGCCGGGGACTCGTTCGCGAAGCTCATCTGTGGCCGTAGACATCGACAGTTGTGCCCGAAGCTGCTCGATGTCACGCAGGAAAAGATCGGCTGCCATCCAGCGGCTGAGCGAGAGCACCTCCTGCGAAACCGCATGCGTCACGTTCGGATTACCGTCCCGATCTCCCCCCATCCATGACGTAAATCTGAGTGGCGAAACGTCTGGCGGCAGTTCCTCGGAAAGGCGTTCGTTCAACACCGCGTCGATCTGGCGATAGAACTTGGGCACCGCTTCCCAAAGCGAGTACTCGATGACCGAGAACCCCCACTTCGCTTCATCGACTGCTGTAGGGCGGGTCTGGCGAATTTCGTCGGTATGCCATACTTCCGCAATCAGTCGCTCCAGAATCTGCCTGAGCCCATCACTTTCAGACTTCAGCAGGTCATCCCGGTCGAGCGCCTTCAAAGTCTCCGTTATGGCATCGTACTTCTGGATCAGCGTTCGGCGTGTAATTTCGGTCGGATGTGCGGTGAGCACGAAGTCGATATGCATATCCTTGATGGCTGAAAGAATACTGGCCGGCTCCTGACCTTTTTCCAACAATCGCCCAAGCGCCGTCTCCACGGTATCCAGCCGGTTAACGACGAGTTCATCGGCCGGCGCCTTGCGCCGCACGAAATGGTACTGTTCAGCAATATTGGCAAGGTTCAGAAACTGGTTGAAAGCGCGTGTCACCGGCACAAGCTCATCATCCGACAGCTTCCCCAGCACAGTTTTCAGCTCATCCGAGCCCACCTTCCTGTCGGTTTTCGCCGCCTGCCTGATAGCCTCTATGGTGTTGAAGAATTCATCACCAAGGTGCTGCCTGATCGTCTGACCAAGCAAATCGCCCAGCAATCTGACGTTATCCCGAAGCGAGGGATCGAGCTCGATTTTCGCTGGCTTGTTCGCTTGTGGAGCCGCACCTGCTCCGGCTTTGAAAGTGCTCATAGCTTGCAACTCCTTTGGCTATATCCATGGCTGCAACCGAAATGTAGTTAATTCGGACTACAAGACGGCAACATACTGCAATAGAAGACTACAAAACTCCGGCGGATTTAGGTAATAAATCCTATGGTACTTACCCGCCCATCTTCCTAAACTGTTGTTAGCGGTTGAATATTGAGCAAGGTGGTCGAGGTGTGATCAGACCCATGCTCTGGCAACCACGCTGCAGATAATCTGCAACACACGACATCAACGTAATGTATACCAAACGCTCAAAGCGACAGGATACCGGATATGAATATCAATGCGCTGGTCAATCACTGGGAAGACACAGCTAAGGTCAATCTCACTCACGAAGAATACACGATGCGCCTTCGTATGGAGGACGCTGCCCGTATTGCAGCACTGGCAGAAATGTACCCCCGCCGATCCCAGGGAGACATCATCAGTGAACTACTTGCAGCAGCCATCGATGAACTCGAGAGCAGCATGCCCTACGTCGAAGGACGCAAGGTCATCGGCTGTGACGAAATGGGCGACCCGATGTACGAAGATGTCGGTCCAACGCCCCGCTTCCTGGAGCTCAGTCGCAAATACATGAGCCTGATGAAGCAGAACCGCGCAGCCAATGGCTGAGCGGTAGTCTGTTCGACCCGTCAGGGACCACAGGGTATCTGACGGTTGTGTCATCTATGAGGCGAACGCTTCGCCTCTCCCCAGAGCGCTTCCATGGTGTCGAGCGATACCGCCTTCGCCAGCCAGCGCTCCCGGCTGATCCCCTGTTTCACTAGCGCCTCTTCGATATAGTTGAAGCGGCTTGTGAACTTGGCATTGGCGTGGCGCAATGCGGCCTCCGGATCGATCTTCAGAAAGCGCGCCAGATTGACGCAGCAGAACAGAACATCACCAAGCTCATCAATGATACGCGTGTGTTGACCAGGCCTTGATTCACGTCCCGATTGGTCTGCGCCAATTTCCACGCCCAGCTCTTCTATCTCCTCCCGCAACTTATCGAAAACGGGCGCGAGTTCTGTCCAGTCGAATCCAACTTCCGCGGCCTTGTTCTGGAGCCTCGTTGCTCGTTGCAGTGCAGGCAGACCGCTGCTGACATCTGAAAGAAGCGCTTGCGCCTGCATTGATGAGCTCGCATCACCAACGCTGGATGCGCCGCTTAGCCCCAGCGATTTCTCCTCAGCCTTGATGCGCTTCCAGTTCGCACTGATCTCGTCTGGATCCACAGTTGAGCCAGGCGATCGGCGACTGCCGAGCTGACCATCAGGAAAGACGTGAGGGTGCCGCCGCAGCAGCTTGCGAGTAATGCTTCCGACCACATCTTCCCAGACGAAATATCCCGCTTCTTCAGCCATTCGGCAGTAGAACACAGCCTGGAACAGGTAGTCACCGAGCTCTTCAGCCACATGCGGCCAGTCTCGACGCTCTATGGCTTCCGCGAGCTCGTAGGTTTCTTCGATAGTATGAGGAACGATCGTGTCGAAGCGCTGTTTCAGATCCCAGGGACAACCATCTGCTGTCTGCCTGAGCCGACTCATGAGATAGCGCAGATCCTGCAGTGAGTAGTCATCTTCAGGCTGGTAGTCCACACCGGGCCAGCACTGTCTGATCTCCTCCGCCTGCTGCTGAAGCGTGAAGGTCGCCCACTCGATGCCGTTGCAGTCGATATCGTTGCTAACACCATCGGACTCTGCAAGTTCCCAGCCCAGATGCCGAAGGCGGGTCTCAGTGGCCTGTCTTACACAGATATTGAGTTCGGGCGTTCGCCACAGCGCAAACTGGCCGTTAATAATGAGCGTGGGACGACAGCCCAGCCGGCTCGAATACTCATTGATGGTCTGCTGCAGATCGGTACAGTCCAGTGACAGGTGAAAGCGTCGAGCCATGGTCATGTCGGGTCCTCCGCAGAATCAGTGGCGTTTCGTGGCAGTGATTTGACGATCGGCACGCCCATGTCGCGGAAACGGTCGACTTGCTTGACGAGGCTGCCCTGCCCGTCCTTCACACCGGACCATGCCTGATCATAGCTTTTCTGAACGGTATTGATCTGCTGCCCCAGTCTCTCCATGCGTTCAAGAAAAATGCGTAGCTTGTCGTGAACCTTTGCAGCCTGGGCCGCCAGAGCCATGGTGTTCTGGTTTTGCTTGTCGATAGTCCACAGGTGGGCCACGATTCTGAGACAGGCCATCAACGTGCTCGGCGTCACCACCGCGACACCGGCCTGATAGGCCTCACGAAAAAGTGTCGGTGCGCGCTGCGCCGCGGCCAGGTAAGCCGGCTCGGTAGGCACGAACATAAAAACAAGTTCAGTACTCTGCAGCCCGCGCAGCTTCGGATAATTCTTGGCTGAAAGCGAGTTGAAGTGTCGGCGAAAAGCGAGCACCAGTCTGTCGAGTGCCTGGTCACGCTGCTCATCCGACTCGGCCGAAACCGCTTCGATATAGCTGTTGAGCGAAACCTTGCTGTCGAGGACGATATGCTTGCGCTCCGGCAGGTTGAGGATGAAGTCGGGGCGGAAATGCTGTCCCTCTTCGTTCTTCAGCGAGGTCTGGCAGTCGTATTCTATGCCCTTCCGCAGCCCAGCATCCTGCAGCAAAAATTCCAGTTGCAGCTCGCCCCAGTCCCCTTGAATCTTCTTGTTGCCCTTAAGCGCATTCGTGAGATTGAGTGCATCTTCACCCATACGAGCGCCGAGTTCGACAATTTTACCGATTTCGGCCTGCAGCGCAGAATGCTTGGTAATCGAAGCATCATGCACATCATTCACACGCTTCTCGAAGCTGTGAATCTGCTCCCTGAATGGCTTGAGCAGTGCATCGATCGACTCACTGCTGACCTTTGAAAACTGCTGCGTTTTCTCTTCGAATATTCTATTGGCAAGATTTTCGAAATCGCGCGTCAGCCGCTCCCGACTTTGCTCGAGCAGGGCCAGCTGCTCGGCGTGGCGCCGATCGCGTTCGGCGAGATCCTCTTCACGTCTGCGGGTAACGGCTTCCAGCTTGGTCTCGAGCTCCCGACAGAGCACTGCGCTCTGTTGCTCCCGCTTCTGCCCCTGCTCGAGTTGATATCGCTGACTTTTTTCAAGTTCGCGATGCTGCCATTCAAGGTCCGCCAGCGCCTGAGACTTCACCGCGAGCGCCTGCCTGACTTCCGTCAAGGCAGCGGCCTGCTCGGTCTGCTGCGCCACGTGTTCGGCGTGCAATGCGCGCCGCTGCCGACGGCCATGCATGTACACGAGGAAGCCGGCAAGGATTGCGGCGCCGGCAGCGACTGCGATAGCAGGTATCGCGGCGAGAGGCGCAGTGAGTTGCATGATAAGCTGTTGCAGAAGATCTACTGATTTCATGTGTGACTTTATACAGTAGACTGCCGCTGAAAGCAGCAGCCGAAAGTGCTGCAGACCATACTGGAGTGGAAGATGATCGAACAGAAGAAAGGCGTGAGCGCCTCATCAATAGAGGGCCATGTTTACAAGGTCTTTCCGAGTGACCTGAACGCTCACTATTCCGTCTTCGGCGGCCTGGTCATGGCGACCTGTGATCGGCTTGCGCTGGTTGTAGCCGAACGCCACAGCGGATTTCCCTGCGTGACAGCATCGGTCGATTCCATGCACTTCAGGGCACCGGCCAAAGATGGCGACACCTTGATATTCAAGGCTGCAGCCAACAGGGTATTCAAGACCTCAATGGAGATCGGCATCAAGGTCATGGCCGAAAACAGCTATACCGGTGATGAACGTCATATCGTCTCAGCCTATTTCACTTTTGTCGCTCTGGACGAAGACCGGCATCCCGTCGAAGTCGCTGACGTCGAGCCGGCAACGCCTGATGAAGTCAGACGCTACCACAATGCCGAGATCCGGCGAAGCGCCAGACTCGACACGCGGCAACAGCTCAAGGTCGGGGCACAGCTTACTCGGCAGCAGTAACGCCCGTTCGCAGCTTCGTCACAAGGTCGAGATTTCGCTTCGACTCGTTGGCCACCACGATGATCTGCGCATCGCCGAGTACCGGATAGGCGCCACACACTTCGCCTATACTGCAGCTTTCGCCATTGAAGTCGATATCGGAGCTGACGGACAGTGTGTACGTACCGTTCGGCACATCCTTGAACTCGTAGGTCGCGGACGAGTTGCCATCTCCGCCAATCCGCTTGGTTCTTACCACCTGTTGCGTGCGGGAATCTGCCAGTGAAACAGTGACACTGGTCAAGACGCCGGCAACACTCTGGGCACCAACTCTCACCGATACCGGAACCTGCAGCTCATGGAAGCTACCGAGCACTTCGTCATACAGCGTGAAGTTGATGATAGAGCCATGTACACCGTCACCCAGCGAAGAACGATCAACCACGACTTCATACTCGCCGAACAGGCCGCCATTGACCGATCTCACCTGCAGCCAGGTCTTGTCTGCGTACAGATCACTCAGTATGAGATTACCGCCACCTTCGTTCTTGAGCGTGAACTTGCGACTGTCACGCAGGCCAAGACTTACGAAACTGGGCGTCGCAGTCAATGCCGGGGGCAGCGGAATGGAATCAGTGCCTGCGGCCAATCGTGAAGCAGCCTGCACCGCTTTCAGCGCATTGATGCGGCCGTAGCCGAAGCTCACTGTAGTACCCTGGACCGGACCAGCGCCGAACTCACTGTCAGTAATCGCATCGGTGATCAGACCGCTCCGGATCAAACTCATCAAACCGTCATGATCAAGCACTGGGTACAGACCCTTCATCAGCGCAATTACACCTGAGACATGTGGCGCAGCCATTGAGGTACCGTGTAACGGCAGATAGACAGACTGCGACTGGCCAGCCCCTTCTGATGAGGTGCTGAACACACCGTCAGGACGTGCATCGCCGGTGTCATCGCGAGCAAGATCACCGCCTGGCGCCGTAACATCGACATAGCTGCCATAAGATGAATAGGGTGCACGTCGGTTGCCGGCATCAATGGCACTGACTGCGATGACCTTCGGATAGGCCGCAGGAAAGAAGTCAGCATCATTGCGCTCATTACCGGCCGCCGCGACAAAAATGACGCCCGCTGCCGAACCTTCTGCAATGGCATCAGCAACAGCCTGGGCATAACTGGGACCGCCAAAGCTCATATTGACGACGTCGGCACGTCGCGAAGGCACTCGCCCGGACACGTTGGACAGCCCACTGGCGTAGCGAATAGCCTGAACGATGTCATAGGTTTCACCGCGCTCAGTAAGCGTGCGCAAAGGCATCACTCTCGCACCCCACGTGACCCCGGACACACCAATGCCATTATTGGACTTGGCAGCTATCGTTCCGGCCACATGAGTGCCATGAAAGATTGAGGTAAAACCGGTACTGGCGTTGAGCTCCTCGTTGGGATTCGGATCTACGCCATCACCATCGCCAGCCTGCTCTGCGCTGCTGATAAAGTCATAACCATCAATCAGCTGACCAGCCAGATCTTCATGTTGCGCAATGATGCCTGTATCGATGACCGCTACGGTGACTGGGGCGGCAGGTGGAAGCCCGGTGGTGATATCCCAAGCCTGAGGCAGGCGGATCATGGAGAAATTCCACTGCCTGTCCCATAACGGGTCATTGGGCACGGCACTGGGCGCAACGTAATAGTTCGGTTCGGCATACACCACGCCAGGCTCTCTGGCCACACGCTTCATCAGCCGCAAAGTCTGCAAACGGGCAAAAGCCTCTGCATTGCGCGCCTCAAGCTGGCGATTTGCCTCAAGCTCCACATCGGACGGTGGTGGTGTGTCTGGACTATCAGACGCCGCTGCTGGACCATCATAAGCCAATTCAGCTCGGGTATCGGTGGACAGGTCGAGGCTCATCAGCTCCGGCATGTCTGAACCAGCGTCAGCCGCAATACTGGCTGGTGCCGATGCCATGGCA